>CAWHSA010000004.1:0-794939 GCA_963831855.1 uncultured Bacteroidales bacterium | reverse complement strand
CAATATTTCACTTTATAGTGCATTTTACTATAAAATAGTATGATAATTACAACTTTATTGTTGGTAAATCGAAAAATTGTTTTATTTTTGAATTAGTTAAGCTAATGGCTACAAAACAAGAGGTTGAAAACTTCTTAAATGAGTTTAAAGGGAAAATGCAAATATGGGATGTCCTGTTCCGTGCGGATCGGGATTCTAACATTCAGGCGCTTGCAGATCTTGACATAAGACCAATAGACAGGAAAATAATCCTTGAAAAACTTAAAGCAACAGATTATTCCGAGGGACCAATAGAAGAAAAGCTACATAGCGGAAGCAATATGTGGGTATTTGGTAAGGATATTAAAAAGCAGGAAGTATATATTAAAATCACAATGGGTTCTTCTAATCAGCCTGTCATTTGTATATCCTTTCATAAAGCAAAATTTAAAATGAATTTCCCATTAAAAACCCGGTAATATGAAAAGCCCCTACACAGGTAAAGAGATGATTTTGTGTAAAGAAGAGAGACCATTTTCCTTTCGTAAGGAAGAATTTATTGTTGTATACCATTATTTCAAATGTACAGAAAATAATGAATCATTCACAACTACTGAACTTGATGATTTAAATCTTAACCAGTTATATAACCAGTATAGATCTAAATATAAAATTCCTTTCCCCAGTGAAATACAACAATTGAGGAAATTCTACGGATTATCTGCAGCAAAAATGTCTGAAGTACTAGGCTTCGGGTCTAACAGTTACAGAAACTATGAAAATGGTGAGGTTCCAAACTTATCGAATTCGCGCCTTATTCAATTAATTAAGGATGCCAGAGAATTCAAAAAATTATTACTTTTTAGCACTGCATTTGGAGGTAAATCTCTCGAAAAGATTTTAATCAGATTAGAATTAATTATCAAAGAGCAAAAAGAACGAAGATTTGATGGCCAGTTGAAAGAATATTTAGTAGGTGCTTCAGTTGCTGATAATTTCACTGGTTTTAGATTGCCTGACCTAGGTAAGTTTACGGAGATGATAATATTTTTTGCAGAAAAGCTTAAACCTTATAAAACAAAGTTAAATAAGCTACTTTTCTATGCAGACTTTGTTATGTATGAAAAATCCGGATTCTCTATGAGTGGAATGAAATATAGAGCGATACTCATGGGTCCTGTTCCTGAAAACTATGATAGTATTTACGACTACCTTGCCCGCAACGACGAATTTGAAATAATATCAACTCTATTTCATGATGGCGGTATTGGAGATAAGTTTAAACCAAACCCAAAACATGAGTTCAATGCTTCTTTGTTTTCTGCCTCTGAATTAAGTGTTCTGGAGGAAGTTGCTAAAAGATTCAGAAATACATCAACAAGTGAGATTATTGATATAAGCCATAAAGAAAAAGGTTGGATTTTTAACAAACATAAAAGGGAGATCATAGATTATAAGTTCGGCTTCGACATTTCTTTGTAATTTACAGATTAAATAAACCTCTTGAATGAGAAAATATTTACTGCTATGATTACTTATTTAGGGCCATCCCTTGGTATTCTAAGACATAACACAAGAATATCCTGTCACATAAACCAAACCGTCCCTGCGCTGTCAGGCACATTACGCAAATAAAAGAATTCGTTTAATAAGTTAGTTATGCCTTTTGCGTAAAGAGCCTTCCAGCCCTTACCTGCCACCCAGCGAGACAGGCGGCTAAAGTAGAAAACTTTATTACATCATGACAACTCCAAAATTTGCCCTGCAGCTAACTCACTGGCAAATGTAAAAAGCTGTCAAACTTCTTAATACAAATACAATTGTCGGCATTCCCGAAGTAGGTCCGATTAAAATTAGAGTATAATCTTTAGGCCCGACATCATTTATTGTTTCTTCTAAAATTAAAAATATAATAATAATTTAACTTACATTTGCTGTTAATTAAAATATATTAATTACTTTTGCGGTGAAAATATCTTTTGGAGATAGAAGACTAGAAAAACTGGCAAATGATTACAGGAAGTGTCAAAAAGAGTTTGGCCAGGTAAGAGCCAAATTATATAATAAACGCTTACTTGATTTACATAACGCTCAAACACTTGAGGATGTTAGAAATTTACCGGGTCATTACCATGAACTTAAAGAGGACCGAAAAGGTCAATGGTCATGTGATCTCGATCAACCATACAGACTTGTTTTTGAACCTCAGGAAAACCAATACCAACTGATAAAGCTGGTAAATATATCTGGCTTGAAATAAAAGGAGTAGAAATAATTGAAATAACAGATTATCATTGACTTAGATAGAGCAATTATGGCAAATATTAATCAGTATATTCCACAGGTAGCTTTTCATCCGGGAGAAACTCTTTCGGAAAAATTGGATGAACTGGGCATGGGGCCAAAAGAATTCGCTGTTCGAACTGGAAAACCTGAAAAAACAATTATTGCAATTATCAAGGGTAAAAGTTCCATTACTGCAGAAATGGCAGTTCAATTTGAACATGTGCTTAAGATACCGGCTCACTTTTGGCTAAATATACAGCGTAGCTATGATGAGTTTGTTGCCCGTCAAGAACGAAAAATAGTACTTTTAGCATCCACTGGATGGGCAAGACTATTTCCAATTACAGATATGATTAAAAAAGGCTGGTTACCTCAAAATACATCTATTGAAAGCAGGACTGCTGATTTACTGGCTTTCTTCAGCATAAGCAACCATGTGGCCTGGGAAGATTATTATTTAAAACAACAACTTAAAGTTGCATTCAGAATTTCACTTGCCCATACAAAAGAACCTTACGCAATTTCAGCCTGGTTACGCAAAGGAGACCTGCAAGCTGCTGAATTATCTGCAAAAGATTATAATGAAAAAAACTTCAAAGATGCTCTGCCTGATATCAAATCAGTAATGGCAAAACACCCTGCTGATTTTTCTAATAAATTGCAGTCAATCTGTTTGTCCGCAGGCGTAAAGGTTGTTTATACTCCATGTTTACCAAAAGCCCCAATAGTTGGATCAACCAGATGGCTTAACGATACTCCGCTTATCCAGTTATCAGGCAGATACAAACGAAATGATAGTTTTTGGTTTACATTCTTTCACGAAGCCGGGCACATTATCTTACATGGGAAGAAAGACATTTTCTTAGAAAAAATTGATTATTCAGATTTTGATAAAAATAAGGAAGAAGAGGCAGATAATTTTGCCATAAAATGGACCCTTACAGAAGAAGAGGAACAAGAAATTATTGATTCTGCACCATTAACTGAAGCTGATATAAAATCTTTTGCAAAAAAATTTAATACACATCCTGCAATAATCATTGGAAGATTACAACATGATGAGTTAATTCCATATGGATTAGGAAGACAATTCTTTAAACCTGTTGAGTTTAATTAAATCTGTTTTTATAACTAACCAATCAAGCTATAGGGGTAAGCACATTTGCAATTCGCACAGGCCAATACACAATCCCAAAATTGCCAGACAGGCAATTTATTAACGCCCGGACCTCCATATTGCCCGGCCGTTATAAGCCATTATCCACCGGATACAGAAGAAACCAGGATTCAATTCCTGGAATAGATTAATCGCTAAAAAGGAATAATTTTGATGCAGGAATATTATAATATTCGTTTTAAAATACTGTATATATGACAAATGATTCTTTAGATAAATTGAGGGTAAAACTTTCTGTTAAATCAAAAAATGGACTTGATTTTACTTTAGCCGCAGGTATAGTTTGGTTAGTAATTGCTTGGGTATGGACACTTGACTTTAAATCATATGATAAGTCAGTATTTACCTTTATAATTGGTGCATTATTGATGCCTTTGGCATTATTATTTTCCAAAATCTTTAAAACTGCCTGGACAGATAAAGACAATCCATTACAACCATTAGGACTTTGGCTGAACTTTTCACAGCTGTTTTACTTTCCCTTTTTAGTTTTTTCTCTTATTAAGTTCCCTGACTATTTCGTCATGGTTTATGCGATAATTACTGGGGGACACTTCTTTCCCTTTGCATGGTTCTATAAGACTACTTTATATGGTGTGTTTGCTGGCATTATTTCTATAGGTGCTATGACTCTTGGACTAATACTGCCTGCAGAAAAAATGTATTTTATTCCCATTCTAATGAGTGTTTCACTGATAATACTAACTATTCTATTATTCTTTGACAGCAAAAAAAAGAAACCACTTAACTTAGACTGAAATATTTATAGTTATTTTAGACATCCTGGCAAGATAAATAAACAACGGCTTATAACACGGACAATATTGGTAAGTTGTTTCCCGAAGTCCCGGGACAGGTTGTCACACTTTTTGCTTCCGATAGCTATCGGGATACACCTGCCCCCTCGCTCGACAGACAATTTGCCTGCCCGCCATCATTATATCCTTCTGTTATAATATTAACAATACAGCTTTCTAACGGGACTCACCCATAGCGCTACTCGAGACAAATACCTGTGCCTACAGCATATTCTTAAAATGAAAAAAAGTATCATCCTCTCGTCACAAAATAGTATGGTTATGCGCCTAAGTAATAAAAGTATATTTTGAACACATTCGAAGAAATATACACTGAAAACTATAAAACCATGTTTCGTGTTGCAACGAGAATGGTTGGCGATAAAGAGGATGCTTCTGATATAATTCAGGAAATTTTCATTGATTTCTTCAATAAAACAAACAATGGGAATACAATTAGTTATCCTAAAAGCTGGTTATACCGGGCAACTATTAATAAATGCATAGATAATAAAAGAACTAAAAAACACTTCCAGGATATTGAATCGGTATCGGACTTTAAATGTGAGCCAGTAATAGCAGAAAATCAGGAAACTAAAAATGCAATCTCACTGGCTTTATCAAAATTAAAACCACAAGAAAAAATTCTGATTAATTTCTATAGCGAAGGCCTGTCTTATAAAGAGATTGCAGAAGTAACCGGCATTAATTTTTCATCAATAGGTAAAATGTTATCACGTACATTAAAAAAAATAAAAAATGAACTAAAAAAACAACGATATGACCTGTATTAAGGATGATATAATTCAAAAATATATTGATGGAGAGTGTACTCCGGAAGATGCTGCCATTGTTGAAAGACATATTGCTACTTGTAAAAAATGTTTAACAGGAGTCGAAAATCAAAGGAGCTTTGCAGCCACAATAAAAAAAGCAATTAATCAATTGACACAAGAAGCGATTGAAATCCCAAAGTTCGAATTACAATCAAAAAATACCAAAAGGCCCATTCTTCCTGCTAAAAAGCTCTATTATATTCTTGCTGCGGCATGTATACTGTTTTTCATATTAACCATTACTCAGAAAAAGGAATATAGACCCAATGATGAAATTAGATTTGAGATTGGATCTGTTATAGATGTTGATGCAAACCGTCCAATATCAGATTTCCCGTTAGTTATTAATATGATTGATGCAAAGGGCAACATTTCTGAATATTATTTAAAATAGTATTATCAACGCGTTCATGGATATTTAACATAATTAAAAATCATATACGATGAAAAAGTCAGTCATTATCGCATTTCTTATAGCAATAGCTTTATCGGGTTCTGCTCAGAAATTAATTGATATATATAAAAAGGGTACTGTAAAGCTGATACCGGATTCCGAATTTGGTCAGGGAAACAATTGGGACAATGTCTTTAAGACTTATTATGATACACTGTACAATTCACCAATGGGAAATAGAAAATCTTTAATAATCATGCCGGATGGTTCAGTAGTAGTCAATCACAGATATAGAAATTATTACTCAAAATTTTCTCCTGCGGGCAAGTTTGAAAAAGAATTTGGCATCATGAACACCAAAGGAGTTCAGTACAAAAAAACAAACGCGATTGAAGGGATAATAAATAACAATACCTTTTTTACAGGATTAGACAACATGGGTAATATGATCTGTTTTGATCTTGATGGAAATTTTAAAAAGACATTAAAATTAGACTATATGACCCGGCAAATGATTCCTCTTCCCAATAATAAAATCGCTGTTGTCGGGTGGGTGCTTTGGAGTGACAGAATTCGGGAGTTTGTCTCAATTGTCGACTATGAAACAAATATCGAAAAGGTAATATGGGAATACTTTACAGACAGACCAGAAATAACAAAAGAAAGAAAACTCTTCAATTATACATATGAATTTAAGAAGGGGGGTATGATCGGGTGCACAACAATGCCATTCTCAAAAAGTACCGGGATGAGTTCACCGCCTATGATTTCGAATGTAGGAAACAAACTAATTGTTGCGGTACCGCCAACCGGAGAAATACTAACGTATGATCTGGAAGGTAAACTTATCTCAAAAGACAAGATTGGATGGCCCAGAAACTATATTTCCGTTGAAGAACAAAAGCAAATTCAACAAAAAGCAATTGAAAAATATAAAAACTCAAAATCAGAGAAATTATGGGGTCCGACAGAAGAACAAGAAGCAGCTTTGGATTATATGATCAGGGAAATGGAAATCGATCTGAATAAGATATCAGAACCAATCCCCATGCCTGCTTTTTCAACTATAATAAAAGATTCTGAGGGAGATTTATTATTCTTCGAGTATCCGAAAGAAGAGAATGCTAATAAGTTTAATGTATGGGTATATGAAAATGGCGGTAAATTTGTATGTCAAAGTAGCTTTATTTGTGACGATTATAACTTAGAGATCAATCCATCAAAAATGGTTTTTTATAATGGGTATATTTATGGACTCCAACTTTTGAAGAATACAAAGGGAGTCCCATTAAGACTGGTCCGTTTTAAATTGACAAATAATTAGTTTATTAAATCAAAATACACACTTTTTGTCCCGCCCGGGCGGGGTTTTATCGCTTCGCTTCTGCGGGGCACGGCGCGACACTCGTAATGCTCTATTATATTTGTACCATGACGCCAAAAAATGCGTCTTACCGCAGCAATAAAATCCTGAAATCACACAAGCACCATCAAATGGTTGTAAAGATCTTTAATATAACTGTCCGATCTCATCAGGATCATCAGACCCATGTCATATTATTTGTCCCTTGTTTGTCGAGTTCGAACTTTTGATTTGCCGATGCAGAACAGATTCTCATCGCTACGCAGAAAGATATGTCCTCTGGATATTGCAGGGGATGCAATCAACCGTTCCCCGAGATTGTTTCGAGCCAGAATGTGTGGCTCCCGTCCCGCGCGGACCACGATTGTTTCACCAGTTTCACTGACAAAATAGACTTTCCCGTCTGCCCCTACCGGAGAGGCAAAAAAGACACCGCGCAGCCGTTGGCGCCACACCTGTTCACCTGTACCGGCATCAGCACAAGTCAGTATTCCGGCGTCACTGGTCATGTAAAGCAGCCCGTCGTAATAAAGGATGGATGGTACGTATGATGCCCCGGTTGGCGTACGCCACAAAGTGTGACTTTCCGTAACTTCGCCACGCCCCCCTGACCGGATGGCCAAAAAGTCGCTATTGCGATATCCGCGGCTCATATAAATCACACTATCGTGGAACACGGGTGAAGGAATTGGCGATTGGCGCGGGCTGCCAACATACCATAACAACTCGCCGTTCACGGGATTGTAGGCGTCAATGCGTTCGCTGGAGTTGATAATAAGTTCGTCGCCTGCCGGACGGGACACAACCAGCGGAGTGCTGAATGAAACCCGGTCTTTACCACGGTCCTGCTTCCATTGCTCTTTACCGGTCCTCTTGTCGAGCGCGAGAAGATATGAAGCCAGACTATGATCACACAGGAGAATAATCAGGTCGTTGTAAAGGACGGGCGAGCTGGCGTGGCCCCACTGAATCTGAAACGGAGAATACTCCTGACCTAAATGACGCGACCACACCAAGTTGCCTTTCATATCCAGGCAGACGATGAGCCCATTTCCAAACCAGGCATAGAGGTGTTCACCATCGGTGACCGGTGTTGGCGTGGCCAGGTTGTGTTTTTCGTGTAGTTCAGGAAAAGGACCAGTAGCCATGACGCGATATTCCCAAAGCTTATTGCCATTGGACCGTTTGAATGCTTCGACTACGAGAAATATTTCGCTAATGTATGCCTGAGGAACACTACGACGACCGCCCATAGGATTTTCTTTTACCACCAGAGACGGATCATCTCGGGCAAGCTGAGGATGCGATCCCTCCCGAACAGCGGCACTACCAATCTGCGATGTCACAAAGACCTGATCGCTCATAACAATTGGAGACGAACCGCCCAGTCCTGCCAGCGCGACTTTCCAGACGATGTTGCTATCCACACTCCACCTGGCAGGCAGGTCGGCTTCGGAGGAGACACCGTTACCCGAAAGCCCGCGCCATTGCGGCCAGTCTTCACCGGCCAATTCCCGACCTTCCAACACATTCTGTCTGTGGGAATTACATGTCTGCAAAGTGAGCAATATACACGCACAGATGAACAAAAGCAAGATTTTGTTACGAACAGATTTCTGCAGAAGCGTTGAAAGGCGTTCTCCCACCTGGCAGATAGTGATCAGATGAGGTCCATTTGGATTCCGGTTTTCATTCATATTAATTACTCTTTGGACTTTGTTGTATACCATAAGATAGGGTGTGCCAATGGAAAAAGCAGTTGTTGCTATTCACGGCTACCTAACCTTTTGTCGTTTATCTTGTTAACTGTTAATTATAGTTTAAATATATATTTTTTCACCATTTAACAAATACTTTTGCAACGGTGTTTGACATCTTTAGGATAATCCCTGGCGTTTAACCTGACTGATGAATAAGTACCTCCTCCAAAGGAATTGAACTTTCACAATTTAGATCTGATCAATTATTTGATCCGGTACTTTTTCAATCTTCTTGTACTGGTCTTTCGAAATATACAATAATTTCCCAAAAGTAAGATATTAATGAACTTCATTAAAATATTTCATTGTTTCATCCAATAATTCATTATTTCTTCATATAGGATTGTGAATTTTGTTATAATCTATATAAGGAAATATTAAATCAATTATTGTCTTAATTTTATGGAGAAACTCGGGAATATTGTTATTCTGCCCACTGGGAAAACGCCACACGTTGAGTTTAATCATAGGACTGGACAAATGGTCCTGGAGGGTCGTTCAATCCCTGAAAATGCCGAAAGCTTTTACCTGCCAATTCAATCCTGGATAAGAGAATATTTAAAATCTCCATGTCAATCTACAAATCTTCACCTTAAACTGGAATATCTTAATGCAGCTTCTATGCTTTGGATTGCCAAAGCAATAAGGGTATTTATTAAGAATGACCACCAGGGGAAGACTTTCATCATACACTTATATTTTAATTACGATGGTTATGATCCCGAGGAAACCAATGAATTCAAAGACATATTAAAATCTCTTATTACTAAATATGCTAATCCCAGGCTCCAAATAGACATCCTGACACATATAATATCTTTCGAAAGTAAAGCAGCGGATAGTAATTTTGATACCGCTCCGGGTACAACTTTGTACACCACAAAACTGAATTAACATGTTTATTAACATCTTATTATAAGATTGTTTGCCTTGTCAGAATCGACTAAAATTAAAGATTCTTCGTATAAGGTAAGTGAATTATAAATATTCACTACCCGGCGAGTCGAGGTTAAGATAAAATGCGGATAAACACTTGTCAGATAGAAGTCCAACCACCCGAGAACCAGTGTTTTTAGAGTTATTTGCTTATTTCTGCTTAGGGGTAGAAATGAAAAATCCTGAAACAGAGGCTATTTCAGGATTTTGCATTTTATTGCTTTGTAATTCTGCGGAGAAAGAGAGGGCCGAGCATAAAGAGGATGTCTCAAAAGGCATTTCCTGATCCACCACCCCTAAATCCCCCAGGGGGGACTTATTGATTTACAGATATTTACTAAGCCCCCCTCGGGGGGTTTGGGGGTAAAGAACAGACTTTTGAGACACCCTCAGCGAAGGAGCCAGCCTGTGCCGTCATGCAAGCATGACGAGCATCCTCGTTCCGCAAGCGGAACGGGACAGTGAAGGCAACCCTGGTACCGTGGATAATAAAATCTATTATTTATTTAAATGATCCGGGATTACCTTCGGTGATCCCATTCGGGAGATCCTTGCATCACAAATCACTCCCTCATTCACTACGTTCATGAGGTCTTTTTATTTTCATACATCCTCACTCAGGCAAGCCTGATCCGGTTGTATGAAAATAAAAATCCCGCAGCAGGCTGCGGGAGTGATTTGTTCTGCGGAGAAAGAGGGATTCGAACCCCCGGTCCCGTGGATACAGGACAACGGTTTTCAAGACCGCCGCATTCGACCGCTCTGCCATTTCTCCCTATAACTTCAAAACCGCCGCATTTACCGCGGCATCTATCCCGCTTCGCTGAAGCTACGCGGGACCATTTCTCCGTAACTTTTTAAAGATCTAAAGACCCGCGCAAAGATAATATTTTTTTTATATGTTGAAATTTCCATGTTTATATCACATAAACATCACAATATCAGGTATATATAAAAATATATCAACAAATTTTGAACAAAACCTATTGTCATACGTTCTCAAACTTACTGCTGGTGAGGAAAAGCGACTTTTTACCTTAAATATGGTTTTAATCTAAAAAAATGCCTGTTTTAACCTAAAAGTCGCACTATTTGTGGAAAAACGGCAAAATAAATTTGCATATGAATTAAAATAAAATAAATTTGTATTCAATATGTAAAATTGGTCTAACCTTTAATTTTATTATCATGACAAAAAAAGATTTAGTCGCTTCGATTGCAAAAGATGCAAATCTTACTGTTAAAGATGCTGGAAAAGCTCTGAATTCATTCGTCGTTTCAGTTGGAAAAGCTATGAAAAAAGGTCAGAGACTTCAGCTCCCTGGTCTTGGTACTTTTAAAGTAACCAAAAGAAGTGCAAGAGTTGTCCGCAACCCTCGTACCGGCGCTAAACTTAATGTTCCTGCCAAGAAGGTCGTTAAATTCAAAGCAGCTCCTGCTCTTGACAAAGGTCTTTAATCA
This sequence comes from uncultured Bacteroidales bacterium, assembly GCA_963831855.1. Classification (GTDB taxonomy): domain Bacteria; phylum Bacteroidota; class Bacteroidia; order Bacteroidales; family VadinHA17; genus LD21. The sequence goes on along the minus strand of CAWHSA010000004.1, from coordinate 783,950 downwards.
TTGAAAAATGAGATTGCCGAGGGGTGTTTGATCACACCCCTTTTTTTATTTTCTGTTTTCTGTAATTAGTCCCCGGGCTCCTCTGAAAAACCCTGAAACTAAACAACGATTTATTTCAACTAAATTTTTATTGCTAAATTTTGTTAAGTTTTTTTCTTATTTTTGATCGTGAGAACCTTGCCTAAACCTTAGGAGATGAATTGTATCATAGTCGATGACGATAAAATGAGCTGCAAAATACTGGAAGGGTATGTCAGTAAATCGGCATCCCTTAACCTGGTTGGCTCATTCAGCGATTCAATTGCTGCAAGAAATGTTCTCACCAAAAGACAGGATATTGACCTTATTATCCTTGACATTGAAATGCCGGACCTGAACGGATTCGAGTTTATCGGAAGCCTTGATTTCCCCCCTAATATTATAATAGTTACTTCAGGGGAAGGATATGCCCTTAAAGCATTTGACTTTAATGTGGTGGACTACCTTCTTAAACCTGTATCCTATGGCCGTTTCTGCAAGGCTATCGATAAAACAGTCAGGTACTTTGCCCGAAAAGAAACTCCCAGTACAGGCGATGAAGAAATATTTATTAAAAAGGGATCCTCTCTTGTAAAACTCAAACTAAAGGATATTATCTATATCGAAGCTCTTGAAAATTATGTGACACTGAATATAAATGATGACAGGTTCACTATTCATTTTACAATGAAGGCTATTGAGAACCATCTGCCATCAGGCGTTTTCATCAGGGTTCACAGATCATATATCATTAACAAGAGCATGATCCAGACCATCAAGGAGAATTCCCTCGACCTCATCGTCGGAAATACAATGAAAAGTATTCCTGTGGGAAAATCATTCAGGGACACCCTGCTGAATGACATAAACGTGATGGCCAGATAATATTCTCCTTTCACATGCTTACTAACCGTCAGCTGTTTCTGCTTAACCTTGGTCAGACCTCAAATTCCCCGCTGATGCTTGAAATAGAAAGGGCAGAGGGTGTATTCATGTATGGTCCGTCAGGCAGGAAATACCTGGATCTGATTTCAGGAGTTTCGGTAAGCAATACCGGGCACAGACATCCCGAAGTAGTAAAGGCAGTCAGGGAACAATCTGATTCTTATTTTCACCTTATGGTGTATGGCGAGATGATCCAGAATCCCCAGGTAAGATATGCTGCACGTCTGGCAGAACTTCTTCCTCCTTCACTTGACAATTGCTTTTTTGTTAACTCGGGAAGCGAAGCAGTGGAGGGAGCTCTTAAACTGGCAAAGAGATTTACATCAAGAAGTAAAATCATATACTTCAAAAATGCATACCATGGCAGCACCCATGGAGCCCTCAGTGTTCAGGGAAGCGAAATATATAAAAATGCTTTCAGACCCCTGATCCCTGATACCTGGCAGATCGATTTCAATGATTTTTCAGGCCTTGAGGCAATAGATGAAAATACAGCTTGTGTGATCATGGAACCGGTTCAGGCAGAAGCCGGCGTCATCTGGCCGGTAAAAGATTTCCTTGAAAATATCAGAAAATTATGCAGCGAAAAACGCTCACTTCTGATTTTCGACGAAGTTCAGACCGGTTTCGGCAGAACAGGTTCAATGTTTGCAACTGACAGGTTTGGTATTGTTCCCGATATACTTGTCCTTGCAAAAGCCCTCGGAGGAGGAATGCCGCTTGGTGCATTTATTTCTTCAAAAGAGATAATGTCCTCCCTTGTCTCAAATCCCGTCCTCGGACATATTACTACATTCGGAGGGCATCCGGTCTGCTGTGCTGCGGGCCTTGCTTCACTTGAGGTGATCATCAGGGAAGACCTTGTTTCATCCTGTCAGGAGAAATCAATGATGTTCAGAAAAGAGCTTGTGCATCCTCTCATTTCAGAGATCAGGGGAGAAGGGCTTCTTTTGGGTGTGCAGCTTGCTAAACAGGATTATATTCCTTATGTGATCGCACATGCGCCTGATTATGGAATAATACTCGACTATTTTCTCTTTTGTAATGACTCCTTCAGAATTGCGCCACCGCTGACCATAAACAACGACGAAATCGGATTTGCCTGCCGCATGATTTCAGAATTGCTGGATAATGCTTCTAAAAATGTATCTGTATCATGAGATCAAGGGTATACCTTATTATTATAGTAATACTCCTGGGAACCGGGTCATTGAAGACCATTGCTCAAGCAAAAGATGTTTCAACAATTCTGTTAGATCTTTTTACCGGAATCATGAATACAAATAATGATTCAATACGTCTGAGGCTTAACGATTCTATAAGGATAATCGTCGGTGGCTATGTCCGGTCAGATTCAGTTTTTACATCCAGGTTTGACAAGGTGAGGTATCTCGGCCAGATTGAATCCCCGGATAATCTGCTGAAGATTATTAACTGGAACCTGGTCCTCAGAGATGGAAGTAACAGATACTTTTGTTATATAATAATGAAAGACGAAAAAAAAGGACCGGATAAAATCTATAATCTCCAGGGTTCTAACAGGAGGGAACCAGTGAGGACTGATATTACCTATAATGAAAAAGACTGGTACGGAGCTCTTTATTATGCAATTCAACCTTTTAAGAAGGACAAACTAAAATATTATGTCCTCCTGGGACTTGACTACGGCAATTTGCTGCTGTCAAGAAAAATAATAGAGATTTTGAGCTTCACACCTGAAGGAGAAATTGTTTTTGGAAATAAATGCCTTTTCAGGGATAAGGTGACAAAGTACAGAGAGGTTTTCGAATACTCATCAGAAAGTGTTATGACTCTGAGAATCCATTCGCCAAAATTTATTGTATTTGATCATCTGGTATCATTCTCGGTTAATCAGAATGATAATCCCGAATATTATGGCGCAGAATATACATACGATGCCTATATTTACAGGAAAGGCATCTGGACCTTTACACCCAGGGTTGATGTGAAAAACAGAAAATAAGTATAAAAAATACACTTAATCCTATGGCAGGGACAAAAATGACGTATCTGATCTGCTATGACGATCATAAGAGCTTTACAGAAGACATTAAAAAGAGGTTTTCTGACATCACGCGTTACACTGTAATATCTTCACATACCAGACAGGAATTCATAGCCAACTGCACCAGGGACCTGGAGCCTTCTTCCTTCAGGGTGGCAATAATAGGTGTTCCTGATGCCAGGGAGCAATTTGAGATGATCGAAGAGATGACGATGGAGGTAAAAAGGATCGATCCGAAAACAGGACTCATCCTTCTTGTTACGCCGGACAAGATGGATGATCTTAAAAAGATTGTTCGTTTCAATATCGATGCATATGTTCCAAAAAATGTTAATCTGGTACTTAGAATTCATAATACGGTAAAGAAACTGATAAGTGAACACAGCATAACCCTGTTCAGGAAAAGAAGGAATCTGGCACTTTATATGCTTCTCGCATTCTTAATTATTTCTGCACTTTTAATGGTCCTGGCCCGTTTCAGGCTTCCACACTATTTTTAAAAGCTGTTTCCTGTACTGACCTTCACGATCTGATTTTAAAAATACATAATTTACCCGCGATCATCCCTGCTCTTCGCATGTTCCAGGATACGGAATGACTATTTGTCAGTTATTTTCAATGGCATATCTTTTGAATGAACAGGCCGGATAGCTGAAAGATTAATCTATAAACTGATATATTATGCAAACAGGAAAAATTGGAGTTACTACTGAGAACATCTTTCCCATTATTAAAAAATTCCTTTATTCCGATCATGAGATATTTCTAAGGGAACTTATATCAAATGCGGTTGATGCAACTCAGAAACTGAAAGCAATGGCCCTGGCCGGTGATTATAAGGGCGAAATGGGAGACCTGACAATCCGGGTGGCTGTTGATAAAAAGAAAAAAACAATCCGGGTCTCCGATAACGGAATCGGAATGACAGAGGAGGAGCTTGACAAATACCTGAACCAGATCGCATTTTCAAGCGCAAACGATTTCCTTGATAAATATAAGGATCAGGCCAATTCAATTATTGGTCATTTTGGCCTTGGTTTCTATTCATCCTTTATGGTTTCGGAAAAGGTGGAAGTAATCACCAGGTCGTATCTTGATGGTGCCAGGGGTGTTAAATGGACCTGCGATGGCAGTCCGGAATTTACTATCGATGAAGCGGGAAGGGAAGGAAGAGGAACCGATGTGATCCTTCATATCGACAAAGATTCGAAAGATTTTCTCGAGGAGAACAGGATTGAACAGCTTCTGAAAAAATACTGCAAATTCCTACCGGTAGAAATTGCTTTTGGCAAAGAGCAGGAATGGAAAGACGGCAAATACGTTGATACAGGCAAGGATAAGATAATAAACAATACAAGGCCCGCCTGGACCCTGAAACCTTCCGAACTGAAAGAAGAAGATTATAAGAAGTTTTACAGGGAACTTTATCCAATGGGAGATGAACCATTATTTAACATTCACCTGAATGTTGATTATCCTTTCAAACTGACAGGGATCCTTTATTTCCCTAAGATCAGGAACAATATTGAGATCCAGAAAAATAAGATACAGCTTTACAGCAACCAGGTTTTCGTGACTGACTCCGTTGAAGGAATAGTTCCGGAATTTCTGACACTTCTCCACGGAGTGCTCGATTCTCCTGATATTCCGCTTAATGTCTCGAGGAGTTACCTTCAGAGCGATTCAAATGTAAAGAAGATCTCAGCCCATATAACCAAGAAAGTTGCTGACAGGCTTAATGAGATTTTTAAGAAGGACCGTCCTGAATTTGAGAAGAAATGGGATAACCTTAAGCTTTTTATTGATTACGGAATGATTACCGAGGAGAAATTCTATGAGAAGGCTTCAAAGTTTGCTCTCCTGAAGAGCACTGATGACAAGTACTTCACCTTCGAGGAATATGAAAAACTGATAAAGGAGAATCAGACTGACAAGAATAAAACACTGGTCTATTTATATTCTACCAGCAAAACCGACCAGTTTGCATACATCGAAAAAGCGAAAAACAAAGGCTACGATGTACTTCTTCTTGACGGACAGCTGGACGTGCACCTTATAAATCACCTTGAGACAAAACTCAAGGAATCAAGATTTGTCAGAGTCGATTCTGATGTTATTGAAAAACTCATAGAGAAGGATGAAAAACGGGAATCAAAATTGTCTGAAGATGAAAAGGAAGATCTGAAAAGCGTTTTTAATGTAAAGGTAAAATCGAAGGAAATATATAATGTGGTTTTTGAACCACTTGACGAAAATGAAGCTCCTGTCCTCATAACCCAGTCGGAATTCATGAGGAGAATGAAGGATATGTCACAGATGGGAGGAGGAATGAACTATTATGGTGAACTGCCTGATAGCTATAATCTGGTTGTGAATCCGAATCACCGGCATATTATCAGGATCAATGATGACCTTAAGACTGAGACTGGTGAAAAGCTTAAGGCAAATGGCGCTGAAATAAAGAGGGTCGGGGAAGAGATCGATTTTATTGAAAAAGAGCACAAGAAGAAGAAAGAAGAGGAGATCAGCCAGCTCGAGAAGGATGATCTCGAGAAACTGAGAAAGGAGCTCAACGATTTCAAAAATGCCAGGAAAGATATTCTTGAAGCCTTTGGTACCGGGAACAAAACAGTCAGGCAGCTTATTGACCTGGCCTTCCTGGCAAATAACATGCTCCGCGGCGAAGATTTGAACACATTTGTGAAGAGGAGTGTGGATTTACTTTAAGGATTTCTTTAATATCAAGGGATCTTTGCCCCCTCAGCGGGGAACATAAAGGGGTCTAGATCATCCTTCCAATTTCACTCTTAATAAAGTCTATAGCTGCCCGGGTAGGCTCTTTATCCATCTCCATAACTCCTGCGAGCAGCTTTCTGCTGAAATCCATGCCTGAAGCAGCTTCGGGCATTTTCTCGAATTCCCCATTGATGATCTTAATCATGCTTGACCGGGCGTTCCTGACTACCTCCCAGGCCTGGGGACTCATATAGATCTGCTGCGAGAGATTGTGTTCAAATTCACTTCTCACTGTTGTAAGCAGCGCCGAATGCAGCTGGGCAGCAGTCATCCCTGGTGAGCTTACCCTTACAAGCATTGATTCAAGAGATATCCTTTCCAGGAAAAGAACAATCCTTTCATATGCCTGAAGTTTTATCGGTATTACAGTCCTGCTGTTCTGCAGGATAAGTTCCTGGTTCCTTTTATTCTGATCATTTTTTATCATGTTGTGCAAAAGAACCCAGGCTGTAATAAGGACCAGCAATGCCGGGATTGTAATTTTAAGGATATCCGTCAGAAGTTCCATATTTTCCAAATTTATTAACAGAATACAAACTTAAGTTTTTCTTTTGTACTTTTAACAACTGACGCTAAACGCTAAACGCTAAACGCTAAACTCTAAACTCTAAACTTGTCTATGGAATATTTATCCGACAGAATTAAATCATTGTCAGCTTCTGCAACGCTGGCTATGGATCAGAAAAGCCGCGAACTGAAGGCACAGGGGCTGGATATTATTAGCCTGAGCCTGGGAGAACCTGATTTCAATACGCCTGATTATATCAAGGAAGCCGCTAAAAAGGCGATAGATGAGAATTATACAAAATACCCTCCGGTTCCGGGGTATATGGATCTCAGAACTGCGATATCGAAAAAGTTCAGGGAAGAGAATGGAATCAATTATGCTCCCGAGCAAATTCTTGTCTCGGCAGGTGGCAAGCATTCTATTATTAATGTTATTTTATCAATAATCAATCCCGGAGATGAAGTAGTGCTTCTTGCTCCTTACTGGGTCAGCTATTATGATCAGGTTATTCTGGCCGGAGGGAAGCCCGTAGTTATTGAAGCCACACTTGAAAATGATTTCAAGGTGCTTCCTGAGCAGATCGAGGTGGTGATCACAGGAAAGACTAGGCTGATAATATTTAATTCCCCGTCCAATCCTACAGGTATGGTCTATACAAGGGAAGAGATGGAAGGAATTGCCCGGGTGGTTCACATGCATGAAGGTCTGTTCATTCTCTCCGATGAGATATATGAACATATATTGTTTAAAGGTGAGCATGTAAGCATGGCATCTTTCGATTTCATTTATGACCGGGTTATTACCGTCAATGGCGTATCAAAAGGTTATGCTATGACAGGATGGAGGATAGGGTATATCGGAGCCCCGGTATGGCTCGTAAAAGCTGTGAATAAGCTGCAGGGACAGTTTACATCGGGTGTTTGTTCGATTGCACAGCGGGCTGCTCTTGCCGCGATCAGCGGAAAGGATGATTCGCGCCGGATAATGAATGAAGCCTTCCTCCGCCGCAGGGATCTCATTTGCAGATTACTTAAAGATGTAAAGGGTTTTAAGGTGAAAATTCCGCAGGGGGCATTTTATGTGATGCCGGAAATAGGATATTATCTGGGAAAATCTGACGGGGAAACAAAGATAAAAACTGCCGACGATCTGGCTCTGTATCTTCTTGATAAAGCTCATGTTGCGGTTGTAGGGGGCGATTCCTTCGGATCTCCAGCCTGCATAAGGATATCGTATGCAACTTCCGATGAATTGCTTATTGAAGCTGTGAAAAGGATAAAGGCTGCGGTTGAGAAGCTGAAATGATCTTAATACCTGTTGTACGAAACAACCTCCTCTTTCGGTTTCCGTTTTTTCGTTTTTTGCTCGCTCAGCGAATACCCAAGGGTTATGATGAGCTCAACACGTTTTGAGCGGGGTATGGTAAGTATTTTCTTTAAGTGATTTTCGTCAAACCAGCCAATTATACAGGTGCCTATCCCCTCAGCCTTCGCCTGAAGGCATATATTTTCCGTAGCGATGCCTATATCGATCAGAGAATAATCCTTATTCTTGATCGTCCCTCCAATTTTTGATGAGAAATTCGGTTTTTCCCTTATTACTACTATCAATGCCGGAGCCTGGGAGACAAATGCGTTCATTCCCAGTAGTTTAGCAGAAGCTGCCTGGGCAACTCTCTTTATGAGTTCCGGATCAGTCACAACAATTAATTTCCAGGGCTGCGCGTTGCAGGCCGAGGGCGCCATCCTTCCGGCTTCCGTTATTCTCTCAATTTTTTCCTTTTCAACAGGTTTTTGGCTGTACTTCCTGTCGCTCTGCCGGCTGATGATCAGCTCAAGCATCTTTTCCCCTTCAGTCATAGTTAATTTTAAGCTTTGATTATTAAATTTTCAAGTGCCTAAATATACCAATTATTCATTTGTATTTGTATTAGCGATCAGATGGAACAGCCGTGATAAAAAATATTCATTTTGACAGGTGTCTTAAATATCGTGGCTATTTCATATCTTTATTTTCCAATTATACGACAAGGTTAATAACTTAAAATTTAAAAGATGGTAATAGGATTGTTGATTATTCTCGGGATCATTGTAATTCTGATCCTGATGGCAATTTCTCTTTATAACAGGCTCGTACGTCTGAGGAACAACCGTGAGCAGGCATTTGCAGACGTTGATGTTCAGCTTAAGCAGAGGCATGATATGATCCCACAGCTTGTTGATGCTGTTAAGGGATATATGCAGCATGAGCGGGGAGTTCTGACTGAAATCACTGAAGCCAGGGCGAATGCAATGAAAGCCACTTCAATAAATGACAAGATAACTGCTGAAAACAGATTATCTACTGCCCTTGATGGCCTTAAAGTAGCTGTTGAAGCATATCCTGACCTGAAGGCAAGCCAGAACTTTCTTGATTTGCAGAACGAGATCTCAGATGTTGAGAATAAAATTGCTGCAGCGCGCCGGTTCTTTAACTCCGCCACCAAGGAACTTAATGTCGCTACTGAGCTTTTCCCGTCAAATATTATTGCAACGCTGTTTGGTTTCAAACGCGAACCGTTGTTTGAACTGGGCGATCAGCGGGCTGTAGTGGAAGAACCCCCAAAAATACAATTCTAGCAGATGAAGTATTTCGGGCTGCAGAGCCAGATCAGGAGGAATAACGCCAACTCAGCACTTCTCCTCCTGATGTTCCCTGTCGTCTTTATAATTCTGACATGGCTCTTTTTCTTTCTTTGGTCGGCATGGGAATCGCACAATGCCTCATCCTCCGGACTGGAACAGTTCAATCTGTTCCCTGTTGTCAATGGTAGATTCCTGCATACAATACCCTTTGTCGGGATTGGTGTAATCGTCTGGTTCACAATAGCATGGTTCTCGCACAGCGCTATGATAAATTCAGCAACTGCCTCGAAGCCGCTGGCAAGAAATGAGAATAAAAGGGTCTATAACCTCGTTGAGAACCTTTGCATTTCAATTGGGATGGCAATGCCTAAGGTGAACATAATTGAAGATGATTCCCTTAATGCATTTGCCAGCGGACTCGATCCAAAGACATATACTGTAACATTGTCAAGAGGTATTATAAATAAGCTTGATGACCCGGAACTTGAAGCGGTCATTGCACACGAGCTTACTCATATAAGAAATCGCGATGTAAGACTCCTGATCATCTCGATCGTATTTGTAGGAATATTTGCATTTATTTCGGAAGCATTGTTCAGATCATTCAGGTTTGGCAGTATTGGCGGAAGAGGTAAGAAAGGGGGTGCAGGAGCAGCCATTATTATAGGTCTTCTTCTGGCCCTGGTCGGTTACCTGATCGCATCCCTGTTCAGGTTTGCACTTTCGAGAAAGCGTGAATTCCTTGCTGATGCAGGATCTGCCGAGCTGACCAGGAATCCCCTTGCCCTTGCTTCGGCTCTCAGGAAAATTTCCGCGGACCCGACAATTGAAGCAGTACAGAGAAAGGATGTGGCCCAGATGTTCATAGAAAATCCACAGCTGGGAAATAAAAAGATTTCCGTCTCATCCCTCTTTGCTACTCACCCGCCGATCCGGAAAAGGATTGAAATCCTGGAACAATTCTGAAATCAAGATTTAATTTAAGAGTATTATATCAGTTTGGAATCCTTTGATTTCTTTCCGAAAAGTTTCTTTTCCTCTCCCCTGAGCAACCTTTTTATATTGTTTCTGTGGGTTACCAGCAAAGCTATAGCTACAAAGACTGAAAAGATCTTCAGTAATACAGAAGGAGTATCGAATACGGTGAATAAAATTATAGGGAATGCCAGGCCTCCGCTCATTGATGAAACAGAAACTATGCCAGTAAGCAGGAGGACAATAAGAAATACTCCTATACAAAGCAGGGTAAGAGCAGGGTGAATAGCAAGAAGAGTTCCGAAAACAGTTGAAACTCCCTTGCCCCCCCTGAATCCGGCAAATACCGGAAATATATGACCCATAATACCAGTCAGTCCGGTAAGTATCTGAAGATCTGTAAGTAATGCGCTTTCTGCAGGAGCAAGATGAAGGAACCTGGGCAGCATAGCGGCCAGCCATCCCTTGGCTAAATCAATAAGCAGGACCGGCAATCCGGCCTTCCATCCAAGCACTCTGATTGTATTTGTGGCACCGGCATTGCCGCTTCCATGTTCCCTTACATCTATCCCGTAGAACCTTTTTCCTATCCAGACTGCTGTTGGTACAGATCCCAGCAGGTAGGCAAGGATAAATGCAATAAGTATGTTAATTACACCCATTTCAGATCAGTATGCAAAGTTATAAATTAAAAAGCCATGAGATTTTACACCGTTGGCCCGTAGTCAGCAAGTTCTGCAGTTTCAGGATTTGATGTGAATTTGCTGAAATTATTAATGAATTTAAATGCGAGGTCCGTGGCTGCAATATTCCATTTTACCTTTGAATCCCAGGCTTTACCGGGGTGGAGAATATTTTCATCTACCCCATTGATTTTTTCAGGTATTCTCAGATTGAACACCGGGAGTGTTGTGAATTCAGATTCCGATACAGAACCATCAAGAATTGCATTAATGATTTTTCTGGTTGTAGGAAGATCAATCCTGTTCCCGGTTCCGTATGGTCCGCCCAGCCAGCCGGTATTAACGAGCCATCCCTCTGCACCATTCATCTTCATTCTCCTGATAAGTTCATTGGCATAGATAATAGGATCGAGCATCAGGAATGCAGCTCCAAAGCATGCAGAGAAAGATGGCACCGGTTCGACGATACCTCTTTCCGTGCCTGCTACCTTGGCTGTGTATCCGCTAAGGAAATAATATTTAGTTTGTTCTTCAGACAGCCTGCTTACAGGAGGTAAAACTCCAAATGTATCGGCTGACAGGAAAATCACCTTTTTTGCATGACCTGCCTTCGAGACTGGTTTTACAATGTTATTAATATGGTAAATAGGATAGGAGACCCTTGTATTTTCTGTCTTTGAATCACTGTTAAAGTCAATCGTCCCGTCCGACATTACCACAAGGTTTTCAAGAAGGGCATCCCTCCGGATCGCATTGTAGATATCCGGTTCATGGTCCTTGCACAGCTTGATGCATTTAGCATAACAACCTCCTTCAAAATTGAAGATGCCGTCATCATCCCAGCCATGCTCATCATCACCTATCAGTGCACGGTCAGGATCTGTTGACAGGGTTGTCTTTCCTGTCCCGGAAAGTCCGAAAAATATTGCAACATCTCCATCCCGCCCGACATTGGCAGAGCAATGCATTGAGGCAATCCCTTTCAGAGGCAGGTAATAATTCATAACAGAAAAGATGCCTTTCTTCATTTCACCTCCGTACCAGGTACCTCCGATCAGGGCCATTTTTTCAGTCATATTGAAAAAAATGAAATTTTCCGAATTCAGGCCTTGTTTCTGCCAGTCGGGATTAGAGGTTTTTGAAGCATTCAGTATAACAAAATCGGGTTTAAAATTCTCAAGTTCCGAAGGCACAGGCCTTATAAACATATTTTTGACAAAATGTGCCTGCCACGCGACCTCCATAATAAATCTCACCCTTAACCTTGTATTTTCATTGGCGCCGCAAAAGCAATCCATAACATAGAGCTTTTTCCCGGAAAGCTGTTTGGCGGACAGCTCCTTACAATGATTCCATATTTCCAGTGATATAGGTTTGTTATCCGATACTTTGGATTTATCCGATTTCCACCAGACACTATCTTTTGTCGTTTCATCAAGGACAATATATTTGTCCCTGGGCGAACGACCGGTAAATATACCGGTATCTACTGAAATTGCTCCCGATCTGGTAATGATCCCTTTCTCCGGCTTGCTCAGTCCGGGCTTTGTTTCCTCGGCAAACAGAGTGTTATAATCCGGATTATAGATTATTTCGGCAACATCAGTTATACCATACACTTTTAAGTCGGCTGTTGTGATCATTACTGTAAAATATTTAAAGTATTGGCTGCTGCAAAGTAATTAAAATATTGATATGCCGTATTTAAGGTTAATATTTTGTAGACAACTTCGGTTTCTGACTTATTATTTTATTTAACGCCTGCCTGTAACAAGGTTATTGAATGAGCAGGAAAGCTATATGTAAAGCTGCTTCCTTTTACCTTAAGATCAGGTTTTGCAATAGTTTTTACATTTTCTGCACCAAAATCATTCATTATTTTTACATCTGAACCGTTGATCTCCGATACTTTAACCAATCCTGTAAATTCGCCTGTCTGGGAAATTACATCTGATTTAATTGCCTGGTCCTTATTCCTGTTTATTACGCATATAGCCACAGCACCATCTTTATAAGTTGCTGAAACGTCGAGATAGGGAACTCCGGTCTGTTTCGTCTTTGTCTCACCCAGTCCTATATTGAACTCCGGAGTATCGTATTTATCGCAATCCACGAAAACATCAAGAGCAGTTCCGTGCATGTTCTTTGCGAACATTTCAAGGGGGAAATAGATCGTTTGTCTGTACATACCATTTTCTTCGGCAAATATGGGTGCAATAACATTAACAAGCTGGGCCATATTAGCCATCTTGATAATATCGGAGTTACGAATGAATACGTTGAGAAACCCACCAATTACCAGTGCATCTTCAAGGTTATAATGCTCTTCAAGAGCCCTGGTTCCTTTCATGGTCTCGGTAGTTCTGGCACGATACCACACATTATATTCATCCCAGGCGAGATATATCGGAGGTCTTCCGGCGCGGCTGGCTGTCTGCATCACCTCTTTTATCATTCCTTTGACAATTGCAGTGCGTTGCTCCATTACAAGCGGAGTTGATAAAAAGTTATAATAATTGTTTTCGGGATTTCCCACATAGATATGAAGGGCAATATAATCGACATAATCTTTCAGCTGCCCAATGACTGTTTTGTTCCAGTAATCAGGATTTGCACCCGGTCTGTAATTTGATGATCCGGCTGCGATCAGCCTTATATCGGGCGAGGTGAGTCTCATGAGCTTGGCAGCTTCACGGGCTTTATCACTATATGCTTCAGCAGTCAGGTGACCCATCTGCCAGTAACCATCCATTTCATTTCCAAGGCTCCAGTACTTTACATTGTAAGGCTCCGGGAATCCGTGTTTCTTTCTCATCTCAGCATAGTACGGGCCCTCTTTTACATTACAGTATTCTACCCATCTCTGGGCCTCCTCAATCGTGCCTGTCCCCATATTGACAGATAAATATGGTTCGCTTCCGATGGTTTTGCAATACTTCAGAAACTCGTTGGTTCCGAATTCATTGGTCTCCAGTCTTGCCCATGCAAGCTCAAGTCTTGGGATCCTTTCATTTTTGGGTCCGACGCCATCAAGCCAGTGATAATTAGAGACAAAATTACCTCCGGGGTACCTGATTAGTGAGACATTAAGCCCCTTCACTGCTTCCATTACATCTTTCCTGAAACCATCAGCATCGGATAATGGTGATTTGGGATCATAGATACCTCCATAAACACATCTGCCGAGATGTTCCACGAAATTGCCGTAAATATTCTTATCGACTTCGCCAATTTTTCTGTCGGTATCGAATTTGATCCTCGCGTTCTGCCCTGTCGATGAAGCAGATGCAATGAGCAACATAATAATTGTCAGGAATGAGACCTTTAAGCTGGAAGTTTTCATTTTTAATAGATTTATCTTGTTATAAATAGTTTTCTAAAAATATAAAAGAGGATGTCTCAAAAGGCATTTCCTGATCCACCACCCCTAAATCCCCCAGGGGGGACTTATTGATTTACAGATATTTACTAAGCCCCCCTCGGGGGGTTTGGGGGTAAAGAACAGACTTTTGAGACATCCTCTTAATAGACATAAAATATTACTTCCCGAATTTAATTGATGCCTGTGAGGCAGCAAGTCTTGCTATAGGAACCCTGTATGGTGAACAGCTGACATAGGTTAATCCTGTTTTGAAGCAGAATTCAACAGAAGCTGGATCGCCACCCTGTTCACCGCAGATGCCAACCTTAAGATCAGGTCTGGTGGCACGGCCTTTTTCAACAGACATTTGTATCAACTGGCCGACGCCGTCCTGATCAATAGTCTGGAACGGATCAGCAGCAAGCATTTTTTTGTCGAGATAATCATTCATGAATCCGCCTATATCATCGCGGCTGAATCCGAATGTCATCTGGGAGAGGTCGTTTGTTCCGAACGAAAAGAATTCAGCGCTTTTTGCCATCCGGTCTGAAAGGAGTGCAGCGCGTGGTATCTCGATCATAGTACCGTATTTATAGTCTATATTCTTAATACCGAATTTATTACATACTTCCGCATATACTTTATCCACAACTTTTTTAGTGACATCAAGTTCGGATACATCACAGGTTACAGGAACCATTAATTCCGGATGCGGCTGTTTGCCTTCACTGATAAGTTCGACGGTAGCTTCGAACATAGATCTTACCTGCATCTCAGTCACTTCAGGGTAGGTTATGCCCAGACGTACCCCCCGATGTCCCATCATCGGATTGGACTCATGCAAAGCTTCACCGCGTTTCATAACATCTTCTTTCCTGATACCAAGTGCTTTTGCAAGCTCTTCCTGCTTGTCGGTACTCTGAGGTACAAATTCATGAAGCGGCGGATCGAGAAGCCGGAAAGTCACAGGAAGTCCGTTCATGGCCTCAAGGGTAGATTTCATATCTTTCTTCACATATTTGAAAAGCTCATCAAGTGCTTTACGGCGTTCAGCTTCGTTTGCACTGAGGATCATTTTACGGAGAAGGAACAAAGGTTCCTCGGATCCTTTTCCATAGAACATATGTTCGGTACGGAACAGGCCGATACCTTCAGCGCCAAACTCACGGGCTACTTTAGCATCAGCAGGATTATCTGCATTTGTGCGGACACCCATCTTACGGAATTTATCAACGATCTTCATGAATTCCTGAAATCTTGGATTTTCGGTTGCATCCATCAGATCAAGTGCACCGGTGTATACATTTCCTCTTGTACCGTTAAGGGTAAGAATATCACCTTCTTTAATCACAATGTCAGATCCGCTGACCTTTGCGGTTTTGGAAGCTGCTTCGACATGCAGCGCACCGGCTCCTACGATACAGCATTTACCCCAGCCGCGTGCTACAAGGGCTGCATGCGACGTCATGCCACCGCGGGCGGTAAGAATACCTTCAGCTGCACGCATCCCTTCAACATCCTCAGGATTAGTCTCTTCGCGCAGGAGAATTACCTTTTCACCTTTGCGGAACCAGGCAACCGCATCTTCAGCTGTGAAAACGACTTTACCAACTGCCGCACCGGGGCCGGCAGGTAAACCTTTTACAATAGTTTTTACTTTTTTCTCAGCTTCCGGGTTACATATCGGATGAAGAAGTTCGTCAAGCTGAGCAGGATCGACTCTCAGAACAGCCGTCTTCTCATCAATAAGCTTTTCATGAAGCATGTCCATTGCCATATTAAGGGCAGCCGTACCGGTTCTCTTTCCGGCCCGGCACTGAAGCATATAAAGAACACCTTCCTGAATTGTAAACTCAATATCGAGCATATCGTGGAATGATTTCTCAAGTATATTGCGTATATCGCAAAGCTCCCTGTAGGTTTTGGGCATTGCTTCCTGCATGCTGTGAAGATGCTTGTTCTGCTCGTTTTTTGTCTCATCATTAAGTGGACTCGGGGTACGTATGCCGGCAACCACATCTTCACCCTGTGCGTTTACGAGCCATTCTCCGTAGAAAAGGTTTTCACCGGTTGCAGGATTCCTGGTAAAGGCAACACCTGTTGCTGAGGTATCACCCATGTTTCCGAACACCATAGCCTGGACATTAACGGCAGTTCCCCAATCATCCGGGATACCTTCGATACGTCTGTAGGATACAGCTTTTTTGCCATTCCAGCTTTTGAAAACAGCTTTGATACCTCCCTCAAGCTGCTGTTTTGCATCATCAGGGAAAGGTGTGCCCAGAACTTCTTTCACTTTCTTTTTGAACTCTTCAGCAAGAAGTTTAAGCTCTTCAGCCTTGATTTCGGTATCGGATTTATATCCTTTGCTTTTCTTGAATTCATCAAGCATTATATCCAGCTGTTTGCGGATGCTCCTGCCTTCTGCCGGTTCAATACCTTCGGCTTTTTCCATAACAACATCGGCATACATCATAATAAGCCGGCGATATGAATCCCATACGAACCTCGGATTATTGGTTTTTTTGAGGAATCCCGGAATTGTAGCAGAACACAGGCCTATATTCAGAACCGTATCCATCATTCCCGGCATTGACTTGCGGGCGCCTGAACGGCAGGAGACGAGAAGGGCATTTTCGGGATCACCATACTTCATCTTCATAGCTTCTTCCGTTTTCTTCATTGCTGCCCAGACCTCTGGCATGAGATCTACCGGAAGGGTGCAGTCATTATGGTAATATTCATTGCACGCATCAGTGGTTATTGTGAAACCGGCTGGAACAGGGAGTCCCAAAAGGCACATTTCTGCAAGGTTCGCTCCCTTGCCTCCGAGAAGATTCTTCATTTCAGCTTTACCCTCTGCAGTTTTATTGCCAAAGGAGTATACACGTTTGACTTTTGACATAATTGTATGGTTTTGAAATAAATAATTATTGATTTTTTCGAAATAAGTCGCAAAGTTAATAGAAAAATTGAATTTGCGAAATCGTCAGATTCACCTGATATCAAGCCCTGGGATGAAACATAATAAGCGTATCGCGAAGGAAGCTTCTGTCGATATGAGTATAGATCTCAGTCGTTAGTATCGACTCATGGCCAAGCATTTCCTGGACTGCCCTGAGATCTGCGCCTCCCTCCACAAGATGTGTGGCAAACGAATGACGAAAAGTATGCGGACTTATTTTTTTTCTTATCCCGGCCTTCATGCCAAGATCCTTGATAATTGTAAAAATCATTGCCCGGGTAAGTCTGCTACCTCTCCGGTTAAGAAACACAAAATTCTGATCATGAATCACAGGCAACTTATTCCTTACCGTTTTGTAGATTTGGATCTCTTTAATCGCTGTTTTGCCTATCGGAACCAGCCTTTGCTTATTGCCCTTGCCGGTCACAATGACAAATCCTTCACTTTCATGAATATCAGTTAACCGTAGATTTACCAGCTCCGAAACTCTTAAGCCACAACCATATAATGTTTCAATAATCGCCTTATTCCTGTGTCCTTCAGGCTTGCTGAGATCTATGACAGCAATAATTTTATTGATTTCTTCAAGTGAAAGTACATTTGGAAGCTTCAGGCCGATCCTGGGAGATTCGATCAGCGAAGCCGGATTTTCCTTAATTTCACCCTCAATAAGGAGAAACCTGAAAAAGGCCCTTATGCCGGAGATAATTCTTGATTGGGTCCGTGCGTTGACATTGCCGGCAGAAAACCATACAATGAAATCTCTCAGGTCTTCATAAGTGGTACCTGCCGGAGCTTTATCACTTTCTTTGTCACAGAAATAACTTTCCAGTTTAAGCACATCATCTTTGTAAGCCGCAATACTGTTCTGCGACAGCGATTTTTCCAGCCTCAGATAGTTTTCGAAATCCTTTATCGCCTGTTTCCAGGATAAGCTCATTATAAAAATATTTGACACTTTGTGAACCTTTGAGCGCACCTTTGTGATCCTCGTGGTAAAAAGTCCCTGATCACAAAGTCGCACCAAGGATATCACAAAGTAACGCAAAGGAGAGCTTATTCAACTATATGACACCCGTAAATATTTTTGACTATTTTTACCCTATTATTAACCGAAGTATTTTCCTGATGAAAATTGACATTATTAACGGTCCTAATCTCAACCTGCTCGGGAAAAGGGAGCCTGATAAGTACGGATCGGTAGCTTTTGAGGATTTCCTTGTTTCGCTTAAAGAACGCTATCCTGAAATTGCATTTGAATATTTCCAGTCGAATATTGAAGGTGAAATTATAAACGAAATTCATAAAAGAGGATTTTCTTCTGATGGCATTATCCTGAATGCAGGAGGTTATACTCATACTTCTGTTGCAATTGCGGATGCAATAACATCGGTCAATACCCCGGTTATCGAAGTTCATATAACCAATATTAATGCAAGGGAAGAATTCCGTCAGACAAGTCTGACAGGCCGGAGCTGCATAGGTACAATTGCCGGATTCGGGCTTGACAGCTACCGGCTTGCTGTAGAAGCTATAATGGAAAGCTATAAAACAACAAGGGGCAAAAAATGAACAGGAAGAGGACTAAAATAGTAGCAACTATTTCAGATAAGAATTGTGAGCCGGAATTTATCAGGCAGCTTTTCGAAGCCGGAATGGATGTTGTAAGGATAAATTCTGCTCACCTGAATCCCGATGGTGCACAGCACATTATTGATAACATAAGGAAAGTATCAGACAAGATAGCCATTCTTCTTGATACTAAGGGTCCTGAGATCCGGACTACTTTTTGTACAAGCCCGATCGAGGTCATGAAAGGAGCAAAGATCACAATTACCGGAGATCCGGATAAAGAATCATCCGGTGATAAGATCTATGTGAGCCTCAAATCGTTTGCAACTGATGTTCCGGCAGGTTCGAAGATAATGATCGATGATGGGGAGATAGAGCTGAAAGCTATGAAAAAGGAGGGCGACTCTCTCATATGCAAGGCAGTCAATGATGGTTTAATCGGCTCAAGAAAAAGTGTTAATATACCAGGTGTAAAGATTAACCTTCCTTCTGTTTCGGATAAGGATAAGATCTTTCTGGAGCTGGCTGCAAGGAACGACATCGAATTTATAGCTCACTCTTTTGTCAGATCAAAGCAGGATGTGCTGGATGTTCAGGCAATTTTGAATAAGTACAGGAGCGGGATAAAGATCATCGCAAAAATTGAAAACGAGGAAGGAGTGGAGAACCTGACCGATATCCTTGATGTTGTTTATGGAATAATGGTAGCCAGGGGAGACCTCGCTATAGAAATACCTTATGAGAAGTTACCTCCAATTCAGAGGATGATAATTTCAAGGTGCATTTATTGCAGGAAACCAGTAATTGTAGCGACCCAGATGCTTCAGTCAATGATAACAAATCCCCGGCCAACCAGAGCCGAGGTAAGTGATATTGCAAACGCCATTTATTCACATACTGATGCTATAATGCTCAGCGGAGAGACCGCCAGCGGTAAGTATCCGGTGGAGGCTGTAAAAACAATGACCAAGGTGGCAATTGAGGTGGAGAACAATAAGGAAAAATTTCTGGAAACGCCATATCTTAATGTCACTGGTGAAGTGTCGGCTTACCTGGCTAAAGTTGCCGTGAAAACCTCCATCCGGCTTTCTGCAAAAGCCATAATTGCCGATACCACAGGTGGAAAGACCATCAGGGACATGGCATCATTCAGGGGCATTAACCTTGTCCTTGCCCAGAGCTATTCATTAAGGACGATGAGGGAGCTCGCCCTCTCATATGGGGTTTATGCAAGCTTCCAGGAGAAGCGAAATTCGGTGGATCAGTTCATACATATTGCCCTTAAAGAACTGGTAAAAAAGCATGACCTTAAGCCTGATGATTTAATAGTGGTACTTGCAGGTAATTTCTCCGGAGGCTCCGGATTCTCATTTATCGAGGTCGGAACAGTACAATATCTCAAAGACCGGGTAAGGATTGAGGAAGATGCTTAAATGGTCTGATTTTTGTGGAGTTGTTTTAACCTTATTCAGGAACCTATGTTAAAAATCCTGGCTCTGTCAATCTGGGTAATATTACACCCTGTACATATTTCAATGACAAGCATAGACTATGTTCCGGGGACTGATTCGATTAAAGTGTTTTTCAAGGTAGATTATGATGATTTCCTGCATGATTACCAGACAACAGACGATGATAGGGATCTGAACAAACTTTTTGGTACTAAACCATTTCCTGTCGACCTGGTAAACAAATACTTTAATTCAAAAGTCTTTATTTATATAAACAATAAACTTCTGGTCGGAAAGTTATTATCAGTGAATATCAATGACAATGAAATTAATCTGAACCTGTTTTACCTGGCGGAAAAGAAACCAAAGAAAATCACTGTCAGAAATATGGTGCTGAAGGGATGGTATGGCGACCAGGAAAATATGACCATTATCAGGATTAACAAATTTGAAAAAGGAATCAAGTTTACCCCTGAGTACTATGAGGAGACATTTACCTTGAAATAAATACTGGCAGGAACAGGAACAAAATGAAGAGATCGTCGGCACTTTTGCTTTTAATTTTAAACTGCTTTATTCTTTCAGCAACCCATAACAGGGCAGGCGAAATTACTTACGTCCAGCTTTCTGATCTTACATATGAGATCACCATTACTACTTTTACATATACTTTAAGCTTTGCCGACAGACAGCAGCTGGATGTCAGCTGGGGCGACAACTCAATTTCAACTGCTTCAAGGATAAACGGCCCTAACCAGAGGGGGGAAATACTTCCTAATTATTACAAGAAAAATATCTATAAAATAAACCATACATATCCGGGACCGGGCGTATATAAAATAGTGGTTCAGGATCCTAACAGGAATTTCGGAGTCAGGAATATACCCAATTCCGTGAATGTTGTTTTTGCAATATCAACAATACTAATTGTTAACCCTGCCATGGGCCGCAACAGTACTCCTGTTCTGCTTAATCCACCATATGATAAGGCAGCTCTGGGATATGTTTTCATTCATAATCCTGCTGCCTTTGACCCCGACGGCGACAGTCTCTCTTATAAAATGACAATCTGCGAACGTGAAGACGGCAGGCCTATCGAAAATTTTACACTTCCCCCTGCAACCCATTATATACGCGTTGACTCAATTTCCGGTGATCTGATCTGGAATACTCCGGCGGATACCGGAAAATACAATGTGGCTATGGAGATACAGGAGTGGAGGAATGGCAAAAAAATAGGAATTGTCGAACGCGATATGCAGATAGAAGTTTTCGAAACTAATAACAAACCTCCCGTAAATATTATACCAAATAATTTATGTGTCCAGGCCGGAGATAGTGTTAGTTTTCTGGTTTCAGCTACCGATGCAAATAACGATGCCATAACTCTCATAGCTACTTCAGGGATATTCACTCTCGGCCCCTGCCCCGCACTCTTTTCAAAGGTTGATTCTATAAAGGGATTCGCATCAAAAAGATTCAGGTGGAAACCCTGCTATGAAGCCGTCAGGAACCAGCCATATAACATTGTCTTTAAATCAGATGACAATAATTCTGAGCTGATGCTCTCGGACATTGATAATATGACCATCAAAGTGCTTGGACCTTCACCAGTACTTTTAAACGCTGTTCCGCAGGGTAAGGCAGTCAGGCTTACCTGGTCAGATTATGGAACAACAGCAATAACCGGATTCAATATCTATCGGAGGGAAGGGGCCTCGACTTTCAGACCGGATTCATGTACTTCAGGAATTCCAGCTTCCACAGGATTTGTAAAAGTAGGTTATATTGCAGGCAGCTCCACCGTTTCATTTACGGATTCTGATAATAATCTTGGTCTTCAGTTCGGCAGGGAATATACATACAGGATTGTCGCAGTTTTCAGGAACGGAACTGAAAGCAAAACATCCAATGAAATAACCTCAACGCTTGTTTCAGGTATTCCAGTAATAAAAAATGTCAGCGTAAGAATTACTGATCCTGCCAATGGATCAATATTCCTGGCCTGGAGAAAGCCCAGGGTTGATACTATCCCCGGCGCAACAGGACCATTTGAATACATTATTTCCAGGGCTCCAGGTATCACAGGAAGCAGTTATCTACAAATAAAATCAATACCGACTGCCGATCTGAAAGACACTGTATTTATTGATACACTTTTAAATACCCGTACCTCGCCATATATATATAAGGTTGAGCTCTGGAACCGGACTCCGGGAAATGAATTTCTGGTGCCTGACCCGGGTTTTGCCTCTTCAATCTTCATTACAATAAGTCCGGGAGATAAGAAGAACAGATTTGTAATTAGCAGGAATGTTCCATGGATAAATACGCGGTATGACTTCTTCAGGTTTAATGAATCAACATCAAAATTTGATTCTATCGGATCTACAAACCAGCTGACTTTTACAGATAACGGTCTTGTGAACGGGAAGGAATATTGTTATTATGTAAAATCAACAGGCGGGTATCTTGCTGCTAATATGCCAAAAAACCTGATCAATTTTTCCCAGCAGGCATGTTCCACACCTGTCGATAATGAACCTCCATGTCCGCCGGAAATAAATGTGACCAGCCAGTGTGACAGCTTGTATAATACATTGACCTGGTCAGTGCCTGATCCTGTATGTTTTGAAGACGTGGCGGGCTATAATATTTATTTTGCGCAGACTTTTGATCAGCCTTTGCTTATTGATACAACCATCAATAACCGGAATGTATTCGTATACAGGCACAGAACGGGCCAGACTATCTCAGGATGCTATGCAATTTCGGCTTTCGACGCTCTTGGCAATGAAAGCGAAAGATCTGTAAAGGTTTGTGTAGATTCCTGCAATTTCTATGAAATACCGAATGTTTTTACACCAAATGGCGATAATATAAACGACAGGCTGAGGGCAAAAACCTCGGGGCTTGTCGAAAGAATTGATTTTAAGCTGTTTAATCGAAATGGTTTGCTGATATTCAGTACCAGCAATCCAAGGATAGACTGGGATGGTACATACAGGGGAAAGATTGTTTCTCCAGGAGTTTATTTTTATTCATGCGATGTTTTTGAAAAAAGAATATCCGGAACTGAACAATTCCATCTTTCTGGTTTTGTTCATGTAATCACCACCCTGGGAGCCACCAATGAACCAGTGACCAAATGATCTGAAAGCTTAAAGAAATGAAAAAAGCAGGACTAATATTTTCAGCGTTCTTATTATCCGGAATAATTTCAGGCCAGCAACCTTTTGATGCTATTCTTAAAGCAAAAGCCATGATAAACAAGGGGAAGGCTGATCAGGCGGTTGAAATTCTGACTTCAGCTCTAAAGGATAATAAAGATAGCAGGCTTTTAACAGAAAGGGCGGAGGCTTATATTTTAACCGGGGACTTCCAGGATGCAATTGCTGATCTGAATTCAGCCAACAGCCTGACTCCAAGTTCCGGTGATTATGGACTGGCTCAGATCTATGCAATGAAAGGTGACGCTGTCACTTCCCTGTATCATCTCCGGTTGAGCCTGAAATCAACTTTTAAGAAGAGTGAAAAGGAAGTAATGCTCGACCCGGCATTCAACAAGATAGATAATCGTGCAGAATGGCGTTCTTTCTGGAAAGATGAGTGGTATTCTGATCTGGAAGAGCGGATGTCTGAGATCGAATATTATATCTCAACCCGAAATATATCGGATGCAGAAGCTGTTTATTCTGACATCAGGAAGCTTTACGCGGACAGGGAAGAAGTTATATATGCTGGTGCAGAGATTAACCTGTCATCAGGAAAATATGCTGAGGCAATTAAATCATTAACCGGACTACTGACATCTGAACCCGGTAATGAAAAATATTTGAGAACCATGGCAAAAGCACAATCTGGTGCCCTGAATTATGCAGGTGCATCCGTTTGGTATTCAAAATTAATAAACCAGGAGGTGCCGGATGCCGAATTACTGATCATGCGGGCAGAATGTTACAGAAAAACAGGGGAGACCGAAAAAGCGAGATCCGATATTGGAAAGTACCTTTCAATATATCCCGAAGATCAAAAGGCTCTGAGCATGGCGGGCAAGGTGGAAGCTGAAACAGGGAATTACCTGAAAGCACTTGAATATTTTTCTGAAAACCTGAAGCTTCATCCGAATGAACCTGCATGTTATATTGACAGGGCAAATACATACCTTGTTTCAAGATCGTGGGATTGGGCGATAAAAGATTACAGCATGTCACTTGATCTTGATCCCGGCAATTCGGATGCGTGGCTGAACAAAGGTGTTGCACTGGTTAGCATGGATAAAGCCACCGACGCCTGTCATGATTTCAGGATGGCTCTTAGCCTCGGTAACAAAAGGGCTACTGAGTTTATAAGCAGATATTGTATTAAATAGTTGCTGGTTGCTTGTTACTAGTTGCTTGTTGCAGTTTGGTTGTTTCAGGTTTTAAATTTTATAATTAACCAGCAACCGGGAGCCAGTATGTCATTTCTTCATTATCTCACATGTTTAAGTATCCTCTCGAATAGATCGTGTGGCTTAAAGGGCTTAAGTACATAGTCGTTTATATTAAGCTCATCTATCTTATCATGATTTTCCGACATGATGGCAGCAGTAAGAGCAACTATTGGAATATCCTTGATTTTAGGATCAGCTGAATTCCTGATAATTTTAGTAGCTTCTATTCCATCCATCACAGGCATGTGCAGATCCATAAGGATAAGGTCAAAATCCTCCTCTTCAAGCTTTTCAAGGGCCAGCCGTCCGTCCTCGGCATGAGTAACAATCACTCCCCATCCGGTCAGAAATTTATTAGCCACAAAGAAATTGATCTTGTTGTCTTCAGCAACCAGGATGCGCTTTCCTTCGAGGCCGGTATACGATTCGGCGGTTTCACCGGTATCCCGGACTGGTTTATCAGAAGCAATGAATCCGAGTGTGAACCTGAAAGTGGAGCCCCTGCCCGGCTGACTCTCCACCTCAATTGAGCCGCCCTGCAATTCAATGAGTTTCTTGCAAATTGCCAATCCAAGTCCTGTTCCGCCGAACTGTCTTGTTGTGTCGGCTGAAGCCTGGGCAAAGCTTTCAAATATTGTCTTATGCTTGTCTTCAGGGATTCCGATTCCCGTATCACTAACGGCGAATTCCAGAAGGGATTGGTTCCCTTTTCTTTTCTGCTCCCTGATAATTACCGTTATACTTCCCTGGCTTGTAAACTTCAGGGCATTTGACAGCAGATTGGACAATATCTGGTTAAGTCTTATCTGGTCGCCAATAACTTCGGCAGGGAGATTACCTTCCTTTTTTATATCAAAACCGAGATGTTTTGCTTTTGACCTGAAGGAGTATGAGCGGAAAATTTCTTCGAGAAAATCATTAAGATTGAATTGGGTCTGCTCGAAGATTATTTTACCGGATTCCATCTTATTATAGTCGAGAACATCGTTAACCAATGTCAGAAGATGGTTCCCTGAAAATCTTAATGTTTTTATGTAATCCATCTGATCTTCTCTCGGGCTTCCCTGAAGGAGAAGGTTTGTAATGCCAATTACTTCATTGAGCGGGGTTCTGATCTCATGGCTCATAGTCGACATAAAGATCTGTTTTGACTGAGCAGCCTCTTCGGCCTTCTGTCTTGCGATAATGATATTGTCGAGCATCATCCTGCGCTGAATTGCAACAGCTATCTGGTTTGCTATGAAATTAAGCACATAAAGATCGTCATGGGAAAATTTATTTTCATCATTATAATCCTGGAGACACATTACTCCTATAATACTGTTTTCAACTTTAAGAGGAACCCCCATCCAAACCTTGCAGGGTGTTCCAACAAGGTCAATGTCACCTGATTCTTCAAGCACCTTAAGATCATTTTCCCTGAGCAGCACCGACTTATTATTCTTAATTACATAACCTGTAATGGTTTTATCAGTCGGAATTTCATTAAAACTGTCTTTCTCATCTGCAAAAAAAGGTAGAGATAAAGTATCGGATGCTTTATCGTACAGCGCAATGAAGAAGTTATTAGTATCCCATATCTTGCTCAGTTCATGGACTATAGTCGGATATATTTCCTTTATGTCCATCTGTTTAAGGGCGGCTGTTGAGATATTAAAAAGAATTTCCTGGAGCAGCTGGTTCTTTCTTTCTGTGGTTATATCTCTGTAAATCCCCAGATATGCCACCACTTCATTGTTTACAATGACAGCGGTGGTTATAAGAGAGACATGTATCCTGGTCCCGTTTTTATCTTTTCTTATTGTCTGCCTCACAACCCTGTGATGTTGCGAAGCCATGCTGTCGATAGATAAAGCTTCTTCAATAAAATCGTCCGGTACTACAAGTTCATTTATCTTTCTGTTTGCCGTTTCCTCGGGCGTATAACCAAAAAGATTTGTGAACTCTTTGTTGATCATAGTGATCCTTCCAGGGATATCAGTTATGGCTATAGCTTCGGGAGTGGAATCAATAAGGCGTTCAAGAAACGCTTTCTCCCTGGTTATTTGCTCTTCATATGCCTTATGCCTGCTGATATCAGTTACTGTGCCCCTGTAGCCGATCTTCCTGCCTTCATGAAATATCCCGAATGAATGTGTTACAATCGGGATTCTTTTCCCATCATAGTTTGTAACATAATACTCATTGCTTGCAATCTGGCCGGGCTTTTCAATAGCATCAAGGTTCTTCATCATCTTTTCATAGTTGTCGGGAAATATGTCAGAGATATGAATACCCTTAATCAGGTCTTCCTTTTTTAATCCAAGAAGGTTTAATCCCATTTTATTCCCATATTCTATATCCCCTTTCAGATTAATCTCATAAACAATTCCAGGCAGCTGCTCCGCAAAAGTCCGGAATAGACTGGCCTGCCTGGAAATATCATCATCCCGTCTTTGCTTATGTCCTGGTTCCCATGTAATTACAATGTTGCCGGAGGTAAGAGGAAATCCCATATAATACCCTTCAGAATCATCCCCTTTTATTGAGGCTGAGAGTTTGTGGGCTTCTCCGGTAATCCTCACATGATGCAGGAGTTCAATGAGTTTAGGGCGTTCAGACAAGATTGTATTATCAATACACTTTCCTGTAACTTCATTTCTGTTGATGAATTCAACCTCTTCTGCCTTGCTGTTGAGATCTGCAATATAGAATCTACCGTCATCTGCAACACTGAACAGAGCCAGGTAACTGCTGACAGTATTGAATATCTCCTCCAGGACTGCTCCCTGGCTTTCGCTTATCTTAATATCCTTTTTAGTGGAGACCTGATCATATACTGTCATAAGAAATATTTGACCATCAAGTTTAATAGTCTCAGCTGAAAAGAGAAATGGTTTCTCTTCTCTGTCTTTGTTCCTGAGAGTTATTACAAAATTTGTTATCTTATTAAGCCGGGAGATCAGCTTAAGGTACTTGGTGCTCTCTTCTACATCGGCAAACAAACTCAGATCTTCGGGAGTCCGGCCAATTACCTCTTCCTTTCTGTAACCAAGAACCTGTAGAAATGCATTATTGACATCAACAAATCTGCCGTCACTGAGTTTTGAAAGGGCGAGCATCCGGGTAACAGAATGAAATACCCGGAGAATTATTTCGGAATCCTTTTCCGTGTCGGGCTTGTTTTGCCGATCCGGTGAATCAACTTCCGCTTCCATTTTCCTGATTTTATCTTCCAGCTCTTTAATTTGGTCTTTGCGAGTCATCAGCCAGAAATTTATTTTGCTGTTAAAAATAATAAATAATGATCTTATTAATTCAGACTGTAAGTTAAATATGGTTGCTGCTTAATTTTTTATATTTATCCTGAAGTTATAGAATTTGCAGAAATCACTAAGTCCGCATTCGCTGCAAAGGGGATTTCTTGCTTTGCAGATATACCTGCCATGAAGTATCAACCAGTGATGTGCCTTATGTATCATTTCAGGCGGAATATTCCTGGTCAGCTGCATTTCTGCCTCCAAGGGGGTTTTTGCATTCCTCGTAAGGCCAATCCTTTCTGAAACCCGGAATACGTGTGTGTCTACCGCCATTACAGGTTTTTTAAAAATCACAGATGCTATTACATTGGCTGTTTTTCTCCCGACACCAGGCAATTTCTGTAAAAGAACCGGATCAGAGGGAACTTTGCCTCCGAAATCATTAAGAAGCATTCTCGACATTCCGGACAGATGCTTTGCCTTGCTGTTGGGATATGAGCATGATTTAATGAATTCAAGAATACCGGCTGGTTCCGCTTCAGCCATAGCTGCCGCATCGGGAAATTTTTTCAGAAGTGCGGGAGTGATCATGTTAACTCTCCTGTCGGTACATTGAGCCGAGAGAATCGTAGCTACAATGAGCTCAAATGGATTCTGATACACAAGCTCGGTTTCAGCAACCGGCCGGGTAATACTGAAATATTTAAATGTCCTGTCATATCTCTCCTTTAATGTCATACCGGTTTGATGGTTATTCCCGTAAGGTAATGATTTTATCTTTGCAATGCTGTACCTGCCAATTTAGACTAACAAGGCATAATTACCATTCAGTCGCATAAAATTGAACCGGGATTTTATAACTTTAACCTGTAAAAGAAAATTGGATTTGGATAAAATACTCATTACTACAAAGGATTCGGTTTCGGCCATACTCGTAGGGCCAAGATGGGAAGCCGTTGTGAAGCTGCTTCCTGAGAGCAATGTTGCAATTGTTACTGATGATAATGTTTTCAGGATTTACGGAAAAAGTTTCCCCGGCTTCCCGGTTTTGAAAATCAAACCGGGAGAGGAGAGTAAGCGGCTTAAAGTCGTTGAATCACTTTGCGGACAGCTTTTGAAGATGGGCATTGACCGGTCAGGATTCATCCTTGGAATCGGAGGCGGGGTTGTTTGTGATGTAGCCGGCTTCCTGGCTTCAGTATTCATGAGAGGAATCCGTTGCGGATATGTTTCTACAAGCCTCCTTTCACAGGTTGACGCCAGCACTGGCGGTAAAAACGGAGTCAACCTGGGAGTAGTCAAGAATGTAATCGGAAATTTCAAACAGCCGGAATTTGTAATTTGTGACACAACAATGCTCCGGACACTTTCTGAGGTTGAATACCTTTCAGGGCTGGCTGAGCTTATTAAAACAGGAATAATAGGAGATCACGTAATTATCGATATTCTCGAAGCAAACCAGGCGGAAATAATCAGGAGGGACAGAGATCTGCTGACGGAGCTGGTGGGTCGGTCGGTGAAATATAAGGCATCTGTCGTATCAAAGGATGAGAAGGAAACCGGATTAAGGAGAGTGCTTAACTTTGGTCATACCTTCGGACATGCTGTTGAACTCTCCGAGTCGGTGCCACATGGATTTGCTGTTGCCTCAGGGATGGAGCTGGCAACAGAATTTTCGAGAAAACGGGGTTACCTTCCGGTAAAAGAAAGCGAAAGGGTCATAAATATTCTTAAAAAATACAATCTGCTGAAGCGATATGATATTCCTGCTTCAAAGATTAAGAATCTTATTCTTCATGATAAGAAAAAATCCGGAAGCGATATCCATTTCGTATTTATTAAAGGTCTCGGCAGGCCGTTGGTAGAAAAAATAAACGTGGAAGAAGTTTTGGATTTTTACAGGCATTTTGAATCAGAATAATGAAAAGCTTATGAATTCTTTTGGAGTAATTTTCAGAATATCAATCTTTGGTGAATCGCACGGTCCGGCAACCGGAATTGTCATTGATGGTTGTCCACCCGGAATTCCCGTAAAACCTGACGATTTTATGCCTGATCTTGCACGAAGGCAAAGCGGGAGCAAGGGAACAACCAAACGTCACGAGCCTGATGTCCCCGAATTCATGAGCGGAGTTTATGCCGGATTTACCAATGGCGCTCCCCTTACTGTTATTACAAGAAATCAGGATAAGGTTTCCTCTGATTATGATGAATTCAGGAATATTCCCAGACCGGGTCATGCCGACTATGTTGCAGGTGTAAAGCATTCGGGTTTTGCAGATCTGAGGGGAAGCGGTCATTTTTCCGGAAGAATAACATGGGGGCTTGTGGCAGCCGGCGTAATTGCCAAAAAAATCACTGCTGATTCCGTAATCTCAGCCAGACTGATATCGGCCGGCGGATCACAGGATATTGAAAAAGCAATAAATGATGCCATTGCCGATAATGACACAATTGGCGGGATAATTGAATGCTCAGTTAATAATCCTCCCAAGGCGCTCGGTGAACCATTTTTTTATTCCTTTGAATCAGCAGTAAGTCATATTATTTTTTCAATTCCTGCAATTAAGGGAATTGAATTCGGATCAGGATTTTCCTCAGCTGCAATGAGAGGATCCGTTCACAATGATCCTTTTGTTGATGAATCAGGAAGAACTCTGACCAATAATGCCGGGGGGCTCAATGGTGGCCTCACTAATGGCAATGATGTCATTTTCAGGGTTGTGGTTAAACCAACATCTTCAACCGGGGTGGAACAGACTACTTTGAATTTTAATACAAATAAAATGCAGACCCTGAAAGTACATGGCCGGCATGATACATGCATTGCCCTCCGGATGCCGGTTATAGTAGAAGCAGCAACAGCTGTTGCGTTGGCCGACCTGATTCTTATCGACAGAGGTATCAATGGGGTGAGACCCAGATAGCCACCCGATCATGCACTGGTGCCCGATGCCTTTATAATAAGTACTTTAATTGTGTTGTTGGTGATCCTGAATCTGTTATCGATTCTTTCGCCGATAATCCAGACAATTTTTCCGGAAGATTCAATTATAAGAGCTTTCTCTTTATCAATCCTTGAGAATTTTTTGTCTACAAAGTAATCGCTGAGTTTCTTTTTCTTGCTCATTCCGAAAGGATGGAAAGAATCTCCCGGTTCCCATCTTCTGATCATCAGCGGAAATTTGATTTTATTGAAATCGAGGCAGGCAACATCCTTGTTCTTTGGAATTTTGAATCCTGATAAATTATTTACTGAGCGTACACTTGAGATTGCGGCATGTTTCCTCAGCTCACGAAGATCATTAACCATGACCTTTTCATTCTCTTCAGATCTATGCCCTGATATAATAATTGTCTGTCTGTCTTTTAGAAGTCTGTGTGTCGGTGTTATTAACATGGCACCCGTGCCCCCTTTCAGAACGTTGGACAGGTCGTCAACCAGATTGTTTGTCACTCCGAATTGCTTAAACAATTCATAGATTACTGATCTGTTTTTGATATAGGGCATAAGATGAGAGACGTCAGTAACCATAGTGCCATTTGCCTTATTTTTAAAGGTTTTTTTATTTATTTCTCTGATATACTCATTCACAATTTCGTTTATTCCGTTCAACCTGTCGGCAGTATCGTTCAGTGTTCTTTCAATTGAAGGATTTATTTCTTTCAGAACAGGGATTACAAGGTGCCTGATCTTATTGCGGGTATATTTGGTTTCTTCATTGGAGCTGTCTTCACGGAAAATTATCCTGCGGATTTTACTGTATTCATCAATTGCATTTCTTGTTGAGAAAAGGAGCGGCCTGATTATATGGTTGCTTTCTGGTTTCATTCCGGTAAGACCGGCAATTCCTGTTCCTCTGGTCAGATTTATAAGGAGTGTTTCAATTTTATCATTCAGGTTATGAGCAACTGCTATTGAGTCATAATTGTTTTCCCTCCGTACCTCTTCAAACCACCTGTATCTTAGTTCCCTGGCTGCCATCTGGATTGAGATCCCCATTTGTCCTGCATAATTTTCCGTCTGAAATCTTGTTGAATAAAACCGGACTTTAAGTCTGGTAGCAAATCTTCTGACAATTGATTCATCCTTATCTGATTCCGGACCACGAAGGCAGAAATTACAATGAGCAATTCCAAATTCAATTCCGGTCCGTGAGAATAATTCTGTCATGACCATTGAATCAATACCCCCGCTAACAGCCAGAAGTACCCTGTCACCCGGTCTGACCAGGTGGTTATCCTCAATGTATTTCAGAAAATCATCAAGCATTCTGACACATGAATTAACGAAAGGGATTAATTGATGGAGGTCCCGGGTCGAAATTATTCGGGTTGAGCAGTTGCTCTCCCGATAATGAAAAATAATTCACTCTCGAACTTGAGGGAAGATTGGGATAGAATCCGATCCTTATCTGGAAAGTATTGAAGACCAGGTTACTGTTCCTTATTCTTACTCCGATTCCTACGCTTGACAATATTTCGCCAGAGCTGACGAACTGGTTTGTTCCACAGAGATACGCAATATCTCCGAATGCGAAAAATGCAAACCTGAATCCGGAGAAATTGACCGGACTGAATAAAACCGATTCAAGGTTCAGGCTCAGCCTTTGTTTACCTCCCACAGAGTCATTGCTGAATCCTGAAAATCCGCCTTCCCTCGTGAAAACCAGCAATTCTTCATAATTTCTGTCAAAACCCCTTGTATAGTCGAACTTTACGAAATTCCTGATCCTCGATTTACCCAGATTGATCAGGTTCGAAAAATAGCTTGTTCTGACCAGGAACAGCCCTTGTTCAGTATGATTCTTATTGAAGAAGCTGGATAATCCAACAGATGAATAAAAATAACCGAGATTTCTGACCGACTTTCCTGCAGATAAATTTACACCTGCATAGGTCCTTTTCTTAAATTCATTGATCTCACTTCCAACGGTTACATTGAATAACCCTCCGTAAGGTATATCTTCAGTAGGTCTGTAAGAATAGATCAGGTTGGTTTTAAAATACTTCTGGGCTGAAAAGGAAACCGATCCCAGGAATATTCTGTATCTCTGCAGGTAATGGTAAGAATCTGGCAGAATAAATGGACGATCGAATACATTGTTATTTGTATACCTGGCTCCCAGGATAATCCTTGAAACAGATTCTTCACTGACAAGGAAAGATCTGGATAGCCAATAGTCCTGCAGATTATATTTAAGAGGTAAAGCCACGCGTAGCGTGTCAAGGTCTTCAGTGGTGAACATTTCCCTTACAGAGATTCCACCTGCATATTTTGTTGTTGCGCTTACCAGCTTTCTTTCGAGGTCGAATCCATATGTTTTTTCTCCAAGTCCGGTCAGATAAAAGAGATTCAGGTTCAGGAAGGATTTGCTTATGTTATTAATTTTATATGATATTCCGAAACCGGGCGATCCGGGCAGGTCTGAATTATAGGGTATCTCAAACCGTAATTCATGTCCTATCCCTGCAATATTCTTATCGAAGATTGAAAATTCACCCTTATTTATGCCAGGAAGTTGAAATGATGCCCCCAGAGAATATACATCTTTTGTGAGAACAATGATATCAGCCTCCCTGTCTGATAAAGGAACCACTATAATCCTTGAATCTTCAATGAATGACAGCTGTCTCAATAACCTCTCGTTATCACTAAGGATCAGAGGTGAGACAGTGTCTCCCGGGGAAAAGAGAAGATTTTTTCTGATTATGGATTCGCTGGTATTGAGGTGAGTTTTGTTCAACAGGTTCTCAACCTTATTCGGATCAGAGTTATCCGGGTCTTTTATATCTGATCCGAAGACGCTAAGTCTTTTAATTTCAATATTTCTGATCCTGTACCCGGTGAATCTCTGGAAATCCCTCTCGCTTGATATTATCAGGGACTTCCCCGAGGATGGTTTAGCCGGGACCACCATAAAATCATAAAGTTTTTGTGTTATAGGGTTCCTGGAAGCTTTCAGCTTTAATGAATCAAATAATACCGGAGTTTTATCTGCAATATCTATTTTTACCGGAACCAGCGTCTCAGGTACTATAATTAAATGATTAAAAATTGAATAGGATTTGTAACCGGGGATATGAATAATTTTGTCAGGTCGGGTTGCAGTGATCGAATCCCGTGAAATCCGCGTTTGCGAATAAATCGGATCAGAAAGAATCAGGAGAGCCAGTACGGTCAATGACCATATATTACTCCTGGATTTTCCTGGTAATACCACATCAGGGTTCATAGGAATTATTTCCAAGGACATCGTCAGAATTAAACTGGAAACCAAGACGTTTGCCGGTGATAACTCTGGAATGCTGGATTTTAGCCTCAGCCTGTCCTACAGTCGCGATTTTAACAGTATCATAAGGCGGAACGAGAAGATCGAATTCAAGGGCATATTGAATTGCAGTTGAGATAATTACCTGCAAAGATTGCCTGCTGATTTCTTCATTCCCGTAATTTGTAAATAGCATGCCCATCTGTCTTTTACCTTCAACAAAATACTGGTTTTCATGGTTAATAAATATCCTGGCAATGAGATAACCCAGGTCATCTAGCCTGGTGTACTTAAACGAATCAGCAAGGAAATTGTAAATATTTATTATTCCTGAATACGCATTATACCTGTTTTTCTGAATGTATGCAGTTTTCCATGCAGGGTGCTCCCTGTCGAACTGGAAAATATTGGAGTGCATGCTAAAAAAGAGAACATCACCTGCTACTTTAAGCTGGGCATCAAAACTGCTACGGTCGGTATATTCCAGCTTTATTCTCGTGTCAATTCCCCCAAGGTTGGAGTTTACATCCTTAGCCAGGCTTTTAAGGATCTCTTTAACGCCGCAGAACGACTCGAGAGTGTTATCATATACCTTCTGCTTAAGCACGGATTTCTCCCTGAGAGTTCCTATGATTGATTGTTTTTTTTCGTTCAGGTCTGACATTACCGGAAAATATTAGTGGTGATAAGAGGCAACTAAATTAACAATTATTCGTGAATAGATGATTTAATAGGATCTGGCAAACAATACCCGTCTTTTGGAGGGCTTCCCGGAATAAATGCATTTACCTTCCTCGTCCGGAGAATCAAAAGGGATGCATCTTATGGTAGCTTTTGTCTCCTCTTTGATCTTCTCTTCTGTCTCGGCTGATCCGTCCCAGTGTGCCATTAAAAATCCTCCCTGATTGTCCAGGGCATTAACAAAATCTTCCCATTTATCAATATAAAATGTATTATCTTTTTTAAATGCCGATGCTTTCCTGTAGATATTACTCTGTATATCATCAAGCAAACCGGGAACCTGATCAACAACTTTGTTTACAGGAATAGTTTCCTTATTCAGCGTATCTCTCCTGGCTACTTCAACAGTCCCGTTATCAATATCCCTGGGCCCTATGGCAAGTCTTACAGGAACACCTTTCAGTTCGTAATCGGCAAATTTCCATCCCGGAGTATTATTATCCCGGTCATCATATTTTACCGATATTCCTTTGGCCTCCAGGTCTTTCTTTAGTTTTACAGCAATATCCGAGACCTGATTGAGCTGTTCCGCGTTTTTGAAAATGGGGACAATCACAACCTGCATTGGTGCAAGCCGCGGAGGTATAACCAATCCTTTATTATCGGAATGTGCCATTATCAGCGCGCCAATCATCCTGGTAGAAAGGCCCCATGAAGTGGCCCATACATAATCGAGTTTGCCAGTTTTATCGGTAAACTGCACATCAAAAGCTTTTGCAAAATTCTGACCCAGGAAGTGACTGGTTCCGGCCTGCAACGCTTTTCCATCCTGCATAAGTGCTTCAATTGCAAATGTTTCAAGTGCTCCTGCAAAACGTTCATTTTCAGATTTATAACCCTTTACAACCGGAAGAGCCATGAAATTCTCGGCAAAATCCGCATATATATTAATCATCTTTTCGGTTTCCTCAAGCGCCTCTTCCCTTGTTGCGTGGGCAGTATGACCTTCCTGCCACAGGAATTCGGCGGTCCTCAGAAAGAGGCGTGTCCTCATTTCCCACCTTACCACATTGGCCCATTGATTGATAAGTATCGGGAGATCCCTGTATGAGTGAATCCAATTCTTATAAGAATTCCAGATAATGGTTTCAGATGTAGGACGGATAATAAGTTCTTCTTCAAGTTTTGCCGCAGGGTCAACAATTATACCTTTGCCGTTTTCATCATTTTTAAGCCGGTAATGAGTTACAACTGCACACTCTTTTGCAAATCCTTCAACATGCTTTGCCTCCCTTGTGAAAAATGATTTCGGGATAAACAGCGGGAAATATGCATTTACATGCCCTGTTGCTTTAAACATCCTGTCAAGCTGAGCCTGGATTTTTTCCCATATCGCATACCCGTAGGGCTTTATTACCATGCATCCCCTTACGGCCGAGTTCTCGGCAAGATCTGCTTTAATTACCAGGTCATTATACCACTGGGCGAAATTCTCATCCCTGTCTGTTAGAAACTTAGCCATTTTTTTGGTACAGTATTTGTTTTATTTGTTTTAAAAAAATAGATTTCGTAAAAATAGACAAAAACTTTAGTTCTCATTAAAAAAACAGGAGGTTCATCATGAAAGCAAAATTTTACACCGGGATTCTTTCAGTACTGATTCTTGCTGCTTTACCGGCTAAAGGTCAGATTGCTGATAGTCGTGACTTCAGAAATGATGATGCCGGAATGGTAATAAATAATTACTACGGTGATTATGATTATTACTATTCATCGCGTATTAACAGGTTCCACAGGTCCTATGCTGCTTTCGATTATTACTCTCCTGTATTTACCGATACATACTGGTACAATTATGCACCTTATACATGGGGTATGAGCATTTATGGCGGAAGCGGATATGGGCTCGGCTGGTCAATCAACTATCCGGTATACTACTATGATAACGGCTGGTATGATCCTTATTACGGAAGCAGCTGGTACTGGGGATATAATCCATACTATTACAGCTGGTACTCACCGGTTGTTATAAACATAAATTTTGGTCACAGATGGAACAACTACCAGAGGTGGGGAAATTACAACAACTCTTATTACGGTTACAGGTCCACGTATAACAACTATAATAACTATTATAATAACCGTTCCGGAGACAGGTATTTATCCCGGGAATACAATAATAATGGCAGATCGGGCAATTATAACAGGTCAAATTCAGGGAATGTCTCAGGACGGCAGGGATATTCACAATCCGCACGTGGTACAGGAAACAACAGAAGCAACCAGGCTGCCAGTCAGAACAACCGGTCAGGCAATGATTCAGGACGATCAGGAGATATCGGAAATACAAACAATAATAACGGGAACAACGGGAATAACGGAGCCAATAACGGTAATAACAGGAACAGCCGCGAAAACGGAAATAACGGGAATTTCGGTCAGAACAACAGTAACACCGGTAATAATGGAAATAACAGGAACAGCCGCGAAAACGGAAATAACGGGAATTTCGGTCAGAACAACAGTAACACCGGAAATAATGGAAATAACAACAACAGCAGGAATGACGGCAATAACGGAAATTTCGGAAATAACAGCAGCAACGGAAAGGGAACAGTTAATCCTGCCTCAGTTCCTTCAGGAAGAAGATTTGAGCAGACAGCTCCTTCAAGGTCCCAGGTAAATAACCAGAGTACACCATCGAGATCACAGCCTGCAGCAAGATCATCTTCACAGGGCACACGCAGTAGTTCGGCCGGTACAACCAGGACAACTACTGGAAGGACTTTAAGTACTCCTTCGAGGAGTTCCGCTTCCTCAGGAAACAGAGCTACCGTAAGCCAGGGCAGAAGCTCATCATCGGGCAGGAGCAGCTCGGCAGCTTCAAGGTCCTCGTCCTCCAGATCCTCTTCATCAAAATCGTCTTCTTCCTCTTCATCAAAAGAAAAGAGCAGAAGGTAATAAGAAATAATAAACAGGGACAAATTATCCGCAGGTCCCTGTTTTTTTTTGTTAAAAATACTAAATTTGCTATATATTATAAATTTCGATACTCCGGTAATCCTATTTGGTACAATATTTGCGCTTATCTAAAAAAATGAGGAAATCAGCCATGAAAGCATTAAATTTTATAGGAGCTTTAGCACTTTTAGCCTTAAGTTCATGTTCATCAAGTCTTTATACTGGTGTTGAGTATGATGATCTATATTTCCTTCCGTCCGATCAGAGAGTTACCGGAGTTATGAGACCATCTTCAAAACAGATTGTTGAGAATAATATACGGGGTCAGGAATATTATGACAATAAATATGCTGCCGATACTCTGGTATCAAATGAATATTCAAATGCTGTTGATAGTGATAATTCTTTAACAGATCAGTATTACGGCAACGATTATTATAATTATGGGCTTGATTCATATTCCGGCAGATTAAGAAGGTTCTACGGCAATTATTTCTATCCATACTGGCGAGATCCATTTTATTCGAGCTTCGGTTTTCCTTCAATGAGCTTTGGTTTTGGCGGATATCCTTACTACGATCCATTCTATTATGATCCTTTCTCCTATGACTATGGTTATGGTTTTGGTTATCCTTATAGCTATGGAGGATACGGCTTCGGTTACCCGTATAATTATTATGGCGGGTATTATGGCGGGTATTATGGCGGGTATTACGGTGGATACGGTTACAGCCCTTATTATTCTTCCTTCAATTCACCATTTGGATATCATATTAATGACGCAAGCTCAGTCACCTATGGCAGGAGAGAAAGACAGAGCACATATTCCTCAAGTTGGAACAGAGACATATCTCCCTCATCCTCAGCAAGAAGAGGCGGAATTGTTTCGCAGGGTACAACTCCTGACAGGAGATCTGCCGTATCATCCTCTTCAATAGCTTCAGACAGAAGAAATATGTCTACCATAGCCACATCAAAGGAATCTCAAGGTAACGCTGATTCAAAGTCTCAGAGTACAATATCTCAATCAAACAGGTCGGCAGTCAGGAATGCAGCTGCTTCGAGACCTGAATACAATGGTGTTAACAGAACATATACACCAAGCTATAATAACCCGCGGATGACCACCAGACCGTCATACAACAACAGCAGAACCAGCACTGAATCTGTAACCGGACGGCCTTCATATCCTGATCAGAACCGGTCTGTCAGAAGCAGTTCATCTGTTTCATCAGAACAAGCAAGATCACGGTCCTCATACAGTAATCCAGGTACCTATTCTGTTCCTTCAAGGAGAAGCGTTGAAAGCAGTTCGGGCTATTCATCAGGCTCCGGCAGTTCATCGGGCAGATCTTCTTATGACGGAGGCTCAAGGGGCTATTCATCAGGTTCATCCGGCAGCTCTTCCGGCGGTTCATCTTCCTCCGGTTCCTCATCAAGATCCGGTGGGGGTTCATCATCATCATCATCAGGCGGAAGAAGATAATTAAACATGATTATCAGCTGTACCGGATCATTCTGTCAATTTAGTAAATAGAATGGGGGTATTCTTTTACGAAAAACTTGAAACAATGAAAAAAATTAGTCTGATCTTATTCGCTTCACTGACAATACTCACTGCCGGCAATGCCCAAAATGTAGACGATGCGCTGAGATATTCCCAGCTATTCTATTCAGGAACAGCAAGGTTTAATTCAATGGGTGGAGCATTTACTGCTCTTGGCGGAGATCTTTCTTCTCTAAGCCAGAATCCAGCAGGACTGGGCGTATTCAGGTCATCAGAGCTGAGCATTACTCCACAGCTGTTCCGTTATAAATCAATTGCTGATTTTAGTAACAAGAAATCCGAGGACTACCTTTATAACTTTAATCTCGGACAGGCAGGAATTGTAGCAAATATTATTAATAACAACCGTGAAACAGGCCTGATCACTCTCAACTTCGGCTACTCTTTTAATAAAACTAACAATTTTAACCAGACTATAAACATACAGGGAACCCTTACTAAGAGCTCACTACTGGATCATTTTGTAGATATAAGTAACGGAATATCAAAGGGTAGTCTGTCAACTCAGGTACCAGATGCATTTCTGGCTTATGATACATACCTCCTCGATACACTAACAGGCTTTAATGACCGGTTTGGAACTGTATACTCAAATTACG
Organism: uncultured Bacteroidales bacterium; assembly: GCA_963831855.1. Classification (GTDB taxonomy): domain Bacteria; phylum Bacteroidota; class Bacteroidia; order Bacteroidales; family VadinHA17; genus LD21. The sequence continues at coordinate 744,272 of CAWHSA010000004.1, read as the reverse complement.
GTGATAATCCGCCTTCTGTTTATGGTCAGAATATGCGACGGATTATAACCACAAGCGGCTATACCGGCGAACATGCTATATCTCTGGGGGGAAACTACTCCAATAAACTCTTTTTCGGAGCAACAATTGGAATTACAACTCTCAATTATGAGGACAGGTATGAGCATCTGGAATCAACTGATGTGGCTTTACCCTCAAAATTCACTGATTTTAATTATGTATTCTATTATAACAATACAGGTACAGGATATTCATTGAAACTAGGTGCAATATATAAACCGATTGATATTCTTCGCATCGGCTTTGCATTTCATTCTCCGACATTTTTCAGGATAAATGAAACTGTTAATGATAATATGACGGCATATTTCAGCGATGTTGCAACTCCTTACAAACAGGAAAACAGCGCTACAAGATACAGTTATAATCTTACAACTCCATTCAGGGCAGATATCGGCGCTGCCATCCAGGTTAAAAAGTTTGCATTGCTGAGCGCCGATTATGAATTCGTCGATTACAATACTGCAAGGTTTTCGCAGGCTCCTGGAGATAATTATGATTACACATTAAAAAACAATGAAATAAAAAGTACCCTTCAGGCTGCCAACAACCTGCGCTTGGGTGCCGAATTCAGATTGAATAACCTTTATTTACGGGGAGGCTATAGCTATTATGGGAAAGCTTTTAAATCAGATCAGCTTAATAGTGGTCTTGATTATAATGCATTCTCCCTCGGAATCGGATTCCGGGAACAGAATGTCTATGGTGATCTTGGATTTACCAGCCTGATGAACCCGCGTAAATATATAGTTTATGATTCGAGTATAGAGACAGTAAGCTCAGATTTGAATCTATTCAGAAATACAATCAGCGTTACTTTCGGCTATAAATTTGGTTACTGATACTTTGTTTGACTTCCTTGAAAAGGGCTGCCTTGAGGCAGCCTTTTTATTATAAAAAGCTTTTTGCTTCAGGTCCCGTGCTGAAAACAAGATCAATAATACTGACACCAGCGGTAAGTCTTTCCGGATGGGCGAAAACATGCATATATCTTTTGGGAAAGTAAGTCGATCTCTTTTTTGGCGTGATTTCATACCTTAAATCATTTATAGAACCTTTTACAGGCATAAACTCAGTTGTATCTGAAATCTGAACCTTAATTTTAAGGATTTCCAGTAGCGCCAGCAGTAGCTCCATGTTGAGGTCAACAAGAAAGATATGACCGGAAAGAATGATCCTTTCAATTGTTTCAAAATAGTAAAGGAAATATGGTGAAGAATTATAGGATGAAGTTATTGCCCTCAGGTGAACCTGCTGCCATCTTTTTGAATAATCTATCCGTATTTCCTTTACAGGTGTTTTATGAATGCTTCCCAGGTACACTGGTACTGTAAGGGAATGGGCACCATCTGCAGAAAGGATATAGCACCGGTTCCGGTATGATTGCTTAAGATAGTTTTCTTCTTTTTCAATAGCCACTTCATCCGCATTGATAATATGTGAAAAGTATTCAGAAGGTGGAAGGTACGCAGTGGAAAGAAGAATTTTACCGGGCATTGTCATTCAGTCACTTGAGCCTGTTGATCATGCTTGCAGAAAAGCCAGCGCCAAAACCATTATCTATATTCACAACGGTTACTCCTGAAGCACAGCTTGTTAGCATGGCAAGCAATGCGGAGATACCTCCGAAATTAGCTCCGTAACCGACACTGGTGGGAACAGCAATTACTGGAATGTCGACCAGTCCGCTGACTACACTGGCAAGAGCGCCTTCCATCCCGGCAATAACTATTAAAACCCTGCATTTTCTTATCTCAGGAAGCTTATCCACAAGTCTGTGGATCCCAGCGACCCCGGCATCAAAGATCCTTATAACCTTATTGCCCAGGAGTTCGGCGGTTACAGCGGCTTCCTCGGCAACAGGAATATCTGAAGTGCCGGCTGTAATAACAGCGATACTGCCATCAGGCAGGTCAGGTTTCTTTTTCTGGATTGAAATAATCCTGGCTTCCGGGTAATAAACTGCTTCGTGGAAATCATTTTTTATCTCCTCGTACATTTTCTGGTCAGCCCTTGTTCCCATTATATTATGCCCCTTTTCAGACATGACCCTGAAGATCTGGCTGACCTGGTTATTGGTTTTGCCGGCACAATAAACTATCTCAGGGAAACCTGTCCTGATCTCCCGGTGATGGTCTATTCTTGCGAAACCCAGATCGGTGTACGGAAATGTCTTCAGCACTTCAAATGCCTCATCGACGCTTTTTGCTCCCGATCTGACATCCTCAAGAAGTTTCTGAACTTCTTTCCCTGTCATTTTATTCTCATTTCCGGATTCATGCTGCCTGTCCTGTAGCCTTCAAGATCCAAAGATATGTATCTGAATCCGATTTTCTTCAGGTTATTGACGATTAGTTCCCTGTCCTGATCTTTTACAAGTTTCTCAAGGTATCCCGGCAGGCATTCTATCCTTGCAACATCGCCATGTACCCTGACCCTTGTTCCCGGGTATCCTTTTTCGAAAAGCAGATCTTCAGCTTTCTCTATCATCGACAGCATACCTTCACTGACCTCAGTATCGTAGGGAACACGTGTAAGAAGGCAAGCCATGGCTGGTTTATCCCACAGACGTAATCCTGCTTTTAACGATAATTCCCTGATCTCCTTCTTGGCAAGCCCGGCTTCTGCCAGAGGACTGATAACATTCATTTCTGTAAGAGCCCGGAGGCCAGGTCTGTAATCACTTTTATCATCAGCATTCGTCCCGTCAAGTATATATTTGAATCCCCGGGACCCTGCAAATTCGATAATTTTACCAAAAAGGTTTTTCTTGCATAAGTAACACCTTTCTACCGGATTATGTCTTATAATTTCCGGGAATGAAACGTCTATTATCTGGTGACTGATCCCAAACGAGGAAGTAAATTCTAGTGCTTCTTTTATCTCCCTTGCCGGAATATAAGGTGTTCTGATTGTCACAGCTGTGACCTTAGGGGTTCCAAGCATATATGCACGGTGTAACAGGAATGAGCTGTCGACACCTCCTGAAAAAGCAACTACAAACGATTTCAGCTCTTCAAGAATATCATTGAGTTTTTGTGATTTTGTTTCAGTCATTTTTGTTGGATTTAATTAGTTTTCCTTCTCTTCCCCAGTTTAAATAAATCTTATCCCCAAACCTGATCCCGTCAGTAAATTCTTTTAAAATAAAACACATGGGATGGTCAAAAAATGAGCCTTTTCCTGTACCTCAGACAGATTCATGGTTCCCTGTTACCTCTAACTAATAATGCCATTATATTATCATATACCTCCTTTACCGGCACATCAAATTTCTCAGCTATTTTCCTGCATTCCTCAAATTCAGGTTTGCAGGAAACTTCCACATCCTTATAATAAGACCGTTTTATGGTTACTTCTCCATATCTGGTTGTTACCTTTTCAAATTTACGTGCAAGGGTATCTTTCCTGAAATGGAAAGTCCTTATGCCCAAAGATGTTGATTCGGTAAAAATAATCCTTCTGACAGATTCCTCATTTCCTGTTTCACAGATGACGCTTAGCATACATCCTGGCCGGCCTTTTTTCATAAGGACGTTAGAAATGAATACATCTCCGGCTCCGGCATGGAATAATTTTTCCGATATATGCTCAAAAAACTCCGGATTCATATCATCAATGTTGCACTCCAGCAGTACTGCTTCATGTCCTTCGTTTCTTTCTTCAGTTTCACCAATAAAGACCCTGAGAAGATTCGGGACATCAGGATGATCCTTTTGTCCGACCCCATATCCGGTTTTTTGAATTTGTAACTCCAGAGGTTTTCCGAAATGTGTCCCGATGGTTGCTACAATTGATGCGCCTGTGGGGGTGGTAGCTTCAAAATCGATACCTCCTGTCCTGACCGGCAGCCCTTTTAATATTTCGGCAGTCGCGGGGGCAGGCACAGGCAACAAACCATGGTCACATTTAATCATCCCGGTTCCAAGCTCAAGAGTTGAAACATAAACTGCATCAACCTTTAAAGCATTAAAGCAGACAGCAGCTCCCACGATATCAATAATTGAATCAATAGCACCAACTTCATGAAAATGGACTTCATTCAACCTTATTCCATGCACCCGCGATTCAGCGTCTGCGACTTTCATGAAGATCTTTTTACTGAGATCCTTTGTTTTTTCATCCAGTTTTGAATCATCAATGATCTTCTCTATATCCGGGAGAGTCCTGTGAGTGTGATGGTGGTGCGACTGCAGTACAGTAACTTTTGTGCCTTTTATTCCATGCCTCTGGTCAGCTTCGACCCTTAGTTCCCATCCAACCAGGTTGAGCTTATTTAGTTCACCCACCAGGAATTCTTTTTCGATTCCAAGATCTATCATTGCTCCCAGATTCATATCCCCGCTTATTCCGGAGAAACAGTCGTAATAAAGAATTTTCATTTCTGGCAGTTAGATTGTAAGACAAATGAAATTAAATATTGTTAGATAAGAGCCTCATTTTTTAGATTGCAAAGATACTATTTCCAACCTTCACTGAATAATAAAAAAAAATCGTATTTTGTGTCACTTTACGTTCAGACAAAAGGCAAAAGGTTTGAATTTATCATGAAAAGAAGGGACTTTCTTAAGAACTCAGCTGGGGCCGGAATAGCTGCCGGAGCTGCAATCACTCTCGGGGGATATGATAAGTTATGGACATCCCCGGCAGCTAATGCTAAAGTTGATATGGTTGCAATTATGGGGGGAACTTCAGAGGCGATGTTTGACCTTGGCATACAAGAGCTTGGAGGTATGGGAACATTCGTTCAGAAGGGGCAGAAAGTTCTGGTAAAACCAAATATCGGCTGGGATGTAATTCCGGAAATCGCAGCAAATACAAATCCGCTTCTGATCAAAAGGGTAATTGAACATTGTTTCAGGGCGGGAGCAAAGGAGGTTTATGTATTTGATCATTCATGCGACAACTGGGTAAACTGTTATAAGAACTCAGGTATTGAGAAAGCTGCAAAAGCTGCAGGTGCGAAGGTCGTTCCGGCCAACACGGAAAACTACTTTCAGCAAATCGATATACCCGGAGGTGTAAGACTAAAAAATGCCAAAGTCCATGAACTGCTTCTCGAAACTGATGTATTCATCAATGTTCCGGTACTTAAGGACCATGACTCAACAAGAATGACGTGTTGTCTGAAGAACATGATGGGAGTGGTGTGGGACAGATCTTACTGGCATTCAAATGATCTTAATCAGTGTATTGCAGACTATGCTCTTTTTGAGAAGAAACCTGCCCTGAATGTGATTGATTGCTATAATGTTATGGTAAAGCATGGACCAAGGGGAGTTTCCAGGGAGGATGTGGTGCAAATGAAGACACAGATACTTACGAGTGATTGGGTGGCAGGTGATGCAGCGGCAGCAAAGATGCTGGGAGTCGATACTGAAAAAATTGAATATCTCTCGATCGCTCACAAAATGGGAGTGGGAAACATGAAGCTGGACTCTCTGAACATTAAAAGAATTAAAATGTAATTGGTGATGAGGTCCCATTTTCTCAGAACTTTCAGAATATTTTTTTCAGCCCTTTTATTAATTTGTTTTTTTGCTCTCTTTTCAGATCTTAAAAACTTAATTCCTGAAAAGTATTTCAATATCCTTACGTGGTTTCAGTTTATCCCCTCGGCTCTAAAGTTTTATGACCTGAGAACTCTGGCTGTATCCGGGTTTGCTGCAATACTTGTACTTACCCTGGTGAGCGGGAGAACATATTGCTCCTTTTTATGCCCGCTGGGTACCGGTCAGGATCTCTCTAGCAGGATAGGGGGCCGTATCAGGAGGAAATTCAGGAGATACGGTTTCAAAAAACCATTTACAATTACCAGGTATTCCCTGCTTGCTGCAACACTCATTGTAACGGTATTATGGGGCATATTTCTTCTTACCCTGCTCGATCCTTACAGCATCTTCGGACGGTTCATGACTTATTTTGGCAATCCGGTTGTCGTTGTTGTGAATAACTTCTTTGCCGCGATACTTCACAAATTCGATATATACACGTTCAGTCATATATCATTGCACAGCTACAATCTGCCGGCATATATTATTCCCCTAATATTCTTCATTCTTGTCGGAATGTTATCACTTGCCAAGGGAAGGCTTTACTGCAACATGATTTGTCCGGTCGGAACTCTTCTGGGTCTCGTATCGAAAATATCAATTTTCAGATTAAGATTCGATGAGAGCAAATGTACACGGTGCGGAAGATGTGCGGTAGGATGCAAATCGTCATGCATCGATTTTCTTCATAACGATATAGATTTATCACGGTGTGTTGTCTGTTTTAACTGTATTAATAACTGCACCGATAAAGCTATTTCGTACGGAGTGATAAAATTTAAGAAGAAATCCCATGTAACTGATCTTGAAAAGCGAAAAGTAATTGCTACCTCCCTGTTTGTTCTTCTTGGGCTGCCGCAGGTGTTAAAAGGTCAGGATAAGAAGGCTCCTTTACCAAAAGGACCATCGACAGTAAAGGAAAATAAAAAATATCCTGTCTGCCCCCCGGGCGCTGGCGGTATTTCAGATTTAAATAAGGATTGCACAGCCTGTTCCCTCTGTATGACCATTTGCCCGAATGGTGTCATTCAGCCTGCATTTATGCAGTATGGGATAACAGGCATAATGCAGCCCGTGATGGATTATCACAAAAACTTCTGCACTTATAATTGTACGCGATGTACCGAAGTATGTCCTACCAACGCTCTCCGTCCTCTTGTTCTGGAAGCTAAAAAGCTTACCCAGCTTGGGAAGGTGAATTTTATTAAGGACAATTGTATCGTTAAAACAGAAAAGACAGCATGCGGAGCCTGTTCAGAAGCATGTCCCACTAAAGCTGTTTATATGATCCCATATGAGGGAAACCTTGTGATTCCCGAAGTGAACACCGAAATATGCGTTGGTTGCGGACACTGTGAATTTGCCTGTCCGACAACTCCCTTCAAAGCAATATTTGTGGATGGGAACCCTGTTCACCTCGTTGCAAAGAAACCCGAGAACCAGCAGTCTGATATTAAGAGTCCCGTCGATTTCCCTTTCTGAAAGAAACAGCTATCTGCCAGGATTAATATCGTGAAAACATGATATTTATTTGTCTTTAGTCGGGAATAACCGCTAATTTTGCCTTAATAAGATCAAATTTTAAAATCGAAAATGAAACCATCACATATTGAGCATATTGGTATCGCTGTCAGCAATCTTGAAAATGCCATAGAATTCTATGAAAGGATATTCGGTCTTAAATGTTACAACATTGAAATCATTCCTGAACAAAAAGTAAGGGCTGCTTTTTTTCATGTGGGTCAGACAAAGATAGAACTGCTGGAATCGACTGATCCTGAAGGACCTATAGGAAGGTTTATAGAGAAGAAAGGCGAAGGTATTCATCATATCGCATTCGCAGTTAAGGGTATTGAGGAGCAGCTTAAACATGCTGACCGGCAGGGAGTTAAACTGATAGATTTGAAGCCGCGCAGAGGAGCGGAAGGGTTGGACATCGCATTTCTTAATCCCGGATCAACTTCAGGTGTCCTGATAGAAATCTGCGAAGACCGGAACAGTTAATCTTTTTCAACTGAATATTTTATGAACGGAAGGATTGCATCTGCAGGTAATGAAGGACCTAAGGTAAGATCCGATTGTGAGATCAGCCTGGAAATCAGAAGAAATGGAGGTCTGGTCATTGACCTTTCCTCCAGGGTGAAAGCACTGTATGGTGATTCAATAATAAACCTTTGTAAAAAAGTCCTGGGATTCTTCGATCTGAGGAATGCAATGGTGATCATTAATGATTCCGGAGCCCTTCCTTTTGTCATAAGTGCCAGACTCGAAGCGGCAGTCAAGAAGCTTGTTAATACTGAAAAAGATTACCTCCCTGAAATGAATGCTGAAAACCTGGCACCGGGAACCCCCAAAAGAAAAAGGTTTTCCAGGCTTTATATACCCGGTAATTCGCCGGGCATGATGGTCAATGCAGGCCTTCATTCGGCTGACGGCATCATTCTTGATCTTGAAGACTCTGTATCGCCGGAAAGAAAAGATGAAGCAAGGATCCTTGTCAGGAATGCCCTGCGGCAGATCGATTTCAGGAAATCTGAGAGGATGGTCAGGATAAACCGGGGTGAAGAGGGAATAAAAGATCTTCAGGCTGTAATACCCCAAAATGTCAATTTAATCCTGATCCCCAAATGTGAAAGGAGTGATGAGGTAATTTATATTGACGAAAAAATCAAAGAAATAAGAAAAAATAAGGGGATACGGAACAAAGTTTTTCTGATGCCCATTATTGAAAGCGCTCTCGGTATTGAGAATTCTTTCGGAATTGCCGGTGCATCTGAAAACATTGTCGCATTAGCTATCGGCCTGGAGGATTATACTGCGGATATCGGAGTGCCGAGAACTTCTGAAGGAAGAGAATCGTTATATGCAAGAACCAGGCTTATAAATGCTGCAAAAGCTGCTGGTGTGCAGCCAATTGATTCGGTTTTTTCCGATGTCGGGGATATGGAAGGATTAAGGCTGAATGTTATGAATTCAAAGGCTCTTGGTTTTGAAGGTATGGGATCAGTACATCCCAGACAGGTAGCGGTAATAAATGAGGGTTTCGCTCCTGATGAAGCTGAAATTGAAAAATCTAAAAAGATTGTTATTGCTTTTGAGGAGGCTCGAAAAAGTGGTGCCGGGGTTGTGGCTCTCGGATCTAAAATGATCGACAGGCCCGTGGTTGAGAGGGCACAAAAAACAATAGATATTGCTATTAGCACCGGCAAGCTGACAAAACGTTGGAGGAAAGAAAGCAGTGATGGACGCTGATAAATAAGTCATTACCAATAATATGAGCGTAAAGAGTATAATCAATGCCGCTGGCCGTTCGGTTCCTCTGGAGATAAATGGAGAACCGGTTATTCCGTTCATGGGCATCGGTATGCACCGGACAAAGGGAGGAAAGCATTCGCCGGCAATACCAGCTTGTTCAGATTATCCGGAAGACGGGAACAAAGTGGTCAGCTCGCTTGAAGAGGCCTTGAAAAAATGCGGTCTCAGCAATGGAATGACCATCTCAACACATCATCATTTAAGGGATGGTGACCTTGTAAGCAACCGTATATTTGAGATTGCTTCATCGATGGGGGTGAAGGACCTGATCTGGTTCCCTTCAGCATCATTCCCGTGCAATGATCCGGTAATCACGTACCTTGAAGACGGTACCATAAACAGGATCGAGGGAAGCATGAATGGTCCTCTGGGAAGGTTTGTTTCGGAAGGAAGGATGAAAGGCACAGCAGTTCTTCGTTCACATGGAGGAAGGGTGCAGGCAATCCAGGACGGTGAAGTAAAAATAGATATTGCGGTCCTTGCAGCCCCTTCAGCAGATTGCTTTGGAAATGCGAAAGGAACAGGTGGAAATTCTGCGTGTGGCGTTCTGGGATATGCCAAAGCAGATAGCATGTATGCATCAAAGGTTATAGTAGTTACCGACAACCTTGTCGATATTCCCTGTTATCCGATGGAAATTGAAGGCAATTATGTCGACTATGTGGTCGTAGTTGATAAAATCGGGATACCGGAGAAGATTGTATCAGGTACTACACAGATAACAAAAAGCCCTGACAGACTTCTGATTGCCGGGATGACTGCATCCTTTCTTGAAAAATCAGGGATATTGAAAGACGGAGTGACAATGCAGGCAGGAGCAGGAGGGACCTCTCTGGCAATAGCGGTATTTGTTCATGAGATGATGAGGAAAAAGGGCTGGAAGTCAAAATTCGGCTTCGGGGGCAGCACAAAATACATGGTTAATATGCTTGAAGAGGGGCAAATGGGATATATTCTTGATGCACAGGCTTTTGATCTTGAAGCTGTAAATTCAGTTGAAAGAAATCCGCACCATGTTCCTTATCCGGTCTTTAATGCTTATAACTATCATTCAAAAGGGAACCTTACCAGCATGATGGACATCATGATACTTGGTGCTACAGAGATAGATCTGAATTTTAACGGTAATGTGGTGACACATTCAGATGGTTATCTTTTACACGGTATTGGTGGTTGGCAGAATTGCCTGCATGCAAGGAATGTAATACTGCCTCTGCCCCTTTTCCGTGACAGGATACCTGTGATTGTAGACGAGGTTACAACACTCTGCGGACCGGGAGAGCTTATTGATGTAATTATTACGGAAAGGGGTATAGCCATTAATCCTTTAAGGAAAGACCTGATTAATAATGTTAAAGGCAGTGGATTGCCTTTGCGGACTATTGGTGAGCTAAAGGATGAAGCAGAAAGAATTTGCGGGAAACCCCGGAAGCCTCAGTTTGAGGATAAAGTCGTAGCTGCGGTAAAATGGGTTGATGGCACCGTAATAGATGTTGTAAGAAAAATAAGAATAAGGCGCTGATCAGAGATGGAAAGATTCAGATGTATTGTCTGCGGATATCTTTATGATCCTGCTGAGGGGGACCCGGTATCAGGCATAGAACCAGGTATCCCGTTTTTTGACCTGCCGGCAGATTATACCTGTCCTGTCTGCGGGGCCGGGAAGGACGAATTCCTCCCTTATGACTGAAAACTAATGATTTCACCGTGTATGTTGCAGGTTCTTTTATAACAGAGGAATGCTGGCAATTACATCAAGCAGCAGGTCCCAGAACATCTGGGCAGTCCTTATCTCAACTTTTTCTTCAGTAGTATGAGCTCCCCTGATTGTTGGCCCGAAAGAAATCATATCAATTCCCTTGTACTTTTCATAGATAAGCCCGCATTCGAGACCGGCATGAATTGCCCTTATTAACGGTTCCCTGTCAAATAGCTTAAGATAAGATTTCCGGGTGATCTTAAGGATTTCAGAGGCCATATTTGGCCTCCATCCGGGATATCCATCTGAATGAACCACCCCTGCTCCTGCAAGTTTCAGGCACGATTCTACCATGGCAGCGGCATCATGTTTGGACGATTCAATTGAGCTTCGCTGGGTAGTAATTATATTAATGGTATGGTCATCAGTAAATTTAACTGAAGCAAGATTTGTGGATGTTTCAACCAGATTTTCCATTTCTTTCGACCAGGCCAACGCCCCGTGGGGACAGCATGTCAGTGAACCCAGGAGCCTGTTCTGACTCTCCATGTCCATTACAAAGGCGGGTAGCCCGGCATCCCTTAAGGTAATTTTCAGATCTTTTTCCACTTCCCTGAATTCTTCCCGTATCACTGAATAAAAGTCCTCAATCCATGTTTTAACATCACCGAGATGATCTTTGCCCACAACGATTGTTGAAAATGCCTCCCTGGGTATAGCATTGCGAAGGTTTCCTCCATTGAAGGCACCTACAGATATATTGAAATTTTTGGACAGGTTCCAGAGAAGTCGGTTCATTATCTTGATGGAGTTTCCAAAACCTTTGTGAATCTCATCGCCCGAATGACCACCATGTAATCCCGTAAGCGAAATGTCAATGGCAGCTGATCCTGTTGACACAGGTTCATTTAAATACTTCATTGTTCCAACCGTATCCATACCTCCGGCACATCCTATAAACAGAATTCCCTCGTCCTCAGAATCAAGGTTTATCAGAATTCTTCCTGAAAAAAAGTCGGGCTTCAGATTAATGGCACCTGTCATCCCAGACTCTTCATCGACTGTAAAAAGACACTCAATTTTCCCGGTCTTAAGTGATTTGTCGGAAAGAATTGCCAGTTGAGCCGCAATGCCCATTCCGTCATCAGCTCCAAGTGTTGTGCCTGTAGCCGTTACCCATTCACCGGAAATTACTGGTATTATGGGGTCCCTTGACCAGTCATGCGGATGATCAGCACTCTTTTCTCCGACCATATCCATGTGGCATTGGAGAACCAGCGTTTTCCTGTTTTCCATTCCGGGGGATGAAGGCCTGGTAATCAGAATATTCCCAATAGAATCCTCTTTAGATTCAAGTTTCTGTTTATTTGCAAAATCAAGAAGATAGGATCTTATTCTTGCTTCATTCTTTGAGAGTCGTGGAATTTTACAGACCTCTTCAAAGTATGTCCAGACCAGTGAAGGCCTTAATCCGGAAATCACGCTCATGCTATCAATTTAGTCAACCTGAAATAAGCGACAAAGGTATTATTTTTTTCACACACGGGTATTCGGTTTTTAATATTTGCATCATCCTTAATGGCAATACAAATTTTGATTATTTTTACTATGACCTTAAGTCAGAATTTTAAATTTGCTCTTTTATGGCAAAGCGGACAATTGTTGCACTCCCCGGCGATGGCATAGGTGCTGTTGTACTCAAACAGGCAATACGGGTCCTGGATTCTGCGGGTTTCAATGCTGAGTATATTTACGGGGATATTGGATGGGAATTCTGGCGAAAAGAGGGGAATCCTCTTCCTGACAGAACCATTGAGCTTATTGCTAAACACAAAATAGCTCTTTTTGGCGCTATTACATCAAAACCAAATGATGAGGCAAAGGCAGAGCTTGATCCTTCGCTTCAGGGTAAAGGATTGACTTACTCAAGTCCTATTGTAAGCCTGCGGCAGCATTTTAATCTTGATATTTGTGTGCGGCCATGCAAATCTTATAAAGGAAATCCCCTTAATTTCGTCAGGAGAGGAAAAGGAAATGCAATAGAGGAGCCTCTTGTTGATGTTGTAATATTCAGGCAGAACACCGAGTGCCTTTATTCCGGAGTTGAATGGACAAACCCCCCGGAAAATGTTTATCAGGCATTGCTCTCTCATCCGAAATTCAGGGAGAATTTTGGCAATATACCAGCAACTGATCTTTCTGTTTCTGCAAGGATCTTTACCAGGAAGGCTACAATCAGGATTATAATGGCTGCTTTTGAATATGCAAAAAAATATGGTTACAAATCGGTGACACTCTGTGAGAAACCGAATGTAATAAGAGAAACATCCGGACTTATGTGGAAACTTGCCCGGGAGATACAGAAGAACCATTTTCCTGAAATCAGGCTGGTCAATACAAATATTGACGCCCAGATGATGTGGCTGACCAAGAATCCGGAAGAATACGATGTGATAGTCGCCGGTAATATGTTTGGCGATATTGCCTCGGATGGCTTCGCCGGACTTATCGGGGGACTTGGATTTGCCTGCAGCGCTCAGTTCTCAGCTGACGGTGTTGCTGTCTTTGAACCTACTCATGGATCTGCACCTAAATATGCCGGGTATGAAGTAGCGATTGTCAACCCTGTTGCGATGATCGAATCAGCCTGCATGATGCTCGATTACCTTGATGAGAAACAGCTTTGCCGGAAAATCAGGAAAGCTGTTGCAGATGTTATTGAAGAGGGCAGGGTAAGAACCTATGATATGATGAAGCTTCAGGGAAAACCTGAAGTAATAATGAACGGCGCAGCTTCGACAGTGCAAATGGGAGATGCAATAATTGCAAAGCTGAGGAATTAAACACCTCCGGGATGACAGATATTATAAAGAATTTATGGCCGGAACTTGAATGGATCTCAGATCCGTCGCTCCGGGAAACGACTGCAAAGACGTGGGAACTGGCCCTTGAAAAGAGTGCGCTGGAGCCTGAGGATCTGGATAAAATTCCTTTTACCCTTCTCTGCGGCCCGGACCTGAGGGTCAGCTTTCTGACTCACAAGAGATGTGTGGTCCACCTGGCGAGAGATTGCGGTGAAATGATGAATAAGTTCTTTGGGAAAGAGCTTCCTGTCAATATGGATATTCTTGTGTCAGGAGCAATCCTTGCCGATGTCGGAAAGCTTCTTGAGTATGAGCTGGACAGCGAAGGAAAAGCAATCCAGGGGAATTACGGACAGTACCTGAGGCATCCTTTTTCAGGAGTCTCGCTTGCAGAACAATGCGGTGTGCCGCCTGAGGTATGCCATATTATAGCAGCTCATGCACACGAGGGCGATCTTGTTAAAAGGACTACAGAAGCTTATATTGTTTACCACGCCGATTTTATGACATTCGAACCGTTTAAAAACAGATTAAAGTAAAACGCCCCTTAATATACTGAAGAGAACCTGCTGTTATGAAATTGGTTGGAGGGACAATTATCCCAGCTTCATCTTTTCTACTTCCCCGATATTCCTTTCATTTGTAACAGCCTTTGCCTCAGGAGTATATAGAAAATCAATCAGATCCTGGTACTTATCCATAATCTTTCCTCTTACGATCTTCATTGATGAATTCACCAGTCCGTTATCCTCGTTGAATCCTTCTTCAAGGATCCCTATGGATACAGGAAGCCATCTTTGCGGGAACATCTTACCAAACCTGCCGCTGGAACGGTATTCATTGACCTCATTTTCAATCAGGTTAAGAACTGCCATTTTACCATCATCAGAATCAGCCGTGAGATTTTTTTCTTCAAGATAAGTTTTCAGAAAATGCTGGTTTGGAACAACAAGGCATACAGTATATGGCTTCTGGTTGTTATAAAGCATACACTGGTCAATATACTTTGATTGTTCCGTTATTGCTTCCTCGATCCCCTCAGGACTGAATTTTTCGCCATCATCGGCAATTAACAGGCTCTTGAACCTGCCGAGTACATAGAGGAAACCTTCTTTTGACATATAGCCCATATCCCCGGTATGCAACCACCCGTCCCTGATGGTATCCTTTGTTGCTGTCTCATTCCTCCAATAACCATACATCACATTACCGCCCCTGACAACTATTTCGCCCTTTTCTCCGGCAGGCAGTTCGTTGCCATCATCGTCGCATATTTTGAGGTCCATATTGTTGACAATCGGACCTGATGAGCCCAGTCTGTGCCGGGCAGTTGAATTGGATGATATGACCGGCGATGCTTCACTGAGCCCGTAACCCTGGTACATGGGAATACCAAGGGCATAGAAGAATCTCTGCAGCTCTATGTCAAGTAACGCTCCGCCGCCAACAAAATAATCGAGTTCTCCGCCGTAAGCCTCACGGATCTTGCTGAAAAGTATTTTATCGTAAAGGTCCAGAAGGGGTTTCTTGATTTTCTGAAGTCCCTGGCCTTTATTCCACCCTTCCTTATTATATGAGTATGCCATTTTAAGGGCATGATTGAAGAGCATTTCCGTAATATTTCCTTTTTCCTTTATACCTTTCTCAATGTTCTTTCTGAAGTTTTTTGCAATTGCCGGGACACTCATCAGCAGGTTTGGTCTGATTTCCTTCAGGCATACAGGAAGGTTCCTCAGGGTTTCCAGAGCTGTTTTCCCCGATTTTACCGATGCAATGCTGGCACCTTTTCCCATAAAAGCATAGATGCCACAGGTATGGGCGAACGAATGATCCCATGGAAGCATAAGTAGCGTCTTGTAATACTGCGGGATGTCCATCAGGCTGTACGCCTGGTAGACATTTGTCACATAGTTACCGTGAGTAAGGATTATCCCCTTTGGATCAGCTGTAGTTCCGGAAGTATAGCAGATATTGGCAAAATCGGATGGGGTTATGCCTTTGAATCCGGATTCGAATTTTGCCATATTACCAGGAACTTCAAGCCATTCCCTTCCTTCTTTCCTGACTTCATTGAAATGGATTTCATTTGGTGCATATTCTTCCTGGG
This sequence comes from uncultured Bacteroidales bacterium, assembly GCA_963831855.1. Lineage (GTDB taxonomy): Bacteria > Bacteroidota > Bacteroidia > Bacteroidales > VadinHA17 > LD21. Next base: position 728,675 of record CAWHSA010000004.1, on the reverse strand, counting down.
TATCAAAATGGATGATTTTTTCTATTGCAGGACAATCTCTGATAATCTCTTTGATTTTTACCGCCTGGGTAGATGAAGTCAGAACCATTCTTGATCCGGAATGGTTGATCCTGAATCTGATCTCTTCAGGATTTAGCCTTACTGAGAGGGGAACATTCATAGACCCGGTATACAAGATTCCAAGTTCCCCGATAACCCAGCTGTTCCGTCCTTCAGAGATAAGACATAACCGGTCTCCTTTGTTAATACCCAGACTTAGCAATCCTGCAGCAAATTCATACACCTGCTTCCTGGTTTCGCCATAAGTAGTTCCTTCGTATTTATCCCCAGGTTTCTCCCATAAATAAACATTACTGCTGAACTTCTCAACACTTTCTTCAAAAAATTGTATAATTGATTTCATCTGTCAGGTGTTACTTAATTAATAGTCCAATATACAAAATCTGTTAAATTATTAACAATCCCGTGAAGGTAATAATCATTTGGATTGATATATAATTAATTTGTATCTTTGGAAATATGACCTCAAATAACATAGTGTAAAACAACAAGTTGTTAAACTCTAATTTCTGACTCATGAAACGTTTTGGTGCACTTATTCTGATACTTCTCCTGACTCTGATGCCTTCATGCAAATTTTTTAAGGGGATAAAATTGTTTCACAAAAAAGCTGATAAATTGATGGTATTACAGGCGCAGCAGGACAGTATCCGAGTAGCTGATTCCATCAGGAAAGCACAGGAAAAGTTATTGGCAATTGAAACGGCAAGGCTCGATTCAATCAGGCTGGCTGAAGAGGCAAAGGTTTCGCTTGCATCAAAATATAATATAGTTGTCGGGAGTTTTATAACCCCGGAATATGCCAAAGCATGGGCAGATGAGTACCGGAGTCGCGGGTATGATCCAAAGATCATCAAAATGGATAACAGCAGGTTTGAGCTGGTTACAGCTGAAACATATGAAAGTCTCAGGAAAGCAATATCCAGGTTAAACCAGTTCCAGGATACAGTTCAGATTGATGCCTGGATTTACGTAAAAAAATAATCAGGTTAAATATTAAAATTTATATTACTGTTCCAGAAACTTTTTATCTGAGTTTCAACATTGTTTATTTCCTGAATATTGTTTCCTCACGATCAGGGCCGACAGATACCATCGTAACAGGCACTCCGGTCCGGTCTTCAACGAATTTTATATAGTTTTTCAGATTTGCAGGAAGCATGCTGAACTTCCGGATACCCGAAATATCTTCTTTCCAGCCGGGAAGTGTTTCGTAAACCGGCTCAACCGGAGAATTGTCAATGCTTATCTCCCGGCATTCTGAACCATTACTTTGGTATAAAGTGCAGACCTTGATAGTCTCAAATCCTGAAAGAACATCACTTTTAGTCATAAAAAGCCGGGTTACCCCATTTATCATGATTGCATATTTCAGTGCCGGCAAATCGAGCCATCCGCATCTTCTTGGCCTGCCGGTAGTTGAACCGAATTCATGACCTGTATCTCTGAGCCTGGTGCCTGTCTGATCGTTCAGTTCAGTAGGGAAAGGTCCGCTTCCGACCCTTGTACAATATGCTTTGAAAATGCCGAATACCTCATTGATGCTTTTAGGTGAAATACCCAATCCAGTACATGCTCCGGCGCTTATAGTGTTTGATGAAGTCACGAAGGGATATGATCCGAAATCCACATCCAGCATTGTTCCCTGAGCCCCTTCGGCAAGCATGCTTTTGCCTTTAGAGGTAAGGTCATTTATAAGGTATTCGGTATTCACAATACGGAATTTCTTCATGACCTCGATGCCCTGAAACCAGCCTGCTTCGAACTCTTCCAGATCAAATCTGAAATCATAATTTTTTAGTATTGAAAGATGATTTTTCAGGTGTTCATTATAAAGGTCCCGAAAGTCGCTTCGCAATATCTCCCCCGCGCGGAGTCCGTTACGGCCTACTTTATCGGTATATGCCGGACCGATGCCTTTAAGCGTGGACCCTATTTTTGTACACCCCTTGCTGTGTTCATAGGCAGCATCCAGGATCCTGTGTCCCGGAAGTATCAGATTTGCTCTGGCTGATATAACCAGCCGTTTTACAAGTTCTTCGATATCCGGACCAAGTGTCTCGATCTCTTTTTTAAATACTGCGGGATCAATTACGACACCGTTACCAATGATGTTGATTTTTTCAGAATGGAAAATTCCGGAGGGGATAAGATGAAGCACATGTTTTACATTATTGAATTCGAGTGAATGACCGGCATTGGGCCCTCCCTGGAACCGGGCAATTATGTCATAACCGGGGCTTATTGCATCCACGATCTTACCTTTACCCTCATCACCCCACTGGAGACCTAACAGTATGTCAATGTTCATGTTATGAAATTGTAATAAGAAAGTAATGATTCAACAATATACAAATTATTTCATTGAGATTACACTTATATAACGCACCAGTTAAGACATTTAAAAGAGGGTGTCTCAAAAGTCATTTTAACCACCCCGTCCCGACACTTTGGTAAAGTATTGAATTATACTTATTTAACTTTCTCCTCCTCCAGGAGGAGGAGTACCCTGGCCGTGGGGCCAGGGGGAGGTGGTGCCTCTTGAGACAGCCTCTTCCTTTTTAGTAAGTAACAGGTTGTAATCTTTATGGATTATCTAGAAATTGATTACAAAATCAAGCCAGGGTATGCCAATTACAATGTTTTTAGCAATATCCGGATTGTTAACAAAAGCCAGGTCAATGGAAGTCTTTTCACCAAGGAACCTGATCCCGTAAGAAAATATCCCATAATAGTTACTTCCATCACCAACCCCGGGGACCACCCAGTTTTCACTTACAAACGCGATCCGTTTTGAAGCTCTTGCCATTCCACTTATAGTGATGAGAGGTCTGGAACTGAAATTACCATCAGCCCAACCCCAGCCCAGGGCGGCTGTAAGGTTAGTGTTCTTGTTGCCATAAGTGCAAAATCCATTCAAAGTAGCCAGTCCTCCAAATTCAGTGACCGTTCTTATAGTATTGACATAAAGAATATTGCCTCCGGCATAGAAATTATCAGCTATTTTGAATGATACTTTTGGATTAATAAAGAATACATAAGGGCCATTACCTTTAGCCATAATCGAGATGATTTCGAAACCGGCGGTAACACTTAGAAAATCTGTGAAAGCATAACTAAAATTATTAACGAAGATCCAGGTATTCTGATAATAACCCGATTTCTTTTCCATCGGAATGGCAGAATTACCAATAAGGTACTTATTAGGATTCGGATTTGGAAACCAAACGCCGGAAACCTTGTCATTGATTGACGAAACTTCGACCATCGTTTTTATTTTTTCCCTCTGTATTTTAACCTCTCCCATTGTACCTGATTGAATAACAATCTCAGTGGCGGTAGATGAAACTAATTTGCCGGCAATAACTGATCCGTCGGTCATTGTGACCTGATATGTTTTAGAAACTTCACCGGTTATTTTTTGTTGAGCCGTTATTGTATTGCAAAAAGTAAACAGGAACAGCAGGACAAAAAATAAAATACCCGGGAGCTTCCTGGAAATGAAGATAGTGGTTTTCATGATTTTTGGATTTTGAAAAGGTTGATAGAATAGTTTTTATAGGTTCAGGATCATTAATCTAACAAAATTTCTTCAATTTTTGGATAAATCATTTAACATATTTCCCATTTCAGAAATTGCCCAATTGTAATAGAAATCTAAATCAGAATGCCTTTAATATGCAATTTACAATAAAATTAATTAAGATGTGTTTGTTAATCCGAATCTCAGGAAAATCACGAACTTATTTCCTGTTTTTTTTCAATTCACCATAGATATAAAGTGAATGATAGTGAGGTATAAAACTATTCAGCTCGCTTGCTGTCCTGATCACCTCACTGATCCTGGGATCGCAAAATTCAATCACTTTTCCCGACTCGATATCGATAAGATGATCGTGCTGCCCGCACTGGAACGCCCTTTCAAACTGCGCTATATTCTTGCCGAACTGGTGCTTGGTTACCAGGTTGCAGTCAAGCAGCAGTTCAATGGTATTGTACAATGTTGCCCGGCTGACACGGTAGTTCTTATTCTTCATGAAAATGTATAGTGATTCAATGTCGAAATGCCCTTCCCTGGAATATATCTCATCGAGGATTGCAAACCTTTCAGGAGTTTTTCTGTGTCCCTTCTTCTCGAGATAATCGGTAAAAATCTTCCTTACAGTGATCCTGGTATCTTCACTAATCATATCTGGACTAATTTAAAATAATTGTAAAAATATGCAATTTTTTGATTAAATGATCAGGTTAACTCAGACAGTTGATTCTTTTGAGAAATCCTCGACTCTTTTGACATTCTCAATACCCTTGATATTGGAGATCTTCAGAATAAGGTTGTTAAGGTCTTTTGTATGATGAACATAAAGGTCTATTGTACCCTGAAATATCCCGTTGTGGACTATTATATTTATGTTAGTCATATTAACCTTAAGCTCTGAAGAAATAATATGGGTGATCTCATTGACCAGTCCGATCCGGTCAATTCCGCTCATACTTATCCTTGCAAGGAATGAAACCAGCTTATGAATAGCCCATTTAACTGCTATTATTCGGTTACCCTCATTTGACATTATCCTGATGGCATTGGGGCATTTTGGCTTATGAATTATTATCGTCCCTTCCGGCGAACGGTAACCTGTTACCTCATCACCGGGAATGGGATTACAGCATGATGCAATCTCATAGGACTGCTCCGCATTTTCAACATTTTCCCTGAGAAGGAAAGGAACGCTGGAGTCTATCTTCTCCTCTTTCTCTTCTACCTCCTTATTCTCCTTTTTTGAGCCTATCAGCTTGAAATCCCAATACTTTATCACATTCTTTGAAGTATTTTTCTTTACGATTTTCTTCAGGTTGTCCAGGTTGATAATGCCCAGCTCGATACCAGAATATAATTCATCCTTGTTAAGCACATCGTATGCCAGAAGAAGATTTTTAACTATATCGGCATTTGGAGTAACACCAAGCTCCTTAAGCTTTCCATCAAGCATTTCCATTCCCTTCTGGATCCGGTTTGTCGATTCAGCCTTTAATGCGTCCTTAATACCTTCCTTGGCTTTTGATGTTCTGACAAACGACAGCCATTCCTTTTCAGGCTTTGCTATATCGGAGGTGATGATCTCAACCTGGTCGCCGCTCATAAGAATAGCGCTTATCGGATTAAGTTTATAATTAATTTTTGCCCCGATAGCTTTGTTGCCGATCTCAGTATGTATTTCATATGCAAAATCCAGGGCAGATGCACCTTTTGGGAGTGATACCAGTGTACCTTTTGGGGTAAAGACCATAATCTCAGACGAGAACAGATTCATCTTGAACTCGTCAAGAAACTCAATCGGATCCTCAAGAGGATTTTCAAGCATCAGGCGGATCTTTTTAATCCATTTGTCGAGCTCGCTTTCCTGCGATTCATCTCCCTTATATTTCCAGTGGGCAGCATAGCCCCTCTCGGCTATTTCATCCATCCTTTTGCTTCTTATCTGCACTTCGACCCATTTCCCTTCCGGTCCCATCACCGTGACATGAAGGGCTTCGTATCCATTAGGCTTTGGCCTGCTTACCCAGTCGCGAAGCCTGTCAGGCTTGGGCAGATAGGAATCAGTTATCATGGAGTAGATGTTCCAGCATTGCGTCTTCTCAGGGATCCCGGCAGTTGGTTCGAAAACAATCCTGACTGCAAGAACATCATAGATCTCTTCGAACGGGACATTTTTCGACTGCATTTTCTTCCAGATGGAATAGATTGATTTAGGTCTTCCGCTGATGTCAAACTTCAGTCCTGCGTTTGTCAGCTTATCTATTATCGGCAACGAAAATTTATTTATCAGGGCATAGAACTTCTTCTCGCTGTGCTTTAGTTTCTGCGCGATTTCCTCATAGATCTGAGGTTGACGGAATTTAAAGCTGAGATCTTCAAGCTCACTTTTAATGGCATATAATCCGAGGCGGTGGGCAAGAGGAGCATACAGGAATATCGTCTCCCCGGCGACTTTCATCTTCTTATGCTCCGGCATTGAGTCGAGAGTCCTCATATTATGAAGACGGTCGGCTATTTTGATAAGGATGACCCTGAGATCGTCGGACAATGTGAGAAGCATTTTCCTGAAATTCTCAGCCTGAAGTGAAGATGAGTTCTCTTTGTTATATGTACCTGATATCTTAGTAAGACCGTCAATCAGGGAGGCTATTTTTGGTCCGAAATCCCTTTTAACATCATCAAGGGAATAATCGGTATCCTCAACGACATCATGAAGCAGAGCAGTTGCAATTGATTTTGCACCAAGCCCGATTTCCTGGTTTACGATTTTAGCAACAGATATGGGGTGAATAATATATGGCTCTCCTGATTTGCGCCGCATGTTCCAGTGCGCTTCATTGGCAATCTTGAAAGCCTTGTCAATCATCTCCCTGTCACCAGGTTTGTTACACCTCAGAAGATCATTGACAAGCGAATCATATTCATCCTGAATACGTCTTTTATCCTCTTCGTCGAATATATCCTTAGTCCCCATAAAATTTTTAAGCACCTTTCTGTCCAGTTTACAAATATAGGGTAATTCGGCGAATGTCGGAGCAGCAAGTGCAGGTTAGAAGCCTTGTATAAATCAGCGGTTAAATATTATAGTTACGGTGCCGGTCTTTGTTATCTCCTTTCCGGAAGGGGTTCTCACTTTAAGAAACCACAGATATGCCCCTTCAGGCAGAGATTCTCCGTTTCTTTTTCCGTCCCATTTTTCTGAAGGATCCGATGATTCAAACAGAGTCTTTCTTTGCAGATCAGTGATAATCAGATGATAGCTTACCGGGGAAAAGGATAAGAAAGGCCAGAAAAGGTCATTGACTCCGTTATTATCAGGTGTGAACGTATTGGGAACAGTAATGAGTTCGGTGACCGGTGTGCAGGCTACCGAAGAGCTGCTCTCAGAATTTAAGCCATGTGGATTCGACGATTCAACTGCCTTTATCATGAAACACAGCTCTCCCTGCGCAAGTTCGTACATAAGGTCGGAATATTGTATAACAGCGGATGTATCCGGAGGAGTAATAACAGTTCTTTCTTCCATGGTCCCATGGGTACTGGCGTAAATTTTATACTCTGCGATTTCCCCTGTCCATTCACTGTACGGATTCCAGGCAAGCCTGATATCTCCGTTATTCCTTTCAAGAGACAATACTATGTTAGAAGCCATATTTGATGTTGTAACAGGGTTATTGCAGTTATTTATTGCTGAGATCCTGTAATAGTTCACCCTGGTTATATCAGCATTTTCGTCAGTGAACGACATAGAACCGGTAATGGATGATGACCTGTATATTTCGTGAAAGTTATCACTCCTGCCTGTTTTCCTGTCAAGCCTGAATGTCCGGATTTCTGAAGCAGGGTCAATTTCAAATGACAGCATAATTTTCTTTTCCTGCGTTACTGTTGCATAATCAGCATTGATCCAATCCGGAGGCCTTTGCATTTTTGAATAGAGACAGTTTTTGTTAGATACAGAATTCAGACCACCTTCAAGGTCAGCCTTTACAATAAAGCAATATTGCGCATTTGTGGTAAAATTTTCCATCGAAAAAGTCATTTTATCCGGCCCTGTCTCTCCTGCTTCAGCATACCCTGCTCCATTGACGGAACAGAAGATTGAATAACTCAGAACCTGTTTAGGAAATGAAGGATAAAGATTCCATTGGATGTCTATTATCTTTTTGCAGGTATCAATCCGGGGAACAACAAATATGGTACTTAATTCATTTGACAAAATGCTGATATTTCCTGAACTGTCGAGTGCTGCCACAACAAACGATTCACTGAAATTTGAGGAACCTGTTCCCTCGCGCAGGTAACTTTTTGCTGATGGATCACGGATTGTGTCAAGTGCATATCCTTCCTGGTTTCTGTAAAGGTAAACTACATAACCTGAAACATCCGGGGAGGTGCTCGGCGACCAGGATATTTCAACATTACTAGTTGACTGATTGATAGTTACAAGGTTGAGTACCGGTGCTGCCGGGGGATCTTCATCAGGCTGACATTCCACTTTAGCAGCAATCAGTAAAAGGAGAAGTAAAAAAATATATGATGAAAGTTGCCTCAATTTCAGCCAGCTGTTATTTCATATAATTCATCAATATCATAATACGTTTTTGCAATCGAAATTATTTCATCCTGTTCAATGGATTTTATCTTATCCGCCAGCCTGTAATAATAAGAATTGTCAAGCCCGAATTCCCATGCTGACCTGAAACTGTCGGCAATCGCAAACGGACCGTCAAACATCCTGACCATTTCTCCCAGCATGTAATTTTTTACCATTTTTAGCTCTCCTTTACCTACAGGAACGGATTGAAGCAGCTTTATTTCTTTATAAATCTCCTCAACGGCAGATTGAGTAAATTTTTTACTCACTTCGGTTGAGATTAATTTAAATCCGCTCAGATTAAGTGAATTAACAGAAGAGCCAATACCATATGTATAACCCTTTTCTTCTCTCAGGTTCTTCATAAGGCGGGAACCGAAATAGCCGCCAAGAATGACGTCGAGTATTTTTAGAGCAGGATAATCAGGATCTCTTTTGTTTATTGTCGTTGAGCCGATTTTTATTGCACACTGAACGCTTCCCGCTTTGTCAAGATGGATCTTTTTGTCTTTTTGTCCCGACAGATGGCTTACAGATTCCTCGTTATAGACTTTTTCGGATTTTAAAATCCCGAAACTACTTTCCAGAAGATCATGGATGCTTGCCGGGATTCTGCCTGAAACAATGATTGCCATATTCTCAGGTCCGTAGTACACGGAATGAAAATCATACAGTACTGACGGATCTATGGTTTGAAAGTCATCCGGAACTGCAGATCTGCCATATGGATGATGGCTCCCGAATATTGATTCAAAGAACCGGTCCGAAGCAATTACATTAACTTTTTCCCTGTTCACAAGGAAAGAACGAAGTCGTTTCTTCATCAGGGAATTTACCTCCTTAACCGGGAAAATAGGGTTGAACAGAATTCCGGCCATGAGCCTGATGACTTTCTCAATGTACCTGTTCAGGCAGTAAACCACAATTCCTGCCCGGTCCCTTTCACAATACAGATTATAATAAACACCATAATGGTCAAGAAGCCGGTTGATCTTCACTGCTGAAAAGTTCCGGCTGCCTTCAGTGAGCATCAGGTTTGTTGTTGAAGCCAGGAGGGGAATGTATTCAAATGCATTGCCAGCTCCGAAGGTAAAATCGATACGGACAATTTCTTCTGTGCCGGCCTCAATCAGATATACGGGTATCCTGTTCGTCAGGCAGAGGGAGACAGCTTCGGGGATCATACCTAAATCAACTGGTTTTATGACCGGTTTTTTAATCATTGCTTCTCTCTCCTCGTTGATCTGTAACAGATAGTGCTGCAATTATCCCGGTCAAAGTATTTACGGGCCGCTTCAGTTACCATTTCCCTGCTGACCTTCCTGTACATTTCCACCTCTTCATTAATAAGATCCGGATTTCCCAGAAGCTCATTAAATGCCAGGTTAAGGGCTTTATTAAGGATGCTGGTATTACCATATATACAGGCAGATTCAAATTTGTTCTTTACTTTTTGCATTTCCGATTCCGATGGCATTTTCACGGATAACTTATGAATCACCTGATTTACTGCGTCTTCAGCACGTTCAATTTCAATGCCCTTCATTAGTTTCCCATGAAGGATAATTAGTCCCGGATCAATATCAGAAGAAAGATAAGCATTAATTTCGCTGAACAGCTTCCTGCCCCTCACCAGCGATGTGGTCAGCCTGCCGGATTCTCCGCCGGCAAGGATATCTGTTATAAGGTCCAGCGTATAAAAATCCAGATCTTTTCTTCCGCAGGAATGCCAGGCTTTATAGATCGCTGAAGCAGGCACGTCCTTTTCCGTTGTAAATACCCTTGATTCCCTCTGAAGAGGCTCATCAGGGAGCTTCCGGACTTTCAGCTTCCTTTCCTCGACACTGCCGAACCATTTTTCGCTTAAGCTCCTGGCCCGGTCAGGAGTTATATTCCCGGTAAGTGAAAGAATGGCATTGTTTGGTGCATAATGAGAGTAGAAGAAAGCTTTTATCGTTTTCAGTTTTGTTTCAAGGATGTGGGATGGATCAATGCCAATAGTAGGCCATCTGTAAGGATGAACTTTATATGCAAGCGGTTTCAGGAGCAGCATAACATCACCATAGGGCTGGTTGAGGTAACGCTGATTGAATTCCTCGACGACGACGTTTTTCTGGATGCTGAGGTTTTTTTGTGAGAAATCGAGTCCGGTCATCCTGTCAGCCTCGAGCCAGAATGCAGTTTCTACATTTGCTGAAGGCAGGGTTATGTAATAACAGGTTATGTCACTGTTTGTGAAAGCATTATTCTCACCTCCCGCAAGCTGAAGATGTTTATCAAATTCAGGAATCAGGGGAGTGCCCCCGAACATCAGGTGCTCAAAAAGGTGGGCAAGTCCGGTTAATTCTGGTTCTTCATCCCTTGAACCCACATCATACAGAACATTCATAGCCACAAGCGGTGTTGACCTGTCTTCGTGAACCAGAACTCTTAATCCGTTGCCAAGATTGAATTTGCTGTACTTTATCATCATTTAAACTATGAGGCCGGAACTTCAGAAACGACCATGATAAAATGATCAGGACAAACTTAAATAAAAAACAGGCAAGGTTTAGTAATGTTTTTATATTTGCATAATTATGTCCAATAACAGGTTTTTCAGAAGGCTTATACATCCTAAAGTTGAGTACATTGATCAGGTTAAACTTGTATATATACTTAGTCTGTTAGTCGGCCTTCTGAGTGCAGTTGCAGCAGCGATTCTTAAGAATGCAATCCATTATACACATCAGCTGCTGACCGGGGGAATATCAAGAGAATCAGGAGGATACCTCTACATTGCATATCCTCTGCTTGGTATGGGACTGACCTTGCTGTTTGTAAGATATATTGTAAGGGATAATATAGGACATGGGATCAGCAGGATATTGTATGCGATCTCTCGGAAGAATAGCCAGATAAAATCCCACAACACATGGACATCACTGCTGGCAAGCACTATAACAATAGGTTTCGGAGGATCTGTCGGAGCTGAAGCACCGATTGTACTGACAGGTTCTTCAATAGGATCTGCGGTCGGAAGATTCTTTAAACTGAATTACAGGAGCGTAACGCTTTTGATAGGATGCGGGGCTGCAGGAGCAGTGGCAGGTATTTTCAAGGCTCCTGTAGCTGGGATTGTTTTTACTCTTGAAATTCTTATGCTCGACCTGACCATCTCATCCATAGTCCCATTATTAATCTCTTCTGTGACAGCAGCTACAGTAGCCTATTTCCTTATGGGCGACAAAGTTCTTCTGACTTTTGAAGTCACTGAAGCCTTTAACATTGCCAATATACCCTGGTATCTGATTCTCGGAGTAGTTTCCGGACTGATGTCATTCTACTTTTCAAAAATGACTCTTTTTCTTGAGGGCCAGTATGAAAAAATAAGCAATGTTTATATCAGGCTATTGGCAGGAGGTATTGTGGTTGGCGGATTGATCTATATTTTCCCTCCATTTTATGGCGAAGGCTATGATACAATTATGAAGCTGTTGCGGGGAGATATCACATCATTGATGGACAACTCAATTTTCAGCGGTTCTTCAGGAAGCTTCCCCATCATAATTTTGTTTATGGCAGGTCTGATCCTTCTAAAGGTTTTTGCAAGCAGTTCAACTAATGGAGCAGGAGGGGTTGGAGGAATTTTTGCACCCACGCTATTCATCGGAGGCGTTAACGGGTACTTTGTTGCCAGCCTTTTGAACCGCTTCTTTAACGTTAATCTGCCAGACAACAGGTTTGTCCTTATCGGAATGGCCGGAGCAATGGCAGGCGTTATGCACGCTCCTTTAACTGCAATTTTTCTGATTGCCGAGATAACAGGTGGCTACGCTCTGCTCATTCCACTTATTATAACATCCACCGTCGCTTATATTACGGTCAGAAGCTTTGAACGCCATTCAATATATCATCTGCAGCTTGCCCAGAGAGGGGAGTTAATTACACATGATAAGGACAAAGCGGTGCTTACTATGATGGACTGGAAGAAAGAAATTGAGACGGATCTGATAAAAGTTAAAGCAACTGATACTCTCGGGGCACTGGTAAAGATCATCTCTAAATCGAAGCGCAACTTATTTCCGGTTGTTGATGAATATAATATACTGGAGGGAGTGGTGTCACTGGATGAGGTAAGGGAAATAATGTTCAGCCAGGAACTTTATGATCAGGTCCGGATACGTGATCTGATGACAATACCTCTGTCGTATATTGATAAAAAGGAGAATATTGAAACGGTAATGGAAACTTTCAGGAAAACCGGAGCATGGAATCTTCCTGTCCTTGATGGAGGATATTATATCGGATTTATTTCAAAATCAAGAATATATACAACTTACAGGGAACTGTTAATCCAGTTTTCCGAAGAATAAAACTAATTCAAATTAAAATGGAAAGAGATACTTTAATCTTTGATCTCATCGAGAAGGAGCGTCAGCGCCAGCTTAATGGTATTGAGTTAATTGCTTCCGAAAATTTTGTAAGTCCTCAGGTGCTCGAGGCAATGGGTTCAGTAATGACAAACAAATATGCAGAAGGCTATCCGGGTTACAGGTATTATGGCGGGTGTGAAGTTGTGGACGCATCGGAGCAGATAGCCATTGACAGGCTGAAACAGCTTTTTGATGCTGAATATGCCAATGTTCAGCCGCATTCCGGTGCCCAGGCAAATATGGCAGTCTTTATGTCTGTCCTTAAACCGGGCGATACTTTTATGGGGCTCAATCTGGCACATGGCGGACATTTGTCACATGGTTCGCCGGTAAATTCATCCGGTATACTCTACAGGCCCGTTGCTTACGGAGTTAAGGAAGAAACAGGAATGGTGGATTATGATATGATGGAGGAGATTGCCCTTAAAGAAAAGCCAAAAATGATAATCGGGGGAGCTTCGGCTTATTCACGGGAGTGGGATTATGAAAGGATGAGAAGCATTGCAGACAAGATCAATGCAATACTTATGGTTGACATGGCTCATCCTGCAGGTCTTATCTCAGCCGGATTGCTTAAGAATCCCCTGAAATATGCTCATATTGTGACTTCAACCACACATAAAACCTTAAGGGGTCCCCGTGGCGGAATTATATTAATAGGTAAAGATTTCGTTAATCCCTGGGGTATAACCACTTCCAAAGGTGAGGTGAGAATGATGTCTTCCCTTATTAATTCAGCAGTGTTCCCCGGAGTACAGGGCGGACCGCTCGAACATGTTATTGCTTCGAAGGCTGTATCTTTTGGCGAGGCACTCGATCCACGTTTCAGGGAGTATCAGCAAAGGGTCAAAAAGAATGCCTCAGTGATGGCAAAGGCATTTATAAGTAAAGGATATAAAGTTATTTCAGATGGGACCGACAACCATCTGATGCTAATCGATCTCAGGACAAAATTCCCTGACATTTCGGGGAAGAAAGTCGAAAACACCCTTGTTCTTGCTCATATTACAGTTAACAAGAATATGGTGCCATTCGATACCCGTTCACCGTTCCTTACATCAGGGTTAAGGGTTGGCACTCCGGCAGTTACCACAAGAGGCCTTAAGGAAGAACATATGGTTGAAATAGTTGATCTGATAGACGAGGTGATATCAAATATTGAAAATGACAAGATTATTAAAGGTGTGGGAGAAAAAGTGATCAAAATGATGAAGCCTTTTCCATTGTTTTCCATTTGAAATCCGTCGGGTCAATAAAGAGATAATTTCACCTTTTAAAAATATTTTTAACTTTATATCTGAATTTGTATTACTATTCCACTTATGAGCAATCAGAAGCTAATCTATATCGTCGATGACGATCCCTTTATCAATATGCTTATTGTTAAGAGATTCACAGCTGAAGGGTACAGGCTTGAAGCATTTGAATCGGGGGAAGATTGTATGGTGGCGATGAACAAGAATCCTGATCTGATAATTCTTGACTTTCTGTTTGATAAAGAAGACAGGAAGTTCAGGAACGGGATGGAGATATTTGATAAAATCAGGGAAATTAAGCCTGGCATACCGGTTATCATGCTGTCAGGACAGGATAAAGGAGAAATCGTTCTGGAACTGGCGCGCAAAGGTATTGACGATTACGTTATTAAAGACAGCAGCCTTATAGATAATCTTACTAATGCGATTAAGGAGCTTTTTGAGAGGCGAAGCTAAGCTAAGCTAAGCTCTATTTCAGTTTAAAAATATAGGTTATGGTGCCCTTCTGAACAGGAGGGGCATCGAGTTTTTGATCAAATGTTGCTTCAAGGGCAGCTTCTTTTGCGACTCTGAGCAGATATTCATCAAGCGTATTGGATCCCTTAAATCCGGGAACGGCGAGAATCACCTTGCCGGAGCGGTCCACACTGACCTCCACGACGACTTTACCTTCACCCTGGTAATCATATTTTGGAAGCGGTAGCTTCCGAAATCCGCGTCCCTGGAGATCATAAGAGACACCTTTATTGCCCAGCCCGCTTCCTTCTCCCCGGTTCTGTGAGTCGACCGATCCGGTCGGTACTCCCTGGTTACCCTGTCCGCCGGCAACTCCTTCTCCTGTGGCGTTTGTGCCGGAATTTTTTGAACCGGCCAGTGCATTTTTGGTTCTGGCCATTATATCAGACTGCCGTTGCTGTTCAGCTGCGATCCTTTTTCTTTCAATTTCTTCCTTCTCTAACCTAACCCTTTCCGCTTCGAGTTCCACCTTTCTTATCCTCTCAGCTTCAACCTGTTCGAGACGCCTTTTTTCAGCTTCCGGATCGACTTTCTTTACCTCAGGAGCCTCTTCGTTATTTTGAGTCAGCAGGGGTTTTTCTTCAGATGTTTTTACAACCCTGGAAGCAGGAGGGATAGTTGTCTCCTGCTGGACTGCAGGCGGTGAGGGTTCAATAAGCCCCTGTCCGGTTTCATCGGTTCCGAAATTGACAAGGATTCCCTCTTCAGATTTGGGCACAGGAGGCGCTGAGAATCCGAAAACAAGCAGCACTGCCAGAGCCACAAGATGAATGACAGCAGTACCGGCAATACCCTTTCCCCTTTCTGAAGGGATCTTGTGAAGATCGTTATTTGGGTGAGGTTGCAATTATAAGTTTATAATTATTCTTCTGAGCAATATCGAGTATTTCAACCACACTTTCAAAAGCAACAGTCTTATCAGCATGGAGCGAGATGTATGTTTCCGGCGAATTTCCGAGCTTCTGTTTCAGCAGGGCTTCAAGCTCCTGAATGTTTGCAACAGGCTGTTGCTCAACATAAAGCCGCTGATCAGCAGTTATTGAAACGGTAGTCTGGGGCTTGGCAGAAGTCTGGGTCGTTCCCCTTGGAAGCAAAAGTTTAAGCGCTGTAGGATGAACCAATGTGGAGGTTAACATAAAGAAGATAAGCAGGTTAAAAACCACATCAGTCATTCCTACCGAGCTAAAATTTACACTTATCTTATTTCTTTGAGAGATTGCCATTTCAACGTTCCGGTTTTACTGGTTCATTAAGTATATCCATAAACTCAGTCAGAGTGGCTTCAAGATTAAATACAACCTTTTCAACCCTGACGACAAGGGTATTATAGGCAAAATACCCGAGGATTCCGACTATAAGTCCTGCAACTGTTGTTATAAGTGCGGTATAAATACCATCTGACAGGAGCGACACCTCAATATTATTACCTGCCTGCGACATAGCGTAAAATGACTGGACCATGCCGATCACCGTACCCAGGAAGCCCAGCATAGGTTCGGCTCCGGTGATTGTTGCAAGGGTAGGAAAGCTTTTTTCAAGTTTCGAGATTTCCAGTTTGCCCACATTTTCAATTGCAGTGGTAATATCCTGTAAGGGCCTGCCCAACCTTGATATTCCCTTTTCCACCATCCTTGCTGACGGGCTGTCGGTCGATCTGCAAAGGCCAATTGCAGCTTCCAGCTTTCCATCATGTATATAATCCTTTATCCTGTTCATAAAATTAAGGTCCTCCCTGGTGGCTTTCCTTATTACATAATATCTTTCGATAAAAATATAAGCTGCAACAAATGAGAGGAGGATAATAGGTATCATAACCCAGCCTCCTTTTATTGCAAGGTCAAGGAGGGTAAGTTTTATCTGCCCTGCACTTTCAACAGGAATGGAAGGATCCTGTAAAATGAACTGAAGAAATCCCATAACTTATTAATTGTTTTTATTTTACAAATCTAAATTATCCGTCTTATCCTTGTTATTTTCACGTGCGAAGATATTAAAAAACGTATTTTATACCCATTCTATTATCTTCGGTTAATAACAATGCCATATTATTTATTAACCGTAAATGAGAATAAAATATCTGGTAAAGAGGTGATTATTTCTTTTTAACCGCAGGTTCTTCCTCTTTTTTCATATCTGACTTTCGCGTTCTTCTGAAAAGATCGCCGAATCTGTTAAACTCCTGGTTATAAAAAACACCGATTCCCTGGGTATAAGTATTCTGCCTTCCGGTAGAGATGTCATTATACCTGTTGAATACTTTTAACCTTATTTTATCGGTCAACCTGTATTCAACATCGAAATCACCGGTGAGCTGATCAACATTTTGAGTTGTCCCACCTGGCCCTCTCACATCGAAGTTGCCATTTATTGTCAGCTTGTCATTAAGAACCTGGGTTGACAACGCTACCTGGACTTCCTGTGGATTTAAGTTCTGGCCCGGCCTGTAGACAAATCCAAGGTTAAAATCATTGCTTATCTGGGAGACGAGGTTACTAAGCTGGTTTGAGATCATTTCAGCTGTAGTGACAGCCATAGTGGAAGTGGCGGCAGTCGAAGCATTTGACGATCCGGAAGCCTGGTCGGAATAGAAGTTATTTGTTACAAGAAGGTACAAAACCTGGCGGTTAAGTTCTTCTTCGGTTGTGATCGCATTTTTAAGGTATGTCCTTGTGGTTTCATCAGCGGTAGGAAGATAGATGCCAAATTTTACATTTGGGTTAAAAAGTCTTCCGGTAAGGAATATCTGGCACTCCACCGGGATCTTTTCGTCATACTTATCATCCTGAAGTATCGGGTACAGAGAGGCCTTGAGGTTCTTATAGGTCGCCTTGAGGTCTATTTCCGCGTCATTTATGTTGCCATTGAAAATAATTTTACCTCCGTTTTCGACACTGAATGGTTTGTTAATAATATTCTTCAGGGTGAAGAGGTACTCACCTTCTTCAATTATATAATCACCGGAGATCTTAAAATCACCCTTGCTGCTAAGCCGGATATTCAGATTTCCGGATCCCCTTCCTTTCATTATATCTCCGACTTTCGGATCAAAGATGAGCTGTACCTCGGCTTCCGGCGTCACCTCGAGGTCAAAATTCATATCTATTCCGATCGGTGAAACAGGTGTATTGACCTTTTGAGACTGGCTCTCAACGGTACTGGCTGTTGTATCATGACTTACAAAAGAAATAAAAGAATAATCAGAAACTGTTTCACTTGAGTTCAGAGGGATATAGAACCTGGTATTCTTCCCGGTGGTGGCTGAAATATCAAATGAAAGGGAAACGGGGCTGCTTTTGATTGTGGTAACTCCTGAGGCATAAGCTGTTCCATAAAAGAGCTCATTGTCTTTTGGCCTTGTGTTAAGAACCATACAATCGTTTGTGTTAATCAGCAGATCAGCTCCGAAATCCTTGAAATTGCTGTGGAAAACTGAACCGGAAAGCGTTGCAGGATTGCCCTTATCGTCAGTCAGCTTCACATTTTTAAAGTTAATTGCATTTTTACTGAACCTGATAGAGTCATCCAGTTTGTATATTGTCTGCAGGTAATCGATCTTCAATGATGCATTATCAACCTTTACTGCACCTTTTAATACAAGATTTCCCGGACCACCGGACAAATTCACCTTCCCTGTTGCAGTGCCTTTTATCCCTGATGCAAATACTTTAAGGAGCGGGTTCAGAGCATCAACAGGCAATTTAGTGGCCACACCGTCGAGATTTAAATATTTCAGGGTCGGGTCATAATATCCGGTAATATCAATCATCCTGTTGCCATTAAGATTGTTTCCAGCCCGTATTTCTGCCACATTATTTTCACTATTCCAGTCAGATACGATAGAAAGATCTCCATAATCACTTTCAAGCATCGAAAAACCGTTAATCCTCAGTTTGCTTACAACCAGTGGATTTTTATAAATATTTGTAACCAGGATATCGCCATTAAGCAGCCCTTTAAATGACAATGCCACCTGATCGGGAATATTATTCCTTGCAGTCAGATAATTTAATGGTGAAATATCTATTTCCCTGAATCCAAGCAGGAGAGTATCAGCCGGATTTTCAGAAAGTGTTCCATTGATAAGATAAGAGTGTTTCTCATTGCTTATATAAAGATTTTTAATGCTAATGGCACTCGTATCCAGAAGAACATTAGAGTTACTGATTTTCCAGAGATTGTTCCGGCTGTAGATTTCGGTAGAATCGATATCAATTTTTAAAATAGCTTTTGCCCCGGGAACATCATTCTTTATAAAAACCCCTTTTGCAACAAAATTTCCGCTGTTCAATACACTTCCCTTATTATCCCAGTTCAGTTTAAAAACAAAGTTGTCAGGATTCATATCAATTCCTGCTGAAAAACCTTTAAGTTCAGATTGACCGAGAAGGGCCAGTGAAGAGCTCTTTATTGAAGCAGTTAGCCTGGTGTTTATGAGATTCGCATTAAATGAAAAATCATTTAAAATATTGTTCTTAATGCTAAGTGATCTGGAGTCACCTTTTACAAGCATTGCACTGTCAGGATTTATAACGCCATCCATCCTGCTCTTATCGGCAAAAAGTAATCCTGTGCGGAAAAAATTATTGATTTTATCAGTATTCCGGAAATTAACATTGAAGGTGAAATTATTTCTCAATGATGCCTTGCCTGGGGCAGGAACCGTAAAACGAGAAGGAATCAGTGTTGCTAAAGCAGATTTGAATGCCGTTTCAAGTCCTTCAAAATTATAATATCCTTTCAGGTCAATATCCATAAAATCAGTATGAAGGCTTATTGCCGGTTTATTGCCTTCCTTGAATGCCCTTAATGAGAAATCGTAAAGGTCAAGTGTATTTCCATATTTTCGGAGAGTTGAATTCAGAAGCTTAATTTCACCCTCGATATTGTCAATATTATTACCTTTAAAATTGGCAGTAACCAGAGCCGAGATTGAGGAGGAGGTATCGGATTTATCGAAATTCAGATTTTTAAGATTAGCCTTGGCCAGGTTAAGGGTAAAATCGAATTCAGGCAGTTTTCCGCTGAAATTGAACATTCCGAGTAGGTCCATCTTTATATTATCCTCTGAGATCTTAATGTTACCGTCCCAGGCATTATCATTGTAATTGCCATTCAGGGAAATATTCCTGTACTTATAGTGGTTTATCTCGATACTGTCGATTTTACCGGTAAGATTTCCGCTGAATTCCCTGAATGAGGTTGCATAACCATCTACATTGGCCTGCATGCTGAGATTACCCAGAATTTCGTTATTCCCAGTCAGCTCCCCGAGAGCAATTCTGCTTCCTTTTATCAAACCTTTAATCTTGAATTTTTTCGATTCTTCAGGCCTGAGTGAAATATCTGTAATAATTGTTCCTGCATCTGTCTTCAGGGTGCCATATGTCACAAAATCTGTAATAAATCCGGTAAAGGTTCCATTAAATGTAATCCTGCCCATTTTGTAAATAACATCAGGAAGGCTGAGTGTCCCTTTACCGGGAATTCTTATCTTTTCCAGATCTACTGCATTGGTTGCCAGATTATTAACACCTATATGGATAAAGGAATTATCAATTTCCGGCAATCCCGAAAAATCAAAATCACAATCCAGGACAGTTTGATCGCCATATGACATTAGGATATTTCTGCCTCTCAGTTCAGAAATTGTTCCGTAAATTCTTCCTGAAACCCGGAATGATTCACAGATCCCTTTTAAAGACGGCACAAAATATTTAAGATCGGACAGGCTGAACAATGATCTTCCGAAGAGAATATCCAGATGGATGTCTCTTATAAAATTTTTGAATGAGGCTGATGAGTCGCCGCGTATTCCCAACCTGGACAAATTCAGGATGCTGCTGTCGCTGTTAAGAAAGACGGAGCTGAACAGGATATTATTCTTCGAAAGGGAAACATCAGTGTTTATTTTTCTGACGGTAAAACCTCCTGATTCTCTGAATCCCAGATTCTTAATTCTGAAGGAAGTTGTATCATTTCGGGTCATGAAATCTTCCACGAAGCCATTAATGCCTGACAGTTGCAAATGACCGAAATCCACTCCGCTCTCCTTTCTCCGGGCAGACTGATTAATTAGTGAGAATTTTGCATTGCTTATATCTATCTGGCTTATTTTTAATGAACCTTTCTTAATATTCCTGGCTGTATCTTCAGGAGGCTTTAGATTTTCGAGGTACCGGCTAAGGTTCGTCACTCCGGATGAATCGGTTATTAAAGATATGACTGGATTAATAACTAAGATCCTGCCAAGTGAAACAGATTTGTTTTTAAGATTAATGCTTTTAATTCCTGCGGCTATATTTTGCGAATATACAAGGGTATCATTATCCTGGTCTTTAATTAGTACATCACTCATGATCAGTTTGTTAAAGAACCTGTATTCAAATTTGCCCACCGATAAGGTCGATTTGAACTCTTCAGAAAAATGGCTTGTTACCCTTCTTATTATGAGAGTCTGTACTTCCGGAATCCGGATAGCCAGAGAGAGAAGCATCGGGAAAGCAACGATGATCCCGAGGAATATCATGAGATACTTAAACGATTTTTTAATATTTTTGACCATTATTTCTGGTGAAAAATAATTATTCAAAATAACCTAAATTATACGGAAAATCAAAGTGTTGATGCCAATCACAATTTTAGCTATTGAATCCTCATGTGATGACACTTCAGCTGCAGTTATCAGGGATGGATTTATTTTATCAAACCTGGTAGCCAGCCAGGATATTCATAGATCCTATGGAGGGGTTGTCCCTGAGCTTGCCTCCCGGGCTCATCAGTCGAATATAGTACCCGTCGTTGATCGGGCTCTTAAGCAGGCAGAAGTGAGCAGGGGCGACATAAATGCAGTTGCTTTTACGCGCGGTCCCGGACTGCTCGGATCTCTTTTAGTAGGGACTTCATTTGCAAAAGGGTTTGCACTTTCACTCCGGATCCCGCTGATCGAAGTTAATCACCTCCAGGCTCATGTCCTGGCTCATTTTGTTCGAAGAAAAGGGGATGACAGGATTCCCGTATTTCCATTTCTTTGCCTCCTGGTCTCCGGAGGACATACAAGGATAATTGTTATGAAGAACCACCTGGATATGGATGTGATCGGTAATACAATTGATGATGCTGCCGGAGAGGCATTTGATAAATGCGGCAAGAATATTGGATTTCCTTACCCTGCAGGACCTGCCATTGACAAGCTGGCCAGGACTGGCAATGAAAAAGCATTTGCATTTCCAAGACCAAAAGTCAGAGGACTTGATTTCAGTTTCAGCGGATTGAAAACCAGCTTTCTCTATTTTTTGAGAGACAGGTTAAAAGCCGATCCGGATTTTATCGTGAAAAATAAGGCTGATCTCTGTGCTTCACTGCAGCATACAATAATTAGCATCCTTACAGGAAAGCTTGTGAAAGCTTCAATCCAAACTGGAATTAAGGAGATTGGCATCGCAGGGGGAGTATCAGCTAATTCCGGCTTAAGAGATGCCGTCATGGCCGAAGCTGAAAAAAGGAACTGGAACCTTTACCTTCCGGAATTAAGCCTGACAACTGATAACGCGGCAATGATAGGAATTACCGGCTATTATAAATATCTTCGGAGTGAATTCACCAGTCAGGATGTTGTACCTCTTGCCAGATTCTGATTTTAAATGCAGGTAGATGGAAAAAAATGAATTATCTTTTCTTGTGGTCGGTGCCGGCGCTATCGGCGGAATAACCGCTGCATTGCTGAAAAGAGGAGGGCATAACGTTGAAATTGTCTGTAAATATGATGATTATGCTTCCCTTATCAGGTCGAGGGGCATTGAGGTAAGCGGTGTCTGCGGTGATTTTACGGTTCCTGTGAATGCTTATGCTTCCGTAAGTGAGGTTAAGGAGAAGAAAGATATAATACTTCATGCTACAAAAGCTATTGATTTGTCTGAAGCTGCTGAAATGATCCGCGCTGTATTGAAAGATGACGGTTTTGTAGTATCCATGCAAAACGGTATATGCGAAGATGAACTTGCTGCAGTTCTTGGAATAGATAAAGTCATTGGATGCGTGACCGGATGGGGGGCTACTATGGAATCACAGGGTAAACTGGTTATGACTTCAACCGGCGATTTTGTTCTGGGTTATCCCGGTAAGAGTTCTGATGAATTCCTCTCTTATCTGGCATCATTGATGTCATCAGTAATGCCGGCAAGGGTAACAGATAATATTATGGGTCACCTTTATTCAAAGCTTATAATTAACTCCTGTATTTCAACCCTCGGGGTTATAAGCGGTTTGTACCTGGGGAAGATGCTATCAATCAGAAAAATCAGGAATATTTTTATAGAGATCATCCGTGAAGCCGTTGATGTGGCTGAAAAAATGAAGATAAATATTGAAGTTTTCGGAGGCAAACTGGATTTCATAAAATTTCTTGAAGGCGATAATTCGTTTTCAGATTTTCGGCGTCATATAACGATACGGATCATAGGATTCAGATACCGGAGACTTAAATCATCCAGCCTTCAATCGCTCGAAAGAGGAAAGATGACAGAAGTTGATTATTTTAACGGATATATAGTGAAAAACGGCACTATGCTGGGAGTTCCTGTTCCCGTTAATACTGAGCTGGTTAAGATTGTCCATGAGATTGAACAGGGTATAAGGAAGATCACATTGAATAATTTTGACAATCCTGTATTTGGGAAATTCAACAGGTGATATTTAAATAATTTTTTTAAATTCGGACAAATTTCTATTAATGAAGGCCCAGCGGATCGCACCTACAAAGAATTCTCCTGAGATAATCCTGAGCCCGGAAGGCTCTATTAAAATCAGGGGAAGGTCCATTCAGGAAAATGTGGCGGAGTTTTTTGCCCCTGTGGAAGAGTGGGTTGTTGATTATATCGAGGTGCCGGCTGAAGTCACTTGTGTTGATATGAATCTTGAGTATTTTAACAGTGCAAGCGCCAAGGTGTTTATACATCTTCTTGAAATGCTTAAGCATGTAACATTGAAAGACGGTAAATTCATCTTCAACTGGTATTATGAAGAGGGTGATGACGATATTCTGGAAAGAGGAGAATACTTTGCCTCGGTGCTTGACGTCCCTTTTAATTTTATTAAGACCGGTTCATCTGTCTGAATGCCTGGTCAAGATCACTTATCAGACAATCAGCATCATCCGAACCTATATAGAACCTTATCAGATTGTTTGTATAAACCTTCTTTGTCCTTTCGCTGTCAAATGCCATTGCAGGAAATACAAGCGATTCATCTCCTCCCATCATTGATCAGTAAGCCAGGATCTGACTTCTCTCCCTGCCTGATCCGTTTATCCATATTTTATTCGTATAAACATCGATGACTGCATAGCTTCCTGTCATTTCAGTCTCAACCATTCCTTTCATTGTAACAAAATGTATCATGTTAAAATTTCCGTAGTTGCCGGCGTGATTATGACCATTCAGCCATGCAATGATGTTGGAATAGTTTTTCAACAGGGAGAGGACCTCCTTGTAATTGAGCAGGTTATGAGGATTTACGGGAAATACCGGGAAATGACATAATATGAAAACTTTTTCGTTTTTCGATACTGATTCGTCCAGCCGGGTTTTAAGCCAGCCAATCTGTTTACGGCTTATCCCTCCGTTCCAGTCTATGGCATTGATGCTTCCTGAATCCTTAAGTGCTGCAATATAGCTCTCAGCCTCTTTTATTCGTGTTTTATTTGCAGAAGCATAGGTACTTATTTCATTGCCGTCAAGAACGATAAATCTGAAATCCTGATAGACAAACGAATAGTAACCTTCCTTGGAAAGCATTGGCAGAGGCAGATGTTTTTTGTACTTATCATCTATTGAATAATCATGATTGCCGGTCAGATGATATGCCTTCACTCCTGAAGAATCTATAATATCCATAACAGGCTTAAATGATTTATAATCACGGTCAATTAGATCTCCGAGATTTATAAGAAACGGAACCTTATCAGATTTGAACTGATTTACAGCTTCCCTTAATTTAGCAGGGGAGGACCGGTAATATCTTGCGCCAACAGGTTCACAATCACAATATTGAACATCTGCTATAACTCCGAATGAGAACAGGGGTTTCTGGCTCTGGTCAGAAGTTATTTCCCTCCCGGGCCCTTCGAATTGTGGCATTTTCATGAGGATAATGGTAGCAATGAATATTGCAATCTGAAAGTTCATTTCAGGGAAAGATTTCCTTTAAAGATAAGGAAAAATATCTTTTACTATTCTGCCAGAGGATCAGCCACCCTGCCCATGAAGATAATGGTGTTGGTGGTTATTTCGCGGATAATATAAAGAAATGGATGATCAACATTGAAAATCAGTGGCTGGGGTCCGGCTGAAGTAGTACCGATATCAACAATAGTAGCTGCTGCAGCTTCTGTCCCCTCTTCATTGGTTTCTATAAATGCCTGATGTGTCACATCATTAATAACTAAAGGAGGAAATGAAGCAATATTTGTAAAATCAGCTCCATCGTTAAATGCTATGCCCATGCCCATATCAGTAAGAACCTCCTTGAGCTCCTTCTTAAAGCCATATTTGAAACGAGGTAACGATAAATTTACTTCTTGTATTGTCCTCAGTGCAATCCATTCATTAAAAGAACTTTCAGTGATCGACGGGAGCAAAGCCGCCACTCCATCCCGGGCATCGGGAAGTATAATGTCCATTACAAAGTTGCCCTGTCCGTAAGGAAACTCACCCATCAGAAATCCGTTACCTTCATAGATCTTGAAATCAGATTTCTGTTTCATCATTTGCACATCAGCAGTTCCTGACAGCTTATAAAAAGTCTTAAGGGAAGTCTCATCAGGGTCAAACTCCGATTTCCACTTTCCCTTGAAATAAATTGCATTGATGAGCAGCATCACCGTATTGTCCTTAAGCTTGTCGACCATGTTTTTAATAAGACCATTAGTCTTGCTTTCTATCCAGGCATTTATCCTTCCGGGGACACCAGGATCAGCAATATCGAACGATTCTGATTCTGCATCATAATAATCTGTAAGTATATCGGTAAATGATTTTTTTACGGCAAAATCATTTTCAGTCCATACAGAATTGGCAATAGATATCAGGACCCGTTTATCCACTGTAAGCAGGGCATCAGTCAGGTCTTTAAGCGAGGAGTTTATTTCATCCGGAGAAATCCCGTTCACTCTCAAGGCTTCAAGGATGGCTTCGCGGGTTGCCCCGTTTGCACCGTTAACTGTCATTGAAAGTGCATATGATATGCTCAGGGGCGAGATGATGACATTTTCCGATTCACCTGCATTCCCGAGAACTTTACTGAATATATCAAAGGCAAAACTGTTCCCCGATTTCACAAGGGAAGTCTGGGTATTGTTCAGATCAATGGGAACCGGTTCCCCGGGTAACAATTCTTCAGGTTTTTCTGAGCATTGCGAGAATAACAATGGAATGGAAATTGAAAAAACCAGGATCGATTTAATAATATGATGTTTCATAGGTTACGATTTTATTTTACAAATGGAATAAGGCAAATAAAAACATATCCGCGTTGGCAAGGTCTGATTATTGAGCCCAAAAACCATGCCACTTTATTGTTTTTTCCCTTTGTGTTTTTTAGAAGTTTCCTGATAAGCCTTAAGAAAGATAAGTGATGTAACAAAAAATATCATGCCCAGCATCAGGAGCATAATAAAGGCAAATACGGAAGGCTTTTCAAGCCCGGGGATAGGATGGCTTAACCTGTAAGTATACCCAATAATCGTATAAATAATGACCATTATGGAAATAATCAGGCTGAAGATGATAGTGGTCCCGTCAAATATCCTTGTGGTTCTGTAAAATTTTGTGTTTTTGAAATGGTTGTAGGAAGTCTGTGCATAGGCCCTGGCCCGCTGCCTTGATCTGTCCTGACGGTATTTTCTCCAGTCCTCCATTGCCTGATGATATGCTTCTTCATCAAAAGAAGGTTTATCAAAGTTGGCTATCAGGAATTCATAAGCTTCTGTGACCAGTATGAACATGTCAATAGCTTCAGGTGAATGGTTAATGTCAGGATGATACAGGCGGGCTTTATTTCTGTATGCCTTTTTAATATCGTCGAGGGATGAATCCTGTGATATTTCCAGGACTTTGTAATAATCGGCCAGGGTCATATCTGATAGAAAGATGTAAATATCTTACAATTAACAAATTATTTCTGAAGTTAAGAAAATTAATTGTTTCCTATTTAACGATTCCTGAGAATCCCATAAACGCAAGGGCAAGGATTCCGGCAATAACCAGAGATAACGGGACACCTTTCATACCCCTGGGGATATCGGCAAGTTCAAGCTGTTCCCTGATCCCGGCAAGGATGATCAGGGCAAGACCAAATCCGATGGCTATCGATGCACCATAAACGACACCTTCAAGAAGATTGTATTCTTTCTTAATGACAAGTATGGCAACTCCGAGGACCGCACAATTTGTGGTTATCAGAGGCAGAAATATTCCAAGTGCCTGATAAAGCGGCTGGCTGATTTTTTTCAGTATGATCTCAACCATCTGAACCAGGGCTGCAATTACCAGGATGAAGGTAATTGTCTGCATAAATGCGATACCCAGCTTAACCAGGATATAGACCTGAATGAGATATGTTACTGTAGTGGCAAGAACAATCACAAATGTTACGGCGGCAGCCATTCCAAGGGCTGTATTTACTTTATTAGACACGCCAAGGAATGGACAGATGCCCAGGAACTGGGCAAGTACCACATTATTTATGAAAACGGCTGATATAATTATTAATAAATATTCCATTTCTCTTCAGTTTTAGGTTCTTCTCAACCTGTTAATCAGAGCAATGAGGTATCCCAAAGCCCAGAAAGCGCCCGGCGCAAGAATAAATACCAGGATGCCATCGCCCTCGATGAACTTATGCCCGAGCAATGAACCACTGCCAACAATCTCCCGGAATGCTCCCAGAATACCAAGTGCCATTGTAAATCCGAGACCCATTCCGGCACCATCAACCAGCGAAGCAACGACGCTGTTCTTGCTGGCATAAGCTTCGGCCCTTCCAAGAACAATGCAATTGACAACAATCAGAGGGATGAAGATGCCGAGAGTTTCATAGAGATCGGGTGTGTACGCCTGCATGAGGAGGTCAACGACTGTCACAAATGAAGCAATTATTACAACAAATGCGGGGATCCTGACTTTGTCGGGGATTACACCTGAAAGCAACGAAATTACCACATTTGAGCCTATCAGAACGAATGTGGTGGCTATTCCCATCCCCATGCCATTAAGCACAGAAGTCGATGTTGCCAGTGTAGGGCATGTTCCCAGGACAAGGACAAGGATAGGATTCTCTTTGAAAAAGCCCTTGGTAAAATTATTTAACTGATTCATTTCTGACCTCCTTTCTGAAGAGCGTTATAGGCTCTCGTGACAGCATCACAGAATGCTCTTGAACTTATTGTAGCAGCGGTAATAGCATCAACAGATCCGCCATCTTTTTTTACTTTTAGCTTAAATTCAGAAGGATTTTTATCATTGAACTGATCCTTGAATTTCGATTCGGTCATCTTGGTACCGAGGCCGGGTGTCTCTTTCTGCTCCAGAACTGAAATGTTTATTATGGTACCATCAGGTTTGAAACCGGCCATAAGACTTATATTCCCTGCGAATCCTGTTTTAGAATAAGTATTAACTGCAAACCCGACAATTTCCCCATCCTTTTTTGCCGGATACACCTCCAGACTGTCTCCATCTCCGGTAGCAAGACGATACATTTCATCATCGGGATTGTTCGTAAATTCCGGAACTACCTGCCTTATTGCATTTAGTCTTTTGTTCAGTAAAGAAGTCTCGATAGGTTGTCTGGTCATTTCGTATACGAAGCCAAGGCATGCAGCAGCCCCCAGGGAAATCAGCGTGAGCGACAATACCATATTTTTGAATGTAGATTCGGTCTTAGCCATTTTTCACCTCCTTCCCGAATTTTCCGGGCTTGATATATGCATTCATAAGGGGAACAAAAGCGTTCATAATCAGTATTGCAAAAGAGACACCTTCAGGATAGGCTCCCCATACTCTTATTATCATGGTGAGTATCCCAATACCGCAACCGTAAATAATCATTGATTTTGGATTCATGGGTGAGGTGACATAATCCGTAGCCATAAAAATTGCTCCGAGAAGAACTCCGCCTGCCAGTATATGGAACATCGGATCAGCATTATGTTCAGGATTCGCCAGCCACAGGATTGTAGTAAAAACGGCAATAGTCCCTATTATTGAAACCGGGATATGCCACGTAATAATCTTTCTTACAAGCAGGTAAACAAAACCAATTAAAAGAGCTGCTGCTGCAACCTCACCCATTGAACCTCCCATCTTTCCCAGAAACATTTGTGCCGGTGAAGGTATCTGTGTCACAAGCTGGGATATAGATTCCCCATTTTTCAATCCTTCCTTAATAATTGCAAGGGGCGTTGCTCCGGTTACTGCATCGGTATAACCGGTGCCGAATCCCGCAGGGACAGGCCAGGAAGTCATCTGGACCGGAAAGGATATCAGCATGAAAACCCTGCCTACCAGTGCCGGATTAAAAGGATTGTTGCCCAGCCCTCCGAAAGTCATTTTAGCAATAGCAATAGCAACAAAGCTGCCAATCATAATTATAAAAACCGGGATATTCGAAGGCAGGTTGAATGCCAGCAGAAGACCAGTTACCAGCGCCGATCCATCAGTGATTGAAACCGGCTTGTTGAAAATAAACCGCTGGATCAGGTATTCAAACAAAAGGCAGGAGATTACCGAGGATGCCGTCACAATAATAGCCCCATAGCCAAAGTAGAATATAGAGGCGAAGAGAGCAGGAAGTAGTGCAATCACCACTCCCAGCATCAGCTTCCGGGTTGTCTCAGTTCCATGGGTATGAGGCGACAGTGAGACGTTTAGCAATTTGTTCATTTACAGATATAATAAGACTTATACTTTTACTATTTTTTCGCGTGCCTTCCGGATCACAGTCGATTTACCAAGGCGTATGTAATCAAGCAGCGGTCTTCCGGCCGGACACGTATAGCTGCATGATCCACATTCCATACAATCGGTGATTCTTTCTGCTTCAGCTTTTTCAAAATAACCTTTCCGGGAGAGCTGCATTAAAAGAAAAGGTTCCAGTCCGAGCGGACATACTGAAACACACTTTGCACATCTTACACAGGCATTAATCTCTGCCCGTTCAGATTCTCCTGCAGGAAACAGGATGATCCCGGAAGTCCCCTTGACAACCGGAACTTCAGCATTTATCAGTGCCTTACCCATCATAGGCCCACCAGAGACAATTTTCGCAGTATCATCAGGCATTCCTCCGGCAGCTTCAATTAGTTTACGTACCGGCGTCCCTATCCTGACTACATAGTTACCGGGCTTTGACAGAGATTTCCCGGTTATGGTTACCACTCTCTCAAACAGCGGTTTGTTTTTCTGCACTGCTTCATAAACAGCAAAAGCGGTTCCTGCATTATGGACGACGCAATTTACATCCAGCGGCAGACGTCCCGACGGTACTTCTCTGTTTATAAGGGCTTTAATAAGTTGTTTTTCAGCTCCCTGCGGATATTTTACCTTGAGCGGATGAACAGAAATACCACTATGTGATGTTGAAAGCAGGGCCAAATGTTCAACTGCATCAAGCTTATTGTTCTCAACACCTATCATTGCCCTGTTAACCTTCAACGCTTTCATCAGGATTGAAACACCAATAAGTATTTCCTCACCTTTTTCAAGCATCAGACGGTGATCCGAAGTAAGATAAGGTTCGCATTCTACGCCGTTTATTATCAATATATCACATTTCTTGCCTGCAGGAATATTCATCTTCACATGTGAAGGGAACGTGGCACCCCCAAGTCCAACTATACCTGAATCGAGGCATCTTTTAATTATTTCTTCAGGGGAAAGTTTGATTTCGGTAATTATCTCCCCGCTTCTGTCAATAGTTTCAATCCAGTCATCACCTGTCACATCAATAAATACAGCAGGCTGTTTATAGCCGGAGGAATCTAATACCGTATCAATTTTATTTACTTTTCCTGATACTGAAGAATGGATATTGGATGAAACGTAGCCTTTGCTTTCAGCGATCAGCTGTCCGGCCCTGACTATGTCTCCTTTATTGACTATCACCGAAGCCGGAGCCCCTAAATGCTGGGCGACAGGTATAAAGACGCTTTCAGGTACCGGAAGATATTGAATAGGACAGCCGGCAGTTAACTTGTTTTCAGGTGGATGAACACCTCCTCTGGGAAAAGTTTTCAACTATTATATATATTAATTGTATCGGAAATTACTTTTAAACAGATGCTGCTTCAGGCCTTACTTCTGTTTTTGCTTTGCGTGGCGGAAAATTAAGTTCCAGTATTGAACCAGTAGGACATTCAGTCACACATTTTCGGCAAAAGGTGCACTTGAAAGCATCGATATATGCAAGGTTATTTTCTATGGTAATTGCATCGAATTCACATACATTAAAACACTTGTTGCAGGCAATGCACGCTACCTTGCATGCCCGCCTGGCAGGTCCGCCCTTATCACAGTTCCGGCAAGCGACATAAATTTTACGGTCTTTCTTTGCTTTTTTCCTGAGTTCAATAAGATGCCTGGGACATGCTTTAACGCATGCGCCACAGGAGACACATTTGTCATCAATAATAACCGGTAGCCCGGTTTCATTATTCATGTACATAGCACTAAAAGTACATGAACTCACACAATCGCCTTTGCCAAGGCAACCATAACTGCAATCACTCTCACCTGAATAAAGGTTATGAGCGATACGGCAATCGGGCACTCCGTCATAAATTGATGTATGTGGCCGGAATTCAGGTGTCCCGTTACAAAGGAGAATAGCAACTGTCGGATCAACAAGCGGAGCCACTTTCCCGAGGATTTGTGCCACCTGTGCCATTACTACAGAGCCGCCCACCGGGCAATTGAGCCCATCAAAAGTTTCAGCATTTACAAGAGCCTCAGCAAAATTACGACATCCCGCGAAACCGCATCCGCCACAGTTAACCTGAGGTAGGACCGCCTGAACGTCATCGATCCTCGGATCTTCAAAAATCCTGAATTTCCGGGCAACCATATAAAGTATCACTGCTGATAAAAGGGCCAGCAGGCTAAGGGATATAATTGTTATCAGAACCGTGGAACTCATTAATCAGACTTTTAATGAAAAAGTGAATTTATTTGTTAAGCGTTTTCTTATAAGCCAGATTATAAAATAATATGGAATCAGAACTGAGATTGAAAATAATCCTGCAGTTAATTCCGAAACAGGCATTCCCGTCAGTATTATAAGGGCAGAGACTAAAAGGACCAGAGGAAGGACATAACCGAGCAGAACTGCTGTATATCCTGTTGATTTTTTCATCAGGACAGTTACATTATCTCCGGGGGAGACATTCCATGAACCTGGAACAATTACTTTCTTTTCTTCCATTCCTGACATGGAGCATACACCTTCAGCATGACATCCGGAACAAGGTGACAAAGACTGGATTTTAATGACAACAGATTTATTGTCACACTCCTGTACAATGCCAGTGTGCTCAATTATACCTGAATTACCTCGTTCTGTCATGGACTCTGCCAAAAAAATCAACCGCAAAATTATAATTACTCTAAAAACAGAAACTCTCTTTTATCACTATTTCACGATACCGGAATTAATTTATTATGATTATAAATAACAGTAATCAGCTTATGTTGCTCCATGACTGTCTTTTACTGAAAAGGCGCTTCAGCCCTGTATTTAATATAATATTCTGATCATTGGTCAGAAGGGGATCTTCTGATATTATTTGTTCAGCAATATTCCTTACATATTCGATGATCTGCCCGTCTTTACCGAGATCAGCAATTTTCAGGTCGAACGGAATCCCGCTCTGCATTGTTCCTTCAATGTCTCCCGGGCCTCTAAGTCGCAGATCAGTTTCTGCAATCTCAAAACCATCATTTGTGCTGAGCATCACTTCAATTCTTGTGGCCGCTTCTTTGGAGAGTTTTTCGGAGCTCATAAGGATACAGAAAGACTGGTCGGCTCCCCGGCCTACACGACCCCTTAGCTGATGGAGCTGGGACAGACCGAAACGCTCGGCACTTTCAATGACCATTACCGAAGCGTTGGGAATATCAACCCCAACCTCTATTACAGTAGTTGCTATGAGCAATTGGGCTTTCCCCTCCTTAAAAAGCTTCATTGATTCTTCCTTTATCGCCGGGGTCATTTTCCCGTGCACAACACTAATGCAATATTCAGGCGGAGGGAAAACCCTGGAGATAGTGTCCCAGCCGTCCTCAAGATCTTTGTAATCCATCTTTTCAGATTCCTTTATCAGGGGATAGACTATATAAACCTGCCTTCCTTCAGCGATCTGGCTGCGCAAAAAACTGAATACTTTATTTCTTTCCGAATCAAAGTAGTGCATTGTCCTGACTGGAATCCTTCCGGGAGGAAGTTCGTCTATAACAGAAACGTCAAGATCGCCGTAAAGTGTCATAGCAAGTGTCCTTGGTATTGGGGTTGCAGTCATAACAAGAATATGGGGCGGATTAACGCTTTTTTGCCAGAGCCTGGCTCTTTGTTCAACGCCGAACCTGTGCTGTTCATCAATAATTACGAGCCCCAGGTTGCTGAACTGAACGCTTTCCTCAATCAGAGCATGCGTTCCGATAAGTATATTTAGTGATTTGTCAAGAAGGGATTCGCCGATTTCATTCCTTAACGACCTTTTGGAAGAGCCGGTAAGCAGCCTTACTTTCACATTTATTCCTTCAAGAAAGCTTGTGATGGTCTGATAATGCTGCATGGCCAGTATTTCCGTAGGTGCCATTATACAGGCCTGATACCCGTTGTCAATAGCTATCAGCATACTCATCAGGGCGACAAGTGTTTTCCCGCTTCCGACATCACCCTGAAGCAACCTGTTCATCTGCTTCCCTGAGCCCAGATCCTTCCGGATCTCTTTCATTACTCTTTTCTGAGCTTCGGTGAGAGAGAAAGGTAGATTATTGAAATAGAAGCTATTGAACTTTTCGCCGACATGAGTAAAAACAAATCCTCTGAACTTCCGTGCCCTGTTATTCTTAAACCGAATGAGATTAAGCTGAATATAGAACAACTCTTCAAATTTCAAGCGGTACCTTGCCTTATCCAGCTCTGCAGGATCGGAAGGGAAATGTATTTTGCGAACAGCCTCGTTAAGATCCATCAGCCTGTACCTTGAAACCAGATATTCCGGCAATGTTTCGGAGATCCTGAAATTTATCTGTTTCAGAAGGTTGCCCATCAGCTTACTAATTGTTTTTGAGGTCAGGAAATGGTTTTTGAGATTTTCAGTAGTGCTGTACTGAGCCTGCAAAGCCGAGGACATCCTGTCAGCCGCTTTACCTGATGCTTCAATCTCAGGATGAATTATGTTTATCATCCCGTTGAACAGTCCGGGCTTACCAAATACGATATATTCAATGCCAGGCGGATAGCTCTGGGTAATCCACCTGACACCCTTAAACCAAACAAGCTTTATTACTCCTGTATCGTCCTGCAGATCAGCTACTAATCTTTTTCCTGCACCGTGTCCTTCAGTAAAATATCCTTTAATAATACCCCGGATCTGAACAAACGGAAGATCGGGATCAAGCTCCGATATTTTATAAAATTTTGTCCTGTCAATGTATTTATAAGGATAATAGGAGAGAAAGTCGCGGTACGTAAAAATATTTAAGTCTTTGTTGAGCAATTCAGCTCTTTTCGGACCGACCCCTGAAAGATAGGTAATATTTGTCTCAAGAAAATCCTGCATCTGAAATACAGATTGATAGCATTGATAAAGATGACCGAAAATACTTATTTTTACGAACCTTACCTAAAATATCAGCATACAGGATGTTTTTTTTCAGGACGATAAAATATCTGAGATACCTGCTTGTTTCAAGGCACCGTGAAGGACACGGCATTCACAGTCCCTTTGTTTATGATCTTGTTTCAAGGGTATTCCGGAATAAAATTAGTTCTGATATTGTCTTAATGGTTGATACTATCAGAAGAAAGAATATTTCCGATACACGGATATTAAATGTAACAGATCTTGGGGCCGGATCAGAAAGAATGAAAAGCAATAAAAGAAAAGTGTCAGAGATAGCAAGAAATTCAGCAGTTCCGGCCAGGTATGGAAGGTTATTGTCAAACATGGCTGCAGAGTTCGGCAAGCCCGCAATTGTTGAATTCGGAACTTCCCTGGGATTCAGTACCATGTACCTTGCACTGGGACACCCTGGAACTCAGATCTATACAATGGAAGGATGTAAAGAAACATCTGCTGTAGCCTCGGAGAATTTCAGGGCTGCCGGAATTAAGAATGTCGAGCTCATGAATGGCTCATTTGATAGCCTGATACCCGGAATGGTCACGAGAAGGATAAATCCGGGCCTTGTTTTTATAGACGGAAATCACCGGAAAGAACCCCTCCTGCGATATTTCAGCATGATGTCTGATTTGTCGGATGGAAGTATAGTTTTCATTATTGATGATATTCACCAGTCTTACGAGATGGAGAAAGCCTGGAACGAGATCAGAAATAATGCTGATGTAAGTGTTACCGTTGATCTCTTCAGAATGGGAGTTGTATTTCTGAGGAAGAATATAAGCCGAATGAATTATGTGATAAGGTATTAACAAAAATTAATAAATTATAGTTTCGTATTTAACTAAATTAATCTAATTTCGAAAATTCAAATTTAAAGGTTTATGGATAAAGTAATTGAGATTCAGAATATTGTAAAGAATTACCAGGTAGGATCCGTGATCGTAAGAGCATTAAGATCAGTCTCCATTGATATTAAGAGAAATGAGTATGTCGCCATCATGGGACCTTCAGGTTCAGGCAAATCAACTCTGATGAACCTGCTTGGCTGCCTTGATACTCCTACAAGCGGAGCATATGTTCTTAACGGGACCGACGTCAGTAAGATGGAGGATGATTTTCTTGCTGAAATAAGAAATAAGGAGATTGGTTTTGTTTTTCAAACTTTCAACCTGCTTCCCAGGTATACTGCACTTGAAAATGTCACATTGCCATTGATCTATGCCGGGATACCCAAAATCGACCGGGAGAAGATGGCTGTTGAAACACTCGAACAGGTCGGACTGGCTGACAGGATGACTCATAAACCAAATGAGCTTTCGGGTGGACAGAGACAGCGTGTTGCAATAGCACGCGCTCTGGTCAACAAACCTTCAATAATCCTTGCCGACGAACCGACCGGAAACCTTGACAGCAAAACATCCATTGACATTATGGGATTGCTCGATGTTATTCATAATAAAGGCAATACAGTAATTGTGGTAACACATGAGGAAGATATCGCAAGGCATGCTGCAAGGATAATCAGGTTATTCGACGGGGAAATAGCCCAGGATATACCCAATGAAAAATACCGGCCAGCCACTATGAATTAATAATAGATCTGCTGGTTGATAAGATAATTCGGCGGTTATGAAGATATATACCCGTACAGGTGACGACGGGACTACTTCTTTATCCGGAGGGAAAAGAATTCCTAAATGCCATGTTCGGGTTGAAGCGTATGGTTCAATCGATGAATTGATAGCCTGGATTGGTCTTTTAAAGGATCATAAGGAAAATAAAAAACGGGTAAAGTTACTGATCTATATACAGGAGCAGCTTATGCTGTGTGCAGCGGCGCTGGCCTCAGAAGAAGATAATCCTGATGTTCACAGACACCTGCCTGATTCAGATTCAATCCGTTTACTGGAGCGGGAGATCGATAAAATGGACAAAAACCTTAAACCGCTTAAAAGTTTTATACTTCCGGGAGGAAATAAGCTCGTATCCTACTGTCATATAGCCAGATGTGTCTGCCGTAGAGCAGAACGGACTGCATTAAAACTAAATCAGACAGAGAAAATTCCTGAACTAATCCCCGTATTTCTGAACCGGCTCTCTGATTTTTTATTCGTTTTATCCCGTAAAATTAGCTTAGAGCTTGATATTAAGGAGATTATATGGCCTGTCTGATAGTTTAGAAACTTTAAACAGGTTTTGTTTGGGAATTAAAATAATATATATATTTGCAGACTTTTAGAAATCTAATCTGAACGGTAGAATATGTACTGGACACTCGAATTGGCATCAAAACTCGAAGATGCTCCATGGCCTGCAACCAAGGATGAGCTAATTGATTTCGCAATTAGATCAGGTGCTCCGATGGAAGTTATTGAGAACCTCCAGGAAATTGAAGATGAGGGAGATATCTATGAGAGCATTGAAGATATCTGGCCTGATTATCCAAGCAAGGATGACTTCTTCTTTAATGAAGATGAGTATTAGTAAGGGCTTCAGGGCCCTTTTTTATTTAAAAATATCCAGCACCTTTTTAGGTCTCAGGCTATCGAACCAGTTAAACCCTTCAAGCCGTCTTAATGTTTTTGGTGAAATTACCGGAGGGTCTATAACTCCCGTCGGACTCTTATACTCTAAAATATCTTTTATTTTACCGTTTTCAACATTGATCTCAATCCTTGCACACTTAGCAGAATTAACCCCTATTATATTTTCACCATCGACTATATAGTATATTGATTCACCATTACCTTCAATATCTATCTTATATAATTTATTATTCCTGAATAAACCGGTCAGATCTCTTCCTTTTATCTGTTGGAATCTCAATGAATCGACCTGGCTTGTCACAAATGCCGAGTTATACAATTGCATCTTGTCAGCCTGCCTGTTCCTGGTGAAAATTGCTACCGAATCGGCTGTAAGCTGGTTCTCTTCGGACCAGAGAACCGGAGAATGGTACAACCGGATAACTGAGTCCCGGAAAGAGTAGGAGAGAGAATCGCATTTTGCCTGAAGGTCCTTGCTGAAAACACGGCAGCCGTAATATGCCCTCATAAGCCGATAGCCTTTTAACGAGGAGTCCGATAAAACAGTCTTTGCAATAATAGTGTCAGCGTGAAGAAAAAGTGAATCCTTGTCTGAAACCTGAATAAACATTGCACTGTCTGTTACCATGAACCTTTCGGGATTTTTATAGTACCAGGCGTATTCTCCTTTTACCAGCAAATCATTGGTAGTATCGGCAATTGAAATATTGCGGAATGACTGGCCATAGCCTCTGTTCTCATCATAATAAAGAGAATCACCATGAATTATCTGCTGCTTATTGTCTATGACGGCATTCTGCCATACGCTTGTAAGATTGTTCTTAGTATCGTACCAGCCTCTTTCACAGTACAGGTAAATGCTGTCACCTGTCATTTCTGACGGACCTGTAAAGATCGCAGTTTCAGTTTCAGAATTATAATCCATTGTATCAGCAAGCATTATGTAATCCGGATTAACAATCTTTACACTATCCTTAAAATGGAATAAAGTCTGTGAAACAAAGTAGGTACCAGATTTGCTGGTAAGTTCATTTTTCCCGTTTGTAATTCTTCCATGATCATTGTACTGAGCAATTTCATTTTTTACATCATATGTCACAGCATTTGTGTAAAGCCTGGTCTCTTTATCAATTAAAATGACATTGCCGTTGAGTAATGCATTTTCTAATGTGGCATCGTAAAACAGATAATCGCCGTAAATGTCGAGAGTATCACCCTGCTTAATATGTATTTTACTGAATGCCGTAACCTGGTTCTTATCGGGGTAAAAATGGGCACTGTCGCAGGTCATGGTTATTTCTTTATGGGCCATACGGATATTACCAAGCAGCCTTTGCCATTGTTTTCCTGTTTGTTTATCAGTTATGGTAAATGCACTGTCAGCATGTCTGATATCTATTCTTTTCTTACCCTTGCTGGCAGGGGTAGTTTGCTGCGGGATGAGATTTAAAGAAATCAAAAGTAATGATGCGGCATAAAGCAAATGCCTGAATCTCAGTATTTTGTTCTTATCTTTTGATGGTCCTATTTCAGCCATCCTGTTTGCAGAAATGCGCATGACTTGAATTCATCGCTGATCCTGATATAGGTGACTTCAATTTTCTTTTTGATCCAGTCATCGTATTTTTTGGAGCGCTTATTCATCAAAGCTGCCTCGTAAAGATTCTGGTAGTCATCCTTAAGGTTAGCCCTGTGGGCCGGTATTTCATTGTCGAGTTTTACAATCCTGAAAACGGTATTGTTATTTTCATCTGTAGTCCTGAACGGATCAGAAATTTCACCAACCTTTAAATCCCTCACTTTCACATACATCTCAGGATTCAGTTCTTCAAGTGTGAACCATGTGTCACGCTCCGTAGGGTTTGTACTTACCAATTTTCCCCCGTTAATCCTGCTGTCCTTATGCGTAGAAAAGCGGCGTGCGGCGTCTTCAAATTTAATGCTGTCTTTTCTTATGAAGTTTGCAATGCTGTCGAGCCTCTGAAGGGCTCTGGTTGCCTGTTCAGGCTTAACCTTTGGCTTGATCAGGATATGACGGGTATTTACCATCTCGCCCTTACGGTCAATCAGCTGGATAATATGGTATCCGGACGGCGTCTCCACAATTTTGGAAACAGTGTTTTTTGTCAGGCTGAATGCAGCATCAGCATATGGTTTCTCAAGCTCTCCCCTCATCATATAGCCTCTTTCTCCTCCTTTTGAGGAGGTAGCTGGATCTTCAGAGTATAATACAGCAAGTACACTGAAACTTTCGCCAGCCAGGATACGACTGCGATAGTCAAGAAGCTTTTGCCTGGCTTCAGCCTTGTTCTCTTCATTATCCGGGGGATCGAGCTGGATTAAACTTATCTGAACCTTTTGAGGCATAAGTGGAATGCTATCCTTTGGAATTTCAGAATAAAATTTTCTTAATTCATTAGGCGTGACGGCAATTTTTTCAGCAATTTTACTTTGCACCTCACGGATTACTTCCTGTTCCACAAGAGCCTTCCTGATATCTTTTCTAATCTCCAAAATATTTTTCTTGAAATATCCCTCAAGCTTTTCCTGGCTGCCGGCTTGCCGGATTGCGTCATTTACCCTTACATTAACTTCATTCTCAACCATATCGTCCGTCACAGAAATGCTGTCGATCCTTGCCTGATCAAGAAATAATTTATCTACAAGCATCTTCTCAAGAACTTTACACCGGAGTTCGTCGATGGGGGTTTTGTCACCTGCACGTTTATAGTCAGCAATCATATTCTCAATGTCCGATAGATAAATTACCTCGTTACCCGCAACGGCAGCAACCGATTCCACCAGCACCTGTGATTTTGTAACCGACAATCCGGAAATCAGTAATCCTGCCAGCAACAGTAACAATTTAAAACCTATTTTCATTTGATAATTTTAATTAAAATAATCTGAATTTATTTTCTTTAAGTGCATCATTATATATCCCGTTCTCAAGTGCCTGGATAAACTCAAATCTCCGGTTGTTCCAGATGATTCTTTTGATATCATTCTTTACATATTCAAAGGGAGCAGTTGTTGATCTGAGCCTGTAATCCCTGATGGAGATAAGATAAAGGGATGACGAATCAGTGGATTCATAGAAAGTTGTCCTTCTGAGAAAATTCTCTTCGTTTTCTATATCCTCAGGCAGTTCAACAGAAATCCTGTCAAGTGGAACCCATTCTTCACTGAAGTCATCAAACTTGTCAGCGAACTGATAGCAGATTGTTTCAAGTTGCTGAAGGCTGGTCTGAATATTTGACCTTGCCAGCTGTTTTATCAGGTTAATATTCGGGGTTTCCACTGGTAGCTTTATAAATAGGGCTTTGACAATGCTGGTACTAAGTGAAAAGCTTTTCTGGTTTTCATTATAATATTTCTCCAACTCGGAATCAGATACTACTGTATCCATTCTTTCCAGCATCATCTGCCTCTGATACTGATAGATTACAAGGTTTGCTCTGGTTTCTTCAAGTTGTTTGTCAATTTCTTCTTTCAGCTCAGGTGAAAGGTTATCCTCGGCTTTCTGGAGAACCAGTTCTTTCTTTGCCCATTTGTTTATATAGTTCTGGACCATAGCGATACTGTCAGTACCGGAAGTTCCGTTCAGGATTAACGCCGGGATCTCATCCTGGTATAAAACAGCATTCCCGGCACTTGCAATTGCAATTCGCTTTGAAGCGTTTTTATTCTTCCCGCAGCTTACCACAGAAAAAATAATCGCCAGTATGATGAGGAATCTATTCATTTTCAAGACTTTTTCTGACTTCAGCATAAACCTGATTATCAATCTTAACGGGGTATTTCTCCTTTAATTGTTTTAACCATTCATTCTCAAGGGATTCCTGGTACTTTGTCATCATATCGCCCTGAACTTCGCTGAATGTTAAGGGTACGGGTTCAATAACCTTTTTTATCAGAACTATCCCCGGGAAATTATTTAATTTCAGGTACTTTGGTCCTTCTGTCCATTGCAGCTTATCTATTTCCGGATCATCTCCGCTCAGCAACTTCAGGTCATTTATTATGAGGAGCGAATCATTTTTCCTGTTGAACATACCAAGCATGAGCCTTTTCGTATCAGGTTTCCGGGAAAATTTTTTAAATGCTGAATACAACTTCTTTTCCGCTCCCGGAGATCTTAATGTATATACTTCAGCCTCTATCCCTTTCCGTGTAAGAAACTCATTTTTATGTTCTTCATAAAATTGTCTTAATCCCAGCGAATCATCCTGAACCCTGTTCCATACTTTAAGTGCGGATACCTCAAAGAGCAGGATACCGTCGTGAAATTCGTTCATCAGGAACCTGAAATCCGGATATTTCTTCTCGAGGATTGAGTTTTCATAATTGAATATCTGGTCAGAGGCTTTTGCTTCTATAGTCTGGTAAATAAAATATTCAGGATCATTCGTCGCTATTATTGACCCTCTGCGCTCGATATAAGCAGCAAAATCCTTTGTTGTAAGACGTTGATTGGCAAAGGAATATATATTACCTGAAGGCATTCCTGTCCTGTTGTATTTCGCTAATCCCCTGATTATCATAGTGTCTGTATTGACAATGAACCAGTTGCAGGCGTCCTGGTTTATGCTGAACCTGTACTCTTTTTCAAGGTTGTCAATAAATGATTTTTTACTGAGGGAATTGAGGTATGACTGGTTTATCCTGCTTTCGAGAAATGACCTTGTTTCTTCAAATGATCCCGGAGCTTTGCGGTCAAGTAATTTAATAATATGCCAGCCATAAATAGTCCGGACCGGTTTTGTATAATTGCCTGTATCCTTAATGCTGAATGCGGCTTCCGAGAAATCAGGGATAATTTCTCCCGTACCGAACCAGTTAAGTTTACCCCCTGTTGCAGCAGATTCTTTGTGGTCGGAATATCTCTCAGCAAGGCTGGCAAAAGAGGCTCCTTCACGCAGCTTCAGGTAGATCGAATCTATAGCCTCCTCAGCTTTTTTTACTTCTGATTCCGCTGTTCCGGGAGGAGCAGCTTTCATTATATGAGCCACCAGTATCTTCCCCTTGGACGGCCTTTTATCAACTACCTTTATTATATGATAGCCATATGGGGTCCTTACGGGCTGGGATATGGCTCCTTTCTTCAGGTTATAAGCTGCATCTTCAAAAGGCATTATCATCTGGAAAACAGTGAAATATCCCAGGTCGCCGCCATTGATCTTAACTGAAGGATCATCAGAGCTTCCACGTGCTACCTGTTCAAATGATTCACCTTCCATTATCCTTTCCCGGATATCCTCAGCTTTCTGCCAGGCGATAAGAGTATCTTCCGGCCTGGCTCCTTCCGGACAGCTGACAAGAATATGCCAGGCATTTATTTCTGTGAGCGACCGCTGGTAAGTTTTTTGCAAAAGTTTCTCTTTGGTTTGCGTATCGGTAAGATAGCTCTGGGCCAGCTGGTTTCTGTAGCCGCTGAGCTCAGTTTTAAAAGCTTTTGTAGTATCCATTCCCAGGCTGATTGCATCAGCTACCTTAAGCTTGAAAGTGATATATTGCTGCAGGTAGGTGTCGGGATCAGACAGTTTTCCTGAATCAGCGCTTTTTTTGTACATTCTGATGAACTCACCTGACGACACAGGTTTCCCGGCTACAGTCATCAGCGTCCTGTCGGCGATACCCTGTGCTTTAACGGCATAAGTCAGCAGAACTGATAGTAATATTATCAGGGTTGATCTGAATTTCATCAATTCCGGAATATACCTGTTACTCAATAGTTTTTCTGCTGTAGTTTGGCGATTCACGAGTTATTGAAACATCATGCGGATGGCTTTCTATTATCCCTGAACCGGTAATCCTCACGAATTTTCCAGTCTTCTTCAGGACGCTTATGTCCTTAGCCCCAATGTAGCCCATACCTGCACGAAGGCCGCCTGTCATCTGATAGATTACCTCCGAGAGGGTACCTTTGTAAGGAACTCTGGCTGCGATACCTTCAGGAACAAGCTTCTGAATATCGTCTTCAACATCCTGGAAATAACGATCCTTGGAGCCCTGCTGCATTGCTTCAATTGACCCCATCCCCCTGTAGGCTTTGAATTTGCGTCCGTTATAAATAATAGTTTCACCTGGTGATTCCTCGACTCCTGCAAAAAGCGATCCTGCCATTATTGAATCTGCACCGGCTGCAATAGCTTTTATAATGTCCCCTGAATACCTTATTCCGCCGTCGGCTATCACAGGGACTCCAGACCCTTCGGCTTCCTTTGCTACATTGAATATTGCCGAAAGTTGTGGTATCCCGACCCCGGCAATGATCCTTGTTGTGCATATTGAACCGGGACCTATACCGACTTTAAGTCCATCAGCCCCTTCACTCAGCAACTTTTTAGCTGCTTCTCCGGTGCCGATATTACCAGCAACTACATCAATACCCGGAAACTGTTTCTTGATATCTTTCAGGATTTTTATTACACTCTTTGTATGAGCATGAGCTGTGTCTATAACAATTGCATCGACACTGGCATTGACCAGCGCGCCTGCCCGTTCAAGGGTGTCAGCTGCTATACCAACTGCAGCAGCCACTCTCAGCCGCCCTTTTTCATCTTTGCATGAGTTTGGACGATCTTTGGTTTTGGTGATATCCTTATATGTTATAAGACCTGTGAGCTTACCTGTCTCATCGACCAAAGGAAGCTTCTCAATTTTATGCTTCTGAAGTATCCTGGCAGCAGCTTCCAGATTGGTCATATGGTTGATAGTAATCAGGTTTGTAGTCATTACTTCCGTGATCTTGCGCTTCGGGTTATTCTCGAAGCGAAGATCCCTGGTAGTAACGATCCCCTTAAGCACTCCGTTCTTATCAATAACGGGTATTCCACCGATTCCGTACTCCTTCATCAGGTTTATTGCTTCAGATATGGTTGCATCCAGCTCAATAGTGATCGGATCGAGAATCATTACATTTTCAGCTCTTTTGACACGTCTGACCTGGGCTGCCTGTTTATCAATGGTCATATTCTTATGAATGACGCCAATTCCGCCTTCTCTGGCAATTGCGATAGCAAGATCATCTTCTGTTACTGTATCCATTGCCGCCGATACAATCGGGGTATTGATCCGGATGTTTCTGCTGAACATTGAGCTCAGATTCACCTCCCTGGGAAGCACCTCCGAGTAAGATGGAACAAGAAGGACATCGTCAAATGTGAGTCCTTCATATAATATTTTTTCTTCAATAAATGACATCGTACAGGGTTTTTGGTATTGTCGCGCAAATTACGAAAAATTCAAATCTCATGTTACTCCCTTTCTTCTTCAAACTGTAAAAAATTGAATTACAGTTACTATTTTTGTGTGAGGGTATGTGGTGCCTGAAAATTGGATGAACCACCCCGTCACGCCTCTGGTGTGACACCCCTTCGTCAAAAAGGAGAGGAAAGTATTGATATACAACATCATAGCTTTCTCCTCCTCTTGGAGGAGGAGTACCCTGACCGAAGCGTCAGGGGGAGGTGGTGAGTGCAATACATTCATTCTAAATTATTTACATACCATAATATTTTAATAATGAATATTGAGCCCTACAAACAGATTTTGAC
The DNA here is from genome assembly GCA_963831855.1 of uncultured Bacteroidales bacterium. Taxonomy (GTDB): domain Bacteria; phylum Bacteroidota; class Bacteroidia; order Bacteroidales; family VadinHA17; genus LD21. The sequence goes on along the minus strand of CAWHSA010000004.1, from coordinate 684,291 downwards.
AAAATACTGGGGATTCACATCCTTCAGGCCGCTCCAGGAAGAGATAATCAGATCTGTTTCTGAAGGAAAGGATACACTGGCGCTTATGCCTACCGGAGGGGGCAAGTCAATAACATTCCAGGTACCGGCTCTTGCAGCTGAAGGAATATGCCTTGTCATTACCCCGCTGATTGCCCTTATGAAAGATCAGGTTAACCGGCTTAACAGCATGGAAATCAAATCTATGGCAATTCATTCAGGTATGTCGTCAGAAGAGATCGATATAGCAATGGAGAATTGTATTTACGGCGATTATAAATTCCTTTACATTTCTCCGGAAAGGATATCAACAAAGATCTTCCAGGCAAGACTTACGAGGCTGACCCTGAACCTTGTGGCTGTCGATGAAGCTCATTGTATTTCGCAGTGGGGCTATGATTTCAGGCCATCATATCTTAAAATTGCGTCATTACGAAGCAAGATACCGGACAAGGTCCCCTTCCTTGCACTAACGGCATCAGCAACCCTTCAGGTGACAAATGATATTATGCAGAAGCTTGAATTCAGGGAAAAGAATGTGCTGAGGACAAGCTTTGAGCGTAAAAACATTTCATACCTGGTCAGAAGGGCCGAGGATAAGGGAACATACCTCATAAAAACGCTTAATAAAGTGAAGGGAAGCGGCATTGTGTATGTACGCAGCAGGAAACGCTGCAAGGAAATAGCAGAACTTCTTGTTTCCAAAGGTATTAGCGCCGATTTCTATCATGCAGGTCTTCCTTCCGGGATCAGGGACAAGAAACAGACTTCCTGGACAGAAGGAGACACACGGGTAATCGTGGCCACCAATGCTTTTGGCATGGGCATTGACAAAGCTGAGGTAAGATTTGTGATTCACTGGGAGATGCCCGATTCCATCGAGGAATATTTCCAGGAAAGCGGCAGGGCAGGAAGGGATAATAAACCTGCCTGGGCTGTTCTGCTTTATTCCCCATCCGATAAAACACGCCTTGAAGACTCGTTGCGCAGGAAGTTCCCGCCTGTGGAGAAAATAAAGGACATTTATGAGGCTTTATGTAATTTCCTCCAGGTGCCGCAAGGAGCCGGGAAGGACAACGTTTTCGATTTCAATATGGCTGACTTTGTATCAAAGTACCGGCTTCCGGTGATCGAAACATTCAACAGCCTGAGTTTTCTTCAGAGGGAAGGTTATATTGAGTTCACCGAGGAGATTAACAACCCATCAAGAGTACATTTCGTGGTTGGTCGCGACGATCTTTATAAATTCCAGGTGGCTAATGAATCATTCGATTCATTTATCAAGCTTCTTCTCCGGTCCTATACCGGGATGTTTTCGGAGTTTGTAGCCATCAGTGAAGATGCTCTGGCAAAAAAATCAGCATTGTCAAGGGATGTTGTTTACAGGTTTCTTGTCAAGCTTTCAGGGCTGAATATTATCAGGTATATCCCGGGTAAAAAAACTGCGCTGGTTATTTTTACCGAAGAGCGGCTTGAAAGGAAAGCATTGATGATTTCCTCTGAAAACTACCTGCAGGTGAAGGATAAGTATGTTCTTCGCGTTAATAGAATGATCGATTATGCAGATTTTAATACAAAATGCAGATCGGTCACGCTACTTGACTATTTCGGCGAGGAAGCTGACCGTTGCGGTATTTGTGATGTATGCCGCGAAAGAAACGAACTGGATCTCAGCAAATATGAGTTTGACCTGATCCTTGATGAGATTAAGGAACTGCTGGGAAGTCAGAAATATGATGCTGCTGAGCTTGTCAGCAGGGTTGGTATGCCGGAAGACAAAGTTATAAAAGTAGTAAGATGGCTTCTCGACCATAACAAGCTGGTTATGGATGATAAGCACTTGCTTTCCTGGAAAGAACAGGATCTTTTTACGAGGTGAGCTGTCTTTTCGGCTTACGGGAAAAAAAGATATGGAGGTGTCCGATCTCCTCCATATCTTCAAAACAAATCCTAAAACAAACCTTTAACTATTGAGTATTAGTAACCTGTATTTTGAATAGCTGCTTTTTCATCAGCAGTAAGGGCACGCCCTTCAGCATTATAAATGTTATCGAGGAAACTTTGCGGTATCGGACGCAGGTAATGCTTCTCCTGGATAGCCGCTACTGCTCCCTCGTTGAATGTCTTGGCCCGGCTTAAAAGCGTTTTAGTGCGCGCAAGGTCTTCCCAGCGGAAAAGCTCGCCGTAGAGCTCGCGTGAACGCTCGTTGAGCAGGAAGCACATCATCCTGTCATTGGTGCTTGAGAGGCTGAGTTTTGTTATAATAGCCTCATCCACAGCCGGAAGGCTTGCCGGGGTGATCCCGGTGGTAATGTCCGAGGCAGCGGTTGTTACAGGAATATTAAGCGATTCATAGTATGAATTTGAAGTGCTATTCGAATTTATCAGTGATCCGTCTGTATTTTTTGGTGCATTTGAATTGGTAAGAACAGCGGCGCCACCATCCCTGTATGCAGCCCTGTCTTCACCGGCTTTGAACTGCGCGCGTGCACGGACAATATTAATAACCGTGATGGCTTCAGCATATTTGGTTTGGCGGATAAGAGCTTCAGCTTTAATGAGATATGTCTCGGCTACCCTTGCATATATTCCATCGCGGCGACCGGCTGTTGCGGCTACGGCAATGCGGGATCCGTCAAGCCATTTACTGAGCGCCGGGTACCTGCTGACATTGCCGGGTAAGCTTAAGAAACCGCTCCCATTGGCAAGGTAGCGAGGATATGAATGGGGTGTGGGTTTACCAGTTACAGGATTATTAAAATAAACCCCGGTATGTGTACTTTTCACCAACGGAGTTCCTCCACCAGTAGGATTGCTGAACCTGGTGTCGCCCGACTTGTTGATAATATAGACTAATCCCAGGTCACCCTTAGCATATGTTACATTCGTAGCTGTATTCGGATCTGTTCCGTTAAGCCCAGCAAGGTTTGAAACATTGTTCAGATTTGCCTTGGTTTTAAAGCTTTTCCAGAAACGCGAATCGTTATCCATGTCGAATACAGAGTAAGCGTATTCATTTGTCCTGCATCTCTGGTATTCACGTCCTCCGGCTATATCACGTACAAAACCGGTAAGTGTTTGATATACCGAAAGAAAAAGAAGATGGTTGTAGTTCCCGTTCCCATCAGCAGCGATGGTAGTTGTGCTGGAGAACTGTGCAGCAAAAATCACCTCAGGGAGTTTCTCGTTTGCGCCGTCAGGTGTGGTGAAAGCGAAAATGTCGGAGAAATTTGTTGCAAGCGGGTGATTTGCAATAACCGCATCTGCCAGGGTTATGATCTCCGCAAGGTCTGCTGTTTTGTAAGAAGAGTTCCAGTCGTTGTTTATTTCAGAACACCTGTAAAGGAGCGCCTTTGCCAGGAAATGGGCTGCCACATCCTTGTAAAGCTTCCCCTCCTTTGCTTCAGCAACAGGAAGCCCTGCATAAGCTGTCCTCAAATCGGCGATGATCTGGTTAACGCACTCTTCTTTCGATGCGCGTACGAAGTACCTGTCAACGCCTATGGATGGCTGCAGTTTCAGCACAACGGGCCCGTACTGTTGCACAAGCCTGAAATATGAGATCGCTCGAAGGAAAGACGCCTCCGCTTTAAACAGCGTGTTTATACCGGCATCCGTTATAGCTGCATCGACATTTGCAAGAAGAAAGTTGGCATCGCTGATAGCCTTGTACATCATGTCCCATATCTCATAAGTTTTTGTAACATTAGAGGTTGGAAAATCAGGAACTATGGAACCCAGGTTGGAGTTATAATCGTTCCAGGTTTGTTGAGCCTGGTCGCCCCCTACTATGAATTCGTCAGTACCGCACTGGTTAGTGGAAACTGACTGCTCCCTGCTCATGAAAAAAATCCTGTAGTGGTTGTACAGCGCATCGGAGAGGTCGGTTATCCCCTCGGGAGTCTTAAAATAATCGGAGTTTCTTTGGGTCTTCAGCTCTTCGTTGAGGAAATCCTTTTTGCATGAGCTGATACCTGATACAAGCAGGATAATTGCCCAAAGCGCTAATATGGTTTTAATAGACTTATTCATATCATGTATTTTCTTTTATGATTAAAAATTCATTCAGTATTTTCTCAGAATCCCACGTTAACACCAAATACAAACCCGCGGTTATAATAAAGAGTGCCATATTCGGAATCTCTGAAGTTGTTCCGTGACCAGAGCATACCGGCATTCTGTATCTGTGCATAGACCCTCAGGCTGTTTATCTTAACCTTGCTTAGCAGGCTATTTGGCAACTGGTATCCCAGCGATATATTTCTGATCTTGATCCATGAATCATCTTTATAATAGGTGCCGGCATAAACGTCGCCGCCTGCCTCGCTCATAAACGGTCTCTGGTATTCGGCTCCGGTATTGTCGGGCGTCCAGTAATCAAGTACGCGCTGGTCGCCATACATCCCTGTAAGAGCTTCACCTACGCCTGACATATATTTGAGGCGCCCGGTAAGCAACGCGGACAGCTCGATACCTTTATAACTGAAATTATTTGTGAGTCCCACAGTCCATCGCGGGCGGGTGTTGCCTATTATAACCCTGTCGTAGTTGCCGTCGATACGATAGTCGCCATTCTGATCCTTGACCTTTATTTTACCTGGCGCAAACTGGGATCCGTTAGCATTGAAAAGCGCCATCTCTGCCTGGTCTTCAGGAGTATCCTGCCAGATGCCGATCTTTTCGTAATTATATATCACACCTATCGATTGACCTATGAACCAGGTATTTCCAATCATATCCTCCTTGCCGTTCATGAGCGATTCGATCTTGTCCTTCTGCCATGCGCCGGTTGCATTTATATTCCATATGAGGTCTCCTAATTCTAAGATATTGGAATTAAGGGTGATATCGAGACCCCTGTTGCTTGTTTCACCGACATTTGCAATTGTCGAGATAAAGCCAGAAACGCTCGGAAGGGCAACTGTTAAGAGAAGATCTTTGGTATATGACTTGTAAGCTTCTATGGTCCCGTTAATCCGCCCTTTGAGTAATGAGAAATCGAGACCAAGGTTGTACTGGGTTGTCCTTTCCCATCCAAGCTCCGGATTTGCAACAGCGCTTGTAAAGGTATAACCGGTCTCTGTTCCGGTGCCAAAAGGTACGGTAACCTGGGTGATTGCGCCCTTTGTTGAGTATAGATCTACTGCAGAGTTACCTACTGAACCGACGCCTAAACGTAGCTTTAACTGGTTGAGCCACGGGATATCGTTTAAGAAGCTTTCCTGGTCTAATCGCCATGCTATGGCAGCGCTCGGGAAGAAGGCCCATTTGTTCCCTTCTGCAAGCTGTGAAGCTCCATCCCAACGGCCGGATAATGTAACCAGGTATTTATCTTTGTAATTGTAGTTTACACGCCCCATGTACGATTCAAGCTGGCGTTCCGTAAGTCCGGAGCTCCATGATGAGAGTTGGGAGCTGGTAAGGGTACCTAAGGCGTCCCACAGCTGGCTCGACACCTCGATGCCCTGACCTGCAATTGCCGACGATTCGCTGGTCCATTTAGATGCCGTCTGGAGCAGTGTGGCGCTTATTGAATGGGCGCCGAATTTATTATCGTAATAAAGGAGGTTATCGATAGTATAGGAGAAGTCTTTAGTATTGGAGATACTTGCATTTGAAGCGCTGAGTTCCCTTACAATTGACTTTGTGTCGTTATACCAGCCGTTCCTGTAGAAGCGGAAGTCGGGGCCAAAGTTCATACGGTACCTGAGTCCTTTAAAGAGTTTTACTTCAGTAAAGAGGCTGCCAAGAATCCGGAGTGTCTCGCGCTGGTTGGTCGAATATTTCCATTCGTCTATAACATTCCACACTCGTGCCTTTCCCCCGGGATGCACGATACGGTTTCCAGCTGCATCATAAGGAAGGGAATATGGTTCAATCCTTGCTGCTGCTGCGATAAGGTCGCCTGTTACGTTGGAGCTTCCTCCCGTTGCGCTCTGACCGTAATCCTGGAACTGCCATGATCCGTTGACACCGGCTCCGAATGTTATCCAATCCTTCGGGTTAAGCTCTACATTTGTCCTCAGGGTGTAACGCTTGTACTCCTGTCCTTTTGTCGTACCCTGGTTGTTCAGGTAACCTATTGAACCGTAAGCCTTCATTGTTTTTGTACCGCCGCTGGCACTGAGGGTATGCTCTTGGGTATAGGTTGGCTGTGTTACCACTCCCAGCCAGTCGAATGTTTGGACTTGCGAGGGGTCCCAGGTGCCGCCTGCCCAGCCTCTCTGGATGTTCTCCCATGCAGTGGGTTCGGCTGTAAAATAATTAATAGTGCCATCGTTGGCAAGGGTTGGCGTGTTACCCGGCAATCTTGAGTATATGCCGGTAGCAGGAACATAAGATGCATAATATGCGCCCCAGCGAGAGAATTCTATGAATTGTGCGACGTCCATGTATTGAGAACGCCAGACCATCTGCTCGTTTGTAAGCGAACCCGAGTAGTTAAGCTGAAACTGTCCATCGGTACCGCGTTTTGTTGTTACAAGCACAACTCCGTTAGCGCCCCTCGAACCGTAAATTGCGGTTGCCGAAGCGTCTTTCAGTATATCTATCGATTGTATATCCTGCTCGTTCAGTGTTTCAATCCCGGAATTCGACATAATGGGAATGCCGTCAACAACATATAGAGGTGAGTTGGAAGCGGTAAGCGAACGTGCGCCACGGATTGAAATGCTTCCCAGTGTGCCAGGGCGGATAGAGGTTGTAATATCGACACCTGCCGCTTTACCCTGCATGGCCTGGAATATGTTGTTTACAGGACGGGAGGTTATTTGTTCGTTTGAAACGGAAACAACAGAACCGGTAATATCGCTTTTTCTCTGGGTTCCGTAACCGACTACAACTACTTCTTCAAGACCAATAGCCGATTCAACCATAGTTACAGTGATCTGGGTCAGCGATCCAATGTTTATCTCCTGTGGCTCCAGGCCTACAAATGTGAATGTCAGGCTTTTTGATCCCATGGGAACATCAATGCTGAATTTACCGTTAACATCTGTTATCACTCCCTGGGTTGTTCCTGTAAGGACAACATTTACACCAGCCAAAGGATTTCCATTAACGTCAGTAACAGTACCGGTAATTTTTTTCTGTTGCAACAGTTCCCTGGGGACTATTACGATCAGATTATTCTCATAAGTTTTATAAGTAAGCGGAGATTTGGAGAAAATATCATCCAGCACGCTTATAATGTTTTTATTATTCGCCATAACATCAATCTGGTCATTCATAACCAGCAGGTCGTCGCTAAAGAAAAACCGGACCTGGGTCTGTTGCTCGATTGATTTAAGCACCTCACGGATGGATTTGTCCTTAACATCCATACTGACAGTAATTTGGGAGTACACATTTGCACTAACCTGCAGAACACTTAGATAAATAATGATCAGAGCTAGTTTCATGGTTAAGAGTAGTTTTTTTATTCCCGTTTTCGACTGAGGGAATAAGATCAGTAGATTTTTTTTCATAATTTAGCAATGTTTTTAAAGTTTGACAAACCAGCGTCTTCTGAAGAAAGCAGTAACGCTGGAAAATTTGTAAAAACCTGGCGCGGGATGTTTCAGCATCCTGCGCTTCGTTTAAGGCAGCTTTTCATTTTTCATAGGCAGATCAGGTTAGGTTAATATCGGATTTAAGTTAATTATGCCGGTTATAAAGGTTTTTATTCAGTTCTTCAAAGTTTTTGTTTTCAGATAAGGTTACGACTCTTCCTTTTAGCTTGAAATTAATTGGGGCTGTAAGACTCATTACTTCAAGTACCTGTTCTATGGGCTCAGCAATTATGGTCCCTGTGAACCGGAATACTTTCAGATGATCGGATTCAAAATTTATCTTGACATCAAATTTGCGTTCCAGTTCAGTTGCTATCTGGGATAAACTCTGCTGCTCAAAAATCCATCGGTTTTCCTTCCACGATACCACAGGCTCCACATTAACATTTTCCTTAACCAGCCTCTTAATAGGAATTGCCTTTTGAACCTGTATCTGATGAATGTCTGTTTTGGTATTTTCTTTTGGCTTTGTTGTTTCATCAACAAACTTTGAATCTTCCTTGTAAAAAGTGAGCTTCTGGTTTGGCTTAAGTATGGTAATTTCATCCTTGTCGCTGTTGATTACAGGTTCAACTTTTATGGAACCATTTACAAGAGTAGTCTCAATTGTATTATCCAGTTCATAGGCTTTGACATTGAATTCTGTACCGAGAGCTGTGACATTTATATAGGGAGTCCTTACTATAAAAGGTTTGGTGGGATCTTTTGATACTTTAAAATATGCCTCACCTTCAAGAAGGACAACCCTGTCATTTATCCCGAAAGTGTTATCATATTTTAAATTACTTCCTGCGTTAAGAGTAATAACAGTTCCGTCAGGCAAAGAGAAGAGAGCGCGGGAACCCAAAGGAACAACCAGTTCACTCATACTTTGTTTGGCACTCACAACCCGGTTACGGCCTAAATAATAAAATAATAATCCACTCATGGAAAAAGCAAGAATAAAGATTGCTGCATACCTGAATATTGATTTAAAAAATCGGCGTCGATCTGGTCCGATATGCAGTTCTTCACTTGTTTTGACTTTTTGTTTGAACTTCCAGAAGCCTTTCTGAACATTATAACCGGGATTTTTCAATGCTGCTTTAGCGGTGATCCAGATTTCGCAGCATTCATCAAAATACTGTTTATTAGACTTGTCAAGTTTTATCCAGTTTATCAGCTCATTAGTTTCCCGGGGAGTTAATTCGCCTTTGAGATAGGTTGAGATTAAATTATCTGCTGATTGTTTTCCTTCAATTGTTACCATATGGTTATTATCTTACTATAAAGACAGGAAAAAATCAGGAGAGGGTTAAAAGAGAAAGAAATATTATTCAGATAACAATTAAAAAAAGAATTATAATAAGGTAATCCTTAAGATTTTCACGAAGGCGGGAAAGTGCAATCTTCATCTGGGTTTTGATAGTATTCACAGAGAGCCCGAGCTTACTGGCAATTTCGCTATAATGCAAATCTTTGTCGCGGCTTAACATGAAAATTTCGCGGCATGCTTCAGGAAGCGTTTCGATTCCATGATCAAGAATGGATATAATCTCTTTTTCGTACAGTTGACCCAGGGGGTAATCACCGTCCCACGCCAGTAGCCGGTTATCCGAATTGCTTAAGCTGTCAGTCAAATTATTATTTGCTTTATTTTGTTCAAGATAATTTAAAGCAGTGTTGCGGACAGCTTTACACAGATACGCTTTGATGGAGACAGTAATTTCAATTTTCTCCCTGATATTCCACAGTTTTAAAAATACATCCGATACAATTTCTTCAGCATCACCGGGATTTCTGACAATATGTTCGGCAACCAGGCAAAGGAATATGTAATACCTCTTATGGAGCTCTTCAAAAGCAGCTATATCACCCTCTCGGATTCCATTTATAAGTTGCTGATCTTTATCTGTCATCAGGTTTTTTAAATAGAAGAATAAATTTATGCAATTCCTGAATCTTTTTCAAAATGGAACAAACTATATTTTCAGGGCGGGTACAGACTTCCCCCCTGGCTTGTTGGCAAGGTAAGCTTTTCTGCAGATATTTTCAACCGGATTCCGGTGTTCCGGATTTAAATCTGATATTTACCGGTGTGATGTGTCCCGCAAGACTGAAAAATGTCTAATTTTGCAACCAATTTATCTGGAAGGATGGTTAAGAAATCAGACCCGGTCTATTCAAGGAATGTTGTGGAGTTTGTAGCAGTCGCAAATGAGTATAGCAAATATGCTGAACATGCGTCAGAACTTAAAGGTGATGAGCTCCTTAGAATATTACAGCGCCTTCTGCCTTTTCTGTATCTCAAAGCTTCCTTGCTTCCGGCTCTTGAACCTTTCTTTGAAGATGGCAATGAAAAATTTATTACTGAGGATGACTGGAACAGGATACACAATAATTTAAAGGAGAAATTCGGTGCCGCAGATGATTTTCTTGATTTCCCTGCTGAAGGGGCTGGTGAAGCTGAAACCCCTGTACTCTCAAGCCTTGCAGAGAATATGGCTGATATATACCAGGATCTGAAAGACTTCCTTCTTTTATATCAGACTGGTACCCGGGAGGTTATGAATGATGCAATCTGGGAATGCAGGTTGAATTTCGAGAATATATGGGGGCAAAAGCTCGTAAATTCCCTTAGGGCAATTCATAAATTCATTTATTCCGGCAACGAAACAGGAATCGTTCCTGAGGAAGATGAAGAAGACAAAAGAGAGAGGGATACTTCAGGGTGGTTTATTTCAAAGAGACAAAAAGATTTCAGAGATAATGTCAAACGATAAATTCCGGGAGAATATAACTGTTGAAGAGATTCAGGGGTACGAACTTTCCTGGTTTAAGGGGGAAATAATTGTTGTTGAGGATAAAAAAACTTTTGCCAGGGTACTGCCGAGACTTCTGGGGGAAAAAGTTCTTGGTTTCGATACAGAATCAAGACCCTCATTCAGGAAAGGTGTCAGGAATAAGGTTTCGCTTATCCAGCTGGCTGCAAGAGACGTTGCGTGCCTTTTCAGAATTAACAGGATAGGGCTTCCGGCAGAACTTGCAGATATTTTATCGGACCCCGGAATTATTAAAGCAGGTGTGGCCATTCATGATGATATTAAAATTCTGAAAAAAATTAAGAAATTCAGTCCTGACGGATTTGTCGACCTGCAGAAATTTGTGAAGGATTTCGGAATTGAGAGTTCAGGACTGAAGAAGCTTACCGCAATAATCCTGGGATTCAGGATATCCAAGCGACAGCAGGTCACCGACTGGGAAGCTGAAAAGCTGTCTGAACCGCAACAGGTCTATGCAGCAACAGATGCCTGGGTATGCCGGGAAATATATAAAAAGCTTATCCGGAACAATAATACACCCCATCCCGCCTTACCACCCGGGAGAAAGGAGTAATCCATTTGCCTCGTTGGGAAAGACAGAAATGCGTTAATTAATCGTAAATTAAGATCCGTTGATTTATGACAGCCCGGGAAGAAAATATAAAAATAATCCTCAAATCAGGCAAGGAGCAGTCTGTGAGAAGGTACCATCCCTGGATTTTTTCGGGCGCTATCAAAAAGATATCAGAAAATCCTGCCGAGGGCGATATAGTCGAAGTCTATGACAATAAGAATGATTTCCTTGCAACAGGCCACTGGCAGCCTGGTTCCATTGCTGTCAGGATCCTCAGCTTCAATAAAGTAACTATTGATACTGAATTTTTCAGGGAAAGAATTAAGAGCGCAATACATTTCAGGAAATCGATCGGATTGATAAACAATCCTCAAATAAACGTTTTCAGGCTTGTTCATGCCGAAGGCGATGATCTTCCCGGTCTTATTATTGATTTTTACGACGGAGTTGCTGTTATGCAAACGCATTCGGTAGGGATGTACAGGAACAGGTCGGAATTTGCGACCATCCTCAAAGAACTTCTTGGTGAGAAGCTTAAAGCTGTGTATGATAAAAGTGAAGGTACAATTCCTTATATGTCGGGCATTTCAGGGACTAATGAGTTTCTGTATGGTAGTTCAGAACCGGTTATCGTAACCGAGAATGGTTTCCGGTTCCGGATTGACTGGACAACAGGACAAAAGACCGGATTTTTTATTGATCAGCGCGAGAACCGGAAGTTGCTTGGAGAATATACATCCGGCAAAAATGTACTGAACATGTTCGGCTATACCGGTGCATTCTCCGTTTATGCAATGAAAAATGCCTCTCTTGTTCATACTGTTGACAGTTCTGCTTCTGCAATCGGGCTCGCCGATGAGAACATAAACCTGAATTATGGAGTTGATTTGAGGCACAAGTCATTCAGAGCAGATGCATTTGAATTCCTGAACGATATAAAAGATAAATACGATCTCATCATTCTTGATCCTCCAGCTTTTGCCAAACATAATAATGTTCTGACAAACGCATTGCAGGGATACAAAAGGCTAAATATAAAGGCAATAGAACAGATCAGGCCAGGCGGCATTATTTTCACTTTCTCCTGCTCCCAGGTAGTGACAAGGGAAAATTTCAGGAAATCGGTGTTTGCGGCTGCAGCTAATACAGGCCGGAGAGTCAGGATATTACACCAGATGAGCCAGCCACCTGACCATCCGGTAAATATCTATCACCCTGAGAGCGAATATCTTAAAGGCTTAGTGATCTTTGTTGAATAGTTGAATTTGGGAATTTGAAAATTTGAAAATGTGAATAATCCGGTATGGCTGCAGATAAAAACATTGGAATAATTGCAAAAAAACTGGGACTTCATGAGTGGCAGGTTGACAATACCATAAAGCTCATGGGCGAAGGCGGAACGATCCCTTTTATAAGCAGGTACAGAAAGGAAATGACAGGCAGCCTGGATGAGGTACAGATCCATCATATAAAAACGGAATATGACCGGCTGAAAGATCTTGATGCAAGGAAAGAAAGTATAATAAAGTCCATTGAAGAGCAGGAGAAAATGACTCCGGAGCTTCTGCAGAAAATTGGAGCTTCAATGACTATGGCTGAGCTTGAGGATATTTATCTTCCTTACAGGCCCAGGAGGCGTACACGGGCAACCATAGCCAGGGAAAAAGGACTCGAGCCGCTTGCAACCATAATATTTGAACAGAAAAACCCTGATCCTGAACATAGAGCAGGTGAGTTTCTGACGGATGAAGTTAAATTTGTTAAGGATGCACTTAATGGGGCGTGTGATATTATTGCCGAATGGATAAATGAGGATGAAAATACCCGTAAAAAGCTCAGATATCTTTATGAAAAAGAAGCTGTTATTTATTCCGGAGTTATAAAGGGGAAGGAATCGGAAGGCATTAAATTCAGCGATTATTTCGATTGGTCGGAACCTCTTAAGAAATGTCCTTCGCATCGCCTGCTTGCTATGAGAAGAGGAGAGCAGGAAGGATTCCTCAGGCTTTCAATAGAACCGGTTGAGGAAAACGCTCTCAATCTGCTCGACTCACTATTTATAAAAGGTAATAACGAGTCTTCCCGTCTCGTAGGCGAAGCAGTTAAAGACAGCTGGAAAAGGTTGCTTTCCTCATCTATGGAAACCGAATTCAGGAATATCTCAAGGGAGAAAGCTGATAATGAGGCGATAAATGTATTTGTGGATAATCTCAGGCAGCTTTTGCTGGCACCTCCGCTGGGTGAAAAAAATGTGCTTGCAATTGATCCCGGATTCAGGACAGGATGTAAAATTGTCTGTCTCGACAGGCAGGGGAATCTTTTACACAACGAAACTATTTATCCGCATCCGCCTCAGAATCAGACTGCACTTTCAATCAAGAAAATCCTTTCACTTGTCAATGCCTACAAGATTGAAGCAATAGCTATCGGAAATGGGACCGCCAGTCGCGAAACTGAAGATTTTATTAAATATGCAAGATTTGAGAACACCATCCAGGTTTTTGTTGTAAGCGAGGCAGGCGCTTCGGTTTACTCAGCATCAAAGGTGGCAAGAGATGAATTCCCCGATTACGATGTAACAGTACGGGGTGCTGTTTCGATTGGACGCAGACTTATGGATCCGCTTGCCGAACTTGTAAAGATCGATCCCAAATCAATAGGAGTGGGTCAGTACCAGCATGATGTGGACCAGCAAAAACTCCAGAATTCCCTTGATGAGGTTGTTACGAGCTGTGTTAATGCAGTAGGTGTTGAAATAAACACCGCAAGCAGTCATCTACTTACTTATGTTTCAGGACTCGGTCCGCAGCTGGCTCAGAATATTGTGGATTACCGGACTGAGAACGGTCCTTTTAAATCGAGGAAGGAATTTCTAAAAGTAAAGAGAATGGGTGCAAAGGCGTTTGAACAATGTGCCGGTTTCATCCGGATTAGGAATGCTGAAAACCCTCTTGACAGCAGCGCTGTCCATCCGGAAAGCTATCCGGTTGTTGAAAAAATAGTAAAAGACCTGGGCTGTGATGTAAAGGAACTTATGAATAATGAAGAAAAGCGTAAGGCAATTAAGCTGGAAGATTATATTACACCTGTCACAGGACTTCCCACTCTCAGGGATATAATGGAGGAACTTGCCAGGCCAGGCCGGGACCCAAGGTCAAAGATCACGGAATTCAGGTTTGCTGATATCCATGAAATAGACGATCTTGTTCAAGGTATGGTTGTACCGGGAATTGTAACAAATGTTACAAAATTTGGGGCATTTGTTGATATAGGAATAAAGCAGGATGGCCTCGTTCATATTTCAAATCTGACCAATACATATGTCCGCGATCCTTCGGCTGTTATAAAACTGCACCAGCACGTAATGGTAAAAGTTCTTTCTGTTGACACCGAAAGGAAACGTATTCAGTTGTCAATGAAAGGTATAGAACAGAAGCCGTTATAAAAACGCAGTTTAATACTTTTCTACAATCTACCGGATTTTTTTCCCTGCTCTACACGTATCTCTCTGGTAATTTGTCTGTTATGGCGGTTTTGCTCGCGTCGCAGGAATCTCATTTCACGGGGAGATACAGTCTTATCTTCTTTGTCAATCCTATTCTCAATTTGAATTTTCCTGTCTTCCTTTGCAAGCTTTGTAGTTTCCGCCCGGGTCAGTTCCCGTGAACAACGTCCTTCACGTATCCAGGAATAGTGACTTAACTTCCAGCCCAGGCTGGTTTTGCCACTAGTACCTGCGTTTGCCGGGGTGATAGTAAATGCAAGCAATGCTCCGCTTATTAAAATCAGTTTTTTCATGATATCTGAAAAATAATTTCTTTCAGTAATACAAGAAAAAACCGAAAATGTTTAATCAGAATCTGGGTGAACCCTGGGTACTGCCCTCCAGCGGTTTCATTTCAGGCTTTCGGGGAAGCTTATCATTTCTCATAGCTGCATTATATGCAAATGATGCAGTAACTATTGCATCAATCCGGAGATCATCCAGAACCAGCCTTTCATATGTATCCATCGGAGTGTGGTAAGTTCTCCAGTATTCAACATCATCCTGAATAAACTGGAAACCGGGTAACCCATAACGATCAAATGACAGGTGGTCAGTGCCGGTTGTATTACTGATTGTGATTGTGGAACAGCCAAGATCCTCAAATGGCTTCAGCCATTGTTCAAAAATAGGTCTGACCAGTTCATTCTGCTGAAGATAAATGCCCCGGTATCTGCCTGTGCCGTTATCCATATTAAAATAAGCGGCAAACTGATCATAACCTGGTTTGTGAGCACTGGTTTTGGGATCAACAAGGTATTTCTCGACATAACCGCGCGAACCGTTAAGTCCCTGTTCTTCGCCACCCCATAATGCGACTCTGATGGTTCTTCTGGGTGCAACATCGAGGTTCCTGAGGATCCTGAGCGCTTCCATCATGACAATGCAGCCTGAAGCGTTATCGGCTGCTCCAGTTCCTCCATGCCATGAGTCTATATGTGCTCCCAGAAGAACAACTTCATTCTTAAGCAGCTTGTCAGTACCCGGTATTTCTCCTATAACATTATAGATTGTGGGGCTCGGAAAAAATTTATTCTGTATCTCGACTTCCATTTCAACCGGTACATTTTTTCGCAGGAGCCTTTCAATCCTTGCATGGTCCTCCATCGGGAGATTCAATTCGGCTATAGGTTCCTTATCGCCCTGGCTATAACCTGCGGCGCTGGATCTCGGGATATTGAAGGTTCCTGAATAATCGAGTATCACAGCAGCGCCCTCGCTTTTAACAAGGTCCGTTACTTTGGTCCGGAGCTGCCTCTGGGCATTCATTGCTGTATAATCATTCGGTCGTCCGGCTCTTCTTCCTCCTGCCGAAATTGATTCCTTTGTCAGTTCTTTAAGCTGTTCATCGGTATACCTTGTTGCCAGGGGAACATAACTTATTTCGTACGGAGTAGTGCTTGTATTAGGCATCAGAACGATCTTCCCGCCGAGCTTACCCTTGTATTTTTCAAGATCAGCTTCGGTTCTTACATCCATCAGAATCACTTCAGATTTAACAAGCCCGTTGGTGCTGCCTGTCCAGGCAACCGGATTGCAGGCGAAGTTGGCATAGTAAGGAGCTGTCATGGCAGCGTAAGTCTTCAGGTTATCCCAGCCTCCGCGGGTAAATTCTCTTGCCTCCTCAATCCTTACATTCTGGAAGCCAAGCTCTTCCATTTTCTTCCTGGCCCATTCATTACCACGGGCACCACCGGTAGAACCGGTCAGCCTTGGACCCGTAAGATCTGTAAGTCCGAATGCAAGGTCCTCAATTTTGGAATTCCGCGCCTCTTCCTGTTTGATTTTATAGATCATTGAAAGGTCTACGTTTTCAGTCTGTGACACAAGCCACAATGGAACCATAAGCAGTAGAGTTATGCTTACGCCCAGTCTTTTGATTTTCATGTTTCCTCTGTTTTGATTTTTCTAAGAGGATAAATGTATTTAAAAGGTGATTACTTATTGAATAAAAGAAACTGATTAACATTAATTAACTTAACATTATGAGATCACTGCTTAATTGAAATATTTAACAAAGCCTCAGCCGGGGTGAACTTTCTTGGAACATTTTTATCGGATTTCCCTGCAGAAAAATTTTGATCAGATATTGATAATCTTTGATCAAATTATGTTCAACAAATCAATATTTAGATTAAATTTGATATTGTTTAGATGCCTTAAATTCACTAATTTATCAGGCTATGGAAAAACTCAGACTTATTTTTTTCCTGTTCCTTCTGACATCCTTTTCTAAATCTTTTTCCCAGAATTTTCTGATCACTGAGCCAAAACTTGAATTTGACGGCTATAAACTGATGATTTCGTACGACCTTATAAGTAAGGGGCCTTCTGATATTTTCTCAGTATGGGTTGAAATATGGAATCAGGCTGGCAAACCCATTAAAGCTTATTCTTTTAAAGGTGAGGCAGGAGACAGCATTAAAGCAGGAAGTAATAAAAAAATTACATGGGTCCCTGAAGATGATGCGGTTTTCCTCGATGAGGACGTCAGTGTGGAGCTTAAAGCTGAGAAATATGAAAGATCCTTTAATAAGGGAGGGATGCTAGCTCTGTCGACTGTGATGCCGGGGCTTGGCCAGACAAAAATAAAAAACGGAAAACCCTGGTGGCTGGCAGGCATTCCTGCATACGGAGCGCTGGCGGGAGGATTGTTAATGAATAAAAAATATACTGACACTTATGCATCTTATCTAAATGCTACAGATGCGGTTGTGAGGGCAGATCTCTATGACCAGTCCCAAGCGCAAAAGAGTCTATCCGGCGCATTAATTATCACATCTGCTGTGATCTGGGTCACAAACATAGTATGGGTAGCCGCCACACCAAATAATTACAAGCCACTCCAGCACACAAAGGTAGGTGTTAACTATGTTCCTTTTAATAATCAGAGATTCACTTTGTTATCATTTAAAGTTGACTTTTAAATGTTATTGACATGAGAAAGACGGTAATTATTTCGATGATATTCCTGCTTCAGGCAGCCTTTTTACAGGCTCAGATCGTAAGCAGCGGGAAGAAAACGATTCATATAAGCAATAAACCCAAAATTGTTGATAACACTCCGGAGGTAAGCATCCAGAATCCAGGAATGAATACCCTGCAAAAAATGACCGGCAAATATTATGCTCTTATCATAGGCATCAATGATTATTCAGATCCGAATATAGTTTCACTTGATAAGCCTATCAGGGATGCGGAAATGTTCTATAATGCAATAACTACCAGGTATACATTTAACAGCGAAAATGTAAAAATTCTGCGTGATGCCAGGTATGCCGAAATGGTTGAAGCACTTGACTTTTTTGCCAAAAAGATCACTCCGGAAGACAACTTCCTGATCTTTTATGCAGGGCATGGAGTGTGGGAAACACAGGCCGAGAATGGTTACTGGCTTCCTTCGGATGCCAGGAGGAGCAGCAAGCTTGCATGGTTCAGGAACAGCACTCTGCGCGATTATCTGAAAGAAATAAGATCAAAGCATACTTTGCTGATCAGCGACGCATGCTTTGGCGGTTCAATATTCAAAACACGGGCTGCGTTTAACGATGCATCGACAGCAATTAATATGCTTTATGAAATGAAAAGCAGAAAAGCAATGACCAGTGGAACATTTAATGAAGTCCCTGACGAGAGTGCCTTCCTGAAGTATCTTGTCCTGCGGCTCCTGGACAATAAGGAAAAATATCTCACTTCTGCACAGCTTTTCAGCAGTTTCCAGACAGCAGTGATTAACAACAGTAAATCGGTTCCCCAGTTTGGAGTAATACAGGATGTTGATGATGAAGGGGGAGATTTTATTTTTATCCTGAGAGAATAGGATAGAAACCCGATTTTTGTTTTTAATTTACAACATATAATTATGAAAATCAATAAGTTAATAATTATTTTCTTATTGTCAGGCTTTGTATTCCCCCCGGCCTGCAAGAAAACCGAAAAGCAAATGCTGGTAACCACTGGCACTGTATATAACATTTTGACAACGACTGTCGATGTTTCAGGAGAAATCCTTGATCTTGGAGAGGGTGCGACGCAATACGGGCATTGTTATTCGACATCAACAAATCCGACTATTGAAGGTGCAAAGGCAGAAAGAGGAACTCCTTCGATAGGTATTTTCACAAGTAATCTTACAGGACTCACACCTAATACAAAATACTATTATAAAGCTTATATAAGCAGGGGCAAAGTCGTCATATATGGCAACGAATTGAATTTCACAACTGCTTCGGACTCCCCGCCTGTACTAACAACTACAGCTGTTTCCAGCATAACAAAAACCACTGCAGTAAGTGGCGGAAATATAACAAGTGAGGGAGGAACTCCTGTAACAGCCCGCGGTGTTTGCTGGAGTCTGGCACCATCTCCAACAGTTTCCTTAACTACCAAAACATCTGATGGTCCAGGTTCAGAAAGTTTCTCCAGTAGTCTGACGGGTTTGTCAGCAGGGACAAAATATTATGTAAGGGCATATGCAACCAACAGTGGAGGTACAGCTTATGGCAATGAACTTGATTTTACGACGACTTCGGATGTAGCCACACCTCCGATAGTAACAACGGCTGAAGTTACTTCAATAACTGCAACTTCAGCAATTTGCGGAGGGAATGTTACCAGTGAAGGAGGATCATCTGTTACTATAAAAGGTGTCTGCTGGGGTACCTCTGCAAATCCAACCGCGTCAAATTTCCATACAGATAATGGTACAGGTCCGGGCAGTTACGTCAGTAATCTTACGGGACTTAACCCCGGAACAGAATATCATGTTCGTGCTTATGCCACAAATGCCAGTGGTACATCTTATGGATCTAACGAATATACATTTACAACTCTTTGCATTGCACCTTCAGCTACCACAAGTGCTGCTTCAGGAGCAAGTTCTACAGCGGCAACACTTAATGGAACTGTAAGTGCAAATGGTTTTACAACAACAGTAAGCTTTGAATATGGTTTAAATACAAGTTACGGCACAGTAGTAGGTGCAACACCGGGTTCTGTGACAGGGAACAGCAATACAACAGTGAGTGCAGGGATTTCAGGCCTGTCGCCAAATACATTATATCACTACAGGGTAAAAACCAGTAATTGTGGTGGGGCAGTTGATGGCAATGACCAGACTTTCGTAACATCAACAGTTCCCGGAGCACCGACAATAGGGACGGCGACAAAAGGGAATGCACAGGCAACAGTGACATTTACACCGCCGGCAAGTGATGGCGGTTCTGCTATAACCGGATACACGGCAACTTCAAATCCTGGTGGACTTACAGGCACAGCCACTTCAAGTCCAATTACAGTAACAGGTCTTACAAATGGAACTGCCTATACATTCACAGTAACAGCCACAAATGCCAATGGTACCGGTCCTGCAAGTGCAGCTTCAAATTCGGTAACACCTTCAGCAGTTTCGGGTGCACCAACAATAGGTACAGCAACAAAAGGAAATACCCAGGCTACAGTAGCATTTACACCACCGGTCAGTGATGGCGGCTCTGTTATAACCGGATACACAGCAACTTCAAATCCTGGTGGTATAACAGGCACATCCACTTCAAGTCCAATTACAGTAACAGGGCTCACCAACGGAACTGCCTATACTTTCACAGTAACAGCCACCAATGCCAATGGTACCGGTCCTGCAAGTGCAGCTTCAAATTCGGTAACACCTTCCACATTACCTGGTGCACCGACAATAGGGACGGCAACAAAAGGAAATGCCCAGGCTTCAATAACATTTACACTACCGGCCAGTAATGGAGGCTCTACTATTACGGGATATACGGCAACTTCAAATCCTGGTAATATAACAGGCACAGGTAGTACAAGTCCTGTTACAGTAACAGGGCTCACCAATGGAACTGCCTATACATTCACAGTAACAGCCACCAATGTCAATGGTACCGGTCCGGCAAGTGCAGCCTCAAATTCGGTAACACCTTCAGCAGTTCCCGGAGCACCGACAAGTATATCAGCGACAAAAGGAAATGCACAGGCCACAGTGACATTTATAGCTCCGGCCAGTGATGGCGGCTCTGCAATAACCGGATACACGGCAACTTCAAATCCTGGCGGTATAACAGGTACAGGAACTACAACCACAATTACAGTAACAGGTCTTACCAATGGAACTGCCTATACATTCACAGTAACAGCCACGAATGCCAATGGTACCGGTCCTGCAAGTGCAGCTTCAAATTCAGTAACACCTTCCACATTACCTGGTGCACCAACAATAGGTACGGCAACAAAAGGAAATACCCAGGCCATTGTAACATTTACAGCACCTACCAGTAATGGCGGCTCTATTATAACCGGATACACGGCAACTTCCAGTCCTGGTGGTATGACAGGCACAGCCGCTGCAAGCCCTGTTACCATAACAGGGCTCACAAATGGAACTGCCTATACATTCACAGTAACAGCCACCAATGCCAATGGCACAGGTCCTGCAAGTGCAGCTTCAAATTCAGTAACACCTTCAACAGTTCCGGGTGCACCAACAATAGGGACAGCGACAAAGGGGAATGCCCAGGCTTTTGCAGCTTTTATACCACCAGCCAGTGATGGTGGCTCAGCTATAACAAGCTATACAGCAACTTCAAATCCTGGTGGTTTTACAGGCATAGGTACTGCAAGTCCAATAACAGTCTCAGGTCTTACGAATGGAACTGCCTATGCTTTCATGGTAACAGCTACGAATGCCAATGGTACTGGTCCGGCAAGTGCTACTTCAAATTCAGTAACGCCTTCCACAGTTCCTGGTGCACCGACAATAGGGACAGCAACAAAAGGAAATGTACAGGCTACTGTAGCATTTACAGCACCGACCAGTGATGGTGGATCTGCTATTACAGGATACACTGCAACCTCAAATCCGGGGAGTAAAATAGGTACAGGTACGACACCTCCTATAATAGTAACAGGTCTTACTAATGGAATTGCCTATACTTTCACAGTAACAGCCACCAATACCAATGGTACTGGTCCGGCAAGTTCTGCTTCAAATTCGGTAACACCCTCAACCATTCCTGGTGCACCAACAATTGGTACTGCAACAGCAGGAAATACCCAGGCCACCGTAACATTTACAGCGCCGGCCAGTAATGGTGGCTCTGCAATAACAGGATATACAGTAACTTCAAATCCTGGTGGTTTTACAGGCACAGGTTCAGCAAGTCCTGTTACAGTAACAGGACTTACCAATATGACTGCTTACACCTTTACTGTAGTAGCCACAAATATTAATGGTAACAGTGCTTCAAGTGCTGCTTCAAATTCAGTGATACCGGGCACTGTAACCAACCCCGCCACCGGCAAGATCTGGATGGACAGGAACCTGGGTGCAAGCCAGGTGGCAACAAGCAGCACGGATGCAGCTTCTTATGGTGATTTATACCAATGGGGCAGGTTGGCCGACGGACACCAGGTAAGAACAAGCGGCACAACCAGTACATTAAGCAGCAGTGATTCCCCAGGACACAGCAACTTTATCACAAGTACCGTCAGTCCCTATGACTGGCGCAGTCCACAGAACGACGACCTGTGGTGGCCTGTAAGCGCGGTGAATAACCCATGTCCGGCCGGTTTCAGGCTGCCTACCGCTGCAGAATGGGATGCAGAGCGCCTGAGTTGGAGCACCAGCAACGCCGCAGGGGCCTTTGCCTCACCACTTAAATTGCCCGCTGCAGGCTACCGCAACTACAACAATGGTTCGCTCAGCTTTGTCGGTACCTACGGCTACTATTGGAGCGGTGCGATTTGCAGTTTCAATTCAAACCACCTATTCTTCGGCAGCACTGCCACCTATTACTGCGACGGTCGGGCGTACGGAGGCTCTGTTCGTTGTATCAAGGATTAGAGTGTGCCGTGAATGAACAGAGCGATGGGCTTGCACCCTTTCAACTGTTCGTGTTACAGAAATATTGATAAAGAGCCTTATGATTAAAAACTATCAAGATCGGTTCTTTCTGAGGATAGGGGAGAAATTCTTCCTGATAACTCAATTTAAATTTAATAAAGTCAGAAAACGATTAGTGAATTGACAGAAAAAGTATTATATCCGGTCAATACATTGACCATCATCAAATGAGAACGATTTACAAAATATCCGAAAGAGCTGTTGAAGAGGTGTCCATCCAATATATAATGACCAGATCGGACACAGAAACGAAATTCCTTTATGGCTGATTGGATTTTTATACTGAAACTGTATTCGCCATGAATGTTAAAAATAAAATCATTTCCATCGCTTTCAGATTAATCCCGTTGTTTTATTTCCTGGTACTTTCTTCAAAATCTATTCAGGCTCAGGATGTTACAATAACCATCATTTTACGCGGCGTCTACGAAAGCAAGATAAGTCTTCTGCCATTAACAGGAACAGATGCTCTGAAACCAATAATAATTGATAATGTAAAAAACGGTGGAAGGGCCCTATTAAAGATTCCGGAGGAAAGTCTTCCAGGAGAGTTTGTCCTCAGATTCGATTACAAAGAGTATTCTTACAGTACTCCTTACCCTTCAGAAAAACGGATATTAATTGGTAATCAGGATCTGGAACTGTGGATTCACCCGATCTATAGTAACAACCCTGACAGTACCTGGTTCCAGAAGGATGAAAGGGAAAATACAACTTATTCTCTTTTTCTAAAGGAGAATGCAAGACAGAAGGAAAAACTAAACCTGCTTCAGAATTTCCTGCTGAACTACGATGACTCCAAATCCAAATTATTTAAGACAGCCCTGACAGAATACGAAAACCGAAGGAAATCATTCAATAACTGGGTTGATTCAAGGCATAAAGAGGATAAAAATTTGTTTGCCAGTACATTGTATGGATTCCAGCATGTCACTGAGATAAACTGGGGCGGAAGCGAGTCTGAAAGAAAAAAGAGTCTCAGGAACAACTACCTGGATGGCATGGATTTCAAAGATTCAATGCTTATCAAAACATCAGCTCTGAAAGAGTGGATGGATGGATATGTCAACCTTTATGGTGAACTTGCTACATCTGTTCCGTTGCGTGATTCTCTTTTTACGCTTGCCGGGAAAACAGCGATTGAAAAGTCAAGGAAAGGAAATCCTCTAGTTTACGGCTGGATGGTCGATTATTTCTTCAATGGTTATGAAAGTTTCAATATTGAGAAAGGAATTAAAATGCTTCGACCTTATCTCGATGATCCGGATTGTCTGACTTCAAAAAGGCAGGAGATCTATAGAAGATTGAAAGGTATCGAGACGCTTATCCCGGGTACAATTGCCCCTGATATTGACCTAAAAGGAAATGAAGGTTCGACGTTCAGCCTTAAAGATTACAACACGGGAAAGAAATATATACTCCTCCTTTTCTGGTCTGCAGATTGCAGCCATTGCATTGAGACCGTAAGCACACTTTACCCCTGGTCGCAACAGTCGGAGGTTAAACAGTTGCTTGATATTATTGCTATCAGCGTTGACGAGACAGAAATGGAAGTAACTGCCTGGAAAAATAAGATTAATGAACTGACTAGCTGGAAACATCTGCGGACAGAGGAAGGGCTTCGCAGTAAGGCTGCCAGCGATTACTATATCCTTGGAACTCCGGTAATGTTGCTTCTGGATGCAGAAACAAAAGAGATCAAAGCACTTCCAGAAACTACAGATCAACTGAAAAAGCTTTTAATTAAGCAGTAAGAATTTTAATTTTTCCAATTCTACAAATTGAAGTTATTACTATGAAAATCAATAAGTTAATAATTATTTTCTTTTTGGCAGGCTTTTTATTCCCCCCGGCCTGCAAGAAAGCCGAAAAACAGATGCTGGTATCCACTGGCACTGTATCAAACATTTCGATGACTTCAGCAGATGTTTCCGGCAAGATTCTCGACCTTGGAGAGGGAGTTACCTCTTACGGACATTGTTATGCTACGACGCCCAATACAACTGTTGCCGGGCCAAAGATAGAGATAAGCGTTGCGGCAAGTGTGAGGAGTTTCACAAGCAATATTACAGGTCTGACACCGGGGACAAAATACTATGTTACAGCCTACTGCAGCAGGGGAGAGCAGACAGTATATGGAGATGAGATCTACTTTACGACTATGTCAGATGCAAAACCTGAAGTCACTACTTCAGAAATAACAGGCATTGACAAAACCACAGCTGTCAGCGGAGGCAATGTGAAAAACGAAGGAGGAACGAGTGTCTCAGCCCGTGGAATCTGCTGGAGTCTTGCAACGAATCCTACAACAGATAATTACAAGGCACAGAGTGGTTCCGGAACTGGTTCATTCACATGCAATCTGTCCGGTCTGACACCTGACAAGAAGTATTATGTCAGGGCTTATGCGACAAACCTGGGGGGGACTTCATATGGTGAGGAGCGGAATTTTATAACTCTGCCTGATGTCCCGATATCACCAACAGTTACCACAGATGAAGTTTCATCTGTGACAACTAATTCTGCCTTCTGCGGAGGAAATGTAACCGCTGAAGGTTCAGCAGCAGTTACTGCGAAGGGAGTTTGCTGGGGCACAAATTCAACTCCTACCATAGAGGTTAACAACAAAACCAATGACGGGACCGGAACAGGACACTTCAATAGCACCATTATAGGTCTTGATCCTGGTACAAAATATTATGTCAGGGCATACGCAATAAACAGTGTTGATAAAGCCTATGGAACCACATACGACTTTACCACAATTGCTGTTATACCGACATTAAATACACTTCCCGTTACCTCAGTTACCTCAACAACTGCAAGCAGCGGAGGAGATATTTTAAGTACCGGAGGCGCCTCTATTACCTCCAAGGGTGTTTGCTGGAAAACATCGCCGGGACCTACCATATTTGACAATAAGACTGAAAACGGTAATAGTCCTGATGATTTCGTAAGTAGCCTCACTAGTCTCCAGCCGGGTACTAAATATTATTTAAGGGCATATGCTACTAACAGTGTCGGCCCGGGATATGGGGAGGAATTGGAATTCACCACATTCCTGCCACCTGTTGTTTCAACAGGAGAAGCAACATCAATTTCCAGGACCTCTGCAACAATGAACGGTATGGTAAATGCAAACGGTCAAAGTACAGTTGTGACATTTGAATATGGGCTGACATCGGGTTATGGAATGAATATGAATGCAATCCAGAGTCCTGTAAACGGTATTGATAATATTGCTGTAAATGCTGGTATCACCGGATTGAGTGAAGGCACCGTTTACCATGTCAGAGCGAAAGCAGTAAGTATCGGAGGAACTTCTTATGGTGATGACAAAATGTTCACAACCCTTTGCAATTCTCCAACTGCAGCGACAGCATCGGCAACAAATATTACTTCAACATCTGCAACATTGAATGGTCTAATCAATGCAAATGGTTTTTCGACTAAAGTAACCTTCGAATATGGCACTTCAACAGCTTATGAAAGCTCGATAACGGCTTTACAGAGTCCTGTGTCAGGAAGTTCCCCAACTACTGTCAATGTTAATGTAACAGGATTGTCTGTAAATACACTATATTACTTCAGAATTAAAGCAGAAAACTGCGGAGGAATTGTTTATAGTACAGACCTTTCAACATTTTCCACAGGCTGTACATCACCTTTAGCCACAACTGCAACTGCAACAGGTATTGGGCCAACATCAGCATTGCTAAATGCAACAGTAAATCCAAATGGTTCTTCAACTACGGTGAAGTTCGAATATGGGACATCTATAAGTTATGGCAGTACCATAACTGCTTCACAAAGCCCTGCAACAGGTACTGCTATTATTCCTGTAACCGCAGCACTTTCCGGTTTAGAGCCAAATAAAACCTATCATTACAGGGTTGTTGCTGATAATTGTGGAGGAACCGGTAACGGATCAGATCAGTTATTTACAACCAACTGCTTTGCACCTTCAGCTACCACAAGTCCAGTAACAGCAATTGGGACAACATCTGCTACACTGAATGGAACTGTAAATGCAAATAGTTTTTCGACAACTGTTACCTTTGAGTATGGACCGACGACAGGCTATGGAAATTCTATAACAGCCATTCAGAGTCCTGTAACTGGAACCAGCAATACTTCAGTAAATGCAAATATTTCAAGTTTAACATCAAATTCTGTTTATCATTATCGGGTTAAGGCAGTTAACTGTTCACCAAATGCTACTGAAGGTAATGATCTGAATTTTACTACTTTGGCTATGGTTTCAACTGCTTCTGTTTCAAATATCACCGGCACATCTGCTTCAGGAGGTGGTAATGTCACAGCGGGAGGGGGTGCAAGTATAACTACCAGGGGAGTCTGCTGGAGTACATCTGCAAATCCTACCATAGCTGATTCAAAAACCGTTGATGGTACGGGTACAGGTATCTTTACCAGTAATATTTCCGGTTTAACGCCGTGTACAAATTACCATTTACGGGCTTATGTAACAAATGCTTCGGGGACTACTTATGGTGTTGATATACCGTTTACTTCCGGTATTGGATTAGCAACAGTTTCCACCAGTGCAATATCTGCAGTAACAATGACAACTGCAACTTTTGGGGGAAATGTCACAGGTAGCTGTGCTTCTACAGTAACAGCACGGGGTGTATGCTGGAATACTTCCATCAGTCCGACGATTGCCAATTATAAAACGATTGACGGATCAGGAGCTGGAAACTTTACAAGTAACCTTACTGGCTTATTGGTTAATACAAGATATTATGTAAGGGCATATGCCACCAATAGCTTTGGAACCAGTTATGGTCTGGAGGTAACTTTTGTCACTGACCCGTTCACAATTAGCGACATTGAAGGAAATACATATGATGTGGTACGCATTGGGACACAATTATGGACAGGTAATGATATGGCAGCTTCAAAATATAATGATAATACCAGTATCCCTCTTGTAACCGATAACTCAGCATGGATGAGCACGTCCTCAGCAGCTTACTGCTGGTACAATAATAGTGTACCTGTAAATAAGAAAATATATGGCGCCATATATAATTGGTATGTTGTAAATAGTGGCAAAATATGTCCTTCTGGTTGGCATGTTCCTACAGATCTGGAGTGGAATACTCTTGAAATATATCTTCAAAACAATGGATATAATTATGATGGTACAATTGATACAGATAATAGCAGGGAGACCAATAACAAAACTGCGAAATCTCTTTCATATACTGGTTTTTGGGGTTCATCGACAATTGTTGGTAGTGTCGGTAATACTGATTTCCCTGAATACAGAAATAAGACATCATTTGCAGCCAGGCCCGGAGGAGGTCGTGGTTATTCAGATGGTGAGTTTTCAAATGTTACTTATAGTGAATACTGGTGGACTTCTACTGAAGCTTCTTCTACTGAAGCCACTAACCGCGCAGTCCTTAATTATCGGGTTGATGTTTGGAGATATACATTTCCTAAAGGACAAGGAGTACACATTAGATGCCTAAGAGATTTTTAAAATTCAGATATCTTTAACAAAAGAATAAGCTTATGATCAATTAGGAAGAGCCCCGTAATAAAGCATGTTAATTCTATCCGTAGTGTAAAGGATAAAGAAATCAAACTACTTTCAAATTTAACCCACCCCAGGCCCCTCCTGAGGAGGGGATCTTTTATTAATAACCCGCCCACGACCCATTCCCGGAGTGGATTTTTATTAATTTTGCCTTACAATGATCTATCCTCTAAATTTCGAATCCAAAATCGGCTTCGACCGCATACGTGAGCTTCTGAAAGAGAAATGCCTCAGCCCCATGGGCATTGAGATGGTCGATGCTATCCGATTCGACGATAACGCTGAATCTGTAAAGGAAAAACTCCTGGCAACATCTGAATTTCAGCACCTTCTCGGATTCGAAGAAAACTTTCCATCAGATAATTATTATAATATTTATGATTGTCTTAATAAGATAAGGATCGAAGGTACCTTTCCGGAAGTAAGAGAGCTTTTCGATCTGAAACGATCGCTCGAAACCATCAAATCAATACTTAATTTCTTCCGGAACAAAGATGAGACTCAATATCCGATCCTGAGGAAAATGTGCAGCACCGTTAAAACCTATCCGTATGTTCTGGATTCTATTGACAGGATCATCGACAGGCACGGGGCGGTAAAAGACAATGCCTCCTCAAGACTTAAGGAGATAAGGTCAGAGATCACTTCAAAAACGGTACTGGCCTCAAAAAGGCTTAATTCTATCCTCAGACAGGCTCAATCGGACGGCATAGTCGATTCAGATACAGCAGCTTCGGTCAGGAATGGGAGAGGGGTGATCCCTGTTAGCACATATGACAAGAAGAAGATCAGAGGACTTATTCATGATCAGTCGGCTTCGGGAAAAACAGTTTTCATAGAACCGGAGGAGATTGTTGAGATCAATAATGATCTTGTCGAGCTTGAATATGAAGAGAAAAGGGAGATTGTTAAAATATTAACACTGTTTGCCGATAATATCAGGCCATATATTGATGACCTGCTGGATTCTAATAGATTTCTGGGAAAGATCGACTTTTTAAGGGCTAAGGCACTTCTAGGCAACAACCTTCATTCAATTATGCCGGTCGTCACCGACAAACCTTTTATCAGCTGGAATAAAGCGATTCACCCGTTATTATCAATGGCATTTCAAAAGATACCGGGCAGAAAAGTTGTACCTCTTGATATTGAGCTTGATGGAAAGAACAGGATACTTGTAATATCAGGGCCCAATGCAGGAGGAAAATCAGTCTGCCTTAAAACAGTCGGACTGCTCCAGTATATGATGCAATGTGGTCTTACTACACCTATGAACGAAGGATCTGAATCTGGAATTTTTAAAGATATACTGATAGATATAGGCGATGAACAAAGCATTGAAAATGACCTGAGCACATACAGCTCCCATCTGATCAACATGAAATATTTCCTTAAACACGGGTCAGAAAAAAGTCTTATCCTTATTGATGAATTCGGGACGGGCACCGAACCAATGCTGGGGGGAGCGATTGCAGAAGCAATACTCGGTGAGCTCAACAGGAATAAGGTGTTCGGAGTTCTGACCACTCATTATACCAACCTCAAACATTTTGCATCACTGAATGAAGGAATTGTAAACGGTGCGATGGCTTTTGACAATCACCTGATGCAGCCGCTGTTCCAGCTTTTTATCGGGAAACCTGGCAGCTCATTTGCCTTCGAGATCGCGAGGAAGATCGGGCTGCCGGAAGAAATACTTAACGAAGCCTCAGAAAAGGCTGGTACCAAAAATATAAAATATGACAGTCATCTGAAGGATATTGCCCGTGACAAAAGGTACTGGGAAACCAAACGCCAGAACATACGCCAGCAGGAGAAACGCCTGGAAGAACTGATCGATGAATATGAGAATGAGATCTCGGGAGCAAAATCACTCCGGAAGGAGATTATTGCAAAAGCAAAGGATGAAGCTCAGAACCTGCTGAAAGATTCCAACAAAATGATTGAAAATACCATCCGGCAGATTAAGGAATCGCAGGCCGAGAAGGAAAAAACAAAGGAAGTCCGGCAGGAGCTGGAAGAGTTTAAGAGCAACGTTGTTGAAGAGATTAAACCTGTTGAATCCCTTGTAGAAAAAAAAGTCTCGAAACTTGCAGAAAAAGCAAAGAGATTCAAATCAAAAGACCTACCTGAAAAACCTCAGGAGCCTGCAGTTAAGGAAAAACCACTGAGAATAGGGGATGCTGTCAGGATGAATGATACAATGGCGGCCGGTGAGATCAGTGAGATCAGGGATAAAATGTTACTTGTCGAATCAGGGAGCTTCAGGTTCCGTGTTTCTGAGGATAGAGTTGAAAGAATAAGCAGGGCAGAACTAAAGAAGAGTTTAAGTTCTGTTCATGCATACAGGGAACCTGATCCCGTAGTCAGTGAGCGGAAGCTTAATTTCAAACCTGAAATAGATATAAGAGGAGTGAGGGGAGAAGAAGCTATTAACCAGGTGCGCGACCTGATAGATAATGCTTTAATGGTTCAGCACAGGAACCTCAGGATCCTTCATGGAAAGGGAAACGGAATCCTCAGGCAGCTTGTCAGGCAATATCTTGCAACAGTCGATGTGGTCAAAACATTCCGCGACGAACATGTCGATATGGGCGGCTCAGGGATAACTGTAGTAGAACTTGATTTCTGAAATATTTCCTGCCGATCGCGCTGATTTGCACAGACCAAATAAACAGATAATTTTCAATCTGCGGTAATCTGCGTAATCTGCGGGAAAAAGTATAAAAAAAATCCTCCCGGATAACTGGAGGATTTTTCCTGTCGCCTGAAGCCAGGCGCCTTTAGCTTTATTAATAAAGTTTCACGTTTCCGTATGACGATGTGATCCTTACAGTGGATGCCGGGGAGTTACTTTTTCCGACTATTCCGCTTATCTCTGTGGATGTATTCCCGACTATTCTCTTCCTGTTCTGGTAATTATCTTCGTTGTATTTCACAGAGCAGTAAGATGTTTTTGCTTCCAGATCATAGGTGGCAGATTCATCTA
This sequence comes from uncultured Bacteroidales bacterium, assembly GCA_963831855.1. Lineage (GTDB taxonomy): Bacteria > Bacteroidota > Bacteroidia > Bacteroidales > VadinHA17 > LD21. Next base: position 653,331 of record CAWHSA010000004.1, on the reverse strand, counting down.
TACCTACTCTCACTCCGGTATAATCTGTATCTATCTCAATTGATTCGAAGCCTGCCGGTACATTATCTACATTAAATCCGCCGTATCCCCCATTATATTTCAGCTTCTTTGTTAAAGTTCCTATATTGATATTTGTGTACCCTCCGTCGATAACCAGGTTGCTGACATTTTCTATTCTGAGATCGTCGTATTTATCATCACTGACTACCGAGTTTACAGATCCCAGGCGTACTTTGGAATATCTGCTGTCAAGCAGGATTGCCTGCGCTTTGTCTACCCTGAAATCACCGCTGTACCTTACATTCAGATCCAGCCATCCGCCTTCATCAATTGTACAGTTGCCGTAAGCAACAGTTACAATGTTCATTGGCTTTTCATTTCCCCGGCTGAGCAATGATACATTCAGGTTACCATACTTTACATTAAGGTCGACATATCCGTTAAGGTCACCGAGTTCAGCATCGCCATACCTGTTAACAAGGGTCAGATCCATCCAGACCGGCATTTTTACATTATAATCAATGCGGAATCTTCTTGATTCACCGCCCCAGCCTGTGAAGCTGAACTTATCATCTATCACAGTTTTGGCAGAAATGACATTTGCGTCCCCGGAGAACTGAACATCTATATAGTTCATAAGTTTTTCGGCTCTTTCCCGGCTGGGATATTTAAGTGTCACTTTTACATCAATTACAACCTGGTTTGTTTCCGATGTCTCGGCCACAATATCTCCGTAACGGTTATTAAGCTCAAGTTTTGTGCCTTTGCCGGCTGTGTACTCCTTGTGATAATTCTTGCTTACCTCTTCCTGAGCCTGGATGCTCAATGATGCTACAAACAGAGCCGCCGCGAGGAGGGTTCCTGACTTATAGACTGACTTTTCCATCTTCCCTGGTATTTTGGTTTTCATTCCTTATTGATTTAAGCTGGTTCACGATATAAGTCATGACTTCCAGTTTGGTCTGATAATGTTCGATCATTGCATTGATGATCCTTTCATCATCGGGATTGGCTTTCAGCTCTTTCTGAAGCTGGACATAAACTGAATCCATACTTTTCATCTCCTGATTCAATGCCAGCTGCTGTTCCGGATTATTCACGAAAGCAACTGTACTTATCTCGCTCTCCATCACATTTACCTGGTGCATGTAATAGTTCTCAACCTCCCTGTATTGTGGAGATACATCTCCCAGAGCCATCCTGTCCCTGTCGGGCCTGATGAAATGATCCCAGGTCCAGAGCGAGGAAAGGGTGATAAGCAGTGTCACAACTGCTGCCTTGAGCAGGTAGGGGACTATGCTTCTTGTTACAGTAACTGCGTGAAATCTCATTTCAAGCTTCCTGTTAAAACGCTCCAGATGACCTTCCGACGGTTCCGCGTCTTCGAAGAAGTCCCTGTTGCTCCTGATTATTTCATCTATAGTTTTCATCCCTTATAATTTTCCATTCAAATTTTTCAATTCACTCAGAAGCTTCTGTTTTGCCCTTGACAGCTGAGATCTTGATGTACTGCTTGAAATATTCATGATCTCAGCAATCTCGTCATGGTCATAGCCTTCAAGGAGGTAAAGAGAGAGGATTACCCTGTAACCGTCAGGCAATTTTTCAATTGCATCCTTAACCTCCTCGACCCTGACATCAACTTCTTCATTTCTTGTTGATTCGTCAGGAGTGTTGTCTCTTATACCAACATGCGCTTCAATATCTTCAAAGACCGCTTTTCTTTTACCCAGGGCGTCAAGTGACCTGTTAATCACTATTTTTTTCAGCCAGGCTCCAAAGCTCACCGTTCCTGAGTACGTATCAATCTTTTCAAAGGCCGACAGGAATGATTCCTGCATTATATCCTCAGCTTCCATCGTGTCGTTCACAATCCTCAGACTTGTGTTATACATTGCTTTATAGTATAACTTGTAAATCTGGAATTGAGACTTCTGGTCGCCGGCCTTGCACCCGTCAAGCAAATCCTGGTGCAGGTTCCTGAATGCTGCTTCTACAATTGCCATCTTTGTTAAATGACTGGTTTCGATATGAGATGCGGCACCCACTGTCTTCTTTATCTTATTTCCTGATCAAAAGACGGCGGGTAATAATTTATGCTGCACTCAATTTAAGAATTTTTTTTATTTCTGAGGAAAAAAGCAAGAATGATGCCCTGCATGACCTGGCCGGTAGAATAATCGAGCTGCGATCCGAACAGGCTGTGGGGAATGGAGTAAACCATGAGAAGAACAACTGCCGCCAGTACTGTATATAAAGGTCTCTCTTTCTTCCTGTTCATTATGACCGCAAGAATCCAGAAAGCAAAGGCAATAAGTGTCTTATTATCTGTGAGATCCCAACCGAATGGGATGCCGGTCCACAGGTCGCCGAACGCATATTTCTGAACAAGCGGACCAAGTATCATACCTCCGGCCGTAAGCAAAATCAGGGTCCAGGTTCCGTATTTTCTAAATGATGGTATTTTTGCCACTGCGAGCAAACCCGCGGCAGTTGAAAAGAGCATGGCTATAAACATGATAAGGATATGAGGCACCAGTATAGCCGGTGGAACGGATCCTTTAAATCTTATGACAACAGGAGTCTCCTTCATCAGGGTTTGTGTTCCTTTTGAATCTGTCAGTTCAATATAATACTGAATTTTCCCGGCGGCAGGCTGCCGTGGAACATCAGCATACAGTCCCTTTTCCTCATTCATACTGAATATTTTATTCATGACAAACGATCTGACAGGGTATATTTTAAATGAAAATGGAGATACCTGGTATTTGTCAGAAGTATTGTATCTTTTGTAAAAGAGGTTTACCTTGACAGTTGTATCGTAAATCCTCAGCCTGACCTGAGACCTTTCTGCAAGGTCCAGACTTCGGACAAGATTTAATTCATATGAGGAATCATTGATTGAAACGTTTATCCTTTTCGGATAGGTTGGTCCTGTCCTTCTCTGGTATATTGCAGCCGTGAGAGTGATAAGGATCGCAAGCAGCCATAGGAGGAATTTTTTCATTTTCTGGGTTGATTAAATTTCCGAAATCCGTTGTTAAAGCTGTATTAGAAGCACAATCTTTTCATTATTGCGCAATACCTCAACACTTATTGTCTGACCACGCTTTAGCTGACCCATCCTGAACATGTAATCGTAAATATTATTTACAGACTGTCCGTTTATTGATATGATAATATCACCCTTTTTCATACCGCCCATAGCTGCCGGTTTGCCAGGATCAACATTGTCAGCTCTCAGCCCGTTCTTTACATTACCTGCAAAATCAGGCATAATGCCCAGAGTGACTCCTCTTCCCCTCACATATCTTCCCTGCACTGCTTTTGGACCTGCTTCCCTGAATTTCAGCCTTTCAGGTGAAGAAGCCAGACTCCCCGCCACTTTAAATATAAGGGAAGAAATTGTGACCATACCCTTGTAGTTAATCTTATCAAAAGTGTCCGATGGCTTATGATAATCAGAATGAGTACCTGTCCAGAAAAAGAGGACCGGAATATTCTTACCATAGAATGAGGAATGATCAGACGGACCATATCCTTCATCTGAAAGGGTTAGCTTCAGAAGGGTTGTATCATTAAATGATGTAACAAGTTCTCTGAATCCCGCTGCAGTGCCAACTCCGCTTACCTGCAAAACATGGGTATCCTGAAGCCGGCCAACCATATCAAGATTGATCATTGCATTGACCCGGGTAAGGTCAATGCCGGGATTATCGACAAAGTATTTGGATCCCAGTAAACCCTCTTCTTCTCCTGTAAAAGCGATACAAATTATGCTGCGATTATGGCTCCCGGCCGTGAAGGCTAATTTTTTCCCCAGTTCAAGCATCATCGCCACTCCTGATGCATTATCGTCTGCTCCATGATGAATGGCAACCGTATCCGGAACAAGGCTTCCCGAACCTGCACCTCCCATACCCAGGTGGTCAAAATGAGCTCCAAGGATAATATATTCGTTCTTCAGATTTTCTTCTTCACCGGGAAGAACCATAACCACATTCCTGGTGTTATGCATTTCTCTTATTATTTCAGCCTTGCCGCTGACTGTCACTCCCGTCGGGAAGCTGAAAGGCTTTCTTGATTCATTTAACCTCTTCTCAAGTACGGACACACTGCTTTTTAACCGGGCCAGGATAAGATCACCCACCACCCGTTTAATCCTGATAACAGGGATATCCATTGAGACATCATTTGAATTCAGAGGTTCAAATGTATCCTGAGGATCATATGCAGATCCCGATACCAGGAGAACACCGGCAGCACCCATATCTTTCGCAGTAATTGCCTTTCCCCGGTCTCCGGTAAATGGCAGAAACGGGCTAACCTGCTTATCTGTCTCCGGATCAGCCCTGAGGACAAGCACCCACTTACCTTTTACATCAATACCCTGATAATCATTCCATTTAAGGCTGTCGAGATTAATGTGGAAACCATATCCGGCAAAGACTACCTCTGATATCAGTCCAGAGCTTGAGCTGAAAGCAAGGGGTGTGAAATCATCTTCAGCCATGAATTTCTTGTCGTCAATGGAAAGATCATTCTCCTGTCCGGCTACAAGTTTTGTTGTGACTTTGAACCTTTGAAATCCATCGCCTGTAAGAGGCTGGAAACCATAGGATGACAGCTTGCTTTTAATATAATCAGCTGCCAGGCTATCGCCGGGAGATCCGGTGAGCCTTCCTTTCAGCGAGTCTGATGCAAGATATTCAATATGAGCCTTCAGCTCTTTTTCGGTTACCTCGCTGCCGGGCTTACATGATAACAGAATCAGAATAAAAATTACCGGAAGAGCTCCGGTGATATATTTATGTGAGTCTTTATTAATCATAATATTAATAAAAGGTTCGAAAAGCCTTGATAGATAGATATAATACTAAAAACAGGAAGTTATTCAAAAAGTTTAAATGCTTCTTTAATAAGCGATATTGCTTCCCTGAGTTGTTTTTCATTAATAACAAGCGGCGGGGCAAACCGGATGATATGTTCATGGGTAGGTTTCGCTATGAGCCCTTTATCTTTCATAGCCAGACACACATCCCAGGCTGTTTTTCCTCCTTTTGGCCTGATAACCACTGCATTCAGAAGTCCTTTACCACGGACAAGCTCAATCATATCCGATTTAATGCTTTTCATCTCATCACGGAAGATCTTTCCAAGATGGTAAGCATTTTCGGCAAGCTTCTCATTCTTAATAACCTCAAGTGAAGCAATAGCAACTTTGGCTGCCAGCGGATTTCCTCCGAAGGTAGAACCATGTTCACCGGGCAATATGGTGAGCATAATATCGTTATCTGCCAGTACAGCTGAAATAGGCATCACACCTCCTGAGAGTGCTTTCCCAAGGATCAGAATATCCGGTCGTACACCCTCGTAATCACAGGCAAGGAGTTTGCCCGTGCGGGCAATACCGGTCTGAACCTCATCTGCTATAAAAAGTACATTTTTCTCTTTACAAAGATCATAAGCCTTTTTAATATAACCTTCATCAGGTACAAAGACTCCTGCTTCGCCCTGAATAGGTTCTACGAGGAATCCGGCCACATCAGGATCCTTAAGCGCATTCTCAAGGGCCTTAAGATCGTTGTATGGGATAATAATGAAACCGGGAGTAAACGGACCGAAATCATTTCTGGCATCCGGATCCGTTGACATAGTAATAATTGTTATGGTCCGGCCATGGAAATTACCCTCACAGGCTATGATTTTGGCTTTATCCCGGGCTATCCCTTTTTTCTTATATCCCCATTTACGGCAAAGCTTGAGGGCGGTTTCGTCAGCTTCCGCACCTGAATTCATGGGAAGCACCTTGTCATATTTAAAATATTTTGTTACATACTCTTCATATTCACCAAGATCTGAATTATAAAACGCCCTGGAAGTGAGGGTAAGCTTTTGCGCCTGGTCCGTCAGTGCTTTGATTATTTTTGGATGACAATGCCCCTGGTTTACTGCGGAATAAGCTGAAAGAAAATCAAAATAGCGCTTCCCGTCAACATCCCATACGAACGGACCTTCGCCTCGTTCAAGCACTACCGGCAGCGGATGATAATTATGTGCTCCGTACGTATCTTCCCGGTTAATATAATCCTGTGAGTTCATGTTGTTGATTGTTAATTAGTTATGATTTATTTAAATTAAGTCACAAGTTTACTAAAGGTTTTTTAGATTTCCAAAAAAATGTCTGGCAGTCATACTGCCCTGCAGTCTTGCAGTCGCCAAATTCGTGGTAGGCTATGACCACCGCAAGACCGCAAGACTGCAAGACTGCAAAACCTTTAATCTTCCAGAAGATCAGGCCTGAGTTTCCGGGTCCTTTCAAATGACTGCTCATGCCTCCATTTTTCAATCTCAGCTGCATGTCCTGAAAGCAGTATATCCGGGACTTTCCATCCGTTAAAATCGGATGGTCTTGTATATAACGGAGGGGCAAGCAGATTATCCTGGAACGAATCGGAGAGAGCTGACTGTTCATCGCCCAATGCTCCGGGGATAAGCCTTACAATTGCATCAGTGATTGCGGCAGCAGGGAGTTCCCCGCCGGAAAGAACAAAATCACCCATTGATATCTCCATTGTTATAAAATGGTCCCTTATTCTCTGGTCTATTCCCTTGTAATGACCTGCGAGAATGATCAGATTCTCTTTCATTGACAACCTGTTAGCCATTTTCTGGGTAAATTTTTCTCCGTCAGGCGATGTGTATATTATTTCATCATAGGTCCTTTCACTTTTCAACTTTTCTATAGCTTTATGAACAGGCTCTATCATCATCACCATTCCTGCGCCACCGCCGTAAGCATAGTCATCGACGCTCTTATATTTATCATTTGCGAAATCATGGAGATTGATAACATTTATTTCAACAAAGCCTTTATCCCTGGCTCTTTTCACAATCGAGAAGTTGAGAGGGCTTTCTAACAGTTCAGGGCAAACGGTGAGGATATCAATTCTCATATGCGATCGTTTTTGTAAAGGTAATAAAAAGGTATAATGGTTCAGTGGTATAGTGGCTATGGGCCAATCATCCAACCAATTAGTATTTATTATAACTGTTGCCTGTCACCGTAAGCAAGGCACTCGTCAAAAAAACTTGACTCGCCTGTTCTTTTATCATAACTTGCTTCTAAATAATTTGTTTTCAACCTTTTGTTAAACCACAGGCTATCGGTTATCAGGCCTCCGGGCCTCTGAGCCATTATGCCTCCAAGCCTTTCCGTCATGAAAACAAAACTCTGCTTCCTCATTCTTTTATCTTTTGTCTTTGGTCTTTTATCTTCCAGGGCTCAGATTCCTCAGGGCTTCAACTACCAGGCAGTTGCCCGGCTAACGACCGGTGATCCGATCATCAATACCACGCTGCCTGTAAGAATTACCATTCAGGCCGACTCGCTTGGAACCTCGGTCATCTGGCAGGAGCTTCACAGCTCGGTAATAACCAACGGTTTCGGTCTGATCACCCTGATTCTCGGCAAAGGTGCTAGGCAGGCTGCAAGCAACGTGGCAACTTTCAGCGCAATTGACTGGACAGTAATGCCAAAATTCATAAAGACAGAGATTGACTACAGCGGTTGGAAGACGATGGGAGTGACAAGATTTTGGTCGGTACCATATTCGAAGATCGCTGAGAATCTGGGAGGCCCGGTAAAAAAACTGGCTGTTACGGGTACAACCCTTTTAAATGATGAAGCTCTCTTTGAAGTAAAAAACAAAGACGGCAATACAGTATTTGCTGTTTACAATGAGGGGGTAAGGGTATACGTGGCTGACGGGGCCAAAGGATTGAAGGGAGGATTTGCAGTGGGCGGTTTCGGTACAGACAAAGGAGTGTCGACGCCATATTTTATTGTGGGAAAAGACAGTGTCAGGGTATACCTCGACACAAATCCATTGACAAAGAAACTTAAGGGAGGATTTGCAGTGGGAGGATATGATCTTACCAAAGGATCGGTACAGGATTACCTCGATGTTAATTCTGATAGTGTAAGAATTTATATTGATTCCAATCCATCAGCAAAAGGACTTAAGGGGGGATTTGCAGTAGGGGGTTATGATATGACAAAAGGCACGAATACAAATTACATGAATGTGAATACGGATGCAAGCGGATTAATAAATCCATCTCAGAACAGGATTCTTTGGTACCCATTAAAAAATGCATTTTTGACTGGGAAAGTACTAATTGAGAGTAGAGATAGCGTAGGAGAGAATTCCTTTGCAAGCGGCTTTGAGTCAAAATCGAAAGGTCAATATTCACAGGCACTTGGATTTAAAGCCATTGCCAGTGGAGATTATTCAACAGCTATTGGGAAAAATGCTGTTGCCGGTAAAATAAACTCCTTTGCATTCGGAGAGGATGCAAAGGCTAAAAACGAAGAAAGCTATGCGATTGGAAGAGGAGCGGTTGCCAGCGGTTATCGCAGCTTTGCATTTGGAAGTGCAGGTCGAGATTCCTCTGATAAGGTAACTGATGTAACACGGGCACTTGGAGATTATTCTTTTGCAATAGGACAAGGATCGCATGCCTTGGGGAAAGGTTCTTTTGCAATTGGGTTAGGAGATACCGCACAATGGGATAATTCTTTTGCACTTGGTTATAAATCACGTGCTAGTTTAGCTTCTACTGCAATTGGTTGGAACTGTAAAGCAGATGGTTTGGGAACTTCCGCATTTGGCCTTTATGCAACTACAAGTGGATTTCTATCAATTTCAATGGGTAGTTATACAAAAGCAAGCGGCAATTATTCAATTGCATTGGGTTATGACAATATTGCAAGTGGCGAACATTCAACTTCATTGGGTTATGATAATGAGTCAAGTGGTGTTGGCTCAACAACAATTGGACATGGAAATGAAACGAGTGGAAAGTTTTCAATGGCGATTGGGGGACCAAATCTTTCTGCACCATCAGTGTATGAAATTGCGGTTGGGAGGTACAATACATCTTATACCCCATCCTCAGCGACAGTATGGACTTCAACTGATAGGTTATTTGTTATTGGGAATGGCAACATAATGGAGTCAAATGCAATGACAGTACTTAAAAATGGCAGAATAGGATTACAGACGGTAACAAACCCAACTTATGCTCTTGAATTGCCTAATAGCAGCACTATTGGTGTTGGTCAGGCCAGAGCTTATGCCTGGGCAACTTATTCCGATGGAAGGGCTAAATCGGACCAGACAACTATGTCATATGGTCTGAAAGAAATAATGATGCTCAGCCCTTCAGAGTATTTTCATCATGGCACCATAAATGATAATGATGGAATTATAATCCAGGACGAAGGAAAGCATGATATAGGGCTGATAGCCCAGGATGTGTATGATATTATTCCTGAGGCAGTCAACAAACCTGAAAATGAGGAAAAAGAGCTCTGGAGCATTTCTTACGACAAGCTGGTACCTGTTCTGGTAAGTGCAATCAAGGAACAGCAGCAGCAAATAGAGTCACAGCAAAAGCAGATCGAGGAACTTAAGGCCATGGTCAATGCCCTTGCTGCAAAGAACGATTAACAGGGAGTATAAGAGTAAAGATTTCAGACTGCAAGACTTCATGGCCATGTCACGCAAATCATTAATTTTGCATGAATAACAGATGCCTATGGACTGCAGATCGAACTGCGGAGCTTGCTGTATAGCCATTTCGATATCATCACCGATCCCCGGTATGCCTGGTGGCAAGCCGGCAGGAGTGAGGTGTATCCAATTAATGGAAGATTATAAATGTGCACTTTACGGTGATCCTTCCAGGCCGAAAGTGTGTTCTGACTTTAAGGCTGAGGCGGAGTTCTGCGGGAACAGCAGGGAGGAGGCGATGAGGATACTTGCTTCGCTGTCCTGATGGCACCCATCCCTCCGAACAGGGTCATTTATCAGAAGCATAAACCACCTTGCCTCCGACAATCGTGTAATCTACCTTCGTCTTCATTATTTCGCTTTCGGGGATAGTAAGCAGATCCTGATCGACGATCACAATATCAGCCAGATAACCGGGTTTGATAATGCCTTTACGGTCATCCATAAACTGTGCATATGCTGATCCCAGCGTATAGTATTTTATGGCTTCTTCCATAGTGATTTTCTGCTCCGGAAACCAGCCCTCACCTTCCTCACCAAGCCGGTCTTTGCGGCTGACTGCTGCGTAGAGACCTTCCATGGGATTCAATGGTTCCACCTGGTAATCGGTTCCGAAGGCAAGCATTGAGCCGGCATTTGCCAGGCTCCGCCATGCATAAGCGCCTTTGCTCCGTTCGGATCCTACCCGTTTCTCATAAAACCTTTTATCTGTGATACAGTGTGTGGGTTGCATTGATGGGATTATTCCCAGCTTTGCAAACCTTGGTATATCAGATAACTGAAGCGTCTGAGTGTGCTCATCACGATGCCGGCTGTCACGTTTACCGTTCACTTCAATAGCTTTTTCAAATGCATTAAGCAGCCAGAAATTCGCCTTATCGCCTATTGCATGGATACCCATCTGGAATCCCATTTTGTCCGCAGTTAAGACCATTTTTTCAATCTCATCATAGGGCTGCATAGCAAGTCCCGAGGAAGAGGGATTATCGTTATAGGGTTCAAACATCAAAGCCGTTCCGGATCCCATTGATCCGTCTATGAAGGCTTTCAGATATCCGAACCTGATCCAGTTCCCGGTTTTAGGGTATTTCTTCTCAATCCCGATATATTTTCTGAGAACTGCTGTATCACCGGAAAGAGGTTCTCCGATATCTATCCTGCTTGTCAGCTGACCCTCTGCCTGCAGCTTTTCATAAGCTTCGAAGTCAGCGGAGCCGGCATTCTGCAGACTTGTGACACCAAGCTCCCTTGCCTCCTTCATGGCAAGAAGATATCCTTTCCAGGTTCTGGCTTTTTCCTCTTCAGGACTTCTGACTTTTTTGACCTCGCCAGGTCTAATGAGATCCTGGGCGGTTTCCTTGAGAATGCCGGTCGGTTCTCCGGTTACAGGATCTCTTTGAATCTCTCCTCCGAACGGATCAGGAGTATCTCTGGTGATTCCTGATTTTTTCAATACATAACTATTCACGAGCACGGAGTGACCGTCAGCACGGCTTAACAAAACCGGATTATCCGGGGAAACCATGTCAATAAGTTCTTTGGTAGGCCAGTTTTTCCCCACGAACATCTCGTGTTCCCAATGACCTCCCTCGATAAGCTCACCCGGCCCGGACCTGGCAACCTGTGCCTTAACTTTATCTGTAATTATTGATGGGTCAGTAGTATACCGGAGTTCGATATAATCAGGATCAAGCGGACCAAAATGCACATGTGCATCGTTAAACCCCGGGATCACCAGCCTTCCTTTTGCATCAATGATTTCCGTTTTTTCCTTGTCAATATATTCTTTAATTTCTTTTGTAGTGCCCACTGCAATTATTTTTTCACCGGCGACTGCGACTGCCTCTGCTGCCGGATTTTCCTTGTCAATAGTAAGAACCTTTCCGTTAATAATGACAAGATTGGCTTTTTCTTTCGTTGTACAAGAGTTGGTTATCATCGTAATAATAATTGCTGACAGGCTGATAAGATTCTTCATTTTGAATTGGTTTATTTCCGGAAATATATAAAATAAAAATGTTTCGTAAGATTTGTCATTTGCTATATACTTTATCCTTTCGGGGCTAAAGCCCTGTATATCAGGATGGTCATAAACCCCAGACTTAAGCCCGGGGTTTATGGAAATCAGGCACTTAGGGACTTTAGTCCCCAAATTTAACTTCTTGTTAAGAATTTTATTTAATTCTTATGATGCCTCATTTGTTAAAAGAGATAAATTCGCAGAAAATCAAAAAGATGAACATAGCATTGATCGGTTATGGCCGGATGGGCCATGAAATTGAAGAAGTGGCGCTACGAAGGGGACATAAGGTAAAACTTACTATCGATATCGAGAACAGCAGCGACCTGAAAAAAGAAAATCTCAGGGGCATCGATGTGGCAATAGAGTTTTCCTCGCCCGAGGCAGCTTTCAAAAATATCATTAACTGTCTCATCTGCAAGGTACCGGTGGTTTCCGGTACTACCGGCTGGCTTAAGGATTATGATAAAGCTGCAGATACCTGCATTCAGGTCGGCACTTCATTCATCCATTCCACAAATTTCAGTATTGGAGTAAACTTGCTCTTCAGGCTTAGTTCAGAGCTGGCAAAGTATATGAGTTTTTATGATAATTATTCAGTGTCAATTGAAGAGATCCATCATACGAAGAAGCTCGATGCTCCCAGCGGAACAGCTATTACCCTTGCAGAAGGGATTAAAAATCAGCACCATGGCTATAAGGGATGGTGTTTCGAGAATGAAAAAGCCAGAAATATGATACCTGTAAGATCAGTTCGTGAAGGATCTGTACCGGGAATTCATATTGTTACCTGGGATTCCGAGGTTGATACACTCAGTCTGAAGCACGAGGCTAAAAACAGGAAAGGTCTTGCCCTTGGTGCTGTGACTGCTGCAGAGTTCATACATAATAAGAGAGGTGTCTTTACAATGGGAGATGTACTTGGATTCTGATTATATTTTATACTTTTACGCATCAAAAATTTAAATTACCATGATAAACCTTTTTCAGAAGAAGTACATAAAATTTGCAATTATAGCCATTCTATATATACTTGTCGTAATCTGGATAGGGAATTACCTGCTCCTGATCGGCCTTGGAATTATTTTTGATTTATACGTTACGGAAAAGGTGAACTGGACATTCTGGAAGAGGAGGGATGGTAAAAACAGTTCGTTTATTGAATGGCTTGATGCACTGATATTTGCAGTGATTGCCGTCACTCTTATTAATATTTTTCTTTTTCAGAATTATCGTATCCCCACACCTTCAATGGAGAAATCGCTGCTGGTGGGTGATCATCTTTTTGTCAGCAAGCTGGCGTATGGTCCCAGAATGCCAAATACTCCCATTGCATTCCCTTTCACACAACACACTATGCCCATAACGAAAGGAAAATCATGGTCAAACCTGGTGCTGTGGCCCTATAAGCGGCTTGCCGGAAGTGGTCACGTGAAGAACAACGATCCGATAGTGTTTAATTTTCCCGACGGCGATACGGTGGCTGTTGAGGATCAGGCTGCAAGCTATTATGAAATTGTAAGAGGTAAAGCCAGGGAATTACAAAAACGCGACAGCTATGGTAGTCCTGTTGTAAAACCTGTCGGATACTATCTGCCGGAAGCCAGAAAGGAGATATGGGACAGTTACCATATTATATATCGTCCGGTTGACCGGCGGGACAATTATGTAAAACGGTGTATTGGAATTTCCGGCGATACGATCCTCATAAAAGCAGGCAAGGTCTTTGTAAACAGCAAGGCTGCGCCGGTGAACAAAACGCAGCAGACCACCTATATTGTATGGACCAACGGAACAACGATCAATCCAAAAGCATTTGAAAGGCTTAGTATATCAAAATCTGACCAGGCAATGGTTTCCAGTTCATCATACTACCTTCCTCTGACAACGCAGAATGCGGAAACAATAGCGAAATTCACAAATGTTAAGGAGGTCACTCCATTTCTGACAAGAGAAGGTGAGTACGATGCGCGCATGTTTCCGTATGACCCTAAATTAAAATGGAACGAAGATAACTACGGTCCCGTGTGGATACCGGTAAAGGGTTCGACCGTAAAGATTGATACCTCTAATCTTTATTTTTATCGCCGTATTATTGATGTTTTTGAAGGAAACGACCTGAGAGTTGATGGAAGTACCATATATATCAACAATCAACCTGCAGTTACTTACACCTTCAGGATGAATTATTACTGGATGATGGGAGATAACAGGCATAATTCGGCTGATTCGAGGTTCTGGGGATTTGTTCCTGAAGACCATGTGGTCGGGAAACCAAAATTCATATGGCTATCAATCGATAAGGAAGCCGGTGGGCTGAAGAAGATAAGGTTCAGCAGGATGTTTATGAAGGTGCGGTAAAATAAAAAAGCTGGCCAATCGGACCAGCTTTTATTATATCAAAAATCCCTATTTAACTTTTTCCACTACTGCCCTGAACGCATCAGGATGGTTCATTGCGAGGTCGGCCAGAGTTTTTCTGTTCAGCACTATTCCTTTTTTATCGAGCTTTCCAATGAACTCGGAATAGCTCATATCATACTGACGGACACCTGCGTTAATTCTTTGTATCCACAGCGCCCTGAACAGGCCTTTCTTTTTCTTTCTGTCACGGTATGCATATCCAAGCCCTTTATCGAGAGTGTTTTTGGCAACTGTGATAACATTTCTTCTTGAGAGGAAGTTCCCCTTTGTCTGCTTAAGAACCTTTTTTCTCCTGGCTCTTGATGCGACGGAATTTACTGATCTTGGCATAACTCATTTTTTTTGGATGGCAGCGTTCCGCCTCTGACGGACCCTTATCTGCTGAGCATCCTGTTAATACTATAATTAATTAATGATCCGGCGAAACATTTATTTGCTTGCAAGCATAAGCTGAACATTCTTCTTGTCAGCTTTGTCAACCTGACCGAAATATGCGAGATTTCTCTTGCGTTTTGTGGCTTTCTTGGTCAGGATATGGCTTTTAAATGCATGTTTACGCTTGATCTTACCTGTTCCGGTTAGAGAGAATCTTTTCTTGGCTCCCGGATTTGTTTTCATTTTTGGCATTTCTGTGATAATATATATTTAAAATTACTTCTTCTTCTTAGGAGAAAATGAGATTATCATCCTTTTTCCTTCCAGCCGTGGCAGCTGTTCCACCTTACCAATTTCCTCAAGGTCATTTGCAAACCTCAGCAGCAAAACTTCACCCTGTTCCTTGAACAATATCGAACGGCCTTTAAAGAACACATAAGCTCTTACCTTTGCACCTTCTTCAAGGAATCTAACTGCATGCTTGAGCTTAAAATTATAATCATGATCATCAGTGTTTGGTCCGAATCTGATCTCTTTCACAACGATCTTGGCAGCCTTTGCCTTAATTTCTTTTTGCTTTTTTTTCTGCTGATAAAGGAATTTCTGATAATCAACAATCTTGCAGACAGGGGGATCAGCGTTTGGTGAGATTTCGACCAGATCGAGTTCCAGCTTATCTGCGAGCCTTAAGGCATCCTGGATACTCATGACTTCTGCTTCTATTTCATCACCCACAACCCTGACCACTTTTGAAGTGATCCTGTTGTTTATTTTGTGAGCCGGCTGGGTAATCCTGCCGGGGCTTCGCCTTACTGGACCAGTTATAACTCTTTCCTCCTAAATTTCGTTAATACTAATTTTTCTATTTTTCTCAATATTTAATCTCCTTTCTTATTTCTGACCGGATAAATTCAACAAATTCTTCAACCGTCATACTTCCCCTGTCGCCTTCACCCTGTTTCCGGACAGCGATTGTCCTGTTTTCAACTTCTTTTTCACCAATGATAAGCAGATAGGGAATTCTCTTTAATTCATTATCCCTGATCTTCTTACCTATCTTTTCACTCCTGTCATCAATCAGTGTGCAAATATCGGAATTATTTAGAACTTCCAAAACATTTCCAGCATAATCGTTGAATTTTTCGCTTATAGGCAAAATGACTGCTTTTTCCGGGGCGAGCCATAAAGGGAATTTCCCGGAAGTATTTTCTATCAATACGGCAACAAATCTTTCCAGCGAACCGAAAATTGTCCTGTGTATCATTACGGGACGATGTTTCTGATTATCGCTTCCATTATAAGTTAATTCGAATCTTTCAGGCATGTTATAGTCGACCTGTATTGTGCCCAGCTGCCATTTCCGGCCGATAGCATCCCTGACCATGAAATCGAGCTTGGGTCCATAGAAGGCTGCTTCACCGGGAACTACTGTAGTAATCAGATTCTTTTCTGCGGCTGCTTCAATAATCTCACGCTCGGCGATCTCCCAGTTCTCATCAGTACCGATGTATTTCTGCTTATTATCAGGATCCCTTAAAGAGATTTGTGCAGAATAATCAGTGAAATTCAATATTTTAAGAATATACAGGATCAGGTCAATTATACTATTGAATTCATCACGCAGCTGATCAGGTCTGCAGAAATGATGTGCATCATCCTGAGTAAAGCTACGAACCCTTGTAAGTCCGTGAAGCTCACCGCTCTGCTCATACCTGTAAACTGTTCCAAACTCAGCCATCCTCAGTGGAAGTTCCCTGTAGGAGTGGGGAGTGGAATTATATATCTCGCAATGATGGGGGCAGTTCATTGGCTTTAGCATGAACTCTTCTCCTTCCTGTGGTGTTGAGATAGGCTGAAACGAATCCTTTCCGTACTTTTCAAAATGTCCTGAGGTTTTGTAAAGGTTCACATTGCCTATATGCGGAGTTGCAACGATTTTGTAACCTCTTTTTTTCAGGATTCCTGTAAGGAAGTTTATCAGTGTTTGTCTCAGTTCTGCACCTTTCGGGAGCCATAAAGGCAGCCCCATTCCCACTCTCTGGGAAAATGTAAACAGCTCAAGCTCCCTGCCGATACGCCGGTGATCTCTCTTTTTAGCCTCTTCGAGAATTACCAGGTATTCGTCAAGCATTTTCTGTTTCGGGAAGGTGATCCCGTAGATCCTTGTCATCATTCTCCGGTTCTCATTGCCTCTCCAGTAAGCGCCAGCAACACTTAACAGCTTGATGGCTTTTATAGGTTCTGTTGAAGGTATGTGGGGCCCGCGGCAGAGATCTGTGAAATCTCCCTGCGAATAGAGAGTAATCGTACCATCTTCAAGTTCACTGATCAGTTCAGTCTTATATTCATCGCCTTTTTCTGTGAATAGCCTGAGAGCATCCTTTTTGCTTATGTCCCTCCTTGTATAAATTAGGTTTTTGGCAGCCAGCTCTTTCATCCTGTTCTCCACAGCAGGGAGATCGGTTTCGGTGATGATTTTTCCTTCACCGGGATCTACATCATAATAAAAACCATTTTCAATTGCCGGGCCAATGCCAAATTTTATTCCCGGATAGATCGATTCAAGCGCCCCGGCCATCAGATGGGCAGATGAATGCCAGAAGGCGTGTTTTGCCTCATCATCTTCCCATTTATGAAGCTTCAATGTCGCGTCGCTTAAAATCGGACGTGAAAGATCATATACCTCCCCGTTCACCGTTGCGGCATAAACCTCTTTTGCAAGCTTTGAACTTATCTGTTCTGCAATCTCAAGGCTGGATATACCTTCCTTGAACTCCTTTACGGTTCCGTCGGGAAATGTTACCTTTATCATTTTCAAGCCAATTTTATCGGAGTGCAAAGTTAACTTATTTTTTAAATTCACCAAGGACCATAAGATCATATTCTTATTGTATTTAATTAAATATCAATGATTTATAAAATCAAATAAAATTTCGTTCAAAAGATGGCACATATTTTGACTTTATAGTAACATATACTAACACTTAAGACAATGAAAAATATAATTAACCTGACATTGGCGCTGTCAATGATTCTTTTCTCCTGCGAAAGATCTCCTGAAGCACAGTTTTCAACAGACACGATTGAACCTGAAGTAGGCAGCGAAGTATTCTTCAATAATGAATCTTCAAATGCAGTTAATTTTGAATGGGACTTTGGCGATGGATATATTTCATCTGATCGCAATCCTTCTCATATATACACAGGTACCGGGTCGTTTGATGTTATAATGACAGCCATATCCAAAAACGGTCAGTCTGATCAGGCAACAATTACTATAAAAGTAATGATTCCCACACTGCTTGTAGTAGAGGTCAGAGAATACTACCAGGAATATCTTGTACCGGGTGCAAGTGTACGATTATATCCGACATTGGCTGACTGGGAAGATGAAACCAATATGGAAAGTGAAGGCTATGCAGACAACGATGGTGTAGTGGTATTTTCCCATCTTGGTCCCTTTGTTTACTATGCCGATGTATGGGAAGCGACTCATGACAACTGGCAGTTAAAAAGCGAAGATGTGGCCTTTATCCGCACTGATGAGATCGTACCCCATAAGATAAATACATTCCTTGCTTATGTTGATGTTGCTGATCACGGAAAGAGCGGCAGGATGCGTGATAAATCCAATGTTGTCGTAAAGCTTGTAAGAAAAGCAGAAGCCGGTATCCAAACTTCTGTTAATGCCTCAAATGAATCCTGGCAAACACTTTATAATAAAAGCATAAGGCTCAAATAGGTTTTTTGAACGATTTCCTTTTTCCTGAAAGCAACCCTGAACGGGGTTGCTTTTTTGATGCAGGGCGATGTCCTTCTTCCGGATTAAGCTATTTCGCCCCTGCGGGGCTCGGGGCACCATGTAAGCATCTCCTGGACAGGGCTCCGCCCTGTCTTAACATATGTCGCCCCTGCGGGGCTCTGGGGCACCAGGTAAGCATCTCCTGGACAAGGCTCCGCCCTGTTTTAACATATGTCGCCCCTGCGGGGCTCGGGCACCAGGTAAGCATCTCCTGGACAAGGCTCCGCCCTGTTTTAACATATGTCGCCCCTGCGGGGCTTGAGTCACCATGTAAGCATCTCCTGGACAGGGCTCTGCACTGTCTTAAAATATATCGCCCCTGCGGGGCTTGGGGCACCATGTAAGCATCTCCTGGACAAGGCTCCGCCCTGTCTTAACATATGTCGCCCCTGCGGGGCCTAGGTGGTGCCGGTTTTTTATACAGGGCGATGTCCTGCTTCAGGATTAAGTTATTTCGCCCACTCCGGGGCTATATATGATAAGGCCGTAGGCCTTTAAGATGATAAGGCAGGGGCGAAGCCCCGCCTTGTCACACTGAACATATTCAAGCCCCGGAGGGGCGTAAGAGGTGATTTATTTCACCGGAAAGGCGATGGTCCCATCAAACCTTGAGTATCCCTTTTCGTTTCTTACCGACATCTGCGGTTTGCGGCTGCCGGTCATTGTTGCACATCCAAGTTCGCCATTTCTGTTTATAGCAACAAATTTTTCGCTCGGGAAGAAATCCGGATTAACTTTCTTATAATGGTCAATTATCATAAGCAGAGCCTCTTCGCAGGCTTGCTGGGGAGTCCTGCCCTCCTTCATTTTGAGTACCATATAATATGACGCACATGACTTGATTACGTCTTCACCCCGTCCTGTTGCCCCGGCAGCACCGACTTCATTGTCGACATAGAGTCCGGCGCCGATGATCGGCGAATCACCCACACGTCCATTCATCTTAAATGCCAGCCCGCTTGTTGTTGTACAACCTGCGATGTCGCCATTCACATCAACTGCCAGCACATTGGTGGTTCCGTAATGGTGCTCAATATCAGGAAAATCTTTCCAGTAAGTCTCCTTTTTCATGATGTTCAGAAGATGCTCCGGTGCACCCCAGTCATCTGTTGTGCTCATCTCTTCCTTCCACCTGAGCCAGATCTTCCTGGCTTTTTCGGTTAGGAGGTTCTCTTCGGGAAATCCCCATGCCCTGGCAAATTCCAAAGCACCCGGTCCTGCCAGCAGAACATGATCGGTATGCTGCATGACAAGCTTAGCAACAGATGCCGGGGTTTTGATATTCTCAAGGCTGGCAACAGCGCCTGCTGAATATGTTTTTCCATCCATAAAAGAAGCATCAAGCTGGACTACGCCTCTTTCATTCGGTAAACCTCCGTAACCGACACTTGTGTCTTCCGGGTCAAGCTCAATAATATTAGCTGCCTTTTCAACTGCATCGACAGAAGAACCGCCTTTACTGAGAATTTCCCATCCTGTTTCCATAGCCTTTTGACCGGTTTCATTTGTATGGCTCGTGATGATCAGCGGTCTGATTCCTTTACCTTTTTCCTGGAAGGTAAAACCTGAAAGAGAAGGCAGGATCAGGGCTCCTGCACTTACTCCAATGGTCCTGTTTACGAAGTTACGTCGTGAAATTGATTCTTTCATTATTAGAGACTTTAGTAGATAATTTTAAATTATTCAACTACAAGAGAAGTAGTTACCTTAACCCTGGAATCACTTTTTTTATCCCAGACTGTCATCTCGCAGTCAATCGGATTATTGATCCGGTTTCCCGTAATTTTGAAATGCGATGATACTCTGGAAGTGAAATCGGATGTAGCCACCCCTGTTTCTGTATACTCAGTGAAGAGATCATCATAATTCAGTATCTGATTTTTAGCGGAATCAGTTGCTTTCAGGGATAAACCCGGAAAAACCATACCACCTGTTTCGCTGAAGCCTTTAAGACCTTCAATAATAATATAAATATTATCATTGAACTTTATCTTATTGTCGTTTATGACTTTATCATTACCCTGAGAGAAAAGATATGCTTCTTCAACCGAAGCTTTGGTAGTTTCAATATTAATCTTATTATTACGAAGAACTGAAAACCTGAGCCTGGATAAGTATGTGCCCGGCCCTTTTTTATCCTTAATGGTAACCGAGAGATTATATTCCCCACCGGATCTGATTGGTGATGCAACAGTAAGATCTGCAGTGAGCTGAAGTGGTGAGTAATTCATACCTTCAGCATATTCAGAATAAAGATCATTTGCAAACAGAACAGTATCCCCGCTATCATTTGTAACCAGAATATCCATAGATGGAAAAGCATTGCCATTCTCCTTTGCAAATCCCTGTATATCGTTGAATATCAAGTAAACAACATCACCATAACTAAATGAATGTCGTGTAACTTTTTCATTATTGACTGTCAGATAGACGTCAGTACATGTCAGGACATCTCCTTTTGTAGTAAGGCCTGAAACCAGATCCTTTTTGACAGATTTGCTAAAATGGCACCCTGCCAGCAGTATGGCAAACAGAATTATGTAAAAGGTGGTTTTCATAAGTATTGAGTTTTGGTAAGATTATCAGTTAAAGCCGAAGTACCCATACTCCTTTAAGACCGGAAACTGCCTGCTCATTTTTATAAGAATCCGTCACTTCTTCTGCATCCTGATGCGTACCAGATCTTTTCTTAAAACATCATCCAGTTCATTTTTTATTATCCGGGACCAGATGTTATATCCTTCTTCATTAAGATGAAGCTTATCAGCCCGGAATAACTCGGCCCTTGGTTCTCCTTTTTCATTAAGGAATGCAAAATCAGTTCGTATGAAGTATGTATTCCTGCGGTTTTCACATACTTCTCTGATAAGCTCATTTGCTTTTCTTATTTCGGGCCATGCTTTCCACCTTAAAGGTGTTGGAGAAACTTCGATCCAGAAGAAAGGAGTATAGGGATGAACTTTCCTGAAAGTTTTAAAGACTGAAATAAAAAGCTTTTTTACTTGTTCAGGAGTTTTATCCTGTTTGGTGCCCGTAATATCATTTCCTATAAAAAGTACCGTTGCCCTGCATGGGTGCGGAGTGAATATTTTGTCAGCATAAACTGAAAAATCACTGAGTTTAGCTCCTCCGTAGCCTCGCTGGATAACGTTATATGGTGCCATATCCTCCGCAATGCTTCTCCAGAGCCTTATGCTGGAGCTTCCGGCAAACAGAACCGCATCATCAGGATATTGTTCCGCTTTGTCAAGCGAATCAAACTTTGCAATTTCCGGTTCCCAGGCTTTTACTTCCGGAAGTTCACTAAGAGTTTTCTGCGGTGAGCAGGATAAGAGTAAAAGAATGAGGATTAATGATAAATAACGGATCATTTGCAAAGTTTAATTTGTTATGAATATAAAGGTAAGATTAATAAAATTTCATTTCATAAAAATTAATATCCATATCAATAGTTTTTTGCCAAAAACTGTTACGTTTGTACGATGGTCATGATAATTTCAAACATTTTATAATAATCCATGGCGAAAAAACTGTTATTCATAACAAAGCCGCTTAATCAGTTACTTAACGAGTCAAAGGAAACAGGCAACCTCAAAAGAACCTTAACGGCACTCAACCTCACAACTTTAGGTATAGGAGCTATAATCGGGGCGGGAATCTTTGTCCTTTCAGGTCAGGCTGCAGCTCAATATGCCGGACCAGCTATTGTTCTGTCATTCATCATTTCCGGATTAGCCTGCGGCTTTGCCGGCCTTTGCTATGCCGAATTCGCCTCTATGATCCCCATAGCAGGAAGTGCTTATACTTATGCATATGCCACGCTGGGTGAATTCCTTGCATGGATTATCGGATGGGACCTTATTCTGGAATACTTGTTTGCTGCATCGACTGTTTCTGTCGGATGGTCCGGTTATGTGGTAAGCTTTCTCAACGATCTGAACATACATATTCCCGCGCAGTTTACAGGTGCTACCGGTAATGTTCTTGTCAACGTACCTGACATGGGCTGGATGTCAAAGGACAATGCTATTAATGCACTTGCCAGCCTAGGCACAAACGTAGATTCTCTTCAACATGTTACATGTATCCTGAATTTACCCGCAATGTTTATTGTTGCCGTTTTGACAACGCTTCTGGTCATAGGGATAAAAGAATCTGCCAATTTTAACAATATAATGGTCATAACGAAAGTATCGGTAATAATTCTTTTTATTGCTATTGGTGTGATGTTTGTCAAATCGGCTAACTGGCACCCTTTTATTCCGGCTAACAAGGTAGAAAGTACTCCCATAGCTGAATACGGTTCAATATGGGGCTGGCTGAAAGCATACAGCCAGGAGTTTGGGAAATATGGCATCAGCGGGATACTTCGTGGTGCAGGGGTTATCTTCTTTGCTTATATAGGATTTGACGCTGTGTCAACGGCTGCCCAGGAAGCTAAAAATCCTCAGAAAGATATGCCGGTCGGAATTCTCGGGTCTCTCGGTGTTTCGACCATACTTTACATTCTTGTTGCCATTGTTCTTACAGGTATCGTCAGCTATACCACGCTTAATGTTGCTGATCCGGTTGCAGTTGGTGTTAATGCAATGGGGAAGGGAATGTTCTGGTTAAGACCTATAGTCAAAGTTGCTGCAATAGCAGGATTAAGTTCAGTTATTCTTGTAATGCTATTGGGACAGCCGAGAATCTTTTACACCATGTCGAAAGACGGGCTGCTCCCTCCGGTATTCTCAAAAGTCCATCCCAGGTTTAAAACACCTTATGTAAGTACAATTATTACGGGTTCGGTTGCAATGATCATTGCAGGGATACTACCTATAGGGATCCTTGGCCAGTTGGTTTCAATCGGTACATTGCTGGCATTTATTATTGTGTGCATAAGTGTCATTATCTTACGCAGAGCCAAGCCTGACATACACAGACCATTTAAAACACCCTGGGTTCCCGTTGTGCCAATTCTTGGTGCTTCGATCTGTTTTCTTCAAATGATTGCCCTGCCTCCTGATACCTGGTTGCGGCTGATAGTCTGGATGGTTATAGGTTTCTGTATTTACTTCTTCTATGGGGTAACCCACAGCAAAGCAAGGCAAAACGCCGGGAAAGAATAGATAATCAGATCTCGTCTGAAAATACGGCCCGCGGCAGGTCCCTCAGGTTATAACGTGAAGCCATAGCTTCGCCATAGGCACCTGCTGATCTTATGGCCACAATATCGCCCCTGGTTGTTTCCTGCAGTTCAATGAACTTGGCGAAAGTATCCGCGGATTCACATACCGGACCTACAACATCATAACGGTAAATATTCCCATTTGATGTAAGATTCTCAATTTTATGATGTGCCTGGTAAAGGGCAGGCCGGATCAGGTCCGTCATACCGGCATCGATTACAGCAAAAAGAGTATTACTTCCATTCTTTATAAAAAGGACCTTTGAGATAAGTGATCCGCACTGGGCCACGACCGACCTGCCCGGTTCCATGTGAATCTTCTGGTCATGCCGCAGATCAATGAACTCATTTATAAGGGAAAAATAATCCGCAAAAGCGGGCATCTTTTCAGGATTATCATAATCAACCCCCAGACCACCTCCCACGTTTATAAATTCCAGATTAATATTCCTTGAATAAAACCATTCCTGTATCTCATTAATATGAGTACAAAGGCTCTGAAAAACTGACATCCGGGTTATCTGGGAACCTATATGAAAATGAATCCCTTTCAGCACTGCATTATTCATCGAAGGCAGACTTTTAATAACATCATCCAGTTCCCAGGTCTTGATCCCGAATTTACTCTCCTCAATGCCGGTAGTAATATATTTATGTGTATGAGCTTCTACTAAAGGATTGATCCTCAGGGCAATGTTCACCTGCTTTTTTTTATTTGCCGCAAACTGGTTTATCACCTGGATTTCTGGAAGTGATTCACAATTAAAACAGAATATTCCGGCATTGATTGCATTTTCAATTTCATAATCAGACTTGCCGACTCCGGCAAACACAATTTCATCGGGGCTAAAACCCGCGTACATTGCAGCATCTATCTCATTCCAGCTGACACAATCGGCTCCGAACCCATAAGAAGCAATAATCTTAAGCAGCCTGGGGTTGAAATTTGCCTTGACGGCATAATGAACTTTAAATCCTGAATTTTGTGATTCTTTTTTAAGAGCATCGAGGGTATTCTTCAGCACGTCGAGATCATAATAATAAAAGGGAGTATGAAGATCCCGGAATTTGTCGGTTGTAGTTTTATCGATCATGTAATTAGTCAAAAAGGTGTTTACTGAGAAGATTCAGAGCTTCTGTTTTATTGGAGGTATCAATCAGGAGAGAAAGACTGTTGGGACTTCCCCCGTATGATATCATCTTAAGTGGTATCGTATTAAGAGCTTCGAATATTTCCGGAGCTGATCCTGTTCGCTCGATTCTGAAATCGCCTACTATGCAGATAATTGTCTGGTTCTCCTCGAATTCAACAGTTCCGAATTCACTGAGGTCCTTTGCGATCTCTCCCAGATACTGGGAATTATCTATTGTAAGGGAAACGGCTACCTCAGAGGTAGTGACCATATCAATAGGGGTTTTGTATGCCTCAAATATTTCAAAGATCTTCCGCAGGAAACCGTAAGCCATCAGCATTCTGGCCGACTTGATTCTCAGAACAGTGATCCCGTCCTTTGCAGCAACAGCCTTATAATCAAGAAGGGAGCTGGTGGAGGTTATGAGGGTCCCTTCGTCCTCTGGCTCCATCGTATTCTTCAGGCGCACAGGAATGTTCTTTTCCCTTGCAGGATTAACGCTGGAAGGATGAAGTATTTTGGCTCCGAAATATGCGAGCTCTGCCGCTTCATCAAATGATAGTTCACGAATGACCTTTGTGTCTTTAACAAACCTTGGATCATTATTACGGAAACCATTAATGTCGGTCCAGATCTGTATTTCTTTTGCTTTTAATACAGCCCCTATAATTGATGCAGAATAATCGCTTCCCCCACGCTTGAGGTTATCGATTTCCCCATAAACATTACGGCAAATAAAACCCTGGGTTATCAGGATGGTCTCTGAGCTGTGCTTTTTCAATTCCCTTGCCAGGTTCTCACCTATATAATAATAGTCAGGTTCACCATCTTTGTCAATTCGCATGAAATTGAGCGCCGGAAGAAGGATAGACTTGATATTCCGTTCTTTTAGCAGTTGATGGAACAATGAAGTTGAAATAAGCTCACCCTGTGCAAGAATGGCTTTTTCCTGGAGCTTTGTAAATACCCGGAGGGTGAAAGTATTTATATGATCGAAGTGTGAATCGATCAGTTCATTCCCTGTATTCCTGAAAGCTTCTGTTTCATACAGATCCCGGACTACCTTATGGTACGCTGCCCTGAGAGCTTCAATCTTGGAAGAAGCTTCATTTGCATTATCGCCGTACAGAAGATCAGTTATTTCAACGAGGCTGTTTGTAGTGCCTGCCATGGCAGAAAGTACAACGATTTTCTTATCACTATCCGATATAAACGGAATCAAAGATCTCATCCTGTCCGGATTTCCCACTGAAGTTCCGCCAAATTTCATGATTTTATAAATACTCATACCTGAAATTATTAAAAAAACCCGCATTCCTGCAGGTGTGTCATTTCTTCAGAATCAAAAACTCACTGTATAAGATGATTCAGTACCATTCAACCTGCCCGGTATTAACCAGGGGAATTTTATTAACTGTCTGACCATGTTTAAATATAAAATAACCAGTGAGCAAAAATATACTTTATATGTTATATAAGATATTCCAATGGAACATTTTTTGTAACAATTTTGGATAATAAAAGTTAAGGAGGGTTGTGGAAACAGGGCTGAATTTCCTAACCTTCCGGTTTCTTCTTTTTCCTTTCTCAGTTTAATTATTGTTTAATTTTTTTTCTTATTTTTGCACCGCTGTTAATGAAAATCAGACCCCGTTCTTTAATTTACTGCCCAGATGGCGAAATTGGTAGACGCGCTAGTTTCAGGGACTAGTGTCAGTGATGATGTGCAGGTTCGAGTCCTGTTCTGGGCACAATAAACGGAGCGATGGCTTAACGCCCAGATGGTGAAATTGGTAGACACGCCAGCTTGAGGGGCTGGTGCCGGTTACGGTGTGCAAGTTCGAGTCTTGTTCTGGGCACTTTAAGGCCAGGTTGTTTTTTCAGCCTGGTCTTTTCTGTGTATGTGCAGGAAGAATTTTGCACTTAAGCTTTAAATGCGGAAATATTTATTAAGCATATAACCATTTGATTATGAGAAGAACATCAATTATTCTCAAAATTCGATTTTCTTTTCTAAGTTACACTGAAAATAAAATCATTCATTTCTTTACCGAATCATATATTGCCTGCAAAACCCCCGATCTGATAGAAAGATCAGAAAGAAGGTTGTTATTCCTGGTAGGATAAACCCTGTTGCTCAGAAATACAAAGCTGATTTCATATTCAGGATCAATCCAGACCATGGTTCCGGTATATCCGGTATGTCCGAAACTGGAGGGAGAGGCGCTTTTTGCGGGGTAAGCATCCTTTTCAGATACCTCGGAATTATTAAGAAGTGGTTTATCAAATCCGAGTCCCCTGCGGTTATTGTTCTCAGGGAACCTTACCTTGGTATATCTCTCAAGAACCTCACTGCTGATTACCTGTTCTCCTGCATAATTTCCCATTCTCCGGTAGAGTTCAATCAGCTTCATCAGATCGTTCCCTGTGGCAAACAGTCCGGCATGACCGGAAATTCCTCCGAGCATTGCAGCGCCCTCATCGTGAACTGTGCCATGCAGCAGCTGCTTCCGGAATAAGGAATCATATTCAGTCGGAACTATACGGGTCAATGAATACCTTTTCAAAGGATTAAACACTATGTCATAAGCCCCGATCTTATGATATATGCTATCGGCGACAAATTCATACCATTTTTCTCCTGAAAGCTTATTAATTATCTCGGGAACGATTATCATCCCGAGATCAGAATAAACAAATTTCTTTTCCCCAAGGGGTGAATTCTTTATTTCCTTAAAAATCTTTTCCCTGTATCTATCTGTTATATAGAGTCCCTGGGCCACTTCAAGCGGAAATTTTTTGGAAGGACCAGTATTATAGATATGCTTTTTAAACCTGCCGTTTTTCTTTACTGTTTCTTTCCAGAAGGGAATCCAGGATTTAAGCCCGGACTGGTGGGTTAATATTTCCTCCATTTTAAGGTCGCCTTTATTTGATCTGGCGAAGAAAGGAACATAGTCTCCCAGGGATTTACCGGTTGAAAATTTGCCTTCCGAATCAAGAAGCATTAATCCCGGTAGTGTTGCCGAGACCTTTGTAACTGAAGCCAGGTCAAACAGATCTTCATCGGATACCGCAGTCCTGTTCTCATATGTCTGGTATCCATAAGTCTTGTCGAAAACAACAATCCCCTTTCTTGCTACCAGCACTTCACAGCCCGGAAAAGCTTTCAGGGCAAGCCCCTGGTTTACAATTGAATCAACTTTATTTTCAAGAGTTGATGAAGAGATCCCGGCGCTTTCCGGAAGCCCGTATTGTAATCTCAGATTTCCGGGCGTGATAATACCCGAATCGTAAGGCAGGGAATCATTTATTGTAACAGGAAGGAATCCGCGGGCTCCGATTCCCCCGAAGATGAGCTGTGCAGACAGATCCTCGGTAAATTCATTTTCCTGATAAGAAAGTACAAGACCCTCTGCATTTTCAAGAGATTTTATTTTATCGATAGCATATGGATTTCCAAACCAGGTAATTATAGTTTTGTTCCGGTTCACCAGGCTGTCGATGAATCCGGTCAATGCCCGGGTGATGCCAAACTGCCTGTCGGGTCTCTGATCGAGCCTGAAGATTCCGGCAATTACCAGGTCATATTTTTGCAGTTTTTTAAAGAGAGCAGAGACCTTTGTTGAATCTTCCGGATTAATGTAAAAAGTATCAACCGGGTTATATGACAATATTCTGTCCCGGAAAGGGGAGACATCCTTTTTGTTTACGGCTAATGCCGCAATTCTCATTTTTTCCGGATGTCTGACGGGAATAACATTGTTTTTATTTCTTAGAACTGTGAGGGCGCTTGCATAAAGTTCCCTTATAAGTGCTTTTGATTCAGGAGTTGATAATTCACCCAGGATATTTTTTTCAAGTATGTTTTGCCTTTTACCGAGCCCCGCCCAGTATTTGGCTGCCAGTACCTTCCTGCATTTTTCGTCGATCATTTCGGCCGGTATATCCCCACCTGCGATCCGGTCAGAAACTGCCCTGATCATTTTTTCGGGCTGTTCAACGTATTCAAGCACATCCATTCCAGCCTTCAGTGCTTTGATCCCGGCCTCTTCCGGTCCGGAGAACTTAGTGACACCTCCCATATTCATCGCATCAGAAATGATCAGTCCTTTGAATGATAATTCATTTCTTAACAGCCCGGTGAGAACCGGGTAAGACAGTGTTGCCGCCAGATTTGGCTCAGGGTCTATTGAGGGAACATTCAGATGTCCCGGCATCACGCATGTAACCCCTGCATTGATTAGGGACCTGAACGGCCTGAGTTCAACAGAGTCAAGCCGTGCCCTTGAATGCCTTATTACCGGGAGATCAAGGTGGGAATCAATCCCGGTATCCCCGTGTCCGGGAAAATGTTTCGCCACGGAAATAATCCCGTTGTCCTGCAATCCTTTCATATACATCAGGGCCTTATCCGAAGCATTTATGGGATTCTCACCAAAAGATCTGAAATTGATGACCGGATTCAACGGATTATTGTCGACATCTGCTACAGGGGCCAGGTTGATCTGGACGCCTGCTCTTTTGAACTGCCCGGCTACGGCTTTACCCATCTGATAAATAAGCGAATCGTTCCGGATGGCTCCGAGAGTCATCTGGTAAGGGAAATTAACTACTCCTTTAAGCCTCATCCCGAGTCCCCATTCTCCGTCAGTGACTACCATGACCGGTACTTTGGATATCTGTTGAAAGTAGTTGACCATTTCAGCCTGATGTCCGGCCTGGTCCTGGAAAAAGATTACACCCCCTATACCGCAATTAGTTATAAGATTGCTCAGGTAAACTTCGTGACCGATATCACGGTTCGAAAAGGCGGCAACCCAGATAAGCTGGGCTACTTTCTCCTCCATGGACAACGATTTAAGAACAGAATCAACCCATGGATGATTGAGATATTTTAGAAATGGCGGATCGGTTTTCTGGCTTTTTGTAAGTCCAGAAAAAAATATCGCTAGAAGAAGAGTAAGCATTATTTTTCTTAATTGCATGATTTGCAATTTTTTACATTTAATGATCATGATCTTAACCGTGCCGGAGTATTTCATTGTCATTAAAACACAGAGGTAAATTCCCCGCCGGAGCATCCGCTATCCGGGTTCTTCAGAATATATGCATGCATCCCTGACTTCACCGGCAAACACTTTAATTTCCTGCTCATGGGGTCAAATATAGTTAAAGAAATCTTCGTTAGCATATCTGCCCGGCAGATTGTTAATGCGTGATTCTGGTTCTCCTGAAATACTTTTTATAAACATCCATTTTTTTATCAGGAAGAGCTACTGAAACATCATATGCTGTTATATTAATATTGTTAATTTTATGAACTTTTAGCTCCCGATATGGCAAAGAATAGTTCCAGGCTCGTTTCTCTCGATATTTTCAGGGGAATGACTGTCGCATTTATGATCATCGTTAACACTCCGGGAAGCTGGAATTATGTGTATGCTCCATTAGGTCATGCCAAATGGCACGGATCCACTCCGACGGACCTTGTTTTTCCGTTTTTCCTGTTCATCGTGGGCGTTTCCATATGGTTCTCAATGAAAAAATACGGGCATGAGGTTAATTCAGGATCAGTGTTCCGGATACTCCGGCGGACAGTTACAATATTTGCCCTTGGTCTTTTCCTCACAATATTCCCGCATTTTGCGCGCGATTATTCTACGCTCCGTATAATGGGAGTTCTTCAGAGAATAGCCCTGGCATATGGAATTGGAGCAATTATTTGCCTGACAGTCAGGCGGGATCACATGTGGATTGTAATTGTTGTTCTTTTGCTTCTCTACTGGGGCTTGCTTGGCTTTCTGGGAGGACCGGACCCCTACAGCCTTGAAGGTACGATTGTTTCGAAGGTGGATGCTGCAATACTTGGCAAAAACCATTTATATAAAGAGTTGGGAATCCCATTCGATCCGGAGGGACTTCTGAGCACCCTGCCGGCAGTATGTACTGTGCTGATTGGCTATTATACAGGGGATCTCCTGGGAAAAGGTTCAGCTGATGGCAAGACAGTTCTTAAACTTTTGTTGTTCGGAGTCGCATCAACCGGTCTTGGTCTTTTGTGGAATTTATTCTTCCCGATCAACAAACAATTATGGACAAGTTCATTTGTTCTGTTTAGCGCGGGAATTGCAATGATGGTTCTTGCCCTGATTTATTTCATTGCTGATGTAGGAAAGTTTCACAAGTGGGGCTGGTTTTTTCTTGTGTTTGGGACTAACGCTCTTTTTTCATTTTTTCTGGCAGGTGTCTGGACAAAACTTATGCTCTTATTTCAGGTAACTTCAGGGGATTCCAAAGTGACCCTCTATACCTGGATTTATAAACATCTGTGTGTACCGGTTGGTGGCAATATGAATGGCAGCCTTATATTTGCGATTATGCAGATGCTTTTAATATGGATCATAGCATTAACTTTGTACAGGAAGAAAATATTTATCAGATTATAAAATAGGAGAATGCAGAATAATTAAAATTGATAAAATAAATCTGTAGCATTAATTTTGGCTCATTAAGACTGCAAGTTGAGGAACGAAGTGACGAACCGAAGCTCGGCGAAGCCAAATCCAGGGAGCGGAGCGAATCGGGAACTGCAAGATAAAATATATATGGATGAAATAAACATTATATCAGCGGGTTACAGAGAGTTTTATGGAGTGACGGAAACGAAAATTGTGCCTTTACCGCGATCCGGGTCTGACAGGATGTATTACAGGATTTATTATGGTGATAAAACAATTATAGGTGCATACAATGCAAACCGCGAGGAAAATGATGCATTTGTCGGATTTTCCGGCCATTTTCTTAAGAAAAATCTCCGGGTACCCGAAGTCTATTGTTATATGCCCGAAAAGGATATCTATTTTCTGAAGGATCTGGGTGATATCAATTTGTACACCTGGCTCCATAATAAGCCTGATATTTTGCACTTTGACAGCAGAACGATTAACCTGTACCGTAAAGTGCTTGATAACCTGATCCTTTTTCAGACAAAGGGGATTGAAGGCCTGAACCTTGACCTTTGTTACCCTCACAGGAGCTTCGACCGCCTGTCGATGATGTGGGACATGAACTATTTCAAGTATATGCTGCTGAAATTGCTGGCAGTACCGTTTAATGAACGTCATCTTGAAAAAGATTTCAATACGCTTGCTGATTTTCTGCTTGAAACAGAGCAGGATTATTTTCTCTACCGCGATTTTCAGACCGCTAATATTATGATTGTTGAAGATGAACCCTGGTTTATTGATTACCAGGGTGGCAGGAAAGGGGCTCCCCAATATGATGTGGCGTCGCTGCTTTATGATGCCAAGATACCTATGAATCATGAAACCAGGGATGAGCTTCTGAAGTATTATATAGAACAATTCTGTACGGCTTTTAATGAGGACCGTGAGAAATTCAGGGGATATTACTCCGGTTTCAGCATGATCAGGGTGATGCAGGCTCTTGGAGCATTCGGATTCAGAGGCCTTTATGAACAAAAACCCACCTTTACCGAAAGTATAGTCCCTGGTGTGAGTATCTTTTTACAGATAATAGTTTCAGCCAGAGATCATATAAACCTGCCTGAACTGTACCATTCTGTGGAATCCATTCCTGATTCGAAATTGTTCAGGGAACTGCAGGACAGGAAATTTTAAAATCTTTGTATGAAGGCAATGATCCTGGCAGCAGGAAAAGGTACAAGACTTGGCAGACTGACTGCTGAACAGCCTAAGGTCCTTCTTGATATTAATGGCAAAACCATGCTGGAGCTTGCTGTGGAAAAATGCACCGGATCGGGATTTGACGACATTATAATTAATGTCCATCATTTTGCCGACAAAGTGGAATCGGAAGTCTCAAGACTTATTAACCGCGGCTATAAAATTACGGTTTCAGACGAAAGGGAAATGCTCCTTGAAACGGGCGGGGGCTTATATAAAGCCAGAAATTTTTTTGACAATGCCCCGTTCCTGTTATATAACTCTGATATTATAACCGATTTTGATATTTCCAGGTTACTTGATCATCACAGGCGCAGTAAAAGCCTTGCATCTCTTACTGTAAGACACAGGGAAGGAAAAAGGTTTTTGCTGATTAATCAGGAAGGATTGGTCCGTGGATGGATCAATAAAAGTACAGGGGAACGAATTATCACCGTCGATATAGATGAAGAGCTTACTGAAATCGCCTTTTCATCAATACATATAATTGATCCTGAGATATTTAATTATATGCAGGAGGGTGTATATTCAATGACTGCCCTCTACCTCAGGCTGGCCGGATCTCATAAAATCACCACGCTCCTTGATGATAGCGGTTACTGGTTCAACGCCGGAACACCGGAAATACTTGAAGAGGTACGAAACTTTTTGCGGAAGTAAATAAAACCTCCGGAATATTTATTTCTGTTACCTGTTGGTTCCCGGTAACTATTGACTTTCCATCAACCATTAACCAGCAACCAGTCTAAAGCCTCCAGAATGATCTTGAGAAGAGTGCAAAAACGGTAATTATCTCGAGCCTTCCGACTATCATAAGAATACTGAGTACTATTTTGCTTATCTCCGGAAGATTAGTGTAATTGCCAAAAGGCCCCACCGAACCCAGTCCCGGACCAATACCCGCCATGCAGGATGCAACAGTGCTTGCCGATGTCAGGGGATCCATTCCTGATGCTGTTATAAATACCGAACCGACGATAAAAAGGAAAAGATAAAGGATTACAAATGACACAATTGAAATATTGGCGTTTTCACTTAACATCTTCCCGTTAAGTTTAATGGCAGCAAGAGCTTTGGGATGATTAAGCCTTACAAAAACATTCCTGATATTCTTGATTACAATTAGATGCCGGGCCATTTTGATTCCCCCGGAAGCTGAACCCGTACTGCCACCCGCAAACATCATTATAAAGATCAATGACAGCCCTGCTGCCGGCCAGACCAGATAATCAGCCGATGCAAAACCTGTGCAGGTCATAATTGAAATGATCTGGAAATAACCTTCGCGGAATGACCCTTCAAAACCTTTGCCCGTACTTCCAAGCAGGATTATTGTAGCAAGAGCACCCGACAAAAACGCAACAGACAGATAAAACCACAATTCTTCATTTTGCCTTATCTTCTTGAAGTTGAGCTTGCCAATATAATAGTAAATTAGCTGACTGGTCCCGGCAAGAAGCATAAAAATCATTACAACGTATTGGCTGTAAGAGGAATAGAATTGGAGTTTGTTATTTCTGGTCGAAAAACCTCCGGTAGAGACCGTGCTGAAGGAATGGCATAAGCTGTCGAAAATTGTCATGTCACCGAGGTTAAGAAGAATAATCTGAGCTATGGTAAGCCCTACATAAATGACCATGATCCTAAACGCAATTGCCTTGGTTTTTGGATGAATTTTTTCCTGCATTGAAGATTCAAGACTGAAAAGCTGGTAACCTGAAACCCTTAGAGAAGGAAGTATAATAATCACAAGCACAATTATACCTATTCCTCCTATCCATTGCGTCAGGCTTCTCCAGAACAGAATCGAAAACGGCATGGTCTCAACATCCTGCAAAACCGTAGCGCCGGTAGTGGTGAATCCTGATGCTGACTCAAAAAATGCATCAATGAATGATGGAATCGTGCCTGATAAAAGATAAGGCAATGTTCCAAGTATGGAAAAGATGATCCATGAAAGGGTTACTGCAAGATAGCTGTCGCGGTTGCTTAATTGATTTGTATCCGCCCTGTTGCTGATGATCCGGAAGATTATATAAAAAGAAAATGTGATTACTGATGACCATAAAAAGGGAGACAGCGACTCTTTGTATATTAAAGCCAGGGGAAAACAAATTAAAAAAGATATTGACTCAATCAGCAGGATTGTGCTCAATATCCTGAGGATTATCAGGGGATGAATCAGCTTCATATCTGGATTCCGGTTTCAGCTTACAAATATATACAGAATAAGTTTTGTTAAGCCTTGGGAATTAAATAGTCCGGAATCTCTTTACCTGGGTTTAATCTGCTGATTGAACGTTAATAAATCTTATATTTGGACCATCAACATAAATTGGGACAAATAATTACATATCCGGCTGGAAATCAGGATTAATCGTTAAAGACTCTTTATTTTTTTTCATAACAGGCAATAAATTAAATTTTAATATAATGGGAAAAGTATTAGTTATCGGAGCAGGGGGAGTTGGTTCTGTGGTTGTCAGTAAAATGAGTTCTCTGCCTGAGATCTTCAGCGAAATAATGCTTGCCAGCAGAACAAAATCAAAATGTGATTCAATTGCTCAAAGAATTGGGAAGAACCGCGTTCAGACTGCCCAAATCGATGCTGACAAAGTACCGGACCTTGTCAGGCTCATCAGAACATTTAAACCTGATATTGTTGTAAATGTTGCACTACCGTATCAGGACCTTCATATTATGGATGCATGCCTCGAAACCGGAGTCGCTTATCTCGATACAGCCAATTATGAACCTCTTGAAGAAGCAAAATTTGAATACAGCTGGCAATGGGCATATCAGTCAAAATATATGAAAGCAGGTCTGACCGCCATTCTCGGCTGCGGATTTGATCCGGGGGTTACTTCAATTTTTACAGCGTATGCTGCCAGACACCATTTTGATGAATTGCAATACCTCGACATTGTAGATTGCAATGCCGGTGACCACGGAAAACCCTTCGCAACAAATTTCAATCCTGAAATCAATATCAGGGAGGTCACTCAGAAAGGAAAGTACTGGGAGAACGGCAAATGGATATGGACCAGGCCTCACGAAATACATAAGCCTCTGAACTATCCTGATATTGGGCCCAGGGAGTCTTACATTATCTATCATGAAGAACTCGAATCACTGGTAAAGAACTTCCCCACCCTGAAAAGGGCAAGGTTCTGGATGACTTTCGGTCAGGAATACCTTACTCACCTTCGTGTTATTCAGAATATCGGCATGGCAGGTATTGAACCTGTAATGTTTGACGGCCGCGAAATTGTACCTATAAAGTTTCTGAAAGCTGTTCTTCCTGATCCGGGTGAACTTGGAGAGAACTATAAGGGATGGACTTCAATCGGATGCAGGATCAGAGGTTTAAGAAACGGGAAGGAGAAAACTTATTATATATACAACAATTGCAGCCACGAGGAAGCATACAGGGAAACAGGTGCACAGGGAGTGAGCTACACCACTGGAGTGCCGGCAGCTATCGGAGCTATGATGTACCTTAAAGGAATCTGGAAGAAACCCGGGGTTTATAATGTTGAAGAGTTTGATCCTGACCCGTTTATGGAGCAGCTGAATTTGCTCGGACTTCCCTGGGTGGAGTTGCATGATGTTGATCTGGAATTGTAAAAAAAATGAAATCCCCTTTCCGGAGAGCCTGTCCTGCAAAGCGACAGGTGGGGGCGGATTTTTTTAAAAAAGATTTTTAAATGATTGATTATAATATTATACCATCCCCATGCTTTGTCATCGATGAAGAGCGATTCCGGAATAATCTCTCACTGATAAGGCACATTGCAGATGAGTCAGGCGCGGAGATAATCCTGGCCTTCAAAGGTTTTGCCATGTGGGGTGTCTTCGGTATCCTTAAGGAGTATATTTCGGGAGCCGCTGCCAGCTCAATAAATGAAGCAAGACTTTGTTATGAAGAAATAGGTACTCCTGCACATACTTATTCACCTGTTTTCAGGAGGGAGGATATCAGATCAATAATTAAATTCAGCTCTCACATTACATTTAACTCATTGTCGCAATACAGGAAATTCTCAAAGATACTCTCGGAAAACAAGAGAAAGATTTCACCGGGATTGAGGATCAATCCTGAATTTTCAGAAGTTAGTCATGGAATTTATAACCCATGTTCTCCGGGATCAAGACTGGGAGTGACAGCTGAGGATCTTAATAACAATTTACCATCAGGCATTGAAGGTCTCCATTTTCATGTTCTCTTTGAATCGGATTCATATGCTCTGGAAAAGGTCCTGAATGTGGTTGAAGTGAAATTCGGAAAGTTTTTCAACCGTTTGAAATGGATCAATATGGGGGGAGGGCACCTGGTAACAAAAAAAGGTTATGATACTGAACATCTGATTAAGATAATCAAAGATTTCAGGAAAAGAACAGGTCTCGTCGTGATCCTTGAACCGGGAAGCGCTTTTGCATGGGAGACAGGCGAACTTGTTGCTTCAGTGGAAGATATTGTTGAAAACGGGGGAATAAGGAGTGCCATCCTGGACGTTTCATTTACGGCGCATATGCCCGATTGTCTTGAAATGCCATATAAACCCGGAATTATTGGAGCAACCGACCCGCTGACAGGAAAGTATTCATACCGCCTTGGCGGGAACTCATGTCTTGCAGGAGATTTTATTGGCGACTGGTCATTTGACAGGGAGCTTAAACCAGGCGACAGAATTATTTTCCTGGATATGATCCATTACACAATGGTCAAAACGACGACATTCAACGGGGTCCGGCATCCATCGATCGCGATCTGGACAAAGGAAGGCACATTACGTATGATAAGGAAATTCGGGTATAAGGATTATAAAAATAGATTGTCGTGATCCTTCAGACAGCCCGTAGGGCGTTAAGACAAATTATTTTTTCCGGTTAATGGTAAGATCAGTAACTATCAGTCTGTCAGGGCCGAGAACTGCATTTACAATTTTTTCTGCTACCTCTTTGGGGTCCATGAAAGTTGCAATATCCCGGGTTTGTCCGGGTACTTTCCAGAAATCCGTTTTCATTCCCCCGGGATAAACTGCAATGATATTGCGTTTTGTGCCTTTTAATTCAGTCCGGAGAGCTTCAGTATATCCTCTTGCACCCCATTTTGCCGCACAATAAATAGTTTCCTTGTCCCTTCCATAGAGAGCTGACGTGGACATAATGTTTATTATCGTCAGTTCTTCTTTTTCAGGAGTTATCCTGAGAATCTCGGAGGTGAGCAGTATCATCCCTTTAAGGTTAGCTTCAAACACCTCATCGATCATTTTGCCGGTTGAGGTATGTGCCGGAGTAAAAAGACCCCTCCCGGCATTGTTGAATAAATACTCAACTGCAAATTTATGTTCCTTCAGGAAAGCTCCGGTTCTTCTTATATCTTCTTCAGTTCCTATGTTGCAAATCATAGTGCTGGAATGAGCGCCTTTGGAAAGGCGGCTGAGTTTTTTTCCTGCCCTGGTAAGCTTATCATTATCCCGACCGAGTATCAGTACATCCTTACCTTTTTTTAGCAATTGTTCTGAAATTGCCAGCCCAAGTCCTGACGCCCCGCCGCTGATAACGGAAATCTTTTTCATTTTACCTTTTTATCAAAGATATTCACTTATGGAGAAATGATTAATTAATTTTCATATTTTTGTTGAACTGTAATGGTTTTAAATTAGGATCTATGAAAAAATTAATAATCCTGGTTATTGTTTTCTGCATCGGAGCTTTTTCAGCACATGTTTTTGGTCAGCAGGAGAACACTCAGAAGAATGAAAAAAAGGGTGGTTTTGCGGTAGGAGGCTATGACAATGCCAAAAAGACCCAGGAGGTTAAGAAAAGATCTGTTGATATCGGCGAAGAGGCAGAAGTATCTGAAAAAGCGGCGGAATCTGTTGCACCTCCTCCTCCTCCTCCTCCTGTACCTGAACAGGCAGCTGCTCCGGTACCCGATCGTGAAAAGGACAGGAAAATTAAGGATAAGGAAAATAAGGGGAATGCATATGGTAAGGATAAAAGCGGTCTTGAAGGGAAAGATTCCGGACAGGCACGTTCTCAGGACGCTAAAGCCAAACAAAAATCAAAAAATGCCGGCAAATCCAAAGCAAAGAAATAATGTAAATTCAGGCAATTATATCAGGGACGCGGGATAATCATTCCGCGTCTTTTTATTTTATCTCACTATTAATCACTATGGTAACGCCAAAATATATATTAGTCAAAAAAACTTGACTCGTCTTATGTTCTGTCTTAACTTGCCAATGCAATTATTGTTTTCAATTAGTTAACCCGGCAAAAAGTCAAAGACCTTTGAGCCTCTAAGCCTTTATGTCATGAAAACAAAACTCCTTTTTTCCTTTCTTTTATCTTTTTTCTTTTATCTTTTATCTTCCCAGATCCCCCAGGGTTTTAACTACCAGGCTGTTGCCCGCAATTTAGCCGGTGATGTCCTTGCAAACCAGTCATTGCCAGCCAGAATTGCCATCCAGACTTCAGGAGGCTCAGTTCTGTGGGAAGAACTGCATAACGTAACTTCCGATAAATATGGACTGATTTCACTGGTGGTTGGAACAGGAGCCGGTACCGGAGCAGGTTCGCTGACTTCTTTCTCTGCAATTGACTGGAATTCGCAGCCTCTTTATATCAAAACGACCATCCAGTATCCGGGGACAACCTGGACCGTAATGGGAACATCACAGATATGGTCTGTTCCTTATTCCCTTGTTGCGAAAGATCTTTCAGGACCGGTAGGGAAACTTGGAATAACCGGTGAAACTGACCAGAATACTGAGGCTCTTTTTGAGGTGAAGAATAAAGGCGGCCAGACAGTATTTGCTGTCTATAATGAGGGTGTGCGGATATATGTTTCCGATGGTTCAAAGGGTGTGAAAGGAGGATTTGCTGTCGGAGGATTTGGTACGGAAAAAGCTGGTGAATCGACCAGATATTTGTTTGTCGATAAAGACAGTGTAAGAATTTATCTCGATACCAATCCTGCTACCAAAGGTTCAAAAGGCGGCTTTGCGGTCGGTGGCTATGATCTGCTCAAGGGAGTAAGACAGGATTACCTTAACATAAGCGGTGATAGCATCAGGATGTACATCAATGACCAGGGAAAAGCCGCAAAAGGTGGATTTGCTGTCGGCGGTTTTGATCAGACTAAAGGTGGAAATAAAAATTTCCTGAATGTGGCCACTGACGCCGGTGGAATAATAAAATCACCGGAGAACCGCATATTATGGTATCCTATAAAAAATGCATTTCTCACAGGCAGGATCCTGATTGAGAGCCCTGATAGTGTGGGCGAAAACTCATTTGCCAGCGGATATGAGTCCAAAGCTGTCGGCGACTGGTCACAATCCCTGGGTTTTAAAACAGCTTCAAGAGGAGATTATTCTACCGCAATCGGAAAGAACAGTTCCACAAAGGGTGCAAATTCTTTTGCATTCGGTAATCAGGCAAGTGCAATTGGTGCAGATTCCTATGCTTTTGGAACAGGGGCAAAGGCTATTGGTGCAAAAAGTTTTGCCATGGGATCCTCCCAGCTTAATGATTCAACTGGTAAAACAGTTCAGACAGTAGCTTCGGCTGAAGGGGCTTTTGCACTCGGTTTCGGTTCGGTTGCATCAAATATAGGGGCATTTGCTATGGGAGTGCTCGATACTGCCTCTGGTCCCGGTGCAATGGCAATGGGCTATTACACTAAATCCAAAGGATTGTTTTCTACAACCCTGGGAGCAGGGACAATTGTTGAACCGGCCGGCTGGCAGGGTCTGGCGGCAGGGATCTGGACAAAGGCAGGCGACTGGGCTGCATCTGCATTCGGCGATCGTACCTATGCAAGCGGCCATACATCCTTTGCTACGGGATTTACTACTGTAGCCAGCGGACATCTTTCGTCAACTTTCGGAGATCAGACTATTGCCCAGTCGTATGGATCAATGGCAATTGGAAGATATAATCTTGCACAAGGGACTTCAGCTGTCTGGAATTCGGGGGATCCTGTCTTTGCAATCGGAAATGGTACTTCTTCAACCGCGAGGTCTAATGCATTTACGGTTTATAAAAACGGAAGTGCTGATCTGGGTGGTCATTTAAACCTGAACAATTATATTAATCTTAACAGGGGAACAACAGGTATTGCAATGTATGTGAGCAATGATGAAGCTTTATGGTATGACGGGACGACGTTCAGCTGGGGTTTTGGCGGAACCTATAATGTATTCGGCGATCATGTTTCTGTAGGAACCACAGGAACCAGCTCAGCATATGAATTGTATGTCCTCGGAACTGCTTATGCTACATTATACCAGGGTTCAGATTCAAGATGGAAAAAAGACCTGGAACCTCTTACGGATAATCTGGCTGAACTACTTAAGCTGCAGGGTTTTAAATATAACTGGCGCACTGATGATTATCCTGAAATGAATTTTGACAGCGAGAGACAGATCGGGCTGATTGCCCAGGATGTTGAAAAACTATTCCCTGAGCTTGTTAAAACGGATGATAAGGGCTATAAAGCTGTTTCGTATGAGAAGCTGACAGTTATACTTCTCGAAGGAATGAAGGAACAGCAAAGGCAGATCGAAGCTCAGAATGAAAGGATTGAAAAGCTTGAGAAACTGGTCGGGAAGAAGAGGATCAATCGTTAAAAAGATTGATTTGTTCCATATTCTGCATTAACTTGCTTCAATAAATAAAGTTCTCAATTAATTAACCAGGCAATGGGACCAAGGCCTTAGAGCCATTGAACCCTTGCGCCGTTAAGCCTTTATATCATGAAAACCAGACTCATTTTATCCTTTCTTTTATCTTTTATCTTTTATCTTTTATCTTCCCAGATCCCCCAGGGATTTAATTACCAGGCGGTTGCTCATACCACAACAGGGGCTCCGGTTTCCAATACCGGCATCCAGGTTAAAATGGCTATTCTTTCTGATGCCCCGACACCGGTATTAATCTGGGAAGAGCTTCATACTGATGTAAAAACTGATGTAAATGGAGTTTTTAACCTTGTTATCGGGACTGGTTTATGGCAGGCAGGACCAGTACAGAATTTCTCTGAGATAGACTGGAAATCATCACCTCTGCTCCTGAGAGTGCAGATAAATTACCAGGGATCCTGGTTGATAATGGGAAATACCAGGCTCTGGAGTGTACCTTATACTATGGTTGCAGGCGATCTCGCAGGTACTGTCGGGAAGCTTGATATCAAAGGAACAACCACATCTCCTGAAGATGCTTTGTTTGAGGTAAAAAATAAGGACGGTCAGACAATTTTCGGGGTTTATAACGAAGGTGTCAGGATCTATATTGACGACCGGGCCAAGGGGACCAAGGGCGGATTTGCTGTGGGTGGATTTGACAATACCAAATCGATTGAGGAATACCTCCGGGTGACCCGCGACTCGGTACGGATCTATTTTGACAGTGATCCGCTTACCAAAGGTCTTAAGGGCGGATTTGCGGTTGGCGGATATGATATGACAAAGGCGTCACCTCAGGATTATCTCTTTGTCACACCCACAAGCACACAGATAAATATGAAAAACATTCTCCAGAAGGGGGTAAAAGGAGGATTTGCTGTCGGTGGATTTGATCAGACTAAAGGATCCGCAGTTCCATTTGTCGACCTCACTCCAAAAAATTATTTCATCGGACATGAATCAGGAATGAATATTGATACCGGCAAATTCAATTCAAGTGTAGGATATCAGGCAGGCAAGGCAACAACGGGGGGTAGTTATAACATCTTTATCGGCTACCAGAGCGGTTATTCGAACAAGGTGGGAAGCGATAATACATTTGTCGGGTATCAGGCTGGTTTCAGCAATATCGGAAACAATGCCCCGGGAGTATACCAGCATGGCAAATGGAACTGCTATTTCGGGTATAAAGCAGGTTATTCAAGCTTATATGGCGATAATAATACTTTGATTGGATATGAGGCCGGGATGAACAACCAGGCTTCTATGAATACCTTTATTGGACATCAGTCAGGAGTTGCAAATACTAACGGTGGACATAATACATTTGTCGGAGTCGCTGCCGGCATTCAAAATACTGAGGGAAGCGGCAATGTCTTTCTCGGCAACCTTACCGGGTACGGTAATACGGCCGGAGAGAACAATATTTACATCGGCGGTGGCGCCGGGGCATATTTCAAGAGCGGAAACAATAATGTAGTAGTTGGCGACCATGCAGGGTCAGGCACAGTTTATGGAGGGGATGGCGTCGGATCAAATAATGTGCTGATAGGATTTGAGGCCGGAAAATATTCGCATAATGGTACTTCGAATGTTTTTATAGGGAACATGGCAGGATACAATGAAACAGGTTCCAACCTGTTGTATATCAATAACAATTCTGAAGCCACACCGCTTGTATATGGAAATTTCACAACAAAAGACTTCAGGGTAAATGGTGATGTTGAATATACCGGTACAATAGGAACAGTTTCTGATATCAGGTTAAAAGAGAACATCACAGCGCTTGAAGATGTGACGGAATATATTAATCAAATCTCCGGTGTTTACTTCGAATGGAAACAATCTGATACAATTGGTTTGATGCTAAAGTCAGGAAGACAGATCGGAGTGATAGCGCAGGATGTGGAAAAAGTTTTCCCGGAGCTTGTTTCGATAAATGACCTCGGCTATAAAATGGTGGATTATTCAAAGCTCACGCCTGTTCTGCTGGAAGCAATCAAGGAACAGCAAAAGGTAATCGACTCACAGAATTCCAGGATAGAAAGACTCGAAACGCTGATGGAACAGCTGATGGTAAAAACGGCAGAATAAATTCATTTTCCTGAGTGCGATGTTAAGTGTCGAGCAAGACCTGCAAGACCTGCAAGACCTGCATGACCTGCATGACAGTAATTGCCAATCCCTGCCCTAATTATGAATTACCCCTGATCCCAGTACCTCATCCCCGTCATACCACGCTGCGAACTGCCCGGGAGCTATGCCCCGCTGTAATTTATTGAATATGATATAAATGCCGCTCTTTCTCATATACAGGCACGCTTTCTGAAGCGGCTGACGATATCTTATTCTTACCAGGTACTCCCGTGCATCACCTTCTTTCATAGCCAGGTCGGTCCTTATCCAGTGCGCTTCATCGCTCCTTATAAACAGACCTTTCCTGTATAACCCGGGATGCGACTGCCCTTCTCCGACGTACAGAACATTTTTTTCAACATCTGTCCCTATTACAAAAAGAGGATCTTTATACCCTCCGACATTGATCCCTTTTCTCTGACCAACAGTAAAGAAATGTGCACCATTATGATTACCTATGACTTTCCCTTCTGAAGGAGCATAATTATATGGAGCTGCAGCCTCCAGGAGCTCTCCTTCAATGCAGTTCATCTCAGGGTGCCCGGTATGCCATTCCCTGAAATCACCTGACCCTGAGATTTCTATTATATCTCCTTTCTTTGCCTTCAGCTTCTGCTGCAGGAAGGTTGGCAAATGGACTTTTCCAACAAAGCATATCCCCTGGGAATCCTTTCTCCCGGCAGTAGGCAGCTTAAGCTTTTCTGCAACACTCCGGACTTCAGGTTTTGTCATTCCTCCGATGGGAAAAAGGGAGCAGGCAAGCTGCTCCTGGCTCACCTGGCACAGGAAATAACTCTGATCCTTATTGTCGTCCCTGCCTGCAAGCAGTCTGTATATAAGTGTATTATTTACATTTATTATTTCTTTCCTGCAATAGTGCCCTGTAGCAATAAAATCGCCGCCAATCTTCCGTGCTTCGGCTGCAAAGGAGTCAAACTTTATCTCCCTGTTACAAAGGACATCAGGATTAGGGGTACGGCCTTTTTCATACTCTGAAAACATATAATCGACCACCCTCTTGCGGTAATCTTCACTGAGGTCAACAAAATGAAAAGGTATCTTAAGCTTCCTGGCCACCATTTCGGCAAACATAAGGTCATCCTCCCAGTGGCATTCGCCCTGAAGCAATCCGGTAGTATCGTTCCAGTTCCGCATGAAAAGTCCTTCCACCACATATCCCTGTTCCTTAAGTACCCATGCAGCCACGCTTGAGTCCACGCCACCGGATAAACCAACGATTACTTTCTTTTTCACGACCGCAAAGTTAATAAAAGGGAAGCAAATTATCTTTTTCGCATAAGATGGCACGACTGCAAGTTGAGGAACGAAGTGACGAACCGAAGCTCGGCGAAGCCAAATCCCGAGAGTGAAACGAATCGGGAACTGCAAGACATTAATTTCCTACAAAGCTGATACCTGAGGTAAAAATGATAATTTTACGCTATGGGACAAGGAACTTTGACCATATACAGCGCATCCGCAGGATCAGGAAAGACATTCAGACTTGCCGGAATATATCTTGCCAGGCTGTTTAAATCAAAGTACAGCTACAGGAAAATACTTGCAGTAACATTTACCAATAAAGCAACTGCCGAGATGAAAGGCAGGATCCTTGACCAGTTACATTGCCTGGCTACGGGTGCCAGATCGGAATATCTTACCGATCTCATTAATGAAACAGGCAAAACGGAACCGGTACTGAGGCATGAAGCCGGCGAAATACTTTTTTCAATATTGCACGATTTCTCCAGGTTCTCGGTCTGCACCATTGATTCATTCTTTCAAAAGGTTATAAGGGCATTTGCCAGGGAGCACGGACTTCATTCAGGGTT
The DNA here is from genome assembly GCA_963831855.1 of uncultured Bacteroidales bacterium. Classification (GTDB taxonomy): domain Bacteria; phylum Bacteroidota; class Bacteroidia; order Bacteroidales; family VadinHA17; genus LD21. The sequence goes on along the minus strand of CAWHSA010000004.1, from coordinate 608,456 downwards.
TAGTATTGAGCTGGATTACAGCGAAATACTTTCACAGGCGGTTGATCAAATGATTGCTTCAGCGGCTGCCGGCGGGCAGCTCGGGAAATGGCTGGAAAACTATGTGACAGCTAATCTTGATGATGAAAAGACCTGGAACCTTAAAGGTGAGATTATGAAGCTGGCTGAAGAGCTTTTCAGGGAAAAATTTAAGATTCTTTCCTCAGAGGAAAAATCAAAGCTTGAAGACAAAGATTTTCTTCTTGACTATATCAGTAAGCTTAAATCGGTCAGATTTTCGTTCGAATCGGATTTGAAGAAGTTTGGTGAGAAATGCATGAAGATCTATTCTGATTACGGATTATCAGATGATATGTTTTATTATAAGACCAGGGGAGTCCCGGGTTATATCAGAGCCCTGGAAGGAGGGAAGTTCCCGGAACCAAACAGTTATGTCAGGGAAGCACTTGCCGACCCGCCAAAGTGGGCTTCAGGTGCAATAGATCATGCCCTTCAGAAGGCAATAGAAAATGGTCTGGAGAGTGCCCTGAGAGGGGCAGTCGATTTCTATAATCAGAATCTTGAAGCTTATAAGACAGCAGACGCAATACTTAAGAACATATATGCGCTCGGTATTCTTTCTGATGTACTGGTAAAAGTTCGCGATATTTCTTCGTCCGGAAACAGCTTCCTTATAGCTGATGCCGGAGAGCTCCTCAGCCTTATCACAGGCGGCGACCAGGCCCCATTTATTTACGAAAAGATAGGTAACAGGTACGAAAACTATATGATTGACGAATTCCAGGATACATCCCGTCTCCAGTGGAACAATTTCAGGACCCTGATAGAAGAGAGCATGGGGAACGGACATGATAATCTTGTAGTGGGAGACGTGAAACAATCAATTTACAGGTTCCGCAACAGCGACTGGCAGATTCTCCGGCAAATTAAGGATGATGCGGGCGACAACAGGAGGATAATAAATAAACCTTTGAAGACCAACTGGAGAAGCCGTTCAAATATCATAAAATTCAACAATTCTGTCTTTTCAGTTATACCTGTTCAGCTTGACCGGTCAGCATTATCAGATGAATATTTGCTGAAATTTTCAGAGCTCTACCAGGAAGCTGTTCAGGAAGATCCATGTAACAGACCCGGTGGTTATGTAAGGATTGAATTTATTGAAGATGAGAAGGAAGACGAAGATTCTACGGACAGGAGAAGTGGAAAAAAGATCAGAAAAAGCTGGCGCGAAACTGTACTTGAAAAGCTTCCCGGAGTAATTGAAACCTATCTGGATAAAGGTTATAATGCTTCCGATATCGGCATCCTGGTCAGAGAAAGCCGGGATGGGGCAGATGTGCTTAATACCATGATCGGTTACAACAATTCCCTGCCCCCCGGGAGAAAAAGATTTAATATAGTGTCTAACGACTCGCTGCTCCTTTCCAATTCTCACGCGGTAATATTTGTTATTTCAGCTCTCAGATTTCTTGATGACCCCGATGACATGATCAGCATGGCACTGATGGTAAGGTTCTATCTTCTCTCCTGTGGAAAGGAAAACTCAGATAATGTTGCACTTATTACTACCGGCTTTGGTGAAGGCAAAAACACTCTCCTTCCGGAAGGATATGCTTTGTTCCTGGAGCATGCCCGCCATCTGACATTATTCGAAGCAACCGAAAGTATAATTGGTTTCTTTGGAATCGGCAAATATCCCTGGAATGTTTCATACCTGAATACCTTTCAGGATCTGGTGTTGAATTTCTCCGGCACAAAAAACGCTGATTTTAAATCATTTCTTGACTGGTGGGAAACGACCGGAAGCTCGAAATCGGTAACCCTGCCATCTGCAAATGATGCGGCCAGGATCTTTACTATTCATAAATCGAAAGGGCTGGAATTCGGCGTCGTAATAATTCCGTTTATATCCTGGAACCTGGACCATAAAATCAGTCAGCACCCGGTATTATGGCTGAAACCGGGAGTGGCTCCATTTAGTACCCTGGGTATTGTCCCGGTGAGATACCTGGCAGACCTTAAGAAAACTATCTTTGCGGACGATTATTTGCAGGAAAAATATGCTGCTTACCTTGATAATCTCAATTTGCTTTATGTAGCCATGACCAGGGCGGTTGATTCTATATATGGCTTTGCACCCGAATCTCCGGGTCCTAACAGCGGAATTGCCGGAGTCTTAAAGGAAGCCCTGATTACAGAGGAAAATTTTGCAGGTGACAGAGGATTCCCTACCGGGAACTTTTACAATATTGAAACCCGGGTATTTGAATTTGGTGAATTCGCCCTTGTCAGAAAAGAATCCCCCGGAAATGTAAATTCAATAACAGGAAGCTATATTGTGAGTTCCAGACCAGGTTCGCTGAGGCTAAAACTACATGGTGAAAATTATTTTTCGAAAGGCAGCCAGGCTTTGACCAGTAAGATCAGTTATGGGAATTTAATGCATGAGATATTCGAAGGCATTGATACACAGGAGGATATTCCCTCTGCTGTGAAAAGGTTAGTGCATGAAGGGAAGATCTTGGAGTCAGAATCTGATCTTCTTGAATCGAAGCTTAAAACTCTCATATCAGGTCCGGTTGTTTCAGAGTGGTTCAGGCCCGGAATAAAAGTCCTGAAAGAATCCGGAATATTGTTGCCTTCCGGAAATACACTGAGACCTGACAGGATAATAATAAATAATGACACAGCGGTAATCGTCGATTTTAAATTTGGCGGGGAAAACCCGCAGCATGCCAGCCAGGTCAGGCAATACTGCAAGCTGTTGAACGGGATGGGATTCAAAAAAACAGATGCTTTCCTCTGGTATGTCGATATAAATAAGATTGTCACAGTCTGATGCCGGAACTCCTTTCATATAATAATTTGTATCCATGGGGCAATAAGAGAAGGTTCAATGCCTACCCTGACTATTTCAGGAACATTTTCGGATCAAGAGTCCAGAAAGTATCCATTGACGCCGGATTCTCATGTCCAAACCGGGATGGGACAAAAAGCTCGGGTGGCTGTACCTATTGTAATAATAAAGCCTTTAATCCTTCATATTGTCTTCCTGAAAAGTCTGTTTCACAGCAGCTGGAAGAAGGAATAGATTTTCTCAGGCACAGATACCGCAGGGCTGACTCTTATCTTGCTTATTTCCAGGCTTATTCAAATACCTATGCTCCGGTTGAGACATTAAAGCGCCTTTACGGTGAAGCCCTGGATTACCCCGGTATTGCCGGCCTGATAACAGGGACAAGACCGGATTGTATTGATGAGGAAAAGCTTGATTACCTGAAAGACCTGGCTGGCAAATATTATATTGCAGTGGAATACGGAATTGAATCATGCTATAATAAAACTCTTTTGAGGGTAAACCGGGGTCACTCTTTTGAAGAGGCTGAGAAAGCTGTCAGGATGACCTCCGAAAGGGGAATAAACACCGGTGCACATTTTATCTTCGGACTGCCCGGAGAAACTCGCGAAGAAATGCTTGAGGAAGCTTCAGTAATATCAGAATTGCCTCTGAGAAGTGTTAAATTTCATCAGCTTCAGATTATCAGGGGAACACCTTTGGAAGATGAATTCCGGAAAAATCCGTCGGATTTCCATCTCTTCTCCCTGGATGATTACCTTGATTTTATTGTCAGTTTTATGGAAAGACTCAATCCGGCGATTGTCATTGAAAGATTCACAGGAGAGGTTCCCCCACGGTTTCTGGAAGGGGAGAGGTGGGGGAAAAAAGGAGCGACCAGATTATTAATCTCATTGAAAAAAGGCTTGAAGACCTTAATACCTGGCAGGGCAGACTCACTAACAGATCACAAGACTTGTAATGGAGTACTTTTTACAACATATAGCAAAATCACTTTACTCGGAATTTGGTAATAATCTGAATTCCCATTGCCTGGTTTTCCCGGGGAGAAGAGCCGGTCTGTTTTTCCTGAAATACCTGGCTGAAGGGTTAAAAGGACCCGTATGGACTCCTTCAATAATAACTATAAATGATCTGTTCAGATCGTATTCTCAGCTTCAATTGGGGGAAAATGAAATTCTTCTTTTTGAGCTTTACAGGGTTTATAGCACAATAACTAAAACTAAGGAAAGTTTTGACGATTTTTATTTCTGGGGTGATATGCTTCTGAATGATTTTGATGATGTGGATAAATACCTTGTGGATGCCGGGAAGCTTTTCAGAAATGTGTATGACCTGAAAAGAATTGACCAGCAGTTCGGAGGCCTTTCCCCGGAGCAGGGTGAGATTATAAAACAATTCTGGGTAAACTTCAACCCTGAAAAGCAAACAGATGAGAAAATAAAGTTTCTAAGTATCTGGTCAGGCCTTTTTGATATTTATACAGGTTTCAGGAAGAACCTTATAGAAAGCAATCTTGCTTATGAAGGCATGTTATTCAGGGATGTTATAGAAAAAGGATCATGGAAACAGCCTTTGAAGAAGGATTGGGATATGTTTCATTTCATTGGATTCAATGCATTGAATGAATGCGAGAAAGAAATTATGTCCGGACTGAAAGCTGAGAGAAAAGCACGGTTCTACTGGGATTATGATAATTCTTATATAAGTCCGGGAAAGCTTAATTCCGCCGGATATTTCCTTAAAGATAACCTGGCTTCCTTTGGTAACGATATGCCCGCCGGATGGGAATATGATACCTGTTTGTCGGCAAATACCGGAAATATTAAGCGCAGAATAATCGATACCTCCTCAGATATTGCTCAGGTAAAGCTTCTGACCCGTCTGCTGGGTGAATTAACAGGTCTGTCAGTGGATTACGCTCATCAGACTGCTGTGGTACTCTGTGATGAAAACCTGTTGATGCCTGTTCTGACAAGCCTGCCGGAAAACCTGCCCGATGTAAATATAACTATGGGCTACCCCCTGAAACAGACTTCAGTTTATTCGCTTATCAGACTTCTCCTTGAAATGCAGGAAAATGCTCAAATTAAAAATGGAGAGGCTCATTTCAACTTCAGGGATGTTATTGCAATTCTGAAAAACAGCCTGATAGGCGATATGATTAACGGTACAGGGGAAAAGATAGTCATGGAAATAAATGAGAGGAATCTTTTCATGATCCCGGCAGGGAGGTTTGCCGACAATGAGATCCTGTCCATAATATTCCGGAAACCAACAAAAATATCCGAAACATCGGAATATCTGAAGTCAATACTGACACTTATAGCCACGTCTGAACCAAAAAATAATGATAAAATTGCGGGAGAAATTCTTCCTTCAGGTATAAGGAATGAATTCATTTACAGGGCTATACTTTCCATTAACCGGCTGATGGAGGTTTCTTCAAAAAGCGATATCACTTTTACTGTTTTAACGTGGTCGAAGATATTGGACAGGTTACTCAGAGCCCAGTCGGTACCTTTTTCAGGAGAACCTCTTACCGGGATCCAGATCATGGGTATACTTGAAACCCGGACCCTTGATTTTAAAAACCTCATAATACTTTCAGTTAATGAAGGGATATTGCCTTCAATCACCGGAGCCTCTTCATTTATTCCATTCAGCCTGAGGGAAGCTTTCAGGATCCCGTCAATAAATCACCAGGAATCTATTTACGCGTACCATTTTTACCGGCTCCTGCACAGGGCAGAAAATGTGACCCTCATATATAACTCAAATCCGGAAGGCCTGAGAAGCGGAGAGATGAGCAGGTTCCTGCAGCAGATGAAATATGATACTTATTTGACTCCCGACTTACTTAACCTTAACTTCGAAATAAAGAATCCAATGTCTGTCGGGACGATTGTTGAAAGGACAGCGGAACATAACAGGCTCCTCTATTCCAGGTTTTCGGTTGATAATGGCAGGAATAAATTGTCGCCGCTTGCCATCAATTTGTGGCTTCATTGCCGGATGAAATTTTATTACCGTTATGTCAGCGGACTGAAGGAACCGGATCGTATCACCGAAGAAATTGATCCCTCGGTGCTCGGGATCCTCCTTCATGAATGCATGAAAACGTTTTATGAAGGATTCGCCGGCAGGGAGGTTCGACCTGATGATATAAGCCCATTTCTGAATAATAATATACCTGTCTCTGAACTTATCAGTTCTACCATTCATGAAAAATTCAGAAAAGGGAATGATTCACTCTTAGCCATTAACGAAACGATTGTAAAGAATGTTTTGCAGATATACCTCTCCAGGATCCTTGAAGCTGACATACGGATTGCCCCTTTTAAAATCCGCGCAGTAGAAAAGCCTGTCGATTTTAAACTTTCATTTGCTGAAGGCGGATCTGACAGGACTGTTGCAATTGGAGGCATTATCGACAGGGTGGATATGAAAAACGGAATTACGAGGATTGTTGATTATAAAACCGGAACTACTTCTGATTCAATAGCTTCAGTCAGCTTTCTCTTCGAAGATGACAGACAAAAAGATTCTGACGGCTGGCTTCAGACTCTGCTTTACTGTGAAGGTTACCTGGCGGGTAAGCCTGGTTCGCATGTTATGCCTTCAGTTTATAAAGTGAAAAAAATTGCTTCCGAAAATGTAAATGATAAGCTATACATTAAAGTTTCGAAAAAAGATGGATTTTTTGTTGATGATTATTCAAAAGTAAGGGACGAATTCATAGAAGGACTTAAGGGAGCTGTAAAGTCAATTTTCAGTCCGGAAGAAAACTTTAGAATGACTCCCGATAAGAGAAATAAATGCTCATACTGTCCTTACCGGGGATTATGTATGCGGTAGTCATGGATTGAGGATCGTATTTTTTCATAAATTAGAGTCAGGTTAACATCAGGTAAAATGACGACAGAATATGCTAATTACAGGGTTGATATCAAAGATGTCAAATTTGTCAATGATGATGGCAGGAAATACCCCAAAACCGCGATAATAACATTTATTGATTTTACCGGTAAAGAAACAGACACACAGTTATTTGGAGTAATTGATGTAAAACTTATTTATGAACTTATTAAAGAGGGTAAAGATATTAATTTGGACGATTGTTATATTTCAGATTTTTCCCTTTCAGCCTACCGGAGATTTAATAACATTGAGAAGAAAGTACCTGTTCCATTAAATGGGTTTTCAGCAAAGAATGCCTTTTTCGAATCAAAAATATGTAACGATTTTTCACATGCGCTATTTTCAGACGGGGGAGTCAGTTTTGACGGGACTCATTTTGCAAAAGGAAAAGTTGTCTTTGCGGGTTCCGTATTCGGAAAGGGAAATGTGAACTTTTCAAATGCTCTTTTCCGTGATGGGAATATTGAATTCAATGGTTCGACTTTCGGAGAAGGCGATTTCCTGTTCAGGAATACTGTTGTAAAGGACGGCATAAAAGATTTCCAGGATATTCAGTTCGGGAACGGGGAGGTGAGCTTTGCAAATTCTGAGTTCAACAGCGGTGAGCTTCTTTTCATTAATACCCGGTTTAACAGCGGCAAGTTCAATTTCAAGGTAACTCGAATTGCCGGAGGGAAAGTCGATTTTCATTATTCAGTCTTTGGAGATTGTGATATAATGTTTGAAAGGACAGAGTTCGGCAACAGCAGAGTTGATTTCAGGACAGTCGAGTTCGGCACCGGCAGGGTTAATTTTAACAGATCGGTATTCGGAAACGGTGAAGTAACCTTTGAAGGCGCCTCATGCAAAGCAGGTAAGATACAGTTCAGAAAAGCAGAAATGCATACCGGTAACAAAAACTTCAACCTGATGGAGATGGAAGATACTGAAATTAGTTTTGAGAAAACTGACTTCGGGAACGGGGATGTCTCTTTTTATGAATCTGCATTCCGGACTATTTCGCTCAAATCATGCCATCTCAACCATTATCTCGATCTTCGTGTTTCAAGGACAAAAATGCTTGATATTTCAGATACAATTGTCCGCGATATCGTTGATCTGGAACCTTATGATTTTCCTGTAGACATTGCAATCCTCGACATTTCGGGAATGCGGCTTATCGGAAAAATCTATATCGATTGGGCTAAGAACAAATGTAAAAAAGTCATTGAAGAGCAGGAGGGAACCACCCTCAGACAGAAAGCCGAACAATTCAGGATCCTTAAAGAGAACTTCAATAGCACAGGCAAATACGATGATGAAGACGAAGCTTATATTATGTTTAAACGATATGAATCAAAATCATGGCTTACCGAAAAAAGTGAAGAAGGAGGCATTGCCAGGATTGCAAGCTACGTACCCCATAGTTTCAAATGGCTCGTATTTGACAAGATTGGCCTTTATGCCACATCGCCCGGACGGGTATTATTGAGCGTATTAATTTTCTGGCTCTTTTTCGGAATTCTTTATTTTATTCTCGACCTAACGGGAGCAGGTCAAACTATGTCTTCAGTCGGAAATCCTGACAGGCTTTCACCGTTATTGCAATCATTTTACCACAGTGCTATAACTTTCTTTACAATCGGGTATGGTGATGTCTATCCCATGGGTGTAAGCAGGATATTTTCCGGGATAGAAGGATTTATGGGAGTATTTATGATGTCCTATTTCACTGTTGCATTTGTCCGGAAGGTTCTCAGATAAGCTATTTTTCCATCCCCCGCTGGAGAGCTGCCATCTTTATTGCTGTAACAGCCGCTTCGTCGCCTTTATTGCCGTGTTTGCCTCCGGCCCTGTCGGCAGCCTGCTGATGCGTTTCTGTTGTCAGGACTCCAAAAATAAAAGGTATATTATAATCAAGATTAAGCTGGGTTATTCCCTGTGTAACGCTCTGGCAGATATAATTGAAATGCGGAGTTTCACCCATCACCACACAACCAAGGCAAATAACTGCATCAAGATCCTCATATTCAGCCATGAACTGACCTCCCAGTGTAAGCTCAAAACTCCCCGGGACATGTATAGTAATAATATTTTCCTTAAATGCCCCGTGTTTCAGAAGGGTTTTTTTCGCACCTTCAAGTAATGCACCGGTCACATCACTGTTCCAGTCGGAGACAACAATTCCGAATCTCATGTGGCCGGCATCAGGAATAGCAGCCTGATCGTAATCTGAAAAATTGGTTGTTGACATGATAAACAATATAATAACCCGATCCGCAAATAATATCCGCCGGATGAACAGGAGCTTACATATTAATCCAGGTCAGGATTCTTGCATAAAGGTCTTAACCCGGGCAATATATTTGTCAATTGAAAGGCCTTCATTGCTTGCCGGATATTCATTCTGAATCCGTTCATACATTTTAAGCGCTTCAGGGTAATTATTTTTCATTTCATAAATTTCACCCGCTTTCATAAGGAAGAATGGTGTATTGAACGAATTTGAAGCATAGTCGGCAGCTTCGAGATATTTACTTACACCTTTATCGAGGTCGCCAAGCTCGACATATGCATCGCCTTCAGCGCCTGTAGCAAGGGATCCTATAACCTTATCTTTTTTGGAGTACTTATTAAGCATATCGAGAGCATCCTGGAATTGTCCCAGATGCAGATAACAGATACCAGCACTGTACCTTGCCAGGTTTCCGGCATTGGTGAATTTATAATCGTTTGCTATATCAAGAAAGCCCAGGTAATTGCCATCCCCGTTCAAAGCAAGTTTGATCGAATCCATTTCCAGATACCTTTCGGCCTGATACATCTGCGATTGAGCTTCATCGTTTCTCTTGTTAAGGTATATCTTTGTAAGCCAGAATATCCCTACCAGCACAGCCAGGGCACCTAATACGTATAGTACTGATTTATAGTTCTGTTCAAGAAATTGCTCGGTTTTTGTCAGAGTCTCCTCAACATTTTTAAGGCTTTGCGGATTACCTTCTTTTGTCTTTTTTGCCATACGAGTGATTAATAATAACTTAAAAATTTACCACCGCAAAAGTAATTTTTTTCGAACTATTTTAAAACAATTAAATAAAAAAAGCAAAATTCGGGCTTTACAAATTATTATATTGAATATCAGGGATATATTTATTCTCATTAATCGTTTGATTCTTTTTGTAATTTTGCAATTGCATTAAACCGTAAAACCCAGATGCCATTATACTATTATACCATTGTACCATTTAACCCCAGTCTATGTACCTTAAGAAACTCCTGCTTACCAACTTTAAGAATTACTACCAGGCTGATCTTGAATTATCACCAAAAATTAACTGTCTGGTAGGGAATAATGGTGTTGGAAAGACTAATATTCTTGATGCAATACACTACCTGTCGCTCACAAAAAGCTTTTTTAATAATATTGACAGCATAAGCATTCATCATGGCGAGGACTATTTCATAATTTCAGGGACATTTGACAGGGATGGCGATATTGATCAGATCTTTTGCGCTTTTCAGCGACAGAAGCAGAAGGTAATGAAGAAGAATGGAAAGGAATACGAGAAACTGTCCGATCATATCGGGAGGTATCCGGTGGTAATGATCTCTCCTGCAGATAGTGCCCTGATCTCGGAAGGGAGCGAAGAAAGAAGGAAATTTCTTAACAAGATAATCAGCCAGTATAATGCTCAGTATCTTGATTCTGTACTGAAATACAGTAAGGCGCTCCAGCACCGGAACAGATTGCTGAAAGATTTCAAATCGCAAAATAAATTTGATATCGATGCTCTTACAATATGGGATTCACAGCTGGTCAGGTACGGGACATACGTTTATAACGAACGGAAAATGCTTGTGGATGAATTGATCCCGGTTTTCCAGGAGAACTATGATCTCATCGCTTCAGGAAAGGAAAACGTGAAGCTCACATACCGTTCACACCTGGCTGAAGGGGACTTCGGAGATGCTTTGAAAGATTCTGTTAATAAGGACCGGTTTCTCGAATACACGACAATTGGCATTCACAAGGATGACCTCCTTTTCGAGATGAATCAGCATCCGGTCAAATCACTTGGTTCCCAGGGTCAGCAAAAATCATATCTCGTTGCCCTGAAGCTTGCTAAATTTGATTATATAAAACGGAAATCAGGCATTTCGCCGATTCTCCTTCTTGATGACATATTTGATAAATTCGATGCTGAAAGGGTGGAACAGATTATAAGACTTGTCGGAAACCACAGATTCGGCCAGATCTTCATGACCGATACACATCAGAGCAGGCTTCATGAGATCCTCTCTTCTCATCAGACCCGGTATAAGCTTTTCAGCATAATCGGGAACGAGGTAGTTGAGATAGTTCAAAGCGGAAATTGAAGATAATGAGACGCAATAAAACGATATCACTGGCAGAAGCTATTAAGGATTATATCAAAGAGATGAACTTTGAGGGTAAGCTCAGTGAGATCAATCTTATTAACTCGTGGGAAGAGTGTGTCGGAAAAGCCATATCATCGCGAACCACAAAAATCTATATCAGGGAACACATCCTTTATGTCCATCTGAATTCATCGGTCGTAAGGAATGAATTGCTTATGCTTCGTCAGGCGCTTAAGGATAAGCTTAATGAAAAGGCAGGATCAGAGGTGATAAAGGATATTGTTTTCAGATAAATTGCCCTCCGGATCCCACGGAAGGGGGCTTGCCGGGCTATTCGATCATGTAGTTATTGTACGATAACTGAAGGTGCTTTCTCAGAGATTTATTTGAGGTGAAATTATAATGCTTCTGTTTAATGGTCAGAATGACATCTTTATTGTTTATTTCAATCGACAAAGTTTCTTTGCTGTCCTTCTGAAGGATAAAATCCCCCATCAGCAGCGCTTTTTCAATTCCGTCGCCCCGCCGGAAATTCCAGATTTCATCGGGAAGGGCCAGTCTGTTCTCATCATAAATTGAAATATCCGGTATCTCCTTTAATATCCTGTAGACTTCATCGGCACTCATCCCCTTCAGTTCTTCAAGACACACCGGATTACGTTCGATAGCTGCTTTTATAAAAGGAAGCCAGTTTATCCTGTCCATCTGCCGGTACACGTAAGTCGTAAGACGCTCTGCTTCTGATTTAGAGCTGTTGGTGAATATCGTGTTTATTATTTCTTCCCTGTTATCATTTACTGATATCTCAGGGAACCTGGTTTCAACATAATTTTTCCTGCTGTCAGGAATTTTAGGATCAGTTGAAAGGAACATTGAAAGATCATTAAACATCTTCCGGATTGTTTCTCCCGGAATATGACCGTTTATCTGAAAAACTATGTTCTCAATTTCCTTAAGACTCTTTCCCCTATTGTTATCCAGTATATCCTCGATATCATTAAGAAACATTTTACCCTGAAGCGGGCTGAGGTGAAACTCATCACCTTCGATCTCCTCAACCAGGCTATGCCGTGTTTCGCAGTTGACGCTGTACTTGCTGGTATGTTCATATTCAAACATCTTCTCCAGCGAGATATATCTTATGGTGCCGGAACAGTCGCATTTATACTGGAAATGTGATTTATATTTTGATTTGAACCGGAGGAAGTTTATAAAGATCTGCTTGCTAAGTTCAGTTTTAAGAAACTCACGCAGCCGTGCACTGAATAAATCATATGATTCCTTACTGATAGTTGCATCCTTATATATCATATGAATATAACCTGATATATGTGATACTATCGTCACATTTTCATTTTCAATTGCGCGCCTCGCTTTTTCAGAAAGTGATGTGCCGTTAAACCACATGTTTTTGGTAACGATCCTCCTGTTGTTTGTGATTAATCCGTCTTTTTCGGTTATGAAATTCTGTGAGTGGAGGGGGGTCGCAATAAGGAATATCTTTTCAAGAGGGACCCTGCCAATAACGAACATAGCGGCAGCATAAAGTGCTGATAAAGAAACACATTCTCCTGCACCTGTTGAGAAATTTTCCTTATTCCTGAAAGACGTCATCGCTTCGATGGTTTCCGTTTTCCAGTATGGTATGATATCGGAATTAAACTTGTCAAGGCCAAAATGCTTCCTGATGTCAATATCAAAGTAATACTTGTCACCTTCATATCCGAAAAGTGCATTGGATTTCCGAAGGAGATCCATGTCGAAAAACTTTCTGAACCGGTCTATCTCCCTGGTTTTTGTGGTTAGTCCCCAGGTGGAGAGGTCAAGGTTAAATACATAATTTTCAATGATAAACTGTTTAATCCTGTTTACCCTGTATGAAAAACTTTTCTTTTCAATATCATGAAACCAGGGATCTGATCTCCATCCCCAGATTATCGGGGACATAATATTGGCAAGTACAAGCGGATAGAAAAGCTCGGGAAATATGAATATTTCCATATCGGAGAGGGTGAATGCTGATGAATATTTCTCCAGGATTTTATCGTCTGAGAAATCAGGGGTATGTTTTGGATTCATATAAATTCAGAGAACCTGTTTAGCAGATAACACTTAAAGCAGGTTAAAGTTTATTACAGGTATCTTTCGAATCCGGAAAAGAAGTAATCGGCTTCAACCTGGGCATTTTCATCGCTGTCTGATCCATGAACGGCATTCATCTGGACCGATACGGCATAAATTCTCCTGATTGTTCCAGGTTCAGCTTTTGCAGGATCGGTTGCACCGATCAGCTTCCTGAATTCCTCGACAGCATTTTCATGTTTCAGAATCATGACAAGGACCGGCCCCGATGTCATAAATTCAATGAGACTTTCAAAAAACGGCTTTCCTTTATGAATGGAATAAAATTTCTCAGCCTGGGCAGTTGTGATCCTTACCATTTTCATTGCAGCTATCTCAAATCCTGCTTCATTTATCATAGCCATTATAGGACCGGATTTCCCTGTCCTTACAGCATTTGGTTTTATAATTGAAAACGTGAAATCACCATTCATAGCGGATCATTTTGAAATTTTACATCACGAGTTTGTCTTCACGAATATTAACTATCTTTACCCACTTTATTAAACAGCAGATTAGGTGTTAGACCTGTCCAAATATACAAAAGAATTGGAGAACCTTTTCACCTCATCCGATAATATATTGCTTGTCAGCCATATAAATCCGGATGGTGATGCAATAGGTTCACAATTAGCACTTTATCATTATCTCAGATCGCGCGGAAAAAATGCCGGAATGGTAGTTCCCAACAACCTTCAGGAATTTCTGAAATGGATGGAAGGTTCTGATCAGATCTGCGTATTTACAAGGAACAGGGATAAATGCAAAAGATTATTTGAAGCAGCCGACCTGATAATTATGCTTGACTTCAATCATCCGGGAAGGCTGGGTGAAGCAGAAAACCTGGTTGAATCATCAAAGGCCAGGAAAATAGTAATTGACCACCATATGGATCCTTCGGGTTTTGCAGATATTGTAATTTCTGATCCCTCGAAGTGTGCTACATCAGAGCTGATTTATGATCTTGTCCGATTGATCAGCGGGGGGCATTTTATAAGCAGAGCCTATGCAGAATCATTGTATGTTGGAATTATAACTGATACGGGTAACTTTGAACATGGATCATATTCCAGCAAGACATTCAGGATCGTAGCCGATCTGCTTGAAACAGGTATTGAAAAGGAAAAGATTCTGGGACTCGTTTATAACAATTTTTCGGAAAACCGCATGAGGCTACAGGGATTTGCCCTGAACCAGAGAATGGTGCTCTTACCTGAACTCCGGACTGCATATATTTATCTTTCAAAACAGGACCTGGTCTCTTTTAACTATGTAAAAGGTGATACGGAAGGATTTGTAAATATGCCTCTTGCAATAAAAGGAATAGTATTTTCAGCATTTTTTGTTGAAAAGGATGGATTTGTTAAACTTTCATTCCGTTCGAGGGGACATTTCCCGGTAAATGAGTTTGCATCAAAGTATTTTACGGGTGGCGGACATAAAAATGCTTCAGGAGGTGAATATCCTGATTCACTTGAAAATACCATAAAATATTTTGTCAAAATCCTTAAAAACGACTTCGGACAATTCTTTAAGGACAATTAGCGTATGGCAATAAGACTACTTGCATTGGCGTTATTAATTCAGATAGCCGTTTCGTGTAATTCCAGACGGGAAGATACCTCCAGGATTTCAATCCCGGGGAAAAAGGAAATGGCTGATCTGAACAGGTATTTTGTACAGAAGGATAAGGAAAGAATTGAAAGTTATATTGAAAGGAAAGATCTTTCTATGACTGAAAGTCCTGCAGGTTTCTGGTACTTTATAAAAACAGAAGGGACTGGCCGGTATTTTACTGACAACGAAAGGATTGTGATGGAGTATGAATGTTCGCTTCTGGATGGAACCGCCTGTTATTCTTCAAAGGATCTCGGCCCGAAGGAGATCATTCTTGGAAGAAACAGGATAGAGGCCGGACTGGATCAGGGTTTGAGATTGTTAAAACCAGGCGGAGAGGCAATATTTATAATTCCTCCGTTTCTGGCTTACGGTCTGACGGGTGATGGTAAGAAAATCCCGGCAAAAGCAGTGATTGTCTACAACATAAAAACAAAAAATTCCGAATGAACAAAGTTGAGGTTATAGGTTTATGAAATAAATAAATATGAGATGTTAAAAGAAAATAAATTTTGGCTTTTCCTGGTGGTTATAACAGTGATAATTCTTGGTACTTCCTGTAATCCTGTGAAAAAATTTGAACAGGAAGAAAAACAAACTATTCAGGATTTTATTGCAGTACATCCTGAATACAGCTTTAACCTGAAAGAGAGCGGGCTGTATTATTTTGATGTTACTGTCGGGACAGGACCTGGTCTTGTACAGCATGATACGGCTTATGTATTGTATACGGGTAAAACTCTTTCCGGAACTGTTTTTGATTCAAATGACGGGACAACAGATACCCTGATTTTCCCGGTTGAAGAGGGTGCCGTTATACCCGGATTTGATGAAGGTGTAACATATATGAACGAAGGGGGAAGTGCAGTTTTCCTGATCCCCTCATATCTCGCTTTTGGCAATTATAATTATTATATTCCACCCTATACGCCGGTCCTTTTTGAGGTGAGCCTGGTGAGAGTTAAACCTTCTGTGGGAAAGAAGTAAGAGGCTTATTGAAGGACAAATACTGCAAGCTTCTTATCGAGATCAGGAATGCGGGTTTTCCATTCCGATATCTTCATAGTGGTTATTGATTCTGTAGGAAGTGTTATGTTTACAGCTATACATAACATGGTTTCATTATGACAGGTACCGAGTATGCTTTCTAGCATTTTCTGACTCCTGTAAGGTGTTTCCATCAATATCTGTGCATACCCTGATTGAGTCTTCTTCTCGATCTCCCTGAGCTTTGCCTCTCTGGCATCCTGTTTGACCGGCAGGTAACCATTGAAAGAGAAATTCTGTCCATTCAACCCGGAAGATACCAGTGCAAGGATTATTGATGACGGTCCCGAAAGGGGGATGATCCTGATCTTCTGCCGGTGGGCTATTTTAACAAGCTTTGAACCGGGATCTGCAATACCCGGAAGCCCGGCCTCGCTCATTATTCCGATATCAATTCCTCTGGTGACCGGTTCAAGCAGCTGGTTCAGCTCTGTATCCCTGGTATGTTCGTTAAGTTCATAAAAATGTGTCTCATCAACAGGAAAGTGTTTATCAATGAGACGCAGGTACCTCCGGGCACTCCGGGTATTTTCAACAATAAAGTGTCTGAGCTGCCTGGTAATTTCCAGCACTTTTTCGGGAATCACCTTTTTATAATCGTCGTCCCCTAAGGTTACCGGTATGAGATAAATAGCACCTTTCACGTTTAACCAATTTCTCAAATATAACAAAATAACCGCTACACTGAATGGCAATTAAACAGCCGGTATGTTGTCAATATTAGAATTTTAATATAGGTTTGTCCTGAAAAAAAATAAGGTGAATATAACTTTCCTCGGAACCGGTACTTCACAGGGTGTCCCTGTAATTGCCTGTGACTGCACAACATGCCTTTCTAAGGATCCCCGCGATAAAAGGCTCAGGGCATCCCTGCTGCTCCAGGCTGGTGAAACTACCCTTCTTTTCGATGCGGGCCCCGATTTCCGTCAGCAAATGCTGAGGGAAAATGTGAAGAAACTGGATGCCATAATTTTAACTCATGAACATAAGGACCATATTGCCGGAATGGACGATGTGAGGGCATTTAATTATAAAAGCCAGGATGCAATAGATATCTTTGCAGAAGAGAGAGTACAGGATGCAATTAAAAGGGAGTTTTCGTATGTGTTCTCCGAAAAACACTATCCCGGCATTCCTAAAATGAGATTAAATTTAATTCCTGACTTTGGATTCAGGGTAAATGGCATTGAAGTAATTCCGGTAAGGGTCCGTCATATGGAACTCGAAATTTTTGGATTCAGGATAGGGAATTTCGCATATATTACGGATGCAAATTATATTCCTGAAAAAAGCAAGGAAAAACTAATTGGTGTTAAATATCTGGTAATTAATGCGTTGAGAAAGCAAAAGCATATTTCACATTTCAGCCTGATGGAAGCACTTAGCTTCATAAGGGAGATTTCCCCTAAGAAAGCTTTTATTACCCATATAAGTCACCAGATGGGTGTTCATTCGAAGGTTTCCGAAGAGCTGCCACGCGGAATAATGCTTGCCTATGATGGATTAAGCTTTGTTTGCGAAGAATAAGAGGGCATTCATTTCTTCTTATAGGACTTTACAAGTTTCTTCTGGTATCCTGTTGAGAAGTAATACCTGTTTCTGCCGAGCTGTGAAGTATTGACCCTTGAAGCTTTTTTCCTTTTTTCCATATAGGGATTTTTTTTGACAGGTGCACAATCCGTGATCATCAATATGCAAAAAAGAATCAAAAAGTACTTTATAATCCTGACTAAAGTAGACATACCGGCAGATGACTTTTCAATTATTCTTAAATGTACAATTTATTTATGATAAAATATGAAGATTTTACAATAAGTTATAAGCCCGTGAAAGTAGCAAACAGTTTTTTAAATGGTTGGTATGTATTATATTGCGTAAAATATTAAACAAGCTTATCAGTCCCTGAATTGATAGCTTAAACGTAAGTTTCACCCACCTGTTACCATTTATGTCAAGTTTTTTTCTTCCAAACCCCTTAAAAATTTGCAGATTGCTATGGAATATTTTGATTTTCCTGGTATTTTGTTCTGCGATTTCCTACTCACAATCTATAAGCTCTGTTGTGCTCTCCGGTATTGGAGGATTTAATGCAGAAAGCTTCACACTTTCTGACGGAACTGTTTTGAAGATGGCTCCTTCCAGGCCTTTGTTCAGCTTTCTTCTGAATGGCAAATATGTTAGTTCATCGGATATCAGTGTGGTCAATGATAGCGGACTATATTCCCGGGTTTACGGAAATGGAGTCCGTGTAACATGCAGCTTTGGATCTCAGGCATCCGATAACTGGACAGCTGAGGTAATTTTTGAAAATACCGGGAAGGATACAGTTACTTTAAGCAATGTTGTCCCTTTTGGTGAAGATAAAAACTCGGTTTACATAACAGGATACGGTCCTTCTGACCTGGCGCGTACCTGCCTGTTCCGTCCGGGTTTCAGACCATTAAGAGTCATCGTGCCTGATAATGCATGGGAACTGGGATACTCATCTTTTTTTGCAGACCAGGGTCTTTCAGTTTGTGCCCTGGCACGAAGGCAACTAACAGAAAAAGGCCTGAAGAGAAGATATGAGACCGTATTACCCCCTGAATCAAAAGTGAAATATCTTATTTATACAGGACTTTTCAAAGGTGAATGGCAGGAAGGACTGAAGCTTATGTTCAGGGACAGATATTTATACGACCTGGATAAATTTGACAATACTCTTTTCGAAAGGCCCGACCTGGCCTGGATCAGGGATAGTTACCTGATAATTCTTCAGATGGCATGGGACAGGGAGTTTTATGACAGGCTTTCCGGAAAATATACCTATGGGGACTTTCTTAAAAAAAGTATTGAAACACTCGGAGGCATTGATGTATTTGCATTATGGCCTACATGGCCGCGACTGGGGCTTGACCAGAGAAACCAGTGGGATTTGTTCAGGGATCTGCCGGGCGGCACCAGCCAGCTCCGCAGTTTTGCAAGGATGTCCCGCCCTTACGGTACAAAGTTTTTCATAGAATATAATCCATGGGATAACAGCACCAGAAAAGAAAACCAGTTGAAAGGTATGGCCCGTATCATATCTGAAACTGAAGCAGATGGCGTTGTTCTCGATACAAGAGGAAGCTCAAGCTTTGAGCTTCAGGCAGCTGCTGACAGTGTACGGAAAGGGGTTGTCATGTATTCTGAAGGTATGGCAGTTACTAAAGATATGCCCGGTATTATATCCGGCCGTGTTCATAATGCAATATTCTATAGTCCTGAGCTCAATCTCAATAAGCTTATAAAATCCGACTTTGCCATTTTCCGGGTTTGCGACGTAGGTGAAGATATTATCCATCGTGAAATTGCAGTTTCATTTTTCAATGGATACGGTACAGAGCTGCATCTGGGCCGTCCGGGCGGAAGAGGTGAAACCTATGATGACGACCTGAATTTTCTCGCCCGCACAACTTTCATTCTCCGGCAGAATAATGATGCTTTCCTTGATTCTGACTGGACACCCCTTATTGAAACGCTTATGGACAATGTTTTTATTAATAAGTGGAATTCAGGGGAAAAAACAGTTTATACTATCCTTAACATGAATCCTGAAGGGGTATCGGGTAAACTTTTCAGAATTGAAAAACATGATGGCAGACATTTCGTTTCGATATGGAACCATGAAAACCTGGAACCTGAAACTGAGAACGGGAAGGTTGTTGTTTCCGCCCTGGCAGATAGCTGGAATTCCATATATTCTGGAACCAGAAGAGAAGGATCGGTTGACTGTATAGCTGAATTCCCTGATATTTTAAGATCAGCCCTTAAAGGTGATTCACTGAAAATAAGCGGTACCGGGGCAGGTAGTGTAGTCATCTGGAAAGGAAATCCTTCACATAAAACCACTTATAAGGAATTCAGGATGCTTAAGGATACCGTAATTTGTGTAAGGGACATTTTCGGGTACTACGAAGGGAAAATTGTTGTTCAGCTATTAGAGAATAAGAAGCTGAAGGATGAGAATGTTCTTAATCTTAAAGGAGGAAAACCATGGATTATAACCAGGGTCATACCAACTAAGAAGGCAACAGGTGCTTCTGCCGATATGGTTCTGATCCCTGCAGCTCATTTCTCCTATGATGTGTCAACAACCGAGGATTTCATTCCTTACCCTGATGTGAGCGGAAGAAGCGTCAGGATCGACAGCTTCCTGATTGACAAATACCCTGTTACCAATGCCCAGTATTTTGAATTTGTTGTCAGTTCAGGATATTTTCCGAGAGATACTACAAGGTATCTGAGGAACTGGAAATCTGGTACCTTCCCGGAGGGACAGGACAAATACCCTGTGGTTTATATCAGCTGGGATGATATGCTTGCTTATGCAAAATGGGCAGGGAAAAGGCTACCCACCCAGGCTGAATGGCAGCTGGCTGCTCAGGGAACCGACAAGCGCAAATGGCCCTGGGGTAATGAATTCCACGGGACATACTGTAACAATTCATTCGACAGGCCGACGCCAGTTGATGCCTTTCCTAAGGGACAAAGCCCTTATGGAGCCATGGATATGGTCGGAAATATATGGCAGACAACAAACGATATGTATTTTGACGGATCTTACTATTTTACTGTTATAAGAGGAGGCAGCTATTATCATCCTGATTCCAGCTGGTGGTATATCCAGGGCGGACCTCAGGAGCTGGACAAGACTCAGATAATGCTTCTTGTATCACAGGGATTTGACCGGAGTTCCACTGTAGGATTCCGGTGTGTCCGCGATGTGGATGCCCAGAATTATAAAGGCAGGAAATAGCTATAATCTCCCGGCACCTTTACCAATCTCAGGCTGATAGAAATCAGCTACCAGACCGGTATGTCTGGTATACGCCTCTGCCAGGTTTTTCATGAATCCGGCCGAGTTTCTGGTTTTAACAATGCTTACAGTACACCCTCCGAATCCTGCACCTGTCATCCTTGTTCCTATAACCCCTGGAAGCTTTCTGCCCTCATAAACAAGTGCATCGAGCTCATTACCTGTAACTTCATAATCATCCTTAAGGGAATCATGTGATGCATTCATCAGCTCTCCAAACCGTGTCAGGTTGTTTTCCTTAAGCACTCTGACCGCTTCAATAACCCTTCCGTTCTCACTTATTACATGCCTCGCCCTTCTTAGCACAACCGGATCACTGATATAATTGGAAAGCAAAGTTATTTCATTCGCTGTCAGTTCACTTAGATTCCGGATCTTCCTGTAAGGCTGAAGTAACTCAACAGCCTTGTCACATTGGGAACGCCTTTCATTATATTTTGAATCGGTCAGTCCTCTGCGTTTATTGGTGTTGGTTATGATAAGGGAACAATCATTCAGAATGACTGGTACATTTTCATATGATAAAGTATCACAATTAAGGAATATGGCATGATCTTTTTTTCCAAAGCCAACAGCAAACTGATCCATGATCCCGCAGTTCATTCCAACAAATTCATTCTCAGCCTTTTGGCACATCTTTACCAGATCAAGCGTGCCTATCTCTGCACCTGTCAGTTCATTCATGGCAACTGCGGTCACCATTTCTATGGAAGCAGAGGAGGAGAGGCCTGCTCCATTAGGGACATCTCCAAAAAAAAGAAATTCAAGTCCTCCTGTCTGAACGCCCTTTTTAAGGAATTCATTTACGACACCCAGCGGGTAGTTAATCCAGGTTTTGCCCTGATTGACGAATAATCCTTTCAGTTCTGCTTCTTCATCATTATTAAAATTGAGGGTGCTGAATCTTAATATATTGTTCTTTATTTTTCTTATAAACAGATATGTCCCATAATTGAGGGCACATGGGAATACAAAACCACCGTTATAATCCGTGTGTTCGCCGATAAGATTAACTCTGCCGGGTGAGAAAAAAAGAACAGGTTTTTCATTCCTGTTCCCGTATTTTTCATAAAACTTCTCTTCAAAATTCTTTATATCCATACATTAAACTTTAAGCTTTTTCTCTATTTCATTTATCTGATTTCTAAAATGCTTATCAGTATCAATCAGGTTATTTACAGTTTTGCATGCATGAAGGACCGTTGCATGATCCTTTCCTCCGATATGGGACCCTATGCTGGCAAGCGAAGCTTTCGTAAGGCTTTTGGAAAAGTACATTGAGACCTGCCTGGCCTGGACGATCTCTCTTTTTCTTGTCTTACCCTGTATAAGGTCAATTGGTATCTTATAATAATCGCATACAATCTTCTGTATATATTCTATTGTTATTTCTTTCCTTGCTGTACTTATCAGCTTTTCAACCATCAGTTTTGCCAGTTCAAGGGTTATCTCTTTCCTGTTTAGTGTAGACTGGGCATAAAGAGAGATCAGAACTGCCTCAAGTTCCCTGATATTGTTTGAGATATTTGCAGCAAGAAACTCAAATATTTCTTCTGCCAGTTCGATGCCGTCATTATATGCTTTTTTCTTAAGTATAGCCAGACGTGTTTCATAATCGGGTTTCTGAAGATCGGCCTGAAGCCCCCATTTAAATCTTGAAAGGAGTCTTTGCTCCATTCCCTGCAGGTCTACGGGTGGTTTATCACATGTGAGGATGAGCTGTTTACCAGACTGGTGCAAATGATTGAAGATATGAAAAAAAGTATCCTGTGTTTTTTCTTTCCCTGCAAATTCATGTACATCATCGAGTATAAGTACATCAATCATCTGATAAAAATGGAGAAAATCATTTTTGTTATTGTTCCTGACTGACTCAACGAACTGAGTCTGGAATTTATTGGCATTCACGTACAGCACAATTTTATCCGGGTGTTTTTCTTTCACCAGTATCCCGATTGCCTGTGCAAGATGAGTTTTACCCAGACCGGAATCGCCATAAATCATGAGAGGGTTGAATGCTGTTCCTCCCGGATTATTCCCTACTGCGATCCCTGCAGATCTTGCCAGCCTGTTGCATTCTCCTTCCACATAGTTGCTGAAGTTATAATCAGAATTAAGTTTCGGATCAAAATGGACCTTTTTAATTCCCGGTATTACAAAAGGATTTTTTATTGAAGGCTGGGTAACATCGAAAGGTACCTGAACCGGTTTGTTATTAAGATCGGTTTTGTTCCTTGATGGATATCTTACAGTATATGGCTTACCATCAGAATAGGTGGTATTTTCCATCACGACGTTGTATTCCAGCTTCGCGTCGGTTCCTATCTCCCTCCTGAGTGTTTTCCTGAGGATGTCAATATACTGTTCTTCCAGATATTCATAGAAAAAAGGACTTGGCACCTGGATGGTAAGGACATTATTTTCAAGTTTCAATGGGATGATCGGTTCAAACCATGTTTTAAAGCTGGCGGAGGGAATTATATCTCTGATGATTTGCAGACAGTTATTCCATACGTCATGATGTGTTCTGTTCATTTAGGTTTGTTATTATTAATTTTAAGGTCCGGATCAATCTGAATTGTCTAGCAATATTTGTAAAAAAAATTCTTAAAAAAAAAATTTTTTTTCCTTGATTTTTCCAAAAAATGTATATGTTTTTAAACATCAGCAACTTATGAAAAAAATTATTTTTTTTCAATGTATATTGCTGATTATTAGTGTTTTATGATAAGCAAGTTTGTTTAGTAAGTGTGTTACAATTCATTATGGACTCTTACTCAAAATTCAACAAAAAGGATTTAAAACCTGTATTATTTTGACATGGATTTTTTTTCCTTTTTCAAGAACAAGATACACTGAATTTTATAAATTCAGTTCAGTTGGAGGGAATATTTTTTTTACCGAAGATTGAAAAATGAACATACCGTTTTGGATTGGCTTTCATATCAGATAAAAGTTCATTCAAACTTTTAAGTGAGGCATTGAGGTTATTATAAAGGCTGTCATTTGTCAGCAACTGACCTGCGCTCCCTTTTCCCTTGTTAAGATTTTCCATAAGCGCTGAAGCATTGGTAAGACTTTCTTTCAGTTTTATAACCGAACCATAAATATCGGCCGATGCAAGAGTGTCGCTGATGGTTTCAAGATTGCTGAAGGATTTGTCAAGTTTGCCCGAATTGTCTGAAAGCATCTTTGTGAACCTGGTCAGGTTTTCGATTGTTGCCCTGAGATCTTTCTCCTTGGAGCCGAGAATGTTATCTATGCTTTCAGAAGTGCCGTTGAGATTTGCGAGCGTACCGTTCAGATTCTTCTGAAATTCCGGACTCATAATATCATTGATGGCCTTTGTCACAGAATCAAGGGTAACAAGCAGGCTCATAATCTTTTCCTTTACAGGGACAAATTCTTTTTCAAAGGTCGATAAGAGTGACTCAACAAGTTGCCCCGGTATAGTATCACCCTCAGAGTAAAATCCCGGACCTTTGCCGTAAGCAAACTGAACTTTCATTCCTGCGATAATTGAAACAGGGACAATTTCTGCAACAGTATTTCTGGGAAGCTTGAAACCCTTGTTAACAGAGTAAACTACTAGAAGCTTCCCGCTGGTCTCATTAAGAAAATCGATTGACTGTACTACGCCAACCTTGTATCCGTTTATTTCTACGGGGCTTGACTCTGAGAGTCCGCCTACCTTGTCAAATACTGAATAGTAAAATACGGTGCTTTTGAAGTAATCCTTGCCTTTAAGAAAATTATAGAGCCATATAAATGCGACAATGGTAATTAATGCAACCACGCCTACCTTAACTTCATTTGAAATCTTAATCATTTGAAACCCGATTTATTTTTTACTATTTTGTTCCAGAGCTTGCTGCAAAGGTAATACTTTGTTGTCTTTTACCGCTATAACAAAAGCATCCGGAAAGATAGTTTCAATTTTCTTCCGGTATTGCACTGCATCTGAATACTCCGCGAATTTGCCGGTTGCGTACCTGTACCGGTTCTGGAAACTGATCTCCATTATGTCTGGCAGGCCTTTAAAATTTTCGGGTTTAATTTCTTTTCTCGAACCGGAAGTAGCTACCTGTATCATAAAAACCAGCTTGCCGTTGAGCAGGGTTGCTCCGGCCGAATCATCTTTAATCACTGGTTCCTGAGTTAAAATACTGCTCTTCATGTCAATCTCATTCATGTAATCCCTGCAGGCTCTGTATATTGCTGATGCCAGGTAATCCTGACCTTGTACGGAATTGAGAAATTTCTCTTCGCCCGGATTAGAAATAAATCCTGTTTCAACGAGTATTGCAGGCATGCTGACATTGAATAATACCCAGAAACCTGATTGTTTAACTCCCCTGTCCTTCCTGTTGATCCGCTCGGTAAACTGGGTCTGTATCTTTGATGCAAGATCAATGCTTTGTTTTTGGAAAACATTCTGCATCAGAGTGAACATGATATAGGATTCAGGAGATCTGGGGTCAAAACCTTCGTATTTGGTTGAATAATCATCTTCACGCAGCATAACCTCATTTTCTTTCATAGCTACTTCAAGATTCTCCTGGTCTTTTGCAGGACCCATGATCCAGGTCTCAGCCCCCATAACGCTTTTTGACCCGGTCTGGTTTGTATGAATTGAAATGAAGAGGTCCGCATTATTCTCATTTGCTATCTTCGGCCGGTCAATGAGATCGACTGTTGAATCTTTTTTCCGGGTAAAGAGAACGACACTATTCTTAATATTGTTCTCAATATATTCGCCTGTTTTTAATGCTATTGAAAGGTTAATATCTTTTTCTTTGCTAAATGCACCCAAAGCTCCAGGATCCCTCCCTCCATGGCCCGGATCTATTACAATAACCCATTTCCCGTCAATTTTCGGACTGGCTTCTATAGAAAACAGAGGCAATGGCAGGATAAAAAGGAAAAGCAATTTTGCGGCACATATATTAATGGTATGATGTTTGCCGTTTTTAATTCCTGGACCCATGTTTAGTTCACGTTTTTTTAATAGTTTTGACGCTGACATCCCGAAGTCACACAAAAACTATACAAAAATAGCATTTAAGTTGTATTTTTTTAACGAAAAGCGGTTACTCATTGTGTTCCTCGTGATGGTCCGGTCGCTTTTATTGTTAAGCCAGGAAAACAAAGCTGTTCCCGACACTCTTCTCTATAAAAAAGATTCACTTTCTGTCGACACCTTAAAAGGGTTGAAAAGAATTTCACCTGATGCTGTTGATAAGCAGGTTACATATTCTGTTGGTCCTGATGGCTATATTAAAAATGACCTGATCGGGAAAAAAGCAATTCTCGTCAGGCAGGCGCAGGTCAATTATGGTGATATTGAGATTAAGGCCGACTCCATTGTGTTCAGCATGTCGACAAATCTTTTGCTTGCAACAGGAATCAGAGATTCCACCGGCAAAGTAACAGGAAAACCTACATTTAAATCCGGCTCCCAGGAATTCGAATCAGATACACTGAAATATAACTTCAAGACAAAAGAAGCATACATAAGGAATATTAAGACCAAACAGGAAGATGGACTACTGAGAAGTTCTGTTACCAAACTTCTGGGGGACGGGACCTCCAATATATTCAACAGCACATATTCAACCTGTGAGCTTGATACACCTCATTTTTACATTAAACTGCGGAAAGCTAAGGTATATACCGGGAAGAAAATAATTTCCGGTCCGGGAAATCTTGTCCTTGAAGGAATTCCCCTGCCCCTGTATATCCCTTTCGGGTTCTTTCCTATTCAGACAAAAACAGCCGAATCAGGAATTATTATTCCAAAGCCTCATTATGAAGCTGTTCGCGGCTATGCTCTGGCAGATGGAGGCTATTACTTCGCAATTAATGATTACTTTGACCTTACCCTCCAGGGAAGTATATTTACCAACGGATCCTGGCTGGGTACAGCCAGAACAAATTATAACAAGCTGTATAAGTACAGCGGCAATTTTTCATTCAGCTATGCCAATAATATATCGGGCCATCAGGGGTTGCCTGATTACAGTAAGTTAGCAAACTACAGTCTCGGATGGACTTTCTCCCAGAATGCCAAGGCAAGGCCGGGTTCACGATTTTCTGCAAGTGTAAATATGAGTTCAAGCGGTTATGACAGGAATAACAGCTACAACCTTCAGGATCATATAACAACTACAAGGCAGTCGAGCATCAGTTATTCAAAAACCTGGGAGGGAACACCATTTAACCTTTCTGCGAGCATGAACCATAACCAGAACGTCGCAAATAAGACCATAGCGTTAAATCTGCCGCAGATCAGTTTTGGCGCGTCCAGGATCTATCCCCTGAAAAGCAGGAATAGTACCGGACCCAGTAAGTGGTATCAGGAACTACAATTTCAGTACACCGCCTCACTTAATAATCAAATAAATTCATTTGACAGCCTTTTGTTCACCAATAAGATCTGGAGAGACATGAATAATGGTTTTACTCATGAAATTCCCTTCAGCTTTCAGCTTCGCCCTTTTAAGAATTTCTCCATATCGCCTTCAATATCATATAAAGGTGTTCTTTATACACAGAAGGTCGAAAGACACTGGGATCCGGTTCAGCTAAATCCTGATACAAAAAGACCGGGGGTAGTGATCAAAGATACCCTCCATGGTTTTTATTACGGACAGGCAATCAATCCTTCTATAAGCGCTGGTTACAGTCCGCAGATCTTTGGTGTTTACCAGTTTAAAAATTCAGATAACAGAAGGCTGGTGGCGGTAAGACATGTTATGAAGCCTTCTGTCGGTTTCAGCTTTACCCCTTCTTTAAACGGTCTTAGTTCAAAATTGTACAGGCAGGTTCAGATTGATACCGTGGGAAATTTGACAACATATTCGATCTTTGATGGCAATATTTATGGAACTCCTTCATTCTCAAGTAGAAACGGTAACGTCTCATTTAACCTGACAAACATCCTTGAAGCAAAAATCTTTGAGCGCAATGACACAACGGGGAAACCAAAGAAGGTAAATATTATAGATAATTTTGGAATTACAACTGCCTATAACATCTTTGCAGATTCCATTAAATGGGCTCCAGTTACAATGGTTATGACGACGACCCTTTTTCAAAAGATAAACATTTCAGCCAGGGGCAATTTTTCACTTTATGGTCTTGACGCCAACGGAAAACAGACAGGCACATTCTACTTCAGCCAGACCAGAAAGCTGATGAAGCTGAATAATTTTCAGGTGAGCCTGGATTTCAGCCTCAGTGATCTGCTTAAAGGTAAAAATCAGGAGAAAAGGAATACTGCTCAAAACCAGCCATCATCCAGTATCGGAATACCCGGGCAGGGCAGTCAGGCTGACTTAAATCCGGTTGCGGCCAGGACGGAAGTCCCGAGTACAGTTGATGCATACGGGTATTCGAAATTCGATGCTCCGTGGTCAATGAATATCAGCTATGCTTTCAATTATAACAAACCAGCTTATAAATCAGATATTATCCAGACCCTGTCAATGAATGGTCATGTTCAGCTGACCAAAAAGATGGATATTAGCTATAGTTCCGGCTACGATTTCAGAAGCAAACAGATTACAATGACCCAGATACACATTACCCGCGACCTTCATTGCTGGGATATGAGTTTTGACTGGGTACCAAACGGAAATATGAAGATGTGGACCTTTACGATCAGAGTAAAAGCCGCAGTGCTGGCTGACCTTAAGTATGAGAGAAGAAAGGACTTTCATGATAGTTATTAAACCTTATTTATTATGAAGAAAATAATAAGTACTACGGAAGCACCCGCAGCTATAGGCCCTTACAGCCAGGCTGTTGAAATGAACGGAATGTTATTTATCTCCGGACAAATAGCGATAGATCCCGCTTCCGGCAAACTTGTTGAAGGTGATATTGCTGTTCAGACCACACAGGTGCTTAAGAATACCGGTGCAATCCTTAAGACAGCAGGATACTCCTTGCAGCAGGTTGTTAAAACAACTGTTTACCTGAGCGAAATATCAAACTTCAAAGGAATGAATGAGGTTTACGGAAGGTTTTATTCCGAAAACCATCCTGCAAGAGCAGCGTTAGCAGTGAAGGACCTGCCCCTTGGTGCACTGGTTGAGATAG
The DNA here is from genome assembly GCA_963831855.1 of uncultured Bacteroidales bacterium. Classification (GTDB taxonomy): domain Bacteria; phylum Bacteroidota; class Bacteroidia; order Bacteroidales; family VadinHA17; genus LD21. The sequence continues at coordinate 579,591 of CAWHSA010000004.1, read as the reverse complement.
AGACTATTGCGGTGAAATAGATTTCGTCGGGACTATGACCCCCTCTGCCGCTTTGCGGCATTTCCGCCAGGGGGGAGATAAATAATCACTTTTACCTGAATTACAATATAATATAAGTATTTTTCCCCCCTTGGGGGGAAATTAAAAGGGGGGTTCTGATACTAAAAAAAGACCAGGCAAATTAACCCGGTCTTTTCTTAGTATACTTAAATAGTTTATTCGGCCACAATCTCAAATTCCACTTCAACTTTTACTTCCCTGTGCAGCTTTATAACAGCTTTATATTTGCCGACTTCCTTTATCTGCTCTTCGGGAAGAGAGATGCTTTTCCTGTCGATATCAAATCCCTTTTCCTTAAGCGCTTCAGCAATCTGAATGGTATTAACTGAGCCGAATATTTTTCCGGAGGAACTCGTTTTTGCACCGACAACGATTTTCAGATCAGCCATTTTTGAAGCCAGATTCTCTGCTTCAGCTTTGATCTTTTCTTCCTTATGGGCCCTCTGCTTCTGATTCTCAGCATGCATCTTGCGGGCAGATGAGGTAGCAGCTACCGCGAAACCTCTTGGAATAAGGTAATTCCTTCCATATCCGTCTTTAACATGCACCAGGTCATCCTTTTGTCCCAGCTTTTGTACATCCTGCAATAAAATGATTTCCATAGAAGTTCCTCCTTATTTTAACAGGTCAGTAACGTACGGAAGGAGTGCAATATGACGGGCTCTTTTAATAGCCTTGGCAACCTTCCTCTGATATTTAAGTGATGTGCCTGTGATACGGCGGGGCAGTATTTTTCCCTGGTCGTTTAGAAATTTCTTAAGGAACTCGGGATCTTTATAGTCGATGTACCTGATCCTGTTCTTCTTGAAACGGCAGTATTTCTTCTTCTTGACCTCAACGGTCGGTGGTGTCAGATATCTGATTTCAGATTCATTCTGTGCCATAGCTTATTCCTCCTTTGATTTAACCGATTCTTTTTGTTTTCTCTTTTTCTCTGCGTATTCGACAGCAAACTTTTCCATTTTAAAAGTCAGGAACCTGATTATTCTTTCGTCTCTTCGATACTGGATTTCAAGTTTTTCAATTAGGCTGCCTTCGCATTTGAATTCGATAAGGTAGTAAAAGCCGGTCGACTTTTTCTGAATAGGATAGGCCAGTTTTTTCAGGCCCCAGTTCTCTTCATGAACGATCTCACCTTCATTGTCGGTGATGACCTTCTTGAATTTCTGTACCGCTTCCTTCATCTGGTTCTCAGATAAAACGGGAGTTGTAATGAAAACGGTTTCGTACTGATTCAACATAGTAAATAATAGTTTATTAATTAATTGATTTTGGCGTGCAAAAGTACAATTATTTTCCTTATTTAAAAATTTATAAGCCGAAAATTAGTATTATTCCGCGGATGGAGGATTTATGTCCCTTTGTTTTTTGTTACTTATCAACACTCATATTTTCCCGGAGCCAAATTATTATATTTGTGAATCCTTAGTCATTATAGGAGAAAGCCAATTCTTTATGGAAAATTTCATCGTTTCAGCCAGAAAATACCGTCCTGCCACGTTCGATATGGTAATAGGGCAGGATTCCATTACCAATACGCTGAAAAGTGCAATTAAAAGCAGGCATCTCACCCAGGCTTACCTGTTTTGCGGCCCGAGAGGAGTTGGAAAAACCACCTGTGCAAGGATTTTTGCAAAGACAATAAACTGCATCAACCTCAGGGAGGACGGCGAAGCATGCGATAAATGCGAATCATGCCTTTCTTTCAATACCTTGAGATCATTTAATATTCACGAGCTCGATGCAGCTTCAAATAATAAGGTGGAGGATATCCGGAGTCTCAATGACCAGATAAGGATACCTCCCCAGATAGGAAAGTACAGCATATATATAATCGATGAGGTTCATATGCTCTCTTCCTCAGCTTTCAATGCTTTCCTGAAAACCCTAGAGGAACCTCCGTCACATGCGATTTTTATTTTAGCAACTACTGAAAAACATAAGATTATTCCAACAATTCTTTCGCGTTGTCAGATTTTTGATTTTAACAGGATAAGGATTGAGGACATTGTCAGCAGGTTAATGTTTGTTGCAAAAAGCGAGTCTGTAACCTTTGAGGAAGAGGCTCTTCATATCATCGGCCAGAAAGCTGATGGCGCCTTACGCGATGCCCTTTCGATTTTTGATCAGATAGTGAGCCTCAGTGGTAAAAATATTACGTACAGGGATGTTATTGAGAACCTGAATGTCCTTGACTATGAATATTATTTTAAATGTGTCGACAGTAGTCTCAAAGGAGATATTTCAGCTATACTCATGATTTTCAATGAAGTGCTTGAAAAGGGATTCGACGGACATAATTTTATTTCCGGTCTGAACAGCCACCTGCGTGACTTGCTTGTCAGCAAAGATGAATCGACTATCAAAATTCTTGAAGCTACACCTGCTATAAAGCTAAGGTATCTCCAGCAATCAGGCAGATGCTCTGTGGACTTTCTTTACAAGGCACTTGAGATAGGCAGCAATTGCGACATTTCCTACAAGACAAGCAAAAATCCACGGCTTCATGCGGAGCTCTCACTAATCAGGTTATGCCGTATTAACGGAGAAAATGCCGGAGGCAGTGAAAAAAAAAAGAATGACGACGAACCTCTGAAAAAAGTTGAAAAGGAATTAGAGGCCCCTTCAAAATCAGAAATTATCAGAGATTCCGGACAAACTTCAAAGAGAAGTGCAAATAAAGAGGAAACACCTTCTGCTAAACATATGCCTGTAATTGAAAAGCCAGTTAGGACATTTTCAATAAAAGAAATAATTTCTGAAACGGACGAACCCTCACAGAAAATCGCTCCGCCAACAACACGAAAAAATGAGGAAACCACTCAATCCGCAGTGACCCGACTTGATCTGACGGGAGAGACATTCGCTTCGGCCTGGCTTGAGTTCATTGACAGCTTAAAAGGGGAGGGGACCAGGATTCTAAGCATGTTCAAGGCTATTGTTCCTGAACTTGAGGATGTACATACAATCCGTATACATTTGAATAATGCAGCCCAGAAGGATACTTTTATCCAGGATTTTAAGCCAAGGCTGATAGGATTTCTTGAGCATAAATTCCTGGTCACAGGAGTGGACATTGAGACATCAGTTGATCTGTCAGATGACCATGAAGTGCCATATTCCGATGAACAAAAATATAATTACCTGCAGAAAAAATATCCGGTTCTTAAAGAATTTAAAAAGACATTCAATCTCGATATAACCTAGGTTACTTATTTGAATATCAATTTGTCATATAATTACTGTGGTTAAAAAGAAAAATGAAATTGCTGACCGCGAAAAGTATCTGAATTCGCTCCTTAGGGAAAAATACTTCTCTGATCATATACTTAACAATTCGAGATCAATGATCAGCATCATTAACAGGAACTATGTTTATGAAAAAGTCAATTCCACCTTTTGTAATGCGCACAGGGGAATTGCCGAATCAATAGTCGGAAAATCGCTGGGTGATATATGGGGTAATGAAGCATTCAGGAAAAAGATCAAACCGAACATTGACAAATGTTTCTCCGGGGCTACTGTAAGGTATGAGGCATCTTTTTCAGTTCCTCAGGCAGGGAAGAGATTTTTTGAAGTTATATTCAGACCCTTTCCGGTTGAATCGGGAGAAATAACTCATCTGCTGGCTGAAACATTTGATATAACCGACCTGAAATTATCGGAAAAAACTGCAATTGAAAAGGAGGAAGAATTCAGAAAATTTGAGACCAACCTGCCAATCGGCTTTATCAGGTGTAATCCCGATGGAGCTATTAATCATATAAACGGTGCCTTCATGATGATCATGGATTGCAGTGATGCTGGTATGCTATGCAATAATAAACTAAAGGATTACTATGCTGAACCGGATTTATTTGACCTTCATCTTGAACAACTCCTCGACGGCATGCCTAAAAACTTTGGACGCATCTCTCTTAAAACCTGTAAAGGGAACGAGATTGTATGCCGGATAAGTGGCTTTATGGCACTGAATTCATCCAGGAAACCCTCTTATATTGATTTTTCAATAGAAGACTCATCTCATGAGCTTATGCTTGAAAACCGCCTTCTTCAGGCACAGAAACTTGAGACAATAGGTGCTCTGGCGGGAGGGATAGCCCACGATTTTAATAATATACTTGCAACAATTTCCGGATATTCCGAACTACTCCAGGACGATCTGCCAAAATCTTCCCCGTCCTCCCAGAAAGTGGCCAGGATAATGATGGCAATATCAAAAGCAAGGTCACTGACGAACCAGATCCTTACTTTCAGCAGACAGATTGAACAGGATAAGGTTCCTGTGAATGTTTATGAGGTACTGAAGGAAACAATTGCATTCATGACATCAGTTGTTCCATCAAATATCCTGCTGAGAAGAAATATCAGGGGGAAAAACGCCCCGGTATTTGCTGACCCTACCCAGCTGTTCAGGATATTCCTGAATCTGATGACCAATGCTATTCAGTCAATGGAAGAAAGAAAAGGAATAATATCAGTCAGCATGGTTATTGTTGACGGGAAAAGAGTCCAGAGCGCCCTAAACAAGAATATAGTTGCTGACGAATATGTACTTATAACATTCAGGGATCAGGGTAAAGGTATGGATGCTTCTCTTTTAAGAAGGATATTTGAACCTTTTTTTACAACCCGTGAAGTCGGAAAAGGTACAGGGCTTGGATTGTCTGTTGTTTATGGAATTGTATCGGAAATGGGTGGTGAAATTCTTGTTTCAAGTAAAAAAGGCATTGGATCGGCCTTTTACGTTTACCTTCCTGTGGACAGGGAATATAATTTACTATCTGTAAATCCTGATAAGAAAAAGAGAATATTATTTATAACCGGAAATAAGCATGAATCAAGAATTTTGTTCCTGGCTCTCGAAAGTGCTGGATATGATTTAGTTGAGTCGTCCGACCGAAAGCAAATCTTTAAAGTCATCTCCGATAAAGCAATATGTCCTGATCTTTTAATATATATGAGCGATTCTGACCAGATCAGAGCTGAGGATCTGATCAGGGTATTTAATAATCAGAATTTGAAAATACCATGTATCCTGATTACTGATGCGGATCATGATTCAGGAGAGGAAATATTGGTAAATTCGGGAATTGTTAAGCAACATCTTGTTAAACCGGTTTCGCTAAAGGAAATAAAAAACGCCATTCAGTTGTCTATAAATTAGTTTGTTCACAGGTTGAGAAAGATACAGCGATAAGATGCCAGGAATACTGATCGTCGAAGATGATAAAGATTTGAGAGAAATGCTGAAGCTCTCACTTACAAGGAGAAGATTTACAGTTCTCGAAGCAGAAAACGGGAGAGAAGCCATTACTCATTTCAAGCCATCAGTAACTGACCTGGTTGTCACCGACATCATAATGCCTGAGGAAGATGGATTAAAGGTGATAATGAGACTCCGCGAAATAAAGCCTTCTATTAAGATAATAGCAATTTCAGGCGGTGGCAAGGCCGGTCCCGGAAGCTACCTTAACCTTGCCAAAGCCCTGGGAGCTGACAATATTTATTCAAAACCTTTCTCAATTAACGATATGATATCAAGGATTGATGAGTTACTTAATCCTGAACAACCCGGATGAGATAAACGTTTTATATGAAACCAATACATTCATAAATCATGTTGATAAAGAAAGTTGAAGAAATCTGTAACAGACAGGTTGAAAGGGAAGGTTATTCATCACATCTTTATTTAGCTATGGCTTCATGGGCTGAGACAAATGGTTATGCCGGAGTAGCTCAATGGCTTTACATTCAGTCCGATGAGGAACGGATCCATATGCTTAAGTTTATCAAATATATTAATGAGAGAGATGGCATTGCCATATTGCCTGCACTTAGAAAGCCACCTGTGGATTATAAAAACCTTGAAAACCTTTTTGAAGAAGTGCTTAAACATGAACAGTTTGTTACAGCCAGCATTAATGAAATAGTGGCAGTAACTCTGGCTGAAAAGGATTTCAACACACATAATTTCCTTCAGTGGTTCCTGATGGAGCAGGTAGAAGAAGAAAGCTCGGCAAGCATAATCCTTGATAAGTTACGTCTTGTTGGTAAAAATAACCTTTACCAGTTCGACAGGGACATCATGAGCCTTCGTGCGCCATCAGGGAATACCCAGGGAGCTGAATGAGGAAACTGTTTTTTATCTGCTTTACCGTTATATTGGCTTCCTCAGTCAGCGGCCTTTATGGTCAGAGACTGATGAAAAACCAGCCTGTTTCAACTGTCTGTTATGCAGGTAATAAGGTAAACAAGATCTATATTCCTCCCCCAAAGGAATACTTTGAGCATTTGGGACAAAAGGCAAAAACCTCCATAATCGTCAGATATGTCAACTGTCCTGCGAATGTAGTAACAGCAGTTAACTATGCAATATCAATTTTGGAAACCCTGCTCTCTGACGATGTCACAATATCCATCCGGGTAACATGGCAGAAGATATCAACAGCAGGAGTGCTTGCACAGTCGTCATCAACAGGATATTATGCGGGATGGGGTTTCAATGCATTTGATCCTTATGCCTTCTATCCGGTGGCGCTGGCTGAAAAGATAGCCGGCAGGAACCTGAACAGATCTATTGACGGTGATTTTAATCTCAATATAAACAGCTCTGCAAACTGGTATTTCGGGATTGACGGAAAGACTCCCCCGATTAACTATGATCTTGTTACTGTGGCGCTTCACGAAATGATCCATGGCCTGGGATTCAATTCCAGCTTTGATGTGAACGGTACTTTAGGATCATACGGACTTTTTATTTTCGATACATTTGTTGAAAACCTGACAGGAGTTCTTCTGACTGATACTATCGTATATCCAAATCCTTCGGCTACCCTTAAAACTGCACTGACAAACGGGCAGGTTTATTTTAACGGCCCATTGCTCAGAACATATTCATCCGGATCAAGGGCCCGTCTTTATGCTCCTTCAACTTTCGATGCGGGTTCAAGCATTTCGCACCTCGATCCTTCCTTAACTCTCCCTGTAAATTCACTTATGTCGCCCTTTATCGACAGGGCAGAAGCAATTCATGATCCGGGAAAATATACTCTGTCAATAATGAGTGACCTCGGATGGATCAATACAAGCATATTACATAAACCGCCCAAAGACACTGAAGCACACCTGACTCAGATAGATCTTTCCGCAACAATTAAGTCGGACACCACATATAATCACAACAATGTTGGTATTGTGTGGTCCTTTAACGGATTCACAACTAGTGATACCCTGTTTATGACTTCTCCCGGTTCAAACAACACATACAATGTAACAATACCCATTCCGTCATACGACACAAAACTGGAATATTACCTTTACGTGGTGGACCGTTTCCAGAGGATATTCCGATCACCTTCGTTAATAAAAAAATTAAAATATAATATTTATATCGGCACTGATACTGTAAAACCAATATTGACCCATATTCCCGGGAAATTTTACTTTGAGAAAATTGATTCCATAAAATTAAACGTCATTGCCACGGATAATCTTGCTCTGGATACTGTATATGTGGAGTATAAAATTAATGATGGCAATTCGGGATTTATAGGCCTGGCAAACAAGGGTGGTGATAACTATGTTAATTCTCTGATCCCCAAACTGTTACCTCTAACAGGCGGAGACGTTCTAAAATACAGGATCATTGCTCTTGATAAGGCTTCAGTTCCGAATCAGAAAATGCTGCCGGAGGCAGGATTTTTTTCTGTAAATATAGAGCCTGTAAATCCTGTTGCAGATGGTTATTTAACTGATTTTTCAGGTGCAGGACCCGATTTCGTGTTTGACGGATTCAGCATTACAAGGCCATCAGGGTTTAATGCCTATGGTCTTAATACGCCCCACCCTTATGTAAGCCCGGAAACAACGGGTGACAGTATCGGCTATACTGCTGTGCTCAGGACACCTGTCAGATTTGACAGTAATGGGATGATAACCAGTTTTATGGAGATAGTGCTGGTAGAGCCGGGAGAACCCGGATCAATATTCGGGATGAGTGATTTTTATGACTATGTGATTGTTGAAGGATCGAAAAATTATGGAAAATCCTGGTTCAGGCTTACAGACGGTTATGACAGCAGAATACAGGCTTTATGGGATTCAGCCTATACCAACTCGGTTGTGGGGAATAACTCGACATTTACCGGAAATGAAGCGATGCTCAGAAAACACACTATATTTTCCAACATATCAGATGATATTGCTGCAGGTGATCCAATGATGGTCAGGTTCCGGCTTTTCTCCGATCCTTATGCCAACGGATGGGGATGGGTAGTTGAGAACCTGCATATTGGTGCTTTGATAAACAGTGTCGAGGAGATTAGTCTTCTCCCGCTGAAAATATATCCAAATCCGGGGAATGGTCTGGTAAATTTCAGTATGGCAGATGGAGGAATCATAAAGCCAGTCAGGTACAGCGTATTCAATTCTGCAGGTATAAGTCTGATGAATAGCATCACCACTGGCGGTGATGTGCAGGAAATAGATATCTCAAATTACCCTTCCGGCCTGTACTTCATAGTATTTTACCTTAATAATGGCGTCAGGACTTTCAAGTACACACTGATCAGGTAAAAGACGACAACCTCTTTTCGCTGAAAGGTTTATCTTCTTGTGAACCTTTGTGGTCAATAATCAGTATTTTGCGAATCCAGAATCAGAAAAATGCGTTAATTTTGCGGGATATTTTCAGAAACAGGTAAGACACTTAAAAATGAGCATTATAAATAATATACTGGGGCTCTTCCTCGGGAATAAATATGACAGGGATATGAAGGAAATAAATCCTTTTGTTGAACTGACCCACATTGAATTCGAGAAGCTGAAGTCCCTGTCCAATGATGAGCTGAGAGACAAAACTGCAGAGCTGAAAAAGGAGATAATTGACTTTATTGGCGAGGACGAATCTCAGATCAGATCGCTTAAGGAGAAAGCTGAAGCAGAAGAGGATGTTGACCGGAAAGAAGAGTTTTATAATGAGATCGATAAGATTGAGAAAAACATCGTTGTAAAGCTGGAGACGAAGCTCGATGAATGTGTTCCCAGGGCTTTTGCGATTATGAAGGAAACGGCAAAAAGGTTTAAGGAGAATTCCGAACTAGAAGTAACAGCGCGTCAATACGATAAGGACCTTGCCGCCACGCGCCCTAGCATAACTGTCAAAGGTGAAAAGGCTTTCTGGCAAAACCGGTGGATTGCCGGTGGCAACGAAATTGTATGGGATATGGTACATTATGACGTCCAGCTCATTGGAGGAGTAGCTCTTCATAAAGGGAAAATTGCTGAAATGGCGACCGGCGAGGGAAAAACGGTAGTCGCAACTCTTCCCGTTTTCCTGAACGCACTGGCGGGACGCGGAGTTCACATAGTAACAGTCAATGATTATCTTTCAAAGCGCGACTCCGAATGGATGGGACCAATGTATGAATTCCACGGCCTTACAGTCGATTGTATCGATAAGCATCAGCCCAATTCTGCTGACAGGCGCAAAGCCTACAATGCCGATATTACCTTCGGGACAAATAATGAATTCGGATTTGATTACCTGAGAGACAACATGGCAATAAATCCCGAAGACCTTGTCCAGAGAAAACACCATTATGCAATTGTTGACGAGGTTGATTCAGTCCTTATTGATGATGCCCGTACACCGCTTATCATTTCGGGCCCTACAGCAAAAAGCGACACCCAGCAGTTCGACGAACTCAAACCTAAAGTCGACAAGCTGGTTATTGCTCAGAAAAAACTTGTTACCCAGATACTTGCAGATTCAAAACGGCTTATTACCGATGGAAAAAATGAAGAGGGAGGACTTCTTCTCCTGAGAGCCTTCAAAGGACTTCCCAAGAATAATGCCCTGATAAAATATCTAAGCGAGGAAGGAAACAAAACACTTCTTCAGAAGACCGAGAACTTCTACATGCAGAACAACAGCAAGGAGATGCCCAAGGTTACCGAGGAACTTTATTTTGTTATTGATGAAAAAGCAAATACGATTGAGCTGACTGAAAAAGGACTTGATCTTATTTCCACATCAGTTGAGGATGCCAGTTTTTTTATCCTGCCGGATGTGGGTTCAAAGATCGCTGATATTGAAAAATCGGGTAAAGCTGAAAGGGAGAAGCTTCTGCTGAAAGATGAACTTCTTCAGGACTACGCGGTAAAATCAGAAAGGGTCCATACCATGACCCAGCTATTGAAAGCATGGACACTTTTCGACAGGGATATTGAGTATGTGGTCATTGATAACAAGGTTAAGATAGTCGATGAGCAGACCGGCCGTATTCTGGAAGGACGAAGGTATTCTGACGGACTCCACCAGGCAATCGAAGCCAAGGAAAATGTAAAAGTGGAGGCTGCCACTCAGACATATGCAACTATTACACTTCAGAACTATTTCAGGATGTACCACAAGCTTGCAGGTATGACAGGTACCGCTGAAACTGAAGCCGGTGAATTCTGGAATATTTATAAGCTCGATGTTGTTGTCATTCCTACTAACAAGCCGGTTGTAAGGAATGACAAGGAGGATCTTGTTTACAAAACAAAAAGGGAAAAGTATAATGCAGTAATTGATGAAATTTCCGAGATGTTCCGTCAGGGACGCCCTGTACTGGTAGGTACTACTTCCGTTGAAATTTCCGAGCTGCTGAGCAGGATGCTTAAAATGAAGGGACTTAAGCATAATGTTCTGAATGCCAAGCTCCACCAGCGGGAAGCTGAAATTGTTGCTGAAGCAGGAAAAACCGGCACTATCACAATTGCAACAAACATGGCCGGCCGCGGTACAGATATAAAACTTACGGAGGAGGTGCGTAAAGCCGGAGGACTTGCTATTATCGGAACCGAAAGGCACGAATCAAGAAGGGTCGACAGGCAGCTCAGAGGACGTTCAGGAAGACAGGGAGATCCGGGTTCTTCACAATTTTTCGTTTCCCTCGAAGATGAACTTATGAGACTGTTCGGCTCTGAAAGAATTGCCGGGATAATGGACAGGCTGGGACTAAAAGATGGCGAAATGATCCAGCACCCGATGATCACCAAATCAATTGAAAGAGCCCAGAAGAAAGTCGAGGAAAACAACTTCGGGATCCGCAAGAGACTACTGGAATATGATGACGTAATGAACTCACAGCGGGAGGTGATTTACCGGAAAAGACGTCATGCTCTTCTTGGTGAAAGGTTAAGTGTCGACGTGGCCAATTCAATGTACGATGTAACAGCCAGCCTGCTGGAGTTTTACCATAAAGAGGGTGATTTTGAAGGATTTGATCTCGATCTTATACGCTCATTTTCAATGGATTCACCGGTTCCACAGGAAGATTTTCTGAAGGATTCAACAGGTGATGTTATTGACAAAGTATATGCTAAGGTCCTCGATACTTATAAGAGAAAGGTTGAAACGATTTCTCAGCAGGCTTATCCCGTTCTGAAGGATGTATATGAAAAAATGTCGCATGTCTATGAAAACGTGGTGGTCCCGATCTCTGACGGCGTAAGGGTATTTCAGGTTGTGACCAACCTTAAGGCTACTGCTGAATCGGAGGGCAGGGAGCTCGCCAGATCGTACGAAAAGACAGTAGTTCTTGCAACTATTGATGATGCCTGGAAGGAACACCTGAGGGAAATGGACGAGCTGAAGACCTCTGTTCAGAACGCAACCTATGAACAAAAAGACCCGCTTCTGATCTATAAGTTCGAATCTTACGAACTTTTCAAGACTATGATCGATAAGGTCAACAAGGATGTTGTCAGTACTCTGATGAAAGGACATATTCCGTCACAGGATCCGGATCAGGTTAAGGAAGCACAGCGAAGAAGACAGGTTGAGAACCTTCAAACTTCGAGGACCGATTCGCAATTCGGAACATCCGGGGGTGGACAGGACAGAAACCGTAAAACTGAACCCGTAAGAGTAGATAAGAAGGTAGGAAGAAATGATCCCTGCCCATGCGGAAGTGGCAAGAAATACAAGAATTGCCATGGGCTTCAGCAGCAGGCAGCAGGTAGTCCTAACTGAATTCTTCAACAAACTTTTGAATCCTCAATAGTATAGTCTTGTTTACAGGCACAAGCGGGAGCCTTAATGTATTCTGGCACAGGTTCAGTGTGCTAAGAAATGCTTTTACTCCCGATGGATTACCATCAGCAAACAGCAATTCAATGGCTTCCATGAATCTGAATTGAATTTCCCTTGCAGCTTTATAATTATTTTTCAGGGCATTATTGACCAAATCGGACCATCCGGCAGGATATGCATTTGCCAAAACGGAAATAACTCCTGATCCGCCTGCTGCAATTACAGGTAAGGTCATCATATCATCACCGGAAAGGACAAGGAAATTCTCAGGCTTTCCTTTTATTATCCTCATTATCTGTGAAATGTCGCCGGACGCTTCTTTGACGGCAACAATATTTTCACATTCATGTGCTAACTCCAGACAGGTATCTGAAGATATATTGCATGATGTTCTGCCGGGGACGTTGTAAACAATAACAGGCAGCGGGCTGCAGTCAGCAATTGCTTTAAAATGCTGAAAGAGGCCGCGCTGGCTGGGTTTGTTGTAATAAGGCGTGACTGAAAGTACTCCATCTATCCCGGTAAGATCAAACTCCCTGATGCAGTTTATAACCTCCTGCGTATTGTTGCCTCCGATACCTATAACTATTGGAACACGGTTATCGACAAATTCCGTAACATATGAAACAAGCGCCTGTTTTTCATCTTTGGTAATAGTCGATGCTTCCCCGGTTGTACCCATTGCAACAATATAATTCACTCCTCCCTTTATCACGTGGTTTATGATCCGGCCGAGGGCTGAAAAATCAATGCTGAGATCATTTTTGAAAGGTGTGACTATAGCCACTCCCGTTCCTTTGAACTTCTTCATATTCCATATTTTATTTTACGCCGGGACAGAACCGGAATTAATCATTTCGAGATATCTTACTACCTCATCAAGAAAGCTTCCCACAGGCACATTTTTTTTCATTTCGATCATCAGATCAAACCTGTGATCACCTGAATCCGGTTCGAAAAGCCCTACCTTAAATCCTGCCGATGATAAAGTGGTGATATATTTAAGGGGAAAGACTTTTTCGAAATTCAGGTCGATCAGAACATCAAAACGGTTTCTGATGAAAAAATCTGTTTCTGTGGAAACGGGTATGGAAAACAAATTTGTTTCATTTTTTCTTATGCATGAAAGGAACCTGATTGCAGTGTATTGATCGGGCAGTTCTTTCCCCGGATAATAGCCAATGATCTTTACATCGATATTTCGATCATGCATTCTCTGGAAGAACTTTGACAGGCTTGTAAAGTCAGGGACCTTCGAGGCGTCCCATACAATTCCTATGGTTTTTACCTGGCTTATATTTGAGTAATATACTTTTCTTCTGGCTTTTCCGACCCTTTTTTCAAGAATCGAGTTTGCGATTTTCAGCCTGGTATTCCCGAATAGTTCCATATTGCAAACCTAACAGTTTTTATTAAGATGAAAATTATTCTTCACCAATTAATTTAAGAAAATCATTTTCATCCATCAGGGGAACTCTCAGTTCTGATGCTTTTTCTTTTTTGGTCGGTCCCATATTCTCACCGGCAAGTATAAATGATGTATTACCCGAAAGGGAAGAAACATTCCTTCCGCCGTTTTTCTCAATTATCTCCTTGTATTCTTCACGTGAATGCCGGTGAAAGACACCGGAGATCAGAATTGATTTCCCGATTAATTTCTTGCCAGTAACGATTTTTGTTTCTTCGGAGAATTTTATCCCGTTTTTTTTCAGCCTTTCAATGATCCGGATATTATCCTCATCGGCAAAAAATGATATAATGCTTGACGCAATTTTAGGTCCTATCTCCCGGGTAGCTGTCAGCTCCTCATGACCGGCTTTGATAAGGTCATCGATGTTTTTGAACTTATCTGCAACGGTTTTGGCTACAGTTTCACCAACATGCCTGATACCCAGGGCATAAAGTACACGACTATAAGGTGTGGCGACTGATCCTTTTATGCTTTTAATGATGTTTGCGGCGGACTTTTCGCCCATTCTCTCAAGCGGCACAAGCTGTTCCGCTGTCAGTTCGTAAAGGTCGGCGAAATTCCTTATCAGATTTTTGTTGAAAAGAAGATCAATGGTCTCCTCACCAAGGCCGTCAATATCCATGGCTTTCCTGCTTATGAAATGTTCAATTCTACCCTTAAGCTGGGGAGGGCAGTGAAGATAGTTGGGACAGAAATGATTTGCTTCTCCTTCATTTTTTACAAGCGCTGTCCCGCATTCAGGGCAATCCGTAATAAAGACAACCTTTAAGGCATTTTCTTCCCTTAATGAAAGATCAACGCCCACGATCTTCGGGATGATCTCACCTCCCTTTTCGACAAAGACTACATCATTTAAATGGAGGTCAAGAAGAGCAATCTGATCAGCATTATGGAGAGTGGCACGTTTGACTGTCGTTCCGGCAAGAAATACCGGTTCCAGGTTAGCTACAGGCGTAACATTCCCTGTCCGGCCAACCTGGAAAGCTACAGATAATAACTTTGTAGATACTTGTTCAGCTTTATATTTAAAGGCAATTGCCCATCTGGGTGATTTAGCAGTAAAACCAAGCTCTTCCTGAAGAGGAATAGAATTTACCTTTATGACAACGCCATCAATATCGAAGGGGAGTTTTTTCCTTTCAGTTTCCCAATCATTTATGAATGCTATAACATCATTAATGGTTTTACAAAGCCTGATACTGTCAGGAACATTAAATCCCCATCTGGCTGCTTCCGACATATTTGCAAAATGAGTATCATATGGAAGTTCATCAGCCAGCAGAAAATAAAAATTGCAAACAAGATGCCTTGATGCGACTATTCTGGGATCCAAAAGCTTAAGGGTCCCTGCTGCTGCATTTCGCGGATTTGCAAAGGGAGGAAGCTCCTCCGCAATTCTTTCTTCATTCAGCCTGTTAAATACTTCCCTGGGCATAAGGATCTCACCCCTCATGACAAATTCTTCCGGCAGGTTATCTCCTTTTGCTATTAATGGTATATTTCTGATGCTCTTTATATTCAGGGTCACATCATCGCCTTTTGTTCCATCCCCGCGTGTAAGAGCTCTGAACAGCTTGCCGTTTTTGTAGGTCAGGCTGATAGAAGCTCCGTCGAATTTAAGTTCGCACACAAATTCCACTCCTTGACCGGCTATCTTTTCAATCCTTGAATTGAAGTCCCTGAGCTCTTCTTCACTGTAAGTATTACCCAGCGACAGCATAGGGTACTTGTGTTCATACTGCCTGAACTCTCTGAGAATGTCGCTGCCAATCTTTCTGGTCGGGGAGTCTTCTGTTACGAATTCGGGGAATTTTTTCTCAAGGGCCAGAAGCTCATTTAACAGAAGATCATATTCGAAGTCTGATATTACAGGCATATTAAGGACATAGTACCTGTGATTATTTTCTTCGATTTCCTTACGGAGTCTTTCGATACGTTCCCTGGCTTCAGACTGGTTCATTTACAAATTTAAATCGTTTGCGGGTATTCTGAGAATTTCTCATTCAGTTCCAGATCCCTTTTACTTCAGAGCCGCATTTATTACATTTCCCTCCGGAAAGCGTATTGAGTGTAATCGTGAAACCCTGACGGGCAATGACCGTGGTACCGCATGACGGACATTTTGTGTCAGCTTTTTCATTTCCCGGAACATTGCCGGTGTAAACATACCTCAATCCTTCACCCTCTGCAATTGCTGCTGCTTTATTCAATAATTCAACAGGTGTAGGTGGTAATTGTTCAAGCTTATGCATGGGGTAAAACCGGCTAAAATGAAGAGGGGAATCCTTAAATCCATTATCGCTGAGCCATTTACACATATTACCAATTTCATCAAGATTGTCGCTCCATGTCGGAATGACCAGGTTCGTGATTTCAAGCCATACACCTGAATCCCTGTAAGTTTTAAGAGTGTCCAGTACTGGCTGAAGTTTGCCGCCTGTGAGCCTGAGATAAGTTGATTCATTGAATGATTTCAGGTCGATATTTGCTGCATCAGCAACAGTACACAGTTTTTTCAAGGGTTCCGGATTTATGTAACCGTTTGATTTTACAATGTTTTTTACTCCGGCTTTCCGGGCAAGTGAAGCAGTCTCGAAAGTATACTCATAAAATGTTACCGGTTCTGAATAGGTATATGCAATTGAGCGGCAAGCGCTTTTGACAGATTCGCTGACAACCTTTTCCGGCATAAGGTCATAGTTCCTTGTCTTATCGGGACTGATCTGTGAGATAGTCCAGTTCTGGCAGTTAAGGCAAACCAGATTACAGCCAGCAGTAGCTATCGAATATGCCCTTGACCCGGGAAAAAAGTGATACAATGGCTTTTTCTCCACCGGATCAATATTCACGGAACAAGGATTGCCATACGCCATTGTCCAAAGCTTTGAATTGTGGACCCTCCGGTTATTGCATTTGCTTGTTTCTCCCTCCTTGAGAACACATTCGTTCGGACATATCCTGCACATAATCCCTCTGGGAGTCTCCTCCTGGAACAAAGCCAGCTTTTTATATATCCCCTGTTCCTCATCGATAAAGCCCTGCATCAATGCCTCCCGGGGCAGACAAACTATACCTGCTGAAAGTGCCAGGCACTTTTTCAGAAAGACCCGTTTGCTGATATCAAACTCCTTTGAACTCATAGGTGATATAGAAAACTTAACCGAATAAAACTACTATTTGTTCCTGTCTGTACCAAAAAGAATTCCGGCAAAAATCAGTGCGGCAAGGAAAAATATCGAAGCTTTCATTCCGAAGACAGGAATAGCCACTCCTGTTATAAGGATAAAACCAAGGGCCGACCCTGCAAGGTCAGCGCTGTAAACCCGCGATGGGATTGAAGCATCACCAGCCTGAAATGTCAGATTGTGAAAAATATGACCGGTCAGGTATGATGGCAGAATTGTTGCGATAAGTATTATGAGAAGAGTTAACGGAATCGAGCTGACTGCAATTAAATTGTTAAAAAATAATGCGAGGGTTGCATAAAATAAAATCAGGATGATGGCAATCTTCCATAACGATATTTGTCTTAGAAACTTATTTTCTGTTCCGGCTCCGGCAGCAAGACCGGCCATTATTGCTGCAAGAATAATGCCTGTAAACTGGTACATATTTCCTGCGGTCAGCTGAAGTGCAAACAGGATTATGATCTCAAATCCGGCTAAAGCTGATGAGAAGAAATACATCATCAGGTTTCTTCTCCGTACAACCAGTACTGGGGCTGCGAATATGATTACAAGCAGAATAATTGAAGGAATCTTCTCACCCAGGTTCTTACTGAAATAATATGACTGAAAATGAAAACATGCGACGGGGAACGAAGCCTTGTTCTCCCTTATGCTTCTGTCGATTGCAGAAATAACTTCAGCAGATTTCATCATGGTCAGATCATCAGAAAGATAATCGGAACTCACGTATGTATTTGTTATTCCCCTTGCAGCTGCTAGGCGGCAAAACTCAACAGATAAGTCTCCGTCTGACGCAATAAAATAAAGCTTGTTGCCGGACACCGGCACTACATATTTGAAAACATTTGCCAGACTATTGAAAACAGATGAATAAAGATTTACTGATTCCCTGTTAAGATAATTTTCCCCCGGACCGGGTGAGCACATAAATACCCCATCGTCAACCAGCTTCTGTTTTGCTGCATGGAAAAATTCCGTAGTGTAAAATCTGTTAAGGGATAGTGTGGATGGCGGGGGCAAAAGAAGAATTACAGCATTAACTTTTTCTCCTTTGCTCCTTATATACCTGTATGCATCTTTATTTTCAGCTATGAGGAGACAATCCCCTTTGCCGGCAAACGATTCCGCAGCGTTGACCAGAGCAGGATCCCTGTCAATAAAGATCACTTCTTTTACCGGGTATTTATAAATCTCCTTTAAATGCGGTCCGGGAAATCCTGATATAAGAATGACCTTTTCAGGATCCGGCCTTTGCAGCAGTGCATAATGGATATCCTCCTCCCTCTCAACAGCATCATCGTTGTAAGCCAGCAGCCTTTGATTATAATATGTGCTTGATTCTCCCGAATACTCACCTTTAGTTATGTTCCCGTAGGGCGTATCTTCAGTATCGGTAACCCTGATGCCTCTTAGAAGGAGCTGTCTGAATATAATATCAGGATGACTGAGGATTATCAGTGACAATAATGCCGTAAAAGCCAGCTTAACTATGAATTTAGCACCGTTGCCTTTTATATAGAATGTCAAAAGTGTGTAAGCAATGTATAACAGCGTGATTATAAGGAGAATAATATAAGTATTCATTAATCCTGCAGTCAGTAGGGAGATAATTATTCCGGCTGCAATTCCACCTGTTGTATCAATCGAAAATGATCTCCCGGGATTAATGTTTTTCATCTCCCTGCCCGCGGAAAGCAGCTTTATGAAAATGAATCCGGAGACAAAGCAGAAGGGCAGGAGCAGGATGAAAGTAAACACAATACTCACCAGAAAGGAAGGTGTCTCTCCGGTTCCTTTAAATAAACCTGACAACAGGATCATTAAAAACAGGGAAATGAAAGGGCTTAGTGAAAATATCAGGTTTATTTTCGCGATGTTATTAAGACCCGATCTGCCGGCAATTGCAGCTCCCGAAGCAGAAGCAATAAGCCAGGATCCGAAGAGTACCCCTGTAATAAGCTCATATCCTCCTGAAATATTCATTATTTCTCTCATCAGCAGGATTTGAACCGAGGTGCTTACGAATCCTGTTATGAATAGATTCTGCTTTATTGTGGAAATATCTGTAGCAATCAGATTCCCGCGGGCACCATCTCTCTCGGATGAAGCAAATATTTTTCCGAAGTAGGAAAGGTGCCAGATAAAGTGAAAAATACCTGTCAGCGCCAGGCATGCACCCACTTCAACATGCCATTTCAGGATTATTTTTATTATGGGAATATTCCATTTGTAATTTATCTGAAGTGCCATAAAGATACCTGCCAGGGCAGTAAATATAAATGCCACTGCAAGGATCAGGTTCCATACCCTCCTGTGGAACGCCTGTGAAAAAAAACCGATGCGGTAAAAAGAAAAGCTGATCAGATATAATAGAGAAACAGTTATTCCTGTTTCCAGTATATGGTACATAGCTAATGCTTGTTTTCTTCCAGAACCAATCCCTCATAGATATAGATCTCGGCATTTTTCCAGCCGTCCCATCCGATGCCCGCCTTATCCCGTGAAGTATAGCCCAGGAACTGTTCAACTGTCCACCCGTATTCTGTCGCAACCTGGGGTAGCATGGTTCCGGATCTCTGGTCTTTCTTTATATAGATGCCATGTTTACCCAGTACTATCTCATTAATATTATTGATCTTTTTAAGCGGTCCCAGGACAGTTATCTCCATTTCGACTTTTTCATATTCCGATTTTGAAAGAGGAGGGAAGCGGGGATCTTCAAAGGCTGATGAAACCGCTGCGTTTTTTACCACATTGAAAAGAGGATCAGATGATGTGAACTGGCCAATGCAACCTCTAAGTGTACCATTAATTTTTAATGTGACAAAAGCGCCCAGTGGTTTTTTCAGGTCTTCCGAAACCTTCTTTTCATCAATAGTCGACCTTTTATTTTCGTAAAGCATAGTCCTGATGCTGTTGCGTGCAATGGAGAAAAGCTCTTTTGCTTCTTCATCAGTTAACTTAAAATCCTGTGAAGCTTTCTTTTCAACGGGCAGGGCGGTAACTTTTTCAAATAGTGCTATAGAGTTATAGCCAACCACTTCAGCTTTTCCGCCATAAGGCGAGTCTCCTGAATTGCAGTAGTCAATCTTTTTAAATTCAAGGCTTTTATTTCCGTCAATCAAATCCAGGAGTAGCAGCCCCGAGGTCCATGCGCACATGCTTGTGGCTAATCCGGTCACATTCTTTGACGAGTTTTTTCTGAGTACTGAAAGGAACGTTGCAGGATCACCCGACATTAATCCGTTGGCAGTAAGATTATCTATCTCAACAGCATCTTTATAGGCCGGATAATGTGAAAAATCACTGCTGAACACAAACAGGTTATCAGAATTGAACCAGGGTTTCAGGGCTGCGGCAATGCTTTTTATGGTGGCGCTGTTACTGGTTCCGATAATGATGGGAACAATTTTCTGGGAGTGTGTGTAATAATGCTGTATAAGAGGCACCTGCACCTCAATGCTGTGTTCCTGCCTGTGTGCATCAACCGGGAAATCAAATACCTTATTTCCGGTTTTAAGTTTATTGGCTATCTCGCGGTTGACGCTCATTTTACCAATAGGAGTAATAAAGTCTCCGATATTATAGACCGAAGCTCCTTCAAAGGCCATGATATGACTTGATCCAATGATGAAAATGTTTTGATAGACGGCATCGGCGGGTGTGGCTGCAAAAGCTGATGCAGCTATCCTGCCCGAAAAAACATAACCGGCATGCGGGCTTATTATAGCCCTCACTTTACCGGTTTCGCGGATCTTCCTGCATTCGGCAAATAATGCTGTTATCTCTTTGTTAAGAGAATCCTTGTCGGCGGTATAAAACCTTCCTGCTGCAGTTGGCTGTCTGTCAAGTGAGGCAGGCTGGGAATAGATTTCCATAAAACTGAATATTGATAGAAATATGGTAAGAATGGTCCTCATAGAAAAGATCCCTTTGACGTAATAAAGTTACGCCAAAATAAAATAAAAATAATGAGAGTGAGGATTAGTTTAAAGTGGATTTCAGATCAGGACCATTGACTCTTTGATGATCTCCCCCTTTTCTCCGGTACCATAAATCTTAATTCCAAGGCTTATAACCGGACTACCAACCATATCGAAGATAGGACTGAGTGTGTCTTTAAAATCTTCCCCTTCCATATCGTCGAATTCTTCAATGTCGAAATAAAGATGAATAATCAGAGTGTTTTCCTTTTTCTGAATATTACAAAGAACCTTGATTATTTTTCCCAGCCAGATCACAGAAGCCGTATTAAAATATTCCAGGTTAAGCCTGAGATTCGTTGTCTGACGGGGGCTATGGATATACTGATTGATCCATTGAATGATTGGTTCATAGATTTTTGCAGGATTTTCAGGTATAGATCTTCCTGAAAGAATAAGCTCACCGGTCAGATTATTAAGATCAACCTGGGGAGTTTTAGGTGTACGTTCTATATAATATTGTTTAAGTTCCATCCCCGTAAATATTTCGTTTAGAAAGGAATCACTCACATTCTGTTATTCACTTTCTATTTCAAATGTAGATTAACTTTTCAATTAATACAGTTACCTTCATCAAAAAGAACAATGAAGTGGTCAAATTTATTTGTCAGTTTGTATAAAAGAATGATCTTTTCTGCTTCGGGTCCTTCCCGGTTTTTTGATCGTGCTTAGTTGTTTCTCAATACATTAAAATATTATCTTTGCGGCTGAAATTTGAAAAGAATAATGGAAAGAATACTTAAGGAAAAGATCAGGGAAGCTGTCAAAATCCTCTATAATAGTGATATCAATGATAATCTGATACAGATTCAGGAAACAAGAAAGGATTTTAAGGGCGACTTTACCGTGGTGGTTTTTCCATTGCTCCGCTTTTCGAAAAACACTCCTGAAAATACAGCTGAATCGGTCGGCAAATACCTTGTATCATCTTACCCTTCAATTTCCGGGTTCAATGTAATCAAGGGATTTCTGAACCTCGAGGTTTCAGATTCATGGTGGATAAGCTTCTTTCGTGAAATGGCTTCAGCCAGCGATCTGTTGAAACCATGTATTGTAAAGGATCCCGAAATTATTCTCGTTGAATACTCTTCACCCAACACTAACAAACCTCTTCACCTGGGCCATATAAGGAATAACCTTCTCGGATTTTCACTTTTCAGGATACTTGCAGCATGCGGACACAGTGTTATTAAGACAAATATAGTCAACGACAGGGGTATACATATCTGCAAGTCGATGCTTGCCTGGCAGAAATACGGAAATGGGGAGACTCCGGAATCCTCAGGAATGAAGGGTGATCACCTGGTGGGGAAATACTATGTCCTCTTTGAAAAAGCATACAAGCTTCAGGTTGAGGAAATGATGGAGAATGGAGTTGAACCCGCAGAAGCCCGCAACTCTGCCCCGCTTATGAAAGAAGCAAGGGAAATGCTTGTGAAATGGGAAAACGGTGACAATGAGGTCATCGACCTTTGGAAGATGATGAACACCTGGGTTTATGCCGGGTTTGATGAAACATATAAAATGCTGGGAGTAGACTTCGACAGGATATATTATGAATCAGAAACCTATAAAACCGGCAGGGAAATAGTTTATTCAGCTCTTGAAAACAAATTACTATATCAGAATCCTGACAGTTCTATCTGGGTTGATCTCAGCGGTGAGGGACTTGACCAGAAGCTTCTGCTCCGTTCCGACGGAACAGCAGTTTATATAACACAGGATCTTGGAACTGCAGTTCTGCGGCACAGGGATTATGGCTTCAGCAGATGCATTTATGTGGTCGGGAATGAGCAGAACTACCATTTTCAGGTGCTTAAAGGTGTTCTGAAAAAGATCGGTTATGATTGGTCAGATGGACTTTATCACTTTTCATACGGAATGGTTGAGCTTCCTGAAGGCCGCATGAAATCACGCGAAGGCACTGTGGTGGATGCAGATGATATAATAACCGAAATGAAAGTAACAGCAAGGGGGGTATCCCTTGAACTGGGTAAGCTGGCTGATTTCTCGGAACAGGAAAAAGAAGAAATTTTCAGAAAGATAGGATTGGGAGCCCTCAAGTATTTTATCCTGAAGGTGGATGCCAGGAAAAACATGACATTCAATCCTGCTGAGTCGATAGATTTCAATGGTAATACCGGACCATTTATCCAGTATACTTATGCGAGGATAAAATCTATATTCAGGAAAGCTTTGGAGATGAACATAAAGTATGAAATGTTGGCGGAAGGCAAAATAAATGCAGGCATCAAGGAAATCGATCTGATCCGGTTGCTCCGCAGATTTACCAATACTGTCTCTGAGGCAGCTGCAGGCTACAGTCCTGCTCTTCTGGCAAATTATTGCTATGATCTGTCGAAAGAGTATAACCAGTTCTACCACGATTTTTCAATTCTTGGCGAAGAGGATCCCTCAGTACGAAACCTGCGTCTGGCAATCTCCGATGTTACGAGCAGGGTTCTTGGCACGGCCATGTGGCTCCTGGGAATTGAAATGCCCGAAAGAATGTAAAAACTAATTGATTTATACCTTATAAAAAATGTTTGAGAATTTAAGTGAGCGGCTGGAGAAATCCTTTAAAATACTTAAAGGCCAGGGAAGGATATCGGAAATAAATATTGCCGAAACACTTAAAGAAGTACGCCGGGCATTACTGGATGCTGATGTCAACTTTAAGATTGCCAAACAGTTCACAGATACAGTCAAAGCCAAGGCCATAGGTCAGGAGGTGCTCAGATCTGTAAACCCGTCCCAGATGATGGTCAAGATCGTTCATGACGAGCTTGTTGAACTAATGGGCGGAGACAAGACCGATATTGATTTAAAAGTCAATCCTGCAATTATTCTGATTGCAGGTCTCCAGGGATCAGGGAAAACCACTTTCAGCGGGAAACTGGCAAAATGGATAAAAAGCAAAAAGGGAAAAAATCCCATTCTGGTTGCAGGTGATGTCTACCGTCCCGCTGCTATTGAACAGCTGAAGGTAATAGGAGGACAGGTTGAAATCCCGGTTTATACCGAAGATGACAGCCGTAATCCGGTACAGATAGCTAAAAATGCTGTCAGGGAAGCAAAATTGAAAGGCAATGATGTCGTCATCATCGATACGGCCGGACGCCTTGCCGTGGACGAAGAAATGATGAACGAGATTTCAGCGATTAAAAATGCAGTCAATCCGCATGAGATTCTCTTCGTTGTCGATTCGATGACCGGACAGGATGCTGTAAATACAGCAAAAGAATTTAATGACAGGCTGGATTTTGACGGAGTAGTCCTTACAAAGCTCGATGGCGATACCCGGGGCGGAGCAGCCCTTTCAATAAGGTCTGTGGTTAATAAGCCTGTCAAATTTGTAAGTTCAGGTGAGAAAATGGATGCCATCGATATCTTTTATCCTGTTCGTATGGCTGACAGGATACTTGGTATGGGGGATATTGTTTCTCTTGTTGAAAAGGCACAGGAACAATTTGATGCAGAGGAAGCCCGAAAGCTTCAGAAGAAAATTGCAAAGGACCAGTTCGATTTCAACGATTTCATTTCCCAGATACAGCAGATCAAAAAGATGGGAAATGTTAAGGACCTCATGGCAATGATTCCCGGTGTCGGGAAGGCTGTCAAGGATCTTGATATTGATGACAATGCTTTTAAGAACATAGAAGCTATTATCAGGAGCATGACCCCGGAGGAAAGATCCAATCCTTCTGTACTCAACGGGAGCAGACGTAAAAGAATTGCTACAGGAAGCGGGACTACAGTGCAGGAGGTGAATAAACTAATTAAACAGTTTGATGATACCCGGAAAATGATGAAGATGATGACAAAGGGCGGGAATCCTGCAAAGCTTATGGGAAGAAAATAATTTTAGATATGTATACACTTATCGACGGTAAAAAGATAGCATCCCAAATAAGACACGAAATTGCGGATGAAGTCACCCTGCTGAGGAAGGAATGGAACAAAACCCCCCGCCTGGCTGCAATTCTCGTTGGCGATAATCCATCAAGCCAGACTTATGTTGCTAATAAAGTCAGGGACTGTGAAGAGGTAGGTATCAGGTCGGCTCTTGTGAAATTTGAAAAGAATGTAACTGAATCCGTATTACTTGAGAAAATTGCCCAGCTTAACCGGGACGATGACATAGATGGTTTTATAGTTCAGATTCCATTGCCCGGGCATATATCTGAGAGTAAGGTCATTGAATCAATAGATCCTTCAAAGGATGCTGACGGATTCCATCCGGAAAATCTTGGAAGAATGGTCATTGGACTTCCGGGCTTCCTGCCGGCTACACCTTTCGGCATAATTGAACTTATAAAGAGGTATTCTATTGAAACTTCAGGAAGAAGCTGTGTCGTTATTGGCAGAAGTAACATCGTTGGAAGGCCTGTAAGCATCCTTCTTTCACAGAAGGGGATGGATGCGACAGTCACAGTTGTTCACAGCAGGACCAGAAACATTAAAGATATCATATCAGGAGCAGACATTATTATTGCGGCTCTGGGTTCGCCAGGTTTCCTTAAAGCCGATATGGTGAAGGAAGGAGCAGTTGTAATTGATGTGGGGACGACCCGGGTAATAGACCCCGGATCAAAAAACGGATTCAGGCTTGCGGGAGATGCAGATTTCCTGAATGTAGCACCCAGATGCTCATTTATTACCCCCGTTCCCGGCGGAGTAGGCCCTATGACAAGAGTTTCTCTTTTGCGTAATACTTTACTGGCTGCTAAGGCAAGATGGTTGGCGGGTTAGTATCCGCATCCTATAATTTAATTTTGACCCCCGTTGAATAAAGGTCATATCCACCTTTTCCCCCGGGCCTGTCTGAAGAGAAAATAAGCATCAGATTGGTAAATTCGTCGTGGGTGACTATCACAGGCCGGTATTCATTTGCGGATGTGTTGACTGAAGGACCGAAATTAACAGGTGAATTCCACTTCTTATTTTTAAAAACTGAGTAGTATAAATCAAAGCCTCCCAGGCCTCCGGGCCTGTTTGAAGTAAAAACCATTATTTTCCCGAGGATAAACGGGCATTTATCCTCGTAAGATGAATTTATACTATCGACCATAGAGGACGGCGAGTAGGGTTCGCTAAGCCATGTATCGATGGCCGTCTCAGCAGGTCTGTTTTTTACGTATATATCGAAATTGCCCCCTGACCCCGAAGAAAAATAGACTGAATCCTGATTGGTATCAAAACTAATATAGGCATCATCCGAGGATGTATTCAGAAGGCTGGCGGAAAACGGACCAAGAACGTCAGGCAGGGAATTCCCGAAACCAGGAGCATTTTTAAGATAGAAAAAATCAAGGTCTCCGCTTGTGGTTTCGGAAGCCAGGAGAAAGTACTCGTATCCATCGACAGGACTCCAGAGACGGAATGGTCCGAAATCATTTCGTGGGGTATTTGCAATACCCAGTAGCTTATTAAGAAAAGTATTGGTTGTCATCTGGGTTCCCTGCCCGTATTCACCTGTGGTCTGATCAAACACAACTGTCATGATTCCCTGGACCAGATCAAACTGTCCGCCTGAACTTGACCTGTTACTAGAAAAAACCAGCACCAGATTTCCATTAATCTGATGGATATCCACATTGTAATCATCAAAAGCCGAATTGATATCAGTCAGTGCGTATGTGGAATCAGGAAACGTCCCGGTTGGAAATTTGATCGGATTTTCGATTTTTTTACAGGAAGAAAGAATTATTGTAATTAATAACAGGCAGAAAATCACACCTGAACAGATTCCCTTACGTGATTTTTTCATGTCACACTATTATGTAGAATAAGACAAATATATTAATATTTAACGACCAAAGTGAAAAACCGGGCGATTGCCCGGTTCTTCTGAGGTAGAATTTAGGTTAATTCTAGGGTAAAATTGGGTATAGGGTAATAAATTTGATGTTCTTTAATGAAGATGAATTATTGACCGGTGAGGTTGCGTTGGTTAAGTAAAAAAAAACAGAATAAATAAAAATAGTTTGTATTAATCTGAAAATTAAGTGTTTAAAAATTTAGAGGATTGTTAATAATTGAATATTCACTCCTGAGTGAATGTTAAAATAAGTATTACTTTTGCAAAATAACCAGAAATGAGATGGAAGAGGAAAAGTTTGGCTTTTCATATGAGGAGGAGATAAAGCAGGCGGTGCAGAAATTCGAGAGGATGAGAAGGAATAATGAAAGCTATTTCTTCGATGTTATTGAATTTGAATCAATTATAGATTATTATATTGAGATCAATAATCCTGTAAAAGCTTATGAAGCTGCTGCACTAGCTTCAAGACAGCATCCAAATTCGGTTTCAATTCAACTGCGCAAAGCAAGAGTCCTGTTAGATAAGGGGAGGGCTGTAGAAACGCTTAAGATACTTAAAAAGCTTGAGCACATAGAGCCTGGAAACCATGATATTTATATAGCCAAAGGTACAGCCCTCGGCATGCTCGGTGATATTCAGGGTGCTAAGAAAATGTTCGATTATGCACTGACCCTTGATTCAGACGATATTGAAAATATCCTTTTTTCAATAGTATCTGTCTTACAAAACCTTAATTATTATGAGCATATGATACCATATCTGCTCAGGCTGATTGAGAGGGAACCAGAATACTATGCTCATCTGTATGACCTGGCATATGCTTTCGAAAAAACGGAAAATTTTGAAAACAGCATTTTATTCTACCTTAAGTATCTTGAGGAAGAACCATTTTCCGACAGTGCCTGGTATAACCTTGGGATAATTTATAACAAGCTCGAGCAATTTGATAAGGCTATCGAAGCATACGACTTCGCTCTGGCCGTTAACTCCCAGAATACATTTGCACTTTTTAATAAAGGAAACATCCTCAGCAACCTTGAACGATACTCCGAAGCTGTACCTGTTTATCATGAATATCTTGAAAATGAGCCTGAGAGCTTTGAGGCAATGTCATACCTTGCTGAATGTTATGAGAAAACCGGCGATTTGACATCTGCGAAGAAGTATTACCATGAGGCAATTGAGCTTGCCCCGGAATATGCTGACCCATGGTTTGGTCTCGGAGTTATTGAACTCAATTCCGGCAATATTGAAAACAGCATTATTTATTTCAGAAAGGCTGTAAAACTTGATGATGAGAATCCTGAGAACTGGTATCTTCTTGGTAAGGCACAATATATTAAAGGTGAAATAAAATCGGCACTTAGTTGTTTCAGGGAAGCTCTGAAGATCGATGCCTATTATGATGAGGTATGGGTTGATCTTGGTAAGATCATCCAGAAGGAAAATCTCGTTTCAAGGGCATTACCTTATCTTGAGCATGCATATAAGGTCACGGGCGATGTGCCGGGAATTAACTACCTTCTGGCTTCATTCAATCTTCAGAAAGGTAATCATGAAAAAGCTTTGAAGCATCTGTCTTCAGCAATTGAAGCCGATAAAGATCTTTTTAAGGATCTCGCGGAAATATTTCCCGGAAAAATCCTCTCAGGAAAGTTCCTCAGGATGCTTGAAAAGAATCATCTTGTCTGATAAGAATTCCCCAATATATAATCCCAATATGAAAAAAGTACTTCCTTTTTTGCCGGATCGTCCCTTGAAACCAAGAAGTTCCGGATTAACCATGGTAATGGATAAGGGTCTAAGTGTAAGGGAAGCCGAAGATTTCATGTCTGTCGGAAACGATTATACCGACTTCGTGAAGCTTGGTTTTGGAACCTGCCTGGTTACTCCTGAATTTGAAAAGAAAATAAAAATATATAAGGAATCTGGAGTAATTCCATATTTCGGAGGCACTTTATTTGAAGCCTTCCTTGTCAGGAATATGTTCAGGGAATACGTAGAGTTTCTGGACAGATATGAAATTGAACTGGTTGAAGTGTCTGACGGTTCGTATGATTTTGAACACTCTGCAAAGCTTGAATATATTAATGTGCTTTCAAAGCGCGGGTCAGTTATTTCAGAAGTAGGATCAAAAAAGAAGGAGGTTGTCTATTCACCTGAAGAATGGGTGGGAATGATGAAAGCTGAGCTGGATGCAGGATCGGTAAAAGTCATAGCAGAGGCCCGGGAATCAGGCACAACGGGTATTTATAACGAAGACGGGTCGATCAACCACAACATTATCTGTACAATAGCGGATAATGTCAGGCTCGAAAATGTGATATGGGAGGCACCTTTGAAATCCCAGCAGGCCTGGTTCATCAGGCATTTTGGCGCAAATGTAAACCTTGGCAATATTGCACCTAACGAGATTATTGCCCTGGAATCGCTTCGACTCGGACTGCGCGGTGATACATTCTTCCAGTTTCTTCCGGATAACCTTAAGGCATGACCACCAACATCTTTGGAGTTCTGTCATGAAAAAATATGGTCTGATCGGATATCCTCTGGGACACTCATTCTCGAAAACGTTCTTCACCCGGAAATTTGCAACCGAAAAAATATACGGCTGTTCATATGAAAATTTTCCTCTCCCTGATCTGAAGGAATTTTCCCGGATCATTCTTGATAACCCGGAGTTGTGCGGCCTTAATGTAACAATTCCCCATAAAACAGGAATTCTGAAGTTCATAGATGTCAAAGATCCTGTGGTTGAGGAGATCGGGGCAGCTAATGTTCTGAAGCTTAAAAGATCGGATGGCAAAGTCCGGATTTTTGGATTCAACAGCGATGTTTATGGCATTGAGACGTCGTTACAGCCATACATTACAGGCAGGGTGGGAAAAGCGCTGATCCTGGGTACCGGCGGAAGCTCCAGGGCAGTAAAGTACGCTTTAAGTAAGCTCGGCATTAAGGTGACGGTTGTTTCAAGAGAAAGGAAGCAGAATTCTCTTACCTATAATGATCTGACGGGCGAAATCCTCAATGATACCCAGCTTATAGTAAATACCACACCTCTTGGTATGTATCCTGATATCGAGTCAAAACCCGGTCTGGATTACAATCTGCTGAATGAAAGCCATATCCTGTTCGACCTGGTATATAATCCTGAAATTACCGCCTTCCTGATGATGGGGAAGGAGAGAGGATGCAGCATTATAAGCGGACTAAAAATGCTCTATGCCCAGGCTGAAAGATCATGGGAGATCTGGAATGATGAAAATTACTGATTATCGCCGGAAATCTGTATTAATCAACGTAAATCACTGCTATCTGCTGGAAAATAATTTATGACTTTTTTGTCATTCTTCTTATCCAGTATCTGGGATCGCATTCAATGCACTCCTGGTTCCAGTACCCGGGTGTTACATAACCGCCTTCCGGAGTCTTTAACAGGCATTCATAAACTGAGAACACCGGATTGAATATCAGGTCAGTTACGCCAATCATGTACCTGGGTTCATCTCCCTCTTTCCCGGCTGGTAAGACAAGCTCTTTTACCTCAAGGCTGTTGAATTCAAGAAGCTGGCGCAGAAATGCGACGCGCTCCAGGGAAGCATCAGATTCGATAATAGTACACCGGATTCCATCTATTTCACCGATAATGTGTTTCGCATTAATTAAAGCCATAATCTTATATTTTAGACTCCGAAGCTCAGATTTTTAATGAATTCAAAAATAATACTGGCAAATCCTGTAATAAAAATGCCGGCTATACAGAGTAACAGGGCAAGCCTTGTTGGAAAATCACTTCTAAATTGTGCAACGGGATTTTCATTTTTATTTATGAACATGGCTTTGACAACCAGGAGATAATAGTATAATGATATAATTGTGTTAAAGACAGCTATAATAACAAGGAGATAAAATCCTTTCTGTGCAGCAGCGGTAAACAGGAAAAATTTCCCGAAGAATCCTGCCACAGGTGGTATGCCTGCCAGAGAAAACAGGGAAAGTGTCATTGTAAGGCTTAGTTTCGGATTGGTGATGTATAATCCGTTATAATCATCGATGTTCTCCTTCCCGGTAGCATTTGAAATAGCGGTCACAACTCCGAATGCCCCAAGATTGGAGAAGATATAGACCAGTATATAATAAATTACGGATGCCATTCCCAGCTGATTTCCTCCTATTATACCGAGCAGGATATACCCGGCCTGGGATATTGATGAAAAAGCCAGAAACCTTTTAAGATTCTGCTGCCTGATGGCAAAAAGGTTTCCAATGGTCATTGTAAGGATCGATGTGACCAGAAGGGTCTTTTGCCAGGTACCTATTATTGCCGGGAAGACCCGGTAAAGAATAATGATGAATATAAATATTGCCGCTCCTTTGGAAATAACTGAAAGAAAAGATGTTATGTTTACCGGTGCACCTTCATAAACGTCCGCTGTCCACAGATGAAAAGGAACGATAGATATTTTAAATGCCATACCTGCGAAGAAAAAGATAAACCCGAGGATCTGAAGGCTGCCTCCGAAATATAACCTTGAAATGTCAATGAAGTACAAGGAACCGGTTGATCCGTATATCATTGATAACCCATAAAGCAAAATCCCTGAGGATAAGGCTGAAATCATGATAAGCTTTATGGCCGCCTCTGCAGATTTGTTCTTATACCGTTCAAATGCCGCAAGAGCCGCTATGGGAATTGTAGCAAGTTCCAGACCAATGTAAAACATCAGGAAATGACCGGCAGAAATCATAAAATTCATCCCGATCAAAGTTGATAATATAAGGATGAAATATTCGCTTATTTTCTCCCTGTTTTCCTCTTTGTTAAGCCATGTTATTGACTGAATTAAAACGAGAAGCACTCCGATGTTAAGTATGTTCTTCATCAAAGTTGTGACTGATTCCGATATGAACATTCCGCCAAACAGGATACCGGTTGGCACCGGGAAAAAACCTGCAACAGTTATAAGGGTAAACAAAACAACGGAATATATGCTGATGGTTTTCTTCCTTGCAGGGTTATGGAAAATTTCTGCCAGTAAAACCAGTATTATTGCTCCTGCCAGAAGCAGCTCATGACGCATCAACGAAAATTCTTGTGGACTCATATACTTTTGCAGATCAATACATTATTAAAATGGATTCAGTGCCATGATCCTGTCAATGATCGGCTGAATACTGGCCCCGGTCATTGTTGTAAGCCATATTGGTGCAAGGCCGATCAGGGCAACAAAGCTGATAAGAGTTATCGTAGAAACCTTTTCGTGCCATTTTGCGTCAGCCAGGTGCTCATAATGGGGATTGTTTGTCGGACCAAGCAGCAATATTGCAATTACTCTGAGGATATATACGGCAGTTATGACGATTGATGTGACCACTGCAATGGTGACAATCCTGTGGAAAAGATCGGGATGCTGGAATGCACCGACGAAAATGGTCATTTCTGCAACAAATCCGCTTAACCCGGGAAGACCAAGTGAAGCGAGTCCTGCAATAACATAACATACTGACAGGAATGGGATTATCTTCATTAAACCGCCCATTTCGTTGATCATCCTGGTGTGTGTACGCCCATAAACCATACCAATAAGAGCAAAGAAGAGGGCAGTCATTAGTCCATGGGAGATCATCTGGATAACAGCACCGTTCATAGCTGTCTTATTCATCATAAGAATAGCGAAAAGAACAAGTCCGCAATGGCTTACGGAAGAATATGCATTTATGTATTTAAGGTCTTTCTGTACTATTGCACCGAATGCACCGTAAACAACACTTATTGATGTGAGTATTATAAAAATCCATGAAAGCTCCTTTGCAGCTTCAGGCATCAGGAAAATTGCGACCCTGAATGCACCATACCCTCCGAGCTTCATCAGAACACCAGCATGGAGCATCGATACAGCTGTGGGCGCTGATGAATGTCCGTCAGGAGACCATGTGTGGAACGGGAACAAGGCGCCCAGAACTCCAAATCCAACAAAGGTCATGGGGAAGAATACCCGTTGAGCCTGAAGAGGCATTGTATATTTGGAGATCTCCAGAATATTGAAAGTACGGGATAAACCATCCGGTGCCGAGTTGAAGTAAATGCCAAGGATCCCCACAAGAAGCAGAGCTGAAGCTCCCATTAACATCAGGGTGAGCTTCATAGCTGAATATTCCTTCGGCCCGCTCCCCCATATACCTATAAGCAGGTACATCGGGATAACTGCAAGCTCATAGAACAGGAACATAGTAAAAAGATCGATGGAGATGAAAAAACCAAAAACGCCTGTAGCCAGAAGAATAAGTGAAATAAAAAATTCTTTTGTCAGAAACTCAACTTCCCATGATGCAAAAATGCCTGCAAAAACTACCAGCGAAGTAAGACCGATCATTGCTACTGATATTCCGTCTACGCCGACAGCATAATGTATATTAAGGCTCTTATACCACATTACATTCTTCACAAATAGCATTTCATCAGTATTGCCTCCATGCCTTTGTACCAGGTAAAGAGTGATCAGTGTAGCTGCCATAATAAGCTGTAATCCCATGCCTATTGCTGCTACAATCTTGACATTCTTTATCTCCTTCACCAGGACGATGCCGGTGATCGTAAGTACAGGGATTATAACAAACAGGGTTAAAATATCCATAATCTGGTTACATTATCATTTTAGTACTGGCGCCATATATAAATTAGCAGGATGGCCAGTAACACGACGCCTGAAATAAAAGCAAAAGCATATTTCTGTAATTGTCCTGACTGGAATCCGCGTATCCTGAAGGAAACGATCTGGGTTACTGATGCAATGGCATTCATCGTACTATCAACCACATGCCTGTCAAACCAGGCTACAGGGGCAGCTATATATCTGAATATGATCTTTTTGGTAACAAAAAGGTACAATTCGTCAATATAAAATTTATGATAAGCCCATTTATAGCCATATTTAAATGCACCAGCCACCTTGTCAGGTATGTCTGATACTTTTTTGTACATGATCCAGGCAACCATAATTCCCAATAGCCCGATCAGTACGGATGGGATGGCGATTGCCCATTCAATTTCAGATTCGAATGGCATGCTGTTGCTTGTGACCAGTTCACTGAACGGAATAAAACCTGCAAATGCTGAGCCTGCAGCAAGAACAATCAGGGGAATTGTCATGGTAAGTGGCGCCTCGTGGGGAGTGTGATGGTATTGAGTATCTCTTCCCCAGAAAATATTGAAATAGAGCCTGAACATATAGAAGGCTGTTAGTCCGGCCACTGCATATTCAACAAAAAAGAGGAGTTTATTGTGATGAAAAGCTGCGGTTAGTATTTCATCCTTGCTGAAAAATCCAGAGAATGGCGGAACACCTGCGATGGTGAGGCAGGCTATCAGGAATGTCAGATGGGTGATCGGAAGGTATTTACGCAGACCTCCCATGTCGGTCATGAAATTACTGTGAGCAGCATGTATTATGGCACCGGCTGCAAGGAACAGAAGAGCCTTGAACATTGCATGGGTGAACAAATGGAACATTGAAGCCATAAATCCGAGACCATCATGTCCTCCATAGCCTGATACGCCGAGAGCCAGCATCATATAACCTATCTGTGACATCGTCGAGTAGGCGAGAACCCTTTTAATATCTGTCTGGGTACAGGCAATTATTGCGGCAAACAGTGATGAGAATCCTCCGACATATGAAACTACCTCAAGGGCGGTTGGCGCTGAGAAATAATAGATCGGAAACATCCTGGCAACAAGGTATACACCTGCTACGACCATGGTAGCAGCGTGAATTAGTGCCGATACCGGAGTTGGGCCCTCCATGGCATCCGGAAGCCAGATATGGAATGGGAACATAGCTGATTTGCCCACACCTCCCATGAATACAAGGATCATCGACCATGTCATCATCGAAAGACCAAGGAAAGCAATCCCGCTGCCCTGCATAATTGCAGGTCCGGAAGGATCCGTAAGAGTTATGAAATCGAAAGTATTTGTGTTGAATGATAATATCAATATCCCGATAAGGAAGCCAAGATCAGCAAACCGCGTGACTATAAAGGCTTTCTTTGATGCAGCTACCGCTGATGGCTTTGTGTAATAAAAACCTATTAACAAGTATGATGATACGCCAACAAGCTCCCAGAAGATGTACATCTGGAATATATTCGTTGCAACAACAAGGCCGAGCATAGAGAAAGTAAAAAGTGAAAGGAATGCAAAGAACCTCTCATAACCTCTTTCGCCCTTCATATAACCGATGCTGTATATATGCACCATAAAGGATACTGTAGTGACTACAATCAGCATCATTACCGATATAGGATCAAGCAGGACACCTATATCAATATGGAGTTTATCGCTGAATCGAAGCCATGTCATGCTGAATCCTTCGATAGCCCTGAATGGACCCTCTGCCCGCGGAGTACCGAAAAAATAGCTGTAAGCTGTCAGATATGAAATCAGGGTGATGATTCCTAGTCCCGCTGTCCCCAGAATACCGGATAATGCCGGCTTCAGCTTATTGCCCCATAAGCCGAGCAGGATAAACATCAGGAAAGGGATAATAAGTATCCAGATTGTGTAATTATAACTAATCATAAAATCTATTTCCTGTAGGTTTGGATCAATATTTCATTTCACTGGCATCCTCAACATTGATAGTTGTGAAGCGTCTGTAAATATTTATAATTATGGCAATTGCAACAGCTGCTTCTGATGCTGCCACCGCAATAATGAACAAACTGAAAAACATACCTTCAAGCCTGTGCGGGAACAGATACCTGTTAAAAGCCATGAAGTTTATATTCACTGAGTTCAGTATCAGTTCAACTGACATAAGAATGGTAATAAGATTTCTTCGCGTAAGGAAGCCATAGATTCCGATAAAAAACATTATTGTGGCGAGCACCAGAAAAAACTGCAAAGGAATTCCTGCATTCATCATTTACTGGTTTAAGGTTTGGGATTCAGGTTTATTCGGTCCGCCCTTCTTGGCGATAACGATGGCTGCAACCATTGCAGCAATAAGGAGTATTGAAATAACTTCAAAGGGAAGCACAAACCCGTCAGAGCCGGTCGAAAGCAGACTCCTGCCTATCAGCTTCATATTCACCTCTGCTGCTGCCTCTGAAGAAGCGGAAAACTTGAAATCAAGTATGGTTATAATTGCAACAATTGCGCCGGTCAGGGCTGCCAGCGCCGAGAAAAGAGATTTCTTCCAGCCAACGGATTCAAATTTCTGGCTTATATGACTTGTCAGAAGAATTGAGAAAATTATCAGAACAACTATCCCTCCTGCATACAATGTAAGCTGTACAGCTGCAAGGAACTGGAAGTTCAGCATGAAATATAGCCCCGAGGTAGAGACGAGAACGAAAAGCAGATAAATCGCCGATCTGAGGATCTTGCGGCTTGTAACTGTAAGGATGGAAAAGACCACGATCATTGAAGAGAACAGAAGGAACATAATCTGGTTACTGGTCATCACTCAATTCCTTTCATTAATTGGGAACCTGGTTTATTAAGCACCTTGATAAGCAGCGCCCGGTTGAAAACAGCATGTTCAAATTCCTGTGAAAAAGCCAGTGCATTTGAAGGGCACGACTTTACGCATAGTGCACAAAAGGTGCACATACCGAGACGGTAAATATGCTTGTCGATGGCCCTTTTTTTCTTGCCGTCTTCCAGCGTCACTGTCTTCGAAATGATCTCAATAGATCCGTTGGGGCAATTAATCTCGCAGATACCGCAACCTGTACATTTATGTTCGTTTTTCTCGTTATGCGGCATTACAACCTCACCCTTGAATCTTTCGGTCATAACCAGCGTTTTCCTGTTATTCGGATATTTCTGGGTTACGATTTTTCCCGGACTGAAGAAATATTTTCCCGTGACTCCCATCCCTTTCAGAAGGGACCAGACCCCGGTAATAACATCATTCAGATAATTTATAATGCTTCTCATAAAGAGATATTCAGTTTAAATTAAAAATGCCAGCCCATAAGTACTATGAAGGCCATTACCAATACATTAACAAGGTTTATAGGCAGCAGATACTTCCATTCAAGCGTAAGCAGCTGGTCAATCCTCAGACGGGGAAATGTCCATTTGAACCACATCATGAGGAAGACCACAAAGAATGTTTTCACGATATACCATATAAACGGCGGAATAAAATTCATTACGGCATTGAATCCGTCCCAGTTATTTACATTGAAAGGCATCCAGCCTCCGAGGAATACAGTAGCAGCTATAGATGCCACTATGAACATATTCATGTATTCGGCGAGAAAGAAAAATGCGAACTTGATCCCTGAGTACTCAGTATGGTAACCGGCCGTAAGCTCTGACTCGGCTTCTGCCAGGTCAAATGGGCCACGATTTGTCTCGGCAGTGCTAGAAATAAGAAAAATAATGAATGCGATGAATGCCGGGATATGCCCTTTAAAGATAAACCATCCGGTCCTCTGGGCTTCAACAATTTCGGAAAGCTGCATAGATCCTGCAAGGATTACGACTGTAATCAGAGCAAGACCCACCGAAAGCTCATAGCTTACGATCTGGGCTCCGCTTCTAATGGCACCAATGAGAGAGTATTTATTGTTGCTCGACCAACCGGCAAGAAGAACGCCGATAACTCCCATAGCCGAAACTGCTATCACATAAAGTACACCGATATTCAGATCAACTGCATGAAGTCCTTTTGCAAAAGGGATCGCTGCAATTGCCATAAATGATGCAATGATTACAATGAAAGGAGCAAGGTTAAAAAGGAACTTATCTGCATTTTTTATCGGGATGAGCTCTACGAGTAACAATTTAGTGAGGTCAGCAATAGTCTGGAAAATCCCAAACGGTCCAACGCGGTTTGGTCCCAGCCTGTTCTGCATTAAAGCACATACTTTTCTTTCTGCATAAACAAGGAACAGTCCGATCAGTGCATAAAACAGAAGGATCAGAACCCCGATTATCAACAACTCCGTAGCTGTCGTCCAGAAGGGGGACATGGCATTTCGAAGCCCTGTGTCAATGCCTTTTGTCAGTGAGGAAAAATCATAAAGAGCTCTCCACCATGGTCCCGTTGTTGCAGTAAAAGCCTGACTGTTTAATGAAAATTGCATACTTTATCTCTTTTATCTTTGGTCTTTGGTCTTTGGTCTTTTTTACCGATCAATATCCGGAATCACGAGATCCAGTGATCCTCCTATCGCAACCAGGTCTGCTATTTTAAAATCCTTTGCCATCAGGTTAAGGGCTGAGAGGTTTACAAAATTGGGTGACCGGAATTTTACCCTGTAAGGATTCTTGTTACCGTCACTTATTATATAAACGCCCAGCTCTCCGCGCGCAGTCTCAACCCTCTGGTAATATTCGCCTTCAGGCAACCTGATCACAGGTTTCATTTTTA
This sequence comes from uncultured Bacteroidales bacterium, assembly GCA_963831855.1. Taxonomy (GTDB): domain Bacteria; phylum Bacteroidota; class Bacteroidia; order Bacteroidales; family VadinHA17; genus LD21. Next base: position 541,593 of record CAWHSA010000004.1, on the reverse strand, counting down.
CAGCATATTGTCCTTCCGGGATATTATCAATTAGCTGGTCAATAATATTCATTGACTCCCTCATCTCTTCAATCCTGGCCAGGTATCTGTGATAAGTATCTCCCTCAGTGTAAAGAACTTCGTTGAATTTAACTCTGTCATAGGCACTATAGGGCTCATGTTTTCTTACATCGCATGAAAAGCCTGAAGCTCTGCCAGATGGTCCTGTCACTCCATAGGAGATAGCGTCCTCAAGGGATAGTCTGCCGATACCTGCGGTGCGTTCCCTGAATATGACATTTCCTGTCAAAAGCTGATCATATTCAGGTAATATCTTTCTGAAGTATCTGATAAAATCCTTTACCCTGTTCTGAAAGTTGGGATGGATGTCGTACATAAGTCCACCCGGGCAGTTATAGCTGACAATCATTCTGCCCCCGCAGGTCTCCTCAAAAATATCGAGAACTTTTTCCCTGTCGCGAAGACCATAAAAGAAACATGTAAGTCCGCCAAGGTCCATGCCGAAGGATGCCCACCACAGCTGATGCGACTGGATACGGGTCAGTTCCGACATGATGGTCCGGATCACTTTTACCCTCTCCGGTATCTCTATTTCCAGAGCTTTTTCTACATTAAGGCAGACTGCTTCATTATTTATATGTGCAGAGAGATAGTCCATCCTGTCAGTGAGGTGAATTATCTGGGGATAGGTTATCTTTTCGCACATCTTTTCAATGCCTCTGTGGATATATCCCAGATGAGGCTCAACGTTTTTTACTATTTCTCCCTTAAGGGATACAACAAGCCTGAGCACCCCGTGAGTGGATGGATGCTGAGGACCCATATTGATGATATATTCTTCCTGCTCGTTGATTCCGATGTTTATAGTTTTTTCTTCCATAAACTACTTCGTAACAATATTAATATCATCAACATAGTCTTTTCTGAGCGGGAATCCCCAGGATGAATCGAGGAAGAGTCTTCTGAGATCGGGATGGTTCTTAAATTTTATGCCCAGGAGGTCGAAAACTTCCCTTTCATGAAAATCGGCAGTTTTCCATACATCCGAGACGGTATCAAACTGTGGGTTTTCCCTGTCATTGGTGCGTGATTTCAGAACAACGGCATGGCCGTATTTTGTGGAACGCAGGTGATAAACCAATCCGAGATCATGACCATAGTCAACTCCCGAGAGGCAAAACAGGAAATCAAAGGAGACCTCCTCCTTTTCCTTCAGTAATAAAGCAAGGTTATGAAGTTTCGAAGGAGAAATGGTCACCTCGGTGAATTGCTTCCCTTCTTTGATTTCACAATCCTGCTCCAGGGATTTTATATATTGTGCCAGTTCTGTATTGTTCATTTAAAGATATGTATACCTATTATCTATTTTGAGTTGTGTGAAGCGGAACGTATTTTCCTCGACCTGATGCTTTCAGTTTCAATTTTACGTTGAAGCTGAAGCATACCATATAATAATGCCTCCGGCCGGGGAGGGCATCCCGGGACATAAACATCCACAGGAATGACATGCTCGACACCTTTGACCACGCAATATGAATTCAGGAAGAAAGGCCCCCCTGATATTGCACAGGCACCCATAGCCACTACATATTTTGGTTCTGACATCTGATCATAAAGACGCTTAAGTACAGGAGCCATTTTATTTACAATTGTGCCTGCGACAACGATTACATCGGCCTGACGGGGGCTGGCACGGTAAACTTCCATGCCAAACCTGGCAAAATCGTGTCTGGGGGCCCCGGTTGCCATCATCTCAATACCGCAACAGCTTGTTGCAAAAGTCAGCGGCCAGAGAGAGTTTTTCCGGCCCCAGTTTATCACATCGTCAATCGTAGCTAAAAGTATGTTTGTTCCTGATCCTTTAAGAAGTTCAAGGCTTTCATTGTCCCTGAATTCTTCTTTCTTCATTCCTTTTATTCCCATATAAGAGCATGTTTTTTCCAGGCATACAATAATCCGATGCCCAGGACAAAGAAGAAAATCAAAATCTCAACAAATGCAGTAATTCCAATTTCTTTCATAACAACAGCCCAGGGGAAGACCAGCACCGTCTCAACATCAAATACCAGAAAAAGTATAGCAAACAGGTAGTATCCGACATTGAACTGAAGCCAGGTCACTCCTGTGGTGGGAATACCGCATTCATAAGGTTCAAATTTCTGTGGATTCTGTGATCTCGGAGCAATTATTCCCGAAAGGATAAGAACCAATCCCACAAAAATTGCACCTACAAGAAAAAATAAAACAAGCCATTCATTATTCATGGTGAACCGGTTTTAGTTTTTAAGAGCACAAAAATAGGATTTCTTTTTAGAAAATTGTGAATTAATTAACAGAAGATGTGCGTGATAAATATCACATCGTAATTATCATTTCAGGATATTCGATATCTGTCAGGAATAATCCTTTTGCGGGGGCCGATTTACCGGCCCGGGCACGATCTTTGGCCAAAATGATCTCTTCAAATTTTACAGAGGTTATTTTTCCTTTTCCGAGTTCAATCATGGTTCCGACAATTGCCCTTACCATATTCCGCAGGAACCGGTCTGCCTTTATTGTAAAGACCAGCCTGTCGTCAGCTTCTTCCCAGACTGCATAAAAAATTCTGCAGAGATTTGTCTTGACGTCTGAATGCAGGCGGCAGAAGCTTGTGAAGTCGGAATGGTTTAACAGGATACCGCATGCCTCATTCATCGGAGCGATATCAATTTTCCCGGGGATAAACCATGATGAGTCATTCCAGAAAGGGTTTTTTGTTTTGGAAATATTATATCTGTAAGTCCTTGAGATGGCGCTGAACCTGGCATGAGCTTCCGGCTGTACTTTTATCAGCCTGGAAACGGAAATATCCTCCGGCAAAAAACGGTTCAATCTGTAAATCAGATTTTTCCTGGAAGTCAGGTCGGGAGCAATGCTTTCTAAATGAGCGCAGAAAATAAGGGCATGAACCCCTGTATCTGTTCTGCCTGCACCTGTTGTTGAAATCTTTTCATTAAGGATGGTGCTGAGGGCATTGTCCAGGATTTTCTGAACTGTCTGAGAATTAGGCTGGACCTGCCATCCATGATAGGATGTACCTTTATATGAGATGAATATGAAATATCTGGTCCTTACCTGATTCATAACACAAATATAACTATTCAAAAATTAACTTTCTCCTGATAATTATTGCTGCCAACCTGTTTATAAATCAATCTTAAAATGTATTTTTACCTCAGTCTTAAGATAACCTGAGAATCTTTTGACCGGAGTGTTTATCGGATATCGACTGAAAAACTAAAATACTTAACTATGAAAGTTGAACTTAGCTGGATAGATTATCTGATCATGATAATCTATTTTATTTTTGTGCTCGGCATCGGCTGGTTTTTGAGAAAGTTCATGAAGAATGCCAATGCTTTTCTTGAAGCCGGAAGATCAATACCCGCCTGGGTTGCCGGTCTGGCCTTTATCTCAACTAACCTGGGCGCTCTTGAAGTAATGGGAATGACGGGATCGGGGCTCAAATATGGCATGCTTACTACGCATTTTTACTGGATAGGAGCAATACCAGCGATGATCTTTCTCGCTCTTTTCATGATGCCTTTTTACTATGGATCAAAAGCAAGATCGGTACCTGAATTCCTTAAGCTCAGGTATGATGAAAAAACAAGGGGACTTAATGCTATTCTCTTTGCAGTGATGACAATTCTCGCTTCAGGAATTTCAATGTATGCACTTGCCATTCTTATGGACAAAATACTTGGGTGGGATTTCAATTTAAGCCTGTGGATTTCAGCATTGATCGTCCTTGGATATACATACCTTGGAGGACTTTCGTCTGCCATTTACAATGAGGTTCTCCAGTTCTTTATTATTATCATAGGTCTTTTACCTCTTGTATTCCTGAGCCTCAAGGATGTGGGAGGATGGAGCGGGCTGAAAGAAAGTCTCGAACCAATTGTTACGGCGAATGGTTTTCCGGCGGATGCCTGGACCACAACCTGGAAATATACAGGTGAAGCAAAAACAAATCCGCTTGGTGTGGAATGGTACGGCATCCTGTTTGGCCTCGGATTTGTCCTGTCATTCGGTTACTGGTGTACTAATTTCCTGATAGTTCAGAGAGCTTTTGCTGCCGAATCGAAAGCAGCTGCAAGAAAAGTTCCGCTAATTGGCGCCCTTCCTAAAATGTTTATCCCGTTTCTTATAATTATACCGGGGGTAATTGCACTTGTCCTGATGAATGATCCCGGAAAAGGTTTTGCACTTCCGCTTGATGCCGGAGGTAAACCAATTTACGATTATACAATAATTATGCTTCTGAAGCAGTACCTGCCCGCAGGAGTTCTTGGTCTTGGTATCACGGCCCTGCTTGCCTCATTTATGTCAGGCATGGCAGGTAATGTATCTGCATTTAATACTGTATGGACTTATGATATTTATCAAAGCTACATCCGCAAAAGAACCAATAACGAAGCTGCAGACGGCAGGCATTATCTTAATGTGGGACGATTTGCAACAGTGGCAGGAGTTCTGCTCAGCATCGCCTCTGCTTATATTGCAAGCAAATTCGGTAATATCATGGATTTCCTCCAGACTATTTTCTCTATGATAAATGCCCCGCTGTTTGCGGTCATATTCCTTGGGATGTTCTGGAAACGGACAACCGGGCATGCAGCTTTCTCGGGATTGCTTCTTGGCTTCCTGATGGCGCTTCTCCACCATGGTCTCACCGTCCCGGCCGGAGCAACCACGCTTGTTAAAGGAGGGTGGATTGCAGCTCTTCACACATATCCGGTGGAAATGGCCCAAAACTTCTGGACCGCCATAATAGCATTCTCAGTTGCCACAGTCGTGACTGTTGGTCTCAGCCTTGCAACAAAACAGCTGAAGTCAGATGCCGAACTCAGGGGATTGGTTTATTCTCTGACCCCGCGTGAAATTGATGAGCCCGGACTGAAATGGTACCAGCGTCCTGTGGGACTGGCCATAGTTGTCGGGGTTGTATGCGTAATATTAAGTATATTATTCTGGTAGGAGGAAAATAAAATGGTAGATATAAGAATTCCAATAGGTTTAATGTTCTCAATACTTGGGGTATTGATTACAATATTTGGCTTCGCTACATTCTCAAATGGTGAGATGTATCAGAAATCTCTGGGCATCAATGTTAATGTCATTATGGGCGTCCTGATGCTGATTTTTGGACTGGTAATGCTCTATTTTGCAACAAGAAAGAAGAAAGTTTAAGAATTATCTTTTTCTGTCCTCTTCCCGGCCAAAGAAAATTTTCTACCCTTTGCGTTCTTTGTGATTTACCATTGTCTCCTTTGTAGTAAAAGGATTTAAAAATTAACCATTATAAGCACAAAGCAATCATTGGACAGTTTATGTAAAAATTTATTATTTGTCAGATTATTTAGTTATGGAAAAGGTTATAAAAAGAGGTTTTGCCAGTGACAATAATGCCGGAGTTCATCCGGACATTCTGAAAGAAATTTCATCAGTAAACAAGGGACACGTAATAGGGTATGGAGGCGACATTTATACAGAGCACGCAAGGGAACTTTTCAGACACCACCTTGGGCAGGATGCTGAGGTGTTTTTTGTTTTCACGGGAACAGCTGCCAATGTGCTGGGAATATCTGCAGTTGTACAGTCATGGAATTCTGTTGTTACTGCAGGGACGGCTCATTTGCAGACTGATGAGTGCGGTGCACCTGAAAAATTCACAGGCTGTAAAGTTCTTACTGTGGATACACCTGATGGGAAGATCACTCCCAAACTTATTGAAAGACATATGCAGGGATTCGATTTTGAGCACCATGCACAGCCAAAAGTCATTTCTATCACACAGTCTACTGAAATGGGAACACTATATTCAGTAGATGAGATCATGAAAATGTCAGACTATGCCCATTCGCTCGGATTATACCTCCATATGGACGGAGCAAGGCTCGCAAATTCTGCTGTTTCACTGGCCCTTCCCTTTAAAGCTTTTACCACTGATGCAGGCGTCGATATCCTTTCTTTTGGGGGCACTAAAAACGGACTTATGGCTGGAGAAGCAGTTTGCTTTCTTAAGCCCGGTTTATCTGAAAATTTTAAATATATAAGGAAACAGGGGATGCAGCTCTCATCCAAAATGAGGTTTATCAGCGCTCAATTCATTGCTTATCTAAATAATGATCTATGGAAAAGATGTGCTTCACATTCAAATTCAATGGCAAGGTTTCTGGCTGATAAGCTTGGAGGAATAAAAGATGTGAAAGTAACTCAGCTTGTACAGGCCAATGGAGTCTTTGTCATCATACCTCATGATGCGGCAGAAAAAGTCAGACAGGAATATTTCTTCTATCCCTGGAACGAAAAGACCTCCGAATACCGGCTCATGGCAAGCTGGGATACTACGGAAGAGGATATTGAGGAGTTTGTGAAGCTATTGAAGAAAGAATTAGCTTATCGTTAAAAACCCCGCAAAAAGAAAGGTGCCCTTTCGGAGCACCTTAATATAATCAATCGATAAAACGATCTTTACTTAAGCGTAAAGGTAATTGGCACCATGTACCAGACAGGAACGGGTTTACCTCCCTGTTTACCCGGCTTAAACGGTGGAAGTTCTGATACAACCCTTATGGCTTCTTTATCAAGCTCCGGGTCAACACCTTTAAGGATGCTGACCTGGTTGATTGTCCCTTTGGAGGTAACGCAGAACCTTACTATTACTCTTCCCTGGATGTTGTTTTCCTTTGCCAGTTCAGGGTAGTTTGTATGGTTTCCGATATAGTCAAGAAGGGCACCTTCACCGCCAGGGAACATGGGCATCTCTTCCACAACCACGAACGGTTCTTGTTCGGCTTCAGTTTCCTGGACTTCTTCTTTAACTTCCTGGACAACTTCAGCGTTAACGTCTTCGTTCTTGACCTCAGTCTGTGCCTGGTCAGCTGTCATAAGCTGTGCCTGTTCTTCCGGCTTTACTGAGTCTACAACCACCGGAGGCACATATCTTGCAGCCTGAACAGTTTCCTGAGGAGGTGGAGGCGGCGGAGGGGGAGGAGCAACCACATCGGTCGGCTGATCCAGATTCTCCATGTTGACCACCACATTTAATTCAGCGCGTTTTGCCTTGCCTTCGGCAGCTTTTGCATTCAGATAGGGTGTTATAATGGCAGTTGCCATTATAATTATACCTATTAGCAGGGAAATAAGCACATTACGGCTGTATTTCTTCCGCAGTTTATATGCTCCGTATTCCTTGTTTCTGATCTCGAAAACGATATCATCAAAGGCCGGTGCATTGATTTTTTCTTTTGCCATCTTAAATGGATTTAAGAGTTATTTTGTTGCAGTTGTTGTGGTCGGAGTTATGCCAGCGGCTGTTTCCACCATTTTTTCTTCGAACCATGCAATGTCAACAAACATATTTTTGGCTATTCCGCAGATATTCATCTCATCGAGAATATTAACAAAATCGCCATAATTAGCTTTCTTATAAGCTTTTATCAGTACAATCGGCCCTGTATCGTCGCTATTTTTGAGCGCCGCTATTGCTCCCTTTACAGAATCCTGGGAGATGGCTATTTTGCCGGAGACTACCTCATCCTGGAATTCAGCTATTCTTCTTGCAAGCGTCTTGTTCCAGTCGAGAAGCAGCTGTCTTATTCCTGTAGGGCTGAAATCAGTTTCAAAAACCGGCGGAAAAATATTATTGGCGGCATCTTCCGGTTTAACATTACCCGGATACCAGTAGATCTTGTTATTTGGTCCCAGAATTATATTTTTGGTTCGGCTGGCTGCTATGACCGGGGGTTTTTGAGTCGGATCATTGAGCTTCTCGGGAAGTACAATATCCATGACCTTTGCCTTGCTGAACGCAGTTGTAAGCATAAAGAAGGTGATCAGCAGACACATAAGGTCAACCATGGGTGTCATATCGATATGCGGGACTCCTTTCTTTGGCTTCCTTTTTCCGCCTTTACTTTTTTCCTCTTGAATTATCTCTGCCATTTCACTTTTGTATTTCTGCTAAGTTTATTTTCGCTGCCTCAAGACTTGTAATCAGACTAAACCTGAAAACTTTCTTTTCCTGTAAGATATCGAGTACCTTTTTTACTGCCGGAAATTCAGTTTTTGAGTCTCCTTTTATACAGGCATTTATATTCGGATTGATCTGACGGGCATAAAGTATCCACATTGCAAGCTGATTATCAGTTGAATCCGTAGGTATTCCTACCTGAAGTGCATTTCTGGTACTGGCGTCTTTTGCATCCAGAAATTCTTTCATCCTGGATATCGGAACTCCAACAGATGAGGGGTATTTTTCAAATTCCCTCCGTTCTTTCTCTGTGAATTCGATTCCGTAACGTTTCCCCATTTCATCCAGAACTTTAGGTCTGAAATGCCAGTTGGTATCGGGTCCGTTATCAAAATTCAAAAAGACCTTACCATCAACAGAAATCAGGAATGTAATCATATTAAAATCAGGAGTAGGTTTCTCTGATATAGAAAAGGGCGTATCAACAGTAGCCGGTTCCGGTTGCCTCATTGTGGTGGTCAACATAAGAAATGTCAGCACCACGCAGAAAGTGTCAACCATCGGTGTCATGTCGATTCTTGGTGACTTGGTCGGTAATTTAATCTTTGGCATTACAGTTAATATTATATTATTATTCCAAAAGATAAATTCAATTATGCGTTTTTAAGTGATGCAGCAAAATTCTGTGTGAGGCTGAATCCTGCTTCATCAATTTTGAATGTGTATGAGTCAATATTTGATGAAAAAACGTTGAAAGCAATAATTGATAATGTTGATCCGGTGATACCAAATGCAGTGTTAACCAGGGCTTCGGATATACCTTGTGAAAGTGCAAGTGCATCAGGAGCGCCGGACTGTGCCAGAGCAGCAAAAGCGCGGATCATACCAAGTACTGTTCCTATAAGTCCGATCAGCACAGAAATTGATGCAAGAGTCGAGAATATTACCATGTTCTTTGAAAGCATGGGCAGCTCAAGAGCCGTTGCTTCTTCGAAAGATTTCTGTATAGAAAGTATTTTCTGGTCTTTTTCAAGTTCTTTGTCCTTCTGAAGATCGCGGTAACGTAATAAACCTGCTTTCATAACATTGGCAAGAGAACCTTTTTGCTTATCGCAGGCTTCCATAGCTTCTTCAATTTTATCTTCGGTAAGAAGATTTTGAAGAATGCGGACAAATGAATTCAGCCTGCCTTTTCCCTTAGCCCTTGAAAGAGTTATTGTCCTTTCAAAAATAAATACAATAAGAGTCAGTACGCAGGTCATAAGAATAGGCACGATGAAACCACCTTTGTAAATAATTCCGAGATAGTTTCCCTCCAGGGCTTTGCCGTGGGGGTTACCGCCTTCGAAGTTAGCCGGATCACCCATTAGATTGTTGAACAACAAATAGGATACTATTAATGCTATAAGAATAACACTTGCTGCAAACACATTCTGCAGCGCCTCTTTGAACGAACTTCCTTGTTTACTCATTTTTATCGATTTGTTTAGGTTTAAGATTTTACAATCCGCAAATATATATGTTCAATTTTTTTTTTCCAACAATCATTTAAATATTGTTAAACTTTTTGACGAATAACAATATTCTTTAACTAATAAGACCGTTAAGATACTAAATACCCTATATAACTGATCTGCTTATAATATATTTATTTCGAAAGTTTTACATTATAGACCCTCGATTTGGTTATTGTAATCTCCTGGGTTTTATATCCTTTTGCACTTATTACGAGAACTTCTGAGCCCTGTGGTATCTCAAATCTGTATGCCCCTTTAGGATCGGTAAGGTTTTCAGCAGCAGTATCCTTTACCTTAATGGATGCATATGCAACCGGTGCTCCGGTGGCGACATCTGTTACTACCCCTTTGATCTCGTTTGGATTGATACCACTCTTTACCTTGCCTTCATAATCCCTTATCCAGCTGATCTGGGCCTTTGCGGAAGCGTTAGCAGGGTCAATTGCAAGTATCCTGTTATATGCATCTGCGGCCCTGGCAAGTATAGGAAGCCTTCCTTCATTGGTCTTTTCATTATTAAGTGAGTTGATTTCCACTAAACCCAGACCGTTGTAACCCTTGATTTTGTTTTCCTTACTGTTTGGATCAAGGTTGATGATCCTGTTATAGTAATCCCTGGCAGTTGACATATTGTTCTTTGACATATGATAATATCCCAGGTACTGCAAAGCTTCCATCATTTCAGATTCATTTTTCAGTGAATCGGATTCTGCAATATCAATGAGCTTTTCAAATTTTGGCCTGGCAAGCCCCATCTTGTAGTCGGGATCCATCCTGAAATATGTCCGTGCGTCCCACAGGTAAGCCTGAAGCTGATCGGGCCATTTATTGATTACAACAGTGAATACCGAGTCAGCAGTTTTTAGCTTGCCACCGTTATAAAATGCTCTTCCGATCTGCATCCAGTCGCCTGGCTTCTCATTCTTCGGATCTATAAGCATTGCCCATACCTTTGCAGCATCATCATATCGTCTGAAAGCATAATAGTTAGCAGCCAGTTCACTCTTTACTGCCCTGTCCTGTGGTCTTAATTCGATAACATTCTTATATTCAGCGAATCCGCGATTAATTTCTTTTTCTGTATTAGTAACATCCGCTCTGAGTTTTTCAACTCTGGCGGTCTCTTCATCAAGCGCAGGCTTCAATTTTGTCTTTTCTACAGCAGACGCTGATGCGTATCTCGATTTATCCTTTTGTAGCTGCTGATCCTGACTATCAAGATCATCGGCCATTTTTGCGTAATTCTGGTTCTTCTTCATCAGGATCCTTGCTGTATAATAATAGTCTTTATACAGTATCCTGTCTGCTGAAACAGTTTTGAATAGCTGATCCATATACTGAAGCGCTTTACCATAATCGGGATTCTTTTTCTCATAATATGAATATCCTGCCAGCCGGTTCATATAGGACCTCGATTTATCAACTGCAAGAATCTCTTCAACATTTTTAATAACTTTATCATAATCGCCTCCATAAAAAAGGGATGTGACATAACGTGTCTGTGCAGGAATGTTTCCCTCGTTCAGGGCAAGATACTTCTGGTAATTTGTCTGGGATTGTTCATATTTGTTTTGCGCAAGGTAAAGCTGACCCAGCTCCCTGTAGACAGGAGCATAATTGGCATCCAGTTTAATAGCATCTTCAAAATATTGGATAGCTGAAGAATAACTTTTTGCTCTCATATAAATATACCCTATCTTCATAGTCGCTGTCGGTGATTTAGGATCCAGGTACTGGGCAAGATTATAGTTCCTTATTGAATTCGATCCGTCATTTACCAGAATATATATATCACCCGTAATGAGAAAAATTTCCGGATTTTTATTGTCGATAATAATTGCCTGCCTTATAAGAGGTAAGGCTGCTGCAGTGTCTACGTCCTGGCCGTCAATGTATGATTCGGCGATTTTAGCGAGGGCGAAGGCATAATCCCTGGCAGGAGGGACAATCTTTTTGATGTTTTTATATGGTAGAAGCAAACCCCTGGCTTTGGCTCTCATATCGGCTGCTGTCTTGGCATCTCCAACCAGTACGGCAACTTTTGCAAGCCCTACATAGTTAAGAGGATCAGACGCATTGGCATCTACACCTTTTTGAAATATATCATGGGCAGTTTTGGATACAAGTGTAACAGAATTTGAAATAGTATCTGCAAAATAGTCAAGGAGTATATTTTCTCCCAGATAGAAATAATATTTACTGTTTCCCGGTTCCTTCTGGGAAAGCTGCTGCAACATAGCTTCAGACTTATCATACTGTTCGCTCTTTGTAAGAAGAATGGCTGAGGCCAGATCCTGTGAAAAGATGTTATTGGCAAATAATACTGACACTGCAGCTGCCAGAACTAAACCCCTTTTTGATGATGAACGTTTCATAACTCGAATTTTGATTTGAACTCAATTATACTAAATTAATTGCTTCTTTTATTCCTGTAACTAATTGTTTTTTAAACTTTAAACTTTAAACTTTGAACTTTGAACTTTGAACTTTGAACTTTGAACTTTGAACTTTGAACTTTGAACTTTGAACTTTGAACTTTGAACTCTAAACTCTAAACTATTCATGTTTTATCTGCACCAGTCTGATAGGCATCGTGGCAGGAACCAAACCCGATTTGAGAACAATCCTCTGTCCCTGTTCTCCTGTGGCCCACTGAATAAAACCTGATCCCAGTCCCGTAATTGATTCTCTCGAAATAAGGTATATTTCCCTGACAAACGGGTACGACTTATCATAAATAGAACCCTGAAGCGGCCTGTAATAGTAACCGTCATTCACGAACTGCTGCGATACTGCAACGATATTTACTTTTTTGATAAAGCTGTTGCTTGTGGAATCATATTTATCGCTTATCCAGTTAACACTTATAATGCCAAGGGCATCAGGATTCCTCGATACATAATCAATTACCTCGGGATTGCTTTTAACAGCATAAAAGTTATCAGGCAGATTATCTTTTATACCAAAAAGCTCTTTGAAATATCTGATATTCCCTGATTTGGTGTTATCGAATACCACGCTTATTTTCCCCCGTTTTGACTTTGGATCGATATCTTTCCAGGTCAGGACATTTCCAAGGAATATATCCCTGATCCTGGAATAGGCTATAAGCGTATCCAGGTTCTCTTTATTGGTAACAAGGCCCAGGGCATCATAGGCAAAAGTAGTTGTACGAGCAATTATCAGAGTATCCCTTAAATACTGAATCTGGTCATCGGTCAGTTTCTTGCTTGTCACAATTACCTTTACCGAATCGTTCATAAAATCATTAATAACATCAAATTCAGGCTTATACTCTGCTTTAACCTTTGCATTTCCATAAATAGATGTAAATGTGTTTACCTCTGTATCGATCAGGGGCTGAAAGGATTCATCAGCGATAATTTTAATTTTGCCTCTGGTTGGAGTTTCCCGCAAAGCTGCACTTCCACCTCCACCACAGGACATAAGGGAAAGCATTAACCCCATGGAGAGAAAACTAATTCCAGATAATTTCCTATGCCTGTTAATACTGATCACTATAGTTTTTGGCCTGGAAGAAAAATTACGGCACGCAATAATAACAAAATTTTGAATAACTGATACTATGCTCATAACCTTAAATTTTGTCTATGTCTTATTTTACTCATTGTGTAACTGCAAAGTATATGCCAAGACATTTCAAGTTATGTATAAAATTTTATGAAAACGATTGAAAAGTGTTTTCAAATATCATCATCATCTTTTGTGAAAAAAGCCTGGACAATTAGTTTATAAGTGACGAATATCCGGTAAATTCCGAGTAGAAGTAATGTAGAACCGAAAATACCCTTCACTGCTTTATCAACAATAAAAAACTTCTGTGAAAAGAAAAGGAAGAAAATTCCAAAACCAAGGTAAAATACCACCATAAAGATACTGAACATAGCATGGAATTGCTTGGAAATCTTATTGCTGTTCATATTAAAAAATTTGCTGCTAAGTAACAAAAAATCAGACTGATTTCAAAGTCACACAGGTTATTCATTCCCGGGAACCGGTAAATTTACCGGATTTATTTCAGGAGCAATGATGCGTCTCCGAAGCTCAGGAACCTGAAATTGTTCTTTAAGGCATAGCGGTAAAAATCCTCCCATTTTATACCTGCCCATGCCGACACCAGAAGGAGCAGGGTGCTTTTAGGCTGATGGAAGTTGGTTATCATTCCGTCGATAACCCTGAATTTATAACCGGGAACAATCATGATTCTGGTGGATGCATTTATGAATTCTGCCTCTTGTTCTTCAAATAACCCCGACAATGCATGAAGCGATTCTTCCAGCGAAACATCCACATCTGCCTGATAAGGTTCCCATTGTCCAACGCTTAACCCGTCAGGCGTTTTTATATGTTCAAGTATTACCTTAACTCCGAGCCAGTAAATGCTTTCAAGAGTTCTGACGCTGGTTGTCCCTACAGCAATTATGTTCCCGCGGTAATGGAGCAGAGTATCAATAAGCTTTTTCCTGAAATAAAATTGCTCACAATGCATCTCATGTGCTTCTATGTTTTTTGTTCTGACCGGCTGGAAAGTGCCTGCACCCACGTGAAGGGTTATTTCAACCGGTTCTATTCCTTTATTTCTTATATTATTAAGGACGTCATCCGTAAAATGAAGTCCGGCAGTCGGAGCAGCAACGGATCCCTCAATTTTTGAATAGACTGTCTGATACCGGATGTTGTCTTCGTTGTCATCTTTACGATTTACGTAGGGTGGGAGAGGTATGTGTCCTGAAATAATGAGTATCTCTCCGAAACTTATGTCATCTGAGTCCCATTCAAAACGGATTCTCAAGGCATCAGTCTCCTTACCAATTTTTTGAGCTGTCAGGTCATACTGAATTCCTTTATATCTGAAGTTCAATAATAATTTGCCCTTTTTCCATTTTTTAAGGTTTCCGATCATACAATTCCATTCGACAGGAGATGTAGAACTCAAAGATTGCTGATAATCAATAGGTTCCAGTGGTTCAAGGCATAGTATCTCAATATTGGCGCCTGTCTTTTTCTGAAACAGAAGTCTTGCCTTTATAACCCTTGTATTGTTGAAAACCAGTAATGATTTATCCGGTATATATTTGTCAATATTCCTGAAGATATCATCTGATATTTTACCGTTAATATATAAGAGCAATCTTGAGGTATCCCGAACCTTTACAGGGTATTGAGCAATTCTCTCCTCCGGAAGATCATAGTTGTAATCATCTATGTTTATTTTACTCAGTATCTCTCTCATTCCGGAATATTTCTGATTCCATTATACTATATAACCATTGCGCCTCTGTGCCGTTATGCCGTTCTTATCCTCTGCAAAAATATCAATTATTGCGGTTACCAGATACTCAGCCTCCACCATTTATTCGTATCTTTGCACCGCAGCAGGCTGTTCCATCGCCCCGATGTTTCGGGGAGGAAAGTCCGGGCAACAAAGAGCACCATCCTTTCTAACTGAAAGATGCCTGCGAGGGTATAGAAGTGTAACAGAGAATAACCGTTCCGCTTTTTCATTTGAAAAAGCGGAACAAGGGTGAAAAGGTGAGGTAAGAGCTCACCGGTTCCTGTGGTGACACCGGAAGCCGTACACCTGATGGGTTGAAAGACCATGTATACCGGCGCAAAGGGCTGCTCGTCCGATGCCGGGGGGTGGGTCGTATGATCCTGCCAGCAATGACAGGACAAGATAAATGATGGAAGACGGTTTTAAATTCTTTTGCAGAAAACAAAGCCGTACAGAATCCGGCTTACAGGCCGGCTGCAAAAAATGTAGAGACGCTCAAAATGGGCGTCTCTATTGTTAATTAAATGATCTCTTATAAGATCAAATACCCGCTTCCCGGCCTTCCCAATGGGGGAAGGAGATTGATCTCGGGTATCCGATAAAAAGGAACTATTTCTTTATCTGGAATACACTATCATCTATCGGAACATCCACCTCTACTTTGGTGAATGTTATTGTATAATCCATTCCGGCAGCTGAGGTTGTTGTTTTCATCGGAAGGAATACACCATTGGTTTCTGTGTAATCAGAGGGGTATGAATCAACTGTCATTGCCTGCCCGCCCTGATTGATCTCAATTGCAGTTTTGACAAGCAGATAGGAGTTCTTATCAATAAACAGGTGCATGTTGGTTACCCCTGGAATAGCTGCCTTGATCTTAAACGCTGGCTTCCCGTTGACAGCTTCTTCACCAACCAGGGTAAGCAGTCCGTCTTTAAGATAGTTAGCCATGTAATTCTGAAAGATATTGCTTCTTAACATTTGCTTGGCATCATCTGCGCTCATCTCCACAGGGACTGTTGAACCGGCCATTGGATTGACACTGTAACCTTTTGTACCGTCAAAAGCCTGAATAACCTCCTGCCCGTTAAAATTTGATACGGTTTTTATCTTATTCGGATTCTTCATGTACACCTCCATCGGCATATCCATCCCCATCATTGACATCTTTGCAGTGATCTTGATTGTTTTCTTCCCGGCCATCTGATCGATTTTATTGGCAGCAGTGTACTTTTTTACAATCTCATCAAGTGACTGGGCGTTGATGACTGTAACAGCGAACAGGCAGGTGATGATTAAAATAAGCTTTTTCATGATCTTTGAATTAAGGTTAATTTTTAAATGAATTTATCGTTTTTCTTAATGCAACGAGCTTGTTTAACAGATTATCCATTTCAGAAAGCCTTAGCATGTTGGCTCCGTCAGATTTAGCAACAGCCGGATTTGGATGAGTTTCAATGAAAATGCCATCAGCGCCAACACTTATTGCAGCTTTGCCTAAAGTCTCTATCATCAGCGGATTGCCCCCTGAGATACCTGTCTCCTGATTTGGCTGCTGAAGGGAATGAGTTATATCCATAATGACAGGAACCCCATTCTTCTGCATTTCAGGGATATTCCTGAAATCAACTACAAGGTCCTGGTAGCCGAACATATTGCCGCGGTCTGTGAGCATAATATTGCTGTTCCCTGAGTCCCTTACCTTTTCGACTGCAAATCTCATCGAAGCTCCCGAAAGGAACTGACCTTTCTTTATATTTATCCATTTGCCGGTTACCGCTGCAGCTGCCAGAAGATCGGATTGCCTGCAAAGGAACGCCGGGATCTGAAGAACATCAACATATTCGGCAGCCATTTCAGCTTCATGCGGATTGTGGATATCAGTGATCACCGGTAGAGAAAAACGATTTCTTACCCTGGCAAGGATCTTTAGGGCTTTGATGTCGCCGATCCCGGAGAAGGAATCTCCTCTTGATCTGTTAGCCTTCCTGTAAGATGACTTGAATACCATTGGCAGCTTGTATTTGTCAGCCAGACTGACAAGTTCTGCTGCAGTTTCAAACACTATCTTTTCATTTTCGACCACACACGGACCTGCAATAAGAAGAAAATTACCTGTCTCCCCGAATTTTAAACCGGGTATATTTATTCCGTGCTTATCCATTTAAATGTAAAGTAATGAAATATTCTTCTGATTTTCAAAAATCATGCCGGACCCTGAATATTGATGTATCCCGCCTGTCGCCTCTAGTCTTTATCATAATCGTAGATATCTTCCCATAAACGCTTAAGCCTCTTCCTTATTTCCTCTTCCTTTGGATTGGTTCCGGGATCATAAAACTTGGCACCTTTAAGCTCCTCGGGCAGGTAATTCTCCTTTACAAAATTACCTTCAAAGCTGTGGGCATATTTGTATCCCTTATGATATCCCAGGTCCTTCATAAGTTTTGTGGGGGCATTCCTCAGATGCAATGGCACAGGCAGATCACCTTTCTCCTTTACCATTCCCATGGCATTCTCAATTGCCATATATGATGCATTGCTTTTAGGGGAAGTTGCAAGATATACTGCTGTCTCCGAAAGGATTATCCTCGATTCAGGCCATCCGATCACATTTATGGCTTCAAAGCAAGCCTGAGCCAGAAGGAGGGCGTTGGGATTGGCCATTCCTATGTCTTCAGCTGCAAGAATCACCATCCGTCTTGCTATGAATTTGGGATCTTCTCCTCCTTCTACCATCCTTGCCAGCCAGTAAACAGACGCATTGGGATCGCTTCCTCTCATTGATTTGATGAAGGCCGATATTATATCATAATGCTGCTCTCCGTTCTTGTCATAAAGAGCCAGGTTTTTTTGTACCTGATTAAGCACTTTTTCATTGGTAATAATAATTTTCTCTTTTCCCTTTTCATCAGCTTCTGATGCAACTACCAGTTCAAGAGCATTATACAGTTTCCTGGCATCTCCTCCGGAAATTCTGATAAAGGCTTCATATTCTTTGATTTCAATCTCCAGAGCTGAAAGGTAAGTGTCATTTTTAAGGGCACTTTTCAGTAGTTCAACCAGGATATTCTCATCAAGTGGATTCATGACATAAACCTGGCAGCGGGAGAGAAGTGGAGAGATTACTTCAAATGAAGGATTTTCTGTTGTAGCTCCGATCAGGATTATTGTTCCCTGCTCCACAGCGCTCAGCAGTGAATCCTGTTGTGATTTATTGAACCGGTGGATCTCATCGATAAAGAGAACCGGATTTGGCTGATTGAAGAATTGTTGCTTCTTGGCCTTTTCGATCGTCTCCCTGACATCCTTTACACCTGAATGGACCGCGCTGAGATGGAAGAACGGACGCTTGAGGGTATTTGCAATGATTCTTGCCAGGGTTGTTTTCCCTGTTCCCGGAGGACCCCATAAAATAAATGATGGAATATTCCCTGATTCAATAGCTTTCCTTAATACTCCGTTTTTTCCGACAAGATGTTCCTGTCCGCGAAACATGTCCAGGCTCTTTGGCCTTAATCTGTCAGCAAGGGGTTGATTTGAAAGCATGATAAATTGTTTTTGTAAAAATAATAAAAACAATCATTGATCTTTCAGATTATGGTACGTTGCAGAGACTTAATGAATATGCCGGTTGAATGATTTTCTTAAATTTGATTTTTGATCCGGTAATTTTATGGCAGATAGATTACTTTCTTTTATTCTGATCTTAATTGTATTGCCCGGATGCTCCCGGCAAGCATCCTCCACAAATAAAGAAACCATTGAAGGAAATAATGTTATTGCCAGACATGGTATGGTGGTCTCAGCTCATCCTCAGGCATCTGGAATAGGGGTTTCGATTTTGAAAAGAGGAGGTAATGCTATCGATGCGGCAGTAGCTACTGGTTTTGCCCTTTCGGTATGTTATCCGGCTGCCGGTAATATTGGCGGAGGAGGCTTCATGGTGATCCGGACTGCTGATGGCAGTACTGATGTGATAGATTACAGGGAAAAAGCCCCTTTGGAAGCGGCAGGGGATATGTACCTCGATTCAGCGGGAAATGTAATTGAGAATCTCAGCACTGAAACGCATCTGGCCTCGGGCGTTCCGGGAGCTGTTGACGGTATGATCTCAATACATACCAAATATGGAAAGCTCAGATTCTGCGACGTAATTCAGCCCTCAATCGACCTTGCCAGAAATGGTTTTATACTGACTTCAGAGCAGGCTGGCTCTCTCAATTCTAACAGAGAGATATTCATACAAAGAAACAGCGTGGCGCCGGCATTTGTGAAGGATGGCAAATGGGAGACAGGCGATCTGCTAAAGCAGCCCGAACTTGCTAAAACCCTGGAACTGATCAGGGACAATGGAAGGGACGGATTTTACGGCGGGAGAACAGCCTCACTTATCATCAGGGAAATGGAGAGAGGGCATGGCCTGATATCTTACGCTGACCTCAATGATTACCATTCGGTTTATCGTAAGCCGCTTACTAACGGATTATAAAGATTTCAGGCTTATCACGGTCCCTCCGCCGTCAGGCGGCGGAATAATCCTTTTCCAGCTTCTTGGTATGACTGAAAAATTTCCATTGACGGAATGGGGGTTCCATTCTGTAAGGGCTGTCCATCTTATTGTCGAAGCGGAACGCAGAGCGTTTGCAGACAGGGCAAAATTTTCAGGCGATCCCGGATTTACTGATATTCCTGTGGAAGGCATGATAAACAAAAAGTACCTGGCCGGAAGAATAGCAGATTTTAATCCTGATAAAGCCTCCTTATCTCTGGAAATAAGCGCGGGACACCCGGAGAACCGTGAAAGCCCTCAAACCACTCATTTTTCGGTTGTTGATCAGTATGGCAATGCTGTTTCAGCGACCACCACCCTGAATAACTCATATGGCAACAGTATTATAGTTGAGGGAGCAGGATTTCTGCTTAATAATGAAATGGATGATTTTTCCGTTAAGCCCGGCGTCCCTAACCTGTACGGACTGGTGGGGGGAGAAGCAAATTCTGTTCAACCCGGCAAAAGAATGCTCAGTTCAATGACTCCGGTCATTGTTGAAAAAGATGGAAAACTTTTTCTGGTTGCCGGTTCTCCGGGCGGATCAACAATTCCAACCACGGTGTATCAGGTAATCGCCAATGTTATGGATTACAATATGGGCATAGCTGAGGCCGTTGATACCGGAAGATTCCACCATCAGTGGCTGCCTGACCGGATTATCTGTGAGAAAGGTGCTCTTGACTCTGTGATTATAAGCAGGTTAGAACTAATGGGGCATAAAATTAACATAATTGGTGAAATAGGCATGGTAAATGCTATCCAGATACTTCCGGATGGCAATATTGTGGGGGCAGCAGATAAAAGAGGCGATAACTCAGCTTGCGGGTACTGACAATTTTTGATCTTAAATAATTTTTACTATATTGCTTCGATTTTATTTTCATTAAAAAAAATAAATTAATACTTTTAACAGTTAAATAGGTTATTGATCAAAAGTTCCTGGATAGTTTATTGTATTTGAATACATTCTGATATCAGTACAGTTATGAAAAAACCTCTGCTTATTATAGTGATTATTGTGGTTGTGATTCTTGCCGTGCCTGCAATAAGCTTCCTGGGTTGGGCTTTTCAGACCAAAAAGCCCTTAGGAATAATTCTCGTCGATAAGACAGTGCCTACTCTTGAGCGCGAAAAGCACAAATCTTTTAACTGGGTTCTGATAAACGACAGATTTGTTAAGAAAGAGAAAAAGTCAAGCTACTCTTTCAGGAAAGACTATTTCGGATTTGTTCCTACCCGTCCCCTCAGGGAAAGACTTTGGAAGCAGCAGGACTACCGGCTTAATGAAATCCTTGGACCTACTGGCCTTTGCAATGAGAACGATGCCGTTTTTTTCACAGATACTTATGGAGTATTCTTTAATGACTGGTATCAGGGAATTAACAAAAGCCGTAAATCAAGACGGCTTTACGGAGGATTGAACAGTAATGATAATGTCCTTCTTAAAACTATGAAGGACAGCAATAAGCTTGTGATCCTTGAGTATAACTCGTTCGATTATCCTACCGATGAATTCAATTCATACAGGATACAGGAGAGGCTTGGAATAACCTTCACCGGTTGGACAGGTAAATACTTCAGCACCCTAGATACAGCTGCCAAAGGAAATGAAAATTTCCCGATATGGATGACTGGTATGTACCGGAAACAATACAATAAGCCATGGACATTCAGTAAACCAGGAATAGTTATTCTCAGGGATAAAGCCATCCTGGTCCTTGAAGAGGGTACAACCCTTAAAAATTCATTGCCCTCTATCATAACAGATTCCAGCTTCTGCCTGAAGTATAAAATTCCGGAATCTGTTCCATTCAATCAATGGTTCGATATTATCGAACCCCTGGGAAACAGTGTCATTTCTAAATTCAGAGTTGAAACAACCAGTATCGGCGATTCCCTTATGGCAGAGTATGGGCTTTCAGGTGAGTTCCCTGCAGTTGTCCAGGACCCTGCTCTGAAGAATACTTATTACTTCTCAGGTGATTTCACAAATACTTGTATCCCTGTCTGGACAGCCAGGTTCCAGGGCATAGAAAAACTTAAAGGAATACTTTATTCAAATAAGGAAGATGATACCAGAAGATTTTTCTGGCTGTTCTATAAGCCTCTGATCACAGGTATTTTCACTGACTATTATAATTCATTATCAGCCAAATAAATAACTTTCGAATTACGAAATAAAAAAGTGCAGACAGAACCAAGCCTGTACTTTTTTGTTTAAATTCAGTTTATAAGTTTTTCTGTAAGGATGAAAATATCTGTGATCCAGCCTGAAACTTTATGGGAAGATAAACCCGGTAACCTTTTAAGGATAGAGAAGATGATTTCCTTAGCGGGCGAAACTGATATTGTTGTACTTCCCGAGATGTTTACAACAGGCTTTTCCGTCATTCCTGAGTTGCTATGGGAACCTCCTGATGGTATAACATTAAGATGGATGACAACCCTTGCGGAAAAAGGGAATTTCGCAATATGCGGGAGCTATATTGTTAAGGAGAATAACTTGTTCTACAACCGGTGGATATTTGTAACTCCTGATAAAAAATTGAAGCAATACGATAAGCGGCACCTTTTCAGGATGGATAATGAAGATAAGACATTTACACCCGGCAGGAAGAGAATTACCTTTACCTTCCGTGGTGTGCGAATACTTCCTAATGTCTGTTATGATCTCAGGTTCCCTGTCTGGAGCAGGAACCGGAACGATTATGATCTTCTGATTAATTCAGCAAACTGGCCTCTCTCACGCAGTAAGGTATGGATCACCCTGATGAAAGCGAGAGCAATTGAAAATCAATGTTTTGTCGCCGGATCAAACAGGGTCGGTTCTGACGGCAAGGGTACAAAATATTGCGGTAACTCGATGATTATAAATCCAAAAGGAGAAATATTGGCATCAGCTTCAGATACCGAAGGGGTGATTACTTCAGAAATATCTGTTGATGAATTAAACGATTTTAGAACAAAATTCCCTGTTCATAAAGATGCCGACGATTTTACCCTGAACCCTGAACCTTGAACCAAATTCCCCCTTTCTCGACCCTCACGTCCTCTCGCCCTCACTTCTTCAGCGCCTGGTACAAAATCTGCACAGGATGAAGTGCTTCCCGGCCGGTTCCATCTTTAATCTGATGCCGGCAGCTGGTACCCGGAGCGGCAATAACAGTGTCTTTACTACAGTTCCTGATCTCAGGGAAAAGCACCAGTTCCCCGATCTTATTTGATAAATCAAAATGTTCCTTTTCATAGCCGAACGATCCTGCCATACCGCAGCACCCTGAAGGTATCTCACTTACTTTGAAGTTAGCCGGAATAGAAAGCATAGTCTTTGTACTTTCCGCCGATCCTACTGCTTTTTGCTGGCAATGAATATGAACTGATATCTCTGAAGGTGTGTTTATAAAGGATTCTTTCCTTATCCTTCCGGCTGAAAATTCGGAGGAAATGAATTCGTCAATTGTAAAGGTGTTGGCAGAGATCTTCTCAGCTGATTCCCTCAGGTCATCTCCGGCAAGTTCAGGATATTCATCACGGAAACCCAGTATTCCCGATGGTTCTATTCCCACCAGAGGCAGATCTTTACCGATAAGCCCGGAGAATATTTTGATATTCTTCCTGATTATTTTCCTGGCTTTCCTTATGAGCCCTTTTGACAGGTATGTCCTGGCACTTTCTCCATGATCAACTGTTATTACACTATATCCCAGAGATGTAAGCAGCCGTATAGCGGCTATACCCGTTTCGACATCATTGAAATTCGTAAATTCATCTATAAAAAGGCACACCTTCCCGGCTGGCTTTCCCGGGTTTAATGCTTTAAGGTTTTTGCCGATCCACTTCCGCAGAGTGATTCTATATAATAATGGTATGGACCTCTTTGATGCAAAGCCTGTAACCTTCTTGATTATACCGGCTGTTACTCCATTCTTTAGAAAGAAATTAAATATTGCCGGAGCTATTGAGCCAATTTTGTTGATAGCTGTGATATTAGCTATCAGCCTGGTTCTGAGAGAAATTCCATGCCTGTCGTGCCAGTGTTGAAGAAATTCTGCTTTTAGTTTTGCTATGTCGACGCCTGAGGGGCATTCTGATTTGCACCCTTTGCAGGAGATACATAGGTCCAAAATTTTATATATCTCCTCATGATCCCAGGCATTATTTTCATCTGTCGACAAAAACTCCCTTAAAATATTAGCCCTGGCCCGTGTACAATCCTTTTCATCACCGGTTGCCATGAACGAAGGACACATTGTACCTCCGATAATGCTGGTCTTCCTGCAATCGGCAGATCCGTTGCACTTTTCAGCCGCTCTAATAATTCCGTCTGTAGCGGAAAAATCAAAAATAGTTTTTATATCCGGTGTCTTTCTCCCGGGCAGATACCTCAGGCTTGTATTCATTCTGGGTGTATCGGTAATCTTGCCGGGATTAAAGAGATTTAAAGGATCCCAGGTTTTCTTGATCTGCTTCAGGAGATTATAATTATGATCTCCCAGGATTACCGGAATGAATTCTCCGCGTAATCTGCCATCGCCATGCTCCCCGCTCATGGAGCCTCTGTATCTTTTAACGAGTTGTGCGGTTTCATAGCCGAGGATTCTGAAAAGTTCCACGTCAGCCGGATCTTTTAAATTAAGAATGGGCCTTATATGCAACTCGCCTGTTCCGATATGGGCATGATAAACAACCTCTTTACCGTACTTCTTAAGCATTTTCTCAAAATCGGCAATATATTCCGGCATCTGTTTTACATCAATAGCAGTATCCTCAATGAGCGAGACAGGCTTAGCATCACCCTTCATGTTTGTAAGTACTCCGAGTCCCGATTTCCTGAGATCCCACACTTTTGAAATATCCTTTCCCCTCACGATTGGGAAGGAGTACCCGTAACCGGAAGCATTCAGCTCATTAATCATCCCTGATATTGCTTTGTCAGTATCTTCACGGTTCTCCCTTGCAAACTCCACGATGACAATTGCGGCAGGCTTTCCTTCAAGGAAGAACCTGTTCCTTTTCTGGCTTAAATTATTTTCAGTCAGCTCAAGGATCTTATCATCCATCATTTCTACCGCCGAAGGATTATATTTTAATGCGATAAGGTTCGCATGAAAAGCATCGTTACGGTTTGACAGGTGTATACAAACCAGGGCTTTATCCGGGGGAGGAAGCTTGACAAGGTTGAGCTTTATTTCAGTAATGATTGCCAGGGTTCCTTCAGAACCGGCAAGCAGATTACAGAAATTAAATTTGCCTTTGGAGCTTTTGTCAAAGATCTCGTTGTCCAGCAGGAGATCCAGTGCATATCCTGTGTTCCTCCTTGGTATACCCGGATCAGGATAACCACCTTTTATCTTTTCCCTGTTTACCGGATCACCCAGCATCTCATATGTTATCCTGTAAATGGTACCCTCGAGATTATTAAGCTTGCATTTGTCCTGAAAAGTTGCATTATCTGTGGGTCCGAAAATTGCTTCGCTGCCATCACTGAGAAGCACTTTTAATTCAATTGTGTGATCGCGTGTCGAGCCATATATTACTGAATGGGAGCCGCAGGAATTATTACCGACCATCCCGCCAATATTGCACCTGTTTGAAGTTGATGTTTCAGGGCCGAAGAATAAACCGGACTCTTTAAGTATCATATTGAGCTCATCAAGAACAACTCCCGGCCCGACCCTTACCCACTTTTCTTCAGGATTTATCTCAATTATATTCTTCATATATTTCGAGATATCCACAATAATATTATTGCTTACAACCTGCCCGGCCAGCGAGGTTCCTCCGCCACGGATGGTAATACCTTTCCTGTTTTCTTTTGCAAATTCAATGATCTTCTTCAGATCATCCGTACCCTTTGGCCTTATAACAACCTCCGGTAACTCCTTATAAACGGAGGCATCAGTAGCATAAATGGTCCTGGTTATGATATCATATTTCAGGTCGCCCTCAAGACTTCCGGCAAGTGAGTCAAAGCTTGAATAAAACAATTCAGTCTCTTTCATAAGGCTGTAAAAATAGAAAAAAAACAAAAATGCACCGGAATGAATTTGAATTCAATAATTGTTTATTAATGATAATTGCAGAAAAACAAAACTCTGACAATAATCATGCTTTCCGGAATTGGATAATAGGACTTTTTTTTTGTACTTTTAGAAAAAAAATTGTAACATTTTAAATTACTGATATACAATGGAATTATTGGATAACATAAAACTAAATGCCAGAAAACATTTCAAACGGATTGTACTTCCTGAAGGTTACGAAGAGCGTACGATCCAGGCAGCTGATATTGCAATCGCTGAAGGACTGGCACAGATTATTTTAATTGGCGATCCGGCTGAAATAACATCACATGCTGCAAAGCTTGGACTTAAAAACCTCGGGAAAGCAACGCTGATAGATCCTAGATCACATCCCAAAAAAGAATCCTATATCAACCTGATGGTTGAGCTTCGCAGAAACAAAGGCATGACTAAAGAGGAAGCTTCCAGGCTGATTGAGGATCCGCTTTACCTTGGCGTATTAATGATAAAGAACGGGGATGCCGATGGTGAAGTATCAGGCGCTGATCATGCAACGGGCGATGTTTTGCGCCCGGCATTCCATTATGTTAAAACTGCTCCGGGAATATCGGTTGTCTCAGGGGCATTTATTATGATACTTCCGGATAAAAGCTTTGGTGAAAACGGCGTAATTATTTTTGCTGATGGTGCAGTTCATCCCGATCCTACTGATAAAGAGCTGGCTGAGATAGCTATTGCATCAGCACATACCGCAAAAGCCCTGGGAGGATTTGAACCCAAAGTTGCCATTTTAAGCTTTTCTACCAAGGGAAGCGCAAAGCATGAACTGGTTGATAAGGTAATAAGCGCGACAAAAATAGCTCAGGAGATGGCCCCGGATCTAATGATAGATGGCGAGCTCCAGGGCGATGCTGCACTTATTGAAGCAATCGGGAAGAAGAAAGCTCCGGGAAGTAAAATTGCCGGCAAGGCAAATGTTCTCATTTTTCCTGACCTTAATTGCGGGAATATAGCATATAAGCTTGTTCAGCGGCTTGCACATGCAGAGGCAATTGGTCCCATACTCCAGGGAATGGCAGCTCCGATCAACGACTTATCGAGAGGTTGTTCTGTAAGCGATATTGTAAGCATGATCGCTATTACAGCAAACCAGGCAGCAGGAATCAGGTAATAATTAATACTAAATAATCTAAAATAATAATGATAATTCTAGTCTTAAATTGCGGAAGCTCCTCAATTAAATATCAGCTTTTTAAAATGTCAGATGGTTGTGAGATGCTGGCCAAGGGACTTCTTGAGCGTATAGGATTGAATGAGAGTATTTTGACTCATAAACCTACCGGGGGAGAACCTCATAAGTTGATCATCGATATACCTGACCACACTACTGGTATAAATATGGTAATGGAGGTACTGTGTCATCCGGAACATGGTGTGATAAGAAATGTCAACGAGATAAAGGCAGTCGGTCACCGGGTAGTAAACGGAGGGGAAAATTATAAGGATAGCGTGCTCATAGATAATGATGTGAAGAAAGATATCGAAACTTGCATTGAACTGGCCCCCCTCCATAATCCTGCAAACCTTAAAGGAATTCTTTCAGTCGAAAAACTGATTCCCGGCGTTCCCCAGGTTGCTGTCTTTGATACTTCCTTCCACCAGACAATGCCTGATTACGCTTATATGTATGCTATTCCATATGAATATTATGAAAAGTACAGGATCAGGAAATACGGGTACCATGGAACCAGCCATAAATTTGTCGCTCATAAGGCTGCCGGCCTGATTGGCAAAGACATAACCAAGCTCAAAATAATAACCTGTCACCTTGGCAACGGAGCCTCAATTACTGCTGTCAATCGGGGTCTCTCTGTTGATACTTCAATGGGATTTACTCCGGTTGATGGACTGATTATGGGTACAAGAACAGGTGAGGTCGACCCTGGTGTACTTGTGTATATCGCTGATAAAGAGCATCTTAATATCACTGGTGTTAATAATATGATAAATAAGAAGAGTGGCGTTTTTGGAATCTCTCAGATATCATCTGATATGCGCGACCTTGAAACAGCAGCCAGCGCCGGGAATCCCAAAGCCATGCTTGCATTGAAGATGTACGCTTATAAAGCAAAAAAATTCATCGGATCATATATGGCTACTCTTAATGGAGCCGACTTGCTGGTTTTTACAGGCGGAATAGGGGAGAATGACTATCAGATGCGAAAAATGATATGTTCAGATATGGAGAACCTTGGGATAATTTTTGATAATGAAACCAACCACGGAGCAAGAGGAAAAGACCTGGTCATCTCAAAGCCCGAATCCAGAGTTACAGTTATGGCGGTAACTACAGATGAGGAATTTGTAATTGCTTCAGATACCCGGATGATAGTAGAGCAGCATGCAACTATTAAATAACTTAATCCCAACCTTTCATGGCACTAAAAAGACTTTCTGATCTTAAGGAAATAGTAGCCGGAGGACCTAAGAAAAAGCTTGTTCTGGCAGCTGCTCAGGACCAGCACTCGCTTGGCGCTGTTATCAGGGCGTGGAAAGACGATCTTATTGAGCCAATTCTGATAGGTGATGAGGAAAGTATCCGTAACATATGTGCTGCTAATAATTACGATATCACCGGGCTCAGGATCATTCATGAGCCTGACCTTGATAAGTCTGTCGAAATGTCTGTCAAAATGGTAAGCAACAAACAGGGCGATATTCTTATGAAGGGAAAATTGGGCACATCAACATTGTTGAAAAGTGTATTGAACAAGGAGTGGGGCTTGAGAACAGGTAACCTTCTCTCACATTTAGCCCTTTTTGAAGTGGAGACTTATCCCAAAGTTATTGCTGTTACTGATGTTGCAATGAACATAGCGCCTAACCTCCAGGAAAAAATAGCGATTATCAACAATTCCGTGTCATGTTTGATTAAGCTGGGTTATAAAACTCCCAAAGTCGCTGTACTTGGCGCAGTTGAGATGGTAAACGAAAATATGGAGGCAACGCTTCATGCAGCGCTGCTTTCCAAAATGAACCAGCGCGACCAGATACGGAACTGCATAATCGACGGTCCTCTTGCCTTCGATAACGCGGTTAGCCTGGAAAGTGCTCAACATAAAGGAATAAGGAGCGAGGTAGCGGGAGATACTGACCTGTTGCTGATGCCTGATATAGAAGTGGGAAATGTACTTTACAAATCACTCGTGTTTTTTGCAAAAGCAAAAGTGGCTTCATTGATCCTCGGAGCCAGGGTGCCCATAGTTCTGACCTCAAGATCTGATTCGGAGCAGGCAAAATACGACTCAATACTTCTTTCAGCAGCGGCCAGCAAATGACCACGTTATGATCAGAACCCTCGACCAGATGGTTGAAAAAGTGCGGTCTCTTCAGAAACGATACCGTATAGCAGTTGCCTGGGCTCAGGATCCTAATA
Source organism: uncultured Bacteroidales bacterium (assembly GCA_963831855.1). Lineage (GTDB taxonomy): Bacteria > Bacteroidota > Bacteroidia > Bacteroidales > VadinHA17 > LD21. Next base: position 512,749 of record CAWHSA010000004.1, on the reverse strand, counting down.
CTGTCGGGGCAATCAACCGGGCAGTTAAGAACGGATTTATCGAAGCCGTTATGATAGGGAACAGAATACGGATAAATGCTATTTGCCGGAATTCCGGCATCGACCCGGAATTATTTACAATAATTGATTCTCCGGGAGAAACAGAGGCTTCTGTTGCTGCCGTTAAACTGGTAAAAACCGGGCAGGCCGATATAGTTATGAAAGGGCTGCTTGGCACAGATAAATTTCTCAGGGCAGTGATGGACAGGGATGATGGTATTATGATCCCCGGTGCAGTCCTGAGCTATGTAGCTGCAGTCGAGGTCCCTGCATATCATAAGCTTCTTTTTATAACCGATATGGCAGTCATTCCATTTCCAGACCTCCGTCAAAAGATAGCTATGGCTGAGTATGCCGTGGAAATGGCTGCAAAATTCGGAATCGAACAGCCAAGAGTAGCTCTCATAGGTGCCTCAGAAAAGGTCAATCCCCATTTTCCGAATTCCTCTGAGTACCAGGAAATGCGAATGATGGCTGAGCGTGGAGAAATCAAAAACTGCATCATGGATGGCCCTCTCGATCTCTTTCTTGCGTGCGATAAAAAAAGTCTTGAAATAAAGGGTGTTGACTCTCCTGTCGGTGGCGAGGCCGATATACTTTTGTTTCCATCCCTTGAATCGAGTAATCCGTTCTACAAAGGACTTATGCTCTTTGCAGGGGGAGAACTGGCCGGCCTGATCAGGGGGACCTCTAAACCGGTTGTTTTAATGTCAAGGAGCGAAAGCGAGAAATCTAAATATTATTGTATTGCCCTTTCTTGCCTCATGTCGTCCAATTAATTTAGTAACCTATGAACCTGAATCATCAGACACACGAAGGGAAACGACTTCTTCTGGTTATAAATCCTGGCTCAACATCAACAAAATTCTCTTTGTTTGAAGAGGAAACATCATTGTTTGAACTCACTCTTGCTCATTCTGTTGAAGATCTTGCAGATTTTAAAAATATCACCGACCAGTTTCATTTCAGAAGAGATTTGATTGTCTGGGAACTGGGATACAGGAAAACAGACCTTAAAAGGATTGCAGCAGTAATTGGAAGGGGTGGACTTATAAAGCCTATTGAATCAGGCATTTATGAAGTTAATGATAGGATGATTGATGACCTTAAAAATGGACTTATGGGGCAGCATGCAAGTAATCTGGGCGGCCTTATTGCACATGATATTGCAGGTTCCCTGCCAAACGCAAAAGCTTATATTGTCGACCCGGTAGTCGTTGATGAGCTGCAGCCGATAGCCAGGATTTCAGGCCATCCGGCAATTGAGAGAATATCAATATTTCATGCTCTGAACCAGAAAGCAGTAGCCAGGATCTATTCTGCCTCGATTAATAAAAAATATGAGGATTTAAATCTTGTCATAGTGCACATGGGGGGTGGAGTTAGTGTCGGTGCACACAGAAAAGGGAGAGTGATAGACGTAAATAATGCCCTTAATGGCGACGGACCATTTTCACCTGAACGATCCGGTGGACTTCCTGCCGGACAGCTCGTGGATTTGTGTTTCAGCGGAAAAAATACGTGTGAAGAGGTAAAATCTATGCTGACAGGCAAAGGAGGAATGGTGGCTTATCTTGGAACAAACAACTTCCGGGATGTCTGCCGGATGGCCTCGGAAGGTGATCAGAAAGCAAAGCTTATAATGGAAGCCGCTGCTTACCAGATAGGTAAAGAAATAGGAGCTATGTCTGCGGTGCTTGAGGGAAAAGTAGATGCAATCCTGCTGACAGGCGGACTGGCTTACCAGGAATCATTTGTTCAACTTATTAAATCAATGGTCCGCTTCATTTCAAAAATAGCCATATATCCCGGTGAAGATGAGATTAAATCACTGGCATACAATGGTTTGCTGGCTCTGAACGGAAAGATAGAAATAAAGACTTATTCGTGAGCAGGTTTAATTATGGATTACTTATTGCCACCGGCAAAACTTTTCCGTTAAAATATTTATTCCCGCTGACCGCGAAATCAACTATGAATTTCGCCATTTCCACGGCGCTGACCGGTGCTTTGTACCCCGGGAAAGCTTCCTCAAACATTTCGGTCTGAACAGATCCGAGAGCCAGGCAGTTGACAGCTATTCCGGCATCTCTGAATTCCGCTGCAAGACATTCGGACAGGCATGAAAGGGCAGCCTTTGAGGCGCTGTAATATGAAAGGCCTCTGTATTTTGAGCTCCCCTGGAAACCACCCATACTTGAAATATTTACAATGTGGGAACCTTTTGGCATCAGAGGCTTTAAAATACGGATCAGTGATGCCGGACCGAAAAAATTGGTCTCCAAAATTCTTCTCGCTTCCCTTTTATCAAAATCCATGAAATCAGAAGAGACCATTGTGCCAGCGTTATTTATAAGAATATCAACATTATCAAGACTTCCTTTCACTGCATCCAGAATCGATTTTTCACTATCTTCAATATGCATCATATCTACAGGATAGGTACTTATGTTGTTATTGACCGCGCCTGATGATAACTGCTTGAGTACAATCCTGTTTCGCCCGGTGACAAAAATACGGTTCCTTTTTTCACTGGCAAGCAGGAAAACTATTTCTTTTCCTATGCCCCTTGTTCCTCCATTAACAACAACTTTCATTCTTATACTGATCTGGTTAAAACAATATATGCTATTTTTCGTTTATTTGCTTAGTCATATCAAAATTACAAAATTGTGGCTATGGATCATCAAAAATACAATTATGAATACCGGTTAGTAAGAATATCCTTATTAGTACTTCTTTTTGCATTTCCTGCTTTTCCGTATTTATATTGCCAGAAGACTTCAGGAGAGACGCCTCCGCTGAAGGAAAGATTATTTTTTGGAGGAAGCTTCGGCCTTCAGTTCGGGACGTATACCGATATACAGCTTGCTCCGGTAGCTGGTTTGTGGATTTTGCCACGCCTTGCATTTGCAGCAGGACCTAATTACAGATTCTATAAAGATCCGTTCAACAGAACTGATATATACGGTGGAAATGCCTATCTGCAATATCATTTCATAAAGGATTTAAATTCGATACTGCCGGCAGGATTACATATGGGATTCTTCCTTCATGCCGAAGACGAGCTTCTGAGTCTTAAGAATTCTTTCTGGAAGGTGCAGCCTGATGCAACCGGAAGATTTCTTGTAAATACAATTCTGGCAGGCGGAGGAATCAGCCAGCCTATGGGTAGAAGATCTTCAATCAACTTAATGTTCCTCTGGCCGGTAACGACAGTCAGCTATGATATCTATGGAAATCCGGAAGTAAGGGTAAGCCTGATCTTCTGAACATGCCTTTCAATCCGAAACCTCCGCATTGTCATTTTTTCATCTCCGGGCAGTAAAATGGGCTATATTTGCGGGTAATAATATCAGAGTAAATTTTTAACTGATGCAGATTGAAAAGAATAAAGTTGTATCTCTAGTCTACGAGCTTCGGGAAAAAACTCCCGATGGAAGGATAATTGAAATCCTGGATCCCGGAAAACCTCTGACATTCATTTACGGTTCAGGCAGGTTGCTGCCCGGTTTTGAAGCAAAGCTGTTTGCCCTTAAAGAAGGTGATGATTTCAGTTTCCTGCTCCCTTCAGGCGATGCTTATGGAGACAAAAGGGAAGATGTAATGATAAATGTCCCGCTTTCGGCTTTTCAGATTGATGGTAAATTCGATGAAAATACCTGCCAGGTAGGGAATGAGGTTCCGATGATGGATAAGGATGGCAACAGGGTAATAGGCACAATAATAGAAGTAACAGATACTTATGCCAGAATGGATTTCAATCACCCTATGGCCGGATATGATCTTTCTTTCTCCGGCAAGATTCTTGACGTGCACGAAGCGACCGTTGATGAGCTCGACAGGATGCTAGGCTCATGTTCCTCCTGCGGAAGTGCCGGAAACAAAAATGATTGTTCAGGTTCTTGCAGCTGATCTGTTAAAGATTTAAAGTTTTAGAATCTGATTCCGGATTAAATTCCCCTTCCCATCGTGCAATTACTGCAGTGGCAAGGCAATTACCAAGAACATTTACAGAGGTCCGGGCCATATCCATTAGTTCATCAATACCAAGTATAATATAAATTGGCCATGTCGGAAGGCCGAAACTTGCTGCAGTTCCCAGCAGGATGACCATTGACGCCCTTGGTACACCAGCAACCCCTTTGCTCGTAAGCATAAGTGTAAATACTATAAGGAGTTGTTTTTCCAGCGGCAGATCAATCCCGGATATCTGGGCTACGAAGATTGTCGCAAGTGAAAGGTAAAGGGTGGTCCCATCCAGATTGAAGCTGTAACCTGTAGGCATTACGAAAGCTACAATTTTCCGGGGGACGCCAAACTCCTCCATCCGTTCCATAGCAACCGGAAGTGCCGATTCAGAACTTGTTGTTGCAAAGGCAATAATAACTGGCTCTGAGACTGCATTTATGAACTTTCTTATTGGAATTTTGAATAATAATGCTACCGGGAGAAATACAAACAGCAATAAAACTATTAAGGAAGCATAAAGAGTGGCAAGCAGTTTAAAAAGATTAAAGAGAATGTCCAGGCCCATATGTCCTATGCTGTAGGCAATTGCAGCAAACACTGCAAACGGGGCAAAGTACATGATCATCTGGGTGAATTTAAACATAGTCTCTGCCAGCGATTCGGTAAACCTGAGCATTGGATTTTTATACCTCTCTTTGATCATGGCAACCGCAATCCCGAATAGAATGCTGAATACCACTATCTGTAATACCTGGCCCTCATAAATAGACTTTGCTATATTCTCCGGAAATATATGAAGGATCATATCAGTCCCGGTCGATACAGGTACAGCAGGAATATTCGACTGATTTACCACTTCAGGAACATTCACTCCCACTCCGGCTTTACTTATATTAATAGCCAGTAATCCGATAAAAAGGGCTATGGTAGAAACGATCTCGAAGTAAAGTAATGATTTCCAACCCATTCGTCCCACCTGTTTCAGATTTGAATGCCCTGCTATCCCTACGACCAGCGTTGCAAAAATAAGAGGGGCAATAATGGTCTTGATAAGACGCAGAAAAATCATACTGACTACCTGCAACTTTACAGCTATCTGAGGAAAATCATAGCCAAACTCAGCACCCAGAATCATACTGATCAGTATCCAGGTTGTAAGTGATCTTTTAAATATTGCATAACCAACAATGGCAACTATAGCAATCCATCTAAAAACCATTAAAACAATTTTGCTGATGCTTATGATCCGGTAATGATCTGTTAAGGTTAGAATCGAGACAATAAATAATGTCAGAAGTAAGAAGAGTATATAGCGTCGGGGAATTTTTTTGGCTATTGGCTTGCTTTTACCGGCATCTGGAGAGATCGGAGGTGTAATCGGCATAATATGGGATTTTTTAAATCATTATTTCAAACATGATTATTATCCATGTACAACTGAGAATTCTGTTAAAAGTAGAAATAATTTCAGAACAGTTAATTCAGTCAGGTTTTAATATTTGGAAGGAAAGGGCAGGACAGGGATAAAAAACAACTTCTGACAGAACATTGCTTCTTTTCAAAGCCCAATCAAAAAAATTCCGGTAAAATTTACAATTTACATTTGTAACAATCAAATTTCAATTAATAATATACAATTGTAACCATAGAATAGAACATTTGAGAGTGACATCTGTAATTAAAATCATTCTAAAATAAGGATTTAAATAAAACATTAAAAACCAATATTTTAAATAAGATAACCTGATGAATTTGATACCATATTTATCACAAAAACAAGAAGATCTAGACAAATTTCATTAGAAATATACTATATTATGTTATAAACCAGTTATATACAGACCTAAACTAAAGTTAAACAGTAGAATTATATTTATTATAATGTATTGATGGTTAGCCAAATATGAAAATAAAGATGTTTACAGTGTTCAAAAACAATTCAATAGGTTACACATGTAACGCATTTAAATCACATATGTAAAATTTATAATATTTACATTTGTAATTTACCCGGAATCAAATGAAAGAACGAATAATTGAATTTCTTAAAGCTGAAAACAAATCTTCTGCCCAGATGGCAGAGGAGATCGGAGTACAACCTTCTGGTATTTCACACATTTTGTCAGGAAGAAATAATCCAAGTCTGGACTTTATTCTGAAGATGCTTGAAAAATATAGTTTTCTGTCTACAGATTGGTTGCTGTTTGGAAAAGGAAATATGTATAAGGATCCTGGAATGCAGAACCTGTTTCTCGAATCACAATCTGAAATTCGTAAAAATATACCTGACATTGAAGCTAAAACAGAAAATAATCAGGAAACGGAGGCTTCTATGAGCTTTAATTCGCAACCCGGCCAGGGTGCCAGGCATGTGGAAAAGATCGTATGGTTCTTCAGCGATAATACTTTCAGGGAGTATTTCACACCGGGATTATGAATTTGATTTGCCTTATTAATAACGGAGTGCCGACTCATTTTATCCTTAATAAAGTTATCTTTGCGACAAAGGTCCGTTGAATGGCAAAAAAGATAGAATCATTTAAAGTAATTGAAAATACTCACCTTAATAAAGAGATCTTTGTACTGGAACTTTCCGGAGCCGAGAAAATATTGGAGATAAAGCCGGGACAGTTTGTGCAGATCAAAATCGAAGATTCTCCCTCTACTTTTTTAAGACGTCCTTTTTCAGTTCACGATGTAAATTATGGAAAGAACACATTCAGGATTCTGGTTAAGATCGCAGGGAAAGGAACTTTGAAACTCTCAGAGAGTAAACCGGGAGATATTCTAAACATAATCTACCCCCTCGGAACCTGCTTTACTCTTCCCGGTATTAACCAGAAGGTGCTTCTTGCAGGAGGAGGTTGCGGAATTGCGCCGCTACTATTTCTTGGCAAGTACCTTAAGGCAAATAGTATTATCCCTGACATACTTCTGGGATTCAGGAGCACTGAAAGAATGTTTGAATATCAGGAATATGCTGACATTGGGAAGGTTTACCTTGCCACCGAAGATGGATCGGGTGGATCAAAAGGATTCATAACCGACCATCCGGTTTTGAAAAGTGAAAAATATGATACAATCTTCTGCTGCGGTCCGCTGCCAATGATGAAAGCTGTAGCTCAGTTCTGTGTTGAGAATAAAATAAACTGCGAGGTATCGCTGGAAAATCTTATGGCCTGCGGTATCGGTGTATGTCTTTGCTGTGTCGTCGATACCGTGAAAGGAAATCTTTGTTCTTGTGTGGATGGCCCGGTATTCAATATAAATATGCTTAAATGGTAAAGCTTGGTTTTTCGATAGGGGACCTGCATTTTAATAATCCTGTGATCACAGCATCGGGTACATTCGGTTATGGCTCTGAATTTGATGATTTTCTGGATGTTTCACGGCTGGGAGGAATAATTGTTAAAGGGACGACCATGGAATCCCGTGAGGGCAATCCTTATCCAAGGATGGCTGAAACTCCTTCAGGTATGCTGAATTCTGTCGGCTTGCAGAATAAGGGAATTGAATATTTTAAAAAGAATATTTACCCGCGGCTTTTAAAATACAAAACAAATGTTATTGTAAATGTAAACGGCAGCTGTATAGATGATTATGTAGCTTTGGCGGAAAGCCTGAACTCTCTTAAGAAAATTCATGCCATTGAGCTTAACATTTCATGCCCTAATGTAAAAATGGGGGGTATGGCTTTCGGAACAAATCCTGCTTCTACAAGAGAAGTAACAAAAGCGGTCCGGAAGGTATATTCAGGAAAGCTTATTGTTAAGCTCTCACCAAATGTCACAAATATTGTCGAGTTTGCCCGTATAGTTGAAGAAGAGGGTGCAGATGCAGTATCTCTCATAAATACTCTTCTCGGTATGGCAGTTGATATTCAAAAAATGAAACCGTTTCTCTCAACCGTGACAGGAGGGCTTTCAGGTCCGGCAATTAAACCTGTTGCTGTCAGAATGGTCTGGCAGGTTGCGAATGCAGTTGCAATCCCGGTAATTGGGATAGGAGGGATAATGACCGCTGAAGATGCTATCGAATTTTTCCTTGCCGGCGCTTCAGCCGTTCAGGTCGGAACTGCCTCATTCATTGACCCACAGGCTTCTGTCAAAATTCTTGAGGGCATTGAAGCTTATCTTACCGGAAAAGGATGTTCTGATATCATGGAAATAATCGGATTTATAAACAAGTCAGATCAGACTGACACGGCTTTTACTTCTTGAGTATGAGCAGGGAATTGATATTTTGTTATTCCGGATAATTATCTTTATCTTTTGCTTGATTTATTTCAGGATATAATTTGAAAATTCTTATTTTATTAATCAAAATATACAGTAATGGCAGAAAATATGCATATCGATAACCTCGACAGGAAAATCCTTGACATTATTACCAAAAATGCAAGAATACCATACCTGGAGGTTGCCAGAGAATGCGGTGTGTCAGGTGCTGCTATTCACCAGCGTGTCCAGCGTCTGATGAAGATCGGGGTCATTAGAGGATCTGAATTTAAGGTTGATCCGGTACTTGTGGGTTTTAAAACCTGCGCTTATATTGGTGTCTTCCTTGAACATCCCGGTCATTTCCGTGAAGTGGTCAAAAAATTAAAGGAAATACCCGAGATCATAGAATGCCATTACACGACAGGTAATTATTCACTTTTTATAAAGGTCTATACAAGAGATAATGAACATCTGAAGGATATTCTTACTGATAAAATTCAGAATATTCCGGGTATAATGCGTACGGAGACACTCATATCTCTTGAAGAATCAATAAACAGGCAGATACCGGTCCTTTCAAAATAACGCGGAATTTTCAGTAAGGAAACCCTGAAGCCGGGATTATTCAATAATAATTGCAGTCTGGTAAAAATTATTCACCCCGCCCAATACTCTGTACCTTATATAGAATGAAGTGCTCCACTCCTTGAATGCTTTATATTCATGCATCGGGACATTAAATTCATCAAAGAATAAAATATCGCCGGATTTCAGAAATGGCGTAATCTGGGTCAGTACATAGAGAGTTGAAGAATAAAGATCTGCATCCATATGAATCACTTTTCTCCTTTGAGCATTGTAGTTGTTAAGGAATGGAATTAATGTCTGCTGAAAGAGACCCTGGTAGAAAGTATACCTCGTATCATCTATTTCAGGTGGAGAATTACTGGTATTCATATCTCCTTTTTTAAAAGGACCCCAATCTTCAGGTAATCCTGAGAATGTATCGAAGCCATAAAACCTTGCATCATTGCTCTTTATACGGCTCAACCACCATTTAAATGAAATCCCTTTCGCAACGCCAAACTCAAGGTAGTCAAAATCTTGGTCCAGATTCTGGGTTTGAATGACATGTTCATACAGATCTTCTCTCTTTGAATAATTGAACTTATAAGTATAGAAATCATTGTAGGGGCATTCTTTATTCTTTGAGATCCATTTTGACAGATCCGAAATATTTGCCAGGAAATGAAATATCCTTCCGGGTATAAGTTTATCCAGCCGTAAAAGAAAAAAAAGCCCTTTTACTTTACCCCGGATCCTTATAGTTCTTCTCATTAATTGAACACTCTTTTGATGGTAAAAGTATAACTTTTTACGCTCAGAAGGTAATTGCAGAATAATCCGGACAGAAAACTCAGGATAATCATTCCAGTAAAGCCCGAGCGGACTGAAAGCCGGTCAATTTCCCTCCGGATTTGTCTCCACATGAAGGATATGCAGAAACCTGTGAATAATAGGTGCAAAAAAAACTGCAGCTATGCTTAAGAATGCTACACCGCTGTAAAGAGCATAAACAGATGAGAAAATCTTTGCTGCGCTTGTAGTCATTTCAGCAACCGGCCCCATCCCTGTTAAAATCATGCATGACATATGAAAGCTGTCAAGCAGGCTGAGATGTCCCAAGTAATGATAACCCAAAATCCCTATTCCAAGGGAAAAGGCAACCAATATTAATGAAAACAGAACGTAATTACCTAATCTGATCAGAAATTGGGGTAATGAAATAACTCTTTGTTTTCGGTGCTCCAGCTTAAATTTTGTCATAATTTTTAAAATGAAGGTTTAATAAATGTTATTTTATCTCCAGTCCCAGAACAGAACTTAATTTAAGGAGTTCTATTTTCGATGATTCATAGGAATTAAATTTTCCGATTGGCATAATCTCCTTGTTGTCAGCCTGATACAGAAATATTCTAATGTCATTATAGTGGATCCCGATTGGTTGTGTTACACGGATATATCCAGTATATCCCTTGTGAAACTTCTTTAATCCGATCTTCATATCAGGTTTTATATCTATCCATTTTCCTGCCTGAATAAATCCGAATAAGTTATTTGAATACTTGATTTTTTTCTTTTCTGTATCTATCAGGGTGCTTGCAGAGGTAAACGCTGCAAAAGATCCGACTAAGGCTATAAGTACACCAATGAGTGAGAAATACGTTGCAATAATTCCTCCCAGGAACATAAAAAGACCCGTGGATGATCCAAATGGTCCAAATGTTTTGTCAAGTCTGTTTTTTATAATCATGGTTAAAAAGCTCTGTTAATCAGACATAAGTAAGTACTCATAATTTATGAGAAGCCAATTGATAAGTCCAGAAAGTTCTGAAAGCTAAAATTAATTGTTTCCAGGTGAATCCAGTCTTGATTTCAATCGTTTAATTCAAGCCTGCGTCTTATTTCGCCTGTAAAATAAAAAATGCTCCTGGCGGAGCATCGTTTGGCTTGTGATCCAGCTGGATTATTCGCAGGCTCATGATCCCTCAAGGGGCGATCTTACAAGCCAACCGATGAAGCAGCCAGCTGCTTCTTATTTTTTTATTTTACATGCTTAATTCAAGCCTGCGTCTTATTTCGCCTGTAAAATAAAAAATGCTCCTGGCGGAGCATCGTTTGGCTTGTGATCCAGCTGGGATTCGAACCCAGGACCCCATCCTTAAAAGGGATGTGCTCTACCAACTGAGCTACTGAATCAAACTTTCTAACCTGTATACCCAGGAGCCTCCCGCGAGGCGGGATGCTCTGCTAACTGAGCAACTGAATCATTTTTTAATTTGCGTGTGCAAAGGTATCATAATTTTAAAACTATCCAAAGGTTTAATTGTTTTTCCGTGTCAAACAATTTTTTTAAAGAGCTTCAACAATTACTATAGAAATATCCCTTCTTTTTGTAATGAAAACGCCTGTCTCACGTCCTTCTGTTAAAAAGTATTGCTTAACTCAATCTTATTCACATGAAAAAAATAATTCTGATAATAATGGTAATATCGTTTACTCTTTTTGTCAGCGGCCAGAGATCTGTCGATAACCTTTTCCGTAAATATGCCAGCGCCGACGGTTATGTGGCAGTTACAGTCAATGGCAACCTGCTTGGTCTGGTAAAGCTTTTCGAAGATAATGAGGATCAATATGGACATAAAAGACGTACCCCGGAAATTACTGAGGTCAGGATCCTTACCCGGGAAGAAGAGACAAGGGGAGGAGAGAACTTTTACGATATGGTAATGAAAGAGATTCTTCGTGATGGCTACGAAGAGTTCATGAAAGTAAATGAGAAGGATCAGGACCTTGTTATGCTGGTCAGAACTGAAGGAACAAACTTTAAGGAATTCCTCCTGGTTGGTGGCGGAGAAGATAATTTCGTGATCCAGATCAAAGGCAACATGACGTTGAAAGATGCGAGGAAGATATCGGCTGATTTCAGGCATGATCATAATATGAACCATATTTCATATCATAATTAACGTCTGATATTCATATCTTTATCCTCAATCTTGAGAAAGTTTTGCCGGCTGATGACCCGTGATGCATTTAATGATATTATTCATAAAACTTATCGCAAACTCTACTTAATTGCCTTCAGGGTCCTCGGAATTCAGGAGGAAGCCGAGGATGTAGTTCAGGATGTTTTTATGAAAATGTGGATAATGAAAGAAAAACTGGATACATATGACGATAAAGAAGCCCTTGCAGTAACCATGGCGAAGAACAATTCGATTGATTTGCTGCGAAAGCGGAAGCACACAACCGGTAATTCATTCGGAAATGAAGTTCCTGTAATTGGATTTTCACCGTCACCTTATGATATTTTAGCAAACTCAGAGTCAGCTTCTGTGCTTCATGCAATAATTGAAGCATTGCCACCAGGCTACAGGGAGGTAATAACGATGAAGGAAATTGATGGATTGTCATACGGGGAGATCGCCTCAATTACTTCCGCAAACATTAACAGTCTGAGGGTCACACTCTCCAGGGCCAGACAGATTATAAGAGAAAAATACAAACAGTATACTCATGAAAGAGGAAAAGCTGAAGGAACTAATTGATAAGTACTATAGAGGAGAATCGTCTCCCGGCGAGGAAAAAACTCTCATTGATTATCTTGCCGGGGATGAGATTATTCCAGGTTATGAGGTTGAAAAAGAGCTGTTCTCAGGTTATAGAATGTTGTCGGAAGCTCTTCCTGGTCCTTCCGATGATCTGGAACAGAAGATACTCCGGTCGGTTGATAAATATGATCAACCGGAAGCCAGTCACTTTCGCTGGAGATATTTGATCCCTCTGAGCATAGCAGCTTCAATATTAATTATAACAGGTCTGTACTTTTTCTTCAACAGTAGAACCGACCCCGCTGATACATTTACTGATCCGGCATTAGCCTATGCTGAAACAATAAAAGTTCTTAATGAGGTATCTGTGAAGCTAAACAAAGGCACTGAAGCTCTTCAGACAATAGGAAAATTCGATGATGCAACCCGCAGGAGCATTAAATCGATTGACCGGTCTGGTTCTATTCTGAAAGACAATTTTGAAAGGATAAAAATCATTGAGAAACTGGCAGGAAAGGAAATAAAAACAAACAATAAGGAAAAATAAAATATATGAAAAAATCGATTTTCATACTGGCTGCATTATTAATCAGCTCGTTATCAAATGCACAGACAGGGCCCGTTGACGATCTTTTTGATAAATACTCTGAAAGGGAAGGATTTACCTCCGTGTATATTTCTGGAAAAATGCTCAGTATGCTCGGAAGTCTGGATACGGAATCAGAGAAAAAGGATAATATACTTTTAAGGATCAAATCGATAAGGATCTTATCCCAGGATTCTTTGTCAACTGAAAAGGTTAACTTTTATGATGAGCTTTCAAGGAAACTTGATTTCTCTGTTTATGAAGAGCTTATGGTTGTAAAGGAGAGCCACGAGATTACAAAATTTCTGATCCGGCAAACCGGGAACATAATTTCCGAGCTTCTTGTAGTTACCGGGGGCACCGGGGGTAACACCCTGATATCAATCCGTGGTGACCTCAATCTTAAGGAGCTATCGGAAATCTCAAAGACTATCGGCGTTGATGAGCTTCAGGAGCTTGAAGGTGTCGAAAACCGTAAGCTCCAGAAATGATATCAAATTAAGTTCCAGTGCAACCTTTTATTGAATAGGCCGGTTATATGGACAGCAGGTGCAATAATTCAATCTTGCTGTTCTTTTTTTATTATATTTGTTAATGTTCCAGACAAATTCAAACCAACAGATATGAAAAATCCAGTTTCAAAACGCCTAATGAGCCTGATGGTAACCACCCTGATGCTTTCATCAATTTCATTTTCACAGTTAAATAATGTTGATTTCTTAAAAAGCGTACCTGCGGATGCAGTGAATTTCATGGGATCCTACATTGCTCCATGGGCCAGGGCATTTGGTGCTGGTCTGAACGGGAGCTGGTACAATACTGCAAAACCGCATAAATTAGGGGGATTTGATGTAACGTTCGGGGTAAATGTAGGGGTGGTTCCCGCATCCGCCCAGACATTTGATCTGTCAGCACTTAAGCTCCCGGCTGCTAATTATTCACCGACTTCAGGAATAGTTCCGACCATTGCAGGACCTGAAAACGGCGGAATTCCTGTAAATTATTCTCAGAGCGGCATTTCGCTTGCTACATTTACAACTCCTGCCGGAACCGCCTGGAGATATATTCCTGTTCCTACATTGCAGGCAGGAATAGGGCTTCCGATGGGTACCGAAATTAAGATCAGGTATATTCCGACTATCCCTGTTAAAGAAGGAAAGGTTGGATTGTGGGGCGTAGGTCTGATGCACAGTATAATGCAATACATCCCGGGAAACAAACTGCTTCCTTTTGATATATCCATCTTTGCCGGCTATACCAAACTTACAGGAAATGTTCCGCTGAACATGGATCCTCAGGCTGTTTATCCTAATACGATTACTCTTTCGCTCGATAATCAGAATTTAAAAGCCAGTATTGATGCACTGAATATAAGTGCGATTGCTTCCCTGAACATTCCGGTACTTACGCTTTATGGCGGTATCGGGTATAGTAAAACGAATACCAATATCAAATTATCGGGCAATTTCCCGACGCCCAAACTTTATGGAACATCTGTCGAGTACAGGGACGACGGAGTAAAAACAGGTGAGAGTTTCCCTGCTGTTGATATTAAGGATTTCTCAGGTTTGAGAGCTAATATCGGATTAAGGATTAAGCTGGCAGTTGTTACAATTCATGCCGATTATACCAGAGCCCAGTATAATGTACTTTCTACAGGGCTGGGAATTTCATTCAGATAACAGACTTTAAGAAATAATCTGAATCCCCCGGATCCCTGCAGATCCGGGGATTTTTTTAGAATTGAATATCACTTTGGACAAAGTTGATTTTTATTTGTTTACTTGCATGAAAAGAAATACCTGATCTCTCCATGATGGAGGAAAAAAAGATACAATCAGAGTACAGAGCCCTGCTCAGGGCTGCAAGACAGACAGTTAACCAGGAAGATATTCCAAAGATAAGACAAGCCCTGGACCTGGCTATAAAAGCCTGTGGCGGCAACCTGATTATGACAGGTGATCTTCAGATCCTACATGCTCTTTCAGTCGCCAGGATAGTTGCGGGTGAAATCGGACTTGGATTTACTTCAATTATTACAGCTTTATTGCATGATTCATATAACAGGCTGGATATCAGTCCAAAACAGCTGGAGAAGGAGTTTGGGAAGAAGGTTGTGGAAGTGTTAAATGGTTTTTCAAGAATATCGGGCATTGATTCCATGCAATCGTCTTATCAGGCTGAGAACTTTCGCAAATTATTGCTGAGCCTTGCTGATGATGTCAGGGTAATATTAATCAAACTGGTCGAACGTCTTGAGTATATGCGCAATCTCGACAGGGCGCCGGAAAAGGAAAAGTTGCCCCTGGCTTCTGAAACATATTTCCTTTATGCCCCCCTTGCCCACAGGCTCGGTTATTATAATATCAAATCAGAGATGGAGGACCTTGCAATTAAGTATCTGGAACCCGATCAGTACAAAAATGTAGAAAACCGTCTCAGGCAGACAACAGCTTCAAGAAACCGGCTTATAAAGGAATTTTCAGCTCCTCTTCAGGAAATTCTGGAGAATCATGGTTTTAAATTTACAATAAAAAGCCGCACAAAATCAATTCATTCAATAATGCTTAAGATGAAAAAGCAGGGGGTGGAACTGGAAGAGGTTTTTGACCTTTTCGCAGTCAGGATAATTCTGGACAGCGCCCCTGAGAATGAAAAATCAGATTGCTGGAGAGCCTATTCCGTGGTAACAGACCTCTACCAGCCAAATCCCAGCCGGTTACGCGACTGGATATCTGTTCCAAAATCAAATGGCTATGAGTCGCTCCATACAACAGTAGTCGGGCCAAGGGGAAAATGGGTCGAGGTGCAGATCCGTTCAGCCAGGATGGACGAAATAGCTGAAAAAGGACTGGCAGCTCATTTTAAATACAAGGGCCTCAGGGGAGAAGGTGGTCTCGATACCTGGCTGACAAAAATGCGGGAAATACTTGAATCGCCGGAAAAGGAGGATAGCGAATTCTTCGATCAGGTCCGGTCAGGCCTTTATGTTGATGAGATATTCGTATTTACTCCCAGGGGTGATCTGAGACAGCTGCCGGCAGGAGCGACAGTGCTTGACTTTGCTTTCGATATCCATACTGATGTTGGAGCTTCATGCGTTGGCGGAAAAGTAAATGGAAAGAATGTCACAATCCGACATGTGCTTCAGAATGGAGATCATGTTGATATTATCCGGTCAAAAAATCAGAAGCCAAAACAGGACTGGCTCTCCTTTGTCATAACGAATAAGGCAAAGAGCAAAATAAAGCAGGTTCTTAATGAGGAAAAGACTAAAGCTGCAGCCGAAGGAAAGGAGATGCTTATGCGGCGGCTTAAAAACTGGAAGATCCCATATGGCGATATAATCATTCAGCAACTTATAGGTCATTATAATTTCAAGAGCGCTCAGGATATGTATTTCCTCATTTCCAATGGCAAGCTTGATCTTCTGGAGATTAAGGAAATCCTTAAGAAAGATGCAAACGCGGAACCTGTTACAGTTGTCCCTCCTTCTGTTGAAAAAGAAATAAAAGAGCTGACAGATACCCAGTATTCTGAATTTCTGGTAATTGAAGACAGGGTGGAGGGGCTCGATTACAAACTGTCAAAATGCTGCAATCCTGTATTTGGAGATTCAATTTTCGGGTTTGTGACTATCTCCGAGGGTATTAAAATTCACCGGACCAGTTGTCCCAATGCTCATAACCTGATGTCCAGATACCCGTACAGGATCCTGGCCGCGCGATGGACCAAGACTAAAAACAGTCCTTCATTTAATACCTCAATCAAAATAACCGGGGTCAACGATATCGGAATTGTAAACAAGATTGCAGATATTCTTGCCGGATACAGTGTCAGTATACGGAACTTCAATTACTCAATGGAGGAAGGAATGTTTGAAGGTATGCTTAATATAATGGTCCCTAATAACGATGTTCTTTATGGGATTATAAGAAAGGTCCGCTCCATAAAAGGGATACTGAAAGCTAACCGTCTTAACAGGGAATAAACAAGTTCTGTGATTCCGGAGTAATCTGAATTACTTATGTTGAAATCAATATCTCCTGTCTTTCCTGACCGGAAGTTTGGCAAGCTTCTCAACCTCAATTGACGGGTAACCGAATTCTTCAACTACTTTTCCCATTATCAGGTATGTCCCCGCACCTTTAAATGAATATTCTTTAAGTGACTGGGGGAAGTGTGTAGTATCAAAGAAGTCACCCGCAGAATCGATGAAGCATCCGAAATTCATCCATTCCTTCTTTATTGTCTTTATGTACTTTATTGTCACCAGGTGGCCGACCATCCGGACTTTTTTTCCAGTGTGACTGATCATTTCGCATGCCCTGATCTCTCCCCTGAATTTTGTTTCAAGCATATCGAACCACGTCATTGATACGGGAAAGCTCAGCAATTCAATTTCATCATATGCGTCATCAAGCCTGTCCTGTTCAAGGTCAGGAAGAGCAAAGCTTTTGACAGGGGAGGAGAAGAGCGGCTTCATCAGCTCCGGAGTGCTCCTGTTCATCATCATATGAGCCTCCCAGAGAAGCACTGCTTTCTTCTTTCCTGTAAAACGGAATGCACCGGCTCTTATCAGCAGGATCACCTGCTCAAGTCCGGGATTAACCCTGTTGACAAAATCGTTGAGATCAGCAAATGGTCCGCCTGTCTTCCGGTTCTCTTCAATTGAAATTGCCAGATTGTACTCCAGGCTCATAATATGGATGAATCCAATGTAAATCTCAGATCCATAAATAGTTGTTTTATATGTGCTTCTATTTACGCAGGGAGGTTGAATTACTGCCCCGCATCTTTTTGCTTCATGGACATAAACCCACGTCCGGTAAAAACCTCCGAAATTGTTTATTACAGCTACCATGAACTCAAGCGGGAAATGGGCCTTCAGGTAAAGGCTCTGAAAGCTCTCAACGGCATAAGATGCGGAGTGTGCCTTGGAAAATGAATAGCCGGCGAATGACTCGATCTGACGCCAGACCTCTTTTGTAAGCCCATCGCTGTATCCTTTTTCGCGGCAGTTTGAGAAGAATTTCTCAATGATTCTCTGCATCTCCTGCTTTGAACGGTATTTTCCGCTCATGGCCCGCCGAAGGGTATCTGCATCCGCTAAATCGAGACCTGCAAAATGATGGCACACCTTGAGCACATCCTCCTGGTAGACCATCACCCCGAAAGTCTCTTCAAGCTGTTCTTTCATTACCGGGTGTAAGTAATTGAATTTACCAGGGTTATGGAATCGATATATATATTCACGCATCATTCCCGAACGTGCAACTCCCGGCCTGATTATCGAGCTGGCAGCCACAAGAGTCGTATAGTCATCACATTTGAGTTTCTGAAGGAGGCCCCTCATTGACGGACTTTCGATGTAAAAACATCCTTTTGTCTCACCGGTTTTCAGATACTCTTTAACCTTAGGATCATTCTTGAAAACATGGATGGCGTGTACATCGACATCAATTGAGCGGTTCCGGAGTATGATCTCAGCACTCTCCCTGATATGACCAATGCCTCGCTGGCTTAATATATCAAGCTTTTCAAATCCGATCTCTTCTGCTGTGTACATATCCCATTGGGTTGTCGGGAATCCCTTGGGAGGCATGTCGAGTGCAGTATAGCTTGCAATGGGCTCTTCCGAAATGAGAATACCGCCTGCATGGATGCTCCTCATATTGGGAAAATCAGCTATCCTGTGTCCGGTTGAAAATATCAGATCGGTGATTTCGTTCCTGTTTGTCTCAGCGGAAGGATTATCAATGATTGAATCTATTTCTTCCTTCGGCAGACCATGAACCTTGCCAAGCTCCCTGACAATAGATTTACCCCTGAATGTGCTCATTGTGCCAAGAAGCGCGGTATGTTTATAACCATACCTTTTAAATATATAGTCAATCACTTCATCCCTTTCTTTCCAGGAATAATCAATGTCGAAATCGGGAGGGCTGCTTCTTTTAGGATTGATGAACCTCTCAAAGTAAAGGTTTAGATCAATAGGATCAACATTAGTGATTTTCAGGCAGTAAGCAACTATTGAATTTGCACCACTTCCCCTGCCTACATGGTAGAAACCCCTGGCCATCGAGTATCTGACGATATCCCATGTTATCAGGAAGTAGGCAGAAAATCCCAGTTTGTCGATTATCTCAAGTTCATGGCTTATCCTTTTTTTTGCTTCGCTGTTATTTTTACCATACCTGTAGAGCATTCCGTCCCAGGCAAGCTTTTCGAGGAGAAGCTTGTCGTCCTGCCTGCTTGCCGAGAATAACTTTTTATTTTTCTGGCTTTCACGGTCGAAATGCAGGCTGCAGTTGTCTGTCAGCTTCCTGGTGTTTTCTATTATATCAGGGTACCCCGACCAGATATTCCTGATCTGATCAGGGGAACTGAAGAATTCATTCTCACCCGCGCATTGCGCTGGTTTCAGGTGACTCAGGAGAATGTTGTTGTCGACAGCCCTGAGGCTCCTGTGAATGAAAATATCATCACAGCCGGCAAAAGTTACAGGCTGCAGGATGACCATTCTGTTACGCCCGGACCGCGAAGTGGAGATCAGCCTGTTTACTTCCCCGGGCTTTATTCCTATATATTCATTGTCAGATAATTCCCTGCCGGGAAGTTTTGACATGGAATATATGACGTAGGATTTTGTGAACCGGGGAGGAGGGAACCGGACCGGTGTCTTTTCGAAATTGTGTTCGGAAAGGAATTCATTCAGTTCCCTCAGGCCGTCGTTATTGCGTGCCAGCCCTATGAACAGGAACTCATTTTCATTCCTGAATTCGATGCCTGCCAGCGGTCGTATACTATTCTTTTCACATTCAGCTGAGAACTCCGGGATAGCTGTTGAATTATTGATATCAGTCAGCGCCAAAGCATCCGCCCCGGCTTCTTTTGCCTTCCGCACAAGCTCCTCCACGGACATTGTTCCGTAGCGCAGACTGTAATATGAGTGACAGTTTAAAAACATGTTGTGCCTCCGGGCCGTTTCAATGTCCAAACCCATACATCATATATCCCCGTAACCGCTCCTCCATCATTTCCTGTTCTTTCAGGGTGTTTTGGAGTTGTTTAAGGGCCTTTTCCTCCCTTTCGGCACTGGTCATCACCCCTGCAGCCCTCCGCACCGCATTCCGTCCGAAACGCTTTCTGAGGCTGTCCATTGCCATATAGAGGCTCACCTTCTCGGGAGTATCATCGAACATGTCGAGCTGCTGGACACCCCTGACCATGTGGCTGAACCTGACGCCTATGAGCCTAATGAGCATGCGCCGCTGGTAAAGCCTTGCGAACAGTTCTTTTGCGATATCGGCAAGAACATGGTCGAATGACGTATAGGGTATACGTTTCTGCAGCGTATGCGTATCAAAGTTTGAATACCTTATTTTCACGGTTACACAGGAGGTGAGTTTCTCCTGTTTCCTGAGTTCATATGCGATCTTTTCTACCATGCTTACAATCAGCTGATTAAGTTTTGCCAGGTCGGTGGTATCCTTTTCAAATGTATGTTCGGTGCTTATCGATTTCTGCTCCGAATAGCTGATCACCGGTGTGGAGTCCATGCCATTGGCCCTTTTCCAGACTTCAATGCCGTTTTTGCCCATGAGCTTTTCGAGCATCTCCGCCGGGATGTTCCTCAGCGTGTATATGGTGGCTATGCCCATTGAACGAAGCACGTGGTAGGTCTTAATTCCTATCATCGGGATCTTGCTGATAGAGAGAGGATCGAGGAATGGCAGAACTCTTTCTTTATTCACTTCTATCTCGCCGTTTGGCTTTGCTTCGCCTGTTGCGATCTTTGACACCGTCTTGTTTACAGAAAGCCCGATCGATATCGGCAGGCCCGTCTCCTTTATTATATACTGACGCAGTTCGTGCGACCACTGGTAACATCCGTAAAAGCGGTCCATACCGGTGATATCGATATAGTGTTCGTCAACTGATGATTTCTCGTAAAGCGGCGATCTCCCGGCAATTATATCTGTCACCATGTTCGAATAGTTGCTGTATGCCTCCATGTCGCCGCGTATTATTATGGCATCGGGACACATATTACGGGCCATCTTCATGGGCATTGCGGAGTTAACACCGTATTTTCTGGCTTCATAGCTGCAGCTCGCCACAACGCCACGGTCCGACATGCCGCCGATTATCACCGGCTTGCCGATAAGCCTGCTGTTCCTCAGCCTCTCTACAGATACGAAAAAGGTGTCGAGATCAAGGTGCAGGATGGAGCGTTCTATGTTGCCTGTTAAAAACATGGTTCGGGTTTAAGTGCCTGGAGTGCTTAGCGTTATTAGTTTCTCGGCTGGCGCGGATTTGGCTTCGCCGAGCTCGCAGTAGATGTTTAGTAGCTGTCGCCTAACATTCTGCTCTGCTCGGTTGTAATCCGTGCCTTTTCCCGCTGGCACCGATTGCAAATCGGCGCCAGCAATAAACCGTTGCGCCTTCTGCCTCTGCGCCCCTCTCCAAACTTTTTTTGTTTTTTCTTGCTTATATAACAAATAAGTTTTAGTTTTGATCAAAAATTAATCATATATTTGATTACAATATAATCAATTTTTTATATGTACTTCACATCGAACATAAAATTTTTAAGAAAAAGGAGGGGCAGAACACAGGATGATGTTGCTGTTGCCCTGAACCTCAAGCGTTCCACCCTGAGCGGGTATGAGAACGGTGTGGCCCAACCGGGAATCGGGATACTTGTCTCATTCTCGAAGTATTTCAACTTGTCGATTGACACCCTCCTGAAGATCGACATACCAAAGCTTTCAGAAAGTCAGCTTGGTGAACTGGAAAGAGGCTATGATGCCTATATAAAGGGCAGCAACCTGAGGGTACTGACTACAACTGTCGGCTCTGATAATGTTGAAAATATAGAGATGGTCCCTGAAAAAGCAAAAGCCGGGTATACTACAGGCTATGCCGATCCTGAATATATAGGCGAGCTCCCCAGGTTCAGGCTGCCATTTCTTTCAGGGAAAAGAAAATACAGGACTTTCCAGCTTAAAGGCGATTCAATGCTGCCTATTCCTGACGGATCATGGGTTACGGGAGAATTTATCCAGGACTGGCACGAAATAATCAGCGGTAAAGCTTATGTTGTCTTCACAATCAACGACGGGATCGTATTCAAGATCATTGAAAATAACCTGGAGAAGGATGGAAGACTTGTCCTTTATTCGCTGAATCCAATTTATGAACCTTATGAGGTGCATGTTAATGAGGTCAGGGAGATATGGAAATTTGTCAATTATATAAGCAGCGAACTTCCGGAGCCTGTATTACCTGAAAAACAGCTGTTCCAGGCAATGGCTGCGATGAAGAACGATCTGGAAAGGATTAAGGCAAAGATCGGTAAAGATATTTCCGATGTGAATGAAGTTAATTGAAGAAGTTGCTGGTTGCTGGTTACGCGAATATAAACTCGAATGATAAGCCAGGTGAGAATTACCTGATGATTCTTATCTGATATATATCCACTTTCCTCTTTCAAAGGTTATTGGAAGTGAATCCATTTTCGGCAGGTCATCAAGCCTTATCAAAACGTGAGGTAAACCAAGCAATTTATTAATATTCTTATTGTTATGATCTGTTCCGGACATCATTATGATGAAGAGCCCGGGCTCAATATAGTATCTTAAGGCGGGTGATTCGCAGACAATAGGAGACCCGGCAGGTATAAAATTTATTATTTCAGTAAATACTTTTGAAAGATCATTGTCAGTTGTTTTTGCGAAATAAACCTGGGATGCCCCGGACCTGAGCATCCTGGATGTATCCTTCTGCGATCCTGCATCTTTCTCTTCAAAAATAGAAAAACCCTCCCCGCTGATCAGCAGATTCAGCCCGGGAGTAGTATCATGAAAATGAGGCGTAATCTTAATCGCGAAAATCCCGGTTTCTCTGAATTTCTCTATGACCCGGCAGGCAAATGTTGTCTTTCCTGATTTATTGCCTGTGCCGGCTATAAGTAACAGATTAGGTATTGTCATTTCCTGGAAAATAAAAAACTCCGTGTCTCTGAATGTTTCTCCGGATTTTCTCCATGTAACTTTATAAACTTACACAGAGTTCTGCAGAGAGACACTGAGGGCCACAGAGCTTTATAACTCTGAGATATTGTTATTCCTTTGTCAGAGCTATAATGAGCTGAATAATCTTCTCGTTTTCAGATTCAGGAATTTTCCCCGAATAAACAGCCCTGCAAATCCTGTTCTTATCAAGGATTACCACACTATAACTATCCCTGGGCAAACCCCATAAATTTTGCAATTTGCCATCATAATCAAAAAGGATGGTTGTCTTGAACTTTTTAGCTTTATTCCCGGCAATTGAGCGTACGATCCCGTTAGGTAGCCAGGTTGATTTGCAATCAGTTATCCCAATACCCTTAAATAAAACACTGTCAATCCGTTTATCTACTTTTACCGCCTTATCAAGAACCTCATTGTACGGTTCATTAAGATCCTTCTCATCAGGATCAACATAATTGACTTGCAGAACTTTGCCAGCCCAGTTATTCATTGTAAATTCCTTTTTTTTGGAATCCATAAAAGTCCATTCTGGAGCTTTCATACCTACTTCAAGCTTGACGGACTGGCCATGGATAGTTAATAATGCCACGGATGAAAACAGAAGGGTGAAGATCAATTTTTTCATAATACTCCGTTTATGATTAAGTACGAATATATGAATTTTTATCAATAAACTGATTTTCGCTTCTTTTTTCGTTTAATTCTGGAACAATATTACTTTTGCAGTCTGATTTTCTGATATGCCTTCCATTCGTAATATTGCTATTATTGCTCATGTCGACCATGGTAAAACCACTCTCGTAGACAGGATCATACAGGAATGTAAGGTCCTCGATCAGCGTAAGGAGGCAGGTGACCTGATCCTCGACAGCAATGATCTCGAGAGAGAGAGAGGTATTACTATCATTTCAAAAAATGTGTCGGTCAATTACAAAGGTGTCAAGATCAATATTATAGATACACCCGGACATGCCGATTTCGGCGGGGAAGTTGAGAGGGTGCTTAAAATGGCTGATGGCGTTCTGCTCCTGGTTGATGCTTTCGAAGGTCCGATGCCTCAGACGAGGTTTGTACTGGGTAAAGCCATAAATCTTGGACTGAAACCTATTGTGGTCGTAAACAAGGTCGATAAGGAAAACTGCCGTCCCGATGATGTCCAGCAGGATATCTTCGACCTGATGTTCAACCTTGATGCTTCTGACGATCAGCTTGACTTCGAAACTGTTTTCGGATCGTCTAAATTCGGCTGGATGGGTAAGGACTGGAAAAAACCTGCCGCTGATATAAAGTTCCTTCTTGACACAATACTAAAGGAGATCCCGGAACCGCCATATATTGAAGGTACGGCTCAGATGCAGGTAGCTTCACTTGACTACTCGAGCTATGTGGGGCGAATTGCTATCGGCCGGGTTTTCCGGGGCGAGATCCATGAGGGTGCTGATTATACGTTATGCAAAAAGGATGGAGTATCCAATAAGGTGAGAGTCAAGGAATTATTTGTTTTTGAAGGACTTGGAAGGGTAAAAACAGCAAGTGTCAGATGTGGTGACCTGTGTGCCGTAGTGGGACTTGAAGATTTTGAAATAGGGGATACCCTTGCAGATCTGCTTAATCCTGAAGCTCTTAAAAGAATCGAGGTCGACGAACCCACAATGAGTATGATCTTCACCATTAACAATTCCCCGCTTTTCGGCAAAGAGGGCAGGTTTGTCACCTCAAGACACCTGAGAACCAGACTTATGAGGGAGACGGAGAAAAACCTTGCTCTCAGGGTAGAGGATACCTTATCTGAGGATACATTCAACGTTTATGGCAGGGGTATTCTTCACCTGTCAATCCTGATTGAAACAATGAGACGGGAAGGGTATGAATTCCAGGTAGGAAAGCCAAGAGTGATACTAAAGGATATTGATGGACTGAAGTCTGAGCCATATGAAACTCTTTCAATTGACATTCCGGCAGAAATATCCGGTAAAGCCATTGAACTGGTAACTCAGAGAAAAGGCGAAATGGTGAGCATAGAACCAAAAGGTGACCTTGT
This sequence comes from uncultured Bacteroidales bacterium, assembly GCA_963831855.1. Classification (GTDB taxonomy): domain Bacteria; phylum Bacteroidota; class Bacteroidia; order Bacteroidales; family VadinHA17; genus LD21. Next base: position 487,736 of record CAWHSA010000004.1, on the reverse strand, counting down.
TCATCTTGAATTTGACATTCCATCCAGAGGCCTGATAGGGTTGCGCAATAATCTGCTTACAGCAACCTCTGGGGAAGCGGTTATGCATCACCGCTTCAGGGCTTATGACAAGTATAAAGGCGATGATCTTATTCCTAAGCAGAATGGTTCACTGGTTTCACTCGAAGAGGGAATGGCAACCGGCTATGCAATTGACAGGCTCCAGGACAGGGGAAGGTTTTTCATTGATCCGGGCGAACATGTTTATAAAGGCCAGGTTGTAGGAGTTTACACGCGCCCGGGCGATGTTACAGTCAATGTCGTAAAGGGTAAGAAACTGACAAATATGAGAGCCTCGGGTTCTGATGAAAGCCTGAAGATCGCACCAAAAATAAAATTTTCGCTTGAGGAATCAATGGAACAGATCAAGGATGACGAATACCTGGAGGTAACACCTTTAAATCTGAGAATGAGAAAGATACCATTCCAGAAAAAGATTTAACAATCATTAAAGGTCATTTGGTTCTCAGGAATCTTCATTAAGGAAATCATTAAGAGGCTTCATAACCCTTGATGCATTTAATATTGAATCATAGCATTTTTCTGTAATGACCTCTTTATCCGGGATCATTTTGACTACAAGGAAACTCTTCATCTTTAGCAATTCAATGTATTTATGATCTTTAGCATAACCTTTTGGAGCACTTTTCAGCTTTTCACCCTCCATCTCCCCAAAAGCATTTTTAAAATCCTTATTGTTAATGATTTTCAGGAGCTCTTCACCCTGTTCATCGATCCTTTTCCGTATAGCCGAAAGCCACGGAGCCGGAGGAATATAAGCTCCTCCGGCTATCATGCTGTTGTTCCCGGGTTCGATATGAACATAATAGCCTGCGAACCTGTCGCCGTTTTTCCGTCCCCCCCGGACAATAAATGCCCCGAGATGGGTTTTATAGATAGTCTTATCATTTGAGAACCTGATATCGCGATATATCCTGTAAATGCAGGTTTTAGCTTCGAGACCTTTCAGAATAGGATCAAAATCACAGATACCGTCGATGAGCCCCTGGATAAATGATTCATAATTCAGTCTTGCCTCATCATATCTTGACCGGTTTATGAGAAACCACTCACGGTCATTGTTTTTCTTCAGGTCAGAAAGAAAATTAAGTGTAGACTTATTTATTTGATACATAAAATTATAATAAGGTTATTTAAAATATTACTTCAATTTTATTTCAAGACACAATTACTGATATATTCCAATAATTTAAAGGTTACATAATCCCTCTTATTATTAAAAGTTGTTACTTTAAATTGCAATTTACATAATTCGCCTGATTCTTAATATGAAGGAACACTTCCATCTAAACAACCGCACTGATGACAAGAAAAAAAGTATTTTACGGACTTTTCATTTTCCTGCTGGCAATTCTGGCAGCAGGAGTAATTTATCTGAATTCCCTTCTTCCGATAATTACCGGATATGCCGCAAAAAACCTCTGTTCAGCCGTATTTGTATCGGCCAGAGCTCCTGATGAAGTCGAAGCTGCTGACCTGAACTTTTCTTTTATCAAGTTCACAAAAAATAAGGTTAACTACGAAGAAAAGAGCGTCAGAAGCCGATTCCTCTGGGGGGAGTCAAAAGCTATTTACCGTGATGGTTTTGGCGTAACATTGATAAGGGATATCCGCGAAAAAGAACTGAGGAATACAATTTTTCCTGCCATATCACGACCTGAATTTCAGAAGGATACGGTCCCATGGCCCGTGGGAGACTATCTCCGGGATACAATTAACACAGGGATCAATAAGGCAGCCCTGACCGAAATTACCCGACGCCTGGTCAATGAAAACGGTTATGGCGGTAATGCGTATGCATTTTTGGTGCTTCATAAAGGATTACCTGTTGCTGAAGCTTATGACCCGCAATTCAGTATGAATACCAGATTCCTCAGCTGGTCCATGGCCAAGAGTTTTACCAATGCCCTTGTCGGGATCCTGGCAGGGGAGGGGAAGCTGGATGTTTCCAGTCCTGCAGGAATTGATGAATGGAAAGGAGATGAGAGAAGCACAATCACTTTGAATGACCTGATGCAGATGCAGAGCGGCTTAAAATGGAATGAAGATTACGGAAGCAGGTCAGATGTGAATGTTATGCTTCATTGCGAGGGCGATATGGACAGATATGCATTTGACCAGCCTCTTGATTATCCGCCCGGTACCCGCTGGTATTATTCTTCCGGGACAGCAAATATCATCAGTTACCTGATCCGTGAGCAATTTGACTCTGACTCAGCATATTATGCATTTGCTTATAAAAAACTGTTTAACAGGATCGGGATTTATGATGCTGTTTTTGAAGTGGATGCCGGGGGCAGGTTTGTAGGTTCATCATATCTTTATGCTACTGCCCGCGATTACGCCAGGTTTGGTCTGCTTTTCCAGGATGACGGAGTTTTTAATGGTCAGAGGATCCTTCCGGAAGGATGGGTCGCCTATTCAAGAAAACCTGCTTCGGACAGCAAAGGTGAATACGGAGCATTGTTCTGGCTGAATGAATCCAGGGAACTGCCATCAGCTCCGGAAAATATGTACCAGTGTGTTGGTCATGACGGGCAGAGGATATTTATTGTGCCTGATCAGCAGCTAATTGTTGTTATCCTGGGATATTCCCCCACATCCGGAGGAGGAATGGATTTCGACAGAGTCCTGAAAGATATACTTGGAACATTAAGTATATAAACCTGAGGAAATATTATTTTTATTTAAAAAACCCCTTTCCTGTTTCCCCGCTGGGGAAATATCTTATTCTTACTCCTTAATACTTACAGGGATGGACAGGGAGGGCTGTAAATATTTGATAAATGATTGATAATGAGGGATTAAAAAGGGAGATAGGTGTCTGGGGCCTGATAGCCAATTCGGTAAACATCATTATAGGGGCGGGAATTTTTATCCTCCCGGTTATTGTTGCTGAAAAGCTGGGTACAGGTAGTATCGCAGCATACCTTGTATGTGGGTTACTGATGATACTTATTATGCTGTGTTTCGTTGAAGTAGGATCAAAGATAACGATTACCGGGGGAGCATATTCTTACATCGAAAAAGCCTTCGGGGAATTCGCAGGATTCCTGACAGCCAATATTTTCATTTTTGGCGCTGCTGTGACTGCAAATGCTGCAGTTGCGAACGGACTGGCCGATACACTTTCATATTTCCTGCCTTTATTCAAGCTGCTGTGGATCAGAGTATTATTCTTTGCCATAATTTTCGGGGGTCTGGCATATTTTAATGTCAGAGGAATTACAAGGGCAGTTATGATAGTGAAATTCAATACAATTGCCAAGCTAATTCCTTTGCTGATGATAGTAATATTCGGATGGTTTTTTATGTCATCGCCAGACATAAAGTTTACCGCCGGAAATTCCTTAAAAGATATTGGTGAGATATCGCTGATCCTTTTATTTGCTTTTGTGGGAGCGGAGACAGCACTTAATGTCAGCGGTGAAATCAGGAAACCTGAAAAGACAATTCCCAGAGGGATAATGATAAGCATTCTTATCGTGGCTCTCCTGTACATTCTTATACAGGTGGTTGTTCAGGCTATCCTGGGCAACACCATAACCCAGCACAGAGATGCTCCGCTGGCAGAAACCGCAAGGCTGATGTTCGGGTCTGCAGGCGCCCTGATTGTAATAATCGGAGCTACATTCTCAATGTTCGGAAATATAAGTGGAATGGTCCTGAACATGCCAAGGATCCTTTTTGCAGCTGCCCGTGACAGGGTTTTACCTGTTAAAGAGCTGGCAAAAATCCACCCGGTTTTCAGAACTCCCCATATAAGTGTCATAATTTATGCTGCTCTCGGATTTATTTTTTCATCTGTTGGTGAATTCAGGCAACTGGCCATGCTTTCGAGCGCATCATACATGCTGATTTATCTTGGCGTTGTCCTCTCTGTTGTAAAATTCAGAATATCAGGGCAGTCCGGACAAACAGGACCGAGATTTCAGTGGGGCACGGTAATCAGAGGATATGTTATTCCTTTTGTATCAGCTATAGTGATATTATGGGTGCTTTCAAATCTTCCTGTAAATGAACTGATTGCAATGCTTGTTTTTCTGCTGATCCTGAGTATTATTTACCTGGTTATAAGGTTCACTGCAAAGAGGCCGGTTGGCTGAAGCCTTCCTGATCATTACCAACAATTTATATCAGGTGATTGTTAGTAATTTAGTCAGGATTTGAAGAATTTAAAACGAAATACCCGCGATCTTTATTATCAATAGAATTCCAGACACTTATGAAAAAACAGATTTTTCTATTCGCAGTAATAACCATTATTATAATGAGTTGCAGGGAAGGAAAGAAAGATGCTTCAACAGCCAGGGCAGATTCGGAATTTCAGAAAATTTCAGAGGATTTCCTGACCGGGACTCTGGCATGGCAGCCCGAAATGGCTGTTTCGCTTGGATTTCATGAATATGATGGGAAAACCTCAGACTTAAGCATGAATTCAATTAAAAATGAACTTGGCAGGTTAAAATCTTTTGACCAGAAACTTGACAATTTGGATAAAACATTGTTAAGTACAGGAACCTTGAATGATTTCCGGATCCTTAAATGGAGTATTAGGAATACAATATTCCAGTTTGAGGAGATGGAGCCTTATACCAAAAACCCGATGACCTATGCAGGGTCCCTGGATGTAAGTATATATATCAAACGTAATTTTGCACCGATAGAAGACCGGCTGAGGTTTGTAATCGCTGTCGAAAGAAATGCACCGGTTTTATTTGCCAATGCCAGAACCAACCTGGTGGATTCCATAGCCCGGCCATTCATTGAAACAGCTATGCAGATAGCTGCCGGGACAGTTGAATTCTTAGAAAAGGATTTGCCGGCAACATTCAAGGGTGTAAAAAATGATACTCTTAAAACCGCGTTTGAGACATCAAATAAGATTGCTATCTCTGAAGTAAACGCTTTTATTGAATATCTTGAGAAAGAGAAGCTTCCAGGTGCAAACAATAATTATGCTCTGGGCAGGGATAAATATGAAAAGATGTTGCAGTTTGGAGAGTCCGTTTACCTTCAGGCCGACAAGATACTGGAGATTGGGCTGGCCCAGCTTGAGAATGAAAAGCTGGCATTCGGTATTGCTGCCAGGATCATCGATCCGGAAAAAACACCGGGAGAAGTTTATCATGAACTGGAAAAAGACCATCCGACAGCGGAAAGCCTGATTCCCGATATCAGGAAAACTGTGGATTCTATCAGGCAATTTATTATCAATAAGAAATTGGTCACCCTTCCGGCAGGCGCAAATGTTCTGGTTGAAGAAACACCGGAGTATGCAAGATCTTTAAGCGCTGCATCGATGGATTCGCCAGGACCCTTTGAAAAGAAAGCTACTGAAGCATATTATTATATTACTCCCGTGGATCCGGCCTGGACCCCGAAGCAAAAGGAAGAGTGGCTTTCCACATTTAACTATTATACAAGTGATTTTGTAACCATACATGAAGTTTATCCCGGCCATTATACTCAGTTTGAACACCTTAATGGCTCAAATGCGTCAAAGACAGAAAAGATATTTTCAAGCTATGCCTTCGTTGAGGGATGGGCTCATTATGCCGAGCAAATGATGATAGAGGAAGGATATGGGGATACAGGGGATTCGGTAAAAACGGCAAGATATCACATGGCTCAGTCTGGCGAAGCCCTGTTACGTTTATGCCGGCTTTGTGTCTCAATTAAAATGCATTGCATGGGCATGTCAGTTGATGAAGCGACAAAATTCTTTATGGATAACTGGTACCAGGGAGAAAAGCCTTCCAGGCTTGAAGCATTACGGGGAACTTATGACCCTGGTTATCTGTATTATACACTTGGCAAGCTGATGATCCTGAAGCTTCGTGAAGATTACAAACGGCAGGAGGGAGGTAATTTTTCCCTGCAAAAGTTTAATGATCTGATTCTCGATAATGGAATGCCTCCGATATTATTTCTTCGTGAAAAATTGCTTAAGGATAAAAATATTCTGGATGAGGTCTTATGATCCCGGATCTTTAATGCTGCAGAAGATCCCACGAAAATATAAATGCTAATATTGATTTAAATCAATAGATTTGCAAATCACTTTTTTTGCATTTGATTATCAATATAAATAAGGGAACCATGAAGGTGTTGGTGTTTTTCAGCGCTGTAATTTTTTTTTCATGTCAGAAAAGTAGTGGTTGTTATGAGTGCTTAACCACACATATAGAAACCACAAGTATTCCGACGGAGGGCTATCCGAGAACTATGTATGATCTGGCGGAGGAATTTTGTGATATAAGCGATGCACAGATTCAGTATTATGCTGATGCAAACAAAGGATCAAATACAGAGACAGTAGGCAATGTTGTAGTGACAGATAGCTACACAACAAAATGTAACAGGAAATAGTGTCTATAACATTGATAGTGATTATATTAAGGCGGAATTGGTTACAGGTAAATGGATTATATTTAATTTCCTATAATTAATATTATGTCAAATAGAATAAATTATTAACAGATCTCTTAACTCATTTCCAAAACCTTCTCTCCTTCCCGGAATGGCAATAAAAAAGGGATGCATTAATTACATCCCTTCCGATAAATCCTGTAAATATTTTACTTCTGGTCTACAGCGTCAAGCTTGGCTTTGATTTCGTCGTACTCCTTCGTCATCTTGAGCCTGTAGTATAATTCTTTCAGGCTTCTCATCGAATAAACATCATTCGGGTCAAGCTGATAAGCCTTCTGCATGAATGGCAGCGCTTTGGCATAAACATTATTTGCTGCATCGATTGCCTTAGTATACTGGTTCACATCCATAATATCATTTGCCCTGATGAACATATCAGCTGCTTTGTTTATATATGAAGCCCCAAGGCTGTATACATAATCATGCTGGTCAGGCTTCATCTCATTAGCTTTGTTCAGCTCGCTGATAGCATCATCGAACTTTTTTTGAACATCGGTTCCGGCTGTACCTGATTTACCAAGCTGTTCGGCCTGATTCAGGAACATAACTCCTGTTGCATAATACAGGTTGGGGTTATTCGGATCCTGTCCTTTGGCGATATTTATATACTTAAGAGCTTCATCATATTTATTACTTTTAAGGTAATGGTCAACAAGCTGAAGCGTCACTGAATTGTCGCCCGGAAATTTATTCGGGAGATCAAGCAGGTATTGCTCAGCTTTTGCAGTATCTCCCTTAGCCAGATCGGCGTCATAGATCTGAAGATACGGGGTTATTCCCAGATATTTAAGTTCAGCGCATTTTTCGAAATATGTAATTGCCTGATCATATTTTTTTGCATTAATAGCTGCAAGTCCGGCATTGTAATACATTCCTGTATCAAGTGCGCCGGCATATTCATCGCTTTCTGTAATCTTTATCTGAGTGGCAAATGAATTCAATGCTGATTCATATTCTTTAGCCTCGAATTTCTTGCTTCCCTGTGAATAAAGGTCAAGTGCCAGGGAATTGAAGATCATACTGGTTATAATCTTCTTTTTGGTGGTGCCCTTTGTATCCAGTTCCATTGCTTTCTGATATGCTGCATATGCTTCTGCCAGAGGATCAGAATAATAGGAATTGTATTTAGGATTGTCGGCTTCATAGATTGCCTGGCATAATTTACCTTTTGCAAAATATGTGTTAAACCAGTCTTTCGATTTTTCATTTACAAAAGCCTGGTCTATAGCCTCTTTCGCTTTATCAAGAGCACCTTGTTCAATAAAGCTAAGGGCTGACGTCACTTTGCCTTTTTGTGAAAATGCTCCAAATGAAATACTTACGGCTGCTAATAGCAGAAAAAACTTTTTCATGTCTATAACTTTAGTTTGTTGTTCTTAGTTTAAAAAATTTCCCAAATTTATAATATTACTTATTAATCTTCAAATTCTTTGCCATTTTCATTTTGTGGCTGAATATTTTCCTGATTATCTTCACTCCCGGCTTCTTCTTCACCCTCATTTACAAGGACACAGGCCACTGATGCAATCGTATCGTTTTCCCTCAGGTTTATCAGCCTGACGCCCTGTGTGGCCCTTCCCATAACCCGCAAGGCTGAAACAGGACTCCTCAGGATATTACCGTACTGGGTAATTATCATAAGATCGTGATTATCAGTGACATCCTTCAATGCAATCAGAGATCCTGTTTTCTCGGTGATATTTATTGTCTTTACACCTTTTCCGCCTCTGTTGGTTATTCTGTATCCATCAATATCTGATCTTTTACCATAACCTTTTTCCGCTACAACAAGGATATCTTTTTCCTTATTCTCAACAGTTATCATACCTATTACGATATCTGATTTCTCATCCGCAAGGCGGATTCCTCTGACTCCTGATGCGGTACGACCCATCGGCCTTACTGCTTTTTCCGGGAAGCGGATAGCACGGCCCGATCTGACTGCCAGCATTATATGATGGTTTCCGTTTGTCATCCTGGCTTCCAGAAGTTCATCGCCTTCCCTTACCGTAATGGCATTTACTCCATTGGCTCTTGGTCTTGAATATGCCTCAAGGGATGTTTTCTTAATTATGCCCCTGGTAGTACAGAGAACTATAAAATTATTATTAATGTAACCGGCATCATTCAGGTCGCGCACATTAATGAACGCCCTCACATTATCATTGGGTTCAATATTAATAAGGTTCTGCATTGCCCTGCCTTTGGATATTCTAGAGCCTTCCGGAATACTATAAACTTTCAGCCAGTAACATTTTCCATTGCTGGTGAAGAAGAGCATTGTATTATGCATCGTTGCAATATAGAGGTGCTCTATAAAATCCTCATCCCTGGTAGTACTCCCTTTTGCTCCGGTCCCGCCCCTGTTCTGCCTTCTGAATTCCGTGAGAGGAGTTCTTTTAATATATCCCATATGCGAAATGGTTATCACCATTTCTTCATCGGCATAAAAGTCCTCAGGATTGAATTCTTCAGCGTTCGGGATAATCTGTGTACGTCTTTCATCGCCATACTTCTCCTTTACCTCCAGAAGCTCATCTTTAATAATCTTCATCTGGAGGTCGACATTGGCAAGCACACTTTTCAGGTATTCAATCAGCTCCATAACTTCCTTGTATTCTGTCCTCAGTTTATCCTGTTCGAGACCTGTAAGCTGCCGGAGCCGCATATCGACAATTGCCCTGGCCTGTATCTCTGAAAGGGAGAAACGCTCCATAAGCCGTTCCCTTGCTGAATCAGGATTGGGTGAAGCTTTGATAATTGCAATTACTTCATCAATATTATCACTTGCAATTATCAATCCTTCAAGTATATGTGCTCTCTTTTCTGCCTGATCAAGATCAAATTTGGTTCTCCTCAGGATTACCTCATGCCTGTGTTTGACGAAATAATAAATAAGTTCTTTGGTATTAAGGGTTTTTGGACGGCCTTTTACGAGAGCTATGTTATTAACATTGAATGTAGTTTGTAAGGAGGAAAATTTATATAGATGATTTAAAACGACATTTGCACTCGCATCTTTCTTCAGGATAATAACGATACGCATCCCGTTACGGTCTGATTCATCATTAATATAAGATATTCCTTCAAGCTTCTTCTCATTTATCAGGTCGGCGATCTTACGGATCATTTCAGCCTTGTTAACCATATACGGAATTTCCGTCACTATTATGCATTCACGTCCTGAATGTGTCAGTTCAATCTCAGTCCTGGCCCTGACAACAATTCTGCCCCTGCCTGTTTCACAGGCGTCCTTTATACCCTGTTCGCCATAGATAATACCTCCTGTAGGGAAATCCGGGCCTTTGACATATTTCAGTATCTCTTCGGTGGTGATGTTATTATTGTCAATATATGCAACTGTGGCATCTATTATTTCCGACAGGTTGTGGGGTGGCATATTTGTCGCCATTCCAACAGCTATTCCTGATGCCCCGTTTACCAGAAGGTATGGCAGCTTTGCCGGAAGAACAGACGGTTCTGTCAGGGAATCATCAAAATTAGGCTGGAAGTCAACAGTACCTTTGTCTATATCAGCAAGCATCTCCTCCGCGACCCTTGCCAGCCTTGCTTCAGTATATCTCATTGCAGCCGGACTGTCGCCGTCGACTGATCCAAAATTACCCTGTCCGTCAACAAGGGGATATCTGAGTGACCACTCCTGGGCCATTCTTACCATAGCTTCATAAACCGATGAATCGCCATGGGGATGATATTTTCCAAGCACCTCCCCTACTATCCTTGCTGATTTCTTATAGCCTCTGTTTGCTAAAACGCCAAGCTCTGACATTCCATAAAGTACCCGGCGGTGGACCGGCTTTAGTCCGTCCCTGACATCAGGTAATGCCCTTGAAACTATGACTGACATTGAATAATCGATGTAAGCCGACTTCATCTCCTCCTCAATATTAACCTGCACTATCCTCTCTCTCTCTGCCATAAGATATTAATAATTAAATAATTACATATTAAAAATCCCTGCGGGGAATCGAATTACGAAAATAGTGATTATTTGGCTATTTTTGACTTATCCGGACCATGATTTTTTAACAATTTATGTTGATAAACAGGCACGATAATTGCCATATATAAAATAATGCATATTTTAAATCAGGACTCCGGTTTATTCGTACTTTTGTCTGAAATTTGCTGACATTATGGCGGACGCCGGGTGAGAAACAAATAAAAGATAAATGTTTATATGGATTCACAATTTTCACAAAGAGTAAAAGATATACTTGGTTATAGCAAGGAAGAGGCTATAAGGCTGGGAAACAGTCACATAAGTCCGGAACACTTATTCCTTGGCATTTTAAGGGATGGAGAAGGTACGGCAATTGAGATCCTGATTAACCAGGGGATTGACCTTATGGTGCTTAAAGGATCGCTCGAAAAAAGCATTAAGGTAGATACGCCGGTCATAGTTGCTGATCACGATGTAATACCACTCTTACGGAGTACCGAAAGGATCCTTAAGCTGGTTTATCTCGAGGCTAAAGCATTGAAAAGCAATACGATTGAATCTGAACATCTGCTTCTGGCAATACTTAAGGATGAAAATGCACTGGTTACAAGATTTCTTTCTGAAATGGATGTTGATTACCAGTCGGTAAAAAGAATGGTTGAAGCTGAATCACCAAGGGCTAAAGCTGATTATCCCCGTGAAGATGACGATGAAGGTCAAAGCTTTGGTCCCCAGGGAAAGGGACAGCCAGGTGCTCCATCCTCGGCCAAGTCATCCTCCGACACACCGGTACTCGATAATTTTGGCATTGATCTTACGAAGGCTGCCGATGAAGGAAGGCTGGACCCGGTCGTCGGCAGGGAACGGGAAATAGAAAGACTCGCACAGATCCTTTCAAGAAGAAAGAAGAATAATCCGGTTCTCATTGGTGAACCCGGGGTTGGCAAATCTGCAATAGCTGAAGGTCTTGCCCTGCGAATTGCCAAGAAAAATGTATCACGTGTCCTTTTTAACAAAAGAGTTGTGGCACTCGACCTGGCTTCTATTGTAGCAGGAACAAAATACAGGGGACAGTTTGAGGAAAGGATGAAAGCCATATTGAATGAACTTTCCAAAAATGACAATATTATATTGTTTATCGATGAGATACATACGATCGTAGGTGCCGGAGGTGCCACAGGCTCTCTCGATGCAGCCAACATGCTGAAGCCCGCTCTGGCCAGGGGTGAGATCCAGTGCATAGGCGCCACCACGCTCGATGAGTACAGGCAGCATATTGAGAAAGACGGAGCCCTCGAAAGAAGGTTCCAGAAAGTCATTGTTGAACCTACTTCAATTGAAGAAACGATTCATATTCTTCATAATATAAAGGAGAGATATGAAGAGCATCATAATGTGAACTATACCGACGATGCAATTGAAGCGTGTGTCAAGCTTACAAACAGATATATTTCAGACAGGCACCTTCCTGATAAGGCAATTGACGCCCTTGATGAATCGGGTTCAAGGGTCCATATTTCGAATATTGTAGTTCCTGAAAAGATACTTACTCTTGAAAAACAACTGGAAGATGCAAAAAAGGAGAAAATGTCTGCTGTCAAAAATCAGAATTTCGAAAAAGCTGCCAGTTTCCGCGATCGTGAAAAAGATCTTCAGGACCTGATTGAAATTGAAAAGAAAAAGTGGGAAAAGGAGTTATCAGTAAATCGTGAAACAGTTGATGCAGATAAAGTTGCAGAGGTTGTAGCCATGATGACCGGGGTTCCGGTTCAGAGGATAGCACAGACAGAAGGTACAAGGCTTCTCAAAATGGCTGATGAGCTCAGCGGGAGCGTTATAGGTCAGGATGAAGCAATTCTGAAGGTAGTTAAGTCAATACAGAGAAACAGGGCCGGGTTGAAAGATCCCAACAAGCCTATTGGCACATTTATTTTCCTCGGACCTACCGGTGTGGGCAAAACACAGCTGGCAAAGGTACTCGCCAAGTTCCTCTTCGATACCACCGATAACCTGGTACGGATAGATATGAGCGAATACATGGAGAAATTTTCTGTTTCAAGGCTCGTAGGCGCACCTCCCGGATATGTCGGATATGAGGAAGGCGGCCAGCTTACGGAAAAAGTAAGGCGGAAACCCTATTCAGTCGTTCTTCTTGATGAAATTGAAAAGGCACACCCCGATGTTTTCCATATCCTGCTTCAGGTGCTCGACGAAGGGCAGCTGACAGACAGCCTTGGACGACGGGTGGATTTCAGAAATACTATCGTAATACTGACTTCTAACATTGGGACGAGGCAGATTGCTGAGTTCGGACATGGTATAGGATTCGATACCCAGGCTAAGAAAACATCCAGGGATGAACAAAACAGAAGCATCCTCCAGAAGGCACTTCAGAAAACATTTGCTCCTGAATTTCTGAACAGGATTGACGATGTTATCATGTTCAATTCTCTTGGCAAAGAGGAAATTAACAAGATCATTGACCTTGAACTTAAAGGACTTTATGAAAGAGTAAAATCGCTGGGTTACCAGCTTAAGATAGCGCCAGCAGCAAAAGATTATATTGCCGAAAGAGGCTTTGATGCCACATATGGTGCAAGACCTCTTAAGAGAGCAATTCAGAAGTATCTTGAAGATCCGATGGCTGAAATGTTCATCAAAGCCGGCGATGGTGATGGGGATATTATAAATGTAGGCTTTAATGCAACCAAATCTGAGATCAAAATCAAGATACAGAAGAAAAAAGAGGCTGCTGAAGAACCGGATGATGATTCATCAGACGGGTCTTCCAAATAAGTCAAACTCAGTTGATTGTGTAATCTGAACCTGGTAGAAATTACCGGGTTTCATTTTATATTCTGCAGAGATCAGTACTTCCTGGTCCACTTCCGGCGAATCGAATTCGCTGCGGCCGGTAAAAAAATCACCCTCTTTCGAGTCTATAATTACTTTGAGAGTCTGACCGACAAACCTTTTATTGAGTTCGGACGAGATTGACTGTTGTATCTCCATGAGCTCCGCGACTCTTGACTCTTTGACCTTTACAGGTACTTCATCCTTATAATGATCAAAGGCATACGTGCCTTCCTCGTGCGAATATGCAAACACTCCGAGACGGTCGAAGCGGAATCTCCTGACAAATTCTTTCAACTCATTGAATTCCGTCTTAGTCTCTCCCGGATGACCTGCTATAATTGTTGTCCTGACAGCCGCTCCCGGAATCTCTCTCCTCAGGCTGTCAAGTATTTTTTCAGTCTCCGTCCTGTTATGTGATCGTTTCATCAAATCGAGGACCTTTCCGGAAATATGCTGTATCGGAATGTCAATGTACTTGCAGATCCGGGGATTGTCCCTGATAATGGGAATCAGATCCATGGGGAAGTTGGCCGGGTAAAGATAATGCAGCCTGATCCATTCAAATGAGCTGATTTTCAGCAGTTCATTCAACAGGTCAGGGAGCTTTTGCGATCTGTAAAGGTCAATGCCGTAGTAGCTAAGATCCTGGGCTACTAATATTAATTCCTTAACTCCTCCTTCAGAAAGTTTAAGGGCTTCATCAATTATTTCACTTACCGGCCTGGAAATACATCTTCCACGTATTGCAGGGATGGCACAGAATGCACAGGTCCTGTCGCATCCTTCAGAAACTTTTAGATATGCATAATGTCCGGGGGTGGTTATCGTCCTGCTCGTCATCAGGTCCTTTCTGTAAGTAACCCCTGCTTCTCCGAGGATTTCGCTGATGTTGTTAACTCCAAAATAACGGCTGACTTCAGGTATTTCGCGTTTAAGGGAATCCATATACCGTTCAGCAAGGCATCCCATAACATAAAGATCCTTAATCTGTCCTGATTCTTTTGCCCTGACGAACCTCAGTATTGTATCAATGCTTTCTTCCTTCGCGTCATTGATAAATCCGCAGGTATTTATAATCACAGTTCCGGCTGTTAAATCATCTGAATCGTGCATTATTGTGTAGCCTCCTGCTTCAAGCTGCAGTAAAAGCTTCTCTGAGTCGACTACATTTTTTGAACAGCCAAGAGTAACAATATTTATCTTTTTATTCTTCATATGTTATTAAAGGGAACAGGCTTAATTATATTTCTACCTGGTGAAAAGTGAATCGACAAATTCAACCGGACTGAATATCAGAAGATCATCCATCTTCTCACCTACTCCTATATATTTAACAGGGATATTAAACTGGTCTGAGATACCTAATACTACACCCCCTTTGGCTGTACCGTCAAGCTTTGTGATGGCAATTGCAGTGACATCAGTTGCTGCAGTGAACTGTTTAGCCTGTTCAAATGCATTCTGACCGGTAGAGCCGTCGAGCACGAGAAGTACTTCATGCGGGGCGCCGGGAAGTACTTTTTCCATTACCTTTTTGATCTTGGAAAGCTCGGTCATGAGGTTTATCTTATTATGAAGCCTTCCTGCGGTATCGATAATTGCGACATCATAACCGCCGGCAACCGCCGATTTGACTGTATCAAAAGCAACCGAGGCCGGATCTGAACCCATCTGCTGCTTTACAATTGCCGATCCGGTCCTTTCAGCCCATATCTGGAGCTGATCTATTGCAGCAGCTCTGAAAGTATCGGCAGCGCCCAGCAGTACCTTTTTTCCTGCATTTTTAAAATTCCATGCCAGTTTTGCAATCGTAGTGGTCTTTCCGGATCCATTGACCCCCACAATCATAATTATATAAGGAGAGGATTTCAGGAGAGAGCTATAATCCGATCCGGTTTCAAAGGATGAAGATTTCAGAAGAGCAACTGTCTCTTCTTTCAGGATATTATTCAGTTCATTGGTATTCAGATATTTATCCCTAGCCACTCTTGCTTCAATACGTTCTATGATTCTCAAAGTTGTGGCAACTCCGACGTCGGAGGAGATCAGAACCTCTTCAAGTTTATCAAGAACCTCGTCGTCAACCCTGGATTTGCCTACAACTGCCCTCGAAAGCTTTGTAAAGACGCTTTCCTTGGTCTTTTCGAGACCCTTGTTAAGGCTCTCTTTCTTTTCCCTGCTAAAAAATCCGAGCAAAGCCATCTATTATTTTTTATGGAAAGGCAAATATAAAAAAAGCTTTCCCCCTGAATGAAGAAAGCTCTGAATATCCCCTTATTGGTTTAAGATCTACTTCCTGGAGAAAAAATCCTTGATATGATCATTATGGACAATCTCCTCCTTGAACTGGTATGCTCCCGTTTTATCAGATTTCATCATCTTGATGCATTTGGTAAAGAGCTTACCCGATCCTGTTTTAAGAGCTGCAACAACTTTCTTTGCCATTGTATAATCTGTTTACTTTATTTCTCTGTGAAGCGTTTGTTTTTTCAGAAAAGGATTGTATTTCATTCTCTCGAGCCTGTCAGGTGTATTTTTCCTGTTCTTGGTAGTGATATATCTTGACATCCCCGGAATACCACTCTCCTTCTGTTCGGTACATTCCAGAATTACCTGCTGCCTGTTACCCTTTGCTTTCTTTGCCATTTTCTACCTTATTTAATAATTCATGATGTAACCTTTTTCCTTTGCTTCCTTAAGAGCTGTGGTAACTCCCTTTTTGCTGATAAGACGAATTCCTGCAGCTGATATTTTCAGGGATATCCATCTCTCTTCTTCCGGCAGATAATATTTTTTCACAAAGAGATTCGGATAGAATCTCCTTTTTGTCCTTCTCTTTGAATGCGATACATTGTTTCCTACCATCGCCTTCTTCCCTGTAACCTGACAAATCTTTGACATTGATAATTTTATTATTCAGTTCTGGTGCCTATGCCTTTTAAAACGAAGCGCAAAATACGTGATTTTTATCTTATTAACCAAATATTTAATCTACTTTTTTTAAACAGTGAAAATTGCAGGATATTACTGACTGATTATCTGTTTTCTGAGAAGGTTGAGAGCTGCCACCGAAAACCTGTTAATGTTTGTGATCCTGTCAGTGCCGAATATATGGTTCTCTGTTATTGTCCCCTTTGACGAAGCTACAGCAAGCCAGATGGTGCCGACAGGTTTTGATTCAGTTCCTCCGCCGGGACCGGCAATACCTGAGGTTGCTACAGAGAAATCGGTTTTCAGTAACTTTCTGGCGCCTTCAGCCATTAATGATACAACCTCTTTGCTTACGGCACCATGCTTATCAATTATTTTAGCCGGAACACCCAGCTGGTCCCTTTTTATGCTGTTGTCATATGCAATCACGGAACCTTTATAGTATTGCGAGCTTCCCGGAACGCTTGTAAGCATCTGAGCAATCCTGCCTCCGGTGCAGCTTTCGGCAGTACAAAGAGTCATTCCTTTATCCTTCAGAATCTTTCCCACAACAATCTCGAATGAATCTTCATTTTCACCAAAGATAAGGTCCGGAATTAACTGATAAAGATTTCTGACATGCTCTTCAATTTTGCTGTTTATTAGTTCCCTGTCCGGTCCTGTTCCGGTAAGCCTTAGTTTGATAATTCCGGATGCCGGAAGGTAGGCAAGCTTTATTTCTGAAGACAGCGATGACTCGAATCCTGCCAGAAGTTCGGCAAGCCTTGCTTCAGGAACTCCGTAAGTCATTATGTTACTGTGAATAACTGACTGTGAAGTGAATCGTTTTCTGAAATCAGGGATAACGTGTTCAATCATTATATGCTTCATTTCGTGAGGTACTCCGGGCATTGAGACAAAAACAGATCCCTCGCTTTCAAACCACATTCCCGGTGCTGTTCCGGCAGAATTTTTAAGTACCCTGCAGGACTCAGGAACCTCTGCCTGCCTTCGGTTATTATCATTCATCCGGAAGCCTCTCTTTTGCATCATCTGCTCTATCATATCCAGAACTTCCTTATTGATAATCAGGCGGGTATTGAAGAATTCACATAGTGTTTGTCTGGTAATATCATCACTTGTTGGTCCAAGTCCCCCTGTTATCAGAATAACCTCCGATTTGCCGCGGCATTCACCCAGGATTTCCAGAATATCGTTCCTTCGGTCATGAACAGAGATTTTCCTGATGATATCAAAGCCCAGCTTGCTTAATTCAGATCCTATCCATGCAGAGTTTGTGTCAATAGTCTGCCCGATAAGAAGCTCATCACCTATTGTTATTATTTGTGCTTTCATGAATTTTTTTGACAGAAACAGGTATCAAAGGTAGCGAAAACATAAAAAAAACCCGCCTGCGTTCTGATTAATCAGGACTCCGGCGGGTAAGAGCGGGAAAGGGGTCTCGAACCCCCGACCCTCAGCTTGGGAAGCTGATGCTCTACCACTGAGCTACTCCCGCAATTAGTTTATTATAAGAACCTGACAAAAATACTAAAATGATCTCTCTCTTCAAATATTATAGTGTTTTCAGATGTTTGCTTCTGCTATTCTGTGTGTCAGAGAATATGATTATCAACCGGAGGATCCGCCTTTGTATATTCTTTCTTTCCGGCAAAGAAAAAATAAAAATAGAGGGTCCCCAGGATAAGAGCAACTCCCAGGGCGAACAGGTCAAGCAGTTTCAGCTTTATTCCAATTATGATAATATCCGGATTCCCCGAACCCAGGAAGAAAAATATTGTGTTTATAATAATAACTACCAGGCGTAATTCTGTCGGACCCAGGCCGCTGTATGAAATTCTGAGCACCTCATTAAGGTAGGTATTTATATAAGCAAAAATGCAAAGCAGATAATATCCGGCAAGGATAAGCATTACTGCAGAAAATGATACATAGGGTGACATTCCGGCACCAATACATATAATTAGAGCTGTAATTGCATCAACATTATGATCAATATAAAATCCATATTGGGGACGCTGAATACTCCTTACCCGTGCAAGCGTGCCGTCAAGACTGTCACCAAGCCAATTGATAATGAATCCAAAAGAGGAAAGCCAGAGGAATCCGTCTCCCCAGTTTGAAAGTGCATAGCCCGCGCCAGCAATGAATGCACCTGCAAGACCAATGCCGGTCAGTATATCAGGGGTTACCCACCTCGGAATACGGGTTGCTATCCAGATAAGCAGCCGCTTTTCCATTTTACTCAGAAAGGAGGTTTGTATTCTGCCGGCTTTTTTGATATCCATATAACTATAAATACTTTAAGAATTTCAGCTTCATACTAGTTTCCATTTCACGGATGTTAAACACTTGTTTCACATTCTTATTAAATCCGGCAGAAAATCCGAATTCAGCTATATATGTCATATAGTATTACTGAGCCTCCAATGGGACTCGAACCCACGACCTGCTCATTACGAATGAGCTGCTCTACCGGCTGAGCTAAGGAGGCATTAACAGCCGCAAAGATAAAAAAATTTCATTCCAGTCTTTCCAGTCTCTTCAGAAGCGGCGGATGAGAATAATGGAAAAAGACATAAACAGGATGAGGAATCATATTTGAAAGATTTTTGACAGACAGTTTTTTAAGAGCATCAGCCAGAAATGATGAATTATAATTCTCCCTTGCAAATCTGTCAGCTGAAAACTCATTCCGTCTTGATATTACGTTTGAGATTAATCCTATCATTAGCGATAAAGGACTGTAGAGAATACCGAACACTATCAGTCCCAGGTGGAAGCTCGGATTTTGCGTACCGAGCGCCCCGGAAAGGCCGGGGTTACCGGCAACAAGCGAAAAAAGGAAAAGCATAAATCCGGTAAGAATGAAAGAAAACAGGAGCGTAAGAAGCACATGTTTCTTTTTGTAATGTCCGATTTCATGTGCAAGTACGGCAACAATCTCTTCTTCAGTAAGTTCTTTAAGCAGGGTGTCATAAAGGATAATCCTTTTTTTCGGCCCGAATCCCGAAAAATAAGCGTTACTCTTGGTGCTTCGCCTTGAACTGTCGATTACATAGATATTACTGAGCCTGAAACCTGTTTTTGCTGCAAATGTCTCAATCTTTTCCCTGAGTGTCCCCGGTTCAAGCGGTGTTTGCTTATTAAACAGGGGCACTATCAATTCTGAGTAGAAAAGATTCATCAGAACTGAAAATGCTGTTATAAGCGCCCATGCATAAAGCCAGAAGTTAGGTCCCGTTTTATAATAGAACCATGTAATCAGACCAAGGACGGGAACTCCAATAAGAAGAGCAATAAACCATGACTTTATATGATCAGTGATAAATATTCTGACAGTCATAGTATTAAATCCGTATTTCTTTTCAATAACGAAAGTATCATATATGCTGAAAGGCAGATTTATCAGGTCTGATGTAATCCCAATAATTCCAAAGAATACCAGGGCTACAATTATCAGATTCTGGCTGAAGCTCCTGGCTACTCCATCGGCAAGCGAAAAGCCCCCGGCCAGGATCATTGCAAGAATGACAGCAAGATTGAATAAGGAAGACCAGAGAGATAATCTTTTATTGTCCTTTTCGTAAAGCTGGGATTTCCTATATTCATCTTCCTCACATATTCCCTTAAGAACTGGCGGCAATTTATCGGACCACATCCTGCCGTTCAGATATTCCAGGTAACGTTCAACAAGGAATCCTGCAACCGGAATAATTAAAATGAGGTAAAATATTGTATTATGCATAATCAGGGGGGGGTATGAAAAAAGAAGCAGGGCGCCTTTTTAAAATAAGTGTGGAATAAATATGTCTCGCTGCATTTCCTCGTGCTAAAAGGATAGGCGCCCTGCGAAGTTGTAAATATAATAAAAAAATTTAAGTTAACAAACCTCCGCACACATGAATTATTTGTCCGGTAACATAAGAAGATAATTCTGAAGCGAGGTACAAGGCTGTATGTGCTACATCCTCAGGTGTCCCCCCTCTTTTGAGAGGGATTTTATTTGCCCATTCTTTCTTAACATCTTCTGATAATTTATCAGTCATTTCAGTAAGGATAAATCCGGGGGCAATGGCATTGCATCTTATGTTCCTTGAACCAACTTCCCTGGCCACGCTTTTTGTAAAGCCTATGATCCCGGCCTTTGAAGCGGAATAGTTACTCTGACCTGCATTCCCTGACACTCCAACAACCGAGCTCATGTTTATAATTGAACCGCTTTTTTGTCTCAGCATAATCTGTAGAGCTGCCCTGGTAAGGTTGAATACCGACTTGAGATTGACGGCAATTACTGCATCCCACTGTTCCTCGCTCATCCTCATCAGTAAATTGTCTTTTGTTATACCGGCATTATTCACAAGAATATCAATTTTCTGAAAGTCTTTAACTACTTCATCTACAACTTTTTGGGAATCAGTGAAGCTGGCTGCATTAGAAACATATCCCTTTGCCCTGACTCCAAGGGCACTTATCGCTTTAACCGCATTTTTAAATTCTTCGTCATCCGCAATATTTGTTATCGCGATATCGGCGCCTTCATGAGCAAAAGCAAGGGCTATTGCCTTGCCTATTCCTCTAGATGCACCTGTAATTAAAGCTGTCTTTCCGTTTAATAGTCCCATCTGGTAATATTTAAAGTTGATGCAAATATAGAAGAAAGTCCTTAGAGTCTTAAAGTTTTTGCAACTGCTATTCCAATATCTGCCGGAGATTCAACAACATGGATGCCGCACTCTTTCATGATTGCCATTTTAGCCGCGGCAGTATCACTCTTCCCTCCTATTATTGCTCCGGCATGACCCATTCTTCTGCCTTTGGGTGCAGTTTGTCCGGCTATAAATCCAATTACAGGCTTGGTACCGTTATCTTTGATCCATTCTGCCGCTTCGGTCTCCATATTCCCACCGATCTCACCTATTATAACGATGGCTTCCGTATCCTTATCGGCCATCATAAGCTTTACTGCATCAAGGGTGGTAGTTCCGACTATGGGATCACCACCGATCCCGATGCATGTGGACTGGCCAAGTCCCAGCCTGGTGACCTGATCAACAGCCTCGTATGTCAGGGTCCCGGAACGGGAGATTATTCCTATAGTTCCTTTCCTGTGTATGAATCCCGGCATTATGCCGACTTTTGATTCACCGGGAGTTATTATCCCCGGACAGTTGGGCCCTATGAGTCTGCAGGAAAATGATTTCAGGTATTCCTTAACTTTAACCATGTCGGATACAGGAATTCCTTCTGTTATAGCTACAATAAGGCTGATCCCAGCCTCTGCAGCCTCCTGAATGGCATCTGCTGCGAATGAAGGAGGCACAAAAATCACAGAAACATCTGCGGAGGTTTTAATGACTGCTTCTTTTACCGTATTAAAGACAGGAAGATCAAGATGATTCTGCCCGCCTTTTCCGGGTGTTATGCCACCGGCTACTTTCGTTCCGTATTCAATCATCTGGGTAGCATGAAATGTTCCTTCATTTCCGGTAAATCCCTGGATAAGTACCTTTGAATTTTTATTTAGCAAGACACTCATAGATATCTCATAATTAATCGGTTACAAAAAAAAGATTAGAATTAATCAATTCTTAAATGATCGCAAAATTAAGGAATAATTGGCTGTTTTTCACTATATTTGGCTATCAAAAATACTATAATGGTCTATATTGATCCTATACTTTATATTGGAATATCACAATCTTTTTTTTCGGGGTTGCTTGTTGCCACCAAGAGGCCCGTTACTACTGCCAACAGGCTGATGGCAGCCTGGCTTTTTCTTATCTGCGTGGAACTAACCTTTGCCCTGTTAAATTCCAGGGTGATAGAGATGTATGCTTTTCCTTTTGTAGCATTTACATACGGACCGCTGCTTTACCTGTATATTATTTTCATGACAAATCCCAAGCGGAAATTTAACTGGCTGGCCTTAATTCATTTTATTCCGTTTGTGGTATTTTTTGCAGTCTCGGTCATTTTCAGAGAGGTTCCGCTCCTCAAGGATCTCCGGCATTTTTTTGCTCCCGACCGGTTCATTTCATTACGTATAGTTTATAGCACATGTCTCTTTCTTTCAATTTCTGCATACAGTATAATGGCATTTGTTGAAATCAGGAGGCACCAGGCAAATCTGAAGAATCTGATCTCATATACTTCGAATGTAATAACCCTCAACTGGCTTAAGGTGGTCTCCATCAGTTTTTATGTTTCATTCCTGATACTGTTTATTCTCGGAGGATTGAACATGATTGGCAACATAATTCCGTTCGATCCTTATTTTGTTGTTTTTACATTTATAGCTTTGCTTTCATTTGTCTATAGTTTTTACGGGATTAAACAGCCGGTCATCTTTGGGGATGAGGTCAGAATTACAGGCAATGAACAAAAAGACTCGGAAAAATATGTTAAAAGCGGACTAAAGGAGACTCAGGCACAAAAATACCTGGAAAAGCTCATAAGATTTGTGGAAGAGGATAAACCATACCTCAACCGCGATCTGAGTATCCAGGATCTTTCTGACATGACTGACATTCCGCGGCACCATATAACCCAGGTCCTCAATGAAAAGCACAAGAAGAATTTCTTTACATTTATAAATGAATACCGGGTAAAAGAGGTTATTTCCAGATTTTCAGATCCGAAAAACAATTATTTCACTATCCTGGCCATCGCTTATGATTCGGGTTTTAATTCCAAAGCTACCTTCAATTCGATTTTCAAAAGTCAGACCGGGCTTACTCCAAGTGAGTACCGGGAAAAAGCAACCGGGATTAAAGAATAGGCATCGGGCAACACGCTTTAGGGGCATGAATATCCCGGGAACGCTGTTGATTAATCAGTTACAACAGATTAAGAGATAATGATTCAGGTTTAGGTCCGGGTTCAATCCAAGCGGCGTGGACAACTTCCCCGTAAAATTCAGGTACGGGATAGACGGTTCAGACGACCAGCATTAATTTATATTTTTTATTTGTACCAAAAGTCCGGTATGAATAAAAAGCTGTTTGTATCTACATTCTTCGTTATATTAATACCTGTTTTATTGGCCGGACAGGAATCACTCAATGTTCCTCCGTCAAAAACTAAAGAACAGGCTTCCGGCGAAAAAAGAATCCAAATTTATGGATTTATAAGAGATGGCCTGTATGCCGGTAAGGACCAGAACGACAACCGACCCTTAATTTCAAGCGCTTTTTCTGACTTTGGACTTAAGGTTGAATCAGGAAATAACCTGAATTTCAAGGCATTCGCTGATCTGAGGTTCAGGTACGGTACCGAATTTGAAAAACCTGTAAGCAGGCTTGATATAAGGGAAGCATTTATAACAGTAAATGGACAAAGATGGGATATAAGTGCCGGCCAGAAAATAATCAGGTGGGGCCGGGCAGACTTCACAAATCCAACATCCAGGCTGAGTCCTGTGAATTATATATCACGATCTCCTGATCCTGAAGATATGGATATGGCGAACCTTCTATTAAGTGGCAAATGGTATCCGGTACCCCAGCTGAGCCTGAATGCTGTTTTTGTTCCATTCTACAGGTCATCTGTGCTACTGACTGATCCTTTGCCTCTCCCACCGTATGTTAATATCAGGCAGATAGATTCACTCATAACAGATAAAAGCATGTTTGGCTATGGGCTGAAAACTGACTTCCATCTTCAACATCTGGATTTTAGCTTTTCATGGTTTGACGGTTTCGATCCGATGCCAGGAACTGCCCTGACAAGGTTCAACCTCGATTTATCCGGCCCGGTCCCGGTCCCTTACACAGGGCTTACTATGGAACCCTACAAAATAAGAAACATAGGCTTAGATTTTGAAACTACTGCCGGAAATTCAGGGTTCAGGGGAGAAGCAGCATGGTCAATACCCTGCAAATCATTCAAAACAAATGAGTATGTGCCGCTTCAGGAAATAAAATGGGTTGCAGGGACGGACTGGACATCCGGAAACTGGAGATTCGCCCTTGAGTATTCAGGTAAATTCATACCTGGCTTTATTCCTGTCTCTGCCACACCGATATTAGGGACCGAAACGGACTTCAATCAGCTGGCAATCCTTTTGTCGATACCCGGCTTTAATCTTGAAGATTATGTCAGGGATCAGGTCGGAGCCTTTAACAGGTTATATAATTACCAGCTAAAAGAGTTTTATCATTCTGCCGGATTCAGGGTCGAGACGGATCTTCTTTATGGGAAACTGACGCCTTCCGTTTTTACTCTTTACAATTTTACTTCACATGACTTCTTCCTCAGACCGGAGATAAAGTACAAGCCAAGTGACGGGCTCACCATAAAAATCGGAGGCGAGTTTTATTCAGGGCCTAAAGGATCCATTTATGATATAATCAATGAGTTTATGAATTGTTTTACGGTTGCCCTAAGGGTTGATTTTTAAGAATATGACAGGCTTCATAATTAAATACAGATGGATTATTATTTGTTTCTCCCTGGCTCTCGGAGTTGGATTTGCTTCAGTTATACCATTTTCAAAGACTGATCCGGAAATCAGGAATTACGTTCCTCAGTCAATGAAATCAAGAGTGGAAACTGATGTGATTGAGAATGAATTCGGTGTACAGGATATGGTTGTTATCTTATTCATTGACAGTACTATACTAGCTTCTGAAGATTTAAACACGATAAAAGAAATTGACCGGGATATCTCAAAGCTTACGGGTGTGACAAACAGAATATCCCCCTTTACGGTAAGGACAATCAAAAGTACTGATGGCGAAATGACAGCCTACCCGCTGATAAAAAAAATACCTTCCGGCAAGGAAGATCTTCTAAAGCTTAAAGAAGATATCTTATCAAACAGCTTTGCACGCGACGTTGTATTTTCATCAGACCTGACATCAGCATCGGTCACTGTTACAATCAACAGTTCTGTAGCTGAAAGTGTAACACTTCAGAAAATAGATTCAATTATAACTGAGCACAATGGGAGAGCTGAGGTTCTTACCGGAGGTTTGCCATATATCAGACAGCATATAATGAAAGATGTCCGGAGGGATGCGATAATTATTGTCCCGTTCGCCCTTATAATAATGTTGTTTGTGCTGAAGTTTACTCTGGGAGAATGGAAAAGCGTCCTGATGCCCTTTTCAGTTGTAGTGATGACCACTGCAATAAGCATGGGTCTTATCCCTCTCCTGGGCTGGAAATTATCAATTATGAGCCTGCTTGTCCCTGTTATCCTTGTAGCTGTTGCAAATAACTATGGGATTTACCTGGTTGCACGTTACCAGGAATTAAGAATTAAGAGCCCTGATTCTTCAGGGATCAGCCTGTTAAAAGAACTGACCTCTTCTCTTAATATGCCAATTTTATTCAGCGGACTTACAACTATCGCCGGAACGCTTGGGCTGCTCACCCATTCCGTCTCACCCGCCAGGCAGGTTGGAGTGCTTGCTTCAACTGGCGTCACTATGGCATTGATAATGAGTCTTTTGTTAATTCCTGCACTGATTTCATTAAGGAAAGACGATGCAGGCCCTGTAAGACCTCAAAGAATTCCTGATAAAAGGTTTAAAAATATTCTGGACGGACTTTCCGGTTTAATTATCAGACATCCTGGCAAGATAATAGCCGGATCGGTTTTATTTACGTTGATTTTATCCATAGGGTTTGGCAGGCTCAGGATAGAAACAAACCAGGAGAAGTATTTTCCAAAAGACAGTCCTGTGAGACTTGCGTCTGATGTCATTAACAATAAATTCGGTGGATCACAAACCATATCAGTCATGATTTCAGGCGATATCAAGGATCCCCTGGTAATGAAAGGAATCGATAACCTTACTGTTGAGCTTGAAAAGATGAATGGAGTTGGAAAAGTGTTTTCAATATCGCAGGCAGTAAGGGAGATGAGCAAAGCTATTTATACCGGGGGTGAAAGCGGATATGACATGATTCCTTCCTCAAGAGACGGAATAGCCCAGATGTTTGAGCTTTATAATATGAGCGGCAATACTGAGGATTTTAAGCAAATGATGAACCTCGAAAACTCTAAGGCCCATGTTCTTATCAGGCTTTCAAATCCGGAGAATAAGGTAATAAATGATGTAAAGGCAAAAATAATGGCGCTGACTGCCGGTTTACCTGCCGAAGTAACTATAGGGGGATATGCAGTTATAATGGCTGATTTCGCCAGACTGGTAATACGAGGGCAAGTATCATCATTACTGTTTGCACTCGCAACAGTATTTCTTCTACTGACAATGATATTCAGGTCTATCAAGGGAGGACTTATCGGATCAATTCCGCTTGCAGCATCTATTCTGATACTGTTTGGTTTCATGGGATTTTCGGGTATTGCCCTTGATGCAGCGACCGCATTGCTTTCATCCATTATGATCGGGGTTGGTGTTGATTTTACGATTCAATACATATGGTGTTTTAATTTGCAGATTAAGAAGGGATTATCCTTTGAAGAAGCCACAAAGACTTCAATGTCTACTATTGGCCGCAGTATTATAATCAACGGATTAAGTGTGATGGCAGGATTTTCGGCATTGATCTTCTCAGGATTCACCTCAATAAGATTCTTCGGTTACCTGGTAATCATTTCCATAGGTTCATGCCTTATCGGTGCAATTGTCCTGATTCCCGCAATACTTCTGAAATTCAAGCCAGGGTTTGTACAAAAAGAATTGAGTAAATCAAAAACAAAAAGATATGAAAAAGATGATAATGTCATTAATATTCCCACTGCTGCTTTTACAGGCATCAGCCCAGCAGCAGGATGCAGACCAGATTATGAACAAATGCCGTGACCTTACCCTGACAGGATCGTTAAGCGCTACAGTCAACCTCTTAATAACCGAAAAAAACGGGGCAACAAGGTCAAGGACTATCCTGATGGCAACGAAATCATTTGCTGACGGAACTGAAAAACGGTTTATAAGATTCACTGAACCGGCTGACGTAAGGGGTACATCGATGCTGATAGTTGATAACAAGAACGTTGCAGACGAAATGTGGATATATCTGCCGGCGCTGAAAAGAACCCGCCGGATAGTTTCTTCTGAAAAAGGAAAAAGCTTCATGAGCTCGGAGTTTTCCAATTCCGATATGAGCTCTCCTGCTCCCTCTGATTTCACCAACAGATTTGCACCCGGTTCCGCGAAGGATAACCAGTGGATAATTGAGAGCACTCCTGTTGATGAGAATATAGCTGAAGAATATGGTTTTTCCAGGAAGATCAGTTATATAAGCATGGATAAATGCCAGATAAAGAAAATGGAGTTCTATAATTTTGATAATGAACTTTTTAAAACACTGGAAATAAACAAGGTTTTTCCTCTTCCTGAGGGAAAATATCTTGTAAGTGAGATGAAAGCCGTCAACGTGCTGAAAGGCAGAAGCTCGGAGATCCGGTTTACTGATATCAATGCCCGGACCAGGATAGAGGATTCGTATTTTACTGTGCAGAACCTGGAAAGGTGAACAGGGATTACCAGCTTCCAGGTAGCGGATAAAGGCCCCCGGTCGCAGAACCAGATTTGAGCGGTTCCGATAAGTTTTATACATTTGCCGTGACCATGGTTACGGAATATGATAAGAACTGAGGAAACCATTTGTGCTCCTGCCACTTCGGGAGGCGGAGCGATAGCAGTTATCAGGATCAGCGGGGCTCAAAGCATATTCATTTGTGAAAAAATTTTCTTTCCCTTTGACAGGAGGATCAGAATTTCCGGACAAGGAGGATACACCGTCGTTTATGGCGAAATAAGGGAAGGAGAAGAGATTATCGATGATGTCCTGGCAAGCATTTTCAGGTCGCCTCACTCCTACACAGGTGAAGATTCTGTTGAGATATCGTGTCATGCCTCACCATATATACAACAAAAGATACTTGAATTGTTGATAAATCATGGCGCTGTTCCGGCTCAGCCTGGTGAGTTTACCCAACGCGCATTTCTGAATGGTAAGATGGACCTGTCACAGGCAGAAGCCGTGGCAGACATTATTGCCTCTGAGACAAAAATGGCCCATAAAATTGCAGTGAGCCAGATGAGAGGAGCCTTTTCCGATGAAATCAGTATGCTCAGGGCTGATCTTCTGCATTTCGCATCACTCATTGAACTCGAACTTGATTTTGGCGAGGAAGAGGTTAAGTTTGCTGACCGTAATCAGCTAAGGGAAATCGTAAATAAAGTTCTTACAGTTTCCGAGGAACTAACCTCATCATTCAGTTTAGGTAATGCTGTTAAGACTGGTGTTCCAGTGGTAATTACAGGAAAACCAAATACAGGAAAATCGACACTTTTGAACAGACTTTTAATGGAGGAAAAAGCAATTGTTTCTGAAATTCCGGGAACCACAAGGGATGCAATTGAAGACACTGCTGTGATTGAAGGAATCAAGTTCCGTTTTACTGATACTGCAGGACTACATGTTACAAGTGATATAATAGAAACTTTAGGTATTAAAAAGACCCATGAGAAAATCGGAGAATCTTCAATTATCCTTCTGATCGTGGATGTGAATGACGGAATAATGGGACTTTCCGGCGTTCTGAATGAAATACGGCAGGTGACCGGTTTAGTTGATAAAAAGCTGATCATCCTGGGAAACAAGATCGATAATGATCCCCGGAAGTTAAGGGACCAGATCCGGAAAAACCTTATTCCTGGTCCTGGAGAATCAGTTCTTTTCATATCCGCTAAAACGGGAGAAGGTGTCGATGTTTTGAAGGAATTACTTTCACGTTCAGCTGGTAAAGAAAAGCTTCAATCGGAGAATGTAATTATAAATAATATAAGACATTATGAAGCATTACTTCATGTTACAGATAGTCTTAAAAGAGTAAAATCAGGACTGGAAACCGGCCTCCAGGAGGACCTGATTGCTATCGACATAAGGCAGGCGATTCATTATCTTGGAGAGATAACAGGAGAGATAACCACAGATGAAATTCTGGGTAATATCTTCAGGAATTTCTGTATCGGAAAGTAATTGTCATTATCAATTCTATTCTGTTCCCTTCGAATGGTAAATATCAGATAATTTTAAGCTGATCTGATACTGGTCAATGCAGAATTGTCGGTCGTACCTCCGGGGATGACCTTTTTTCCAGGAATTCCTTTAAAGCAACAGCGTTGTTGTGTTCTTTATCCTTTGCAGAACTCACCGGATTCTTCCGACTCATAGACCCTCCTTATCCTGATCATTTTCAATAATAAATCTTACTGCTAAACCATCAAAGGGATTTTTTGTTTATTGTTTAAACAGCATTATCATGGAAAAAGATCCTAAAGAAGATAATTTTGAACAAGAAATATCAGACAAAGTTAAATCATATCAAACAGGCATGGATTCATCTATCCCCTTGCAGCTACCAGAAACAATACCAGAGACTTTTTCGTCATTTAACAGGTTTCCCTTCTTTTCTGTTATCATCGCTACATTCAATAGAAAGCATCTGTTGACCAGGGCTTTGGATTCTCTGCTTTCACAGACTGAAAAGGACTGGGAAGCCATTATTGTTGATGATGACGGAAGATTCAATTACAAACAGTTTGTTATTTTATACAAATAAAGATTGATAGCATTCAAACTCATCTTTAAGGTAATCCGTTGTTTATCACAGCTCAACGCCGGATATGTTTAACTTCATCAGTCATAACATAGAACATATCACCGGGGCAGTTAATTAAACCGGATTTTTCGTTAAATTTCGAAGTGCGGGATATTATTATACCAGTAATAATTAATACACGACAATATGACTTCCAAACTCATAGGTATTGCATCAGATCACGGAGGTTTCGACTTGAAAGAGTTTCTTAAAAGCGAGCTTCGCAGGGACGGCTTTGAAATGGTTGATTTTGGTAACGACAAGCTTAACCAGGAGGATGATTATCCCGATTATGTAGTTCCAATGGCCAGGGCTGTTGCAAATAATGAGCTGTATCGGGGAATTGCTGTCTGCGGCAGCGGGGTGGGTGCCTGTGTGGCAATAAATAAAATTCGTGACGTTCGCGCCTGTCTGATCAATGACCCCTTTTCTGCCAGACAGGGAGTGGAGGACGACAACATTAACATAATCTGTCTGGGAGGACGCGTGACCGGCAAAGAGCTGGCAGCAGAACTGGTAAAGATTTTCCTAACGGCCCGGTTCAGCGGCAAAGAGCGGCATAAGCGACGCCTCGCTAAAATCACAGAACTGGAATCCGGGTTTCAGAAATAATCCGGTTATCGGTTCTTATTACCTGGTTCGTTTTTAAATCCGAAAGTCTAAAAACCAAATCCATGAAAGTAATACTTGTCTTTGTTTCCTCGCTTGACGGAAAAATAACCAGATGGGGCGATCCGTTTGTCAGGAAATGGTCATCAAGGAGTGATCAGGATTATTTCAGCGAAATTTGGAGAAATTCTAAACTTATCGTCACAGGCATTAATACTTTTAATGCCGATCCTCTGAAACCTTCTGCGAACCACCTTCTGCTTACGATGACCCATCACCCACGGGATTATAAGAAATATGAGGTCCCTGGCCGGCTTGAATTTACAGATGAATCACCGGCACGGCTTGTATCCCGGTTAGCAAAAGATGGTCACGAACAAATGGTTGTTGTTGGAGGACCGCA
Organism: uncultured Bacteroidales bacterium; assembly: GCA_963831855.1. GTDB lineage: Bacteria > Bacteroidota > Bacteroidia > Bacteroidales > VadinHA17 > LD21. The sequence goes on along the minus strand of CAWHSA010000004.1, from coordinate 456,893 downwards.
CATTGCAACCTCATTCTTTAAGGATCAGCTTGTGGATGAATTATGGCTTACGATAGAGCCAAGAATATTCGGAAGTGGGGGCTGCATTGTAACAGATGAAAAACTGGATATAAGCCTTCAACTGATCAGCTGTGAAAAGGTAAATGAAGAAGGAACCCTGATCACAAAATATGCAGTATTATTAAATGTATAAAATACACTTAATCAACGGCTTAAAACTACTTATTTCAAGTGAAAAAACCTCCTTTATGATTTATTGTTCTTTTCCAGGAAACTCCTTAAAACATATTGTAATATACCCCCGTTCTGATAGTAAGCAATTTCAACCGGTGAATCCAGTTTTGCGATTGCCTTAAATTCAATTATCCCGCCGGAGGGCCTGACAGCCATAACATTTATCTCCTTATTAGGTTCCAGGTCATTGAGCCCTGAGATTTCAAATGTTTCGTCCCCGATTAATCCAAGGGCAGATATATTTTCATTATTTCTGAAAACAAGTGGAAGGATACCCATTCCGACAAGATTGCTTCTGTGTATCCTTTCAAAGCTTTCAGCAATAATTGCTCTGACACCAAGTAAAGAGACACCTTTCGCTGCCCAGTCCCTTGAAGATCCGCTTCCGTATTCCTTTCCTGCAAGAATTACGAGGGGGATATCGTTTTCCTGGTATTTTTCAGAAGCCTCAAATACTGTCATTAACTTATCCGATGGGAAATGGATCGTCCAGCCGCCTTCCTTATTGACGAGCTGATTCTTAAGACGTACATTAGCAAATGTTCCTCTCACCATTACTTCATGATTACCCCTTCGTGAGCCATATGAGTTGAAATCTTTTTTTTCAACTCCCAGAAACCTGAGATATTGACCTGCTGGAGAATCCTCTGCTATGGACCCAGCCGGAGAAATGTGGTCCGTTGTGATTGAGTCGCCCAGCTTCAGGAGCACCCTGGCTGATTTAATATCAGATATTTTATCCGGTTTTGCCGAAATGTCAGTAAAAAATGGAGCCTCTTTAAGGTAAGTCGATTTTTCATCCCAATGGTATACTTTGCTCCTTGTTGCATTGAGTTTCTTCCACTTGTCATCACCACGGAAAATACTTCTGTAACTTGATACAAAATCTTTTGAATCAAGCACTTTACTCATGACAGATTGAATTTCCTCCATTGTTGGCCATATGTCGCGGAGATATATTGGTTCAAGGTTTGGATCAAATCCCAGGGGTTCCTGCTGAAGATCAACGTCGATCCTGCCCGGAATTGCATAAGCAACAACAAGGAGTGGTGAAGCCAGAAAATTCATCTTCACCAAAGGATGTATCCTTGCTTCAAAATTCCGGTTGCCTGAAAGAATAGAGGCTACTACCAGATCATTTTCAATTACAGCTTTATTGATATGTGCAGGAAGTGGTCCGCTATTACCGATGCAGGTTGTACAACCGTAACCTACAACCTGAAATCCCAGGGCTTCAAGGTAAGGAAGAAGATGAGCTTTTGACAGGTAATCAGTCACAACTTTAGAGCCGGGTGCGAGACTCGTTTTGACCCAGGGTTTTGTACTAAGTCCTTTTTCGATGGCTTTTTTGGCCAGAAGACCCGCTCCGACCATGACACTGGGATTGGAAGTATTTGTACAGCTGGTAATTGCGGCAATAACCAGCGCCCCGTCGCTTAAAAAATATTCGTTATCAGCGACTTTGATCTTAACGCTTTTAAGTCCCGGCTTCCTCCCCTCCTTTGGCTCAACTTCAATTCCTGCCGTTTTAAGTGCATTTTCGTCAGCTGCGACTTCAGGCATATATCTTTCATTATGTCCCCCTTCGTTCAGCCAGAGGCCCTCTGCCCTGTAATCCGGTGAAACATATTCCCTTTCATAGCTGCTTTTCAAAATATCGATGAATTTACTTTTTACGTTCTTCAGGAAAATTTTATCCTGAGGTCGTTTTGGTCCGGCAACTGATGGTTCTATTTCGTCCAGATTCAAGTCGATTATCTCTGTAAATTTTATCTTATCCTCATTCTCGCGCCAAAGAAGATTTTCCTTTAAATATTGTTCCACGGTCAAAATATGTTTCTCGTTTCTGCCGGTGATCCTTAAATAATCGAGGGTTTCAGAGTCCGGAGGAAAATATGTTACAGTGCAGCCGAATTCAGGCGACATGTTTGAAATAGTTGCCCGGTCGGGGACCGTAAGGTTATTTAATCCATCGCCAAATACCTCAACGAATTTTCCGACAACGCCTTTTTTCCTCAGCATTTCTGCAACCGCCAGAACCAGATCGGTCGATGTTGTTCCCTCCTTTAAAGCGCCTGAGAGCCTGAGGCCAATTACTTCCGGCATCATTATATAAACAGGCTGGCCAAGCATCACAGCTTCAGCTTCAATTCCTCCTACTCCCCAACCGATTACCCCTATACCGTTAATCATTGGTGTATGAGAATCAGTTCCAACAAGAGTATCAGGGAACAAAAGCCCGTTTTCCTGAGATACTACTTTTGCAAGGTATTCAAGGTTCACCTGGTGGCAGATACCCATTCCGGGAGGCAGTACATTAAAGTTTTTAAATGATGACCTGGCCCATTTCAGCAGAGAATAACGTTCTGCATTCCTTTCATATTCCAGATCAACATTACGCTGATAGGCATAATCTGTACCGTAAAAATCGACCTGGACAGAATGATCAATGATCAGATCTACAGGAACCTGCGGATTGATCAGCTGCGGATTTTTCTTTTTACGTGCAACTTCGGACCGTATTGATGCAATATCCACTATTGAGGGCACTCCGGTAAAATCCTGCATCAGAACCCTTGCCGGCAGGTAAGGTATGTCATCCGGAGCAGGTTTTGGCTTCCAGCCCAGGATATTGTCAAGATGCTTTTGTGTGAAAGTAGTGCCATTATAATTCCGCATTATATTTTCCAGAAGAATCCGGATTGAGAAAGGAAATTTCTCAATATCGTGATTGTCTTTTTGTAGCTCCTTAAGACTGAAGTAGTTAAACTTGCCAAGAGGAGTTGCTATCTGCAACTTATATTTATTTGTACCAGCCATAATTCAATGTTTTGTTCCTATTGATCAAACATCCAACTTCACATAATGTTTTTAGAAGCCTGTAAACCATCTTTGCTGACTGGCACTATCGAGTTCAGATTATTATCAGTATTATATGTTGAATAACATGGCACTTAATTAATTTATTGAAAATAAATAGAATATCCCGATAATTAGGTGTACCTTGCGCCCAATCAATAAAATTAAATTATGAGTAAAGGAACAGTAAAGTTCTTTAATGAATCAAGAGGATTCGGATTCATCAAAGAGGAGAATTCAACAAAGGAGTACTTCGTACATTCATCAGGATTAAAAGAGAATATCAAAGAGAATGATGAAGTTACATTTGACATTGAGCAAGGTAAAAAAGGATTAAATGCTGTAAACGTTAAACTTGTCTAGTTTATCAATATTTAACATTTATAATTTTTGGTCCCGCCAAAAGCGGGACTTTTTTCTTTCAGGAATTCGATTCTATTCGCTTAAATAAAGCAGAACAGGATTATAATAAGGTTAATAAGTTCTAAAAATGAAAAACAATATATTCGAAAAGAAGCAGACTATAATTAAATCTCCCGACCTGAATAAGCTCCAGGCTGTTGTAATTGATCACAGAACAAAAATATATATTGCACTTGGGGCTGATCCCGAAGAAGCCAGGACCCGGTATTTATTACGCAGATCCCCTGCTAAATAGAGATTTCTAAATCCATCTGACAGCTTTTCATATTACTTTTAGGTAGTATGCAGGGTAATTCATGCATATGACTGTTCATGAATTAAATTCTTGTGTCACATCACAAAAAAATAATAACAGCCTGCAAAGGCTGGGTGTAATTCGATTTTTTCAGTTTACCAGATCAGATGAAACCGGATCTTTTGCTTGGTGATACAATTAAGCTGAAGAGGCCAGCTTCATTCCATGTTATGGTTAAGCCAGAGAGAGAGGAACGATCCCTGCTCCTGTTGCAGCGGAAGAAGTTTAAAAACTGCTGTATGGGGAAATGACAGGATGTATGATAATTAGACATTCAGGTGTCTAATAAATATACATTTTAAATAATAGATAAATATTCTAAATAGCTTAATAACAATGTTATATATCTAATGGCATGGATATTGTCCTGAATAAATCAAATCCTGGAAAGAATGATGAAGAGGACCTTTTGGGCCGGCATAGTTTTTTTAATACTGATTTGTCAGAAAACACCTGCTCAGGTTAAGAAATGGACACTGGAGGACTGTATAAGCTATGCAGTCACGAATAACATCGGATTAAAAAGGCAGAGGTTGCAAACCGAGACATCCCAGGCGAGTTTACTGAAATCAAAAATGGATATCCTGCCATCACTGAATTTCGGGTCTGATGCACGGATGGGTTTCGGAAGATCGATAGATCCGGTTACAAACCTTATTACGTTTCAGCAGAACCTTAGCAATTCGTACTCCCTGAATACAAATTTGCGCCTTTTCAACGGATTTGCTGCTTTGAATACCATCGGTGCAAACAGTTTCATGTTCCGGGCAGGACTGGAAGCTGAGAAAGTTGTCCGTAACACCCTTATAATTGAGATACTCTCACAATATTACCAGGTCCTTTATGCCAATGGCCTTGAAGATGCCTCTAAAATGCAGCTTGAACTTTCCGAAAAGCAGAATTTCAGGATAACGAAAATGGTAGAAACGGGTAAAGAAGCTCTTTCACGGCAATATGAAATGGAAAGCCAGGTTTCTTCTGACAGGCTTTCATTTACAGTCGCCCACAACAATGCCAGCGAAGCCCTGACAACTCTTAAACAAATGTTGCAGCTTGGGCCCGAATCTGATTTTGAGCTATCGATACCTGACCCGGAAAAGATCCTGATAACCAATGACTCATTCAAACCTGACAGTGTTTATAAGATTGCCTCAGAGACACTTCCGCGCCTGAAAGCTATTGAATTTGAACTTCAGGCTAACAGGAAGCAGATTATGGCGGCTAAAGGATTGCTGGCACCGGGTCTTTCTGTGGGTGGAGGTATATTTACGGGGTATTACAGGGTCCTGGGTGGAAATGCCGATAACCAGGTCTCTTACCCGAGCCAGCTGAAGAATAACAACAGCCAGTCAATATACTTCTCCCTTGATATCCCGATCTTTAATAACTATACTACAGGAAGAAATATAAGAGCTGCCAAAATCAGGAAGGATGATACATCACTCAGGCTCGAGCAGGAGAAAAATAATCTCTACACTGAAATTGAAAATGCCTGCCTCGACTATACAAGGGGAAAAGACGAATATCTGGCTGCCCGGGCGAACCTTGATTTCAATAACAAGTCATTTGCTGCCGTTGAAAAAAAGTTTGAGTCAGGGCTGGTTGATGTTACTGATTATTCGGCAGCTAAAACAACACTATTCAGAGCTGAAGCTGAAGCATTACGTACTAAACTTCAGATGGTAATCAGGAAACTGACGATCAGTTTCTACATGACCGGAGAATACGAGAATATTATTTTTAATTAATGTGTTAATACCTGGACGGAATGGATACCCCTGTTGAAAGAATGGATAAACCAATTGAAAAGAAAAGAGGCTTACAGAAAAAGCATTTAGGATATATCGCTATCGGGATTGTAATAATTGTGCTGTTCTATATGGCATTTTTTACTGACCGGACTTCAACATATAAAGTTGAAAAGGATAAACTGATCATTGAGACAGTTATCCGTGATCAGTTCAACGATTATATAACTGTCCCCGGAACTGTTGAACCGATTACCACCATTTTCCTCGATGCTCAGGAAGGCGGGCGGGTTGAAGAGAAGCTTATTGAAGAAGGGTCGATGGTTAAAAAAGGAGATATCATCCTGAAACTTTCCAATCCCGACCTGTATCTCAATATTCTCGACAGTGAAGCACAGCTTGCTGAAAAGGAAAACTTCCTGAGGAACACTCAGGTAACTATGGAACAGGAACGGCTCTCCATAAAACGGGAGCTTGTCAGTCTTAAATACGATATAGAAAGAAAAGAACGTAACTATCAGCAGAACGTAATCCTGATGAAAGATAACCTGATCTCAAGGGAAGATTTTCTGCGATCAAAGGAAGATCTCGATATGGCAAAACAATCCCAGCAACTTTTTATTGAACGCCAGTTTCAGGATTCAATTTTCCGTTCTGTCCAGGTAAATACAATTACTACCAACCTTGAGAATATGCGTAAAAACCTTCAGCTGGTAAGGCAAAGAGCCGAAAACCTTAATGTAAGGGCTCCGATTGATGGCCAGCTGGGTCTGCTTACTCCCGAAATCGGACAATCGATCCAGCGTGGAGCAAATATGGGGCAGATAAATGTTCTGACTGCCTATAAAGTAACTGCTCAGATAGATGAACACTATATTGACAGGGTTAAAACCCAGCTGACGGCCACACTCGACCGCCAGGGAAATGAATTTGACCTTGTTGTCAGACGGGTTTACCCTGAAGTCAGGAACGGGACCTTCGAAATTGACATGGTATTTTCTGATACCATGCCTGAGAACATCAGGACGGGCCAGACCTATTATATAAGCCTGCAGCTGGGACAGCCAAAAGAGTCCGTACTGGTACCCATAGGAGGATTTTTCCAGGAGACAGGAGGACAATGGATTTTTGTACTGGATCCTTCAGAGTCATTTGCTACCCGACGGAATATTTCGATCGGAAGGAAAAACCCAAAATATTATGAGGTTCTTGAAGGACTTCAGCCCGGTGAGAAAGTAATTATTTCGGGTTATGAATCTTTTGGTAAAAATGAAAAACTGGTTTTTAAAAAATAAAACAATAACCAATACTTTAGACAATGATTAAGACTAATGACCTTACCAAGGTTTTCAGGACCGAGGAAGTTGAGACAACAGCACTCAACAAAGTAAACCTGAATGTTAAAGAGGGTGAATATGTTGCAGTTATGGGCCCATCAGGATGCGGGAAATCAACGCTTCTTAATATTCTGGGATTACTTGATAATCCGACATCAGGAAGCTATGTATTCAACGGCACAGAGGTTGCAAATCTTAAGGAGCGCGACAGAACTGTTTTCCGCAAGGGTAACATTGGCTTTGTGTTCCAGAGCTTTAATCTGATAGATGAACTTAATGTCTACGAGAATGTAGAGCTTCCGCTAATCTATCTGAAGATGAAGACCAGCGAAAGGAAGAAAAAAGTGGAGGAAGCTCTCGAAAGAATGAAAATCACTCACAGGGCAAAACATTTTCCCCAGCAGCTTTCAGGCGGACAGCAGCAGAGAGTGGCAATAGCCAGGGCTGTTGTTGCTAATCCAAGGCTTATCCTCGCTGATGAACCAACAGGAAACCTTGATTCAAAGAATGGGATTGAAGTGATCAACCTGCTTACCGAACTAAATAAAGAGGGTACCACAATTATTATGGTCACCCACTCAGACAGGGATGCCGGTTATGCACACAGGATCATGAATCTATTTGACGGTCAGATAGTTAGCTAAAGATTGCCGGAGTCGAGATTCTTAAGTTTGTTGTACAGAGTCTGCCTGGTAATTCCCAGTTTTGCGGCTGTAACGCTGATATTGTTGCCATGTCTTCTCAGGCAATCGATTACCATTTTCTTCTCCATCTCTGCCAGGGTAAGCTCATGGTGATAAACACTCCTGGATGGCGGTCTGAACTCGAAATCCGTGGGAAGAAGAACAGATGATTCACTCATAATGACAGCTTTCTCAATCGCATGCTGTAACTCTCTTACATTCCCGGGCCAGCTGTAATTTGTAAGCTTTTCAAGAGCATGAGTGTTGATTTTTAATTGCTCCCTGTTATATTTTTCACAATAAGCCCTCAGAAAATAATTAGCCAGGATAGGAATATCGTCTACCCGGTCCCTGAGCGGCGGAACCTCAATCATTATGGTATTTATCCGGTAAAGCAGATCTTCCCGGAACCTGCCCTCTCCCACCATCCCGTTGAGATCACAGTTCGTTGCACAAATCAGCCGGATATCAACCGGTATCTGTTTGTTTGAACCAACTCTGACTATCTGCCTGTTCTGAAGCACATTCAAAAGCTTTGACTGTGACTGCAGTGAAAGGTTTCCAATCTCATCCAGAAATAACGTTCCGCCCGTGGCCAGTTCAAATTTACCTTTCCTGTCTTCCCTGGCATCAGTAAAAGCACCCTTTACATGCCCGAAAAGCTCACTTTCGAATAATGTTTCAGTAATTGAACCCATATCAACACTTATCATCAGTTCTCCCGAACGGTGTGAAAGATTATGTATCTCTTTGGCAACAAGTTCTTTACCAGTTCCGTTCTCTCCGGTTATAAGGACATTTGCATCGGTGGGCGCAATTTTTCTAACGGTGTTCAAAACGTTGATCATTGTAGGTGAAGCACCCTGTACAAGCTTATCTATACCTTTGCTCATAGGCTTTTCAGTTAAGGCGAAGGTAATAATTAATGTCTAATTATTTGACAAAAATTCACCTTTCAATTTCATTATTCAAACGTGGATAATTATTTTTATTAACTTCATGGCCTTTCTGCAACTTTCATACAAATCCACCGTCTTTATAATGAAATTTCAGAAACATATTAACAGGAAAATTTAATATTTATCCCGATGACAGTAAAATTAAACGCAAACGAAGTGGTCCTGAAAGCAGGCGATACAAATCAGGTCGTTGAAAATCAAAAAGTTGATGGCAAGCTTATAGTTACAAACCAGCGGATATATTTCAAAGCATTGAGCGAACGTCTGGAACACCTCAACTTCGAAATTTTATTTGAAAATATCATGGAAGTGATATTCTACAATAGAAACATGTTTCTGGTTAAAGGGATCAATGTTGTAACCAGAGATGGGAAGAATTACTGCTTTCCCCTCAAAAAGCGTGATGAAATCGGACAGCTGATAAACAGGATGTATTAAAAGCAGCGTTGGTTACTCGTACCTTAAAGAATCAACCGGGTTCCGCATTGCGGCCCTCACAACTTTAAAGCTTATTGTAAGAATTGTTGCCACAATCATAATTGAAGCTGCCAGCAACAGGATGCCGGCGCTTATATTCACAAAATAATCCCAGATGCTGTCCATGAGCATCATTGACATATAATAGCCACCCGCACAACCTAAAACTGAAGCGACCAGGAGGACCATCAGGAATTTTTTACTGACCAGAAACATGATTAATGGTACGGGAGCTCCTTGTATTTTCCTGATCCCCATCTCTTTAGTTCGTTTAATTATATCAAGCGAAACAAGATTATACATGCCAATGAGCGATAATAAAGTGGCTATAATTGCAAGAAACACGTTCACTTTAAGGATGCTGCCGTTGATATCTTTCTCTTCCTGCATCAGATCTTCCTGAAGTCTTCCGCCGAAGATCTGATTCGTCCCCATTGCTTTCCATTTCTGGCTGATGAAGTCGAGCACACCAGGAAGATCGCCGGCGTTTGCCCTTACAATCAGTACATTGAACCGTGGACCACCTGATAACCTCAGCATAGCCGGTTCGATTGCTCTCCATACTCCTCCGGTGTAGAAATCCTTTACAACCCCAATGACAGTCAGGGTTGTAGTGTCATACAGAGTTACAGTCCTTCCGATTCCATCGGTCCATCCAAAATCCTGAACCAGCTTTTGATTTACTATAATTGAATTGTTTGAAAGATCAGCATCAACCCTGTTTTTATCAAAAAATCTTCCTCCTAGCAGCTTTAATCCAATAGTCTGAGCATATTCCGGTCCTATATCCAGAACATCCACTTCGAGTTGCTTATCAGCATCTTTCACCGGTCTTCGGTAACTCCCCCATCCAAGGTGGTTTTGAGTACCCTCTGCTGCTATTATTTTGGGATTGGAAATGATTTCATTCCGTAAAGGAGTGAACAGTTCTCCGGAAACCGGAACTACTATAAGCTTGTCCCTGTCATATCCGAGGTCAAGGGTTCTCTGATAATCGGCATTGCGTGCAAATACTATACCCATTACGAGTGCTGTAATCGAGATTGTAAACTGAGCCGTAAGGAGAATTGAAGAAAGTTTTCCGGAGCCTTTAAAAAGATTAACACCCCTGAGTACATTAACGGGACTAAACGAACTTATATATAATGCCGGGTATACTCCTGCCAGAAATCCTGTAAGCAACAGCAGCAGAACAAGAAACACCCAGAAAAATCCATACTGACTGAAGGTCAGTTTGATAGACATATACGCCCAGAGACTGCTGTAAGCAGGGACCAGAACAGCGGCGAGTGCTATGCCAACAAGCAATCCCAGAAGGCAAATAACCAGCGTTTCAAACATAAACTGAGTCACCAGCTGACCTCTTTGTCCACCAAACGTTTTTCTCAGCCCAATCTCTTTAAGTCGCCTGCTGAAAATTGCCCTTGAAGTATTGGCAAAATTGAAACATGCTATGAGAAGTATGAAAAGTGCCATCACCGGAGGGGCGTTCAGCGCAGCAGGATGTAATGAGGGAAAAAGACCGGAAGACCACAAAGTCCTGGTGCTGGCACCAACATTCTTAAGCGGAATAAGCGAGAACCTGTTTATCCTGAAATCCTCCCTTGCCCTGTTCTGAATTTCCAGGTAGTTTTTTAATGACCCTGCAATTGCCGGTAACATGGATTTTTCAGGAACCTGAATGAAAAGTGCTGTGGTCCACGATTTCCAATCCGAGTCATTTGTATTCCACATACTCAGGAAATTTGTATAAAGACACATAATATCAATTCTGAAGCTGGAGTTCTCCGGAAGATCCCTGAAGACTGCACTTATACTAAAAGTGAACTCCTTATTCTGATCATTCACTATAGAGATGACTTTTCCAACCGGATATTCACTGCCGAAAAGAGTTTTTGCCATAGTTTCACTGACAAGAACGTTTCCGGTACCAGGGATCATCTTTGTATCTCCATGGACCGCTGGGAATGTAAAAATCTCCAGGAATTCAGGATCAACATATGCGATCTGAGCAGGGAAGAGATCATTACCTACTTTTACCGGAGAACCGCTTCGCTGAACCCTGGAAACTTTCTCTATACCCGGGATGTCATTTTTTATCCGGAGGCCAAGGGTTGACGGTACAATTCCATATTCCTGCTCCCTGCCCTGCATATCCCTGAAGCTGGTTATCCTGTATATTTCATCGAAATTCTCATGTGTCCTGTCGAATTCATAGTTGAACATGTGATTGAAGAAGGCAACTATGCAGACAGCCAGAGCAACACCCAGACCAACAATATTAATAATAGTGAATATCTTGTTTTTCAGCAAGTTTCTGAATGTAACAAGAAGATAATTTCTGAACATAAGAGGATACTTTATTCGTATTTAAGTGAATATGCAGGATTTACATTTGCAGCTTTCATAATCCTGTAGCTGATCGTAACCAGCGCGATTAAAACAGCTATAAGAAGTCCGCCAATAAAACTGAAAACTCCAGGGTTTATTTTATAGAAGAAATTTTCCAGCCATTTGCCAGCGATATAATATACTAATGGCCAGGCAATAAGAGCCGATATCGATACAAGAAGAATAATTTCTTTTGATATTTCAAAATATATTCCGGCCACTGAGGATCCCATCGCTTTCCTTACCCCTATCTCCTTGGTTCGCTGTTCGACAGTGAAGGATGTCAATCCAAAAAGTCCCAGGGCGGCGATAAAAATAGCAAGAATTGAGAAAATAACAGCCATCTGCGCATTCTGTTTCTCCTGGCTGTACATCTGTTCAAAATCCTCATCAATAAAATAGTACTGGAGAGGATCATTTGAAGTAAATTCCTTCCACCGGTTCTCAATCTGAGTTATAGTATTCTTATAATTCTGAGCAGATAATCTGACTGTGACATATCCCCACATGTTGTTATCTCCCTTGAAACGGAAGACATAAGGCTGAATCGGATTACGCAGCGATTCAAAATTGAAGTTTCTGACAATCCCTATTACCTGCAAATAATTCATTTTCCCTGAGTCGTCCGGGGTCATAAACCTGGTATTTGCTATATCAGTAATGTTATAATTCTTTGCAGCTGCTTCATTTATGATACATGCTTCCTTGTCAGTAGTGAACGATTTGTCGAAGTTCCGGCCTTCTGCCAGCTTCATGCCATATGTGCTTATATAGTCATAGTCAATCCAATTGGTTGTCATAAGGAATGATTCATCTTTCCTTCCTTCCATCATATATCCGTTATTATTGTTATTACGGCCGGGCACAGCAGTGGAGCTGGCAATATTTATGATCCCGGGTATTTCTTTTACTGCAGTCTTGAATGCTTCCACTCTTGATTCAAGGGCGCCTGCTCTGTTAATAACAAGCATTTGTTCCTTATTAAATCCGACATCTTTGTTGAGCATATAGGATATCTGCCGGTATATGATCATTGTCCCGGTAATAAGAAGAATAGAAACTGCAAACTGAAACACTACCAGGACTCTTCTTAATCTTCCGGTTTGCTTATTTCCTCTGACGCTGCCTTTCAGCACTTCGATGGGATTGAATGAGGAAAGAAAGAGGGCCGGATAGCTCCCGGCAAGGAATCCTACAAACATGGTAAATGCAAGCAACGCCGGAATAGTGTACCAGGCAGCAAGTAATTTCAGCTTCAGACCTGCCCCCAGCAGGTTATTGAAATACGGAAGGGTGACCCAGACAATAAAGAGAGCAATTATCAGTGAAATAAATGACAGTAAAAATGATTCCGAGAGGAACTGTGTTATAAGCATTCCGCGGGTTGATCCTCCAACTTTTTTGATCCCGACTTCTTTCGCCCTCCTCGTTGCCTGAGCGGTGGCAAGATTCATAAAATTGATAGCAGCTATCAAAACTATGAGAATTGCAATACTTCCAAATATAATCAGGTACCTGGGATCGCTTGGTTCCTTGAAGTTCTGCGTGATATCAGGATCGAGATGAATATCGGCCAGGTTTTGCAGATAAAACTGGTATTTATTACCCTGTTTAGCAAAATCCTCTATCGAGATCCCCATATATTGCTGAAGTTCAGGTCCGACGTATTTCTTAAGCAGATCCGGCAGCTTTTCATCAATGCTTTTATAACTTGAATTGGGTTTAAGCAGAAGATATGTGCTGAAGCTGTTATTGAGCCATATCGGGCTGGATGACCTGGGGTTGGTCATGAATGAAAGCAGTATATTTGCTTCAAAATGGGTATTACCGGGTATATCCGACATAACACCTGAGATTACATATCTTGCAGAGTCGTTTCCAATCTTAATTGCCTTATCGACAGGATTCTCGTCACCAAAGATCTTTTTTGCTGTTGATTCAGACAATACTGCTTTTCTTGGGGCATTCAACACTTCTTTGGGATCTCCCTTAATAAGAGGTATTGAAAAGAAATTGAAAAATGAGGAATCTGCTTCTATAACATGATCCTCAGTAAATGTCTGATCCTTATAATCTATAACAGTTGGTCCCCACCCGTTCATCCTGAGGAAATCCTCAACCTCAGGAAACTCCCGCAGCATTGTGGGTCCCATTACAGCGGGCGAAGTGGCTATGGTGACCTCCTGTCCGCCTATCTTTCCGTTCAGAACTGTCTGGAAAATGCGGTCTTTTTTGACATTATACTTATCAAAGCTTGCCTCGTTCAAAACGAATAGCGCTATCAGGAGACTGCATGATATACCAATAGAGAGTCCAAGAATATTAATAAGAATGTAGGCCCGCTGTCTCTTTAAAGACCTTAAACTGTACTTGATCAGGTTGTTAAACATATTTGTCAGTAATAGATTAAAACAGTTAATATTTGAAATTAATGATATGGCTTATTTATTCGACCTTAAGTGCAACAGCCGGATTGATCATTGAGGATTTAAAAGCCTGGAAACTAACAGTTACTATGGCAATTACAATGGCTCCGGCAGCAATTCCGGCGAATATAGCCGGTGATATCTTTATCCGGTCAGCAAATTGATTTAGCAGTTTTTCAACAATTATCCATCCAACCGGAAGTGCAATTACCAGGGAAATCAGGATTAGAATCAGAAACTCCCTGGCCATATTCCATATTATCGTCAGCGCGCCGGCACCCATAACTTTCCTGATACCTATTTCGTTTGTCCTTCTTTCAGTTGAATATGCTGATAAACCATACAATCCAAGGCATGCGATGATCAGGGCCAGGACCGTAAAATATCCAAGCAACCGTGTGAGACGGATCTGGGTGCTAAAAAGTCTGTTGTAATCATCATCAATAAAAAAATAATCAAAAGGATATTCAGGCATCACCGATTTCCATACTCTCTCTGTCGTTTTGAGTGCTTCCGGAACATTTCCCGGTGCAAGCCTTATCAGAATAAAGCCCAGGTAAGCCGGACCTGTAAGAGCGAATGCAATGGGTTCAACAGGCTGGTCAGCGCCTTTAAAGTGGAAATTCTTAAGAACTCCCACTATTCTTCCTCTGAGCCCCATAAACCTGAAGCTTTTACCAACGGGATCCTCAGTTCCCATTATCTTTACAACTTCTTCATTGACGAGAAAATTACCAGTAGTATCTTTTGCAAGGTCGGAAACAAACTCCCTGGAGAAATCCCTTCCGGATGCCAGTTCCATTTTCATTGTTTTCAGGTAATCATAATCAACAGCATTAATCCCGATAAGTACATGTTTTTCAGGATCTTTTCCTTCCCAGTCAGCTCCTCCCGAATTGCTGCCAATTCGTACAGGATTGCTCCTGGCTGCAGTAACTCCCTGTATGATAGTCTCTTTACCAAGCTCTTCCTTAAGTGAATAATATTTTGGTTTCATATCTTCAGCCATAGGGATGCATACCAGGTTTTCCTTATCAAATCCCAGGTTCTGGTTCTGGAAATATTTTAACTGCTTATACATGAAAATGGCTGCAACGGCAATAAGTATGGAAAGTGTGAACTGGATTATAACAAGAATCTGACGGAGCCTGCCATTGCCTTTTCCGGAAACTGTCTCTCCCTTTAAAACTGTGACAGGTTTAAAGGAAGAGAGATAAAATGCAGGGTAAATGCCGGAGATCAAACCTGCAACAAGCCCCACAACGATTACACTTAAAATAAACCTGACACGAAACAGGTCGGACAGAATGAAACTTTTCCCGGAGATATTATTGAACAGAGGCAGGAATATCCCTGCCAGAATCAGGGCAAGTAATAAAGCGACAGCAACCATGAAAAGAGATTCCATCATAAACTGTATTATCAGGGTCTTCTGATCAGCTCCTGTAACTTTTTTTATGCCAATCTCTTTTGTCCGGCCTGATGCTTTTGCAGTTGAGAGATTTATGAAGTTGAAACAAGCTATTAGGAGAACAAAGATGGCTATCAGGGTAAATATAAGTACAGCAATTACAGGACCTTTGCTGATCCCGAAGCCAAATTGTGAATGCAGATGAATATCAAGTAAGGGAAACAGGACGTACTTTGTGGTAGTCTCCGGAAGGTACTCAAGGACGACATCCGTCAGCTTCGTATTGACAGATTCAACGTCAGAACCTTTTTCAAGCAGCAGGAATGTAAGGATCGAATTATTTCCCCATGAATTATCTATCGCCCCTATTTCCTTTAGAAATGAATATGGAATGACCCCTTCAAATGTAAAAATTGAATTGGGGGGAAGATCTTTCATTACTCCGGTGACCATGAACTGAAATTTATTTTCCAGAGTAAGGGTTTTTCCTACCGGGTTGGTATCACCAAAATATTTTGTGGCCAGCTTCCTCGTCAGGACAATTGAATAAGGTTTGTTCAGAGCAGTTTCGGAATCTCCAATCAACATTGGCATGCTGAAAATCTTAAAAAGTCCCGAGTCTGCGGCAACTATCGCTGACTCAAAGAATACTTTCTCCTCCTGGCGGAACAATATCCGGGGCAAACGGTTTATCCGGGTCTGTTCTATAATCTCCGGGACCTTTTCTTTCCATACGGGACCACCCGGATGAGGTGTTACAGTTACATGATATTTTTCACCGGAATAGAACTGATCTTCTTCGACCCTGAAGATATTTTGCGCATTTAAATTAAACTTATCATAGCTCAGTTCATCCTGAACCCACAGAAGTATAAGCAGTGATGCAGTAAGGCCGGTTGCAAGCCCGGCTATATTTATAAATGAAAAACCTTTATGTTTCAGGATATTACGAAAAGAAAGGCGAAAGAAATTCGTTATCATGATCTGGTTAATAAATCACATTAAGGACGAATTATAATCATTTCCGTTGCATTAAAGCGAAAATTAAGTCATTTACAGGAAAAGAACTGTAATCAAATCAGGCAATTTCACCATACTTCGTTAAAATGATGTTAATATTCCAGGTAGTCATTTGTTCGGGGTTCATTCTGGCGATGTTGCCGGCATGGTCGTCACTCCTCAGGGAATTAAATATTCTGTCTTTTTATGTAACCATTTGTAACTTTACGGGTAATAATTACAGGAACCCGAAACTATAAGTGGAAAACCAGCAGGACGAAATATTAATGCTGAAAGTGAAAAACGGAGATCTAACCGGAATGTCGCAACTCTTTGAAAGGTATCATCTAGCCCTTTATAATTACTTTTTACGGATGGGACTGAAAGGAGATTCAAGCCAGGACCTTACTCAAAACCTTTTTTACAGAATGATAAAATACAGGTCTTCATATAAAGAGGGAAATTGTGTCAAATCCTGGATTTACCGCATAGCACGTAATCTTTTCAACGACTATAGCAATGAGCAGCAGAAGAATAGAAGCATGTTTACCTTAGTTGATAATTATACTACCGATATCCCGGAAGATTCAACTGGTTTTGAGGAGGAGGATTATTCAAGACTTGACAAAGCACTCCAGGCTCTTTCCGATGAACAAAGAGAACTTATTGTCCTCAGCAGGTATCAGAGATTAAAATACAATGAAATTTCTGTAATTGTCAATCAATCAGTTCCGGCAATTAAGGTTGGTGTCTTTCGGGCTATTAAAAAGTTACGTGGCATTTATTTTAAACAAGTCTAATTACCAGATATATGAAATGCGAAGAGGTTGAATCATTTATAGCAGATTACCTGGATGGTACTCCTGATGAATACATAAAAGAGGAAATCGAAAAGCATATAACGACCTGTGAGAGTTGCCGTGATGAAATAATTGAGTCACGGAAAATGTTTAAGCTGATCTCTGACAGGGAAACGGAAATGCCGGATGATTCTCTTCGCATAAATTTTTATCATATGATTCACAATGAGATTCATAAATCCGGTTCTATTCAGAAAGAAGCGCATAATTGGAATATCAGTCTGTGGTACAAAAACAAGCCATTTATTGCGGCAGCCAGTATTGCTCTCCTTGTCTGCGGAGCTTTCATCGGGATGATGATTAATTCAGCAAACCGGGGTAAAATGAATATTGCTCAGATGGAAGAGGTTGAAAAACAGGTCACCGAAATGAAGATAAACGCCATGCTGACATTATTGAACAATGAATCTTCAAGTTTCAGGTTACAGGGTATAAGTTATACTGACGGGCTCCAAAAGCCCGGTGACCTGGTTATTGAGGCATTGCTGAAGACCCTGAATAATGATAAGAATGCTAATGTGAGGATGGCTTCAGCCTTTGCTCTGTCAGAATTTACAGATAATCGTATGGTCTGCGATTCACTTGTGGCTTCGCTCCCAAGACAAAATGATCCTATAGTCCAGGTTACTCTCATCAATATCCTTGTGGGAATTCATGAGAAAAGTGCCCTGAGGACCATTCAGCAGATTATAAAAAATGAACAGACGCTGAAAGAAGTGAGAAGTGTCGCGGAAGAGGGTGTAAAGGAACTTACGCTTTAAGAATTGAATTCAATTATATACTGCCTGTGTAAAAACCGGATTTGCCTGGCATAATTATTAACCAAAAAAAATAAAAATGAAAAAATTGAAAATAATTTTAGTCGCAATGATCTTATTTCTTTCATCTGGATTTCTGTTGGCGCAAGACTACAGGATCCCTGTACCAAACAGCATTGACGGAAAAATTGTGCTTAATGGTTTCAGTGGCGATCTGCCCGTAGAGGGATATGCAGGGAATGAAATAATCATTACCTCATCCGCCGGCAAAGTTTCACTGCCTGAAAGGGCGAAAGGATTAAAACCAATCTATCCTTCCGGCACAGATAATTCCGGTATCGGCGTGTCGGTCGAGAAAAGCGGTAGCACAGTGACCCTCACATGCCTGATCCCTTTCACAAGGAAAGCCGATTTCACAATGAAAATTCCAGATAATCTTTCCCTTTCGATAGAATCCGGATGTGAGAATTCCAATAATATCTCCATTTCAAATATGAAGAACGAAATAGATGTAAATAACTGCCATGATATTAATCTTCAGAATGTTACAGGTCCATTGGTTCTGTCAACAATCGCAGGGGATATTACGGTTTTGCTTAGCCCTTCTACAGCTGGTAAGCCTTTTTCCATTAATTCGATAAGCGGGGATGTCGATATTACCCTTCCGGCGAAAACTGCTGCAGACGTAGTTCTCAGCTCAATTAACGGAGGGTTCTTTTCTGACTTTGAAGTCACTTATGCAAAGGAAGATCTGAAAAGGATCGGCGGCAGTCATTTGAACTTTGCCCTGAACGGGGGTGGATTCAAGCTGGGTATTACCACAGTAAATGGAAATATCTACCTGAGAAAGGGAAACTGATTATGAAGCATTTGAAACCATTTAAAAAAATGTCATGAAAAGGATAATTCTGATCTTTATTTCGTTATTGCTCATTTCAGCTGTAAATGGTCAGTTGAATATTGAAAAACATCTCAGTTTCTCCGGGAAAGAATCGGTCAGGCTGAACATCCGGATATCCGACTCTATAATTGTCCGGACATGGAATAAGAACGAAGTCTATGTTAAAGCGAAGGTAAGTATCAACGATAACAAGGATAATGATGCTTACGAGACTTCATTCAGTGAAACGGGTAATAGTGTCGTCGTTAATGCAGGTTTTAAGGATAATTACTTTAAGGGCAAGGATAACTGCTGCATTGACTCGGACATTTCATGGCAGGTGTTTGTCCCGGAGAAAGCATCCCTTTCAATTGAATCGATAAATGCAGATATTACGATCATGGGAGAAACTGGCCGGATGAGTGTCAAATCGATCAGTGGTTTTATTGATCTTTCAGTATCTGACAAAAGACCTGCTGATCTGGATTTCTCAACTATTTCAGGCACAGTATATTCAAATCTTTTACAAACTACCGGAAATCACCAAGGGGGTATGATGGCGCATATAAAAGACAAGCTTAACAATGGAGGTGAGACGATCCAGCTTGAGACCATCAGTGGTGACATCTACTTCCGGAAATCTGAATAACCTTCGTGCAGTTTATCATGATCATCTTATGTACCAGGATTCTCAGATAAAAAAAATGCTGAAAAACTAATCCTGGTACATCATTTTGTCAGAAACACCGTCTTTAATGTATTCTGACCTTCTGAATGCTGATTAGAAACCCTTATACGCCATGAAAAGAACCTTTATATTTCTCGTCTATTTAACCAGTATAGCCGGAATCTGTGCTCAAACACCTGAAAAGAAGATTTATCAGACAAAATTTGCAGAGACAGCACCGGTTATTGACGGCCTTCAGGATGACTGCTGGAACCGGGTCGATTGGGCGGGGGGATTTGTTCAGACCCAGCCTGATGAAAACAAACCTCCTTCACAGGAAACGCAGTTTAAGATCCTTTTTGACGACAATAACCTCTATGTTTTTATAAGAGCTCTTGATAATGAGGCTGATAAGATTAACCGTATCATGTCGAGAAGGGACAACTTTAACGGTGACATGGTTGAAATCAACATAGACAGCTATTTTGACAAACAGACGGCATTTTCATTCACTGCAATGGCTTCCGGAGCCAAGGGTGATGAGTTTGTATCTCAGAACGGGAACAACTGGGATCCAAGCTGGAATCCCATCTGGTTCCTTGGAACATCTGTCGATGATAAAGGCTGGAACGCTGAAATGAAAATTCCGTACAGTCAACTGCGCTTTGGCAGAAAGGATGAACAAGTATGGGGATTACAGTTAATGCGGCATATACACAGACTTGAGGAGCGCTCGACATGGCAATTCATCCCAAAGGGTTCTCCGGGGCTGGTTCACCTTTTCGGCGAACTGCAAGGTATTAGGAATATTGAGCCTAAGAAGCAGGTAGAACTTCTCCCATATACTGTGGCAAGGACGGAAAGGTTTGAGAAAGTTGACGGGAACCCGTTCCTCACCGGAAAAGCAAACGGACTGTCAGCAGGTTTTGACGGTAAATTCGGAATTACAAATGATCTGACTCTCGATGTGACAATAAATCCGGATTTTGGACAGGTGGAAGCCGACCCGTCAGAAGTCAACCTCACAGCCTTTGAAACATATTTTTCGGAAAGAAGGCCATTTTTCATTGAAGGCAATAATATATATCAGTTCCAGCCGTATCAGACAATAGTTATCCATAACATGCAGTCCGACAATCTTTTTTATTCAAGAAGAATAGGCCGGTATCCACATTATTATCCTTCAGTCCCGGGGAATGAATATGTCGATATGCCTGATGCGACCACCATTCTTGGCGCAGCAAAACTTTCGGGGAAAACACGGAATGGATTATCAATAGGTGTCATGGAAAGCGTAACTGCAGAGGAATCTGCAGTAATAGATAATGAAGGCTCAAGAAGAAAAGAACCTGTCGAACCACTGACAAATTATTTTGTAGGAAGGCTGCAGAAGGACTTCAATAAAGGAGAAACGGTAATTGGCGGGATGGTGACATCGGTCTACAGAGATATAAATACTTCTTCACTTTCATTCCTCCCGACATCGGCAATTACAGGTGGTTTGGATGTTAAGCATTACTGGAAGGAAAGAACATGGTATCTGTCAGGCAATGCAGAATTCAGCAGTTTAAAAGGTTCCGGAGATGCAATGGTTGCTCTTCAGACCTCTTCAGCCAGGTATTACCAGAGGCCGGATGGATATATGTCGGTTGATTCTTCCCTCACTTCACTTTCCGGATTGGGAGGCTCTGTAAAGTTTGGTCGTTCCAGTCAGAAAAAGATCCAGTTTGAGACAAGCCTTTCACTTCGTTCGCCAGGACTGGAATTCAATGACATCGGTTATATGAGGAATTCAGATGTCATTCACCATGGAAGCTGGGCCGCATATTATATAAGGAATCCGTTTGCAATCTTCAATAACTTTTATCTGAACACCAATTACTGGATATATCTGGATTTCTCAGGTAAGCTCCTGTCATTTAACACGAATACGAATTTCAATTCACAATTCAAAAACCGCTGGAGGATAAACGGATCATTTAACAGGCAAAGCCGGAATACTTCCCGGTCGCTTCTCAGGGGAGGCCCCTCATTCCTTTATCCCGGTGACATAGGTATAAACCTTAATCTCCAGAGTGACCCGTCAAAAAAAGCATTTGTATATACAGGTACCTATCATGATTTTGGTGATGCAGGAAGTCAGCGGATCCATGATTACTGGGCAGGAGCTGTAGTCAGACCTATGAATTCATTATCATTATCGCTTGACCCGGAGTTCAGGACCCAGAATATAAAGCTTCAATATTTATCTGCCTTAAATTTTAACGGGGAATCGAGATATATTTTCGGAGAGCTTGATCAGAGCACGGTGTATATGACTTTCAGGATCAATATTACAATAAATCCGGAACTGACACTGGAATATTACGGACAACCTTATATTTCGGCAGGAAGGTACAGTAACTATAAAATGATAACGAATACAAAAGCCGATAAGTTTACAGACAGCTACCGTCTCTATTCACCCTCTGAGATCAGTCCGGATGCGGTCAATGGGGCATATACTGTAGATGAGAATATGGATGGTTCGGCTGATTATTCATTTAAAAATCCTGATTTCAACTTTCGTCAGTTCAGGTCGAATCTCGTTGTCAGATGGGAGTATCTGCCCGGATCAACCGTTTACCTGGTGTGGTCACAGGGAAGGACAAGCTCAGCTTCAACGGGTATCTATTCGTTCGGGACTGATATGAAGGGACTGTTTGAAGCTGTTCCGAGGAATATATTCCTGATCAAATTATCCTACCTTATATCACTATAGGTAGTAAATTCCGGGTCAGAAAGTTATAATATTCTGACCCGGATGCTGAATGCCTCGGCGGGATTTGCCGTTAATAACTGAAATATATCATTTTGAGTCATGCCCCTGGCATTTAAAGCCGGTATAAGGAAATCAAAGATATCATTGTACCCTTTGAATTTTCCACCTCCGGGTTTTGCAGGATCATACCATCCCGAATCATGTGACAGCAGAATTTTACCAAGGAGGCCGTTTCTTTTTAATTCAAGTATTCTGTCAGCATACCAGTCAATAGAATATTTGTCTCCCGCTTTCAGATCCTTCCTGTTGCTGATGTTATCAAATGAAATCCAGGCTCCGGATTTTGCTGCTTCAATGTTTCCGTCAATAGTTCCCGCCTGGGCATGCACCCAGATAAAAGCCGAGGGATCTACTCCCATTTTTCTCAGGATGGCCAGCTGTTCGAAAGCAGGTTTATCCGGTCCGGTATGCGAATCAATTACCAGACCTGTCCTGAGGTGAGTAAGTGCCGCAGCAGTGACAAGTTTTTTATGGTCCGCCGACAGGGTATCATTCTGGTCCACTGCTATTTTGATAAATCCAGGCTTTATACCCGTTCCTTCTATCCCGTTCTCAAATTCACTGATCCAGGCATCGGCCAGCGCTTTTGAGTCTTCAGTATAAAAGGAGGCTGGTATATATTTATTATTATCAAATCCATAATAACCTGTGTTTGTGATTATACTGATACCCGCCTTTCTGGAAAGCTCTTTTAACAGAACCGGATCACGGCCCAGATACGCAGGTGTGCAATCGATCAAAGTTCTGACTCCATGTCTCCTGGCATCCAGCAGAAAAGGAATTGCTTTTTCAATTACAGAATCCCTGTTCCATCTGAAATAGCCTGTACTGTCGGCGCCGATAAAATCGACCAGAATATGCTCATGTGTGAGTGAAACACCCATTTTGCCCGGATATTCCTTCCCGTTGACGGTCATTATGTAACCCGTGGATTCCGGCTTACAGCTAATAATTATTATCCCGAAAGCAAAGAAAAGAATAAGCCAGAGGATGATTTTAAGATCATAGAAGTCATCAGTTTCCTTCATGTAAAATTTATTACCGGTTTTCTCTTTAAATTTAGAAATAATTGATGAGAAATAAGCCTGACTCCGCTTGACTTTTAATAAATCTTGTAATAGATTGCATATAAAATAAACTTTAGATAATTTGTCAGAGGCAGGTTCATATAAGCTTACAGTTATTCCCGGGGAGGGTTATTTACATTTTGTAGTCAACGGTTTGAACACCAGGATGAATGTCATTTCGTACCTGAGAGATGTGCTTTACGAATGCAAGAAACGAAAGTGTTCCAGGGTATTAATCGAGGAGCATCTTGCCGGACCGCGCCTCGGGCTCGCCGATGTATTCCAGATAGTTTCAGAGGGGAGCAATGATTTATGGGGAGTCATCAGGGCAATTGCTTATGTCGATATGAATGAAGAAGGGGATCTGATGAAGTTTGCTGAAACTGTGGGAGTAAACCGGACCATCCCGATTATGGTTTTTTCAACTTTGAGTGAGGCTGAAAGATGGATAAAGGATAAAGTCACTAAGAAAGGTAAATCCATTTAGTTCCATAATTTCTGCATCGGGCCAGGAGGGTCTCCATCTCTTTCATTTATACGAGTCTACATGAACATTTTTAACCGCTCTGCCTGAAGGATCGATCATATTCCTGAATGAGGCATCCCAGGCCAGTGCTTCAGCGGTGCTACAAGCAACCGAAGGTACACTCGGGACACATAAGGCAGCAGAATCAGATGGAAAATGCTCCGAAAAAATTATCCTGTAGAAATACTCTTCCTTGGACATAGGAGGATTTATTGGAAACCTGTATTTGGCGTTTTTCAATAATTCATCAGATATCTCTTTGGATGTCAGTGCCTTGAGAGAATCTATCCAGTTATAGCCGACACCATCGGAAAACTGTTCTTTCTGACGCCAGGCTATACTGGAAGGCAGATAATCCTCAAAAGCTTTACGAAGCACCCATTTCTCCATTTTTCCTTCTTTGATCATTTTATCCCCGGGATTGAGCCTCATGGCCACGTCCATAAAATCCTTGTCAAGGAAGGGCACCCGCCCTTCAACTCCCCAAGCTGCAAGTGATTTATTTGCCCTGAGACAGTCATAAAGATGAAGCTTACTCAGCTTCCTGACAGTTTCCTCATGAAATGCCCGGGGATCGGGAGCTTTATGAAAATAAAGATATCCGCCGAATATTTCATCCGCCCCTTCTCCTGAAAGTACCATCTTCACTCCCATCGATTTTATCACCCTCGCAAGGAGGTACATTGGAGTGGAAGCCCTGATGGTAGTAACATCATAAGTTTCAATATGATAGATAACATCACGGAGGGCATCGAGGCCTTCCTGTACCGTAAAATTTATTTCATGATGGATAGTTCCGATATGTGCAGCAACTAATTTTGCAGAGGCAAGATCAGGTGATCCTTCCAGTCCGACAGCAAATGAATGGAGTTGCGGCCACCAGGCTTCGCTTTTATCCTGAGTTTCAATTCTTTTTGGTGCAAACTTTTTTGCGACAGCTGACACAATTGAAGAATCAAGCCCTCCGGAGAGAAGAACTCCGTACGGGACGTCAGACATCAGCTGGCGATGAACTGAAGCTTCAAGAGCGCCTCTCAGATCAGCAAGCGATGTAGGGTTATTCTCAACCGCTTCATAATTCATCCAGTCCCTCTGATACCATTTTTTCATTACCCCTTCCTTGCTGTACAGATAATGACCGGGCAGAAATTCTTCAATCTTATTGCAGACACCTTCAAGAGCTTTAAGCTCGGAGGCTACATAAAAGTTACCGTGCTGATCCCGGCCCATGTAGAGTGGTACAATTCCCATATGGTCGCGTGCGATGAGGTAACAATCTTTTTCCTTATCGTATAATGCAAAAGCGAAGATACCGTTCATTTCCTCAAGAAAAGCCGGTCCTTTTTCCTTATAAAGAGGAAGGATCACTTCACAATCGGAATGAGTAAGGAATTCATAGGACCCCTCAAAGCGTTTCCTGATTTCCTGGTGATTGTATATTTCGCCGTTTACCGCAAGTATCAGGTTGCCATCCTTGCTGTACAGAGGTTGTTTGCCAGACTGAGGGTCTACGATCGATAATCTCTCGTGAGCAAGTATTGCCCTTTCACAATAAAAAATACCTGACCAGTCAGGTCCCCGATGCCTGAGCTTTTTAGACATCTTGAGAACGCTCGTCCTCAGATCCATATAATTGACCTTGAGATCAAAAACACCTACTATTCCGCACATATCTCCTTACTGTTGATAATTTCCTTTAGTTTCTACCGGTTGCAAAGCTAATGAATATTTTATTTCCGAAATACAATTAATAATATATTTTAATAAATAAGTTAATATATTTAAGTAAATATATAATATTACTTAATAATATTAAGTATTTATTACATACAAACCATATTTATTAATAATGTAAATAATTATGTAGTCATATGTTAAAAAACTATTTATTTTCCGGAATTTACCGCTGAATATTTTAAAGAATCCGCAGCACAAAATATCTTAACTTTAAAGCGGTATGTTCAATGAAAAGCAAAAACATTTTAGCAGAAACTGACCATTAACTATTAAATATTGTTAAAATCTGCTTTTTCTTAAATAAGAGTGGATTGGCTGAACAATAATATTTAGATAGTTGAGTACATTTTTTTAAATTGCAGCCTTTATTTAAAACCGAAGGTATGAAAAGAGGAATTATAAAGATCACGCTGGTATTGCTGATGGCAGCCATTACAGGTAATTTGTTTTCCCAGCAGTACGGATGGAGAGGTCCGGACAGGACTGGCATTTATAACGAAACGGGATTAATGAAATCCTGGCCATCTGAAGGCCCGGCTCTGGTATGGGAAGCATCCGGTATAGGAATGGGATATTCCAGTGCTACTGTAACAGGTGACGCTGTGTACATTACAGGCATTCGGGGCAATAAAGACGTACTTACTGCTTTTACCCAGGATGGCAAGAAAAAATGGGATGTTGAATATGGAACTATGTCGAATGTCCAGAGTTCCCCTGAAAGCCGCTGCACACCCACTTTCTCAAACGGGAAGATTTTTGTTGTCAGCGGTCAGGGCGAGTTGTCGGGTGTATCTCCATCAGGTAAAATCCTCTGGACAGTAGATTACTATAAGAAATATCAGGCGACTGTGCCGAGGTTCGGAATAACTGAATCCCCTGTTGTTGTCGACAATAAGGTGGTAGTCACTCCCGGGGGCAATATTGCTTCGATGGTTGCATTTAATGTTGATAACGGCAATGTTGTATGGGAGGCTCCATCTTTAAATGAAGGGTCGCAGTATGTAAATCCCCTGCTGATAAATGAAAATGGTAAAAAAGTAATTATTACGGCTACACCGACATATATTATAGGTGTGAATGCTGCAGATGGCAAAATATTGTGGAAATTCAATTTTGGTTCAGTAAATGCCGATCAGAAGGGCGGCAAGAATTATATACATACACCAATTTATAAAGATGGATTTGTTTTTGAAGCAAATGGTTACGGGCAAACTTCTGCAAAAATCAAAATAAATGCAGCCGGCAGCGACCCTACACTGGTATGGAAAAATAGTGATATCAATCCCCATGTCGGTGGTATGGTGCTTGTAGGAAACAATATATACAGCTCCACTCATGATAATAATACCAAGGGCAGATGGATATGTGTGGACTGGACTACCGGAAAGACAATGTGGATCACCGACTGGCATAATAAGGGATCCATAATTTCTGCAGAAGGATTGCTGTATATTTATGAAGAAAAGGATGGAAATGTAGCTCTGGTAAGACCCAACAGCGAGAAACTTGATATTATCAGCTCCTTCAGGGTAACCAAAGGCACAGGACCATACTGGGCTCATCCTGTTATTGACAAGGGAAGACTATTCCTGAGGCATGGAGATTATCTGGCAGTATATTCAATCAAAGCTAAATAAATAATAGCCCCCTTTCCACCCCTGAATGGGGGCTAAAATTCTATCAAACTGTAAATCATCTTTTTGACAGTTTATCAGGCCCCATTTAGGGGGTTGGGGATCTGAATATTGAGTTGGGTGCTAAAACTGTTATATGTTATCATCAGGTAGAAATACTATAATAATATTCTCTGTAATAGTTCTTTTTACAGCAGCTTTATCCTGGTGGCTTTTTGCCAGTCCCTCCTTCAGGGTGGATGAGCGTGTTCCGGGAATGGACAACCGGCCCCCGCAAAAACCTATCTCAGATTCTGTTATTATAGGAGAATTTTTTGATACGCTTGGAACTGAAGCGGAGATGGTTCCCGGAAGCTGGCCTCGATTCAGGGGGGCAGATTTTGATAATATAAGCAAAGATCCTACTCCTCTTGCTGAAAAATGGGATACTTCAGGGCCACCTGTTGTCTGGCAGACTACTCTCGGTGAAGGATATGCCGGTCCTGCAGTATTAAATGGCCGGGTTTATGTCCTCGATTATAATGAGAAAAGAAAAGCTGATATGCTTCGTTGTTTCTCCCTTAAATCGGGTGCCGAATTGTGGAGAAGATGGTACAATGTCGAATTTAAGCGAAACCATGGTTATTCAAGGACAATTCCCGCCGTAACTGATAAATATGTTGTCACCATAGGACCAAGGTCTCATGTGATGTGCGTCGATCCGGTGAATGGTAATCTTCTGTGGAAAATTGATCTGGAGAAAGAATACGGGATTCCGGGAAAAGCCAGGGGACGTATAACCCCAGAATTTTATTGCGGTCAATGTCCCCTGATTGATAACAATATGGCAATCATAGCACCGGGAGGTAAAGCTCTCATGATCGGTATTGATTGCACCACCGGAGATGTACTCTGGAGAACTCCAAACCCTGATTCCCTGAGGATGTCCCACACTTCAATAATCCCTATGACCATACTTGGGAAAAAAATGTATGTTTATGCAGCACTGGGGGGTGTGTGCGGCATTTCTGCTGAAGGAGATGATACAGGAAAGGTTCTGTGGAAAACAGCCGACTGGAGTCCATCCATAACAGTATCTTCGCCAGTTGACCTTGGAAATGGTGAAATAGCTGTTTTTGGAAGCTATGGTGCAGGAGCCGCCAGGATAACAATAAAAAAGAGTGAAAAGGGATATACCGCTTCTGTAAGTGAAAAGCATAAGGCCACAGATGGGATCGCCAGCGAACAGCAAACTCCTATATTGAAGGGAGATCTGCTATGGACAGTCTTGCCCGAAAATGCCGGTGCCCTGAAGAGACAGCTTGTCTGTTACGATAAATCAAACCTTATAATACCTGTCTGGTCAAGCGGAAAGGAGAGCCGTTTTGGCAAAGGCATGGGACCATTTATTATGAGCGGAAATAAATTGTACCTTCTTGACGATGAAGGAACCCTTTATATGTTCAGAATTGAAAACAACAAGGCTGAACTGGTATCAAGTCACAAGATAATGAATGCTATTGAAGCCTGGAGCCCGATGGCTATTGCTGGCAAATACCTCATAATGAGGGATGCACATAACATGTTATGTCTTAATATAAGTAAAAAAGATTAAGGGTATGAATAAACGCTGGGCAATTGTTACAATTATCATTCTAATTCTGATTTTCGTCGGCTATGTTGTCGTTGATGTGGCCCTGAAAAGTAAAGCTCCATCAGTGATTCCGCAAAAGCAGGTCGCCACAGGTATTTCTGACCAGTGGTTTGTTGAAAAGATTTTTAAGCCGGGCCTTGGAGAACTGGCCTCTGTAGCAGTTTCAGACAATGGCTCCATACTGCTCGGAGGGGAGTCATTTGTCGCTTGTTATGATCCTCAGTTTAATTTACTTTGGGAGTATAAAACTCAGATGCCGGCAACTGCCCTTGCATCAGCAGGAAACAATGTTTATGCAGCCGTGGAAGCAACTATCCAGGTGCTTAATATGAAGGGTGAAAAGATCGGGGAATGGGGCCCCTTTGAAGCTAATTCAATGATCACATCGCTGACTTCAAATGAATTATACGTGGCATTTGCCGATGCCGCAAACAAGGAAGTTTTTATTCTTGACAAAAAGGGTGCTTTAAAATCCCTGATTGGAGGCACAGAAGAACCCTTTATAATACCAAGCGCTTATTTTGATGTTGCCCTGAATAGTGAATCCGTACTTTTTGTGGCTAATACGGGAAACAGGAGAATAGAACGAAGAAATATCGACGGGAAACTGCTAAGCTTTTTCGGTCAGCCGGGAACTGATCCGGGTTCATTTTGCGGCTGCTGCAATCCGGCCCATTTCGCTCTAATACCGGGTGGATTTGTAACCGCTGAAAAGGGTTTAAACAGGATAAAAATACTCGACAATAAAGGTGATTTTGTGGAATTTGTTTCATCTGTGAATAATTTTGTGCCGCCGTTGCCGCTTGATTTAGCATCTCCTGACGGAAGCGTCATTTATGGAGCTAATCCTGCTGATTCACAGGTTTATGTATTTAAAAGAAAATGACCTTTCAGATATGACTGGTGCCGTGACATCTACCGCGGAAGGGGAGAAAATTTGTGGATAAAATGATATTTTGGTGATACTTATTAAGATATGGATCGGATTGAATTCTTGAGAAAGGTGGGCAGGTACATATTATTTATGTTACTGGCAGGAATTACATTATTGCTAGGAAACAGGATCGTTTCCGGAAGCAGTTGTTCAGCATGTCCGGGAAAAGGAATATGCGCTGGAGAAGTCGATTGTTCAGAATATTTACCGCATAAATATGGAAGAGCATAAGAATAAAAACAGCACGAGACGTGATTTTGTAAAGACAGCTGGCAAACTAATTATAGCTGCACCGGTTCTTGCTCTGCCTTTTATTCTTTCAAAGAAGACTGAAGCTAAGGGTTATGTATGGCAGATAGATCCTTTGAAATGCACCAGTTGTGAGCTTTGCAAATCAAGCTGTATAATGACACCTTCGGCTGTCAAATGCGCCAATGCATTTCAAATGTGCGGTTATTGTGATTTTTGTCCCGGATTCCTGCGCCAGGGAGTAAAAACCTATAGCACAGCTGCCGAGAATCAGCTTTGCCCAACCGGTGCAATTAAACGAAAATTTGTTGAGGAACCCTATTTTGAATACACCATCGATGAAACGCTGTGTGATGGTTGCTCCAGGTGTGTTAAGGGATGTGCAAATTTCGGGAACGGTTCACTTTATCTTCAGATAATGCATAATCTGTGCGTGAATTGCAATCAGTGTGCAATAGCCCGCAAATGTCCGTCGGATGCAGTGATAAGAGTGCCGGCAACGGAACCATACATAAGAAAAGAGTTGAAAAGTTGAAGAGGTTGAAGAAATATTTACCCTATTTGATCTTTGTCATTATGTTTATATGGCACTCGGTGCTTTTTGCTCAGCAGCAGAGGTTTCCGAGACCGGAATTTGAAGAAGGTTACACATTTCCAACACATCAGTTCCTCAATCAGCGCGGACCCATGTGGGAATACCTTGATGTCGCCGTCCTGGTCCTGGCATTATGCATTACTTCGTGGCTTGCGCTCAGGAAGAGATCCCGTCAGGGTTTGATCTGGGTTTCACTTTTTTCGCTGGCTTACTTTGGTTTTTACCGCCAAGGCTGTATATGTGCGGTAGGTTCAGTCCAGAACTTGTCCCTTGCACTCTTCAATGATAATTATGCTATGCCTCTGCCGGCACTCCTCTTTTTCATGATACCATTATTATTTGCGTTGTTTTCAGGTCGGGTCTTCTGTTCCGGGGTCTGTCCTCTCGGAGCAATACAGGAACTTACCGGATTCAGAAAGGTCAGAGTACCGCGAAAAATTGAATCAGTGCTTGCCACCATACCGTTTGTTTACCTGGGGGTAGCAATACTTTCAGCTGCAACAGGCAGCGACTTCCTTATCTGCCGGTACGATCCCTTTGTGGGTATCTTCAGGCTTGATGCTCCGTATACAATGATAATCTTTGGCTCGCTGCTTCTGATAACCGGCATTTTTGTAAACAGGCCGTATTGCAGGTATCTCTGTCCCTACGGTGTTCTCCAGAATATATTCTCCCGTTTTTCTGTAAAACATCTTACTATTTCTCCGGCAGAATGCAAGGACTGCCGGTTATGTGAATCAGGGTGCCCGTATGATGCAATTCTGCAGGCAGATCCTCCCCAGGATGCTGAAAAATCACAAAAATCATTGAAAAGGTCCATGATTTACTTTATCATGATACCGGTTCTTGCCATAGCATTTGCCGTCATCCTTTACAACCTCGCTCCCGCCCTGTCTTCTGTAAGCAATAATGTAAGGCTTGCAAGAGAAATCCGGCTGGAGAAAGAAACAGGAATAAAGGCAGTCTCGAAGGCAGCAGTGGCTTTTTTTGAATCGGGCAAGACCGAAAATGAATTATTTGAAGAGGAACAGCTAATAATCGGAAAGTTCAGAAAAGGTGCACCGTGGATTGGTATTTTTCTTGGATTATCTCTGGGAATTGGCTTTTTCAGGCCAATCATAAGAAATATCAGGGATCATTATGAACCTGACCGGGGAAGATGTTATAGCTGTGGAAAGTGTTTTAAATTTTGTCCTGTAAAGGTAAAAACTTGAAAAATGAAGTTTTCAGAAAAAAACATCACAATTTTTAAAGGTATAAGCCTGATATCGGGGATTTTTACTCTGGTAATGGCGATCACCATGATTTTCAGTCTTATACAGCTTAAGACAATTAACCCGCTGGATAATCCTGCCCTTCTCTCGCTGAAGGAACAGTATGACAGCAATCCTGATAACAGGGATAAAGCTGAGCAGGTAAGAGCCATGGACCTCATGGCAAGGAAAGCTTATTTTTCATCAAGGTGGCAGGTTGAAACAGGATCCTACCTTCTGCTTGCAGGGGCTGCAATTTTTATCCTTTTCCAGCGTTTTGTTGCAGGAAGTGAAAAGCCCGCCAGATCACTTCAACCCGAAAAGCCTGATATTAATGCCGAAAGGAGAAGGAACCGCCGTTATTTACTTATTTCGGGCGGAGTGGTCACCCTGGTTGCAATAGTTTCCTCCTTTGTTTTAAGAGCTGATCTACCTGCTCCGGAAAGTGCTGCTAAATTAATCCGGGAATCCGGATCTCCTGTTATCGCAAATGCATCAATACCATTGGGTGATGTGAACTTTCCGTTTTTCAGGGGAGAAGGAAGCCGGGGGATTGCGGGTGGCACAGGATTTCCCACAGAATGGAACGGGGCTGAAAATAAAAATATTAAGTGGAAGATTTCTGTTCCGAAGCAAGGGAAAAACTCTCCCGTGATCTGGGGTGACAAGCTTTTTATCACCGGAGCAGGTGCAGGAGGTTTTGAAGTGTATTGCATCGATAAAAATGATGGTAAAATACTATGGACAGGATCCGGATCAGATTTTCCGGGATCTTCAAAAGATGAACCTGAATCTGACCAGGAAGCCGGAATGGCAGTTCCTACCGCTGCTGTGAGCGATGAGGGAGTATGTGCAGTATTTGGAAATGGCAATCTTGTTTGTTACGACCTTAACGGGAAGCTTAAATGGGGTAAGAATCTGGGTGTTCCTCAGGTCACTTACGGCTATTCTGCATCATTACTTATTTACCGAAATCTGGTGCTTGTCCAGTATGACAGCCAGAATAAGATATCACTTTCCGGCTTCGATATAAGCACGGGTGATCTCAAATGGGAAACACCACGATCAGGACGCCCTGTAAATTCATCGCCTGTTCTTGCAGTTTTTAATGGCCAGCCTCAGGTTCTGATAAACGGAAATCCAGGCGTATCATCATTTGATCCTGTGGAAGGAAAAGAGTTGTGGAGTTTGCCGGGAGTATCAGGTGATGTTGCTCCATCACTCGCAGTTAACAGTAAAATGGTCTATACAGCGCTTGATTATTTTAAGGTAATTGCCATGACCCCCGGAAAAAGCGGATCTGTCATCTGGGAGGATAATACTTTTACTCCCGATGTATCAAGCCCGGTTGCTGATGAAAACTTTCTGTTCGTAACAACCGGAAATGGTGATGCAGCCTGTTATAATGCAGAAAAAGGCGATACTCTCTGGTCACACTATTTTGGAAATCCTTTTTATGCTTCACCTGTTATATGTGATAATAAGGTATGGATGCTTGACCGCACAGGAACTATGCATGTTGTGGAAGCCGCCGGCCAGCTAAAAATTATTTCATCTTCTCCTCTTGGTGAGAGTACTGACTGTACGCCGGTATTTTCAGAGAAGAAGATTTATATTAGAGGGAAAGCTAATTTATATTGTATCGCCTCTGATTGATAATTAAAATAACAATATATCATAAATTTATTATTTTGAGATATAGATTAATAAAGCTTAGCGAAAGACTATTCAATTAAAATTAAGAAGATCTGATTTGAAACGGCTTTTTGAAATATTGCTTTTGTTCGGCATTTGCGCTCAGATACAGGGTCAGAGCAGCGAATGGTTTGTTTTCAGAGGCAATCAGGAATTATCCGGAAGATCAGATTTTGAGATTTCATCAGCACCCGTTTTAAAATGGAGCCTGCCTACCGGAGCCAGAACAAAATCTTCACCGGTTCCGGATGAGAACGACATATATTTTGGCAATGATAAGGGAACTCTTTATGCTGTAAGCAGGGACGGCAAAGTAAAATGGAAATCTGAAACCGGAAGCACCATTGAAGCCCCTCCGCTTATCTATGGTAATAAAGTAATTGCCGGATCCTTTGACGGTGTTCTCCGGGCATTCGATAAAACAACCGGTAAGCTGTTATGGTCATATACCTCTGAAAATCAGATTGTTGGTTCAGCCAACATCTGGATCTCAGGTAAAAAGACCGGGATAATTTTCGGAAGTTATGACTACTATCTCCATTGCGTTGACCCGGCAACAGGGAAGCTGCTCTGGAAGCTCGAAACTTCCAACTATATTAATGGAACTCCGGCTGTAGCAGATAATAAAATTGTTTTCGGAGGCTGTGACGGGATTATAAGGATAGCTGATCCTTTGACAGGTAAGGAAAAAGATACTGTTGAAATCGGAGTTTACATTGCCGCTTCTCCAGCTATTGCTGACGAAAAAGCATATTTCGGCGATTATGACGGAAATATTTATTGTCTCGACATGGCTGCTAAAAAGGTAAAATGGAAAATACTGCCGGCAGAGGGATCAGGATCCATCACAGCCATTCCGGCAATCAGTAACAGCAGGATTGTTGTTGGTAATGAGGATAAATTCATGTACTGTTACAACATATCAGATGGTAAGCTGGTCTGGAAGTACAGGACAAACGGGAGCATTGCAGGATCGGCAGTTGTCACTGATTCCAGGGCATTGTTTGGAAGTGCAGACGGGAATATTTACATGGTTGGGCTTGCTGACGGAAAGAAATTATGGAGCTTCAATGCCGGCGCTTCTATAAGCAGTTCACCTGCAATTACCAGAGACCGGTTTTATTTTCTATCTGAGGACGGAAGATTGCTGGCATTCGGATCTAAATAAAAGATGAAGATAGTTTACCTCATAACAGGATCTGGCGGATCATTTTATTGCGGGAATTGTTACCGTGATATGCTCTATCTTCGGGCAATCCGGAAAGTAAAAGGCATCCAGGCAAGTGCCGTGCCCTTATACCTTCCACCCGACAGATCCAATATTGACTCCGGACTGGACAAAAAAGTATTTTTCGGAGCTATTTCCATGTACCTGAGGGAAAAAGTCGGTTTTTTGAGAAATATGCCTCCCTGGCTTGATAAAGTATTTAACTCGGATCCATTCCTGAGGCTTGCCTCCAGATATGCCGGTACCACACGAACTGAAGGACTTGAGGAGCTTACCCTTAATATGATAGAGGGTGATA
This sequence comes from uncultured Bacteroidales bacterium, assembly GCA_963831855.1. GTDB lineage: Bacteria > Bacteroidota > Bacteroidia > Bacteroidales > VadinHA17 > LD21. Next base: position 421,816 of record CAWHSA010000004.1, on the reverse strand, counting down.
ATGCGTTCAGGAAGCATGAAATGAACCGGTTGGTCAGCTATCTGGTAAAAGATGGTAAACCTGACATAATCCATCTCTCAAATGCGCTTATTCTGGGTCTGGCACGGCAGCTTAAGAAGAGATTGGATGTCCGGATAGTGTGTTCCCTTCTCAATGAGGATGACTGGATTGAAGATATGGTTGAACCCTTCAGGGCCAGGGCCTGGGAACTGATTGCAAAGGAGGCGGTCTATGTCGATAAATTCATAACTCCCAGTCAATATTACAAGGATTTTTTTATTAAGAAGACCGGATTAAATGCCGGTAATATTCATGTCATCCCGCTTGGATTCGATCCGGAGAATCTCCAGTTGAAAAGTGACCGGCAACGACCGCTTTCTATCGGATATTTCAGCAGGGTCAATTTCCATAACGGATTTGACAAGCTTGTAGATGCTTTTATTGACCTTAAGAAAAAGGATCATTTCCCGGGCCTTACTCTGAGCGTATGCGGAGGCTTTACTGATGATGATAAACAGTTTATTTCCACACAGATAAAAAAGATCAGGGATCTCGGTTTGAATAAAAGTGTAAAGATTTACCCGGAATTCCAGGGAAGTAAAAAATCTGAATTCTTTAACGATGTGGATGTTATAAGTGTTCCGGTCCGGAAATATGATGGTTATGGCTTGTATATGCTTGAGGCAAACGGAGCCGGAATTCCCACAGTGCAGCCTGACACAGGAGCTTTTGCTGAAATAACAATCCGGACCGGGGGCGGTTTGATTTATTCCCCCGACTCGCCTGAGGAGTTGTCTGAAAACCTTCACCGGATACTGTCTGATGATAAACTGAGAATGGAGCTTGGAAATAAAGGCAGGGAGAATGTAAAGGTCTGGTTTTCTCTCGAAAAAATGTCCGAAGGACTATCTGTGGTCTATAACGGATTAAAAACTTAGTTGCAATTTAAAATCCCTCATAACAAGGATGATACAGCTTATTAACATCACGAAATCGTTCCCGCAGCGTGGTATTGTACTGAATAATCTTGATCTGAATGTTGAAGAGGGTGATTCTATAGCTATAATGGGACCCTCAGGATCAGGGAAAACAACCCTGATGAATATAATCGGAACACTGGACAGACCTGATTCAGGAAGTGTTCTCTTCAGGGGAAGCACTATTCTTGAAATGAATCCTGATGAATCGGCCTTATACCGTAATAAAAATATTGGTTTTGTTTTCCAGGATCATCTCCTGCTACCGCACCTGACGGTAAAAGAAAATATCCTGTTGCCTCTTTTTGCAGCCAGAATTTCGAAGACCGGATATGCCGAAAAAGAAGCTTATGCTCAAACCCTGGCAGAAAGGACAGGTATAAAAGAGATACTTGCCAAGTACCCGTTCCAGATTTCAGGCGGCGAAGCCCAGCGGGTGACCCTGGTTCGGGCACTTATAAACAAGCCATCCCTACTTCTTGCTGATGAACCCACCGGCTCGCTTGACTCAAAAAATGCCGACCTGCTTGGAGACCTGCTTTCAGAATTGAACCGGGATCCGGGAATAACTTTAATTGTCGCCACTCACTCTGCCAGCCTTGCCTCTAAGATGAATCTTCTTCTGAAGCTGCATGAAGGGAAACTGATATGAACCGGCAGGAGGTCCAGGACAAATGAATCAAAATCTAATAGCGACAGTTTTCAGATCACTGATCTATCACAAAAGAGACAGTGTTCCCCAGGCAATTATTGTCGCACTTCTGGCAGCGGTCATTACCGGCTCTCTTTTTTCAGGCGACTCTGTAAGGGAAAGCCTTCGCAGGGCAGTTTCAGAAAAGCTGGGAAAAACTGACCGTATGATCAGTTCCGGAATGAGGTTCTTTGATCCTTCACTCTCAAAAAGGCTGACAGCAAGCACAGGCGTAGAGTCAATTGCCATTCTTGAGACAGACGGATTCTCACAGAAGTTTGGAGCCGGAGCAACTGCCCTTGATACAAAAATCTACGGAATAACTGATGAGTTTTTTACTTTCTATGGTTCTGATCCCGTAAAAATAGAACCAGGAACCGTGGCGATCAATTCGAAGCTGGCCGACAAGCTGGGAATTGTGCCCGGTAATGATATAATAATTCATTTCAGGGAAACTGATCCGATTCCTGAAAATGCACCATTCGCACCATCCGGAGATAACAGCAGTTCTATAGTTCTCAGGGTAAGCAAAATCCTGAAGGCCGGAAACGGTGGTAACTTCTCGCTTGGCACCAGCCAGGTGATACCAATGAATATTTTTCTGAATCCAGTTGATGTAAAGGAGAAGAATTCAAAAAGGTTAAGAGCCAACAGGCTGCTTATTCAAAATAATACTGAATATAAAGATTCTTCTTTTCTTGACATATTAGCCAGGGAGCTTGAACCGGAAGACATAGGGCTCTCAATCAGGAAATCGAAAAAGACCGGTGAAGACGAAATCATTTCTGACCGGATTTTTATTGACAGCGCTACAGTAAATGAAATTAAAAGGATCATACCGGAAGGCTCGCCTGTAATTACTTACCTCGCAAACAGCTTACGCCATTCAGACTTTTCAACACCTTACTCTTTTGTAACCACCTTGCCGGTCTCCCTTTCAGGGAAGCTTAATAGTGATGGAATTGCCATTAATAAATGGGTAGCCGAAGATATCCATGCCAGGATCAATGATACGGTTGAGATGAAATGGTTCAGTCCGGATGTAAGTAAACATCTTGAAGAAAAGAGCAGAAAATTCATCGTTAATGCTATTGTTGATAATGACAGCAAGTATTCTGATCCTTCTTTAATGCCTGATTTCCCGGGGATATCAGGAAGCACTACGTGTGCCGGGTGGGATGCAGGTGTCCCGATCCTTCTTGACCGGATAAGGACCAAGGATGAAGAATACTGGAACAGGTACAGGGGAACCCCAAAAGCCTTCATTTCATATAAGACCGGTAAGGCAATATGGGGCAATAATTTCGGACCGGCTACGGCAATCAGGTTTCCTGTTTCAATGGATTCCGCTTCAATTAAGATAAAACTGACTGGCAGTATTAATCCTGAAAAAACCGGATTCACATATACCGACCTGAGAAAGACCAGTATAAACGCGGCAAATGAGGGAGTAAATTTCAGCATGCTTTTTCTCTGCCTGAGTTTCTTCATTATAATATCTTGTATAGTTCTGCTTTCAATGGTCCTTAAAATGTATTTCAATTCGAGGAAAGCACAGATCAACACATTTTATGCGCTGGGATTCAAAAACAGGCTGATAAGAAAATTATTGTTCTTTGAGGCAGCTTTGATATCTGTTGCAGGAGCATTTGCCGGGATATTTTTTGGATATCTGGTAAATATACTGATAATCAAAGGGCTAAATAGCGTCTGGTATGGGGCAGTTCAGATGAATACCATATCCCCGGTATTTGATATAACACCATTGGTTTCCGGATTTCTCATAACCCTTCTGGCTTCTTTCATACTGCTTTTCTTTACCCTGAAGAGATATCTCCGTCGTGCTACCGGGCGAAATGCAGATAAATTCAGATTACATTCTTCAAAGGTTGATTTATTTCTTTTGATTTTCTTATCAGGATCAGCAATCGGAGCTTTCGTAATTTCAATTTTATCTGAAAAACCGTCGATCATCCTGGCATTTGCTTCCGGAACTTTATTATTTATTTCGATGATCCTGGTGCTACGTTATTACTATACAAGCAACAGGGGAAAGGCTGCCGACAGTGGTGCGAAGTATTATAGAATGTTTTATGCCTTTAACTCTTCGCAGGCAATAGCACCGGCTTTATTCGTTGCTGCCGGAATATTTGCACTGGTAGTTACCGGAGCAAACCGTCAGGTGCTTAACGGGAAAATGCTACTTCCTTCAGGAGGCACAGGCGGCTATCTTATCTGGGCAGAATCAGCACTCCCTGTAAAGACTGACCTGAATACCCCGGTGGGAAGAAAAGAATTCGGATTTGATGATCCTGAACTGAAAGAGATAAGATTTGTCCAGGCCGGCAGAGTAAGCGGTGATGATGCAAGCTGTCTGAATATTAATCATGTATTGACTCCTCCCCTTCTTGGTATCGATCCTTCGGAATTTATTTCCAGGGGATCTTTTTCATTTGCATCCAGGCTTAAACAACAGGGTGATGATGTTCCCTGGAAACAATTAAATATAGAGACAGGAGCAAACATAATTTATGGTATAGCTGATCAGACAGTACTTGAGTGGAGCCTTAAGCTGAAAACAGGAGACACTCTGAAATACCGGTCAGAGAACGGCCAGATTTTAAACATAATTATTTGTGCTGGTCTCAGATCTTCTGTATTCCAGGGATATCTGCTTATCGGTGAAAAAAGCCTGAAGAAATATTTTCCCTCGGTCCCGGGAAACTCTGTATTCCTGGCAGAGGGGAAACAAGAGTTTGCCGCTGTCTACAGGGATGCAATAAATGAAAGGCTGTCCGGATACGGCATATCTGCTGAACCGGCGGGCGAAAAGCTTGCCTCTTTTTTCACAGTCACAAATACATATATTGAAGTATTTATGGTTCTTGGAATCCTGGGTTTAATCCTGGGGTCAGCCGGATTCGGACTGGTGCTTGTAAGAAACCTGAATGAAAGAAAGCGTGAATTTGCGATAATGGCAGCTATGGGGTATTCTGCAGGGGTAATAAGGAAATACCTGATGAAAGATCAAATTGTGATCCTGTCATGGGGAGTTATTACCGGTGTTGTTTCAGCAATTACTGCCACCAGCGCCTCAATAAGGAGCGGTGGGGAAATGCCCATTACTCAGACGGTCATTATGCTATCACTCATACTGGCTGCTGGAATTATTGCACTTTTATTTACAGTGCGTCAGGTCCGCGATCAGGTACTTGTCAATCAGTTAAGAAGAGAATGATCAGTTTTTTCCGACGGCCATCAGATATTTTTGTGTCCTGAAAAAGATCATTCCATCTGTAAGTGCAGGGGCAGTCATACAAATGTCATTCAGTGGTATCTCACGGAGCAGTTTAAAAGTATCGCCATCCTGCATTACATATACAGTCCCATCTTCGTCCACCACATAGATCTTTCCGTCGGAAGCTACCGGTGATGCTATAAAGCTTTTTGATTTCCCGAGCTTGTCACGGTATATTTCCCTGCCTGTAAGGGGATCAAGGCAGACAATTGCCCCGTTCCAGTTCATATTATAAAGGTGTCCCCTGTAAAGGAGCAATGAATGTATATATGATCCGCCTCTGGCAATGCTCCATTTAACATATTTGTTTGAAGTCTGGTCCGGGTTAAGAGTGATATCCCCTGTCGCGTTTTTCTGAATTGCGAATATAGGTGCAAACTTTCCATGAGCACTGTTTAAGTAGATCAGATCATTTCCAATTACAGGGGTAGGTATAGGAATATCTCCTCCTCCTGACATCCGCCATATCTCCTTCCCGGATAAAAAGTCATAACCACCTATATGCATATATCCGTTAAGAACCACGCAGGTCCTGCCTTCATTCTTATAGATATTCGGTGTACTCCAGGCGGGATAATCATTTCTTGGAGTTTTCCACAGCTCCTTTCCCGTCTTTACGTCGAATCCGGCAACAAAAGAATTTTCGAGCACATCGCACTGAATAATTAGTATTCCATCATAAATTATGGGCGAACTTGCAAATTCCCATTCAGCGTTATGCATTGAGAAAAAGACAGATTTGAGAACCCCAAAATCTTTTTTCCACTGGAGATTACCATTCATGTCATAGCAGTAAAGGCCTTCTGATCCGAAGAATGCAACAGCATATTTTCCGTCAGTTGCGACAGAAGTATTAGCATGTGTTGATTTGGGATGACGTTTCATTGCAGGAATACCGGTATATGCAGTTTTATCCCATAAGATCCTGCCTGTATTTTTATTGATACATATCACTTTCCAATCGTGCACTGAAGAATCTTTAACCGGAATGACATCGCCATAGAGACCGGGTTTAAAACCGGCTTTGTCAGACTGACTTATTGCGGTTGTTATGAAAAGCTTGTCGCCCCATATTGCCGGGCTGGATATTCCCATTCCGGGAATAGAAATTTTCCACCTGATATTCATGTTGTTCGAAATATTGAAAGTATCCGGAAGATTTGTGTTATCAAGAACCCCGGAAGCCAGATTTCCCCTGTAGGACGGCCATTGACGTTCCCCGCTGACCTGAGCCGACACTGTTGACAAGGTCACCATAAGCAAAATCGCCACAGAAAATAAATTAGACTTTTTCATTATTAAATAATTTATGTAAACAAATGATAATAACCTGATGTTAAAAATATTAAAAATCCAATACAATGTTTCAAACAATTGAAATTTTAAGAATCTTGTTGCCAAAAGCTGTTTCGGGATTTGATATAGTTGCATCTGAACCAACTGATTGTCAAGATTGTTAACCTTAATTTTAAATTGATTTTATGCAGGAATCTATAAAAAGTTACAGACTGAAGGGAAAATTCCAGACAGGCCTCCAAAAAATATCACTTATAATTTGAACACGATGACACAAGAATCAAACAAAGGAAAGATCAGAGTCTTTTTACCTGTAGCAATTGTCGTTTTACTAATACTTGCAGCGGCATGGTTCTGGTACAGGGATTATTCAAGCTACTATGCAACCGATGACGCTCATGTTGATGCCGACAATATATCGGTAAGTTCAAAAATGCTTGGCAGGATAACGGCTATTTATGCAGATGAAGGTGATATAGTCCTGAAGGGACGGTTGCTTGCAGTTCTCGACAGCTCTGACCTTGTTGCTCAAAAAAACCAGGCTCTGGCAGTAAAATCCCAGGCACTGGTCAGCAGGAGTCAGGCCGTAGCTAAATATAATTCGGATTTGAAGAGTCTGCGTGTCATGGAGATAAGCCTTGAAAGGGCTTCTGAAGATCTTGAAAGGGCAAAAAAGCAAGCCATGGGACAAGTCATAACCGGGGAACAGATGGATCACACATCAAAAGCCTATGAGGCTGCAAAGGCGCAGCTTGAAGCATCCAAAGCCATGCTGGTGGTTTCGCAGTCCCAGATAAACCTTGCTGAAGCTGCTGCCGGGACTTCGGAAGCCCAGATAAAAGTCATAGATTCACAGCTTAAGAACACTAAACTATTCTCGCCAGCTGACGGGGTTATTGCCAGAAGATGGCTATTGCCCGGCGATGTTATCCAGCCCGGACAATCGGTCCTCACTGTAACTGATAACAGTAAATTATGGGTTGTGGCCTTTCTCGAGGAAACAAAGATTTCAGAAATCTATAACGGACAAAAGGCGAAATTCACATTAGATGCTTTTCCACATATTAAATTTTCCGGAAAAGTATTTAATACCGGGAATACAACTGCATCAGTATTCTCTCTGATACCCGCAAATAATGCTTCCGGCAACTTCACAAAAGTCACACAGCGGATCCCTGTAAAGATATCAATCGATGGTACTGAAGACGGGCAGGCTGTCTCCTCCTTCCGGATATTGTCGGGAATGTCTGCTGTTGTACGGATCTTCAGGAAATAGTTACGATATGCAAATAAATGCATTAAACCAATGGTAAGAAGCCTGAAAAGAGAAGAGCCGTTTATAGATCCAGCTCATAAATCATATAAATGGTATCTTCTTGCCAATGTCATGATCGGTACATTCATGGCGGTCCTTGATGCGACGATTGTAAATGTGGGGCTTCCCAAGATCATGTCATCCTTCGGTGTTGGATTGAATAAAATCGAATGGGTTATAACAGCTTATATGCTGGCTATGGCAGTTATGCTGCCAACTTCCGGCTGGTTAGCTGACAGGTTCGGATATAAGCGCATGTATTTCAGCGGATTGTTGTTGTTCACGCTGGGTTCAGGATTATCAGGCATGGCGGTGAATGAAAACATGCTAATCATGTCAAGGGTTATTCAGGGTCTCGGGGCCGGGATAATTCAGCCTCTCGGTATGGCTATAATAACACGGGAATTTCCTGTAAAGCAAAGAGGAATAGCCCTGGGATTCTGGGCAATTTCGGCTGCTGCCTCTGTATCGTTCGGACCTATGATCGGCGGATTCCTTATAGATAAATTCAGCTGGCCGCTGATTTTTGATGTTAACATTCCAGTAGGGATCCTCGCAATGCTTTTCACATTAATTATTCAATCGGAATATAAAAGTGGCTTAAAACGAAAATTTGATATTGTGGGATTTGTTTCGGTCACAATTTTCCTGCCACTAACGCTATACACCCTGTCAGAAGTCAATTCCGCTGACAATTCTGCCGGCTGGCATGCTCCATACATCCTGTTATGTGGAGCGATTTCTCTTTTGGCGCTTGTAGTTTTTATAACCGCCGAGCTTGCTGGAACCCATCCACTTATAGATTTGAGGCTCTTAAAAAATCGCAATTTTGGAATCGGAAACCTGATAATGTTATTTTTCAGCATGGGCATGTTCGGCAGTACATTCCTTCTTCCGATTTACCTCCAAAATTCCATGGGATATACCGCATTGCAGGCAGGAATGGTCTTTCTGCCAGTCGGAATTATACAGGGCGTTGTAGCACCTGTCTCGGGACGTATATCTGATAAGCTAAGTCCGAAAATACCCGGAATAGCCGGAGTTATTTTAATGGCGTTAAGCTTTTATCTTAATTCCAGGCTCTCTTTCCTTACCGAGATTCATACTATTATGATTTCTCTTTATTTAAGAGGATTCGCTATGGGATTACTCTTTACTTCGCTCAGTACCGCCACACTTCTTGAGATGCCTAAAGAAAAGATGGCACAGGCTTCAGGAGTCGTGAATTCAATAAGACAGCTTGGAGGCAGCCTTGGTGTAGCTATACTGGCAACTTTGCTTACTTCAAGGATTAACTATCATTCACAGGAATTCGGCGGAGCAATAAACAGCAGGTCGGAAATTTATCAGCAAACAGCTTCAAGAATAAAAACCTATATGATCCATGAAGCTGGAAGTTCTCCTTCAGAAGCAACTGGCCAGGCACAATATTTAATGATCTCAAACCTGGAAACCCAGGCATATATCCAGGGCATTAATGATGATTTTCTTGTTGCAAGTGTATTAACACTTATCGGTGGTATCCCTATAGTTTTTTTCCGTTCCAGAAGAAAAGAAATTAAAAATGTATCCATAAATGAAAATTAGAATCTTTTTGAAATTCAGATTTTATACTACTCTTATTATAGTATTTCTATCATTCCCTGTTTTGATCCTGTGCCAGCCTGCCAGCCTTTTACAGACAGGAACATTTCCGGATTCTCTTTCCCTTAAATCGGTGATTAGTGAAGTCATTAAAAACCATCCCGGCATCAAAAGTGCCGCGGAGGCGCTAAATGCTGCAGATGCCAGGATCGGACTTGCTAAAACCGGGTATTATCCTCAGTTTGATATGAGTGCAAATTTTGCAAATCAGGGACCTACCATCGAACTTACCATCCCGGATCTCGGAACCTTCAGCCTCTTTCCTGCAAACAATTATTCAGCCGCAATTAACTACCGCCAGGTTATCTATGATTTCGGCCGTACACGACAAAACATTGGAATTGAAAATGAATCGCGGGTCATTGGAGAGAAAACCCTGGAAGAAGTCAAGCAGAAAATGGCGTTGGCTGCGGTGAACATTTTCTACACTCTTGGCTTTTTGCAACAGGCTGTCAGGATAAAGGATGAAGAGCTTAATGTGCTTCGCTCCCACTTATCATATATTGAGGCACTGAAAGCGACTGGCTCAGCAACAGATTATCAGATACTTTCCACCAGGGTAAAAATATCATCAGTTGAAAGTCAAAAAGCAGATCTTTTAGCCGCCATGACAATCCAGCAATCATATCTTAACACACTTGCAGGGTTTGATGATCAGAACAAGCCTGTGGTTCAGGAAGAGCTCAATGTAGAAGCTCCGGTTATGACTGTGGATTCGCTGATAAGCTTCGCCTTCAAAAACCGTGACGAGATTTTAATTAACAATGAAAAGGCAAGTCTGGCAGGCTTGAAATACGACCTTATCAGGTCGATGAACAAACCAATTGTAAGCGCTATGGCATCAGGAGGAGCCAAGAACGGATTCATACCTGACCTGAACAGGATCCGGCCGAACTATATTGTGGGGATCGGGATCAATGTGCCGATATTTGACGGCTTGAAAACAAAATTTAACCTGCTCCAGGCTAAATCAGCTCTGAATTCAATCCAATACGAGACTGAGACTTCAAAAAAGACAGTTACATCTGAGGTTATTGAAGCAAGGGAAAACCTGAAAAGCTCAAAACAAAAGGTTGGGCAGTTTGAGCTTCAGCTGGAACAGGCATTGAAAGCGTACTCGCTTGCTGAAACAAGTTTCGGATCAGGTGTCATAACTAATCTTGAGGTACTTGATGCCAGCACAGCAGTATCGGAAAGCAGACTGATGCTCCTTAAAGCAAAAATAGATTATGCTGCATGCGTTTACCGTCTCAGGGCCGCACTTGGAGAAAGGATATATCAGTTTTAATCTTGAGAATCAGCTTACCGGGATCAAGTCATAATCCTGAGGAAGCAGATCATACGTTTTCCATTCATCAACAGGCAAGGGCAGATCTTTAATCAGGCCGTCCCTTATATCAAAGATCCATCCGTGAAAATAAAGCTTTTTCATGTTACGGAAGGCTCTCTGTATTATTGGTGTACGCAAAAGGTTCTTCATCTGAATAATAACATTCATTTCAGCAAGACGATCGTACATTTTCTTTTTATCGTTCAATGCCTCAAGCTCTTTCCTGTGGTAATGGTACAGGTCGTTTATCTGGCTTACCCAGTTTTCAACAATATCTTCTGTATCAAGGCCTTCCACAGCAGCTTTCACGCCTCCGCAATTATAATGTCCCAGTATAATGATATGCTCAATATTCAGGATTTCTACCGCATACTCAATTATAGACAACAGGTTTATATCGGTCAGGTTAACCTGGTTGGCAATATTCCTGTGGACAAACAGCTCACCTGGTTCCGATTCTGTAATTGAGGTCACCGGCACCCTGCTGTCAGAACAGCTGATAAAAAGAAATTTTGGCTTCTGGGGTTTTGAAAGCTCGTTAAAATAACCCGGATCAGATCTGAGCTTTTCTTCAGCCCACAAACGGTTATTCTTCAGGAGATCGAGGTAATCATTATGCTGGATCATCAGGTCAGTTTTAGCACAGGTTTAAACCAAGATTAGGGACAGGCTTGATATCCGGACTAATTGAATTAAGAATTACAAGTGCTGCTCCAAGTGCGGAAGCATTAAATATCTCTGAAGTAAAAACCTTTTTTTCGGGATATGATGCGCAAACAAGCATATCAAAAAGCGGATTCCTGGAAAAGCCACCTGTTATATATATATTTTTAATTTCATCGCCCGGCAGGGCAATCAGATCAATGGCTTCGACTGTCAATTCACAAAGCTCAGCCATAAGTTTGTGATAGCCTTCCTCAAAGGACTGAAAAACAAAAAAATCATGTTTCTCTTTCAGCTGCCGGGAATAGGGTTCATTTTCAAAGAAAAACCTTTTACCGTAAAATTTCTTCCTGCAAAGTTCAAGCAATCCTTTATCTGGTTTAATGTTTTTGTAATAATTGGCAGGGGCACTGAAATGATTGTTAAGAAGGTCGACTGCTGAATCATGAAGGTGACCGAGGAATAATCGCGAAGACTTAACGGGTTGTTTTGTTATACTCATATAGCACAGGCAATCATGATCAAGCTGATCAACAGTCAGCTTTTCACTGCTGAAAGGATTCATATTTATGCACCAGGTGCCGGTTGACATGAGAATGAATTTTCCTGCACTTTCCGAAAAGTAAGGGGCGAGGGAGGATGAACTGTCATGAATGCCTATTCCCACTCTTATCTTCTTCCCATCGATCTCAATTTCATTCGTGGTCCTTACATCAACCGGATCGGGCAGATTCAAGCCTTCTTCTTTCACCCAGCTATGATAGGTCATATTATCAAAATCCCACAGTGCAGTGTGGCATCCGATGGAAGTATGTTCGGAATAGATCTTTTTTGTAAGCAGATATGAAAGATACTGGGGAAAATGAAGAATGTTTTTTACCTTCCTGAACGTCTCCGGTTTTTTGTTTTTCAGCCATAATACCTGTAATCCCGAGTTAAGCATTCCGAGTGCAGGAGATGCCGTTCTCCTGCAGAACTCATCCTGACCTCCGTGTCTCCTGTAAATTTTTTCCGGTATGCTGTCTTCAAGAGGTTTGAGGTAATTATAAATCGGGGTTATCCGACTGCCTTTTTTATCGAGATATGCCAGCGATGCACCATAGGTTGCAAAATTTACTGCAACCAGATCATTTTGGCCGGAATTGACAAGATCCCTTACAGAATCCGAAATCCACTTTTCAATTTTCCCGATGTCGTCGCATTCGAAACCATCGTCATCGGTTATTTCAGGAAATTTTTCTTCGGTCTCTGAGACCAGATTAAGGTCAAAATCAAAGAGAAGAATCTTTTTATTGGTCTTGCCTACATCAAAAACAGCTATAACTTTTTCTTTCATCTTTTCATTAAAACAGAATCCTCATATTCCCGGATTTTTTCGATATAATCCTGTCCTACGGGAACATTATTGATCATGCAGAAATAATCCCAGACTGCCCCATAAGGCTTTGTCTTAAGCAGCTCCAGATAAGCAAGTCTTTCGAAGTTCCTCCCCTCCTCTTCAAATTTTAAAAGGGTACTGAATGGTTCAAGGAGCGCATACAGAAATGCAAGCTGGACAGCCCTTGCACCGATAACATAAGCGCCAATCCTGTTCAGGCTTGCATCGAAATAATCGAGCCCTATATTGACCCTTTTAAGAGCTTTGGCCCTGATTATCTCCTGGGCAATAAGCAGGATCTCATCATTGAATGTTACAACGTGGTCGCTGTCCCATCTTACACCGCGGGTAAGGTGAAGTAGAATTTCATCAACATTTTGCAGGCATGCCGAAATTTTGTCACCCACCTGTTCTGTCGGATGAAAATGACCATTATCGAGAGTGATCATAATGTTGTTTTTTGAAGCATAGCCAAGGTAAAAATCGTGTGATCCCACTACCATTGATTCAGAACCGATACCGAACAATTTTGCCTCAACCGAATCCTTCAAAAATTTTCGGGAATATTTAACTTTAAAAATTTCATCAAGTGATTTTTTTAAAAGCTTTCTGAGAGTATTTCTGTCAACCGGAGTATCTTTTGATCCATCGGGTATCCAGATATTGTGTACCGCCGGAGTACCCAGCTGTTTTCCCATTTCAGCACCGATAGCCCGGCATCTTTTTGTATGCTCAATCCAGAACTTCCTGTATCTTTCATTTTTGCTAGACAGGGTAAATCCATCATCGGCAAAAGGATGTGAAAAGCAGGTGCAATTAAAGTCAAGACCAATCTTCCTTTTCTTAGCCCAGTTTATCCACCCCTGGAAATGTTTCGGTTCGATTTTATCCCGGTCGACCAGCTTTCCCTTGAATTCTCCATAGATAGCATGCAGGTTGAGCCTCAGGCTGCCCGGAATGAGTGACATCACCTCATCAAGATCATTACGCATCTGGTCGATGGTCCCGGCTTTCCCGGGGAAATTACCGGTTACCTGGATTCCTCCTCCACCAAGTTCAGCGCCAGGTCGTTCAAAACCTCCCACATCATCAGTCTGCCAGCAGTGAAGGCTTATGTTGATATTCTTTAAATCTTTCATGACACGGTCGGTGTCAACTCCGAGAGCTGCATATTGTTCCTTTGCAAGCGCATACGATTTCTCAATAGCTGCTTTTTTCATTTTTCATTTTAATTTATTTATAACTTCAATTCCAAATTTTAGAAAGCCGGTTGTCGTTTACTGGTCACCGGTTAACGAAATTATTCCATATAAAAAACTTGTTCCAGAGGAATTGATACCGGAGAATTATCCGGGTTCGTTTCCATAATATCGGCCATATATTTCCACCATTTCTTTACAATTTCAGTTGTCCCCAGATCCTGCGATGAGGCGAGCCCCGATTGTTCCTGATAGGCAAATAATATGTTGGTCTCTTCATCAAGGAATATCGAGTAGTTGCCAATACCCTCGTCTTTAAGCATCTTAACCAGTTCAGGCCATATTTCACTGTGTCTTTTCCTGTATTCATCCCTGAATCCCGGGAAAAGCTTCATCTTAAAACCAAATCTTTTTGTCATATATATAATAGGTATTAACCAAGCTTAACAATAAATGTGGAAAGAATCAGGATTATGATCCCGATCAGGAGGATCACCAGGGTTTTCTTTGCGGCTCCTTTCCACTCTTTGAGCAGTATACCCCAGATATTGCTTATAGCGATATTAAGAGCCATAAGTATGCTCCATCCGAAAACAGCCATACCTTCAGGTAACTTGCTCGATCCCATTCCAAAAAAATGGAACTGAAGGAACCAGAGCAACCCTGCAAGAAAGGTGAAGAAAAGATTGTTCCTAAATACCTGTCCGGAAACCGTATAATAGTCTTTATAAGTTTTGTTCTTTATGTTCAGGAACCCGCAGTAAACCAGGTTGGTTATAAAGCCGCCCAGAAGTATGAATATGAGTGTGGGATTTTTCTGGAAAAGAGGATTTGTTCCATGAGCAAGGGCAACATTTTCAATCGGTTTTCCGGATTCAAATCCGAAATTAAAGCAGGCGCTCATTATTCCGGCGAAGGTTGCAATGAGAATTCCTTTTTTAAGGGCAAATTCCTTTACTGCTGCTCTTTTCTCTTCCTCGCTCATCTCCTTGCTTTTAAGCGATCCCGCATACCCGATTATAATTATCCCTGCCACCGTAATCGCAACCCCGGTTACTGTCAGTATCCCGCCGGTTGTCGAAAAAAGATTATCCCCTTTAATTATTGGAGGTAGCAGTGTTCCAAATGCCGCACACAGACCAAGAGCGATACTCTGCCCGAGAGCAACCCCAAGATATCTAAGGCTTAAGCCAAAGGTAAGTCCTCCGAATCCCCACAAAACTCCAAAGAATACCGACATCAGTTTTGCAGAAGAGGGTGACTCTTTTAATATTGGCATAAGTTCTCCGGATGGAATGAAGATAAGTGCAAAAATCCAGGGAATAATAATCCAGGCAAACAATCCCTGGCTTATCCAGTATGATTCCCACGCCCACGATTTCACTTTCTTAAATGGTACATAAAAGCTCGCTGCCCCGATGCTTCCCAGGGCAATTAATAATATACCTGCAATTGGATTCATTTTCTTTTATTTACTGTACTGCAATTTAAAAACTTTCATGAATGAAAATGAGAAATTATCTGATTTTTTATTCATACTTTTAAATAACGGATTCAACAAAAAAACTTACCCCATGAAATCTACTTGCTTTTCCCTTATTATGTTTTGCCTTTTCGGCGTTTCTTTCTCACAGGATCTTTCTGTTAAAGAACTCACCTGTGAACACAAGAAAAATCCTATCGGCATCGAGGTCCTGAAGCCAGGGTTCTCCTGGAAGTTATCCGGAACCGGGAATAATATTATGCAGACAGCCTATTCACTGAAGGTTGCGACAGATCAGAAATTTTCAAACAGAAATTTGCTATGGCAATCAGGAAAAGTTAACAGTTCGGAATCTGTACTTCAGGAATACAATGGTCCGGATCTCAAATCAGGACAGAGATACTTCTGGCAGGTAAAAGTATGGGATAATAAAGGTCGTGAATCTGAGTGGAGTGAATCATCATCCTGGGAAATGGGATTGCTTGCCCCCTCCGACTGGAAAGCCAGATGGATAGAAATGGCAGGAGATACAAACCGTTATTCGCCATCGCCACACTTCAGAAAAGAATTTACCGTTTCAAAGACCATTGCGAAAGCCATTGTCTATGTAACTTCTCATGGCTTATATGAGCTTCATCTTAACGGGAAAAAGGTAGGCGACCAGGTTCTTACTCCGGGATGGACCTCATATGGTAAAAGGATCCAGTACCAGGTCTACGATGTAACCGGCCAGGTTTTAAAGGGGAAGAATGCCATCGGGGCACTCCTTGGTGATGGCTGGTACAGGGGAACTCTGGCCTGGTCGAGCAGATGGGCAGTATATGGCAAACAACTTGGCCTTCTCCTGCAGCTGAAGATAACTTACTCCGACGGCAGCGAGTCCCTTATTACAACAGATGAAACATGGAAGTCAAATAACGACGGCGCGATCCGAATGAACGACATTTATAACGGGGAGACATATGATGCTACAAAAAAACTAACGGGATGGGACCTGCCAGATTTTGACGACAGTAAATGGAAAATTGTCAGGACCGGAAATTATAATAATACTCTTGTTGCCTCTGAAGGAGCTCCGATAAGAAAAATCCAGGAGTTAAATCCTGTAAAAGTATTCCGCTCGCCAAAAGGCAGCCTTCTGGTTGATATGGGTCAGAATATGGTTGGTTGGGTCAAACTGAAGGTGGCAGGACCCAAAGGCACAGTTGTAACGTTGCGCCATGCAGAAGTCCTTGATAAATACGGGGAGTTCTATACAGCAAATCTCAGAAATGCTAAATGTCAGCTTACTTATACCCTTTCAGGAACCGGTGAGGAGATTTATGAGCCACGGTTTACCTTTATGGGATTCAGATTTATCGAGGTCACAGGATTTCCGGGAACGCTGACACCCGAAAATATTACAGGAGTTGTAGTTCATTCCGATATGCAGCCTTCAGGAACTTTTGAATGTTCCAATCCGCTGGTAAACCAGCTTCAGCATAATATTATCTGGGGTCAGAAAGGAAACTTTGTTGATGTCCCGACCGACTGTCCGCAGAGAGACGAACGTCTGGGATGGACCGGTGATGCACAGGCCTTTTGCAGGACTGCATCATTTAATTTTGATGTATCGCCCTTCTTCACAAAATGGCTGAAAGATGTTGCTCTCGACCAGAAACCCGGAGGAGAGGTACCCGATGTTATTCCTGATATACTTAACCCTCAGAATGCTACTACTGCCGCACCATCAGCAGGATGGGGCGATGTTGCTGTTATCGTGCCCTGGACCATGTATACTGTCTATGGTGATAAGAGGTTGCTGGAGAACCAGTATCCCGGCATGAAAAGGTGGGTTGAATATATAAGGAAAAAAGCAGGAGACTCGTATATGTGGAAAGGCGGGAGCAAGTACGGAGACTGGCTTTTTTATCATCCGCCTTTGAATGACCATCCGGCTGCAGACGGGCATACTGAACCTGATTTTATTGCAACTGCATATTATGCTTATTCGTCATCGCTGCTATCAAAAGCAGCTAAAGAGCTTGGCAAGACCGAGGATGAAAAATTCTATTCTGATCTGTTCAGTAAAATAAAGAATGTCTTCATTCATGAATATGTAACTCCGGCCGGAAGGGTCGGAACCTGCTCACAGACATCCTATATACTGGCTCTGAAATTCGGGCTTCTCCCCGAAGAGCTGAGAGAAAAAGCTGCCGCTTTCCTTGTAGCAGATATAAAAGAGAGAAGGAATCATCTTTCAACAGGGTTCCTGGGCACTATATATTTGTGTCATGAACTCACGCTTGCAGGGTATACCGATGTTGCATATAACCTTTTGCTCCAGGAGACATATCCATCCTGGCTCTATCCGGTTAAAATGGGAGCAACAACAATATGGGAACGGTGGGATGGCCAGAAACCAGACAGTACATTCCAGGATGCCGGAATGAATTCGTTCAATCATTATGCCTACGGAGCGATAGGCGACTGGATGTACAGGGTTTCGGCCGGTATTGAGACAGCAGTTCCGGGCTACAGGGAATTACTTATTCAGCCACATCCCGGAAAGAATTTAACCTATGCGAAAGCAACCTTTGAAAGTCCGTACGGAACAGTTGCTTCCGGTTGGGAAAGGAAGGATGGCAAAATTATAGTACGGATTAAAATTCCGGTAAATACAAAAGCGACTGTCATGTTCCCTGTTGACGATCAGTCTGAAATAACCGAAAACGGATCAAAGCTATCGGCAGAAGTTGTCATAAGATCAGAGGACAGAGAAGGTAAGAAAACCGGAATAGTGAGAGGATCAGGGGAATATACATTTGAATACAGGGAATAACAATTCAGGCGTACTATTTTTCAACTCCCGATTTCTTAAACGAATTATTATATCCGTTCCCTGACTTCATCCCATGATCTGGTTATAAGGAAACTTTCGTCCATATAACTGATCATTTTGACGAATTTTACCATCGGCACCGAAAAGGTGAGTGTCCCGGATGGAACACAAGGTCTTGCAGATGGATCGAACATTCCTATTACTGCTCTAGGCCTGTCAGAATCCTTTTCAAGATACGGATAATGAATTATTGAACCACAACCTGACCCAAATGGAGCGAATGTGCTGTTTGGTTCGCTCTGGTCATAATTTGCCAGAGTAAATAATCCTGAAAGAACATCCGGCACAGCGAAAAAAATTACTACAGCAGGATTATCATTTTCCTGCAGCTTATCCCATCGTTTGAACACAATATATTTCCCTGAGGGAGATATCTTTTTCTGGTTTTTCATCAGCTCATTAACCATCTCCGGTGTGCGGATATAACGTTCGCCTTCCATTTTATTTTCAATTCCGCATGACAGAAAATATTTGAAATCAGGTCTCATTCTGTCAGTAAAACCAATGTATCTCTTAGCTCCTGCGCACGAAAGTGATGCTGCATTAAATGCCATTGAGATGCCTCTCCTTACTTTTGCCAGTTCACAGATAAGGCATTTCCACTGTCCCGCAGGTTCTGCAGTTTTGACATTTACTGGCTGATCTGTGTAGTAAAAGGCGATCGGAAGCTCAGCATTATTAAAATACATCTTCCACTTTTCACTAAAATTGTCTCTTGTGGGGATATCCATACTAGGTTTATTAAATGAACAGATCAAAATTAGAATTTAATTTGCATGAATAAATAATTACTTTTGACATCTTTAAAATAGCCGTTTTTTTTACCTGATCAATGATCTGATAATCCTTTCAGTGAGTTTTATACAAAATCATATCGGGGAATTTGCAGCTTTGCTGACAGCACTCTTCTGGACCGTAAGCGCTCTTGCATTTGAATCTGCCAGTAACAGGCTGGGATCTGTTGTTGTGAACATCCTCAGGCTGGTCATAGGGTTTATCTTCCTGAGCATTCTGACATTTATTCTGCGAGGATTGATTTCTTCCGACAGACGCCAGTCTTTCCAACTGGTTCTGGTTAGGTCTCTCCGGACTGGTTGGTTTTGTTTTCGGCGATCTGTTTCTTTTTAAATCCTACACTGTTATCGGATCGAGATTCTCAATGCTGATCATGACCCTTGTCCCGCCCATAACTGCCTTGTTTGGATGGATTATTATCGGCGAACATCTTACAAAGCTAAATTTCCTTGGGATGACTCTTACATTTTCAGGCATTGCCCTTGCAATTTTTTCAATGCCGGGGGAAGGTGAGAAAATGACCCTGAAACTTGCCCCAAAGGGAATTTTATATGCTCTTGGAGGTGCTTTAGGACAAGCCCTTGGATTAGTATTAAGCAAATTTGGCATGAAAGATTATGATCCTTTCTCTGCAACACAGATCAGGATAATTGCAGGGATAGCTGGATTTTCGCTTTTAGTGACTCTAATGAGAAGATGGGGTAAAGTGAGGGCTGCAATTCATGATTTAAAGGGGATGAAGCCGCTTACCATCGGAGCCTTTTTCGGACCTTTTCTGGGAGTATCTTTTTCATTGCTTTCGGTTAAGTTTACAAAAACAGGCATATCATCAACAATAATGGCGCTTGTACCGGTGTTCATTCTTATACCTGCCATCTTTATGTATAAACAGAAGGTGACCTTGACAGAGATCATCGGATCCATAATCAGTGTCGCCGGAGTCGCGCTTTTCTTTTTATAGTTCAAAAAAATGGACATTGAAGAATTAAAAAGAAGGATACCCTCAGGTGAAATTAATTTCACAACATCAAGATCTGGTGGTCCTGGGGGCCAGAATGTAAATAAGGTAAATAGCAAGGTTGAGCTTAGATTCAAGGTAAAAAAATCGACAGCACTTTCTGAGATTGAAAAAGAAAGAATTCTCAGTATACTTAAACGCCGGATCAATTCTGAAGGTGAACTGATCATTACATCACAATCTGAGAGGACACAGCTCGGGAACCGCAAAAAAGCGGTAGAGAAATTTTTCACTCTTCTTTCAAAAGCCCTTACTCAAAGACCCTATCGTAAACCTTCTGCTCCCACCAAAGCTTCAATCACAAAACGAATTGAAACTAAGAAAATGAGAAGTAATATAAAAAGCCTCAGGAAGGGAAAAGGATCAGGTTATGACGAAGATTAATTAATAACCGGCCTTCTGCTGGTTCATTCTGTCAATTCATTTTCATACCATTTTCAGTTTCCACTTTCCTCTTCTGAAAACAAGATAAGCGATGATTGTCATCACAGTTTCAGCTATCACAATTGCCCAGAAGACCCCATTCTCATTCATTCCTGATTTTATTGCAAGCAACCATGCAAGAGGGATCTCAATCATCCAGTATGCAAAAAAATTAATCTTAAGGGGAGTAGATGTATCGCCTGCCCCGTTAAACGAATTAACTATGACCATTCCCAGTCCGTAAGCAATATATCCGATACTTACGATCCGGAGGCATTCTATCCCCGAATAGACTACTGTTTTATCAAGGATGAAAAACCGGATAAAATAACCCGGAAAGATTACCAGTATAAGCCCGACGATCCCAAGCAGGATCATATTAACGATGCCGGTAATCATGACTGCCCTTTCTGCCCTTTCAGGTTTTCCGGCACCAAGATTCTGTCCGACCAGAGTTGATGCGGCATTGCTGATACCCCATGAAGGAAGAAGTGTAAAACTTACAATTCTAATTGCTATTGTATACCCTGCCACAATCTCACTTCCAAATACCGAAATAATTCTGACAAGTGCTATCCAGCTTGATGTTCCGATCAGGTTCTGTCCGATGCTCCCAAGCGAAATTCTAATAAGCGTCACTATTATCCGGAAATTGATTCTGAAATTCTTAAGCGAGAGCCGAATCCTTTTTCTTCCAAAGAAAAGTAACCAGACCTGGTACAATACAGCAATACCTCTGCCTGTGGTGGTTGCAATGGCAGCACCCGTCACACCCATTTCCGGGAATGGGCCGATGCCAAAGATCAGACAGGGATCAAGGATAATATTTATGATGTTCCCGATCCAGAGTACTCTCATTGCTACCACGGCATCTCCTGCGCTCCGGAATATAGCATTGATAATGAACAGCATCATTATGACGATATTACCGCCAAGCATAATCCTTGTATATCCGGAATATTTTTCAACTATTGCAGGTGCAGCTCCCATTGCATCAAGCAGCTGGGGAGAAAAAATTGCCCCGGGGATCGCAATTATAAGGGAGACGACAACACCTGTCATAATTGCCTGAAATGCAGTCTCCGATGCTTTGTCCGGATTCTTTTCTCCTATCCGTCGCGATACCAGGGATGTGGTTGCTGTAGCCAGTCCAAGAGATATAGCATAAACTATTGTTATCAATGATTCAGTTAGTCCTACAGTAGCAACGGCATCGGCGCCGAGCTTTGAAACAAAGAAAATATCGACGATTACAAATACAGACTCCATTATCATCTCAAGAACTGCAGGAACAGAAAGCAACAGTATTGCACGGCTGAGTCTTCCTTCAGTAAAATCCTGTCCGGTACCGACAACGGCTTCCCTGAGATCATTGAAAAATAATCTTATCTTGCTGTTCCCGTATTCAACGGGAGATGGTTTATGCTGAGAGGGTGATGCCATAATTTCAGGAAAGTCAAAATTATTCTATTTTTTTTATTACAAAAGGAGTCATGTTATTGTTCTGGCATCATTATTGCAAACGAAGGTTCTGAATTTTTATTTGGCACAGGAATTTAGAATTGAATTTTAAAATGAACAAGATGAAAATTGAAAGTCAAAAAATGAGTCAAAAAACTACCAGTCGGGGTATGGAAATCAAAGAAATTGAATTTATGCATAACATGCTTATAAACAATGATTTATATTATAATGAAAATGACCGGGGAAATCTGGATGTTAATAAAATCATATTTGTGTTAATATTTCTGATGGTCAAGTGATACATTGTATTTATAGAATATATATTTTCGCCCAAATTAATTTATTACAGTATTAATTAAAAAACCATTTTAATCTTAAAAAGAAACGATGAATTTATTCATCATCTGCTATGAACGCTAACAATAATGAGGCAACGGCACTCCACGGTGAGAGCCGCCTCGTGGGTTGCTCTTCAGATGAAGAGCCTGGCGCGAAAACCATGATTTTTTCGCAAAACGAAATCCCAACTGAGTTAGTTAGCAACCGAAGTTCGGAGTTCATGCACCGCTACTTCCCCCTAACAACTATCGATTCCTGGAATGATTGGAAATGGCAACTACGGAATGCTGTAACAAGCATTGACGAGCTAAAGAAAATCATGAGATTATCCGAAAAGGAGATTATGGCCATTAATAATCTGAAGGGCCGTCTTCCCATGAGGATAACACCTTATTTTGCATCTCTCATTTACGAAACAGGTTATTCACATCCTCTGAGGAGAAATGTGATACCTGTCGTTGAAGAGTTGCTTCAGCACAGTACTGAACAGTCTGACCCGTTACATGAGAAATCATTTTCTCCTGTCAGGGGTATTGTTCACAGGTATCCTGACAGGGTACTTTTTACTGTGACCCAGGTTTGTTCCAATTATTGCAGATATTGTACGCGTTCACATTCTGTCGGAAAGCTCGACAAGCTAGGAAAGCAGGATTTTGAGAAAGCATTTGCCTACATTGCTTCTCATAAAGAAGTGCGGGATGTCCTCATAAGCGGCGGTGATCCGCTGACTCTGAATGATGACACTCTCGAATACATTCTCTCAAGCATCAGAAGTATTGAGCATGTCGAAATCGTAAGAATCGGCACAAGGATACCAGTCGTTCTTCCGATGAGGGTAACTGACAACCTGGTGAGGATGCTCAGGAAATATCATCCTCTTTTCATCAGCCTTCATTTTTCACATCCGAGTGAGATAACTGAAGAGTGTGCAAATGCATGTATCAAGCTGGCTGACGCAGGAATTCCTCTTGGAAGCCAGACTGTCCTTCTTAAAGGGATCAATGATAATGTCCCTGTCATGAAGGAGCTCATGCATAAACTGTTGAAAATAAGGGTAAGGCCCTATTATTTATACCAGTGCGATCTGATCCCGGGATCGGGTCATTTCCGGACAACTGTTAAGAAAGGCCTTGAAATTATTAAGGGGCTAAGAGGTTTCACCAGCGGCTATGCAGTACCAACTTTTGTCGTTGATGCTCCAGGCGGCGGCGGTAAAATTCCGTTACTCCCAAATTATGTTGTAGAGCATAACAGCGAAAAAATAGTATTGCGTAACTATAAAGGGGTATTGTGCGAATACCCCGAAAAATAAAGCTTTCTGATGAAGGTTGGTTTGACTTATGACCTGCGGTCATGGTATATTGACCGTGGGTATTCCATGGAGGATACTGCTGAATTTGATAAACAGGATACTGTTAATGCAATTGATGGTGCCCTGTGCAAAATAGGATTTGAGACAGAACAGATTGGTAACTGTTTCCAGCTGATTGATGCTCTTTCAGCGGGCAAAAAGTGGGATCTGGTATTTAATATTGTGGAAGGTCTTTATGGAGATGGAAGGGAATCAGTTGTCCCGGCTATTCTTGATCAATATCAGATACCATACGTCTTCAGCGGTCCTGTGATTCTGGGAATATCGCTGAATAAATATCTCACAAGGCTGATTGTTTCAGCAGCCGGCGTCCCGGTGAGTCCGGGAATGCTGATCACATCCGGGGAGGATATTAAGAAATGTAATCTTCAATACCCATTGTTCATTAAGCCGGTATCTGAAGGCACAGGGAAAGGGATCAATGAGAAGAGCCTTTTAAAGTCACCCGCCGAACTCAGGGAAATGGCTGAATGGATCCTTACCAGGTTTAACCAGCCTGCTCTTGTTGAGGAATATCTCCCCGGTCGTGAATTTACTGTAGGTGTTATCGGATCGGGCAATGAAGCTGTTGCAATAGGGGGAATGGAAATCGTATGCAAGGATAATCTCCCCTATTCAGTCGAATTCAAGGAGAATTACCAGGAGTTCTGCAAATACATCCCTATGGCAAAAGAATTCTCAGGGGAATGCAAAGCAGTTGCATTAAACGTCTGGAAGGCACTCGGAGGAGTTGATGCAGGCCGGGTAGATGTAAAAACCGACAGGAAAGGACGAGTGTGCTTTATGGAAGTCAACCCTCTTGCCGGGTTGCATCCTGTAGACTCGGACCTTCCGATATTATCCAGGATGATGGGGATCGATTATCAGACACTGATGGAGATGATAATAAATTCAGCAATTAAACGACACAAGCTTGTTTTATGACAAGGAAGAGATGTTGTATTCTGTACAATCAGCCCAGGGAGAATGCCCTGCCTGATGAGCTCGATGTTCTTGATCAGGTGGAGTATATTGAGAAGAACCTTGACAAGCTGGGGATTGAAACCTACAGAAAAGGTATTACTTTAAATTTTATGAATGAGGTAGCTGAACTGGCTGCAAATAAACCTGACTTTGTTTTTAACCTGGTTGAGTCAATAAATAATAAAGGTGAGCTGTGTTATTTTGTGCCCGCACTTCTTAATATGCATTCAATTCCCTATTCCGGGAATCCTGTAGAGGCAATGTTTATTACTACAAGCAAGTCGCTGACCAGTAAAACCCTGAAAAAGGCAGGTATTAATAATCCGGGTGGGTACTTTCCATCTCAGTGGAACCAGCTTATTAAGGGAAATACATATATTATTAAACCAATATGGGAGGATGGTTCCCTGGGCATTACAGGAGAGTCTGTATTTGTTTATACTCCTGAATTCAGTGAAAAACTTAAAACCTTCAATGACACTCACTGGATTATTGAAGATTTCATTGACGGACGGGAATTCAATATCAGCGTACTTGCGGGAGAAAACGGACCTGAGGTATTGCCTCCGGCAGAAATGGTTTTTCATAATTTTGAAAGCCATATGCCCAAAATTGTTGATTTCAGGGCTAAATGGGAAGAAGGGACCTTTGAATATGAAAATACCAGAAGGGAATTCCCGAATGAAAAGCTCAATTCTTCTCTCAGGGAAAAGATAATGCTGGCCGCACTTGAATGCTGGAAAGTCTTCGGGTTGAAAGGTTATGCAAGGGTCGATATGAGAGTAGATAAAAAAAATGATCCATTCGTTATTGAAGTCAACGCAAATCCATGCATGTCGCCTGACAGCGGACTTGTTGCTGCGACTGTTGCTGCGGGACTTCCTTTTCCGGATGTCCTGCTCAGGATAATTAACGATTTAAATTATTAACCGGATGACAACAATTACGGAAGGAATCACCAGTTCAGACAGAAATAAAATTGAAGAGATTCTCAGGTCCACTGATTTCTTTTATGAGTTTGAAATCGCAACTGCCCTCGAACTTGCTGATGAGACACTTTCCCTGGGAATGGAGGAAAGCGGTTATTATTGGATGAAAGCTGAAGATGAAGACGGAGTTGTTGCATTTGCAAATTATGGGAAAAACGAATTTTCAGTTCACTCCTGGGAATTATACTGGATAGCTGTTCATGATAATTCGAGGCATAAGAAACTCGGATCTGCGCTTCTTAAAGCATGTGAAGATGATGTCAGGAAGCGAGGCGGGAAAATACTCTGGATAGAGACTTCAGGAAGACCATTATATTCTGCAACAGAAGGATTTTATAAGCGGAACGGGTATGAGCTGCATGCAAGTCTGAAAGATTTCTACGGTCCCGGTGATCCCAAACAGATCTATTCAAAAGTTTTATAAAAGCAAGTCATTTAATAAGGTTCGCATTATAGTATTCAGGTTTTCCGGTAACTTCATCCCCCAGCCAATCCGGTTTTCCGAATTCTTCAGATTCTGAAGTAAGCTCAATCTCTGCAATTACCAGTCCTTCATTTTTACCATGAAAAACATCCACCTCGTAAGTATGTTGACCGGCAGGGACAATATATCTTGTTTTTTCAACTTTCCCGGGAAGGCAAATCTTCATCAGCTCCATAGCATCTGATACCGGGATCCTGAATTCCCATTCCTTACGTGTAATGGAGTTCCCTTCCGGTCGGGCTTTGATTGTAAGAAAAGCTTCACTCCCTGAAATCCTCAATCTGATAGTCCTGCCGGCATCAATTGATAAATAAGTCTGGACAATTTCCAGCGAACTTACCGCAAGGTGCCTGAATTCGCCTGTAACAAGAAATTTCCGTTCGGTTTCAAGGGCCATTTTTATTATAAAGTTAACAATTAAAGAAGATTCCTGCTTTGGCTTCAAATTTTTGTTCGCTGGTGTTCAAATAGTGTTAATTATTAACACTCTGCAACTTATTCCTTTGAAAATTAGTCAACAAAAAGAACCGGATAAGAATGAAAGGTTCTATACTTTGTCAAAAAGTAGGCTCAGTTGGTGTAATTAATTTTAAAATACACTGATTATTTGATAATTTTATAATTTATGTAATGATTTCATATATTCTTTAATATCCACTTCCATGAAAACAAAGCTACTCCTTGTTTTTTCCCTTTTTGCAACAACAATTTTTATTGGAACAGCTCAGGTTCCGCAGGGTTTTAACTATCAGGCAATCGCCCGTAACGGTTCAGGCAATCCAATTGTAGGAGCCGCATTAAAGACAAGGTTTACAATACAGTCATTATCCACCGGAGGTACGATCTTCTATAAAGAAGAGCATTCTTCTGTTTCTACAAATAGTATTGGATTATTTACGCTGGTTGTGGGTAACGGAACACAAACCGGAGGAACCGCAGCAAAGTTCAGCGCCATTGAATGGGATAAGTCTCCGAAGTTTCTCATGACTGAGATCTACTATAATAGTGAGTGGTTACTGATGGGAACCACACAGATGTGGTCAGTTCCATATTCAATGGTTGCCGACTCGGCAAAGGGATTAACAAAAGTCCCCAAGCTTGAAGTAGTGGGTGACAATGATGCAGGATCACAGGCACTATTTGAAGTCAGAAGGAAAGACGGGCAGCCTGTTTTTGCGGTATATAATGAAGGAATAAGAGCATATGTGTCGGATGGGACAAAGGGCACTAAGGGTGGCTTTGCAGTTGGAGGATTTGGCGCTGAAAAAGCTACGTCACAAAAATTTCTTTATGTTGATAAGGACAGTGTCAGGATTTATATTGATCCTGCTCCGCCTCAGGTAAAAGGAACAAGCACTAAGGGAGGATTTGCTGTAGGCGGATATGGTGCCGAAAAGGGTGGAATTAGTGATATGTACTTTAACCTTACCGGTGCTTCAACCGTCAATACAGTTGCAGGTTCACCCCAGATTCTATGGTACCCTGTAAAAAATGCATTTCTCGCGGGTAATGTTCATATCGGCTCAGTTGACAGTGTGGGTAATTATTCGACTGCACTTGGTTACAAATCGATTGCTATGGGCAATTATTCACAGGCCTTTGGTTATAGAACGAATGCATTGGGTGATTATTCAACTGCGATTGGAAAAAATTCAGTTGCGGGATCCAGAACTACACCTATTGCTAACAATGCTTTTGCATTTGGAAACGGATCAAAAGCCACTGGTGATGACTCTTATGCACTCGGTTCAGGCTCAATAGCATCAGGTTACAGATCATTCGCATTTGGATACACTTCACAATCAACAAACACCAACGCACTTGCACTGGGTAATGGATCAAGTGCAACAGGAATCAATTCAACCGCTATTGGATATCAGTCAGCAGCTAACGGGGAGCTTTCACTGGCCCTGGGATCATATTACAGTTATACATACAGTCTGCTTCCATATTTCTCTTCCGGTAAGGGCGATTCGGGTGATGGAGAGACTAAAGCCGGAGATTTTATAATAAGGACTCCGATTATTGTACCACTTTTCAGGGCTATCACATTTAATAGGGCTAATACCGCGAATGGTAAATATTCCATATCAATAGGTAACGGTAATTTATCTGATAAAGGAGGTATCGCTTTTGGATCAAATAACGATGCAACTGCGTTCGGTGCCGTTGCTATTGGAATCTCAAACAAGGCAGTTAATACAAATACATATGCTGCCGGATACAATAACCTGGCAACAGGGTATTATGCTACAGCATTTGGGAATAATACATATTCAAAAGCTTACGGTTCATTTGTGATAGGCCAGTTTAATGAAATTACAGGCGACTCCACAAAATGGGTGAATACCGATCCTGTTTTTGTTGTTGGAAACGGATTAAGCAGTACCGACAGATCAAATGCGGTTACTATCTTTAAAAATGGACGCTCAATCTTTCTCGGGGAACATGCAAATATAAGCCTGAATGATAAAAGAACAATGCGGATTTATATTCCCCGGATTGGCTATCTGACAACTACTTCAGTATATGGAATTAAATCTTATGTCAACAGGGCTGATGCAAGTGTAAACTATTATTACAGTGGATATTTTTATAACACCGGAACCTCCGGAACATATATGGGATTATACGCCGACATCATAAATAATGACTATTTGTATACTGACTATATAAATGGTGTTGCTGCTGATGTTGCTGAATATTACCGGGATACCAGGGCTAATACAGGACCGGGAGATGTAGTTATTGCCGATCCTAAAAATAAGGAAAGTGTTATCAAATCCGAAAAAGCTTATCAGACCAGTGTGGTTGGTGTGATTTCCACCAAACCATTTATTGTTATGGGATCTGAACTGGTTACAGATGATAAGACTTCCAAAACAGCCGATGGTGGTATTGCAACCCGCCTGGCACTGAGCGGACGTGTTCCGGTAAAGGTAACAAATGAAAATGGATCAATTGTACCCGGAGATCTTCTGACTTCTTCATCAATTCCCGGAACAGCTATGAAATGGACTCTTCTTGATGTAAATACTGCAAAAGATTTTGATGAACTTAAAAAGATACTTTCAGAGAACGAAAAGAGACGAAATGCTATAATCGGCAAAGCTGTAGAAAGCTTCTCCGGTTCAGGAACCGGCAAAATTATGATGCTTATCTCTTTGCAATAATATTTATGCAATCAGAAAAAGAGGCTGTCTCAAAAGGCACCACCTCCCCCCAGACGGTGACGTCTGGGGTAGGGGCTGTAGAAAAAGTTCTTTGTGTGCCTTAGTGCAAACCTTTGTGCCCTTTGTGTTTAATCCTAAGATATTGAAACACAAAGGATCACAAAGTACATCACAAAGGAACACAAAGGGAAGATCACAATTTCCACGACTTTTTCAACACCCCCAAAGTTAAATAAGTATAATTCAAAACTTTTCGCTCCTTTTGAAGGGGGCCGACCGTTAAGAAGATGTAGTTTTGATTTATCAAACAATCAGACTTTAACTAATGGATGTCAAAATAGAGCCCAGCTGGAAATCAAGATTATCGGAAGAATTTGAAAAGGATTATTTTATCAGGCTTTCTGATTTCGTAAAGGAGGAATACAGATCAAAAACCATATATCCGCCTGGCGGACAAATATTCAACGCCTTCAACAGGTGTCCTTTCGATAAGGTAAAAGCAGTTATAATTGGTCAGGATCCTTATCATGGTCCGGGACAGGCTCACGGGTTATGTTTCTCTGTCCGGGAAGGAGTTGACTTCCCTCCCAGCCTGAGGAATATCTTCAGTGAAATAGAATCAGATACTGGTTACAAACCTGTTTTTTCTGGAAACCTTGAACGATGGGCCGGACAGGGTGTTCTCCTTCTGAATGCAACACTTACTGTAAGGGCACATATGGCCGGCTCTCATCAACGAAAAGGCTGGGAAGATTTTACCGATTCGGTTATCAGAATACTTAATTTGGATAAAAGCAACCTCGTGTTTTTCCTCTGGGGGGCATATGCACAGAAGAAGGGAGAATCAATCGACAGGACAAGGCACCTTGTGCTCGAATCAGTACACCCCTCTCCTCTATCAGCTTCTCGAGGCTTCTTCGGGAATAAGCACTTCAGCAAATGCAATGAGTATCTGGTTCTTAACGGAATGAGCCCTATAGACTGGAGATAGCTGCCTTAAGAGTCAGAATGAGCTCACCGGTGTCTTCAAAACCTGCCGACATGCGCACCATCCCTGGCTCAGGATATTTTACACCCCATACAGATTCAACAGGAAGCAGTATCGTCTTCGGATCTCCAAGACTCGGAATGAGCTTTATTTTACCTGATACATTTCTTATAAAGCTATCGCGTCTGCTTCTCTTTTCTTCTGGTGATCTTCCGGCGAAATCGAATGTGACCATTCCTCCAAATCCCTTATCGCCAAACATTTTAACAGCCTCCTCATGAGTCGGGTGGTTCTTTAATCCCGGAAACCACACTTTACGGATCTTGTCCGAGTCTGAAAATAATCCGGCAATCTGTACGGCATTCATACATTGCTGTTTGAATCTGAGCCTGAATGTCTGGATCTGAGTATTCAGCCTGTAGGCGTCGTCAGGCGAAAGCATATGACCAACGAACTTTCTGTACTCAATTGCGGCTTTCAGAATTTCATTGTCATTTCCACATAATATACCTGCAGTCAGATTACCATGACCGGAAAAATATTTGGTTGCGCTGTGAATAACTATATCGGCTCCATTTTCGAGTGGGCGGAACAAGGCCGGTGTGGCAAAGGTATTGTCAACTATGACTTTCGCCCCGTATTTTTTTGCAGTTTTAATTATGCTGATTGCATCGGTTACAATAAGCATCGGATTTGAGATCACTTCAAGATATACGATCTCCGGATGAAGTTCCTGCACCAGAGTTTCAAATGACCTTTGGTTGTATCTCTCATTCTCAGGGTAAAAGCTATGAATATCAAGTCCTCTTCGAATTTTCAGGACTGAATCCGCAAATGATAATGTCCCGCCATATATTTCACTGAAAAATAGCCAGGGCTTAGTATTCCTTCCTGCCTGAAATATTGAAAGTGCAATATCAACGGCTGACATCCCGGACTGGGTAAGCAGAGCCCACGCTGATCCTTCGAGCTTCAAAACCTCCTCTTCGGCAGCAACCACGGTCGGATTCCGGTAACGTGAATAGATATATAAGCCGGGTTCACGTTCAGGCTGCTCTTCTCCTGAAAATGCTCCGGCAGCTGTCTCCGCGTCATAAAGTTCAAAACCGGCATCCCTGTAAACCGGGATGCGTGAACTGTTTACTTCCTTTTTCTTCATATCAGTTATTTTGTTTGTTATAAACGGAATTTATGGTGACCGGTTCAAAATCGTTATAGTATAGAATCCTGTCAGCCAACTCACCTGTCATAAATATAAAACTTAATGCAATATCATTATATGAGATACCAGTTATCAGGCATATTCCTGTTATCATCAAAATCGCCAGGCGAACAAATCGCAACGCTGGCATTGTCAATCCTTTATAATCATAAAAGATATTTGATACTGATGATGCAAATTTAATAATTGCGATAAAAATAAATGGGACCTTCAAGCCGGCAAAAAATGAAATCATTAGAAGACCGGTCATGAGCGCCTGGCCTCCGTTAAGCATAAATCTGATCCTTTTATCAGAGTTTGTATATACAGTGTCAATTAACAGAAGCAGGATCAATCCTGTCGCCGAGGCAGTAATGATCAGGGCGGGATACTCCGAAAACAGCGCCGCAGCAGAAATAACACAATAACCTATCCACGCGGCTATTTCCCTGCTAAGAGGAGAATGTACGATATTGGCAACAGCTTTCCAGGCCCGGAATTTCTTCCTAAGGTGAAATATTGAAAAGAAGCCTGAAGCTGCAATCAATGAAAAGAATAATACCGGATCGGGAAGCTTTCCTGACAGAAATGAAGACGCCAGGGCGCTTACTGACCAAATCGTCAGGAATGAAAAAGCTATGAGACTCCATACTCCGGAGATCGATTTACTAATATCTGGCAATATTTCGGTCCCGGCATGGAAATATTTTTCAGGAACAATTTTTAGCGTCTTCACTTCATTCTGTTCCTTAATCCGGATCTTAGGATCAAGCTTTTTTCCCGGGACCCATTCAGGCACTGAATAACCGGGAATCCCGGTTATTACGTTATAATTCAGCGCACCTGTGGGGCACCCTGATGCACATGCCGGTAAAAACCCTTCCTCAATGGAACCAAGACATAAATTACATTTACCTATAAGGCCGGTTACCGGATCAGTCTTTGGAGCAAGATACGGGCAGTTCCACCTGCAGTAATTACAGCCAATGCATTTCTTTTCATTTATCAGGACAGCACCTGTGGATTCGTCTTTTGAATAAGCGCCTGAAGGACAACCCGAGAGGCATGAAGGATTTTCACAGTGATTGCATGCCATTGACAGATTCCTGATAATCAGAGCGTTCCCTGCATTAATTTCTGACATGTAAATATGTCTTGGCTGAAAATTCCATCCGTTTTCAAGAATGCAGGCTGCTATGCATGCCTTGCAGTCCACGCATCTCGAAAGGTCATATATAAATCCTTTGCTCATTTTACCGGCACTTTTTCAACTTCTACACTTGCATCGTGGAATGCAGCGCCAAATCCCATATCAGTTTCCGAAGGGCTTGTGAGAATATTTCCTCCTCCTCCTTCACTCAGCCATATCCCGTTTGGAAGAATTACGATACCCGGTGGCACTTTTTCAGAGACTCTGGCCTTAACTATAATTTCGCCGGTGCCATTGAAAATCCTGACCTTATCTTCTGTTCTGATATTTCTCTCCAGAGCATCATCGGGTGAGATTTCCAGTGCCGGGGGAGAAACCACTGATGAAATGATATTAAGGTTGCCAAATTGCGAATGAATCCTTGACCCCGTATTAGGCGTTACAAAAGCCAGTGGAAATTTAACCGGATCATGGTCTGATCTCATTGATTGAAATTCAGGCAGGTGCGATACACCCCATCTTGTGTTTGCTTCTGAAGACAGGAGCTCTATTTTTCCTGAGGGAGTATCGAATTTAAGATCCTCGTAAGCTATGTGCTGAAGACCCGGGGCTATAACAGGACCTTTCTTTAAATCAGCCAGTGTAATCTCTGAGTATCCGCTTATTCTTTCCTCAAGCCACTTCTCAATATTTTCATTTCCGGGTTCTGGCAGAAGTCGATTATTAATTTCCAATTTTAAGCGCCGGGCCAGATGAAACCATATCTCGCTTTCAGTGATTACCTCTCCCTCAGGTTCCAGTATTTTTGGTTTGAGCTGTATATATGGCGACCAGTAAGAGCTGATTATATCCGATTGCTCAAAAATATCCTTGGAAGGAAGTATTATGTCTGCCATTGCTGCAGTGTCAGTCATAAACTGGTCGACAACAACTTTGAATTCCAGCTCAGAAAAAGCTTTAATGACATTTCCTGAATCCGGAGACTGAAGGACCGGATTTCCCCTTTCTATCCATGCTCCCTTTAGCGGAGGTTCATTCTGCCGCATCATATCCTTACCCAGCTTAGCCATGGAAAGGCTTCTTCTGAATGGTTTATCATGCTGCGGATCAGGATAATATGACAATGGTTCTTTAACTGAATCAAAAATATATCCCTGGAGGTTGGCGAAGTTAAAGCCTGCTCCTGTCTTCCCGATATTTCCGGTAATAACTGCCAATGCAAGAATCGAACGGATTGTTTGCCCTCCATTTAAATGCCGTTGCAATCCGTAACCAGGTATAAAAGTTACCGGAGCGCCCCGCGCTATTGCAAATGCAAAATCAGTAATATCTGAAGCGGGAATACCGGTAATATTCTCAGCTTCAGCAGGAGTTATAGTAAGACTGTTGCTGAATTGATGGAAGCCCAGCACATTATTTCTTATAAATTCATTATCTGTCAGGCCTTCTCTGATCAGGATCCGGCAGGTAGCAAGTGCAAGTGCGCCATCAGTTCCCGGCCTGGGACATAGAAGCAGATCTGCCTTATCTGTGGTTGGTGTCCTTCGAAGATCGACACAAATGATTTTTGCACCTTTCTCCCTGGCAGATGCTATAAAAGACATCTCCTGGATATTGGTCTCCGCGGGATTTTTCCCCCAGATTATTATCGTTCCTGCATTTTTCAAATCCCATGGCACATTATGTTTTACGGACCCTAGTGTAAGCCGCACAGCTTCCAGTCCTGCGGGCCAGCACAGATTCCCATAAGTAGTCGTCGCCCCGCCGAATTCTCTCCAGAAGGCTGTACCAATCTCGTTTGTCAATCCTGAATTTCCACTGCCCCGGTACCACATGATGCTTTCAGAGCCATATCGGTTTTTCAGCATTGAAAGCTTTTCGCAGATATGGTCAAAAGCACTATTCAACGGGATGCGGGAAAATTCTCCTCCCGAATTTCTGATAAGAGGATGTATAATACGTTCCGGGGAATGGGCCCTTTCAATATATGAAAGTCCTTTTATACATGGACCTTCAGGTGTTGCCTTGTTTTCACTAAATGGGAGAATTCTCCTGATCCTGTTGTTTTCAACAATAACTTTGAATGAGCAGGTGCTGTAACAATTCCGAGGACAGGCTGTAATTATTTCCGCCATTATTAAAGCAATAATGGCAAATGTATTATTTTAATACCAATGCTTCTTCAGGAATTACGTCATTAATCTCCAGTTTCTTTCCTGCGAAATCTTTTATCCATATCACATATGTAATTCTCATCAGCCCGATATAATTAAGATATGTGTAATCCACTGGTCCGGTTGTAAATATTACACCATTAATTTTTGCGGATATTTCAGCTTTCGTATAGGCAATTTCAAACCGGCTGTAATCGGAATAAGTGTTGGAAGCTATATTATAAAGAGTATCCTTTTCACCATTTATATTAACCACCACCTCCTGAAAGATCTGGTCTGAAATATTTTTGATCCGGATATCAGTAGGTCCTTTTGGTTCAAACCGGGTTTTTTTACATGATAATACAACCAGAATGACCATTGATAAGAAAAGAAGCTTTTTCATACAGGGTAGGAATTAGTGTGCCAGTTTATTATCTGACAATAAAGATAATAAATTAGTTGCAAGGCTTTCAAATAATTTCCAGGCTGGTTGAAGGAATCCATCCTTTGTTGCCATCCGAAAGGACGATCTCAAACCAGTCACCGACCTTATCGCCGACCGTCACTTTAGTCCCTTCGTGAAGGACGAAGAGATTTGTTCCGCTGGCATCCGGGGAGCTTTTACCATCAACCTGTGGAGCAAAGATTATTGCTGTTTGGCTGTTATGTACAAGTGTCCGGTTACGAAATGAGAAAGCAATGGAGAATACTGAAATGACCACAAGAAGTACAGCAAACCAGAAACCTGATACTTTGAGCCTGTATTTTGAAGAATAGAAATATACTGAAAGACAGACAAGGCAAAGGATGAAAGTGATAATGCTGGTTTTTGCCCACAGGTCAGACGAGAAAACCAGTGAAACAAAATCATACCATTTTACAAAAAAAAGTTCGGGTATTTCATTAAACCGGTCAACTGCAAGAGTTTTGGCAATTGCCAGGTTATAACTGATGTCTTTATCAGCAGGCTTCAGTAGATGTGCCCTTTCAAAGAAGAGTATAGCACCCGGGACGTTCTTTAGTTTAAAATATACGTTACCAATATTATAGTCAAGCTCGGCTGAACGGTATCCGGTATTATAAACTTCAGTCCAAAGCTGAAGGGCTTTTTCGTAATCACCACCTGCATATAATTCCGTGCCTTTATTAAATTTTTCTTCTTTCGAGTCCTGCGATCTGAGCGGAGAAAAGATAAATGAGGCAATGACTACCAATAATATATAGTGGGCTTTAAGATTCATAGACTAGCCTATTAAGTTCTCAATTGATTTGATAAACCGGGAAGTATTTTCATACACCCCGGATGCTCCCGTTCCGGATGCCGAAGGTGCATACCTTGCATACTCACAAGTATCAAGAATATCAATTAACATATTGATTTCTTCATCCCCTATTCCATTATCCCTCAAAATGGATACAGCATTATTTCTGGTAAGATCAGAAACATTAATATTAAGCTTGTGACTGAGATAACCCCATATTGCTTTGAGTATTTCTTCATAAAATCTATCTGTCTCTCCATTCTTAAGACACACCGACGCCTGACGCAGGCGTTTGACTGCTGTTTTACCGGCTTTGCGATTCCTGACAGCTGCAAGGTCTGAGTTACGTCTTACGTGCTCTCTTCTTATAAACAAAACAGATAGAAACAACAGCAAAGCAATAACATATCCGCTATAAAATGAACGTTGTCCAAGAATTGTTCCTGATGATCTGGTGAGCCTGCCAGGTTTATTTTTTATGAACCGGATATCCTTTCCTACATACTGTACATCCTCCTTCGAAACGCCGCCATACACAGTAATACCTGTATTTTGTTCATTTCCTTTACGGGCATAAAAATGGAATTCTCCTGTCTGAAGGCGTTCATATCTGCCTGCTGTAACATCAAAATAGGAGTAAGTGACCGGAGGTATGGTAAAGTCGCCGAAGTGCCTGGGTATCAAAAGGTAGTCAAATGTCTTCTGACCCGAAGCTCCGGTGAGGCTGCTTTTAATATTATCAGTAACCTTGGGATCATATAGTTCGATATCCGGTGATAATTTCAGTGATGGAGCTTCAGCAAGCTTGAGATTACCGCTTCCGGAGATCGTTATCCTGAAGTTGACAGGATCATTTACATTTACAGAATCCCTTGTAACATTTCCTTTCAGATCGATCTTGCCGACAATGCCGGAAAAATCAGCTGGTATTGATCCGGGCAATGGCTTCACATTAATTGTAACAGGCTTGCTAACAAGCACTTTTGGAACAGTCTCAAATGTAGAAAAGAAATCGCCAAAGAATGGATCTGACTGCCCTGATCTCTGTTGAAGCAAGACGGTAATCTGAACAGGGTCGATAGTAATTTGCCCTGTAATTTGCGGGAACAACAGAAATTGCTGGATTACCCCGGTCCCATAGATCTTTCCATTAATATTCTCCTGTCTCAGGGAATTTAATGGTGGTGTTTCGATGTCTGTCTTCAGAAAGCCGGTAAAGTCAGGGTACTTAATTTCATTTATTCCGGCCAGGTTGGAGCGTGTATAGATTTTAACCGTGGCGGCAATAGCTTCGCCTGCATAAACATTAGCCTTACTTAGAGAAATATCCACAAAAAGATCTCTGCCGGAGGTCTCAACTTCCGGGGTGTTCTGATCAGTGTTTCCACTCCGGGCAGATGGGCTCTGCGCAGCATTGCCTGAAATAACCTCGATATTCATGGAATCGGAGGTGTATGTTCTGTTTTTCAGTGTGTAGATGGCAGGCGGGATCACAAATTTACCAGTATTTACAGCCTGCAGATAGTACACATAACTATAGGATGTCTGGGTAGATATTTTCCCATTGATAATCTGGGTGCTTGAACTATAAGAGGTCTGAGGACCCATAAGCTTATAAAATCCCTCAAATGAGGGCGCCGAAAACTCACCACCTCCTGAATTGACAGCCCAGGTTACGGTAAACTGCTGACCTTCCTCCACTACGGATGGATATTCGGCCTGAACCGTTATATCCTGGGAATATCCTGTAATTGATACAAGCAGAAATAAATAATATAATAATGTCTTTTTCATCTTCAGAATTTGGTGCTACCAGTTTATTACGGTCCTGACTTTTTCCTTCATTGCTTTATCAAGTTTAACCTTTTCCTGGACTTTTTTCTCATCATTGGCAAGTGCATTCAGAATTCTTTCAGCATCGGCCTTTGAGATCTGTTGATCCTGCTGTTTTTGTTGCTGCTGATCTTTCTGCTGGTCCTGGTTCTGATTTTTTTTATCCTGATTGTTCTGCTGGTCCTTGTTCTGATCTTTTTTATCCTGGTTCTTATTCTGATCATTTTGCTGCTGTTGTTGCTGTTGCTGCTGTTTCTGCAGGAGATCCTGTGCATACGCAAGGTTAAATTTAGCTTCCATGTTCAGGGGATCGAGCTTAAGGGAATTTTCATAAGCCTCGATGCTTTCTTTTATTTTATTTGACATCAGGAGCGAGTTCCCCAGGTTATAGAGACTTGCGGACTTCTTTCCCTTTTCCTCGCTCATACTATGATTCTCAAGGAACTCCTTACCTGCATCTTCATACTTTTTTTGCTTATAAAGGGCATCTCCAACGTTAAAAACTGCATCAGCTGATTCCTTGTTCTTATCCAGAGCTTTCCTGTAAGATATTTCAGAATCTGAATAGTTATTTTTTCCGAATTCCCTGTTACCCTGCCGGATAAATTTTTTATCAGCCTGGCCAGGCAGAGAGTATGAGGATGCAATGAACAGGAAAGCTAATAAAGCTGGTGTTCTGTAATTTTGTTTATTGTGAAAACGACTTATAAACATATTTTTATCAATGAATATATTATACCTTAAATTTAAACAGTCGGATGGTTGCCAGCTTTCTGTTTTTTCTTTCCATGATAATGAAATCAAGAATAAGAAAAAACAGTGCAATTACTGCAAAAATCTGAAACTGGTCGTTGTACTCAGTGTACATTTTGCTTTCGAGATCCTGTTTTTTCATCTTTTTTATCTGTCCAAACAACTCATCAAGGCCAATATTTGAATTGCTTGCCCTGACATAGTTTCCACCTGCGGCAATTGCAATTTTTTTAAGGATATCTTCATCCAGCCTTGTAATTACAATATTCCCCTTAGAATCTTTAAGGTAATCCATTTTCCCGTTTGTTGTAACAGGTATCGGTGATCCCTGAGGAGAACCGATCCCTATGGTGTGGATGACGATCCCGGCTTTAAATGCATCGGTAGCTTCAGAAACCGGGTCATCCTCATGATTCTCACCGTCAGTTATGATTATCATAGCCTTACTCCTACCTTCTCCGGGAGAGAATGACCTCATTCCCAGGTCAATTGCAGCCCCAATAGCTGTTCCCTGTTTAGGAACCATTTCGGGACCTATTGATGAAAGGAACATTTTAGCTGAAATATAATCTGTTGTTATTGGTATCTGGGTATAGGCATCGCCGGCGAATACAATTAAGCCGATCTTGTCGTTCTGAAGATTATCTATCAGCCTTTCCAGTGCCTGCTTTGCCCTTGTAAGCCTGTTCGGCTGAATATCTTCAGCAAGCATTGAATTACTGACATCGAGTGCTATTATGACCTCGACACCTTCTTTCTTAACTTCTTCAAGCTTTGAACCGAACTGTGGTCTGGCAAGGATTATAATAACAGCCGATAATGCTATAATTGCAAGGGCATATTTAAATGACGGACGGATTCCGGAATATTCCGGAAGCAGCTTATTAACCAGGTCAATATTTCCTAACCGCCGGAGCGCTTTCTTTTTTCTTATCTCATTCACGATCCATAGAACAACCAGAGCAGGAAGCAACAGCAACAGGTAAAGAAAATCAGGATTTGCAAATCTGAATAACTGCATGGCTCGCAGATTAAGTTAAGGATTTGTAAATTGTTACCCTTGAAAAGGCTTCAAGACCAAGCATGATAAATGCAATTATTGCCGGTAACAGGTATCTCTCCTCTTTGCGGGTAAACTGCCTTACATCGATTTTTGACTTCTCCAGTTTGTCAATTTCGGAGTAAACCTGAGTCAGCTTATCATTGTCAGTGGCCCTGAAATACATTCCGCCTGTTTTGGAAGCTATATCCCTCAAAAGGGCTTCATCGATTTCCACCGGCATATTCTGGAATTGCATTCCAAAAGGGGTCTGCACCGGATAAGGTGCCATTCCCTGAGTTCCGACCCCGATAGTATAAACTCTTATCCCATAAGTTTTTGCAATGTCAGCTGCAGTGGAAGGAGCAATTTCACCCCTGTTGTTAACTCCGTCAGTAAGGAGGATTATAACCTTACTTTTGGCTTCAGAATCCTTTATCCTGCTGATAGCGGTAGCCAGACCGTCGCCTATGGCTGTACCATCCTCAATCATTCCACTCTGGATTTCACGCATGAGATTTACGAGAACAGCATGGTCGGTGGTCAGCGGGCACTGGGTAAAGCTTTCCCCGCTGAAAACTACAAGTCCGATCCTGTCATAGGGTCTTCCGGAAATAAATTCTGTGGCCACATTTTTGGATGCCTCAAGCCTGTCCGGCTTAAAATCGCGGGCAAGCATGCTACCTGAAATATCAAGGGCCAGCATTATATCAATTCCTTCGGTGGTTGCACTCTGGAACTTATCTGTTTTCTGAGGCCTGGCAAGCACTATTATTAATAAAGCAACCCCTGCAGCCCGGAATCCAAAAAGAATATGCCTGAGGTAGTTCCGGAATGTTTTGCCTGTTTTCCCGAAGGGCTGTAAACCGGGGACCTGCAGCGAGGCAGATGTTTTCTGCTGACGCAGGACATAAAAAGCAATCATAGCCGGAACAAGAACCAGCAGCCATAGAAATAAAGGCTCAGCAAATACGATTCCCGTCATGATCTCTTCTCTTTAACATCATTTGCAACCAGTTCTTCCTTAACCAATGTAGCTTCAACAAACTTCCACGAGCCGGAAAAATGATTTTCGTTTTCGGAAGGGTCCGGTTTGTATTTAGCGAATTTTACAAGGTCAGAACCATTAAGTACCGTTCTGAGAATATTGTATGATTCATCTTTCCTGAATCCGGTCTTCAGCAGCGCCTCAAGTGTTTCAGATGTTGTCATCTCAAGAGAATAAACTGCAAACCTGTTTTCCAGGTACTGACGAATAATCTCAGTCAGCCTGGAATAAAATTGTTTTACCTCACCTTTTTGCCAGAGCTGTTCTCTCTGAAGCTCTTCAAGGTCGCGGAATGCTATAACGTGTGCAGGATCAGGATTCACTGCCGGTTCAGGAATCCCTTTTGGCTTCATATATTTCCGGACCAGGATAACAATTCCCCAGATAGCTGCAAGGGCCAGAATCCCGATAAGTAAATACGGAAGAATCTCCCCAAGAGTAACCGGCGCTTTGTAAGGCTTTATAATATCAAATATCTTAGCTGCGGAATCCGGAGGAGCCATTTTCGCCCGCATTACCTCAAGCGGAGTGTATTCGGAATAGAATCTTCTTATACCGGCCGGATCCTTAATTTCGGCATAAACAGGCGGAACCTGGTAAAATCCTGAATCGAAAGAAGTTACAAGGTACATGCTTTTAATCCTGACCCTGCCTGCTGAAGTTACCATGCTATCCAGAACAGGTCCGCCAAGTATTTCAATATTCTTGCATAAGGTATCCCTGAATGTTTTAATATTAAGGTGAATGCCATCCGGCTTATCTATTGTTACGGTATAATGGAATTGATCACCTATTAAAACCCTTGAGGTGTCAAATCTGGCTGATACGGTCACTTCCTGTCCATAAAGGATTGAGCCTGCTGAAAGAATACATAACATCGCAATAAGTGACCTGTTCATAATTATCTGCTTTCAAATAATTTTATCAAAGGTTTAACATAATCCTCATCGGTCCTTAACCAGGCTGAATCAACGCCGCATTTTTTAAAGATATTTTTGATCTCTTCCTGGTGGTTTTCCCACCATTTACCGTAAGCCTGCCTTGCAGCCCTGGATGAAGTATCTATCCACTGATCTTCGCCAGTTTCGGAATCACTGACCTTAATCAGTCCAATATCGGGCATTGCGGTTTCGACAGGATCATAAACTTTTAGTGCAGCTATATCATGTTTATTGGAAGCAATCCGCAGCGATTCTTCAAAGCCCGGGGCAATGAAATCGGAAAGGATGAATGCAGTACATCGTTTTTTTATTCCGTTGGTAAGGAATCTCAGCGGTTCATCAAGGCTGGTCTTCAGGCTTGCCGAACTAAAATCAAGAAGCTCCCTGATAATTCTCAGGATATGCTTTCTGCCTTTCTGCGGTGAGATAAATTTTTCGACCTTGTCTGAAAAGAATATAACGCCGATCTTGTCGTTATTCAGAATTGCTGAGAAAGAAAGAACAGCTGCAACTTCGGTCATAACATCACGCTTAAAACTTCCCCTGGTGCCAAAATTGCCTGATCCGCTTACATCAATGAGGAGCATAACTGTGAGTTCTCTTTCTTCTTCAAAGATCTTAACATAAGGATGATTAAACCTGGCAGTCACGTTCCAGTCAATGCTCCTTATATCATCGCCATACTGATATTCCCGGACTTCACTGAAAGCAATACCTCTTCCTTTGAAAGCGCTATGATACTCTCCCGCAAAAATATGCCTGGAGAGACCCCTTGCTTTAATTTCAATCTTCCTTACTCTCTTTAAAAGTTCTGTTGCTTCCACAATTGTCAAAGTTTTTCTTTGGTATCAGTTTTTCAGCCCCAAATCCCCCTGAAGGGACTTATTATCCTCAAACATTTTTTCACCGCATGTCAGCGGGTGCGGGGCAAATTCCTATGGAACCTCAACAACGTTAAGAATCTCCGAGATAATTTTATCCTGGTTGACATTTTCAGCTTCAGCTTCATATGTGAGCCCTATCCTGTGACGCATAACATCGGGACAGATAGCCCTTATATCTTCCGGGATAACATACCCTCTCCGGCGGATAAAGGCAAAGGCTTTTGCTGCAAGTGAAAGATAAATGGATGCTCTGGGAGATGCACCGTAAGAGATCATACCGGAAAAAGCTGGCAATCCATATTTTTCAGGATTACGGCTTGCGAAGACTATATTGAGAATATAATTCTCGATCTTCTCATCCATATAAACTTCCCGGACAATATCCCTTGCCCTGACTATGTCGGATACTTTCAACACTTTACCTGTCTTAGGGAATTCCTTCGCCAGGTTTTCCCTGATAATGAGCTTCTCCTCGTCCATTGTCGGGTAATCGATAAGTACCTTCATCATGAACCTGTCTACCTGGGCTTCAGGAAGAGGGTAAGTTCCCTCCTGTTCAATCGGATTCTGGGTGGCAAGTACGAGAAAAGGTTCATCGAGATGATATGTTGATTCTCCGATCGTTATCTGCCTTTCCTGCATTGCTTCCAGAAGGGCGCTTTGTACTTTAGCCGGTGACCTGTTGATTTCATCTGCCAGAATAAAATTGGCAAATACAGGTCCTTTCTTGACAATGAATTCCTCTTTCTTCTGGCTATAGATCATTGTGCCTATCAGGTCGGCCGGAAGAAGGTCAGGAGTAAATTGGATCCTGCTGAATTTTGCATCAATTATCGATGCCAGCGATTTGATGGCCAGGGTTTTTGCCAGTCCCGGAACTCCCTCGAGAAGAATGTGCCCATTGGCAAGCAACCCGATCATCAGGCTGTCAGTCAGATGCTTCTGTCCGACAATGACCTTATTCATTTCCATCCTGATGACATCAACAAAAGCGCTTTCCTTTTCAATTTTTTCATTCAGTAATCTGATATCGGACGTCTGCTCCATATATTAAGAATTTGGTTTCAAAAATAACTATCTAAAAATATTTTATTACCTCAAAAACATGTTCAAAATGAGGTACACAAAGGAAACCGTTGAATCTCTAAATTGGTGTTAATGAGTGTTAAAGTTGTGTTAAATTGGATCCAGGGAAAGCGGATTCCAGCTAAGTCCGGCTCTGGCTGAACTTCTCAGCAGTAGTGTCAGCAAGACTGGTATAAATGCATTGTTGAATGCATGGGGCATTAAAATCTGGACAATAAATGCCAGAATGCAAAGAACAAAAACTATACGAAACCAGATTTCCCATTTCTTAATTCCTATTATTGCCACAAGACACGGAAGTATGAAGGGACTGAGCCAGATTATGTTAAGATTTCTTTTCAATTGCTCATGATCGGTGAAGAAATTAAAGAAAAGCATCATCAGTGCCAGTACTGAAAAGATTGTAAAAATCGCGGTATCAATAATTCTTAAAGCCCCTTTGTTCTTAACAGTAGCAAAGAATATGATAATCAGGATAAGTGCCAGGGAAAATACAAAGACCGGCGAGGTAAATAAATGCGGCTTTACAACCGGTGATCTAAAATCAACCACTGTTTCAGGATTCTGAAGGAGCGGTATCATTTTCCCATTACGGTTAACCAATACTTCAGACAATCCTTTCTGCATGTCTATGGGCAGGAACATCTTGTCGCGAAAACTGACCTTCTTCTCTCCCGCGGTTCCGATCAAAAGGTCAGTTCCGGCTTTAAGCCATGGGTAGGGACGCTCATATTCCCCAATCTTATCTCTGAATGAGGAAAGCTCTTTTTTCCCCAGAACCGGATATACAAGCTTATTCCCCATCGATTTTTCAATCAGGTCTCTGATTCTTGTTGCGCAATTATCAAAAAAGAAATCATACCGGTATTTAATATTTTCAGGTTTGAGGTTCTCCGAGATCAGGCCGAGCATTGTGTTTATTTCTGCAGGCTCCAGATTAATCTTTTGTGACTGAACCCATCGCTGTTCATAAAGGTAATTCTGCAGGAATTTTTCATATTGGTCAGTATCAAGCATATAATCAAGCCGGCCTTTAGCGAATTTCCAGGCAAAGTGCCGGGTACTAAAATCAAACACTCCCCAGTTATAAATAAAATCACTATTTCTTTCCGGTATCACTATCCTGAGAGCGCAATGTCCGTAAATCGAATAAGTTTCAGTTCCGGGTCCGCAGGTTATCAG
This sequence comes from uncultured Bacteroidales bacterium, assembly GCA_963831855.1. Taxonomy (GTDB): domain Bacteria; phylum Bacteroidota; class Bacteroidia; order Bacteroidales; family VadinHA17; genus LD21. Next base: position 377,118 of record CAWHSA010000004.1, on the reverse strand, counting down.
ATATACTGATACTCCGGATGATGATTGTGAAAACAGGTTGTTTATTCCTGAAAGCAGAATAACCGAAAGTATTAAGATAGATTTCTTCATCTTTGATATGTTACTGACATTCCGATAATTTACTGCGAAAGTGCAAATAAGTATGGAAATCTGATTCTGGTGCTGTCATTTTTTTTATTTTAATTACCTTGCCCGTTATACAATAATTAAACGTCATTCCTGATGAAGAAGTATATTGTAATTACTTTGATCACCATAATCCCGGTCGTCCTGTTCATTTTTGCCCGCAGTCATGGCAAAACAAAAGTTGAAATACATGAAGATCAGTTTTATATAAACGGAAGGCCGACTTATGAAAACAGATATTGGAAGGAAAATAGAATAGAAGGACTTTTGCTTAATTCAAGGATGGTCCAGGGTGTTTTCGATGACCTTAATCCTGAGACGGTCAATAACTGGGCGTATCCTGATACCAGAAGATGGGATCGTGACAGAAATACCCGGGAGTTCGTAAAGAACATGAAAATTTGGCATCAATACGGGCTCCTGTCATTTACAATTAATATGCAGGGCGGCTCTCCTCAGGGTTATTCCAAAGCACAACCGTGGATCAATACCGGATATTTTAAAGATGGTTCCCTCCGGCCTGATTATTTAAAACGTTTGCGAAAGATTCTTGATGAATCCGACAGGCTTGGCATGGTGCCGATCCTCGGCCTTTTTTATTTTGGTCAGGATGAAAGCCTGGCGGATGAAAAGGCAGTTGTAAATGCAGTAAACAACATGATTGACTGGCTCTTTGAAATGGATTATAGCAATGTCTTAATTGAGATCAACAATGAATGCAATATTAATTATGATCATGATATTCTCAAACCCGGGAGGGTGCATGAACTTATTAATCTTGTTAAAGCCAAATCAAAAAATGGCCGCAGGTTTTATGCAGGCACAAGCTATGGCGGCGGATATGTGCCTCTTACAAATGTTGTAGCAGCCTCAGATTTTATACTGATGCATGGCAATGGTGTAAGCAAGCCCGAAAGGATCCTTGATATGATTAACGCCGTCAGAAAGAGCGAAGGCTGGTCTCCAAAGCCGATCATTTTTAATGAAGATGACCATTATGATTTTGATAAAGAGGATAATAACTTTTTGTCTGCCCTTAAGGGCTATGCTTCATGGGGATTTTTTGATTTCAGAAGAGAAGGTGAATCCTATGAAGAAGGTTATCAGAGTGTTCCGGTTGACTGGGGCATAAATTCTGAAAGAAAAAAACAATTCTTCAGGCTAGTAAAGGAAATAACAGGTAAATGACCGGTTCCCTTTTTTTAATTAAGTTTGTGGCTGGTTCGTTTTAATTATCAGGGCAATTATCCCAAAGTGCTGGCTAAAAAAGGAAGGTTTCTTCAGGCCGGTTAAAAAATAGATGATGGACAATTTTGATTTACTTAGAACTCTGAAGTGGCTTCCGGGAATTATCCTCGGCCTTACCATACATGAATTCAGTCATGCTTATATTGCTGACAAATGCGGTGATTCCACTTCAAAGGACATGGGGAGGATGACCCTGAATCCTTTTAAACATATAGATCCCATTGGATTCATAATGCTTCTTGTTGCAGGTTTCGGATGGGCAAAGCCTGTACAGTTCAATGAAAAGAACCTGCATAATCCACAAGCTGATGTTGTCAAGATTGCTGTGGCCGGGCCATTCTCAAATGCCCTTACTGCCATTGTTCTTTCATGGATATTTGCACTTATCTTCAGGCTTCATGTCCAAAGTTATTATTCAGTACTCGGAGAAGTTTTTTTAAATGCCATTTATATAAACTGGGGACTATTTATTTTCAACCTGATACCCATTCCACCTTTAGACGGATCACACCTCCTGCTGAATTATTTCAGAAGATACCCTTCCTTATACTCAGGGTTATACAAATATGGAACCTGGATCCTATTCGGTCTTATAATAGTATCTGTTATGACAAAAATCAATTTATTTCCAATCTGGCCGGTTATCAGGTTTTTTGGAAATGGATTTCTTCATCTTATGGGACTGCCTGTCTAGAATACCTCCTTTCAAAAACATGTAGCATTTCTCTTTGGAAGACACAGATTCCGGACCTTTGAAATAGCTCTGAAATTTTGTACCTTGTAAAAAATATGCTTGATGTGAAAACCTTAATGATTATAAGTTTTATAATTATGGCAGGTTTCATTTTACGACAGGCTGACAAGTTCGAATCTCTCAGGCACAAAATGGTGGAAACCCAGATCAGGGCCCGCGGCATTACAAGCCGGCCGGTTCTTGAAGCTATGAATAAAGTGCAAAGGCATTTGTTTGTCCCTGAAGAATACGAGAACCAGGCGTACAATGATAATCCGTTACCGATCGGATACGGGCAAACCATCTCGCAGCCCTATATTGTCGCATACATGACTGATGCCGTAAGGCCGGCCATCGGGAAAAAAGCGCTTGAGATCGGAACCGGATCCGGCTATCAGGCTGCTGTACTTTCGGAAATTGTCGATAAGGTCTACACAATTGAGATTGTTCCGGAACTGGCAAAAGAATCAGCTGAAAGGCTAAAGCGGCTAGGCTATATAAATGTTGTATGCAAGTCAGGCGATGGATTTCAGGGCTGGCCTGAACATGCTCCCTTCGATATTATTATAGTAACTGCTGCCCCGGAGACAATTCCCCAGCCATTGATTGATCAGCTTGCCGAAAACGGCCGGCTGGTCATTCCAGTTGGAGGACCATCCGATATTCAGGAGCTTAAACTGCTGGTAAAAAGAAAAGGGAAATTAGAAACAAAGCGGCTGACATATGTAAGGTTCGTTCCTTTCAGAAGGATAGTAAAGTGAACTTTTGCTAAACCAGAGACAATGGAATATTATCAAACTCAAAGACTAAAGGAAGAATGGGGTAACAAACCATGCAGCCATCCCGCATTTGAAAAAGTTTATTATACCGGGGCATTTCTTATTAATTACGCATGCACTCAATGCGGTGCAGATTTTACGATCGCCCAGAAGCTTGGGATCGATGAAGAAAGGAAAATAAAAAAGGCAGGTGCCTGATCTGCCTTTAGGTAGTGATTCCGGCGCGATTCGAACGCGCGACCCACAGCTTAGAAGGCTGTTGCTCTAATCCAACTGAGCTACGGAACCTTTTTACGGCTGCAAAAATACATTTTTTTTCTTTTGTAACAATAAAAGCCCTACGGTGATCAGCCTGCTGATTGCCGGTCGCATAAGGATTTTAATTTGCTTTCATAAAATTGATCAGACCCTTCATATCAATAATTTGCTGCAGCTTTTCCGGGAGCGGTGGAAAGGAGAACACACTCTTTCCGACCATTATCTCACCCCGGCCAAAATTTATTTCAACCTTAGAGCCGGAACGATAAGAATTGACAGCATCTTTCTGAACAATTACTGCAAGACCCTGATTTATTGACGATCTGAAGAATATCCTGTTTACAGATTTTACGACAATCGCTTTAATGCCCAAAGAGGCAAGTCCGACAGAAGGATGTTCCCTGGAGCTTCCGCATCCGAAATTCTCACCGGCAAGGATAATATCTCCCTTCTCAGCTTTTGATCTAAAAGAAGGATCAAAATCTTCGAAGAGCAATGGAAGAATGGATGGAGGATCGGAGCTCAGAATTTTATATGTATGCCTTCCGGCAAACATCTGATCTGTATTCAGGTTATCGACATCACTATAATTCCATACGTTCCCGGATTTTCTGTTTTCTTCCTGCCTGATCACTACAGTTTTGCTCTGCGCAGACTGAAACGGGAATTTTTCCGTACCCGGCTTTGACCGCGGATCAGTAATAACTCCGTTTATTGCTGATATTGCTACTGTTTCAGGGGACGCAAGATATATTGAAGCCTCTTTATTACCCATTCTTCCCAGAAAATTACGGTTTGCTGTAGAGATTACAGTATGCCCGTTTGCAGGTATTCCTTGTCCGGTTCCAAGGCATGGGCCGCATGACGGTGAAAGTATATTTGCCCCTGCTTCAATCATATCGGTGATCATTCCTTCTTTTATCGCCTCAAGGAAAATATCCCTTGAGGCGGGAATTATATTCAGCTGGAATCCTTCGTTTATCTTTCTGCCCTTCAGTATCCTTGCAGCAGCACGAAGATCCTCAATTCTACCGTTAGTGCATGTGCCTATCAGACCTTCATGAACCTCTGTTCCGGCAACCTCACAGACAGATTTTACATTATCAACGTTATGAGGAGCGGCCACTACCGGGAAAATATCACCAAGACTTAATTCTATTTTCTTTGAGTACCTGGCATTTTTATCAGCCCATACCCCTCCGGATTTAATCCCAAGAAACCTGAGAAGCACTTCATCAGCTTCAAAGACAGCGTTTTTCGCTCCCATTTCTGAGGCAAGGTTTGTAATAGTCATCCTGTCGGAGATATTGAGGTTTCTCACACCCGTTCCGTGATATTCTACTGACATGTAGTTTGCCCCGTCGGAACCAATCATACCTATTATATATAGAGCCAGGTCCTTTGCAGAAACACCCGGTTTGAGTTTGCCTGTCAGGTTGATCCTTATTGATTCGGGGACCATAAACCAGGTTTCCCCTCTTTTCCAGATACCTGCGGATTCGGTACGATCGATACCGGCAGCAAATGCATTGAAGGCACCGGCTGTTGATGTATGGCTGTCACTTCCAACAATAAGCATTCCCGGCCTGGCATGAAATGACATTATCTGGTGGCATATCCCCCTGCCGGAATCATAGAATTTCGTTATCCGCTGCTGTGCCACTATATTTCTTATATCCTGATACTGGGTTGCAAGCTTTGCCTCAGCCGGAGGTGCATTATGGTCGAGAACTACCAGCATCTGACCGGGATCTGATACCTTCTCCCCACCCATCTTTTTGAATGTCTGGTAAATGCTGGAGGTATTATCGTGAGTCAGTATAATATCCGGTCGGGCAAATACTATTGCTCCGGCCGGAGCCTTGAATATCTTTTCAGCAAATGTTTGTGCTTTCATAATTCAATTATGTATCCAGTTCATTCTTTTCACCCGAGGAGAGTTCCTTTCTGATATATATCGCATTGAACCTCCGAAAAGGGTTCTGCAAAAGCCGTTCTGTTTTTGGTAATGTTGATAATCTCCCCGGTTTTAAGGTTTATTTTAACCTTATCCCCCTCAGCGAGCCTGACCTCATTTATTGATTTGAAGGTTATTACCGGTAGCCCGGCATTTATAGCGTTCCTTTCATATATTGCTCCAAATGATTCAGCTATTATGCCCTGTATTCCAAGAGAAATAAAACAATCTACAGCGTGCTGCCTTGAGCTGCCGCATCCGAAGTTTTTCCCGGTGACTAAAATATCCCCAGGTTGTGTCGATGACGCGAAATCTTCAAATCCCCTGAGATTGTCAAAAGCATATTGTCCCATTTTTCCAATATCGGTAATTGCCAGGTACCGGTTATGAAAGATCATATCGGTGTCAATATTATCCTTCTGAACAAGTCTGATTCTACCCTCAAGAATAAAAGGTCTTGGTTTTGGTATTTTTTTATCTTCGTTCGCCTTTTCATTTTTCACAATTCTTTCGGGGCGTTTAAAAACTGAAGGATGATCAGGGATTTTATCGGGTGTCGTAATATATCCTGCGACAGCTGAAGCTGCAGCAATTGCCGGAGATGCGAGATAAACACTTCCTTTTCCCTGTTTCCCGGCAAAATTCCTGTTACCGGTACTTATGGTCACTTCCCCGGGGCCATTCTGACCTACCTGCCCTGCAGCACATCCTGCGCATCCCGGATTTGAAACCAGCGCTCCGGCGTTTTTAAATATCGAGATTATCCCTTCATCAAGACATTTTCTCCAGATAACATCGGTGGCAGGAACAATTTTAAGAACCACTCCGGGGGCTACTTTCCTGTTCTTCAGGATTGAAGCAGCCTGTCGCATATCCTGCATACGGCCGTTAGTACAGCTTCCAATGAAAGCAGAATCTATTTTCTTCTCTCCGACTTCTGTAGCATTTACTGTATCGTGTGGAGCTCCGGGTCTGGAAACCATTGGGATAAAGTTGCTTACGTCGATCTCAAAGGTTTTATCATATACGGCATTTTCGTCGGCAAACAATGGAGTAAACCTTACGAGTGCCCTTTTACGGCAATAATCAATTATTTCTTCTGAAGGTGGAAACAATATAATGATAGCGCCCATTTCAGTAGCCATAGATGAAATTGTGATACGGTCATCGAGTGACATTGAGTCAATGCACTTTCCATATACTTCGACAGAATACCCAAGAAGTGAATCTGCACCAAAAATCTTAAGGAGATTAAGGACAAAATCCTTTGAGGTTACACTGTCAGGTATTTCACCGTTGAACTGAATTTTTACAGTTGATGGCACTTTGAACCATATCCTGCCTTTATTCCATGATGAAGCAATGTCCATATCGCCCATTCCCTGCCCAAATGCTCCGACAGCGCCAAGGATATTGGCATGTGAATCTGTCGATACGGCTGAAGCGCCCGGATATACATAGCCTTCATCAATAAGGATATGTGTTCCTATTCCGGAATCTATATCAAATACCTTAACCCCGTTTTCGCGGGCAAAAAGACGGCATATATGCTGATTAACTGCATAATTCTGATCTGATCCCGTGGGATTGCAATCAAAAGTAAATAGTGTTTTCCCCGGATTGTCGATTTCAAGCTGGTATTCTTTCAGATTCCTGACTACATTGGCACCTCCGAAATCCCGTGCTGCCCTTATATCAATTTCAACATCGACGATCTGCCCCGGATAAACAAAATCAAATTTGCTATGTGAGGCAATTACTTTTTCGAGCAATGTCATTGCCATTGTTTTTTAATCAGCAAAGATAGTAATAGGGCGACAATTATTTGAACTGGGAACGGTAGTCGCGGGGTGATATTCCTTCAGTTTTGCGGAATTGCTTATTAAAGTTCGAGATACTGGCAAATCCGCATTCAACTGCTATATCATGCACCTGGTATTCCGTTTCACGAAGGAGGTAACAGGCTTTATTTGTCCTTACCCGGTTAAGGTATTCAACAAACCCTGCACCACAATTTTTTTTAAAGAACCTGCTGAATGTAAACGGGCTCATCCTTGCAATCCTGGAGATCTTCTCAAGGGAAATCGGCTTAAAATAGTTTTCCCTGATATAGGTATATATATCAGCCATAGATTTGTTCCCTCTCTCGTCGTAGGCCTGTTTATAATTTTCGGAACAAAGAAGTACTCTTTTCTCTGAGACACACATTATACGCAGAACATTAAAAAAATCGATCATTTTATCAATGCTTCTGCTGATTGTCATCTGTACAAGGTGCTTTTCCGCTTTTTTAGCATCCTCCACAGAGAAGCCTATTCCTCTTTCTGCCATAGCGAGAAGTTCCCTGACACTATGCATCTCATGTTGTGAAAGTAAAGAATCGCCAAGAGAGGCACGTTTGAAATGGACCATTATCCCATGATTTTCCGGTAAACTTTTTTCACTTTTATAGTAATTCCAGGAATGGGGAATGCTTCCGGCAATCAGAACCATATCGTACTGATCAAATAATTCCACACTATCGCCAATAATGCGGGTACCATTGCTTTTCATATTCAGTACCAGTTCAAACTCAGGATGAAAATGCCAGAGGCCCGCGGTTTCTGTTATATAATCAGCAGAGAATCCACCTCCTTCCTCATGGGAAATCTGTTCCAGTTCTGCGACCATAATATGATTATTTTACCGGTTCCTATCAAATTTAATCAATATTTTTAATAGAGTCAATTTATTGATTTTAATATTTTTTGTAAGAAAAATTTGACAATTAGATATAAATCTTTTAAATTTGTTATCAAGCTCATGCTATTGGTATAAGAGGAGATAAGAAAGGATTGGGAGTGAAAATCAACAGGATTGTATTGCAGACATTGACTTTCACATCGGAACCTGAGGAATAGCGCCAGCTTACCATGGTTCCATCCTTTTATCAGACAGTAGACACGGGAATTATCTCATAAGAAAAGCCCGCTCCCTGATCTTCACGACCACCTTTCCTCCTCTTATTTTTTATGCCATTTCAGAATACTTCCACCAGAGAATCATAAAAATTACGGAACATTTTACCAATTAAATGGTTTATTCTTTTTTATGAAATGGGTACAATTCCATTTTACCGGTTCGAAGGAGTTGTCTGTCAATTCATCCCCGGGAATATGAAACAGGGTAATTTGTAATAAAACTTAATAAAAATTTTGATGTGATACTTAAACAAGGTGCGGATCGGTTCTTTATTTACCAATTTCAGGTCAAAATATTTATATTATATTTGCTCCTCAGACCTGGTGGGGAGATCCGGATCTTTTATTCATCTATAAAAAATGAAGACATATATCAGAAGAAGAGAACAGAACAATCAACTGGTTGTTTTCTATTGTGGTTGGGGTACAGATGAAAATGTATTTACACCCTATTGCAGTGATGAATATGACTTTATACTGTTTTATAATTACTCAGCCGATGAAGCGCTGGTCCTTCCCGAAATAAAAACCTACAGAAAGATTATCCTTATAGGATGGTCGCTGGGTGTCTGGGCAGCAGAATATCTGTTGCCAAAGACAGGCATAATTCCTGATATTACAATTGCTGTCAACGGAACTCCTATACCAGCCGATGATCAGTTTGGAATCCCTCTTAAGATTTTTGAAGGTACGCTGAATAACATTACTGAGGAGAATATGGAAAAGTTCTATCTCAGGATGTTTGGAGATAAGCGGACTTTCCGTCAGAATAACGATAAGGTGCCTCAACGTTCCGTGAAATCACTTCAGGATGAGCTGAGATGGTTATATAACAGGATGATGGAACAGAAAGAACCGGGGTTCAGATGGGATTATGCAGTAACAAGCAAAATTGACCGGGTATTCCCGGCTGCAAATGTGAACAGCTACTGGGAGAAGCAGCCATTTACCAGGCATATAGCGCTTCCTGTACCCCATTATTTATTTCTGAAATGGGATTCGTTTGCTGAATTCGTAAAATTTGTGGAAAAGCACAGAAAGAAAAGAGAGCCAGCAGAAAAACTCTAATCCTTCTGCTACAGATCTTTAATTAGGATATTATTGTCGGATTTTGTAATCATCCTGTCAAATTTATCAAGCATTCCGGTTACCGCTTCATACTCCTTGTTCCTTATAATAATTTTATGATCAGTGCCACGTTTATCAAGTTTTGACAGGACATGACTAACTGTCAGCCTGTTAATATCGAGAGATGGCTGGTACATACGTTCCTTCTGATCATTATCATAAATAATTGAAACGAGATCTGCAAGTCTGAGCTCATTCAGAAGTTCCCTTGCAAGTCTGACCGGGATTTTCAGATATCTACCAATTGCTTCTGCATCGAATGGTTTTTCGCCCTTCGCGAAATTCCTGATTATCAAATGCATGACCATAATAAAAAGTGCCCGTTTCTGGTAGTGACTTATCTGCAATGCTTCCGATTCAAATTCATAACGCTGGATATTCTGGTAGGCAAAAGAAAGCTCTGCTCCGAGAAGGACCATTATCCAGTTCATCTGAATCCATATTATAAACAAGGGTACAAGTGCAAAGCTTCCGTAGATAGCGCTTAATTTATAAATACCGAACTGGAGGTCGAGATAAAGCCATTGGAGTATCTGGATGAGAGAACCGGCAATAATACCTGAAACAAGCGCCGGTACAAATTTAACTTTGGTATTGGGCATTATTATGAATAGTGCCGTTAAAATAATCCATGTCAGAAAATAAGGTGAAAATTTGATAAGGAAGGTGATCACAGGCTTAAAAAACGAAAGAACCGGCGCATTCTGAATAAAATCTGTCATTTCTGTGCCTATAAATACAGTGATGCTGCTCGATAGAATTAACAGAACCGGAGCTATAAGCATTATTGTCAGATAATCGGTGAACTTTCTGTACCATGGCCGGGACGTTGAAATCTGCCAAATATGATTGAAGGAGGATTCAATCCTGCCGAGGAGCGACATAACAGACCATAAAAGTATCAGCATCCCGATACCGGCAATATATCCTCCCCGTGTCTGCTGAAGCGCACTTCTTGAATTATCAAGCATCCAGTTCAGGACATCAGGCTGTGACTGAAACTCCCTTGTTATTATTGATTCCAGATTCTGGTCCAGACCAAAACCTTTTGCAATTGCAAAAAATATTGCAATAACAGGGATTATTGAAAGCAATGTATAGAAAGTAAGCGACGTTGCCCTTAGCTGAACATTATCCTTGGAAGATCCCTGGGCGGCAAGAACAAATATCCTTAATTGTTTGATAAGAAAAGATTTCTTTCTGGAGAGTTCAGAGAGTGGTGTATGCCAAATTGCATCGTTAATTCTTTTAACCTGGTTCAATGCCCACAAAATTGGATTTGCCATCTTTCAGCTATTCGTTACTGAAATGAGAGTAATGTTTAATCTGACTCACAGTTCAAATATACGAAAACCTTAAGGCTGTGCGATATACATAAAGGATTTTTTTGAACCTGAAAATAACCGCAGAAACTAACCTGCCGTATCAGAATTTCACAGTTTAGTTTCCGATCGGAAATATTTGATAATTTCACTGCTGAATTGAACAAAATGGAAATTAAGATATTTGAGTTTCCCGAAGGGGCCAAAAAAGCGACTGGTGCTGCAGTAATTATAGATGTATTCAGGGCTTTTTCTACAGCCTGTTATGCTTATGACTCGGGCGCAACCAGAATTATAGCAGCTGCAAATTCAGAGGAAGCATTCCGGCTTAAGCGGAATTACAGAAATTGCGTACTTGTGGGTGAAAAGGACGAAAAGAAAATAAGCGGCTTTGATTTTGGAAACAGCCCTACTGAAATTATTAAATCAGATATTACCGGAAGTACAGTTATCCTGACTACAACTGCCGGGACAAAGGGACTTTTAAATGCTACAGGTGCCGATTTGATAATTACGGGAAGCCTTGTTAATTCAAGTGCAATAATAAGATATCTGAAAGCTTTGAATCCTGAATATGTTTCACTTGTAGCAATGGGTTACAGGGCAAATATCCCTGCCGACGAGGATCTATTGTGTGCTGAAATAATTAAGTCAGGGCTGGTCGGCGCAATATCAGATACAAAGGAAAGAATTGAAAATCTGAGGCTCGGATCGGGACAAAGGTTCTTTAATCCGGAGAATCTGGGCTTCTCTCCTCCTACTGATTACTTTCTGTGTATAATGAAAGACAGGTTTGATTTTGTACTGAAAGGCGAAAGAAGACCTGACGGAAATATAGATTTGATGAAAATAGAGTCGTGACTAGTCTACTGGCGGATCAGAAGACAGGGATAATTGTCTTTCTCTGATGAATTTCCCTGAAAGTGCAAAACATACACATCCTGTAAAAGCGGAATAACCAGAGCGGTGAATCGGAAGAATCAATCCTTAATTCCATTCTTTCCCGGAACCTTATAAAAATGCCGGTAAGCAGCAATGTCAGCCTTACCATCCGGAGCCAATTATAATTACGCAGCATTTTAACCGACGATGCAAGAGCTTTCTTATCAGTAACACTGTCATATAATTTGCTGAGATTTTCCAGACTGAGCTTTGTCTTAATAAGGTATTCCCTGTTGGACTCAAGTCCTTCGTGAATGAGTCCGTTGTCAATATGCAAAACTTTGATGCCCGCTTTTTCAAGCTGATAGCTGAGAAGCGTATCTTCAAAACCATATTGACGAAGATCTTCATTGAATCTAAGTTTTTCAAATACAGTTCTGTCAATCAAAACATTAAAAGTTGAAAACGCTGCATATGGATGTTTATTCCGCTCAGAGGCTTTTGCCTGTTCCAATTTTCTTCCATGTTTCCATCTGAGAATTTTATCAGGATCGACCGGCGGAGATTCATGATACAGAATACCTCCGCATGTTACCTGGGACAATGACATTACCGGGATCCAATTCGTTATATAGGCTTCAGTTGTTCCCGGAAACATGGCATCAGCATCAACAAAAAGAAAAAAATCCCCTTTTGCCTCCAGAGCAAGCTTGTTCCGTATTGCAGCCCTGCCGATGTTCTTCTCTGATATAATAAGCCTGACCCCATCTCCCTCCAGGGCTTTATACCGCGCCCTGTTCTCTTCCGTTGAACCATCATCACCGATAATAATCTCAGTAAGTTCAGGAATTTTACCTATGCAGCTCTTCATGCTATACACAAAAGCCACAATATCATAATCACATACCGGAATGAGTAACGATATTGTCATCAGATTATACCCCAGGAATTAACATATCAAAAATACAATATATTTCTCAATATGATGTTACAATTACTTTGGCAAAGAAATTGCAATGACTAATTTTGTCGCGTACATCTGTAACAAGATTTTTAATGAAAAGTAACATTTTAGGGATTTTTTTTGCATCAATTACAGCTCTGGCCACCGGACAGGTTAAACAAGGTTATGAAGTAAACCTGTCTGTTGCAGGACTCAAAGATTCCACAGTTTTCCTGGCATACCACTTCGGTGATAAGCAGTATATCAAAGACACAGTGAAGCTTGATTCAAGGGGAAATGGCCTGTTTAAAGGAAAAGATTCACTTCCCAAAGGCATTTATATGATCGTATTGCCTGGTAAAAAATACTTTGAGGTCTTAATGGATGATGATCAGCAATTTACGGTATCGTGTGATTACAGTGATTATTTCAATACTTTGAAATTCAGCGGATCAGAGGAGAATACCTCATTTAATCAATATCAGAAAAACTGGGTTCCTATGCAACAGGCAGCCTCTGCTCTGGTGCGCAGGCTCCAGATTAATAAGCAAAACAGTGATTCTGTCAGATATCTTACCACGAAACAAAAAGAACATGAAAAGGAAATGAAATCTTACCTGGTGAAAGTCTATGACGAAAACAAGGGTAATCTGCTTTCTGTACTGGTTAAATCAATGTTTCCGCTGGAAGTCCCGGACTTTTCAATTCCGGCAGGTATTCAAAATCCCGATTCATTAAAATGGGTCCTGAAATATAATTATAATAAGGATCATTTCTTTGATAATCTTGATCTTACTGATGAAAGGCTTCTCCGGACTCCGATTCTTCAGGCACATCTTGATGCATTTTTTAATAATATAGTTATACAATCACCTGACTCTATCAATAAAGAAGTCGATAAGATTATTAAAAAGTGCCAGGGCAATTATAAAATATTTCAGTTTATATCTGTCTATCTGTTCAACCATTTTCGTGAAAGTGAAATAATGGGTCATGATGCGGTTCTGGTAAAGATAGCTGATGATATTTATCTTTCCGGCAAAGCCGACTGGGTCTCAAAAGAATTTCTGGAAGATCTTAGGAAACAGGTTGAACTGCTTCGTAATAATTTAATTGGAATGAAAGCCCAGGATCTTGTAATGGATTCATACAAAGGAATATACGTTTCGCTTTATGATATCAGCAAAGAATTTACGATCCTATATTTCTGGGAACCAAACTGCGGTCATTGCCAGGAGGCAACACCAAAGCTGAAAGATTACTACGATAAAGCTAAAAACGAAGGAGTAGAAATATTTGCGATATGTACCACTACTGACAAACCAGCCTGGTCAAAATATATCGAGGAGCACGGACTGACCTGGATCAACGGCTGGGATCCGGAACGAAAGTCACATTTTGATTTTTTTTATAATGTCCAGTCCACTCCGATGGTCTATATACTTGACCGTAACAAAAAAATAATAGCCAAGAAACTCTCAGTAGAGGATATTCCGGGATTTATATCCAATTATAAAAAATATTTTAAATGATCCCGGTTCCAGGTTTTTCCGATTGCATTAACAGGGAGATCACCAGGTTTAAAAGCAGAAGATTCAAATAATTCGTCAAAAGATCTGTTTTTCACCAGGTCTTCAGGTGAGCCTTCAATTAGTCTGTCCTTAAGCATCAGCCATATCCTGTCAGCCATATTTATTGCAAGGTCAAGATCATGGGTCGAAAAGATCACGGTTTTTCTTTCGCGGGTAAGGCTGCGAATAAGATTTACTATTTCATATTTACCGGGGATATCAAGAAATGCAGTAGGTTCATCCATGACCATCAGGTCTGTATCCTGGGCAAGCAACCGGGCAATCATAGCCCTCTGACGCTCACCATCAGAAAGTTCATTTACATACCTGTTACTGAATTCTTCCATCCCGGTTCGTTTTAAGGCATCTGAAACCGCCATGCGGCTTACCGGATCAATTGCACCTGTCCAGTTGGTATAGGGGAATCGCCCGAGTGAGACCAGATCATAAACATTCATGTTACTAACCCTAACAGTCTCGGTAGAAATATAGCCTGCAATTCTGGCAAGGTTAATTCCCTTAACAGAAGAAAGTGAAGTGCCGTTTATCTTAATTGTTCCACCCAAAGATGGTTGTAATCCAATAATTGTTCTTAAGAGGGTGCTTTTCCCTACTCCGTTCCTGCCGATGACTGCAATAAATTCTCCCTCCCGGGCATTTGCTGAAACAGGAGGCAATAATATTCTTTTTCGCCTTCCTTCAGCATATCCGATTTTCAGGGACTCAAAGGAGATCCGTTCAACTTTTTCAGCGTTCATCAGAAGATACCTGAATTTTGTTTATTTCGAAGAATGAGCCAGATTATTACCGGTATCCCGATCAATGATGTAATTGAATTGACCGGGAGCATATTCCCGGTACCGGGCAGCTGTGAGATCAGATCGCTGATGAGCATTATAATTGCTCCGGCGAGTATCGAACCGGGAACAAGAATGATATGATCTGAGGTTCTGAAGATGTTCCTTGAAATATGCGGGACGGCAATTCCGATAAATCCTATTGGCCCGCAGAAAGCGGTAACGGTTCCGGCCAGGACAGATGTGCAAATAAAAATTACTATCCTCGAAAACCTCACATTCAGTCCGATGCTTGCAGCATAATTCTCACCAAGCAAAAGTGCATTTAGCATTTTGATGGAGAAAATACTTAATAGTATGCCGGCTGCCACTGAAATCAGAAGGACTTTCAGCTGTCCGTAAGATAAATTTCCGAGGCTCCCCATAGTCCAGATAACGTAGGCTTTCAGCATTGTTTCATTGCTGAAATACTGCATAATGCTTACAATTGCGGAAATGCCGCTGGCAAGCATGATGCCCAGAATCAGAATTGTCATAATGTCTCTTATCCTTGCAGAGATGAATAAGATCAGGATCATGACCATTCCTGCCCCTGTCCACGCCGCAGCCACCATTATCCAGTTACCGAGGTTAGGCAGGTTTCCTGTGGTAATGATTCCGGAGAATCCCAGAACAACAACTGCCACACCTAAGCTGGCGCCAGAGCTTACACCCAGGACATCTGGTCCGGCAAGCGGATTTCTGAACAGGGTTTGCATCTGTAAGCCGCTAAGAGATAATGCAATACCAACCACAACCGCCGTTATCGCCTTTGGCAGCCTGAATTTTAAAATAATGGTCCCGGTCTCGGAATCCGCATTTTGAAACAGAGCTTTAAATACTTCAGTTACTTTCAGGCTGACTGAACCCAGAAACAGATCGAGAATAAAAAGAAATATGAGCAATAACCCCAGACAAATAAATATTCCTGTTTTTTGGCTGTGAACTGCTGTCATATCAGTACTATTCATATTCATAGTAACGGCACGGAGATATATTTTCTACTCAACCTTTCTGTAATAAAATAATTCATACCCTTTAAAAAGTCCGGGATGCAGAATAGACGCTATATCATTAAGAATCCTCTGTGGATTCATCGTTCCGCTTTCCCAGTAATCATTTCCTCCTCCTGGTGATATTCTTTTATTATTATTATAAAGATGATTTTGAATGAAAGCCGGAATGCTTGCAAGCCTCTTGTCAAATGAAGCAATTTCGTTTCTCGAATTCACATAACCGATGTTCAGCCAGAAATCTGCTTTCAGTGCTTTCAGATAAACATTTTCCAGGCTGTAGGGCAGTGAATAAGCAGATTCAGTATCGCGCCAAATGTATCTTCCACCTGCATCATTAATCAGGTGGCTTATATATGAATTCCCGGGAGATACAAACCAGGTGTCCCTGTAAGGCATTCCAAGAAGGACTTCCGGCTTTGTAACAGCATTTTGCTTTATGAATTCGCTAAGCCGGTTATAAGATATGCTAATTGAATTGAAAATTGAGTCTGCCATTTTCTCCTTGCAGAATAATGCTCCAAAGACCCTTATCCATTCGGCTTTGCCCAGAGGATCTTCTTCAAGATAATCGGCGTCGAACATAACTTTAAAGCCAAGCTCTCTTATTTTTGAGACATATCCGGCTGATTCGCTTCCTATTCCATACATCGTTATAAGGTCAGGTTTACATTTGAATATAATCTCGTTATTAAGTCCGGCCTCAAAACCCACTTCATTAATAATTCCACTTCTTATTCTATCTGAAAGTTTCTTATTATAGACATATCCGCCGCCCGAAACACCAACAACTGCGTCATTCATCCCGAGGGCGTTTATCATTGACAAATGGGTTGTAGACATGCAGATTATCTTTTTAACCGGCACATAAATAACAGATTCAGTGGAGCCCCTTAACTTTTTTCCGGTCCCTTCTCCAATCAGATAAAATACCTGCCTTACTCCAGTCGCTCCCTGCCAGGGATCGCTGATTGTCAGGATGGTACAACTGTCGGTTTTTTGAAGAGTAAAATGGTCCGCCTTTCCTGCAAAACTGTAATCTGTTATAAGCTTTTTCGCCACAGGCTCTCTTTTATTGCCTGTGCAGGATTCGAATATAAAATAGAGGAAAAAGAAACAATATATAATCGATCTATTCATTGCGTGATCTGAACTGATACGCCAGAGTAATGAAGAAGGACCTTCCTGGCTGTGGATAAAAAGCAACAGATTGATATGATGCATCGAATATATTTTCAATTCTGAACCTTAAATCGATGACATTTTCCTTAATATTGAATTTTCCGCCGGATGTAAAGCTGTTTAATATATAACCGTCAAGGGATTCTGAATTATCTGCACTCGTAAAAATGCGGCCTGTATAATTAGCCGACCATATGCTGTAAAAATTATAATATGTTAAATGAACAGAACTGCTAACCTGATTTTTCGGGATATATATCAGCTGTTTATCCGGATTTCCACCCGCTTCGCTGTTAATTTCACGGGCTCTTGTAAAGGAGTATCCGGCGTTCAGATTAACTGACAGGTCGCCTGCTTTATATTTTAGATTTGCAGATGATTCAACTCCGGAAGAATTCACACTTCCAATGTTATCAGCCACCCAGAAATATGAATCTCCGGGACGCCATTGTATAAGATCTCTTATGTAATTATTAAAATAATTCACCTCAGAGCTAAGATTAAGTTTTGAAGCGATAGTCTGATCTTGCTTGTAACCGATTTCATATGAGTATGCGTATTCGTTTTTAAGGTCAGGATTTCCACCCGGATTCCAGAACCTGTCATTAAGCGATGGTATTTTTGAGTTTCTTGACACATTGAGCTTCAGGTAATGATCTTCGCCTTTCAAGATCCGGTATTCAATTCCTGCAGAGAAATCGGGTATCAGAAATGAATTATCATCCAGCGTTTCCCTGAGCAGGGCTACTGCACCAAATCTGTCTCCCCTTTTTCTTTCAGCCGACAAGGTGACTGAAGCGTTATTGCGCCTGATATTATTGCTGTAATTATTTGTTTCAATTGCATTCAGTTCATCACTCAGAACTATTTTTAATCTGGAATAATTTCCGAGTGGAGCCGTCATTCCACTCTTTATCACATAAGTTGTCACCGTATTCCGGGAATCTATTGAATAAAGCTGGCTGGTATAGTTAAGATTGTTAACCAGGAAAGCAGCAGTTGCAAAAAAAGTCTTTTTACCTTTTACTATTTCATAGTTTACAAGGCTTCTGAATGACTCGTCGGATTGTTTTTCTCCTGCATATCCGTATTGTGTTGATCCCGGCAGATCGCGGGAGGCAGTCTGGTACCAGATCCTGGCTGATAAGACATTCTCAGATTTTCTCAGGTATATCTCCTGCATTAAACCCTTTTGTATTATCTGATTATTCTCTCTTTTTTTGGCCACAGGTCCTGAGACCGGAGCTTCATCCAGAAAAGGAAAATCATTTTCAGAAGAGTTAAAATAGGCTTTTGTAACGGACTGCAAATGGTTATTTCCGGTCCGGGCTCTTATCAGGCCTGATAATCTTCCGAAGCTACCTGCACCTGGAATGCCATCAATTAAAGTCTGTTTTATCCAGACTGGTTCGTTTTCAAGGTTAATAATTCCGCCAATAGCACCATTACCCAGATCCATCGAGGCTCCGCCAAAGCTGATCATTACATTGTCCATCATTCCTGTCGGAATCAGGGAGAAATCTGTCTGACCCAGCATAGGATCATTTATATTTATACCATTCCACATGAGCTGTGTATGCCCTGCTGAAGTTCCCCTGAACGAAGATGTGGCAATACCTCCGGATCCATAATATTTTATGAATAATGGAGTAGTTTCTTTTAATACCTCTGTAAGCGAGAAAAGCGGATAGTCGGTTAATCGTGCCGAATCGATATCATAGAATTTAAAACCAGGCTGTCCGGAACTTATTTGCCTCCTTGTAACTACGACCTCCTGAATTTTCAGAGTATCTGATTTTATGGAGAACTGACCATACAGAGGGAAAGTAATGAGGGACAAAGCCAGCCATACATACATCCCGGTAAAAGGCCTTTTAATCCCATTCTTAATAATCTTAACCATAATAATATTCATCATCAGGTGTGACCTTTATTCAGGGATGGCGGGAATTTCAGAAGGGAATCATTCTATGATCCAGTGCTTTTTCTTCCCGAAAGCCTTGAATATAATTTTGTCTGGCAGGTCTTCTGACTTGTCCCGGTTTTATGAAGCCTTCCCATCCCACTTTTTTGCTGAAAAAGCGGGACAGTGGCAGGGGATCATAAAACCATCATCGTTAGAACGATC
Organism: uncultured Bacteroidales bacterium; assembly: GCA_963831855.1. GTDB lineage: Bacteria > Bacteroidota > Bacteroidia > Bacteroidales > VadinHA17 > LD21. The sequence continues at coordinate 358,052 of CAWHSA010000004.1, read as the reverse complement.
GGGCGTCACAGCAGCGGGTACTGTTGCGGATTCTGACCGCATTCCCTTTTCATTGCAATGATTTTATTTCAATGCAACACCAATACTTTGCAAATATAAATAAATAATACTTCCTCGGATTATTTGAATCCGGAGAAATATTAACAGGTTATTAGTTATTTGTGACCGGTAATTGGGTATTAGTTATTGGTGAGAGTACCGCATGAGGCTCTTATTACCAGTTCAGGCGATATATTTACCTGACGTTTGTATTTTGCCTTTCCGGAGTTTTTAATTTCTGACCAGATCATATTTGCGACTTTTATTGCCATACCGGGGAGGGGTTTTCTGAGACAGGTCACCGGTGAAAACATAATGTCAAAGCCTGCGCCTTCTTCCATTGAGATAACAGCTACATCCTGGGGTACACGCAGTTTTTTCTTTCTGATCAATCCCATAACAGGATAAACGAGATATGAATGTGTAGTTACAATAACATCAGCGCGAAAAGGCGGCCTCAGGAATGTCTCAAGCTGATTGAAATCGATCTCACTTCCCGGTGTTAAATTGTCCAGTTCAACAATAACTGGCTGATTAGCAGAATCTAAATGTCCTACCGCAGTCTCAATTTCTCCGATTAAAGACTGGTCAGACTTAAAAGATTTGCGATCGGCGGCAATTACTACATTTTTATAACCGAGCTTTTTTATATGATTGGCTACCATATGTGCAGCAGATGCAGTATCGGTGGAAACAGTATTAAACTTTCCGGTCCGTTGAAATTTTTCAAGAACTACAAACGGATAATCTGTTGCCCGCAGGATTCTTATTGTAGATTCATCTGCTGCATCACCTACGAGGATCAATCCACTGAAGAATTTCTTAAATGCACTTATCATTCTGTCAAAGCGCTGATCATCAGGATCCCTTGTAATTATTGAAAATCCAATCCCAATGCTGGAAAAAGCTTTCTGAAGATATGGTGTAATTCCTATTACAAATGAATCGCTTTGAGACGGCACTATCATACCTATAATTCCAGGTGTTTCTTCCACAGGCAAAAGTGTTTCCCTTTCAGCAAGGGAACTGAAATAACCCATTTGTTTGGCGAGTGCCAATACTTTTTCCTGAGTATCCTTTCGGATCCCATGCTGGTCGGCTTTATTGTTCAGAACAAGTGAAACCAAAGTACCTGACACTCCAAGCCTGGCAGCAAGGTCTTTGTTTTTGAATTTTTTCCCCATTTCCCCGTATAGTGTGAAAGAATAAATTTAATCCATTTTTATATTGTCTTCAATTAATTAAGGATTTTTAACAATAAAAAAAGGTATTACCACATAATACCTTTTAAGTTATGAATTTGCAAAGTTCATCTTTTCGGAGGGTTGATACCTCTTTGCCTTGCTGCATCTTCAATCCTTTGCTGCCATTTCGATTTCTTTAAAGGCTTTTTCTTATTTTCCTCTAAAGTTGCCAGTACCTTGTCAGCATTGATAAACTTCTTTGAAATCAGGTTCTGGATCCATGTAATCATGTTAGCAAGGAAATAATAATATGTAAGTCCCGATGAGAAATTGTTCAGGATCAGCATGAACATAACAGGCATCATATACATCATTAATTTCATGCCTGGCTGGTCCTGTCCTGAAGAGGGGCTGGTCATTTTCATCGTAAGAAGCGATGAAGCGGTCATCAGTAAGGTAAAAAGGCTGACATGGCTTCCATACATCGGGATCGTAAACGGTAGTGTCAGGATGGAATCATAGGTCGAAAGGTCATGAGCCCATAAAAATGATTGATGACGAAGTTCTATTGATACAGGGAAAAACCTGAACATTGCAAAAAGAATAGGAAATTGAAGAAGCATGGGCAGGCAACCCCCCATCGGATTTACCCCTGCACGTTTGTAGAGGTCCATGGTAGCCTGCTGTTTCTTCATGGCATCTTCCTTTTTCGGATATTTCTTTCCCAGTTCATCAACCATCGGTTTGAGGACCTGCATTTTTGCTTGCGACTCGTATGATTTAAAGGTTAAGGGAAACAGAACGATCTTAATAAGAATGGTGAGAATAAGAATTATGATTCCATAGTTCCCTATATATTTATTGAGCCAGTTAAAGACCGGGATGATGACAAACCTGCTTATCCAGCCGATAATATTCTTACCCAGGAAGACGATCTTTTCAATCTCGAGACCTTCCTTCTTCAGTGTTGAAATGTGATTTGGTCCGAGATACATTCTCAATGATATCCTGGAATCAGGTCCCGGGGTAAAGGGCACACCCAGCTCAGAAGTGAAATATCTCAGGTACTTCGTGGACTCAGGAAGTTTTGAAGAAGAAACTGACCCGTTCAGGAAAAAATTGTCAGTAATTATTATCGATGTAAAGAACTGGTCCATGAATGCGACCCAGTTCAATTTAGTAGTGAGGTCGATCGATTCCTGTGCTTTCCGTGACCGTGGTGAAATATATTCAACATCATCCTGATAGTACTTATATTTTATTGTGGTGTATGTATCTTCATTTGTCCGGCCCTGCTCCTGCTGAGGAATATACATTTTCCATTCGAGCGACATGCTGTTAAGGTTTTTTGGAATGATGTCATCAAGGTTCCGGAAAGTGACATCATATGCAAGGGAGTATTTATCGGGCGCCAGAGTATATTTGAACTCAATATATTTATCTCCGGAGGCATGAAGCCTCATTCTGAGACTTACTGGCTTATCAGTTACCAAATAATCTGTAGTGTCAGAGACGGGATCGAAATACAGGTTATTTGTTTGTATAGCCTTATTATCGGATGTAAAGAAATTGAACCCAAAGATCGTAGAGTCGCCTGAAAACAGTATTACAGGCAGGGAATTAAAAGTGGTATAATCTTTAAGCATTGCCGAATAGATCCTGCCTCCTTTCCTTGATATCTTAAGTACGATCTTATTGTTTTCGAGAGTCAGAAAGCTATTCTCACCCTGAGCTGCCTCACTAAACACTCCATATTGCCCAGCCTCGGTGACAGCCGGTACTGCTGAAGGAGGTGTTTCCGGCGAAGGTTTTACGGCCAGAGTATCTTTTACCGGAAGTTCCGGTGAAAGACCGAGCTTTTGATCGAGTTCCCTGACCTTCTCAACTATCTCCGGATGGTTGGGTCTGATGTTCAGGGCATTTATGTATTGGATTCTTGCGGCCTCAAAATTTCCCTTAATCATTTCAGTATCAGCGGCTTTTATAGCGTCTTCATATTTTTTATTTGACCGGCTGTTATTATAAACGCTGAAACCGATGAATATCGCGAAGATCAGAATGATGCCTGTAATTGTATTCCTGTCCATTCTTTCAATTATAGTTTTTAATAGTTTTGCCTGCCGTAAAATAATCTGCTAACCAATACATGCTTTAATAAATTGTACAAAAAGAGGGTGCGGATTAACAACTGTACTTGCATATTCAGGGTGAAACTGAACACCTACAAACCATTTATGGTCTGCAAGTTCCATTATTTCAACCAGGTTTGATTCCGGATTGATACCTACCGGAATCATTCCGTTTTTCATAAAATCATCAAAATATTTATCATTAAACTCATACCTGTGACGATGCCGCTCAATGACTTCAGTTCTGCCATAAGCTTCATAAGCCTTTGAATTTTTGCTGATTATACATCTGTAGCCGCCCAGCCTCATTGTTCCGCCCTTATCAATGATACTTTTCTGTTCCTCCATAAGATCGATGACAGGGTATTTTGTTTTATGGTCAATCTCAGTTGAATGGGCTCCATCCATTTTAAGGACATTGCGGGCAAATTCAATTACAGCGCACTGCATACCAAGGCAGATCCCGAAAAATGGAATATTATTCTCCCTTGCGTACCTTGCAGTTTCAATCTTCCCGTCAATACCCCTTGATCCGAATCCGGGTGCGACCAGTACCCCGTCCAGTCCCTTGAGCTTCTCTGCTACATTTGATTCAGTTATATCTTCTGAATGAATATAATCGACATCCACAGCACATTCGTTAAATGATCCGCTGTGGACAAATGATTCGGAAATAGATTTGTATGCATCGGGCAATTCAACATATTTACCCACGAGCCCTACTTTAATGTGATGCTTTGGATTCTTGAGTCTGGTCAGGAATTCCCTCCACTCTGCCAGGGGTGGATCTTTTTCAACTGGAAGCCCAAGCTTTCTCAAAACTGTCTGATCCAGTTTTTCTTCAAGCATTTTCAATGGCACTTCATAAATAGTTGAAACGTCAACTGATTCAACAACTGCATTCTCCTCGACATTGCAGAAGAGTGCAACTTTGCGTTTAACATCGGCATTGAGAGTGCGCTCAGTTCTGAGCACCAGAACATCAGGCTGTATACCGGTCTCAAGAAGTTCCTTGACAGAATGCTGGGTAGGTTTTGTTTTTGATTCGCCTGTTGCAGAAAGATAAGGTACGAGAGTGAGGTGAATTACCACACAGTTGTGAGGTCCCATCTCCCATTTCATCTGGCGCACGGATTCTATATATGGAAGCGACTCGATATCCCCGACAGTCCCGCCTATCTCTGTCAGAACGATGTCATACTTGTTCCCCGAGCTTACAAGCTTTATGCTGCGCTTTATTTCGTCGGTAATATGAGGAATTACCTGGACCGTTTTTCCCAGGTAATCTCCTTTCCTTTCCTTGTTTATAACTGACTGATATATACGGCCGGTTGTAATATTATTGGCCTGACTTGTAGGTACATTAAGGAACCTTTCATAATGACCCAGGTCAAGGTCGGTTTCTGCTCCATCAAGTGTTACATAACATTCACCATGTTCATAGGGATTAAGAGTTCCCGGATCGACATTTATATAGGGATCAAGCTTCTGGATAGTCACAGAATAACCACGTGCCTGCAGCAATTTTGCCAGTGATGCAGAAATAATGCCCTTCCCAAGGGAAGAGGTCACTCCACCGGTTACAAATACGTATTTAATTTCTGCCAAAGCCAGTACAATTACAGGTTCAACTTGATATTTTCAATGCAGTTATTCGTCAAGACCCGACTGGTCGATCATTTTAACCTTTTCTTCCAGGGTCTTTATCATTTTTTTTGCGTTCTCAATTTTCTCTTCGACTTCATGAATCATAGTATCGGCATTTGTCGACTTTGCAAAAAAGCCAATATTATTTTCCCACAGCACTATGTCGCTTTCAAGCTGTTTGATCTTTGTAACGAATTTATCACGTTCGTTCCTTATTTTTCTTGAAGCTTTAGGATTAGTTTTAAGATTGTCGAGCTTCGTCCGGTACTTGAGAATGCTCTTATCCTCGTCGCCGATCTTAAGTTTATCGAATTCCTTATTCAGGGCATTCCTGTATCTGTTTGTGATTTCATCCTTCATGTTAAATGGAACGAATCCGATATCAGTCCATTTTCTCTGCAATTCTTTCAGCCTGTCGAATGCAGCCTGAATATCATTACCCGGTTCAAATGCTTCAAGTTCCTCAATAACAGTGGTTTTTGCCTTCAGATTATCTTCATAAGAAGTATCGAGCTCAGCAAAGAACTCAGATTTTTTATTAAAAAAGTGGTCACATGCTTTTCGGAATCTTTTCCAGCATTTCTCTGATTGTTTTCTGGGTACCGGTCCTATATCCTTCCAATCTTTCTGGAGTTTTATAAGGGCATCGGATGTTGCTTTCCAGTCAGTGCTCTCCTGAAGCGCTTCAGCCAGGATGCAAAGCTCAATTTTCCGCTGGAGGTTATTTTGCTGTATCTCCTTATTATCAGCATAAAATCCTCTTTTCTTTTCAAAAAAGTTATCGCATGCATCACGAAATCTCTGATAAATTTTATTGTTCTGCTTTTTTGGGGCGAAGCCAATTGTCCTCCACATTTTCTGCAAAGCCACTACCTTTTCAGCCTTTTCGTCGAAATCCCTGAAGTTCTTTATCTCCAGCAGATTGACAGCTTCCACCTCTTCACATAGTGCCATTTTTGCCTCAAGATTCTTGCGCTGGTCGTCTTTTTGTTTTTCAAAATATTCGTGGTGCCTTTTATTAATCTGTGAAGTAGCCTCCCTGAACCTTTCCCAAATCTCGTTTTTTGATTCCTGTGGAACGGGGCCGATTTCCCGCCATTGGTTATGAAAATCCTGAAGAAACCTAAATGCATTTACCGGATTAGGTTCAAGCAAAAGCTCTTCTGCTTTTTCGCACAGGACTACTTTCGCTTCGAGATTTTTTTTAAGATCAAGATCCCTTAACTCTTTATTGATCTTTATGTAATCATAAAAGATTTCAACATTATGATGATAGTTTTCCCAGAGATCTTTTAACGTACTCTGCGGAACGACGCCAATGGAATGCCATTCGTTCTGGAGTAGCCGGAATTCATGAAAAGTTTTGTTAATTGACTCCTCCCTGTTGACGAGTTCCTTTATCTTATCAATTATATCGTATTTCCTCTTTAGATTTTCTATTTTTTCAGCTTCCTGAACTTTATTAAAGTCAGTTTTTTTCTCACGGTATTTTTCAAGAAGGTGCTTAACCCTGGCTTCAACAGGGTCTACCCAGATGCGGTAATCTTCAATTTTCCCCCCTCCCTCAAGAAATTTACTTTTTCTTTCTTCTCCCTCAAGCTTGAGCTTTTTATAAAACAGAACTTTTATGCGATCTATATCATTGCGAATCTCTGCAGGCGGCCTGTTTTCAATAATAAGTGCAAGTGTATCTACCAGCTCATTTTTAGTGTAACCTGAGTAATCGACCGGAGGAAGAACAATGTCATCAATACCTGCAGGTTCTGCATCTTCAGGTTCATTGTCCACCGAATGAGACTTTTGAGTCCTTTTTCTTGTCTTCCCCCTGACTTCTTTAGTAACTTCTTCCTTGTTTTCTGGCTCACCTGAAGAAGGTTCCTGAGCCGGTTCAGCCTTTACATTTTCATTAGTTTCAGAAGCATTTTCATCTGCCTTGAATTGTTCTTCACGAACAGAGTCATCCGGATTTCTTTCGATCATAGTCATCCTTTCTTATTTCAGCCCTCATTTTGTTTATTAAAACCATGGCAAACCATGGATTTTTCGAAGGTACGAAAATATTGAATTATTTAATAAATCTCAAAGTTTTGCATAAATAAATAAGGAGTCAGTATATTACCCGTAATTGAACAGGATCATAAATGAATTTATATTTTGGTTTTGTTATATTTATTATCCCCTTTCAGCATTAACAGATAAGTAATATCTTTGTATTGACTGAAGAGATAAAATCAGGAAATAATATATAAAGTCAAATTAGCCAAATGGACAAATCTACTGTAATACTTATCGTTGCTGTATTTACTGCGCTGGGATTCAGTTTATACAGAAGATATATGAAGAAGAACCAGGGGCAGTCCGGAGGAGGATCCGGTTCACAATCCAGCTCATCATTTACATCCCATTCAAAGGATGATGATTATGAGCCATATTCAAAAAAGTAGAAAAGTATCAGATTTTATTTTTTGAAACAAGATGTCTGAACGGATTGATAATTTTCTGGATCAGCCTTAAATTATCTGTAAGTATCTCAGCCGAGCCCTGCATATTCTGGGTGAATTCGAGCTTCTTCCCGTATAGTGTCGTAAGTCCTTGTGGAAGGGAGACTTCAATTACATAAGAGTCGCCGTTAGGAACCAGTGATTTGGTGCTAACCAGGCCTCTGACCATTCCATATTCAAGGTAAGGAAAACCGCTGAGTTTAATATTTACAACCTCTCCGATCTTGACTTTCCCGGACCTTTGCATATTCAGGTTGATTCTGCCTACAAATCCTCCGGCATTTTCAGGAACAACATTCAGTACCGGCTGACCTTCATCAACTGATTGGTTTCTGCTCCAGAAACGCGTAAATGTTACAATCCCGTCGACCGGTGAAATAAGAAGATATTTGCTTTCCCACATTCTTATCTGCGCCATCAGGTTAAGGAAAGATTCATCGAGGGCAGACAGCAGCTTCATTCTTTCCTCTTCCCGGGTTATCCTGTAATCCTGCAGCAACTGGCGTTTTTCTGCCAGTTCTATGATCTTACCAGACCGGTCAAGACCAGCCTGCTGAAGTTCAAGGTTCACCATATTAAATGCCTGACGCGATTTTTCCAGATCACTTTCGGAAAGAACCTTCACGGTGAATAATACTGAGTCGCGGCTGAATTTTTTCTGTTCAAGTTTCTGGTTCTCGGATATATATCTCTCTTTTACTTTCATTCTTGATATATATTCCTGCAAGCCTGTGATCTCTTCAGTTATTGAAATAATTTTTGCCCCGTAGAAATCATTTTTCACATAAGTATTATAATCTGCCAACGATTTTCTGAAACCACCATAGTAAGACTGAAGCTCGCCGAGCCTTGACAAAGCCGGAATAGTCTCAGGGGACAGATCTTCGGGACTTTCAACTGTGTCGGTGACTGATTTCAGCAATTCAATTTCTCTGAGCAGTGCAGTTGTCTCCATCATTGCCAGAATTGTTCCGGAGGATACTGTTCCGCTGTCGGTGATAAATAACTCTTCTATCCTTCCTGTGATCTTTGAAACAAGTGTGACAGGAGGATTTTCTGTAGTAATTTCTATTGATGCAGGCACTACATCAGGATATCTTATAAGCCATGAAAGTGTAAGAATAAGGAGAAAGACCGCAAGGAAAGCCGTCGTCCCCCACCGGATAATTCTTCTGGGAGGCCTTGAAATGATCTCATTTACGGGATCAGAATATAATATTTCGGGATTCCTGTTTTTCATTTTTTATGTACCCAGTTCCAGCTGGTTCCTGATAAGGTTATAATAGGCTCCCTTCTTATCAATCAGAGAAGCATGGTCACCTGTTTCCGCGATCCTGCCTCCATCCATTACCACGATCTTATCTGCATTTTTCACTGTACTCAGGCGGTGTGCTACAATTATAACCGTTTTACCCCTGAAGAAATCAGTTAGGTTTTCCACTATCGCTTTCTCCGTATTGGCATCGAGTGAGTTTGTTGCCTCATCAAAAAGTATTACTTCAGGATCTTTATAAACAACCCTTGCAATGAGAAGCCTTTGTTTCTGCCCTTCACTCAGTCCATGGCCGTTGATTCCAATTTTGGTATTGTAACCCAGAGGAAGTGATTCAATGAAACCTTTTATATTGGCAATTTCTGCTGCCCTGGTCAGCCTGTCCTCATCAATCACTGCATTTCCGTGAGCAATGTTTGAAGCTATCGTATCAGGAAACAGAAATCCATCCTGCATTACTGCTCCTGTTTTTTGCCGAAGTATCTTTAGGCTGAGATTTGAAAGTCTGGTATCACCAATCAGTATCTCACCCTCTACCGGCTGGTAAAACCCAAGGAGCAGTTTCAGGAGAGTGGTCTTACCGCTTCCGCTTATTCCGACAACAGCAGTAGTTTTATTTTCTTCTATAAACAAGTCAATATTTCTAAGAACAAAAGGAGAATGAGGTCCTTCATACTGAAAAGAAACATTATTGATGAACAAATCTTTTTTATCCGGCATCTTCCTTACTTTCATTTCACTGTCTTTCTCCTCATCATCCATATTGTGTATTTCAGAGAGTCGGTCCAGGCTCATGCCTGCATCCTGCGACATACGGAAAAATGCTATTATCTGACTGACCGGCACATTCATCTGACCTATTATAAACTGAACGGCCAGCATCATTCCCAGTGTCATATTATTGTGAAATACGGCAGTTGCTGCTACCACAGTAATTCCAAGGTTAGTAAGCTCATTAATAAAAGTGGCTCCTGCAGACTGGTATTGAATTATACCCAGGGCCCGTACTTTAAGTCCAAATAAAGTAGCCTGGAGCTTTTCCCAATCCCAACGCATGTTCAGTTCACTCTGTGTAAGCTTTATTTCCTGCATCCCGTTAACTATGGTAATCAGCTTGTTGCCTGACTCGGACATCTGCTTAAATCGTTGATGGTCCAACCTTGACCTTGATTTCATAAAAAGCGATATCCATAAAGTGTAAAGGAGTGCACCGGCAAGGAAAAGGATAAGGATCTTAATGCTATAGATTGCCAGGACGATACCGAATATCACCAGGTTAAAAAATGAAAAAAGTATGCTTAAGCTTGCTGAGGTAAGAAATTCCTCTATCCTGTTATTGTCTTCAACACGCTGGAGAATATCTCCGGTCAGTTTGGTATCAAAAAAAGCTATGGGTAACGACATAAGCTTTTGCAGGAATCCGGAGATAAGGGCGACATTCACTCTTGCACCAATATGAAGCAGCAGCCATCCTCTGATAAATTCAACCGACATGCGTCCGGTAACAAGAGCCAACTGTGCAAACAGAATAAGATAAATAAAGCCTATGTCATTATTATTCAGCCCGATATCTATAATCGACTGAGTAAGGAAAGGAATAATAAGCTGGATGCAGCTTCCCAGGATAAGTCCCAGGATAAGCTGGAAAAGATATTTTTTGTACAGCCCGAAATATTTCAGAAGGAAGCTGAATCCGTGTTTATGCTCCTGCTCGCTCTCTTTTTCAAAAAGAGCCGGTGTGGGTTCTAAAATAAGGACAAGCCCTGCCGGCTTGCCGCCAGCCACTGTCGATGCCCAGTTCTTTTCAAATTCAGGTCTCGTAAATTTGACAAGTCCGACTGCCGGATCAGCGGCCCAGATTTCTTCTTCCCTGATTTTGTAAACTACAACAAAGTGCTTCTGACGCCAGTGAACAATGCATGGGAGTGGAACATTTTCAACAAGCATCTCATATGGAATTCTAACGCCGATTGTATGAAATCCAAGTTTGTCAGCAGCTTCTGAAAGTCCTAAAAAGGATACACCTTCACGGGTGATGAAGCATTTTCTGCGAATTGATTCAAGAAGAAAATTCTTTTTGTAAAACCCTGCTACCATTTTCAGGCATGCAGGTCCGCAATCCATAGCATCAGGTTGTTTTACAAAAGGGAATGACATTATGCTTCAGGAAATGAATATGCAGGTAAAGATATTCATATTTTGCTTTTGACATTACCGGGGAGCCGGAAATTCAAAGCGCGCATAATAAATAGAATTGCCGGAGGGAAATACTATATTTGACGCTTTATTAGCTATCTGCGAGGGGTTGTTTAATAAATTATCAGATAGAAGCATAATCGAGGGTATAAAGAAGCAGGATGACAAGACCCTGAACTGGCTGTATGATAATTATTTTCATGCAGTAAAAAAGCATATTATGCAAAACAGCGGAACTACGGACGATGTTTCTGATATATTCCAGGACGCGGTCATAATACTTTACAATCAGATACGCGACAATACATTAAATATTACCGGAGATCTAAAAGGGTATTTTTATGGTATAGCCAGAAATTGCTGGAAAGAACATCTCAGGTCCAGAAAAGATACCACTGTTCTCGATAATAACCTTCCTGATGATTCGCCTGCTGATGAGCCGGGTGATTTGCTTCTTGAGAGAATTGTCAGCAGGGCTTTCCATAAGCTTAAACCTGATTACCAGATGGTACTGAAATTATATTCTGAAGGTAGTTCATATGAGGAGATGGCGGAGAAACTAAACCTGAAAAGTGAAACTTATGCCCGGAGGAAAAAATATCTCTCCAAAGAAGCTCTGATGGAAATTGTCAGGGAAGATCCCGAATTTCAGGAATACCTGCGCTTCCAGAAATAAACTGCACCAGATAAGATAAGAAGGCAGATAATGCATAATGCCGCAACAAACCTGCCCCATGGAAAATATAGCGGTGAATTATCACCGTAAATTACAAGTGTCGACCAGAAATAAGGATGGGATCTTAGCTGCCCTGATTTTTTAAGATACTCCTCCCTTGTTCTTTTCAAAGCTTCACTCTTTGATTTCCCCTTCTTAAGGTAATAATAAAAGCGATCTATAATATCAGTACCAGACTTATCTTCGACCTCCCACATTGACATCAGGACTGAACGACTGCCGCTGTAAAGAAAACCTCTGGCAAGACTAAGTATCCCTTCTCCTGTAGATAAAGTTCCTGTGCCCGTGTTGCATGAACTTAGGACGACCATGCGGGCATTAAGAGGTATGCCGTACACTTCATAGGTATATAGCATTCCATCCTCAGGCGGATCGTCGCATTGTGCAAAAATCATAGCAGAATTCATCGGGTTCTGATCATTTAAAAAGGTGTGCATCGCAAGATGTATAATATCATACTTGCCGGCTTCAGCCTTAAATACGGACTCTTTAGCATCGTCGTTAAGAAAATTAACGCCACCGGTCAGGTCAGAGACATATACAGCTTCCTGGCGGGCAAACGGCAGATCATATAATAATCCGCCGCTGTTCTGCCGTGCCATAAATAATGAATCGGTATTTATTAACCTGGTATAAATCGGGGCAAATGCGACCAGGTTACTGGTTTTTCTGGTTTTCCTCTTCCCAATCTCTTTCATGAATGTAGCTGAATAGTTATATGAGATATTGTAATCATTCATAATGTAATTCAGTTTTCGATACAAAATCTCTTTCCCTGGATAATCAGAAGAAATCAAAGTTTCAAATGGCAGATATGAAAGTACATTGTCTGCAGAGATGATTAAATTCTGAGAGATGAAGAAGCGACGTACCGGCTCAACAAGGTTTCTGTAAAGTTCATAGCTTATTCTCCTGAAATTGTCAAACTTTTCCCTGGCATTATAAGATGCTTCCCTGTCGGAAAGCAAAAGTCTGAACTCCCTGACTGCCGATAAAAATCCTGAATCAATTTTACAGGTAATTACCTCCTTATGCTTCCGGTTCACGAGAAAAATATAAAGTACTGAATCAGAGACTACATAGTTTAGATAGTTATTATTCCTTCCTATTATTGAAGGAATTTCATCGAGAACAGGAACAGAGCTCATGTATTTTACCGAATAATACCCGGGGTAATCTCTTTCAAAAGTCATTACAAGTGAATCACGGGCTTTTATGGATGATAAAAGTTTTGTTTTCAGATCAGATATCAGGTTATTATCCGGAGATGATTTCTCATTTTCCATTGCTATACTGGAATTGTAAAAGCCGATTTCTCTCATTAGATGAATTTTCATAGTCAGCGGTATTTGCAGGTATCCTGAACAAAATTGCATTCATTTCACGGGTTGCAGCCAGCAATCCTGCCGCTTTGCACCTTTCTGCAAATCCGAATGCTTTTTCCAGGTATTCCCGGTTACCTGTTACCCTGTAGCATAACTCAAAATCACGGATTGCATCCATATAATAACCCCGGTACCGGTCTCCCAGCAGAATCCTGCTCTCCTCTTCACTGATATTCATCCTTATTTTATCGATCAGCAAAATCATCAGTTCTGATGTAGCAGCAGCTGCCTTAAGTGCATTCTGATCACGGGAAACAGAATATATACTCCATAGAATATCGTATTTCAACTTAAGGGTACTCAGGGTTCTTCTGTCGGGTTTCAGAGAATCGGGTTGCGGATTCAGATAAAAGTCTGTGTCTTTATCCCTAATATTCCGGTTGAAAAACAATTCCTGAATTACCCCCAGAGCTTTTTCCTGTGCACCATTTTTGAAAAGAGCTTTCGAATAACCTGCCAGCACAAGACTCCTCAGGGCAGCATCTTCTTTATGACGGCTCAGATAACTGATGCATTCTTCAAAGTGAGCTCATAGCACCAGCATAATCTCCCTTATAGTTTAAGAGGAAATCGGCATAATTTCTGAGTGCCTCAGTATAATTTCGGGAGTCGATACCATATATTGACCTTGACTTTTCAACCAGTTTTGATAAAAGTATCTTTCCCTCTTTTATCTTTCCGGATTTTCCCAGTCCAATCACATATGTATTGATCATATTAAAAGCCAGGTAAGAATCATTTTTAACAGCCAGCTCAACACCCCTGTTAAAGTATTCTGTTTCCTTAACTGACAATCCAAGATAACCATAGGCAACCGCCAGGCTATTTATTAAATTAATATACTCCTCACCCTGGGTCATATGATTCTTCCTACTTATAGTTTCTGCCTCTTCAAGAAATAGTCTTGCTTTAGCATAATCACCTGTGACTAAATATCCTGTTCCTATATTCTGATAAAGATTACTTTTTTCAATTTCTGTCAGAGCTGATTTATTCTTTCCAAGGATCCCCAGAGCATTAAATGTATAATCAGGGAATTTCTTATAATCCTGCATGCCCACCGAAGCTCCGATAAGAGCTGAATAAGCCCGGGCTACCCTGGAACTGTTCTCGCCATACAGATTTGAGGCCAGTGAAATGTAGTTGAGCATATATCTGGAAACCTGATTAAGGTCGCCATGATTATTATATATGACCCCAATGTTATAGTAACTGTTAGCATAATGTTCATCAATCATCCTGAGTTTCTCTTTTATACTTATGGTTTGTTCAAACCATTTAATAGCATCATTGTCACCGGTGAGCGATTTACAAACACCTATATAATAATCGAGTTCAGCTAATAAGGTGCTATCGGGATAATAATTTGTGGTCAATTTTACCAGGCTGTCTGTCATAATCTGCAGCCCTTTAATATTTCTTTCAAGGCTCAGGGACTGTATTGAAGAAACAATTCTATCAAGCTGGATAGCCTGGGTTCCATTTTCGGATAAATCAGGGGATGTTCCGGAAGGTTTGTAAGAATTGTTTATGCCGGTTTCAATCCGGTATCCGGAAAAAGGCAATAATGGCAACCCTATAGCAAGAAACAGCAAAACAATAATTGCCGTTTTTCTTTTTTCTATTGTCATAAATTGGGTCTTCACACTGTTTTAACGGTGAATTTTCGTTAAATTTAACCCGGATTATCAATTATTTCAGATTTTTTCAAGTTTTTTTCAAGTTTTTTCTATATTATAAGTGATTGATTTTCTGAATATATAGAAAATAATTGAAAAATAATTGATTTTTTTGTGTCACAAAATATGGAAAAATGTCACGTAGTATTGAAAACTGATTAAAAGATTTACCCTGAATTAGTATCAATACTTAAAAATTAAAACTATGAAAACCCTGAATTTCGAAAAGTCTGTTGACATTTTTGCTGAATTTATCCTGTCGAATGAAGAAATGATTAATGTCCGTGGCGGAGATGGTGATCCTATTGTTCTTCCTTTACCTCCGAAAATTTTAATCTGAATTTTACAGGGTATACTGGAATAAGCCCAGAATACCATACCAATTAGTGTAGTTTACTTTTTTATCGTTTTTGTGTTGCGGGTTTTTAGAAGCCCGGACAATTAAGGATGAATGTAACATATTGTGATCCACAACTTATGCATATAGCATTGGATCATATAGTTTTATGAAATTGTATTTTGAAGCTGAAACAGTATAAAATCAGCTTTTTAGATAGGTTAAATTATTATCAAAAATAAACCCATATGAAAACAATCGATTTTTCGTATTTCATCGAAAGGTATAATGCCGGTGAAATGGATGAGGCTGAAAAATTATGGTTCCGAAAGGAACTTGAAGGAAACAGGAAACTTCGTGAAGAGGTGGCCTTAAGAAGGAATACTGATAAAGTGCTTGATAATCTGGAATCTATTCAATTGAGAAACAAGCTTTCAGAAATTGAAAAGAGGAGAGCTGTCAATGCACCTGTAAAAAATCAGGGGAAGAATACAGCCTGGAAGTATGCTGCAGTTATTGCCTGTCTTGTGCTCTTAGGTTCCACTGGTCTTCTGACAATGAAAAGTATGACAAATGAAGAGATTATCGACAGGTTTTATCAGCCATATGAAGGAGTCTCACCTTCCAGGTCCCAGCAAGCTTTTGTCAATCAGGATTATTCCAGGGCACTCGACTATTACAATATAGGCGATTTCAGGAATGCAGCCTTATTCTTCGGGAAGGTACTCAGTAATGATCCCAGGTATATGGAATCAACTATGTATTACGGCGTTGCCAAATATGAGGAAAACAATTATCCTGAAGCTGTACAGAAATTCAAAACAGTCGTTGACGACGGAAAGAACCTGTATATGGAGGATGCGCAATGGTATCTTGCCTTGTGCTATATTCAAACAGATGATAAAAATTTGGCTATTAATCAGTTAAGTTTAATTAAGAATTCTGAGAGCATTTACAGCAAAACAGCAAGAAAAATACTCAGGAAGCTGAAATAGAGTTTAAAACCTTCTTTTTTCAATGAGAGATCCTGCGATACATAGTATTGGTCATGAGGCGGCGATTGTTACAGGAAGTAACAATGAGCATAACGATAATAATTTAATTAATAAAGGCGTGATTAATTGTCCTACAGTTCTGACAGGAATGTCACACGAGGTGAGAACTCACATGAATGCAATAGTTGCGTTCTCATATCTGCTGAACCGGAATGGTTGTGAAGATTCTGAGCGTGAAGAATTCAGCCACCAGATCCTTGCTTCCTGCGAACAACTGATAGGCCTTTTCGATAATTTTCTTGATTCAGCAATATTAGAGACCGGAAATTCAAAAATTGATTTAAAAGTTTGTAAACTGGGTAATATCCTGGATGATCTTCTTTCGGAATTCAGGGAAATATTAAAGAAAGAAGAGCAAAAGGATATTACTCTGATAGCAGAAAACGGGGTTAATAATTCAGCAGAAGTTTTTATTGATACTAACAGGGTAAACAGGGTAATTCGCAATCTCTTTCAGAACGCCCTGAAAAATACTAAATCAGGGTATATAAAAATTGGTTACCATTTAACGGACAATAAAGTGACCTTTTATGTTCTGGACTCCGGCCAGGGTTATTTCAAATATAAAGAGTTTCTTTATACGGAGGATCTGAATGAATCGTTGACGATTTATAATGATACATCTTCAGCGATTAATATAACCCTGGCCAAAAAGATTATTCAGTTACTGAGCGGAACGATGTGGATAGACTGTAATGGGCTTACAGGATCAGGAATTTATTTCTCAATACCTGTAAAAATCGTTGGCTGCTCAGATATTCCGATAGATAAATTTGCAAATTCCACTATTGCTATCTGATGTGATTCAAGTCAATGTCTCAAAACATTGATTTATGAGCTAATGAGAGGCTGTCTGATACGGCAAGACAACCTCTCACTATTTTTTAGTGGCTATTATCTTTACTTCAGTTCTTCTGTTAAGTTTTCGCCCTTCGGAAGTTATATTATCACCAATAGGAGACGTATTACCATAACCCTTATACTTCAGCCTGTCAGATAATATTCCCTTATTAATAAGATAGTTGACTACCGATAATGCGCGTTTCCCTGATAGTATCATATTATACTCATCAGTACCTGTTGAGTCAGTATATCCTCCGATCTCGACTATCAGATCTTTATTGTACTGAAGCATATCTGCAAGATTATCAAGTTCTTGCATAGACTCATTTTTTAATTCCCATGAATCTACCTCATAAAATACATTGGATAATGACATTTTTTCCCCTACTTTAGCCGGGCTCAGATTAATCCGTTTTATGTAAGGTTCAATAACTGAATGTTGTCCTTCAAACATAAAGCTTTCAGAATAGAACAGATATCCGGCTTTGGATACATTAATTCCATAGTTATATCCTGAAGGAAGGCATACCAGGAAGTTTCCCTGGTCATCAGTAGCATTTTTTACAGTCACTTTATTTGTTGACAGATTAATAAGCTCATAGTCAGCTTTCAATAATTTGCCTGTCTCTTTATCGGTAACTTTACCTTTAAGATATGAAACAGGATTAGGCCGCATAGATTCATCAAGGTCGAAAGAAAAGATATCCTTGCCATTCACATTATCTCTCTTAGACGAAAAAAAAGCTTTTCGACCGCTTGCTTCAATTACCAGGCCCATTTCATCGCTGGAAGTATTTATCGGATAACCGAGATTCTGAGGTACAGTCCAGGTGCTGTCATTATTCATGCGGGTTATAAAAATATCAAACCCGCCCATTCCCGGTCTGCCGTCTGTAGCAAAATAAAGTGTCCTCCCGTCAAAGTGGATAAAGGGCGACATCTCATCACCTGATGTATTGATTTCGTCGCCAAGATTTACGGGATTATCCCATTTCCCGGTGTTTGTCTGGAAGGATACCCATAAATCCTTCCCTCCATGACCACCCTGCCTGTTACTTGAAAAAAACAGCATATTTCCATCTGCACTTATGGATGGTGTTGATTCCCAGGAAACGGAATTGACCGGAAATCCCACATTATACGGTTGAGTCCATTGTCCATTGTTGAAAGCCGAGAAATATATGTCGCAACTTCCAAGGCTCCCTGGCCTGTCGCATGCTGCAAAATACATATAATTTCCGCTTGATGACAGTGTCTGTGCTCCTTCATTCCCCCTGGTATTAAGAGGTTCTCCTGCATTTACAGCTTTTCTCCAGCCATCTTTTGAAAGATAGCTTAGATAGAAATCTTCCTGATACGTGCTCATCAAACCCGGAGAATAGGATGAGTATTCCTGCCGTGTAAACATGAGAGTCTGCCCATCAGCTGTAATGGAAGGCCAGTATTCATCAGCTGTAGTATTTATTCCCGATCCTACACTTATAGGATTAAAGGAAACCGGCTTTTTTATCGCTTCAATTGCAAACAGACAGTTCCTGATATTCTTATTTGCCTGAATCCTGTTCTTTTCCGAAATTCCTTTATTCAATACGTATGACCTGTAATGGATAAGTGCATCACTATAATTGCCGGACATAAACTCTGCAGTCGCCATATTGAAATACATGGGTTTATATGCTGTTGAATCAATCATCAATGCAGAATGATAGTTTTCTGAAGCTTCGGAATATTTTTTCTGTTTGTTGTAAATTTCACCCAGCATCATGTATGCTTCAAAAAATTTGTCGTCAAGCTTAAGAGCTTCCCTGAACTGGGTCTCAGCATGTGCTAAGTCAAGATAGTCATAGAACGACACTCCCTCAAGATATGTCTTAAGCGCCTTGTTGGAGGTGGTATGATATCCCTGCGAATAACTATACTGCCCTATTGAACACGATGAGAGTAAAATAAATGCTGTGAGAAAGTATTTCATGATTTCGTTATGGGATATGCATATATTTATGTGCCTGCAGGGAAACCCTCCAGCATTTGTTTTCCCTGACATAGGAAACAATTTCCGGAATGATTTTTTCGGACCTGCTCCATTCAGGCTGAAGAAACAGGTGACAATTTTCATTAACCAGCCTGCGGTACTTTTCTGCCCAGTCAAAATCGCTTTTCATTTCAATTATCACTTTTAGTTCATCAGCAATACTGCAAATTTCCGGGACCGGAGGCATATTTTTTTTGGGTGAAAGGCATATCCAATCCCATGTTCCGCTAAGCGGATAAGCACCAGATGTTTCGAGATATGTGCAAATATTGTACCTTTTTAATGATTCACATAAACTATTGAGGTCCCACATCAGCGGCTCCCCTCCCGTTACAACAACGGAATCTGCCCCTGAACCGGCTACTCTTTTTACTATTGCTTCAGAGCTCACAAGGGGATGAAGGTCCTGGTTCCATGCATAAGGGGAATCGCACCAGCTGCATCCGATATCACAGCCGCCAAGTCTTATGAAATAAGCAGCTTTCCCCATATGGAACCCTTCGCCCTGGATTGTATAAAACTCTTCAACAAGCGGAAGCAGAAGACCTTCAGATCTGTTTATTAAATTATTATTCATTATTAACTGTTTCCGGATTTTACCGGGAAATTTACTGAAATGTACTTATCTTAACCTTTATTTTAACGCTTAATTATCAGCATTATCTGAACTTTGGTTAATCCCAAAGAGCAAAAGATATTCACGAGATGCAGCTGACTTTACCCATTTTTCCGGTACAATTTTCCAGTTGTTGAGCGGGGCAGGATTGATTACTTTTCTCTTTTCTATCGAATTCAGAATATAATATCTTAAATCTCTGTCAGTTGAAGTGATCACTCTTGATCGTAAGTCTTTTGGTGTAATTCCGGCACCTTCTGTTAAATGTCCCCCTCCCCCATTGCCACGGTGAGAATTAACAGCTACTTTATAATAATTCTTCAGCTCAAAAGGGCGGCCGTCGGAGAAAGACCGGATTGACACCCTCTCACCTTCCGGCTTACTTGCATCGACAACATAATCGATGCCTGCAGCCGAATCAAAATCATATGCAGGGCTTTTAAGCCATGCCCTTCCATCAGTAAGAACTGGTTTCCCGTCTTTCCTGAGCCGGAACTTCAGGAGATTATCATCCGGACCTCTCATGGTATTCAGCCAGCCTGAATAAGAAAATTCAAGGTACTTCCTGATCTCCTCTCCCGACATGGATATTGTGTAAAGCATATTTTCAAACCTGTAGAGTTTGAACATATCACTGACGGTAACAGGACCTTTTAAAATTCTTACATCAAAAGAGAGCGGAGCGGCAAATGAAATATCTGCGCCTGTAATTTCGAGCTGGATGGAGTGGATCATATCGACAAATGCAGATGATCCGAAGTAAGAATCACGTGATGAAAAGTTTCCGGTTGATGTCCCGATGATTTTATCCACGTAATTATTAATAGTTTCACCACGGGATTTAAATTTTTCCATAAATTCAGAATCAGGCTTGTAGTCCTTTACATCAACCAGCATTCCTGAGATGTGTTTGTGCCTTCTGCCGGTAATACCTTTTGATGAAAATTTTATATCTGCCCGGGCCAGATTCCCGCTCCTGCTTCCACTGTTCAGTACTATCAGGGTATCGCCTTTACAGTTGACAAACTTTTCATTTGCCAGCCTGTGGTCATGGCCGCAGAAGATAATATCAAAGCCCGGGACATTAAATGCAACTGCTGCCGAGCCATTTTCAGTCATACTACTTTCCTGTTTATAATCTTCATTCTCAGTATCCCACCCTGAGTGGAACAATCCGACTACCAGATCCGGCTTCTGTTTCAGAATTTCAGGCATCCATTGTTTTGCAGTCTCTACCATGTCCCTGAATTCAATCCCTGAATATAATTCTTCAGGAAGCCAGGTTGGAATTGCGGGTGTTACCATCCCGAAGATTGCTACCCTGATCCCTTTTTTTTCGACAATGGTATACGGTTTGAAATATGGCTTTCCACTTTTGGTATCTATTGCATTTGCTGCAAGCAGTGGGAAGCTATAAGCTTTCACAAGCCTGTCATATACAGAATGTCCTGCTTCAATATCATGATTCCCGGCTGTGCAGGCATCATAACCGAGCCAGTTCATAGCTTCTGCCTGGAAATGCGGAGAAAGAGTGTCAATAAAATTATAATAGTAAACCTCCGGTTGTCCCTGGAGATTATCACCGTCATCGAGAAGGAAAAGTGCATCTTTTTCCTTTCGCAATTCTTTGATAAAGCTCGCCGAACCAGCCAGTGAAACGTTCATTTCTTTTCTTTCAATAAAATCAAATGGAAGGATAACTCCATGAATATCAGTTGTTTCAAGAATACTGATTTCTCTACTTCCGGTTTTTTTACAGGACGAGCCTGCAATTATTACAAGAAGGAAAAAAGCTAAGGTTTTAAGCGATCTGTATGACATATATAGTCTTATTTCTGGCGTAAACTTAGGAAAGAATATTCATTTTTTTCTGATTTTATTTTATTCATCACTCACAAAGTTAAGTGATATATTTGTGTATATTTTATCATGGTACTTACCGGTCTCGAAATAATAATCAAAAAGCTGCCTTCTCAGTTAAGGGGAAAAAGAATTGGTATCTTATGTCATGCTCCGAGCATTACAAGGAATTTTGCACATATTACAGATATTTTTTATGGCAGGAATGACTGCAGGTTATCTGCTCTTTTTGGACCTCAGCACGGACTATTCGGGGAGACTCAGGATAACATGATTGAGTGGGAAGGCCAAAGCCACCCTCTGTTTAATATTCCTGTCTACAGCCTCTATGGGAAAACCAGGAAACCCTCACCTGAAATGCTCAAAGATATTGATATTCTTCTCATCGATTTGCAGGATATCGGCTCCAGGATATATACATATGTTTGGACGGTCAAACAATGCATTGAAGCCTGCGGCAAAGCAGGAATTCCAATTTTGGTTCTTGACAGGCCGAATCCTGTAGGTGTGCTGCCATTCGACGGACCCGTTCTTAAAAAGGAATATTTTACATTTGTCGGTGGAGCCTCAGTTCCGCTCTGTCACAGAATGACCATCGGTGAAATGACTAACTGGATCCGGCAAAAGGATTACCCGGGGGCCGAGGTGAATATTGTATGGATGAAAGGATGGAAACGAAATTCACTTTATTCCGATACCGGGCTTCCATGGATACTTCCGTCTCCAAATATGCCAACTCAGAATACAGCAATTGTTTATCCGGGGACAGTACTTCTTGAGGGTCTTAATCTTTCAGAGGGCAGAGGTACCACAATTCCTTTTGAGCTGTTCGGTGCTCCATTCATTAATGCGCAATTACTTAAAAAGAATCTTGACTCCAGAAAAATTCCAGGATGTGTTTTCAGAATTCATAATTTCATACCGGCATTTAATAAATACATGGATAAACTATGTCAGGGAATACAGATACATATCACTGATACTCCGAAGTATTATCCGGCTGGAGTTGTACTGGATATCTTAGATGCCGTCATTGAAACTTCCGGACCGGATGCGTTGAATTTCAACCCGCCTCCATACGAATATGAGAATAAACTCATACCATTCGATATACTTTCGGGTGATTCAGGTATGAGAACATCACTTCTTAAAAGATTGCCCGTCAGTTTTGAAAAGGAAAGGTGGAAAGAAGAGATCAATAAGTTCAAAAAAGAATTTGCAGAATTTTCAGCCTATCCGGAATGATTTTTATTTGTGCAGAGGCTGAATGCCTTTAGATACATGTATAAAATGATGATAGTTTTTCGATAAGTTGTCCGGAAAAGATCGGTTTTATAATGAAATCGTCGAATCCGGAAGCAAGGATATTTTCCATATCGCCCGAGAGGCCATAGGCTGTCTGTGCAATGATCCAGATATCTTTCCTGTTCTCTTTGATTTTTTCTGCAGAAGTATATCCGTCCATAACAGGAAGCTGAATATCCATAAGGACAATTTCGATGCCGGGATCAGCAATTGCAATTTCAAAAGCTTCCTTGCCATCACCGGCATTAATGATAACTGCCCCGGTCTTCTCGAGGATTTTATTAAGGTATAATCTGCTTGACAGATCATCCTCAACGATCAATATTTTCTTACCTTTCAGGATATCATTTCCCATGGCTTAATAGTTTACTCAAAAAGGCCGTCATCGCGAAGAAGAAGTAAAATCGCTGATTGAGGTACGACGATATATTTTTCTTTATTGAATTCGATCTCTATCGCACTGTTTTGAAGGTATACTGCCTGATCACCCTCTTTTGGCTGTAAAGGGACATATTTCGGCTCCTCAGATCTGTTTTTCCATGGTTCATCCGTATCGTTCACTGAAGGTATCGGATAACCTGGGCCGACCTTAAGGACATAACCTATCTGTACTTTTTCATTTTCATTAACGCCGGGAGGAAGGAAAAGACCGCTTTTTGTCTTAGACTGTGGTATCTTTGGTTTGATCAGGATCCTGTCGCCAATAACAATAAGCTTTTGCAAGTCTTTTTCGTCCAGTAAAACGCTCATAGAAATATAGTAATATCGGTAAAATTATGATTTTTCAGTGAATCCGGTTAACTGACGTCCGGATTTATTAATATTGTAAATCAAACCATACCACCGGATTTAATTTAATAATGGCAATTTCAGATACGTACAGGACTATAGAAACTGTCTCTGAGGGATTGTATAAGGAGAAGGGGAGCAGATTTGTTGCGGGAGCCTGGCCCGTTTCAGATGAACAGGAGATCAAATCAATTATTGAAGAGGTGAGAAAAACTTACCATGAGGCAAAACATCACTGCTATGCATATATCATAGGTAAGTCCGGCCAGGTATGGCGGGCTAATGATGACGGAGAACCTTCAGGGACAGCTGGCCGGCCTATTCTCGGGAAGATTAAATCTTTCGGGCTGACCAATGTAATGGTTATTGTTTCCAGGTATTTCGGCGGTACCCTGCTTGGTGTCAGCGGATTAATAAACGCTTACAAAACAGCAGCTGATTCTGCCCTTTCAAATGCTGTAATTGTTGACAGGCTGATTCTCATTACATATGAGGTGATTTTTCCCTATTCAGCAATGAACGATGTAATGAGAATCATCAAGAAGGAGAATATAATTCAGTCAGAACAAAAGTTTGGTTTGAATTGCAGGATTGTAATCCGGTTCAGGGAATCAGCTTCCGAGAAAATACAGAACCGCTTTTCAAGGATTGAAAGCCTGGAGATGAGGATGTTGCCGGGTCAATAACAGTGCTGTCCCCGGCGATAAAGTTTTTAATTAATTATCAACACCATACAACGAAACTTGATTCTTGACTAATTTTGTTTTTATTATTGATAATCTCTCCCTAATGTGCCAGCATAATGAAGAACAGAAGTTTAGTTTCAATTGATGATTTCTCTACAAAGGAGATCCTTAAAATACTTGACTATGCCGAAGATTTTGAAAAACAGCCCATCAGAAAGCTGCTGGAAGGCAAGGTTATTGCTACTTTGTTTTTTGAACCCTCTACAAGGACAAGATTAAGTTTTGAAAGCGCAATAAACAGGCTTGGTGGTAAAATTGTCGGGTTCTCTGACTCGTCAAGCTCAAGTGTTTCAAAGGGTGAAACTCTTCATGATACCATTAAAATGGTTAGCAGCTACAGCGACCTTATTGTCATGCGCCACCCGATTGAAGGCAGCGCCAGGTTTGCAAGCGAAGTAGCATCTGTTCCGGTAATAAATGCAGGCGATGGCGCTAATCAGCATCCCACCCAAACCATGCTTGATCTGTTTTCCATCAGGAAAACTCAGGGTACCCTTGACAACCTTAACATATTTATGGTGGGAGATCTTAAGTACGGCAGAACTGTCCATTCCCTTATGATGGCAATGTCGAGATGGAATGCAACATTTAATTTTATTGCTCCCGAAGAACTGAGGATGCCTGACGAATTCAAGCTTTACCTTGAGAACATAGGATTGAAATACTATGAACATTCCGATTTTACTGACATAATTTCGAAGGCTGATATTATTTATATGACGCGGGTTCAGAAAGAAAGATTTTCCGACCCGATGGAATATGAAAAAGTTAAAAATGTTTATGTGCTCAGAAATTCGATGCTGAAGAACACCAAACCTAATATGCGAATACTGCATCCTTTGCCCAGGGTAAATGAAATTCATATAGATGTGGATTCTAATCCCAAGGCGTATTATTTTGAGCAGGCATTAAACGGAGTGTTTACCCGGCAGGCAATTCTGTGCACTTTATTAGGAATTCTAAAATAGCAATCATAAAAGACCATGAAGGAACCTAAACAGTTAAGTGTCAGTGCCATCCAGAACGGCACCGTCATCGACCATATACCCGCAAAAAACCTTTTTAAGGTAATCCAGATCCTGCGACTCGACAATATAGAGAACCAGATAACATTCGGGACCAATCTGGAGAGCAAAAAGCTGGGAAGGAAAGCTATAATTAAGATTTCGGGTAAATTCTTCGAGGATGATGATATAAACAGGATCGCTCTGGTTGCCCCGGAGGCCAAACTGAACATTATCAGAGACTATGAGGTTGTTGAAAAAAAAGTGGTGGAGGTGCCAGACAATATTATTGGTATTGCCAGGTGTATGAATCCTAAATGCATAACCAATTTTGAAACTGTGACCACCCGTTTCAGGGTCGTTTCAAAAAAGAATGTAGCCCTGAAGTGCCATTATTGTGAGAAGATTACCGACCAGGATAACCTGCAGATTATCTAGCGCATTCTGTCGTAGGACTTTACAATCTTTTCGTCGTTTCTTATTGCCCTGCATGCCAAAATTCCGGCCGTTAACATTAACACCGGAAAAATCAACCAGATCCCGGGGATAATTTTGCAATAGAAATTTCTTACCACCCATAAGCCATAGAGAGTAATTGCTGCCATTAGCATTATCACCAGAATTATTAATCCCAGGATAAATTTTATTTGAAGTTTTCTGTTCTTGAAAAAAAATATTGCCGAAAACGAGATTATTGGTATCAGCAAAAGCAATATGGTCAAAGGTAATATTGTCTGCAACTTCTCTGAGGCACCTGTACCGGAAATCCTGGCAAGTCCTCCGATACCAATAAAAAGTGAATTGCCGGCATTATCAGAGAACCTTATTAAATCTCCGCTTAAAAATAAAACAGAGAATATCGTTGTCAGGAATAAGTAAACAGATTGTATCCGCTGTATCATTTTAAATTATATTATTCAACTCCAAAATTAGTCAGTTTTCTTCAATAGCAGCTTTTGAATAAGGGGCATCATTTAACAGGATTCCGCTTAATTTTATATTATTTTAACATATTTTACAAAATACGAAGAAGTTAATGACATTCAAATTATCTACTTTTGTCAAATTCTAAATAAAAGTTTTGTGGTTGATTTAGAACACCGAATTTGTTTAAAATCAGTGTCTTCAAAATTACATATTCATTTCTTATGAAGAAAGGTCTCAGGATTACAATAACAGTTTTATTGGTCTTAGTAATTGCAGTAATAATTATATATCCCAAGATTAAACCGCTGATCTCCTCAAAATTATCAAAATCCCCCTCAGGTATTATGGCCGGAGGAGGCCCTGGTTCAGGGCAGGGAAGGCAGCTTCTTAATGTGAGTGGATTTGTCATTCGACCAGTTGAGATGAATGATCCGATCAACAGTACAGGTACATTATTGCCTGATGAGGAGGTTGAACTCTCCTTCGAAACATCCGGGAAAATAGTAGGTATTAATTTTACTGAGGGTACCCGTGTTAAGAAAGGAGACCTGCTCGCCAAGATGAATGATAAGCCATTACAGGCGCAGCTGGAAAAGCTGGTTGCACAAAGGAAGCTCGTTGAAGAAAAGGAATTCAGGCAACGAAGCCTACTTGACAAGGATGCTATCAGCAAGGAAAGCTACGATCAGATCGTAACTGAACTTCAGACAATTAATGCTGACATTAACCTCGTTAAGGCACGCATCCTGGAGACAGAACTTCATGCACCCTTTGACGGAATAATTGGATTAAGGTACATGAGTGAAGGAAGCTTTGCCTCACCTTCCATTAAGATTGCAAGGCTGGTCAAATTAAGTCCCATTAAGGTTGAATTCTCAATACCTGAGCGATATGCAGGTGAAGTAAATATTGGTTTCCCGGTTTCATTTATGATTGATGAAAAAACATATCAGGCTTCAGTTTACGCTGTTGAGCCGAAAATTGATCTGAATACCAAAACTATTTCTATCAGGGCACTCTACCCGAACAAAAATGAAGAGCTCAAACCAGGCCGTTACACATCTGTTACACTCCTTCTTTCACAAATCTCTAATACAATAGCTATCCCGTCAGAAGCTCTCATCCCTGAAATGGAGGGTGAGATGGTTTATGTTTACAGGAAAGGTAAAGCATCATATATAAAGGTAAGCACCGGACTACGCACGGAAACACTTATTCAGATCACCGACGGACTGAAATTCGGAGATACCCTTCTTACCACAGGAATCCTTCAACTCCGGCAAAATCTGCCTGTTGTTCTTGATACTGTTGTAATGAACAATAACATAGCAAGCAGATAAAATGAGCCTATCATCAGTAAGCATTAACAGGCCGGTTCTGGCTTCAGTTTTCGCAATAGTTATACTACTTTTCGGAATTGTCGGTTTAACATACCTGGGAATCCGTGAATTCCCCAGTGTTGACCCTGCAATAATCACAGTAAGTACAAGCTATCCCGGGGCAAATTCGGATGTAATCGAAACGCAGATCACTGAGCCGCTTGAACAGAATATAAATGGCATTCCAGGCATACGTTCACTCACAAGTGTCAGCCGTCAGGGAGGTAGCAATATTACTGTCGAATTTGAATTGTCGGTCGATCTTGAAACGGCTGCAAATGACGTCAGGGATAAAGTGTCTCAGGCAATGAGAATGCTGCCCCGTGACTGCGATCCCCCGACCGTTGCCAAAGCCGATGCAGACGCTAATCCTATCTTATTCCTTACCGTGGAAAGCAGCAAAAGATCACTGCTCCAGCTTTCTGAAATTGCTGATCTAACGCTTAAGCAGCAGCTTCAGACTGTGTCCGGTGTAAGCGCCGTCAGCATTTTCGGTGAGAAAAGATATGCAATGCGTCTCTGGATCGATCCATCAAAGCTGGCAGGTTATCAGCTCACTCCAATGGATGTCCGGAATGCTATTCTACGGGAGAATGTTGAATTGCCCTCAGGATCTATTGAAGGTACAAATACTCAGCTTACAATCAGAACCCTTGGATTGATGAGTACACCAAAAGAATTTAATGATCTGATTATCAAGCAGTATGGAGATCAGATCGTAAGATTTAAGGACGTGGGAAGAGCCGAGCTTGGTCCGGAAGATATCAGAGGAATACTTAAAAGGGATGGAGTTCCGATGGTGCAGATCGCTATGGTACCACAACCCGGATCGAACCATATTGATATCGTTGATGAGGTTTACCGGCGCCTGGAATATATAAAGAAAGATCTTCCCGACGATGTAAAAGTCAATGTAAATTATGATAACACTGAATATATAAGAGGCTCAATAAAAGAAGTCAAGAATACCATATTTATTGCATTTGCGCTTGTTGTGGTGATTATATATTTCTTCCTCAGGAGCTGGCGTGCAACCATAATTCCGATACTCGTGATACCTATTTCACTGATAGGCTCATTTTTCGTGATGTATGTAGCAGGCTTTACAATAAATGTACTGACGCTTCTGGCAATTGTCCTCGCAATTGGAATAGTCGTTGACGATGCTATAGTTGTTATGGAGAATATTTATGTCAAGGTTGAATCCGGAATTGAGCCGGTCGAGGCCGGATTAATGGGTTCAAAGGAGATCTATTTCGCGATTATTTCAACCACCATCACTCTTATTTCGGTATTTTTTCCTATAGTTTTTCTCCAGGGTATCACCGGACGCCTTTTCAGGGAGTTTAGTATAGTCATGGCTGGTGCTGTTGGCATTTCCGCATTTATGGCATTGTCCCTTACTCCAATGGTTTCGACTAAGCTTTTAAGACATGAAAAGAGCCACAGCTGGTTTTACAGGAAAACAGATCATTTTTTCAACGGTCTTAGCTCCGGATACAAGAAGTTACTGGATTCCTTTCTCAGGCATCGCCGGTACATGTTCCTGATCGTCGCAGTGGCAATCGGAATAGTTATCATTTTATGGATGGCTATCCCTGCAGAGATGGCTCCGCTGGAAGACAGATCCCAGATCACAATCAACACTACTGCAACTGAGGGGGCAACATACGAATACATGCTGGCATACTGTGATGATATTTCGAAGCTCGTTGAGGAGAAAGTGCCCGAAAGGATCAGCTACACTACAATGATCAGAGGAGGCGGAATGGGAAACATCAGAATTATGCTTGAGAAACCTGATCAGAGGAAACGCTCACAGCAGGAGATTGCAGATGAATTATCGGCTGACCTCAGGAAAAAGACAAAGGCAAGATCCTTTGTCGTACAGCAATCGACCTTTGGGGGACGACGGGCCGGAATGCCGGTTCAATATGTTCTGCAGGCAACATCAATTGATAAGCTCAGACAGGTTCTTCCGGCTTTCATGGCAAGGGTTATGGAAAGCGATGTTTTACAGATGGCTGATGTTAACCTGAAATTTACCAAGCCCGAGCTCAGAATCCATATTAACCGGGAAAAAGCTATCACCCTCGGAGTTTCAACACAGAATATTGGTCAAACTCTTCAGCTTGCATTAAGTGGTCAGAGATTTGGTTATTTTTTCATGAATGGCAAACAATACCAGATTCTGGGTGAGCTGGCCAGGGAGGATCGGAATAAACCGTTGGATCTAAAATCGTTATATGTAAAGAATAATTCAGGAGAAATGATCCAGTTTGACAACCTGGTGACACTTTCTGAGGAAACAGCTCCTCCACAGCTCTACCGGTATAACAGGTTCGTGGCAGCAACGATATCAGCAGGACTTGTTCAGGGAAAAACAATAAGCGAGGGCCTTGCTGAAATGGACAAAATCGCAAAAGAAGTTCTCGATGACTCATTCAGGACGGCCCTGTCGGGAGACTCAAAGGATTTCAGGGAAAGCTCCTCAAGTCTTATGTTCGCATTCGGCCTTGCCCTGATTTTGATTTTCCTTGTACTGGCCGCCCAGTTTGAAAGCTTTAAAGATCCGCTTATAGTAATGATGACTGTCCCCCTGGCATTGACCGGAGCTTTGATCTTCATGTGGTATTTTGGCATAACAATGAACATTTTCAGCCAGATAGGCCTGATAATGCTCATAGGACTGGTATCTAAAAACGGAATTCTTATTGTCGAATTTGCAAACCAGAGAAAACGGGCAGGTCTTTCAAAGTTTGAAGCAATCAAGTATGCTGCTGCTGCCCGATTCAGACCGATTCTTATGACAAGTCTCGCCACAATCCTGGGTATCTCCCCACTGGCTCTCGGATTCGGGGAAGGCGCCCAGAGCCGGGTATCAATGGGGATAGCTGTTGTCGGCGGTATGCTATTCTCGACCTTGCTGACCTTATTCGTTGTACCTGCAGCCTATACTTTTATATCGAGTGAATCAAAAAAGAGTACCGATGAAAATAAGGTTAATATCGTTTAGCTTCATATTCCTGGCATTTACGGAGAATGCGTTTCCACAAGTTGTTTATGAATTAGGTGAATGTATTAAAACTGGTCTGGAAAGAAACTTTTCACTGCTGATCACAAAAAACAGTGAATCAATTGCAAAAAACAACTTCACTCCCGGTAATGCAGGCTTCCTGCCAACTCTTGATATTTCAGGAAGGCAAAGCGGAACCCTGAATAATACAACCCAAAATCTGACTGATGGTACTTCTTCATCTACCAATGGGATATTTAATACTTCTTCCAACGCCGGGCTGGCACTGGGTCTTACAATTTTCAATGGCTTCAGCGTTCAGACAACCTATAAAAAGCTAAATGAACTGAAGCAGGTTGGCTCACTGAACACGCAGCTGGCTGTCGAGAATCTTATTGCAGATATTATTTCCGGATACTATAATTGTATCCAGCAGGCACAGCTTTTGGACAACCTTAAATATGCACTGGTATTAACCAAAGAACGATTGAGGATAGATGAGGACCGTTACCTGCTGGGATCGGGATCGAAGCTTGAAGTACTTCAGTCACGTGTATATTTTAATTCGGACAGCTCTCAGCTTTCAAAACAGCAGGAGGTTGTAAGGGCAGCACATATAAGGCTTAATGAGATGATGGCGGTTGAAGATCTTGGCCAGCAGTTCATTTCTAAGGATACTTCGATTGAAATCAATCATGATCTTCTCTATGAAAAGCTGCTGGAAGAGACTCTCTCAAAAAATACAAATCTGCTCATTGCCTCAAAAAACAAGACCATTTCACAGTATGATTACAAGCTGACTCAATCCCGTTCCTATCCCTACCTCAATCTCTCATCCGGCTATAGCTATTCACTCTCTACCTTTTCGAAAAGTTCCACAAAAAATCAGGTGACAGATGGATTAAACTACGGATTGACATTTGGAGTTAATATTTTTGACGGTTTTAACCAGAGAAGGAATATCAGGAATGCAGTAATTGGTCTGCAGAATACAGAATTATCATACAAGTATGTTGAACAGGGGATCAAAGCCGACCTGATTACTATTTACAGTGCATACAGCAACTATCTCAGGCTTATGACACTTGAAGAGCAGAATCTGCAAACTGCTTCAGAAAATCTTGATATTGCAATGGAAAGGTATAGACTTGGCAATCTGTCAGGAATAGATCTTCGTGAAGTTCAGAAGAGTCTGCTTGATGCACGGGAGAGCTTGCTATCAGTTCAATATCAGGCAAAGCTGGCAGAGATTTCACTCTTTCTTATCTCAGGAGGAATAATGAATTATTATAATCAGAATTAGTCCGGAAGCCTGAATTTCTTAAATTTGTTTCTCATTTTTATTTTATGCAGAAGAAAACCGAACTGATAACAAACAGTGACGGGAGCATATTTCATTTGAATCTTCTCCCGTCGGATATTTCCGATAAAATAATTATCGTAGGTGATCCGGGAAGGGTCGATATGCTTTCTACTCTGTTAAAAGACATTCGAGTCAGGAAAGAAAACAGGGAATTCAAAACTGTAACAGGAAGTTTTGAGGGTCAGGAGATTACAATAATTTCATCAGGAATAGGAACAGATAATATAGATATTGTGATCAATGAACTTGATGCACTTGTGAATATTAATCTGAGCACTGGAATCGTAAACGAGGAACCGGTTTCTCTTACAATTGTGAGGCTCGGCACTTCAGGAGGACTCAGGAATGATGTCCCGGCCGGTTCCTGTGTTCTTGCCGAAACAGCAATCGGTTTCGACGGTCTGCTGCATTTCTATGGAGGTTATGAATGGATACTTGACACTAATCTTATCGGATGCCCTGGTCGAATATCTTGAATGGCCTGATACCCTCTCCTACCCTTATGCGGTGAATGCAAATAAAGAGCTGGCTGAAATCTTTAAATCCGACAATTTCTTAAGAGGAATTACAATATCGGCGCCCGGATTTTATGCTCCCCAGGGACGTCAGCTCAGGCTGGAGACCTTCGATAATGAAATTAATGACAAGCTCTCAAAATTCTCATTCAGAGGAAGGACGATAAGTAATTACGAAATGGAAAGCTCGGCAATATATGGCTTATCCGCTCTTATGGGTCATAAAGCTGTTACAATATGCGCAGTAATAGGAAACAGGGTAACAGGAGAGTTTGTAAATAATTATAAGCCAATTATAATGGATCTGGCACTTAAAGTGTTAAGGAGAATCTGAATTATAAACGACCTGTTGCAGGAAATATGAATTTAGGTATATTTGTAGTTATAATGCCTAATCAACAAACAAATGTCTGAAACAACTGACTCTAAAACTACAAAGGATGACGAGATTGATCTTCTCGATCTGTTTAAAAGGATGGGAAATGCTTTCGGGAGGATGTTCAGGACTCTCGGAAGATGGTCTTTAGTATCAATAGTCTTTCTTTTCAGACGCTGGCTTCCTTTATGCCTGAGCATAATTTTAGGTGTGGGAGCTTCTTATCTGCTTAAATATACTTCCAGCTCTTTTTATACCTCTGACCTTGTATTTAGGACAAATAACTACACTCCCGCCGATATGATAGCCCATATCAACAGGTTGCATACCTATTGTAAGGAAAACAACCGGCCTGCTTTAATGCAAGCAACAGGACTTTCTCAGGATCAGGCAAAGAACTTATCAGATATAAGTGCTTTCTGGATAATTGACCAGGGCAGGGACGGTATTGCAGATATGGTAGATTTCAAAAATAATCATAATATCTATGATACTGTTAATGTAAGAATGCAGGATCGTTTTAATGTAAGAGTAAAGATCAATGAACCTCAGGAGGTTGCCAATATAAAAAATGGCCTTATACGGTATATAAATTCGGATTCATTGTTCCAGCAGCGGAACAGGGTCAGACTCAGACAAAACCGGGAATTGCTTACAAGACTGGAGTATGACATTCTTCAGCTCGATAGTCTACAAAAGATCAAATATTTTGAGGAAACGCAAAGAATGAGTAAACCCGGCAATGGTCAGATGATATTCCTGCAGGAGCAAAAAACGCAGTTGGTTTATCCGGATATCCAGGATTTATTAGAAAAGAAACAGCGCATCGATGCGGACATGACGCTATATAAAGATATTATTACGGTTCTGAGTGAGTTTTCAGTTCCCACACAACGGCAAAATGGAGGGATGTATTATGGGAAAGTAGTAATTCCTGTTTTCTTCAGTATCACTCTTCTTATACTTATCCTGTTGACTAATAAAAAGAAGCTAAAAGAAATATACAACAGGTATTAAATAAATAAGGGAGCTCAAATGCTCCCTTAATTGTTCATACGGTATTTTTTAACCAAGACTCACGGTCTTTATCAAATTAATTTCCATCTACTTGTGATATTCTTTTAAAGAGAATCATATAGACATTTCTCCTGCAGATATTCTTCACGGGAATCCAGTTGCCTGATTGATACAGCTTATCAATCACTTCATCTTTCTGATTATAAACATTCGAAAAAAGAATATATTTATTTGAAAGATTTTCACCATCTTTAAATGCCACATTATTTTCAGAAAGATCTGTCAGCCTGAATGATGCGGTATTGGGGAAAAATGAACCGATACTTTCGACCGGTATTTTTTCAGATTCTATATATTTCATCATTTCACTGCGGATGCCATAATAAGGCCAATGAGCCGGCGTGGCATCCCAACCCTGCGCGATTTTGTCAGGATAGACCCAGAACCATCCGCTTAAAAGCATGCCCGACATCAGAAAAAAAATTAACCATCTCCTTTTGTAAAACTTAATTATCCAGAAGGTTGTGAAAATTGCCACAGGTATTATCACTGGTAGCAGATATCTGTGTCCAAATGGATTTCTGAAAAAAATACAAACAGGGAAGAATACAAAAAACTGGGTTGACGCGATACCCATTGTGTTTTTTAAGAAACTATCACCTATTGCTTTTGATCTTATCATCCGGAACAATATGAATGCAAAGACCAGCCAGATTCCGATTCTTCCATAATCAAATAATCGCCATCCAAATATCCCGATATTCCGGACGACTTCTCCCGGGGAAGCATATTCAGAAAACTGTTCCCACCTGTTTGATACCGAGTTATGAATGATCCAGTGTTTTTCGTGATAGAATAAACCAAAAAAAAGTAAAGAGATCATAATTCCGGGCAGATAATAAAGCATTTTCTTGCCGGAAATGCTTTTATCATTTATATAATCATGCAAAAAACTGAATATTATTATTCCTCCTGCACAAATCATCCCCCGCAGACTTGTGCTGCAAATGGCTGTAAATGCAATAGATAATTGGATATATTTTTTATCGATAATACTATTAATGCACCACAGGAACAGGAAAATCTGGACGACATCAAAAGTTATGAGTGAAAGTTGAGAGACTAAAGTGGGATCAAAAATTACAAAAATAAGAACAGCCCATAAAAAGAGATCCTTCTCATTTGATTTTTCGATATATCTGAATAATTGAAAGAGTATGCCGAAAATAAAAGGAAATAAGGCAACATGAGATACGAAGAGTGTCCTTCCGAAAAGCTTCCAGGCAAGTGCCAGATACATTCCCACAAATGTTGGATGACCAGTCGCGGATACATCCGGTACAAAAAAATATTTGAAATTATTTTCATAGTACCAATTGGCAGGTACAGAGATCTGTGAAATAGTATCCCAAAAGAAGAATTTATTGCTGTTAAGTAGTGTAAATATCAGCGAAACAGTGAAAAAAAGGAATATTCTGAATCCTTTTTTATTTAAAATCTCAGAACCCATATTAAGAAAAAATGGCCCCAATAAGGCCAAAAGTTAGAACTATTAATGATTCTATTATCATTATCCCTGCGGACAGCCTTAAGGTTGGCGCTATGATCATCACATGTGACACTGTCAATAAGTAGGGTCCATCCAGAATTATATGAACTCTCTCATTTTGAGGTATGGTTCTATTTCATGAGATAAATTTTATCCAGCAGTACTGTCAATTCTGGATTTATCATGTTTCAGGATTGTTTTTAATATTCCGTCTTCCTTCCAGTTCCATCCTTCTTCCCCGGCAACTTTTATATATACAAGTGAAGTAAGAAAAGTGCTGAGTAAAATCAATACAATACCTAATAGTATTATCCCGATGGAGTCGAGAGAGAATGCAATAACAATGATAAACACATTTGCCAGTGATATCAGAAGTGCAGCTTTTTTGTGTGAGAAACCTGCACGTAACAAAAGATGATGAATGTGCCTGTTATCTGCAGAAAAGATACCCGTGCGCCTTACAAGCCTGATAACAACAACCCTTAATGTATCGAAAAGAGGAACTATAAGAATTGCAACCGATATCGATGGAGATGATTCTAAAGCATAAATGGAAATCCCATCAGCATTTATTTCATTGAACCGTATTGTCATGCAGGTAACTATAAAACCGATTACCAGGGAGCCGGTATCTCCCATGAATATTTTATTCTTACCGTCTGAAATGTTGTAAAAGAAGAAGATTGTCAGTGCCCCTATAAGTGCAGTTGCCATTATGGCATACCCATAATCTTTTGATAGCCAGAACCAGATCCCATAAACGGTGCTTGCAATAATCCCTATTGCAGAAGCGAGACCGTCGATTCCGTCGATAAGATTAAAGGAGTTGATAATTATTACAAAAATAACTATTGTAATTACAAGTGATAGCAATACCGGAATATCATCATAAAAACCCAGGAAACCATTCAAATTGGTAAAACGCAAATTGCTGAATATTGAGATTATTAAACCTGAAGTTACCTGTATCAAAATCTTTTTAACCGGAGATACAGAAAGTAAATCATCTTTTATTCCGATAAAAAGAAGAATAATTATTGCAGCAACGAATGAAGAAACCCCATACATATTACCATTTACAGAAAGCAGGAATCCGAAAGTAAAGCCGATAAAAATTCCAATACCTCCCAAAGTAGGTGTATTGTTAAGGTGGATTTTGTGAATGCCGGGTTTGTCAGTAAGGTTCCGTCTTAAAGAAACTTTAATAATCAGGGGTATACTAACCCAGGTAACTACTAATGCACCAGCGAATGCCATTATCAATGCAGGCCAGCCGGAAAGAGTAAGGGGAAGCATGATCATTTAGTTAAGAATTAGTTTATGCATCTTCTTACAGAAAAAATACCCTGTTTTTCTGAATTTTTAATACTTTACCCCTAGACTTTTTAAAAATTATCCACTTATACATAGGACTTAATAATTCACATATAATATCTTTTATAAAGATAGATATTTAGCCGGATCAAAGAATTTATGAGATAAATTAATATAAACAATTTTTTGGTTTTAAATGTATGAAATTTATAAAATTATGTGCAGTATTGTCACAAGCTCCTTTACTATTGAACGGATTCACACTGATTAGTATTATAAATTGTATTGTTGTTTTTCTTCTTATACGTGGCAAGAATATAATAAAATAATAAAAAGAACATGATTCCCCATTGTCGGTTGAACATTGATTCTATGAATAAAAAGTAGGACATCAATAAAACATAGGCAGTAGCCAATTTAACGTACCTGAATTGATTTCTAAATATAAGTGGCGTAAGTAGCATCCAAAGGAGGGAGAATGTCCCAAATATTCCAAAAGTCACCTGGGACTCTAGGAATTGATTATGTGCATTTACTTTCATTTCAGCTTCAAGCATAAACCCCTGTTCATTATAACTCTCAACCATCTTCTCCTGAATTTTACCTATCCCATATCCAATTAAGGGTTTTTCTTTAATCAGGTTGAAGGCCGTATACCATTCTCGGGTTCTCTGATCGATATTTTTCCAATCAATTTTTTCAACATTTAAGTTACTTTTTACCTGGTTCAAATATGGTTTGACTCTATCATTCTTATTTATAAACACTAATGTCACGATCGCAAATAATATGATTGTAAATAGTGTTAATAATAAATTGGATCCCCTGTCGGTGAAAAAAGATAGAAGAAAGAAGGAGCTTATGATTATCCAGGCGATCATTCCTGCTTTGGAGGAAAGTAAAAAAATACATAACGAAAGGAAAATTAAAATAATAGTCTTTATGGATTTAACTAATCTTAATTCATTAGGAATTAGGTAAATCAGGATAAAGATCCAGATAATTTTCAGAGATAAATAGGTCGGATGTTCAATTATCGAAAATCCATCTGATAAAAAAGAAGGAAGATTAGTCATAAAATAATCAAATACACTTAAGTTGCCATGTTGTAATAATACTATGTAAATTAATCTAAAAACTATGAATACAGTAATTAAAACAATTCCAAAGATGAATGCAATCATTATTCTTCTGAGATTTGATTTTATGTAATCACTTGAGAATAAAGGAAAACCAAAAAGTGGAATTAGTATAAACATTAACCGGTTTTCAAGAAGAATGATGGGGCTTACATTGATTATAGAATTAATGAACTGGACAAGAAAAAATAGAACTGGAGGAAAGATTAAATACCAGTTGAGTATAAAAGATTCCCAATTTGTTTTAAAGTTCTTAATCCAAAGCATTATTCCGACAAACAAGAAAATCCCAAGAGGATAAAGAGACCATGACCTTGGAAAAGAAATCAGGAAAAGAGTCAGAATAAGAAAAAACAATCCAATATCGTAAAGAAATTGAATCCTGAATATCTTCATTAAAGCAATTTTAAATCTAAACTATTAAGACTTATATTTCATATACACATTGAACGAGAAATATGTCGAATTAAAATTAATTCATCTTAAACATATTCATAAACACATGATTATCAGCCCGATATAGAAGTTAGGTTGAAAGGATATCTATTAAAAATATCCATGGATATTTATTTTTTAAACCTTCAGAACTAAATTATTCATATGCACCTCTTTCCAAAATATGGTTTATAAGATTTTACTTTTACATATAACCAGATCTATTTTATTTACATATTAATACTTGCAGAATTCTAATAGTTGTGAGCCTTAATATTTTCAATAACAGTACACATGTTATTTATAAGCAATTCCGGAATAAATCTTTTGTGAGCCATTTGCTTGTTTTTCTCTCCTATTTCTTCAATCCGGGAATAATCTTTACACAGATTTATCAGATTACTTCGAAGTTTATCAATTTCTCCATGATTAACCATAATATTACCTGTGAGTCCTGATAATATTTCACTGACATGGCTCGGAGATGGTCCAATGTAAATTATTGGTTTCCCAACATAAAGTGCACTATAGATTTTACATGGATGCGTAAATCCTACAAGTCCTTCTCCTAAAATAACAACCTGGATGTCTGATGATCCAAGTGATAAATAAATCTTATCCCGTGGCTGAATTGGGAGTTGCATTATGTTTCCTAACCTAAATTTCTCTTTAAATTCAGTAACTTCCCTTTTCCGTGTGCCAGCTCCAATAAATACGAAGAGGAATCTTTCATCATTTTTTAGTTCTCTGGCAAGTTCAAGCAATGTATCAAGTGGATGGACATATGAGTGATTTCCGGAATACATTATGACAATTTTATCACGAAAATTATTTTCGATACGAAATGGATTTTCCATCCTGTTTCCTGGATGTAAATTGTCAACGACAGGCCAAACAGGTGCGATTGCAATATTTTCGACAGGTATCTTTTGTTCCTGTACAAGATAATTTTTCATGAATCGATCCAGAACAATTATCTTATCAGAATTATGCTGGATTGATTTACCTAATCTTGTAAGAATACCGGCAAGGAGGGAGCTTTTTTTAATCAGACCCGAATGGATAGACAACTCCGGTTGCATATCCATAATCAAATAACAGAATTTAATCGATTTTTTCTTTGCAATGAAAGCCCCAAGAAAGGATATTAAAGGTGGCGAAGTTAAACCAAGAATTAAGTCGAAAGATTTCTTTTTTATAAAAATAAGATGCAGGAAGATTGAGAAATTGAAAGTAAAGATGTTCAATAGTCTTAAAAAGATGTTTTTCTTCCTAAATCCAGTGCTCCATACTCTTCTGATTAAAACATTATTTACATTTTCATTTGAAGAGTACTTGATTTTTTTGCCTTCATAGGGATATTGACTTGTGATTACTTTAACCTCATGTCCTCTTTTCGAAAGGGAAAAACAAAGATCTGATAAAATCTGCGCAACTGCCACACTATCGGGATAAAAGTCCAAAGAGATAACAAGCATCTTCATTATCCAATCATTATTAATAGATGTTTTCGTTAATCATCAATATTGGATATTAACCTTAACCAAAAAAAGTTTCTGGAAAATCCTGCGTAAAATTAAGTTTATTATCTCTTGTCACAATAACAACATTTGCATACTGCATCCAAAATTGTCCTGGTTGGGTATCCTGTATTATCCGGATGATTTATTATAATCCAATTATCGGACTTCCAATGTGATTTAAGTCCAATTATTCCTGCCTTTGTACCGTGGATAATACATGTAACTCATCTTGGTAAGATTTTGCCTCCGGTAAGATTATTTATAAACAGGGTCAATACATGCGGCAATGAGAGAGAAACTATATTGTGCGGCTTTATTTCTCCAGACATGCATTATATTAACGAGATGATTTGATAAAAAATCTATTGATAGTTTGAAATAATCGATATTTTTTAAAAAAAAGACGTATTGACAAATAGAATTTTCGTATTAACGAATTTTTTTTGAATACATATTCATTTTTGCTTATTCTTTTAAAGGCGTTTATAGAATCTTCAATATCAATTAATCTATTTATGTAAGGAATATAAATCAACTGCTGCACATTAACAGATAGTTCGAACTTAGAAGGATCAACTTCAACACAACCATCTTTTATCGTGAAATGCAAACCATGAAAATGATAAAATATTAGCTGAAAAGATTCATTTTGGGCATTATCTAAAAGGAAAAAGGTATCATTACCCTTATCTGGGAATTTATATTGCTGAACATTCCAGGGAGCTACACCAGCACCAATATTTTTTATTACGTGCACATTATTGAATCTAACAGTCCAGTCATCTAAGTATTTTTGATCTCCAAATTTTCCATTTTCAAGACGGGCGTAACACCAATCTATGCAAGATTCTCTCCACCATCGTAATGCTTTAATACCTTCCTCGTCATTTTTAAAGAAAATAAATTGTACACAATACTTGCCACTTGTTGATGATTGATCATATCTCTTTGTGTAATGATGTTCAGTAATTGCGATTGAAGATTCTCCAATCTCGTCAAAAATAAATTTTGGAGAACTGAAAAAATATATATCAGCATCTAAATAAGTACAATGATCAATTTTATATTTATTTAAACAATATAAAATTGAGGATGAGGTACTTGTCCAACAATACTCTGCTCTTGTTCGTTTAGGTTTTACGTATAA
Source organism: uncultured Bacteroidales bacterium (assembly GCA_963831855.1). GTDB lineage: Bacteria > Bacteroidota > Bacteroidia > Bacteroidales > VadinHA17 > LD21. The sequence continues at coordinate 316,996 of CAWHSA010000004.1, read as the reverse complement.
AAGTCGGTCATCTTCAAATGCACTTTGAGAGATGATTGTAGCTCTATTCAGATTCAGACCAGATAATATTTTGTAAGAATTAGCATCAAATGCAAAAATATATAAATGGAAATCATTGCAGTTTGATTTCAAAGAATAATAGAGAGCTAATCCTCTTGAAAGATAAGATGAATCAAAGAGGGTACAGAAACTGTATTTCATCGGTTTAACAGATAATTCAAAATAATGGAGAGATTTCTACCAAATATCCATTTACAATAATGAATTGCTGATTTAACTTCCCTGGTTGTATTAAATCAGACATAATTTTATTTTGAATGCAGGAAAAATATATGCCTGTCTGTTTTATATTTTGAAGATAATTTGTAATAAGGATCCCAAATTGATATGAATGATCTTATCGACCTGGCATAACCGCAAAAGACGCGGTGTTTTCTTTTAAATAAACTATTTATTAAAATTTTTATTTCAGCAATTATTATATGCAGGCTTAATAATTCTGCCGGAATAAAACAAATATGAATAATTCCCGAACTATGACATTTTGCGAATAATTCGGTTAGTTGTTGATCATCAAATTCCGTGTCAATCCTGGGGAATAGGATAATCCAACTATTATCAACAGGAAGTGGATCTTTTAAAGCGTCTAATATGAATGCATCGTCGAAAACATTAAATTGCTTTAAGCGAAGAATAGAGGAGTTGTAATCAGTTACAACTACCAAATAATCCGAAAACTTCTTCAGCTGGTATTCCTGAGAGGCAATACCTGACCCAATTGAAAAAATTTTTCTTAGTCCAGTTTTTTTTATTTCCTGAAGAATTACTTTTGTTGAGGAGGACGGTTCATTGGTTTCCACTTTAGCCGAATAAGCTTTCTTATCATATGGAAGATAATAAGGTTTTTCTGTTTTATCATTTCTCAAACTGGCCCAGTCGAGAGTAATCATTCTATTTTGAAAAATGGCAAAATGCTTTATCCTCATTTGGGTTTGATTTATTCTTTAAATTGATATTTTTACAGAGCAACCAGAATACTATTGAAAGTAAGTAATTTATTCGTAAGGTTCATATATGTAATCATTCTCATCAAAATATTCGGATGCAAAGACCATAAGTATGCAATCTTGTGAGAAATTATCCATCCAATGATAATCTTCAGTGTTCAGGATTAAACATTTGGATGGGGAATTTAAAATAAACTCTTCAACAGGTAGATTCATACCCCCCTGATTCATTATTCTACACCTGCCTTGCAAAGCAATAGCTGCCTGAATTGTTCTTTTATGCCGGTGATGCCCACGGATAGAATTATCAACACCATATATATAAAAAACTCTTTTAATATCAAATGGGAGAACTTTTTCAATCACAGTAAGATTTCCTCTTACATCAGTGAAGGTTTTTAACTCTATAAGGTATGCCATTTTAATTACATTCAGTTCAAGTTTAAAGTAAATTAAGAGCTTTTTTTATCGTAATGATTTGTTTGTATGGATTGTATTTCTCATGAATTACTTTATAACAGTTTTCTCTTACTCTATTTCTTTGTTCTTTATTAAGGTTAATCCAAAATTCAATTTTATTAGAAAGATCATCAATTGAATTCTCAACAAAAAAATCGCCAGTTTTTCCCTGTTCTATTGCTTCAAATTCGGGCCCCTGGTTTGTAAAATTATTATGTGTTAGCACAGGTGTTCCATAAACCATAGAATGCATTGCAGTTAGTCCAACATTACCCGGGGATACGCATACATCAGCGTTATAAATAAGTTCGCCTAATACCGTTTCATCATAACATGTGCCAAAAAACCAAACATATTTATCCAACCCGTACAGGGATACTAATTTGTGAATATCTGTTTTATCAATTTGCTCTCCAATGAGTATTAAATTGCAAAACGATTTACGTCGTTGTAACTTAAACAAAGCTTCAATCAATAACTCAATTTTTTTTACACGCTGAATTCTCCCTATATACAATAAAACCGGACCTGGATTATTAAAGTGCTGTTTATAAACTAAAGTATCTCTTAGGTTTTTTCGTAATTTAATTTGTATATCATAGTCTAATGAATTATATATTGTCAGGAGTTTTTCTGGCTTAAATCCTTCCTTTATCATTATATTTCTAGCGTAATCGCTATAGAGTAGTACTTTATCCGATAAACCAAAGAATATTTTTTTAAATATCTTTTTTAATCCACCTTCGTTTCCGTAATAGCCGTGTGACCAGAAGTACGTTTTCCTTCCAGTTAAAGTATTCAATAACAGTAATAACCATGAAGAAATACAGTATAGTTCTCCTGTTATTATATAATGCTTGTAAGATTTAAATGCCAGAGAAATAGCACCTTCTTGCCAATAAAAATTGCCAATTAATGATTTGAATTTTAACGTCTTTTTAAATCCATTCAAAATATTATATCTCATCAATTCAAGAGAATATTGAATGCGATCACCTATATAGAAGTCGCATTTCAACTCATTGTCCATCATTTTGTAAATAGGTGCATTATAAAGCGGAGCAAGATTAAATATGCAACAAATAGCCACGTTCATTGTATTGGCGATATAATTACCTGTATTTATTAATATTAAAATAAATATTTGGAGAAAACAGCTTAACTAATGCAGCAATATATAAAAATGGTACGCGGTATGGGTAAAACTTTTTCATGAATTTTACCTGGTCAGAAAAAGCCAAACCTGTGGGATGATATAAATACTCCTTCCTTTCCTTAAAAGATAATTTAATAAACTTACTATAATGGAACTGATTATCATTTGAACAAACACCACAGTAATTAGCTGTAACCAAAACTGGAATGTTATTTTTTATTGCTGTTAATGTGTAATCATAATCAGCAATAGCATGTGTATAATCATCAGAAAGGATTCCTATTTCCTTAACTACATCCTTTGTAACGAACATTATGTTCCCATTTCCTAAATCGCATTTTTCTATTTTCCCATTTGGTACAATTGGCCGGTATTTGTTCAGGAATTTACTTGTGATCTCAGAACCTCCGTATGTGAAGTTATTTTCTCCATCATGAATCGATCCAATATAAATGCCACCGCTATTAAATTTAATCAATGAATATTCATGGCAAGCATTTAATTCGTTAAAAAGATTTTTAGAAACATAAGTATCATCATTTAAAAGCAAGTAGGCGTCATATTTATATTTTAAAGCTTCTTTCCAGGAATTTCTCATTCCCCCGGCCCAGAACATGTCCCCTGATCCCTTTAAGATAATGACATCAGGGAATAGCTTTCTAACTTCTTCATTGGTCCCATCAACCGAGTCATCATCCGTTAAGTAAACACTAATTTCGAAATAATTGAGAACGTTTTTATACGCATCAAACAGATTATTCAAACAAATGATGGTTTTGTTTTTCCTATTATGACATGTTAACAAGACAGCTACATTTTTTATCATCACAATTCTAATGGAGTGTTTTATTTTTCCTGAATTACAAAAGGACAGAGAGGGGTTGAAAGTTATTGACTATTATAATTCAGTTGTGTTTTCTCCAGCTTGATTACGAGGCAATCACGCTGAATTATAAATATCTCAATTATCCGTAATAGTAACATCAAAGGGATTCTCAACAAAATCGAATCAATTATACTTTGGCGTTCATCTAAAAGCATCTCTTCAGGATATAAGAATGCTTTCAGGTTCAGCCTGAACCAGGATTCCGGTGTTCTGCTCCATGATTCCAACACATTAAAACCATGTTGATTAGCCAATTCTGATATAGATTTTTTGTTATAGTGAAACAAATGGAATGGCACAAACCAGCCACTAACCCAATTCTTACCAAAAATATTTCTCCAGATACTATTACTATTTGGAACAGCCAGAAATAAAAATCCGCCAGGCTTTAAAATCCGGTTTAGCTCATTCATAAAAACATGAGGATTACGCAGATGCTCAAATACCTGCATGAGATAAACTATGTCAAATGCATTATTCTCAAATGGAATTTCATTGGGATTTGTCACCTGGCGCACATCAAGTCCAGCTTTCTGGCAATTATCAACCAGTATAGAAGATATTTCTGCACCAGAAATTTTTATCCCTTGTGAATGAAAGTCAAAAAGACATCCAGCCTCACCACAACCGTAATCCAACACTGTAGAATTTGCCTCAATCTTAATAAAATCGCGTGGATCAACTGCACCGGAAATCCAGTGATACAGCTTCCTCAGGAAAGGGATTTGAGAACCTATATTCTGCGAATAAGTTACAGATTTGTTAAGTGAATATACTGAATAATATTCTGTAAGTTCTGATTCAGATGGAGATGGGTAAATTGCCATCATTCCACATTGTTCACACTTATATATAGACCAGAACCCCGATAAACCTTTTCTCCGATCATTATGCAAATCCAATTTATCCAGACTGCTGCTATTACAATTCAGGCATACCATATTGTATATGTCATCCACACTAATCTTTTTTATTATCTATATTTAATAAGCGAAAATCTTCTGTTCTTTTTAATAATATGCAATAGACATAATAAAAAGTAACAAGACGGAAAAATCCACTTGGCACAAATAATGCAATTCCTTTTATATTTACTGCCATCAGTGTTAAAAAGAACAAAATAGTTAATTGTCTGTTTGTTGTAATTTTAAAGTTTCTTAAGAACATATATAATAAAAAGGATAGCAACATAAATAGATAAACGATACCACCGACAAAAATCTCGTTTATATATCCTATATCAGAATGTCTGCTTTCATAAAACACAATTCGCCCCTCACCAAAAATTATATTTATAATCTTTGATGGGAAAAAAATCATCTTTTCTAAAATTGAATAATTTGAGATATACTGCTCATTGCCGGTAATATAATTAAAAGTGTCCTTAAAAAAATCAAAACCCCATTGCAATGATTCCAGGTAGTTTTTTGAAAAATTTGATTTAAAAAATAATATGTATCCAACAATGAGAACTGCACCAAATATAGACAGGTTTAATATTTTAATTCTTCTCTTTAATAGCATTAATAAAATACCAATAATTACACATACTAATCCAATTCTCGAGTTAAAAAGTATTGATACAAATAAAAAAACTATTGGTAATGCATATAGATAATTCTTTTTCATTGAAAATAAACATATTACCAATATGAGCCCTTGAATTATCCCGTAACCATATGTTGAATTCTCTGCTATGGTAAATCCTCTATTCAGTGTTTTTGGATCTGATATATTTATTGGAATATCCCTGATAACGGTGTCACGTATAAAAAAATTAATCTCCGGATTAAGAATTAGAAACAATGTTATTAAAGAAGCTATCAAACCTGCGTTAACAATAATATATTCCCAGGATCGCTTCTGAAAAATTTCCCTGAAGAAAAACATAAGAAAGAATGGAATTACAAAACACTCCAAAAACCATACAAGATGAGTATATGGCACTTTGAACGCTGTTCCGTCCCCCCAAAAAACTATTAATGAAGAATATATTATAAGGATCAGACTAAAAATTATCTCATTTTTAAACAGAGTTATAAAAAGATACCCTTTTTTAGAAATTATGAGATATAAAATTGAAATGAATAATAATATTTTTATAAGTCCAAAATCTAAAATTTGAAAGATAGGATTGTACAGATATATATAGAGAAAAATTATTAAAATTATATATTTTATATTTTTTATTTTCAATGATGTATCGTTAAATGTATGCAGATAGTGAAGTATAATAATAAGTTTATTTTCGCCAGACAAAGACAAGTTGGAAACTGCCGAGGATAAATAATTTGTGATAGAATAATAATACGGATCTTAATAAGTAAGTAATAGATTTTACTTTATGCTTTGTATAACCAGAAAAGGAACAAAACATTCTCAAATAAACCATTGTTTTGGCTTTATTGTATAAATAATTATCTTTATATAACTCAATAGTCGAAAGATGGGAATTTGCGACTATTTCTGATCTTTCAATTTTGGTTTGTATCTCAGTTAATCTATAATATCCAAGATATTCATCTATGAAACCTATTTTATATTTATTTGATATCTTTAGATTCATGTAAAAATCTTCGGCAATTATCCCCTCTTTGTAATATCCAACTTCGCTGAAAATGTTTGTTCTGTACATATAATTAATCGGAGGATGAATTTTAAAAAGGAAAATATCATCGAATATCCATCCTCCTTTTAATCTTCGATTATTTAAATCCTCTTTTAAAAGAATATTAGAATTTTCATCAACATAATATGTTTTTCCATAACACATTGGATAAGAGCGATTATTTTCCATGAAATTAACTTGTTTTTCAAGTTTGTCGAGAGCCCAATAATCATCTGATGCGCATAATGTAAAATATTTTCCTGCAGAGAATTCTTTTATTCCTCGATTTAAAGTAAAGGCAATTCCATGGTTTTCCTGGACCAGAAGTTTAAAACCATATTTATTCTGCAGCTCCTTTAATATATCCGGACTTTTATCAGTTGAACCATCATCAATAACTATAAGCTTAAAGTTTTTGTACGTCTGGTTTATTATACTTTCAATGCACTGGGTAATATATCTTTCATGGTTATAGCTCGGTACAATAACAGAAACCAAAGGATTTCCAACACACTCATTAATATTCATTCTTTACTTCTTTGAGTGGGATGTTATTAACTTGACAATAATTGTCTTTAGTCCTAATCGTTTATCTAACTCATTGAATGAATAGTAAATCGAAATCATTATAAACCCCATACCTATTATATATGAATATGGTTCTCCTAGAATCTTAACTACTACAAAACAGCATATTGCCAACATAAACTGAATAATAAAAATTACGATAAAAGCAGAATCAAAAGAAAATTGAAATTTAGTTTTACTTAAAACAAAAACTTGGATTAAATAAAGCAGGTACCCTGCCATAAAAGAAATACCCAGACCAGCCAGTCCCATAAGGTGATATCCAAGTATATTTAGACCAAGTATATAAACATTTCCAATCAATTCGTTCCAAAAAAAAAGTTTTGAAGCTCCTTTGGCTAAAAGAACATAAGCAATTGACCAACTGGCAGTCTTGAAAAACATGCCAAGGGCTACCCAATAAATCATGTCGTTTACAGCAACAAATTGCTTTGAATAAAGCAAAATAATCACCCAATTGATAAAAATCAGGAAAACCACAATTATTGGAGCTAAAATCAACAATGCAATTTCTGCTTGCTGATTAATGGTTTGTTTGCAAAGTTCATTGTCATTTGCCACTGCTGAAAGACGAGGATAATAGTCGGTTCCCATGGCAGTAAAAATCAAACCAACATAACCGTTGATGATAGCGAAACCAGCGGCGTACAATCCAACTTGTGAAACGCCACCAGTATTGCTGATAAAAATGCTTACTAAATAGGAAGCACCCATTGTAATGAGCCCGCTCATACTAATCATAAATCCCATTGTAAGCATATTCTTACCTTCAGCTATGGTCCTCACCCGCGATACTTTTACAGGTATAAGTTTGACTTTTTTCCCAAAATACCATGAAAGCGACAGGGATATTAAAGATGTCAAAATGATAGCTGGAACGATGCCATCAATACCAAGCTTGAAGTATAACGGAACTGTAAAAATCAGACCCAAAGCACTTCCAGATAAACTGGCTTTTGCCAAATGCTGCAATTTACGCATACCTTGAAGGATCACTAATTGACCTGTACTAAGTTGGGTAAATAATAGTGTTATAGAAATCCAGATGAAAGCTAACGTATAATCGTGATTGCCAAAAGTAAGTTGACTTATCCATGGAGAAAGTGCTAGCATTATCAATGTGCCGAAAGTACCTGTAAGCCAAACACAACGCTTTAATACTTTAACTACAGTCGCAATTCGTGTTTCATTGCCTGTGCTATTGGCAGATGCTACATCCCTTACAGCACTTGTTCCCAATCCGAAATTTGTTAATCCACTAATTAAGCCCGTGGCTGTGGTCAACAAACCGACGATTCCCATACCATTGGGGCCAAGCAACACAGCAATAAATTTTGACCTTATTACAGAAATGATGATATTAAAAACCTGAACAACTCCGAAGATGGAAGTAGCTTTTATAATATGTCGATATGAATCCTGTTGCTCTGTCAATTTTAAACTTATGGTTTAAATATTACGGATTCAGTTTCCGGATGTTGAAATATATCATGTAACTATTTATTAACAATCTGAAACTTATTAATAATTTGAACTACACTTTCCGCTTCTTCATTCCTCATCACTTGGCTTATTGGCAAACTTAGCACCTCGTTGTGAATCTTTTCTGTAATGGGAAGGTTAAATCTATTCCATTCTTTGTAAGCCAATTGCTTGTGAGGAGGTATAGGGTAATGAATCAGAGTTTGAATTTCATTCTCTGTCAGGAATTTTTGTAGGAGATTGCGATCAGGGTGGCGTATGACAAAGATATGCCATATATGTGAAAGGTTAAGCGTTGCACGATCAGCGTTACCAGTTTCGGGTAAGACGATTTTGGGATTTGTAATGTGATTCTGGTAATATTCAGCAATTATTCGACGTCGCTGATTATCAGCATCAAGCCTTTTTAACTTGACTCTAAGTATCGCTGCCTGTATCTCATCAAGTCTTGAATTCAGTCCTTTATATATATTCTCATACTTCTTGTTTGAACCATAGTTGGCCAGGGACCTGATTATCTCAGCCAATTCATCGTTATTGGTTGTCACTGCCCCTGCATCGCCTAATGCACCCAAATTTTTACCAGGATAAAAACTGTGCCCTGAGGCTTCACTTAGAGAACCTGTACGGGATGAACCGTAGAAAGCACCCTGTGCTTGAGCATTATCTTCAATAAGCTTGAGTTTAAATTTATCAACAATTCTTTTAATTTCAGGATGCATGGAGTTTTGACCATATAAATGGACCATCATAACTCCTTTTGTACGTTCAGTAATTTTTTCTTCTATTTTAAAAGGGTCAATATTAAATGTATTAATATCCGGTTCGACTAAAACAGGTATCAGCCGGTTATCTGTAATGGCAAGGATTGATGCGATATATGTATTGGCAGGGACAAGGAGTTCATCCCCCTCTTTCATAACTCCTAATTCTATATATGCCCGAAGGATCAAACGAAGAGCATCCAACCCATTTGCTACTCCAATACAATATTTAGTGCCAATAAATTCTGCATATTCCTTTTCAAATGCCTTTACTTCGCTGCCTAATAAATACCATCCGCTGTCAAGAACCCTTTTCAAGGCTATAGAAAGCTCAGGTTCAAAACTATCATTTATCTTTTTGAGATCAAGAAATTTTATCATTCTTTATGTAATATTACGAAAATATTTTGCGGGATTCCCCATCCAAAGCTCATTATCGGGTACATCTTTTGTAACAATACTTCCAGCTCCTATCATTGAATTTTGACCAATTGTAATACCTCCCAGAATTGTAGCTCCTGCTCCAATTGATGCGTTTTTTTTGATAAGTGTTCTTTGTAATTGAAATGATTGTTTAGATCTTGGATATTTGTCGTTTGTAAAAGTAACATTGGGTCCGATTTGAACATTATCTTCAATACAAATACCATCCCATAAATATACTCCACATTTTATTGTCACATTATTCCCAACCTTGACATTATTTTCAATGAAACAGTAAGCATTAATATTACAATTTTCACCTATCTCAGCTCCTGGTAAAATGACTACATATTGCCATATATAAGTATTTTCACCTATTTTTTTGGATTGGACATCAGATGAAGGATGTATCATATTGTTTGTAAGTTAAAAAAGATTTATAATCTCTAATATAATCATTTACGTCATATAATTCAGAAGCAAGCACCAGGCAAATTGATCCTGAAGAAATATTTGTAATCTCCCTCCATATTCCCGGAACAATATGAAGACAATGGTGAGCCTGATTAAGATTAACCATTCGTTTTATTTTTCCATCGTCTAATACAACATCAAAACTGCCACTTGCTGCTATTACAAATTGTTGTAAGTTTTTGTGGGCATGTCCTCCCCGGGATTCTCCTCCCGGAATATCATATAAATAATATATCCTTTTAATATTAAAAGGAAAATTTTTTTGATTTTCCACTACTGTTATATTTCCTCTATCGCGATGATTAATATCTAAATCAACCATTGTACAATTAAAGATTGAGCTGTTTTTAGAACTATGAATTGGTTGTTTATCAATCATTGGAATTTTTCGAGATCTTTGAATTTTATCAGATTGTGCACTAAAATTCAGAAAATCACTGTAATCTCTTATATAATCGTTTTTGTAATATAGAGTGGAGGATAAAACCAAGGCTAAGGCATTAGTTGAGAAGTTTTCCATATGACGCCACGTACCTGCTGGTACAAATAAACCATAATATGACCGATTCAGCTGGTAAGAAATTTTATTCTTCCCATTATCTAAAATTACATCAAAACTACCGGATAATGCAATAATAAATTCCTCAGAATTTTTATATGCATGCCCACCTCTGGTCTCTCCTCCCGGCACATCATAAATCCAGAATGCTCGTTGGATTTCAAAAGGAATGTGATTATCTCCTTCAATAAATGTAAGATTTCCTCTGGAATCTTCAATTTTAGGAAGATTGATAATTTTATGCTTCATTTATGTATTTCAGGTTGGTTGTGTTCTGAATAAATATCAGATATTAATATTAAGATATTTATAAGCAATATTATTGGAACAAGGAAAATAGAATTTAATCCTTATTAAAGGTTTTAATACAATTTATGAGGATTACTAAATTATATACCATTTAAAATGTTGGTTTTTTAAAATATTTTAGAGTTATTCCAAAAAAAAGTGGCATGAGCAACTGAGGTTAAAGGAATGGTTATTGCTAAAAAATTGAATCAGATTTAAATTTTACCAATTTCTTAACAATAAAATCACCTTTATTACTGGTTACCCTTAAAAAATATACACCATTGCTAATTCCGGATGTGTTAAGAGAAAAGTTAATCACCCCATTTAAATTTCCTTCTTTTTGATAAATTACTAATTTCCCTCTCAAGTCATATAAAGCAATTTCAAGGTTGCTCTTATCAAAAATCTCCAGAGTCAATTTAAAATTATCCAGGAAAGGATTTGGGCCCAGGTAGACAAGTCGAATTCCAGAATCCTTTTCAGAATCAATTATTAGTCCTGGTTTGATTGTTACAAGCTGATTATCCGGTAAAGCATTGAAAAATATAAATTTACTTTTATTGTAATATTCTGTTTTAATCACTTCAGCATTTGAGATCGATATACTATCCCAATTGTCAGGCACCTTTATTCTTAATGATAGTAATTGATTATAGGTAGAGTCGTCCATGAAATCATTTATCCTTATTTTATAAATAGTATCATTACAGACTTCACATTCGATCCTGGCATTCTTTGACTCATCAATATATTTTATCACGTTACTTACAGTGCTGCACCAGATCTTATCATCAACTTCTTTAATATAGTCAAAATGTTCAATAAGTACTTTAGAGTCTACAGGTGAATAACCTGAGTAGTTTATTCCATGAATCATTTCAACTAACCATAAATGGTTCTGAATAGCATAATCGATCCACGCATTTGCCATATAGGATTTTATTTTTTTATCAAAATTCTGCACCCGTAGGGCATATCTTTCAGGAGTAAATACGGAATTATATCCTTTATCTGTCGATCGGGCTGCTAAATAATTATCCTTAGCTATACTTTCAACAGGACGATCAAATATTCCCCAGGGATAACTCATAGTTAAACCGGCGTTTACACCAAAATTATTTTTTAAAAATAATTTCGAATTCATTAATTCCGCAGAAGCTTCTATATTTCCAATTTTAATCAGATCAGGATGTGTGACAGTATGTGATCCGATTTCAAACTCCTTAGATATATTATGAAGAATACTACTTTTAGATACACTGTCTAATCTACCCGTAATTACATAAAATGTTGCAGTTAAGTTTCTTTCCTTCAGAATTGGAATGCCGATATTAAACTGAATTTCGTATCCATCATCAAATGTTAAACTGACAATACTTTGTTTAAAGTCATATATTGGAGCTATTTGGTAAAATAAATCGGATTTGTCAATAGACATTCTTTGAGCATTCAAATTCATTTCAAAGAAAAATAACAATAATAAATAGATACGTTTCATAAAATCTAAATATCTCTAAGTTTACCGAAAATTCAAGATTGTCACTTTTTCACTCTAAGCACAATACATGAATTGCAAACTTCAGACTGTTATATTTTGCCTTAGGACAAAGATATCTGCGGATTTACTTTCAGTAAAAATATTGCTAATTAAATGAAGATTTTTTTTCCGGATTGAATGTCTTTTGACTTACCAATAAGCATGCTTTCGCCACGTCAGTCACAAATATGTAATTTCATAATGAACTGATAATGTGTTAGATACTGTAACATTTGTAACAAATGTTACAAATTATTCCAGTACCATTCCAATGCTTTCTCAAGCCCTTTAGCTACAGTGACCGACGGACCATAACCCAGTAATTTTTTTGCTTTTTCTATTGAAGCCAGAGAATGCGGTATATCTCCTTTTCTCACAGGACCGTATAATGGTTCAACATTTAAAATCTTACCGTCATACTTTCCTGCAAGTCCACGAATGCTTTTAAAAAGCTGGTTTAATGTGGTCCGCTCACCATTTGCAACATTATAGACTTGATTAATGGCTTCCGGGTTGCGTACAGTTCCGGCCAGATGATTTGCCAGTATCACGTTGTCGATATAAGTAAAATCGCGGGAAAAAGTACCATCCCCGTTAATTACGGGCGCCTCGTGTTTCATGAGCATTTTTACAAACTTCGGTATAACTGCGGCATATGCACCATCAGGATCCTGTCGTCTGCCAAATACGTTGAAATACCTTAGCCCGATCATTTCTATTCCATAGTTTCCGGCAAAATTTCCGGCAAACAGTTCGTCAACATATTTTGTTATTCCGTATGGTGATAATGGTTTGCCTATCTTTTCCTCCACCTTCGGGAGATCCGGGTGATCTCCATAAGTCGAGGAACTGGCTGCAAAAATGAACCTTTTTACTCCTGCTTCCGCGGAAGCAAACATCATCTTTACAAACCCTCCAATATTTACATCTGTTGTTGAGACAGGATCTTTTATTGATCTCGGTACTGATCCTAAAGCAGCCTGGTGAAATACAAAATCAATGCCTTCAACTGCTTTCCGGCAAACTTCATAATCGCGAATATCGCCCTCAATAAGGGCGAAGTGAGGATGGGCAAAGAAATCTTTAAGGTTTTCCCTTTTCCCCGTTGAGAAATTATCAAGACAAACTACGTGATTCCCGGACTTTAAAAGAGATTCCACGAGATTGGAGCCTATAAAGCCTGCCCCGCCTGTCACAAGTACTCTGCTATCCCTTAGTACCACATCCATCAGTTATCGAAATATCAATATTACAAAATTCAGAAGACTAAATATTATTCTTTTCATACTTTCTCGCACAGCAACATTATCTCATTAAGGATGAATTCAGCACTTTTTCCGTCACCATAAAACCCGGGATAATCAAGATCAGAACCGCTTTTCATAAACTTTTCAAATTCCTGTCTGATCAGGGCAGGGTCCGCATCTACGAGAACAGCTGTCCTGTTGGTTATAAGTTCAATCCATTCAGTTTCCTTTCTTAGTACGAGGCAGGGCTTTTTGAAAAAATGCGACTCTTTCTGAACCCCTCCGGAATCTGTAATGATCATCCGCGATGTTTTTTCCAGCAGGGTCATTTCCAGAAATGAAACAGGTGGTATGATTTTTATATTGCAGCTGCCCAGAAGGTCCTTATAAAGGGCTTCCATCCTAGTCCTGAGGGTAATTGTGGTCCGTGGATGCAATGGCATTATGAACTTTAAAGAATATTCCTCAGACAATGATTTGAGTGTTCTCAGGATAACTTCAAGCCGAGAAATATCGTCAGTATTAATATCCCTGTGTATAGTAACGAGGATGAAGTTATTGCGTTCCAGCGACAATGATTCCAGAAATAATGCTTTCTTCGTTTCGGCAAGTGAAGCGAAAAAGAGTGTATTATCATACATAATATCACCTGTAAGATAAATTTTGGGATTGTTGAGCGTATATGGGGGACTGTTTTCCGGCCGGAAGCCTTCATTCATAAGGTTCCTGAATGCAGCATTTGTCGGGGCAAAAAGGAGTGTTGATGAATGGTCGCTCATGATCCTGTTCAGCTCTTCGGGCATATATTTGTTGAATGAGCGCAATCCTGCTTCAATATGAATGACCGGGAAATGCAGTTTTGATGCAGCCACCGCTCCTGCAAGGGTCGAGTTTGTATCCCCGTATAGAAGGATGCAATCGGGTTTTTCCTGAAGAAGCACTTCTTCAATCCCGGTAATCATGAGTGATGTTTGCCTTCCATGCCTGGCGGACCCCACACCAAGGTTATAATCAGGTTTCCGTATCTCGAGCTCATCAAAAAAAATACCGGAAAGCTCCTTGTCGTAGTGCTGCCCGGTATGAAGCATTATCTCCTTTATCCGGTCTGCGTAAAACAGCCTTATTGCTCTGCTTATGGCAGACGCTTTAATGATCTGAGGCCTCGCACCTACAATATTAATCAGTTTTATTTGTGACATCAGACAGGTTAGTTCGGGTTTTTAGGGTAGCAAAGTAACTAAACTTAATATTTTTAGCAAATAAAAAGGGCATCTAAACTTACAGATGCCCTGAATGGATTAACTCACAATCATTTCGCATAATTTACCGCCCTTGTTTCGCGGATCACAGTTATTTTGATCTGTCCAGGGTAGGTCATTTCATTTTGAATTTTACGTGCAATCTCAAATGAAAGCCCTTCTGCCTCTTTATCAGTCACCTTTTCAGCTCCGACTATGACACGTAATTCCCTTCCTGCCTGAATTGCGTATGTCTTCATTACACCCGGGTACTGAAGAGCCAGTGATTCAAGCTCTTTAAGCCGCTTGATATATGATTCCACAACTTCCCTCCTTGCACCTGGACGGGCACCGGATATTGCGTCACATACCTGTACTATAGGTGCTATAAGCGTAGTCATTTCAACTTCGTCATGATGGGCACCGATTGCATTGCAAATTTCGGGTTTCTCCTTAAATTTCTCAGCCATTTTCATACCGAGAATTGCATGCGGAAGCTCCGGCTCATCATCAGGAACTTTTCCGATATCATGCAGTAACCCGGCTCTTTTCGCCAGCTTGGGATTAAGTCCCAGTTCTGCAGCCATTATGGATGAAAGGTTTGCCACTTCCCGTGAGTGCATGAGCAGGTTCTGCCCGTAAGAAGATCTGTATTTCATCTTACCTATCAGACGCACAAGCTCCGGGTGCAGTCCGTGGATCCCTAGGTCAATAGTAGTGCGTTTTCCAACTTCCAGAATTTCGTCTTCAACCTGTTTCCTTGTTTTTTCCACAATTTCTTCAATTCTTGCCGGATGGATCCTTCCGTCAGTAACAAGTTGGTGCAATGCAAGCCTGGCGACTTCACGCCTTACCGGGTCAAATGCCGAAAGAACGATGGCTTCAGGAGTATCATCAACAATGATTTCAACGCCTGTAGCTGCCTCCAGGGCACGGATGTTGCGTCCTTCACGGCCAATAATCCGACCCTTCATTTCGTCGGACTCGATATGGAAGACAGTCACTGAATTTTCTATTGCGTTCTCAGCAGCGACCCTCTGAATTGTCTGTATTACAATTCTTTTAGCTTCCTTATTGGCAGTCATTTTTGCTTCATCAAGTATTTCATTGATATAAGACATAGCGCCTGTCTTAGCTTCTTCCCTCAGGGAATCTATAAGGTGATTTTTTGCTTCCTCGGCTGAGAATCCGGATATAGATTCAAGCTGTTCCACCTGCTGCCTGTGAAATCTGGTTAATTCCTCGTTTTTCTTTTCAACTATTTCAAGCTGTGAATCGAGGTTTTCACGAATTGAGTCAACCTCATTCTTTTTTCGTTGGGTCTCTTCAAGTTTCTGAGAGAGAGCAAGTTCCTTCTGTTTAATTCTGTTCTCTGCCTGGCCGATCCTGCTGTTCTTTTCGTTGATCACCTTTTCATGTTCAGTTTTGAGCTGCAGAAATCTCTCTTTAGCCTGCAGGATTTTTTCTTTCCGGATGACCTCGGCTTCCGCTTCAGCTTCAGTTATTATCTTGACGCTTTTATTTTTCAGCGCAATCTGCCAGAGCACATAAGAGAGTCCAAAGCCCGCTATCAGGGCAGCCGCAGTTATGCCTGCCCAGAGTCCGGTGCTTAAAATTCCTATTATTAGAATCATTATCTATCGTTTTAGTATATAAAAAACCCGCAAAGTTCCTTCAGCTTTTAAAAAACCCCATATCTTAATGGTTGGGGCTACTAGTCCAGTTCAAACTTCCACTGTCCCGGATACCCGGGATCCCGACGAATCGGGGTGAGGCCTGTTCTACCCGGACTAAGGATCGCTCCAAAGTAATAACTGTTGAGTTTCAAAAATGAATGAAGAAACGATGCGGGCAATTTCTTTTTGCTATTTGAAAGAACGCTGTTACTCTTTTGTTTCAAGAACCGAATCTATCTTCTGAATCAGTTCTTTTATGGTATCAGGGATATAGTCATTTTCCAGTTTTTCCTCCTCCTCAGTGAGTTTAATCACATATTGCAGGGCAGCCATTGCCAGAAAATCCTGAACATCTTTATCGGTGTAGCGTTGCTTATACTGCAACACCTTTTCATTGATCATCCTGGCAGCTTTCCTGATCTTCTCTTCATTTTCCCTTTCTACCTTTAATGGATAATACCTGTCCGCTACATTAACTCTGATCGAAAGCTTATCATCCATTACTATATATTATCTGTTTAAAAGAGCAACACACCTGTCAATTTCCCGCACTAATTCAGTAATCTTCTTTTTTGCCTCCGGGGCATCACCGCCCTCTCCCAACAGTGCTCCTGATAATTTAATTCTTTCGTACCTTATTTCCAATTCTTTTAACCTGGCTTCCCGGTCCTGAAGCTTATATCCCAATGCCTCATTCTCGGTCTTTATTTCAGCATATTCGGTCTTCAGGCTATTATATTTATTTAACAATTCATCAAGCTTTCTGTTCAGAATTTTTAATTCTTCATAACCCTGACCGGTCATATCAAAATCTTTAGGACAAAGTTAGTATTGTTAATTAGATTTTCAAAATATTGCTTTAAATAGTTTGGCTAACCAAACCATAAGTATAGTTTTGCAATTCTGGAATTATTAATATACCTACTAATGGCATTCATCTGGCAGATAATCATAAATATATTGTTTTTCAATGTATTAACCACCACCTCTGTTGATAAGACTCTTTTTATTGCACCATTGAAAATCCCTGTGGCCCTTTCAGCAAACTTTGGTGAACTCCGTGTGGACCATTTCCACTCAGGCATTGATATCAAAACGCAGGGAGTAACTGGGAAAGAGGTAGTTGCTCCAGCTGATGGTTACGTCTACCGCATAAGCATAACACCCGGAGGATTCGGGAATGCTCTTTATCTGATGCACGCGTCAGGTTATTCCACAGTCTATGGACATCTCGACAGGTTTATTCCCGGGATTGAAGAATATGTGAAGTCACAGCAATACGAAAGGAAAAGTTTTACAGTCACACTGTTCCCGCCAGGAGAGAAATTCCAGTTCAAGCGGGGAGACATCATAGCATACTCTGGGAACAGCGGTGCATCAGGAGGTCCGCATCTACATTATGAAATAAGAAAAGCCGGAAGCGAAGCCCCGGTCAATCCTCTTTTGTTTGAATTTGGAACAGGCGATAATATTGAACCGGTCATCGAAAGGCTTGTCGTTTATCCGGAAAGCCGGAATACCTTAATAAACAATGAGAATAAAATTAAGAAAGTCAGCTTAGCGGGAGGTACTGGCAATTATTATGTCCCATCTGAGAACAGCCTGACTATAAGCGGCCCTGCCGGATTCGGAATTAAATCCTATGATCTGCTTGACGATAGCTATAATAAATGCGCAGTATATTCTATTGAACTGATAATTGACAGCATCACCCATTACAAGTACACCATGGACGGATTTTCATTCTCAGAATCGAGATACGTAAACAGCCATATTGACTACGAGACGTATTTACGGGAAAATACATATTATGAAAGGATATTTATTCTTCCAAATGATAAGCTGAGCACCTACAGCAATGTCATAAACCGTGGGATATTTGATTTCGGAGATGGTAAATCTCATCATGTGCGTATCATCGTTGCCGATGCCCGAAACAACAAATCCGCACTTGATTTTAATGTGAAGGGGGCACTCCCGGTTTCCACATTACCTCCTTTGCCCGGACCGGATGAATCAATATTAATGCCTTATAACAGGACGAACAGATTCCGGGCCGCCAATATTTCTGTGACAATTCCTGCCGGAGCGCTTTATGATACACTAAGGTTTACCTACAGGAAAAACACCGGAACTCCTCAAATGCTGTCAGATGTCCATTATATAAATAATAAATATACACCAGTTCATAAAGCTTATATAATATCACTAAAACCTTTCTTAATCCCTGCCGGTAAAGAATCAAAGCTGCTTATAGTTCAGATGAGTGATGATTTCAAGAAAAGTGCCCTTACCAGCTCTTTTTCCGATGGTTATGTTACAGGAGAGTCTCTTTCGTTCGGAATGTTTTATGTCGGAATTGATACTGTTGCACCGGTCATTTATTCTAACGGGCTGGATAATGGCATTGATATGACTGATAAAACTGAACTGAAGATCCGGATAACCGATGATCTCTCAGGTATTAAGGAATACTTTCCGGTCATTGACGGGAACTGGGCTTTGTTTGAATATGATCAGAAAAATGAAATGATAGTATATAAGTTTGACCCAAAAAGGATTACAAAGGGTTCAATGCACAATCTCTTACTGAAGGTTACTGATAATAAAGGCAACCAGAGTGAACTGAACTGCGAATTTAAGTGGTGATATTAATAGATTCTCGCAGGATATATCCCCTTCCTGATCATCTGCTTAATGCTCTCAACAACATATGGTTTATCGTCGCGGTAGGTGACGCCGAACCATTTTTCATTTGTCATAATGATTTTTATCCTGATCTCGCCGGATTTAACAAATTTATCCACAGATGTAGGAATATCAAGTTCCGATTTAAGGTCCATGCCGGATTTGTTTATGAAATTCCTGAATTCTTTTCCAAGAAATTCAAAGCATGAGGGCTTAAAACCCCAAAGGTTCATTGAAACAATTTCATTGCCGGTAAAATGCTCTTCCTTTCCGTCAATCCCGGGAGCTTTTGCACCATCACGGGTCTTTTCGATCTGACGGGTTTCCACGATATTCTGAAGCAGTCCTTCCGGATTAACGCTGCATACCCCCCTGTTTACATGACCATGATCCGATAATGTATTACCAAGCTTATAACCTACTATACTATAGCAATCAGGATCTTTATCATCCATGAGGAAATTATACAATATCCTGAATGATTCGACGCCGTAATAATCGTCAGCATTAATTACACCGAATGGTTCTGTTATTTTCTTCTCAGCAACCAGGATTGCATGGCTGGTCCCCCAGGGCTTCTTCCTGTCAGGTGCAACTTGAACTCCTTCCGGAAGATTTGTAATTTCCTGGAATACATAACCAACCTCAATTTTATCCTTAAGTTTTTCTACAAATCTTTCTTTAACCTGTTCTTCAATATCACGTCGTATGACAAAGACAATCTTGCCGAAACCTGCGCGTATGGCATCATAAATAGAATAATCGATAATAGTTTCGCCGGCAGGACCAACCTGATCGAGTTGTTTGTTGCCGCCGTAACGCGTACCCATGCCTGCAGCAAGGACTAAAAGTGAAGGTTTCATCTACTTAAAGATTTATTATACGCAATTATAAGGAAATAAAGATAACCATTCTTAAAATGATCTGATTATCTTTTGATTTTATTTATGACTTTCTACCTTTGCAAATCTTCCTCATTTCTTATTAATAAAAAATTAAACAGTGGTATTATGAAAAGATATTTTATATCAGCTCTGTCGGTTTTTCTGGCAGGAATCCTCACAGAACAGTCTGGTAGTGCCTGTACCAACTTCCTGGTTACCAGGGGTGCATCAGTAAGGGGATCGTCAATGATAACATATTCGGCAGATTCCCACCAGCTTTATGGAGAACTCTATTACTGGCCGGCAACAGATAATCCTGTCGGAACCATGATGGATGTCTATGAATGGGATTCTGGCAAGTTTATGGGTAAGATAAGACAGGCAGCTCATACCTGGTCTGTTGTAGGGAATATGAACGAACATCAGCTGGCAATCGGTGAAACGACTTACGGAGGTATCGATGGACTTGTAGATACTTCAGCCATTGTAGATTATGGAAGTCTTATATACTTAACTCTTCAACGGGCAAAAAATGCCAGGGAAGCAATAAAAGTAATTTCAGAGCTTGTCACCGAGTACGGATATGCGAGTTCAGGCGAATCCTTTTCAATAGTCGATCCCAATGAAGTATGGATATTTGAAATTATCGGAAAAGGTAATGGAAATAAAGGTGCTGTATGGGTTGCCCGAAGGATTCCGGACGGGTATATTTCCGGGCATGCCAACCAGGCCAGAATACAGACATTCCCGCTCGCTACAACCAAAAAAACCAGCATCTCAATAAATTCCAAAGATCTGAGAAGGATTTTCGATCCAATTGTTGAATGCGTTTATGCTTATGATGTTATAGATTTTGCAAGAGCTAAAAAACTTTACACAGGTGTCGACCAGGATTTCAGCTTTTCGGATACTTACAATCCAATTTCTTTTGAAGGTGCAAGAATGTGCGAAATGCGGGTATGGTCATTTTTCAGGTCAGTCAATAGTGAAATGGACCAATACCTTAATTATGTATCAGGTCATGATCTTTCTAAACGCATGCCCCTGTGGATAAAGCCAAACCGTAAGATATCCAACCATGACCTGATGAATTTTATGCGCGACCATCTCGAAGGAACTCCATTTGATATGAGAACAGATGCCGGAGCGTCATTCGGAGTTCCCTATCGCTGGCGCCCGCTCACCTGGAAAGTATCCGCTGATCCAGACTCCCCCGAATATTGTAATGAAAGAGCAACATCCACGCAACAGACAGGATTTGTATTTGTTGCTGAATGCCGTAACTGGCTGCCGGATCCGATCGGGGGAATTCTCTGGTTCGGGGTCGATGATGCAGGAACTACTGTTTTTAATCCCATGTATTGCGGTATAACAAGAGTACCTGAATGTTTCTTGAGAGGAAATGGCGATATGGTGACCTACTCCCCTACTTCAGCATTCTGGTTGTTCAACAGGGTGGCAAATATGTGCTATTCCCGCTATGACCTTATGAGTGCGGATGCAATCAAAGTTCAGAAGGAGCTGGAATCGGAATATCTGACTGAAACAGAAACAATTGATAAGACAGCCGCTGAACTTTTCAATAAAGATGAAAAGCAGGCAAGAGAGTACCTTACCAGCTATTCAGTGAAAACAGGTCAGAATACATTTGACAAATGGAGCCGCCTGAGCGAATATCTCCTTGTCAAATATATTGACGGCAACATCAAGAAAGAGAATGACGGAAAGTTTGAAACTGTAACTAAAGGGATTCCGGTAATGCCTTCACAGCCTGGATATTCCGATGCATGGAAAAAAATGGTGATCAGGGATACGGGCAATAAATTACTGGTTCCTGCCGGTCCGGGGCATTAATAATCTGCAGGGCTGAACACAGTTTGACCGGATTGACGAGAACCTGTTATCGTCAGTAAAAATAATAAGTTGATCTGTTGCTGATTCTAAAATATTGTTTTACATTTGCGACCGATTTTGGAATGATACAGAGAACACAAAATATTTCGTGAGATGAACTTAATGAAAGTTGTTGAGAAGGAATTTGCAGTTAAAAATGAATTCCCAAAATTTGGTGCCGGAGATACTATTACCGTTCACTATAAAATTGTAGAAGGTAACAAAGAAAGAATTCAGCAGTTCCGGGGTGTTGTTATACAGAGATCCGGAAGCGACCATACTGAAACCTTTACTGTAAGAAAGATGTCAGGCAATATAGGAGTTGAAAGGATATTTCCTCTTGCATCGCCATTTATTGATAAGATTGAAATCAATAAGCACGGCAAGGTGCGGAGAGCGAGAATATTCTATATTCGCGACCTTACCGGCAAGAAAGCCCGCATCAGGGAAAAGAAATTCTAAAAAGGAGCCATCGGGAAGATGGCTTTTTTTGTTGTACAGTTAAGACAAAATCAGATCTTGTTAATTAATTCAGCTTTTTTTATTTTTGCCTCTTCAACCAGTCTGTTCGCCTGGACATCGGCTTCTGTTGTAAGTGCTGTGGCTTTTTTATCTGCCTCCTTCTTCAGAGCATCCGCACTTTTTTGTGCAGCCAGCTTTGCGATTGGGCCTTTTGAAGCAGCAGCATCGATGAGCCTCTGAGATTGAACATCGGCTTCCTGCCTTATCTTCTCAGCAGCCTTTGCAGCTTCATCCCTTAGCTGCTGCCCCCGTTCTTCTGCCTCTTTGATCAGCTTATCGCCCTGGGATTCAGCTTCCTGACGAAGCTTATCCTTCCCGGTATCAACGGCATTACCTACAGTCTTGGTCACTGTTTCTTTTATACTTTCTTTTGCACCGCCAGAAGCTGATTCAGTCCCGCTTCCGAAGAATGGAGTAATAACAGGTTTCCCGAAAACTCCGGTCACTTTCACATTCACCTTAAGTACATCTGCCGGTTTATAGGCAATTCCAAATGCAGCAGCCTGAGCCGAAAGGTTATCTATGAGGGAGTTGACAGAGTTCCCAAGGTCTGCCCGCGGAATTTCAGTTTTAACCACATAGTTTATCGTCTTGTCAAGTCCCTGGTCACCGCTGATATTCATTTTCAAATTTCCAACCTTTGTATCGAACGGGCTCACATAGATCCTTCCATCATTCAGCTTAAAGCTTATTTTGACATCTTTAAATGTGTTACTGTATTTTTCGCCGAGCTTGAGAACTTCCTTCATCTTATCAAAAGCAGCAGATTGAATAAGAGTTATCTCGTTGGACTGGAGCTTTCCAGCTCCGGATATCGATTTAATAACCGGCATCATATTTCTGTCCAGAAGAGACTCATAGCTGAGCTGAAGGTTTATTTTCCCATCAATCCCGTCAGCGGCAGGTGCGAGCTTCTGGATAGAATTGAATGTAGTGAATGCATCTTTTACTCCGAGATTTTTAATGTCAAATCCTGCTTTCATCCGGGGCTTAAGGCTGTCGCGGGTATCATAATCGGCATTCATTGTAATTAATCCGTCGAGAATATTCAAACCTGTCTCCCTGATGCTCAGAATCCCATCACGAACTATGATATGACCTCTTACATTAGTTGCCTTTATCTTATCATATTTAAAATTATCTATCAGGGCGTTGAAATCAAAATCGATATTTTTCGGAACTTCTATAACTGCAAGGGATGTTGTGTCTTCAACTTCGGTTGTATCGCTGGCAATTTTTGAGAGGATATCAGAGGCATCCAGCATTTTTGATTTTAGTGCAAGAGTGCCCTTTATTGTCTGATTCTTAAAAATATACGGAATATAATTTTCAAGACGTCCGGAAATTGCAAAATCACTTTTATCTCCTACATTCAGGCTCGCATTCGTCATGGAAGCATATGCCGGAGAGAACTCAAAATCTGCTCCATTAATCTTCACAACGGGATAACCGGTCATTGATACAAGCATGTCTTTAATATTCATTGAGCCTGAAGCCTGGAACTTATCATATTGTTCCTTCTCAATCATGGAAAGCCGTCCGGCCATTTTTACTGACATGTCAATGATACCGGAAAGTGTAATACTGTCGAGAGGAACAGCTTTTGCAAGTGCACCAAGATCAATTTTGCCAACCATTGATCCTTTAAAATCCGGATCACTCATTGGCGTTTTAAGGGAAAACGTCATATCAAATGGATTGTCAGCCAGCTCTATATGGAAACGGTCAATATTAACTGTTGTTTTATCAAGATCTTTACCATCGACCATAACTGCGGAAGTAATATTAATGTTCGTGATTTTATCGGGCAGATCGGGATAGCTGATAATCCCGTTTGTAACCGAAAGATCCAGCGCCACATCAGGCAATGTACTGTCAGCATCGCTGTATATCCCCCTGGCTGAGCCTGATAGCTTAAAATCACCGCTTGCGTTAAGATCCTGGAAGTCTTTCATATATATAACAGGTACAAGTGACAGGAGGGTTTTAAATGAAGTCTGTGGTGTACTGAACCGGATATCTGTTTTAATGTCATCACCAGGCATATCAACCGAACCTGTGAAATTGAGCTTAAGGTCATTTATGGAGAAATAGTTTTCACGGAAAATGAAATTCATTTTATCCAGATTGGCAAGCAAATCGACCTTTGAATCAACAACCGCCTTATTCAGGTATTTTGTGCCGTCCATTATGAAAGTCAATTCCCCTACTTTAAGAGCCATCTGCATATCCGTCTCGCTCATTGTCATGTCGCCTTTCAGGTTGAAATTGAGGTTTTTCAAAGTTGCAGACATTGCTGAACTCTGGTCGACATATTTTACTGAACTGTTGAGAATGGCAAACTTATTAAGCTTTACTTTAAGTGTGGAAGCAGTAGTATCAGTTTCCTGTGTGGTCGTTTCAGTTGTATCCTTCATAATGTCCCAGTTGGCAGATCCGTCTTTCAGGACAATGGCATTGATGACTGACTTATCGAGAATCATTGACTTTATTTCATAGCCCGATTTTTTGAATAGGCTTGCCAGATTAAATACAAGGTCAAATGATCTGAATCCGGCCAGAGTATCTTTATCAAACTTATCGATCCCTACAACCGAAAGGTTCTTAAGAGCAAATGAGAGGTTTGGGAAATTCTTAAAGAATCCCAGCTTATAATCTTCAAATTTAACCTGTGCATTAACTGATTCATTGATCACCTGTTCGACTTTTGACCGGATCTTTTCCTTGAAAATAATTGGTACAGTGAAAAGAAGAACAAGAATGAATAATATTAATCCAGTCAATACTTTAATTATGATACCGGCAGTCTTTTTCATGATCACTTTATATTATCTGATTATCAATATAATACCAAATGAATTTAAACAGGAATATTGGAATTAAAAGTAACTAAATATCCCCGAAAATAAAAATTTTGTTATATTTGCGATCGCAAAATGGGTCCCGTAGCTTAACTGAATAGAGCATCTGACTACGGATCAGAAGGTTGGGGGTTTGAATCCCTTCGGGATCACTTATAAAGCGCGATCTGCCTCATTTATAGCAAATTGCGCTTTTTTGCTGCTGTAGCGGCTATACCTGAAAAATTGAAGACTTTTTCCGGAATTTCATCAAATCTTCATAGTAATATCTCATCTTAATATCATAAAATCGTTTGAGGAAATCAAATAAATGAACAAATGAACAGCAGAGACCAGGCAAGTATCTATCTATATCACTACGTTGAAAGTGACAAATGGCAAAAACGATTTCTTCTGGGTGCAGGCATTTCTTTTATATTGCTTTGTTCATTTTTACTAATTTCTTTACTTTAATATGATAATTATTCAAAGCACTTTAATGTTTTGATAAAATAATCAGATTCTAATTTGGTATACGTATCGACGTTTTTAAGATCCACATTAACAATCGCATTCCCATCACCGGAAAACTGGATCCTGAGCAAGTCTATAGAATGCCTTCTCAGAAACCTTCTTGCATCTGAATCAAGTATGCCGGATGAGGTAATGTTTTTACCACAGGGAGTTCCACCATTAAGATTAATTGTCTGAATGATTTCACCTGATTTAATCAGGATTTTACTCTCTTTATTAAAACAAAGGCTCTGTGAAGTAGAGGTTCTTATCCAAAGCATGATATGTAGTATCTTTTTTCTGGATATTTTCAGATATTGCGAAATTATAAGTTCCTTTTATCGTAGCATTCATACTGGTGTTATAGCCCACTATCTCCCAGTTTGTTGTTTTAGCTGTTACACCGGTAAAAGGATCGGACTCATTTTTTCCCCATATGCATGGAGCAGCCTGACTTTTAGCCGGAACTTTTTTTTGTGGGGTCACCTGGGTTTTTGCAGGAACTTTTTTTTGCGGAGCCGCCTGACTTTTAACCGGAACTTTTTTTTGCTGAGTCACCTGAGTTTTAACCTGATCTTTATTTTGCGCAGATATTAAAACGAAACAGAATAATAAGATGCTGACTGAAATTAGCTTTTTCATAATCTTATTTATTTGGTCAGTCAAAGTTACTAATTCCAGATAATAATCAATAAAGTAAACAGCCCTTCAATTCCCTTAGTCAGGGCTGTTTATTAGTGAAATGATAATTGCCGGATTTTTTCATACCTACCGGTCATACCAGAGAGGCGTTGATCCATTCAATGTTTGGAGTATAATTTACCGGGTTAAACTTGCGTCTGCTGCGACATTTATTACTTCTGGTGTGCCATCATTATTAAGGTCTGAACTATAAACTATTGATGTCGACAAATCCATTTTGGTTGCAGTCAGGTCAACGATATTAAATAATATTGATGATTTAGTACTGGAAATTATATTCAGTGTTTTGCCATCGGCTGACAAGCTCCACGTTCCACTATCTGAACTTCCTCCCAGGGTAGACGTATAAGTATTATCGGAATTTATCTGAATTGTTCCGGAAAGGGATTTATCCACCATTTGATTAAGAGTTTGGGTAACGAATGGTATTGCCGATGCCGGCAAATTCGCTACGTTAATTAAATACTGATCTAATGGCATGTTGCCAACCATAGCGGTGAAGTTAGCAGAATTTACAGTCCATGTTCCTACCAGATTGTCTCCAGGTTTTGATTCTTTCTTGCAGGATGAAAGGATCAACCCTGTAATTAATACGGGAGTTAAGATTCCCAGAGTTAAGAATTTCTTTTTCATTGCGATCTTTTTTAGTTTATTAATTCAATTAATTTTGCCAAGGTTAACTAATTTAAGAAACCTGATTAACATAAACATAACAGAATAATTTAAGTTCATAAGCCACAATGAAAAACCATAATCAGCTTGCGAAATACTAATTTAATTATTAATGCAGAAAAGTAACATCACCAACCATATTCAGATATTTCCCGTCTGCGTATCTGCCCGTCGCTTTCCAGACATAAACTCCCTGGACCGCCAGATTCCCATCACCGAAGTATCCATCCCACCCTTTGTACAGATCTGAACTTTCATAGATCAGTACGCCCCACCTGTTGAAAATCTGAAGCTTATAATCAATTACATTCTCAAAAAAAGGCCTGAAAACACAATCCATTTCCGGATAAACACCCTCATCCCAATACCCTCCTGTTGGTCCTGACCGGTTCCACTTGAATACATTTGGAAACTTGATTGAACCTGTCTTCCATTCAACAATTATCGGAGTCTTCAAAACTGTTGAATCAACACAACCGTCTTCTGAAATTACGGTGAGAGAGACCAGATAAGAACCCGGATTTTCATATTTATGATAAGGATTTTCTTCACCGGATATCTGCCCGTCACCAAAGTTCCATAATCGAAGTGAATCATAATGGCTGTAATTATAGAATAGCACTATCTGTTCATTATTCACAATATTTGTCGGATAAGCATCGAAAATCGCAGACGGATTCTGAAATACCCTTATTACTCCATTATGCACTGATTGTCCTGTTATATTGCTGACTATAAGTTTTACAATATAGTTACCCGGGACAAAATACGTGTGTTCAGGATTTATTTCTGATGAGAACACCTTATCGCCAAAGTCCCAGATATAAGATTCTCCATAAGCACTTGTATTAATGAATTTAACAGAAAATGGAGAACATCCGGTGGTATCAGGCTTAAAATCAGCAACAGGAAATGGCCTTGTTATAACTTTAATATGGATAGTATCAGTCCCTGCACAACCAAATTGGTCAGGTAAAGAAATATATTGGATAACATGTGTCCCGATACCGGACAGAGACGGGTCAAAAACACTACCGGTAACTCCCTTCCCGGAAAATTTTCCGCTTGCAGGAGAAGCATTTAAGGTTACTGGAGGACTATTGATGAAAAGGACACCAATTCTTTCAATTTTGACATCCGGTGCGGCTACTACAGTTATAGTGGCGGTGTCAGAATCCTTGCAATCAGAATTCAAAATATTGTAACTGATTACATGATTTCCGGCTCCGGCTGATGACGGATCGAATTTATTCCCGCTTACACCGGCACCTGACCAGATACCACCCTGATCATGAGCCATCAGAGTGATAGCGGTTCCGTTAATACATAAAGTATCAACAGGAGTAATAGTTGCATCAGGGGTGGCAACCGAAACGGTAATCTGATCAACATCCTTACATCCATTCCTGTCTGTAATTGAATAGGTAATTATATGATTCCCCGGACCCGTGAGCGCCGGATTAAATGTATTTCCTGAAACTCCGGGGCCTGACCAGATCCCGCCGGCATCGTGGGCCTTCAATAAAATAACAGAATCTGTAGAACATAGTATATTTACCGGAGCAATAGATGCATCAGGTATCTGCAGAACGGTTATAGTTATCTCATCATAATCACGGCATCCATTTTTATTTGTTATATCATATTTCACCACATGATTTCCCGGGCCTGCGACTGAAGGGTTAAATACATTTCCGGCAACTCCGTTTCCTGACCATATACCGCCCGGATCATGGGCGCTGAGAGTCACGGGATCACTGCTTGCACACAGAGTATCAACAGGAGTAATTGTGGCATCCGGATAAGGTACAATTAATATTTTTGCAGTGGTCACAACCGGTGGATGATCGCCGTTTACAGGATCGGCTGGTCCTCCGGGAATATTTGGATCATCATATGGATTACAGTAATTCCAGTTGCGTAATGTAACCTGGAAATACTGACCAAGCAATTTATCATTTGCTACATTAATTATTTCCGACCAGATACCTGAGCCGGTAACTGGTCCGGTTAAAGTGATAATCCCGGCAGCATAAGGGAAAGTTCTGTTTCTTCCATTAATTGTAACAGGAATTCCGGTCATAGTGATATCAGTTCCATAAATCCATTGAATCCACCTTGTGTTAACATTCGGATTATCTCTCTCCTGCGGAGGGACGCAGTTAAACTGTGTAAGGTCCTGAAAGCGAACATCTGCACTATTACCCAGACAAACAGGGTAAACGACAGGATTTATATGCATTTGGCCGCCATTATGGTCATCGTCATCCCACACTGTAACTATTTGCTCCTGGGAAGAAGAAGTACAGACTACGCCATTGACCACAAGAGTTGCCTGAGGATGATAATTACAAACATTTCCACGGGATGTATAGGTATTGGATGCCGATGCTCTGAAAATTCCCGGGCCAACCCTGACAGCCGGAACTGTGACAACCGTACCATTATCCCAATTGTACCTTATACCGACCTGGGTTCCTGCATCATTTACACCGGTATAGCTGACATCCCATGAAGCAGTAACCGGGGAACAAAGCTTATCAGGAGTAATATTATTTGCTTTTGAAATAATTGTACAATTCTGTCCAAAAACATTCAATATCCGGAGGGGTAAAATAAACAACAATAACCATTTATTGATAGTCATAGACCAACTCTCCCACAAAATTTTAGTACGAAATAACTTTCACAGTTATTCCCTTATACGTTTCTCGTGATATTGTGTTTCAACTTTAGTCAGAACATTTTCCCATTTCAGATTCACCAGGGGATTCATATCAAAGATTAGTGTATTCCACTATCAGAAGAAAGTATCTATCTTTAAACCGGTCTGAGAAACTGACCTTAATTGAACAAGGATCTCCATATTATCACGCTGAATATCCCCTATCCTCCTGATTATGGTGGGATGATTGATTCCTATTATCGGATCAGGTCCCTGAGTGAGATAGGAATCCGGATTCATCTTCATTGCTTCGGGTATGGACGTCCCCATTCAGATATATTGGGAAGTTTATGCACCTCTGTCCGATACTATCAAAGAGGGACAGGGATTTCCAGCGTTTTTTCAGCTTATCCATATATAGTAAGATCAAGAAGATCCGTGGATTTAATAAAAAATCTTCTCGCTGACGATTTTCCAATTCTCTTTGATGGATTGCATACCACATATTATCTCAGGCATCCCTCTCTGCAGGAAAGAAAAAAGTTTGTGCGCCTGCATAATATTGAACATATCTATTATAAGGATCTGAGCTACTTTGAAAAGAATCCTTTTAAAAAATCCTATTATGCGATTGAAGCTTTAAAACTAAAATCATATGAAGGTATTCTGAAAAAAGCAGATAGAATCTTTCCGATATCCTGGTCAGACAATGAGCACTTTGGTCCGCAATATTTAAACTCAGAAGTAATCCCTCCCTTTCATCAATTTAACCAGATAATATGCGATCCGGGTATTGGCACTTACCTTTTATACCATGGTGACCTGTCAGTTAATGAAAATGTTATTGCAGTTATGTTTCTGACAGACGAGGTTTTTTCAAAGGTCCCGTATAAATGCTTTATCGCCGGAAAGAATCCTCCCCGCAAACTTTTTGCCAGGGTTTCCGGACACCATAATATTACCTTAATACCAGATCCGGATAATGACCGAATGTCAGAACTGATCAGAAATGCTCATATATCAATTCTTCCTTCTATGGCATCAAACGGATTCAGGATCAAGCTTCTTTCCTCTTTGTACGCCGGACGTCATTGCCTGGTGAATAAACAGATGGTTTATGGTTCCGGACTTGAGATGCTTTGTAAGGTTGCCGGTTCGCCAGATGAATTTATCGAAAAAGTTAACTCCCTGATGTTACAGTCATTTACCGAAACAATGAAAAAGGAAAGGGAAGCTTTGCTGATAAAACAATTTGATAATATCAGTAATGCTGAAAAAATGGCAGGAATAATCTTTTAAAATCCCGGACAGACACAAGATAATTTTAAATGAATTTTAACTTTCCGAAAAACCGGGGTAGATGGAAATCCGGTTTTGGGTTATCAACATGTGTCCAGGTGAGGAAATGCGGATTGGAATTATTTTCTGCGATCTTGTAAAAATTCGCTCTCCATTCCATACCGCTGGCTGGTACGGAAACATCAGAATATTTCCTTAGCACTCCCAGAGGAATACGGTATTCAACAGTCCATTCTACCGGTTCTTGTATCTCCTGATCGACAATCTGAGGAAGTGTATGAGCGATCTCAATTAACTGCAGATCTGAAATATCTACATTCACAGCATTCTTTCCGGGAACCAGGTTATAATGCATCAGGGGTGTGCCCCCGCAATTAATTTCGAGGTTAAAATATCTTTCAGGGAACCTGTTATCAGGAGAAAAAAAGAATTCTATACAGCTGTCTTCCCATACCGGACCATTCATAACATTTGTCAGACACCTCACATACCTGTCATTTACATGAAAGATAAGATAAAGGTTTTCATTGTCGTACAGCATTTTAGATTTCACTTCCGGGAAAAAAATCGGAGATTTTCCCATTTTGTTATTGATTTCAAGGCTATTGATGCGATTCCATTCTTTTTTTGACCAGGTGGCATTAATTTTCATCGGCCCGCTGAGTCTCTGTACTTCATAAACATATTCACTGGTCATATCATTCAATTTAATAATAACGGTTACCCTGGCATTATAATTCACGCTTCAATCCTTCACTGAGATCAACACAAAAATATATTAACTTTTATATAATGCTGATCAGTAGCCGAAACATATAATCCTTATCATCCCGTTTTTTTAATAACTTTATCGATTATTTAGGTAAATGTCATTTATGGAAAATAAAATCAGGGAGATATTTAATGTTGAAGCATCAGCCATCAGAAATATTCCTGTAACAGGAGAGTTCGCAAAAGCAATTGATATTATCCACAGGCATGTGCATCAGAAGAATGGTAAGCTGATAACTTCAGGAATGGGCAAAGCAGGACAGATAGCACACAATATAGCAACCACCTTCAGTTCAACCGGTACTCCGTCAATTTTTTTACATCCCAGTGAAGCACAGCACGGAGATCTCGGCATTTTACAGGAGAATGATGTTATGCTGGCAATTTCTAATTCAGGGAAGACAAGGGAGATTATTGAGCTGATAGAACTCAAAAATAATCTGTATCCTTCAGTCCCTGTTATTGTGATGACCGGCAATCCGGAAAGTGCACTTGCACGGAAAGCCGACTGTACAATATTAACGGGCGCTCCCGTTGAGGTTTGCCCCTTAGGCCTTACACCAACTACATCCACAACAGTTTTCACTGTAATAGGTGATGCTCTTGTCGTTCTGCTTATGGAAAAGATCGGATTCAGTGCGGGCGACTATGCCAAAAGACATCATGGCGGTTACCTGGGAACCAAATCGAGGGAGCAGTCCCGTAACGGGAAATAACCCTTTTACTCACTCTTTCAGTTATTTGATCATGACGAACAACACTGCTTCAAATGGCATCAGCAGGAGGGATTATATCTTTTCCATAACGATAATCGGTCTTTTCTTTTTTATATTCGGATTTGTAACCTGGCTTAATGGTATTCTGATACCATTTCTCAGAACTGCCTGTGAGTTAAATGATTTTCAGGCTTATTTTGTTGCCACCGCTTTCTATATAGCGTATTTTGTGATGGCGTTACCTCTTACTGCAATTCTTAAGAAGACAGGTTTTAAAATCGGAATGTCCGTAGGATTATGGATTATGGCAGCCGGCTCTCTTGTTTTTATTCCCGCCGCTATGTCGAGGACATTCGGACTATTCCTTACAGGTCTTTTTGTAATGGGTACAGGCCTTACCTTGCTTCAAACTGCCTCGAATCCTTATATTACCATAATTGGACCGCGTGAAAGTGCCGCCAAGAGGATAAGTATAATGGGTATCGCCAATAAGTTTGCCGGAGCTATCGCACCTATAATTCTTGCCAGTATAATTCTTAAAGATTCTCAAATTCTGGAGGAAAAGCTGATACGGGCTACGGATGCCGCAAACCGTGCAGTTTTGCTGGATGAGCTTGCACAAAGGGTAATCATGCCATATATTGTTATGGCTGGAATCCTGATCTTTCTCGGGCTTCTTCTGAAGTTTGTCCATCTCCCGGATGTTGATACTGAAGCTGAAGATATAGCAACTTTAAAACCGGATACAAAAAAAACAAACATATGGCAATTTCCTCATCTGATTCTTGGAGTGGTTGCCCTCTTTTTCTACGTTGGAGTTGAAGTAATTGCCGGAGATACAATTATAAGGTACGGACAATCACTTAAAATTCCCATGGAATCGGCAAAATACTTTACATCATTGACAATGTTAGGCATGGTCCTGGGTTATCTGATGGGAATAGTTTTAATTCCAAAATACCTTAAACAGGTCAATGCATTGAAGATTTGCACCATCCTCGGTATACTTTTTTCACTGGGAGCAGTTCTTATCCCGGCAGAGAAAATTTTCACGCTTCCTTTCATCGATCTTGTGACCTTCAAGCCACTCCGGTTAATGCTACCTGTCACCGTGTTGTTTGTTGCACTTCTGGGCTTCGCAAATGCGCTTGTCTGGCCGGCTATATGGCCACTTGCCCTTAGCGGGGTCGGGAAGTTCACAAAAACTGCATCAGCTCTGCTCATAATGGCAATTGCCGGAGGCGCACTCCTTCCCCTGCTCTATGGAAAGCTGGCCGTAACTTTTTCAACACAGAGCGCCTACTGGATTTGTCTTCCGTGTTATCTTGTAATTATGTATTATGCATTTTCAGGACACAAAGCAGGATTAAAAAATGGCTGACAGCCTGAAAAATATATTTAATGGTTTTAAGACTGAAGGCACTTTTCTGAAAGCAGTACAATGCGGCAGCGGACATATCCATGATACATACCATGTAATGACTGCAGAGATAGACAAGGACGATTATATACTCCAGCGGCTTAACAACAGGATCTTCAGGAATATACCCGAGCTTCAGGAAAATATTGAAAGAGTTACTGTTCACCTCTGTAACAAAATCAGCGCCATTCCGGGTTCAGATATCAAAAGAGAATGCCTCACGCTTATTCCGGCAAGAGATCATAAAAGCTGGATCATTGATAAGGCAGGAAATTACTGGAGAATGTACCGGTATATTTCTGATCACCACACATATGATATAGTGGATACGCCTCAAAAAGCTTATGAGGGAGGAAAAGCAATAGGCCGTTTCCAGGCTATGCTTTCGGATCTGCCCGGAGATCCCCTTCATGAAACTATTCCCTTTTTTCACGATATTGAAAAGCGTCTTGAGGCTTTTGTCCGGGCCAAGGCAAAGGATCCAAAAGGGAGGGCAAAAAAAACCGGTAAGGAGATAGAAGAAATCCTTTCAAAAGCTGATTCAATGAAGGTTATTTTAAGGCGTGGACGGGAAGGTAAAATACCATTAAGGATTACACATAACGATACAAAGTTCAACAACATTCTTCTCGATAAAAATGACAGGGCACTTTGTATTATCGACCTCGATACTGTAATGCCCGGCTATGTACATTATGACTTCGGAGATGCTATCAGAACTGCTGCAAATGTTGCAGCTGAGGATGAGAATAACCTTTCAAAGGTGAAAATGGATATCGGGCTTTTTGAGGCATTTGCCGGCGGGTATCTCTCTGAGATAAACGATACGTTAAATGAAGCAGAGAAAGAGTATCTTGCTTTTTCACCCCGCCTGATAACATATACCATTGCTGTGCGTTTCCTGACCGATTATATTGATGGGGATAATTATTTTAAGATCCATCATGAGCATCATAACCTGCAGAGAGCCCGTACCCAGCTTAAGCTGGTGGAGAGCATGGAGGAACAATATGAGGCGATGCAGAAAATTATCGGGAAGCTGATTTAAAAGTACAGGGTTTAGGGTTTAGAGTTCAGGATGCAAATTATTGAATATGGAATGGTCAAAAGAAGAGATCAGGTTCTTAAAAACACTTAATAATCCGGGTAAAATCCAGGGATTTCTTGATTCTATTGATTATAATCCCAATTATGAGTGCAGGTCGCCGCGATTGGTTATGAAAAAACGGTCAGCACACTGTTTTGAGGGTGCGCTTTTTGCAGCTGCGGTCTTGCAATTCATTGGTTATAAGCCTCTTATAATCGACATGAGAGCTGTTAATGACGATGATCATGTTATTGCAGTATTTAAAGAACAAGGATACTGGGGTGCGGTCGCAAAATCAAATTTCACATCTCTTCGATTCAGAGAGCCGGTTTACCGTTCAATAAGGGAGCTCATAATGTCCTATTTTGATTTCTTCTTTAATACTGATGGATATAAATCGCTGAGATCTTATTCCCTGCCTTTCGACCTTACTCATTTTAAATCAAGGAGGTGGGCCACAACAGACGAAGATCTGGAATACATTGGAGATAAAATTGAATCACTTCATCACTTCCCTTTATTGACAACAAAAATGATCAGAAACCTTTCCATAGCAAGTGATTCAATGCTGCAGGCAGGGTTGCTTGGTTCAAAGCCCGAAGGCTTGTTCAAACCAAAGAAAAATTAAAATGAACAAAAAGGATTCACATATCCCTTCTGCATACAGATGGGTTGTCCTCGGAGCCCTGATGCTGATCTCCATGATGATTCAGGTTCAATGGCTGACGCATGCCCCGATTGAAAGGGCAGCTGAGGTTTATTATAAGGGAAGATTTAATCCGGAGTCGATCTTCAATATTGATTTCCTGGCTACTTCATATATGATCATTTACCTTATAGTTTCAATACCGGCATCATATTTCATTGATACCTACGGTATTGTCAAAGGAGTTGGAACAGGTTCGGTTCTGATGGCTGCAGGGGCAGCTATAAAGGGATTTTCAGGTAATTCATTCGGCCTGGTGCTGGCAGGTCAGATTGTTCTGGCGGCAGCTCAGCCATTTATCATTAATGCGGCAACAGCGGTTGCAGCAAAATGGTTCCCTGTCAGGGAGAGGGCAATTGCAACGGGATTAGCTACTCTTGCCCAGTATCTGGGCATTCTTGCCGTTATGTTAATAACTCCTGCGCTGATAAGTTCATCACCTTCTGCCGCGGACTATGGAAGCGGAGTTGGAAGGATGCTCCGGATCTACGGAATCATTACGATAGTAACAGCTGCTATAAGTCTTATTCTCCTGAAGGAAAAGCCGGAAGTTCTGCCTACCGGAGAAGCACAGGCCAGGTATAATTTCTATGATGGGCTGAAGCATATTTTCCGGCTAAGGGATATGTGGTTCATGATCATTCTGTTCACAGTCGGCCTCGGAATATTCAATGCCATCAGCTCGATGGTGGATTCAATAGCCGGGTACCTTGGTGTTAATGACTCCAACGGCATGATCGGCGGTATCATGCTCATTGGCGGAATAACAGGTGCAGTCATAATTCCGATATTATCTGACATTTACAGGAAGAGAAAACTATTTCTTGTCATATGTATTTCGGGAATGCTGCCAGGTCTTGCAGGACTCGCATTTGCACCTATGCTTACAGGGGGACATGGGGTCAATCCTGAAGCAACATACACAATTGCGCTTGTCTCATCATTCATTCTTGGTTTTTTTGTTATGAGCGCCGGGCCAGTAGGATTTCAGTATGCTGCTGAGATTTCAGCTCCGGCACCTGAATCAACGTCACAGGGGTCTGCTGTTATGGGTCGGTCAGGTAAGCGGGATTATAATGGTTTCAGGAATGAGCATCAGGAATAAGGAATTCTTACCTGCTTTTCTTAATATCTTTGTCCTTCTCGGAATCATAATAATAGTCTTTACTTCATTGCTTAAAGAGTCAAAACTTGTTAAAGCGGATTCCGGGAACAATAATAAGAACTAAAGAATACAGTCGAGATATTATAGCTAATAATTAATTGTATATCATACACTTAAAAAAACGATTCAGGCATCGGTCGAAATTAAGTTTGCAAATAAACCGATATTGACTATTTTTGAACCCGAAAAAAACAGAGGTAACATGGAACTTTTCGGAAATCAGATTGAAAACCTTAAATTCACCTAAATTATTCCGGTTATGGATCTGTCTGGTAAAAGTTACAAAGCCTTTATTGAACGCCAGGAGGCGCTCAAAAAGCAATATAGTGCTGAACAGGCAAAAAAACAACATTCTAAAGGAAAGCTGACTGCCAGGGAAAGAATAAGCCTTCTGTTTGATTCCGGGACATTTGAAGAAATAGACGCTTTTGTCACTCCGGCTGATCAGCCGGTGGAATTTGGAAAGGTAGAACGGACCTATGGCGACGGTGTCATTGTTGGCCATGGAAAAGTAAACGGAAGGCTGATATTTGCATTTGCCCAGGATTTCACTATCATGGGTGGGTCGCTTGGTTATGTGCATGCCAAGAAAATTGCAAAGATCCAGGAGATGGCCCTTAAAATGGGCACTCCCATAATAGGAATGATGGATTCCGGAGGCGCCAGGATCCAGGAAGGAGTAGCAAGCCTTAGCGGTTATGCTGCTATATTCCATAACATCATCCATTCGTCTGGCATTATCCCTCAAATATGCGTTATAATGGGACCCGCAGCAGGCGGAGCAGTCTACTCCCCTGCGCTGACTGATTTCGTTTTCATGGTGAATCATACAAGTTATATGTTTGTAACCGGACCCCAGGTTGTAAAGGAAGTACTTAATGAAGATGTCACATCTGATGAGCTAGGAGGAGCCATGGTTCATGGCAGCAAAAGCGGGGTAGCTCACATGGTTTATGAAGATGAGGAAAATACAATCCTTGCGCTCAAGAAGTTCCTTGCATACCTTCCGTCAAATAATGTAGAGAATCCACCTGCTGTTCCGGAGGATAATTCCACCCCCGATATTAATGAAAAGCTGAGGGATATAGTTCCCGACGATCCCAATAAGGCATACGATGTTAAAGACATCATTAATCTTATTGTCGACAGAAACAGCTTCTTTGAGACGGCAGAACTATATGCACCTAATCTTGTCACCGGATTTGCAAGATTAAAGGGCAAAACCATAGGCATCGTCGCCAACCAGCCAAAAGTCCTTGCTGGTGTTCTCGATATTGATTCATCAACTAAAGGAGCAAGATTCATAAGGTTCTGTGATGCATTTAATATACCTATTCTTACTCTTGAGGATGTTCCGGGCTTTCTTCCGGGTAAGGATCAGGAACATGCAGGCATAATCAGGCACGGAGCAAAATTGTTGTTCGCTTATAGTGAAGCTACTGTTCCCAGGATTACTGTAATCATCAGGAAGGCATATGGGGGAGCATTCATTGTGATGAACAGCAAGAGTCTTGGCGGCGACTTCAGCTTTGCCTGGCCAACCGCAGAGATTGCAGTCATGGGTCCGGACGGAGCAGTTGCCATATTGTACCGCAAGGAGCTCGCAGGATCGAAGAATCCGGCAGCACTAAAAAAAGAGCTGGTCAAAAAATACCGCGACAAGATAGCCAATCCATTTATTGCTGACGAACTTGGTTATATTGATGAAGTCATTGATCCTGCAGTTACAAGGCAGAAGATCATATCCGCCTTCAGCGCCCTCAGCAACAAATGGGTGAAAGTGCCGTCGAGAAAGCATGGGAATATACCGTTGTAAGGCGCAACGGCACAAAGGTATAATGGCATAATGATATAACAGTGCAATGGTGAAATAAGCCAGTATCCCCTCACAGGAAGGAAAAGGGGTGGCTTATTGTGAAAGACAACAATATGATGATTCAGAAAATATTAATAGCGAACAGGGGTGAAATAGCGATCAGGGTAATGAAGACAGCCCGTCTGATGAAGATAAGAACGGTTGCAATCAGAACACCCTTCGAACCCGGTGCAATGTATCTTTCGTTTGCTGATGAGGTATTTGATAACTGTGAAGATATTTCCGAGATCCCTGTATTCCTCGATATTGAAAAGCTCATTTCCATTGCTCTGAAGTGTGGTGCAAATGCTGTTCACCCGGGCTATGGATTTCTGGCCGAGAACGCATATTTCGCCCAGAAATGTGTTGACAATGACATTATCTTTATAGGTCCTTCTCCCGATGCCCTGTACAAAATGGGAAACAAGACCATTGCAAGACGACTGGCTATGAAAAATGGCATTCCAATGGCAATTGGAAGTGAAGGCAATATTTCAAATGAAGAGGAAGCGGTTACGATAGCCACGAAAATAGGTTATCCCGTGATAATAAAAGCAGCCTCAGGCGGAGGAGGAAGAGGCATGAGAATAGTCAGGAAGTCTGAAGAAATGGAAAAGATGTTCAATATAGCCAGCAAGGAGGCAGAGAAAGCATTTAATGATCCTTCCGTGTTTATTGAAAAATATATTGAAAATCCAAAACACATTGAATTTCAAATACTTGGCGATACAAAGGGTAATATTATCCATCTTGGTGAAAGGGAGTGCTCCATACAAAGAAAGCACCAGAAACTACTTGAGGAAGCCCCGTCGTCTGCTCTTGACAGCAAGCTCAGGGAAGAAATGGGGAATATGGCTGTCCGGATTTCAAAAGCTGTTGGCTATTATTCAGCAGGAACCGTTGAGTTTCTTCTGGATTCGGACAAAAATTTCTTCTTTATGGAGATGAATACCAGAATACAGGTTGAGCATCCTGTTACTGAGGTCGTTACAGGAATTGATCTTATAGAACAGCAGATCCGGATTGCAAATGGTGAGGAACTCAGATTTAAACAGAAGGACATAAAGATGAAAGGCTGGGCAATTGAGTGCAGAATAAATGCTGAGAATGTCCAGGCAGGTTTTGCGCCTGATCCAGGCAGGATCGATAATTTAAGCATGCCATCCGATCCGTATGTGAGGATTGATACCGGAATTCAGCCCGGATCAACAATAGTTGCCAACTTTGATTCAATGATAGCCAAACTTATTGTAAGCGGCAAGAACAGAAAGGAAGCTATCAAAAACTGCAAGATGGCTCTTGATAAAGTCTGGATAAAAGGAACCAAAACAACTCTCCCCTTTTTCAGGATGCTTGTTCGTCACCAGAAATTCCAGGATGGAAATTTCACCACAGCCTTTATTGAAAAAGATCTTGATAAATATTATTTTAACAGCGAATACGAGGAGATGCTGGCTGCATGGCTGGCAACGAAATTATTTGTTGAGGAGAACCTCAGCGAAGACAGCATAAATATTGATTTTGGCAACGGTAAGGAAATGAGCCCATGGCTTATGAATAAAAGAATTAATCAGTTTTAACTTTTTAAGTCAGCAATGGAAGATAAACTGCGGATAAAAAAGCTCTATGCTCTGTCATCAGAGAACAGAAAATTCAGCTTTGCGCTGCCACTTAAAAATAAGATCCGGATCGGAAAGAGGGATTATGTTGTTCAGCTCAAGGCTGATGAAAAGTTCGGAACATATATCTTATGGAAAAACCGCAAATATCCGGTTGAAATAGTACGGTCACGACAGAATAAATATGAAATCCTCTTCAATGATATAAGCTATACATTCACTGTTGAGACTCCATTTTCAATGCAACGGAGGAAAGTCATCAGAGCAAGACAGGGCAAAGCCGAAAAAGAGCTGTTGAAAGCACCAATGCCCGGCAAGATAATAGACGTTCTGGTGAGGGAAGGTGCAAACATCCTTAAAGGAGAGACAGTTGTCATTCTGGAAGCGATGAAAATGCAGAATGAGATCCAATCGCCGGTTAATGGTAAAATTATCAGGGTAGCCGTTAAGGCTAATGACAATGTAATGAAGGATGATGTATTAGTGGAGATAAAAGTTGACTAATACCAGAATCCTGTTATAAGCTATTTTACCGGCACCTGCTTAAGCGATTCACAGAGGAAATCGTAAAACTTTTTTACAGACGGGATAAACACTTTTTCATCAGGGGAGTGAGGGAACTTTATGGTAGGTCCAAACGAGATCATATCCAGGTTTGGGTATGTCCCTCCTATTATTGCACATTCCAGGCCGGCGTGAATAGCCTTAACCTCCGGGTCCTTACCGAACAATTTTTTATAAATGCCTTTCATTGTTGCGAGAACGGCAGATTCCATATTGGGTTTCCAACCCGGATAACCCCCTGACAGACTTACTTTTGCGTCAATGAGGTGAAAGAGGGCAGCGATCTTCCATCCTGTAGCTTCCTTGGAAGTATTTACCGAACTGCGGCATAGATTCTGTACCTCAAGTTTACCATTTATGCAGTTTACAATCGCCATGTTGTTTGATGTTTCGACAAGTCCCTTAACTGCCTGGCTCATACGTTGCACCCCGTTTGGACATGCGAAAATAGCCCTGATAATCTTATACTGATCTGTTTTACTCATAACTTTTACAGGCATATCGCTCTTTTTACATGCAAATGAAAGGTCAGGTTCTGTTTCCCTGAATTCATCCCTGTATATTTTCTCATAACCTTTAACAAACTTTTCAAAAGCCTTTGCTTTCGGTCCGGGTACCAGAAGTACAGCATATGATTCGCGCGGTATCGCATTCCGGAGGTTTCCGCCGGAAGCCTCTGCTAGCCTGATCCCGAAATCTGATTCTGCCTGCATCAGGAACCTGAACAGGATCTTGTTGGAATTGGCCCTTCCCAGCGCGATGTCGACTCCTGAATGTCCGCCTCTCAATCCTTTGGCTGTTACTCTGTAGGCAGCCACACTCCGGGGTGATTTTTCCTCAACATATTTTTTAGTTGCGCTGACGTCCATCCCTCCTGCACACCCCACACAAAGCTCGTTTTCATCTTCTGAATCAAGGTTCATGAGAATATCGCCCTTAAGAATTCCTTTCTTAAGGCCAAAGACTCCTGTCATTCCCGTTTCCTCGTCAATTGTAAAAAGTGCTTCAAGTGGTCCGTGAGAGACATCTTTAGATGCGAGTACTGAAAGAGC
Source organism: uncultured Bacteroidales bacterium (assembly GCA_963831855.1). GTDB lineage: Bacteria > Bacteroidota > Bacteroidia > Bacteroidales > VadinHA17 > LD21. The sequence goes on along the minus strand of CAWHSA010000004.1, from coordinate 274,968 downwards.
GGCAGCCACTCCGATACCGTTATCTGAGCCAAGTGTTGTTCCGTTTGCCTTTACCCATTCCCCATCGACTATCGTCTCTATAGGATCCTTTTCGAAATCATGTTTCTTGTCGTTGTTTTTCTGGGGAACCATATCGAGATGTGTCTGGAGTATAACGCCTTTTCGCTTCTCCATACCTTTCGTGGGTGGTTTCCTTATAATTACATTACCGGTCTTATCAACAATAGTCTCAAGTTTGTGTTCTTTACCGAAGCGGACAATAAAGTCTGCAATTTTCTTTTCCTTTTTGGAAGGATGAGGTATCCGGGTAATTTCATGAAAATAGTTCCAGAGCTCTTTAGGCTGAAGTTTACGTATATCGCTCATATTTAGCTGGTATTAATTATAATGTTATGTAACCGTTTAATAAAACAAACCTGAAGTAAAAATAGCGATTTATTATGGAATAAATTAACAAAATAATTAAACACAATGTACGTATTCAATTGTTGAAAAAGAAGCTAAAACTAACTTCTCCACTATTTTGAAATCTGTTCTCCATTATTTACTTTTGGGACGCCCTGTTAATCTTTAATAAAATTAATTGCAGAGAATTGAACCGCTTTTTATTTTACCATAAAAACCTGACTCAGTACATATTACTAAAAAAATCCGAAATATGACATTCCTTTATATAATCGTTGCGCTTGTGCTTATTTTCGATTTTATAAATGGTTTTCATGATTCTGCAAATTCTATAGCCACAGTGGTCTCCACCAAGGTACTTTCTCCGCTGGCAGCAGTCGGGATGGCTGCATTTTTTAATTTCATTGCATTTACAGTCTTCACTCATAAAGTTGCCCAAACAATGGGAAAAGGAGTTGTGGATACTGACGTTATAAATCTCAATGTAATAGGTGCGGCACTTGTTGCTGCTATAACATGGAACCTGATAACCTGGTGGTGGGGACTGCCTTCAAGCTCTTCGCACACATTGGTCGGAGGCCTGGTAGGTGCAGCCATTGCCAGTTCCGGACCAGGTTCTATAATAACCAGTGGAGTCATTAAGATCGCAGCCTTTATTGTTATTTCTCCGCTTCTAGGGATGGTCATCGGATTTATTATTTCGTTGTTCGTTCAGTTCCTGTCCCGGAGGAGCACTCCGTTTGGCATTGACAAACACTTCAGAAGGTTTCAGCTCCTGTCAGCATCTGCCTTTAGCCTTGGACATGGAGGAAATGATGCACAAAAATCAATGGGAATTATCTGGATGGCATTGGTAATCTCCGGTCTTTTAACCAAGGATTCAGAAATGCCCCGGTGGGTCGTTTATTCATGTCAGCTGGCAATTGCACTTGGAACATTATTCGGAGGGTGGAGAATAGTCAAGACTATGGGACAAAAAATAACCAAACTCAGGCCATTTGAAGGATTTTGCGCTGAAACTGCAGGTGCGCTAACTCTTTTTGGCGCAACACATTTCGGGATACCCGTTAGCACAACTCATACAATAACCGGCGCAATTATTGGTGTCGGTGCCAGAAAAGGATTATCTGCGGTAAAATGGGGAGTAACAAAAAAAATCTTCTGGGCCTGGATACTTACTCTTCCTATATCGGGCATTATCGGGGCTTTGATGTACTTCTTCTTTAACTTGATAAATTAACTTGCTAAAAATTGAAATATGAATATTGATAAATTTCTGAAGTTTTTTGTACCAAAAGATCACTCATTCTACCCGCTTTTTGAAGAGGATGCTAAAAACCTTGTTAAAGTAACTGAGTTGCTGAAAGAATTAGTGTCAAGCACTGATTCAGAGGTACATGAAAGAATTCATAAAGAGATAAAAGGACTTGAACATGTCGGCGATGAAATCACTGACAAGTCATTTGAACTTTTAAATAAAACCTTTATAACTCCTTTCGACCGGGAGGATATCCATGAGCTTACTGCTAATATTGATGACGTAGTCGATTCAATCGACGGCGTAAGCAGGAGGATCTGCCTGTACAAACCAAAAAAGCTAATGCCAGTTTATAAGGAAATGGCTGATATGATTTATTCTGCAGCCCTTGAAATTGAGATTTGTGTCCATTCGTTAAATGATATTGCAGCAAACAAAGAAGAAATTAAACAAGCCTGCGACAGGGTGAAAGATATTGAGCACAAAACCGACGAATATTACTACGTAGCTATCCAGGAACTTTTTGAACAGGAAAAAGATACTGCCGAGCTTCTGAAAAATAACAAGATTCTTGAGATTCTTGAAAGAACAGTCGACGAAGAAGAGGATGTTACCGATACTATCAAGTCGATTCTGGTTAAAATGGCATAATAAAAGTTGCTGGTTGCTGGCTAACTAAGAAACAAGCAACAGGCAACCAGTAACTGGTAACATTATCTGAGTAATTCATTTACTCCGGATCATAGTCAGCACCATCTTGAATTTCTCCACAGCTTTAACAGCATGAGGAATGTCGGCAGGCATAATGATCGACTGCCCGGCTTCCAGATAAAATGATTTCCCTCCTATAATTATCTCGCCTTTTCCATCGACAACCTGGATCATTGCATCGAACGGCGCGGTATGCTCGCTGAGAGCCTCGCCCTTTGCAAATGAGAAAAGGGATATGTTACCTGTTTCCTTCTTCAGGACCGTTTTGCTGACTATTCCGCCATCGGAATACTCTATTGAATCATTAAAGCTGAAAACCCTGGCTTTTTCAAATTCATTATTTTGCATATCTCATAGATTAACTGATTATTCAGGTTTCTTTCCGGACGGAAGTTCAAGTCCGTAACCTTGTTTCTTATCTGCTGCCTTTAATTTATAAGCCAGGAAAATAGAGATCACTCCGCAAAAAACCAGTATAAAGATCGGAATCGTATAGTTATAGTTCATTTGTCCTGCCCTGATAGCTGTGAGATTGGATTTGTTTGCCAGATCGAGAACTGCTCCAATTCCCCAGAAGAATAGGCCAAGCCCCCAGTTCTGAACCGTAAACATTGAAGCATATGCTGTTCCCAGCCTGTTCTCCGGGACAATCTTTGCCACAGACGGCCACATGGAAGCAGGTACAAGTGAGAATGCAATTCCAAGGCTGAAAAGGCCCAGGTAAGCAAGTATCTTCTCGTTAAAGAGCGACAGGGCAAGATGTGCAAAAATCAGGAGCAGAGAACCCAGAATCATTAATGATGCGGCTCTTCCATGCTTGTCAACATAATTCCCGAAAATAGGTGTAAATAAAATTGTTCCAAGGGGTATCAGGGATGCGGTCTTTGGCCCATTGGTGAACCATAATTTAAATGTATCCTTCAGTAAGAATATGAAGAAAGCAAAAGCTGCAAATATCACAATCTTGGCAATATTCTTATTTGCTTTGGATGCGATCTTTGATGGAACAAGCGAATAGGCCAGACCAAAAATGAATAAGACAATGAAGATGCTTGAATTCCCGAGCGCCTTGCTGCCAAAGAGAGTAATATTGCTATGCGGATCATCAGGGAGCGCATAGGTAAAACCAAACTTATTTACCAGCATGTCAGGTGCATACTGAATGAATGGGAAAACCGCAGCATAAAATGAAACGCAAAGCAAAGCTATATATATAAATGAAGGATTTGTAGCTAATTTAACCAGGTCGTTGAACTTGAATTCTTCCTCATCAGCGCTGTCAACAGGAAGTCCGGCTCTTTGCCTGTCAAGCTTTTTATCAAAGAATGTATAAATAAGGAACAGGATAAGTGCCAGTCCGATCAGTGTTGCTGCGAAAGTAACAGCCGGTGAGACATGCCCGCTTGCTATGTCGGGGGAGACTGCAATACCCAGAGCAGAACCAAGCCGTCCGAATCCGATGTTAATAGCCATCGCCAGGGCCATTTCATATCCCTTAAACCATTTGACTATTGTCCGGGTCGCTACCACACATGAAATTTCCAGACCTGATCCGAACATAACCCTTCCGATAATCATCATAGTGAGCATGGTTCCATGTTCCTGTCCGAATACACCGGCTGAAGCCATCGCTGTTAAACCGCCTCCGATTGTGGCAAGTCCTCCGAAAACCAATCCCGCTAACCGAATGCCCCATTTATCAAGAACGATACCGCCAATGATTATCATACCACACATATTGGCAATTGTCGTTAATCCTATCAACCTTCCAAATTCCTCACTGGTAAATCCCAGTTCCGATTCCATTAATCCTTTCAGTCCGGAAAAGAAATCCTGGAACCAGTAGGTTGCAAACATAAGTGCACTTAACAAAACAAGAACGATCCATCTGAGAACAGTTGAATCACGCAGGGTCTTAACAGATGCTTCCATTTTATTATAATTGATTATGTGCCGGTAAATGTAAAAAAATAATCCGGACGAAACTCTGCTGATAAACAACTAAAAATAAACTTTAGTTTGGCCCGGTTGTTGGTATAAAGAATATCACAAACGGACAGGTTTAATGACATTATTTTATAATTTTGTTAAATTTTAATTTGAAAAATAGCATTATATGAGACTTAAGATATTTTCATTATTGTTTTTCATTACGGCTGCTTATGGGTATTCCCAGAATGTGACCAGCAGAGGAAACCAGCCTGTAAAATGGTTTACCATCCAGGAAGCAGAAAAACTTATGAAGCAGCTTCCCCGTCCTCTGTTCATTGATGCATATACAGACTGGTGCGGCTGGTGTAAGAAAATGGACAATGAGACTTTCACCAATCCCACAATTGCAAATATTCTCAATAATAACTTTTACCCGGTGAAATTCAATGCCGAAGGTAAAGAGAGCATCGATTTCCTTGGCCAGAAATTCATTAATGACGGAAAATACGGTAATGCACATCAGCTGGCTGTGGCACTTCTTCAGGGACAACTCTCCTATCCTACTGTTGTTTTTATGACCCGCGACAGCGATAAATATCAGGTGACTCCTGTGCCCGGATTCAGAGAACCTAAAGAGATGGAGATTCTTCTAAGCTATTTTGCAAATAAAGCATACCTGACTTCAAACTGGGAAGCGTATCAGAAAAATTTTGTAAGCAGCATAAAATAGGCCAAAATCCGGGGTTTATTGCTTCAAGCCCGGGCCACGTCATTTACCGAGTATGTAGTTAGATGGAAGCTGCATTATCTCACCAAGCTGATAAACCAGTCTGCGGGAGGTATAGAGTTTATCTTTTCCCAATGAAATATTAAAGGACACTATATCCGGGATCCTGTAATACAGGTTTTCATTCATATCTGCAGACATTTCCCGCTGCACTCTGGTAATTACAGTCATATCCTTGGTCTTTTGTTCCGGAACGATTTCGGCCAAAACGGGAGTGCTGTTGCCGGATGCGGTTTCTAAAGGGCCCGTTGATCGCGAAAAGTAAAAAAGCGTCAATGAATTGGATGCCATGTCTTTATGTGGGATGAACTGGTACGAATAAGTGTGTGACTCAGTAAAAGTTTTTCCTGTAAATAATTGAGTATATTCCTGTTCCAGCCGATTAATTTCGTCTATTGCATCTCTGCTCTGGGGAAAGACATTGGCCTCCCCGGTGAGGATAAGTACTTTACCGTCGCGCAGGTCCATAAGCCTCCTGGCTGCTTTTTCAGCAAGCTGATCGTCTGTCAGAAGTTTTTTCTTTTCGACAATATAGGGTATCCTGATAAATGATGAATCCACCCTCACGCGCCTGAAGGCAGTGTCGGATTGAACACGGTAGTATTCATCAGAACCAAGATCATATGACACATATCCGTTGACGTTCAGCTCTTTATCCTTTAAATGTTCAGTTCCCGCAATACTCATTGCCGGATTCAGATCCAGGATCAGACCCTCCTTCTTAAGTGCCAGGACATTTGTCTGAAAGGTGCCAGATGCTTCAATGACGTAAAATTCAGAAGGGTCAGCCTCTTCATGAGTGTCTGCAGATATTCCCGTGACTGACCAGCGCTCGTTCCTTTTCAAAATTACATTATCAAGTCCCAGCAGATCTTTGGCATACTTTACATAAGGTCCCGGAATTTCAACTGTTCTCTCCATTTCAAATTTAACAGTGAATACAGTCAATGGCAGGGCATAAACCACACTTCCCTCCCTGATTCTTACAGTATCAGTGAGTGGTTTTACCTTATGACCCACGGAAGTCACCTTTTTCCCGGGGAAACAGGAAGTTATCAGGATCAGAACAAGAATAGACATTATATAAATCGGGGATTTTTTCATAGAGTTCTTTGTATATTGAATTAGTTTGAAATATTGAAAAATATATTGAAATTAATTATTGATTCAGATGTACTAATTATTATTAACGTCAATCGGCATTCTTAATTATGTCGAAGGCTGCTCCTATTTCTTCAGAAATATCGGAAGAAAGCATTGACTCAACTCCTCTTTTCCCGGCTGCCTGGTCCCCGGCCAGACCGTGAAGGTAAACAGCAGCTTTTGCCGCTTCAACAGGTTTATATCCCTGAGCCAGAAGTGAAAGGATCATACCGGTAAGAACATCGCCGCTTCCTCCCGTGGCCATACCAGGATTTCCCGTACTGTTGAACCATACATTACCGTCAGGTCCGGAAATTGAGGTGTGTGCACCTTTCAAAACAATTATGCAATTAAATTTAGCTGAAATCTCAATCTGCCTGTTTAACCTTTCATAACCACTTTTTGTTTTACCGGCAAGGCGTTCAAATTCACCCGGATGTGGTGTAAGTATTGTTCCGGGTGTAAGTAATTTCATCCAGCTCTTATTTATTGAAAGAATATTTAGTGCATCCGCATCGATGACCATTGGCTTATGGCAGGAGTCAAGAAGTGTATAAATAGCTTTCTGGGTGACAGGATCAGTTCCCATTCCCGGACCAACACCAACAGCGGAATAAAAATCAGCGACCGCAATCCCCGAAATTATTCCTACATTGGTATCGGGAACCATCATTGCTTCGGGGACTGTACTCTGTAAAATTATATTTCCTGATGAGGGTATATGACATGTAAGGAGACCTATACCTGTCCTCAGGGCAGCTCTGGCACCAAGAACTACTGCACCCATCTTCCCATAAGCCCCTCCTGCAAGGAGGCCGTGGCCGAATCGGCCCTTGTGATCGAATTTCTTTCTTTCTTTCAAAAGCGGACGCACAATGCTTTTTTCCAGTAAATTAAATGGGGTAATTGTATTTTTGACAGCTTCAGGATGCAACCCGATTGGAAGCGTATACCATTCGCCGGTGAATACTCCGTTTTCAGGGAACATGAAAGAGAGTTTCGGGAACTCGAAACTAAGAGTAATGTCTGCCTGTATTATCGAATCCGGGTTATTATTGCTGTTATCCTCACAGAATAAACCGGAGGGAGTATCAATTGATATAACTGTTGCTCCGGAATTGTTGATATGTGTTATAATTTCAGCAGCAAGCCCTTCCGGCGGGCGGGATAATCCTGATCCGAAAATTGCATCAATAATGATCGAGCCGGGCCTGATTACGGGAAACTGAGCTATGTTACCGATAGAATATAGTGGCACCTTTGTTTCATTTTCAAGCCTTTTACTGTTTATTTTCCAGTCAGCTGATATATTTCCGGAAATCTTTATAAAAAAGACTTCCGGCTTATAACCTTTTCCCGAAAGCATCCTGGAGAGTGCAAGTCCGTCACCTCCGTTGTTTCCGGGACCAACAAAAACCAGGATGGGCCTTGTTGTTTCAAAACGATTAATATACCAGTTATGCAGAGTGCTGGCTGCTCTCTCCATTAGCTCTGCAGAGGAAACAGGTTCATTTTTGACAGTAAATTCGTCAATTTCCCTGATCTGATCACTCCGGAATATCTTCATGTCATCAAATTCTTGCTGATGCAAAAATACGCTCTTCAGCGGTTAATAAAAAAAGATTAATATATTTGTTACAGGTCAAAGAGGTTCAGGATCAAGATATGTGTGCGGAATACTGAAGAAGAACAGACGTTATTTAAAAATGTTTATTTATTGACTAACAACATTTTATTATGTTAAAGAATCATCCCAAAGGCTTGCTGGTTGCCTTTTTCTCCAATATGGGAGAAAGGTTCGGCTTTTACACCATGATGGCCATACTTGTTCTCTTCCTTCAGGCCAAGTTCGGTTTATCTGCCGAAAAAGCCGGAGGTATTTACAGCTGGTTTTATTTCAGTATTTATGCACTTGCTCTTGTTGGAGGAATCCTGGCTGATTCAACTAAAAAATATAAGCTGGTAATTCTTTCCGGCATTGTCATAATGTTTGCAGGATATGTGATAATGGCTGTCCCGGGAATGACATTGACAATTACTATTGTAGGGTTGCTTACCATAGCACTTGGCAATGGTCTTTTCAAGGGCAATCTTCAAGCGGTAGTGGGTCAGATGTATGATGATCCAAAATATTCGAAGCTCAGGGACTCAGCATTTATGATCTTCTATATGGGTATAAATGTCGGGGCTTTCTTTGCTCCGTTTGCAGCAACCGGAATCCGCAACTGGTGGCTTAAAACAAATGGATTTGCCCATGACGCCAGCCTTCCATCTCTTTGCCACCAGTATATAAACGGCTCACTTACAGATACTTCAATATTACAGCTGCTGGCTGATAAAGTCAATATTGCCGGACCGGTGAGTGACCTTTCAGCTTTTGCTCACAATTACCTTGAAGTTTTCTCCAAAGGGTATAATTATGCGTTTGGAATAGCTGCCGGAGCTATGGTGCTGTCATTGCTGGTTTATATTATCTTCAATAAGTTGCTCCCTAATAAAGAGAAAAAAGTTGAAACTGTTGCTTCAGAAAAGATCCAGTTTGATCCTAAAGCCCTCATCGTTGCAGCTTTTGCCATGGCTGTAACAGCATTCGGACTTCATTACATTAAGGAGGTGGGCTGGACAAGAGGATTCGCTTTCGGATTATTTGCAGGATTTATTACCTGGATATTCCTTACATCAAGGAAAGAAGAGAGAGGCCGGGTGACAGCGCTTATAATGGTATTTATTGTTGTGATTTTCTTCTGGATGTCATTCCATCAGAATGGCTTGACACAGACTCTATTTGCAAGGGACTATACAGTGAAGCAGGTGGGATCCTTCACAAATCTATTCTTCACACTACCCTCAATGCTGGCTGTAATTGGCTCAATAGCAGGGCTTGTCATTCTCCTGTATAAGAACCTGAAGACTAATGTAAAGATATCAGGAGGAATACTTTTTGTCATTGCTTTTCTATATGCATCATTTTGTGTAACAGGTTTTGACCCTACTACACTTATTGGTAAAATTGCCACTCCATTTGGAAAGGAGAATTCTATCTCACCTGAGATTTTCCAGTCGTTCAATCCTTTGTTCATAGTGTCACTGACTTTCCCGGTCATGGCAGCATTTGCGTGGTTAAACCGGAAGGGAATTGAACCATCCACACCTAAAAAAATCGGAATTGGGATGATAATCGCCGCTTCAGGCTTCATAGTAGTGCTAATTTCATCAATTGGAGTTCCTTCTCCGTTATCACTTCATGGTGCACCTGTAGCTGATGCCGACAGAGTGTCTCCCTACTGGCTCATTACCAGTTATCTGGTTCTAACTGTAGCTGAACTCTTCCTTAGTCCGATGGGACTCTCATTTGTATCAAAAGTTGCACCATCCAGGTTCCAGGGATTAATGCAGGGAGGCTGGCTTCTTGCAACAGCTGTCGGAAATAATCTGTTATTCATTGGTACACTCCTGTGGGATAAAGTAGCTCTGACCAGCCTCTGGCTTGTTTTCATAGTTTGCTGCGCATTGTCGGCCACATTTATTTTTTCAATTCTCAAAAGACTTGAGAAAGCGGCGGCAAGCTGAGACGGAATAAATATTCTCACGCTTTTTCGTCAGCGCTGAAGACCGGCTTCTTCACCAAAAGTGCCCTGCAAGACTCTTTTTAACGCCCGGCCAGCTTTCTGCCATATATCAAATTGTCAAACATTTTCAGAGTAATTATTAAAACGTTTAAATCATTTATTAAAAATCTTTAATCAATAATAAGGTTTTGATTAATGTTTATAATGTGTTTAACCTTTTCATTTATTATTATTACTTTTGCATTCTGTTTTTTGCATCCATTGGATGCTTTTTTTTAAAATAACCCGAAATGAAAGTCCTTAAATTTGGTGGTTCTTCACTGGGCACCCCTGAACGTATCAGAGGAGTAAAAAAAATTATCACTGCTCAAACCCTGCCATGCGTGGTTGTTGTTTCGGCTTTCGAGGGTATAACAGATCAGCTCAACCAGATATCATTACTTGCTTCGGCCGGAGATGCGGGTTATGAAAAAGATCTTGAAAATATCATAAGCAAATTTGATGATTTTGCCAGGTCGCTGATTCTTGACAGGACAAAACAGAAAAATACTCTTAATTTTATAAATGCCATAAAGATTGAGCTCAGGGAGACCCTGCGCGGGATATACATTTTAAAAGAGGTTTCCAGACATTCGTCAGACCTTGTCCTTTCAGCCGGGGAAAAAGCTTCATCATTCATCATTCATAATCTGCTCGAGGGAAGTGTTTTTGAAGATTCCCGTTCTCTCATAAAGGCTGAAATCAGGTCAGGACAGGTGATTGTTGACTTCGGACAGACAAATTTGAAGATAAAAGAGGTTTTAGGCAAAAAAGAACTGCTGACAATTGTCCCGGGATTTATTGCATCCAATTCAAAGGGAGAAACCGTTACACTTGGAAGAGGAGGTTCAGATTACACTGCTGCCATAATTGCTGCAGCTCTTGGTGCCGGGGCGCTGGAAATATGGACAGACGTAGATGGGTTTATGACCGCCGATCCGAAGAAAGTTGAAAAAGCCTATACAATAAATAGTCTTACTTATGCGGAAGCAATGGAACTCTCCCATTTCGGGGCAAAAGTTATTTACACTCCAACCCTGAGGCCTGTCTACAAAGAGAATATCCCTGTTGTTGTCAAAAATACTTTTAATCCCTCCGCAAGGGGCACAATTATAAATCACTCCCCGGATGGAGAAAGCAAAAGTCCCATAAAAGGCATTTCATCCATAGATCATATTGACCTTATAACCTTGCAGGGACCTGCAATGGTTGGTGTGACAGGCACATCAGCAAGACTTTTCGGAGCGCTCGCCAGAAAAGAGATCAATATAATCCTGATTACCCAGGCGTCATCTGAGTATTCAATAACTTTTGCAATAAACCCGGGAGATGCATCAGAGGCATCAGAGGCAATTGTGAATGAATTTGAAAGAGAAATCAATGTAAACAGGGAACTCAAAATCGTTGTTGAAAAGAACCTCTCAATAATCGCAATAGTCGGCGAAAAGATGAAAAACACTCCCGGTATTTCAGCAATACTGTTCAGGTCACTTGGCCGTAACGGGATAAATGTTGTTGCAACTGCACAGGGCTCATCTGAATTGAATATTTCTGTTGTTATAAGAAATGAGAATCTGAAAAAAGCTTTGAATGTTATTCACGATGGTTTTTTCCTTTCAACCTACAAGGAGATAAATCTCTTTATTGCAGGTACAGGCCTGGTGGGTTCAAGCCTTTTAAAACAGTTTCAGAAACAGAAGGAAATTCTTTTCAATGAACATAATCTCAAGGTCAATCTCATGGGAATTACAAACTCCGCGAAAATGCTTACTGACCGGAAATGCATTGATCTTGGTGGTTGCAGGGAGCTGCTTAAGGAAAGCGGAGAAAAAGCGGATATCAATGAGTTCATACAAAGGATGATAAAGATGAATCTCAGGAATTCGGCATTCATAGATTGCACTGCCAATCAGAAGGTTGCTGAAACTTATGACGGGATACTCTCAGCTTACATATCTGTTGTAACTGCAAATAAAATTGCATGCTCATCTGGCTACAGCTATTACCAGAAGCTTAAAAACATAGCAAATGAAAGAGGAGTGCGGTTTATGTTTGAAACAACAGTAGGTGCAGGATTACCAATTATCAAGACTATCAGCGACCTGGTGCTGAGTGGTGATAAAATTTATAGGATAGAAGCGGTTCTTTCAGGAACTCTCAACTTCATTTTTAATGAGATGAGCGATTCTCTGCCCCTGAGCAAAGCGATCCGTAAAGCCAGGGAAAAAGGCTATTCAGAACCCGACCCGCGTGTAGATCTGAGTGGTACCGATGTCGTCCGGAAAATCCTGATCCTTTCACGCGAAGCCGGCTATAATATTGAAAAAGAGGATGTTGAAGTAATCAGTTTTTTGCCGGATAAATGCTTCAGCGGGGACTTAAATGATTTTTATAGAAAAGTTGAGGAACTGGACCCGCAGTTTGAGAAATCAAGAATTGAAATGATAAAGAAGAACATGAAATGGAGGTTTTTTGCCACAATGGATCATGGTAAGGCAAAGGTTGAACTTTTGACTGTCGGTCCTGAGCATCCGTCATTCAACCTGGAAGGCAGCAATAATATTGTATTATTAACAACAGAACGATACCGTGAACTCCCGATGGTTATCAAGGGTTACGGTGCCGGATCTGAAGTTACAGCTGCAGGCGTTTTTGCTGATTTAATGAGGGTGGTAAATGTTTAATCAGAGGTACAGGTGACAGGAGTCGGTTATTAGTTATTGGTCATTGGTTTTTGGTTATTGGTTAAAAGATAGATGTAAAAGTTTGAAAGGGGGAGAGATAACATATTATTCAACAAATCTTAAAGCACCGGAAGTAGGATTCAGAGAGGCTTTGCTGAATGGTCTGGCACCTGACGGGGGACTCTATTTACCTTCCAGAATTCCCGGGCTGAGCAGGAAGGAAATAGAATGTTTCCTTAAATCGGGATACCCTGAAACAGCATTTTCAATTCTGCGCAGATTCACTGGTGACGAAATTGAAGATGAAGTGCTGGAATCACTGTGCACTGATGCATATAATTTTAAAATACCAATAGAAAAAATCACCGGTAATAAGTATTTACTGCGTCTCGATCAGGGGCCATCAGCCTCCTTCAAGGATTTTGCATCAAGGATGATGGCCAGGCTCATGCATTATTTCACTTTTAAGGATAACCGCCGGTTCACCATACTTACAGCCACCTCGGGAGATACAGGAAGTGCTGTCGCAGACGCTTTTCATAATTTAAGCAATATCAATGTCATAATACTGTTCCCCTCAGATGAAGTAACGGGGACACAACGAAGGCAAATGACCACACTTGGTGATAATATCAACGCCATTGCTGTCAAAGGCAAGTTTGATGACTGCCAGAGTCTGGTCAAAAAAGCATTCACTGATCCGTTGTTATCAGATGTTCACCTTTCATCTGCCAACTCAATCAATATCGGAAGATTGCTTCCGCAATCAGTTTACTATTTTTATGTATGGTCAAGAGTGGTTCAAAACATTAATACCAGGGTTACATTCAGTGTTCCGTCAGGCAATTACGGAAATCTTATGGGAGGAATTATTGCCAGGGAGATGGGCCTCCCGGTAAGCAGGTTCATAATTGGGGCTAACAGTAATAATGAAGTGCCTGAATATCTCAGAACAGGAATATACACGAAAATAAATCCTTCGGTAAATTGTATTTCAAATGCGATGAATGTAGGCCATCCCAGTAATCTTGCCAGGATTATTGCACTGTATGGCGGGATAATGAATGAACACGGGAAAATTCTGAAAGAACCCGATCTCACAAAGATGCGAAATGACTTCTATGGTGTAAGCATTTCGGATGACGAAACACGCGGGACAATCGCTGAGTGCAGCACGAAATACGGATTGCTGCTCGAGCCTCATGGGGCCGTAGCATGGAAAAGTCAGGAATTATACATTGCTGATTCTCAACCTGATGAAAAGGATGATCATTTTTTTGTATCACTTGAAACAGCTCATCCCGCAAAATTCACAGAAGAGATAAAGAATGTTCTTGGATATTCGCCACCCGAGCCTGAATCGCTGATCAAATTAAAACATAAAACGGAAAATTATACAATACTCGAAAATAATTATGACAACCTCAGGGAGTTTATTCTTATGCTCCCTGTCCAAAAATGATCTTATGTATATAGTATGTTCTGACCTGGAAGGAGTTTTTGTACCGGAAATATGGATAAATGTTTCAAAGCATACCGGTATTGATGAACTTAAGCTGACAACCCGTGATATAAATGATTACAATGTACTGATGAGGCGACGGCTTGAAATTCTTCACCAGAAAAAGCTTACTGTATATGATATACAACATGTGATTTCCTATATCAAACCCTTTCCGGGTTCCACAGAATTTATTGTCTGGCTAAGAAAGAAGGCAGAGCTTATAGTTGTCTCAGACACTTTCACAGAATTTGCTTATCCGCTGATGGAAAAGCTTGGTCACCCGACCCTCTTTTGCCATAATCTTGTCATTGATCATCTCGGTAACATCGTCGATTATAATCTCCGGCAGACTGATAGTAAAATGAAGGTCGTTGAAGCATTACAAAATCTTAATTACAAGGTAATTGCAATTGGTGATTCATACAATGACATCAATATGCTGAAGAAGGCGGAAATCGGTATTCTGTACCGTCCTCCCCAGAATGTTGTAAATGATCACAGTGATCTGCCCGTTGTAGATTCTTATGATGAACTTAAGAATCTGATTTCACAGCATCTTGACAAAACGAGTTAAGACACTTCAGGATTCTGATACATGTCATATGGAGATACATAATCCATATATTTCTTATATTTACCTTAAATGAAATATAAATCTGTACCTCATGAGATTACCTCCTTCCTCAAGAAATTGGGTTACAATTATTGGCGCATTGATAGCAGGGCTAAACCTGGTGCTTATAATTGTTCTCTTTGTTATTTCAATTACCTTCAACAAAAGCGCAACCTACATAGGACTCTTTGTTTATATTATTCTCCCGGGTTTCCTGGTTTTTGGATTATTAATGATTCCTGCAGGAATGCTGATAGCCCGCAGAAGAATTGAAAGAAGATCGGAAACTGATAAGAAAAGGCTGCCATATGTTGACCTTAATGATCCCAGGCACAGAAATGCATTTTTAATTTTCACCTTTCTGACAATTATTTTCCTTTTCCTTTCCACTTATGGAAGCTTTGAGGCTTATCATCTCACCGAATCAGTAGAGTTTTGCGGCACACTGTGCCATAAGGTGATGGAACCAGAATACACGGCTTACCAGAACTCTCCACATTCCAAAGTGACTTGTGCTGAATGCCATGTCGGCTCGGGGACCTCATGGTATGTTAAATCAAAGCTTTCAGGATTACACCAGGTATATGCGGTGCTGACCAAAACTTATCCGTCACCCATAGAAACACCCCTTCATGACCTCAGACCGGCAAGAGAGACTTGTGAAGAATGTCACTGGCCTCAGAAATTTTATTCCCGGACACTTCAGACTAACAGATATTATCTTGCAGATTCACTTAATACCGAATGGGATGTAATGCTCCAGATGAAAATTGGCCCTGAAACACAGGGGCTTGGATTTGATGAAGGCATTCACTGGCATATAAATCCTGATGTAAATATCGAGTACATTTCGGAAAATGACAAGCGCGAAGTTATTACTTATGTGAAATATACAAAAAAGTCCACGGGAGAAGTGGAGATTTTCAGAAATCCGGATACTCCTGTTTCAGACTCTCTTCTTGCAATATCAGAGAAAAGGACAATGGATTGCATCGATTGCCACAACAGACCTTCACACAATTATAGCTCTCCGCCTGTATACTTCGATAAAGCGGTGGTCTCAGGAGCTGTATCCAACAAAATTCCATTCATTAAAAAAGCTTCCATGGATGTCCTCAGAAATACATTCCCTGACAGAGATACAGCTTTACTTCAGATCAAGGACCAGATAGAAAATTTTTATAAGAAAGGGTATCCCGGAATTTATGAGAGAAAAATTTCTGAAATAGACAAGTCTATAGCTTCTCTTCAGAAAGCGTTCAGTCAGAACACTTTCCCATCGATGAAGGTGACGTATGACAAATATCCGGAACATATCGGGCATCTTGAAACGGAGGGTTGCTTCAGATGTCATAATGACGAATTCACTGCAGAAAACGGAGATAAGATCACCAGGGATTGCAATCTGTGCCACACGATTATCGGACAGGGTAAATCCGGAATGATGCAATATGCATCCATAAGGGATACTCTTGAATTTCAGCATCCTGTTGATGTCGGAACAGCGTGGAAGGAGGCTAATTGCTCGGAATGCCATCGATTCCTTTATTAAAGGAGAAAGGAGAAAGGAGAAAGGAGAAAGGAGAAAGGAGAAAGGAGAAAGGAAAAAGGAGAAACCGGAAGAAGAACCTGATTACCTTATATTTTAATTATGACTGTGACGATTTCCAAAAACCGGATATTGCCGGTCTTGCTGGCATTATTAAGAATTCTGATCGGCTGGCACTTTTTTTATGAAGGACTGATCAAGCTGCTTGATCCTTACTGGTCATCACGGGCTTTTCTTGAAGGTTCCAGATGGATCTTTGGCGATCTATTCCGATGGCTGGCTTCAGAAAATACAGGATTGCAGATTGTAGATTTTTTAAATGCCTGGGGATTGACATTTGTCGGACTTGCGCTGATTCTTGGAATACTCACCCGTATGGCTTCCTGGGCCGGAATTACCATGCTTGCAATGTATTACCTTGCTTATCCTCCGTTTGGCGGGTACAACTATGGGGCTGTAACTGAAGGAAGTTATCTTATCGTAAATAAAAATCTTATTGAGCTTGCGACTCTTCTCCTTCTTGCTTTTACCAGGTCGGGACAATACTTCGGTATTGACATGCTGATTATGGAAAAAAAACCTGATAATGAACCAGTTATTAGCAGTATTCGGGAGCAGGATCCGCCTGTAATTAACAAAAGAAGGGAACTCCTGAAAGGACTGGCAGGATTACCGTTTCTTGCCGGTTTTACAGGTGCATTTCTAAGGAATTCATCATTACAGGAAGTCGATGCCTTTTCATCAGCGACATTGCCGAAAGTGACCTATAAACGGATTTCTGATCTTAAGTATGAGCTGCCCAAAGGGAAACTGGGAAGACTGGAGATCACCAGGCTTATAATGGGATGCAACCTGATAAGCGGTTATGCCCATGCCCGCGACCTAATTTATGCCAATACCCTTTTCAAGGCATATAACACTGATCAGAAAATCCTTGAAACTTTCCATCTTGGGGAAATGGCCGGAATCAATGCAACTTTTATTACAAATTCCAATTTCCCGTTATTCAATAAATATCTGAAGATGTATGGAGGAAAGATGCAGACTATATGTCAGACTTATCTTAAGGCCGGTGATTTTTTCGGGGATATTGACAGGGCAATTGCAAACGGTGCGACAACACTATATATCCAGGGTGGTGATGCTGACCGCTATGTCCGGGATGGAAAAATCAAAGAGCTCGCTTCGTCAATTGAATATATAAAGAAGAAAGGTTATCTGGCTGGCTGCGGAGGACACGCACTTGAAGTAATAAGAACCTGTGAAAGAGAGGGTATCCCGGCCGATTACTATGTCAAGACCTTCCATAATGATAATTACTGGTCGGCGCATCCTGAATCACAGAGAGTTGAATTCAGTGTGGACTGGAAAAAGTACAACAACCATAACATGATCCATGATAATATGTTTGACCTGTTTCCAATCAAAACAGCTGAATTTATGACGGAGGTCACCAAACCATGGCTCGCTTTCAAGGTGCTGGCAGGAGGAGCCATACAACCTGAAGACGGGTTCCGCCATGCATTTGAAAACGGTGCCGATTTCATATGTGTCGGGATGTTCGATTTCCAGATTGTGGATGATATCAATACTCTCTGCGCTATCCTGCCGGAAATAATTAACCGCCAGAGACCCTGGTATTCCTGAAAATTCACTTCAGGATCCCGGATGTGTATTGTTCCGCAATATCGGCCTGATCCTTTGCAAGACCGGAGATAATAACTATCCTGTCGTCTTTCCAGGAAAGGAAGATTGTACCGTTATGACCGTCAGTGAAAGCATATTTCCCACTCTCCTGCTGGTCTGGTTCTATTCCTGCATCTTTAAGATAAGACTGAACAGCAGAAAGAGCATTGTTTCCGGATCCTGACTTTATCAGGTAAATGCTGAAGTTATCACTTCCGGACTCATATACGGCTTTAAAAGCTTTATTCAGGAACTTATGTCCCAGAACACTCTCATTAATGTAGGTCTCTTCGTTTTGCTTCCTTCCTGCTTCGGGGAATTGTGCCAGAGGACCGGGCATTTCTGTCTCGCCGTTCAGCATATCCGCCACCCTTGCAGCCAGTGATTCTTCCGCGCTAAGAATTTTCGGTTTATCGGAATATGTTCTTATTTTTACATAATAAGGACCTTTAAAGAAATTTATTATACCCTCAGTAATATAACCCTGCGATCCAAGATTTACAAATCTGAATGAAGGAGAGCGTTCCGAAGCGTATATACCGAATGCCATTGTATGATCGGCTAGCCTGTAGATCTCAAGCTTAATGACCTCTTTACCTTTTTTGTATTCCGCAACCTGAAGATTGACAAAACCGAGCGCCAGATACGTATCAGCCGCACCATCAATAAAATCCCGCAGGTTACCTCTTGTATAAACCGGATATTCTGTAATTTTCTTAAATCCTTCAAGAGAAGGGAATGTAATATCCTGGCCGCTGGCAGATGCTCCGGTCAGAAAAATAAAAAATCGGATGATAAGATTAGTTTTCATCATTTATTCCTTAATTAATTGCATGAATCATCCTGGAAATCCAAGGCGGCAAATCCACCAGATCTGATATATAAGGAATACTCTCCCGTGTATTCACTCCGAATATTGCTTATTTCAGATCTCTTATCCGTACAGTAATATCTGTGTTTTTAAGCAAATCAATTATCTTTTTGGTATCAGTATCTCCGTAATGATAAGGGTATAAGATCTTTGGTCTGAAAGCTAATACGGCATCAGCGACCATTTCCGGAGTCATTGTATAAGGAAGGTTCATGGGCAGGAAGGCAACGTCAATATTTTTGAGCGCCTTCATTTCCGGTGTGTTTTCACTATCTCCGGCAACATAGAATTTCTTGTCACCGATAGTCAGTATGTATCCGTTACCCACCCCTTTTGGATGGAATGGTTGTCCCGGGGCACGCATGTTGACTATGTTGTAAGCAGGTACAGCTTCAATGTTAATGCCGTTTACCACATGTTTATCACCGGTCCTCATTATCTGAGCCCAGGATACCTTAGCAGCAGCTTTTTCGCTGCAGAGCAATACAGTTGCCGGTTTCCGGAGGTCATTAATCAAATCCGCATCGAGGTGATCGCCATGCTCGTGTGTTACAAGAATCAGGTCAGCTTTTGGCATATTGTCATAGCTGCCTGACGTACGGACAGGATCAATAAACATGATAAAGTCATTCAATCTGAACATTAGAGATCCGTGTCCGATAAAGTACATATCTACGTTTCCTGCCGATGTGCTTATCCTATCGAAGACAGGAGCACCCTGAGAGTAAGCTTTAAATGCCATTGCAATAAATATTAATAAAGCAATAAACCTGTTAAACCTGATTGATGATCTCATTAGCATAATATAGAATTAATCATTTAAGATTTCTAGTCAGTCCTGATTCCCATTACCAGTATATCGTCAATCTGAGGAGAATGTCCCATCCAGTCACTAAGATTCTTTTCAAGCATTTCTTTCTGTCGGGTCATAGGAAGATCCTGAATCTCCAGGATGAGCCTTTTGAAGTTTTTCTTCATGAATTTTCGTGCGTGATCACCTCCGAACTGGTCGATATAACCATCGGAGAACAGGTAATAGGAGATCCCCTTTTCAAGATTCCAGTCGAAAAATACAAAATCCTCATTCATTCTTGATGAGATACCGATTGGCATTTTGCTGGCATAAATTGTTTCCAGCAGATATTTTCCGTTAGACATCGAACCGTCAGATTTCTCCGGCGAGTCAGGCCGGAACGCAGTTGCCTCAGAATCAGTCAGTTTTCTGACCCTGAAGCAAGGATTATATGCACCGGAGAATTCCACACGGCGTGCATTAAAATCTATAACGAGGAGAGCTATGTCCATGCCGTCCTTTGCTTCATCGTCGCCTCCCACCTGCTTCAGGGAGTCAGTTACATGATGTCGGAGCTGTTTAAGAATGAAATCAGCACGGGGAGCTTTCTCCTTTTCAATTATTTCATCAAGGAATGACATTCCGAGAAGGCTCATAAATGCTCCAGGCACTCCATGTCCTGTACAGTCGGCAGCTACAATATAAAGCCTTTCATTTTTTTTAGTCATCCAGTAGAAATCCCCGCTGACTATGTCTCTCGGTTTGAACAGGACAAAATAATTTTTAATATTCTCCGAAAGGATTGCTTCTGAAGGAAGCAGTGCCATCTGTATCCGGCTGGCGTAATGAATGCTGGATTCAAGTTCTTCCTTCTGTTTAACAACTACAGCAGTACGCTCTGCAACAATCCCTTCAAGCCTTATATTTTCATTTTTAAGCCTCCGCGTATAGGCGCTGATTATCCCTACAACGGCCATAAATGCTGCAAGAACATAACCAATATATGCCCACACCGTTGCATACCACGGTTTAAGTATTATAAATTCATACCTGAGTTCATTTCCGGAAAGACCTGTAAGCGTGCGGCTTCTTACTTTAAAAATATAATGCCCATAAGGAAGATTTGTAAATTCTTTCCTTGAATAGAGCGCTTCGGCAGTATAGCCAAATGATATTCCCTGCCATCTTGACCAGCTTTCATCATATCCTTCCAGCATGCTGCTGTATTCTGTCTGAAGCTCCTCGATAAAATATGGAGTTGTCCATTCGAAGGCAATTTTATTCATGTCAAAACCATACTCCGGAATAGTGGAAGATGGGTTCATTATCAGCGGTATCCTGCGGGTACTGTCAATATCCTTGTGGAACATACCATTCATAACTGTGTCGGAGCCTACAGTAATGTAAGCAAACCTGGGGCTGATTATCGCGGAATCCGGAACTAATTTTGATTTATCAATGACAGCAACAATCTTGGATTTGGTAACAAACATTTTCCCGTCAATATTCAAAAAATCCAGGGACGGGACATTCGGCAGAAGATTAAAAATGCCCCTGTAACCAACTATACCAGTGCGTGTATTCCTGAAGAGCATTTCATAGTTCCGGGTATCAAATCCGCTGAACCAGAGATCACCATCCTCGTCAGGATAAAGATTTTGGGAGGATTTACCTTTAGAATACCCTCCTGTAATGCTATTGTCAGGTACAAACTGGTCATTTGTCCTGTCATATCTGAAAATCCCCGATGCCGTGGTGACATAATCATCATCCCTGATTTTATAAATTGTAAAGAGCCTGACATCAGGGACCCCTTTATCCGGACCATACCTTACAATTGAAGTATCATTATCACTGAATTTGGCCTTATATAAGGCGCCCGGATCATCTGTAGCAAACCAGATCCCATCCTTTTCTTCAACGATCCCATTGATAAGGCCTTCAAAACCCCGTATCCTGTTAATAAATTCCCAATAGTCCCCCTGATCCTTTAAAATCACAATACCGCCGGATTCTAACCCCAAATAGACTATATCCCTGTCGGAAGAAGATTGCATTATGGATCTGACATTATAAACCGGATTTTTTGTCGGCAGGTTCCTGCAGTTTGATTCAACACTTCTTATCACATCGCCGGGAGATATCTGGAACAGCCCCAGGCGTGAACCTGCGAGCATTATCTCTCTGTGGCTGGTCCTGACTACTTCGAGCGGGAAAAACTGCATATTGGTCCCCGGGACTTTTCTGAAGGCAACATTGTTCTGTTCATTAACAAATGATTTCAGAATCCCGGCATCCGAAGAAAGGTAAATATCATCCTGGAATCTGCAGATCTCATTTACTCCTATATCAATTCCCTGTTTATCAGCGAATTT
Source organism: uncultured Bacteroidales bacterium (assembly GCA_963831855.1). Lineage (GTDB taxonomy): Bacteria > Bacteroidota > Bacteroidia > Bacteroidales > VadinHA17 > LD21. The sequence continues at coordinate 253,049 of CAWHSA010000004.1, read as the reverse complement.
TGTAAGCGGAATATTAAAATAAATCTTGCTGATTATTCCATAGGTTGAGATCCATAATTCAGAATTATTCTTATAATCACAGTAAGCTGCGTATATGGTATTATCTTCAAGATCAGAATTTTCCTTCCTGATCTGAGTCAAAAGATTTCCGGTTTTGTCAAACACCAGCATTCCCTCTTCGGTTGTAGTACCGATAGCAAAAAGGTCTTCAGATATTTTTGCTGCAGCATAGATTACTACATCTTTAAATTTATCATTAATCTTCTTGTCGACAAAGTCATTCCTGATGGTACCGGAAGTATAATCATAAAGAAATACCCCATCCTTGTAAGTGCATACAAGAACCTTGTTTTCATCATATGGAAGAAGGACCGTACAGAGTTTCTTCTTAAAGAAATCTCCACCTGGCATCTGCCTTATAATATTTCCCTGGAGCTCAAAAATACCATTTATATTGTCGGTGATAATTATGCGGTCATTGATCCTGAAAAGCTTGTATGCATCTTTAATATTAAAATCAGCTAATTTTATATCAGAAAATGAGTTTTTTTCACTCTCATAAATATAAAGGTGCCTCGGTCCGAGGAAGAGAACCCTCCCGTCAGATATTTCAATTGAATAGATCACTTTAATATCTGCAACCGAGTCGACCCGGTCTGTTAGAGAGATATATTCGGTTTTACCCTTTTCGTCAGGCTGCAGATACCCGAATTCATAAGCCGCTCCGACATAGACCTCACCGTTCGGTCCCGCAGCCAGTGAATATATTCTCGGATTGTTTCTTATTTTTATAGACGACCATTTGGTACCATCATAACGAATAACTCCGCGATCCTGGTTACCGAAATATACAACCCCAAACATATCTTTAGTGATACACCAGTTCTGCTCAGAACCCTGCGTTATCTGTGTAGGATAATTCTTAATAAAAGGAACTCCGTACTTGTTTATCTGGCCTGATAATTCAAACAGACAAGCTGACAGGAGAAGTACAACAGCATACCTTTTCATAGGCTCTTTTGTTATTTAATCTAACAAAATCAACTATAAAAATACGAATCTTATTATTTTAATCAAATTTATTATCCTCACATAAATAATCTGTTTAAATTTATATAACTTGCTTCATCAATTCAGGGTACAGCGTTAATTAATTAACACTGATGATTTTGGGGAATTTTAAACAATACAGGTTACTGGCTTTTTTTGCTGCATTTGCATTAACTTCATCGGGCCAGACGGGAAGGCTATATAAGTATATTCCTCATATTGAACAACAGGCTAAAGAGATCATTGCCAATGATCACTCACTAATCATAAATTATTCATTTTCAGAGCTTAATCTTGAAGATCTTATAAATGACCAGGGAACATTCTTCAGAATTGAAATTCCGGGTCACATTCATTCTGCTGATACCGGCAAACCCGAGTTTCCTGTTCTCAGCCGTCTGATCGAGGTGCCGACAGGCTATAAACCCATAATAAAGATTTCTGAAGTCAGATCTACAAGGTTCAGACCATCGACTAAGAAAATCAAAGGGGTACTTTATCCTGCTCAGGAAAGCGAAGCTAAAATATTAAAGGATAAAAAGCCGCGATTTGCCTTTGATAAAGAGATTTACGCTTCGCGTGAGTTCATTGGTCAGGATACCGTCAGAATTGAACCATTAGGAACTACCAGGGGAAAAAACCTTGCGAATGTCATGATCTCCCCGGTCAGATATAACCCGCATAAAAACAGCATTGAGGTCATCATTTCGATGAAAATTGAGATATCTTTTTCACCGGCTGTCGATATCCAATCAAAAGCACTTTTCCCCGAATCTCCATTAACAGGTGAACTGCTTGAAAAAGGAGTTCTTAACTACAATCCAGGAAATGTAATCACCGGGTACACAGATAAACCGGTCAGGATGGTAATTCTGACGGATACCGCATTTAAAAAGGGTCTCCAGCCCTTAATCAGGTGGAAAACCCAGAAGGGCTTCCTTATTGATGTATTGTACAAAGGAGCCGGCCTCGCAGGTAACACATATACTGCCCTGAAAGATACCCTGGACCGAATTTATAAATCTTCAACAACAGATAATCCTCCACCGGAATTTCTTCTTATTATTGGGAATGTAAGCAGGATACCATATTACGGAACCGGAAGTGTAACCGATATGTATTATGGAGAGTTTGACGGAAATGGCGATTACATCCCTGAAATGTTCATTGGAAGATTACCGGTTAAGGACACGACCGAGTTGAGATATGTGGTTGACAAAATCATTCAGTATGAGAAATTTGAGTTTGCAGATACTAATAAATTTTATTCAAATGCGCTGGCCACTGCCGGCATAGACGCGGCGCATGCAGATTATATGAATGGCCAGATAAAATACTCACTTGACAATTATCTGAACAGTGCCAACAAAATAACTGAATTTCACTTTTATTCAGCTGATGTTACTAAGAGTACAAAGTCGTCCATTATCGACCGGGTGAATAAAGGTATTTCGTTCCTGAATTACAGTGGCCACGGACAACCAACAGGATGGCTCATACACAGCACTTCTAAGGATTCATCAAATATTTACACCTCCGATTCACTGCGATTCAGGAACAAGAACATGTATCCTTTTATAATAAGCAATGCCTGCTCGACATCTGCCTTCAGCCAGCCATCCCTTGGAAACAGCTTGGTAGTTTCCGGGAATAAGGGCGCTATTGGTTTTATAGGGTGTGCAGATGACTCATACTGGGATGAGGATTTTTACTGGGCAGTCGGAACCGGAATCCCTTCTTCCAGTCCGAAATATGAAACCACAGGGCTCGGGGCTCTGGACCGTATGTTTCATACTCATAACGAATCACCATCGGACTGGTATATAACCATGGGTCAGATCAATTTTGCTGGTAACCTGTCAGTAAGCGCAAGTACCACATCAAAAAAGAAATATTACTGGGAAAACTATAACCTTGTAGGGGATCCAAGCATTATTCCGATTATAGGTACTCCCGGTGTGTTCAGCACTTCCCTCCCCGATACACTGCCAAACAATATCAAATCATTTTCATTCAACGGCGATCCTTTTTCATATGCTGCTGTTTCACATTTCGATACACTCTGGGACGCATCATTCCTAAGCCCATCTGGTTCTGTAACTCTGGATATGCCTGGCTTATCGGATGATTCCTGTCTTTTCGTCATAACAGGCCAGAATAAGAAGCCTGTCATAAAAAAAGTATATTTTTCCAATGTTAAGAGTGAATTTATAAACCTTACAAAATCAGGGATAAACGATCAGTCGGGAAACAATAATGGTCTTGCTGATTTCGGTGAGACTTTTTCCCTTAAGCTGACAATCAGTAACCTGGGACTGACCGGAGCTAATAACCTGCGTGCATTAATATCAACAACTTCTGCATGGGTTACAATTCTGAATGATTCTGCTGATATCGGAACACTTGGTCCGGGATCTGAGATAATCCTGAACAACAAACTCAATGTAAGGTTATCAAGGGAGGTTCCGGATAAAGGCATTGTCACCTTCGACCTTATCCTAAGAGATGATGCTTGTGAAAAAGATTATAAGATTGACATGAATGTCCATGCTCCTGAACTGGATATATTAAATTACAAATTTGACGACAAACAAACAGGAAACGGTGACTTTATCGCTGACCCGGGTGAGACATTTAATCTGTTATTTAATGTAAGAAACAGCGGAAGCAGCAATACTTCAGGTATATTTAATGTATCAAGTCCGGATCCGGAACTCACAGTCCTCGAACCCGGCAAGGGTTCCGGGAATCTTGAAGAGGAGAAAATTACACAGATACCTGTTATGGTTAAATTATTGCCATCAGCATCCTCCGGGACTACTATTTCCCTGAATTCTTTTCTGAACTGTGATCCGCATTTTGTCAACAGAAACTTTAGTTTCCGGGTGGGACGTGTCAGGGAATCATTTGAATCCGCCACTTTCAATATATTCCCCTGGATTAATGTGAGCCCGATCCCCTGGACCATCACGCAATTAAATTCCCGGGATGGCATTGTTTCAGCACGGTCAGGGGCAATTTCACACAACGAGACATCGGCACTATGTATAAAAGCATGGTATCCTCAGGCAGACTCTCTTAAATTTTATTACTCTGTCTCCTCCGAGGCAAGTTACGATTTTCTGCTCTTCAGGCTCAATGATGTTGAGATCATGAAAAAGTCGGGTGAGATCGCCTGGCAAAAGGAGGCTATACCTGTTAAAAAAGGATACAACAAAATGGAATGGCTGTACAAAAAGGACCAGTCGGTTTCATCCGGCCTGGATTGTGCTTTGATAGATATGATTGATTTCACGGGTCCTGCAACAGTTACATATATAAAGAAAGATATCATTACTGCAAGATTTGTCACGCCTGTCAATAAAGATAATCTCGGGAAAGAGCCTGTTTCTCTGAGGATTGCAAATATCGGAAGAGACACTATCCGCGGATTTAATATGGCTTATTCTATTAATAACTCGACTCCTGTAACACAGCATTTTGATTATACACTGATACCATCCGGGGATTCCGTGACCGTTACATTCAATACCAATGCGAATCTGTCATATTATGGAAACTATAATATAGTTGCCTACGGATACAATAATAATGATGATTATCTTCTAAATGATACAGTAAGGGTTAATATCAGGAACAATGAGCTGAACAAACCTTTACTGGTCACCCCAAATCCATTCAGGGATAAAATCAATATTGTTCTGAACTCGGAGTTCAATGGGATAGCTCATTTTACTCTGACAAATTTTGGAGGGACTGTTTTAGTTGATTTCGACAAGGATATAACTATAGGAACCAGTACGGCAGAAATATCCGGTACCGGGCTTGCACCAGGAGTATATTATCTCAAGGTTGAATTCCCCGGACATTCAAAAACCGTGCACCTGGTAAAAATTAAATAGTATCCTATCCTATCCCGTAAGAGTATGATTTACAGGATTAAAATTTAACACTAATAATGATTTATGTCATCAGTTATTCCGACCCGTGACGCAGCATTTGAATTGCTGAAAAAATACAATAAGAACGAAAGCCTGATAAGACATGCTCTGGCCGTGGAAGGAGTTATGAGATATATGGCCGGGAAATGGGGTGAAGATATTGAAAAATGGGGAATCATCGGGTTGATACATGATCTTGATTATGAGATGTATCCCGACCAGCATTGCACAATTACTAAAAAGATTCTGGAAGAGAATAACTGGCCTGAAGAGTATATAAGGGCCGTGATGAGTCATGGCTGGGGTCTCGTAACCGATATCGAACCAGTCAGCAGGCTTGAGAAAACCATTTATGCAATTGATGAGCTTACTGGTCTTGTTACGACCAGTGCCCTTGTGAGGCCTTCAAAAAGTGTCCTGGATATGGAGGCAAGGTCGGTAAGGAAGAAGTGGAACGACAAAAGATTTGCTGCAGGTGTAAACCGTGAGGTAATTGAAAAAGGTGCTGAAATGATTGGTATAAGTCTGGATGACCTCATTACCGACTGTATAATGGGAATGCGTGAGGTAGCAGAAAAAATTGGTCTTAAGGGGATCGTCCCTTAAATTTGCTGAAGAAATTAATTAATTATTTTGGATCATGCAGGCATTTCAGGTAATGACCATAGTGCCCTGTAGCTGTCTTTTCATTTCAGCATCAAATTTCTTTGCATTAGCCGGGTCAGCATAAACATTGATTGTAAATCATAACAAATAATATTATTTCCTAATTTGGACGTCGGATAAAATCGATAATAATCAACGAGATTCAGAAATGGGAAAAAAGGCTTTTCTGCTTGAGCCGAAAGAAAATTCCGGCGTAATTAAAATATTCCAGCTGGTTCTGGGAATATTCTGCATCGGGATCAGCATCTTCTGGGCAATTTTTTATTTCAGATCCCAAAAGGCTGAGGGCAGAATGTGGATCACTATTATATTCCTGGCAGGTTTCGGTTTTTACCAGGTGATGGCTGGTTTGGGCAAGACAACCAGGTATATCGGGACAGAACCTGATATGATAGTACTTAAACAAAATTCATTCCTTCCTGCAATTAAGCTGAAATCCGGTGATATAGATAAGATTGAAATTTATCCCCTCAGCATAGCCTTCCATCTCAAAAACAAAAAGCATTCAATCCTGAGATTTGGTATTACATATCCCGAGATAATTGTTCCAGTAAAAGAGGCTGTGATGGAATTTGGGGAAATTAATAAAATCCTGATCGAAGAAAAGGATCAGGAGATATAAGAAAGGGTCTTTGTGTTATGGCATGATTTTTCTTTATTTATTATGAAAGGGCTGCAAAAAGGGTAATTTTGCGTAAAGTGTTTTAAGGATGCCGGGGTTGTTCATTAAAAACGGGGAGAAAACGGAGTGTCTGCTCTGTCCCCACTTTTGTAAGCTTTCTGAAGGTAGGACAGGCATATGCGGGGCAAGGAAAAGTGATGGTGAAAAGATTGAACTCCTGACATATGGCATCATCTCCGGATATGCACTTGATCCGATCGAAAAGAAGCCTTTATATCATTTCTTTCCAGGCACCAACATTCTTTCCCTGGGATCATATGGATGCAATATGAAATGCGATTTCTGCCAGAACTACAATATTTCACAACGGATACTGGCTGGATTTACTTCAAGGACCGGTCCCGACAAGATTATTAAGGATGCCATGGATTCACTCAATAATATAGGGATTGCATTTACATACAACGAGCCGGTAATATGGTTTGAATTCATTCGCGACGTTGCTCACAAGGCTAAAAGAAAGGGTCTGCGCATTGTGCTTGTAAGCAACGGATATGTGAACCGGGAGCCGCTCGAAGAGATCATTTCCTTTACTGATGCCTTCAATATTGACCTTAAAGCATTCAATGACAAGTTTTACAGGAAGCTTACAGGTTCTGATCCTGAACCTGTCAGGAAGGCCCTTAAACAAATAGCACATTCAGGCCGTCACCTTGAGGTAACCACTCTGATCATTCCCGGACAAAATGATGATGAAAAGGAAATGGCAATGGAGGCAGAATGGATCGCCGGTGAACTTGGGAAGGATGTCCCACTTCATCTGAGCAGATATTTCCCAATGTACAAAAGAGAAGATCCGGCCACTCCTGTTGAAACTATAAAAAAGCTGTTTGAGACAGCTTCCAGGCACCTCACCTATGTATACATTGGAAATATGGGATCAAAAGAAGGTCAGGATACAAAATGTCCGGAATGCGGTAAACTGGTTACACGCAGATCGGGGTATAATATAAAGCTGCTTAACCTTGATCAGAAGGGAAAATGTACAGGTTGCGGCACCTTGATATATAAGCACTTTACTTCTTTTTCTTCTTCGATACAGAACTGAGCCGTTCGAAAAGCTTATCACTTCCGGCTTCAAGGTCGCGGTTTATCATCTGATAGTGTGATTTTATTCCCCTGTGATCCAATTCTTTGTCAGGATTATTCATCCTGTGTATCAGATCGTTCCTGAAATTGACCGTATCGGAGATTATACCTGAGACTTCCTCCGCTTTTATTTCGGGGTGAAGCTCTGAAAAGGTCAGGCAATCAGAAACTATTTCATAGACTTTAGAGTCAATCTCTTTTTTAAGCTTCCTGATACTTCCCATAATAATATTATTTTTTTTGATTTATTTCCGAAAATTATCCCGATGATCCCGACCTGAACTGCCTGATGCTTTCTTCTGCTTTAATGAGATAAAGAGAACGCAGGTTTCTGATCAAGGAGGCCCTGACGTTAAATTTTTTGTCATCAATAAAACTGAAAGGCAGCACCTGGGGTGATGTACCTGTCATGAAAACAGCATCATATTCAGAGATATTTTCTGCTTTAACGCAGGCAAACCTGACCTCAATATTGATTTCCCGACAGATATCAAGAACATGCTTTCTGGTTATGCCGTTGAGTATCATTGAATCAGGAGCTGTGACAAGCTTGTTGTTTTTAAGGAAGAAGATATTGGATCTGCTTCCTTCTGTGACCTGACCTTTTTCATTTACCAGCAATGCCTCATATCCCCCGTCAAGAATGAGCTTATGGAATATTGACGATCTCAGCTTGTGGTTTATAATTTTTGAACCGGGATCTTTTCTTTCAGCATAAAATAGAATACCTTTTACACCATGTATGTACTGTTCTTCAGATGGATAAATAGGTTCAATAAAATAGACCAGGTAGTTTGATGAATCCTTATTGTAATTAAAAACAATCTTCAGATTTACTTCCTTTTTCCTTTCTGATTTTGCAAGGCTTATTATATTCCGTTTCAGAGTGGATACATCAGCCAGCATTTTTTTCTTCTGCTGGAGAACGCTTGATGCGAGGCGTTCCATATGATCATAGAAAAATGCAGGACTGCTTTTGATCATCCGTATAACCTCATAAACAGAGTCGCCTTCATAAACCAGCGAATTATCAAAAACATCCTCCGTCTGAAGTTCTCCGTTAAGGATAAACCGTTTGCCGTAACATTCATTCATTGCAGTCTCTTTTCAACACAAAAATACAAACTATTAACCAATCGCCCTTCATTTCTGAGTATATTAGTAGCCGGGAAACATGGCAGTTACTTAAGATGTATGCTATTATAGACATTGAAACAACAGGGGGAAGTGCCAGGCTTGAAAAGATCACGGAAATTGCTGTTTACCTGCACGATGGAGAGAAGATAACAGGGGAGTTTGTGTCACTGGTAAATCCCGAAAGAAACATACCATATTTTATTACCAATCTCACCGGCATTACAAACGAAATGGTTGAAGATGCACCCTGTTTTTATGAAATTGCCAGGACAATTGTTGAACTCACCCAGGGAAGAACATTTGTTGCCCATAATGCACGATTCGATTATTCATTTATAAGGCAGGAGTTTAAATCGCTGGGATTCAATTTCAAAAGGAACCTCCTGGATACAGTTTCTCTTACCAGAAAACTATTCCCTGGGCACCGCTCTTATAGTTTAGGCAATATATGCCGTGATCTGAAGATTGAGATTAATGGCCGGCACAGGGCGGCCGGAGATGCTTTGGCTACTGTAAGGCTCTTTGAGCTTCTGCTCAGAAAAGATTCGGAAATAAACGGAGTCAGGTCAAACCTGATGAAGAACACAAGGTTATCAAAGCTTAACGCCAGGCTGAATATTTCGAAAATTGAAAATATACCGGAAGAACCGGGTATATATTATTTTTTTAATGAGAATGGGGATCTAATTTATATCGGAAAAAGCCGCAACCTGAAACAAAGGATCAGCACTCATCTATCCAATAATTCAACCAGCCGTGCTATGGAAATGCGTGATCTTATAGCAGATATAGATTGGGATATGACTGGCAGCGAACTAATTGCGCTTCTCAGGGAATCTTTTGAGATTAAAGATAACAAGCCTTATTTTAACAGGGCACAGAGACGGTCGAGCTTCCAGTGGGGAATATACACTTTTACCGATAAAAAAGGTTATTTTAATTTCAAATACGGGCTTATCGATCAGGATGATGAACCCCTTTCTGTCTTTACCTCAAAGGAGAAAGTGAAAGCCAGGCTTATATCCCTTACTGAAGCCTACAACCTTTGCCAGAAACTCACAGGTCTATATGAAACTGACGGGCCCTGCTTTCAGTACCATGTGGGCATTTGCAAAGGAGCCTGCTGCGGGAAAGAAAAGCCGGGCCAATATAATGAACGGGGAGCAAAAGCAGCCGAAGAGTTTATTTTTGCCCGCCGGAATTTTTTCATTATCGATAAAGGCAGGGACGATGATGAACGCAGTGCTGTAAGGATTATCAACGGGAAGTATACCGGCTATGGGTATTTCAATATCAATGATATGGGATTTGGTCTGGCTTCTGTTCATGAGTGCATAAAATCATCACCCGATAACCGTGATATCCAGGTTATACTGAAACAATACCTGCGTTCCAACAAAGTAGAAAAAATAATCGATTTCTGATCACACTCTTCCTCATTTAATCACTGACTTCTTCTGCTTCCATTAAATATTAAATTTATATATTTGATAATAATCACCTGCCTTTGCCGCCAAAATCACTTTCAGCTAAGGTGGTCAGGGCAAATAACTATTAACTAATTTCCATTAACAAAAATGGCTTTATTTACCAGAACAACAAAAAACCTCATTCTTAAAATCGACGAGTTCTTTGATAATATTGAACTTGGATTACTGGTTTTCAGAGAGGGTATAAAGGACTACCTTGATAAGGATATGGAAGCTTTCGAAAGGCATCTTCAAAAAGTGGATACTCTTGAAAATAATGCAGACAGGCTTCAGAGGGAAATTGAAAATGAGATGATAACTCATTCAATCCTGCCTCAGCACAGGGAAGAGGTCACCAGGCTTATCGATGAGCTCGATGAAATAATCGATTCTGTAAAGAGCTCCCTCAATGAGATCTGGACTGAAATGCCTGAGATACCTCCTTCACTCAATAAGGATCTGATAAGTCTTACTGAAACTTCTGCCAACACCGCTGAAGAGCTGATACCTGCTGCCCGGGCTTATTTTAAGGCGCCCTATACTGTGAGGGAGAAGCTGCTGAAGGTATACTATTTTGAGAGTGAAACCGACAAAATATCGATGAACACCAAAAGACTCATATTCCAGGAGATGAAAGAAATTGACCTGGCTCATAAGGCGCATCTCAGATATATTATTCACCATATTGAGGGTATATCCGACCTTGCTCAGAAAGCTGCGGACCTTCTCTCTGCAATGGCAATTAGAATAGTGATATAATCAGTTGCGGGTTATTTTAAAACGGACCGTAAAAAGCAAAAAGCAATCATCGATATGATTCTATTCTTCCTGACAAGCGGTTTATTCCTTGGCTGGTCTCTCGGGGCCAACGATGCGTCAAATGTTTTCGGTTCGGCTGTAGGGTCAAAGATGCTGTCATTCAGAAAAGCTGCGATAATAGCATCGGTTGCAGTTATTCTGGGGGCAGTAATTCAGGGAGCAGGTGCAGCAGATACGCTGGGTAAGCTTGGTGCAGTGAATGCAATAGGAGGTTCTTTTACCCTGGCTCTTGCCGCTGCAATTACCGTTTATGCAATGACTAAATTCTCTCTTCCGGTTTCCACAACACAGGCAATTGTTGGTGCGATTATTGGATGGAATCTTTTTACAGGTAATAAAACTGATTCCGGGACCCTGTCTAAAATTGTCATCACCTGGATATCAGGACCTGTTCTCGGAGCTTTCTTTTCAATTTTGCTTTATATCCTGATCACCAGAATCAAAAAAACATCAGGAATGCACCTTATAACTTTTGAGTCCTTTATCAGAACTGGGCTCATAGTAGTTGGCGCTTTCGGTGCCTACAGCCTTGGAGCCAACAATATTGCCAATGTAATGGGTGTCTTTGTCCCGACTTTCAATCTTCAGGTTCTCGACCTTGGACTTTTTACACTTTCATCAAGCCAGCAGCTGTTTCTAATCGGAGGTCTGGCTATTGCTGTAGGCATAATTACATATTCGAAAAAAGTTATGGAAACCATTGGAAGCAATATAGTTGAGCTCAGCTCTGAAGCTGCAATGGTTGTGGTTCTGGCCCAGGCATTGGTCCTTTTTATTTTTTCATCCACGGGCCTTTCAAACTTATTCATAAGTATCGGTCTTCCTCCTGTTCCGATGGTCCCGATTTCAAGTTCTCAGGTAATAGTGGGATGTGTTATTGGAATAGGATTATACAAAGGAGTAAGAAATATAAACTTCAGGGTTCTCGGGGAAATTGCGTTGGGATGGCTTGCAACACCGGTTATTTCCGGCCTGCTGGCATTCATCTCCCTTTTCTTCATGAAGAACATTTTCAATATCGAGGTTGGCTATAAAATGGCTCCGGGGTATTCTGGTTCACAGGTCAGGATTATTATTCCTGATCCGAATATGTCTGCAATTTTCAAATACATACTCCTGGGAATCCTGATCGCAGGCGCACTGGCCATAATTTATTACTATCTTCTGGAAAGAAAGAAAACCAGAGATCTGCATATTTCCGAAGAAAAATTCTGGAAGAATTTGAAATAAGAACATTTTCTAAATTACTTTTCGAAATTTTCAATAAAGCCTGATTGAATAAGGAATAAATTATTATGGAAACAATAATTATCAGGATCAGAAGGGAACTGATTCAGATTGCTGATGAAAAGATCAGGATCCAGGGTGAAAAATTTTTTAAGGAAAAAATTAAAATCTATGGCATTAAATCAAGTCAGATAACACAAATAGGCAAGGCCTATTTTAATAGTATTCCGGATAAATCAAAATCTGTAATTTTCTCCCTTTGTGAGGATTTATGGAAATCAGGATTTATGGAAGAGGCAGGAATAGCCTGCATGTGGTCATATAATATAAGAAAACAATACGTTCCTGCCGATTTTGAGATTTTTGAAATGTGGGTCAGTAAATATGTGAGTAACTGGGCGGCATGTGATACTTTTTGCAACCATACAGTAGGAGCTTTTATCGAAATGTACCCGGAGTTTCTCAAAGGTTTGAAGAAATGGGCAACATCAGAGAACCGCTGGGTAAAACGGGCCTCCGCGGTGTCGCTTATTGTACCTGCAAGGAAAGGCAGGTTTTTGCCCGATATCTTCGAAATAGCAGACATATTGCATTCAGACAAGGACGACATGGTTCAAAAAGGTTATGGCTGGATGCTTAAATCAGCCAGTCAGGCTCATCAGAATGAGGTTTTTGATTATGTAATACGCAAAAAATCAACAATGCCCAGGACTTCTCTGAGGTACGCTATTGAAAAGATGCCTCAGGAATTAAAAGCCAGGGCTATGGCCAGATAGTGTGATCTGTTTTTTACCTTTGTATTTAAATTCAAAAACGATGAGAGTATTTCTTTCGTTACTTCTTCTGGTACTGATGCCTGCTCATATATTTTCCCAGGACAGGATTACGGGTCACGATTTTGCCACGAGATCAGAGGTGATAGCACGAAACGGTATGGCAGCTACCAGTCAGCCTCTTGCAACACAGGTGGCTCTGGATATTCTTAAAAAAGGAGGTAATGCCATCGATGCTGCAATTGCGGCAAATGCTGTGCTTGGCCTTGTCGAACCCACCGGATCGGGAATCGGCGGTGATCTTTTTGCACTGATATGGAGCGCTGACAAGGGAAAGCTATACGGATTGAATGGCAGCGGCAAATCTCCCAGGTCGTTGAAATATGAATATTTCAAAGCGAATGGTTATGATTTTATTCCTTCCTTTGGACCATTGCCTGTATCTGTTCCCGGTTGTGTTGACGGATGGTATGAAATGCATGATATGTTCGGCAAGCTGCCCATGAAAGATATTCTTCAGCCTGCTATAACCTATGCCAGGGAAGGTTTCCCTGTAACAGAATTAATTGCATTCTATCTTGACAGGAATACAAGTACCCTTAAAGATTATCCAAATATTAAAGAGGTCTATATGCCGGGAGGCAAAGCTCCTGCCAAAGGCGAGATATTTAAGAATCCGCTGCTCGCCAGCACTCTTGAAAAAATTGTAAAAGGCGGTAGAAATGAGTTTTACAGGGGAAGCATAGCCCGCGATATTGCGGCATTCATGGCGAAACAAGGTGGGTTTCTGACATATGATGACCTTGCCCGCCATCATTCGGAATGGGTTGAACCAGTCAGTACAAACTACCGGGGTTATGACATCTGGGAACTTCCCCCAAACGGGCAAGGTATTGCCGCACTTCAAATGCTTAACATACTTGAAGGTTTTGATATTGCTTCAATGGGCTTTGGATCAGCAGATTACATTCATGTATTCACTGAAGCTAAGAAGCTGGCTTTTGAAGACCGGGCAAAATACTACACTGATCCCCTGTTCAAGGCTGTTCCGGTTGCAGAACTTATCTCAAAGAAATATGCTGCAGGGAGAAGGAAGCTTATTAACCCTGAAAAAGCCGCAAAAGTATATGATGCAGGAATAATAGAAGCCGGCAACACTGTTTATCTGACAGTAGCTGATAAATATGGGAATATGGTTTCACTCATTCAGAGTAATTACCGCGGAATGGGTTCAGGGATGTGTCCTACAGGTCTTGGCTTTGTTCTGCAGGACAGGGGGGAGATGTTCAGTCTTGAAGAAGGCCATGCTAATGTTTACGCACCCGGAAAGAGGCCATTCCATACAATAATCCCTGCCTTCATCACAAGAAATAAAAAGCCCTGGATCAGCTTCGGAGTTATGGGCGGTGATATGCAGCCACAGGGTCATGTTCAGATAGCAATCAACATTATTGATTTTAAAATGAGTCTCCAGGAAGCCGGCGATGCACCTAGAATTCATCATATTGGTTCATCGGAGCCCACAGGTCAGCAGATGACAGACGGAGGGGTTTTGTTGCTGGAAAGCGGCTTCCGGACAGAAGTCATTCAGAAGCTGATGTCAATTGGACATACGATTCAATGGGATCTTGGCGGATATGGCGGTTACCAGGCAATCATGCGGGATGAAAAGACCAAAGTCCTGTATGGTGCCTCGGAGTCAAGAAAAGACGGGCAGGCTGCAGGGTATTAATGAAATTCAGGATTATATCCCAAGCAGATCCAGCACTCCATTTATAAATGTCAGCGGGTGAACCGGATTTCCGGGAATATATAGATCAATATGATGGTTATCGATAAACTGCCTGTTCAGGGCAGGAGTGCCTGCAAAGATACCTCCGCTTATAGCATCAGTTCCGGCAAGTATGATGATCTTTGGTGAAGGTATTGCGTCATATGTCATTACCAATGCTTCAGCCATGTTTTCACTTATCGGACCGGTGATTACAATCCCGTCTGCATGACGTGGCGAAGCGGTAAATTCAATTCCGTAGCGTCCAAAATCAAAGTTTACGTTCCCGGTCGCTGCGAGTTCCATCTCGCACGAATTATCACCACCGGCAGAAACCTGTCTTAGCTTCAGTGCGTTTTTGAATAACTTCCTTGCCTCTTTCCTGATAACATTATCATTTAACCTGATCTGAACATCAATTCCCGGATTAATTACCAGATCCTCCCTCCTGTTAACCGCTGTCCTGTAATCACTTGTAAATCTGATTTTCCCCGGAAGAGCCAGGGCACATTCATTGCAAAAAACGCACTTGCCGAGATCAATGGAACCGGTTTCACTCCCTATCGCCTGTACCGGGCAAAGGTTTGTCACAAAATGTATTTCAGGACTGCCCAGATCATCTGAAATTACAGGACGCCCTCTGAATGCCGGTGAAACTGCTTGTGTCCGCAG
Source organism: uncultured Bacteroidales bacterium (assembly GCA_963831855.1). Taxonomy (GTDB): domain Bacteria; phylum Bacteroidota; class Bacteroidia; order Bacteroidales; family VadinHA17; genus LD21. The sequence goes on along the minus strand of CAWHSA010000004.1, from coordinate 237,753 downwards.
GTTCTTCACGTACTGGCTGCCGTGACTCTTCAGTATTTTTATTTCTTTCAACATCATCCTTAAAAATGATTAAGACTTACAAATCGTGTCCGCAATAGGAAAGGTTAAAGCTTTTATTGCAAACAGGAAAATCTGATATCTCCTGATTACGGACTGCCAGAGCGAGTGACATCCAGTTGTGAAATGATGGATCCTTAACATAATAATGTATAATTTCACCATTGTCGCCGGTTACGGCAGCATGGCAAATTTCTCCCCTCCATCCTTCTACCAGAGAAACTGCGTAACTTCCCGGTTTCAGCTTATAATTATAATCGGGCATCAGGTTGTGACCTGAGTTTTGTTTCCAAATGCCAATAAGATCTGAGATGATCTTAGCAGATTCCTTTACCTCAAGCACCCTTTGCATCCCACGTGCCAGTACATCTCCTGTAAAATGCATTACGGGTTGCACTGGATAACTTTTATAGTATTGAAAAGGATGAGTTTTCCGGATATCCCTGGGGATACCACATGTCCGGGCTGCCATTCCCACTGCCCCTGTATCGGCTGCCTGTTGCCTGGTAACTATTCCGATGTCCTCAAAACGGGCAAGAACACTCGGCAGAGTAAATATGCGGTCTGCGATTTCTGAATAACGTTTTCCTGTATCTGTCAGAACTCTCATTATCTCATCTGTAACATTATCATTAAGAGGATAATTGGTCCCGCCCGGACGTATAAGTCCCTTTCCGAAGCGGTTACCGCACCAGAGTTGAGTTGTATTGATGATGGTAGTCCGGAGCGCTTCACAAACAACCTGTCCCAACTGGTAAGCTACATCCCCGCATAAGGCAGCAGTATCGCCAATATGAACAGCCATCCTTTCAAGTTCAAGGCCAATACAGCGCTCAATCTGCAATTTTATACCTGTTTCCAATCCAGCTAAAGATTCAATAAGCTGTGCATGGGCAAGTGAATGTCCGACAGAAGTATCTCCGGCAATGGATTCAGAGGTTATACACTGTTGCAGTGGAGTACCTTTTTCGAGAAACAACTTTTCAATACCACGATGCTGATACCCCAGCTGGATTTCAAGATGCAATACTTTTTCACCGTTGCAAATGAATCTGAAATGACCTGGTTCAATTACACCGGCATGAACCGGGCCTACTCCAACTTCATGAAGCTCTTCGCTCTCAATTTCATAAAAAGGATAATCATGCATCGATTTTGCCTTTTCAAAACGGTCATGGGGGAACCGGACAAACTTCAGCCATGGGTGCCCCTTAAATTCCACTCCGTACTTTTCATGGATCACCCTCTCAAATAAATGAAGCTGGGGAGATGCCGGAGTTAATGATTTTAAAGTAGCATTCTTCTTATTCAATAAATAAGCAAATACTGATATGGTCAGATCCTTGTCATCAGCAATTGAGCAATAAAAGCTCAGGTTATCAGCGACTTCATAACAAAAATATGCAATACAGTGCCTGGTTTCAGCTTTTAGAAATTCAGTTACCTGAACATAAAACTCATCATAGGTTAACAGGGGTATATCCCTTATGTCAACCGGTGACGAATTGTTTATTATTGTTCTAAAGTGCTGACCCATTACAATGCTAATTTTGGCAATAATGCAACGCTTTGATTAATGAGATCAACGAGGAATGGAGGCTGATAAAAGCATAAAACTATAACTGTTCCGAAAAAAGCAAACTGGGTGAATGTCTCAACAGGACTTACTCTGTCCGGCTCAATCTGCTTAAAATGGTTCCTCGGGTCAGAAAATACTATATGCATAACTCTGGTGCTCATTGCATATATAACAAAGCACAGCAATATGATTGCTATTATCATGACCAGCCATTGTCCGTTGAAAACCAATCCTTTAAAAATCATGAATTCGGCAATAAATAAACCTGACGGCGGAACAGCAAGTATACAGATCATTCCGGTAACAAGCACCATTGCTCCTGCAGGGTAAAGTTTCATATAGCGCCCGCACTCATCAAGTTTGAATGTGTGAAGTATCTTTGAAAGCTGGCCCATTTGATAGAACAATCCAGATTTCGCCAGGGAATGGAGAACCAGTAGCAGAAATGCTGCATAATACCCGACACCGCCAATACCCATTGCAATTGCTACAAGACCCATATTTTCCAGGCTTGAATAAGCAAGCATCCGTTTGAGGTGCTTTGCTTTAAGCATATATCCCGCAGCAATTAAAATGGAAAGTGTCCCGGAAAGAATCAGGACATTATTCATGAAGCTCAGGATTGATGATGATGAGAATAATGAAAATACCCTGAAAATTGCCAGGAACCCGACATTCATCAAAGTGGTTGATATGAGCGCACTTATCGGAGGAGGAGCAACTGAGTGAGCATCAATTGTAACAGTATGCATCGGGAAAAGCCCCATCTTGGTGCTGAAGCCGACCAGGACAAACAGAAACGCTATTTTCAGATACATAGGATTCGCCTTGTTGATTATACCGGATAAAGTTTCAAAAGAAAGGTTTGCAGCATCTTCACGGCCATAGATAAATCCTAAGAACAGAATTCCCAGGTAAGCCAGGGCAATACCTGTGGAACAGATAAATACGTACTTCCAGGTTGCCTCAAGGGCAATTTCAGTCCGGTCGTGATAGATCAGGGCAGCTACTGCAAGCGTAGTAGCTTCTACAAATATCCATAATACAGTCATTCCGTTTGCCAGATAAGCGCCCGACATGAAAGTGATGAGTGCAATTAATGCCCCATGATATATACTGAATCTTTTGGCATCGTTCCCGGAAGCATAAATAAATCCATGGTAAATTGTAGGTATTACAAGAACCGACAGGATTGAAAGCAATAATACCCCCGGACTATTATAAGAGAAATAAGTCAGCTCGGTCCTTCCCAGATTAGTCCAGCTGTACAAGGTAAAACCTATGTGCAGAATTGCAAATCCGAGAGTAATGATCTTAATGATAGTTTTGTTTTTGAGTATTCCTACTGAAATACCCATTATCGCTGAAATAATAAAAAATAAGAGTAGTCCCATACCTTAATCTTTTAACATTGTCAGCTCGTTGGTATGCGATTTAAGTCGCAACCCGAAAAATCCAAGGATAAGTACTCCGACGAAAATATCAAGCAGAATACCGGCATTGATCAGCATTGGCATTTTATTTCCTACAGCAAGAGAAAACATAAATACAGCATTTTCAATTATCAGGAAACCGATAAGGTGTGAGATTATAAGCCTGTGGGTAACAATCAGCACAAGTCCGGTAAAAAGAGCAAACAGAGCAATTGACATGTAAATAGTGTTGATAAAGGGATTTATAAGGGAATTTGCGAGAATCACACTAATAAGAAGGGCAAATATTGACAGGATAAGCGTGTAAAATCCCGGCATAGCCAGTCGATGGACTTTGGTAATGACAGAGTTCCTGACGATCTTTAACAACAGGTACGGCATCAATAATGTCTTGAAGATCAACGTTTCTGCTGCAATAAAGATAAGATTGGCACCATTTATCTCCTTAAGCTCAAAAAGGGCAATTCCGCATAGCAACAGTCCCTGGAGACCGATCAGCCTGATATAAGTTGTCAGCCTTTCGGCGGAAGCAAAATAAATAAGTGTTATTGCGAACAGTACTATAAGGTAATTAACCATTTCTATTTATCCGATAAATCTGTCGGTTAATATTAAAATCACCACAAAAGCAATCCAGGCAACAGCTGAGATAGTAAGAATGAATTTGGGATTTTTATTCATTTTATTCCGGGCCCGGAAAGATTCTGTAAACCCAATTACGATAGCAAACATAAGCTGTACCATAATAAAAAGCCCGATCTGTAAAATTATGTTCCATCCGGCAGGAACTATAAGATTGTACATCAAAGAACCATAAATCGCGAATTTCAGGTATGAACTTATGTGGATCAACGCTTTATCGAATCCGCTGTTATCGAGAATCATCACCTCATGAATCATAGTAAGTTCGAGGTGAGTCTTCGGATCATCCACAGGTACACGGCTGTTCTCAACCATAGCTATCTGTATAAACAGGTAAAATCCTATAATGCTATATATTAAGACATTATGATTACCTGTAATAAAGAAGTGGCTAAAAATATCAGTGAAAGAGGTATAGCCTGTAAACATGGCAAAAGTAGCAAGTAATATGAAAAATGCAGGTTCAATAAGCATGGAGAAGAAAGCTTCGCGGTTTGCCCCCATTCCCCCGAAGCTGCTGCCGGTATCAAGTGCGGCAATGATTGAAAAGAACTTTCCGGATGCAAGGAGGTATGAGAAAAAGATAAAATCACCTTCAAATGAAATAAATGCATTTTGATTTGCAAATGGAACTACAAGGGATGCACAGAGAACAGAGGCCAGAGAGACTGCCGGTGCAATCTGAAATATGATACTTGTAGTGCTGCTGAAGACACTTCCTTTTCCCATCAGCACCCGCAAATCTTTTAAAGGCTGCAATATACCCGGTCCTCTTCGTCCTGAGGTAATGCTTTTTGCCCGCAATATTACTCCGGGAAAGAAAACCGCTGCAACTAATATTAAAGCAAATCCTGTCAAAATCAGATAACTTTTAAATAAGTTAACAATAACACAATAAGCATAAATACAAATGCATATAATATATAATGCTGGATCTTTCCTGTCTGCATTATTGCCAGTTTCTTTAACAGATCAGAAATAATATCTACCGGTTTATCAACAAGAAGCTTTTTAAATATGTCAGGGCTATGTGACCTGAAAGATCTTTTTTCGGGAAATATCTCATCCTCGCGGATGTCATTCATGATCTTCCCGGTCTGAAGTACAGGTTTTGCCAGATGGTTATAATTATAAGCATAAGAGGTAGCTGTATATTGCTGCCTGAATGTGGTATCCGGATACCCGCAGCCCCAGGTGGACCTGATTTCAACCTTTCTGGATTTCAGATGTATATATCTGTATATCAGGATTATAACAATCATAACAATAAAAATGCCACTGATAAGACTGATATTTGTGAGGTTATTTATGAAAGGTCCTGAGCCATTTAATAATTCAGGTAATCCAAAAGCCTGGACCACAATACCAAAAACAGGCCTGATAAACAAAGCTGAAGCCAATCCTACAGCTGCAATGAATGCAACAAGTATGAATTGGGGTAATATCATATCTTTTGTCACTTCCACTGCATCGGCAGCGTTTTTTGATCGTGGTGACCCCAGAAAAGTAATCCCAAATGCTTTGGTAAAACAAAAAAGCGCAAGTCCTCCGATAAGAGAAAGTCCGACGATCATTGATAACAGCAGGATCGACTGGTAGAGGCTGGCAGCGGAAAGACTTTTAAACATCCCCAGGTATAACAGGTACTCCGAAATAAAGCCATTAAATGGGGGAAGGCCGCATATTGCAAGGGAACCGATAAGGAACAACCCTGATGTCCAGGGCATATTTTTCATAAGCCCGCCGAGTTGTTCAATATTTCTCGTATGAGTAGCTTTGTAAACTGATCCGGCACTGAAAAAAAGGAGTGATTTGAAAAGTGAATGATTGAATACATGAAGCAGGCTTCCGCTGAATCCAAGTAGGGTCAATGCATTATTTTCTGCAGAAAGACCCACCATTCCAAGACCTGTTCCGATTCCTATAATACCTATATTCTCAATGCTATGGTAAGCCAGTAAACGTTTCAGATCGTGTTGAACAATAGCCATCATGACCCCGAGAACTCCTGAAAACAGGGAAATTATCAGTATGGTAACACCGATCAGCAGCATATCGCTCTGAACCTGTATCAGAACCCTAAGGATTCCATATATGCCCATTTTTATCATTACTCCTGACATTACTCCTGAAACATGTGAAGGAGCTGCCGGATGCGCTTCAGGAAGCCATGTATGCAAGGGTATGAATCCTGCCTTAAGACCGAATCCTATAAAAAAGAGAATGAATATCAGAATATTTGAATGATTCGAAAAATACAGATTCAGAGTATCAAAACTCATTTTCCCTGTTGCTTTATCCACTATCAGGAAGGCTGCAAGAATAAAGAACATACCGGCATGCATCTGAATCAGATAGGCTATACCTGTTTTCATAATAGTCCTTTCCTCCGCATCAAAGATCACCAGCAGGAATGAAGAGAGAGCCATAATTTCCCAGACAATAAGAAACGGGAGTCCGTTACGGATCATCACGACCAGAATCATCGAAAAATAAAGCCACAGATAAGAGAAGTAATGGATTGAGAAATGAAGCGGTGTTTTAGTTTTAATGAAAGGCTGAAGGTATCCCCTGGCATAGAGGAAACCGGCAAAAACGGTTATGTTAATTACTATCAGGAAAAATGCTGATAACCTGTCGATCGCCAGAATAAAGTTATTATGAATTAACGGTATCAGTAATTTTGAATCGGCAATACCGATACTACCGGAAAGGACATTAAATGACCATATAGAAGTCAAACCAATTCCACCGGCAAGTATTAAGAGAGAGTAGTAGTATTTCAGAGATCCTGGAACGAAGAAAACCGGAAGAGATAGTGAGATAATTATGATAAACAATAAACCGCCCGACATTTTTTTATTTTCGCTGATCAAAAAATTTTGACCGCAAAAGTAAAAAATAAATTATCCAATGAAGACTTTTACTGCTTTTTTACAATAAAGTTCCTGTTTCCCGGTTCCTCGTTGCTGTTTATTAGTTGCGTATTTAATTGACAATCAACAAGCATCAAGCAACAAGAGATCATTTTTCCTCCGGCTGCAGTTCAGCTTTTTTGACTTCCACAAACGCAGTTGTTCCTCCTGTCTCCAGATTTATTCCGTGAGGCTTATTTATCTTCCATGAACCCCCGGTGAAATCGGGCACTTCTATTGATTGAGAATTGTTTGCCACCGACCATTCACTTAACGGAGCCACTGAGCTCCATGCCGCACCATCATAAACATCCTGGTCGAGAGGCAGACCGTTTCTCAGACAATCAATAAGGCGCCAGTCCATAATAAAGTCCATCCCACCGTGTCCGCCAACTTTTTTAGCCATCTCTCCTACCCTTTTTACTATCTCGGGTGTATGCTCTGACCAGAGGTTTGCCATATCCTCCTCTTTGAGCCAGACTTCGCCAAGTGCAATCAGCTGTTTCGGGTATTTAACAGCCATTCCCCTGGTCCCTTTGACCAGGTGTATTCTTGAATATGGGTGTGAAGAGGAAACATCGTGCTGAATCATAATGGATTTCCCAAGTGCCGACCTTATAATCGTGGTATTGAAGTTACCTCTGAACCCTGAATTTTTCCAAAGATCATAAAAGGGATCTGATGCATCCAGCTCTTTTTCTTTAACTGCCATGGTAAAATCTTTTGTTGATACAGAAGAAAGATATTCCATTCTGTCGCCCCGGTTGATGTTAAGAGCCTGGCAGACAGGGCCAAGTCCATGAGTCGGGTAAAGGTTGCCGTTCCTGGTTGCATTTTCTTTCAGCCTCCACATATCAGTATATGCACCGTCGACCTGGATATTGTCAATTGGTTTTTTAAAATTCATTCCAAGAAGGTTATGAATATATGCACCTTCACCATGGATGATATCACCAAACATCCCCTGCCTGGCCATATTAAGAGTAAGAAGCTCAAAGAAATCGTAGCAGCAATTTTCGAGCATCATACAATGTTTCTTTGTCCTTTCCGATGTCTCAACCAGCTGCCATGCTTCATCAATGGTCCTGGCAATGGGAACTTCTGACGCAGCATGTTTTCCATGATCCATAGCATAAACACAAATGGGAGTATGAAGAATCCACGGGGTGCATGTATAAATCAGGTCTAGATCAGGTAGTTCTATAAGCTTCTTCCATTCATCTTCGCCTCCGAAAAATTCCAGTGCATCAGGATGTCCGATGCTCAGCAGATATTTTTGTGATTCTTTAACTGCAACTTCCCGTTTATCACAAAGGGCCTTGATCTCGACGCCTTCAATATTTGTAAGCCGTTTCACAGCCTCACCGCCCCTGTCGCCAAGACCTATGATGCCTACTCTCACAACAGGGAGGGCCGGGGCAGCATATCCTGACATGTTAAATCGCGGAGAATGAGTTTTTCTTACAGCCTCAAGAATCCCTGCAAGATTTGATACCGCTTCCTTCTGAGCGCAGCCGGAGATCATACTACCTGCCAAAGCACCTGCCCCGGCAAATGTTGTGGTCCTGAGAAAATCACGACGATTGCTTTTCATAATGAGAGTTTTAGGTATTAAGGGATCATATTAATTACCTGCAAAATAATATTTTTTTAGACAGAGGGAATCTTTAATCCCATTTCAGAACTTCCTTATAGAAATTTATTACCTTTTTACTTTCATATTCCCAATTGAGAGTTCCGGAAGCCCTAATAGCATTCTGTTTTAGCGTGTTGAGAAGTTCACGATTGCCGGCAAGTCTTTTAATAGCTGCACTTATTTCCTCCGGCTTAATTTCCTGAATTACGATTCCACAATTGTATCCCCCGACAACTTTTTTTATCTCAGGAAGGCCGGTGGCAATGACTGGTATTCCAGCTGAAATATAATCAAAAAGCTTATTTGGCAGGCTGTACCGGTAATTAAGATTTGTATCCTTTTCAAGACAAAGACCCGCGTCAGCAGATTTTGTATATCTCATCATTTCGGACCATGGCATTTTTGGGAAGAATTTTATTCTGCCTGAAAGATTAAGATCATAAACCATTTTTTTTAATGACGGTAACACGTCGCCAGAACCAATAATTATTAATGATACATTTTCGGTGATCCTGATCGCTTCGATAAGCTCTTCTCCTCCTTTATCTATGTTTATTCCGCCTCCCTGAAATACCAGGAGGATATCATCTTTATTTATTCCAAGGTCATACCGTGAAATAGCCAAAATATCTGATGAAGTTTTTGAGCAGTTCCTGACAACTACTGGTTTAATTGCATATTCCTTTACATACTGTACTGCTATTGAGTCACTTACAGTCATTGTATATTGAAGGTGGGGGAAAATTATCCTTTCGATGCTTTTCCAAACCCATTTCACGAAAGTTCTGCCATTTAATTCCGGAACTCCTGTAAAATATTCATGAGCGTCAAATACGAGCGGCAGGTTCTTAAGTTTTGAAACAATAAAATTAGCAGGCAAAGTATCAAGATCGTTTGCAACAAGAAGGTCAAATTTGTGAAAAAGCAGGTAGAAGAAAAGGCGGATATTGAAAAATTTGTAAAACAGAAATCCGCGTTTGAAAAACATTCTGAATCTTTTCGTATTAAATGGGACTGTTATGTCATGAGGGCAATTGTCCAGTTCTCTTCCGATTATTGTGATGCTGCAATCCAGCTGACTTACAGTCTCTGCTATCTTCAGCACTCTCTGATCAAAGCAAATGCAGTTTGTAACGGAGAAAGCGACCCTGGTTTTATTGGTGGCTGGCATAGAACAAAAATAGGAAAAAGTCGTTCAGGTCACGCAAGTCGCATGTAAATCAAAACAGGATATGGTAAAAGGACAATTTTAAAGTTCTGGGTGGTTTATGTACTTTTACATAAAAAATTGAATGCTGGTCCGGAAAAACATTTCCCTCAGAGGTTATAACACATTCGGAGTTGATTATTCGGCTGATTGTATAATCCGTCTGAGGAGTGAAAAAGAAGCAAAAAATTTATTCAGAGGTATTTTACCATTTAAGAAGCCTGTATTGATACTAGGTAGCGGAAGTAACATTCTTTTTATTGGTAATTACCATGGTACAATCATTTATCCTGACTTCAGGAGTGTAAGAATTGAAAGGCAGGAAGGAGATTTTGTTATTGTTTCAGCCGGAGCTGGAATAGTCTGGGATAATCTGGTCGAGTGGTGTGTGGAAAGGGATTTTGGGGGACTGGAAAACCTTTCACTTATCCCGGGGCTGGTTGGAGCCGCACCTGTTCAGAATATAGGAGCATATGGTGCCGAAGTGAAAGATACTATTGAAAGAGTCAGAACTATCAGTACTGAAGATGGTTCACTCCATACATTCAGCAACGATGACTGCGGATTCGGATACCGGAACAGCATTTTCAAAAACACTGAAAAAGGGCGTTTTCTTGTTACCCGCGTATGGTTTAAGCTAAAGACCAATCCATCCTTTAATCTTGATTATGGGTCACTGCGGGAGGAGCTGAACAAAACAAGGTCAGTTAATATCAAAGCTGTAAGACAGGCAGTTATCAATATCAGGAACAATAAATTACCTGATCCCAAAACTTTAGGAAATGCCGGCAGCTTCTTCAAAAATCCTGTTGTCAGCAGACGTGATTCAGAAAGGATTAAAAGCCAGCATCCGGAGGTACCTTTCTATGAAGATCCTTCGGGGGGCATAAAGCTGGCAGCCGGTTGGATGATTGAACAGTGCGGATGGAAAGGTAAAAGAACAGGTGATGCGGGAATCCATGAAAAACAGGCCCTTGTACTGGTAAATTATGGCACTGCCAGCGGCAGAGAGATCTTCGATCTTTCTGAAAAAATAAGGATTTCAGTTTTTGAAAAATTCGGAGTAATGCTTGAACGTGAAGTTGAAGTAATCGGGCTCACCTGAATATTTTCCTTTTATTCAATTCCTTCTGGTATAAAGATGCATACCTGTTATGTTCTGCAAGAGTTCTTGAGAAGTTATGATAGCCTGAGAAGTCAGCTTTTGCTGCAAAATAAAGATAATCATGTTTTTCAGCATTCAGAACTGCATCAATTCCTTCAATAGTTGGACATCCTATCGGTCCGGGAGGAAATCCCCTGTGCTTATATGTATTGTAGGGTGAATCGACCTCGAGGTATTTATCAAGCACTCTGGTAATTGTAAAATCATTCAGGGCAAATTTAATTGTCGGACATGCCTGGAGGGGAATGCCCCTTTTCAGCCGGTTCAGATAAACACCTGCAATACGGGGTTTTTCTTCCGCCTTTACCACTTCATCATCCACAATTGAAGCAAGTATTGCAACCTCTATCGGATCCAGGTTTTCATTCTTAGCTTTTGATAACCGGTCTTCGTCCCAGAATTTCTTATATTCCCTGAGCATCCGGGAATATAAATCTTTAGCCGATGTGTTCCAGAAAAACTGATAAGTGTTTGGAATAAAAAGTGCAATAACGTTTTCACGTGTAAAACCTTCATTTGAATAATTGGCAGGGGCAGAAAGAAAATCAAGGATCTGCAAAGAATCAGCACTTATTTGCTTTCCTAATTTCCCGGCTAATTCATTTAGAGTCCGGATATTGTTGAATGTAATATTCACAGGGGTTTGCCTGCCGGATCTGAGAAGGTTAATCAGACCATTATAGCTCATTTCATTCTCTATGACATACCGGCCGGGTTTTACACGGGCAGGATATTTTTTCTTTTGGGCGATCCATCGAAAGATCCTGACATTCCTGATCTGCAAATGCGCGCTCACAGAATCCATTGCCTGGATATAGGTCGAACCATCGGGTATATAAATGACAGATTTTGCGGTTCCGGGTTTGATGTTAAAACCAAGTATAATCCTATAAATAAGGTAAATGCAGATAAACGCAATCAGACCAGACAAAGAAACAAGATATATGAGTTTTCTGCTTTTCATCGTTTAAATCAGAATGCAAATTTACTCAGATTGTCTTCAGGAACAAATTAGTGTATTAAAAACAACGCACAAATCTGCCAGACAGATCATATCCTTCATTAATAATATTCTGCTTTCGATTTCAGGATTAATTCCTATTTTTACAACTATCAGAGAGAAAAGTATTAAATAAAATGAAAAACGATATGTCTGTTACAATGCTTCTTATACTCCTAATTATAGGAATAGTAACCGGGATAATGGCCGGGATGCTCGGCATTGGCGGGGCAATAATTATGATACCGGGCCTGGTATTCATCATGGGATTAAGCCAGCAGATGGCACAGGGAACAAGTCTTGCTGTAATGCTGCCGCCCATCGGAATTTTCGCAGCATACAATTACTGGAAAGCAGGACAGGTGAACATAAAGTTTGCACTTATCCTGGCGGCCGCTTTTATTATCGGGTCATATATCGGCTCTAAATTTGCACTCAACCTTCCCCAGGCAGTACTCAAGAAGATTTTCGCAGTGCTTCTCCTGCTGGTTGCCGCCAGGATGTTGTTCTCGAAATGAAAAAGGGCCATTCCGCAGATGCGGGATAACCCTTTTCCGGTATTATTTAATAGTTCTGCTTAAAACATCAGACCGACACTCAAAAGGAATGCATTTGGTCTGTCATCAAGATTAACTTTTGTTCCGATTGCATTTTCGATCTGGTTCTGGTATTTCTTGAGGCTTCCCTCATACCTCAGGTCAATTGTCAGTTTCTTAAGAATATCAAGTCCAAGTCCGGCCTGGTAACCAACCGTCATGTTTGCATACATTGATTTAAAGTCAGGATCGCTTATTAATTCCTTTGGAGAGTTAATGAGCAGAGAAGCTGCAGGACCTGCATTTAATCTCAACGGTCCGAATTTTAATCCTATCATCACAGGAACATCAAGTTTAGTCAAATTCTGACTGACCTGAGTAACGGATGTACTCTGGACATTGGTAATATTGTAGTCATTGGTCCTGGTGGATAAAAGCACTTCAGGCTGTATATAAAGCTTTGAAATACCCAGTCTGAGGAATATCCCCCCATGGAACCCGTAATTTGCCCCTTTTATTTTTTGTACAGTGTAGGATGTGGAGCCGGATGTGACGGTTTTTAAGTCTTCCATGGTAACTGAAGTTGTACTCAATCCTGCTTTTATTCCAAAATTAATCTGCGAAATAGCTGGTAGAGCAATAGAAAAAGCCAGGAGGATTACTAGTAATTTTTTCATAATTTCATTTTTAAGTTTCACTGATTCAATTAGTTAGTAAATTATGTCAATTAAAACATCTCTTATATAACGGGAAATACCGTCAAAAGGTTGCATTTGAAAGAATCTTTTAAGCCATCCCATGGGCATTCAGAGGCAAAATAATCTTTCTGATTGCCGAAACAAGTCTGGAAATTCCTGGAATTTAAATTCACTATTGTTAAATTATGTTAAGCAATCGACTGATTCATACACCGTGTTAATTATTATCTAATTTAGACCAAATATTATTCTGAAAATTCCAAATGTCATATCAAATGAAAAGTAAATTTCTGGTAATCCTGTTATTGTCTATGGTTTCTGCACCATTTGTGACAGGTCAAAACAGCCCTAAAGAAAAAGGACTGGAAGCAATCACGCTTAATGCGATTAAAGGACAGCTCGAGTTTCTTGCATCGGACTGGACTGAAGGAAGAGGAACCGGTGAAAAAGGTTATTACCTGGCTGCTGATTATGTGGCAAGCATGTTAAAGATATTTGGTGCTTCTCCCGCCGGTGATCCCGAATCTATAGGCAGGTCAGGAAGGATTGTTTATATCTCTCCAACCGGTCCCGCCGGGTCCGGAAGTGCTCCTCAGATACCACCAAAGTCATATTTTCAGAATTTCACACTTATCGAAAATCTGCCTGGCGGAACATCTTCAATGACAGTCAGAAAAGGCGGGAATGAATATACTTTTGAAGAAGGAGTCGATTTCACGGCAGGAAGACCAGCAGTGAGCCAGAAATTTGAAGCTCCGGTTGTATTTGTGGGATACGGTCTGGTTGATAAGGAGAAAGGGATAGACGATCTGGCAGGAGTGGATCTGAAGGGGAAAATTATTCTCAGATTATCGGGTTTTCCCGGGATGAAGGATCCGAATTCTGTTATGTATAAAAAGCTTGCAGGTAATAATCCGCGCAATGTAATTGAAATATCCAGGAACAAGAATAATACCCTGAATGACAAGGGAATACTTGGTGTTATTGACATCACGGATGTCTCCTTTTCATCGGATTTAACCAAAAGATGGGGTGTCTACAAATTCGATATCAACATGTCGCCTGCCGAAAGCAATACCAGAACCAACTGGACCAGCATGAGGATTGACGGCAATGAGGTAACTGCTACCCCTTTAAATATATCGGTCACGCAGAAAGTAATTAACCTGTTATTGAAGGAGAGCGGAATAGATCCTTCAAAATTTGAAAAGGATGCAGCAACGGGTACATTGAAATTCAAGCCTGTAACTCTGCCGGGATTAAGCTTACTTATGAATGTTAATATAAAATCAAGAAGAATAAATGTCAGGAATGTTGTTGCAATGATTGAAGGTGAAAACCCCGATGAGATTGTTGTCACAGGTGCTCATCTCGACCATATGGGAATGGATAACGGCAAGTTATGGAACGGAGCCGACGACAATGCTTCCGGAGTTGTTGCTGTAACCACCATTGCCAAAGCATTTGCTGCCAGCGGAATAAAGCCAAAGAGGAGTGTCGTATTCTGTGCCTGGACAGGAGAGGAAAAAGGACTTTATGGATCCGAATACTATACCAGGTATCCTGCTGTTGGTAAAATTTCCAACGTAAAATTCTATATGAATTTTGATATGATAGCCAGGGATGTCGCCAGCGATACGGCAAAAAATATGGCAGGTATTACTTATACAAAAGCATATCCAAAGCTGGAAGAGATAACCAAAGTTAATCTATCACAGTTTAAACTTAATCTCAATCTTACCATAAGAAATCAGGAAGCGCCGACCGGCGGCAGCGACTATACGGCATTTACCGAAAATAAAATACCCGTTATTGCCTGGATGGCGGCAATGCATCCGGATTACCACCAGCCTTCGGACCAGGTGAGCCTCGTAAACTGGAATAAGATGCTGGATATTATCAAGCTTGGTTATCTGCAACTATGGGAAGCAGCAAACGGGGAAATAAAATAAGCATCATGGAGAAATAATAGTCTCGTCATGATTCTAAAAAACGGGAACCCGCGACAAAGGTTCCCGTTTTTACTGATAGTCAAGGTACCGGCTGTTCTGTTTCAGTTCCAGGAAATCATTCCCGGTCTCGCTATAACCATATTCAAAACAATAATAGAACTTCTTCCCTCCGGAAGATTCTATAATATGTGTAAAAAAGGTGAAATTATATCCCAGGGCAAATAAAGCGTCTTTGTGGATTTTAACTTTACCGTCATCATACAGATCGGCGAGTATTCTTCTGTTCTTTCTCAGCAATCCGTGAACATTACGTACGAAATTATTAGTATCACGGTTGAGCCTGTTATTATAATTATTCCTGCACTGATCAGAACAGAATTTTTTATCGGTACGGCCATGAATAGTTTCGCCGCAATCGAGACATTTCTTTTCCACAGCACTAAAGTTTTGATAAAGATACAATAAAACGTTTTCAAACGGATACAAACGACTATAAATGATTGACTAACGTGTATAAGCGACTAAAAACCGGATCAGATTTGCGATTGAGTGTAAGTTTGACATGTAATTTAAAATTATGTCTCACTAAAACTTAAAGTCATGAACTCATTAAGAAACAGAGTCAACCTGATTGGCAACCTTGGCCAGGATCCTGAATTGAAAACGCTTGAAAGCGGGAAAAAAGTAGTCCATTTCACACTCGCTACAAAAGACGGGTATAAAACAACCGATGGCCAGAAAGTGGATGAAACCACCTGGCACAATATTGTAGCATGGAACGGCCTGGCAGAAACTGCTTCCAAATTTCTGAAGAAAGGCAGAGAGGTAGCAGTAGAAGGAAGAATAGTTTACAGGAACTATGAGGACAAAAAGGGTGTTACAAAGAACATTACCGAGATTGTCCTTAGTGATCTTGTCCTGCTAAGGTCGTCGAAGGAGAAGGCAAAGGAAGAATAGCATATTTCCTTCGCTGCATTTCCGTAGAAAAGAGGCTGCCACTTTTGACAGCCTCTTATTTTATTTTGCAGCCTGTTCTTTTGGTTTTTTTGGAATAATTGCCCGGGCAGTCCAATTCTGAAGGAATCCGGCAACTTTTTTCTGACTGTAACCCTCCCCCTCTTCAAGAAGGGCGCTGTCCTGTATATGCAGGACTTTGCCCTGACCATCAAGAATTATAAATACCGGGAAACCGAACCGTGCCGGATTTTCAAGGTATACGTTTGCCTCGAAATTATAATTTTCCGGGCTGTAATTGAGCTTTAACGGGATATAATTATCTGATATCAGCTTTGATATTTCCGGATCAGCCTTGCTGAAAGTGTTGAACTTAATACACCAGCTGCACCAATTCCCGCCGTACTGGATCAGGATGTGCTTGCCAGATGATTTTGCAACAGCAACAGATTCGCTGATCTGTTTCATTCCATCAAGAGCCGGATCATAAAGTTTCTTTGTCTCCTGACAGGAAACCAGTGTACAGGAAATTGAAAAGAATATAATAAGTATAAGTTTCATGATATCCCTGATCATTATTTTTAATTAAAATTATTGAATCCGCAAAAATAGATAAAAATCCTTTGAAATTACTTGCTAAAATCTGTGAGATCAATGTTGGTTCTGTAATCACCCAGCAAATGTTCAGCAAAATAGTACCACATTATCCTGTCGAAATAGGCTGTTTCATTGCCATATGCATGTCGTTGTCCCGGAAGCACCATGAAATCAAATCTTTTGTTTGCCTTGATAAGGGCGTCAACAACTCTCAGAGTGTTGCCAGGGTGAACGTTATCATCAACATCTCCGGTTACCAGCAGCAAATGTCCCTTTAGGTTCTTTGCGATATCCTGATTCTTTTCAACCCCGTCAACAAATGTTTTTACGTCTTCTAAATGCCTGGTAAGGGTATCTTTCCCGGATCCTTTTCCCGTAGTTTTTTTCTCAGCCTCTTTCACTCCGTTATGGGTTTCACCCCACCACTGGTTATAAATATTATTATCATGATTTCCCGAAGATGAAACAGCAACATCATAAAAATCAGGATAGGTAAGTATAGCAGCTGTCGACATAAAGCCTCCCCCTGAATGACCGTAAATGCCAACACGGGATATATCGATGAATTTGTACTGGTCCGCCAGCTGTTCAATTCCGTACTTGTCATCAGCCAGCGGATAATCCCTCAGGTCGTTGTATCCGTATGTATGATAATAATTATTTCTCATTGGACTTCCACCTTTGTGGCCAAAATTGACAACTATAAAACCAAGCTGGGCAAGTGCGACATTCTTCCCTCCGGTAACAGTAAATGCGTAAGGGACCGATTCAGTCTGAGGACCGGGATAGACATAGGAAATAACCGGGTATTTTTTTGTAGTATCAAGATCAAATGGTTTATAAATAACCCCATAGAGGTCCGTAACACCATCTTTTGACTTGATAACAAATGTTTCAGGCATCTTCCATCCTGTCTGGTAAAGCTGTGAGAGATCGGGCTTTTCAAGGTTCATCAATATATTTCCCATATTATCGCGAAGCACACAAACCGGTGCCATATCAACCCTTGAAAAATTATCAACAAAATACTTGTTGGATTTCGACATGGAAAAAGAATGATTTGCCGGCTCCTTTGTTATGAGCGTCATTCCTCCTTTATCGATTGATGCTTTGTACTTAAGGCTGTAATAAGGATGTACTCCGTTTTCTTTTCCAAAAGCTTCGAAATATACATTCCGTCCCAGTGTATCTAATCGTTCTACCCTTCCCGTCACAAAGTATCCGTCAGTGATGCGATTCTTCAGGTTTCCATTCCCGTCATAAAGATACAGCTGTCCCCATCCTGTCCGTTCCGACCACCAAATTATATCATTACCCTCATTAAGTACCCTCAGCCGGGAATATTCATTATTAAAGTAAGGCCATGTTTCCTCGCTGAACAGAACTGAGACGGCTCCTGTTCCGGCATTTACCATGCAAACATCAATGTTCTTAAGAGGCCGGTCCTTCCTTATTACCATAAGCTTATCGGCAGATTTCTGGGAACTCCACTCAACACTTATTGTCTGGTCGGTCCATTTTTTAAGATCAACATTGACCCGGTCTTTTGTACCAACATCAAAAATTACAAGTTCCGGCTGAGGCACAAATTTTTCCCCCGGCATAGAATACCTGTAAGTCTGGAGTGTTGGACGCGGCTGCGCAAGTACGTCTATTACAAACAGATCCTTGACTTTCCGTTCATCTTCTCTTACAACATAAAGCTTTTTTGAGTTTTTAAACCAATCGACATTGACCCTTCTCTTTTTGTTTCTTGTAGTATCCTCTGTATTTGCAGCGAAACTGTAATAACGCTCTCCGTCTATTGTAAGCTGGTACTCCACACTATCCTTATCTTTAGCCTTCATCAGAAAAAGGTTATGATTCTTTGCATATGCCATCCATACACTGTCGGGTGAATATGATGGCCAGGAGGGCTTTTTATCTTTCCGGACAGTATCACGTATGGAAAGTTTCCGGGCTGTGAGATCATATAGAAATTTAACAGAGTCAACAACAAAGGTCAGTTTCGTTGTACTTTTCTTTTCAAATTTAATATCCGAAACAGGAAGATCAAGCTCATTATAAGGGTGATGCGTCAGCATTTTCAACTCAGATGCCATCCAGCGGCTGTCAAAAAGAGGCAGCTTAGTTTTTAAAGCTGCATTAACATACCAGAAATTTTTGCCAGATGAAGTCTTGAAAGTATACCAGAAAATATCCGACTCTTCTATCCAGGTCGCATTAACTGACAGATCACCATACTTCGGCGTAAGGTTATCGCCCCTGAATTTTTCAGCTGCCATAAAATTGGCTTTCTGCCCGGAAAGAGGTATAAAACTGCTTACCAGAATGAGTAAAAGAAGTGAACGTTTCATAAGAAATAAATTGATTTATAATTATTCGGGTTAATAGAAAATGATCCTCCAAAAGTGATTAAAAAGTTTTCAAATGTCTGAATAAAATAAATAACTTTTAAATACCATGTCAGAATAATAATCATATTTTTGTCACTTTTAAAGATAACCTGTCTAATATTAACTGCCGGTAATGAGAAAGCTTTTACTTCCCCTTATCATCTTTTTTTTATTGGCAAAGGTAACATCGGGACAAAACGGGAAATTCGAGGGAAAGCCTGTTATAGAAATATTCACTGATTTCCATCTAAATATTGATGATACATCAAAGACATCTGGCTTCGCTTTGAACCGGGCTTACTTCGGCTACCAGTTTATGCCGGAAGGAAAATTTTATGCCAGAGTTGTTTTCAATGTCGGTTCCCCCGATGATCTGACCGCGGGTTCAGTTCATCACCGGTATGCATTTTTTCGTGAAGCCTCCATTGACTGGTCTGATGAAAGACTGACAGTTTCTATGGGGATCATAAACACAAAGCTTTATGAATTCCAGCAATTATTCTGGGGTAAACGGTATGTAGCCAATACCTATCAATCGCTCAACGGTTATGGTTTCGTGGCAGATCTTGGACTTTCTGCCTCATACAAGTTTAATGAAATATTTCAGGGTGATCTGATAGTTACGAACGGAGAGGGCTATAATGACCTTCAGGTTGACAACAATATCCGGACATCTCTGGGGCTTACTATAACACCCTCAAAAACCATAGCAATAAGATTGTTCGGTGATATACAGAAAAAAGATGGATTATGGCAACCTATGCTTATTACTTTTATCGGATTTAAAAATGATCTGATCACCATAGGAGGAGAAGTGAGTTATAAATCCAATTTAGATCTCATCAGGGGTCATCATTCGTGGGGAATATCGGCTACAGGAGGATACAATCTTTCTGAGAAAACACAGATCTTCTCGCGATTTGATTATTCAACATCTGTAATCGTTCCCGGGGAACAGGTCCCCTGGAATATTATGAAAGACGGGAGATTTTTAATTGGGGGAGTTCAGTATACCTTCAATCCAAACGTTAAGGCTGCTCTTGATTACCAGGGAATCTTTCCCCATTCTAATTCAATTAATCCGACGGATATGATTTATCTGAACGCATCGTTTAAATTCTGAAACCTGAATGGTCTGATCAGAAAAGTCACCTAAGCATTCAGCTATCTCCCCGAATGATTTCTGCCTGCCTCGAGGGCTTTAAGGTTTAATTCCACCATTTCCGGACCTTTTTTCTCAAAAAGCTTTATTACTGCTTTTCTGATGCCCGGGAAAGGCATGTCAATGAATGGTGATGCTGCTCCGAGAACGACCATGTTACCTGAACGTACAGAACCGGCTTGCCTGGCTAAAGCATCAGCATCGACCAGTACATGGTTTTTGATTTGTTTTATCTCGGTAAGTATCTCATCCACAGGCGGATAATCTGGTATATTTATAAAAGGATTTAAACTTGTTACCAACCACCCTGAATCTGACAGCCACGGCAGATAGCGAAGTGATTCCATTGGCTCAACGGAAATTATCAGGTCAGCTTTACCAATTGGAATCAGGTCAGATGAAACAGGCGTGTCGGAAAAACGGAAATGGGACTGGACATCTCCGCCCCTCTGGCTCATCCCATGTACTTCTGACTGCTTAAAATATAAGTTATATTCTATAGCAGCCAGTCCTATTGCCGCCGCAATGGTAAGGATACCCTGTCCTCCCACTCCTGAAATAATAATGTCATTCTTCATAAAGTTTCAGATTTTTTGATCTCCGGATGCCACGCTTTTCTTCTTCCTGGTGGCAGTCTGAATGCACTCACGCGATGCTACTATAACTGAAACCCCTTTAAAAGCAAGCTCCTCCTTTATAATACATACATTTTCTTCATGATTTTTCCGGAGAGGGACGATGACCCTGATATGACCAGCCTGGACTCCAATTCCAGAGCATATCTGCCCGATCCTGCCTGTTGCCTGAGATTTCTGCCCTCCTGTCATTCCGGTCGTAGAGTTATCAGATATTATAATAGTAACAGGTGAATTTTTGGAGACAGCATCGAGAAGTCCGGTCATACCTGAATGGGTGAAAGTCGAATCACCGATAACAGCAACTGACGGGAAGAGACCCGCATCTGAGGCTCCTATTGACATAGTGATCGAAGCTCCCATGTCGACGCAGGAACTGATAGCATTATACGGCGGGAGAGCTCCCAGGGTATAACAACCTATATCTGAAAAAACATGACCTGGACCGTATGGACTAACAGCTTCAATCAGAGCGTTAAACATATCGGCATGTCCGCAACCCTTGCAAAAGGAAGGGGGTCGCATCTTTACCACTTGAGGAATCTTCCGGACTGGACTTACCGGCATACCCAGGGCTTTGGCCACAAGAGCCGGATTCAGTTCACCATCGCGTGGAAGAGTACCGTCAAGCCGTCCGTGGATTTTTTTTCCGGAATCTGTATATCCCCTCAGGCTCTCTTCAATTAAAGGAAACCCCTCCTCAAGGACCAGTATTTCCCTGCAGCGGCTTGTAATCTCCCTGATCAGATCATCCGGAAAAGGATAAGCAGCAATTTTAAGTACAGGGTGATCATTCAGCCCGGGTCCAAGGTTTTCAACCAGGTAATTATATGCTATCCCGCAGGTAATAATTCCGAGGTCGCGTTTCTTATTATCGGAGAATGAATTGTATTTTCCAATCCTTATATCATATTTCATTGATTCAAAAGAGGATAACAGGGCTTTGTATTTTTTTCTTGCTAATCCCGGAAGAAGAACAAACTGAAGCGGGTCGGCAGGAAGTACCAGTTTCTTCTGGGGAGTCTGTCTTTCAATAAGTTCAACATTCGCACGGGAGTGAGCCAGCCTTGTTGTAATACGGATCATAACAGGAGTTCTGTATTTCTCCGACAATTCAAATGCATCGAATACCATATTATAGGCTTCCTGCTGGTCCGAAGGCTCAAAACACGGTACCAGTGCAAATTTAGCGTAGAACCTTGAATCCTGTTCATTCTGTGATGAATGCATAGAGGGATCATCAGCTGAAACAACCACTAATCCTCCATTCACTCCTGTAATTGCTGAATTAATGAAACCGTCAGCAGCAACATTCAATCCCACATGCTTCATGGCAGCCATAGCCCTTTTGCCTGCATATGACATTCCAAGAGCCGCTTCCACAGCCGTCTTTTCATTTGCGGACCATTCCCTGTGAATATTCCTTTCGGCAGCAAATCCCGAAGACTGGATATACTCCATAATCTCAGTCGAAGGAGTCCCCGGGTAAGCGTACATACCACTTAATCCCGCATCAATTGCCGCCTGGGCGATTGCCTCATCGCCTAATAGAGGTTGCTTCATTCCGGATAATTTGTGAAACGGTGAAATTACTTAAATTTTAGTTAAATTTTTTAACGTTACCGCGTTTTATGTTTACTTTGCAACCACAGATTGTTTGATACTAAAATGTGCATTAATACAATATTTGAAGAAACTATTATATATATTGGTTTTTATCATTATACCGCTTTTTCCGGTTAAAAGTCAGGTCGAGGGTTCCGAAAGGTTCATTCAGTTGAGCGGTATAATTACAGACAATCTGTACAGGCCTGTCGGGGGAGTTGCGGTTATTTCAAAAAAGCTTCGCCGGGCAACGGAAAGCGAAAGAACCGGTATTTATTCAATAACAACTTCCCCGGGGGATACAGTCTTTTTCAGAGCGCTGGGATTTAAAAGATATCATACTATAATTCCTGAAAATTATGGAGACAGGCACTGTACAGTCGATATAATCCTTGAAACTGACACTGTTAATATTCCGGAGGTTACTATCCTGCCATGGAAAAACTACAACGATTTCATAAAAGACATGGCAAAAGAACGGCCTGTTAATCCGGTAATTGAAAACATGAATGAAAATATAGCTTCAATTTATGTAGCCGTTCAAAACCAGACCGGTGTACAGATAACCGCTGAAGCAGGATACAGGCTGGCAATGCAACAAAACTTCAGTGCAATGTCTACCCGCGGCCAGTATCCGGTAAATAACCTCCTGAATCCTTTTGCATGGGCAAAATTTATTTCCGGAGTTAAAAAAGGTCTTCTGAAAAACCACACATTTAAGAAACCGGAACCGGCAAAGGTCTTAAAGAAGAAAAAGAAGAATACCGGCGGCTAATAACCAAAATATAATATTCCGCACGGATGAAGAATAATAGCAGCAAGCTTGTCGGTATACTCGGGACACTGATATTTCATCTTGTGGCAGCTATTATTTTTGTGGGCTTCAAAATGCATTCCCTTAATGAAGAACTGACGAAGGAATTTAAAGTTGAAATTGAACAGATAGCAGCGCCTGAAATCACTCAGGGGCAACTTGAGCTCCCTGGTTCGAGTATAGAGAGAATTCTCCAGGGCGATGAAGAACTTCTGAATATTGCCAGGAACCTGGCAAATAAAAGTGAGGAGAAAATCGATCCTGCCGATTACATTGACAAGGTAAAGGAAGAGCTCATTAATGCCGGTAAACTGGGACCTGACAACTATATCGATGAACAGAAGAGACTTAAGACGTCAGCAGGGGATGAAAAAGTTGAATTCGTTGACAACACGAAAACAGTCCCAGAAGACAAACTGAAGGAATCCCGTAAGATGGAAGCTAATTATCAGGGACCGACCAGGATCTATTATGACCTTGCAGGGCGCAACCATACATATCTTCCGATTCCGATTTATAAATGCCAGGGATCGGGTAAGGTTGTCCTGGAGATCCGTGTGAATCAGGAAGGAGAGGTTGAGGAAGCAAAAGTCATCGGGGAAATAAGTTCCACCAGTGATCCATGCCTCACTGAGACGGCAATAAAGAGTGCCCTGATCTCCCGGTTTGCTCCAGATATCAACTCACCCAAAATTCAGACAGGAACGCTCACTTATGAGTTTGTTGCGCAATAGAAAAGAGACAGACGACACGCTAAAGGCTACAGGTTACAGACAACCTGAAGAAGAGATGCTCAGAATAATGAGCTGTCTGAATTGTAGTTATATGGTTTTATTACTTCGGGAGTATTCCGGTTGGCAGATCGTTCATTTACCAGCGGACCAATTGTGTGGGCTTTTAACAAGCCATCGGGACAGGGTTTGAGAATTTCTGCCGCTTCATCTGCTTGTAAGGACAAATCAATCCATTTCATTTCATCCTTTACAGGAAGTATGGCAGGCATTCTTTTCTTTGAATTATGCACCTCAGCCATAAGAGTGTTGGCTTCAGTTGTGATTATTGAAAAGGTAGTAATTGCTTCTCCGGTTTCAGTGTGCCGCCATTCACTGTATAATCCTGCTATTGAAAAGATATCGTTTTCCTGGCTGTAAATATACCAGGGTATCTTCCTGCTGCCAACATGCTGCCATTCAAAGAAACCTTTTACCGGGATTATACACCTTTTAGATTTAAAGGAATAAGAAAATGAAGGTTTTGTCCCGATTGTTTCAGATCTTGCATTAAATGTTCTGAATCTGATTTCATCAGCCTCCCCAGGCGTTTTTACCCAGGAAGGAATTAATCCCCATTTCAGAAGGCTGACTTTTTTCGGATCAGAAGAACAAATCGCAGGTATCTCGGGTAATCCGAAAGCATGATAATAATAGCTTGGTTCATAGCGGTATTTATCGGGGAAATTAGCGCCATATCTGTCTTCAAGCTCTTCCTTGACAAGATTAACATTTACAGAGAAGCACATTATTTTGAAGATAAATATAATGAATCAGGCAAGGTGGAATTTAGCGGGACCGGAAGTGAATATTCAAAAAGGTCAATATCAGGCCATCGTTTGACTTGTACTATCACCCTGTACATCATGTTGTTGATATAGGAGTATATATCCGGACCATTCCAGGCACTGGAATTAAAAAGGACAACCCATTCGAATCCATCAGATTGCCGTTTCATCATTCCTGCACTTCCGGGGAATGAACCCGTTCTCCACCATGTTCCGTTATATGCAGTGGTCTTCCATCCTACCGGGGCAGATCCGTTCTCATTATCCGTCATAAACTTTATACTCTCTCCGGAAAGAATATCTTTAGGTGTTGATATTCCATCGACAGCAAGCATAAGACGAAGGAGGTCCGGCGCAGTGGCGAGCCATGCCCCGGCACCTCCCAGGGCTTCAATATCGTTTCCCCCATATGTAGGTGATACCAGTTCTCCGGTTCCGTAAATGGATGGTTTTAACAACACATCCGAAGGTTCATAATAAGTCACCTCGAAGGGAGCTTTATCGGCAGGAAGATTGTGGGCAAGAGTCATATCATATATTCCAAGTGGCTCCAGGACAGCCTTTTTGCAATATGTCTCATATGGCATCCCCGAAACCTTTTCAATTACAAGACCAAGTATGCTATATCCGAGATTTGAATATGCCTTACCTGTTCCCGGAGTAAAATGGAGCCTTTTGTCAAGTACAAACCTTATTATGGTCCTTATATCCGCGGGTGGCTTGACTCCCATTTTATCCGCAACGACCAGAGGCATAAACATCTGATCGCCCCATCTTTGAGACCATCCGCCTTCGTGGCTGAGAAGGTGGGCAATTGTGATGCCAAATACCCTTTTATCCTTCGGGTCCCTGAAATATGGATCATCCAGGATTGCATCAGGTCCAAATACCCTGTCATTGAGTGAGAGCCTGCCCTCTTCCACAAGCTTCATTATCGACACAGCTGTAACCAGCTTGGAAATGCTGGCAATCCTGAATTTATGATAAGGCTGAACTTTTTCACAGGTCGCAGTATCTGAAAAGCCGAATCCGCTTGCGTATACCAGCCTGCCGTCCTTTGCGATGGCCACTGAAGCTCCGGAAATCGACCATTTATGCATAAAGGAATTTATGGTTCGTGCTGCATCTGCAAATTCCCTTCCTGATGAGTTATCATTTGTCAGCCTGACATTTCCCGGGATAAGCTTTTCCGAGGCCACACTATTCTTTTCTGTGGCTCCCGGATTATAGGTGACAACAGAAACGACGAGGGTAATCAGCAATATTTTCTTTAATCGGGTCAAAGGTCTCCTTGTTTCTCAGTGACAAAAATAACAAGTAATCTATTTGGCAGTGTGTAAAAAAATTAAATTTTCTTAAATGATATTAACTATCCGAAGTACAATTAATTGTCAATATTTGTTTTCCCGATATGAAATAAAAGGATCAAAAAATTAACTTTGTATGTATGAAGCTGACAAAAGTCACAATCTTAATATTCTTTACAGCCGGTATCATCTTCTTTTTCCCATTGAGGATGACCGCCCAGAATGTCAAAATAGATACTTCAGGATATTTACCTCTTTTTTATGAAGGAGCCCTGGATTATAATCTGATGGTCGCAGCACAGAGGGGTTATGAGAAAGAGATTGAGAGGCTTATCTATATGGGTGCCGATGTGAATTCTGAGTCTTCTGAAGGGGCTACCCCACTCATATTTGCAGTTGCAAATGACAGGTTAAATGCAGTTAAGGTCCTATTAAATTATGATGCTGACCCCAATAAAGTTACTGCTGACGGACAGACACCACTTTTAATTGCAATAAAAACAGAAAATCAGAAAGTCTACCAGGGCCTACAACTGGAGAATATCGGAATCAACCATCATTATCTGGAGATTGCTGAAGCGCTGATAAGAGCCGGTGCCGATATAGATTTTCAGGATAAATCAGGAGTTACCCCAATTAATTACTCTTCAATTTATGGATTGATTTCTTTTGTCGACCTCCTTATATACTATGGAGCCGACATTAATAAAAAGGCAAATGACGGGAGTTCTCCCCTTATGTCAGCTGCCTGGTCAGGTTATCCTGATATTGAGGATCTGCTGATCCGGAACGGTGCCAATATTGAAGCAAGGGATAATTTGGGATTTACTCCCTTTTTAATTGCAGGTCAGAACGGCGATACACTGTCGCTTGGCCTGCTTATTAAAAATGGCGTTGATATCTATGAAAAAAACCTCTACGGGTGGAATGCATTATGCCTGTCAATTAAATCCGATCAGAAGGATGCAACTCTCTACCTGCTGAATAAAGGTGATAAATGGACCGATTCCGGATCGGATTTAATAAATCCCTACTCCATTGCGGTAAAGTACGGAAGAAAAGATATTATCGAAATTCTGGACAAGAGCAATTTACGGCAGGGATTCAACTTCAGGTTCGATCAGATAGCTGTTTCTGCATCATCCAGGTTATGCTTTCATGATTTATATACCGGGTTTGCCTTTAATTTCAAGGAACCGCTGACAAACATCGGATTTATGGCAGGCGCCGACACAAAACTCTGGTATACAAGGGTATTATCCAAAGAATCAGATGATCTTTATTATCAGTACAGAGATAAAAGCTCGGTGGTTTATGCAGGTGTTTTCAAGGAGTTTCCGCTGACAAATAATATATTGAGAGGAAACAAATCATTCTATACAACTTTGTCATTTGGATACTCGTTCGGCAATAAGTTTAAGGGCACCGACATAGCTCCCGCTGAAAAATTTAAAATTATTCCCGGGTTAGGATTTAAATGGACCCGGAATAATTATTTTTTATTCACAGGTTTGGAATATTCAAGGAGCGGTTTTAATAAAATCGGGCCTCTATGGGCAAGGATTGGCTTTGCTTACAATTTTTATTTTGACAATTCAAGAGCCCCGGGTAAGATTATCAGATGGTACTGAAAACTTATATAAGAAACTTTGCAGGAATTTCTGCACTTATCCTGTTGGCATTCATGTTTTCATGCGAAGAGTTAAGTACTCTCACAGTTGATTGTAATGAATGTACTGCAAATGATCCCGCAGAAGTAAATATAATTTTAAAAATCGATGTAAGGTATGGAGGTGTCCGGATTAATATTTATGAGGGCAGGCTGGAGGATAATGTTTTATATTATACAGCTCTGGTCCATACTGAGGAATTCAGCGTCGTTGTTCCTGCCAACAGATATTACACAGTAACTGCCACCTATAATCCGGGCCACGGAAATCAATATGTTGCAATTGATGCTGTTTCACCTCATGTAAAATATGATAAGAATTCATGTGATGATCCATGCTATTATGTAAATAATAATAAGGTAAATCTAAGATTAAAGTATAACTGATTGGCATTTTGTAACCGAACCTCTGGCTGCACGTAATAATTGTTAAATTAACAGGGATGGATTATCAGATATTGATTACCGGCTGGGTTCTGAGAACGATATCTTCTTTTCTGTAATAAACCTTTTCAAGAAATAATCCGCTGGGGGGAGCAGTAAGTTTTGCAGGAATATCTGTTGTTCCCTTAAAAAAAGAGGAAACTTCTTCAGGAGATAATTTGCCGCGCCCGGCTTCAACCAGGACTCCGGTCATCCGGCGCACCTGCTTCCAGAGGAAATGAGAGCCAATAACATGGAATACTATAAGATCTCCGAATTCCCTGACTTCCGCTAAAATAATATTCGTTTTAGCAGATCCCTGCTCCTGTTCAGGATCTGTAAAATTCCTGTAATCCTTCAGACCAATATATTGTTCCGCAGCCTTATTCATATTATCAGCCGATAGCTGGTCCTTTATCCACCAGACAAATTTTTTCCCGAAGGCTGTTCTTCTCCTGCTTATCTGGTAAACATAGCTTCGGGCAACTGCATCATGCCGCGCATGAAAATCAGGAGCAGCATGCTCAACATCTATTACTGAAATATCCGGAGGCAGCCTGTCGTTAATTCCATATTTAATTTTTAGCAGATCGAGGTTGGTTTCAACATCGAGATGAGCCACCTGACCCGCAGCGTGAACCCCTCCATCCGTCCTGCCTGCACCATATAAATCTATTACTTTGTTTTCAAACAATTCACGGCATGCATCTACTAATTCACCCTGAACAGACCTTCCCCCCTTCTGCATCTGCCATCCTGAATAACGGGTCCCTTCATACTCGATTGTCAGCTTAAAACGGCTCATACCTCTATAATATAAGGAATCAAAGATAGAGAAAATGGCGCAATGGCGCAATGGCACAGTGGCACAGTGGCGAAATGGCACAGTGGCGCAATGGCACAGGGCGCAATTGCACCGTTGTGCCGTTAAGTCGTAATACCTATCTTTGACCTCATCATAATTCAGAATACTATGGAACAATCATTTTTTGATTCGGATCTTTTCAGTTATTTTCTTTTGCCACTGCTAATATTCCTGGCAAGGATCTGTGATGTTTCAATAGGAACAATGAGGATAATATTTGTTTCCAAGGGGAAAAAATACATTGCACCTTTCCTGGGCTTTTTTGAGGTGCTTATCTGGATCACTGCAATAAGCAAGATCATGCAGAATCTTGATAATTATATAAATTATATTGCCTATGCTGCCGGATTCGCATCAGGAAATTTTATTGGCATGATCATAGAAGAAAAGCTTGCAATGGGAATCCAGATGATAAGGGTATTCACATATGAGAAAAGCGATGAACTGGCGCAAATCCTTAACGATCAGGGATATGGAGCCACGACGGTACAAGCCAGGGGAGCCAGGGAAGATGTACAGCTTATTTATACGATTGTTCAAAGGAATAATCTGGGAAATGTTCTTGAAATTATTAACAGGTTTAATCCAAAAGCCTTTTATACTATTGAAGATATTAAAGCCGTAAATGAGGGTATATTCCCCCCTAAAAAACAGAATACGATTTTTCCTTTCAGCAATATATTAAGACAATGGAGGAAGGGAAAATAAAGGCAGGAGTAACTATAGTGATTAAAATGACTAAAGTTTGGAGTTAAAAATTTATAGTTAAATTTGATAAAAATAAATTATAAAATATGGATCAGTTCAGTAATCACCCGTTGTGCAGGAAGCACACCCTTGACAGTGTAATGAGCTCATTATGGGATTTCTACAAAAAGAACTTTGTTGTGCTGTTCACCACTTCACTAATAATGGCGCTCGGTGTCCAATACTTATCCTCGTCATTCAATTTTTCAGGTGTGAACATGACGGATCCGGCTGCACTTCTTGAAAAATTCAAGGAATTTTTATGGCCCATGTTATATATTTCACTGATCAGCCTGGTATTCACTCTGATTATTCACTACTTTATCATATACAATCCTGTCGACAGTAATGTCAGTATATTCGTATCTGTATATAAATCACTGAAATATCTTATTCCCTATCTGATAATACTGATCCTCTTTGCATTTTTTGGATCATTCGCCATGATACTTGGCTTTTTTGCGCTGGTCATAGGTATGTTTTTTGCAGCACTTTATATTGCAACACTTTATCTATTTGTACTTCCGATACTTATGGTGGAAGGCCCTAATATCGGGAATGCTATCAGCCGTACTTTTAAACTGGCTCACAGGAACTTCTGGCCGAATCTCGGATGGGTTGCAGTTATAGTACTTATCATAGTGGTTTTTTCTTTCATATTATCATCACTTATCCTGATACCGTTTACAGGAAGCTTTTTCAAGTCGCTTTCAAATCCTGAAGAAGTGACGAACATCCTGAATTTTACAGCTAACCCGATTTACATAATTCTCTCCGCACTTATAAGCGCATTTATATTCCCGGTTATGCCTTTACTTGGAACAATTCTCTATTTCAATGGAAAAGCCCGGGAAGAAAATCCGGATACAGTTGCCTCTCCTGTTAATGAACCTGATAAGGTAAAAGTAGAAGATCTCTACTCAAAGCCCTATTCTGACGACCATCCTGATAATCCGGATAAAAAATAATTCCGGGACTTTCAGACTTTACAGACTTTCAGACATTTAAACTTCATTTTCCCCCTTCACATACCCGAAGTTCGCCAGGATTCCTCCATCAACATACAGAATATGGCCATTAACAAAATCACTGGCTTTCGAAGCGAGGAAAAGAGCTGCATTGGCGACATCTTTGGGTTCGCCCCATCTCCCGGCAGGAGTACGTGTCATAACCAGGTCATTGAAGGGATGTCCGTTTTCCCTGATAGGTCCGGTTTGTGCAGTAATAATATAGCCCGGGCCAATCCCGTTGATCTGAATATTATATTTAGCCCATTCACAGGTCATATTCTGAGTCAGCAGCTTTAATCCCCCTTTCGCTGAGGCATACGCCGATACCGTATTACGACCATAGACACTCATCATAGAGCACATATTTATTATTTTACCTGATCTTTTCCTTATCATTTCCGGAACGACCCTTTTTGAAACAATGAACGGAGCCACAAGGTCGACATCTATCACCTGTTTGTAATCAGACACGGCCATATCAAGAATCGGAATACGTTTTATAATTCCTGCATTATTAACAAGGATATCAACTGACCCTGCATTTTTCTCAATGTCTGATATACCTTTATCCACGTCCTTTTCGTCTGTTACATTGAATTTAAGAGTATAAACTTCAAGCCTTTCTTTTTTGAATTCATCTCTACATTTTTTAAGCTTTTGTTCATCGAGATCATTCACACAGACCTTTGCTCCGGCTTTTCCCAGTATCAATCCGATAGCCAGACCGATACCATGCGTACCTCCGGTGACGAGAGCTATTTTCCCGGTTAAGTCAAATAATTCTTTCATAATATTTATTTTAGTGGTCGCACTCTATGCAGTTCTTCCTTTGTGCTATATAATGGCTTAAGTAATTTACACCGGAAGAAGGCAAAATATAGCTTATTTAAGTGTATCTGGTAAACGTGAAGCCACATCGCCATAATCCATATTTTCACCGCACATTCCCCAGATAAAGGTATAATTGGAAGTTCCGGCAGCACTATGAATGCTCCAGGCAGGCGATATAACAGCCTGCTCGTTTTTCATCCAGATATGGCGGGTCTCGTCCGGGTCACCCATAAAATGGCATACGGCTTGCTTTTCCGGTACTTCAAAATAAAAATAGACTTCCATCCTTCTGATATGGGTATGGACAGGCATTGTGTTCCATACACTTCCGGTTTTCAGTTCTGTCAATCCCATTTGTAGCTGGCAGGTAGGTAATACACTTGTATGAATCAGTTTATTGATTGTTCTGTGGTTTGACTCTCCGGGACTTCCCATTTCAACAACTTCAGCATCTTTCAGTGTAATTCTCTTCGAAGGGTATTCCCGGTGTGCGGGTGCCGAATTAATGTACAGTTTCCCCGGTTTATCAGGATCTACCGATTTAAATACGACATCCCTTGTGCTTCTTCCGAGATAAAGGGCTTCCTTATATCCTAATTTAAAAACAATATCTCCGGTCTCCACGATTGATTCTCCGCCAATATTTATAATCCCCATCTCTCTTCTTTCAAGAAAAAATGACGCTTTAACCATCTCGACAGGCTCAAGTTTCAGAGTTTTTCTTACAGGCATTGCACCTCCTGCTATAATCCTGTCGTACAGGGAATAAACAAGATTAATGTCCTCTGGTATAAAGACTTTTTCAATGAGAAATTCCTTCCGGAGCTTTTCCGTATCATAGGTCTTTACATCGAGGGGATGTCCGGAATATCGAAGTTCAGTTTTCATATATATTATTTATTAATTTGTTAGTCATTAATTATTGGCGACAGGCTTCAGGTTCCGGGCGATAAGCTAAGAAATCCGGAGTTTTAAACCGGTATCTGTATCAATTTTTTATGGTCCCTTTCTTAATCATTTTATAGATCTGAGTACCTGCCATCAGGAATCCTCCTATGCCATATACTTCTGTCATTTCACGTGTAACAGCTTTAGGATCAGCACCTATAGGCTGAATGAATCCAACCTTTCCGTCAGGCCATACGGCAATTACCATTGATTTCCATCCGTTGATCACTGCGGTAAGGTATTTCTCCTTTTCAAGATAACCGTTATCTACTCCCCAGGCCAGACCGAATACGAAGAAAGCCGTTGCGCTCATCTCCGGGTTCGGGTAACTTCCCGGATCAAGGAGGCTTGCATGCCATGATCCATCGGGCTCTTGCAGGGAAATTAGCTTTGCGGCCATATCCTTAAAAATAGTCACAAAGTAATCCTTGTTTTCATATTTTGAAGGTAATTCCCTGATTATTACCGGAAGGCCGGCGAAAACCCATCCGTTTCCCCGTCCCCAGAATACCTTAGCCCCGTTAGCTTCCCTGCGCGTGAAATAATTTGAATCCCTGAAATACAGATCGTCATCCTTATCATAAAGGTAATCAGTTGTAGCCTTATACTCCTGGTACATGAAGTTAAGGTATTTTGCTTTATGGGTGATATTTGCCATTTTGGCCCATACTGTGGGAGCCATAAACAGAGCGTCGCACCATGACCACCTTTCAGTCCTGTAGTAATTCTTTGTATCTTCAAATTTAAGGCTGCCTGTTGCAGGATCTTTAAGAATCTGGTCAAAATATGCCCTCACAGGCAATATCATTTTCTTGTCGTGATATTTCCGGTAAAGTTCAATATACATCTGACCGACGCAGTAGTCGTCAGCATGATAACGTCTCGATGGCTTGTCCGGCTGGATATAATAATTCCACGAAAGTTTTTCACCAATCCCTCTGAGCCAGTCATAATAAGTTTCATTGCCTGCAATTCCAGCCCAATCGGCCATTCCTGCATACAATGCTCCATTTGTCCAGTCGGCCAGGTGATGTGTAAGCGGGGTTCTGATCTGCCAGTCAGCAACAGCTTTAAGTATACTTCTTACATTTTCCTGATTCAGATCAGGTTTGAAAGAAGATGCTGACTGCTCCTGTGAATAACCTGGTGCAAAAGCAAGCAGAATGATTGCAGTCAACAGAGATTTCCGGCATTTCATCTTAAACTACTTATTTTAATTATTCGATTATAAACAAAAATACATTCTTTGACCGGAAACGCAATTACATCCAATTGAACTTTTATTTTAAAAGGTTTATTTTTGAACTGTCCCGGATTGACAATTAAATAAATGCAGCAAAAAAATTTTCGTTAGTGTTAACGCCAATTATTGCTTGGTATTAAAAGTCAAAATAGTACTTTTATAAATATTAATAATTCTTCTATGAAAACCTTTATCCACGAGGATTTTCTCCTTGGAAATAAGACTGCAGTAAGACTGTACAATCAATTCTCTAAAAATCTTCCGATAATTGATTTTCATTGTCATCTCTCACCTGGAATGATAGCAGATGACAGGCAATTCTCAGATCTTACGCAGGCATGGCTTGCAGGCGACCACTACAAATGGCGTGCTATGAGAACAAACGGGATCAGTGAAAAATATTGCACAGGCAATGCTCCGGATTTTGAGAAATTCAGTAAATGGGCAGAAACAGTGCCTTTAACAGTAGGGAATCCTCTTTATCACTGGACACATCTTGAGCTTGCAAGGTATTTCAATATTTTTGATTTGCTTTCTCAGTCAACTGCTTCAACAATTTATGAGAATACAGGCGCCTTATTGCAGACAAAAGAATTCAGCATCAGGGCACTTCTGAAGAAAATGAATGTAGAGGTTGTTTGCACCACTGATGACCCGGCGGATACTTTGGAGCACCATCAACAGTTAAAAGGTGTTTTTGAAATCAGGATTATCCCGACATTCCGTCCGGATAACTCGATTAAAACTGAAGATCCGTTAAAATTCAAATCATACATTAATAAACTGGGCAGTGCCAGCGGTATTGAGATCAAAAACTTTAAGAGCCTTGCGGAGGCGCTCGACAAACGACATGCATATTTTCACGAGATGGGGGGCAGATCATCAGATCACGGACTTGACCGTTTTTACTTTGCCCCCTGTAAGGAGGCTGAAGCAGATAAAATCCTTAAAAAAATATTGAATGGCAATGAGCTGTCATCAGAGGAGTCTGAAAAGTATAAGGCAGCAGTTATGACTGAACTTTGCCGTATGAACCATAAAAGAGGATGGACCCAGCAATTTCATGTAGGCGCTATGAGAAATAATAATTCCAGAATGTTCCGGCTTATGGGGCCTGATACAGGGTGGGATTCTATCGGAGTTCCCCAGGATGCTCTGAAGATGTCGAAGTTTCTGAGCAGCCTGGATGAGACTGATCAGCTCGCCAGATCCATCCTTTATAATCTTAACCCGGCTGACAATGAAATGATGGTGACCATGGCTGGAAATTTCAATGATGGTTCAACTCCGGTAAAAGTGCAATATGGTCCGGCCTGGTGGTTCCTTGATCAGATAAATGGTATGGAAAAACATATAAGAGATGTAGCATCTCTTGGACTTATGAGAAGATTTATAGGTATGGTGACTGATTCAAGAAGCTTTCTCTCCTACCCCAGACACGAATATTTCCGGAGGCTCATTTGCAACTTTGTTGGTGAAGAGGTAGAAAAAGGTCTTATACCTGATGAAGATGAACTCCTGAAACCTTTAATTGAAGGAATTTCATACAGGAATGCAAAAGAGCATTTCGGATATTAAGCAATAAATCAACGAATGTAATATGAACGAACTCAATCTTAATAATAAAATCGCAGTTATAACCGGAGGCGCGGGTGTTATTTGCTCTGAAATGGCAAAATCACTTTCTGCTCATGGTGCTCTCACAGTGATCCTCGATTTAAATAAAGATGCTGCTAACAGAGTTGCACAGGAAATCGAAAAGGAAACCGGAACAAAATCAATAGGTATATCTGCAAGTGTTCTCGATAAGGCCTCACTGGAGGCAGCAAGAAAAACCATTCATGAAAAGCTTGGAACTGTCGATATCCTGGTTAACGGCGCAGGTGGCAATTCACCGGCCGCCACTACCAAAGTCGAAAAGATGGATGGAAGCGAAAAACCTGAAGAGACATTCTTTGGTCTCCAGATCGAAGGCTTCGATAAGGTGTTTGATCTTAATTTTAAAGGTACACTTTTACCATCCATGGTTTTCGGTGCTGATATGGTTAACAGGAGATCGGGGGTGATAATAAATATTTCCTCTATGAATTCGTACAGACCGCTTACCAAGATCCCTGCTTACTCCGCTGCCAAAGCTGCTGTTAATAATTTCACACAATGGCTTGCAGTTCATTTTGCAAAGGCCGGTGTCAGGGTAAATGCCATAGCGCCGGGTTTCCTGTTAACAAATCAAAACAGGTTCCTCCTGATCGACGAGAAAACGGGCGAGCTCACAGCAAGGGGCAGAAAAATTATTAACGGCACTCCAATGGAAAGGAATATAGTTCCGGAAGAGCTTACTGGTACCGTGCTGTACCTTGCTTCAGATCTGTCAAAAGCTGTTACCGGAGTTATTATCCCGGTCGACGGGGGATTCAGTGCATATAGCGGGGTTTGATATTATGGGTTTAAGGTTTAAAGTTTAAAGTTTAAGGATCTGTAAACCAGGTATTAGATAATAATTAAAAAGTTAATTTCCAGAAAGTTTATAATTAATGATATACTATCAATCGGGATCACCGACAACAGTAATAAATCATAATGAACTTGAATATGGGCTCTATTCTGCCCTGGTAAAGCTTGGGTCACGGAAAAAGATCCTGATCGTTCCGCCAGACTTCACCCGGCTCCATTCGAGGGCTGGTGATATAACGACGCTATTGTACAAGTATTATAAAGGTAATGTGAAGGATATCCTTCCTGCCCTTGGAACTCATGCACCAATGACTGACAGCGAAATAGGGGAAATGTTCCGGGAAGTGCCAAAGGAACTTTTCCGTGTTCATGACTGGAGAAAAGATGTGGTAACAGTGGGAACTATACCTGGTGATTTTATCTCAAAGCTGACTGATGGTGTAATCGATTATTCATGGCCGGCCCAGCTTAACAGGCTCGTTAATAACGGCGGACATGACCTGATCCTGTCGGTCGGACAGGTAGTTCCGCACGAAGTAATAGGGATGGCCAATTACAATAAGAATCTGTTTGTCGGAACCGGTGGTTCTGAGAGCATAAATAAAAGCCATTTTATCGGAGCTACATATGGTATGGAAAGGATAATGGGGAAAACCAGCTCCCCGGTCAGAAGCCTGCTGAACTATGCCTCTGAACATTTTATATCACATCTTCCTGTTGTATATATTCACACTGTTATTGGCCGTGATGATGCCGGAAAGCTCGTGATCCGCGGTTTATTTATAGGTTCTGATGAAGAGGTATTCCTTCTTGCTGCAGAACTTGCCCGGAAGGTAAATTTTACAGTTTTCGATAAGCCTTTGCGGAGAGTCGTTGTATACCTTGATCCTTCAGAATTCAAGTGCACCTGGGTGGGGAACAAGAGCATATACAGAACCAGGATGGCAATGGCTGATAATGGCGAATTGATCGTCCTTGCCCCCGGACTGAAGGAGTTTGGCGAAGATAAGGAGATCGACAGGCTTATCAGGAAATATGGTTATCGCGGCACCCCAGCCACGCTTGATGCACTTAAGGAAAATGAAGAGTTAAGGCAAAACCTGAGTGCTGCCGCCCATCTTATCCATGGAAGCTCTGAAGGTAGATTCTCAATCACCTATTGCCCCGGACATCTGACAAGACAGGAAATCGAATCAGTTAATTTCAGGTATCTCGACCCTGGTGAAGCTCTGAAAAAATACAATCCGGAAAAGCTGAAAGATGGATTTAATCAGCTGGCAGAAGGAGAAGAAATATTTTACATATCCAATCCTGCTGTCGGGCTGTGGAGTTCAGGGGAACGCCTTTCAAAATGAACGTTTCGTAATCATTGAAAAGATTAATGTACTTATAAATAAATAACAATGAAAGACTTATCTGACATCGGATTAATAGGTTTGGCAGTTATGGGAGAGAATCTTGTTCTTAATATGGAGAGCAAGGGATTTCAGGTAACTGTCTTTAACCGGACCATACAGAAGGTGGATAATTTTCTTGCCGGAAGAGCAAAAGGTAAAAATATTGTCGGGGCTCATTCTGTAGAACAGCTGGTTAAAACCCTGGCACGACCAAGAAAAATTATGGTGATGGTAAAAGCCGGAACCGCGGTTGATGATATGATCAATACCCTTATTCCATATCTTGAAAAGGGTGATATAATAATAGACGGTGGAAATACTCATTTTCCTGACACCAACAGGCGTACTGCTTTTGTGGAAAGTAAAGGATTGCTTTATATAGGTACAGGGGTATCAGGAGGTGAAGAAGGGGCCTTGCTTGGACCGTCAATAATGCCGGGTGGATCGAAAGCAGCATGGCCGGAGGTGAAACCAATTTTCCAGGCAATCGCGGCAAAAGTCGAAGACGGAACTCCGTGCTGTGACTGGGTGGGCGAAAACGGAGCAGGTCATTTTGTGAAAATGGTGCATAACGGAATTGAATACGGCGATATGCAGCTTATCTGTGAAGCTTATCAGATGATGAGAGATCTTCTTCATATGACCCCGGATGAAATGCACCTGGTGTTCAGAGAGTGGAACAAGGGAGATCTTGACAGTTATTTAATTGAGATTACCAGGGATATCCTGGCCTTTAAAGATACTGACGGTAAGCCGTTAGTGGATAAGATCCTCGATACAGCCGGACAAAAAGGTACTGGCAAGTGGACAGCCGTTACTGCCCTCGATCACGGCATACCTCTTACACTTATCGGTGAAGCAGTTTTTTCCAGATGCCTGTCTGCAATGAAGGGTGAAAGAGTCAGTGCATCAAAGATCCTTAAAGGACCAAAATCTTCATTTAAAGGAAATAAGAAAAAATTTATTGATGATCTTAAGGATGCATTATATTCATCAAAAATCGTATCCTACGCACAGGGATATTCTCTGATGAGAGCCGCTGCCGAAGAATACAAATGGGATCTCAATTATGGCGGTATTGCGCTTATGTGGAGGGGAGGTTGTATAATAAGGTCTGCTTTCCTCGGTAAGATAAAAGAAGCATTTGAAAAAAATCATTCAATAAGCAATCTCCTTCTTGACCCATTCTTCAGCGACAAGGTAGATAAAGCGCAGGCTGGCTGGAGGAATGTTGTTTCAGCAGCTGTGACTTATGGCATCCCCGTTCCCGCGATATCATCGGCGTTGGGATATTTCGACGGATACCGGTGCGAAAAGCTTCCTGCAAACCTGCTTCAGGCCCAGCGCGATTATTTTGGCGCACATACTTATGAACGCATTGATAAATCAAGAGGCGAGTTCTTTCACACTAACTGGACAGGCAGAGGAGGAACAACTGCTTCCACAACCTATAATGTTTAATATTAACCCAACTTGAACCTATGACAGAAATAAAAAAATTCAGTAACTACAGATGGACAGTCTGTGCCCTGATCTTCTTTGCAACGACAGTTAACTACCTCGACAGGCAGATTATAGGTATTCTCAAACCCCTTCTGGAATCTGACCTGGGAATCGGTGAAGAAGCCTATGCTCACATAATTATGGCGTTCCAGCTCTTATATGCCGTAGGTATGTTCGTAGCAGGACGCCTTATAGACAAATACGGGACCAAGATAGGATATGGAGTTTCGGTCATACTTTGGAGCATTGCAGCTATGGGACATGCTCTTGCCAAAGGTGTGTGGGGTTTCGGATTCTGGAGGGGTTTTCTCGGTGTGAGCGAAGCCGGGAACTTTCCGTCAGCAAATAAAGCGATAGCCGAATGGTTCCCAAAGAAAGAACGGGCCATCGCATTCGGGATACTCAATTCAGGTACAAATGTCGGGGCAATAGTGGCACCTCTGGCTATTCCTGCAATGATTGTTGCCTGGAGCTGGCAGGCTGCATTCATCATCACCGGATCAATAGGCTTTATCTGGGTCATTTTCTGGTTTATTCTTTATGAAATCCCCGAAAAACATAAAAAGGTGTCGGCAGGTGAACTTGCTTATATTAATAGTGATGCTGATGAACAGAATGAAACTAAAGAGAAAGTTTCATGGCTCAAGCTGTTCAGGTTCCGCCAGACATGGCTATTCTTTATCGGAAAAGGTCTGACTGACCCTATCTGGTGGTTTTACCTGTTCTGGATCCCCGGCTGGCTTTCCACTGTCAGAGGTGCAGGTCTCAGCGTTTCATCATTCGGATTGCCTCTTGCCTTCATTTATACAATGACTACAATAGGCAGCATAGGTGGAGGATGGGTTTCAGGATATATGATCAGGAAGGGTATGTCGGCTTTCAAGGCAAGAAAAATGACCATGCTCATCTTTGCAGTTCTGGTTGTGCCCATCATATTTGCACAATCAAAAGGAGTAAGCACATGGGGTGCAGTCTGCCTTATTGCACTCGCAGCCGCATCACACCAGGCATGGTCCGCCAATCTCTTTACAACGGTATCAGATGCCTTTCCAAAGAAAGCAGTCAGCTCAATCACAGGAATCGGCGGATTGGCCGGTGCCGCCGGCGGTGCTTTTGTTTCATATTTAGCCGGGGGAATCCTCCAGCATTTCAAGACCCTTGGGCGCATTGAAACAGGTTATGTTGTTATGTTTTCTATAGCCGGAAGCGCATATCTTATTGCCTGGATTATTATGACAGTGTTTGCACCAAAAGATAAAAAGGTTGTTCTTGAGTGACCCTCCTTCTGAAAAAACGTTTATCTGTTTGTCTGATCTTTCTTAATATGAATCACATATTATAATATAAAAATACTTATGAAAAACCTCGGTAAAATCTCAATGGGACTCGGCGACAGATTCGGCCACCAGGGAAGGGCACAGCTGAAAGCTATTATTGAAGCTGGCAAAAAAGGTATTGATATTACACCTGTATGGAATAAATCCAACCGTGAACATATCATAATCGGGACTGAACCTGCGGATGTCAGAAAAGAAGCGGATTATGTAACCGGGAAAGCCGGCTTTTCCAATCCGTATTTTGTTGATGCCGACCATATTAACCTCGACACAGTAGACAGGTTTATCGGGAGTTCCGATTTCTTCACTATTGATGTGGCTTCATATATAGGTAAGAAGGCGAATGAACAGGAAATAGCCGAATTTATAAAAGGGGCTGAAAAATACTCCGGTGAGTTAATGATCAAAGGAATAAAAAAACCATTAAAAGTCACCAGACAATTTATCACAGAGGTTGCTGAAAAATACCTTTTTGCCGCTATTAAGGCATGGGAGATTTTCAGGAAAATAGAAAAAGCCAAGGGGAAGGGTAATTTTGTAACGGAAGTATCAATGGATGAAGTGCCTCATCCTCAGACACCTGCAGAATTACTCTTCATACTTAAGATGCTGGGAGAGGAAAATATACCGGTGCAGACAATTGCACCGAAATTTTCAGGCCGTTTCAACAAAGGAGTGGACTATGCCGGCGATCCTGAAAAATTTGCAGAGGAATTTGAAGCGGACCTTATGGTGATAGATTTTGCAGTTAAAGAGTTCGGCCTCCCTCAAAACCTTAAGATAAGTGTTCATTCAGGTTCTGATAAGTTTGCTATTTATCCTTTCATTGGATCAATACTTGAAAAGCATGACAGGGGGATACATCTTAAGACAGCTGGTACAACATGGCTGGAGGAGGTAATAGGTCTTGCCGAATCAGGGGGCAAAGGCCTCGATTTCGTCAAGAATATTTATTTCGAATCACTTGAAAAAACAGAAGAATTATGCGCCCCCTATGCAGACGTTATTGATATCAATATTTCTCAGCTTCCGTCAAAAAATGAAGTTGAAGACTGGGACAGTAAAAAGTTTGCAGGGTCACTGAGACATGTACCGGGAAATAAATACTATAATCCAAATATGCGACAGCTTATACATGTAGCTTACAAGCTGGCAGCAATAAAGATGGACGAATACATCCGGCTTCTTGATGCAAATGAAAAGATAGTTTCAGAATGTGTTTTTGAAAATATCTATAACAGACATATCTGCAGATTATTTAAGATATGAGCTACCCGGGATCCTGGATCTGCGGGCAGTTTAATAGCTGAGTTTTATCAATGAAACTGCCTGACGCGGAAGCTGCATTTCAACTTTCGTCTCGTTATTCCTGATTTTTACTTTTACCGGGCTTGTCATCATTTCTAGTTTGCCTGATCTTTCAAGCTCTGTGATCTGTTCCGCAGTTGGATTCTGAGGCGAGCCCATTTTCTTCCATACCTCATAAGAGTTGCTATGGCTTGCATCTATCCGGTAATGTGTCAGAGTTGCCCGTTTTACATTCAGATTTCTGATATTTAATACTACCGATGAACCCGGATCCTGAATATCGTCGTCGTGATAATTCCAGATCATGACAGCAACTGATTTTTTGTCCTTTGATGCAAGGGCATTAACATCCGTTTTTTCTCCCCTGACGCTGCTGCTGATTATGGTCTGGTAATTGTATGCGAGATCACCTGAAACATCAACGCGATCTCCCGACATCATGCCAAACATCCTGAAGACATTAAGAACTGGTTTATCGACCCCGTTTGTTGCAAGATCGCGAAATCCATGAAACCATGGCTGGTTTTCAAATTCAAAGGACCAGTTTACTGCACCGATAAGGTTTGTACCGTAAAAATCGTTCAGATCATATATTCTTGCAATTGAAGCTGCCGTATAGCTTGAATACATTGTGCCATTGCGGTATGCATTTTCAGGATTTGTATACATGCCACATGCTGCACAACCTTCCGGATCCGACTCGCCAATAATAACAGGAAGATTCCTGGTCTCCGGATAAGATGCAACCACCTTGAGGCTTGCATCAATATTCTGAAGCTGAGTTCTCATACCCATCCTCACCTTGCCTTCATTTACTCTCGGCTGTCCTTTCGCATGAAAACCAATGAAGTCAAACGGGGCGCCTGTTTTTCCGGTTGCGGCATTTATGCCATTTAAGCAGTGCTGTATAAAACCGTCGACAAATCGTTCCCCGCCGCCTGTAGCATGAGGACCGCCAATCCTTGCTGTGGGAAGAGCTCTTTTTACAGCGTCCGATGCATAATCATACATTTTACAATAGGTTGTCAGGCGGTTTTCTGCCACCAGATAACCTGCATTTGGCTCATTCCAGAGCTCCCAGTACCAACTTTCAACTTCCGCTTTGCCATACCTGTCGACACAATGACGAACCCATTGGTATATCAGCTCCGCCCATTTTTCATAGTTGTTCGGCGGGTATGCCCATCCTGTATATATATCGTTATAATTGTCACCCGGCTTCCAGTGGTGTTGATAGGGTTCAGGCTTCGAAGAGAGCGCTTCGGGCATAAATCCGATCTCAGCAAGAGGTTTCATCTTCAATCTGATATATGTATCGAAGATGGAATCAATTATATTCCAATAGTAAACCGGATTTCCTTCTCTATCTTCAGTATACATATTGGTAGATCCCCATTTTAGTGCAGGAGTTCCATCACCTGTGGACATAAGGTTATGTGCCCTTACATAAACGGGGACAGGGCTTAAAGCTGAAATCTCAGCCAGAAGCTTTTTGCCATCTTTCATATAAGTATAATTTGGCTCATCATAACCAAACCATGCCCAGATTGGCTTCATTGCTCCCTTGGTTTTGTTCAGGTCCACACTTATCTCAACCTTTTCATTCTGTGCAGAAGAGAGCAGGGTAAGGCTCAGGAATATCAATGATAATTTCGTTTTCATGATCAGGTAATGTTCTGTTTGAATTATTGTTCAATGATTTAAATCGCAAAGAGTGTTGAAGCATGGAATTTATACGAAAACGTTCAGATAGAGCACTTTATCTGAAACCGGCATTATACCATGCTGTTCCATGGCATTAAAGTAAATACTGTCACCCTTATTCAGAATGTACTCTTTGCGTCCTTCAAAGAATTTCATTGTACCTTCAAGGATATATATAAACTCTTCCCCCTCATGTGTCAAATGATGCTCCTTTACCTCACCTTTATTCGCTACAAACAGGAAGGGTTGCATTTTTTTGTCCCTGAACTCGGAAGCAAAAGGGAAAATATAATAACCGCGATCTGTTTTTGCGACATTATCATTTGCCTTTTTTGCAGTAATTACTACCGATGTCTGGGTTTCATTTTCACCCATAAGGGTAGATACATTTGTTCCCAGGGCCCTGGCTATTTTCACAAGCGTCGCCACAGATGGTACGACAGAATTGGTCTCAATCTTTGATACCATGCTTTTTGAAAGGTCGCATGCTTCAGCAATATCCTGGATAGTGCGTTTCTGAATAAGCCTGAGTTTTCTTATCCTGTTCCCAATTATCAATTGTCCCGTCATAATTTCAAAGGATATTTATCATTTCAAATAATTAAAACACAAAAGTATATTTTCCCCACAAAAAAGAGCTAATAATATTTATTCAACTCCATTTTAGTTTTTGAATGATTGACTTGCCCATTGACTCAAGAATTATAAAGCATGATACGGATCCCGCATCGAGTACTCCTATGGATCTTTCTCCCAGTCTCGAGGATCGACCAATCCTGGCAATCATGTCTTTTGTTGATTCCATACCCGTTTTTGAAGCAGCTATAGAAGAATTCAATATCTCCTCGAAGGAAAGATTTTTCTGTAATCCTGTTCTGAATGCTTCAGTGGCGGGATACAGCGTGTCTATCATTGTTTTATCTCCTACCTGTGCGCCACCAAGGCCTCTGACTGAATTAAGGGAACTATCAAGTGCATTGAAAAAATCGGCAGCAGTTATACTTTCAATATCCCGGAGACTCCTGTAAATACATTTAAAGAAGGTTCCATACAGCGGGCCCATAGATCCGCCTATCTCCAACATCAGGACCTGTCCCAGTATTTTATTTCCGTCAGAAAAACTATGCGAATCGTTGATCTGCTTCTCAGCCATTGAGAAACCTTTATACATATTTACACCGTGATCGCCATCACCAATTTCCCCGTCTATTTTACTCAGGTAATCCCTTGCTGATTTAATTGAATCTATGACATTACGGATAATGCTTATCCCTTCCCTGTTTACAAAGTATTGCATAAAAATCCGTAATTAAAATTGCTTAAACATTGCAGCATTGGCTTTGTAATCAACCAGCGTCTTAAGTTCCTCATCAAGTTTCATAATAGTGAGTGTTACTCCCATCATTTCGAGGGAAGTAAAATAATTACCGACATAGGACCTGTAAATCCGTATCTTTTCTTTAGCCAGAATTTTTGCTGTTTCACTGTAAAACACATAAAGTTCCGAAACCGGTGTGGCACCAAGCCCGGAAACCAGAACAACCACTTCATCCCCGGCGCTGAACGGAAGATCAGGAAGTATTGTATCAACACAATTTCTGGCCATTTCGGCAGCGGTTTGAAGGT
This sequence comes from uncultured Bacteroidales bacterium, assembly GCA_963831855.1. Classification (GTDB taxonomy): domain Bacteria; phylum Bacteroidota; class Bacteroidia; order Bacteroidales; family VadinHA17; genus LD21. Next base: position 192,840 of record CAWHSA010000004.1, on the reverse strand, counting down.
CAACCACTTTTATACCCGGTTCTCCGTGATGGCCGATACCCAGTTCCATTTTCCCGGGAGCAATTGTAAAATTTGGTTTGCCAACTGCAGGTATTGTGCATGGCGACAGCCCAATACCAATACTCCGGGTATTATTAATTGCTTTCCGGGCAGAACTGATTACTTCATCCAGATCGCCCCCGAGAGCTGCTTTTGCACCACCGGCTTTCCACATTAAAACTTCACCGGCTACACCTCTTCTTTTCCCGGGTTCAGTTTTCGGAGCTGAAGGCACATCGTCGTTAGCTATCACGGTTTTCACAACAATGCCATCATCGGCAGCCTCTTCCATTGCCATCTTAACATTCATATTATCACCGGAATAATTACCATACAGCACTGCAACTCCTTTCCCGGAATCAGATGCCTTGATTGCATCATAAAATGACCTGGCTGTAGGTGATGAAAATATTTCGCCCACTGCAACGGCATCAACCATGTTTTCTCCAATATATCCAACAAATGCAGGTTTATGCCCCGATCCTCCACCAGTTACAACTCCTACTTTCCCTTCAACCGGAGCCTTTACGTATTTAAGCACTCTCGGATTTGATGTTGCTGTAACAATATCTGAATGGGCAGCTACAAATCCTGCAACCATTTCATTAACTAAATTATCCGGGTCATTTAATATCCTTTGCATGATTCTCAGATTTTAATTTATTTTTCAGGAAAAACGACATCTTCATGAAATGTATAATTTTCCAGTGTTGCCGGAGGTGTAAAAAAGCAGGCTACTTTCATATCCTTTGATCCCGTATTTCTAAGCATATGAACAGAACCAGGAGAAAATAGTACAGCTGTTCCTTCATGTATTTCATAAACTTTCCCGTCAATGAATGCTTCTCCTTTTCCGCTGACAATATAAATTACTTCTTCATGGACCGGATGAGAATGTGCAGGCTTAACCGTACTTCCCGGTCTGATATTCACAACATTCATTGTAAAATTCTTAGCCTCGCCGGTTTCAGGAGTAAAAAGCCATTTCAATGACCGTCCCGGCAGCTCTTTTGCCTCAATCCTGTCTTCATATGCTATATAACTCATGTGAATTATTTAAATATTCAATAATATAATGCTACCTCATTTTTTACCTGATTTGAGCTCAATATATAATCCGTTCCCTCATTATTAAAAACCTTTGTCTGGGTAGGTCCGGCATGTTCTTCAATTACTTCCATTTCAATCGTTCCGTTTCCTTTTACAATATGCATTTCCAGGGCTTCAGAATCTCTTCTGTTTCCTGCCACAACAACTTTCTGGTTTTTAAAAATGCCTGCACTGAGGCCATGGCCAAAAGATAAAGGACTACTGTACAATTTTTGCCATTTCAATCCTTCCTTTTTGTAAATTGCCAGCAAATTCCCATGAAAAGGTTCAATTACCGCAAGTTCATCCTGCCCGTCATTATCAATGTCGAAGAATGAAAATTCACTGACCTCACTATCAAATAGCCGGGTAATCTTCCATTCGTTGTCATCCACAGGTGATACCCCGAAAATCCCTTCAGAACCCGAAATACAAATCATTTCGGTACCATTTATCATTGATTTTGTCATACCATGATTCCGGAAAAGGTTGCTCAGAATAATTTCAGTCTGCCAGCCCTCTTTAACGTCATTACCAATCACAGTATGGTGCAACTCCCCGGGTCTGGACCAATCAGCAGGATTCTCCTTGAATCTGCTGACAGAAGCAACGAAAAGATGGTTAGTTCCATTATAGGTAAGGATCTCACATCTGTGCGCAAATGGCAAGGATAAAACTTTTTGAGTGGACCAGAAACCATTTTTCTTTATGTGGCGGTAAACCCCTGCTTCGGCGCCGATGAATGGCGGGAAGAGCCCCATAACTGAAAAAAGCTCTGTATCGCTTCCGGGCAGCGGCAGCAAGCTCATCATTCCTCCCGGACCATCAGTAATTTTCTCGATACTTTCATCTCCGGCATTAACAATGTATGCCGGATTTTTTCGTTCCGAACCTGCTCCTATAAATAATTCTTTATTTCTAATAAATGCATTTGCCGTATAGACGAATGGCAAGTCAAGTATTTTTTTCTTTTGAAGCATGATTGTAATTTACTCTTTTGCATCAGTATTTCAGCCGGAAGCAAATGTTTTCTTTACAATTACTGGTTTACATCGATTCGAGGATCTCCCTGACTTTCATAAATCCGGTCCTTCCACTGTTATAAACTGGTACCCGGGTCTTCCCAAGCATTGGCTCAAGAGCACTCATTGAGACCTGGGCCATCACAATAGCATCAACTTTACCTGAAAGTTTCTCAATTTCGGCCAGTAGTATTTCATTGTGTCTGGCTACATTACCCTTTTTTATTTCTGCAAAAGCTTCACTGCATAAGACTGTAGTTACGGTAATTTTCTTTCCGGCTTCAGATGCAGCCAGATTGAGAAGCCTTTCTGATGAAGGGACCGTAGTTGGCACAGTAGCAAGCAGACCAATCTTCTTTCCCTGCTGAACTGCCAGATCCATCATAGGCCGGTCAATCTGAAGTAACGGGACATTGATCATGGGGCGGACCAGTTCAACGGCCCTGTTGAAGGTTGAGCATGCAAGCATGATCATATCGACCCCGGCTTTCTCAAGAAAATATGAGTATGCAGCAAATTTAAAATAGTTTTCTTTCGGTATGATCCCCGGTGCTGATGCGAAATTTGAATTCTGAACTGTGTCATCTACATGATGAACTATTGTTACTTCCGGAATTATTTCATCGATAAACGGCTGAACACTTTTTGAGGAAATCAGTGCGGCATGTATAATCCCAAGTGTTTTGTTATTTAGATTCTTCATATCAGGTATTGAAAATAATAGAAATTTAATTACTAAAATTTAATAAAAGACTAATTTGATACATATTCTTCAAGATCCTTGTTTTTCACCAGTGGCCCCATAAACATCTGAATTGCCAGACCGATAAATGCTGCAGCTGCAAACATAAAGAAAAGAGCATTATAAGCATGCTGATATGTGGTTGTGACAGTCAGTGTTTTAAGGGTCAGACCGGATACTGTCTGGAAGATGGCTCCCCCGATCCCGGTTCCAATGCATGCCAGTCCCCACACTGTAGCCGTAGCGCTGTTCGGAACAACGTCAGCAGGGATTGCCAGTGCATTGGCAGTGTAAGAAGTATAACCGAAACCTACTATCCCGAAAATGATCAATGCCGTAATCGGTGAGTGAATAATAAATGGAGCCATTAACAAAGCTACTCCCATAATACCGGCTGAAAGGCAAATTGCCAGCATCCTTGCTTTAGGAATCGGAAACCCCTTTTTAATAATGAATTGTGTAAAATAACCCCCGATAAAGTTCCCGGCGTCGGCTATTAAGAAAGGCAGCATGGCAAACCATCCTATTTTTCTCATATTCCACCCATGAACATCGACCAGATACCTGCCGATCCAGAATGTAACAAAATACCATACAGGATCAAGGAAAATTTTTGACAGGGTGAACATAGTCACGAATTTTGTCCTGAAGAGTTTCAGCGGAGGTATAATTTTATCTTTTACCTCTTTAAGCGATTTCTCAGGAGTATAATATGTGAACCAGAAACCGACAAGCCAGAGATATCCTACAACACCAAGAATTATAAATGTAGCCCGCCAGCCATAAGTGACCCCAAGATATGCAACTAATGGAGGAACAATTACAGCTCCGAGAGCTGATCCGCTGTTGAAAATTCCACTCGCAAAAGATCGTTCATGCGGAGGGAACCACTCTCTTGCCACCTTGGTTCCCGCCGGCCAGTTACCTGCTTCACCTATTCCAAGGACAAAACGGACAATGCCAAACTGAAAAGGAGTGATAACAAATGCATGAAATAAACCGGCAGTGGTCCATACCGCCATACATAAAGAATAGCCTAACCGGGTGCCAAGCTTATCAATGACATAACCCGAAAAAGCATTGGAAATGGTATATGCTATAAAGAAGGCTGTCCCAATATATCCGAATGCCTCATCGGAAATAATTCCCCTTAGTTCACCCTCGGCACTGAGATAATTAAATGATAATCTGTGGACATAATTAAGCACAGTCGCAAGAAAACCAAATGTAATCATCAACCATCGCAGCCTTGAGGGCTTATCCATCTGTCCCAGATCAGGTAATATTTTCATAATCAATTCTACTTAGAAATTGTAAAGCAGGAATTTAAATCACCTCTCCCGCCTGCCCAAATTAACTACTATTTACTTAATTATTAATTACCAGGAAAATTTCAGGAGTGAAACTCCCTGTCTTGGAAGCTTAAAATCCACTGTAACTACTCCGTTATTTACCTTCATATTAGCAGGCTCAGCGAATTGTTGCAGGGTTCCTGCTTCTTCAAGTTCTGCATATTGGGCAGGAGTTGGTTTCTGCGGACTCCCCATCTTTTTCCATACCTCAAATGAATTGCTGAATTGCTGGTCAATCCGGTAATGTTCCAGCCTGACTTGTCCTGCTGGGAATCCGGATACGATAATATCGACATCCGAAGGTGCGGGAATAATGTTATCATCATGATAATTCCAAACCAGTACCGTGGCAGACTTCCCGTCTTTAGAAGCTAAGGCATTGATATCAGGCATCTTACCACGTACACTTGAGTCACGGATAATAATATAGTTATAATTTGTACCCTTGCTCACCCCCACTCTGGTTCCATCCATCATTCCGAACATCCTGAAGACATTCAGTACAGGCTTGTCAACCCCGTTTGTAGCCAGGTCCCTGAAACCTGCAAACCACGGTTGATTTTCAAATTCAAATGCCCAGGTCACTGCACCTCTTAAATTTATTCCCCATGCTTCTGCCAGGTCGTATACACGGGCAAAGGACGCCGCAGTATAGCTGGGATACAATGTTCCGTTACGATATCCGTTATTCGGATAGAATTGCTCTGCACAAGCTGCACATCCTTCGGGATCCGATTCACCAATAATGACAGGCAGATGTTTAAGTGACGGAAATGAGGAGATAATTTCAAATCCTTTATTAATATCATTAAGTTGTTTGCCCATATTCATCCTTACAACCCCGTTAACAACCTGAGGTGATCCTTTTGCATGAAAAGCGATAAAGTCAATGGGTACTCCCGGTTTTCCTGTAGCATAGTTGGTACCGCTGATAATATGATTAAGAAAAGCATTGAGAAAGACAGCGCCACTTTTACCTCCGGGGCCCGTTGAATGAGGTCCACCCACAGTAGCAGTTGGTAAAGCCCGTTTTATTGCATCTGTTGAATAATCATACAGTTTGAAATATTCCTCAGTTGTTCCTCTCCAGGCACCAATATCAGGCTCGTTCCATATTTCCCAGAGCCATGATTCAACCTCTTTTTGGCCATATCTCCCTACAGAATGTTTCACCCATTGATATACCAGTTCTGCAAACTTGTTATAATCTTTCGGTGGATACGCAAACCCTTGTCCACGGGGAATTTTTCTCAATGCCTCAGGATCACCCGCCATACCGGCCCGACGGTAAGGTTCAGGATTGGAAGATAATGCTTCTGGCATAAATCCTACCTGTGCAAGTGGTTTCATACCCCTTTCCACATATGTATCAAAGATCTTATCGATGATTGTCCAGTCATACACAGGATTTCCGTTTTTGTCTTCAGTATACACATTGCTTGAGCCCCATTTTAAGCTTGGCGTACCGTCGCCTGTATTCAGGATGTTGTGAATACGCATATAAACCGGTACTTTGCTAAGCTGTGATAGTTCTGTCAGGAGCTTTTTACCATCCTTCATATAGGTATAGTTTGGCTCATCATGCCCGAAAAAGGCCCATATAGGTTTAAGAGGTCCTTTCTCGATATTAAGATTTACATTAATACTCACCGGACCTGAATTTTGGACCTGAGTCTGAGAATAACTGTAAGATAATGATACTGAGCCCAATATAAAGCAGGCGATTATCATTTTGCAACTTATGACCTTTTTATTTCTTATCATTTTTACTTCCTGTTAAGTGATAATTCCTCCGAAAAATCAAATTAAAATTCAAATTTCTTCAGGATAGTTTAAGATAGTGACCAGGGAATACCCTGATCACTATCTCTGGTAAAAACATACCAGTAACTAACCTTGCTACTCAGAACTACGAAATGATTATATTAATTACCAACAACCTCAATTATTCCCTGGAGACGGATATCTGCGGATGAACTGCCGATCATTACATCAAATGTCCCTGGTTCAACTACAAATCCATGAGTCTTTTCATCATAGAATGACAGCTTTTCAGCCGGAACAGTGAGGGTAACCGTTCTGGTTTCCTTTGGCTTAAGTGTTATCCTCTGGAAGGCCCTTAATTCTTTTACAGGTCTTACGACAGTGCAAACAATATCATGAACATAAAGCTGAGCAACCTCATCGCCTTCCCTTTTACCGGTATTTTTCACATCGAAACTAACCTGAACCTGCCCATCTTTGGATATTTGCGATGATGCAATCTTCAGGTTTGAATATTTGAATTTAGTGTAACTCAGACCATGACCAAAAGCAAAGAGCGGTTCTCCTTTCATATACATATATGTAAATCCTTTGGTAACATCGTATTCATCCTGAGGTGGTACCTGTGCATCTGAAGCATAAACGGTAAGCGGAAGTTTACCTCCAGGGTTAACATTACCGAAAATCACGTCTGCAATAGCATTTCCTCCCTCTTCGCCTGCCCACCAGGCTTCGAGAACCGATGGAACATTGTCTTTAATCCATGGAACAGCAAGTGGTCCGGCATTCATTTCAACTACAATTGTTTTCGGGTTGGCTGCCATAACGGCTTCAACAAGCTCTTCCTGGTTTCCTGGAAGAACCAGAGTTGTTCTGTCACGGCCTTCCGCTTCTGTATTCAGGGTTGTTCCGACATAAAGGATAACCACATCGGCTTTCTGAGCGATTTCAACAGCTTTTTTCAATTCCTCTTCGCTGTTAAAAACCGCAGGAGGATTCTGCTGCTGGCCTTGCTGCTGAGGTCTTCTTCTGGGATTAGGTATCTCCGCTCCAGCCGTGTATAAGATCTCAATACCTTCCTTAGCCCTGTTTTTAATTCCCTGTAAAGGAGTTACGGGATCAACTGCCCTCCCGCTGTAGCCTCCGGCTGTAAATACGTTGGCATGGGGCCCGATAACTGCTATTGTTTTGATTTTGTTAATATCAAGCGGAAGTAATTTCTTTTCATTTTTCAGGAGGACTATCCCTTTCTGAGCCACCTCAAGAGATAGCTTCCTGTGTTCAGGACTGCATATCTCGCTGAAAGGGATTTTACTGTAAGGTACCATTTCCGCCGGATCGAACTCCCCAAGACGAAACCGGTCGCGCATTACCCGGTATACTGCATCATCCAGCCTTGCCATTGGGAGTATTCCCATTTGCAGGGCGGAAGGTATATAACTTCTGAATTCAGTATCCGAAAAATCACAACCCGCAATAAGCGATTTTGCCACTGCATCTTCATAAGTCATTTTCCCGGCCTCATGTCCCTGAACCATAGTTCTAACCCCGCCAAGATCTGAAACGACAAAACCCTGGAATCCCCATTTGGTTTTGAGTATATCAGTCAGTAAATACTTGTTTATATTATTCGGGGTACCGTTAATAGCGTTATAAGAAGCCATAACCGACTGTGCCTGACCTTCGACTATACAGTCACGGAAATGAGGCAGCCAGTATTCAAAAAGCATTCTTTCACTTACTGTTGCACTGAGACTCTGCCTGCTGTTCTCAACATTATTAACTGCATAGTGCTTTAAGGTGGAGACAAGCTTCAGATATTTAGGATCGTCACCCTGAAGTCCTTTTACATAGGCAACTCCCATACGGCCTGTAAGATAAGGGTCCTCACTAAAGATTTCATTTATACGGCCCCAGTAAGGATTCCGGCTTATATTTATCACAGGAGCTCTGTATATCAATCCTTTTTTCTCCCCCTGAAAATCAGCCATTGTATGCCATCCGTTATATATTGCCCGCGCTTCATCAGAAATAACGGTTGTAACCTCATGAATGAGTTCTGGATCCCATGTTGCACCCATAAGTGTCGGAATGGGGAACATGGTCGTAGGACGATTCCAGACAACACCATGAAGACACTGGTTCCATTTATCTGACAGGATATTAAGCCTTTTGAGGTCAGGTGCTCTGTGATCCAGCAAAATTGCTTTTTCTTCTACTGATAGTCTCGAAATCAGGTCTTTGACCCGAACCTCAACAGACTGACCCGGATCCATAAAAAGCGGAGTGACCGGAGTCTGGGCAATCAATGAGACCGGGTACAATAAAGTCAGAATAAAACCTGATAAAACATACAGGTATTTTTGTCTAAAAAGTTTCTTTATTTTTTCCATAATCTATATATTTCAGTTGCAATTATTAAAATTCAATAATTTGTTTGATATCATAACTTTAATAATATCAAGCTGATAACTCAATTAACTCCTGGTCTTTTAATAGTGCGATGGATTCTCATCCTGCCATTCATTGACTCCATCCCTTAACCGGTTCCTGAAAGTAAGTGTATCCTGTACAAATGATGTTGTACCATCGGCATTAGCAAACTTATAACTTAAAAATATTTTCCTGTCTTGAAGTCGATTTGCCTGATTATAGGTACTGGTCCCATCCGGCTGAATTACCTTTGCTGCCCCGGCAACACTGGCTATTGTGATATTATCGCCATTCAGGGTAAGCTTCATCTGAGCTTTGGATGTGACCTGATCACTGTAGCCATTGACAGTCAGTTCAGCAGGCGCCACGGTAGACATCTTCCATATCTTGTTATCAGGTTGGGGTAAAGAGGTCTTATATTTATTTACGCTTATGACGTTCCCGGATGCATCCTTTATTGTCGTCACACCACCGTGATAATAATTGCCGAACAACATATTTTCATATATAAGGCCGATTACAGTATATTTTTTTGGCTGGATAACAGAATCCATTACCGCACTCGTCAAAAGCAATGGAAGAACATATTTAGCTTTGAGGGTGGCAGGATCAGACAAAAAATTAACAGAATCTGCTGCAAGCGTGATTACCCCTGAATGTTCACCTGCCATGATTGTTATCTGGTTGTAATCACTCAGCGAGTAATAATTATCCGGAAGAGGCGAAAGGGAGGTAATACCGCTCACACCAGCCTTGATATAAGCGACAGCGGATGACATGGTTGAAAGGATAGCGGGTGTAACCAGAGTGTTGTCACGTGTGAAATAAATCACCCTGTCGACGGGATTTTCCCTGATGCCACCGAGTGCCACCCCGATCTTAATTTTTAAACCCTCGCCGACTACAACGGTCCTGACATCCACCTGATAAGGGAAGTATACTCCGGAATAGACAAAGTCCTTCACATAATCGTCATAGCAGGATGCCATCCCAAGTGAAAGAATAATAAGTGCTATTATCTTTTTCATAATTTCTGATTTTTTTTAATTCCAATTATCCCAGCCTTCGTTCTGGATAAGCTTGCTCATACGGAGCATCTCGCTGTAAGGAATGGGCAGATAAGCCGACTTGTAAATGCGCTGTTCGATCTCAGTTCCAAGATTGTACGTAAAAGTTCCATCAGTATTTTTCTGAATTTTCACACCATGAACCGTTGAATTAAGCTCTTCAAGCGTCGTTGACCATCTCCTGAGATCATAAAACCTTGTACCCTCAAAACAGGTTTCAATCCTCCGTTCGTTTCTTACCAGGTCATCAAATATAACTTCCCCTGCATTTGCAACTTCATCGAGGTATGGATCATTGACACTGAAAGTTGGGGTCAGTCCGTCATAAGTTTTTCTGGATCTCAGGTACTTTAACGCAGCTTTGGGCGTAAGTCCATAGATCGCTGTATTCGGATTGTGTGTGACGTGGTTTCCGGCCTCGGCAAAAATAAGGCACATGTTATCCCACCTTAAAAAGAATTTCGAATGGGGCTGCCTGTTGATCGAGTTATCGGACCAGTTTAACCCCATGAATACATATTTCTTTATATAATAATTCGTAAGACTGTTACTGGGACTTGCACCGGCAACGTCTTTGGCTCCTTCCCATGTTTCAAATGTGTACATGGTTTCAAAAGGAGACAATGATCTTTTCGAAATAGCATTATTGTGATAAATCACACTGTAGAACCTTGGATCACGGCCCGTATAAGGATTTGTTTCACTGTAACCTCCTCTGTTTGCGGGATCCGTAATAGGGTATCCACTGGCTGTGCCAAATGCATCGACCAGCTCCTGGGTCGGTCCTATTTCACCATTTCCCTGGAACCCGGCAGGATAGAACATACGTTCCATTACATCACTTGAATTGGTGTATCTTGCAGAAATAACTATGCCCGGGAAATTGGGATTTAACCAGTTCATTGAGTTTACCGGATTAAATCCGTTCGTCTGAACTCCGTCCCTGGTAAGCTTAAAGTCTATTACTTTCTTAGCATTGCTGGCAGCAGAATCCCATCTGGAATTGTAACTGCCTGGATTGAATCGCGGGCTGGCCCATGTCAGGAAAACAGTTGCTTTTAATGCCCTGGTTGATATTCCATCCCAACGGCCCCAGTAACGACCCCCTGCATAGGCCCTGTCGGCTGTAACAGGCACCAGGTAATCGCGGTGTGCAATTGGCAGGTAATGATAAGCCGAATCACAGTCATCAAGTATCTGCTGAATGCATTCATCATAGGTGTTCCGTTCAAAATTAACATCACTGTCCGGGTCGATGGGATCAAGGATAATAGGAACTCCCAATAGACGGCCATCGGTCGCCACACCTCCGAATTTTTCCAGGAGGTCCCAGTAAAACCAGGCACGAAGTGCAAATGCCTCACCCTGGAGACGATTTTTCACCAGATCATTGAAATGAGCATCAATCAGAAAACGTGTATTATAACCTCTTCTGTCCTTCAGGAAAGTATTTACCAGCTTGATTGCCTTATAGTCCCTGTCCCAATAGGTAGCAAAAGCATCCCTGCTGGTAGGCAATGCCCCAAGGGCAAGTCTTCTCATATCATTTGTTGAACTTGTAAGGACTGCATCATCGGTTGCACCATCAAGGTAAACGCCTTCATTGTCGTTATAAAGCCTTGGCATATAATCATAGCATTGTCCGACAAGTCCCTGTACCATACCCTGATACCCCCACAGGTCATCATATGAGCGGTCCCCATTCGGGTATGGTTCCAGGTATTTGACACACGATGTAAAAAGAACCAAAAATATGAGGCTTATGATAAGTTTTATTCTAGCTTTCATAGTATTCAAAAATTAAAAGGTTAAACTGATACCTCCTGTGAACGTTCGGAACAGTGGATAGTAGGAAACGCCTGAGTCAACTGATTCAGGATCAACATCTTTTACCTTTGTCAGGGTCATAAGGTTTGCTCCGCGGACAAACAGGCGGGCACCACGGTTCCCGATACCCTGCAACAACTGAGAACGAAGGTTATAAGCAAGTTCAACATTCTGGATCTTGAAATATCCTCCTTTTGTAAGCCAGAAATCTGAATTTACAAAATTGTTATTAACCTTGTAATAAGTAAGCTTAGGGTAGGCTCCTCCCAGATTATCCTTCACAAATGCAGAATAATTATTATCACCCCACCCATTCCAAAAATAACTGTTGGTCAGAGGAATATCATAAAGGGCTCTTCCGGTGCCTATTACAGTTAACTCAAGGTTCTTATAATTAAATTTTGCATTCAGAGAATAATAAAGACGAGGCAGGGTATGGCCGATTGCACTCATATCGTTATCATCAATTACCTGATCAAGGTTCATATCCTGGTATTTCAGATCTCCTTCATGAAGAACGGCATCGTAAATCTGAGGGATAACTGTGGTTTCTGCATCATCTGTAAATTTTCCTAAATAAGTAAGTCCCCAGTAACTGTCAGCAGGCTTTCCTACCCTTGTCTGGTAATCAAATCTGTAGTTGGGTTCATCGTACTGTAATATCCTGCTGTTCTGAATAACTGCAGTACCTCCCAGAGTAAATCTGAGATCGCCGGCTTTCCCTGTGTAACTCAATCCTGTTTCAAGGCCAAAGTATGCAGTCTTATTAAAATTATAATATGGAATTGCACTTGAAATTCCTGCAATTAAAGGCAGCGAATTGGTCAGCTGAACGATTTCTCCATCCCTCTGATTGTAATAATAGGTCAAATCGACCAGTACTTTATTGTTGAACAAAAGGGCGTCAAAACCGGCGCTGATTTCCTTTCTTTTCTCCCAGGTGATTGCTGAATTCCCCGTTCTGGAAGGTGCAACTCTGTAGACCTGGTTATCCTGTGTCGACCCGAACCATGGGTTAGTTGAATAAGGCCCAAAAACTGCACCTGAAGTATTGGTAGTCCAGTTATCTCTGTAAAGGAATGGATTTTCGAAGTTCTCATCACCGATAATACCTGCTTCAGCCCTCAATTTCAAATAATTAACAAACTTAAGGTTTGACATGAAGCTTTCATCAGAAACTACCCAGCTTGCGCCCAGGGATGGCAGAAGGACAAATCGTTTGTTGGCATCAAAACTGAAAGTACCGGAATAATCCAGGACCGCCCGAAAATTATACTTATCCTTAAATGAATATCCACCTGTCCAGATTATGCTTTGCTCCCTTTGTGGTTCTTCAATCCCGTTTTTGGTTGCCTTGTATGCATAATATGTAAGGCCGGTACTGACATCGTGATAACCGAACGATCTGTTGAAGCTTAAATTTTCGTAGAATGCCAGACGCTGGTAATAATAGTCATGCAGTTTTGCCATACTCGACATATCCACACCGTCATGCAGCTTGGTAAGCAAAATGGTATCTGCACCCAGGGTGGTTTTCGAAGGATTCACATTATAGGCTATATAATCGGTTGCTTTTCCGATTCTGATAAGGTACAATCCATCCAAACCGACAAACGTCGTGGATTTCAGTCCTTCGATCAGTTGAGAAAAATCATATTCAAACACAGATGACAGCTTACCGATTCTTGATGACTCAGTATAATATCCATTACGTGTAAGACGAGCTATGGGATTTGTTGAGAAATCCGGGGTGACCCCATACCATGGAGATTTCAGAGAAGGATCATTATTTGCATAAACAGGGAATGCAACAGGTGAAATTGTTGTAATATCCTTTATAACCCTGTCGAATTCATTGATATCAAGAGTGGCATCGTTATCGTCATCATCTCCATAATCTGAGTCATAACCATAATTAGGCGATTTCCTGAAAGTCAAGCCTCCGTAAAAGTCAAACCTGATCTTCAGGTTATCATTGACATTTATATCAATATTTGATCTGGTGTTTATTTTGCTGAAATTAGAAGTTGCGCCAATTTTATATATATCTCCTTCCCCATTATAACCAACATATGCAAAATACTGAACTATGTCATTTCCCCCCTGCGATGATAAATTAACTCTTTTGAAAGACTTTGTGTTTTTCAGCATCATATCCCTGTAATTACTGCTTGGACGATACATATCGTATGGATCATTTTTTGAATATGCATTAAGAGCAACAGCGTCATATGGTTGCTCAAGCCCGCTGTTCGCCCTTGCTATGTTGTTCATTTGGGCGTATTCTGCACCGGAGGTCCATTCAGGGAACCTGTCAACAATGCTGACACCGTCTTCGGCATTAATATTTAAAATACGTTCGTTCTTTATCCCTCTCTTAGTTTTGATAAGGATAAGTCCATCGGCAGCCTGAGGCCCAAACATTGATTTACCTGTAATGTCCTTTATTACTGAAACAGATTCTATTTCCTGAGGATCGATCTGAATTTCAGAGATATCCCCTGGCATTCCATCAATTATAACAAGTGGTTTCCGCCCCCTTATATACATTGATGCTCTCTCAGTTGCACCAAATCTTCCTAATTTTTCCTCAGGGCTCAAACCAGTCGATCCGTTATTCTCGATAATTTCAAGACCTGGTACCAAACCAGTTAATCCATTGCGCAGATCAGTGGACGGGTACTTATCAAGCAAGTCTCCCTTAACAACATTGGTACCTGAAGTAAGATTTCTTTTTGCCGTTTCAGTGAAAGGCAGAGGGACCATATCATCAGAAGTCTTATACAGCTTCGACTTTTTAAGGACCACGGTGCTGGCCGCAAGTATATCGCTTACATTTGTTTCTATTTTCTCGTAACCAGGATTTGAAACTGTAATCAGGTCAATAGTAGAAGCCTGAAAAGAAAGAGAACCGTTTTGATCAGTTTCTGCATGCCGTATTCCTTCTCCTATAACGACCTGGGCTCCCGGAACAGGGATCCCATAATCATCCGTCACCTTCAGATTAACAGTTATTATGGTAACCTTTTTTGCAGGTGTTCTCTGGGCATTCATGATATTCAGGGAGAACAGGCCTGTTAAAAGCAAAGTGACAAGACATATTTTTTTCAACAATATCTGATAAAATCTCATAACTGTATGTATTAAATTACCAAAGTATATTTGGTGTGAATGCTTTTAATTTATAATTATCGATAGTTCCAAAAGGGAAATAATACATAGCGTCCTTCCACTTACTCTGCCGTTCAGCCGGTAATTCTACTCTTGTATGTTTATAACCTCTGGGAAAAGCAACGGCGTCATATCCGGCAGGAAGCTTTTCGATCAGCATACCCATTAATGGTCCTGTCATTAGAACAGGAGCATCCATCCAGCGGCGGATATCGAAATAATGATGCCCCTCAAAACACAGCTCCACATCTCTTTCATTTTTTATTCTTTGCCGGAACAGATCTTTATCATCGTTATACAATGACGCCTGGACAGGAGGCATATTAACCCTTGCCCTGACCACATCATTGATCACCTGTACTGCACTTAAATCTGCACCCGGAGCCGGCGTATTGGGTCCGTAAGCCTCATTGGCCGCTTCCGCATAATTAAGATATAATTCAGTAAGTCTGATTACAGGATCGGTATAAAGCGGCGATACGTTGTTTTTTACACTTTGCTCGCCCCAGGTTTTTCTTTGATAGTACCCGGTTCTTGTCCTGCCCGCATATGATGCATCAAGAAGTTCACTGTAAGTTGTTGTACCTCCCGTTGTCTGCTGGTAAATCTTTGCAGTACCATAACTAGGTATCGGAGCCTCATTATAAATAATATCAATATAGAAGCGAGGATCACGATCCTTATAAGGATCCTGCTCATTATAATGGTTTATTGCTGCAGCTGCAGATCGCCTCGTATCAGAGTCGAGAGGATCGCCCCATTTTGATTCAAATTTATCGACAATGTTCTGGGTCGGGCATTCTCCGGAGGCCGTTTGCTTGTTAGCGGCAAATATTCCATTCATAAGCCCCGCCATCCTTCCATTACTATAGTTATAAGAACCGGAAGCCCAGCCCCATATCTGTTCGTCAGAGTAATTAGTATAGTTATAGTTGAATTTGTAGTTTGCCAGAGTCAGAAGGAAATAACCCCATTGTTCAGATAGCTTTATTGCTTCCCAGTTGGCTTTCGCAGCTTCCTCCCAGTCTTTTGCACCCAGCTCATTATTCTGGGGACTGGCAGCATATAGAAGAACACGGGCTCTCAGTGCTTTACTTGTTACACCTGTGGGCCTGAACTGATCAGGACTGTTAAGGTGTCCCGCTCCGCCAACGACCGGATTATCCCTTCTCATCATATTTGCTTTTTCAAAAAATGAATAAGCTGTATCGAGGTCTGCAGCAATACGCATCAGTGTCTCGTGCTTGGAAAGTCTGGGGATATCCCACTGATCTTCAGGCCCCAGTGGGTTGGTAAGATATGGCATCGGCCCCCATACCCTGAACAGTGTAAAATGTGCAAACGCCCTGACGAAATGAGCCTGAGCAATAAGATCATTTTTCTCTTCCTCGCTCGCATCGTTTATCATATTGATCTTCTGAAGGCAGATATTGGCGATTCTTATTACACTGAATTGAGAACCGAGAATAGGTCTCTGGTTTCCTGTAACGCTCCCTATTGCGGTGGTGTAGGTGAAATAATCAACAAGAGATCCCATATTCCCTCCCTTTATAGTTTGATTTTCACGCATACGACCTGCATCGCTCATATCAGATAAGGCATCCCAGCTGAATTTACGATCCCACATGCTGAACCAGAGGGAAAATCCTAATTTTATGTTATAATCACACCCATCGACAATTCCGTCATACACACTGCCAAAAAATAATTTGAAGTTAGTCAGCTTGGAAAAAACCTCCTGTTCTGTAAATGCCGATTCAGGCGATTTATCAAGATATTTCTCACATGAAGAGAACATAATCGAGATAAATCCGGTTAATAATAATGATATGATATATTTTTTCATAATATCTGTGTTTTAGGCAATTAGAATCCGAATTTCACTCCCAGGTTATATGTAGAAAAGATCGGATAATATCCGTTAGCAAATGATTTCCTCTCAGGATCACCCTCAATCAGGGGGGTTATAGTAAACAGGTTGTTTGCAGAGAGATAGACATTTAAGTTAGAAATTCCGATGGCTTTGGTCAGTCCTGCAGTATTAAAAGTATAACCTGCATAAACTTCCTTCAGCCTCAGATAATCAGAATTCCTCCAGCTGTGGTCCTTTACCCTGATGCTGTACTGGTCCGATTCACCACCGCCCCAGTTAAGCTGAGGAGTTGAACTTGCCACTGCATGAAGGGTAGGGTGATCGTTTGTTATCTGATTATCGGGCCTCCAGTAGTTTAACTGCGCAGTATTTACACGCCAGGTATTTCTTCTGAATTCAATGTCATATGATCCGAAAAAATCAACATATTTCCCTGCATTACCCTGGAACATCATGTTAAAATTGAATCCTTTGTACGAGATTCCGCCTGACAACGAATAAGTTATTGGCGGATAGTTGTTACCTGGAATAGGGTGCATATCAAGCGTTGTAATGAGTCCGTCTGCTGTATAATCCAGGAACTTATAGTCACCAAGGACCAGTTTGTCAGGGGTTACCGGAGCCGGATTGTTATGAATATCATCAACAGACGTGAAATAACCCGTACCTGTAAGCTCGACACCGGATAACTCTGCTCCTAGTGGTTTGCCCGCATCCTTGGAATATTCAGGCGCATACGGCAGATCGTCTTTATTAAGGATCCTGTTTTCATTGAATCCAAAAATACCCTTGATAAAGTAATTCAGATTATAACTTGTCGTTTTATTATACTCAATTTCAACTTCAATACCATGTTTTTTCAAACTGCCAAGGTTCAGGTCCTTAAATGAATTCCCTACCAGGAAGGTAACGCTTCTCGGTGTAAGAAGCATTTTGTCACGATATTCATCGAACAAGTCGACATTGAGCGTAACCAGATTCTTAAAGAAGCCAAATTCAAAGCCAAGGTCTCTTTTCATAGCCTCTTCCCATTGTGCTGTTGTGTTTGCACCCCTGTCCTCACGTATATAACCCCTTGAATCATAGTAGTAATCACTTTTATATAACCAGCGGGCGGAAGCATAATCGCTTCCGACAAGTCCCTGTGAATAACGGATTTTCAGCTTATTCATCCACGGAACGGCATTTCTGAAGAAGTCTTCTTCCGATACCACCCACCCAAGGGCCCCTGACGGGAAAAATCCGAATCTGTTGCCGGGAGCGAACCGTTCAGATCCGGTATACCCGATATTTACCTCAAATAGATACTTCCGCGAATAATCATATGTGGCTCTTCCGACAAATGCTTCATTATAATAAGGGAAATTCGTACCACTATACTGTTCCTGGCGGTTCATAAGGAGTAATCCTGAGATATTATTCTTCCCGAATGAATTCATGTAATTAATAGAGAATTCATAATAGAGATTTCTGTAATAACCTCCATTCAGACCACCAACATTAATATCCAGGGGATTCTGTTTATAGACTTCATTTCCCTGCCCAATGCGGAACCAGGGATTTGAGTCCAAAGTGACTTCCCCGTTCTCATCAACATGAATCTTGGAGTAATCCAATGTGTACTCCGGGAATGAATAACTTGAGGTTAAAGATGTTGTTTCAAAGGATGTGCTTAAAGAAGCATTTGCCTTTAATGACAATCCTTTAAGCAGAAAATCAAGCTTCTGAGTGAATATCAGGTCAGTATATAGTTTTGATCCCGTGTTCTGGGTGAATCCCCCGCTGTTCATGCGTGTGTACGGATTACCTGACCAGTCACCAAGGGCATTGGACAACCTGATTCCGGAATCAGCCGGATAATCCGGATCCGGAACCATTTCAAGCAGCCAGGCAGGAAAATATGCCGGGAATAATGTGGTTGACGAAAAGTACATATCTCCCCAGTAACCACTGTTTGCATTATTTCTGACACTGAAATCGCCCCCGAGATTGAGCGAAAGCTGGGTTGTCTTTGTAAGCGAAAAATCCAGGTTAGCCCTGTAATTAAACCTGTGGAAGAAGTTTGAAGTACTATTATATCCGCTGCGGTAGGATTTAAAATAGTCACCCTCATACAGATAAGCGAGTGAACAGAAGTACTTGACAAAATCGGTTCCACCCTGTACATTTATATTAGCATTTGTAGTAGGGGCAAAATCTTTCATCAGAATATCAAAATAATTTACATCGGGATACTGGAGACTTTTCAGAGGTGATGAGGGATGCTGGTATTCTCCAAGAATAGTGTTGGAAATCAGATCTCCATATCTTTGCTCATTCTTCAGTGCAACATTCCACATTGACATAGTTGTAAAAGCATCAATATGATCCGGGAGCCGGGTTGCTTTTTCGATACCTGTCTGACTGCTCACGGTGAACCTGGGTTTGCCGAGGGCACCTCTCTTGGTTGTGACAATGATTACCCCATTAGCTCCTTTAGCGCCGAACACCGCGGTTGCCGAAGCATCTTTTAATACCGAGATAGTATTAATCTGGCCGGGATCGAGGTCGGAGAAATCACGCTGAACGCCATCCACCATAACCAGGGGTTGAGAACCGCTCCAGCTTGACAATCCACGGATAATGATTTCGGAATCGTCAGAACCAGGCTGCCCGGTCTGCTGAATTGTCAGAACTCCTGATAACTTTCCTGTTATTGCGTTGGTCACATTTTGTGTCGGTGATCTCATCAGCGCTTCGCTGTTTACTTGTGTAATAGCTCCAACAACAGACTCCTTTTTCTGAACTCCGTATCCTATTACCACAACTTCAGATATCTGGGTCACTTCGAGTGCTAAAGCCACATCAACGGGAGTGCCAACCCTGGCCAGAATTTCCTGTGCTGTATACCCTATAAATGATATCATAAGAGTAACCTCCTCCTGGGGTACATTGATCGAGAACTTCCCCTGGATATCGGTCAGGGCGCCCAGCTGGGTCCCTTTTACAACAACAGTCACACCGGTCAAAGTTTCTCCGGTAGCTCCATCTTTTACCACTCCGGTAACAACATTCTGTTGTTCACCGATATTTGCTGCGTCAGCCGACGACGCCAATACAGCTGAACAGAATGCAGACAAAAAAACAAAAAGCCACATTTTGGTCATTGCCATTGACTTAAACCAATGCATTCCTGTACAGTGCATCTTCTTTTCAGTATTTTCTACCATGAAAGAAAAATTTAAGATTTTAAATTGTAAACAGAATAAGATTGCCGGGAAAGGACCCGGTTACCGAATTAACAGTGATTTTATTAAGTATAAGCTTCAGTGTTATACCAGGAGAAGATTCAATTGTATCAGCTGGTTGCCGGACAAATCATTCAGAATATTTATGAGTGATTTGTCAGGAGGCTGCACAATGTACTCTTCAAATATTCTGATCGAAGATCTCATGCTCCTTAAAATCAGCAATAGCGATTGTTCAGGTAATAAATTTCAGATTGGTCTTCATAGTTTCAGGGTTAGTTGGTTTGGGTTAATTTTTCAGAATGCGATTTAAATTGACTGTAAGAATAGATTCAATCACAATTACTATTATTCATACAAGATGATTATAATTCATGCATGGTTATTATAATTCAACATGGTTGACCAAATTTATAAACCTATTTTATCTTATCAAATTATTTAACATTTATTAACTAATTTTAACATCCGGTTATAATCAGAATATAATTCCTCAGATGCAATGATATTCAATGCATTAGAAAATATTTTTAGAATATTGAAATTAGTAGTGCTTCAGCACGGGAAGCCAGATTCTATGAACCTTATCAGGTATTTTAAGATAATATCCGGCTTTTCAGAACATTGAAAAAAGAACAGGTAATATCAAATTAATATTTCCTGATCACCTCAATTTCTTCCTGCCGGTAAGCTGTTCCATCAGAATTAAGAATGTCATGGAACCATCCATAAACCGAATCTACCCCGCCCCCCGGTTTATTCCACCATGGATACTGGCATTGGGTTTTACCATTAACAAGACCCCATTGATAGGCAGCTACTTTCCGGGATTTAAATAACGGAAGTTCTCTGGCGAAACTGCTTCGTGAGGGTCTGGCCATCCATTCCGTACAGATAACTGGCCTGTTATATTTTTTAAGCAAAGTAATTTTACCAGCCATTGCCAGACTGTCAGAGTAAAGGTGATACGAAATAATATCGGAATATGCCAGCATCACTATGTTTGAAGGAGTATCATTCTGTCCCGACCATATAGCGAGTTGTAAGTGGTTGATCAGGACTTGCCTCTCGCGCCCAGGTAAAAAGCCTGGCCAAAAAATCAGGAGTACCGGTCTTGGCACGGTTCATGGGTTCATTAAACAAATCCCATATGATAATCCGTGTGTCTTTCCCGTAGCTTCTCAACATATCATTAACGTAACTGTGGAGCATCTCTGTTTCCAGGGGATCAGTCCCCAGTTTTTTGCCGGGCGAAGGAGTCCAACCTGAAAGAATCATTCCGGGTATAACATCACGCTGCTTTCCCGGGTAAGGATCAAGTTGCAGAGGTTCACCAAAAGCACAATCATCGAAAAGTGTAGGTATTACACTTATTTTCCGTGACCCGGCCAGATCCAGGAAAAGTTCAAAATTCTTTTTAAATTTTCCCTGATCATTTTTCCAGACAATATACTGGAGGAATACCCTGGTGGAGGTATAGCCAAGATCATGCGCCCAGCCCAGCTCCCTGCCTATTATAGCAGTGTCCAGCGGATTTTCCCACCATTCGGTGGTATTGCCGGCATAGCTTGGAACATAATTAAAACCTTTTATCCAGGGTAATGAATCGTACCACGAATTTGCTTTTTCCTCACTCCATCTGAAACCAGAAATATTTTTATCTCTTTCTGTTCCACATGCTATTATGAAAACCGCAAACAAAAGCAGTAAGACAAATTTTTTCATGTAATCAACCGGAGTTAAATAATTACCGGCCGAGCTCAATAGCTGCCAGTATAAACGGGGCAACCCCTTTGGTATCATTATCGAAACGCTTTTCATTTACATAGTACTCATATGAACCATCCCTGTATGGATTGCCTCCAAGTCCGCAGCCACCACAGATATCGTGAATTGTCACCATCCCTTTGTCATCAACTGTAACAAGCTTCTTTATGAAGCCGTCAAATGCACTGTTAGCAATATCGATATATTTTTTATCAAGATAACCAAGTCTGGCTCCTTTGGCAAACACATAAATATACATGGCTGAACCTGATCCTTCAAGGTAATTCCCTTCCCTGCCTCCCTGATTCAACACCTGGTACCAGAGCCCGGATTCAGGATCCCGTACTTTCAGAAGAGCTTCACAGGTTTTCTGCAGGATCGAGATCAGGGCATCCCTGTCAGGGTGATCGGCAGGCAGATAGTCGAGAATATCGAGAATCGCCATTGTGTACCAGCCCATGGCGCGGCTCCATGGATAATGTGATTTGCCGGTTGAAGGATCGCACCATTTTTGCTGCCTGCTTTCATCCCAGGCGTGCATAAGCAAGCCCGATGAAGGGTCGAGCGTTTTGTCATAAATGAGCTTTGTCTGGAATGTTGCAGTATCGAACCATTCAGGAGTATGGAACTCCTTAGCATACTGCACCATATAGGTTGATGCCATAAAAATCCCGTCGAGCCACATCTGCCACGGGTATATGTTCTTGTGCCAGTAACCTCCCGCGTTTGTCTTCGGGTGCGTCTTCAGCTGTTCAATAAAATTATCAAGGGCAATCTTATATTTCTGTTCGGGATTTCTTTTATAGACGGTAATGACATTCCTGCCAGGGAAAATCCTGTCGAGATTATACTCCTTCAGCCTGTAATCAGTAACGGTTCCATCCGGATGAACAAAATAGCTGACCCAGCTTTCCATGTATTTTGAATATTTCGGATCGATATTCCCGAGTCTGTCAATTGCCATTCCCAGGAATGCTACATCATATGCCCACTTGGGATTACCGCTTACATACCGGATGAGACTGTCGGATTGCACCATAACAGTATTTGCCATTCTCAGGGACCACTTTTCAGCGGCTGGCTTTGTATTGGATACCCCGGACATACAGGCTGATGATATGAAGATAAGAATAATAAGGCCAGCCATTGCTGCTATATGAATAGTGTGGGTTTTCATATTGAGAAGGTCTATTTTTTGACTATATTATTATTGATTGTGATATTCTTTCCCTTATTGGCAGTAAGAGAAACAGTTCCTGGCAAAATATTATTTGCCACAATTATATTTTCGGTCTTTTCATCTTCGTTTATGAGTACAGGGATAACACCGGGTTGATAACAATTTGTCACTAAAACTTCATTGCAGTTTGTAAGCTTAAGTAACTGTAGTTCAGGAGCAGATGATGTAACAGTTACTTTATCCCATGTGATCTTTTTCGAATCTTTTGCTTCCAGGGCACTGCCCTCTTTTATATCCATCATTATATCATGGAAATTAATGCCCGATCCGTTTTCAATAAGAATTCCCATCGTGGTAACAGTTTCCATATTGCTGAATGATATCTGCGATACATCTCTCTCCTCAAGGCCGTAAATCGCGACTGGTCTCTGACCACCCCTGACTATAATATTTGATATCCGGACATTTTTGCAGGCAGGAGTGCGGATTGACAATGGCTCCGGATCGGTCCGCTGGTAGCGGAGGGTGATAAGAACACCTTCATTTATCATATTGTTCATAACAATATTGGACACGAGGAGATCTTCAATGACCCCGCCCCTTCCTCTCATTGTTTTAATCCTGATGCCCCGGTCAGTGCCTTCAAAAACGCAATTGGAAATGACCACCCGTTTTACGTTACCGCTCATCTCACTTCCTATTACCACGCCACCATGACCTTTCAACATTGTACAGTTGGTAATGGTTATGTTTTCTGTTGGGCTGGCGGCTTCCCTTCCATCCTCATCACGGCCTGACTTGATAACTATGCAATCGTCTCCGACCGTGATATGGCAATTTGATATATGTACATTCCTGCAGGACGAAGGGTCAATGCCGTCTGTATTCGGGGAATTGGAAGGGTTTTCAATAGTGATGCCTGTAATAGTTATGTTATCAGTGAAAGCAGGCATAATGGTCCAGAAAGGAGGATCTGAAAAGCTGACACCCTCAATGAGAACATTCTTACATTCATAGGTTGTGACCATGGGAGGTCTGAGAAAGTTATTCTTTGCTCTTATATATGAATTTTTTGCAAGGAGGGCTTCATTCTCTTTCTTAAAAATCTCCTGCCATTTGCTCGGGGACTGCTGGTTTGTACCGGCGGTTCTCATAAAATCCCACCATTTTTTACCCTGCCCTTCAAAATGACCTCTCCCGCGGATTGAAATATTTTCACACTGGTACGCGTAGATCTGTGAGGCGAAGTTTTTCACCCTTACATCCTCCCACCGCGACTGTACCATAGGGAGATAATCATCAAAATCATCAGAAAATTTTACTAAAGCACCGGCATCGAGCCAGATGGTGATATTGCTTTTCAGGATGATTGGTCCTGTAAGATAAGTTCCGGCAGGGAAAAACAATGTTCCTCCTCCTTTTCCGGAAAGTTCACCGATAATATCGCTTATAACCATTGTACATTTAATATTACCGGTTGGATCAGCACCACGATCCCTGACATTTGTCCATATTGTCTGTGATTGTAAAATTGTTGAAGCCAAAAACAGCAGCAGGATAATAATTGATTTCTTCATAATCGGATAGTTATTTATTTATTTATTCCTGAGCCGGAACCCCGATAAAAGGCCGGGGATCAGTCTGAAGGATATCAAAGATTATAATTTCATTCATTCCAAGCCTCAGGAAAGAAGCCGGGCAGTAAAGCCGTTTCTGCGGACCTATATCCCAGTAGCGGCCAAGGTTATGGCCATTAACCCAGACAATTCCCTTTTTGTAATTTGACATATCAAAATACGTATCTCCTGTAACAGCAAGTGAACAATTGCCTTTGAAAAATATTCCGGGTTTATTCATGACTCTACCGGAGGATCGCAGGTCGTAAACAAACTTGCTGTCCATTGGCAGTTTATAAACTTTCCAGTTCATCAGGGTCATGTCATTAAGAGTCACCCTGTCGGTAATTCCTTTCCGGTCAATAAGATTCTGTCCAAAATTTATCCGTCCCATTCCTTCCACCAAAATTTCGAGGAGAGGGTTAGCGGCTTTAGATTCAGGCAGGTCGATAGAACTTATTCCCTCGCGCCTGTCAAGCCTGCCAACATACTCCCCGTTCAGAAAAACGGTCGCATAATCGTGAATTTCTGTCACCGTAAGTTTGCCTTTCTTATGGCCTGTCAGCTCCGTCTGGTAAAGGATAAAACCGTAATCGAGACCATAAGCTTCAAATGGTTTGGGTGTAACGGAATTTTCAGGTTGCGGAAGGTTATCCCATATTGAAGTGAATCTCGAAGGGAATATAAGTGGTATCTCAATTGCAGGGACAAGAGACGGAACTGGTGGAAGCTTCTTACCTTTAGGGAGGTAAGATCCGATAAGCTTTCTCAGGGCATCATATTTCGGGGTTGCCATTCCCCGCTCATTTACCGGTGCATCATAATCATAGCTTGTTATATCAGGTTCATAACCGTTCCCGCCTGAATTGGCGCCTGCGGTGAATCCAAAATTTGTACCTCCCTGAATTACATAAAAATTAAATGATTTTTTATTATCCATAAGGAACCTGACCTCTTTCATCAGGCTGGTTGTATCCGGCTTTGCCCACACTTCCCCCCAGTGAGTAAGCCACCCGGGATATGTCTCGCTGCTGAATACCGGGACGCCGGGGTTCATTTTTGCAGCAAGCTCAAAATCACCAGGAGAGCTCCCTGAATCAAGGCCTACTGCGCTTCCTGGCAATGTGCCGGCCTCAAGCATATAGGGTGTGGGGCCGTCACCGGTAAATGTCGGGACATCTATCCCGTTTGCAGCCCATACCTCCTTCAGCCTTGACAAATAATTCCTGTCATTGGCATAGCTTCCATATTCGTTCTCAATCTGGATCATAAGGACTGGACCACCTTTTGTAATAAGGTATGGCCTTATCTCCTCGGCCAGCCTGGCGATATAGCGTTCAGCTGCAGCCATATAACGCGGATCCATGCATCTTACTTTAATATCAGGTATGCGAAGCAGATACGGGGGCAAGCCGCCAAAATCCCATTCAGCGCAGACATAAGGGCCGGGCCTTAAAATCAGAAACATATCTTCATCCTGAACTGTCCTGATAAACTCACCTAAATTATGATTTTCAGTAGAAAAGTCAAAGATGCCCTCTTCGGATTCATGAAAATTCCAGAAGATGTAAGCGGAGATCGTATTACAACCCATGGCTTTAGCCATCTTAATGCTATGCCGCCAGTTTTCGGCTGGAATCCTTGCCGGATGTATTTCACCGCTTATTATCTGGAACGGAGCATCATCAAGAAGAAATTCTGCAGAACTGAATTTAAATGTATGTTTTGCTTTCTGAGCCTGCAAGGTGTTGGAACACAATAACGAAACCGATACCGATACCGATACTATAAGAAATATTATACTTCGCTTAAACATATTAAGAATTTTATTGTAATTTGATTGTATATTATTATCAATCATTTAGTTACACAGATAATAGAGAACGATCTCCCCCTCTCCCTCCCTGCATCATCAGATCGCCTGAAAACTATGAAGCTTAGCGTAAAAACCATCTTTCTTCTCAATAAGCTCGGCATGTGTACCCGTCTCAACTATCATGCCTTCGTCAAGGACAACGATCATGTCGGCATGCTGAATTGTTGAAAGTCTGTGGGCTATAACTATTGATGTCCTGTTCTGCATAAGCTTGAGTATTGCATCCTGTACCAGGCGTTCCGATTCGGTATCAAGGGCAGATGTTGCTTCATCAAGTATCAGTATAGGTGGATTTGCCATTATGGCCCTGGCAATGCTAACTCTTTGCTTTTGACCTCCGCTCAGTTTGTTACCCGATTCACCCACATTATTCTCATAACCGTTTTCAGTCTCCATAATAAAATCATGTGCATTGGCTATCCTTGCAGCATTTTCTACTTTTTCAGGCACCGCAACATTAACTCCGAAAGCTATATTTTCAGTAAATGTAGAATTAAAAAGTATGGGATGCTGGCTTACGATGCCCATAAGGTAACGGAGATCGGTAATTTTCAGGTCGCGGATATCGTTTCCGTCTATAAAGATGCTTCCACGGTCGGCATCGATAAACCGTGGCAACAGGTCAGCAAGTGTTGACTTCCCCGCTCCTGATTTTCCGACAATCGCAACAGTCTGACCCTTATTTATTTTAAGGTTTATATCCCTCAGAACAGGTTC
Source organism: uncultured Bacteroidales bacterium (assembly GCA_963831855.1). Taxonomy (GTDB): domain Bacteria; phylum Bacteroidota; class Bacteroidia; order Bacteroidales; family VadinHA17; genus LD21. The sequence continues at coordinate 166,078 of CAWHSA010000004.1, read as the reverse complement.
ATTATTATAAGCATACCAGACACCTCTGAATTCAATTGAATCCCTGAACTGATTTACAGGAAGGGCATTTTCTTTTTCAGTGATCTTTTCTTCAGCCTCAATAACCTGGTCGATCCTGTCGATTGATGCAAGTCCCTTCTGAACGCTGAACCATGCAGTTGTTATATTTTTTGCGGGTTGAATGATCTGAGAGAAAACAACAACAAAGACAATCAGCCTTTCCGATGTCATATTAGTTCCTGATTCGAGGGCCAGCAGCCCTCCGACATACATCAGCAATATTACTACTACTGTCGACAGCACTTCGCTTAAGGGGGATGCCAGATAGGTTTTACGGATTACCCGTTTTAAAATCTTCGAATAATGATCATTTATTGTCCCGAACTGTTCCTTCATCTTAGCTTCTGCATTAAAGCCCTTTATAATTCTCAGGCCGCCGAGAGTCTCTTCCACAACTGAAAGAAGTCGCCCGAGCCTTTGCTGACCCGCCAGTGATGAGGAGCGTAACGTACGGCTGACACGTCCTATCAGCCATCCGCTGATGGGAAGGAGCGCCATTGCAAAAAGTGTCAGCTGATAACTAGTAAAAAAAAGGTAAGCAACAAAAATCACAATTGTAACAGGATCCCTGAATAACATTGTCAATGACGACATTACTGACACTTCCACTTCCTGTACGTCGTTTGAGATACGAGTCATCAGGTCTCCTTTGCGGGCATCAGTGAAAAACGAAAGTGGAAGTCTCAGAACTTTAAAATACATTTTTTTTCTCAGGTCCCTTACGGTACTTGACCTGATATAGGCCATACTGTTATTTGCAAGAAAAATGAATCCGTTTTTAAAAATACTGGCAAAGACAAACGCAATGCTTACTATCATAAGAGCGGCAGCAGGTCCGTTCTGTTCTTTTAAAAGGTAAAGGTAATATTTTGCAAAATTGTTCAGGTAGTCCAGAGTTAAGGTGAATTCTCCGGGTACCTGAACCGTTTCGATCCGTTCAAAAAGTATTTTAATAAAGGGAATTACCAGTGTATAAGAAAAAAGGGCAAATATGGCGCTTAGAAAATTGTAAAAGATGTTTTTTATTGCGGACCATTTATAAGGTGCAATATATTTAAGTAAAAGTTTAAGGTTATTGATCATTCACTCTCAGGATTAAAAACCGGTGAAATTAAAAGGCGTGATTGCCTTCAGTTCCGTTTTCACCGCTTCACTGACTTCAAGATTCTCAATGAAATTCAGAATAGATTCTTTGGTCACCTTCTGGTTGGTACGTGTCAGGTCGAGGAGAGCCTCATAAGGTTTAGGATAGCCCTCTCTCCTCAGGATGGTCTGGATTGCTTCAGCTACCACAACCCAGTTATTTTCAAGGTCGCTTTTTATTTTTTCCGTATTAACAATAAGCTTATTCAGACCTTTAAGAATTGAGTTGAAAGCAATTAATGAATGTCCGATCGGGACACCAATATTTCTTAAGACGGTCGAATCAGTCAGGTCCCTTTGAAGTCGCGAAACGGGCAGTTTTTCAGATAAATGACCGAATATTGCATTGGCAAATCCCAGATTGCCTTCTCCATTTTCGAAATCGATAGGATTTACTTTATGAGGCATGGCCGAAGATCCGATCTCTCCTTTTCTGATCTTCTGCCTGAAATAATCCATTGAAATATATGTCCAGATATCGCGGGCGAGATCTATAAGTATAACATTTATCCTGCGCATATTATCGAACAGGGCGGCAAGGTTATCATAATGCTCGATCTGAGTTGTAGGTTGTGATCGCTGCAGGCCCAGCTCTTCATTAACAAAATTGTCAGCGAAAGTTATCCAGTCGATTCCAGGATAAGCAGCCTTATGAGCATTCATGTTTCCTGTTACGCCGCCGAATTTTGCGGAATATGGTATCTGGCCGAAATATTTCGACTGTTCATCTATTCTTGCAATAAAGACAGCTATCTCTTTGCCAAGCCTTGTCGGGGATGCCGGCTGGCCATGGGTTCTGGCAAGCATGGGGATATCTTTCCATTCATCAGCCATTGTTGCAAGCATTTCTCTCAATTCAAAAAGAAGCGGGAAATATACATTAATAAGTGCATCCTTCATTGAGAGGGGAATGGCAGTGTTGTTAATGTCCTGGGAGGTAAGCCCGAAATGAACAAATTCACTCCATTTTCCCCATCCGGCATGGAAGAATTTTTCCTTCAGGAAATATTCAATTGCCTTTACATCATGATTGGTGATCTTTTCCCGTTCCTTTATCTTCTCCGCATCTTCAGGTTCAAAATCTTCGTATATTGAACGTAACTCCTTATAATTCTCCTTCCTGAAATCACTTAATTGAGGCAGGGGAATTTCGCAAAGGGCAATAAAATACTCTATCTCCACCATAATGCGGTACTTAATAAGCCCAAACTCAGAGAAATAGAGATCAAGCTCATTCACCTTCTGTCGGTATCGTCCATCAAGAGGAGAAATAGCGGTAAGAGGATTTAATTCCATAAATGATCCGTTTGAGTCTTAAGTAATATTAACGATATCCACAAAAGTAGTATTTTAGACGTTGTAAAAAAATTCATTTTTTGCTTATTGTAACAATACTAATTTTTAGTGTAATGACTGAAGAAAAAATAAAAATATCGGCTGTCAGATATGCAAATACATATCCGTTTTTATATGGTATTAATAAGACCGGCTTCGATAAGAAAGTTATAATCTCCACAGATCATCCGGCAGACTGTGCTGCAAAGCTTATCAGCGGGAAAGTCGATATCGGCCTGATCCCGGTAGCAGCTTTATCATCACTTAAGGAATACCATATAATAACTGATTATTGTCTGGGGGCTTACGGTAAAGTCAGGACAGTAATGCTCCTGAGCAACTGCTCCTTTGATGAAATTAAAAGTATAAATCTCGATTACAGGTCGGTATCTTCAGTTAATCTTGCCCGTATCCTGGCTAAGTTTGCCTGGAAGAAGGAATTCAGCTGGTATAATACAACTGAATCATTTGACTTCATAAATATTCCACATAACGAAGCAGCAGTGCTTATTGGTGATCAGTGTTTTGAATTTGAGAACCGTTTCACAAACAAAGTTGATCTTGCTGAAGAATGGTTTAAATTCACCGGCCTGCCATTTGCATTTGCCTGCTGGACCGCAAACAGGAAGCTTGATAATGGATTCCTTGAGGAGTTTAATAATGCCCTTGCTACCGGAATCAGGGATATTCCGGCCGTTGTCAGGGAATACGGCGACACAGGTGTTATCAGAGGAAATGAACTGATGATCTATCTGACTAAAAACATGAGTTTTGTTCTGAATGATGATAAAAGGGAGGCCATTAAGCTTTTCCTGGAACTGATAGGTAAGCTTTAATTTATCCGGGGAATACACGGAAAGCCAGGTATCGGATGTTGCAGAATGAAAAAGCCGGAAACCAGTGGAAATTTTATAATAAGAGATTACCGGGAGGGTGATTTTGCCGGTATAATGAATTTATGGACCGAATCTGGTTTAGGCGATCCGGTGAGGGGTGATGATGAAAAGATTATCAGCAGCACTCTTGAAATGGGCGGCAAGCTCCTGGTAATGGAAGAAAAGAGTTCCGGATGCATATGCGGCACTTGCTGGATGACCTATGACGGCAGAAGGATCCACCTGCATCATTTCGGCATTCTTCACCGGCATCAGGGGAAAGGATTATCAAAACTGCTTCTGAATGAATCTTTACAATTTGTAATTAAGAAAGGGTGCCAGGTAAAAATTGAAGTCCACAGGACTAACCCGAAAGCAATAAAACTGTACGAAAAAGCCGGATTTCAGTATCTGGGCGACTATGATGTATATATAATAAGGGAGCCAGGGAGAATAAAGAAGCTATAGGCTAAATTTCAGGAATTGAATAATGAAATCTAAAATGGATTTTCAAGTTAAAATATTAATATTTACCTTTGGAACTACGTGAAATTGATATTAAATGAATTAAAATAAAAGATCATGAGCAAGACAATTACTTTCAATGAGCTCCGGAAGATAAAAGATCAGTTACCCTCCGGAAGTATGAGAAAAATTGCTGATAAGCTTGAGATGAATGAAGAGACGGTCAGGAACTACTTCGGAGGGAGAAATTTCGACAAGGGACAGTGTGTAGGTATTCATTTTGAACAGGGACCCGGAGGCGGAATAGTTACTTTCGATGATACAACAATCCTGGATATGGCCCAGGATATGATCAACAGGTAATTTATTCATTTGACCCTGTTCAAAGCAAAAGGCAGAGTCTTTTGCTTTTTTTATTTTTTGAATGTCTGGTATTTCTTAGTGCCCCTGGGGATGACCTTAGTGTGCCTTTGTGGTAAAAAATTAACCACAAAGTAACACGAAGAAAAACTGTCAATATTATTTAAATACTTTTACTCATGAAATGATGAACCTCTCCGTTCATATTGATTCTTCGGAAAAAAGATTTATAAAACTTATTGAGGAGTTCTTTTTAAATAATTATAAGGAAGGATATATTGTTTCCCATGGTCTTGATCATCACAGGAGAGTATGGAATTACGCGAAGGAGCTTTTCCGGTATAAATATCCGCATATGGAAAAACAGGATCTGATGTTCCCTGACAAGCTTCTGATAGCCTGTTACATGCATGATATTGGTATGTCTTCAGATCCCGGAGAAAAGCATGGAAAGTATAGCCGGAAACTGTGTGAAGGGTTCCTTTTAAAGGAGAATTTAAGAAAAGCTGACTTCCTCGATGTTCTCCTGGCGATTGAAAATCATGATAAAAAGGAATATACCGGAACCATCAACAAAATTCCGCTTCAGTCACTTCTTTCAGTCGCCGATGACCTTGATGCATTTGGCTGTACAGGTATCTGGAGATATACGGAAATTTACCGTATGAGAGGTATCTCTTTTCAAAAGCTGGGGAAGGATATTCCTGAAAATGCTGCCAGACGATTTGAAAACTTCCTATCAGAATTCAACCAGTATTCTGATCTCATCAGTACCCACTACCCAAGGTATCAGTATCTTATAAGCTTCTTTACTGAATACAACCTGCAGGTTGGTAATTATAAGTTCGGCACCGAAAATCCTTCAGGGTACTGTGGTGTGGTTGAGATCTTACCCGATATATTCAGGGTGAAGACTTCAGGTAAGTCTATATCTGGCAGTAAATCAATACTATCATACGACCAGGTAATAACCGGTTTCTTTGAAAAGCTGGGTAAAGAACTGGGTTACACGTTATGATAATCCGGTAAGAAAATTATTCCAAAACTTCTGTTAAATAATTAACAGTAAATCATCAAATCCTGCTGACTGATTTCTGAATCTGCAGTGGATCAAAGCTACTTACTGAATTATACAAACGCTTTAAATATCTGATCATCTTATAAATATCACTGATAATGCGTGATCCCTCAGATTCCTCCTAAGTATTTAACGCAACCCGGAGTACCTGAAAAGCCTTATATGTAATAAGACTATTGTGCAACATTTTATTACGTGTATATACGGGCTATATTACCGCATTATTGCTGATCGGGTAATTCGCCTGCACGCTTTACATTTGTTAAAACCGACCCGAAAAACCATGCTTGACGTATTGATAGGTTCCCGGAAAGAGAAGCCTGATTCAAAAGGGATTCTTAGAGTGAGCGACAGGATTGATAAGCCAGTAAAAAGCATAATGAAAGCTGTATCCTGGCGTATCGTGGGAACAATTGATACAATGGTTATAAGCTACTTTATTACCGGAAAAATAGCTGTAGCATTATCTATCGGGAGTGTCGAGGTAATCTCCAAGACCTTCCTTTATTATTTTCACGAAAGATTATGGGCTCATATTCACCGGATTAAATTAAACATTTTCAGCAGGCAAAATGGGAAAAACACTGGAGTTAGAAGAGTTGAGAATCCTGTTAAAAGGAAAGTCAGCAGAAGAATCCCTGAAAATACTTGTATCACTATTTCCGGCTAAAATTGTCTTTACGACAAGTTTCGGAATGGAGGATCAGGTCCTCACAGATATTATATTCAGGAACGATATTAAAATCGATGTAATAACACTCGATACAGGAAGGTTATTTCCGGAAACTTATAGGATTTTCGCTGACACAATAATCAAATACAGGAAAAAAATCAGTGTTTTTTTTCCTGATTACCTTTCAGTGGAAAAGATGGTAAGCGAAAAGGGACCATTCAGTTTTTATGAGTCGAAAGAAGATCGGATGGAATGCTGCAGGATGAGAAAGGTGATCCCTCTTACCAGGGCTCTCCTGGGCAAAAAATGCTGGATCTCGGGAATAAGAGCTGGTCAGTCAGAAAACCGGAGTCAGATGGACTGGCTCGAATTCGATAGTGACAGGAATCTTTTTAAGTTCCATCCTCTCTTTAACTGGTCATTAGAAAGCGTGAATAATTACATCAGTGAGAATAATGTACTGTATAATACATTGCATGATAATGGTTTTTTGAGCATCGGCTGCGAACCATGCACCAGGGCGGTAAAACCCGGTGCGGATATCAGATCAGGCAGATGGTGGTGGGAAACGGATGGACCCAAAGAGTGCGGGTGTCATGTAAAATAAGGGCTGCAGAGGCGAAGGGGCATATAGGCATATTATTATAAAAGAACGATGAATTTAATTTACAGATGAATATTAATAATAAGCACCTGAAGGAACTTGAAGACGAAGCAATTTATGTCTTCAGAGAGGTGGGCGCGCAGTTTGAAAAGAAGGTCATTCTGTTTTCAGGCGGCAAGGACTCAATTGTTCTGGTTCACCTGGCCAGAAAAGCATTCTGGCCGGCAAAGATGCCTTTCAGCCTGCTTCATATAGATACCGGACATAATTTTACAGAGACATTAAAATTCAGGGACAAGCTCGCAACCGAAACGGGTGTCGACCTTATAGTGAGGCTGGTTCAGGATACTATTGACAATGGAAGAGTTTCCGAGGAGACCGGTATAAATGCAAGCCGCAACAAAGCTCAGTCAGTTACCCTTCTCGATGCAATTGAGGAGCTTGCCATTGACGTTGCTGTGGGTGGCGGCAGGCGTGATGAGGAAAAGGCGCGGGCAAAGGAACGCTTTTTCTCCCACAGGAATGAATCCGGCCAGTGGGATCCTAAAAACCAGCGTCCGGAATTGTGGAATATATTTAATGGTCATAAAAATTTTGGCGAGCACTTCAGAGTTTTTCCCATTAGTAACTGGACCGAAATTGATGTATGGCAATACATAATGACCGAGAAAATAAAACTTCCCGTCCTGTACTACTCCCACAAAAGGAAGATATTTAAACGCAATGGGGTTTATCTTGCCTGGGCTCCCTTCATGCAATTAAAACCCTCTGAAAAGGTTTTCGAAACTGATGTCAGATGCAGGACCATAGGTGATATCACCTGTACAGGAGTAACCCTTTCAAATGCAGAATCTCTCGAGGAGATCATCCGGGAGATAGCAGCTACCAGGACAACTGAACGCGGAGGGAGGTATGACGATAAAAGGTCGGAGGCTGCAATGGAAGACAGGAAGAGGGAAGGATACTTTTAAGTTTAGAGTTTAGAGTTTAGAGTTTAGAGTTTAGGTTTAAGGTTTAAGGTTTAAGGTTTAAAGTTTAAAGTTCAGGGTCATCTTGCTGGCGCGGATTTGTAATCCGTGCTTCCTGCTCCTTTCGGTTGTGATCCGTGCCAATTGCATAATGCGGGTCATTTGATTCAGGCACCGGTTGCAAACCGGCGCCAGCGGGAACTTCAAACGCTAAACCTTGCTGGCGCGGATTTGTAATCCGTGCTTCCTGCTCCTTTCGGTTGTGATCCGTGCCAATTGCATAATGCGGGTCATTTGATTCAGGCACCGGTTGCAAACCGGCGCCAGCGGGAACTCTAAACGCTAAACCTTGCTGGCGCGGATTTGTAATCCGTGCTTCCTGCTCCTTTCGGTTCTGATCCGTGCCAATTGCATAATGCGGGTCATTTGATTCAGGCACCGGTTGCAAACCGGCGCCAGCGGGAACTATAAACGCTAAACCTTGCTGGCGCGGATTTGTAATCCGTGCTTCTTGCTCCTTTCGGTTGTGATCCGTGCCAATTGCATAATGCGGGTCATTTGATTCAGACACAGGTTGCAAACCGGCGCCGGTGGAAAATAATAACATAATGAAAATCAATAAAGAAAATAATTATAAAAGTCTCCTCAGATTCACAACTGCCGGAAGTGTCGATGACGGCAAAAGCACCCTGATTGGAAGACTCCTCTACGATAGTAAATCAATTTTCGAGGATCAGATGGAGCATATTGTAGAATCCAGCAAGCGTCTTGGAAAAGAAGATGTCGATCTGTCATTGCTTACTGACGGATTAAGAGCTGAAAGAGAGCAGGGTATCACCATCGATGTTGCATACAGGTATTTTTCGACTCCTGCACGAAAATTCATAATTGCTGATACTCCCGGTCATATTCAGTATACAAGGAATATGGTCACCGGGGCAAGTACAGCGGACCTGGCAGTAATACTGATCGATGCCCGCAAAGGTGTACTTGAACAAACCCTCAGGCATTCATATATAGCAACTCTTCTTGATATCAGGCATATTGTTTTCTGTATCAATAAGATGGATATAAACGGCTATTCCGAGGAAGTTTTCCTGAATATTAAGAAAGAGCTTTTGCTGATGGCTGCTAAATTAAAAATAGATGATGCATATTTTATCCCAATAAGCGCCAAATTTGGGGACAACGTGGTAGAACCGTCTGCAAATATGAAATGGTACCAGGGCAAAACTTTTCTGAAATTCATTGAGACAATCGAAATAAAGAAAATAAAAAACTCCATAGAATCAAGGTTCCCCGTGCAAACCGTCATCCGTCCATTATCAGATGATTTCCATGATTACCGGGGTTATGCCGGGAGGGTCGCTGGCGGTACCTTCAGCCCTGGTGACATGGTTACTATCCTGCCCTCTCTTTTAAGATCAAAAATCAAATCCGTCGATTCATTCAATGCACACCTGCCTGTTTCGACATTCGGCGATTCAGTGGTTATAACCCTCGAGGATCAGGTAGACATAAGCAGGGGTGACATGATAGTTAAATCAGAAGAATTACCCCGATCTGACCAGGATATTAATCTCATGACCTGCTGGTTCAACGAAAAGCCACTTAAAACCGGAGGAAGATACCTGATGAGGCACAATACACTTGAATCAAGTTGCCGTGTAAAATCGGTTAACTATAAAATAAATATCAATACACTTGAAGAGCAGACCGATGACCTTTCTGTAAATATGAATGATATCGCCAACATCAGCATAGTAACAGCAACACCCTTGTTCTTTGATAATTACAAAAAAAACAATATAACCGGGAGCCTGATATTCATTGAAGAAGGCACAAATAAAACTGCCGGAGCAGGAATGATAATCTGAAAGTCTTGCAGGTCGTGCAGGTCGTGCAGGTCGTGCAGGTCGTGCAGGTCGTGCAGGTCGTGCAGGTCGTGCACCATGGGGCCGTTGTGCCGTTGATCCATTATCCCTCCCCTTTTAGTTAATTATCTCTTAATGATTATAAAATACGCAGTCAGAATTCAATTATATCTTTAAATTTGCCGAACATTCTACGATCATCCGATGTTAACTGACAGAATGAGAATGTTTCTTGCCATACCGCTTTTAATGCTGATCTCCTTTTCCGGGATCAGGTTTAGCTATTCAACACACTTCTGCAGAGGAATATTTATTGAGTCAAGTTTTTCTCTTTCAGGTGAGCAGGCCACATGCGGAATGGAAAACACTGCAGACAAAAGCTCAACGGATGAAGTATTGAGAAATCATTGTTGTGATAATGTAAATACCTCTTTTTCAATATTCAACAATTATATAAGTGAGTCTAAACTCGTAGTTGAAAAAGAACTGGCCACATCGGTATTTGTCAATACTTCTTATACAACAGGTTCGCTTACCGGGATGAATGAACTACCTTTCAGCTTAACCATCAGACCTCCAGGAGCTTGTTTCCCAAACAGCCTTTCCATACAGACTTTGTGCGTTTTCCGTATCTGATATTTTTTCAATCATTCTGATGTTCAATTGGAGCTTGCATTCAATTGGATAAATTTATGTAACCAAATCCCGGGTCATTCCGGATTATTTCAATCTGTCATTTCTGGTTTTTCAATTTTATTTATATGAAATTCAATTCATTAAATATTAACCAAAATTTTATAATCATGAAAAAGCATCTTTTAATTACCGGATTTGTTCTGCTTGTAATGTTTGCCGCAGGGTCATGCGGAAGCAGATCAACAAAAGAAAACTCCTCAACGGCAAAGGAGGTTGCAAAAGTCCAGTACACTTGCCCTATGCACCCCGAAGTTGTCAGTGATAAACCCGGAAATTGTCCGAAATGCGGAATGACCCTTGTTGAAAAGAAATAAAATTTTTTAATACTGCTAAAACTTGAAGATCATGCCAAATGGTATCGAAAATAAGAAGTACCGGGATCTTATTACTTTACTTAAAAATCTGGGTAAAGTAGCTGTAGCTTTTTCCGGTGGTGTTGATAGTACGTTTCTGCTTGCATCGTCAAGGAATGCCATTGGCGAAAACGCTGTTGCCATTACTGTTGATTCACCTGCCTTGCCACGTTATGAACTTGAAGATTCCATCAAAATCACCAGACTTTTAAAGGTGAGGCATTATATAATAGAATCTGCGATTGTTGAAGAATCGATTAAACATAATCCTGTTAACCGCTGTTATTTATGCAAGAAGACAGAATTCGGATCTGTCAGAGCCAAAGCAGCTGAACTTGATATTGTTCACGTCCTTGATGGAAGCAATGCTGATGATCTTAATGATTTCCGGCCAGGGATGAAGGCATCAAAAGAAACGGGAGTACTTAGTCCATTGCTTCAACTTGGTATAACCAAAGAAGAAATAAGATCCTTCTCAAAGTCCCTTGGTTTACCAACATGGGATAAATCCGCGTATGCTTGTTTGTATTCCCGTATCCCGTATGGGCGTGAAATTAAATTAGAGGATCTTGAAAAAATCGAAAAATCCGAAAAGTTTCTTATCGATAAGGGATTCAAAAATGTACGTGTACGATGCCACGGGAATCTGGCAAGGATTGAGGTAAGTCCTAAGGATAGTCCTGAACTTATTCATGACCCTCTTAGATCCGAGATCGTTTTTAACATGAAATCGTTCGGCTTTGATTTCATTACTGTGGATCTTATGGGGTACCGGGTTGGAAGTTTCAATGAACAAATTTCATCAGCAATGAAATCAAAACTGGTCCTGTAATTAAACAGCAATGTTAAACAGATTAGTAAAATATTTCCTTGAAAACCGCCTGGTAACATTCATATTGCTGGCTGTATTTATTACAGGGGGCCTGGTTACTGCACCCTTTAACTGGAACACAGGTTTTCTTCCGCGGAATCCCGTGCCGGTAGATGCAATACCGGATATAGGGGATAACCAGCAGATAGTTGCCACAGAATGGATGGGACGCTCACCAAGGGACATTCAGGATCAGATAACATACCCTTTAACTACTGCCCTGTTGGGCATTCCGGGGGTAAGAACCATCCGAAGTACATCAATGTTTGGGATGTCGTTTGTTTACATCATTTTTAACGATGGTATCGATTTTTACTGGAGCCGGTCAAGGATTCTTGAAAAGCTGAATTCACTTCCTGCCGGAACCTTACCCTCAGGGGTTCAACCAGCCCTTGGACCGGATGCAACTGCCCTGGGCCAGATATTCTGGTATACTCTCGAAGGGCGTAATCCAAAAACCGGTGAACCCAACGGCGGATGGGATCCGCAGGAGCTAAGGACAGTTCAGGATTTCTATGTTAAGTACGGATTGTCAACTGCCGAGGGTGTTTCAGAGGTTGCTTCGGTTGGAGGATTTATTAAAGAATATCAGATTGATCTGAATCCTGAAGCCCTTAAAGCATACAGCGTAACTGTTATGGACGTTATGAACGCTGTTCAGAAAAGCAATCTCGATATTGGTGCTGAAACCATAGAATTGAATAATGTAGAATATATTATCCGTGGTCTCGGATATGTAAAGAACCTTGATGATATCGAAAATTCTGTGGTGGCAGTCAGAAATAATATCCCTGTCCGGGTTAAGGATATTGCCCATGTTGCTTTTGGTCCTGCAACAAGAAGGGGTGGCCTTGATAAGTCAGGTTCTGAAGCTGTGGGAGCTGTAGTGGTTGCCCGCTATGGTTCAAACCCAATGGAGGTTATTAACAATGTTAAAGAAAAAATTAAAGAAATTGATGCAGGTCTTCCGCAAAAGACCCTGCCTGACGGCTCTGTTTCAAAAATAACGATTGTTCCATTTTATGACCGCACAGGTCTTATCAGGGAAACAATAGGGACGCTTGAATCCGCCCTTTCGCATGAGATCCTTATAAGTATTATCGTCATAATTGTGCTGGTCATAAATCTCAGGGCTTCAATTATCATTTCAGGACTTCTGCCCATAGCCGTTCTTATGGCATTCATCCTGATGCGTTTTTTTAAAGTGGATGCCAATATTGTTGCTTTGTCAGGAATTGCAATTGCTATCGGCGTAATGGTGGATATCGGGATCATTTATGTGGAAAATATTGTCAGGCACCTGGAGATGCCCGGCAATCATGATCTTCGGGGTAAGCCTTTGCTTCAGCTGATACAGAACGCAACTTTTGAAGTCTCCCCTGCAGTATCAACAGCGCTGGCTACGACTGTGGTAAGCTTCCTTCCGGTTTTTGCCATGCAGGCTGCTGAAGGGAAACTGTTCCGTCCGCTGGCTTTTACAAAAACATTTGCCCTGGTTTCTTCATTACTGCTGGGAATTATTGTCCTGCCCACACTGTCCCATATTCTGTTTTCCATTCGTTTTGATGCCAGAAAAATCAAGCGGATCTGGAATGGAATTTTAATCGTCTCAGGATTATTATTCACTATTATATGGGGAATATGGCCGGCATTGGCTCTCACCGCTATAGGAATAAATAATTTGCTCGATTTTCGTTGGAGTGAAAAACGCGGTGAATATCCAAATTACATTAATATAGGTATAACCCTGCTTGTGGCAATATATTACCTGGCCAGGGAATGGCTTCCCCTTGGAGCTCATAACAGCATATTGGTTAATTTCCTGTTTGTAGCTGGTACTGTTGCAATTATACTGACAGCCCTCCAGCTCATGGTGCATAATTACGAACGCATTATGAGGTGGTGCCTTGCAAACAAATGGAAATTCCTGCTCATCCCTGCATTTACCTTTTTTATCGGGCTACTGGCCTGGCAGGGTTCAGGTAAAATATTCGGATTTGCGGCTTCAGGCATAGAAAAAATCGGATGGAAGAATTTCAGGCAGACATCTTTCTGGCAAAGTACATTAAAAGCATTTCCGGGAACAGGGAAGGAATTTATGCCATCACTTAACGAAGGTTCATTTTTACTGATGCCCACAAGCATGCCGCATTCAAGCATTGAGAAAAACCTGGAATACATTGAAACCCTTGACAAACGTCTTTCTGTAATTCCTGAAGTGGAAGTGGCAGCCGGAAAATGGGGAAGAGTCAATTCAGCCCTTGATCCGGCACCGATCCAGATGTTTGAAAATACCATAAACTACCGGTCAGAATATATACTTGATGAAAATGGTCACCGCCTGCAGTTTAAGGTAGATAAAAAAGGAAATTATATCCTTAAGGACAATTCAAAGTATAATCCCCAAATTCAGTCTTTCCGGGTTATTCCTGCCGATAGTCTTATTCCGGATAAAAATGGTGAATACTTCCGTCAATGGCGGCCGCAGATCAAAAAGCCGCTGGATATCTGGAACGAAATAGTAAAAGTTACTGATATCCCCGGACTGACATCTGCACCAAAATTACAGCCAATTGAAACACGTCTTTTAATGCTCTCAACAGGGATGCGCGCACCGATGGGGCTGAAAGTCTACGGGCCTGATCTGAATACTATTGAACAGGCTGGAATGCAATTCGAACAAGCCCTGAAAGAGGTGCCTTCAGTAAAGGCTTCCTCTGTATTTTACGACCGGGCAGTCGGGGCACCTTATATAGAAATAAAGCTGAACCGTGAAGATATGGCACGCCATGGAATGACCATTAGCGATGTCCAGGAGGTTCTTCAGGTAGCTGTAGGCGGAATGTCGCTGAGCACTTCGGTGGAAGGACGCGAACGTTTTCCAATCCGGGTTCGTTATGCCCGTGAGCTCCGTGATAACCCTGATGACCTGAAACGTATCCTTATACCCTCAATGAACGGTGTGCAGATACCACTGGGTGAAATCGCGGACATAAACTATACCCGTGGTGCCCAGATGATCAGGAGTGAGAACACCTTTCTTGTCGGCTATGTGATTTTCGATAAACAGGAAAACACGGCGGAAGTTAATGTAGTTCAGGAAGCAGATAAAGTATTAAAACATGATATTGAAACAGGGAAATTAATGCTCCCTGCCGGTGTATCCTATAAGTTTGCAGGCAATTACGAGCAACAGGTCAGGGCCACCAAACGACTGGCAGTGGTAATACCGATAAGTTTAATCATGATCTTCCTTCTGCTTTACTTTCAGTTCCGGACGGTGACAGCTTCATTCATTCACTTTTCCGGGGTATTTGTTGCATTTGCAGGCGGATTTATAATGCTCTGGCTTTACGGACAGGGATGGTTCCTGAATTTCCCGGTGGCGGGTATCAACCTGAGGGATCTGTTCCAGATGCACACAATAAACCTAAGTGTGGCAGTGTGGGTAGGATTCATTGCTCTCTTTGGGATTGCAACAAATGACGGCGTTATTATGGGAACATATATTCATCAGGTTTTCGAGGAAAGACACCCTGCTACTGTCCATGATGTAAGGGAAGCAGTTGTGACAGCCGGGATGAAGCGTGTACGTCCGGCAATGATGACCACTGCTGTAGCAGTAATCGCACTTTTGCCTGTGCTGACATCAACAGGTAAAGGGGCAGATATAATGGTCCCGATGGCCATACCTGCATTCGGAGGAATGATTATCCAGGTAATGACTGTTTTTGTTGTGCCTCTTTTCCAGGCTATATGGAGGGAAGGGAAGGTTAACCGGCGTCTTTTGGAACATAAAGTAGTATCATAAAATGACCTGGAGTATGATAAAGTCACTTAAATATATCCCGACAATTGCCATTCTTCTTGCAGAATTCAGCACAGGCTTCGGCCAGGGTCAAAGGGATCCGGGGGATTCCCTGTATTATTATCTTGAACTGGCGGCAAAAAATAATCCGACAGTACTTCAAAAGTTCTACGAATATCAGGCGGCACTGCAAAAAGTCCCTCAGGTCGGGAGCCTGCCTGACCCGGAACTGACCATAGGAGTGTTCGTTAAACCCATGGAGCTCGTGACGGGAAATCAGACGGCTGAAATAAAGCTGATGCAGATGTTCCCCTGGTTCGGAACACTAAAAGCTGCCAGGGATGAAATGAGCCTGATGGCAAATGCTAAATATGAATCATTCCGCGATGCAAAGCTACAGGTATTTTATGATGTACAGAGCACATGGTATGAACTCTACAGAATAAATCAGGACATTCGGATTTCTGAAAAAAATCTTCAGATACTCAAAACAATTGAGCGATTAGCATTAGTACGATTCCGTACTTCAGCTGGTAGTGGCAGTGGAACATCAAACCCATCCATCGGTTCAGGCAATTCAGTTCAGCAGGAAAATGGATTTTCCGGTTCTTCAGGAATGCAGGCTATGACAGGAGGACTTCCATCTGCAGCTCAGTCCGGCATAGTGTCTTCTTCATCAATGCCGGGAAATAGCATGGGTAGCTCCTCCGGTGGTTCCGGCCTGTCTGATATATACAGGATACAAATAGAAACCGGGGACCTTGAAAATAATATTGCACTTCTAAGGAATCAGCGAAGTACAATGGCTGCAAAATTTAACAGCTATCTAAATAGAAGTGTACAATCAACACTTACTGTTCCAGATACATTGAGCGCTGATACTCTGAATATTAAATTAACTGATGTGCGGGACAGTATCCTGATAAATAATCCAATGCTGGGAATGCTTAAATATGAACAACAATCCCTTGATGCAAGAAAAAAGATGGTTACCCTGATGGGTTACCCGATGGTTGGAGTTGGTGTGGATTATTCATTGATAAATAAAAGTGAAATGTCAGCTTCACCAATGAATGGCAATGACATGATAATGCCTATGATATCTGCAACAATACCTATATACAGAAAGAAATACAAAGCCATGCGAACGGAAGCTGATCTCCTGAAAACATCGACTGCTCAGAATTATACAGCCACGGCAAACAGTCTGCAAACAGAATATTACCAGGCTTATCAGCTATATCAGGATGCAGATCGAAGGAGGAAACTATATTTAAGCCAGTTTCAGCTTGCAAAAAAATCTCTCGATATTATGTTTAAAAGCTTTTCAGCATCAGGTAACAGTCTGACAGATATTCTGCGGATACAGCAGCAACAGCTTGATTATGAATTGAGACAGATACAAGCCCTTTCGGATTATAATACATCAATTGCCTGGCTGAAAAAACTAATGGCAAATTCCAAATATTGATAAATATGAAAAACAGGATAATAAAGAAACTATTATCAAATAAATATCTCCGGTACAGTATGTTTGTAATTGGGGGAATATTTGCAGGATGGTTGTTTTTTCATTCACCGGATAAAACCGAACTGAAACAAACAGGTATGGAACAGGTAAATAATGCCTCCGTCTGGACATGCGCCATGCATCCTCAGATACGAATGAATAAGCCCGGAAAATGTCCTATCTGCGGTATGGATCTGATTCCTCTCAGCCAGGGAGGTGCTTCTAATACAGACCCTGATGCAATACGGTTAACCAAAGAAGCGGCCCAGCTGGCAAATGTGGAAACCTCAGTTGTTACTATTCAAAAACCGGTTAAAGAAGTCCGGCTGTATGGGAAGGTACAGGCAGATGAACGGTCAGTACAAAGCCAGGTTTCTCACATGCCCGGAAGAATTGAAAAATTACTGGTTAATTTTACTGGCGAACCTGTGGAAAAGGGGCAACCACTTGCAATTATATATTCTCCTGAATTGATCACCGCTCAGCAGGAACTTCTCGAAGCAGCTAAAACCAAACAGATCCAACCCGAGATTTACGAAGCAGCTAAGGACAAGATGCGTCAATGGAAGCTTACAGATTCACAGATAGCAGATATCGAAAATTCAGGTAAAGTGAAAGATAATTTTGAGATTCTGTCAAACACGAATGGTGTAATTATCGGTCGTCGGGTGAATAATGGTGACCACGTTGACCAGGGGACCGTGCTTTTTGATGTTACCGACCTGTCTCATGTCTGGGTCATGTTTGACGCTTATGAAAGTGACCTGCCTTTCATTAAAACCGGCGACAGGCTTGCTTTTACGATTCAGGCGCTGCCAGGGAATAATTTTACCGGGAATATTATTTTCATCGATCCTGTAATTGACCCTGTAACCCGTGTTGCCAAGGTTCGGGTTGAAATAAATAATGAGTCAGGCAGGCTCAAACCTGAAATGTTTGTAACCGGGATTGTAAAGGCCAATCTGGATCAATACAATAACAAACTGGTTATTCCGCGTTCGGCTGTTCTCTGGACCGGCACCCGTTCAATAGTTTATGTAAAACAGCCGGATATTGATGAACCTGTTTTTAAAATGAGGGAGATTGAACTTGGGCCTTCTCTCGGTAACAGCTATGTCGTGGAAAGTGGTCTGAACGAAGGTGAAGAGATAGTAACAAATGGCACATTCAGTGTTGATGCTGCCTCCCAGCTTGAAGGTAAGCCAAGTATGATGAATCCACAGGGAGGTAAAACTTCTTCGATGCCGGGAATGATAATGCCTGGGGATTCAAAAGCTGAAGATAAGCAGAGCATGCCTGGTATGGAGATGAAGGAAACCACAAAAAACAAATAAATATTAAGAAGTTCAGGAAATTCTGTCAATTGATTGTTCAACTAATATCGGTATATCTATTCAACAGGAAATCTAATTAATAATCAAGATAATGAAAAAAATGATCCTGACATTTATTGCAATCTTCATTTCCATATTTGCCGGAAATATTTATGCCCATGAACCTCATGGAACAGATACCACCAGAATGTCCGTAGCTGAAATGAGAGCCGACTCGTTGATGGACGCCCGGATTGCCGGACTTCAGCAAAAAGAGGCTATTAATTATTTCCCGAACTACCACCCGCTTGCAGTTCATTTTCCGATAGTAATGCTGTTGCTGGCATTCGGATTTCAGATACTTTCTTTCTTTTTCTTTAAAAAGGAATTCAGCTGGACAACCCTCCTTCTGCTTGCGGGAGGATTTGTCGGAGGCTGGCTTGCCTCAAATCCTTTTCATGCTGATCCTTCCATGCTCCAGGGCAAGGCTGCTGAAATTTTCGATAAACATGATGAGATGGCAACCATAACTATGGCTTTTGCACCAGTTGCCCTGATAGCCAAGATTGTTTCACATTTTTTTCTGAAAAGAAAATGGTGGATGGAAACTATTGTGACCCTGCTCCTGGCAGGTGCGGCTGTTTTTGTTTCAATCACAGGCGATCTTGGGGCAAAGCTGGTTTACTGGGAAGGAGTCGGTCCTATGGGAAAATACCTGGAATCGTGGCAACCGAAAAAAGACTCATCTGTTAATACTCCGGTAATTATCATTAAATCTGACACTGCAGGCAAGCAATATAAGAATGAAACCGGCAAATAGTCCAATTAAACAATGACAGACGCTCATTATGATAAAACTATGAGACATACATATTCGATATCGGGAATGAATTGTAACGGTTGTGCGACCCATGTGCAGGAAGCTCTCAGCAGCGTGCCGGGAGTTACAAATGTCGTAGTCGATCTGCAAAAAGCAGAAGCTGTAATAGACATGGAATTGCATATTCCTCTCGAAAAGCTGAAGGAAGCCTTAAAAAACAGCGGGGGAAATTATGACATTTCACTTCCCGTGAAAGGAGAACGCAAACATAAAGAGAATCATTCAGAGGTTCAATCTAAAACTTCGGTCAGAGGATCAGGCGTATATTATTGCCCAATGCATTGTGAGGGAGATAAAACCTACGATAAACCCGGCAACTGTCCTGTCTGCGGAATGGACCTGGTGGAGCAACCTTCTGCCAGAAAGAACACCAGCTATACCTGTCCGATGCATCCTGAAATCATCCGGGATCAACCAGGATCGTGTCCGGTTTGCGGGATGGATCTTGTACCATTGGAGGCGGATGAGGTGGAAGAAGATATAACTTATAAAACCCTGCTCCGTAAATTCAGGATCGCAACTCTTTTCACGGTACCGGTCTTCCTGATAGCTATGTCAGAAATGATGCACAATAATCCGCTGATTCGTATCATGCCCTGGAAATACTGGAACTGGGTGCAACTTGTTTTGTCAGTTCCTGTTGTATTTTATGCAACCTGGATGTTCTTCGAAAGGGCGTGGCGATCGATCAGGACCTGGAACCTTAATATGTTCACCCTTATTGGTATAGGTTCCGGTGTTGCATGGATTTTCAGTGTTACTGCTTTGTTTTTCCCGGGGATATTTCCGGATCAGTTTAAAACTCATGCAGGCACTGTATATGTCTATTTTGAGGCAACAACTGTAATTTTAACATTGGTATTACTGGGTCAGCTTCTTGAAGCCAGAGCACACGGTAAAACAAACAGCGCCATAAAAGAGTTATTAAAGCTGGCCCCTAACAGGGCAACGCGGATCATTGATGGCAAAGAACAAACAGTTGCAATTGATGATATTCTTAAAGGAGATTTGATTCGCGTCAGGCCAGGTGAAAAAATCCCGGTAGATGGATCGATCCTTGAAGGTGAGTCAACTATCGATGAATCAATGATTTCGGGAGAACCTGTTCCGGTTGATAAAAAACCCGGGGACAAGGTCAGTTCCGGCACAATTAACGGGAACAGGACATTTATTATGACAGCTGAAAAAATAGGTTCAGAGACTTTGCTTGCACAGATCATTGAAATGGTTAATACAGCAAGCCGTTCCAGAGCTCCTGTTCAGAACCTGGCTGATAAGATTTCCGGATATTTTGTTCCGGTTGTAGTGGCAATTTCAGTTATAACCTTTATTGTCTGGGCAATTTACGGCCAGGAACACTCATATATATATGCACTGGTAAATTCAATAGCCGTCCTTATTATCGCCTGCCCATGTGCTCTCGGACTGGCCACTCCTATGTCAGTGATGGTAGGGATCGGAAAGGGCGCTCAATCGGGCGTTTTGATAAGGAACGCTGAATCGCTGGAAAAAATGAGCTCTGTTGATGTTTTAATTATCGATAAAACGGGAACCGTTACCGAGGGCAGACCTTCGGTAGAAAAAATCGTCAGCGTAAATCCGCTTGTTCCTGAAGATGAGATCCTCCGGAAAATCATCGCGCTTAACAGCAGCAGTGAGCATCCGTTAGCCATGGCTACTTTACAATATGGTAAAAAACGGAATATAGAAGTTCAGGCAGTTACCGGATTTGAAGCCAAAACGGGGAAAGGTGTCACGGCTGAACTTGATGGTAAAAGACTGGCACTTGGTAATGAAAAGCTTATGCAGGATATCGGGGCATATGCTTCACCCGAAATTCAAAATAAGGTCAGATCAGAGCAGGGATTGGGCAAAACAGTATCCTGTCTGGCTGAAGGGAATGAGGTAACAGGCTTTGTGGTGATCTCAGATAAGATTAAAGAAACTGCCAGGGAAGCTATTCAAAAACTGAAAAGCGAAGGCTTAAAGGTGATTATGTTCACCGGCGATAACGAAGAAACGGCCAGGGCAGTCAGTAATACACTGGAACTGGATGGATACAGATCCCAGATGCTTCCGGAAGATAAGCTTAACGAGGTAAAACGACTACAGGCTGAAGGCAAAAAAGTGGCAGTCGCCGGTGACGGCATTAATGATGCGCCGGCATTGTCCCAGGCCGACATTGGAATTGCAATGGGCACAGGAACCGATGTTGCAATTGAAAGCGCCGGAATTACACTGGTTAAAGGAGATATCAGGGGAATAGGAAAGGCAAGATCATTAAGCCAGAGCGTCATGAAGAACATAAAACAGAATCTGTTCTTCGCCCTCGGATACAACTCGCTCGGGATCCCTATAGCCGCCGGTGTATTATACCCCTTTTTAGGCATTTTATTATCTCCGATGATTGCGGCGCTGGCAATGAGCTTCAGCTCAGTTTCGGTCATTACGAACTCATTACGTCTGAGAAGCATAAACCTGAAATAATTAAACGGGCATTATCTTTGAATAATCGAAAGAAACCAACCTCTTACTTGTCAAACAGAAATAGCTGTCTGTCATTACATTCATCTGATTCAAAATTTGAAATGCTGACTCCCAGCAGTCTTATCCGGGTTCCCTCAAGCCTGATTGATTTTCTGATTACAGTAACCTCTTTATGAAGCGTGTCAAAATCATGGACATAATTCTGAAGCGTTTTGCTCCTGGTGATCTGCCTGAAATCAGAGAATTTGATCTTCAGGGTAATTGTCCTGCCGGAGGTTCCGGCCTGTTTAATACGCCCCATCAGCTCTTTTTCGACTTTATACAGTTCTGCAACTATCTCAAACCGTGTAGTAAGATCTTTCTCATAGGTAAGTTCAGTGCCAATTGATTTACGCTCAGATTCCGGCTCTACCGGTCTCTCATCAACACCCCGGACAATATCATAGTAGAATTTACCTGCTTTACCGAAATTTCTTACCAGTGACTGAAGATCCCAGGTTTTCAGATCGGAACCTTTGTGAATTCCCAGCTTATGCATTTTTTCAGCGGTCACTTTGCCGATGCCATAAAATTTTTCGACTGAAAGCTCTTCGATAAATTCTTCAGCTTTTTCAGGCGGGATGACAAAGAGTCCGTCCGGTTTCCTGATCTCTGAGGCAATCTTGGCAAGAAATTTATTCACTGAAATGCCCGCAGAAGCAGTGAGACCGGTTCTTTTCTTTATTTCATTTTTTATCTCTCTGGCCGTAATTGTGGCAGATCCTAATCCCTTTTTATCACAGGTGACATCGAGAAAAGCTTCATCAATCGATAATGGTTCAACAAGTTCAGAATATTCCTGTAATATCTCAAAGACCTGTTCAGAGATTTCGTTATACCTTTCAAACCTGTGCCTGACGAAAATAAGTCCGGGGCACAATTTCTTTGCAGTCACTGAAGGCATTGCCGATCTTACCCCGAATTTCCTGGCTTCGTAGCTGGCAGCAGCCACAACATGCCTCTCCCCGCTCCCGCCGACAGCTACAGGTTTCCCCCTGAGCTCCGGATTATCGAGCTGCTCAACAGATGCGAAGAATGCATCCATATCGATATGTATGATCTTTCTCAGGGAAAGTGCCTGAAGTGACTAAAGTTCAGAGTGCCTAAAGTTAGTGTAAAAGGCTCAATGGCCCACCGGCAAAACGGCTCAAAGGTTAATAACTAGTGGCTTTGTGCTGATAATAAGATTGCAGGATTGCACGATTGCACGATAACAGGATTGCATAATTCATTAAGTAGCCGCAGATGCAGATGCTGCAGCCCTCTGATTCAGATAATCCTTGATGTAGACACCCGTAAGAATCAGTACATTGTCTGTAATAAAAGAGGTAATCTCCCCGGATTTAAAATGGCCGTCATATCTTACAAGAGGCCCGTTTTCGTTTGAGATGCTCCATTTCGTATGGAAGAGATTATCGAATCCCCATTGATATTCCTTATCACTCAGGCTGATGGTTGCCTTTGTCCTCCACAAATTAAAAACGATTCGTCCTTTGATTGAATCATCATCAGGGTTTTTAATAAGAAACTCCTTATTAAAAAGACCTTTTATCTCAAATTTAAGCCTCTCCCCCCTTAATTCTCCAAGAGTCATTCGTCTCCACCCGGTGCTTTTCAATTCACCTGCCAGGTTCTCATATTCAAATATCTCATAAATGTTGCTGAATAGCTTTCTTTTCCAGGTGAAATGAGTTTCCATGACAATGGTAAATTAGAATTATACTTCGAAATTACTATTAATTAAATAATTTAGATCAATATAAATAAGGGAATGGTGTAATGGTGTTGATGATTGCAGTGGCAAAGGAGGGTGTCTTAAAAGTAATGTTTAATCATCACCGTCCCGACACTGTTGGTCAGGGCACCAGCCCCGCAGTCTGGCTCCTCCCTATAATTGCCCAGGGGCACTCCTCTTCACGGTCGGCCCCCTTCGAAAGGAGGAGAAAGTTTAAATAGTACTAATTCAACTTTCTCCTTCTGTGGGAGGTTAAAAGGACTTTTGAGACACCCTCGGGGTGGTTGAAATTACTTTTGAGATGCCTCTTTAAGGACTTTAATAATTCTCTCTTTCCACGTAATGTGTATGGAGCAGTTCATGTGATACATGGCTGTTGGGTTTTCCAAGGAACTCCTTGTAAATACCGATCACATCAGGATTTTCATGTGATTTCCGGAGAACCATATTTTCATCTTCCGAATAAATAGCCTTCATACGTTTGTTCCTGATTTCCATGTTTGTAGGAATAGGCTGTCCGCCGCCTCCGATACATCCCCCCGGACAAGCCATTATCTCAACAAAATGATAAGGTGATTTACCTTTCCTTACCTGAGCCATGATCTTGTTTGCATTAACCAATCCGTGTGCTATAGCTACTTTCAGCTCTGCACCTTCCAGAAATTTCCAGTCATCAGTACATCCTTCAATCTTTATCGTGGCTTCTTTGACACCATCCATACCGCGAACCGGTGTGATATTGAGGTTGGAGAACGGCACCTCTTTTCCTGTTACAATTTCATAAGCTGTTCTCAAAGCTGCTTCCATTACTCCTCCGGTAGCTCCAAAAATGACTGCAGCGCCGGTAGAATCGCCCATAACTGAATCATAATGAGACGCTTCAAGGTTTCTGAAATCGATACCTGCCTGCTTTATCATAACGGCAAGTTCACGTGTTGTAAGAACATAATCGATATCCTTATAACCGCTAGCCCTCATTTCCGGCCTGTCGGCTTCAAACTTTTTGGCTGTACACGGCATAACCGAAACAGAAACTATTTTTGAAGGATCGAGTTTTTTCTTCTGGGCATAGAAGGTCTTTGCAAGAGCCCCAAACATCTGCTGGGGCGATTTGCAGGTTGAAAGATTTGCCAGATACTCAGGGTATTTATGCTCAATGAACTTTATCCAGCCGGGAGAACATGATGTAAACATAGGAATAGCCACATTCTTATCTCCGTCTACCAGAACTTTTTTAAGTCTTGTCAGCAATTCCGTTCCCTCCTCCATTATTGTGAGGTCAGCAGTGAAATCAGTGTCAAGAACTGAATCGAATCCAAGCTGCCGCAGGGCAGTAACCATCTTGCCGGTTACCCTTTCTCCCGGATCATATCCGAGATCTTCACCCAGGGCAACCCTTACTGCAGGTGCGGTCTGGACAACAACATGCTTTTCAGGATCATAAATTGCATCCCATACATTGTCGATATAAGTTTTCTCAACAAGAGCACCGGTCGGACAACGGTTAACACACTGCCCGCAGTTTGTACAAACAACATGGCTCATCGGCCTGTCGTGAAATGATGAGATCTTCTGATGCGCACCCTTGTTTGCCACCGCGATCGCAGAAATATACTGCAATTCAGCACATGTCCTCACGCAGCGCTGACAGTGGATACATTTGCTGTCATCCTTTATAAATGAAGGGGATGAACGGTCAATAGAGTACTTGTGATCTTCTACAAGGTCGAGGAAAATTGTATCGCCAAAAGCAAATTCATTGGCAAGAGCCTGAAGCTCGCAGTTCTGGTTCTTATAACACTTTGTGCAGTCAGAGCGGTGCTCTGAGAGCAAAAGCTCAACAATATGCTTGCGTGCATTTCTTACTTTAAGGGTATTTGTATGAATGTCCATTCCTTCGGAGACAGGCATCGCACATGCGGCAATGAGTGTTCTTGCTCCTGTTTGCTCAACCACACATACACGGCAGTTGCCTGCCACACAAAGGTCGGCATGGTTACAAAGTGTAGGGATATTAATATTCAATTTCTTAGCAGCGGAAAGGACAGTCGTCCCCGCTGGTACCGAAATTTTCTGGTTATTTATAGTCAGATTTATCATAACTTTCTCTTTTTCAATTAAATTAATAGATGATCTCCTCCCTGAAATTTTCTACTATTGTTCTGAAGGCATTCCCTACAGATTGTCCGAGTCCGCATTTTGATGCAATCTTCATCGTCTCGGCAAGCTTGACAAGCTCATTGAGGTAAGTCGACTTGACTTCACCTTTCTTAACTTTTTCAACACCTTTCAGAAGCTGCTGGCAGCCTACCCTGCAGGGAGTGCACTGTCCGCATGATTCTTCAGCGAAGAAATCGAGATAGTTATGAAGCACATTGTACATCGATCTGGAACTGTTGAAGAGCTTCATCGAGCCTCCGGTAGGCACCCCTTCAAAGCCGATTATGGTACTCTGGAACTTTTTCCTTGGAACACAGAATCCGGAAGCGCCTCCGACCTGGACAGCCTTTGTATCGCCATCGCCAAATTCATTTACAAATTCCTGAACCGACATTCCAAGCTCAAGCTCAAAAATACCCGGGGTAGGAGTATCACCGGATACTGAAAATACTTTTGATCCTCTGGAATCTTTTGTACCAAGCTCCGTAAATTTTGCAGCGCCATGTTTTATGATCTCCATTGCTGTAACCAGCGTTTCGACATTATTTATAGAAGTCGGCTTCCCGAAAACTCCTGATGTTGTAGGATATGGAGGTTTATTTCGCGGTTCACCGCGGTCGCCCTGTATCGATTCAAAAAGTGCGCTCTCCTCCCCACAGATATATGCCCCGCTTCCGAGACAATACCTTATTTTGAAATCAAAACCGATCTCTCCTATCATCTTATGAAATGATTCCAGCTCTGTCATAAGCTGGGGCAGAAGAAACCTGTATTCACCACGCAGGTAAACAATACCCTGTTTTGCTCCGATTGCTTTGCCTGCAATTGCCATTCCTCCATAGACCTTATAAGAAACCCTGTCGAGTATCTCGCGGTCCTTGAATGTTCCGGGTTCACCTTCATCAGCGTTGCAGACAATATATTTTACAGGCTCTTTTTCAGCTGCAGTATATTTCCATTTCAATCCCGTAGGAAATCCGGCACCACCTCGTCCTTTTAAACCTGATTCAAGCATTTCCTTGATTATCTGATCATTGCTCATACTAAAAGCTTTGGTCAGTACCTCTTTTGTATCGATCTTCTCAAAAATCAGGTCAACCTTGTTTAGTCCTTTCTTTTCCATTTTTACCGGATATTATTGTTTATGCATATAACCTTTGATTATTTCCACAACCTTAGATGGGGTAAGTTCTGTATAAGGAATTTCATTTATAAGAATTGCAGGAGCTTTATGACACCAGCCTATACAGTTTGTCTCTATTAAGACTGAAAAGCTTATCAGAAGTAGTTTCTCCTGTCTTAATTTTAAGCATATCCTCAATTGTCTGAATGATCTCACCTTTACCCTTCATTGAACATGTTATTGTTTTACAGACTCTTATAACATACTTTCCCCTGACGCTCGTGTCAAGAAAAGTATAAAATGAAGCCGTTCCATATACTTCTGCTGCCGAAATATCGAGTTCTTTTGCTACTTCCACCATTGCCTCATCAGTTAGATAGCTATGTCTCGCCACAATACCCTGAAGTATTGGCAGAAGACTATCCCTGGCACGGCCATGCTTATCGGACAACTCCCTTACTAAATTTCCTACTTGGTACATTTCGTATTGATTTTTAGATAGTTAAATATAAATAATTAATGTGAAAAACAGACTTTAAAAGAGCTGTTAAATTAATAACAATACTTTTCAAAAAAAACTTACAAATGTCATACTTGGTAATTTAGAATGAAAATAAACAATGGAGAGTAAGGAGGCGCATCTCCACAACAGTGCAACAGGAAATATTTATATAAAATGTGCAGCGGGTGTGTAATGCTGCCGCATTATATAGGCATAGCCGGCCTGAACTATTTGTTTTTTATAACTATTGAACTCAGAAGCCTGATACTTTGAATATTTGAGTAATCATACTGGTATAAACCATCATCCCCGATCATAATCAGGATATTGCCGACCGGGATAACATCATATGAATTTATATCAGGGTATGTAAATATAAGATGTCCGGTAATGGTTTTCGGATCGGAAGCATCAAAAATCTTCAGCCCGGCGGCCCCATCGCAGATGAAGAGAAGATCGTCATGCTTGCCAAGTCCATGAGGATTAGTCATGGCATAGGTGGCAATCACAGATGGCGTCTTCAGATTTTTAATATTGATTACGGTAAGAGAATTCTGGACTCCCCCGCAGTTTGTTCCGGTACGAAGTGTTATATAAGCAAGCGTATCATCGACAATTACAGGATCGCAGCTCCTGGCATGGCTGAAGGTTGTCCTCGACTGCGGCAAAAGCGGAAGTGTAATATCATAAGTCACCATGCCGGTGGTTGTCCCCAGGAACATGGTGTTCCCGGCCAGGAACATAGTTTCAACATTCCAGCCCGGATTGATCTCTGAGTACTTCAGCGGTTTAGTTTTACTGGTAATGTCAAAGATCTTAAGCGTGGACCTGTCCACCACATATAATACATTATCCTTTATGCCGAACCGTGCCATTGACCCTCCTACACCCACCCCGCTGCCGCTTACTCCGGATGATGCCCCGGCTGCGTTAATTTCCGAGGAAAATGTTACCCTGTCAAGAAATGTTATATAAGGCGGGTATGCCGGTTCATCAACACGTTCTTTAATTTTCTTCACCTCCCAGTTGATTACAACACCTTTGTCCTGATCGACGGATCCCTTAGGGTAATCATTATCAACAGGCGGAACAGTGTAGGGCAGAATATTTACAACCCTGCCAACCTCATGGATGTTATTGATATCCTCCACGTCAAGAACAACAAGATCAACAAAGGAATCGGCATACATAATATGCCCGGAAACAGAAATATCAACTACTCCCGGTATCTTCATGAAGCCCTTCTTAACCGGTTCTGCAGGATTTGTATTATCAAAAACATGGATCCCCTTCAGCTCATCGACAACGAAAATATAATTATCCTTGAAGTAAATTTTTCCCGGATTTTTCATATCAACGTTCTGTTCAACAGCAACAGCAAGGCGCAGATCCTGGAAGGACATATAAACAGGTGAATTTCCCGTATAAATCCTATATGTCGAATCCTCACAGGAGGCAAATAAAAGGATGATGAGGGAGAAAAACGGAATAATTGGAATGATTTTTGATTTCATAAATGTCAGGTTTAGCAATATTTATATTTCAAAAATCATGCTAAACTTATTAACCTTTTAATAAACCTGACATGAAAAAAAACCTGATTATTATCATCTTACTGACAATCATTTCTTTAGAGGTACCGGCGCAAAAAGTAAAAGATGCATTATATCTGAAGAACGGTAGCATCATTTACGGCAGACTCATGGAAATAAATACAGATTTATACAAAATCCAGACAAATGACGGAAGTCTTTTTATCTTTCCCGTAAGCGAAGTTGAAAAGTTTGTAAAGGAAGTTCCGGATGTCTCTTCAAGAAAGGAAGAAGGGTTAGGACTTTCTCTTGAAGCAGGACTTCTTGTTGGTTCCCAGAATACAGATTATAAAGCTCCTTTCAGCTTTAATATCCTCGCCAGCTATACCCTCGGCACAAAGAATATTTTTTCAATTGGTAGCGGTGTCGAGTTTCTGGGAGTCTCATACACACCTTTGTACGGGGAGTACAAATTCCTTGTAAACAGCAAAAGAGCCACTCCTTTCTTTT
Organism: uncultured Bacteroidales bacterium; assembly: GCA_963831855.1. Taxonomy (GTDB): domain Bacteria; phylum Bacteroidota; class Bacteroidia; order Bacteroidales; family VadinHA17; genus LD21. Next base: position 137,124 of record CAWHSA010000004.1, on the reverse strand, counting down.
TTGTTAGAGCAGGAGGGCTTTTTCATCTTGGGGCAGAAAAGGAGGGGAACGATCAGTATAACCAATACAATAAAAAAGATTTCAGGGGAGGACCTTCCTTTACAGCGGGAACAGGCATATCGTGGGCAAAAGAAGATATTGAACCCTTTCTGAGCTTTGCATACCGCTATACAACTACCGGCTACACTCAAACTAATTATAATAATGTTGATTACGAATATGAAACCAACTATAACCGGCTTGAAATTAAATTTGGTTTCAGATTCTAGAATTAATTTCAATCAACTAATTTTATAGATATATTATCCTGTTATGGATTACCAGGCGCTCCTGAAGGATCGGAAACCTCTTCATGGATACTTTATTGGCATTGACTCAGATGGCTGCGTATTTGATTCCATGGAGGTGAAGCAAAAAGAATTCTTCATCCCTGCAGCTCTGAAGTATTTTAACCTTTGGCCCGTTGCAAAAGCATTGCGGGAAACATGGGAATTTGTAAATCTTTATTCTGTTCACAGGGGCGGTAACCGGTTTCCGGCAATGATTAAGGTCTTTGAGCTTCTCGCCAGGAGAAAAGAGATCCTTGAACCGGGATATGAGCTCCCTGATATGACTTCCCTTAAAAGATGGATTGAGTCCGAGACAAAGCTGGGAAATGCAACACTAAGAGAATATTGCAGGGGGATAAATGACCCGTCTCTTGAACTAATATTGAAATGGAGCGAAGCCGTGAACAGGGAGATTGGTGAATGGCTTCATGATATACCTCCTTTCCTTCATGCGGTGAAGGCATTGGAGAGGATTTCGGAATCAGCCGATATTATGGTTGTCTCGCAGACTCCTCTCGAAGCCCTTGAACGTGAATGGCTTGAGAATGACCTAAAGAAATATGTGACGATAATCGCCGGACAGGAGCACGGAACAAAGACGGAGCATATTGCACTTGCAGCAAAAGGCAAGTACCCTGATAATAAAATACTGCTTATTGGCGATGCCTTCGGCGACCTTAATGCAGCAATAAAAAACAGCATACTCTTTTACCCGATCATTCCCGGTAAAGAGGATGACTCGTGGGAAAAATTCCTCAGGGAAGGACTTGACAGGTTCCTTAATATTGAATTTTATGGGGAATACCAGGAATCATTACTGGAAGAGTTCAGGAAATCGCTCCCGGCAACACCTCCCTGGTAAGCCACTCAAACCACAAGTCTAATCCATCCCCCCTTGTGCACGAGATTTCGAACAGCGGAACTTTTGCATTTATCCGCGCAAGATCATTTTTGAAATTGTCAGAATTGAAATTCGTATACGGAATAAGATCGATTTTATTAAGCAGGACAGCCCTGGCTTCCCTGAAAAGCATGGGGTACTTGCCCGGCTTGTCATCGCCCTCGGTGGTGCTTACAACGGCCAGCTTGAAAGTCTCACCGAGGTCAAACTGGGAGGGACAGATAAGGTTGCCTACATTTTCAACAAAAAGTATATCAAGATTATCAAGGTCGAAAGAGCCAAGGACCTTTGAGATACTATGCGAGTCGAGATGACAACCTCCCTCAGTATTGATAACTACTATGGGTATGTTGTACTTTTTCAGCCTTTGTGCATCACGGTCAGTTGTGACATCACCCTCAATAACCCCCGTTCTGAACTTCGATCCTAGCTTACCGAGGGTCTGTTCCAGGAGTGTTGTCTTCCCCGCCCCGGGTGAACTGATAATATTGACCATCATTACTTTCTTCAATGCAAGAAGTTCCCGGACCTCGTTTGCCTTATTCTGATTCCTGTCAAGGATGTTCTTCATTATTTTTATTTCCATATCTTACTCTCCTTCAATACTTTTAATAAATAATTCTTTACCCGTCAATATTTCAAGCTCTGATGAGCCGCATGATGCACAAGCGAAAAGATTTTCCCTGACAATAAATTCAGTTCTGCATACTGAACATTTCATTTTAACGGGAACTATCTCAAGAACAATTTCAGCATCTGCGGCGACAGAATCCCGGACTGCTTCCCTGAATGCAAATTCAAAAATATCCGGGACCACCTGAATAAGCTCCCCGAAGCTGATATTAACTTTTGTTACTTTCGACAGGTTCTCCTTTACGGCTGCTTCAAGCACAATTGCTGACAGATCCTCGGCTATTCGTATTTCATGCATAAATTTAAATCAGATTACTAATAAACCATTATATTTTTATTTTATGATATTATAGATTGAATATATTCTCATTTAATAATATTATAAGATCAGCATATCCTTGGCAGCTGAATCCCTGACGGCATATCAAGTATACGCTTCCCTCCTGCAGATGTAGTAAGTACTACCAGGTTTTTCTTACCGGGTGTAATATCACCAATTACCTGTGAATCTTTCCCAAGAGGGTCAGATCTCAGCAACTCCAGCACTTTTTCCTCTGCTCCCCTGCCAATTACAAACAGAACTTTTCCTTCATTGGCAAGGTACAGAGGATCAAATCCAAGCATCTCGCATAATCCTTTTACAGGTTCATCGACCGGAACTGCCTGCTCATTAATATTTATATCATAACCTGTCATTTCCATGAGCTCATTAAGTACAGCCGCTAGTCCTCCCCTGGTGAGGTCACGCATAAACCTGACCTCTGTACAATTATCCAGGACCTTTTTAATCAAATGGTTCAATGGCGCACAGTCTGAGATCACCGGAGAAGTAAAGGAAAGATTCTTTCTCGCTCCCAGCACTGCAATTGCATGATTACCCAGTGATCCGTTAATGATCAGCTTGTCGCCCGCAACTATATTCTTTCCTGTGCTTAAATGCTCCCGCCCGGGATTCAGAATACCGTTTCCGGAAGTTGTAATAAACAGCCTGTCGCATTTGCCTTTCTCAACCACTTTCGTATCCCCGGTAATTATGCTTACTCCGGCCTTCCGGGACTCATCTCTCATTGATCTGACTATCCTTTCAAGATCAGCAAGTGGAAATCCCTCTTCAATTATAAATGAAGCTGCAATATATTTGGGAACCGCTCCTGAAACTGCCAGGTCATTTACGGTTCCGCATACGGCAAGCTTTCCTATATCACCACCCGGAAAGAATACCGGATCTACCACATAAGAATCTGTCGTGAAAGCAATAGTAAGGTTATTTTCCTTAAACAATGCAGAGTCAGTAAGCGGTTCCGTCATTCCGAAATTTTCCGCAAATACCTTCTTTATAAGATCATGTGCCTGCTTACCTCCATTTCCCTGGGCCAGGGTTATTAATTCAGTCATTCGCAAGTTTATATTTATAATATGTATTGCAGGAGCCTTCGCCTGATACCATGCAAGCCCCAACCGGATTTTCAGGCAGACATGCTTTTCCGAAAAGAATGCAATCAGCCGGTGTTTTTAATCCCCGAAGGATTTCACCGCAAATGCATAATTCATTCTCCTGATGTTCTGGTATATTTAAAGGTATTGCTTCTTCAATATTAAACCTCCTGAAATTATTTCGCAGAGAAAGGCCGCTCACCGGGATCAATCCCAGTCCCCGCCATAGTGAATCAGATGGTCCGAATACTTCAGAGAGGTTCTTTTGTGCCAGCAGGTTTCCTGATTTCGTCACAACCCTGCTGTATTGTATCTCAACCTCAGGCTTCTTCCTGTTAACCTGAAGCACAAGCATAAGGATCGCCTGTAAGAGGTCAACAGGTTCGAATCCTGTTACAACACAACCCAGGTTATATTTATCCGGGATGAAATTAAAGATCGAGGAACCAGTAATTGCAGCCACATGTCCCGGGCAGATAAATCCGTCCAGCCTGACACCATCCTTTATTATCGCCTCCATAGCCGGCGGCATTACTTTATGTCCGCACAGGATATAAAAGTTTTTAATTTCCCCCATGGCTGCGTGTTTAATCGTAATTGCCGTACCGGGTGAAGTTGTCTCAAAACCAATAGCCGGAAAGATCACTTTTTTTGATGGATTGGCTTTTGCAACATCAAGGGCATCAAAAGCTGAAAGGACGATCCGGATATCTGCTCCGGCAGCACTCATCTTCTCCAGGGAAGCCAATGATCCGGGGACTCTCAGCAGGTCGCCGAACGTAGCAATTATGACATCTGCCATCTGTGAATAGGCAATTGCCTTGTCTATATATCCTGTGCCGGTTACACAAACCGGGCATCCCGGACCTGAGATCAGCTTTATATTTCCCGGAAGCAATGAAGGGATCCCAAACCTGTGAATAGCGGCAGTGTGACCACCACAGACCTCCATGAATGTATAATCTCCGGAAGCATTTATCCTGATCTGTTCAGCCAGCTTTGCTATAAGCGACCTGTCGCGGTATTCATCGATATATTTCATCGGTTACTATTCATCGGGGGATTTATCAAGTTCCTCCAAAAGCCTTATAGTCTCCTCCGCATCTTTCTCACTTATCTTCTGTATTGCAAATCCTGCATGGAGAAGAACATAGTCACCCACCCTCGCATTTTCAATCATCTGAAGGCCAGCCCTGAATATGGTACCTCCGGCAGAGACTTCAGCCATGCTGCCTTCGATGGAAATGATTTTAGCCGGTATACTAAGACACATTATATCCTTAATTTTGAAGCGATTACAAGCTGACCAAGAGAAATACCTCCGTCATTGGCCGGAACAAGATGATTTGTAAAAACCTTGAATTTGTCAGCTCTTAAAAGCGACAATGATTTCTCAAGAAGGTACTTATTCTGAAACACGCCGCCTGAAAGTATAACCTTGCTTATCCCGGTTTCTTTCTTAATCTCACCGGCGACATAGAGAATGACTCTCGCAATTGTATTGTGGAATTTAGCAGATATGGCTGAGATCCTTTGCCGCGACATATCCTTAATGATAGCTTTTAGAGTAGATGAGAATTCCACTACGGGCCCTGCCCCGAAGGGATAATAATCTTCTGTCTTTTCAGCAATAGCAGATTCAAGTCTCATCGGTCCCTCTGAATCAAATGTAGCTACAGGGCAAAGGCCGAGAATGGCAGAAACGGCATCAAATAGTCTTCCGGCGCCTGATGATAGAGGAGAATTCACTTTTTTATCAATCATCTCTTTTATCTGCAACAGTTTGGTATGTCCGGTTGATTTGAATAACGGAAGTGAATCATAATCAAAGTTATCGCCATTATACCTGTATATATATGAAAAAGCCGTTCTCCAGGGTTCATCTACAGCCTTGTCCCCTCCGGGTAAAGGTATATAATCAAAATGGGAATGGCGCCGGAAATTCTCCAGACCGGCAACCAGAAATTCTCCGCCCCAGATATTACCATCGGTCCCAAAACCTGTTCCGTCGAGGCTCACTCCGATAACCTCCTCATCAATATTATTTTCTGCCATGCATGAAGCAATATGGGCATGGTGATGCTGAATTCTTATAACAGGTTTGTCAAGTTTCCTGGAAAGATCTTCTGCATAGCCAGTTGAAAGATAACCGGGATGCAGATCACAGGCCAGTACGGATGGCTCGAATCTGAAAAGCTTTGAAAACCTGCCGGCAGCCTCACAGAAGAAATCGAAAGTGGCCGGATTTTTCATATCACCTATATACTGGCTGACAAGAGCCTGTGAACCTTTGCCAATGCAGAAGGTGTTCTTCTGCTCTGCTCCGGCAGCAAATATACCTTCAACATTAAATTTCACATCAACCGGTCTTGGCACATACCCTCTGGAACGCCTTATAAAGCTTACTTTCCTGCTAATTATCCTGATAACCGAGTCATCAGTTCTGTTTACAATCTTCCTGTTGTAACCAAGGAAGTAACCTGTAACGGGTTTCAGCATTATTTCAGCAGTATGGCCGTCAGTGATTATAGGTTCATCAGACATGTTGCCGCTTGTGAGAACAATAGCCGGTGTTTTAAGCTTCCTGAAGAGAATATAGTGAAGAGGCATGTACGGAAGCATCGCACCTGTCGTATTTAAACCATTGCTTATTGCAGGAGATAATATCAATCTCTGCCTCAGGATAACTATTGGTCTGCGCCAGGACTTCAGCTCTTTTTCTTCTGCCTCTTCAATGTAACAATAATCCCTTACAGAGCCTATATCGCGGAACATGACGGCGAAGGGCTTCGAATCGCGTTGTTTTTTATTTCTAAGGTCCGTAACCGCATCATTATTAAGAGCATCGCACATCAGATGGTACCCGCCAAGTCCTTTAACCGCAACTGAATTTCCTTGTGCAATAAGCTGGCATATCTCTTCAAGGATGTCGTTGAAATTATGAAGATCCTTTCCGGGAGCGGTATAATGATAAACAGGTCCGCAGGAATTGCAGGCGATAGGCTGTGCGTGGAATCTCCGGTTGAGTATATCATTATATTCTGCCCGGCAATTATTGCACATGGTGAATTCCTTCATTGACGTGACCGGCCTGTCGTAAGGGAGATTTTCAATTATAGTGAAACGCGGGCCGCAGTTGGTACAGTTAATAAAAGGATAATTAATTCTTTCCGGATCTTTGTCAAGATCATCAAGGCAATCCTTGCATATTGCAATATCAGGGCATATCTCAGTAATCCCGGTTTTGGCGGACCTGCTGGCAACTATCCTGAAGCCTTCGAAACCTGCGACCTGTACTGCGTTTATTTCAATTGATTTGATTTCTGAAGCAGGAGGGGCATTCTGAAGGAGATCATTGCTGAATCTGTCAATGCTTTTAAGATCACCCTGAACCAGTACGGCAACACCGTCAGATCTGTTATCCACCTCACCGGCAAGGCCATGCCTGGCTGCCATCCTGCAAACGAAAGGACGGAAGCCCACACCCTGTACCAGGCCTTTGATCAGTATTTCATATCCTTGTATAATAATTCAATGTTTTTGAGTCCGTCAACTTTCAAAAGCTTGTGAACATAATAGATAACGCTCTCGAGCTCATCGCTCAGGTTCACATTGTTAACAACCACAGTGGGCGGGACCTTCAGAAGGACCGGCGCAAAGTTTACTATCCCTTTTATACCCAGGCGCAAAAGTTCATCTGCCACTTCCTGGGCCGAGATTTCAGGAACTGCAATGATTGCAACCTTTATCCTGAACCTGTCTATTATTTCCCTGAGACGCGACATGGAATAAACAGGAATACCGGACCTTATCTTCTGCTTAAAAGGATCAATATCAAATGTTGCAACAATATTCATATTGCGCTGTACGAATTTACCATACTTTGAAAGCGCCAACCCAAGGTTGCCCATTCCTATCAGTACAATATTATGATCCTTTTTCCTGTGAAAGATGTTTTCCATCTTGATAAGAAGCTCATCTATCTGGTATCCGCCCCGCTTGTTACCTTTGATATTGAACTCAGAAAAGTCCTTTCTTACCTGGTCGGATGTTACGCCGGTTTCATTGGCAAGTGTATAAGAAAAGACCTTTTCCACGCCCATAAGCCTGAGCCTCACAAGACATGCACGATAAAGAAAGATCCTTTTAAGACTGTTTTTAATAACGTATTTTGTGATTTGTTTCACATCAATTTGATTTATATTAATTCGTTTTGCAAGATAAAGAAATAATTTTCAAAACAATATGATTTTTTATTGTATTGATATTATGCATTTTACATAATTTTATATTCTGCATTTGTATTATTTAATGATATTTTATATTAATTATTGAATATTCTAATTATACATTTATATGTGATTCTAATCACATAAATGAATTATCTGAGCATAACAAAGGAGGAATGGGATAAAGCACTTGAACAGATGCTGTTGTCTCATACAATTTTTGCAAGTATTGCAAATGATTATAGCCAGGACTATGAGCTTATTAAGGCTTCCGATATCAACAAGATAACTTATAATAAGCCTAAACCAGCAACTTCACTTAAGAGTTTTTTTCTTCCTGTAAATGAAAACGTAACATCACAGAGGGCTCCTGAAAAACCCAGGATAATCATCGGCATTCCTGCCTGTGATATTGAAGGGCTCGCTCTTCTTGATGAGATTTATCTCGATAAGGATTTCAATGATATCTTTTACAAACACCGGCGTGAAAACACCTTACTGATATCGTCGGATTGCTTCGGTATTCAGGAACATTGCCACTGCCTGTCGTATGAAATCAGACCTTTTGCATCTAAAATCGCTGACCTTGCCGTTATAAGGCTCAATGACAAAATGGTACTCAGGATCATTTCGGCAAAAGGAGATAAATTCTTAAAAAGTATCGGAGCGAACCCTGTGTCTGATGATAATTTACTCCGGGAAATTGAGAATAAACATACTGAAACAGAAGACCTGCTCAAAGGAAGAAACGGGTTGCCTGGTTACAGTAATACGGGGAAGCTCGTAACTGAGGCTAAAGAAGATACCTGGAAAAAATTCTCTGCAAAATGTGTCTCATGCGGGGCCTGTAATACTATATGTCCGACATGCACCTGTTTTCTTCTTATCGACAAGCCGGGATTTGAAAAAGTAAAACAGATGGATGCCTGCCAGTATCCGGGATTTGAGCGGGTTGCCGGGGGAGAAGACTCATTGTTCTGGCTCAATCACAGGTTCCGGAACAGGTACATGTGCAAATATGTCTGGAAGCCCGGGAAATTCAAATCACCGGCATGCACAGGCTGCGGCAGATGCATTGAAGCCTGCATCGGTAAGATTAACAAAAACGAAATATTCAGGGAACTTGCCAGTAAAGTATAATGTATACCGATAAAAACATATACAAGCCCTTAAAGGCCAGGCTGACTGATGTCATCGAGGAATCACCTCTCATCAAGACATTTGTTCTTTTTCCCGAGAAAGAATTCTCATTCAGAACAGGACAGTTCATTGAATTATCGGTTGATGGGATCGGGGAAGCCCCTTTCACTCCTTCGTCATCACCACTTATAAGCGATAAGCTTGAGGTTACGGTTATGAAAACAGGCTATGTAACAGAATATATGCATAACCTGAAACCGGGCGTCAATATGGGGATAAGAGGTCCCTACGGGAGAGGATATCCGATAGATAAATTTTTAGGAAAGGAAGTGCTTATCCTGGGCGGAGGATGCGGCCTTGCCCCTATCAGGTCACTCCTGTATGCTCTCGAAGCAGTGAAAGACAAGCTGATTAAAGTATCCCTCTGCTATGGCTCCAGGACCCCGGCAGACTGCATTTATAAACCTCTTTTTGAACGTCTCAACAACACTGAAAAATTTGAAGCTTATCGCACTGTCGACAAAGCAGATAGCGATTGGGATGGTTCCGTAGGGGTTGCAACAACTCTCCTCGATAAGATTAATATCAGTATAAGTAATTCTGTAGCAGTTGTCTGCGGACCTCCTATAATGATGAAATTCGGAACAATCAGACTTCTTGAGCTGGGCTACAGGAACGACCAGATATATCTTTCCATGGAAAAGAATATGTCTTGCGGACTGGGTAAATGCGGGCATTGCATGATGGGCGAATTTTTCGTATGCAAAGACGGACCTGTTTTTACTTATGAAGAATTAAAATCCACACCGGATATCTGGAAATAGAAAGATCAGATTACGGACAAACTAATAATAAGGATCATGAATGTGACAATAAAGGATCTGAAAGAAATAAGGTTTTTCGAGGAATACAACGAAAAACAGCTGGAAATCATTGCCGGATTATCTACCATAAAGGAATTCAGTGTCAAGCAGATATTATTTGAACAGTATGATGAACTTTCCGAAGTTTATGTTCTTCTTGAAGGAAAACTTTCACTTGGCATAAACCTTATAAATGAAAACCGGATCCACCTGGGTACTATTGAGGAAGGCCAGCTCTTCTCCTGGTCAGCTGTATTCAGTCCATTCATCTCGACTGCCTGGGTAATGGCTCTTACACCTGCAAAAGTTGTTGCACTTGATTCCAAAAAACTGAATAATGAGATTGGGAAGGATTGCGATTTTGGATTCAAGACGATGTCAAAAATTGCAGTGACGATTTCACGCCGGCTTGCCGACACAAGATTTCATCTTATGAACCAGATGAGCATTTAATTCAAAAAGGAAATTATTGATATTACCTGGAATGAGCAGAAAGATACTGATAGATATGATAAAGCTCCGTAAAGCCCTGGTCGAAAATTCCGGGACTGTTTTACCTGAAGCTTTGTACTATCCGTCACCAAACACTAACGGTCTTAAAAGTATCAGGGAACTGGCCACGTTCATGTATACATGCAGAAAATGTGAAGATGCACCATGTATTGCCGTCTGTCCGGCAGAAGCGCTTGAAAAAGATAAGTATGGGGTGATAACAAGATATACAAATCTCTGTGTTTCATGTAAATCATGTGTTACCATCTGTCCTTTCGGAACCATCATGAATGATTTCTTCAAACACCAAAGGAACAGGGATCTGTTTTATGATCTCAGAGATGATAAGGAACTGGAAAAATTCATCGGGGCCTGTCCGGCAGGAACGGTAACTCTTACAAGTGAAGAAGAGTCTCCGGCCAATAATATATACAGTCTTAACGAGAAGGTATTGATCAGAGATTATCTGTACACAACAGAAAAACAGCAATAACAATGGCAGTTAACCTGTTTTATTTCATTGTTTTTCCCGGTTTGCTTTTTGCAGCGACAGCAGGAGCATTACTTTCATGGTTCGACAGGAAGATAAGTGCCAGGGTTCAGTTCCGCAAAGGGCCTCCCCTGCTCCAGCCATTCTATGATTTTTTCAAACTGCTGCTTGTAAAAGAAACTATTCTTCCAAAACAGGGATCTCCTCTCATCTTCCTTCTTGCCCCCGTATTTGCAGTTTTCGGTGCCGTAATGGCGGGAGTTTTCATACTATTGCCTTTATTTAATTTAACCACAGGCTTCAGGGGAGATCTTATAGTCATCTTCTACCTCCTCACAATACCTTCATTTTCATATATAATAGGTGCTCTGGCTTCAGGTAATCCGCTTGCAGCTGTCGGTGGTTCCAGAGAAATGAAGCTTATTCTGAGTTATGAGCTCACTTTCCTGCTGGTAATCGCCGGCGTAATTATGAAATGCGGACAAAAATTTGACCTTTATTCGGTTATACAGGCCCAGCAGGCAGGAACTCCATTTATAGGCAGCATCTCCGGCGTGCTGCTGTTCATTGCAGGTATTTTCTGCGTCCAGGCAAAACTTGCCCTTGTCCCGTTTGACATGCCCGAGGCTGAAGCCGAAATTACCGAAGGTATTTTTATTGAATACTCCGGAGCCCCTTATGCACTGGTCAGACTTGCAAAATATGTAATGTTTTTTATTCTACCTTCTTTTCTTATTGCTCTGTTAATGAATGGATTCAGGCTGGACGGGATTCATATTCTCTGGGCAATATTAAAAGTAATTCTTGTGGTCCTGCTTATTACCCTTATAAGGAATACCAATCCAAGGATCAAAATAAAACAGGCCATCAGCTTCTTCGGGATCTGGATGAATCTCATTGCTGTTATTGCACTTGTACTAATTGCGTTTGGATATTAAATATTTATATAGTGGGATTTAAAAATTATTGCTTCAAGAAGTCACTCTGGGTCTTCCATTTCGGAGGAGCCTCATGCAATAATTGTGATATTGAGATACTTGATTGCCTGACTCCGAGGCACGATCTTGAAAGATTCGGGATACTGCTGGTAGGAAGCATCAGGCATGCAGACGTCCTGCTTGTGAACGGTTCAATAAACATGCACGACAAGGAAAGGCTCCTTGAGATCTATAACCAGGCCCCAAAGCCGATCCTGGTAGTTGCGATCGGTGCATGCGGGTGTACCGGCGGCTACTTTACGGAGAGCTATACGTTTGCAGGACCTGTCGATAAGATAATCCCGGTCAATGCGTATATTCCCGGTTGTCCGCCAAAGCCGGAAGCGATCATTGCGGGAATTGTAAAACTGGTGGAGAATTCGTAAGTACAAAGTTCAGGGCTCAGGGTTCAGGGTTTAGAGTTAAAAAAACAGATGGATACAAAACCGGTCATAGAAAAATTCAAAGAGAGATTCAAATCTGAAATTCTGGAGATTGCTACAAAGAATCAGAGACGGATTATTATGACAATAACGCCAGCTTCAATTCTTAAGGTTGCTGATTACCTGTACCGTGAAGAAGGTTTCAGGTTCATAATAGCTTCGGCGCTTCATTCAAAAAGAGGTTTTGAGATCCATTATCATTTCAGTCATGATGCAACAGGGCTGATACTCAACATTCACGTGGTCCTTGATAAGGAGAATCCCCAGGTTGAATCACTTTCAAATATGTTCAATGCATCTAACTGGATTGAGAGAGAAATGCACGAGCTGTTGGGCATTAATTTTCTGAATCACCCTAACCAGGAAAAACTGATATCAGAAGGCAACTGGGCTGAAGGAGTTTATCCGCTGAGGAAAAAATTTGAAACATCATAACCGGAAGATGAGCAGGAAGACTTTAATACCGATAGGTCCCTATCACCCTCTTCAGGAAGAGCCTGAACTCTTTAAGCTTTATTGCGACGGAGAGATCGTAAAGGATATCAAGTGGGTGACCGGCTATAATCACCGGGGCATTGAAAAGCTTAGCGAATCAAAGACTTACGAGCAGGTATTCTTCCTGGTGGAAAGAATTTGCGGTATATGTTCAACATCTCACCCATTTGCATTTGCAAATGCAGTGGAGGAAATTGCAGATATCGAGATCACCGACAGGGCAAAATATATCAGATCAATTATCGGGGAGCTTGAGCGTATCCACAGCCATCTTTTATGGGTGGGACTCGCTGGCCATTTCCTTGGGTACAATACTGTTTTTATGTGGGCATGGAAATACCGCGAACCGGTGCTTGATCTTTTCGAGATGATCTCGGGGAACAGGAACAGCTATGCCATGTTCAAGGTCGGCGGAGTAAGGAGAGACATCGACGAATCAAAAATCCAGGCAATTCAGAAAATCCTTGGTGATGTTAAGAAGAAAACTGATCTGCTTGCAGGTGCAGTAATGGACGACCCTGTTATTCATGCCAGAACTAAAGGTGTGGGGATACTTACAAAGCAGGATGTTATCGATTACGGCGCTGTGGGACCAACTGCAAGAGCATCAGGATTGCCGATCGATGTAAGGAGGGATGATCCTTACGCAGCTTACGGAATGGTAAACTGGAAGGTAATAACAGCTGAAGAGGGTGATGTTTTCGCAAAGGCAAAAGTCAGGCTCCTTGAGATGTATGAATCAATATCAATAATTGAGCAGTGCCTCGCAGGTCTAAGAAAAGAAAAAGAAGGTGAATTAAATATAGTAGTTAAGGAGATACCCGAAGGTATAGGAAATGGTCGTGCGGAAGCTCCGCGCGGCGAGGTGTTCCATTTTGTGCAGTCTGACGGGTCAAGTTCCCCTGTCAGACATAAGATCCGGGCGCCGAGTTACGTCAATATTGCAACCTTCAAAAAATCGTGCATCGGGCAGACGATAGCCGATGCAACAATATCACTGGCTGCTGTCGACCCCTGTTACTGCTGCACAGAAAGGATGGCATCTGCATATGACCTGAGCTCAGGCACCAGGATTATGAATGCTAATGAACTGATCAGTCATTCGGCGCTCCGGACCGCTGATCTTAAAAAAATAATGAACAGTAAAGAATGAAAGAGATTACCTGGATAATATTACTTCCTGTTCTGACTGGTCTGCTGCTTTTCATTGTCCCCGAAAAGCTGAGAACTCTTAAAGGTTGTACGGCACTCCTGGTTAGCATTTTAACAGGTTATCTGACAATTGTTATTTACAGGGCAGGAAGCCTGCTTGCACGGGCTGATGAGCTAACCGCTTCCCAGGGTATACGGGATTTCCTGACGGGTACAGGGAAATATATTACTTTCAACTGTGACAACCTGAGCAGGTTGATAATCATTTGTATCAGCCTTTTCACGATTCTTATATTATTATATTCACTTGTTTACATAAAAGAAAGCAGGGTTAGAAATTATTATCCGTATTTCCTTATAACACTTGGATGTTCATACGGCGCTGTATTATCTGACAACCTGCTGCTGTTCATTGGTTTCTGGGGTGTTCTTGGTCTGACATTATACAAGCTCATCAGCGGACATGATGAAGAGAGTTCTGCGACGGCGAAGAAAACCCTGATCCTTATTGGTGCATCCGATAGTATAATGATCCTGGGCATAGCAATAGTCTGGAGGTTAACAGGATCGCTCAGTATGGGAGGCATATCGCTGCCAACTACAAATATTCTTTCAGTTGTCGCGTTCCTCGCATTGCTGGCGGGAAGCTTCACCAAGGCAGGTGCCTTTCCCTTCCATACCTGGGTGCCTGATTATGCGAAGTGTGCTCCTGCATCATCCTCAGCATATCTCCCGGCCTCGCTGGATAAGCTGCTGGGGATATATTTTCTGGCACGGATCACCACTAAGATGTTCATAATAAATGAATGGCTTACTGTGCTCCTTTTATCTATAGGGGTAATTACCATAATCAGCGCTGTTATGATGGCGCTTGTTCAACATAATTATAAAAGGCTGCTTGGATTTCATGCAGTTTCACAGGTAGGTTATATGATTCTGGGATTCGGTCTGGGATCATTTATTGGAGTTGCAGCAGGTCTTTTCCACATGGTTAATCATGCATTATACAAGAGTGGTCTGTTACTATCCGCAGGATGCGTTGAATTCAGGACAGGTAAAGAAAATATTGAGGATCTTGGAGGCCTTTCGAAAGCAATGCCAGTTACATTTATAGCTGCTCTTGTTTTTGCAATGTCTATATCCGGAGTACCACCATTAAACGGCTTTGCTTCTAAATGGATGATTTACCAGGGAATAATTGACTTTGGTGCCGGATCAGGTATTGCAAATAAACTGTGGGTAATATGGCTTGGACTGGCTGTACTGGGATCAGCATTGACTTTAGCAAGCTTTATCAAGTTTATCGGCGGAGTATTCCTCGGTCGGCCTAATCCTGAGTTTGACAAAGTACGCGAAGTTCCCGTTTTAATGTGGATACCTCTGGTTGTTCTTGCATTGTTTTGTCTTAGTTTCGGTGTATTTGCCACAAATTATATTGTACCAAAAATATTCATGCCGGTTACAGGTGAATTTCAATTTTTGGGTTTCTGGAATTCATCATTCGTATCTTTTCTTGTTTTGATTTCAATAATCCTTGGAATTATCCTGTTCCTGGCATTAAATATGAAAAAATTCCGCAGGGAGGAAAGTTTTATAGGCGGTGAAAAAATACAGGATCAGACAAGTTATTCAACAACAGAATTCTATAAGACATTAGGTGAATTCAGGATTTTCTCCTGGATGATTAATAAAGCCGAAGCGCGGATGTTTGATCTGTATGACCTTTCAAAAAAGGCTGTGCTGGGGCTGAGTCACCAGCTGAGCGGAGCTCATTCCGGCGTACTTCCGGGTTACGTTCTCTGGGTATTTGCAGGACTGATAATTATGTTGCTCATAATGTTATAAATAACTGAAGCTGAATGGAACTCTCTATAGCCATAATTACAGGATTAATGATCTTAGGGGCATTGTACGCCATTCATGCAAAAGATCTTCTTTCAGCGGTGATCGCCTGCGGTATTGTCGGATATGGCCTTGTAATTTGTTTTCTTCTTCTTAAAGCTCCCGACCTGGCAATTGTGCAGATAGTCGTCGATACTATCACGCTGATAATAATGGTTGCCGTTGTCCTTGACAGCTCACGTGAAGAATCATATTCCAAACTGGATTCTTCAGGGAGAGTCACGGCAATTACAGGGATAATGGTAATTGGCGTTCTGCTTTATTTCTTCATAGTGGCAACTGCTGAACTTGATATACTTGGGAAAAGCACTCTCCGGATGGCAGATTCATATATCCAGGGGGCAGCGGAGAGAACAGGCAGCGCTAACCTGGTTACCGGTGTGGTATTTGATTTCAGGGGTTATGACACAATGGGCGAAGCTGTCGTACTGGTAACAGCTGTACTGGGTGTACTGACAATATTAAGGATCAGAGGAAAAAAATAAATACAGCAGCGTCTTATGAAAGGGATGACGATCATAGTGAAGAAAACGGCCCAGCTGATTGCAGGGATGATATTCATGTATGGCATTTATGTCATTGTGCATGGGCATCTTACACCGGGTGGCGGATTTGCAGGAGGTGTAATTGTAGCGGGCTCCCTGATACTGGTAACCCTGTCGCATGGAACTGAGTTTTTCAGGCTTGTCAGAGAAGAAATGGGGACCACAATGGTCGAAAGCATTGCTACTATTTCTGTTATCCTGATTGCAGTAGCCGGATTCCTGTTCGGAACAAAGATCTTCTTTAACAACTTCCTGCCGAAAGGAATTGTTGGAGAGCTGATAAGTGCCGGTGTATTACCTCTTTACAATATTTTTGTGGGTATTGAGGTTGCCGCTTCAATATTTATAATATTTCTTTCTTTAATAATTTATAAGGAGGAGTCGCCAAAATGATAGCTTATTTCATGTGTTTTGGTCTTTTTTTCGTAGGCTTATACGGGGTTATTACCAGGAGAAACCTTGTGAAGATCGCGATCTCTATGTCGATCATGGAGATCAGCACTTTCCTGTTCTTCGCTCTAATAGGCTATATCGATGGTGGCGTTGCGCCTATTGTCAACCCAGCTGATCCCGCTAAGATTTATGTTGATCCCCTGCCCCAGGCCCTGGTGCTTACTGCCATCGTCATCGGTCTTGCAACCACAGCCCTGATGATGGCTGTTATAATAAGGCTCTACAGAAAGTATAAAACTTTCGATATAAGAGAAATAAAAGAATTAAGAGGATAAATGATGAATCACCTGTTGCCATTATTCGTTGTTATTCCGTTAAGTGCGACATTCCTCATAATGATCTTAGGAAGGTTTATCAGGGATTTTAACAAGTATTTTGCGTCTCTTGTCCTTCTCATTCTTGTCGGCCTGAGTTTCTATTCGCTGTTGAATCTGGGCAGCGACCCGGCTGTTTATAAAGTGGGCGGCTGGCAACCGGTTAACAATGTCCCGATCGGTATTTATATGATGATGGATGGCTTTAACGGTTTGATCGTATGTATTATAAACGTTATCGGATTTCTTGCTGTGTTCTATTCAATTTCATATATTAAGAGATTCACGGCAGAGAACTATTTCTATGCTCTCTTCTGTCTTATGATCGGAGGAATGAACGGTGTTGTGCTCAGTGGGGACCTGTTCAATATTTTTGTATTTCTTGAAATATCAGTGATATCCTCCTATGCTCTGGTTGCTTTCGGTGTGGAGAAAAATGAGCTTGAAGCCTCCTTTAAGTACCAGATACTTGGCGGACTGGCTTCTTTCCTGATCCTTTTCGGAATAGGATTCATTTACTGGAAAGCAAAAACTCTGAATATCGCTGATATCAGGGCTGCATTCTTAAACGGCTATGATAAAAAATATTATCTCTTTGTTCAGCTGCTTATCCTGAGCGGATTTGGCCTTAAAGCCGCAATCATACCATTCCATGCCTGGCTTCCGGATGCACACTCGTCTGCACCATCACCTATTTCTGCAATGCTGTCAGGCGTTTTCATCAAGGCTGTGGGCATATATGTGATCATCAGGCTCTTCTTTAATATGTTCATGATAAGTGAGGGAATAGCTATCCTTATAACAACTCTTGGAACACTTTCCATGGTTATCGGAGTGTTCCTTGCCATAGGACAATGGGATATAAAGAGACTGCTTGCTTATCACAGCATCAGCCAGATGGGTTATGTTATTATGTCGGCAGGTATGGGGATGATACTTGTATCGCGCGGTTTAAAACCGGAAGTTGCTTCCCTTGCGATCACAGGCGGAATATTTCATCTGATCAATCATGCCGCATTTAAGGGACTCCTGTTCCTGAATGCAGGAGCTATAGAATATACAACCGGCACCCGTGACCTTAAAGAGATGGGAGGACTGGCCAGACAAATGCCTGTAACTTCTGCAACTTCATTTATAGCTTCCATGTCCATATCCGGTGTGCCTCCGTTCAATGGATTTTTCAGCAAGCTGATAATAATTATCGCTGCGGTGCTTGGAAGATTTTACCTGCTTGCCGCTCTTGCCGTAATCGTAAGCATTATTACCCTTGCATCTTTCCTGAAATTCCAGCGGTATGCGTTCTATAATAAGAGTGACAATCCTAAACTGCCTGATTTTAAAGAGGTTCCTTTCCCAATGGTTTTCAGTATGGCTGTACTGGGTATATTCTGCGTTCTTCTCAGCCTGCTTGTCATCCCTTCGGTCAGGGAAGCAGTTCTGTCTCCTGCAGTTGATATTCTTACAGATCCGCTAAAGTACTCAACATCAATATTAGGTCAATGAAATGAGATACGTTACGCTATTCATATTATCGCTGATCTTCTGGTTCCTGCTCACCTTTGAGCTTACGGGTTCTAACCTGATTGTCGGATCCGTGGCTTCAGCAATCACCGCACTTTTTTTCGGGAAATTCTTTATTAAAAACGTGAAAAAGCTTCTACAGCCGCAACGCTATTTCTGGTTTATCGTTTATCTGTTCATTTTTATATGGGAATGCATCAAGGCAAATTTTGATGTCGCTTACAGGGTGCTTCATCCTGCAATGCCAATAAAACCTGGGATAGTAAAGGTGAAAACGACACTTAAATCCGACCTGGCGAAGGCTCTTCTTGCCAATTCCATTACAATGACGCCGGGAACAATTTCAGTAGATATCATTGACGATTACCTTTATATTCACTGGATCTATATCAGGTCTGAGGACCCTGAGGTTTATACCCCTATGATAACCGGTCCTTTTGAAAAATATATTAAACGGATAATTGAATGACTGAAATTCTGAACATACTTCTCTATGTACAGATCGCTTTGAGCGGAATATGTCTGTACAGGATCATACGGGGACCTACAATACCAGACCGAATGGTGGGGATTGATATCTTCGGAATACTGGTTGTCGGTATTTGTGCGATCATCTCTATAATTACTGAGAGATCATTTATCCTTGACATTGGAATTGCCTGGATAATACTAAGCTTCATAGGTACCCTGACACTGGCAAAATACCTGACCGGTAAAAAACTTAATGAATGATATGGCAAGTTTAGTATTCATAATAACCGGAATTCTCTTCAACCTTTTAGGGTGCATTGGAATTATCAGACTACCTGATACTTACAACAGACTTCAGGCCGCAACAAAATGTGTAACTCTGGGTTGTTGCAGTATCCTCATTGGTGTCATCTTCCATTTTGGCATCAGTGATGCATCAACCAAAGCCCTGATTGCAATACCAATACTTTTCTTCGGATCAACTGTGGCTGCACATGCACTCATAAGGGGTACTTATCATTTCGGGATAAAGCTCGGCAAAAAGAGCGTGAAAGATGATTATAAAGATGCAGTAAAATGAAGTATCCAAAGCTTAGAGAATTAAAAGAGGCTATTGTTTCGCTGGTTACTCCGGCCTACACTTCAAAGTTCCCCGCTGAGCCTCATGTTCCATTCGAGAATTTCAGAGGGAAACCGGTAGTGGACAACGAGAATTGTGTCGGCTGTGAAACCTGTGCAAATGTATGTCCGCCCCAGGCAATAACTTTTACCGATGATAAAAAGAAAGGAATCAGGACCATCAGGAGGGATTATGGCAAATGTATTTTTTGCGGGCAATGCCAGGAACATTGCATTACAGGGAAAGGAGTAAAACTATCAGATAAAATTTATGATCTGGCAGTTTTTGACCGTTCAAAAAATGTGGAGTACCAGGAAAAAGATCTCGTTATATGCAAGAGCTGCAGTGCGGTTATCACTACAAAAGAGCATATTAATTTTATGCATCTTAAGCTTGGTCCTAAGGCTTTCTCGTCGGTTCTTAATCTTAATATGCTGAACGAGAAACTAAAGCTTGCTGAAGGTCAGGACATTGGTGTTGAAGTAAAAGATGATCTGAAAAGGAAGGATATGTTCAATATCATCTGTCCCAATTGTATGAGGCTGGTCCTGGTAAAATATCTGAACAAAGGTGGCATATAGTCTGCGCCGGCTCCTGTCACAAAAACAAAAGAAGATCCTTTTTGCAGGAATTGGAAATGTCCTGAGGAAAGATGACGGTGTTGGTGTATATATAAGCAGCCGGATAAAGCCGTCGGAAAATATTGAAGTTCTGACAGTTGAGGTAAGCATTGAAAACTATATCGGAAAGATAAATTCTCTTAATCCCGATATAGTGGTTATCATCGATTGCGTGGATACCGCTTCGGCGCCCGGAACTTATAAATTATTACCTGTCAGTGAGGTACATGATCTGACATTCAATACACATAATATATCGCTGAAACGTATCTCGGACTTTTTTCCGATGCCGGTTTTTATCCTGGGAATTCAGCCGGAGAAAATTGATTTTGGTGAAAATATTTCGTACCTTGTAAAGAAAGTTGCTGACAAAATTTTGTTACAAATAAATAGATAAGGAGGTTTGCCATGGCAGTTCAGTATTTATGCAAAGCCTGCAGGGGGCATCTGAATGTAAAGACATCTATCATCCTTGCTGCACGAAAAGTAAACAACAGTACTAAAAGAGGACTTGTTTACCTGAATCCCGAACTGGGTAACTATACTCATACCACTCATGAAACTTTCCCTCTTGAAAAAGGCGAGGAATATATTTTCTCCTGCCCGATCTGTGGTGCCCAGCTTAACAGCCGGAAATATTATCATCTCGTCAGGATTGTTATGATCGACGAAGCGGGTAAAGAATTCAGAATTTATTTCTCAGATATTGCCGGAGAGAAGTGCACATATAAGATCAGGGGAACACAAATTGAGCAAGCTGCAGGACCGGATGCCCCGAGGTATGATAAATATTTTGACATCCCCGAAGAGGATAAAAAATATCTGTAACTGGTCTCTTTGTTTTTTCTGTAATCAAATAATTATATTTTTGCTACCGGATAAATTATAACGGTAATATATTTTCTATGAGTATTGATGTAAACAAACTGGCGGCTGACAATATCCGCATTCTGGCAATGTCGATGGTTGAGAAGTCACGATCAGGTCATCCGGGCGGAGCCATGGGAGGCGCTGATTTCATTCATATCCTTTTTTCCGAATTCCTGAAATTTGATCCTGCCGACCCTGCGTGGATTAACCGCGACAGGTTCTTTCTCGATCCGGGACATATGTCCCCAATGCTGTACTCGATCCTGACATTCACAGGACATTTCAAGCCGGATGAGCTGAAAGAGTTCCGTCAGTGGGGTAGCCCTACTCCGGGACATCCAGAATTTGACGTTGCGCGTGGAATTGAAAATACTTCCGGACCATTGGGGCAGGGACATACAATAGCCGTTGGTGCTGCTATTGCTGAGAGATTTCTTGTAAACAGATTCGGCGACCTGTTTGCACATAAAACATATACCTTCATTTCCGACGGTGGCGTCCAGGAAGAGATCTCACAGGGCGCAGGCCGCCTGGCAGGTTATCTCGGGCTCAACAACCTGATAATGTTCTATGATTCAAATGGCATCCAGCTTTCTACTGAAACAAAAGCTGTTACCCGTGAGGATACTGCAATGAAGTACCTCTCATGGGGCTGGGAAGTGATTTCAATTGATGGCAATGATCAGGATCAGATAAGAGAAGCGCTTGTAACTGCAAATAAATCAAAGGATAAACCTGTAATTATCATTGGCAGCACAATTATGGGCAAAGGTCTTCTCGATAATGAGGGTAAAAGCTTCGAAAGAAAAACATCAACCCACGGGATGCCTGTAAGCGAAGCTGGCGGCTCGTTCGAAAAATCGCTGGCCAATCTTGGTGGTGATATAACCGATCCTTTTAAAATATTCCCGGAGGTAAAGGAACATTATAAAAAAGTTCTTGAAACAAGAGCGAAAGAAGCAGCAGAATGGAAAAGGAAAAAGGCTGAATGGGCATCTAAAAACAGCGATCCTGACAGGAAGCTTCAACAGTTTTATTCAGGTAAAATACCGGTAATAGATTTTAAAGCTATTCCACAGAAGGAGGGTTCCGCCACCAGGGCTGCTTCGGCTGCAGTTCTGGCAGTCCTTGCAAAACAGGTTGAAAACATGGTAGTTGCATCAGCTGACCTCTCTAATTCTGATAAGACTGATGGGTTTCTGAAAAATACAAAAGCTTTTGCAAAAGGTGATTTTTCCGGAGCATTTCTACAGGCAGGTGTTTCCGAACTCACAATGGCTGCTGTTATGAATGGAATGGCCCTCCATGGCGGAATAATTCCTGCCTGCGGGACATTTTTTGTCTTTTCCGATTATCAGAAGCCGGCTGTCCGCCTTGCCTGCCTAATGGGACTGCCGGTCATCTATATCTGGACGCATGATGCATTCCGGGTCGGTGAAGATGGACCTACCCACCAGCCGGTTGAACAGGAGGCACAGATAAGGCTGATGGAACATCTGAAGAACCACCACGGGTTAAACAGTATTCTTGTCCTTCGTCCGGCTGATACAGCAGAAACATCAGTTGCCTGGAAAATGGCTCTTGAAAACAGGAAAACACCCACCGCCCTGATCCTTTCGCGACAGAATATAAAGGATCTGCCTGCTGTCAGCAACAGGTTCGACGAAGCCCTCAAATCAAAACATGGAGCTTATATTGTGACTGACTCCGACGGAGAGCCGGATATTATCCTTGTTGCCAGCGGATCTGAAGTGTCAACACTTGTGGAGTGTGCTGCTTTACTGAAGAAAGATAATCTTAAGATCAGAATAGTTTCCGCTCCTTCAGAAGGTATTTTCAGGGGTGAACATGAATTTTACCGCACTTCCGTACTGCCCGGTGATAAACCAACATTCGGACTGACAGCAGGCTTGCCGGTTACTTTGCAGGGTCTTGTCGGCCCTCAGGGAAAAGTGTTTGGTGTCAGCACATTCGGTTATTCGGCGCCTTATAAAGTACTTGATGAGAAATTAGGCTTTACTGCAGAGAATGTTTACCGCCAGGTAAAAGAATACCTGGCTCAATATAAAAAGTAAACATTATGATCATTCGTTGAAGGCCGCCTCATCAGCGGCCTTCTTATTTTGGATCCCAACTCCATTGACCGCATATTTATATTTATTTATATTTGCGCCTTATTTTTAAATAATGGAACACGATATACATCCCGGAGTAAAAGGCCTGATTTTCGATCTCGATGGCACCCTGGCCGATACCATGCCTTATCATTTCCAGGGCTGGGAAAGGGCCTGCAAAAAGTATGGTGCCCGCATGGATCCTGATTTCCTCCGGCGCCATACCGGAAGCCCCGGATGGATAATTGCATCTGAAATAATCAGGGAGTGCAACCTTGAAGGTATTGTTACTATTGACCAGATTGTTGCAGAAAAGCTTAATCAGTTCAATAAGATCCAGGATAAGGTAAAACCAATTGAACCTGTAGCCGCGATCGTAAGAAAATATTTCGGTAAACTTCCAATGGCGGTTGGAACCGGCGGACACAGGGAGGCAGTGGAACGGACCCTTGAAATAACCGGTTTACGGAAATACTTTGATATAATAGTCACAGCCAACGATGTTGATAATTTCAAACCTCATCCTGAAACATTCCTCAGATGTGCAGAGCTGATAAATGTCGATCCGCCTCATATTGAGGTATTTGAAGATGGCGATTTCGGTATTGAGGCAGCAAAGGAAGCCGGGATGATTATTACTGACGTCAGATCGTGGTATGATTCAAACTGGTAATTATTTGTTGCTGGTCCATGCTAGCTGTTGCTGGTTAAAAAATATTACATTTGCAGAAATCTTAATGGTTTGAGAAAAGGGATTAAGATAAAAGCATATTCTGTCTTCCTTGCATGGATGCTGATATTCGTTCATAATATCATTCCCCATAACCATATTCAGGATAACATAACAGGCTGCCATAAGCTTATTCATACCGCCAATCTCTCTGAAAATGATTGCAACGGTCCGGTGAAATTCAATCAGGAGCCAGGCGATATTAATGTATGCCATATTTCAAATCTGCTCTATCACCAGTTCACTACGGACACCTTTTTGTCATGTTCTGACAAGATTGCTGATTATAGCACTGTAAACCAGACAAGCATTAGAATTTTCATAACTGATGAACCATTCATACGTGATTTTCATTATGGATCAGGTCCTCTCAGGTCACCTCCTTCAGTTTAAATAACCAGTAATTCTATCTATCACATTGGGGATAATCATCCGGTTATCCGCTATTTAATTATTTACGTATGATTGAGCGCATTATACAATTTTCAATAAAAAATAAATTTATTATTGGATTATTTATCATTGGACTTGTCGCCTGGGGCACTTATTCGCTGACGCAGCTGCCGATTGACGCAATTCCCGATATCACCAATAACCAGGTGCAGATCATCTCGATTTCCCCTTCCCTGGCAACACAGGAAGTTGAAAGCTTCATTACAGCGCCAATTGAGGTTGCTGTCAGCAACATACCTGATATAATAGAGCTTCGTTCCATTTCGAGGCTCGGACTTTCGGTAGTGACTGTTGTATTCAGGGATGGGGTGGATGTCTACTGGGCCCGTCAACAACTAACCGAACGCTTAAAGGAAGCTGAAGAAGCTATCCCTGAAGGGCTTGCAAAAATTGAGCTCGCACCTGTATCTACGGGACTTGGGGAAATCTTCCAGTACCGTCTTTCTGTTACAAAAGGTTTTGAGAAAAAATACGATCCAATGGAGCTCCGGACTTTACAGGATTGGGTTGTACGGCGGGAAATGCTGGGTACCCCGGGAGTTGCGGACATTAACAGTTATGGTGGATTTGTAAAGGAGTATGAGATTGCTGTAGATCCGGAGAGATTACGGGGAATGAACCTGACGCTGACAGATATTTTCAATGCTCTTGAAAAAAACAATGAAAATACCGGTAGTGCATATATTGATAAAAATCCGAATGCATATTTCATTCGCGGTATAGGAATGGTAAAAACCCTTGATGATATCGGTAAGATTGTTGTAAAAGCAAGCAGTTCGGGAATACCGGTTCTTATCAGGGATTTAGCTAATGTTCAGTTTGGAAATGCAACCCGCTACGGGGCATTTGTTGTTGATACTTCTGAGGCTGTGGGCGGCGTTGTAATGATGCTCAAGGGAGCTAATGCCCATAAAGTCATCGATAATGTACAGACCCGCATTGAATCGGTTCAGAAGTCACTGCCTGCAGGAATAACCATCGAATCATATCTGAACCGTTCCGATCTTGTAGGAAGATCAATTAACACCGTTTCAAGGAATCTGATCGAGGGTGCGCTTATTGTGATATTTATCCTTGTATTATTGCTGGGAAACCTCAGGGCCGGTCTGATAGTGGCGTCAGTTATTCCACTTTCAATGCTTTTTGCAATATCTCTGATGAATATATTCGGTGTCTCCGGTAACCTTATGAGCCTTGGTGCAATAGACTTCGGATTAATAGTCGACGGCGCAATAATTATAGTTGAGAGTGTGGTTCACCGTATTTTTATGAGCAGGCATCATCATGCGGGAGTCTCGCGTCTTTCCCAGGAGCAAATGGACGAAAATGTCTTTGAATCTACCAAACGGATGATGGGCTCTGCAACATTCGGACAAATAATCATACTGATTGTCTATTTACCAATAATTGCTCTGGTGGGCATTGAAGGAAAAATGTTCAGGCCGATGGCGCAGGTAGTTACATTTGCACTTATTGGTGCAGCAATTCTGTCTCTTACCTGGGTGCCAATGGCATCAGCATTATTCCTGAATAAGAATACTGAACATAAAAGAAATTTCTCAGACTGGCTTATGGAAAAGATTCACAGGGGATTTGATCCTGTAATTTCATATGTTCTTAAACACAAACTGGCAGTTTCACTTTCGGCTGTACTATTATTTATCTTCAGCTTATTTATGTTCACCAGGCTTGGGGGTGAATTCATTCCTCAGCTTGAAGAAGGTGACCTTGCCTCAGGTGTAATGACGTTACAGGGCGGATCTTTATCGCATACAGTTGAAATGGTCAAAAAAGCTAACAAGATACTTATCGACAATTTCCCGGAGGTCAAACATGCTGTCTGTAAAATCGGCGCCGCAGAAATACCGACTGATCCTACTCCGATGGAGACAGGCGATTATATAATTACTCTTAAAGACAAGGATGAATGGACAAGTGCAAAAACCAGGGAAGAACTGGTTGCCAGAATGGAAGAAAAGCTTGTTGTTCTCTCCGGGGTAAAATTTGAATTCCAGCAACCTATCCAGATGCGTTTTAATGAGCTCATGACCGGTTCAAAACAGGATGTCGCAATAAAAATATTCGGAGATGACCTTAACCTGCTTGCAGGCAAAGCAGCTGAAGTTGAAGCTCTGATCCGGAATATTACCGGTGTCCAGGATATTAATGTTGAAAAAGTGACAGGGCTTGCCCAGATACAGATCAATTATAACCGCGACAGGCTGGCCCAATATGGTCTTTCAATTGATGAAGCAAACAGGGTGCTCAGAACTGCATTTGCCGGAAGTCAGGCAGGCGTGGTTTTCGATGATGAGAAGCGGTTTGGCCTGGTTGTCAGGCTCGATAAAGATTACCGGCAAAACTTAAGCGATGTTGAAAAGCTGTCTGTCGGATTGCCCGGTGGAGGACAGATCCCTTTTGATCAGCTGGCAAATATTGAAGTAAAATCAGGACCGGCACAGGTATCGCGTGAAAATACAAAACGCAGGATCACTATAGGATTCAATGTAAGAAACAGGGATGTGCAGAGCGCCATATCGGAAGTTTCCGGAAAGATTGATCAGAGTCTGAAACTCCCGACAGGTTACTATATCACCTATGGCGGACAGTTTCAGAATCTCGAAGCTGCAAGGGCCAGGTTATCTATTGCAGTACCTGTGGCACTATTGCTGATTTTTGTACTTCTTTATTTTACATTCAATTCGGTAAAACAAACTCTGTTGATTTTTACTGCTGTTCCGATGGCATCTATTGGCGGAGTATTTGCTCTTCTGTTGCGCGGAATGAACTTTTCAATTTCCGCAGGTATCGGATTTATTGCTCTGTTCGGCGTTGCAGTGCTTAACGGTATTGTGCTGATTGCGGAATTCAACAGGCTGGAAATGGAAGGGGTTACTGATATTAATCAGCGTGTTCAGAAAGGATTAAAAAATCGTTTGCGCTCAGTAATTCTTACCGGGATAGCTCCTATGCTGGGCTTCCTTCCTATGGTAATATCAACATCAGCAGGAGCCGAAGTACAGAAACCCCTTGCTACAGTGGTAATCGGAGGACTAATTACTGCAACTATTCTCACACTTGTCGTACTGCCGGTATTTTACGTAGGTTTTGGATCCAAAACATCAGGCTTCTCCTTCAAATTAAAACCATTGAAAAAACTTTCGTTGATCCTTCTTTTTATAGTATTTGCGCCGTTTTGCAACGCCCTTCAGGCGCAGCAGACCAGGCATATAGGTCTTGAAGAAGCTGTAAGAACGGCGCTGGATAACAACCTTCAGATAAAATATTCCTCACTTTCAGTCAGCGCTCAGAAGGCATTGAAGGGAGCATCGTGGGATATCGGCAAAACTGATATCGGAATTGAATATGGCCAGATGAACTCCTTTACGAATGATAACAACGTAAATGTATCTCAATCTATTTCATTTCCAACTGTTTATATCAATCAAAGCAAGCTTGCCGGTGCGATGGTGAAGAGCAGTGAATTGCAGCTTAAAGGTTCCGAGCTGGAAATCGCCACCCAGGTAAAACAGGTTTACTGGCAGCTGGCATTCCTTTACACTAAATTCAGGCTTTTACAGTACGAGGATACTCTATTCACAGGTTTCCTGAAAGCTGCAGAACTAAGGGCAAAAGCGGGTGAGACCAACCGTCTGGAAATGATCACAGCACGGTCGCAAAGCCTGGAAGTCAGGAACAGAATGAACGAGGTGACATCTGATATCAATATTACTTTACGAAAATTCAGGACACTTCTGAATTCTGATCAGTTCCAGCCGTCTGATACAATATTACGGAAGGCCGGTGAGATTCAGCTTCAGGATAGCTCTGCAGTCATCCAAAATCCATCGCTCGGATATATCCGGCAGCAGGCAGAAGTGTCGAGGATGGAAAAAAATCTGGAGCGAAGCCGCACTCTGCCTGATTTAAATGTGGGCTATTTCAGCCAGACCATTCAGGGAATCCAGGATATAAACGGAACTCCGAGGATCTTTGGTCCGGGTGACAGGTTCACAGGTATACAGGCCGGCATTTCCATTCCGGTCTGGATTGTTCCTTTTACATCCAGGGCAAAAGCTGCCGCTATCAATGAAAAAGCTGCTGCAATTCAGGCTGAGTATTATTATAAAACCCTTTCAGGTGATTTCAGGTCAATGCTTGATGATTACTATAAATACCTGAAAAGCGTTGATTATTATGAACAACAGGCATTACCTGAAGCGGACCTGATAATTCATCAGGCAACCCTGAGCTATAAAGGCGGGGCAATGGATTATTCAGAATATGTACTGAACCTTGGCAGGGCTCTGGGAATCAAACAAAATTACCTGGATGCCCTGAACAGTTTGAATAAGACTTTAATAAATATTGATTTCCTTACTGGTAAAATATTATAAACACATTTGTTATGTTGAAAAGATATTTTTTTCTGTGCCCGGTTTTAGTTATCCCGGCAATTTTAATGGTCTCCTGCAATAATGCAGGGAATGCAGGATTAGAAGCCAGCAATATTGAAGTTATTCCTGAAAACATCGTTGAAATGCGGTATGACCAGATCAAGCTGGCCGGTATCGATACAGGATCAGTAGAGATGCGTTTTCTCTCCAGGACCCTGAATGTCAATGGCGTAATAGCAGTACCTCCAGGGGACTTCGCCACACTGTGTTCTCCTCTCGGAGGCTTCATCAAAAGTTCAAATCTCCTGCCGGGAAATCCTGTTGTCAAAGGTCAGACTCTGGCAATAATTGATAATCAGGAGTTCGTCGACGTACAGGAAAATTACCTTGAGTCAAAAGCCAGGCTTGAGTATGCCGAAGCTGAATTCAGAAGACATTCCGATCTGTACAAGGAGGATGTTTATTCGGAAATGAACCTCCAGCAGGTTACTGCCGATTATAAAAGCCTCAGAGCACAGGTTGCAGCACTTGAGCAGAGGATAGCGCTTATCGGGCTGGACCCGACCGGAATTACGGAAGACAATATTACCCGGTCAATTGCGCTCAGATCGCCAATAAACGGGTATATCAAAACAGTAAATGTCAATATCGGCAAGTCAATTTCTGCAACAGATATTTTGTTTGAGATCGTAAATAATGAGAACCTTTTCCTTGAACTGACGTTATTTGAAAAAGATGCAAACCAGGTGAATAAAGGACAGAAAATAAGGTTTTTTATAAACAATGAATCAGAAGAACATGAAGCATTAATCTATCAGACAGGCAGATCCGTAGATTCGGATAAAACATATAAAGTTTACGCTACGATAATGAAACCCTGTAAAAATTTACTTTCAGGAATGTATGTAAATGCCATTATAGAGACCTCGGGGAACAAGGTTACTGCACTTCCATCCGATGCAATTGTGAGCTTCGACGACAAGGAATATATCTTTGCTTTCGGCAGGAACAAGGAGGAGAATGGCGATCCGTTCACTGAATACCGTATAATTGAGGTTAAAAAAGGTATTTCCATGGATGGTTTCACAGAAGTAATATTACCGGCAGATTTTGATATATCCAGGGAAAAAATCGTTGTCAGGGGTGCATATAACCTCCTTTCAGCTAAGAAGAATGCAGGGGAAATGGCCTGCTAATTAAGAAAGAGTTATGGATCATAGCAAATCCATAGAATTTGAAAAGGACCAGAACAAGGCAATAAAGGCAGGTATTGCCCTGAATGTGCTATTTGTGATTCTCGAAATTATCTTCGGGTATATTTCAAATTCCATGGCGTTGATTTCTGATGCAGCACATAATTTCAGTGATGTGCTTGCCCTGGGTTTTTCCTGGATTGCCATTCTGGTGTCACAGCGGAAACCAGATATGAAATTTACTTATGGTTTCAGGCGTTCAACCATTCTTATTGCTCTCTTTAACACAATTCTTCTCCTCGCCTCGGTAGGTTACATTGCTTTTGAGACAATTAAAAGACTACGGCTACCGGTGGAGGTCAATACATTGAATGTTATAGTAGTTGCTTCTTCGGGAATTATCATTAATGGGATAACAGCGTGGCTTTTTTCGAGGATGCGGAAGCACGATCTCAATTTAAGGAGCGTATTTCTTCATTTTGTCGCTGACACACTTGTTTCGCTTGGGGTTGTGGTTTCGGGGATCATCATTGCAATAACCGGACTCCCATGGATTGACTCAGCAGTATCGCTGGCTGTTATTGGTGTAATACTTTTAACCACATATAATCTTCTGATACGAACTATTAATCTTGCGCTTGATGCCGTTCCTGAGAATATTGATATTAATGCTGTTAAGAAGTATCTTGAAGGGATACCCAATGTAACAGGGATCCATGATCTGCATATATGGGCTCTTGGTACCTCGGATACTGCAATGACGGTACATCTGACTACAAGCTCCCGGACCGAGATCAGTTTCATAAGCGAGATCCAGGCTTACCTGAACGACAATTTTTCGATCGGCCACTCCACTATCCAGGTAGAATTTGGAGAAAACCCGGAGGAATGCAATAATTGCAACTGACTGCCTTTAGACCAGTATTTTGGTCTTAAGGTTGGTTATGCTGGTCTTAATATCTGCAAACATATCGCCGTCCCTGCTCTGATCCTGTTCGACGACCATATATTTCATACCGGCCATATCCTTGACTGCAAGCACTCTTTTAAAGTCAATCACCCCCGCTCCTACAGGTGCAAAATCATTCACTCCCACTGTGGTAAAGAAAGGAGCTTCCCTGGTATACATATCTTTCATATGGAAGAGCTGGAACCGTCCGGGATATTTCTTGATTATTTCCACAGGATCCTGTCCGGCCTTGGTTGTCCAGAATATATCCAGTTCCATAGTCACCAGATTTTTATCCAGGTCAGCAAGCATGACATCAAAAAAAGGAACTTTACCTTCAACAGTATCGAATTCAAAATTATGGTTATGATATCCGAACTGTATCCCGTACTCCTTCATAATAAGGCCGATCTGGTTCCAGTTTGCCGCCATCTTCTGATAACTCGCTATGGTTGTTCTCATTCCTTCAACTATCCAGGGCTGAAGGCAGTATTTAACGCCAAGCTTTGCATGATCTTCAGCCATCTTTCTGGCATTTACAAGGGTAACACCTTCACCTTCCACCTGAGTGTGGCTGCTTAAAATCTTCATCCCAAGACTATTAACCAGTTTTAAGAATTCTGCCGGTTCATAGCCATAAAATTTGCCGTTGACATAATCAGCCAGCTCAAGGTATTTATAGCCTGCATCAGCTACCTTTTTTAGCGAGCCTGGTACATCTTTAGCCATGGCTTCGCGGATGGTATAAAGCTGAAGACCAATTTCAGCAGATCTCCTGCAGCCATAATGCGAAAGAACAACTGCACCTAATGTACCGGCAGCTGTCACTTTCAGGAACTCTCTTCTTGAATGTCTTGTTTTCATAAGTCATACTTTTATTTACTAAATGCGGTCTAAGTCTCGGGGCAATCCTGGAATGGTAAAATCAACTCAATAAAAATAATATAAACACCAATAAAACAATGTAAACCTCAGAAATCTTTTCTGATAAATGCCGGTGCCCATTCTTTAACTATTGCCAGCAGGGCTTTTATTAACAGAAAATGATCCCGCTGATCCATTAATTTTTAATAATTTTATTCAGGTTTTATCTGATGAAAGTTAAGATCGCACCGACAATTTTTTTCCTGGCATGTTCCATTAATCTTGCAGGCCAGCAGGCTTTGGATTCCGGAGAGGCCAGAAATCCGAAGCTGGATGCCAGGGATCTGGCGTTCAGAACCGACTCGGTAGAAATGAATGTTATTTCTGCCAGCAGGAGTTCCAAGCGTATCGGGGAGCTTCCTATAACAATTTATGTTGTCACCAGGGAAGAGATCATCCTTAATCATTATAATTCACTGATAGATATAATAAAAAGCCTGCCAGGCATCAGGGTCTCCCAGCCCGGATCAGGAGAGCTTGGTGAGAGCTTCGAGCTCAGAGGCCTTATCGGGAACCTTTACACAATGATACTCATAAATGGTCTTCCAATTAAACCAGGTGCTGTAATCGGGATGCCCGTATCAGCTCAGCTGCCTGTGCGCCAGGCTGAAAGAATTGAAGTTATATACGGGCCAGCCGCCGCTGTCTATGGTGCTGATGCTGTTTCCGGTGTGATAAACATAATTACCAGAGAAGCTGATAAAGGTACATTTGTTATGGGCGATATAAGCCTGGGCCAGCTGGATCACAGGAGCGGTAATTTCATGGTTGGCGGAAAAACCGGGAAGAACAAGAATGTCATGCAGTACAGTTTTTATGGCGGACAAAGCGAGTCCGGAGATATCAATATTAAAAAAGGCTATGAAGAAATCTACAATCCTTTGCAATATCTTCAGGGAACAGGAAGAAAATTCAATATAGGAGGTATTCAGTATGATCCCATAAAGGTCACTCCAAGCCTGCTGGGCAGTGCAGGTATCAGCCAGGCTGAATTTATTGCCCGGAACTACCCGGTTAATTATGTGGGTTCTTTAACTAAACCGGCAATTGAAGATCTTCCGGCTGCCAGCAATAATCTGGGTTTTCAGCTTAAATACAGGGGAATTTCAATGTCGTTCAATAATATGTACAGGAGGACACATAGCTCCCTGAGCCAGTCGCCTTTCTTTTTCAGATACAATGACCCTCAGAATTTCTGGGCAGAGAAGATACAGTCAACTACACTGAGCTATAACCACGAATGGACTCCAGCGCTGAATACCACAACAAACTTCTCGAATCTGAATTATAAAATGGATAATAATTCGAGCATGGGTGTTACATTTATTGACTACACTGATAAGGTTTACAGATATGCAGCCGGAAGGGATATACTTCTGGAACAGCTGTTTACAGTAATGCCAGGCCGGAACCTTGAGATAATGTCAGGGATCACTTATCAGTATTCCGGCAACCTGCCCCAGACAAACTTCCTTGATACGCCCTTTAACCAGCGTAAATACGGCTATTTCAGCAAAAAGGTTGATCTCATTGATACCCTGTCGAATAATTTTGGCATCAATCCTCTGGTTTATAACAATTTTTCCGTTTTTTCCCAGACCTATTACACCCTGAAATCCTTCAGGTTTATGGGGGGAATCAGGATCGATAACAACTCTCACTATGGGACCAGCATAAGTCCCAGGCTGGCAGGACTTTACATAATGAACAGAAGGACAAGCTTCAGGGCATCGGCAGGATTTGCTTACAAAGCGCCCCCTTCCTCTCTTGCGTGGCAATCATTGGCTTACCGAGCAGGATTAAACCATGACAGTCTGATATATGTTTCAATACCTAATCCTGATCTTAAACCAGAAAATTACAGATCTGTTGAACTTGGTATAATCAAGAAATACAGGAATGGACTGAACCTGAACGTTTCAATATATTATAATGAGATCAGGAATCTTATCGTTGATCTTAATGTCCCTGTTGCATCACTTAATCTTCCTCTCGCTGTTATCAGACCTGATACTGCAACAGTGCTTATGAGATCAAACAGTGAAAATTCAGTTTCCAGGCTTTATGGTCTGCAGGGAACATTCAAAATGAATGATATCATCAGTTCGGTACATATGAATGGTGAGATCAGCCTTACCTTTGCAAAGTCGAGTCAGAAATTCCCTGAGATACTTCAGATCGCTTCTGATTATATAAGTAATTTCAAGCTTATCCCCAATCACTTCGGACAGATGAAAATATCAATGCAGCCCACAAAGAACCTGTATCTTCAGGTAACAAGCATATGGGAATCGAGCTGGTTGCGGATAATTATCCCTTTCAAGGAACTGTATAATGACATCTTTAAAAATTTTGACGGCTTCTACAGCATGGACGCGGTTGTAAACTATAAGTTCGGGTACAACCTCAATGGATTTCTGAAGGTGAACAACATCTTTGATGAGAAATACGGCGGACCGGTTTATTCCGGGATGAATACGCCCCTGCCATATAATCCCCAATCGGGCCGGAGCATTTATTTTGGATTGACTTATACTCTTAACTGATGAAGAGATATGCGCTTTCCGGACTGATTTTTATCCTGTCATCCTTTTTAAATTTCGCCGGCGGTCAGGACACTCTCCGCATCAGGTCTGATCTTAAACTAAAACGGCTGGCAGATTCCCTTAAATCAGTCGATTATATCATATCAGCCGGGAGATTTGTTAAAGATAGCCAGAATGACAGTGCAATTCTTAATGCTTTAAAATCGGTTGAGAAAGCATCAGAGGGCAATTTTATAAATATTGAAGCTGCCGGTTATGAGCTCCTGGCAAAAATTTATGATTCGCAATCTGACTGGGAAGAGTCTTTGCGGAATTATCTGAGGGCTACCTCTGCCTTCACCAAAATCGGCGATAAATCCAATGAAGCAAGGATATCACGGATAATTGCTGAAAAATACTACAAAGCGGGAGTTTATAATAAATCATCTTTTTATTCTGAGCAGGAATTTCTCCTTTATGATGAACCTGAAGCCGGAAAGATTGCCAATGCAGCTGAAATGGCTGCGAAGTCATATTATTATATGCCGCAGGATTCTCTTTCATCCAAATGGTACAGTGCTGCTCTGTACTTTTATCAGAAAATAAATGATTCTACCGGATACCTGAGGTGTACCGAAAAACTGGGAACTCTTTATACCCGGCTTGGAAAATATGATGAAGCCCTTGAGGAATATGACAGGTTACTATCTGTCTTTTCTTCCGGTAAAGAATATAAAAAAGAATCATCAGTTTATAATCTTAAAGGATTCCTGATGTTTCAAAAAGGCGACATTAATGCTGCACTGTCATATTTTACCAGTTCTGTTAAGTCGTCACAGAATGGCGGAAAAGATAATTACTTCCTGACAGAAGTCTGGTCGAATATTGCAATATGTTACCAGAACCTGGGTGATCAGGCTGAGATGCTGAAAAGCTTTGAAATAGCCCTCGTATGTGCTAAAGACTCGGGCCGGAGAGATGAAGCAGCCCGGATTGAAAGGATTCTGGCAACGATCAATTTCAAAAAAGGCGACAACTACCATGCCGAAATCTATTGCCTGGAATGTATAGAATCTGCCAAAGCATCAATGAATTATGAAGTTCTCCAGTTATGTTACAGGGATTATTCTGAAATATTACAGAACGGCAACGATTTTATAAAAGCCCTTGAGTATTATGAAAAATACCTGAATCTGCGTGATTCACTTAATTATGAAATCCGCGTTGCTGAAAAAGAAGAGTCAGACAGAATCGCAGAATTTGAATCTACCGAACAACGTCTGCGGAATGAGCTTTCTTCGGAAGAAATTGAAGGGCTGAAAATCAAAAACCTCAGGGCAGAATCATTAAGGCAGAAAAATGAACTTGACCTTCTCTTTAAACAGCAGGAACTTGACCGGTCAGAAAAAGACAGGCTCAACCAGTCACTTGCCCTTGAAAGGGAGAAAAATGAACTGGGCAGAAGGGTACAGGATATCAGGGAACTGGAGTCAAAAAGGAAACTTGACAGCCTGAGCCTGATTCAGAAAGACGACTCAGCCAGAGCACTGACTGCCCAGAATAATTATCTGGAAGCTGAGAAAAAGAGACAGGAAGAAAAGGTTATTCAGGAGAAACAGATACGGAAGCTTGCTGTCGGGCTGGGTGTGCTTATGGCACTGGTAGCAATTATGATACTGGCTGGTCTGATCTCTACAAGAAAACAAAATCAACGTCTGGCTGAAAGTAAACTTCATATAGAAAAGATAAACACTGATCTGGAAATGACAAACGCCGAAGTGCTTAAACAAAAAGATATTATTGAACAGAAAAACCAGTCAATAACTGACAGTATTCAGTATGCCAGCCGAATCCAAAACGCTGTTCTTCCACCTGCTGGTTTTCTTACCGACTGGGGAATTGATAACTTCATTCTTTATAAACCAAAAGATATTGTCAGCGGCGATTTCTACTGGGGTGTACGGAAAGACAGTAAGATTGTTGTTGCAGCAGCCGATTGTACAGGACATGGAGTTCCCGGGGCATTCATGAGCATGCTCGGTCATGCCCTGCTTGATGAAATAATCAACACAAAAGAGCCTGAGGATGCGGCAATAATACTCAATCACCTGAGAGACGGGGTTATTAACACTTTGAAACAGAAAGGCACAACAGGGGAAACCCGTGACGGTATGGACATTTCTCTGATTATCCTTGACTTAAAGGCCGGCAAGCTCGCATTCGCAGGAGCCAATAATCCGCTTTATATCATCCGGGATGAAAAAATGATTAAGCTCCAGGCTGACCGAATGCCGATAGGCATCCATTTTATTTCTTTTTCTCCATTTACTAACCGGGTTGTTGAGATCAGAAAAGGCGATTACCTCTATCTTTTCTCCGATGGATTTGCCGATCAGTTTGGAGGACCTAAAGGAAGAAAATTCATGTATAAGCCATTTCAGAACCTGCTGCTCAGGAACCACAGTAAACCACTGGAACTACAGAAGGAGATCCTCTTAAATACATTTGAAAAGTGGAAAGGAGATCTTGAACAGGTCGATGATGTGATGATAATCGGTATGCATCTGTAATCGAGTAACTACAACAAGCAACCATCAAATCAACCTGAAATTTGAATCAGATAGTCACCACAGCCGACGGCTCGCACACAATTTTTGTTCCTGAGCTAAATGAGCATTATCATTCTATTCATGGTGCCATTCAGGAATCAGAATTCATCTTTATAAAGGAAGGTTTTGATTTTTGCAAAATTAATCCTTTGAATATCTTCGAAGTCGGGTTCGGAACCGGGCTTAATGCTTTTCTGACAGCAATTCATGCCGAAACCAAAAAACGAACTGTTTTTTATACTGCAATTGAGAAATATCCACTTGATAAAAATCTTATATCATATCTGAATTATCCGAAGATATCTGGCAAAGATTCAGAAAGATTATTTGAACTCATCCACTCTTCTCAATGGGGAACAATGGAATCCATTTCCGGAAATTTTAATCTAAGGAAAATCAGGGGCGATCTGGAAAAGGAACATATCGATGAATCTTTTGATCTGATCTATTTTGATGCATTTGGCCCTGATAAACAACCTGGTATGTGGACCCGGGAAATATTTTCAAAGATATCTAGTTGCAACACGTAAGAATGGAGTTTTTGTAACTTATTCCGCCAAAGGTGCCGTAAGACGAAACCTGCTGACCGCCGGATTTTCTGTGACTCTTCTTCCGGGACCTCCCGGCAAAAGGCAGATAATTCGTGCCATCAAGACTTAAAAAATGTCATAAAGGCTTTTTTGCAATACCCAAAGTATTATCTTTGCCGGAAATTTTAATTAAAAATCATTTAAAATGAAAATCAAGGGAATAGTTGTTCTTACCATTGCTGTTGCAATAATGGTTGGCTCCTGCAGTCAAAATTCAATTAAAAGTGCAAAAGTAAAAAGTGATAGTGACACACTTTCATATGCATTCGGTATTGTATATCATAATGCTCTCAGCGCTGACAGCATTAACCTGAATCCGGTTATGATAGCTAAGGCTATGTCGGATGCAAAAGCAGGGAAACCATTAATGGAAGATGAAAAAGCCAGAGGATATATAATGGTTTATATAAACAAACGTGAGGCCGACAAACAGTCAAAGCAGGCAGAAGCCAATAAAACTTTATTTAAGGATTATATTGATCAGAATGCAGCCTTCCTTACCAGCAACAAGGAAAAGCAGGGAGTAACAGTTACCCCCAGCGGTCTTCAGTATGAAGTCATTAAGCTCGGAACCGGACCAAAACCTACTGCTGAAAGCACAGTTAAGGTGAACTATGTTGGAACTCTTATTGATGGCACCGAATTCGATTCTTCAATAAAAACTGGTCAGCCTGCTGAATTTCCTGTTTCAGGTGTGATACCTGGCTGGACAGAAGCACTTCAGCTTATGCCCGTTGGTTCAAAATTCAAATTATATCTTCCTGAATCCCTTGCATATGGACCTAACCAGGCAGGTGAGTTAATTAAGCCATTCTCAACCCTTATTTTCGAAGTAGAGCTTTTGGAAATTGTCAAATAATGAAGACCGGCGAAATAAGGACATCCAGGGGTATCATGAAGATTGAATTCTTTGTGGAAGATGCACCCCTTACTGTTGAGAACTTCATCACCCTGTCAAAGAAAGGATTTTATGATGGACTTGCTTTCCATAGGGTGATCCCGGATTTCGTTATCCAGGGAGGTTGTCCCTTTTCTAAAGATATTACTGATCCAAGGGTCGGTACAGGCGGCCCGGGATATAAGATAAAATGTGAGCTCAACGGTAATAATCAGTACCACGACAGGGGTGTTCTTTCCATGGCACATGCCGGAAAAGATACCGGCGGGTCCCAGTTCTTCATATGTCACGGCAGAACAAATACAAGACATCTCGACAGGCACCATACCTGTTTTGGTAAAGTATATGAAGGAACAGAGGTGATTGATAATATTCGTCAGGGCGACAAAATTGAGAAGATAATCATTAACGAAGATTAAATTCAGATGGCATTCGAAATCACAGGTAAAATCATTGATATCTCTCCTGTTAACCAGGTCAGTGATAAATTCCGGAAAAGGGAATTTGTTATTGAGAATAAAGAATCGGGAGGAGCCGCCGTATTCATCAACTATATCAAGTTTCAGCTGATACAGGATAAATGTGATCTGATCAATGAATCATTTATGAATGAAGAGGTTAAGATCTGGTTCAACCTTAAGGGCAATAAATGGGAACGCGATGGTAAGATCAACTACTTTACAAACCTTGATGCATGGAAGATCGAGAAGGCAGGATCCCAGTCCGGTGACCGGAATGTCACATCCCGGCCTCAGCTTGAGGATATCCCCCCGGACAATGATGAGCTGAGTGACTTGCCATTCTGAAAAGAATACAGGAGACTGAACCAGAAATTCAGTCTCTTTTTTTATCTTGTCGTACGGAATAAACTGTTTGATTCCGGAATTGTTTTCCATATAATTGCTTTATAATGAAGAATATCCTCCTGATTTGCCTCCTCCTCATATCAATATGGGCAGGAGCACAGGGTCCCTCAAGCCTGGTTTCTGAAAAACCACGGCAGATTCTTTTGCCTTATAACAGGGTGATACAACCAGCCGGGTTGCAAGTATATTTTGGCAATGAATCTCTTGAAAACCATGCTCTTGACGGGGCGTTGTCACCCGACGGCAAATGGTTTGCCGTCATGGAGAGGTATAGCATTGTATTTATCAGCACAACTGATCATAAAGTGAAATTTACTTTGTTAAATAACCTTAACCAGCTCCTCAGGGGGGGAATGAATACATATTCAGGCATTACATGGTATTCAGGAAAGGATGGTCCTGAGGTATTCTGGAGCGTAATCGGTGTTAACAAACGATCATTTGTTGCATCTGCAACGTGGAATGGTCAGAAGGCAGTGTTCGCGAGATTATTTGAGTACAAAAAATCACCCGGAACAGATATGGCTTTGCCGAATGAGATCCTTATTAATAAAGAATCATCAGGGGATTACATATATGTTGTTCTCAATGGAAACAATAAGGTAATAAAACAGGATCTCGTAACCGGTGATACTGTGTGGGTTTCTGACCCTGGTGTTGCTCCCTACGGAATCACTATGGCTGCCGGTAAGCTTTATGTTACAAACTGGGCAGGCAGACACCCTGAGAAGGACGATAAAAATGTTGCCGGAGTTCCCTGGGGTCTTGCAAGAGTCGATAATGAATCAGCTGGCGGTGCAACCCGGGAAGGAAGTGTTTCCGTTATTGATCCCGTATCGGGGAAAAAAACTAAAGATATTATTGTAGGACTTCATCCCAATGAAATAATAAAAGACAGGAACGGGCGGTTTATTTATGTAACAAATTCAAACAGTGATAACGTATCAGTTATAAGCACTGCATCCGATGCGATAACTGAAACCATAAACCTCAGGCTTCAGCCGGTTATCAATCCATTTTTTGGCGATTCTCCCAATGGCCTCTGCCTCTCGCCCGACGATAATACTCTTTACGTTGCAAACGGAATGGACAATGCCCTGGCAGTAATCAGGCTTGGAAGAAATGCATCCGGCAGAGGCTCCGGGAAAAATAGCAGAGTGACCGGATTTATCCCTACCGGTGCATATCCATCAGCAATAAGTATACTTAATCCCGGGTTTCTGTACGTATGCAATCTTGAAGGAGAGGGGGTTAATCTTGCATTATCAGCCGGAAATTCACCTAACCCGGCATTTAATTCCCATCATATGATGGCATCTGTATCTGTAATTCCGGTACCTGGCAAAAAGGCACTGAAAGCCTATACCGATACTGTAGTTGCTGTTAATGACCTTTCAAGGGCAACTGAAGCAAGGCTTGCACCAAGAGAGAATGTACCTGCAAAACCAGTTCCTGAGAGAATCGGCGAACCCTCAGTATTCAGGCATGTGGTTTATATAATAAAGGAGAACAGAACCTATGACCAGATCCTTGGCGATATGAAACAGGGTGACGGAGATCCGGCGCTATGCATTTATGGGGCAGATGTAACGCCCAATACCCATAAGCTGAGCGAGGAGTTTATTCTCCTCGATAACTTCCATGTATCGGGTAAATGTTCTGCTGAAGGTCATCAGTGGACTGATGCATCAATAGTTACAGATTATATCGAGAAAAACATGCGGGCCTGGTTCAGAAGCTACGCTCATGTTCAGAATGATGCACTCGTATATGCTCCTACCGGATTCCTGTGGGATAATGCAATGAAGAATAAAAAATCAGTTAAAATATACGGTGAAGCCTCAATACCGGTTATAGACAATAAGCTTAAATGGGCCGACATCTACAAAAAGTACAGGAACGGTGAAAAAATTGAATTTTATAACCGCACAACTATTGAGCCCGTGAAGAATATCCTGAGCCAGACCTATCCATCCTACGGAAACCATGAGTTCTCAGATGCCATGAGGGCCGATGTCCTGATTAAGGAGCTTCAGGATTACGAATCAATGGCAGGCGACCAGCTCCCGGAGCTTATGATTGTTGCATTGCCAAATGACCATACTAACGGAGTTCGTCCGGGGTATCCGACACCAAGAGCTTTTGTTGCTGACAACGACTATGCTCTTGGGCGTATTGTGGAAGCATTCTCGAAAAGCCGGTTCTGGCAAAACACTGTGATATTTGTAGTGGAGGATGATTCACAGGGTGGCTGGGATCATGTATCGGCCTATCGGACTGTCAGCCTGGTAATAAGTCCGTGGTCGAGATTGAAGAGTGTGAATCATACCCTTTATACCCAGCCGTCGATGGTCAGGACAATTGAACAGATACTGGGCCTTCCTCCGATGAATATCCAGGATGCGATAGCAAATCCAATGACTGAATGTTTCGGGAGCTCTCCTGATATGACCCCATATTTTGCCGAACCGAATAACATTCCCATCGACGAAATGAATCCGCAGCTTATTTCATTGACCGGCAAAGCCCTTCATTATGCAAAAAAAAGTATGCTCCCCGAATTTGACGGGATCGATACGGGCAATGACGACCTGCTTAACAGGATTCTTTGGTATGCAGCCAAAGGCAATATTCCATATCCTGCACGGTTTGCAGGAGCAAAAGGTGCTGAAGAAAATGAAATTGAATAAGGACAATAGATTTTATTCTCAATCCAATGTCTGATACGGAGAATCCGCTGCTGGGGATATGGAAGACTCCATTTGAAACTCCGCCGTTTGAGCTGATAG
The DNA here is from genome assembly GCA_963831855.1 of uncultured Bacteroidales bacterium. Classification (GTDB taxonomy): domain Bacteria; phylum Bacteroidota; class Bacteroidia; order Bacteroidales; family VadinHA17; genus LD21. The sequence goes on along the minus strand of CAWHSA010000004.1, from coordinate 95,194 downwards.
AAATTACCCATTTCAGGCCTGCTGTGGAAATATCTATTAAGTCAGCTTCTGAAGAGATATCTGCAATCACAGAAAATCCGGAGCCGCCGGGCTTCCGGAATACCATTGCGGCACTCGACAGAACAGGTGAAAGGCTGGGAAATATTACTGCAATACTTTTCAACCTTAACAGTGCAGAGACCAGCAAGGAACTGCAACAGGTTGTCCGGGACATATCACCGCTCCTGACTCGCTTCTCAAATGATATCACAATGAACCGGAAGCTTTTTGAAAGAGTCAATGCCGTATGGAAATCAAAAGAATCATCTGATCTGGACACAGAAGAGAAAATGCTCCTGGAAAAAAGTTACATCAACTTTATTCTGGGAGGTGCCGGACTTGATGATATTAAAAAATCACGGTTCAGGGAGGTTTCTGAAGAATTGTCGCGGCTTTCATTGATATTCGAAGAAAATGTACTCGCCGATACAAATTCCTTTGAGCTTCATTTAACTGACATAAACGATCTGTCCGGCCTGCCTGACGGAGTACGGGAAATGGCTTCTATGGAGGCTGGAAAAAGAAATAAAGAGGGATGGGTATTCACACTTCATTTCCCCAGTTATATACCTTTTATGAAGTACTCCGACAGAAGAGAATTCAGGGAAAAAATGTTCCGGGCATATTCTTCCCGTTCATTTCATGGCGATGAACATGACAACAGGCATGTGGCATTAAAGATTGCTTCATTGCGGCTTCAGCTGGCTCAGTTACTTGATTTCAGGAACTATGCCGAGATGGCGCTTATCGACAGGATGGCTGACTCGGTCGTCAAGGTTGAAACTTTTCTTGAAGAGCTTCACAAAGCTTCCAGTCCGGCAGCTCACAGGGATTTTAATAACCTTAAAACATTTGCTCTGGAAAATGGTCATTCTGGTCCCCTTGAGAGATGGGACTGGGCATACTATTCTGAAAAGCTGCAAAAATCAAAATTTGACATTGATGATGAAATACTGAGACCATATTTTGTCCTGGAAAATGTACAGAAAGCGATCTTTGATCTTGCATCAGCATTATATGGAATCAGTTTTGTTAAGAATACGAAAATTCCTGTTTACAATTCCGAAGTTAGAACACTGGAGGTCCTTGACAGCAACGGCTCTTTTCTTGCAATTCTTTATTTTGATTTTTTCCCCCGTCCGGGGAAAAACGGTGGCGCCTGGATGACAAGCTTCAGGGAGCAAAGAGCAGCTGGCGGTGAAGATATAAGACCTCTTGTTTCTATTGTTGCTAATTTCACAAGACCCACTGATACCAGACCTTCCCTTCTGACTTTTAATGAGGTCACCACATTCCTTCATGAATTCGGCCATGCTCTTCATGGAATGCTTACCAGGTGCAATTACCAAAGCCTGTCAGGAACGAGCGTGGCCCGTGATTTCGTTGAACTTCCATCTCAATTTATGCAGAATTTCGCCTTCGAAAATGAGTGGCTCTCTACCTGGGCGGTCCATTATGAAACCGGCGAAAAGATCCCTGATGAACTTATCAGGAAAATAAAAGATTCATCAACATTCAATGAAGGCTATGCCTGCAACAGGCAGCTGGGCTTTGCATTTCTCGATATGGCCTGGCATACCATAACCTCTCCGGTTATTGATGATATTGCCGCCTTTGAATCTTCTGCAATGTCGAAAACAGAACTTTTTCCACCTGCCGAAGGATTGAATATGAGTGTTTCGTTTACCCATATATTCGGAGGTGGATATGCCGCTGGCTACTATGGCTATAAATGGGCCGAAGTTCTCGACGCTGATGCATATAAGCATTTTAAGGAAACCGGAATTTTCAACAGGGAGACCGCTGCATCTTTCCGAAGGAACATCCTTGAAAAAGGTGGCACTGACAAACCATCGAATTTATATAAAAGCTTCAGGGGTAAGGAACCTACCATAGATGCATTCCTGGAACGAAGCGGATTGAAGTAGCCGGCACATCTGTGAATCTCTGTATTCCTCGTGGAAATCAGTGTAACCTTAAAAAACATATGAACTAACACTGAGAAACACTGAAATGTCAGAGAGAATCCCCAGAGAAAAAGTATATGCAAAACATGTATTATATTTGTCCGGCATTAAATAATTGATTGATATTTTGTTAACATATTTTATATCAGAATATTAACTTCCCCGTTATGATTCTCTTTTTTGAAGGTCACGGAAAAATAATATTTGCAGCAGGCATATCCAGAAAGCTTCCGCAGAAAGATATTGACAAGCTCCTGTGGTTGTTCGGAAATTCAGTGCACCTGGGTACTGAAACAATTGGAGGCACATTTATCGGACCCAGGAAGGAGATGATAACCCCATGGAGCACAAATGCTGTTGAGATCACCCAGAACATGGGCATTAAGGGCATTACAAGAATTGAAGAATTCCACCATGCCGGGAAAAAAACGGAATGGGATCCTATGCTGCAATCACAGTACCATGGACTCGACCAGCATATTTTTACAATCGACCGCATACCCGATCCGGTAATATATATAAATGATATACACGATTATAATTTGAAGGAAGGTCTGGCACTGAGCGATGATGAAGTTGCTTACCTGGGTGACCTGAGCAGGAAAATGGGAAGAAAGCTGACCGACAGCGAAGTGTTCGGATTTTCGCAGGTCAACTCTGAACATTGCCGGCATAAGATATTTAACGGAACCTTTGTCATTGACGGTATAGAGATGGAGTCGACCCTTTTTCAGCTTATCAGACTTACGACAAAAACCAATTCCAATAAGGTAGTATCAGCATACAAAGATAATTGTGCTTTTATTCAGGGTCCGGTTGTTGAACAATTTGCCCCTGTCATCCAGGGCAAATCAGATTTCTTTAAAATAAAAGAATTTGAATCTGTACTTTCGCTCAAAGCAGAAACACATAACTTCCCGACAACCGTCGAACCTTTTAACGGAGCATCGACAGGTACAGGTGGTGAAATAAGAGACAGAATTGCCGGCGGGAAAGGATCATTCCCTGTTGCCGGGACAGCAGTTTACATGACATCCTATCCCCGCCCCGATGGCCCGAGGAAGTGGGAGCAGTCCACTGATGCACGTCCCTGGCTTTACCAGACACCTGAAGATATCCTCATAAAGGCATCAAACGGGGCAAGCGACTTCGGGAATAAATTTGGCCAGCCGCTGATTTGCGGATCACTTCTGACATTTGAACATTTTGAAAATTTCAGGAACCTGGGCTATGATAAGGTCATAATGCTTGCCGGAGGTATTGGTCTCGGGAAGAAGAAAGACAGTGAAAAAAGCATTCCTGAGAAAGGAGATATTATTGTCCTCCTGGGCGGGGATAATTACAGGATAGGAATGGGTGGAGGAGCGGTTTCGTCCGTTGATACAGGCCGGTACAACAGCTCAATAGAGCTGAATGCAGTTCAGCGTGCCAATCCGGAGATGCAAAAAAGAGTTTATAATACAATACGGGCGCTTGGAGAGCTAGACAACAATCCGGTTATATCCATTCACGATCATGGGGCCGGCGGACATCTTAACTGCCTCTCGGAGCTTGTAGAATCCGCTGGCGGAAAAATTGACATCAGCAAGCTTCCTGTAGGCGATCCTACCCTCTCCGCTAAAGAAATCATAGGTAATGAATCGCAGGAGCGGATGGGTCTTGTGATGAAGAAGAAATCCGTTGATTCCCTCAGACAAATAGCAGAAAGGGAAAGAGCCCCGATTTATATTATCGGAGAAGTTACAGGCGATCATCAGTTTACTCTTTTTAATCCTGTTACAGGCGAAAAACCAATAGATATAAAGCTGGAATCACTTTTCGGGAAGCCGCCTAAAACTTTTATGAAGGACCAAACAATTACTGCGGCCTACAAAAAAGTTCAATACTCAAAATCTAAATTACATGAATATGCAGAACTTGTTCTCCAGATAGAAGAAGTCGCATGCAAAGACTGGCTTACAAATAAGGTCGACAGGTCAGTTACAGGAAGAGTCGCAAAACAGCAATGTGCGGGACCACTCCAGCTGCCGCTTAACAATCTTGGTGCAATTGCCCTTGACTACAGGGGAAAAAGAGGCATGGCAACTTCAATAGGTCATGCACCGGCTGCAGGTCTTGTAGATCCTGCTGCAGGATCAGTCCTCTCAATTGCTGAAGCCCTTACGAATATCATCTGGGCGCCTCTTCCCGATAAGCTAAAAAGTATTTCACTATCGGCAAACTGGATGTGGCCATGCAGGAATCCGGGTGAGGATTCAAGACTGTATAAAGCAGTTGAGGCTGCTAGCGATTTTGCTATCCGTCTGGGGATCAATATCCCCACCGGCAAGGACAGCCTTTCAATGACACAAAAGTACAGGGACAAGGTAGTTCTTTCACCGGGCACAGTGATCATATCCGCATCTGCTGAGGTAAGCGATATCCGGAAAATCGTCGAACCGGTAATTGTGAATGATCCTTACACGAGCCTTATCTACATTGATATGAGCAGGGATAAATTCCTGCCGGGAGGAAGCAGCCTTGCCCAGGTTGTCAACAGGATCGGTGACTCCGTGCCAACTGTTAAAGATCCCTCATACTTCAGCCTCGTTTTTGACACTATCCAGGACCTGATCTCTCAGGGCAGGATCCTTGCCGGACATGATATTTCAGCAGGAGGTATGCTCACAACCCTTCTTGAGATGTGCTTTGCAAATACCTCGGGCGGGCTCTCCGTAAATCTCTCAGCACTTAATGAGAAGGACACGGTCAGGATACTGTTCAGCCAGAACCCCGGAATCATAATCCAGGTTGGTGATGAGGACGAAATAGCCGAGATCCTTCTTGAGAACGGGATCTCATACCTGTCGATAGGACACCCGGTGGATGAAAGAAATCTCTTCATTACCAACGGCAGCACCACAGAAAGATTTGACATTGAAGATCTACGGGACAAATGGTTCAGGACATCATACCTGCTCGATCGCCGGCAATGCGGACCGGAGTTTGCAAAAGAACGTTTCAATAACTATATAAAACATGATCTTAAAATAAATTCCGCCAATTTCATCGGTTCATTCAGACGTGCAGGCATATCATCATCACGGAGAAAGAAGAGCGGGACCAGGGCGGCTATCATACGTGAAAAAGGGGTCAACGGAGACAGGGAGATGGCATATGCACTCTATCTCGCCGGATTCGATGTAAAGGATGTCCATATGACTGACCTGATTTCGGGAAGAGAAACCCTTGAAGATATAAGCATGATAGTATTTGTCGGAGGTTTTTCGAATTCCGATGTACTGGGATCATCAAAGGGCTGGGCAGGAGCCTTCGCATATAACAAAAAGGCAAGGAATGCTCTCGAAAAATTCTATAAAAGAAACGACACTTTATCACTGGGTGTATGTAACGGATGCCAGCTAATGGCAGAACTGGGTCTGATTTATCCCAATCATAAAAACAAGCCGGAGCTTCACCATAATAAATCCGGAAAATTTGAATCGGCATTCCTGGGGGTAAAAATCCAGCCGAATAATTCAGTTATGCTGGGCAATCTGGCAGGAATGGAACTTGGAATATGGGTTGCTCACGGTGAAGGCAGATTCATTCTTCCGTACCCTGAAAAAGAGTACAATATCACGATGAAGTATTCGCATCCTTCTTACCCTGCAAATCCAAATGGTTCGGATTATGATGTTGCCGGACTCTGTTCGGATGACGGAAGACATCTTGTAATGATGCCTCATATCGAACGGGCCTATTTCCCATGGCAGTGCGGTTACTATCCGCGCAACAGGAAAGACGATGAAGTTACTCCATGGATTAAGGCATTTGTCAATGCAAGGGAATGGGTCGAATCACCGGGTGGCGGGAGTAAATGAAACCGAGATAAGCTTCGCCAGCTCGCCTCCCGATATTTCAGAGATATTATAATCCTCCGGCAATATCTGCTCACTGTTTACCTGAATATGAAATACTCCGGTATCCTGGATATACATCGCCCCCATAAATGATTCAGCCCTGAACCATGGATAATTAATATCCGAAGAGTTATAAATTATCCTGTCGCATCCAGGCCGGCCTACTATCTGTTTATCCTGAACACTGATCATAACCGAGTTCTTGTACCTGAGATCGTTGGTATCCTTTGTGACACTTGAAAGCCACACATCATACCGACCGGATTTTTTAACAACAACATTCCATTCCGCAGTATTGCAGGATGGATTTTGAGCGTCGCTGTATCGGTCGGCATTATCCAGATTTAATGAAATTGTACCATCCTCCCCCTGCTTAATAACTTTATCGGTGCTGCTACTTGCTGTCTCACTGCTTTTCGTCGAATTCCCACAGGAAATCATCGTCATTCCTGCAACAAGTGAACATAAAATTATATCCTTTCTCATTTTGGTTTTATAAATTTTATTAATCTTTTATCTTAACAACGTCAGAATTAAAGATCCATTGTAAAGTGTGGCAAAATAAATTCAAAAATATCAAAGATTAAAATCAAACTTCGTGTAAAAGCAGGCAGGAGTGTGATTCAGAAATTTTTAAATCTCCCCACGAATGAGACTCAGGTATCAATGCACTGCAGCTTGTCTCTTCAACTTATAGGAATGATCAGGGATATTTTTTTTTAAAGCCGGATATGATATTGCTTCAGAAACTATCTCCGCAATGTCAGAAACTCTTGTTGAAGTTACAGCAGCCAGAGTCTTTTTGCATAACGGACAGGAAGTGGCAAGAATATCAGGATTACTCCTGGTCAGGAGCGCAGCTGCATCGCGGGCAATTTTGGTTTTATTCTGATAGCTTATTTTCATATTGCCAAGGCTTCCGCCACAGCAAAGTGAATTTTCATCCTCAAAATCAGTTTCCTGAAGTCTTGATACGTAACCCAGGACCTCTTTTGGTTCATCATAAACTCCGGAGCCTCTCCCCAGGTCGCATGGGGTATGATACACCACTCTTTTCCGCATAAAATTCAGCTTCAGGGAACCATCATCAATAAGCATTTTAATGAACTGTGAATGATGCATGACTTCTACATCAAGGTAATAGCTCTCCCTGAATACTTTATAACAGATGGGACAAGACGTTACGAGAATATGTGCACCTGTTTTCCATATAAGCTGTGAATTGTAATTGATCAGCTCCCTGGCTTCCCTATCCTGTCCGGCCAGCATCAGCGGACGTCCGCAGCAAACACCTCCATCGTTGTCAATGAAATTGTATTTTACCCCCGCCGCATCCAGAATCCTGACCATCGAGTTTTTTATTGCAGGAGTAAGATGGCTCATACATCCTGCAAAATAAATTACTTCCGCTTTCCCGGGTTCAGGTTCCTTAAGCCAGTCAAATGACGGTTTCCCGTTTACCGGCTTGATCTGCAGATTCATCCGGCCCGGGAAATATTTATTCCAGAGACTTTTTTCCACAGGTTCCGGTTCACCGTTCCTCCTTCGGATCATCCTTATCGGAGTTAATTCAATACCAACAGGGCATTTCTGATCGCATCTGCCGCATGACATACAGTTGAATGCGATATCGCCCACATCTTCATGTTCCCGGATACCTTTCAGAAGATAAGCTGACTGGATATTGGTTATCCCGGCTGAAAAATTCATCTGGCATGCATCTATACATATCCCGCATGATGAACATGAATAAGTCTGTATTTCGGTGAAAGCGCCAGGCTTATCACCGGTGGTTATCCCTGAATTTCGTGCAAATATCAGGAACAGCTCAGTGGGTATATGCATATACCTTGTAAGAGGAAGCAAGACAAAAAAGGTACCCAATGAAAGAGAATAAAGCCACCAGAACGGGTATGCCAGCTCTTTAGCAGGAAGAAAGGAAGCCAGAAACGTTCCGATAGTTCCTGTAAGAAAGCTACCGGATTCATAAGCACCGCTGGTCAGGCTTTCCGCAAGGAGCCGGCTGGGAAATATCAGCCATAGTGAAGTAAGAGCAATCTTATCAAGCGGTTTAAGCCTGGTAGTTTTCTTCATTCCCACAACCCGTGATGAGAATCTTTTAATTACTGCCAGAAGTAACCCGGAGAGTATAAAGGCAAGCAGAAAATCCATAAGAAAAGAGTAGGCAGCTTCGAAGCCGGTTCGCCCGTGATCGGGATTGAAGAACTTAAAGAAAATGGCTCTGTGAGGTGCATTAAGGTGCTTTGATCCGAAGATGTCAGCTTCTATTGTACCGAATAAAATAAGAAGAAACCAGCCGAAGGCCAGGCTCATATGCATATAACCAAGTCTGAAGTTGGTCTTAAGAATTTTCCTGTGAACGAGACTTTCGAGGAATATTTCTTTAAGACTTTGTCCGAAGGATCTTCCAAAGAAACCGCGCTGAAGCCTTAGCTTGTCCGGTCGTGAAAGGTCGCTGAACCAGTTGATGCTTCTGACAACGGCATAGATCAGGATAAAATAAAGCCCGATATTAAATGGTATGATAAAGGGATCAAACTGCATATTTCAATTCATTCATGAAAGCTTCCCTGGCAAGCATTATTATATTTCGTGTATTTACTCCTCTGGGACAAACAAGTGTGCATTTACCGCACAACATGCATTTCCTGATATTCTCCCCGACCTGTTCATTTTCTCCACGTTTCAGGAGGATCAGCAGCTCCCTGAGGCTGAACCTGGTAAAATTGCCTGTGGTGCAGGTCGCTGAACAACAGCCACATTCTATACATATCCTGAAGCTTGGCTCCTGCTGAGATATATATGCGGCGATACTTCTGTCGTTTGCATCAAAATCGATCTGCCTGCCCTTTGATATGGTAAATCCGAATTTATCCTTCATCCTTTCCCGTTGTTCAGGTAATCAATTACATCTGCTACAGCAGCACGTGCGTGAGATATGGATTCAGTTATGTTCATTGGAGCAGTGCATGCACCTGCATAAAATATTCCTCTCACATTACTCCTGTTGCTCCCGAAATGATGATCAGCAGGAGCAAAGAATCTGTTATCACCGGTTTTAAGACCTGAAGACTCTGCCATTTTCCTGCCGGAGGCAGACATCTCCATGCCGGCCATCAGGACGAGCATATCGAGTTCCATCTTGAGAGGACGTCCCGCAAGCGTATCTTCAACCTTGATTATAAGCCTGTTGCTGAATGATTCACTTACTTCCGAAACCTTCCCCCTGATAAAGCTTACACCCCATTTTTCCTGGGCTTCACGATAGAGCTCCTCGTAGTAAGCACCGCCCATCCTCATATCCATGTAAAAGCTGTAAACCCTCGATTCGGGCAGGTGTTCTCTTATCTCAATTGCCTGCTTGACAGCCGTTACACAGCATAATTTTGAACAATACAGGTTTCCGACCTTCTCATCACGCGAGCCTACACAGTGAATAAGTCCGATAGTTCCCGGAACAATGCCGTCAACCTTGCTGATATTACCTTTCCTGAACATCCCTTCAAGATCTGCTGAGGTAATTACGTTATCATAAATCCCATAACCGTATTCTTCTTTTCTGGAGCTTTTGAAAAGGTCAAATCCGGTGGCAACTACCACAGCGTCAGCACTGATCTCGGAACCGGTATTTGTTAAGAGCGAAAAATTATTCTTATGGTGATTAATTTTTTCAATAGTCGTTCCGGTAATGACTTTTATTCCCGTGCCTGAAGTAAGCCTTTCAAGGTAATCTTTTACTTCAGAGCTTTTTCTTCTGTCAGGAAAAAGCTTGAACCACTCATTAAGATGGCCTCCTGTTGTACTCTCTTTCTCTATCAGACTGACATCCAGACCGTACTTCGATAACTGACCTGCTGATTCCATGCCTGAAACACCTCCTCCGATGACAACAACATGCTTATTCATAAACTATCAGGCTTTGACAAAATTGAAGGTCTTCTTACTTTTAATACTTCCGTTCGTATCATATTTCGCCTCAGGATCATACTCAATTCCCATTTTATCCAGTACCGGTTCACAATCTGTCTGATGCATCTGGAGTCCGAGATCCCAGGGGTCATAACCCAGGATAAGACCAGCAACTTCTTCATAAGTGAACACAGGAATTCCTTCATTATTCCGGCCATACCTCTTCCCTTCCATCTCATTGATAACATATTGCCATCGATCGAGGAACATAGGGCAGCCGGGGCAATTTGTAATGATCATATCCGGATTGAATGGCTTCATCGATTCAAACTTTTCCCTGGAACAGGCAACTGAAAAGCCCCGGTTCGCCTGTACAAGATACTGGCGGAATCCAAAACCGCAGCAATGTCGTCTCTCAGGATAGTCAATTACATTTCCTCCCCACTCTTCTATCATTCCGGCAAGAACATATGGATATTCAGCTCCGCCCACTCCTTTTGACGGGAACATCTTGGCATAATGGCAGCCGATATGATCGACAACCTTAAGAGGTTCGCCTGTATTTTTATTTATCAGGCTGAATTTTGCTCTGGTGGCTATCTCTTTTCTGAATTTATAAATTACGTCACTTGCATGGGCAAGGTTTTTTGGAATAGTAAATTCCCTGCCTGTAGCTTTCCTGAGCTGTTTTCTGATCTTTTCCTCCACTTCAGGGAAGTGATGCCAGGTATCAAGTATTTCTGTATAAAGACCAAACGAAGTAATGCATGAGGGAAGAAGGTTTTCATAACCGGCTTCTGTCATAATGGCAAACTGGCGCGCGACAACAGTCATTGTAGTTTCAACCGGAACTATATCACTGTGATAGCCAATACCGGTACATGTTGTATGACACGGGTGTTCATAAACATCTTTCTTCAGCTCGTCCCTCATTATTCTGAGAAAAGCAGTTTCGGAACCGGGAAAGAAGTTTTGTCTCACACAGCTTCTGACATAGTAAAAATGGTCATCAGCTATCTCTTTCTGGTAATCTTTCCAGATTGCTTTCTTCCCGTCAAGTTTCATATACGTTGTAAGTTATTTTGTGTGCTTCTTATTATTGGTTTTATAGATATGCCTGAAATATTCATTATCAATACCTTCATCGAGAACCAGATTCATTTCTCGGGCTTTCATTTTTGAGAATCTCTCAATTTTTTCGTAGCGTTCCATCCCTCCTGTCACTTCGAATATCCTGCGTATTTCATTCATTGCTTCTTCAGGTATTTTCCTGAGGATCCCGGGACCATCGCCTTTATAGTTAGCACCAAGCTTTTGAAATATTTCCTTCCAGTTATTCTGGATCCAGTCCCAGACCGGTCCCTGTTCAGGATGAAGATCTGTTCCGACACCTTCAAGATATAAGCAATAGCCATGGTCGAGTATCCATTGTCCCACCGTTCTCTTGATTGCCAGCTGCTGTCTTCCTTTTTCAGATTCCACAAAAAATCCAAGATCCTGAGATAAACTTCGCAATGCCATAATTACCAGACCAGGTGCATTACCTCGCGGGCAACGGGTCTTGCACGACATACATTCGCCGCAGTACCAGATGCTTTCTGACTTCAGGAGCGTTTCAATCTCATCATTGTCGCCTGACTGAACTGTATCGACAATTTGCCTGGGATCATAATTATAGAATTCGGCAGCAGGACAAATAGCGGTGCAGACACCACAGTTCATACACGCTTTGAGCCCTTCTTCGAACCTGATATCCTTCATCAGCAAATCATAATACTTTTCCATTTTTCCGGTCAGGTGCTGTTAATTAATTAACACAAAAATATATCTGTTTAATCAAACCTATAAGACGCTTAAAACCTATTTTGAATGGGGTATTTATACCTATTCAATTGGCGCAATGGCGTAAGGGCGCAACGGCTCTAAGGCTTAAAATCTCCTGGCTAAATTTGATTTTATATGACTGCAAGACTGCAGGACTGCATGACCGCAAGACTGCAAGACTGCAACACTGCATGACTATTAAAACTTAGGACAATCGCAGGGTTTGATCTTCGTTTTGGATTAAGTTTCTGATTTATCATATAGGTCAGGTATGCTGAACCGGCTCCGATAACAGCCCCTGCCAGCACATCTGACGGGTAATGAACTCCCAGGTCCATGCGGGAAAAACCTACTGTTCCTGCCCAGAGATAAGAAGGTGCAATTATATACCATTTCGGATAAGAAAGGCTTATTGAAGTTGCTGCAGCAAAGGCGTTTGAAGTATGTCCCGAAGGGAAGGAAGGGCTTCCGGCATTTGATTTTTTCAAGATATCCGGGTAGGTTACAAATGGCCGGTCACGGTGGATCGAATACTTTAAAGCTTCAGTTAACCCTGCAGTTACAGTAACCGCCGCTATCATTACAACTGCGTTTCTCACAGCATCCTTATCATCACTGATTATGCCTCCGATTGCTAATCCTGCGGGCACTCCGAGTGCTATATATACTTCTGAATTCGAAACAAACCTGAAAAAGTTGTCCGACGGAAGCATTTCGGGTGAATTGATGCTCCTCAGAATCCTGATATCAATATTCTGTGAAAATAGGCATAAAGGCCATAGTATCAATATAATAAATGCCAGTCTTTTCATTTTCATAAATTTCTTCCCTGCTGGTTTCCGACTGATCCAACCTTTTATAAATTCTTCAATTTACTTAATCCTGGCTTTAATTGCAATAAGTTTCTTAACTATTTCAACATCTGCCTTAGTGTAAACCTTTATAGTAGAGGGTCTTATCGCTCCATATTTCTTTGCAGCTTTAAAATCGTCCTTTGTTTTCTGAGGCAGGTCGCTCTCATCGAAAGCAGGAATTGCCTTATCGCCAAAATACAATGTCACCCTGAAAGTATCTTCATGCAATCCGGCCCAGAAAAGTGTTTTTTTCTTCCATACAAACTTGAAAGCCCACTGATTACCATCTTTATAAAAGTTCCAGCTTCCTGAACTTCCGGGATATTCACTTTCAGCATGATTCAGAACATCATGCCATAATTCGATCTTCGAGCCTATTATAGAAGATAAAAGTTTATCATCCGGCTTATTGCCCGGATCCTTTAGTAAAAAACTTTCTTTTTCCGCCATATCATTTGTTTTTTGGTTTTATTTCTTCCTGGTCACCCAAACGATATCAACAATTACTATGTGGTAAATAAAAAGAATGCTGCCACTTTCATAATACAATAATTGGATTGTTTGTATTTCCGGGATTTACGATCATTTGTTCTGCAGGGGATTTATCGCTTATCTCCATAAGCGTCGTGACGCTGCCATACCTCCACATTTTCAGGTAAAGTCTTATGATGAACAGTAATTGCGTAAGCAAGAATAAGAGAAAAACACCCCCGCCCGTCACAGGTTTCCATTTCCCGACAAGAAGCATTACAAGCAATAAGAAAAGAATGTGGAAAAGCAACAAAATCAACATTAAGGGAAATGAAGATTTAAAAGTGCTGAATGTTATGCTGAAACCGAAACCAAGAGCTCTGAAGCATGCAGGTTTACCATTCTTTACCTGCCAGGCTCTGGCATAATCAGCAACAAGAAGAAAGACTATTGAACATACTATAAAAAAAGATCCGGATAAAATTCCGGTCAGGAAGATAGCACCTTCAGGAGCTGATTTCACCTGACCTGAAATACTCATCGGGATTCCGATGATCAGTATCCCCAGAACAATCAATATTGCACTTATTATCAATGTTATTCCAAGAAATGACCAGAAGTATTCTGCACTGTTTCTGAAAAATTCTGATGCTGAGAATTTTAATGAAGGACTTTTAAGGCTGTTAAAAAGGCCCCCTCCCAGGAACGCATTCAGGATCATCCCTGTCAGAATAAGGAAGAGTACACCTGAGAACAGATTGCGGAAAATGGCAGGGAAGTTGCTGCCGAGGTCACTCAGCACCTCAATGTCAATACCTTTCAGCAGCCGTTCTGTTATCATGCTCCTTCCGAAACCGGCATTCAGGGATCCCCTGAACGGGATAGCTACCATTAAAACCACCACAAGGTAAAAAAACCATATAATAATAATCCCTTTCCAGGATTTGACTGATCGCAGACTTCCGGAAGCTAAAGCCCTTAATATATTCATATAATACTTATTTAAAGTGTTATTGCGCTGATAAAGAACTCGATTATAACGATTAACTTATCAGTAAACCTTCGTACCGGTACATGGTCGGGCTCAGCTGTTAAGGAATTATTTATGAAATTGACATCTATCCTGATCTTGTATTCCGGGTCAATAATTACCTGGTCTATCTTTCTGTACCCGCGATAAGTAAAATCTTTGTGTCTCGCTTTTCCGTCCCATTTCTCCGTTATTGTATCACCATTTGTAAAGTGAATACGGACATCAACGGGAAGCATGATCTCTCCTATTCTCTCAAGCTGAGCCGTTGCTGTGTACACGGAGTCAGGATTTGACACAATTACAGTATCGGCACCATTAAGGTTCATTGTTCCTCCGGCAGCAGCTTCATATTTCTGGTTGGTGAATCCTGTTACCTTGTAGTCACAGATGCCGGTCCCATATAGCACCTGGTCAAAAAACCAGTTCATATCGGGACCGAATTTATCGCCATATTCTGCTCTTACAACATCATTTACAACATTTATGAAATCCTTCCCATAAGGATGACCGAAGGCCCATCTTTTGTAATATTCCCTGAAAACATCATTTGTGGTCTTTTCACCTATTATCCCCATCAGGGTCCAGAGCCAGGTGGCGGCTTTCATATACGACATCATACCGTAGGTCCCATGAGGATAGTTCCAGGAATACTCGTTATTGCTGATTACCTGCCTGGAGGATGAACGGACATATAATAATCTTGATAATGTTTTATCGGCGACAGAAAGCCACAGGTGATCTATCATACCTGTATTCTCACCCCAGTAGTGATCCATGATCCTTGTCTCCCAGAATGAATTTATGCCTTCATCCATCCATGGTTCTTCAAATTCATTGCTGGCAAGTATTCCCATGAAATAGGCATGACCGAATTCATGGACAGTGACCATTTCCGGCAGGTGGATAAATCCTGGCATCTTATATGTGGATGTGGATGTAAAAAGTGTTGTATATTCCATCCCTCCTGCGCCATCTCCCTTTGCCGGAGGATCGACAAATGTAAGATGCGGCCAGGGATAGGGCCCGACATTCTCATCCAGGTATTCCAGGGCGTTCTTAACAGCTTTAAATTGTCTTTCAACCTGTTCCTTTCTCTCTCCCGGAATTAGAAGTGTTATTTTTACATTTTTCCACTGATCGGTAAACACAGAATAACCGGGCCAGGCGGTCCAGGCAAAATCGACAATATCTTCTGCCCTGTATATGAGTGCTTTCCTGTTTTCTCCGCTGTCTTCCTCTTTTATGAGCATACCTCCTGAACCTACAACATATTCTTCAGGAACATCGATTTTCACATCATAAACACTATGATCCGAATAAAATTCCGAATTGTCATGGAACTGATGACAGTTCCAGGCTCCTTTTGTGCGAAAACGCATGCCGGCAGGTTCATAAACACCAAATTTGGGGAACCACTGCGCAACGAAAAAGAAATCGCCATTATAGCCGGTCCTTTTTATCCGTGACGGCAGTTTAGTTTCAAATTTAATCTTCAGAAATACCGTATCTCCCGGTTCAACACTCTCCGGGAGGTCAATTTTAACCACCGTTCTGTCGTCCGGATTTCCGTCATCAGGACTGATATAATGCATGAATCCTGAAAGGTCATTGCCATCTCTGTCAGTAATAGTATTAATATCTACCCATCCGTATGCCGTTGAATCAATGCCAGGTGTAAAGCCGGATTCCCTGTACAAGGTGGATTTATTGCTGCGGAATGCATTCATATAAAGGTGAAGCTGAACATCAGGTACTGTTTCGGAGGTCTTATTAACCCAGAACGCATCCATCTTTCCAGTAACCTTCCTGGTATCAGTGTCGAGCCGGGCATCGATCGAATAGCATGTTATCCTGGGACTTAACGGTTCCTTATTAATGATCTGGGAATAAGAGGCATATAATATCTGAATCAATAAAAGAACAACAATTAATCTTTTCATGTCTTTATTTTATCCGGGATGCTCTGAAATCTGAGTTTGACCAATATAAATATAGCTATTATCTCAGAAAGCGGAATTTTTACTTAATTAAAAATGACGAGCCGGAATGCCTTTTTAGTTTAATATAATATCATAATTATCATATATGCATATGTGTATATATTTTTAGCATAAATTTGTGCTTTGTTAATTAATTAACAATACAATTAGAAATGAACCGGTTACTAATTTTGGGTGCAGGAACAGCAGGAACCATAATGGCCAACAAGATGAGAAAACATCTGCGGCCTGAAGAGTGGAATATTACTGTGGTGGAAAGGGAGAAAGACCATTTTTACCAGCCAGGCTTTCTTTTTATCCCTTTCGGGAAAGATACACGACTGGGAATTGTAAAACAGGTCAGCCGGTTACTTCCTCACCAGGTAGATCTGGTAAACAAAGAAGTTGACAATATTGCAGCTGAAGAAAATAAAGTTCAGCTCAGAGACGGGACCTCGCTTCAGTATGATATCCTGATCATAGCTACAGGTGCACGAATAAGTCCTGAAGATACTCCGGGCCTCAGAGGAGAATTGTGGCAAAAAAAGATCTTTGATTTCTATACAATTGAAGGAGCTGAGGCCCTATCAGAATTTTTCAGGAGCTGGGAAGGCGGCAACCTGGTAATCAATATCGCCGATAATCCTGTCAAATGCCCTGTTGCTCCACTGGAATTTGCTTTTTTCGCTGATGAATTTTTCGCCAAAAGAGGAATCAGGGAAAAGGTGAACATCAATTACGTTACACCAATGTCCGGCGCCTTTACCAAACCTAAAGCTTCCAAAATGCTCGGTTCAATGCTCGAAAGGAAAAATATTAACATTACTGCCGACTTTTTTCTCGGTGAAGTAGATAACAAGAATAGTAAGATACTTGACTTCGGCGGACGCGAAGTTCCATTCGATTGCCTTGTAACCATTCCGTTGCATTCAGGTGACCCGGTTATATCAAAAAGCGGCCTTGGAGATGAATTCGGGTTTGTCAGAGCCGATAAAAATACTCTTCAGTCAGTGCTTCGCAAGAATGTTTTTGTTATCGGAGACGCTGGTAACTATCCTGCATCCAAGGCGGGTTCAGTTGCTCATTTCCAGGCAGATATACTTGAAAAGAACATAATTAGTTATATTCATGGCAAACCTCTGACGGAATCATTCGACGGGCATTCTAATTGCTTTATCGAAACAGGATATGGAAAGGGAATACTCATTGATTTCAATTACGAAACTGAACCTTTGCCTGGTAAATTCCCATATGCAGTTCTGGGACCAATGTCCCTGCTGAAGGAATCACGCCTCAATCATTACGGGAAATTGCTATTCAAGTGGATATACTGGAATATTTTATTACCCGCGAGGTATTTCCCTATACCCTCCAGGATGTCAATGAGCGGGAAAAAACCGGATTAAAAAGAGATAATTATAATTTAACTACTTTATAATAAATACTATGGCACAAAAAACTTACACAGGAACTTCAGTAGATGTAAACGAGGAAGGATATTTCACAAATCCGTCCCAGTGGACCAAAGAAATTGCTCTTGAGATAGCCAGGGAAGAAGGTATTGTCCTTACAGATCAGCACTTCGCAATTATGGAATTCCTCCGCAATAAATTCAAAAGCGGTGAAGCACTCTCTATAAGAAGCATCAATCACTCAGGAGTAATTGATGTCAGGACTTTTTATCAGCTTTTTCCCGGAGCTCCGCTTAAAAAAGCTACAAAGATCGCAGGGATTCCCAAACCGGCAAGTTGTATTTAATCTTGAAATATATTTAAAATATGGACCAGAATAATCCTATAAAAAAAGTCAATATCATCTGTGCCAAAGGTGCAATAGAAGATGTTTATGCAACACTCATTCTCGGAAACGGGGCTGTTATGGAAGGTATAGAAGCCAATATATTCTTTACTTTTTTCGGCCTGGATGCAATAATCAAAAGCAGGATGGACAAGCTCCATACCGGTGTAGTCGGGAACCCTGCATTAAGGCTTCCCGGTGGTTTACGGATGCCCACCCTCCTGGGAATAATTCCGGGAATGGAATCATTTACATCCCGGATGATGAAAAGTGAGATGGCAAAAATTGACGTTCCGCCAGTCAGTGAATTCCTAGATCTGATTACTGCAGGTGGAGGGAAAATATATGCATGCAAGCTTGCTATGGATATGTTCAAATTCAAGAAAGAGGACCTATCAGAACATGTAAGCGAAATTCTTACCGTCGGTGAATTCTATGCGCTTGCCGGTGGAGAAGGCTCGCATATAATATTTACCTGATCAGGAAACTTTCAGCATGATTAAAAGAGGGTATCTCAGATCATCAGTATTCTGAATCCCAATACATTAACAAGCTTCTGTCCGGGACAGAAAACCTTATACGCTGTTGGCCATACTTTTGAAAGATATTTGTCCTGTGCTTCGCGGATAACTACTATAAGCTCATCAAGTGCTGCTGAATTTCCAGGATTTCTAAATTTATAATCAAGAGTAACCATTAGCTGTGAGAGGTCATTGAATTTGCCAAGGTTCTGCGTCATAGCATCCAGTTTCTTCTCCAGTCCTTTTACAATAACCGGATTCAACGGTCTGAAAAAATAGATCTGGTATAGGAAATCCTTCGCCCTCTTCCTGAATTCATGAAGATTTGAGGATTTTGTCATAGTCCTGCATCTCAGGTACTTATCCATGACATTATTATACGTTATATCAAGTTCTTTTATTAGAATCTTCGGATCAAAGCTATCCATCTTCTGAAACCTTATACGAAAACCTGCTTTCTCAAGTAATTCATTTATTTTATCGAGATTATCCCTGATTCCCAGTAGAGGTTCACCGGTTTCTTCATTCTTTTTCATAAGAAGTTCCAGCTTTTCATTCTCCTTAAGCATATCAAAAACTGCAGGATAAGATTTTTTAAGATCCTTGAGGGTCTTACGGTGAACAGATGATTCACGCAATGAGCACATTATCCGTCCCACCTCCCTGAATGCCATATAATTTCTCTCAAAAGTCTCAACATCAACCTGGCTTGCAATCAGTCGCATAACGGCTCTCGACTTTTTCATCAGCACCCTTATATCATGAACAGCTCTCTCATCAGGAATATCATTAACCCTGAGCATTGCCAGAGCTTCCCTGATATACCCTGAAAGAACAGGTTTGATGTCCTTAAGCTTCACATAATCGAGTTCCATGGGATGAATTTCCTGATTATCACTAACGTATAAAGTTAATTGTTTTAATCAAAATAATCTGAACAGTCATTTCTGTAAAATTCTTTTTTTGTAATTTAGAGGAATCGCTGTATTTGGAACCGGTTAAAACAATATTTCCCGCAGATGTCGCAGATTAGCGCAGATTTTATTATTAAATCCGTTCTGATCTGCGAAAATCAGCATGATCAGCGGGAAAGTCATAAAAAATTATATATGAAAGAAAATGATTTATCGAAAAGATCAGAGGTTCTGTTTGGAACCGGTTAAAACAATATTTCCCGCAGATGTCGCAGATTAGCGCAGATTTTATTATTAAATCCGTTCTGATCTGCGAAAATCAGCATGATCAGCGGGAAAGTCATAATAAATTATATATGAAAGAAAATGATTTATCGAAAAGATCAGAGGTTCTGTTTGGAACCGGTTAAAACAATATTTCCCGCAGATGTCGCAGATTAGCGCAGATTTTATTATTAAATCCGTTCTGATCTGCGAAAATCAGCATGATCAGCGGGAAAGTCATAAAAAATTATATATGAAAGAAAATGATTTATCAAAAAGATCAGAGGTTCTGTTTGGAACCGGTTAAAACAATATTTCCCGCAGATGTCGCAGATTAGCGCAGATTTTATTATTAAATACGTTCTGATCTGCGAAAATCAGCGTGATCAGCGGGAAAGTCATAATAAATTATATATGAAAGAAAATGATTTATCGAAAAGATCAGAGGTTCTGTTTGGAACCGGTTAAAACAATATTTCCCGCAGATGTCGCAGATTAGCGCAGATTTTATTATTAAATCCGTTCTGATCTGCGAAAATCAGCGTGATCAGCGGGAAAGTCATAAAAAATTACTTATGGAAGAGAATGATTTATCATACAAGATCAGAGGATGTATTTTCAAGGTTTATAATGCTTTGGGGCCTGGATTACTTGAATCTGTTTATGAAGCAGCACTGATTTATGAATTACAGGAAATAAATCTTCAAGTAAAAAGCCAGGTACCAATACCCGTAGTATATAATGAAATTAAACTAGATCTCGGATTTAGAGCCGATATTATAGTACTGGACAAGGTACTTATTGAAATTAAGTCAATTGAAAACATAGCTGAAGTACATCATAAGCAGGTTTTAACATATTTAAAACTCACTGGAATTAAGCTGGGAATTCTTGTCAACTTTAACACAAACAATATCTCTGAATCAATTTATCGCAAGGTCAACAGATTATAAATATATTTTCCTTTAGAAAGTGTAGTTGGTCTCATATTAATCCAATCAGATTCGTGAGGATCCGCGAAAATCAGCAGGAGACAAAAAAAATTCTCCCAGATTACTAAGATTACGCAGATTAGCCTCCACAGATACTTTAAATCTAAATGATCAGCAAAAAAACAAAAAGAAAAAGCTATATTTGCTTATATATTAATCAATTGGAATCATGGTCAAAAAGAGCGGCGGAATGAGGATAGGGATTCTGACGGCAGGTGGCGATTGTCCCGGGATCAATGCAGCAATAAGAGGAGTAGGGAAAACAGCAATCGTCAATTATGGAATGAAAGTGATTGGCATCAGCGACGGATTCACGGGAATGATAAACAAAGAATATTCTGAACTCACTGAAAAAGATTTGTCAGGCATACTTACACTGGGCGGTACGATCCTGGGCACGTCAAGGGAAAAACCATTTAAAAGCACGGGGAAAAAGAAAAATGAAATCAATAAGCCTGAGCTGATCAGGGAGCATTATGACCAGTTGCAGCTCGACTGCCTTGTCTGCATCGGAGGCAACGGAACTCTCAAGACAGCTTACCTCCTGTCACGTGAAGGACTCAATGTTGTTGGGATCCCGAAAACCATTGATAATGATGTATGGGGCACTGATCTTACATTCGGATTTGACTCTGCAGTGAATATAGCAACAGAGGCAATCGACAGGCTGCATTCAACTGCCAACTCACATAAAAGGATCATGCTTATTGAACTGATGGGGCATAATGCAGGATGGATAGCCCTGTATTCGGGCATTGCAGGAGGCGGTGATGTCATTCTTATACCTGAGATCCCCTACTGTGAAGAAAAAATTGCCGAATACCTGCTTCACCGTGCCGAGGAGAACAAACCATATTCAATTGTTGTTGTAGCAGAGGGTGTCAGAAATCCCGGAAAAGAAAGGTCTGTTGCTCACTACCTCAGCAACAGGATAAACGATCTGACGGGACTGGAAACGAGGGAAACAGTACTGGGCTATATACAGCGGGGCGGTACCCCATCTCCTACGGATCGTGTCCTTGCAACAAGGTACGGCACTGCGGCTGCCGATATGATAGCTTCCCGGGATTTTGGCAAGATGGTGGCGCTAAAGAATAATACTATTGTTTCATTGCCGCTCGCTGAGGTTTCCGGTAAACTTAAGCTTGTTGAACCCGATAATCCGCTTGTAATCCAGTCCAGGAATATGGGAACGAGCTTTGGCATATAAATCAAGTGTTCAATTTATTATATTCTGTTATCAGGCGTTTATGAAAAAAATAGTATTTGTCCGGCACGGACGGGCCGAAGACCAGGCTGCCGGCATCTCAGACTTCGAGAGATCTCTTACAGTCAAGGGCAAGATCATAAGCAGGCAGATGGCCAGGAGGTTTAAGGAATTGGAAAATGATCCTGGTATCCTGATAACCAGTCCCGCTTTCAGGGCACTTGAAACTGCATATATTTTCGCCGGTGAATTTGGTATAAAACCCGAATCGGTGATGATAGCAAGCGATCTCTATTTTAAAGCAAGCCTGAAAATAATGTTTGAGATAATCGCAAAAATTGATGAAAAAACTGATACTATCACTCTCTTCGGACATAATCCGGCTTTCACAGAAATGCCTGACAGACTTTGCAGGAAAGGCTGCGAATTTCTTACAAAGACCAGTGTGGTTTGTATTTCCTTCCGGACAAAAACCTGGTCAGATGTCAGGGTTGACAGCGGATACCAGGAATACTTTCTAAAACCTGAAAAATAGAATGAGCAAAATCTTCATTCCCAAGGAAATAAGCTGGCTGTCGTTCAATGAACGTGTCCTCCAGGAAGCCGATAACAAGGAAGTACCGCTTATCGAGCGCTTCAAATTTTTAGGTATTTATTCGAACAATCTCGATGAATATTTCAGGGTACGTGTGGCAACCCTGAAAAGACTCTCCCGGTTTGGGTCAAAATCAAAAAATATTCTCGGGTATAATCCCAAGGCAACACTAATGAAGGTTCATGAAATCGTGCTCAGCCAGAATACAAAATTTGAAAAGATATATTCCTCCCTTATACAGGAGCTTGTCAAGCATAAAATACATATTATCAATGAGAAGCAGCTGAACCAGGAACAATCCGAATTTGTCAGGAATTACTTTCTGAAAGAGGTCAGAGCCAGGCTGATGCCCCACCTGATCCAGAAAGATGCCGAACTTCCCAATCTTAAGGATGATGCAATTTACCTGGCAATAAGTCTGTATAAGAAGAAAGAACCTGATAAGAAAAGGTCTGCACTTCTCGAAGTTCCTTCAGATGTACTTCCGCGTTTTATTGTCCTTCCTGAAGCCGGTGACGACAAGTATATCATTTACCTTGATGATATAATCCGGTTCGGATTGAAAGACATCTTCTTTATTTTCGATTTTGATGAACTGTCAGCCTTTACTATCAAGCTGACCAAGGACGCTGAGCTTGATATTGATGATGATATTTCCGAGAGCTATATCGATAAGCTTTCCAGGAGCCTTAATAAGCGGAAATGGGGTTCACCTGTAAGGTTTATCTACGACAGGGAGATGCCGGATGACCTTCTTAAGATTCTTACAAGGAAGCTTAATTTCGGCCCCGATGACGTTGTGATCCCGGCTGAAAGGTATCATAATCTTAAAGACTTTATGAAGTTTCCCAATCCCGGGAAAAAGAAATTTTATTATGATCCGCTGGTTCCTGTCCCACACAAGGATATCCAGCCCGGGAAAAGTATCCTTTCAGTGATCAAGAAAAAAGATATAATGCTCTTTTTCCCCTACCATTCCTTTGATCACTTTATCGACCTGCTCAGGGAAGCCTCCATTGATCCTTTTGTTACGTCAATCCAAATCACACTTTACAGGCTTGCACGGAATTCAAGCGTTATCAATGCTTTGCTAAATGCGGCAAGAAACGGGAAGAGCGTTACGACTGTTGTGGAACTTCAGGCCAGATTTGATGAGGAAGCTAATATCCTCTGGGGCAATAAGCTCCAGGAAGATGGTGTTAAGGTAATCTACGGGGTACCTGGTCTTAAGGTCCATTCAAAGCTGCTTATTATTACCCGTGTAAAGGATGACATTACTCAGCGTTATGCCGCAATAGGTACAGGCAATTTCAATGAAGACACGGCGAGAATATATACAGATCATCTTCTTCTTACGACAAATCTCAAGATCACCAATGAAGTACAGAAAGCATTTAACTTCTTTAATGTAAACTATAAAAAGGATAACTATTATCACCTCGTCCTCTCCCCGTTTTCACTTAGAAATAAGCTGAATCTGCTTATCGAAAATGAGATCAGGAATGCACGTGAAGGTAAAAAAGCATATATATATATGAAGCTGAATAACCTGACCGACAATGAGATAATAAAAAATCTGTATGAGGCCAGCAATGCGGGTGTGAATATAAAGCTCATTATCAGGGGAATGATCTCTCTGGTACCCGGAGTAAAGGATTTCAGCGAAAATATCAAGGCAATTGGCATAGTTGACAGATTCCTTGAACACAGCAGATTCATGATCTTCTGCAACAGGGGTAATGAAGAGACTTATATTTCCTCAGCTGACCTGATGACCAGGAATATTGACCATCGTATAGAGGTCACCTGCCCGGTGTTCGACAAGTCGCTGAAAAACGAACTGCATAAGATTTTCGATATTCAGTGGGATGATAATGTAAAGGCCAGAAAACTTGACGCGGCTCTGTCAAACAAGTTTGTAAAGCCAGGCAAAAAGCCCCTTCAGTCTCAGGTCGAGATATATGATTTTTTGAAAAAAAGTATAGCCAGAGGATCTGATAAAAACTGACTTTTTTTTCTTCTTATGCCAGTACAAAAATACCAGTACACCATTGCGCCTTTTGCGCTGCTGAGCAATTAATAAATCTATAAATATGAATCCCATTACACTCATAGCCGGAACAGTAATAATTGTGATATTCTCCTGGTTCTTTTCAATAAAAGAAAAAAGATATCATGGTATTGCCAGATTCTTTGCTTTCGAAAGTATATTCATTCTTCTCCTTCAGAATATTAAGGGTTGGTTTTATGATCCTTTTTCATGGCACCAGTTAATTTCATGGGTTCTGCTTGTTGCATCTATTTATCCCGGCATCGCAGGTTTTCTTCTGCTTAAGAGAAAAGGCAAACCGGAAAACAGCTTCGAAAATACCACCGTTCTGGTTAAATCCGGCATCTACAAATATATCCGTCATCCTCTCTACGGATCACTCCTGCTCCTCGGGACAGGAATAATGTTCAAGGAACCCGGTACCTTTCAGATTGTATGTGGAGTGATCAACATCATTGCATTAATTCTGACAGCCCGGATTGAAGAAGAAGAAATGACAGCAAGATTCGGAGCACAGTATACCGGATATATGAAGGAAACAAGGATGTTTATTCCTTTCATCTTTTAAAGGTGATTATATTCGGCCAGATGAACTCTTAACCTGAACGTATTATTATGCACACCTTAAATTTATTGTGTCATTTTGAATTCAACCAGGCAATAACCTTATCCGATCCCGGTTTTTCCCTGCTATAAATTACGTCTGCCAGCTTCCCGTTCTCATCAATAAGGTATTTCTGGAAATTCCATTTTACTTCGGAATCCATTACTCCATTCAGTGCTTTGGACGTCAGCCATTTGTATACAGGATTCATATCATCGCCCTTAACCGAGATCTTTTCCATCATTGGAAATGTCACTCCATAGTTTTCAGTGCAAAACTGCCTGATATCGGCAGCAGTTCCCGGTTCCTGTCCGGCAAAATTATTTGCAGGAAATCCTATGATAACCAGCTTGTTTCCATATTGTTCATAAAGGGCTTCCAGATCTTTATACTGAGGTGTAAATCCGCATTTCGAAGCAGTATTAACTATCATGACCTTCTTTCCTTTCAGTGAGGCGAAATCAAACTCCTTACCTTCCAGCGTTTTTACCTTGAAGTCATAAAAACTGGCATTCGGACCCGGAATTGATCCGGGTGATAATATCATTGTTATTGTTAAAAGGATCTTATTCATTCCATTATAGTATTATATTCAACAATAACTTAAAACAATACATATGCCGGAATGTTCTGCCTGCCCTCAGATTTAACAATTATGGCAGTTTCATTTCACTACCTCCGTAACAGATGAAATATCCATTACAACCGGAAAAGTCATACTGTCGGGAGTGGAAACTTCGATTGTACCTGTCATAGTGGTTGTCATTGATTGCTTTATAAAATAACCTGCATCCTGATCGAAATAGAGCTCAAGGGTGCCTTTGAAAGGCCCGTATATGAGTATATTCATCCCCTGTGACTGAGTTTTCATATCCCGGGTACCGGAAAGGTTTGAAGTGATTTTTGCCAGGTTTCTTCCGTCGATATTTTCAAATCCATCAAATTTATTTTCCGATTTAATCTTCATCTTCATCGTCATTGAAGGACTTTTCTCCGTTATTGAATCATTTGAGGTCCATGCAAAACCTGGTTTTACTTTATTCTCCGGCATATCAGGGAAAAAGTTGCTAAAGCTTTGTGAAAGATTATTGGTAATGCCATCTTCAGATAAATAGGTTACAGATTCTGCCCCGGAAATGTCAACCTCTTTTCCCTGGGGTGAAATGATTAAATTGAATAATTTTCCCTTAACCTCCTTAACGGCTCCGCCTGTCACACCCATTGGGGTGTCGACGGTCTGACCAAGAGTGTCTACTGTAATTTCAAGCCTGAGATTGTTTTTATCGACTCCCAGAGATCTTATTCTGCACCCAAGCGCCGATCTGACATTCGTCTGCATGGTTTGTCCGTTGACATCCATATTCTGGACAACCTTTGAAGTGCTCATGTATTTTACCTGTTTATCGGATGGATAACTGTAAGCCATTTTTATTGCATCGGATGTATTTCTCTGGCAGAGTGCAGGCAAGCTTATTACGCATGCAATAAGGGCAACTCCCGGAAGGATATAAGCTTTCCGAATGATTTTTTTCATAATTGATACTGTTTAAGTTAATTTTTTCAGTTCAGTTTTTTGACACCATATACCTGGTAATATTCAATTATTTCATGGAAAGGTACATGGTGCAAATTGGTGATGAAAAGTTACGAAAACTTCATCGTATAAACCAATGAATATTATTAAGTAAGGAAAGCTTTTTTTGGGGAACGATTAACAATTTAACTCTCTCCAACAAATGTTGTATCAGTAGCACCCGCGTTAAATAATTCAGATGAGAATATAATCAATTCTTCAGGCTGACCTGAACTTTAATCCTTTCGGAAAAAAATATTAAATTCTTTGGCCTGGTACTGCACCGACCTGATTCAATCACCGGTGGTCCTGAAGAATTCTCTGCCGGGAAATAAGATGTTGCTATTAATGTTTATCTTTTTCCCTGGCAATTCTGGTCGTAATTGCTTCGTTATATTCTTTCGCAAGTAAATCTCTGGCAACTGCATAGTTCTCTCGTCTTTTAGCCGCAGCTATTTTATCTTCCTCCCTCTGATCAGGAAGATAATCCGGAACAATTATTTTATCTTTCATGATGCAAATATACACATAAACATCACCCGTTATACATTTGCCTGATTCTGACCTTTTTAAAACAGCAGGTGACCGTTTAAAGATCCGGAAAATCAGGATGTTGGAGAATTGTTATAAATGCCCATTCGCCTTGTGACAACCTTTAAAATCGATTTGATAATGGCACAAAAACAAATACCTTCCCTTGTGATCACAGACTGTCGTCCATTGTTTTCATGCTTTCCCTCTAAATAATATATTTATTTCATAACAATATATATTGTATCTCTGTTAGCTGTTTGCATGGACAAGGTTTTCTTGCAAAGAAGCCTTAAATTTGCTCAAAAAGATGAGAAAAGACGGAGGCAAAGAATTAGGGAATTACTTATTAAAAATTTAAATTATGGCAAAATTATCAACAAGAGAAATTTACTTAAGACAAGTAGGAAATAAGAGAAGAGCGATGATAAAAGGTAAAGAATATCATTTCTCAAAAAAGAAGACTTCTTCGAAGTTCAGAAAAATTATGGAAAACAACCACTTAATAATAAAGCAATTAAGTAGAAAATCCACAGTCTGATTGGAATTGCCATGCACTTCGTGCAAGGCTATTCCTTTTGTCGGGGTGGCAGGATTCGAACCTGCGACCCTCTGGTCCCAAACCAGATGCGCTAACCGGGCTGCGCTACACCCCGCTATGTCCGCCATAGCTTAAGCGAAGGCGGAAAGAAGTGCCGCAAAAGTAAAATAGTTTTTCTGATTTCAGAATATTCCGGGAACTTATTTATTTTCCCTGATCATTATTCTGGATAATCTAAAGACAGGATTTAAATGACAGGTAACAATTATAGTTGCCCTATTTTAGCGCAGTTCATATGGTTTTTGTATTGAAAATCTGAAGAGGCCATCTCAAAAGTCATTTTTACCACCCCGTCACGCCATTGGCGTGTCTCCCCTGCATGCTGGCTCCTCCCCGCCACCTCTGCAACCTCGCTCTTCTCTAAAATCATGCACCGCGGGATTTATTAACGCTCAGCCCTCCACAGGGCAATTTCTAAACGGCCGGCCCCCTTCAAAAGTGATGGAAAGTATTGAATTATACTTATTTAACTTTCAAGGTGGAGGTAGTACTTTTTGAGACACCCTCCTTAATTGTTAAGCTTTTATTCCTCAGATCAAATATTTTTTTTCAAACTTCTGAAGCATGGAATGATACTCCGGATAATAATCTTTACCGATGATCCTGTTTTCGAAGGCTTCAAACTTATTAAGTATTTCTTCCTGCTTTTCATCCGAAAGCATCTCATCACCGTCAGGGAAAATATGATAATTCTCCTTTTTAATGTGATCTCTTATAAGACTTATATAAGAATTTGAAGTTTGGATAAACGTGCTGTACTGAACTGATTCTCCAAAAACAGAATCCCGTAAGGAATTTATTAATTCACGCTCCCGTTCATGCTCAGCAAAAATTTCCTTCAGCATTCCGTTCTGCTTTATTATTCCGGCATTGCCAAATGCCGGAAAAAGGATCCCCTCCTCTTTACCATGATGGAATTCATCTCCGAAGATCTTCATGAAGTAAATGATCCGGATAACATCCACAAGGTCCACTTCGTTATTGGTTTCTATTAATAAACTGATTCTCTCTAAGATATTTAATGTCAATAGTATATCTTCATGATCAGATATTAAGTTTTGACTGGCTCTTTTCATAGGTCCTTCATTTTTCGGCAACACCTCTCATTTTTTTCCCTTCGAAGCGAAAATAGAAATAAAGCAAATTCAGATTTATTGACTATTCAATATGGATATGACGTGTATGATAAGTCAAATGTTCATGCCAACGGGTAATTTTAACTTATCATTTTTATAGTCAATATCACGAATAATGCAATAACCATTCTGCTGCGCAAACCGATCCGCATAATTTGTGAATAATCTGAATAAGTATATGGCTAAATAGAGAGTAAAAAAATATCACAATCCGTGCCGGCGCAGGTACAACTAAATTAATTACCTCTCCGGTAAAGCAATGGACTCCCTTCATACCTTCCGTTCATCAGAAGCGCAATAATGCTGAGAACCGGGGTAAGAAACATGATTATCATGAACAGAATTATACCATCTTCCTGAGGATGAGGGTACTGGCTTATGAAAGCCCAGCAGCACATTCCGAAAAAAATAAAATTACAGAAAAATGCTATGCTTCTGATGATTCTGTTTCCCTGAATAGATTCATCTCCTTAAGCTGATTCCTATAAAGATCAGTGCCGGCCATGAAACATTTAGTTATTTATTCCGTTACTATATCAGGTTCAGCAAAATTTGATTTTTGATATTTAGCTAAACCATATTTTTTATCAAAAATTCATGAAAATTTCATTTTCATTTTTGCAATTTTGTATTTATAAGAACTTCTTAATCCATTAGCTATGAGAAAAAAAATTGTAATCGTAACAATTGTAGCCGGTTTAATGGCGTGGAGCTGCTCAAAGGTCGACCCGGTGCTGACCCTGAAGCAGTCGTTTGAAAAAGGGGTTGCTGATGTAAATAGTGCCATCAGCAGCATTTCGGGAACAAAAAGTTACCAGATGCTTACCAGTGCAAGTGATCAGGCAATTTACTCTGGCGGGACAAAAGCCGAAGCCGCTTTCACTGATAGTATAACCCTTAAGCTTGTCGCTGGAATCTATGATTTTCAGCCAAATCCAATCATGAGAAATCATTTTTATTATCCTTTCAGGTTATTCAAAAAGACCGGGACCAGCGATAAAATGATAGTCAATCTGCCTGATAAGCTGATCTTTCATCCAAAATATCTGCATTATCTTAACATGGCGGATTCCACTCTTAAAAACAATTTCACAATCAGTGCAACAGATTATCATCTATATTATAACTGGTGGAACAGCTATGATTATAAGCTTGTTGCAGATTTTACCGATAATTCGGATCCTCTCGGGAGTCTGACCCTGACAACCGGGGCGACTTCTTACAGGGATAACTCCTTTTCTTCCGCCTTTACTTTCCCCGGCGGATTTAGCCTTACAACCTCAAGGGAATCAGGAGATACAACAAAATCGGCTTTTTTACTAATGAAGGATAATGATATTCTGTTAAAGGAAGCTTCTGTATTCATTCATAGCGCCCAGCACAGGTTTGAAAAACAATACGCATTGACTATTGGAAACGTTGAAATTAAAAAGTCGAGCGGAGTTGATTCTATCCAGGTTTTCCTTGCAGGAGTGCTTCAGAAACACGCTGCTGCAGTTATCACTGATACCACTGAAACTGGGACGGATGAACATTCAATATGCGATAAAAGAGATATCCTTCTTACATTTGATGACGGGACAACTGCGAAGCTGAGCAGCCTGATAAATCCGGGCATTGCCGCACTCAGAGATCTTATCGGCTCACTGCACAGCATGTATTTTGCAAAGAATATTGTCGATTACATAGCGCTCAGTATATATTATAATACACACTGACTCAGTGACTTAAAACCGGAGATAATTCACTATTAATTTAGAGAGGGCGCCACGAAAAGGCGCCCTTTTCTGTTAAATGATCAGACTTCCAATCTGAAAAACAGTAAACGATAACAGCCAGGCAACGACAGTTGTATAAACAACAACAAATGCAGCCCATTTCCATGCCCCTGATTCCCGCCTTATCGCCGCTACAACACTGATGCAGGGGAAATATGTAAGTATAAATAACATAAAGCAAAATGCTACAAGCGGATTCATGCCAGACCTGCTGTTATTAATACTGCCGTTCCTCAGCTTGTCGACCAGGGAATTATTCCCTGGTTTGCTATCTGCTTCATAAAGTATGCCTAACGTGCTGACCACTACCTCCTTTGCTGCAAATCCGGTGAGAATGCTGACGCTGAGACGCCAGTCAAATCCGAGTGGCTTCATTACCGGTTCAATTGCATGTCCAATGGAACCCATAATCGAATTCTCCTGTCTTTCACTATTTTTTTTAAGCCGGAGCTTCACAATTGTTTCTTCCTTTTCTTTTTCATTCAAAACATGCGGGCTGCTAAGCTGAACACTTGTGACTACCGGATTTATTTTATTTTGAGATTCCAGGTTTTCTATCTCTTTGTCTATTTCATCTGAAAATTTATCACTGTGCGGAAAATTGCTGAAGAACCATACTACAACTGAAGCTACCAGTATCACGCCGCCTATCTTCCTGAAATATAATCCTGTTCTGAACCATACATGTTTAAGGATGCTCCTCGCTGTAGGCAGCCTGTAAGGAGGAAGTTCCATGACAAATGGTATCTCTTCGGTCCGGAAGAAGACAGTTCTTAGAATAAGCGCCGAGATTATAGCGAATATAGCTCCGAGAAGGTAAAGTACCAGAAGGATAAGGCCATGCCCCCGAGAAAAAAAGGCGCTTATAAAAAGGATATAAACAGGCAGTCTTGCACTGCACGACATGAATGGTGTTATCATCATGGTGATCAGCCTGTCGCGACGGCTTTCGATAATCCTCGTTGCCATTATAGCCGGAACGTTGCATCCGAAGCCAATAAAAAGCGGTATGAATGATTTTCCGTGGAGACCGATCTTATGCATCACCTTGTCCATAATAAATACGGCCCTGGCCATATAACCAGTATCTTCCATAAGGGAGATGAAAATAAAAAGTATTATGATATTAGGAAGAAATACAATTACACCACCAATACCGGTTATGATTCCATCCACAAGGAAATCCCTTATGATACCTGGTGGCAGGTTAGCTGAAGCCAGCTGTGAAAGCTTTCCCACACCCGCTTCCATCCATATTTTAGGATAACCTCCGAGCTTAAAGGTGCTGAAAAAGGTTATCCACATGAAAATTATAAAAATCGGAATACCCAGGTATTTGTTTGTCAGATAGTTGTCAATGATCTGGGTTTTCCTTAGCTTTTCAGTCCTGCTAATTTTAAGTGTTTCCTTTAATGCTCCGGAAATAAATCCGTACCTGAGATCTGTAATAAATGATTCAGTTGGTTCGGCAAAGAGCTTTTCCAGTCTCTGGGCTTCCTTCCTTGCATTAATGATAATTTCTTCAGAGTTTACGGTCCCTGTAATATTCCTTGAAAACTCTTTGTCATTTTCAAGCAGCTCGAGGGCCAGAAATCGTGCTGATACAATATTGGTAAAATCCCTGTTCTCCTCAATTTTGATCTTCGATTGTATTGAACCTAGTGCATTCTCGATTTCTGTCCCGTAATTAATATGAATATGTCTGACAATGGGTTCCCTGTTCTCATAAACCTTTATGATGGTATCAAACAGTCTCTTAATACCTGTTCCTTTCGAACTCACAGTTGGTACAGCAGGGATACCCAGAAGCTTCCCCAATGAATTATGATCCAGTACATCTCCCCTGCTCCTGAACTCATCATACATATTGAGCGCGATGACCATCTGAACTCCCATATCGACAAGCTGGGTTGTAAGGTAAAGGTTGCGTTCAAGGCTGGAAGTATCAACAATATTGAGAATTATATCCGGCTTGTTATCAAAAATATAGTTCCTTACATATATCTCTTCGGGCGAATAGCTTTTAAGCGAATATGTTCCCGGGAGATCGGCAAGAGAGAATGTATAGCCCGATTGTTCATATTCTGCTGTCTTTGAATCAACCGTAACACCCGCGTAGTTTGCCACCTTCTCCCTCGATCCGGAAGCGTAATTAAAGAGAGTTGTTTTCCCTGAATTAGGATTGCCAACAAGCGCCACTTGTATATGGTGGCTTTTTCTTATCCAGGAATTATTATTTCCCTCATCGGGAAGTACACCGTTTGAGTAGTGTGTCTCCCTGGAAACTGCTCCCGGATCAACTTCAACCAGTCTTGCTTCACTGTTCCGGAGGGAAACATTATATCCCATGATCCTGTATTCCACCGGATCACGAAAAGGAGCTTTTTTTATAACGGTGATCTTTTTCCCGGGAATGAATCCCATTTCCATGAGACGCTGCCTGAACTGACCTCTCCCCTTTATTTTCAGAATTATACCTTCTTCTCCCTCTGTGAGATCGTAAAGTGTAGCCATCCTATTATTTAAGAATAAAAGGATAACCACAATAAAAACTTATTGTTCAATACAAAATGGGACGAGATGCGAGGTGTTGGGTGCGGGGTAATGCCAGCTATTCAATCTTAACCTTTACGACGACCTTTCTGACCGGCGAATTCTCACCATCTTTTACTCCCGGCCGGTGTGCTTCATCAGGGAAGAAAATAAAAAATCTGTCAGGGGTGGCGGGAAGAGAGGTAAACTTTTCGACAGTCAGGAACATGATGTCATTTTCAGGCTTGTAAGGTTCAAGTATCTCTTTCTGTAACGATAGCGGCGCTACTGCAATCTGTTCTTTTCCGCTGATCACATATTGTATATCTATATACTTCTGGTGCACTTCAAACCTTGCATCCTGTTCATTCTTTGTTGTATACTCGCTTATGGGTGCATATACGTTGTTATCATCAATATCATACCGCCTGACTTCCATTTTTGTAAGATCATTATCTTTCAGGAAAGCAAAAGCTTTATTCCATCTGTCCTTTTGCTTATAATAGGAAATGGCAAACTCCCTGCGGTTTATACTGGCATCGGGTTTTACCTTCCAGCCATTAAGCCATTCACCTTTTTCAAACCATTTATCAGTCTGCTTTGCGCTCCACTGAGCGGGATCGGTCGGGGTTTTACAACCGATTAAACCTAAAAATCCTGTTAATACCATAATTTTTAAAATTGAAGTTTTCATATCCCTTAATATTTATATTCCAAAATGTTGCTGCAGGTTAAACCATTACCCTAAAATGAGTGAAATGCAAGTTATAAAAAAGTATGGTAAGTGAAGCCTCCTTTTAAATAATATCAAAGCTGTTCCAGATAAGGATTTATTTTGATATAGCATTCCTTCCGGAACAATTCCCTCAGCAGGAAATCAACATCAGGAACATCTTTTGTTTTTCCCCGGATATCATAAATGACTTTGTTTTTCAGATTATTCCCGGTCAGTATGCCAAACAGTACTCCGGCAACTTTTGAAGAGCTTCTCATAAACGGGGCAGCGATCCTGTAAAGAAATCCGAATACCCTGCCCTGCATGCGGTAGATTCCTGAACTGAAAACTCCGGGATTAAAGCTGAAACACACCAGGTTCCTGTCGTGGTATCTGGCCGGAAGATCCCTGCACATCAATGCCAGAAGAAGCTTGGAATAGGTATAGGCTTTCATGGGATAATAGCCCTGAACGGTATTTATTAAATTTTTATCTGACCTTATCAGCCGGTAAACCGGGGATGTAATTGTACATATCCGGAGCGGATCTTTTTTGTCCTGGTTCCTTATAATTATCTCATTTATCATCAGATGTGCAAGGTAATTAACCTGGAAGGTGTATTCATTGTTATCCTTTGTCATAGTCACTGAAGGAGGACTAAGTATTCCTGCATTATTAATTACCAGATCAAACTTATATGACTTGCATACCAGGTTTAAAGTTTCGGCAGTCTGCTTCAGGTCACTGAAATCTGTCCTGAATAATTTAAAAGCGTTTTCATAACCCTGCAGATCAAGCTGATGACGCCCTGTGGCAGCAACCCTGAATCCGTTTTTTAGAAACAGAATTACCAGCTCCTTTCCCAAACCCGAAGTTCCGCCTGTTATGAGAACACTCCCTTTAAACATTTTTAATATTTAACCTCTTGTAAATTAAGTAAATTTCAGATAATTTTACTTAAACAATAACACATGAAAAAGATGAAAAGAATAAATATTATTGCGGGAGTGGCTCTCATAGCGATGATGAGCTCATCCACTCTTTTTTCCCAGGACTGGCCTCAGTTCAGGGGACCGAACCGTGACAGCAAGGCCACAGGATTTAAAGCTCCTGCTTCATGGCCGGCAGAACTGACTCAGCAGTGGAAAGTCAATGTCGGCACAGGTGATGCCTCACCTGTTCTTACAGGAAAGAAAATCTATGTCCACACCCGCCAGGGCGGCGATGAGGTTATCCTCTGCCTTGATGCAGCTACAGGCAAAGAAATCTGGACCGACAAATATGCCGCTGCTGCTGTCACCGGACCTTCTACCTCACATCCCGGACCACGAAGCACACCTGTCGTGGCAAATGGCATGATTGTAACTTTCGGTGCAACTGGTATAGTTTCATGCCTCGATGCAACAACCGGGAAAGTGGCATGGAGAAAAGAAAACCCGACTAACCTTGTGCCTCAGTTCTACACGGGTATGTCACCACTGGTTGTTGATGGTGTTTGTATAGTTCATGTGGGAACCAAAGACAACGGCACCATCCTTGCCCTTGATTTAAAAACCGGCGCTGAAAAATGGAGCTGGAAAGGTGACGGTCCGGCCTATGCATCGCCATCTCTTATGACCGTGGACGGGAAAAAACATATAGTTCTCCAGACTGAGAAAAATCTTATGGCCCTGAATTTTGCCGACGGGAAATTATTGTGGCAGATCCCAACCCCTGTACAGCAACGGTTTTATAACTGTGTAAGCCCTTATATTGATGGTACTAAAATTTATTTTACCGGCCAGGGACTTGGTACAAAGGCTGTTGAGGTCGTTAAACAGGGAAACAATTTCGTTACCAAAGACCTGTGGAGCTCAACTGAAATAGGCGCAAAATGGAATACCCCGGTGCTTAAGGAAGGATTTCTTTATGGATTCACCGACCAGAGGAGGATTTACTGTCTGAATGCAGCCGACGGCAAGACTGGTTGGATAGATCCGGCCACCAATAGCGATTTTGCAACAACTGTCGATTGCGGATCAGTAATAATAGGATTACCCAGTACCGGATTCCTGATAGTCTTTAAACCGGATCCAAAAGCATATTCTGAAGTTGTAAAATACAAGGTTTCCGACACCCCTGTATATGCGTTCCCGGTAGTCGCAAATAACATGATCTATGTAAAGGATGCAGAGAATCTGACGTTGTTTAAATTCTGAATACATCTCCCTGAGCCCTTCCCGCACGAGGGAGGGGCTTATTATGGAAATGCATATATTAGAATCAGCATTCCCGTTCAGGCTGGCTTTAACTCTTCTTCATAAGTCATAAAACTTCCTTTCGAATTGGTAAGAAGGTTCTTAGTCAGGTACGAAACACCTGCACCTATGGCAGCAATCACAACTGGCTTTAAAGTGATCCAGTTAAATTCAAATCCTGAGGTAATAATCTGGTAAGCACCTGTAATAAAAGTACATATTACAGTTACGATTAATCCTCTGATAAAATCCCTGCGGTTTAGTCTTAGAAATTTTGATGGCATGGCGATATATATTTAGAAACTATTGAACTTATTCACGTCACCACGGTATTACATGTTGGCACCGATTACAACCGAGCAGAGCAGAATCCGCTGGCGCGGATTTGCAATCCGTGCCGCCAAGGCTTCAGATTCACCATACCTTTTCCATCAAAAGTATATTCCGCAATTCATTGGATGTCAGCTTCTGACGGATTTCACCGGAATCTACTACCGAGATATGTCCCGTCTCTTCGGAAATGACAATAACAAGTGCGTCAGTATGTTCCGACATGCCTATTGCAGCCCTGTGCCGCATACCGAAATGTGCCGGTAACGTGACCTGGTCCGTAACCGGCAACGGGCATCGTGCTGCAAGAATCTGACCATCTTCAATAAGGACCGCTCCATCATGAAGGGGCGTATTTTTAAAAAATATTGTTTCAAGAAGCTCTGCATTTATCTGTGCTTTAAGAATTTCACCGCCCTCTGTATACAGATCAAGGCGGGTCTGCCTGCCAATAACAATGAGAGCCCCGATTTTTTTGGATGCCATGGATTCAGTAGCTCTGACTATCTCTTCGGCAATTGTGGGCCCTCCCGGTTCATCAATTACAGTTGATACCAGTCTCCGGAGTGAGAACCTCTTGTTCCTGATATACCTGTTGCTCATTACCAGCAGGAAACGTCTTACCTCCTGCTGGAAAACAATTATGAGCGCAATTACTCCCACTCCTATAACCTGGCCTATAAGAGAACTGACGAGCTCCATCTTCAGAGCTTTGACAATCAGCCAGAAAAGATAAATAAAGAATATGGCAATAAATATGCTGAAAGCTGCAGTACCTTTTATGATCCTGTACAGCTGGAACAGGATAAATGCCACAAGGAAAATATCAACAATGTCGAGTATGGTGATTGGAACGAGCATTTTCTTATCCGGATTATGATTTGCTTTGTAAAGCCTTATCCTTCAGTTTTTCAATGAGCCTGATAGTCTGAACAGCCTCCTTAACATCATGAACACGGAGTATGTCGGCTCCGTTAAGAAGAGCAACAGCATTCAGCACCGATGTCCCGTTAAGAGCATCACCTGGGGTAATATCCAGCGTTTTCCATATCAATGATTTCCGCGATATCCCAATCAGGAGCGGCAAGCCTGCAATCGTAAAATCGTTAAGACGCCTGAGCATTTCAAAATTATGATCAGCTGTCTTTCCGAATCCGAAACCAGGATCAAGGATGATATCCTTCACTCCCTCCGATTGCAGTAATACAATCTTTTCGCTGAACCACTTCAGGATATCAGCCACTACATCATCATAATGAGGATTCTTCTGCATTGTTGCAGGTGTACCCTGCATATGCATCATTATATAAGGAACATTTAATTTGCGGACGATAGTGAACATATCACTGTCAGCCTCTCCTCCTGATATATCATTAATAATCATTGCACCGCAATCCTCTACAGCATCGAGCGCAACTTCCGCCCTGAAAGTATCTACCGAGACAACTGCCTGTGGAAATTCCCGCTTTATAAGCCTGATCGCATTCAGTACACGGTCTTTTTCAACATCGACCGTTACTTCCGTTGCATCAGGGCGGGATGAATAACCTCCAATATCAAGAATATCAGCACCTTCCTCAAGCATCTTTGAAGCAGTAGCCATGATCTCCTTTTCAGTTTTCACCCGGCTGCCCTTATAAAATGAATCAGGGGTGACATTTATAATTCCCATCACCCGGGGGATTGCGAGATCAAGGAGTTTTCCTCCTATATTTATATATTCCGGTTTTTCTGGCAACTGACTTGTTTCAACTTCCGAATTTAGCGAATTTATCAAAAACCTCAATAATTTTATCTTTCTGCTCCCTGCATTTTCATCTTTCCCCTCTCATTATTACATTTGTATTCAAGTAACATGTGAAAGATGAAGCTTTTTGTAGTTGAGGGTATTGATGGCTCAGGCAAATCGACGCAGATCAGGATGATGAATGAGTACTTTTCAGGAATGGGCCGAAGCGTTAAGTTCCTTCATTTTCCAAGAACAGATGCCCCCTATTTCGGAGAGCTCATCGCACGTTTCCTCAGGGGCGAGTTCGGATCCCTGAAAGAGGTCAATCCATGGCTTGTCGCTATGCTTTATGCCGGAGACAGGAAGGATGCGGCGGATATGATCAGTAACTGGCTGAAAGAAGGGAGCATAGTTCTGCTCGACAGGTATACATATTCAAATATTGCCTACCAGTGCGCGAAGCTGAAAGAGATATCAGATCAGGATGCCCTGATGAAATGGATCCTCGATCTCGAGTTTTCGTATTTTAAAATTCCACGACCCGACCTGAATTTCTTCCTTGACGTCCCTTTTTCCTTTACCGAAAAGAAACTTTCATCAACAAGGACCGGAAAGGACCGCTATTACCTGAACGGAACCAGCGACATTCATGAAGGATCTCTTATCTTTCAGCAGAAGGTAAGAGAGATGTACCTCAGGATCTCGGAAAGAGACAGGCTTCTTAAAGTGATAAACTGCAGCGACAATAACGGCAATATGCTTCAGCCTGAAGAAATATTCAGGATCATTACGGGTGTGATCAAAGAAATGAACCTGCTTTAATATGAAGCTGTTAAGGCATATAAGCAGAATCATTGTCGGAGTTCTTTTTCTCTTTTCGGCGAGTGTGAAAGCTATAGATCCACAGGGATTTGTATATAAGCTTCAGGATTATTTCCAGGCATTCCACCTGGGATTTCTAAAGAATATAAGTCTGCTATTCGTAATCCTGTTTTGCACATTCGAATTTATTGCAGGTTTTTCCGTTTTATTCAATATAAGGCAAAAGTCCGGAATCTGGATGGTTATGATATTGATGGCTGTTTTCACTCCACTTACATTTGTTCTTGCTCTGACAAATCCTGTTTCAGACTGTGGCTGCTTTGGCGATGCGATCCATCTTACCAACTGGCAGACATTCTTTAAAAATATCATATTGCTTGTTCCTGTTCTTTTTATCTTCATTACCAGGAAAGATATCGTCCCTCATTTGGGAATTACCAGGGAATGGGTCACAATTACCATAATGATTGCTATTTTTGTTTTATTCATTTTCTATAATCTCAGGTATTTGCCGGTAATTGACTTCCTCCCGTACAAAACCGGGACATTTATCCCTGGTAAAATGGTTATGCCTGAAGATATGCCGGCTGATAAATATAAAACTACTCTGATCTATGAGAAAAACGGGGTCAGGAAGAAATTTGAACTGAGTAATTACCCTGCCGGAGATACTTCATGGAAATTTGTTGAACAGAAATCTGTACTTGTATCAAAAGGATACAGGCCTCCTATCCATGACCTCTCATTTACTTCCCTGTCAGGGGAGGATCTTTCACAGCAGATATTGTCCTCAAAAGGATATACACTGCTGATGATTTCGAAGAAGCTCGGGGAATGCGACACGGGGCTTCTTAACAAGGGATTCGGACTGGGAAATTATAGCCGGAATAAACTAGCCGGTTTTTATGTAGTTACTTCATCCGGCCTGGATGAAGTGAAAAAATATAGTGGAGAAATTAATTTCTGCTTTGCCGATGAAACGACGCTGAAGACAATGGTAAGGTCAAATCCGGGTTATATCCTTTTAAGGGAAGGAACCATTATAGGCAAATGGTCATGGGCAAATGTGCCTGATAAAGAATCACTTATTAAAATAATCAACAAACAATAAATAAATTTTAATTCAAAGCTATGAGAAAAAAAATTATTGCCGGAAACTGGAAAATGAATATGGACCTTGAAGAGGGGCTCAGATTTGCAAAGTCTGTCGATAAGCATTTCAGGGAAAAACCATCCGGGAAAACTGAAGTTATTTTATGCACACCCTTCATACATCTCGCCGGGATTTCGGAAATAATCAAAGGCGGAAAGGTTGCCCTGGGAGCCCAAAACTGTGCTTCAGAACCATCCGGCGCTTTTACGGGAGAGGTTTCTGCATTAATGATAAAAAGTACAGGAGCTGAATACGTAATTATTGGTCATTCAGAAAGAAGAACCTTTTATAATGAGGATGACAGGCTTCTGAATAAAAAAACTATCCTGGCTTTAAACAGCGGACTAAAAGTTATTTTCTGCTGCGGTGAAGTAAAGGCGGAAAGGGAGGAAGGCAAACACCTCATAATTGTAAAAAGACAGCTCGAAGAAGGATTGTTCACCCTGAGTGCCGCGCAAATGAAAAATATTGTAGTTGCTTATGAGCCGGTATGGGCTATTGGCACCGGTCTTACTGCAACGCCGGAACAGGCTCAGGAAATGCATCATTATATCCGCGGCCTTGTAAGCAATAAATACGGACCCGGAACGGCAAATGATATGTCCATACTTTATGGAGGAAGCTGTAAGCCATCAAATGCTGCCGAGATCTTTTCAAAACCCGATGTCGACGGCGGCCTTATCGGCGGTGCATCATTGAAAAAAGAAGATTTCGTCGCTATAACCGAAGCCATTTAAAACTGCCCTTAATTCCCCCCGATGGAGGCTTATTAAGTAACTGATTTAAAGCCACCTTTGGGGATCTGAGGGCAAAATAAAGATCGATGATAAAAAAG
Source organism: uncultured Bacteroidales bacterium (assembly GCA_963831855.1). Classification (GTDB taxonomy): domain Bacteria; phylum Bacteroidota; class Bacteroidia; order Bacteroidales; family VadinHA17; genus LD21. The sequence continues at coordinate 54,279 of CAWHSA010000004.1, read as the reverse complement.
CTGTTAATCCTTTTTTTCTTTTCCTGGGCAATATTTCCTGTCCCCCTGAACTCTCAGGTCAAATCATCATTTTCCGGTGATCCTTCCAAATTCAGGGCAGAGCTAACGGCTTTCATGGGCCCGAACCTCAATGATGTGCAGAAAGTCAACCTGAACTCCTTTCTTGTGCAATGGGACAGCTCCTCTTTCAGTAAAGAGAACATGACAGGAATAATTGATCTTATAAGCCAGTTCAATGGGAGGAACATGAGGCCGGTACCCTACTTTAATGATTTTCTTGTAACATTGAACGTCTTCCTGGAGAAAAAAAGTGAAGAGGAATTTATCAGAATGTGGCTTATGGGGCTCAGTGATCTGGCATTTAGTCCGCGCATAACTAATGAAAGTATTGACCGGTACATTAAGAATGCAACTGCAATGGTCAGGGATAATATCCTGGCTGAAACTCCTGCAATAAAATGGAAGGTTAAAAACAGCAAGCTGCGGTTTTTGCATGATACCTCTTTTGTGGTGGTGGTAAATAATGCAACTCTTACCTGCTATTCCCAGAGAGACAGTACGGAGATATACAATGCTTCCGGTTATTATTTTCCTGATATCCAGCAATTTCATGGGACCAAAGGAAGGATTACATGGGAAAAGGCCGGATATGCTCCCGGGGATGTTTATGCTGACCTTGATAATTATACAATTAACACAACAAGAAACAACTTTACAGTTGATTCTGCGAGGCTTACGCATAAAACATATTTCAGGACGCCTGTGTATGGTATCCTCTCTGACCAGGCTATTAATATCAGCAGTAAGGAACGAGCCACCTTCCCAAGGTTCGAAACTTTTATTAAAGAATTTAAGCTGGAAAATATATATGAAGGTGTCTCTTATGAAGGTGGATTGACCATTGAAGGAGCCTCATTGAAAGGAACCGGGTCAAGAGTGAAGCCGGCAAAACTTACTTTCTTTAGAAACGATACACTTTATTTAAGGGTAAAATCTGATGAGTTCCTCTTTTCAAAAGCCGGACTTGCGGGTTCCGAGACATCAATGACTCTTTTCCTGGATAAGGATTCAATATATCATACCAACCTCGGCTTTTCATATAATGCACCACAGAAACAGGTAAGTCTGTTCACGGGGAACAATCCTATCTCAAAGAGTCCCTATTTCGATTCATTTCATAATCTTGACATGTATTTTGATCAGCTGACATGGGATATGAAGGAATCAAAAATAAAGCTAACCCGCCCGAGAGGTGCAGCTCTCGGACAGGCACAGTTTGAATCGGCATCATTTTTTGATTCCAATTATTTCATGAAGCTTGCCGGTATTGATGAATATCATCCGCTCGTGAGGCTTAAAAGGTTTGCAGAGTATTATTATTCCACTACATTCCCGGTTGAAGAGTTTGCAAAATGGCTTAATAAACCTCTCGATGCAGTTACAGGCCTGTGCATAGATATGGCAACCAGGGGTTTTGTTTTCTATGATCGCAAATTCAATGAAATCACTCTCAAAAAGAAGGTCGATGATTTCCTGAATGCCAATTCCAGGAAAAAGGATTATGATGTCCTGACTATTTCCAGTGAAACTAAAGCTCCGGTAGATAACGCTATCCTCGATCTTAAGAATTACAGATTAACAGTAAATGGAGTTTCGAATGTATTCCTGAGTGATTCCCAGCGAGTTGCTATTTACCCGTACAACCGCCAGCTCGTTATCGGGAAAAACAGGAGTCTTCAGTTTGATGGGGTCGTGGAAGCCGGCCTCTTTACCGTCTTCGGACATAACTTCTCATTCAGCTATGATACATTCAAGATCAGGCTCCAGAAAATCGATTCAATAAAGATTGCTGTTGAAACTGACAAGAGTGACCAGTATGGCAGACCACTCATCAGAAATATTGATAACCTTATTCAGCTGGGAACAGCTGAGCTTTATATTGATGATCCCAATAATAAGTCGGGACTAAAAAGTCTTAAACAATATCCTATAATTAATGCAGTCACTTATTCGTATATATTCTATGATAAGATCCCGGGGCTGGAAGGTGTTTATCCTCAGAAGGACTTCTACTTCCAGGTCGATCCTTTCACCTATGAGAATATCGATCATTATACAAATCAGGATATGAATCTTTCAGGTGAATTCCATGGAGGAAATATCCTGAAGCCCATGAAACAATATCTTACAATCCAGGAAAATAATTCCCTGGGATTCAATATGGAAGTACCGGAAGAGGGCATTGATGTCTACGATTCGAGAGGCAGGTTATTCGATAATCTGAATATGAGCAATAAAGGTCTGATCGGCAGCGGGACTTTTAAACATCTTACTTCAACAACAAAGTCAGAAGAATTCAGGTTCTTTCCCGATTCCATGCTTACCCAGGCTTCAACATTTAATATTGTAAATGACGGGGCGGGTCTCTTCCCGATCCTAAACAGCCAGGATGTTAAGATCAAATGGCTGACAAAAACAGATGAATGGCTGGCCGTAAACAGTCAGGGGAAAAGCTTTCAGATGTTCGACAACGGGACTGTGCTTGAAGGAAGTGTTAACCTTACACCTGTTGCCCTGAAGGGATCCGGTGTTGTCAATACACCTGAATCGAGAGTTACTTCAGATCTGTTCAGCTTTACATCAAATTCCATTAAAGCCGATACATCCTTATTCAACCTCAAGTCTCCATCGACCAGCGGATATTCTTTCATAGCTGAGAATGCCAGCACCGATATAAATTTCGACCTGAAAACAGCACGGTTTCACCTTAATACCGATACTTCGGTAGTAAAATTCCCGGAGATTCAATATATCTGTACGATGACTGATTTTACATATGATATGGGGGCAAGAGTCCTTAATATGGAACAGAAAGGAAAAACGGATCAGCCACTTCTTACTGCCGACAAGCTGGTGAAACTCAATTTTAAAAGCCTTGACAAACCAACTTTCTTCGCTACAAACTCTATCGGTGACACTATTAAGTTTTCATCCTGGAAAGGAAGTTACCATCTGGATGAGGAATATATAGAAGCAGAAAATATTAACTATATCCATATTGCAGACGCACTTCTCCAGCCTGAAAATGGAAAGATTATAATAAACCGCCGTGCAAAGATAAAGCAGCTTCAGAATGCAATTGTTGCAGTTAATAATCTGCATATCCTTCATTCGGCAAAGATCGATATTGAATCTACAAAACGCTACACCGGAAGTGCAGTATATGATTATGTTGATGAGAACAAGGATATACAACAGATATCTTTTCCCGAACTGACTGTTGATACCCTCAGAACAAGCGGAAGAGGTTACATTCCTGTTTCCCAGAAGTTCATGCTCAGCCCTGCCTTTTCATATACAGGAGATGTGAATCTTTATTCCATGAAGGCGCAGCTTTTGTACAACGGTGCTGCCGGGGTCGTTCATAATTGCGCCTCGGTCAAAAGCTTTCCTGTAAAGTTCAAGTCCTATATCGATCCGAAAAATGTTATGATCCCCATAAGCGAAAAGCCCAGGGATATCAATGATAATATGGTCTTCTCAGGTTCATTTATTAATCTTGATTCTGTTCATATCTACCCGGCGTTCCTCTCTGCTCAGAAATCATGGACCGACGTTGGAATAGTGAACTCAAACGGACTCCTCTGGTTCGAAAAAGCCAAAGGCAGATACCTGATTACCTCTCTGGCCAAAATTGCCGATCCGACTATTAACGGAGATTTAATATCGTTCGATAAGAATTATTGTGTTCTGTCCGGCGAAGGAAAGCTGAATTTCGGAACTAACTACGACCTGGTCAGTTTAATGAGCGCGGGAAAGGTAATTCATTCACTTGATTCAGGAAATGTTAATATACAGGGGATACTTGGTTTTGATTTTCACTTTTCCACCGAAGCTTTAAAGATGATGAGCGACGAAATAAGAATGGTGCCATCACTTAAACCGGTAAACCTGAACAGTGAATTCTATATCAAGGGGATGAAGGACCTCATTGGAGTGAATGCTGCAAACCAGATGAAAGAGGATATCGACCTTTTCGGAACATCAAGGAGCATACCTAAAGAATTTAATTTTAAGATACTGCTGAACGATGTGAACCTTTACTGGAACGATGCCTCTTCATCATTCAGGTCGAAAGGGAAAATAGGCATAGGATACATCGGAACCCAGCCGGTTAATGTTTATGTCGACGGCTTTATTGAAATACAGAGACGCAGATCAGGTGATATGTTTGATATATACCTCAAAGCCAATGAATCGACATATTACTACTTCTCATACATAAGGGGCAATATGATGACACAATCCGGGAATAATAATTATAACACATTGATTGCCAATACAAAGCTAAATGAAAGGAAACATCCGGATTCTTCTGTAAGGAAACCCTACACCTATATGATAGCAGTTGAAGATCGTCTTTCCAGGTTCCTGGCAAGAATGACAGGAAATGAAAATGAACCGGAAAGTCAGCCAAATCTGGACGGTCTTATAAAATGACCCTGCCCCGCTCACCCAGCTCAATAACCTCAAGGTCACGTATATTTTTCCCTTCTATACGGAATCTGATGGCTGTCATAATTTTATGAAATCCTATATAACCCGCTGCACCGGGATTGATAAAGAGAAAACCTCCTTTTTTATCATACATTACCCGGGTAATATGAGAGTGACCGCAAATGAACAGTCCCGGAGGGTTTTCAAAAATCACAGGTTTTACACTTTTATCATAATGACCCGGAGTGCCCCCGATATGCGTGATCCAGACCTTTACCTCTTCAGCCGGAAAGTGCAGGTGTTTCCCGTAGACTTTCCTTACTATGGCGTCATCGATATTACCATAAACTGCTCTTAAAGGCTTAAATGCTGACAGCATATCAGCCGTCCCGATATTCCCGATATCACCTGCATGCCAAATCTCATCCACTTCTTTAAAATGTTCAAAGAGGCGGGGATGAATCCATCCGTGTGTGTCGGAAATAAGGCCTATTTTCATTTCAAAATCTGTAAATTTGCACAAACTTAATAAAATGCAGGTATTTTACGCTCCGGAAATCTCCGGCGATTTCTATACTCTTAACGAGAAAGAATCGAAACATTCCATCAGGGTTTTAAGGATGAAGCAGGGCATGCAGGTGAAGCTGATAGACGGAAAGGGGAATCTGTATGAAGGCATAATTACCGGACCGGATCCGAAAGGCTGCATAATTAAAGTAAATTCGGTGATCAGAAACTTCGAGAGCAGGGATTACAAACTGCATATAGCTATTTCCCCACTGAAAAATCCTGAAAGGCTTGAATGGTTCATTGAGAAAAGCGTTGAAATGGGAGTTGATGAGATAACCCCTGTCATTTGCAGGAATACTGAAAAGACCGGCATTAAGTCTGACAGGATCGTCAATATTATAATCTCAGCTATGAAACAGTCGCTTAAATCGCACCTTACTGTACTAAATGAAGTCTGCTCCTTTAAAGATTTCGCAAAAGGTAATTTCGCCGGAACCAAAATGATTGCTTCATGCAACGATATACCAGTACGTAGCAAAATTGCTGATGTATATCACAAAGGAGAAGATGCCGTGATCCTCATTGGTCCCGAAGGAGATTTTTCTGACGATGAGATCGGCTATGCTGTAACAGGCGGTTTTACACCAATACACCTGGGACGCAGCAGACTCAGAACAGAAACGGCAGGTGTTGCAGCCTGCCATTCCGTATATTTCATTAATCAGTGATCAGCCTCATCCGGTTTCTCCTTCTCTTTCAATTTCCATCTGCCGATTTTCGAAGTGCCTGATCGAGAATATATTCGAGATGCCTGTTTGTGCTCCGAAATTCATCAATAGCCCACTTCTCCAATGCTTTAAGCTTCCGGTGATCAATTATGAGGAGACCCTCTTAAGTTTTTTAATGTTGTCTTCTTATTTTCGCGATAAGCCGGCGTGTCAGCCGTTTTGAGGGAACGGATTTAACCTGGTTCAGTAAATCGATCACATCTCTGAATTGCGGATAAAGACCCCAGGCATCTTCGATCAGGTCGATGTCTTGAGTTTTAATATCGCGAAATAAAAGAAGAGGAGTAGAATTTAATCCCATAGGCTTCATCGTTTACGTTTATCTGGAAAACGTGCCCGGGGAAGAATTATTATTTTCCAATGGATTTATTTATATGCTGAAAGGCACAAAGGCGCAAAGGCGCAGTGGTTCATTATTTTTTCCTCTGGACCGTTGAGCCGCTGTGCCTCAACGACATTAATTGAGAGTAAGACTTATCTTCTTTTCCTCCATCAGCTTCCGCATATTGATAAGTGCATATCTCATGCGGCCGAGTGCCGTATTTATGCTGACGTCAGTAATTTCGGCTATTTCCTTAAAGCTCAATCCTGCATAATGGCGGAGGATAACAACCTCACGCTGGTCATCCGGCAACTGGCTGATCATTTTCCGTACATCTTTCTGAATCTGTCTTTTGATCATATCGTCCTCAACAGTAGATTCCGCAAATTTCTTTGAATTGAACAGGTCAGATTCATAATCATCATTGGAGACAGTATTCATCTGCTTGATTCTTCTGAAATGGTCAATTATCAGATTATGCGCGATACGCATTACCCATGAGATGAATTTACCGTTATCCTGGTATTTGCCTGCCTTTATAGACTGGATCACCTTCATAAATGTATCCTGGAAGAGGTCTTCAGCAAGCGCCTGATCGCGTATATAAAGGTTTATATATGCGAAAACTTTGTTTTTATGACGAATGATTAGCCCCTCAATACAAGACTCCTCACCTTTTATGAACCTCTGAATCAGTTCATAATCGGAATAGATTTTTTTCATAGCTCACTCTTTAAGTTACCAAGAGTAGAGTTGTTTTATAGGCAGTCCTCCTTTTTTATAATGAATAAGGCATCACAAAATAAACAATTTTTTTCAAAAGAATGTTTTTACATTTGAATTTTAATAAAAATTTTACACGAACGATAGGAATTTAGTGATGAACGGGAGCATAGAAATTAAAGGAGCGAGGGTTCACAATCTTAAGAATATAAGTCTTAAAATACCTAGGAATAAGCTTGTTGTCATTACGGGAGTTTCAGGTTCCGGAAAATCATCGCTGGCTTTCGACACAATTTACGCAGAAGGACAGAGAAGGTACGTCGAGAGCCTGTCTGCATATGCCCGTCAGTTCCTGGGAAGAATGAACAAGCCGGAGGTCGATTTTATAAGCGGTATCCCACCTGCCATTGCAATAGAGCAGAAAGTAACCTCCCGGAATCCACGGTCTACAGTTGGCACATCGACCGAAATATATGATTACCTGAGGCTTCTGTATGCCAGAATAGGGCGGACCTGCTCGCCGGTATCGGGGAAAGAAGTTAAAAAGCAAACCGTTGATGATATTGTCGATTTTCTTGCTTCCCTGCCTGAAGGTACAAAAGTGATAATAACCTCGTGCGGAGAAATACCTGCAAACATAAAGATACCGGACTACTTTGCATTCCTTGAAAAACAGGGATTCAGCAGGATTGAAACTTATGGCGAGCTTATAAGGACGGACGAAATCAGGGATTTTGGAAAATTTAAGCCGGGACAGAAGATAAATATTGTAATTGACAGGCTTGTCATGACACATTCGGCCGATAATTTCAGCAGGGCGGCTGATTCCGCCCAGACAGCATTTCACACAGGTCAGGGCTATTGTCAGGTTGTGGTTCCCGGTGAAAACGGAACAAGAAGGGAGAACTTTTCCAACAAGTTTGAAGAAGACGGGATATTATTTGAAGAGCCTTCGGAGTACCTTTTCAGTTTCAATAATCCGATCGGGGCATGTCCTGTTTGCGAGGGATATGGCAAAATAATCGGCATCGATGAGAGCCTGGTTATTCCGGATCAGAATCTATCAATATATGATGATGCCATAGCCTGCTGGAAGGGTGAAACCATGAAGAAATGGAAGGAGCGGCTGATAACAAATGCAAGCCAGTTCGGTTTTCCGGTACATAAGCCATATTTTCAGCTGACCGACGATCAGAAGGCGCTTCTCTGGTCAGGCAACAGGTATTTCTATGGATTGAACCGGTTTTTTAAGCACCTTGAAGAGAAGAAATTCAAGATACAGTACCGCGTTTTGCTCAGCAGGTACCGTGGAAAAACTATCTGTTATGAGTGCAGGGGATCGAGATTGAAAAAGGAGGCCGGTTATGTCAAAGTTGCCGGTAAATCCATACAGGAGCTTGTTACCATGCCAGCCGGAAGATTGTACGACTATTTCATGGCAATATCGCTTTCTCAGGCTGAAGCGAAAATTGCCGAAAGGTTGCTTAAGGAGATAACGGTAAGACTCAGGTTCCTGATTGAGGTAGGCCTCCCCTACCTGACACTCGACAGACTTTCTTCCACTTTGTCGGGGGGTGAATCGCAGAGAATAAATCTTTCTGCTTCACTGGGAAGCAACCTGGTCGGTTCGATGTACATACTCGATGAACCTAGTATAGGTCTTCATCCCAGGGATACAAATCTGCTCATTGATGTGCTTAAGGAACTTCGCGATATGGGCAACACTGTTATTGTTGTTGAGCACGAAGAGGAGATTATAAGGGCAGCTGATCACATTGTTGATATGGGACCTGAAGCCGGAAGGCTCGGCGGCGAGGTGGTATTTGAGGGGGGACTCGATCTGACACCTGTAAATCAATCGCTTACAGCCAGTTACCTGAGCGGTAGACTCACTGTTCCGGTACCTCGTAGCAGGAGGAAATGGTGCAGCTTCATAAAGATAACCGGTGCAAGGGAAAATAATCTGAAAAATATTGATGTCAGATTCCCGCTTCACACAATAACTGCAGTCACAGGAGTCAGCGGATCCGGGAAATCCTCTCTTGTTTCAGATATCCTTTACCGGTTAATGTCAAACAAACTGAATGGAAACAATCTGAAACCCGGCCAGTTCAAGGAGATAACAGGAGATATTTCCGGACTCACGGGCATTGAACTTGTCGATCAGAATCCCATAGGCAAATCAAGCAGGTCGAACCCGGTAACCTACCTGAAAGCTTATGATGAAATACGTAAGCTTTATGCCGAACAGCAAGCTTCGGTTCAGAATAATTTCAAAGCATCTCATTTCTCTTTTAATATTGAAGGAGGAAGATGCGAGGAGTGCCAGGGTGAAGGCATAATAAAGGTTGAGATGCAATTCATGGCAGATGTTGAGCTGACATGTGAAGCATGCAAGGGAATGAGATTCAAAAATGAGATCCTTGAGGTTAGATACCATGGAAAAAACATTTATGAGATGCTGGAAATGACCATTGATGATGCAATTGCATTCTTCAATTCGCACCAGGGAAGAAATGAAAAGAGAATAATTGAGAAGCTCAGACCGCTTTCTGATGTTGGTCTTGGCTATATCAAGATGGGACAGTCGTCAAGCACTCTGTCAGGCGGCGAGAGCCAGAGAGTTAAGCTTGCATATTATCTGAGCCAGGAAAAGGGATCAGGCCATATATTATTCATATTTGATGAACCAACCACCGGGCTTCATTTTCATGATATCAACAAGCTCCTTAAATCAATAAATGCGCTCGTTGACCATGGGCATTCTGCAATCCTTATTGAGCATAACCAGGAGGTTGTCAAGAGCTGTGACTGGGTGATAGACCTGGGACCTGAAGGAGGTGAAGAGGGTGGTTTTGTAGTTTTCGAGGGAACACCGGAAGATCTGGCAAAATGCAAAGGATCGTATACAGGAAGGTACCTGGCGCCAAAACTTAATAAGCGGTCCTCAACCAACTGAAGGGGGTTAAAGAAAAAAGAGTCGTTGCGCGCAACGACCCTCCATATTTATAATCAATAAATTAAATTACTTCTTCAACTTAAATCCGAACATTATTGCAACACAACCGCTTGCAGGCGTTTCTCCTGGCTGGTTAAAGGAAGAAACTTTGACGACGAGCTTCAGCTGCTGGCTTGATTGCAGCTTGAAATCCCATGTTTTGGCGAAGTTCTTATCCTTATTCGAATAAAGGACATTCTTATTGGCATCGAGTATCCTGAATTCAATGACCGGAAGCTTGCTTTCACCTACTATTGCTACCCTGTATTCCATGTCGGAATAAAAAGTCTTGTACAATTCAGCCTCCTCCCCTTCAATAAGCACAGCTGCATGGTAGTTACCATCATGAGTATAGGCGCCAAGCTCAGGAAGACAATCTTTCCTGGCAAATGCTTTACACTGGGCATTAACAGATCCACTCCATGCTAAAACAAACAGAGCGATTAATGGTATGATCTTAACTGGTCTCATAGCTCTTTTATATTACAAATGAATTTCTGATCTCAGTAACTATTGATGATAATTCCTTGAAAACCTCTGGCGTCATGTCAGTCTTGACTTCTGATTTAAGGATAGTGGTATTTGATGCCTGGTCATATTCAGGCCTTACCGGTGATGTATCAATCTTAATCTTGTCAAATACTGCCTTAAGCTTACCAACCTCAACAAGAAGTTCATCAACTGACGGATTTCCCTTGCTGCTCTGGAGGAGATTGATGAGTATGTCTATTGAGAGCTTCTGGTCAATAATCCTGCCAACCAGTTTATTCCCGTTAAACTCTTTCATATCAACAAGCTGGGTGGATATATAGAGCCCTTCAATCCAGCCGCCGACGAGGACTATAGCGGCTGTGGCAGGTTGTCCGTTATCTTCGAGATATGAATTAGAATTCATGAAGGTCTGAGAAACAACATCCATAATCACGTCGCTGTTATTGATATTTTCTTCAAGCTTATCTATATCTGTCTGTTCAATTGCTTTGAGGATACCAAGCCCGTCAGCCATCTTTTTGGCAGCATTCATGTAATCGATAAGAAGCTGGGTTTGTTCATACAGGCTGGCGAAACTTAAATCACAGGTATAAATGCCCAGATTAAGGGCTAAAGCTTTGTTAGTCACATACTTATTTACATTTGCTACAGGATTCAGGAGCTTTTCATCAAACCTGGCCCCGGCAGATTTAATAAGCATGGCTGATTCCAGGGGAGAAGGTAACGCGTCGAAAATTTTCTTTGCCTGCTTAATATCCTGTAAAACAGCAGTATTGTCTTTTGGTGGTTCAACGGCTACATTTTCAACAGTGGTCTTCTTTCCGCCTTTGCAGCCGGCAAGCAAACCCATAACCAGTATAAATACCAATAAAATACCTGAAGTGATTCTGTACTTTTTACTCATGATCTGATTGTTTAATTGTCAAACCTAATTCTCGACTAAATTAGTATAATATTTTTATTTTTCAAAAACAAGTACAGGTTATTGACTCTAATTCTAATTTTGCCAGAAATATAAGTTCCGTAATGAAATCTGAGAAAAAGCTTAAAGAACTTGCAGTTATTATTAATAAAAGGAATAATAACCTGATAATCGGGGCAGTAAAATCGCTCAGGGAAGAAGAGCCCTTCGAGGGAGCTATAGGCCTTCTCATCGCAGTTTTTAATGAAAGTGACAACAGATCTGTCCGTAAAGCCATCGAAGAGTTCCTTAATGACCTTAAAGACAAATCGCTGCGTCCGGAAGTGATAGCAGAGATCAGGAAACCATGGAATCCTGAAACAATTTCCATGCTTGTCTCATCATGCTGGCAATCAGGACTTGACTATTCAGATTACATTGATGATATCGCGGATGCTTTTCTCGATGGAGATTATGCCACAGCCATTGAATGTATGACAGTGATCGAAGCCTCTTGCGGAAACTGCAGCAGGGAAAAGAAAGACGGAATTATCAGAAGGATTGAAGGAAAATTTTTCTCTGCCGTAAATGAAAAGTCAACCCTGACACTGGAGCTGATATCGATACTGGAGAGATAAATATCAAAAGGAGTATTGACAAAAGAAAACCATTGACTGAATTTTATTCAGCCTTCCGAGGAGAAATACTTCATAAACTGCGTTCTTTCATATATAACAGGCTTCTGATAATTCCTGTAATTCAGCTTTCCCCTGAATTCCGCGATAGATTTGAACCCTTTCGAATCCATCCATGTCTCAATCTGTCGCGTCATATTTTTAAGAAAAGGAATGCCCTTATCATACAATACTGAGCATACCTGGACCGAATGAGCCCCGGCAAGCAGGTATCTTACTGCATCTGTACCGCTGTGGACCCCGGTTGAAGCCGAAATATCAATTTTGATATCCTGTGCACTGGTCATACCTATCCATCTGAGAACCAACCTTCTTTCACTCTCTGTGCTGAAAATTGAGGCAGGAACAATATCCATTCTGTTAATGTCAATGTCAGGTTCATAAAACCTGTTGAACATTACAACGCCTTCTACCTTCCTCATATAAAACTGGTCAATAAGATTAAGAATATTCGAAAAACGGTATCCTATCTTTATAGCTATGGGGATATTTACTCTCTTTTTCAGCTTTTCAATCAGGTCAAAATAGATCTTTTCCGAATCTGCAGATGATTTCTTCCTGTCGGTCGGCAGGAAAAAAACATTTATCTCAAGGGCATCTGCCCCTGCTTCGGCTATGTTCTTTGCAAACCCTGTCCATCCTTCCGAGGAGAAGCAGTTGATGCTGGGAATCACCGGGATTGACAACATCTCCTTTGCCTTATATATGAGTTCAAGATATTCATCAACTGAATGTGACCTGAGATAATTTGAAATGTAATCATCTGCTTCGGGATAACCCTGTTCCGGGCTTAAAGTGTGGATATGCTTATTAATCTGTTCTTCAAAAAGAGATTTCAGTACAACAGCTCCTGCTCCGTTATCTTCAGCTTCTTTCAGAAAGCCTAAAGTTGAAGTCAGCCTGCTACTGCTTACAATAAGAGGGCTTTTCAGTTCCAGCCCCAGGTACCTGACAGATAATTTTTCCATACCGGTTTATTTATTTCTTTCTCCAAATATAACGCTTCCCAGCCTTACCATTGTACTCCCCTCCTCAATTGCTATCCTGAAATCGCCCGACATTCCCATAGATATTTCCCTGAATGACGGAATATTCCTGAAGTAACTGTTTTTCAGCACATTGTAGCAACCAGCCAGGTATCTGAACTCTTCACGGATCTGGTTTGAATTATCTGTGAAGGTAGCCATCCCCATAATCCCGCAGATTCTTGTCGCACGGAGCTGTAAAAATTCAGGAGAGGCAATCATTTCATTTACTTCAGTCATGCTGAAGCCAAATTTGGTTTCTTCCTTCGCAATATAGAACTGAAGCAGGCAATTGATAGTTTTATTAATTTTCTGTGCTTCAGTATCAATGACTTTCAGCAACCTGAAAGAATCGACCGAATGTATCAGCTGAACAAATGGAATGATGAGTTTTACTTTGTTTGTCTGGAGGTGTCCTATGAGATGCCATTCAATATCATTTGGAAGAAGATTCTTTTTTGATAGCAGCTCCTGCACACGGTTTTCGCCGAAAATCCTGTGTCCGGTATTATAAGCTTCAAGGATGTCAGTTACCGGCCTGGTCTTGGACACAGCAACAAGTCTGACAGTTGCGGGCAGCTCTTTCTTCAAAGAGATTATATTTCTGGTAATATCTGACATAACGGGTAGCGCAAAATTAAGAAAAAATGACCTCTTCTCATCTCATCTTATATTCTTAGACCACAACTCAACTATTCTGAGTTTTAATGACCTCACCCCAACCACTCTGTGGAATGTACCGACCTCACCCCAACCCCTCGTGTTTTCAATCGACCTCACCCCAACCCCTCGTGTTTTCAATCGACCTCACCCCAACCCCTCTTGTTTTCAATCGACCTCACCCCAACCCCTCTTGTTTTCAATCGACCTCACCCCAACCCCTCTTGTTTTCAATCGACCTCACCCCAACCCCTCTTGTTTTCAATCGACCTCACCCCAACCCCTCTTGTTTTCAATCGACCTCACCCCAACCCCTCTCCCAGGGGAGAGGGGCTAAACCATTTATATACAATGTTTTACATCCCCCTCTCACACCGGGAGAGGGGGAAAGAGGGGGTGAGGTAGAATTCCAGAGAAGGGGAAGGGGGATAAGGTGTTTTTATCAAAGCAGGAGAGATTTCACTACTTTTTTTTACTCCAGCAAATGTATAACCAGGCCGCTCCGGAGCTTTGGTTCGAACCAGGTGGATTTAGGAGGCATAATATTTCCGGAGTCAGCAATTGTAATAAGCTGTTTCATTGAAACAGGGTAAAGTGCGAATGCGACCATCATCTCGCCATTGTCGACTCTCCGTTGCAGCTCTCCCAGTCCTCTGATCCCTCCGACAAAATCGATTCGTTTTGATCTTCTGAGATCCTGAATATCGAGAACAGGAACCAGTATCTGGTTAGTAAGGATGGTCACGTCAAGAGCTCCGATCGGATCATTGTCGTCATAGGTTCCTTTCTTTGCTTTAAGGTTGTACCATTTGCCATGCAGGTACATTGAAAAATTATGAAGTTTGCGTGGCTTGTAAATTTTTTTACCTTTTTCCTTGATATCAAATCCCTTTTCAAGCTTTTTAAGCAATTCATCTTCGGTAAGGCCGTTCAGGTCCCTTATGGTCCTGTTATAATCAATGATCCTGAGTTGATTTTCAGGAAAATGAACAGCCAGAAAGAAATTGTACTCTTCTGTCCCGGTGTGATTTGGATTGGCTTCCCGCTTTTCTTTACCCACCAGAGCTGCAGCAGCGGTACGATGATGACCGTCAGCCACATAAGTAAAGGGCACCTTTTCAGCAAAAAGAGATTCAATCTGTTTAACAGTTTCCGGATTATTTACCACCCAGAACTGGTGACCGAATCCATCGGGAGCTTTGAAATCATATTCGGGCGCTTGTTTCCTGATTATTTTATTGACAATAGAATCGATCTCCTTTACGGCCGGGTAGGCAAAAAAGACAGGTTCAATATTTGCATTGTTTACCCGTACATGTATCATCCTGTCCTGTTCCTTGTCAGGCCTGGTAAGTTCATGCTTTTTGATGATCCCGTTGAGATAATCATCCACAGAAGCACATGCTGCAATGCCATACTGTGTCCTGCCTGCCATTGTCTGGGCATATATATAATATGAAGGGGCCTCATCCTGCACCAGCCACCCTTTTTTCCGCCAGAGGGCAAAATTTTCAACTGACTTTTTGTAAACCATTTCAGAATGAGGATCAGTATCCGCAGGCAGGTCAATTTCCGCTCTTGTAATATGGAGCAGAGAACAATCCTTACCGGCGGCCATCACCTTTGCCTCGTCAGTGTTCATCACATCATAAGGAAGTGAGGCTAAATCTTTAGCTATTTCACGGGGTGGTCTCAATCCCCTGAAAGATTTTACAATTGCCATCAGAAATTAATTTTAACTATTTATTTACCCTGAATTTCTCGATCCCTTTTTTGAAGTATTCCACAATCTGCCTGGCTGCAGCAACACCTGCATTAATATTGGCTTCTTCCGTCTGTGCGCCCATTTTCATTGCCGTGAAGATAAACCTACCCCTGTATTTCTCTTCAAATATTGCTTTACAGTCTGGCTCAACATCAGACAGATAGCTAAAATCAGAACGATCCTCAAATATTTTCAGGAGCCCCGCTTCATCGATTATCTCTTTCCTTGCAGTATTGACGAGCACTGCATTTGCAGGCATTATTTCCAGGAGTTCATACCTGACTGACTTATTTGTTATATCATTATATGGCATATGAAGTGAGATGTACTGGCACTTTGAATATAACATTTCAATGCTGATACACTGCTTTACACCATGATTTTTCATAGTTCTTTCACTAACAAGGGGATCATATGCATATATATCCATGCCGAAACCATTTGCAATTGTTGCAACATATTTCCCGACATTTCCGAAACCATGCAATCCAAGAGTTTTAATTCTCAGTTCAGTTCCTGCCTTACCGCTGAACCCTCCCCTGATATGATAAAGAAGCAATTCGAAAACGAGTTCTGCAACCGCATTGGAGTTTTGACCGGGAGTATTCATGGCTACAACATTATGTGCTGTGCATGACTCAAGGTTGAGGTTGTCGTAGCCTGCCCCTGCACGAACAACTAATTTTAAATTCCTGGCAGCATCAAGCACTTCAGAGGTAACCAGATCACTTCTGACTATCATGGCATCTGCATCCGGTACAACAGCAAGAAGTTCAGAGATATTTTTATAGTTCTCAAGCAATATCAGATTAAATCCTGCAGCCTCAATTACTTCCCGAATCTGCCTGACAGCCGCAGGTGCAAATGCTTTTTCTGTAGCAACAAGAACCTTCATGATGAATTCTTTAGCTGGTCTTTTCAAATTCTTTCATAACCTCCACAAGTGCCTGAACACTTTCCTTTGGAAGGGCATTATATGTTGAAGCCCTGAATCCTCCAACAGATCTGTGACCTTCAATTCCGACCATACCTCTCGACTTTGCAAATTCAGCAAACGGTTTTTCAAGATTCTTATATTCCTCAGACATCACGAAGCAGATATTCATTAATGATCTGTCCTCCTGATCTTTGACTGTCGGAACAAAGAGTTTATTTCTTTCGATTTCATCATATAGAATGGCAGCTTTCTCAATGTTCTTCTTCTGCATTACTTTGACACCTCCCAGCTGCTTTAACCATGTCAGAGTCTGCTGAGCAGCAAAAACTGCAAAAACGGGAGGAGTGTTGAACATTGATTCGCCTTTAATATGTGTCCTGTAATCGAGCATCGTCGATATCGGGCGTGTGACTTTTCCGAGAATGTCTTCTTTGAGTATAACAAATGTTACACCGGCCGGAGCCAGATTTTTCTGTGCACCACCATAAATAAGTGAGTACTTTGAAATATCAACAGGACGGCTGAATATATCTGACGACATGTCAGCGATAAGCGGTATGCTGACATCAGGATCTCTCTTCAATTCTGTACCAAAAATAGTATTGTTAGTTGTTATATGGAAGTAATCTGCATCAGCCGGCACAACATAATTTTTTGGGATATAGCTGAAATTTCTGTCTTTTGATGAAGCAACTTCTACCGCATCACCAAAAATTTTAGCTTCTTTGAATGCCTTGCTGGCCCATTCTCCGGTAACGAGATAAGCTGATTTTCTGACCATCAGATTCATCGGAACCATCGCAAATTGCAAACTTGCGCCTCCCCCAAGGAAAATCACATGGTACCCTGAAGGAATCTCCAGCAATTCCTTGAAAAGAGCGATAGTATCATTCATGCATGCTACAAACTGCTTGCTGCGATGGGATATCTCGAGAACAGAGAGACCGGACCCGGCAAAATCCTTGATCCCTTCAATGGTTTTGTCCAGAGTAAACTGAGGAAGAATTGAAGGACCTGCATAAAAGTTGTGTTTCTTCATGATGTATTAATTTAAATAGTAAAAAATCATTATGGCTTTTGCAAACATATAAAAAATGGCGGGTATTGTTAATTAAATAACAAAAGGAGAAATTGATTATAATATATTATCAACAAGAATTCCATTTTTAATTACCGGAATTTTTATTGTATAATCCTGAGACAGGCAAAATCCAATACAGTCATCCAGTTTCTTATCCCTTAACCGCGAATGCTGGGCGGCTTTTTCAATATATCCGCCCAGATCATTTTTAGCAAGGAGCCACAGATCCATTGCCGCCAATGTTGAATCACAGATAGTTGTATAGAGAGAACTTGCCAGAAGTTTCTCTGCCAGGGCTCCGGCACAGACAGTATCCTCAATGTTAAACCTGTTTTTCCAGCCGGCACAGAACAACACTACATTATTTTCCTTCGATAATATCCAGTCGGCAAGAGCACTGATGTTCAGGAAAGAACCTATAACAATGTACCCTGCTGAAGAGGCAAGGCTGATAATCCCGGTCCCGTTTGTCGTACTATAGACTATAGTTTTTCCTGCTACTTTCTCCGGTGTAAAATTAAAGGGGGAGTTGCCGAAATCTGCGAAATCCAGAACATAACCATCGCGTTCCGCAGCCACCAGGTATCCGCGCTTTTTGAATTCTTTTGCATCATCAACACCTGCAACAGGAATAATCGATTTTGCCCCGTTGGCAAATGCTGTACAAATTGCCGATGAAGCACGAAGGATATCGATCACAACTACAATCGATCCGTTGTGAGAATCCGCCTCATACAAAGCCGGCGATAAACAAGTTTCAAGAATTCTTTTGCTCATCCAAAGTTTTATTAAGCAAGGTGCAGTGGGTTAAAGGTTCAGCATCATAATGTCATTTTTATCTTTAATCCATATCCTTTCCGCCGTTGTACCTCTGTGCCTCTGTGCCTTTTTGCCTTTTTGCCTCTGCGCCTCTACGCCTCTGCGCCTCTGTGCTTCTGTGCCTTTGTGCCTCTGCGCCTCTGCGCCTCTGCGCCTCTGCGCCTCTGTGCCTCTGTGCCTTTGTGCCTCTGTGCCTCTGTGCCTCTGTGCCTCTGTGCTCTCTGTGCCTTTGTGCCTCTGCGCCTCTGCGCCTCTGCGCCTCTGCGCCGTTACGCCGCTGTTCCATTACTTATTATAAAAAGGCAAATCTACTACTTTAGCCTTCAGGTCCTTATTCCGAATGCGGATAAAAATCTCTGTGCCGGTTTTCCAGAAACCTTTCGAAAGATATGCCATTCCAATGCCCTGTTTCAGCATAGGTGACATTGTTCCGGAGGTGACTTCTCCGATAATATTACCTTTATCATCCGTCACTTCATAATGCTGCCGGGGTATTCCCCGCTCTACCATTATAAAGCCCTTCAGTTTTTTCCCGACTCCTTCAGTTTTCTGCTTTAGAAGGAATTCCTTATCAATAAAATCCTTTGTATCAGTGAATTTGGTGATCCATCCGAGACCAGCTTCTATAGGTGAAGTCTGATCATTTATATCGTTGCCATAAAGGCAGTATCCCATTTCGAGCCTTAATGTATCCCTGGCTCCGAGCCCAATTGGTTTTATCCCGAAATCTTCACCTGCCTCAAATACAGCATTCCAGAGCTTTGGCCCGTCTGAATTTTTTACATAGATCTCGCATCCTCCGGCCCCGGTATACCCTGTAGTTGAAAAAAGAACATTTTTAATCCCTGCAAAATCCAATTCCCGGAATGTATAATACTCCATTTCAGTCACTTTATTATTGGTAAGCTGCTGCATCGCCTTCATCGCAAAAGGACCCTGTACCGCAAGCTGAGCTGTATTGTCTGAAGCATTTACCAGGTCAATACCTTCCCGGAGATTAAACTTCCCCGCATTCTTCAGACACCAGTTCCAGTCTTTACCGATATTGGCAGCATTAACCACAAGAAGGTATTTTTCCGGGGTAAACCTGTATACAAGCAGGTCGTCGACAATTCCGCCATTGCCATTCGGGAAACATGAATATTGAATCTTTCCGTTATATAATGCTGACACATCGTTCGAGGTAATAAACTGAAGGAATTCAGTTGCCTTTTTTCCCGTTACCCAGAACTCTCCCATATGAGAAACATCAAACACTCCGAGTTTTTCTCTTACGGTAATATGTTCGTCATTAATGCCTGTATATTCCACCGGCATAATATATCCGGCAAAGGGTATAAGTTTAGCGCCTGCTTCCTGGTGAAATTCAGTAAATGGTGTATTTTTCATCGAATTATTTTTATTTAAAACCAGTTTAATTTCTTTCCGTAATGCCCCTGAATCCCTGATGGGGATTTCTACCCTTTACATCTGAAAATCCCCTTTCAGGAGGTTTTGGGGCAAATCTGCAGTAGAATTAAATCTTTCACAAATAAAAATAAAAGTTACCTGATATTGGCTGATGAAAATCAGAATTCAAGAATTTTAAACTCTACTCTCCTGTTTTTTGATCTCCCTTCAGCAGTGGCGTTATCTGCAATAGGCTGAAGCGAGCCAAAACCCTTGTATTCAAGCCTTGCCTGTCCAATGCCTTTCTGTATCAGGTAATCAACAACTGCCTTTGCCCTGGCTTCTGAAAGCTTGAAGTTAAGCTGCTCGCTGCCGGTTTTATCGGTATGGCCCGAAATTTCAATCTTCATTGTTGCGTTCTCCTGCAGAATACTGACTAGACGCTCCAGTTCAGTGAATGAGCTTTGTGTAAGGACGGACTTGCCTGTCTCAAACAAGATGTTGTTCAGAACCACTTTCTTGCCAACCTTTACTTTTATCATCGGCAGATCAAGGTTATAAGCCTCCCCTGAATAGCTTTCATTAATATCGATCCTTTTCATATCGGAAAGGAAACCGGCTGCCCGGAAATCGACCATATAGGTCTTTTTTGCAGGAAGTTTTACCCTGTAACTGCCATCGACATCCGAACTCGCGGTGCTGGCAATTATTGCATCAGTCGAGAAATCTATTATTTCAATTTTTGCCATAACCGGACCTCCCGTTTCTGAATCAGTAGTTTTCCCGATAAGATAAAGGCCTGTTTCTTTTGGAGGTTCCTGCAGAACCGGTGCAGGAGGTGCCTGAACTATCTCTTTAACTAAAATTATTGTATCCCTTACAACAACTGTATCAGGTTTTGGAGGCGGAGGCAGTGTTACAACCGGTTCGGGAGGGAGTATTCTCCCTTCAAAAATATCCAGGCCTCCCATGCTTTCAGGCCTGTTGGAAGCAAAATAAAACAAGCTGTCATTCCCTTTAACGGGGAAAAAGAATATTTCGTCCCAGGGAGTATTGATGGGGTATCCCAAGTTTACTGCGCTGGTCCAGGTGCCATTATTATCCTTTACGCAATAGAAAATATCAAATCCACCAATTGAGTTGTGGCCTTTTGATGCGAACCACAGTGTGTCGCCTCCATTAGAAAACTTTATAGATTCTTCATCATACGAAGTGTTAAATGAAGGGCCTGCATTGACAGGTTTTGACCACCTCTTTTCACTTATCTTCCTTATCATATAGATATCCCTTCCCCCCAATCCATCCTTTCTTCCGTCAGTCACAAACCATACTTCATCTCCGGCGGGAGATATTATAAACGATGTTTCTA
The DNA here is from genome assembly GCA_963831855.1 of uncultured Bacteroidales bacterium. Taxonomy (GTDB): domain Bacteria; phylum Bacteroidota; class Bacteroidia; order Bacteroidales; family VadinHA17; genus LD21. The sequence goes on along the minus strand of CAWHSA010000004.1, from coordinate 33,308 downwards.
ACCCACCTGTATTTATATTAAAAGGAATTGGTTTCGGTCTTTTCCAATCTCCTTTTCTCTTATCCGAGACTTTAATATCACCTCCGTTTTCATAGCCGGCATAAATATAAAGTTCATCTCCGGCAGAGTTTATATAAACCGGTGTCTCACAATATTTTGTAGTCAGATTCCTGCCTGGAGAGGCAGCAATTCCCCAGGATCCGTTGACCTTTGTTGAAAAAAATATATTCTCGTCAAACCTGTTGTCATTCAGGGTAGACGATTTGTCCAGTTCACGTCGTGAAGCGAAAAACATGGTATTTCCATCTGATGTAAGGAGTCCGGAATATTCATCTGCGCTTGAATTGATACCTGATCCTATATTTTTTATTTCGATACTCAATGTGTCTTTCACTATGTTATCAGCTGAAATAGATTCCTCAATATGTCTCTTTGCCGCCGAAACATTAGCTGATTGTTTCTTCCCGGCCGAACTGATGTAATTATTATACTTTTCGATCGCCTCACCATATCTACCGGTATACTGTAAAGCCCTGCCTGTGAAAAACAAAAGATCTTCTGTCAGACCGGGATTGACCTCAAGAACTTTCTGAAAGTATTTGGCAGCTTTTTCCTTATTGTCGGAAAAAAGTGCAGATATACCAGTTCTGTAATTCAATTCCGGATTCATGCTATTATATTGAGTTGCTTTAAGATATGCATCAAACGCATTGCCATACCCAATACCTTTCTCCTTATAAAACTGATCACCTGCAGTTACGCTCGTCCAGGCTGCCTCAAAACCGGTTTTGCCATTTCTGAACTCCTTTTTCGATATTTTCACATCAGTCTGGGCATCGGCTAAGGAGGAAGATATAAAAAATATCACCACCAGGTAATGAAAAGCATACTTCATGGCATCTGATTTTTCTAACCATAAAAGTAGCACTAATTTCCTTTTATAAAAAGCTTTGAATTTTGAACAGATTATAAATCGGGGAAAAATATATTTATATTTGTCATATATTCATTACAACTTATTAGAAGATTCTGGATATTTGCTTATGGAATATAAGTATATCAATACCGAATATATTGATTCGGTATCCGGAGGTGACAATCAGATTGTGATCGAAATTGTTACTCTTTTCAAAGAGCAGGCCGTTGAAATCCATAATGAGATGAGATCATTACTTGCTGAAAAAAAATTTACAGCACTTGGGAATCTTGCGCACAAGGCGAAATCTTCGGTAGCAATTATGGGAATGGAAGAGCTTGCCACGATGCTTAAAACTTTTGAACTTCAGGCAAAAGGGCAAATGGAAGTTGATAAATATGAATCTTATATAACCCGCTTTGGAAATGATACTGCCGAAGCGATCAAAGAGCTCGATAGCTTTATCAGGAAACAGTAAAAAAGATCGAGATGATCAGCATTGAAAAAAGAGATAAAATTGATATTATAAGCTTTACGGTGGATAAGATCAATGCACTGATCACAGATCAGGTAAAAGATGAGATAATAAAGGTATTGGAGAGCGACAGCTCAAAGGTCGTAATAAATCTTAAGGGCGTTAATTATATTGACAGTTCAGGTTTCGGATGCCTTCTCTCAATTATGAAGAGTGCCCGGAATAATTATTGTGCAGTGAAGTTTGCAAGTCCTGAACCGCCGGTAATGGAGGTACTTCAGACACTAAATCTTCATACGGTATTTGAAATTTATGATGATCTGGATGCCTGTATCAGATCGCTAAGATAAGTTTTCCATCCCTTACTGTTACTTTAACTGCCGAATCTCTTGAAACCCTTCCCGAAATTAATTCTTTAGAAAGCTCATTAATTATCTCTTTCTGGATAAGCCTTTTCACAGGCCTGGCGCCCGATTGCGGGTCATATCCTTTCAGAGTAAGCCAGTCTATAGAAGCCTCTGTGACGTCGAGTTCAATATTATAATCTTCAAGCATCTTCCTGACCAGGTTAATCTGTATCCTGACGATCTCCCTGATCTGATCTGATGTAAGAGGCCTGAACATTACAATCTCATCGACCCTGTTCAGGAATTCAGGTCTCAGAGATTTTCTCAGAAGACTGAATATATCTTTACGGAGCTGTTCTTCCTCTTTTTCAGGCAGGTTATTATTCCATTTGTCCATCCGGTCACGAATCACATCTGATCCCAGGTTGGATGTCATAATGATTATAACGTTACGGAAGTTAACTGTACGGCCCTTATTATCAGTAAGTCTGCCTTCATCAAGGACCTGTAACAGGAGGTTGAAAAGATCAGGATGTGCCTTCTCAATTTCATCCAGAAGAACTACGGAATAGGGTTTATGCCTTACTGCCTCCGTAAGCTGTCCTCCTTCCTCATATCCAATATAACCGGGAGGCGCCCCGATCAGCCTGGATACTGAATGCCGCTCCTGGTATTCCGACATATCGATCCTTGTCAGCAGGTTTTCGTTATTGAACAGGAATTCAGCAAGCGCTCTTGCCAGTTCGGTCTTGCCGACACCGGTGGTACCTATGAAGATAAATGAACCTACCGGTCTCTTCTGGTCCTGGAGCCCGGCTCTTGATCTTCTCACAGCATCAGATACTGCGCTTATAGCTTCTTCCTGACCAACAACTCTTTTGTGCAGCTCATCTTCGAGACGAAGAAGTTTTTCCTTTTCGCTTTCCAGCATTCGCGATACAGGTATGCCTGTCCATTTTGAAACGATTTCGGCAATGTCCTCCGACCTCACTTCTTCGCGGATAAGAGAACCCTTGCTCCTTTTCTTTTCGATCTGTTCTTTCAGATCAGCAATCTCTTTTTCAACCTGGATGATTTTTCCGTACCTTATCTCAGCGACCTTACCGTAATCACCTGCCCGTTCAGCCTGATCAGCTTCAAAGCGAAGGGAATCGACATTCTCCTTTTTGGCCTGCATCCTGCCTATCATATCCTTTTCGGATTTCCAGGCTGCTTTAAGTTCATCTCTTTTCGACACCAGGTCAGCCAGTTCCCTTGACAGATCTTCCTCCTTGGCCATATCGCCATCGCGACGGACAGCTTCCTTTTCAATCTCGAGCCTGGTAATTGTCCTTTCTACCTCATCTATCTCTTCCGGTACAGAGTTCATTTCCAGGCGGAGATGCGAAGCTGCCTCATCAATAAGGTCGATTGCCTTATCAGGAAGAAACCTGTCGGTGATATAACGTGTTGAAAGATCTACCGCCGCAATAATTGCCTCATCCCTTATAATTACTTTATGGTGAGCTTCATATTTCTCGCGGATGCCCCGCAAAATTGAAACGGTATCATCATGGTCGGGTTCATCGACCATAACTACCTGGAACCGTCTTTCAAGAGCTTTGTCCTTCTCGAAATACTTCTGGTATTCATTAAGCGTTGTTGCCCCGATTGCCCGCAGCTCGCCCCTGGCCAGTGCAGGCTTAAGTATATTTGCGGCATCCATAGCTCCCTCCGATTGTCCGGCCCCTACCAGGGTATGGATTTCATCAATGAAAAGAACTATATCTCCATTAGATCCAATGACCTCATTTACAACCGACTTTAATCTTTCCTCAAACTCTCCCTTATATTTGGCACCGGCGATCAGTGCACCCATATCAAGTGAATAGATAACTTTCGATTTAAGATCTTCAGGTACGTCACCCCGCACAATCCTGTGGGCTATTCCTTCTGCGATAGCTGTTTTGCCTACTCCAGGCTCCCCTATCAAAAGAGGATTGTTTTTCGTCCTTCGCTCCAGTATCTGAAGAATACGGCGTATCTCATCATCGCGGCCAATTACCGGATCAAGCTTTCCCGACCTTGCCCTCTCATTAAGGTTAATTGCAAATCTGTTCAGTGAATTGAAAATATCATCTGAAGCCTGATTTTCCACAGTTGCTCCCCGCCTCATCTCTTCAATGGCCGAGTTAAGACCTTTACCCGTAATACCATGATCCTTAAGTAATCCCGAAATCTTGTCGGATGTATCAAGCACCCCCATTATAAGATGTTCGGCAGTAATGAATTTATCCTTCATTTTTGAGGCATGGTCGCCTGCGTTACGGATAGCTTCTGATAATCCCGTGGAGACATAAGGTTCTGCACCCGATACTTTCGGATAGGTATCAATCAGCTTATCAAGGTCGCGTGACAGGAGCTGCAGGTCGACACCCATCTTTCCGAAAAGAAATTCAGACACACTCTCTGCTTCCGTCATGATTCCCCTGAGCAGATGAGCACATTCTATCGACTGCTGTCCTTTGGATTCAGCAATACTAAAAGCCTTCCGTACGGCTTCCTGGGCTTTAAGTGTGAAATTATTAAAGTTCATTAATAATGTTTTACCAGGACAGATCAAAATATCTGCCACCCCTTAAACGGGGACGAATTGACATTAAATGTGCAACCCCTTATGTCAAACTGGCAAACCTGATTTGATGAAAGGATAGTATTATCTTTGGATTAAAATAAAATACTATGTCCAAAATAATGTGGAAGCCCGGCACCATGATCTATCCTCTACCGGCGGTTATGGTGAGCTGCGGATCTGAGCCGGCTGAATATAATATAATTACTATAGCCTGGACCGGTACCATATGCACGGATCCTCCCATGTGTTACATTTCTGTCCGACCAGGCCGTCATTCTTATGAAATTATCCGTAAGAACATGGAATTTGTAATAAACCTGACAACCAGGAAGCTTGCCTATGCAACTGACTGGTGTGGAGTTAAATCAGGAAAAGGGCACCGGAAATTTGAAGAGATGGGGCTCACACCTGTACCCGCATCCAGGGTAAATGCCCCGATGATAAAGGAGTCACCCGTTAATATTGAATGCATGGTAAAGGATATCAGGGAGCTGGGGTCGCATCATATGTTCATTTCTGAAGTCGTAACAATACATGCAGATAAGGAGCTGGTCGATGAGAAAACCGGTGCCCTCAGACTTGGCAGCGCCGGACTGATCGAATACCTGCATGGGAAATATTACGAGACGGGACAACTAATAGGTAAGTTCGGATTTTCAGTTGAGAAAAAGGATAAAAGAAAGGAAAAGAAAAATTCATAAACACGGATCACCGTGGATGAAATTTTTGTTCCAACAAATTATTTTCATAACTTCATTCCGAATTAACCAAACCGACCTTCCATGAGTGAAAAGATCCTTGAAACCCTGATGCAGTTATTTGCTATCATTGCTAAGCCCCAGGCAAATGACAGTGAAAGACGAGGTGTTGTCGAGGCATTCCTTAAACGTCTGCTAAACCAGGAGCTTGTCAAAGAGTACCTTGCCAAATATGATGTTGCATATGAAGAAGCCAGAAAGAAACTTGAGAAAAGCAGCGCCGAACGCCGCGAGGGAGCTATAGCAATCAGGATCAGGAAACTATGCAAGGATATAAATGAACAAGGTCAGCTACAGCAGGAACAAAGAATCGTTGTCGTTATTCAGGCACTCGAATTCTGCAAATCAGGCAGCCCCCAGGTAAGCCAGCTTGAACTTGGGTTTATTAGCACACTTGCGGAAGGCCTGAATATCAGCGAGGAAGAGTACGGGTTTATAGAAAGGTTTGTACTGGTTCCGTTCAATGAAATGCCTGATCATCAGAATCTCCTTTCGATTAACGGTAATGAGAATTCGGATCTTAAGGAAGCAAAACACATTTATAAAGAGCTGCTTAAAGGGCAGATATGGGTGCTTTTCGTCCCGTCAGTCAGAATGTACTTTGTTAGGTTTACCGGCTCAGGTGAACTTACCATGAACGCACAACTCTTACAGGAAGATAAGGTATACCCTTTCAGCCAGGGATCATCTATAAAAGGTACCAAGATCAAGGCCATTTATTTCTGGGATGTTACGATGCAATTCCTCATGGAGGATTTTAAAGCCTCAAGAGTTGTTTATGAGGTAAATAACGTTGAATTCAGGTTCAAGAGCGGCAAGGTAGGTATACACCACATGAGCTTCAATGAAGAATCCGGGAGAATGGTTGGGATAATGGGTGCCAGCGGGGCGGGAAAATCAACTCTCCTGGGCGTACTTAATGGTACGAATGCTCCGTTCGATGGAGAGGTGCTGATAAACGGTGTTGATATCCATAAGGACAAGGAAAAAATAAAGGGACTTATCGGATACGTTTCACAGGATGACCTTCTCATTGAGGAGCTTACCGTCTTTGAGAATCTTTATTATAATGCCAAACTCTGTTTTGATAACCTCACTGAAGAGGAAATCATCGCAAGAGTCGACAACACATTAAAGAACCTCGGCCTTCACGAAATACGTGATATGAAAGTGGGCAGTCCCCTGAATAAAAAGATCAGCGGTGGCCAGAGAAAAAGACTTAACATTTCCCTTGAACTGATCCGCGAGCCATCAATTATGTTTCTTGACGAGCCTACTTCAGGTCTCTCATCACGTGACTCTGAAAATATTCTCGACCTTCTGAAGGAGCTTGCCCGAAAAGGGAAGCTGTTGTTTATCGTTATCCATCAGCCTTCCTCAGAGATCTTCAAAATGTTTGATAAGCTGATAATACTTGATACAGGAGGGTACCTTATTTATAACGGCAATCCTGTTGAATCGATAGAATATTTTAAGAGGAAGATTGAACAGGCAAATTATAACGAATCGGAATGTTATGTCTGCGGCAATGTAAATCCCGAGCAGATCTTCAATATTGTTGAAACAAGGGTTGTCAATGAAAATGGACAACCCACCGATACACGCCGGATATCTCCTGCCGACTGGAGCAGCTTGTACAAGGCTGAAAAAAAAGAAGATATCATTGAAACAGGAAGTACTATTCCGGAGATTAATTTCAAGACACCCAATAAGTTAAAGCAGCTCATCGTATTTGTCAAACGCGATGTTTTATCTAAAATTGCTGATGCCCAATATCTTTTAATTACTCTGCTTGAAGCCCCCATACTCGCATTTTTCCTTGCTTTCCTGATCAGGTATTTTGATAAAAGTGCAGATAATCCGAAATACACGCTTTTCTCAAACGAAAATCTTCCGGTCTATATTTTCATGTCTGTAATAGTGGCAATTTTCATGGGCCTTACTGTAAGTGCCGAGGAGATTATTAAGGACCGTAAGATTCTCAAACGGGAGGCATTCCTCAACCTCAGCTGGAACAGTTACCTTTTGTCAAAAGTATTTGTTCAGTTTGCAATATCCGCCATTCAGGCGCTGACCTTTGTTATTATTGGGAACAGCATTACAGGTATCCGGGGCATGTGGTTTGAATACTGGGTGGTGCTGTTTTCATGCTGGGCAGGTGCAAATATTCTCGGACTTGTCATCTCTGACAGCTTCAAGGCGGTTGCAACAATTTATATGTGGATCCCCTTCCTGGTCATTCCTCAGATAATCCTGAGCGGTATAATGGTAAAATTTGAAAAACTGAATCCGTATGTGAGTTCCCCGGTTTCTATTCCTTTTTACGGTGAAGTCATTACTGCGAGGTGGGGCTATGAGGCGCTCGCAGTGAAACAGTTTAAGGATAATAAATATGAGCGTCAGTTCTATGATTTTGATAAAGGAATCAGCCAGGCTAAATTCAAGAGGGATTTCTGGTATGATGCCATGAGAAAAGACCTTGATGCCATTTCAAATGAATTAAAGAATGGCACTGGATCTGCAGAATTGAAAAACAAACTCAGGGTGGTATATAACGAAATTAAAAAAGAACAGGTTCTCATTCCCTCAATTAAATTTGAATACCTGGAATTCCTTACCCCTGATAAAGTCACTCCCGAGGCAATAAATTCGGCTAAAGCTTACCTTGAGCTTCTCAAGCAGAGGTATATACAATACTATAATAACGCAGATGGCAAAAAACAGGCTCTTCTGACAAAATTGCAATCTGCAGATAAGGATGGATTTTTGAAATTAAGAGATATGTATACCAATGATAAGCTTGAGGAGTTTGTGACCAATAAAAATGAAACAAAGGGTAGCATTGAATACCGGGGCGAAATTATACAGAAAGCCCAGCCTATTTATATGAATCCAAATTATAATTTCATAAAGGCCCATTTTTATTCACCTGTAAAAATGATTTTCGGAAGGCCGGCGGATACTTTTATTATTAATGTAATTGTATTATGGGTAATGACTATAGGGCTTTATCTGTTCCTTTATTTCCGGCTCCTTAAAAAGCTTCTTGATTCACGCGAGGTGGCAATGGGCAAGAAGTACAGGGGATCTGAATAGGCGCCTTCAGTGATTGCAACGGATTTGTTTACAGGGGTAAAATAAAAAAGGGCTTTTGCAGCCCCTTTTTATATTTTGGAATAACCGATCTGAAATAACTGATTTAGTTTTTTGAATTATTCAACAATCTCAATCATCTTAAACGGTACCCTGATGATAGATTCATAATCTTCACCGGCTTCCAGCATGTCTTCATCATCCTCTTCATAATACCAGTTCACCTCAACTTCATTCTTAGCCTTATGAATTGCTTCGAGCTTTTTAAAGACATCTAGGATACACTTTGAGGAACTGGTGTTGAAATACTCCAGCCTGATATTGACAACAGTTTTTGTAAGAGGCGTTTCTTTGTAGTTATCGAGCCAGTCTACAAGCGGCTTGTAGAACTCAACTGAATTTTCAGGGATAGAACGTCCCTTAATTTCAAACACGCCTTCCGTTGCATCAAATTTTACAGTCGGAGTCTTCGGTGTTCCTTCGATAATGATCGGTTCCATTTTATTAAAATTTTAAAAGTTTATCAATCTACAGAATTTAATTTTCCTCATTCACTAAAATATTGAGATAGAAAAATGAGTACTTATCATTATATTCCTTAAAAGCATATTCAAGCTTATTCCCGGTTTTCCTTGCTATATCAACCAGTCCCAGGCCACCTCCCCCTTTTGCCGATATTCTCTGATGGTTAAGAATGAACTTATACAACTCCTTGATCTCCTCGTGACTCGACCTGTTGATCCTTTTTATTTTTTCCTCCAGCTTTTCAACATTTTCGGAATTCACAAAATTCCCGGTAATAATCTTGTATCCATTGTCGACTTTCTGAACAACAAGCATTCCAAACTTTTCCGAAGTCTGATCTTCATAATCTTCGGGTACCTTATCAACGTGATGATATAAATTCTGAAGGCTTTCAACCAGGACATTATAGACCTTTTTCCTGAGCTTTGACTGCTCATTTACCTCGACCATTTTATCTTCGACCGTATCCAGAACATGATTTATTACATCAGAATCAACATTACCCTTATAAAAAAGAATAACATTATTATTCGCCTGGTCTCTTAAGTAATTCTCTATATCAAAGCTCATTTAAGCTTCTTTTTGGACAAGGTCCCGGTTTTCAGATAACAAATATAATAAAAATATGAAGTTACCAAATATAACTTTTCCACATAGCAGTTTTTAAAAATAACGGTCTTAATTTTGATAAAAGTACGCAATTACCGGGATAAACAGTGGAATAATGATGATATCAGCCGGAGGCATTCTTCTTTGTCCCTTCATATAGGGTATACCCTGCAAGAAAGCATTCCAGCGCGCCATTATACAGATTGTACTTTGAGGAGGGTTTCAATCCGATGCTGTTAAGGTTCCCTTTCCCTGATGTTAGTATCCAGGCCGAGTAACCTGCAAAATGATGCTTTAAAACTGAGCCGATCATCTTGTAGATCCCGGCAGTTTCATCAGGATTAAGTCTCTGTCCATAAGGTGGATTGAAAACCAGGAATCCGTTGTTACCTGATGGCCTGACATCGGCAAGATCAGCTTGCCTCACGGTAATCATATCTGCCAGACCGGCTGCCTTGATATTTTCAACTGACTGATTTACAGCCTTTTCCAATATATCACTGCCAGTAATCACGGCATTTGAACTAACTATCTGTCCTTCAGACTCCTGTTTAATTATATTGAACAGTTTTTCATCATAATCTTTCCATTTTGTAAATCCAAACGATTTCCTGAATTTACCGGGAGGTATCAGGTTCGCCATCATTCCTGCTTCAACCAGTATAGTTCCTGAACCGCACATGGGATCAGTCAGCGGAATGGTCGCGTCCCAGCCTGAAAGCTTAAGTATGCCTGCTGCAAGTACTTCGTTTAGCGGCGCAATACCCTGATGCACCCTGTAACCACGCTTATATAACGGGACTTCTGTTGAATCAGCTGAGAGAGTAACATGGTCATTGCTGATATGAAGGTTAACCAGCACTGCAGGATCATTAGTATCCACTGATGGCCTTTGGCCGCCCTTCTTTCTGAAGTAGTCGGCGATAGCATCTTTGACAATAAGTCCGGGATAACCTGAATGGGTAAATAATTTGGAACTGATAACAGGAACTACTGAGAAAGTTGAATCATGATCCATTATTTCGGACCACTCAACCTCAAAAGCTTTTCGGTAAAGTTCTTCCTTCGACTTAATAGTAAATTCCCGAACCGGCTTCAGAAAGGATAATGCAGTTCTCGAGCAGTAATTCACCTTATAAAGAAGAGCTTTGTTCCCCCTGAAGGTTACTGCTCTGTTGCCAATATTAATATTTTCTGCTCCAAGAGATTCCAATTCCTCAGCCAGAACATTTTCAAGACCATATAGTGTCTTTGCCACATACTTCATCCGGGCCAAAATTAATCAATTGAATTCACAATTTGATTTTCCCCTGAATCTTCAGAACAAATTAAGCATTATCATTTTTTTATTGTTACTTTACATTTCTTATTCAGAAATACTGAAAGTAACTAAAATTTCATTTAATGCGAAAGTTGATTAATTATACCGGATTGCTGCTGGTTGTCCTTCCGGCTTTCTTCACTTCATGTGAAAAAGACAAACCCCTCAGTGAATTAATGATAGGCAAGTGGGATGCCAGGTACGTCACAACATTTTATTACCAGAACAGTGTACTCAAGGAAGAAAGCAAAGTATACCTTGATGCCGGCACCATAACTATACAGCTGGTAGCAGGCGGGACCGGCATTTATTCCGAATCAAATAATGATTATCTCTTTTCATGGACCTTAAACGGTTCATCTCTGTCAATTACTAACCTTAGTATCGAACCCGAAGTATGGGATCTGAAAATGGATGGAGATAACCTTGTATGGTCATGGCCAATGCAAACCAGCGCGCAGGATCAAACTGTTACATATACAAACGTATTTACAGGGCAAAGAATAAATTAGGGGCAGTTCACTTAAGCCCAAGCACCCTGCTATAGACATCTCTGTCGGTAACGAGTTTCAATGCCTTTTCAATTAAAGGATCGTTTTCATTAAGTATTCTGAACTGTTCATTTGTTTGCCACAATGTTCCGGCAACGAGGGCTTTAAGGATCTGCAGTATTTCCGTTTCCGAGATTTTAAACTGAGCGTCATTATACTTTATTCCGGCATCTTCACCTTTCTTTATAAAAGTTTTTATATCCTCGGAAGTAAAAGAAAACCTGTTTTTAAAATCGTCAAAAGTTTTATAGCCTGACATTATGGACCTCCTGTTTTTATCGGAAAATTCCAGTGTAAATGCCCTGAAAATATCTTTGCGGGCCAGAGCCCTGTAATAATCTGAATTATTAGAAGTATCTACCCCTATAAACACATCAGGCATAATTCCTCCTCCTCCGTAAACCGTGCGCCTGGAGACCAGCGTCTTGAACTTAAGGGAATCTGCAAAATGAACGCTGTCGGGTGAAACCAACTCCCCGTCAGAATATCTTTTGAAGAAATTTTTCATATATTCATCGTAGCCTTTATTATATGGACTTTGGATTAAGCGTCCGGTCGGCGTAAAGTATCGGGCGACAGTAAGCCTTACCATCGATCCATCGGTAAGGTAGAATCCATTCTGTACCAGTCCCTTACCAAAGGTTCTCCTGCCCATAATTACACCTCTGTCCCAGTCCTGCATTGCCCCGGCAAAGATCTCGCTGGCAGAAGCCGAACCTTCATCTGTAAGAACAACGAGCTTTACTGATGAAAGGTCCCCTGATCCGCTTGATTTGTAATCCTGTCTTGGCGTCTTCCTCCCTATCAAATAAACAAGAAGCTTGCGGTCAGAGAAGAAGTGATTTGCGAGGTCGGTTGAAGCAGTCATCAGGCCTCCTCCGTTTCCTCTAAGGTCAATGACAAGATTTTTAATCCTGTTCTTTCCAAGACTATCAATTGCATTAACGAATTCTTTATCCGTAGTGGCTGCAAACTTGTTAAACTTCACATAGCCAGTGTTGGCGTCAAGCATATATGCAGCATCAAGGCTGTAATAAGGGATCTTATCACGCGTAATAGTGAAATCAAGAAGTTCTTTTTCCCCTTTTCTGAAAACTGAGATATTAACCTTTGTACCTTTGGGGCCCATCAGACGAGTTCTGACGCCATTGGTTGAAATGCCGGTGCCGGCTACCTTCTCGCCATTTATTGCTACTATCCTGTCTCCCGCAAGAAGACCAACCTTGAAGGAAGGTCCGCCGGATATCGGCTCAATCACAATTATCGAATCACGAAGCAGGTTGAACTGTATCCCGATACCTTCGAAATTACCCAAAAGCGGTTCGTTCATATCCTTCACATCCTTTGCTGAAATATAGGTGGAATGAGGATCAAGGTCCCTGAGAAGATCTATGATCATCTTTTCTGTCAGCTTTGGGATATTAGTCGTATCGACATAGAAGGCATCAATGAGGCCGAGTGTCCTGCCTATTTTTATTGTCCCTTCCTCTACTCCCTGAGAATTGGCGGTCTGGCCTGCAATTCCAATGGCTGCGAAAAATGCAATTAATATTATTCTATTGATTTTCATCCTGATATTGTTTCATATACAATCCAACAAATTATATGCGCATTTGTTCCTTACGTTCTCAGGTATACCCCTTAAGTGATTTTTTATATTCAACATTATTCCCATTCAATAGTTGAAGGTGGCTTTGAACTTATATCATATACCACCCGGTTTATTCCCTTTACTCTGTTAATGATTTCATTTGAAATTATTCTGAGAAATTCATGCGGAAGCGGCGACCAGTCGGCAGTCATTCCGTCAGTAGAATTAACAGCTCTTAACACCACAGTATTTTCATATGTCCTCTCATCCCCCATTACTCCTACGGACTGAACAGGCAACAGAATTGCACCTGCCTGCCAGACAGAATCGTACAGCCCATGTTTCCTGAGTCCTTCAATGAAAATATCATCGGCTTCCTTCAGAATTTCAAGCTTTTCCCTTGTCATTATTCCAAGAAGCCTGATTGCGAGGCCCGGACCAGGAAAAGGATGCCTGCGGATAATAAAATCCGGTAAACCCAATGCCTCCCCCACTCTTCTTACTTCATCCTTAAAAAGGAGCCTTAGCGGTTCCACAACCTTAAGTTTCATTTTTTCGGGAAGGCCACCAACGTTATGATGCGATTTTATTGTAGCAGAAGGTCCATTGACTGAAACCGATTCAATTACATCAGGATATATTGTTCCCTGGGCAAGCCACCTGACATCTTTAACCTTGCGCGCTTCTTCTTCAAATACATCAATAAATACCTTGCCGATTATTTTTCTTTTGGTTTCGGGGTCACTAACTCCTTCCAGCTCGTTCAAAAATCTGTCACCTGCATCAATCCCGGTTACGTTAAAGCCTAATCCCAGGTAAGATTCCATTACTTTGGTGAATTCATTTTTCCTTAAGAGGCCGTTATCGACAAATATGCAGGTAAGATTTTTCCCTATAGCTTTATTCAGCAATGCTGCCGCAACAGATGAATCCACACCACCGGAGAGACCCAGTATCACCCTGTCGCTACCCAGCTGACTTTTAAGTGATGCAATAGCTGATCCTGCGAAGGAGCCAGGTGTCCAGTCCTGGCTGCATTTGCAGATCCCGGTTATAAAATTCTTAATTATCTGCATTCCTTCGGTAGTATGATAAACCTCCGGATGGAACTGAATACCCCAGGTATTTTCACCCCTTATATGAAATGCTCCAGCCTTCACATCAGCTGTTGATCCTATGATATTGTAATTATCCGGTATTCGAGAAATAGTATCGCCATGGGACATCCAGACCTGAGTGCCGGGTGTGACATTTCTGAATAAAGGATCTTCTGTATCCAGGGTAACCAGGTTAGCCCTTCCATATTCGCGTATATTTGATGGCAGGACTTCTCCTCCGAATCCCTGTACAAGGTATTGAGCACCATAACAAACTCCAAGCAGCGGTATGTTTCCCTTTATATTCTTCAGATCCGGGAAAGGTGCATTTTTATCTCTTACTGATGAAGGGCTTCCTGACAGGATTACGCCCTTTACGCTTTTGTCCGGAACAGGGAAATGATTGAAAGGATGTATTTCACAATAGACATTCAGCTCTCGTATTCTCCTTGCTATTAGCTGGGTATACTGTGATCCGAAATCGAGTATCAGAACCTTTTCCTGCACGGTGACCTTATTCTCTTTTTAAAGAGTCCAAATATAGGAATTCTTTTATAATGGACCCGTAATATTTCCGACATCATAGGTCCTGCCGTCAAGAGCCGGCCATGTGTTCGGGAAAATAGCCTTTGCCTCATCAACAAGAGGAGAAATATCTTTATACCTGGCTGAAAAATGGCCAATGATCAGGGCCCCTGCTCCTGCGTCAAGAGCCGTTCTGGCAGCATTTTCTGTTGTTGAATGACCTGTAACTGAGGCAAGGTCGTCAAGGGTCCTGTCAAATGTGGCTTCATGATATAGAAGATCAACATCTTTTACGAATGAAGCCAGCCTTTTAAAGTATCTGGTATCGCTGCAATAAGCATAGGAAAGTGCTTTTGGTCCCGGAACAGTAATCTCCTCATTTTCAATCACCTGTCCTTCGGCAGTAATAAAGTCCTCACCCTTTTTGATTGCCGGTATCCTTACGGCGGGGATTCTGTATTTTTCTATCGATTCTTTAATAATATTGCGATCGAATGGTTTTTCCCTGAAAAGGAATCCAAATGCCTGAACCCGGTGTTCAAGAGGAAAAGAAGTTACTGTAATATATTTTTCATCGAGTATCAGAACAGGGTTATTACCTGCAAGGGGGATAAAATCTACTTCAAAGCCGAGATGGATATCAAAATCGCTCAGATGAGATAGAAGCATATTCTGATAGCCGGCTGGAGCATAGAGATGCACAGGGGCCGATCGCCCCATAAGGCTGAATGTTGAAAGTAATCCGTAAAGTCCGAAAATATGGTCGCCATGAAGATGGCTGATAAAGATATGGTTAATCTTTCCGAAACGTATCCTGTTCTTACGAAGCTGCATCTGGGTGCCTTCTCCGCAATCTATTAAAAACAACCGCTCATGCGCATTAAGCACATGAGCGGAAGGAAATCTTTCTGATGTTGGCAATGCAGAACTACTGCCAAGTATTGTCAATTTCATTTTGACCCTGCAGTGCTGACAACTTCAGGATATCATTTTTTCAGCATCTGAGACTGTCCCCGTGATTGTAAGGACAGTATCGAGCTGTGATATCGTGATAAGTCGTTCAACGGCTTCATTCAGTCCGCAGAGAACAAAGGTACCACCTGCATTCTTGCATAATCTGTTTGCCACCAGTATGGCACTCAGACCTGATGAATCGCAGTACAGACATCTCTCAAGGTCAAGGATAATATTTTTTTCACCCTTGCCCGATACCAGTACGAGTTCAGACTTTAATGAAGGTGCTATGTGGGTATCAAGCTTCTCAGAAAGGATCTGAATCACTGTACTGTTATTCCGATTCTCGATATTGAAATCCATATTCGTAAATTTTGATAGCCCTAATTTAACAAATATTTCTATTTCTTGGAAGCTTTATTCTGTTTTTCTTCCATTTCTTCTTTCAGGGCTGCCAGCTGAGTAATATCCCCCAATGTTGTCTTTTCCCCGCCTGATTTGGCTTTTTTGGACGATTTTCTGGGTGTTTCACTTTCTGGTTTCTTTGCCGGAGCTTCAGCAGCTTTCTTTTCATCTTCAAAGACCCTGCTGTGCGAAACTATTATTTTCTTGGCTGATTTATTGAATTCAATAACCTTGAAAGGCAGTTTTTCGTCCGGTTTAGCAAGGGTTCCGTCTTCCTTTACAATATTCTTAGGAGTCGCAAAACCTTCAACCCCATATGGGAGGGCAACAACTGCTCCTTTGTCAAATACCTCCATTACTGTTCCTTCATGAACCGAATCAACCATAAAGAGACCTTCAAAAACATCCCATGGATTCTCTTCAAGCTGTTTATGACCAAGGCTTAAACGCCTGTTTTCCTTATCGATTTCAAGAACAACTACTTCAATTTCGGCATCTATAGATGTAAATTCAGCCGGATGCTTGATCTTCTTTGTCCAGGAAAGATCGGAGATATGTATGAGTCCGTCAACACCTTCTTCTATCTCAACAAAGACTCCGAAATTGGTGAAGTTCCTCACTTTTGCCATATGTTTGGAGCCGACAGTATATTTTTCATCAATATGCTGCCATGGATCAGGCTTAAGCTGCTTGATGCCAAGCGACATTTTTCTTTCTGTTCTGTCGAGCGTCAGGATCACGGCTTCAACTTCATCGCCCACCTTCATGAATTCCTGTGCACTCCGCAGATGCTGTGACCACGACATTTCCGAAACATGAATAAGGCCTTCAACACCCGGGGCGATCTCGACGAATGCTCCGTAATCAGCCATAACAACCACTTTGCCTTTAACCTTGTCACCTATTTTCATGTTGGGATCAACTGAATCCCATGGATGCGGAGTAAGCTGTTTCAGACCAAGGGCAATCCTTTTCTTGTCATCATCAAAATCGAGAATAACAACATTGAGTTTCTGATCGAGCTGTACGATCTCTTCAGGGTGGTTGACCCTTCCCCATGAAAGGTCGGTGATATGGATAAGTCCGTCAACACCTCCGAGGTCGATAAATACTCCGTATGAAGTAATATTCTTAACAGTCCCTTCAAGAACCTGACCTTTTTCAAGCTTGGCAATGATCTCTTTTTTCTGTTGCTCAAGTTCAGCTTCAATAAGAGCTTTATGTGAAACAACAACATTCTTGAATTCCTGGTTTATTTTTACAACTTTAAATTCCATGGTCTTGCCAACGAAAACATCATAGTCGCGTATTGGTTTGACATCTATCTGTGACCCGGGGAGGAATGCTTCAATTCCAAAAACATCGACTATCATACCGCCTTTGGTGCGGCACTTGATATAGCCGGTTATTATTTCGTCTTTTTCCAGGGATGCATTGACCCTGTCCCATGAATTTATTGCACGTGCTTTTTTGTGTGAAAGGAGAAGCTGGCCTTTCTTGTCTTCCTGGCTTTCAACATACACTTCAACCGTATCACCGACTTTCAGGTTTGGATTATAACGGAATTCATTAAGGCTCACCACTCCTTCCGATTTATAACCAATGTTGACCACGACCTCACGGGGAGTCATCTGAATTACTGTACCCGTAACAACTTCATCCACAGCAACTGTGGAAAGTGTCTCGTCGTATAATGCTTCATACTCCTGGTGCTTTGGTGAATTTCTCAGTCCTTCGTTCTCAAAACTATCCCAGTCAAAATCCTCATTCGAATGAGTATAAGGAAGTTCACTTTTTAAGGCTGCTTTCTTTGCGGGAGCTTTTTCAGTCGCAACTTCCGGCACGTCCGGTATTTCAACTTTAGCGACTATTACTTCATCCTCAGCAGCCTTCGAAACTTCTTCAGTTTCTTTTACATCCTCCGGAGCTCTTTCAATAACGGGAACAATCTCCGTGTCATTTACTTCTTCTTCAAGTGCCTTCTCGACAAGCTTGTCTTTTGTTTCTTTGATCTTAGCTTTCTTTACAGGTTTTACTACCTCTTCCTTTTTTTCAACAACTTCTTTCTTTGTTGCTTTCTTTTTGCTTTCAGTCATAATGAAATTTTAATAAACTAATAATTAATAAGTTAGACATTATATTGTAAAAAATAGTGTGCAAAGATATGATTATTATTTTGAAAATTCATAATAAAATGAAGTTTTTAGCAATAGTATAAAGTTGAATGTCTGTGGCTTTGCTATCGAATCACATGTACTCACACCCTGCCCCTCCTCTAATCCGGTTTGAGGTGGCTTATCAACCAGCCTTCAAACCTTAATAAAGGGAGTGAGAAAGTGTTTCTTAAACCCGGGTGAACCGGACCGTGAATGAAATGAGCAAACCGAGGATTTCTCACTTGTTCTATTATCTTTGCAGTTAAATGAAACTAAACTGAAAAAGCAGGTATATTATGAAAATTGCTGTTGTCGGAACAGGGTATGTCGGACTTGTAACCGGAACCTGTTTTGCGGAAAGTGGTGTTACTGTCACATGTATTGATAAGGACAAGAATAAAATAAATAAGCTTAAGGAAGGCTCAGTGCCGATTTATGAACCAGGTCTGGAAAGCATGATAAGGCACAATGTAGAAAAGAGAAGGCTCTTTTTTACCGGTGACCTCAAAGATGGGATAAAAGATGCGGAGGTTATTTTTATTGCTGTGGGAACACCTCCCGGTGAAAACGGAAGCGCTGACCTGAACCATGTAGTGGAAGTGGCTGAAGAAATCGGCAATGTTATAACAGAACATACTGTCATTGTGACAAAAAGCACGGTTCCGGTCGGGACCTCTGGAAAGATAAGGAAAGCTATCCAGAAACAACTTGATAAAAGAAGTTTAAAGATTACATTCGACATGGCTTCCAATCCTGAATTCCTCAAAGAGGGAGCCGCAGTCGACGATTTCCTTAAACCTGAAAGGATCGTTATAGGCATCGACAATGAAAAGACAGGTGAGGTAATGAGACGGCTATATATGCCTTTTGTCCTTAATAACCATCCTATCCTGTTCATGGACATAGCATCTGCTGAGATCACGAAATATGCGGCAAATGCGATGCTTGCCACGCGTATAAGCTTTATAAATGAAATTGCAAACCTCTGTGATATTCTTGGGGCAGACATAAACCATGTGAGGAAAGGCATAGGAAGCGATTCAAGGATCGGCAGTAAATTCCTTTACCCCGGTACAGGATACGGAGGCTCCTGTTTCCCAAAAGATGTCAAGGCAATAATAAAAACAGCCCGTGACCACAATTATGAGCTTAATGTCGTTCAGGCTGTGGAAAAGGCTAATGAATATCAGAAAGATGTCATTTTCAATAAGATGGCACAACTTTTCAATAATGACTTTAAGAAAAAAAACATAGGTATATGGGGTTTGTCATTCAAGCCAAAAACTGATGATATCAGAGAATCTTCATCAATTTACCTTATTGGGAAGCTCCTTAAAGAAGGGGCATCTGTCAGGGTTTATGATCCGGCTGCAATGTCAGAAGCCAGGAAGAAACTTGCCGCCAGTGTAGAATATGCCGGCGACCCTTACGAGGCGCTGAAACAAGCTGATGCAATGGTCCTCATGACAGAATGGGCTGAATTTCATCTGCCTGATTTTCAAAGAATGGCCGGAATCATGAAAGAAAAGGTCATTTTTGACGGGAGGAATATTTATGACCCGGCAGAAATAAAGAAAATGGGATTCAGATATTTCGGGATTGGAAGAAGGTGAGAGAACGGGAGGGCGGGAAGCCGGGAGGGCGAGACAAGTACAGTAAAACTCGATGTTAATCTTTGTGCAACTCAGAGGTTAAAATGAATTAAACATATATTAAATGAAAGGAATTATTCTCGCAGGTGGTTCAGGAACAAGGCTTTACCCTATTACAAACACCATTTCGAAACAGATGCTCCCGGTATACGATAAGCCAATGATATACTACCCGTTATCTGTTCTGATGCTTGCCGGGATACGTGAGATACTGGTAATCTCAACCCCCCGCGATTTGCCAGGTTTCAGGCAAATGCTCGGAGACGGGAAATCCCTTGGCTTGAAATTCAACTATATTGAACAGCCATCTCCCGACGGGCTTGCCCAGGCATTTATCATTGGAGAGAAATTCATTGGCACTGACCCCGTTTGTATGATTCTTGGCGATAATATCTTTTATGGCCATGCTTTTGGCGATACTCTGCTTAAAACAGCAAAGCTTAAAAAAGGAGCCTGCGTATTTGGTTATTATGTAACCGATCCCGAGCGTTATGGCGTCGTCGAATTTGATAATAACCATAAAGTGGTAAGCATAGAAGAAAAACCGGAAAAGCCCCGGTCAAATTATGCTGTTACCGGTCTTTATTTTTATGACAATTCTGTTGTCAGCAAGACCAGGTCATTAAAACCATCTGCCCGCGGCGAACTCGAGATAACTGATCTAAACCGGCTTTACCTGACTGAAGGATCCCTGGAGGTAAAGCTTATGGGAAGAGGAATGGCCTGGCTCGATACCGGTACTTATGAGAGCCTTTTACAGGCAGCCAATTTCATTGCAACACTGGAACAGCGTCAGGGATTAAAGGCTTCATGTATCGAAGAAATTGCTTATAAAAGAGGATTCATAACCAAGGAGCAGCTTAAAGAGCTTGCTGCACCCTATAAAAACAGCCAGTATGGCAAATATCTGCTCAGGATTTCTACAGAAGAGATAAATGTTTTTAATGGCATTAAATAGTCTTTATAATATATGGAAATAATTGAGACAGGATTCAGGGGCCTTTTAGTTATCAAGCCTGTAGTTTATGCCGACAGTCGTGGATATTTTTTTGAAAGCTTTAATGCCGATACTTTCTGGCAATCGGGTATAAGTTTTATTCCGGTCCAGGATAATGAATCCAAATCATCTAAAGGAGTCATCAGGGGACTTCATTATCAACTGAAGCCTTACGACCAGGCTAAACTTATCAGGGTAGTCGAGGGAGTGATTTTTGATGTTGCCCTGGATCTTCGGAAGGATTCACCCACATATGGAAAATGGTACGGTATAGAGCTGGATTCAGATAGCAAAGCCCAGTTTTTTATACCAAAAGGATTCGCTCACGGATTTTCTGTATTAAGCGATATCGCAATTATTCTGTACAAAGTTGATAATATTTATAACCGTCAGGCAGAAAGAGGTATTTCACTTAATGACCCTGGACTGGGAATTGACTGGCAAATAAAGGGAAATGCCCCGGTTATAAGTGAAAAAGACATGAAAAACCCGGTATTTGAAAAGGCAGATAATAATTTTTAAAATCACTTCATTCAGATCATGGCAGTAATTTTAGTTACCGGTTCCGACGGACAGCTTGGAAGTGAACTGAAAGTAATTTCGAAATATTTCTATGGCTACGACTTCATCTTTACTGATATTTCAACTCTCGATATTTGCGATCCGGATAAAACATCTGAATTTATAAAGAATTTACGCCCCGGCTGGATAATAAACTGTGCTGCTTATAACCAGGTGGATAAGGCGGAGAGTGAGCCTGACAAGGCCCTCGATGTAAATGGAAATGCTGTAATGAATATTGTGAAAGCTATCAGGGGTTTCGAATGCAGGTTTGTCCATATTTCTTCCGATTACGTTTTTGACGGGAGTTCGAATGTTCCTTACACTGAAAATTCCCCGACAAATCCAATAAGTGCTTATGGAATTTCAAAATTAGCAGGGGAGAAAGCAGCGATGTCCCATTATGGAACAATGATTATCAGGACTTCATGGCTTTACTCCTCATTCGGGTCCAATTTTGTAAAAACAATTTTAAGTAAAGCAAAAGTTAATGATATGCTGAGGGTGGTATTTGACCAGACCGGCACCCCTACTTATGCCGCGGACCTTGCCGGTGCAATAATGACAGTCATTTCCGGTGTAATAAGAAATCAATTTGCTTTCAATACAGGAATCTACCAGTATTCAAATGAAGGAGTTTGCAGCTGGTATGACTTTGCAGAATCAATTGTCAGAGAGAGCGGGTTGAATTGCCTGGTTGTGCCTGTTCTTACAATGGATTATAAGAGTGCCGCACGAAGACCGGCATACAGTGTCCTTGACAAGAGCAAAATAAAAGAAAATTATAATCTGAAAATTCCGCACTGGCCGACAAGCCTGAAGAAATGTATTAAACTACTAAAGTAAATATTATCAATATGTTATTAATTGACGATATCAGAAAAAAAGCTCAAACCTGGCTTGAAGGCGAATTCAATGAAGCTACCCGAAGCGAAGTACGTGAAATGCTTGAAAAAGATGAGAACAAGCTTATTGATGCATTCTACCAGGACATGGAATTCGGAACCGGAGGTCTGAGGGGGATAATGGGAGCCGGTACCAACAGGATGAACATTTATACTCTTGGAATGGCAACTCAGGGACTTTCAAACTATATTATCAAACAATGCGGGGACAAAGGAATAAAAGTTGCAATTGCACATGATTGCAGGAATAACAGCCGGTACTTTGCCGAAACCACAGCTGAAATTTTTTCAGCAAACGGATTTGAGGTATATCTTTTTGAATCGCTCAGACCCACCCCGGAACTGTCATTTGCCATCCGTTTTTATAAATGTCAGAGCGGAGTCGTGATCACGGCTTCACATAATCCTCCGGAGTACAATGGCTATAAGGCATACTGGAATGACGGCGGACAGGTAGTCGCTCCTCATGATGACGGGATAATCGATGAAGTACGTAAAATTAAGTCAATCAGCGATATAAAATTCAACGGGGTAAAAGACAAAATAAAAATAATCGGAAAAGAGACGGACAGGGCTTTCCTGAAGGAAGTGCTGAAAATGAGCCTGAATCCGGATGTAATAAATAAGCATAGCGACCTGGGAATAGTATATACGCCAATTCATGGAACTGGAATTAAACTTGTTCCACCAGCACTAAAACTTTTCGGCTTCAAAAATATTATCAGCGTTCCTGAACAGGATATAGTCGATGGCAACTTCCCTACTGTAAAATCGCCCAATCCTGAAGAGCCGGGTGCATTGAAAATGGCAATTGAAAAGGCGGTTAAAACCGGCGCTGAGGTTGTGATGGCATCGGATCCGGATGCCGACAGACTGGGAGTCGCTTGTAGAAACAGTAATGGTGAATTCATCCTCCTGAACGGCAACCAGACGTGTGTCCTTTTGATCTATTATATTCTATCTCAGTATGAAGAAAAGAAGAGATATAAAGGGAATGAGTACATTATCAAGACAATTGTAACAACCGATCTCCTGGATGTCATTGCTGAAAAACATAATGTGGAATGTTTCAATGTACTTACCGGATTTAAATTTTTTGCCGAGCTTATACGAAAATATGAAGGTAAAAAGAGATTTATTGGCGGAGGAGAAGAAAGTTATGGATTTCTTCCCGGGGAGTATGTCAGAGATAAAGATGCTGTTGCATCATGCGCTCTTGTTGCTGAAGTTTCCGCCTGGGCTAAAAGTAAAGGAAAAACCCTCCATGAGCTTCTCATTGACATTTATCACCAATACGGACTTTACAAGGAGAAGCTGACAAACATTGTCCGTAAGGGAATAGATGGCGCAAATGAGATAAAGGCCATGATGGTTAATTACCGGAATAACCCTCCGAAAATTATTAATAACAGCAGGATTGTCAGAATTGCTGATTATGAAAACCTTATCTCAACAGATTTGCTAACAGGAAAAAAATCTGAGATCCACCTTATTAAATCCGATGTACTTCAGTTCTTCCTTGAGGATGGATCCAAGATCTCAGTCCGGCCATCAGGTACTGAACCTAAGATCAAATTCTATTTCAGTGTAAAAACGCGGCTTGAATCTGCCGATAAGTTTACTGAGACAGAGAAGCTTCTCGATAAGAGGATTACTGGGATCATTTCAGATATGAAGCTGACTTAGAAGTCATTACAGGCTAAGTCCTTTCTTTAAATCTATTATTCCCCAATTATTTTAACCAGGACCCTTTTGCGTCTCTTGCCATCGAATTCCCCGTAAAAGATCTGTTCCCACGGACCGAAATCCATCTGGCCATTTGTTATTGCGACAACCGTTTCACGGCCCATAATGGTACGTTTAATGTGGGCGTCGGCATTATCCTCGAATCCATTATGCTTATACTGGCTGTAGGGCTTCTCAGGTGCCAGCTTTTCAAGCCAGACTTCGAAATCGTGATGAAGTCCCGGTTCATCGTCATTTATAAAGACGCTGGCAGTAATGTGCATCGCATTAATCAGGGCAAGTCCTTCTTTAATCCCGCTTTCGGAGATACATTTCCCGACTTGTCCGGTAATATTAATGAATGCCCTTCTTGTCGGGGCTTCAAACCATAGTTCCTTTCTATATGATTTCATGGATTTTTTCCGAAAGATATTAATATTTATCATTGAATTGACTGACTGGCAGACCTGAAGGATTAGCCTTGATTACCTGCGGAAATCTGCGACCTCAGCGGGAAACGAAGAAGCTTTCTGAAAAGTTGACGAGGTACACCCTGTCAGTTGATCTTGTAAGTGCTGTATACAGCCAGCGCAGGTAATCAATTGTTATCTCATTCCTGTTGAACATACCCTGGTCGATAAAGACCCTCTCCCATTGTCCGCCCTGAGCTTTGTGGCAGGTAACTGCATAGGCAAACTTTATCTGCAATGCATTGAACCATGGATTTTTACGGACAGCCTCATACTGCTTCCTGCGGATTTTAATATCCTGATAATCAGCAAGGATGCTATGAAACAGTTCGCTGTTTTTCTCAGAAGGCAATGCTGGAGTGTCAAGATGAAGTACATCAATAAGTACTTTTGATTCCACCTCAAAATTATAGTCAGGAAACCACAGGGTCATCTCGGCGAACCGGAAGCCATACCTTTCCTCATATTTCTGTATCTTTTTCACTTCAGCTATATCGCCATTAGCAATGAAACCCGGTCCCGCTTCATCTTCCTCCAAAAGAAAATAATTATTCTTCACTACCATTACCATATCGCCGGGACTTATCTCTTCTTCGCGGTAGAATATCCTGTTCCGTATACCCTGGTTGTATCTGTTGGCCTGCTTGTTCGAGTTTACAACAATAATGGTTCCTTCGAGACCGCAGGCTCCATATGCCACAGAGAGTTCCTCTATCAGTTCCTCACCGTTCAGCCTCGTCATATCTTTAAAATTAATGCAATCCATTGCCGGATGAACAAGGTTATTCTCTGATATCTGGAGTCTGACTCCCGTTGCATTCATAAGGACACCAGAATTTTCACTCTGCCGGACGACCTGCTTAAGTTCGGAAGTTATCAGTCCAAAGCCATACTCTTTCAGGACAGAGACATCAAGAGCCGGGCTCACAGCTGAACCGACAGGCGGAAGCTGAGCGCTGTCGCCGACCAGAATGAGCTTGCAATCTGTTCCTGAATAAACATATTCAATGAGGTCATCAAGCAGCCTTCCGCTTCCGAATATAGATGAATCTGAAGATGTATTTGAAATCATTGAAGCTTCATCGACTATAAACCACGTATCACGATGGAGGTTCCGGTCGAGCATGAAGCTTCCCATCCCGTCTTTTGATGACTTCTGGCGGTATATTTTTTTATGTATGGTAAATGACTGGTGACCGGCATACGATCCGAGAACTTTTGCAGCCCTGCCTGTAGGAGCAAGAAGTACTGCCCTCATTCTGAGAGCATCCAGTGTTTTGACAAACGAGCTTATAACACTTGTTTTTCCTGTTCCGGCATAACCTTTAAGAAGGAAAATCACATCATTGTTGTTCTCACAGATATACGATGCGAGCTTTTTCAAAGCAACGGACTGGTCATCTGTTGGCGGGTACCCAAGATTCTTGCACAGGTTATTATATATAATTGTTTCCCGCATCCCTTTGTACTCTCTGAGTTATCCTTTGTACATTATAGAGTCTGATTTTATTATAGCCGCAAAGGAAACAAAGGTAATCACTAAGGTTCACAAAGGGGACTCATTCCAGATCAGAGTATTCAACATATTACTTATATTTGTTTACAATTTAATTCTTTAAGATGCCTTTTCTGGAGCTGTTTGATGAGACGCTGGATATAAACTCAACAGGAAATTATGAACTATCCCTGCAGATGAGCGTCGATGGTTTTTCGTTCTCGATACTTGATACCATCAGGAATAAATATATCCTGCTAAGATCATCAGAACCCGATGAAAGCAAATATTTTACAGCAGACAACATAAATGGTATAATCGCCAGGGATGATTTCCTTTCAAAAAGCTACAAGAAGGTCCATGTTGTTGTGCCTACACGTAAATTCACTCTTATACCGGCACCGCTTTTTGATCCTGCGAAAAAGGAAGAATATTTCACCTTTAATCTTACCAGGGATGATGATGACGTGATACTTTCAAACAGGATAAATGAACCTGATGCATATATAGTTTTTTCGGTTCCAAAGTCCTTCCTGGATATCTCATCCCGAGTCTACCCCGGCATTTTACCCCTTCACCATACCAAGCCGCTCCTTCAGCAGATCTCTCATTACAGCAAGAGTTTAGATGGTTATTATAATCACATCCATGTGGAAAGGGAATTCTTCAATCTTTTAATCTTTGACCACAATACGCTCAAATTCTCCAACACCTTTATTTACAGGAATATATCCGATATACTCTATTATGTTCTTAATGTTTTCCGAAGCCTGGGCATCAGGAATGATGCAACGATTTATTTCAGCGGGCAGACTGAAAAATATGATGACATCTACTCAAATTTCGCCCTTTACATCAGAAATATCAAATTCACTGACCCGTCCGGAAATTTTACTTTTAGCTATGTTTTTAATGACATTGAGCTGCACAGATACTTAAATCTTTTTGCCGTCACAAATTGCGAATAATAGGAGGCAAATACAAAGGCAGGAGGATTATTCCGCCCGCGGGTTTTAAAGCCAGACCTACGACTGATTTTGCCCGTGAAGGTCTTTTCAATATCCTTAATAACAGGGTCAATTTTAATGAGATCCTGGTGCTGGACCTTTTTGCCGGTACGGGCAGCATCAGCTATGAGTTCGCTTCCAGGGGTGCCCGGGAAGTACACCTGGTTGAAATTGACCTTAAACATATCTCAGGGATAAGGCGCATAATAAAGGATCTGGGATTCAATAACATAAAAGCTATACATATTGATCTGAGATCTTATCTTAAAACCTGTAGGGCAAAATATGATATTGTATTCGCTGATCCGCCGTATGAGCTGCCGTGGCTTGAAAAGATTCCTGATCTGGTCACAGATTCAGAGATTTTAAAAGAGGATGGTGTCTTCATCCTTGAGCATCCTCGTAACATGAACTTTGGATCGCACCCATTATTTTTTGAACACAGGAACTATGGGGGAGTCAATTTCAGCTTCTTCAGAGGCAGGTAATCCTATTCATACAGGTCTGGATATCTGCTTCTGATAATTAGACCATCAGGGAACTTATTTCGTTCTGCCCACGCACAACTTTCATTAAGTGCATTGATCCTGAATTTTTTCCCTTTGCCTTGTCCGGCCTCTTTTAATGGAACCACAAGCCTGATATGCCGTTAAAATAAATTTGCATTGTATCACGGGTTTTAATAATTTTATAGATTGTCGGTTCAGCTGATAATTTTATGAAAAGGAATTCTTTCGTAATTGAGTTAATTAAAAGTCCACCGGTAAAAATTCTGATATTCATTGCCCTCCTTATAATTATCGGAGTATTGATCATCAACCGTCACGAGAAAGTTGTTCAGATGAAGGAGGATATCCTTTATATCCCTCCAAAACCAGGAAAATGACCCACACCGATTGAGTTATCCCATCCATTTTCCATTTGAGCGTATGAGTCAGCCTTTTTGAATCCTGAAAATATTTTTATGACTTTTATCATGTTTTTCAGAACTACAATCCTGAATTCTGATCTTTACATTCTGCAATACATAAAATAGTTTTATTAATTATCTGGCGCTAATAATAAAACCATACCATTTTCTTAGTTATAAATTTAAAATAAACCAATCATGAGATTCAGAAAAAACCAAACCATTTTCCTGAGCGGAAGAAGTCTGTCTTTTCAAAGAGTGCTTCATGCATTAATGTATGGCGTTATCATGTACTCCCTGATCACAGGGTGCGAAAGAACCGAAGTACTTTTTAATAAAGAAACCGTCACCTTAAATGAAGCTGGCATTGACCAGGTCTCACCGGCTCACCTTGAAAAGAGTGTAGCCGTCAACCCGATCGTTTCGGTAAACTTCATGGCTGGTACCTATATGACCGATTTATCGGGTATGGATCTGTCACTCAAAAGAGGAACTGAAGATGTGCACGGTTCAATGACATTTAAAGGAATGACTGCTGCTTTTAAACCTGATGACGATTTAATATCAGAAAGTGAATATACGGCTACTTTAAAAACCAACCGGATGGAAATGTCCGGTGAGAAAAGAGAAATAAAATATACGTGGAAGTTTAATACCGGGACGCAGCGGCACGATTATTCACGTTCAATATTAACGGTTTCCCCCGAAGACGAAGCAGTAAATGTTCCCGTAACAACCAGTCTGACTATTACATTCAGCAAGGATTTGACGCCCTTTCTGGAGAACATCGCCTCAGTAACCCTGAAAAAAAGTTCTACACCGGTTTATGGTTCATTAACTTTTTCCGGTACAACAGCTACATTTACCCCTTCAGCCAGCCTGAGCCAGGGAACTGAATATACTGCCAGGGTAATTTTCGGGGCAGGAGACAACTATTTTTACAACGACAAATCACGAAACTACTCTTCATGGACTTTTAAAACCGAAGGATCAGCCGGTGATGTCATTCCGCCGACGGTAGTATCTGTTGTTCCGGCTAATAATGCAGGATCTGTAGCGACTTCCAGCAATATAACAGTCACCTTCAGCGAGCCAATGAACACGTCTACTATTAATAGCAGCACCATTACACTGAAGAGAGGAACTACAGCTGTATCAGGCACAGTTGCTGTATCAGGAGCAACTGCTACATTTACACCTTCCGGCAGTCTGGTTGCAGGTGCAGTTTACACAGGAACAGTTACTACCGGAGTAAAAGATGCTGCCGGCAATGCCCTTACCGCCAATTACACCTGGAACTTCACCACGACAAGTCAGGCTGATGTGACCCCGCCCTCAGTTCTGACAGTAGTTCCGGCAATCAATGCTGCCTCTGTGGCTTTAGGAAGCCAGATCACTGCAACCTTCAGTGAACCTATGAATTCAACGACCATCACTTCGTCGACTTTTACATTAAAACAGGGTACGACAACTGTAGCAGGTACAGTGTCATGCTCCGGTGCCACTGCGACATTTGCACCTTCCGTCGCTCTCTCAGCCAGCACAGTCTATACTGCAAATATTACAACAGGAGCAACGGATGCATCAGGTAATGCACTCGCTGCAAGCTACACCTGGAACTTCACAACAACAAGCCAGGCAGATGTAACTCCGCCTACTGTTTTGACGGTAGTACCGGCAAATGGTGCAACCTCAATTGCATTGAACAGCCAGATAACGGCAACGTTCAGTGAGGCAATGACTTCGTCAACAATTACTTCCTCGACGTTTACCTTAACTCAGGGAAGTACAGCAATAACAGGTACAGTATCATACTCCGGTACCACAGCGACTTTTATTCCGGCAAGTGCTCTTGCTGGAAGTACAGTTTATACTGCTACTGTTACAACAGGAGTGAAAGATGTGGCAGGCAATGCACTTTCCACAGCCAAAACATGGACTTTCACAACAGTTGCTCCCGCACCAGCCGGCATGTCGTTTGCCACTGATGTGGTACCTGTCCTGACCCTTTGCAACAATTGTCATACCCATCCCTGGACCGTGTCAAGCAATCCGTCGACTTTCTATACAAATCTTGTAAATGCCGGTTATGTAAATCCTGCTTCATACACATCAAGTAAGATTTATACAAAGCTAAACGGCGGACACCCTGGTTCGGCTATTTCTACTACAAATATCAATAAGATACTCACCTGGATGAAAGAAGGATCAAAAAACAATTGATCGAAACATAAAACTTTTTTGCTGAAGCTCCCTGTCCGGAAAGGAAGGGGGCTTTTTTTACGTGGATATTATCCGGATCAGTTCATTAAAAAATAGTAAATCTGAAATAATTCGAAGGTCTCTTGATCATTTAATAAGTCATCACTTTCAAGTTCCCAGAAAGGATAATCGCACTTAACACTTTCAATATCTAATAAGAAATAATCATTCATCTTAGCCATTTAACAGATATCTGAATATGATTGTTCAATATTAGTGCATACAAAAAATTGATGTAATTAGAATCTGAAATTGGATATTAACACGCTAATTTACAAAGTGGAACAACCTGGTATTTTAGCAGGGTTATGGTGATCTGACTGACTTTATTTTGTGTCGGGCAGGTAACTGAAGAACCAGGCGGCATCATTTTTCGAGATGAGAGTCTGACAGGTTTAAATGCAAACCGATGTTAAACCTGAACTTTTCGAACAGGAAATCAGGGGCTGACAGGTTTCCCACACAAACAAGCTGTATCTGCATTTTTATCCATTTGGGTCCTCCCCGGAACGTAATTGCAGGTTCAAGTAACCATGCTGAGCTGAGCTGCTTAAGAGTGTTAAGCTCATCCAAATGATATACCGTGTTCCAGATATCAATATTATCGAAGCTCAACTGGCTGAGTCGGCATGAAAAAGCTCCTTCCACCCAATCAATTTTTATTCCTATATCAGGCTGTATGAATATTTTAGAAAAAGAGAGGTCTGCTGTTCCGTCCTGGATCCAATTCAAGCTCCACCAGCCACTGTATTCCCTGTATGAAAATGAATGCTGCTGCTTCCCTGAACCATATCCCCCATATACTTCAAACACTCCTATTTCTTTAAATGATTTGTAGTAACCGGCAGTACCTTCAAAATAATTATTCTTTGAAAAGTCCCTTATCGAATTTGAAGAGTTGTCGTTCCCACCTGTCATGTAATTTGCTGTAAGCGCAATATGAGCCGGGAAAGCATATCCAGCCTGAATTTCAAAGCTCGGATTCACAATCCCCAGACTGCCTGCAATATTAGCTGAGAATTCATTCTTTTCGCTAAACAGCGGAACATTCTGAACGTTGGGTGAATAATAATAATGGGGAAAAGTACAGCAGGTTAACAGAATAGAAGTCCATAAAACAATAAAAAAAATATTCCTTTTCATTTTACCTGATCCACTGAGATTTTAATATGATGCTAAAAACAAAAAGATTAAATTATGAGTGACCTGATAATATCAAAGTTACGAGAGAAATAGCATACAAGTCAAGTTTATTTTAGAAGTATAATCACTGGAGAATGCGGTAATCTATAGATTCCGGTAAAATAAAAACCCGACAATCTCTCATCGGGTTTTGCTGGCTTTCAGCGGTGCGGACGGGACTCGAACAGAAATTTTAATTACCATTTAATGAGATATTACTGCTTCTTCGAACATTTGGAGAATCCAGGGATTCTAACCGAATTTTACTAGGGAAATTGGTCATTACTATCAATGTCATATCGCTTACTATCCGCAATATGGTTTAGTTACTTTATTAGAAGCAATGAAGGGCATCGGCTTTAACATCTAAAGAAGGTCCTCTAACTTCTTTATAAATCACCTAAACATATAAACAACCATTAATAATATTCGTTTATATGCAATATGTCCAAAATATAACTATATTTATGCAATAAAATCTGGTTCCATACAAAAAGGTTTATATTTTAAAATATATGACATATGTCTGAAAAACCAATAGGAAGCACATGGCTAAAAGAGAAATATCAGTTTTTAAGTACTAAGTTGTCTCATGAATCTTATCTTGGCACAAGGTCGAAAGTTGAAGTGCTGCAAGATGGGACAAAAATAGAAACTTTTCAGAAGGCCCAATATACACTAAAAGTTGATAATCCTTTAAATCATTTTGAGTTTGCCCTGAAATATGACGATGTTCAAATAAATTTCTTTCAGGCTGTTCTAAAACGTATCCCTGTAAAAGATATAGTTGAATTTGTAAAATCTGCTCCAAACTTTAAAAATTCCAGAAAGATTGGATTTTGGTACGAATTTCTAACTGGTGAACGACTTACCATTGAAGACAGACCAAACATTAACTATGTAGATTTAATAGATTCAAAACGTTATTTTACGGGGGTAATTGTCAAAAATACCAGGTGGCGAATAAACAATAATTTATTAGGGGATGTGGGGTTTTGTCCTACCTTAAAGAGAACAAATGCTATTCTAAAAGCACTTGACCTTGATTTTTCTGAGACGCTTAGAGAACTCTCAAAGAAATATTCCCCTGAGATATTAAACCGTGCCAATAATTATTTATATAAAAAAGAAACACGTTCATCTTACCAAATCGAAAAAGAAGAACCAACACCAGAACGTATTGAAAGATTTGTAAGTTTATTGAGTAATGCTGGTAAGAATGATATTAGAGACCTGCTTGGTGAGGAATCATTGGTAATGTTACAGAATCAGATTGTTGATCCACGTTTTGCAGCGACAGGCTTCCGGGATTTTCAAAATTATATTGGCCAGACAACATGGAATTATGATGAGATCATTTATTACGTATGTCCGCCGCCGGAATTTCTTCCAGATTTAATGAAAGATCTTTCAAATACTGCCATTAGAATGGAGGGTGTCAATCCCATTGTCCGGGCATCTGCTATAGCATTTGGATTTGTTTTCATTCACCCGTTTGAAGATGGAAATGGAAGAATTCATAGATTTTTAATTCACGATTTTTTGTCGAGAGATAATTTCTTACCTACAGGAATGATAATACCGGTTTCTGCTCATATGGTAAATAATTTAAAACTTTACGATGATGCTCTTGAAGCCTATTCTAAACCAATTATGCAGATAATTAAGTACACAAAAGATAACAAACAAAAAATAATCGTTTTAAATGCCACTGAAGTTGAAGGATATTATAGGTTCCCAGATCTCACAGCACAAACTGAATATTTATGTACAGTGATTGAAACAGCTATATCACAGGACCTACCAAACGAATTAAATTTCTTACAAAGCTATGATGAAGCTAAAGAATTAATGAAACAGAGTGTCGATATGCCAGATAAGCTAATTGAT
Organism: uncultured Bacteroidales bacterium; assembly: GCA_963831855.1. Taxonomy (GTDB): domain Bacteria; phylum Bacteroidota; class Bacteroidia; order Bacteroidales; family VadinHA17; genus LD21. The sequence continues at coordinate 315 of CAWHSA010000004.1, read as the reverse complement.
TCATTTATCCGGTTTACACATCAGAACAATGGAATCTTTCCAAAAAGAGGAAGAAACACTTTCCATATGCTAAATGATGATGAAATTGCAGCACTTCAGTCTATTTTTCAGGAGGTCTTTATTTTAGAAAAATAATTAGGGTACATTATAGGTAGATATTTAATATTATGCTGCGACCTTGTTTAATATCTAAATTTATGCATTTATAATTGTTTCTATGCAAAGATTTTTAAGTCTTCCTTAATTATCAAACATGAATGCAGCGGTCTAAGGGAAAGGAATATTCATTCGCTTGCAGATCTTCCTCAGTCCGTT
>CAWHSA010000003.1:0-265598 GCA_963831855.1 uncultured Bacteroidales bacterium | reverse complement strand
AATTTTCTTATTCAGGGCATTATAGAATTGCTAAACAAATATGAATCAAATAATTTAAACAATCAATTAATACAAAAATTCCCAGATCATACGTATTTAGGCAGAGCTATTTTTATTCTAAATAATATAAATGTTGTATAGAATTGTGTAATTTGTGTTTAGTGGAATAGTAAAAACCAAATGACCATCTAAGAGTTTAAGACGCCGTTCGAGTAAAGGCTTAATAAGGTTAATCACTCCCTTCTCTAAGACCACAGGTTTTCAAATATAAGTTATTCTTTCTGATGATTTTTCTCTTATAAATACTTCTTCAATCCGATTGCAGATATAATTTTAATTGTATTAATATTTGAACCAGTAATCAGAGATACTATATTATATTTCAGAGGATTGAGATAAATTATTAATTCTATGTTACTTATTAAAAATGCCGAATCATTTCAAACTACTCAAGTTTTAAAGTTTGTGGATAAATTTTCCTATTCTACCATCTACTGTGACCCTAGATTTATTAAAATAAACAGTGGATTTTCGAATATTAAATCTATACAATACATGATTATCGATACTTCAGGATCTATTAGAGCCTACTGTATCGGATCAGTTTTCAGCGAGTTTCATGGGATAAGAAAATTTCTTACAACAAGAGCAGTAATTAGAAGTGGGATACTTTATGATTGCAGGGAAGCGCTTGACTTCCTTCTATTCAATATAAACAAAGATTTAAGAAGATCAGCAATTTACATCAGAATTCCTGTTAATAACCATAATATAAAAGATAACGACATATTTAGCAAGCATAGGTACATTTATGAACCTCATATTAATTATATTATGGATCTTTCAAAAGGTACAGACCATTTATGGAAAACTTTACATCCCACTAGAAGAAAGCAAATTAATCGTGGTTTAAGGAGAAATATAAAAGCAGAAATAGCTACTGATATTCAAGACATAGCACCATACTATAAGATACTATTGTCAACTTATTTAAAGGCAGGATTGCCCTTAATGGACATGAGTTATTTTAAAAGGATAATAGAAGAATTTTCATTGACAAAACAACTAGTTGTTGTTCGAATTTTAAAGGATCATGAATTAATAGCCCATCGAATTGTACTTGCATATAATAAAACTTTGTATGATTGGTTTGCTGGTTCGAATTCTCAATTTCACGATCATTACCCAAATGATATTGCAGTATGGGAAATTTTACGTTGGGGATCAATTAATGGGTATAAGTATTTCGACTTTGGTGGAGCTGGTAATCCGAATTCCAAGTATGGAGTAAGAGATTTTAAACGAAAATTCGGAGGCAACTTGATAGACATTGGTTTAATGAGTAGGATTAATCAACCAGGAAAGTTTTTAATTTTAACTATTTTTAGAAAAATCTGGTCATATTTTATAAGAAAAAATCATAAAGTAGCTGATTAATGAATGGAACTCAAATTAATTTAGAAAGCACTATAACCATCTGCTTATGTCTAATAGATATTACATTTAGGAGACTCATATATGTATGATAAAGTGAAAGTTAAACAAATAAATTATTTAAGTATCCTATGGTTTCTTTTATGTTTTGGTCTAATAGTCCTAAATAAGATAGAAGGATTATCAATGATTGTTTTATATCGCATCATTCCAGTTTGTTTTATTATTGTTGTCTTATCAGAACTTAAAATATATTTTAGTAATAGGTCATTAATGCAATATATATATTTCAGCTTGTGGACTTTAATAAGCTTAATTTTTACGGTAAATTTTGGAATGACAATCAATTACTTTAGTGTCCTTTTAGGGAATATTATTCTCTGGTATATCACCTTCAGGATTGTAATGAGGTCAGATAATCAGATAATACTACTTTTAATAGTTTTTGTGAGTAATTTATATCATGCAATCATGGGTTTTTTTCGCCCTGTTGAAGTGACGGAAGTAGACTATGTTACAAGGGTGACTGGTTTATTTACTAATCCAAATGCTCTGGGTTTTGCAATGTGGTGTGGATTGATAACAGTCATATTTTTGACGACTCTTCGCACTAAGAACACGCTAATAAAAATACTTCTTTGGAGTTGCGTTCCGTTCTTTTTGTTAGTTATGTTTCAGTCAGGATCGCGAAAGAATGTTTTTGCGGTTATTATTTATCTCTTAGTTATTGTCTACTATTATGCCAAAACACGTTATAGATGGATTATTATTGCTGCCAGTATTTTAATATTTATTACGAGTGAGTTCATTAATATTTCTTTTTTAGAGAATACAGCCTTTGGATCAAGGATAAGTCATGAAGCTTTTAATAGTGATATAGATAAAAGATCAGAATTAATTATTGAAGGGTTACAGATGTTTCAAGACCATCTAATTTTTGGCGTTGGTCTCGGAAGTTATACATATTATAGTTCGACAGGTGCTATGTCACATAACGATTATGTTGAAGTCCTGGCCAGTACGGGTATTGTTGGGTTTTTATTATATTTTCCTATATATATAATATTTTTCAAACAAAACAGATTTCTAGTAAAGCACGAAGCAACATTTGAATGGGGTGTTTTATCTCAGGCATTTCTTTTTGGATTTATGTTTTTAGGATTAGGCAGAGTTTCATTTCTTGATCCGGTCGCTATTCTAATATTTGCATTTTATCATTCAATAAACCTTAAGAAAGTGCAGATCATAAAGTCTGAAGAATTAAACTAAATATTAAACAACATGCGTGTATGCCAGATAACTAGTATGCATAGTTGGGATGATGACCGTATTTACCAGAGAGCTTGTCTTGGTTTGGTAAATTCAGGTTATGAAGTGCATTTGATTGCTGTCCAACCAGATAAGTTACCTTCCGAAAGTAAAGTCCGGTTACATTGGCTAAAGTTTCGTATTGGATGGAAACGTCGTTGGTTTTCTTCAAAAGAAGCTGTGGATAAAGCGATTAAAATTAACGCAGATGTGTATCATTTTCATGATCCGGACCTTCTTCCACATATTAGAAAGTTAAAGGTAAAATGTCCAAGGAGTAAGGTTTTTTACGATATTCATGAGAATTATGTTGCACGTTTCAAAATGTGGGGTTTACCCTCTTTTATTGGGCGGTTATTCAGGATGTTTGAAATTTTTATAATTCGTCATATAGACGGGTACACCATAACCTCCCATAGTATGAAAGAGCTTTTTACATTATCAAATAGACCTTCATGTGTTGTTTATAACAGTATTAATTTATTAAGGCTTGAAAAACTAAATATTAATGATATCCAGCCTGCATATCCTCCAGTCATATATACATCAGGTACACATTCACATTCTCGCAATTGTATAGAAACTATTCGGGCTATGAATTATATGAATAAAGAAATTCCATTTCAAATGATGTTTGTTGGTAGATATGTTTCAGGTATAGAACGGGAAATGAAAGCTCAATCCACAGCAGATGGGACAATTAAATATCTCAGGCTTGAGGAGATGTTGCCTTGGGAAGACAATTTTAAAAGAACTTCTGAAGCTTTTCTGGGTTGTGTTTTTTATGCTGAGAATTCCAATAACAGGGTTACAATACCAAATCGCCTTTTCGAATATATGTATTGTGGTATCCCAGTCGTTGCAACTGATTTTCCTGAGTTAAGAAACATAATTGAAAAGACTAAATGTGGTCTATTGGTAAATTCAGACAATCCGAGAGATATTGCTAAAATATTTGAATTTTTATTAAAAAATCCTCAAAAGGCATTAGAAATGGGGAGAAGAGGGAGAAAAGCAATTGAGAGTGAATATAATTTTAATATGGATTTGAGACGACTAATAAATCTTTACCAAGAAACTGTTTAGAAAAGTCTCCATGAAAAAATATTTTAAAAAAATTCATTCTTCAGTAGTAATATTGCTAAAACTTTTAGGAAAGGATAGTAAAAGAAGCTTTACTTTGCCTCTTAAAGTTAAGTGGTTTGCATGGTCACGAGGCTTCCTCCCTGAAAATTATATAATCTATAATTTTATAAAAAATAATCCAAAAGATTACATTAATGACTTTATAAGGCTGTCCAAATCTGCACTAATCAATAAACAAAATGCTATATTATTAGATTACAAACATTTATTTTCCCATTTTTTAATGTATGAGAAACGAGTGGTGCAACCTGAACTTTATGTAGCAAAGAGGAAAGTTATTAAATTTAATACTGGTTTACCTTTTATATTGGGCGATGAGTTTGATAATTTCTTAAAACAGAAACTAGTAATCAAGCCTACAGGAGGTGGTGGAGGTACTGATATTTTCTTTATAAATTATCGGGATAAGATTTGGGAACTTAATGGGAAACCTATTGAATATCAGAAATTAATTAAATTTATTTATAATTGTCGTGAAGTTTTAATTTATAAGTATATTAACCAGACTGGTTTTGCCCACGAAGTTAATCCTCATTCACTTAATACAATAAGGATTTTAACAATGATCGAACCAAAAAGTAACAAGTCATTTCTGGCTGCAGCAGTTTTCAGGTGCGGAGTTGCCAAATCAGGGCAAGTTGATAATTGGTCCAGTGGCGGGCTGTCAGTTCAAATAAACCTCGAAACAGGAGAAATGGGAATGGGTGTTACATTTCCTCATACAGGTAAATTAACCTGGTTAATTAACCACCCTGATTCAGGTGTCCCTTTGATGAGTAAGAAAATACCGGAATGGGAAAATTTAAAGCAGGAGGTTTTAAATCTTGCCCAAAGACTCTTTTTCATACCATATATCGCATGGGACATTGTGCCTATGGATTCTGATTTTTTCATTCTTGAAGCTAATAGCAATACTGATGTAAACCTGCTTCAGGTACATGAACCTTTACTTAAATCTTTTAGGGTACAAGATTTTTATAGATATCATAAAGTGATTTAATGGGAGGATTTTCATTAAGTATAGGTTATAAAAATTTTGAGAATAATATTACTGTTTTTCGTGACAGAAGACAGGAGATTAGTTATTCATATTCTGACAAATTAATTCGTTTAACAAAATATAAAAAGATATTATTAGAAAGAGATTATTACATCTATGAAGACGAGGAGCATATTATAGCTGGATATGGAACAATGTCTAATAATGGTTTGTCTATTCCCAAAGGATTTGAAGTCTTAAGACGTGAACTAATAAATAAAAAGAAAATTAATGTAATAGGACACTTTTGCGTGATTTTTTATAATAAATTAGAAAAAAAACTTCATTTATTTTTTGACGAATCAGGTTATGGAGCTCCCTATGTTATAGGGCAAAATTTTATATGCAGTAGTTTCCTCGCGTGTTGCCAGTTTGCTTCAGGTATTACCCTCAATAATGCTGCAATTTTCGAACAGGTGTATACAGGATGTTATCTAAATGGGACGACTAGTTTTAACGAAATAAGGAAATTGTATAAACTGGAACAATGGAATTTACCAGGAATTACAGTTTATTTCATCCCTGTAATAATTGATTGGAAAAGAAAGATCTATCATGATCGGACAAAGGCCCTAGAGTCTCAGATAGATGCTATTAGAGAATATATTAATTTGTGGAAATCTCAAATAATTGATAAAGGAGCAGATCTCGGTCTATCTTCAGGATTCGACAGCCGATTATTGTTAGCATTTATAAATGAGATTACAACAAACTACCAGGTGCACAATTATTGGAAAAAGATTAAAGAAAATGATAATATTATTAGCCAGAAATTAGCTAACGTAGTTAATAAAAATCTGATACAGGTACCTTTAAAAGACAGGAATGAAATTAACTTTAATGATCTCCTCAACCGGGCAATGATATATTATGATGGATTATTTCCATCGAATCATGGTTGGGTAAGAGAATATAGAACCTTTAATCATAGATTAAAAATTTTAGATAACAGTCAATTCGGATTGTCTGGCCTTTCCGGTGAGCAGTACAGGAATGAATATCACTTGTTGAATAAGTCTTATTCAATAAAGAATATTGTTTCAAATTTTATGTTGGAGAAAGATAACGACCAGGTTTTATTCAATTCAAAATATAGATTAACAGGACTCGAGATATTACAAAATTCATTGCGTTTGGGCTTAGGAATTAAGAATGAAAGAAATATTCTGTCACGAGAGGAAATTCAACGATACTATTGTGAAATGTGGGTAAAAGGAGGCCCGGGGATAAGGAATCAGATAGAAAACCAGATTTCATTTTTCTTAAGTCCTTTCACGGATAGATATCTTCAAAAAAGAGCTTATGATATTTTATCTTTCTTAGGCTTTGGAGATAGATTTGAGGCTGATATGATCAATTTAGTAAACCCGACTTTAGCTAAAGTTGATTCAGATTATGGTTATTCTTTTGAGAAAATTCCATTAAAATATGAATTCTATGATTTACTGAACGCGTTAACTGGAAGAAGTATTAAAAAGAAGATACAGAAGTTAATAATGAAAAAAAATGTTAATTATCTTGATACATTTGGACCTCACAAAGAAATTGTTGAAAATAAACTCGAGAGTCTTAAAAAGTATTCTTTCCCGTTTACGATAAGTTCGCCAATATTTCAACAAGATACAATTGATCGGTTGATTGCATTATCAACGTTATTGAATCATTTTGAAAATAAAATTCTAAATGATTACCAGGATTAAGAAAATAGCTAAGGATTTATTTGGATTTGATGCCGTTATGAAAAAAAGATGGCTTAAGTCCAATACATATTCAGGTACTCAGGATGAATGGTACAAAGAATTTATACCAGATCAACCTTTCGTTGGGTTGCTATATGACATAGCACATGAGCATCAATATTATATTAAAGCTTGTCATGAATTAAAGATAAATTACAAAGTTATTGATATAAGAAGTTCAAATTGGATTGAACTAATATTAGAAAGTGAATGTGCTGTTTTCCTTGCATGGCCCACCATTTATAAACCTGTTCAAAAACAATTTTGGGATGAGCGGCTTACAATCCTTAGAAAAGTATTAGGTAAAAAGGTCTTTCCGACACTTGATCTGCTTTGGTTATATGAAAGCAAACGACGAACCAGGGATTGGTTAAAATGTAATAACTTTTCACATCCCCAAACGGAGGTTTTTTTCACAGAAGAAGATGCAAATAAATTTCTGGATAATACTAATTATCCAATAGTTCTAAAAACAGATCAGGGTGCTGTTTCGTCAGGAGTGTACATTATCAGGTCAAAAAAAGAATCAAAAAAATGGGTTAAAAAGGCTTTTAACAGAGGCATTAGACTTAAGAACAGAGGAATTAACGACCGGCATAAAGATTATATAATATTTCAGGAATATCTTCCTGATTGTAAAGAATGGAGACTTATCAGGGTCGGGGAGAGTTATTTCTGTCGTTTAAAGCTAAAAAGAGGTGATTTTCATAGTGGTTCCGGTGAAATAATATGGGCAAAACCGCCCGAAATACTTTTAAATCTGACCAGGGAAATCAGTGAAAGGTTTGAGGTGCCAAACATAAATGTGGATTTCTTTGAAACTGATAAAGGAGAGTTCCTGGTTAACGAGCTGCATGCTTTATGGGGAGGTAAGGTACTAAAAGATGAAGAATTAGAGGGGCGATATATTTATGATCCAAAAGCTAATCAATGGCGATATGAAAAAGGAGATTTTTTTGGGCACCGGTGTGCTGAATTAAGGTTGGAATGGATAAGAGATAATTGGTTATGAGAGTTTTAATGATTGTAACAGGCTTCCCTTCTGATGAAAATAGAACCAGATCTGGATTCAATTATAGAGCATTTACGCAGTTATCCGATTTAAATCAGGTAAGTGTGTTAAAGATCTCAACAATTAAACCACTCAGGCCAATTATCAGAAAAATAAAATATTCCGGACTAGATTATAATGAAATTTCACTTCCGGTTTTACCGTATAGGTTCTTTTTCTTAAATAATACAATTATATTACGATTCCTTCAAAACTTAGTACTTAATAACAATAAAATTATACCCATACTTCAAAACATCGATATAACTCATGCTGTAGGAGGAGGTGCATCAGCTCAAATCGCTTATTTGATTTACAAAAAAATACATATTCCTTATATTGTTCAATATATTGGTAGTGATTTAAATATTTATCTTAATGATAATATCATTCGAAAAGCGCAAAAAAATGTAATTAAAAATGCATTTTATCATGTTTTTAATTCTAAATCACTGCAAGCCACCTTTCAGGATCTATTTCCCGGGAATAATAATACAAAAGTGATCTATAGAGGTGTAGATTTAAGAGAATTCAGGTTTAGATATAATGACTCAGATATTTTCATAATTTTATTTTTGGGAGGATTTACCAATGGTTTAAAAAATAGCAATAAATATAATTTAAAAGGAGGAGTTACTCTATTGAAAGCCTGGAGTATACTGAGTAAAGAGCCTGATTTTAAACATCAACTTTATTTTGGTGGGCCAGATTCAGATGACGCTAAAATCTACCAGGAACTTAAAATAAAGAAAGAGAGCTTAAAAAATATTCATTTCATAGGGAATATTAGTGTTACGGAAGTGAAAGAATTAATGCAGATGTCACATATTGTAATTATCCCTTCTTTTTCTGAAGGATTGCCTAATGTAATGTTAGAAGCTATGGCCTCCGGTAACCTAGTAATTGCCAGTAATGTAGGTGGAATTCCAGAAGTTATAGAACACGAAAATAGTGGATTGCTGATTGATGAAATTAATGACCAGAAATTATATTTAACTTTTCTCGAGATTTTAAATAATCCGGCAAAAGTGAAAGAAATTGCTCTGGCAGCAAGAGAAAGGATTGGCCGTTTCTCAAATATCAACTTTGGGAAGGATTATACTGAATTATATAAAATGGCGGTACAAAATTCATCAAAAGTCTAAAAAGGTTTAATTTATTGACTTTCCTGTTCCCAATAGCAAACTGTTACTTGTGAAATAATTACTATTATATCTACTGAAAGCACCCAACAATTTAAGTGTATTGAAAATTATAATTTCGCATGATATAGATCACTTGTATTGGCACGATCACTTGTTTATTACATGGTGGCCGGGTTTATACATCAGAACGGGATATGAAGTTGTCAGGGGTGAAATTTCTATATCAAATTCAGCAAGAAGGGTATTCCCGAGGAGGGGGATCTTCATAATATTAGTAGTCTGATCAAATTTTTAAAAGAAAAAAACATTCCTGCCACATTCTTTATAGGGATGAGCAAAGGATTAAATCTTTCTTATAATTATAAGAAGACGAAACCTATAATTGATATGTTGGAAAGAAATAATTTCGAGATTGATGTACATGGAATTGCATTTGATGATAAGATGTTAATGTTTCAGGAACGAGACAGGTTTTTTGATATTACTGGTTTTGAACATGATGGTATCTATACCCGTTACCTTATACTGAAGTATGTTCAGGAAGTGTTTGATGATCCCGATGAATACATCCCTTAATAATGATGATGTTGATTACATATGTGATGCAATTGTTAAATTCTATAAGAAGTATGAAATTAAAAGAATCTTATGAAGATAATCATTTCGCATGATGTTGACCATTTGCATCCTTCAGATCATATTCTAAGAGATTTAATATTCCCCAGATTATGGGTTAGAAGCACTATTGAAATGATAAAGGGGAAGATTAGCTTTCTTGTATTTTACTATCGTTTAATGTCAATTTTTGATAAAAGGCTGAATCGCATTCCTGAAATTGTTGATTTTGAAAATAATAATAATATTCCCTCTATCTTTTTTTTCGGGATGGGTAACATTCTCGGAATGTCATATAAAATTATCGCTGTTGCACCATGGATAAAATATGTTCTGGAAAACGGATTTGATGCCGGCGTGCATGGTGTTGAATACAATGATATAAATAAAATGAAGGATGAATTTAATACATTTCAAGTAATCTCGGATCTTGACTCATTCGGAATCAGGATGCATTATGTCAGATATAATAATACAACCTTTATGAAAATGGATCAGATTGGTTACCTTTTTGATGCCTCTGAATTTAGTAAAAGTAATTCTGATCTTAAGAAACCTTACAAGATTGGAAATATGTGGGAATTCCCTCTTTGTATTATGGATGGTTATATTTTGCGTCAGGGTTTGGAAACAGCTAAAAAACAGACTATTGAACTGATCAATAAAGCCAGTAAGATAGGGATAGAATATTTTACTTTTTTATTTCATGACAACCTATTTAATGAAAAAACATATCCAATGCAAAAGAACTATTACGCATGGTTTGTAAAATATGTCCAGGATCTCCATTTTAAATTTATTTCATATAGGGATGCAATAGCTGAACTTGAATTTGATACAAAATCTTACGTATAAACATCAGATAGTAAAAACTTGAATAATTTTAGGATAGTATTACATATGTGGCGTCAATCGGACATATGAACTTATTTCCCTTAACAAATGATTTATTCCTAACAATGATTATAAGGATTTCAAGAATAAACAAAGTGGATAGTTTCGGTTAATTCAACATTTGGGAAATTTAATGATAGATTGAAGAAATCGCATTTCATACCTATTCCTTCAAATTTTGGATTTACTTATAAAACCAATATTGAGTTTTCTACTTCGAATGCATGGTTAACCAGAGCTGATAGTGATGGACCAATTAATCTATAAAGTCAACTATACCTGAAAATTATGAATAAAACATTTTGGCCTGATGGCAAATCTTTCGCATTCACGATTATTGATGACACAGATAAATCAACATTAGAAAATGCTCCTTTAGTTTATAATTATCTGTATTCGAAAGGAATTTTAACAACTAAATCCGTATGGGTTAGGGATGGGAAAAAATCAGAAGAATATGAAGGTGTTATGGGAACAACATTGGTAGATAAGGAATACACTAATTGGGTAAAATCATTGCAAGGCAAAGGATTTGAGATATGTCTTCATTCGATGACATGGTCTGCTTCTACTCGTAATCAAATAGTAGATGGATTTAATTTCTTTGAAAGCTTATTTGGTAAAAGTATAATGTACCCCAAATTTAGGACAGTGATTTAAGTTGAAAAATAAAACTTAAATTGTTGTCACTATGGAAAAGAAAAACAGAAGAAAATTCAGTGCCGATTTCAAGGCAAAAGTGGTATTAGAAGCAATAAAAGAACGCAGCACAGTAGAAGAGTTTGCCAAAAAGTATGAGCTTCATCCCAACCAGATCCACATCTGGAAGAAAGAGTTTTTAAACAAGGCATCGTTTGTCTTCTCCTCCGGAGATAAGCAGATGGAGGATAAAAAACTCCAGGAAGAGGAAGAGAGAAGCTATACGCGCAGATCGGCCAGCAGAAGGTAGAAATAGACTGGCTGAAAAAAAAACTTCTGTAAAGCCTCTTAAAGAACGCCGTTTAATGATTGAAAGAGACATTGAGTATTAGGAATAAGCCGTCAATGTGAGCTTCTGGGGATCCATCGCAGTGGATTATATTATGCACCATTGCCTGAAAGCGAAGATAATCTTCATTACATGAGGTTATTAGAAGAGCAATATCTTAAAACACCTTTTTACGGGATCAGAAGAATAACCAGATGGCTTAAGAAAAAAGGGTTCAAAGTCAATCGTAAGCGGGTTAAGAGGCTTATGTCGTCTTATGGGTTGGCAGACACTGTATCGCAAGCCAAACACCAGCTGGAAGAATAATGAGAACAAGGTTTATCCATATTTATTGAAAGACCTGAAGATAGATCACCCCAACCAGGTATGGGGAATAGATATTACCTATGTACCAATGAGAAGGGGCTTCATGTACCTGTGTGCCATCATCGATCTTCATACCCGGTATGTTGTAAACTGGGGGATAAGCAACACTATGACAGCCGAGTGGTGCTGCCAGCTTGTTGAGGAAGCCATTGAGATACATGGAAAGCCGGAGATAATTAACTCGGATCAGGGTAGTCAGTTTACAAGCATGGAATACACAGAACTGCTTTTAAGCAAGGACATAAAGATCAGCATGGACGGGAAAGGACAGAGCCATAGACAATATCTTCATTGAACGTTTATGGAAGAGTGTAAAATATGAATGCATTTACCTGAATGCTTTTGAGGATGGTGTTCAGCTTTATAACGGACTTGATGCCTACTTTAACTTTTACAATACTGAACGCTTTCATCAGGCACTGGATTATGAAACACCGGAATCGCTTTACAAAAAGGCGGCCTGAGTTATTAACAAATTAACACTTATCAACAAAAAGAAAAAAGTAGCAAAAAAGAAAAATTTTACATCATCATTATAAATGAAAAACAAACTTAACTTTGATTAAATCCTGCCCTGGAAATGGGGTACATTATAAGAGTCACTTTATGTATTCTTAATATTTTAACAATTCAAACTATACAAAAAAGTATGTTGGGATTTCATTAATTCCATTATTTTAATAATTTTCCAATCTTTACCATTTAACATGATAGTCAGTTAATCTCGTCATTAAACATTGGATACAATTGTTTTCCAGATCATTTTTTAGCAGCCTTAAGTGATTAGGTTTGATTATTTTTTTGTCTGATATTATAATAATTAGTTGATCCTTAAAAATTATTAACATATTGATTGTTAATAACTTATGTTCTTTGAAATCTTGATTTTTGCTCTGATTTTGAGTAAATTTGATTAAAACCCTGCAAATCATGTTAAAGAAATTACCGGTACAACCGCAGTTAGAGATGTTCAAAACAGTACTTACAAGTTTTATTCATCCTGAACATGAACTCTGTCTTTTGGCAAAGAAAATTGACTGGGAAAGTCTGGAAGAAGAGTTTGCTCCTTTGTATGGGAAGGTTGGTCAGGCCATCGATTCCGATCAGGACAATAGTTGGACTTCTGCTTCTGAAGCAGATGTATAACCTGGGAGATGAGACAGTTGTTGAGAGATATCTTGAGAATCCTTACTGGCAGCACTTTTGCGGAGAGATTTATTTTCAATATAAGCTTCCGTTTGATCCGAGTGATTTTGTACACTTTCGTCACAGGATCGGAGCAGAAGGGATGGAGAAGATCTTTAAAGCAGAGCATTGATTTGTTTGGCAAAGATATGATCCGCAGGGAAGTAAAAGAAGTCAGGGTAGATACGACAGTTCAGGAGAAGAACATCACCTTCCCGACAGATCGGAAGCTGACAGAGAAGGTAATAGAGCACTGCAAGAGAATTGCCAAGAAAGAAGACATAAAGCTGAAACGGACCTATGGACGGGAGATAAAGAAGCTAAAGCATCAGCTGCGATTTGCACGGAAGCCAAAGAACATGAAAAAGCACATTAAAGCACAGAAAAGGCTTCACCGGATAGCATTCAAGATCTACAATGACCTGGTAAAGCAGCTTAATCCGATTCCAAAGATAATACCAGGAGGAGTTGGATGTTTTATACAGGGTTTTGACACAACAAAGAGATGACAAGAATAAGGTTTACAGCATACATGAACCGGAAGTACTTTGCATATCGAAAGGGAAAGAGCATAAGCCGTATGAGTTTGGGAACAAGAGTTCATTTGCATATACAAGAGAATCCGGGATTATAGTTGGAGCCATGGCAGTAGAAGGAAATGTTTATGATGGACAAACATTAAAACCACAGTTGGATCAGGTAAAGGAATTAACAGGAGGCAAAATCAAGAAAGCGATAGTTGACAGAGGGTATAAAGTAAAAGGAGGCATTCCGGGAATAGATATTGTAATGCCAAATGCTCAAAGGAGAAAGCTACTACATGAAAAAGAAACGAGAAGAGCGATGCCGATCAAGAGCAGGAATAGAAGGACTTATATCACACCTGAAACATGATCACAGGATGCTAAGGAATTACCTCAGCGGCACAGCAGGAGACCAAATCAACACATTATTGGCTGCTGCAGCATACAATATGAAGAAATGGATGAGATTAAAGACAAGAAATTATTGAATTTAATTTTTGGCTGGATTTTACCAGAGACTTATTTTGGTCCCGGTAAATATCCAACGCTACAGAATATAAGAAAAACAGGTATTAATAAGGATCAACTAAGTATATATAGATGCAGGTAAAAGTAATGAAAGTAAGCCATATAGATGAAGTTGTAAAAGTTCATATGGAAGCATTCAAGAGTCACATTAATGTTTTGCTCGGTGTTCGTTATAATTCTGCATTTTTTAATTGGTTTGTCAATAATAATACAATTCACTTTATTGGACTCAACAATGATGATATTATTTCAGGTTATATTGTCGGTGCTCAGGTTGGGTATCAAAGAAGTTTAACGAAAAAACTTCTGCCAATTGCTTTAGTTGCATTGTTAAAAAGACCTCATATTCTCTTAAGGCAGAAAATAATAAAAGCAATTTGGGGAAGAACAGTTGGATTAATAAGAAATAATAATGGGAACAAAATAATCCAGGAATTTCAAAATGACAGAATAATTTCACTGGTAGGAATTGGCGTACTGGAATCCATTAGGAATAAAGGATTAGCACAAATGCTTGAGGCAGAATTTATTAATGAAGCAAAAAAATCCGGTTTCAATATTGCACGTTTGTCAGTTTATAAAGATAACCTGAGAGCCAGGAATTTTTATATAAAGCTTGGTTGGAAAATGATTGACAGTTCTCAGGATATAATTAATTACATAAAGCGAATAGAATGAATATACTTGCGATTTGTATACCGGTTTTTAATGAAAGTAAATTTATCGATAACTTAATTTTATCTATTATTCATTCTCCACCAAAAGAAAAGGAGATAATTCTTATTGATGGCCAGAGTACGGATGACACAGTCGAAAAGATAAAGAAATGGCAAGTAAATTACCCAAATATTAAATTAATTGACAATAGGAAGAAATATGTTAGTGATGGTTTTAATTTAGCTTATCAGAGTACGCATTCAAAATACATTTCATTGATAGGTGCACATTCAGAATATCCACAAAATTATTTCGAATTGGGGTTATCTTTTCTTGAAAGTGACTTGGCTGATGCAGTTGGTGGGCCTTTGAATCAAAAAGGCAGGTCTGAAAAGGGGAAAATAATTGCTGCATGTATGAGCTCCAGATTTGGAGTTGGTAATACTGACTTTAGAATCTCAAAAAAACGAGGGTATGTTCAAAGTGTTGCAATGGCAATCTACAAACGAAGCGTTTTTGAAGAAATAGGTTTGCTCGATGAAGAACTTCATAGGAATCAGGATGATGAATTTCATTATAGGATGAATTCAAGAGGATACAAAATTCTAATGGACCCGGGAATGGAAGTTACCTATTATGTCCGAGATGACTTTAGGTCTTTGTGGTATCAATATTTTGATTACGGTCTATATAAACCGTTGGTTTTTAGAAAGGTGAAATCTAGTATTCGGCCACGCCATATTGTTCCTCCTATTTTCGTTTGTTACTTATTATTATTACCTCTATTCCTGATATTAAGCTGGCATACAATACTTCCGTTATTTTTGTATTTCTTAATTACTCTCTATTTTTCTTGGACTATTTCAACACAACCGAAAGATTTTTTTTATGCGGTGCTTGCATTTTGTGTGCTACATCTTTCATATGGTGCTGGTATGTTGTTAGGCTTACGAAAATTGGTTTAAGGCAATATATATATCATTTAATAATTGTGACAAACAGTAATTTAAGAATAAAATCTTTATTCGACTTTACGCTATCGATTAGCTTGTTATTGATCTTTTTTCCTTTAATCGTTTTAATAAGTGTGTTAATTAAACTAACAATGCCGGGTCCTGTATTCTTCATCCAAAATCGTATCGGCAAAGGTGGGAGAGAATTCAAGTTAATTAAATTCAGAACTATGCACGGCTCTCCGAGATATTGTAAGGGTAATTTTGAAGCAGGTGATGTTTCCAGAATAACCAGTTTAGGCAGAATTTTACGTCAAACAAAAATTGATGAAATACCACAATTGCTAAACGTTATATCAGGAGATATGTCAATTGTCGGGCCCCGGCCTGAGGTAAAGAAATGGACATTAGTCTATCCCGAAAGATGGTTAATAGTACATTCAGTTAAACCAGGTATCACAGATAATGCATCGATTGAATTTCGAAATGAAGAAGAACTTTTATTTGAATCAAAAGATCCGGAAAAAACTTATTGTGAAATTATTCTTCCTCGAAAACTGGATCTTTATATTGAATATATTAATAATCAAACATTAAAAGCAGATTTTACTATAATATTACGGACTATAAAAGTCGTCTTGTATAAATGAGAACAAAACCAAAAATTCCATTTGCCAGAGTATCTTTAAAAGGGAACGAGTACAAGTATATTAAAGAAGTACTGAAGAGTGGCTGGCTTACAACTTCATCAAAAACAGAAGCTTTTGAAAACTGCTTTGCTAGTTGGGTGGGAGCCAGGTTTGCTGTTGCAGTGAATTCCTGTACTTCAGCGTTACACCTGGCAATTGAAGCAATTGGAATACAAAAAGGAGATAAAGTTCTTGTCCCTTCATTGACATTTACTGCTTCAGCAGAAATTTTAAGATACGTTGGAGCTGATCCAGTCTTTACGGATGTTGAATACGGTACGGGATTGGTAACATCTTCAATAATAAAAAAAGCTTTGAAAGAAAATCATGATATTAAAGCTTTAATACTTGTTCACTATGGTGGACAAGCTCCAATCATGACTTCAACTGATGGTGAAGGGAATTATTGATATCTGCAAAAAACAATAATTCAGTGTAATTGAGGATGCTGCTCATGCTTTTCCTACAAAATTTCGGGATCGTTTTATTGGATCGTTTGGCGATGTGACCTGTTTTAGCTTCTATGCGAATAAAACCATTACCACAGGAGAGGGTGGTATGCTTGTAACCGATGATGAGGATATTTATAAAAGGGTAAAAATTATGCGACTGCATGGTATTAACCGTGATATTTGGGAAAGATTTACTTCAAATAAGACTTCCTGGGAATATGATGTAGTGGCCCCGGGTTTTAAATATAATATGCCTGATATTAATGCAGCTATAGGTCTTGCCCAGCTTGAAAAAGCTGAATATTTCCGTGAACAAAGACAACGTTGTGCAATTTATACTATGAGCATCTAAAAGATTTAAATACTAATTGATCTTCCTGAATGCATAGGTCCAATAGAAAATCATTCATGGCATCTCTTCCCAATTATTATCAAGCCTGAAGCTACTGTATCACGGAATGAATTCATTAACTTAATGGCAAATGAAGGAATTGGAACTTCAGTTCATTATAAACCTTTGCATCGAATGTCATATTATAAAGAAACATATAAACTAAATCCGTATGATTTCCCAAATACTGAACAGTATATGGAATGGTACAGTATCTCTTCCAATTTATCCTGAATTAAATAATGATGAACTAGATTACATCTGCAGAACAATCAGGAGAATAATATCATAACCTATTACAAATAATCAGTATACTCAAAATATTAATTTATAAATATGATATTATTTGAAATATAGTTTTTGGCACAATTATGATTCGGGTTTTAATGGAAAAATGAAAAGCAATAATATTTTAAATCACCTTCTAACAAATTTCTTCGTAAATGCAATATGATTACTTGTAATAATCATAATATATACTCCTTTATCAAGATAAGATAAATCAAATTGATTTGTATTTTCATCATCTTTCATTAGAGCCCCGGAATAAACGGTATTCCCTTTTAAAGTAGTAATAGTCATTGTATTTTCTTTTGCCAGAGGATTAGTTAACCAGACTAATGGTAATTTGTCCGTCTGTCGGATTTGGATAATGGTTAATAACATCCGGATTATTATACAAAGTCGCGTAAAGTGGTATGAAAGAGAAAGAAGAAACAGCATTTAAATTATCTGTTGCAATTGAAGTTATTTCATAGATTCCGGCTTTTGTACATTCAAACTGGATCGAGTATGGAAATGTATAGCTGTCACCTAACTTATTGTTCCCAGAATAAAATTCCACTTTGCTGATAGTTCTATCCAAATCTGTGGCATCGGCTAAAATTGTTATATTTTTAGGGGCTATGATTGTACAGTTATTACCGGGAGAAGTGATATTGACAACTGGGAGTTGATTCATAGAGGGTGCCATTGTTGACAATTACCGTCACTGCCGCCGATACTGCTTTTTGCATTGTAATTATCAGTGGCTGCTACAGTAATTGAATACGTACCTACAGGTACATCTTTCCAGGTATAAGAATAAGGAGAGATTGTTAATGCTCCAAATTTAAAGCTGCCACTAAAGAATTCTACCTTAATTATGGTGCCATGATCAGTTGCATAAAGCCTCAATAACAATTGTAGCAGGAGCTGTAAATGAGATCCTTTTACCGGGAGAAGAAATACTTATAACCGGGGGTTGATAATTTTACAGAAAATAAGTTGCACTTTTTAACTCTACCGCCTACAATAAAACAAGGGTCAAAAAATCCGACCAGGTTCAACGCCTCCCGGCCGGATCCTCATAAATCTTGTCTATTTTGCGAATGTCCCTAATGAAGAAAAGTTTATACTATTACAGTATAATGAATTTTTTAATGAGGATTATTATTTCATCTTCGGAAATAATTAGAACGTATAGCCCAGGTGGAATATGCGGTAATGAAAATTCCTTATATAGATCTTCCGGTTCTAAGATTCCTTGATAAACTATTTTGCCATTCATGGATGCAACCTTTACATCGCTCCTTGATGTAATATAAGGTTCAGTAAAAGAAATTGAAAAGTTTCCATGATTGGGATTACTGAAGAGTACTAAGTTATTCGTGACTGGTTTTGGAACAGACCCTGGAAATTCAACTGATCCAAGATCAGGGGCTGTCCCATTATAATAACCCGGATTCATACCAGGTAATGGAGAATAATTTACTCCACCTATTGTAAAAGTTTTAGATAAATCAATTCCGGCATCTATTACTTCAGTATCCGCAACCTTCGTAAAGTCAGGTGGATCAATAGAATGATCCCAAAAAGTTGGCCCAGGGGGATATTTAATATTATGTGGTACAGGTACCCAAACTGCAGAAGTATTGCTATAATAACGCCCGCTAATCCAATTATAATCGCAAATAAAAAGATTATCATGATTTACCATAGCTGACCATCCGGTAAATGCCTGCCGTGATGATGAAATTATATTATTAACGAATACAAATCCTGTACCATAGTCAGGATAATCCATTGCATTACCCGATACCTGTACTCCTTCATATACTATAAAACTATTATGATAAATATATGCTTCTGTAGCAGAAGGGCCTGTGCCATCATAATGAAGATACATTAACTGTCCTTCAGTTATATACGCCCTATTCTTATAAACATAATGTATCCTATTAGTATAAGTGGTCCTGTCAATTCCTCCAAATCTAAATCCGATATTGCAATCGACTAAATAATTATCATAAGTATAAGTAGGCCCTATTGGATCCATAAATATCCCTGCGCTTGATGTACCCGAAATACTATTTGAATAACAGGTAATATTATGACCGAACATAGCGATACCATTCACACACTCTGTTACAGTGTTATTGTGAAATGAACAATTATCAGACTCACCACCCGTCATAGTAATCGCCCCATCAGCTCTACTGGATGTATTCTTGTCTAATACAAGTTTAAAAAAATAATAATACATATATTGGACGCCATCTTCGTACGCTGTACCATTTGTCCATGCTCCCGGTGAATAAGAACTCAGATAATTATTTGTAAAGGTACAGTTTCTTACAGTAACGGCATTTGAACTGACTATACGTACTTTTTCATTTGAAGATATAATTGTGCAATTTTCGATAGTTATATTATCGCTTGTTACAGGGGCTGGGCCGACAATATAAATGCCAAAATCTCCGCCCAATATATATAAATTCTGTATAGTTATATAATCCTTGCTTGTTATATTAATTGCAGCATAAGTAACTCCTGCCTGTGAAAATGCTAATAGAGAATCGTTTGGATTTTCACCATTCCTGAAACGTATATAAGTAGTCCCTGTTCCTTTATCGTAACAATAAAGCGCCTCTAACGCATCCCAAAATTCGATTCTTGATATGCTATTCATTGTCCATGATGTATCTGTCGGTAAACGCATAAAATCTAACGATGTCCATTTATAATAATAAGGGTTTGGAGTTGCAAAAAAATCATCATAGATTTTATTGATTTTATTCCCCCAGTTAATAAGCAGATTCCCCGGATTATAAGGGATGTCTGATGTACTATAAATTCCATCCGTGCCATAGGCAGTCCATGTAATTCCTGTTACGACGTTATTAGGAGTTAAAATGGGCTTATCACCCGAACCATAAGAACCAAATACTATGTGATTACCTGCTGATCCGTTACTTGGCGGGATAAGCGTACCAATGAATTTATTATCACACTTAAATAATATGGAATCACCAGGCACAAAAGAAAAACTATTCACTTTACTAATAGATTCCCAGGCATTTTTATCATCAAGCCCACTTAAGGAATTATTACCTCCATTTTTAACATAATAATTAGTGCCTGAAGCTATCAGGCTCATCGATAGAAATAGAGAAGATAATAATTTCTTCATTTTTCAGTCCCTTTAGAGTAATTTGATGAAAGTGCGAAAAATATTGACTAACTTTTTAACTTGAACGATAAATATGTGTTTTTGTTACATCAATTAAGGTTAGCGTAATATATTCTCAGATATTGTGTAGTGAAGTGAAATATTATATCGATCATATTAATACCAAGCTAATAAAGGTTACTATGTGTTAGTGTAGCCCCCAAATAATGTGGACTAATTAATTTTCGAAATCTAATATAGTCATTTTTCTGTTATATCATTCAATGGAAATAAAATAATTACAACTTCAGGAAGTGGAGCACTCATTTCAAATGAAAAGGCATTGATAGAAAAAGCCAGACTCCTATCAACTCAGGCAAGGGATTAGGCTCCCCATTATCAACACAGTGAAATTGGAAATAATTAGCGGATGAGTAATGTCCTGGCAGGAATTGGTAGAGGGCTGATGGAAGTAATTGAGCAGAGAGTAATAAAGAGATGGAATATTGAATTACGCCCACTTTGGAAACCAATGCACTTACAGCCTGTTTTTTTCATCTTACCCATCTTATTCAAACGGTATATATGCGTAACTATTTAAGAATGGGATTTGCATTCCGTCAGGTATAAACATAACCACAGAAAATATGATGAAGATAATTCTATCAATTAAGCAACTATTAGGATTCATTTGAAAAAAGGGTGTTTTTATATCTCATTCATTGTTTAGAAAACACTATAGGCTTAATTTGACTTTGAAATTTGCGCCGGTATGAGAAAATCAGCAAAAAAGTTTACCCCTGGTTGGGGAGGATCAAGCAGTAATAAACCTTTCTTTTTTAATTCATTAATTTCTTCATTAAGGTCAGAACATCTGAAACAAAGATGATGAAATCCTCCGCCCCCTTTATTGACAAAATTTAGTAGTGATTTATTATTTTCAAGTGGTTCAATAAGCTTAACCTTTATACTTTCTTACTTTCTCAGGAAAGTCACTTTTACTTTTTGAAGTTTGTTCTCCACTATTTTTGTCATTTACTTATAGCCAAAAACATTATCCCAATAGGCGACACCTTCGCCTAAATTACTGACAGCAAAACAAATATGATCAATTGTCATTTTGGCTAATATTAGATTTCATAACTAATGTCAAAAATAAGCAATTACTTTTGGGTCTATAGTTTCATTTTAATCTTTTTCCCCGTTGCACTAATCACCATTTTTTCGTTTATTTCAAAGATCAACGGTATTTTATAAGCTGCAAGCTTTTTTGTACAATGTATTTTTACTTTTTCCAGGACATTGCTTTTGTCTGATTTATCGTTAATTACAATTGTTGCCTTAACAGCTTCCCCATGTATTTCATCTTCAATTCCTTCAATAGAACAGTCAATAACTTCAGGGATCTCAAGTATCACAGCTTCAATTTCTTTAGGACTTATTCGTTTTCCCCTGACTTTTAATGATCTCTTTTGATCTGGCAGTCAGATAGATATATCCGTCTTCATCGACAGTTCCGAGGTCACCTGTATAAAGCCATCCGTTCCTGATGGCATTTTTTGTGCCCTCCTCATCAGCAAAATAGCCCATCATAATATTATCACCCCGGGCTATTACTTCACCGGTCTCTCCAGGTTTTATCTTTTCCCCATTTTCATTTACTACTTTAAGTTCAACTCCGGGAATCCCTTTTCCCATAGATCCTTTTTTCTTTTCATATAACTCAGGAGGCAGCCAGGATAGCCTTGCTGTGGCTTCAGTCTGCCCGTACATTACAATAAATTTCACCTCAGGATGACTTTCCCTGAATTCATCAATAAAAATAGGTGCAAGCTTACCACCTGCCTGTGTAACATATTTAAGATCAGGAAATTTTGTCTTTTTAAATGAATCAGATTTTCTGAGCAGAATCTGAAAATGACTTGGTACACCTGCAAAACCTGTGCATTTATATTCAAGAAGGTCTTTAATTACCTTTCCCAGGAAAATAAATGAATTATTGAATACAATTGATCCACCCACTCTCAAATGAGTATGCAGAAGTGAAAGTCCATAACAATAATAAAATGGCAAAACAACAAGCATCCTGTCATCTCTGATCAGTTTCAGATATTCAACAATTGAACCTGTATTGGCAATCAGGTTTTTATGTGAGATCATTACTCCTTTTGGTTTTCCGGTGGAACCGGAAGTGAAGATGATTTCGGCACAGCGTTCGCTGTCCGCCTGTATGTTTTGTGTTTCAAATTCAGGGCTCAGGGCGCAGGGCTCAGGGCTCAGAGTGCCGTGTGCCGTGTGCCGCATGCCGGGTTCAGTGGTGAGTGGTGAGTGGTGAGTGATGAGTGTGTCAGGGAATATTGATTTATCTGATTCAATGTCAAGCCTTTTTTCAACATCTCTTGTAAGAAATATTAATTCGGGATTGGTCAGATCGTGAGATATACCTATAGTTGTCTTTTTCGATATTTGGATCCAATGGTATAACTATATTTCCTGACTTAATAACAGCCAGATATACCTTCAGGAAGAACAGGTTGTTTACAGAAAGAAGCAGGATATGTTTATTCTGACCTACTCTTATTTTCAATCCATTCTGCAAGGTTCAGACAGGAGTTATAAAGATCTTTATAGGTGATTTCCTCTTTTCCGACAAGAAATAGTTTGTCGAGGTTTGAAGTGTTTTCGAAGAAGTAGTCGAAAGCATTCATCTTTTAGCGGTGAGTTTAGAGTGATGAGTAGTGAGAATTAAGGAGTCCATTTTTCTGGATGATTAATCATTGCAATAAGCATTTTACGGACTTCATCATACTGATTCATTAGTTCAGATATGAAATAAGTCTGTAATATACTTACAATCCTTAGAATAATCTAACCAGACTTCAGTTTCATATTCTTCTCCCAGTGAATCGGTTAATTTATTAACAAATGATTTTGGGTATTTTTTTCTTGGCCCAGGCTTCGGATATATTTGATGTAACTGATCTTGAGGATCTCCTGATCTGATCGGTCAGTGAGTATTTTTCTTCTTTTGGAAAGCTTTTCGAAATTTCAAAAATTTCCATAGCCAGCTTATAAGCTTTCTGATATACTATCAAATCTCTGAAACTGTTAACCTGACTCATTTATTTTTTAATTTAATGTTCTCCCAACCATCCTTCACCACTCATTTCTCACTACTCACTACTCACTACTCACTACTCACTACTCACTACTCACTACTCACTGCTCATATCTCATTTCTCATTGCGCCCCACTCACTTATTTCCGCCCGGCGCTCCACCCCCAGCGCCCTGTTCTAGAGCTTCTATCACATCATCCGGGTCAAAAACCATGATGCCGGACAGAAAACTAGTAGATTTGGTCTTGACAAAAAGTGCCGGTATAACATTATAGTTCCTTGCAAAGGGAAGTTTCCCGGCCTTACTTAACAATTCACTGGCAATGCTTGTCAGATCTTTCTTCTCACTCCATATAGCTTCTCCAACCAGGATTTCTTTTTTGTCGATAGATTCTGAAACCACGTCAATTTCCAAAGGCGCTCCATTAATTCCTTTTCCCCACCACCGGGATGCCTGACTGAATTCATTACCCTTGATTATAAATGGAACCGCCTTACGGCAAAGCTCTTCCCATATGGTTGATGTATATATCGGCAATTTTTTCTTTACTTCTTTTATCACTTGTCCGGAAAGTCCAAGGTCAATTCGACTCTTTTCCGGAAGAAC
The DNA here is from genome assembly GCA_963831855.1 of uncultured Bacteroidales bacterium. GTDB lineage: Bacteria > Bacteroidota > Bacteroidia > Bacteroidales > VadinHA17 > LD21. Next base: position 241,339 of record CAWHSA010000003.1, on the reverse strand, counting down.
AAATGTGAAATAAAAATTAAGAAAAGGATCGTTTATTTTATAAAGACTTCTTTTAGTCGAGCGCAATGACTCTCCAAACGGTATTTCGCGCCTCACATATTTCAGTTCGGTCAAAAATGCCAATGCATCTGACAGATGCGTGGCAGGTTTTCCCATACGTGCTGCCAGCTCTGAAAGCCGGTGACAGCCTGAACCTATAAGACTCAGCAGGGTAAATGCCTGAACTGAAGTCCGGATCTCATCTGAGAAGAGCCGTTCCGGTTCATCTGCAAGCAGCCCATACTGGTTTACAATATGCTCTCTGAGAGCTGCATCAAGACTGCCGGAAGCTTTTCGTATTTCCCAGTACCGGGGCACTCCACCCCAGATACCATATTCTGTGACAGCTTCAATTGCCGAAAGTCCAAGAAACCTTTTAAGGTGTGCTGCGGACATCGGCTGTATCTTCATTATTTCATCTGCTCTTCCATAAAGTGGTGCATGACTGTCAAGCACCAGATCCGTGCATCATCATCTGTGATGATCCGCAAAGGATTATGCTAAAATTGCTGTGTGCCCCGTCATCATGTATATTCTGCAAAATAGAAGGTAACTCCGGAGAGTTCTTTACCAGGTATGGAAATTCGTCAATACATAAGGTGATATGACTTTTCAGACTGGTATTCAGACTCCTGAAAAGTGAGTCCCAATCAGGATAAACGGGACCGGCAAAACCCGGTATAAATTTTTCAATCCTTTGTGCAAGAGCTTTTATCTGAAGGGGCGTTTCTCTCATATCAGCTGCAAAATAAACTGTTGTATCGGTCATGACCCTCTTAAGGAGAGTTGATTTTCCGCAGCGGCGACGACCATAAATGACAACCAGATGAGCATTGTCACTGTCAAGCACACGCTTAAGTCTTGATATTTCTGTCTCCCTGTTTACAAACATAACTATATATTATGTTTGACAAATATAATGTTTATCAGATATAGTTGCAAATTATAATATTTTTTTCATTAAACGTCGTTATCTTCTTTACACTCACGACTCATTACTCACCACTCACAACTCATCTCTCACCATTCACAACTCATCACTCACCACTCACCACTCACAACTCATCTCTCACTACTCACTACTCATTTTTCACCACTCATCTCTCACCACTCACCTCTCCCCGTTTTCTTAACCGGATATCCGCAAATCTCTCAAACCAAACAATCCAAAGTACAAAAATGATGGCATAAACTATATAATCATAGAGATTGTGTATGTTCATCACAGTCAGATTTTCTCCATACTTCTGAACTTTTATATACAGTAAAACAAGCCTTACTATATTTACGAGATTAAGGAACAGGATACCGGATAAAATGTAGATTATGCAGGTTATGTTTTCTTTTTTCGTAAGATAGACCATAGATGCAAAAAGGAACATCATTTTCAATCCGATACAACCCTGTGATACGAAAACCGATCCGTTTGTGCCAGTAAGATAATATGGTTCGACTATTACTTTTTCTCCCAGGATGGTAAGTGATTTTTTGTGCAGCAAGTAACAGGATATTTATCCAGTGGTAGAAATCAAAAAGGTTGAATATAAATTGAAATAATATGAAATAGATATAAACTAAAATAAAAAGAGAGATGATTTTCCTGTCGGTCAGGAAGCGATTGATTTTAATTTTTCTGAGGCTCTCCAGAATTGATTCTTTATTAATCCTGTACCAAAGTAACAAGGTCGTTATTAAAATTATGAAACCTGAAATATAAGGGACTGACAGAATCCTGAAATCAGGATTTTCCGTATGGACCAGGTGTGCTCCTGAAGTTAAATAAATGACATTAAACAACAGATCGGTAAATATTAAAATTGTCGAATACAGGACTTTCCTGCCTGCAATAGCTTTTGTTAACCAGATCATTGTCAGTCCGGCTATAACAGTTTTTATATAAATCAGATGTGGAACAAATCCTTCCAGTTGAATATCATTCAATACTATAAGGTGATTTCTGAACCTGACCTCATCTCCGATAAAGGACAGAAACTGATTTGATAATTTTTCAATAAATAAGAGATAATTATCTGAGACGTAAGAAATCAAGGGCTTTAAAGGATCATAACCAAATATAAATATTCTCAGAATAAGATAGATTGTCAGACAAGCCAGGATTATAGATGTCAGAACTATGAACCGCCTTACTTTCCACATATATTCTATTACACTTTCCTTAACAATATTACAAATGAATAGCAGAAGTACAAAACAGACATGGGCAAAAAATATTGAGCCAGGAATTGCCAATCAATACCAATTAACAAGCATTATGTAAACAATAAAATTAACATGAAAATAAGAAGCCTCCCTTTGCAGGAGGCTTCCCGAATTAATTTAAGCTTCCGGGGTTCTCTTCTTTTTCCTCGCTCCATAATAAGCTACACCAGCAGCACCCAGTATCGTAAGGAGTCCACCGTCAAGCGGAGCCCCAACACCCGGATGTCCGCCGCGTTCGGGGTGTGGCTTATGATGAGGTCTGTTGAAGGCAGTTACTGAAGCATTAACTGCAAATGTACCCGCGAGGAAAAATGCCATTAAAACTACAACTGTTTTTTTCATAATATAATTTAATAAACCCGGTTGTTAATATAACACTAAAGGTATCTGATAAGTTTTTATTCAGATAGATTATTTATCAAAGAATTAATTCATTTGGTCAAATAATATAAGGTATTCATATATAAAGTTTATACCGTCCTTCATTTCTGAATTTGATCACTGCATACCTGCACTTCATGCTTCATACTACTTTTCTCCTGACAAATACCTATTTACCAAAATAATCCCTAACCGGCGATATTCTCAGATATTCAGTAGTTCTTCTCTTTCGTTCAAAATTCCGGAATAAGGCCTCTACCCTCTCCTCTGTTTCCCCCATAACGTCTGCAACCTCTTTCGGAGAATAACCGTTCTCAAATCCGTACCAGTACCTGTCCATCAGTTCAAATGGCAGCTGGAAGAAGAATTCTTCCTGTGTTTGTTCTGCTGAATAGGTATCAGTTGTTGGTGTTCTTTTAATTATAGCTTCCGGAATTCCAAGATATTCAGCAAGCTGATAGACCTGTGTTTTGTACAGATTCCCGATAGGCATTACATCTGCTGCCACCATCACCGTATTTTACAAAAAATCCCTGTTCCTGTTCATGTTTATTTGGTGTACCAATAACTGCATAATGCAGTGATTCAGCATGATAATACAACATCGACATTCTTGTCCGTTGTTTGAAATTGGAAGCAGCAACAATCTGAAGATACTCTTTTACAGGTAGGATCTTCTCCCTCCTGATTCCCGGTGCTATCGATAATTGTAAGATGAAACACAGGAGGAAGATTATTATATAATCCTGAATCTTTCACACCGATTTTCATTTTATAAGTTGCAGGATCATACTCCGGGAAATACTCTTTTGACTGCTTCATCACGTCTTTCATAGCATTTGAAACCTGAAAGGGCAGAAGTGATATCTTCTTTAATTGCCTTTACTCCGAATTTATCCGCCAGTTCCCTTGCCAGTATCTCACTATCGGGATTTGAATCTTTTTCGGGCATCATAATTCCCAGAACCTTATCCGGACCGAAGGCTTTTGCAGCAAGTGCCAGGCAAACAGAGGAGTCAATACCGCCGCTGATGCCTACTACAGCACCATTACGTTTTAAATTCTGAGAAACATCTGCCCGAAGTTTTTCTGTTATCTTATTAACAACAGATTCAACGTTATCAAGAAGAATAATATCTTTTTAAAAAGGCATTTTCGGGGACATAATGTTATAGTTTATTTACATAATTCAATCACTATCCCTTTGTGCTACTTTGTGTTGTACTTTGAGCGCCTTCGTGGTAAAAATACTTAACCACCAGGGAACACAAAGGTTTACTCAAAGGATCACAAAGGTTGAAAATCTTCAATTATTTTCAAGTTTTTCAATGGTCCACTTTGAAATTCTTCATTATGATTCTCAATGAACTGGTAATGCAGCAAATGGGTTGAAATTATTGCTGTCAGTGCCATATTATCCACCTCAGATGCAATCCCTGTTTTTTCTATTTTATTAAGTAATCCCGATAACGAATCATAATCAAAAATTCCTGCTCTTTTTGTATAAGTGTCAGATAACATGTATTTTACATATTCTGGTCGTCTTTTTGAAAGAAATACACTCTGAATCGGAGCCCGGTAAGGTTGTTTTGGACGTTTAATTATACTTTCGGGGATCCTGTTTCTTCATCAGTTTCTTCAATAGGAACTTTTCATTAAGTCCTTTAAGTTTATATTCGTGAGGGCAATCCGGCACAAAATTCAATCAGCCTGTAATCAAGAAAAGGATATCTTCCTTCAACTGAATTTGCCATTGCCATCCTGTCACCCTGGGAGGAGAGGAGATAACCCGACATGAAGATGGTTGTCTCCAGCCATTGGGCTTTTGACAAGGAGATCCCAGTTTTAAAGTCTGTCAGGCAATTTTTCTTCAAGTTCATTTAAGGGAGAATATCCTCTCAGCTCTGCCTTAATATCAAGGGAAAATGTTTTTTGATATGGTTTGAGTTGTTCCATCTTAAAAGATGAGAGTAAAAAGGATTATTTATATCATCCAGCTTATACCCGAAGAACATTTTCAGAATATTCGGATTGCCTTTTTAAGATGAGGAAGATCAGGATATAACTTTTTAAGAAGAAGAGGTCTTATTGTTTGATTCAGGTTGTGAAGCCCAGAATCTTCTTATGATAGCTTCCCTGAAAATATCATAACCGGCAAGTATCTCATCGGATCCTTCACCGGTTATTACCACTTTAATATTATTTTCTCTTACAAGTTTGGAAAGCAGCAGCATAGGAGCAGGGGCTGTCCGTGTCATTGGTGTCTCTGAATGCCAGACAACTTTCGGAAAAAACTCTGCAATATCCTTCGCAGAACAATTCATTGATTTATGAGATGTATTAAAATAATTAACCGCTTCTTTCTGGTATCTGCTTTCATCAAAATCTTTTTCCTCAAAACCGATTGAGAATGTATTAAGGATCCCGGGTTCAATATCTTTAATATAGGCCACTGTTGTACTTGAATCAATTCCTCCGCTCAGGTATGCAGCTACTTCAACATCTGCTCTTAACCGTAACCTTACTGCACTGGTAAACAATTCATGAAATTTTTCAATGGCATCATTTAACTGAAATTCTTGACTCTCTATTTGTCGAAACTCAGTTCCCAGTATTTTTTAGTTTTCAGTCCGTTTCGGTTATAACGTCAGAAAATGTCCCGGTGATAATTCAAAAATATTTTTAAATGGAGTATCAGGAGTAAGAGTTGACCAGAATGTATATACCTGAGCAAGGCTTTCCGGCCTCAGCTTCCGTTGAATAGATTTCTGTTCAAAAAGTGCTTTTATTTCAGAAGCAAAAGAAAAGACACCATCTGTTAAATTGTAAAAAACGGACGTATACCAACCCTGTCACGGGCAATAAACAATTCTTCTTCTGATCTTATCCCAGATTGCAAATGCAAACTGGCCGTTCAGCAGGTCAAGACATTTATGTCCATAAACTGCATATAATTGAACCAGGACTTCTGTATCTGACTGTGTTCTGAAATTTGTAGCCCTTTGATTCAAGATCAGTGCGTAATTCCTTATAATTGAATATTTCACCATTAAATACGATCCAGTATCTTCCTGATGGATCTGATAATGGTTGCTGGCCTCCGTCAATATCAATAATACTTAATCTTACATTTCCTAAAGTAGCAAAATGGGAATGGTAGATACCGCTTTCATCCGGTCCGCGATAACTGATAGATGCGGAGCATTGATTTCAAAATATTTACAGAAATGTTGCCTTTGCTCCGGTGATAATCAATTATACCGGCTATTCCGCACATAATGCTGATGCTGAATTTCCGGCTTACAAAATTTGTGATTGCATTTATCGATTCAAAATTCTCCTCAATCAGGTCTTCATCACTATGTTTTTATCCCGAACTCTTCCTCAATATAGGTTATTAACATAATAAATCCCATCGAATCAAAATATCCTTCTTTGAAGAGCAAAGTGACTCATCTTTAATCTTTTCCTTTTCAGCATGAGCCGACTGCAGAATATATGATCCTTACTTTTCCCTGATTATGTTTATATTGATTTGATCATCATGGATTATTTAATTATTGATTTTTATTATAGGTTTCCAGAAATAGTATTATCTCTTCTTGTGATAGTAACTGTCATAACGTCCGTATCTGCTCTTCTTTATATTCAGATCATTGAACACGACATCAAAATTCTCAATTTTATTTGTTTTGAACATATTAAGACATCATTAAAAACATCTTTTCTGGTTACATTATTTCTGCAAACCAGCAGTATATGATCGGCATATTTTAAAATTGGAGTTGCATCTGCAACAAGTCCCGGCGGGTGTTGAATCAATAATAACATAATCGAACTTATTTTTCAGATATTCAATAAGATCATCAAGTGCTCCTGCTTCAATTAGTTCAGATGAATTTGGCAATATGGGTCCGGCCGGAATGAAGGAAAGATTTTCTATTTCAGTTTCATTTATAATTTCTTCTTTTGAAGTGTGATTGACCATATAGTTTGAAAGACCGGTGGAATTATCAAATTTAAATTTATTATGAAGAGTGGGTCTGCGGAGATCACAATCAATAATGACTGATTTATAACCAACAGAAGCAATAGAAGAAGCCAGGTTAAAAGCAATAAAGCTTTTCCCATCTCCCGGTTGAGAGGAAGTTACCATTATCACTTTAAAAGGTTTCGATCTGAATTTCAGGAACAGGCTGCTGCGCAGATTACGGAAAGATTCAGCAATTGATGATCCGGGAGATTCCCTTACAACTGATTCTGTTTTATAATTGTTGGTGTATATCACATTCAATACAGAACGGTTAAGTAAGATCTCAACATCATTGACGGAGGTCATTTTCTCGTTAAAGAAGTTTTTAAGTATAATATAAATTGTTGGGATCATCAATGCCAGGAATAAACGCAATCATCCAGTTTATCATAGTTTTGGGTGAAAGAATAGTTCTTGTTATTCCACGTGCAGGTTCCAGTATCTCATAATCAGGATAATTTGAAGCCATTGTTATTGCAGCTTCTGAACGTTTTTGAAGCAGAAATGTATAAATAGCATCACTCAGGTTGAATTTCCTTTGCATGCTTACCATATTAAGCTCAGTTCTTGGAAGTCTTGAAATTTCTTTTGAAAGCTTATCAGCCCGGTAATTCAGCTCATTCTGGGTAAGATTAAGAGTATTCAGGTTATTCTTAACATTTTCAATAATAGTCTGTTTCTGTAATTTTATCTTATTTTCAAGTTGTCCAAGGAAAAGGTTTTTTTCAGCATTATTGCTTAATAATAGTAGATCGTTGGGCATTTAAATTAAGAAGTTCCAGAACAAGAGAATTCATTATGGGATCAACAACATTAGCTGAAGAAGGAGGAGCAAGCCCTGCCATATCCTGGTTCTTGTTGAAATAATCGAGTATATAATTATAATACCGTTCCTGAACCTGAAGGGTCGACCGTTCATTTTCAATCTGGGTCATCTGTTCCAGATGCCTGCTGTCCCTGGTAACTAAGGTCTGTTACCAGATTGGCTGATCGGTAATCCCTGAGCTTTGATTCTGATCTGACCAGTGAATCGGATATTTCAGAGATCTGGGAATCAATAAAATTAACAGTATTCATTGAGATCTTGTTCTTTTTTGAAAGATTATCGTCAAGATAGCTTTGAAGGTATTTATTCAGAAAATCAATTGTAAGTCCTATATTTTCACCCTGCAAACTGACATTTATTAATGAAGATTTAATGCTTACAGGTTCAACATTAATTCTTCCGAGATATTTCCTGGTAAGATTATCAAGATGATAAAACTCAAAATAATTAATTGACTCATCTCCTTTGATTTTTCTGGAATATAATTCTTATCGAGGGAAACTGAAAATTTGAAATATTTTATTATTGACAGTTTCATTAAACCTGCAGATAGTATCTATCTTTAATCCATTAATCAGGCTGACTATATTATTATCCAGATAATTATAGAGTGATACTTCATCTTCTGAGGATGTCAGCCTGTATGAATTCCCTGTCAAGAATGTCAATATAAAACTTTGCATTAACAGGTTGAATATGAGATTTATCAATACTGACCAGATATGGATAACCAGGATAAATCTGCTCGTGTCTGCCTCGAATAATTTATTCTTCTCAGATATAATAACCGACTTCAAGGTTCATATTTGTACAGAGTGGTGGACACTAGCGAAAATGACTTCAGGCTGTTAATATCATTTTCAAGATTTCTTGACTCAGCCAATGCTCCCAGACCGCTGAAAAGATCATTTGATCCCAGTAAGCGAAGTGCGCTTATCATCAACAGGTCCTATGATTGAATTTACCTGGTAAATTGCAGGTGAAAATTTATTTACCATAAAGCAACAGTTATACAGACAATAAAACTGGCTATATAGAAATATTTATATGATAATGCCTGCTGATATAAATTCCTTGATATTAAATGCTTCGGATGACTGATTCGTTTTGAGTTGACATCTTTATAATATAATTTTAAAATTTAACACCTGTAAAAAGCAGAATAGCAATCAGAGTTGTTATTGAACTTAGAACTGTTGGAATAGGTAATATTTGAATAACTTGTTGAAATAGCCTTTCAATGGTTCTACAACGATCACATCATTTGGCAGAATATAATAATAATCTTTGGTTGCAATTTTTGAGTCAGACAGGTTTAACCTGTAGTGCATTATTTTTTCACCTTCATGTCTCATCAGAATAATATTCTTCCTGTCGCCGTAACGGGTTACTCCTCCACCAAGACCCAATGCTTCATAAATATTAAGTTTGTCCTGAGTAAAATTGAATACACCCTGACGGTTAACTTCACCCATGACAGTAACCTGGTTATCAATATATTTTACAATTACTGAAGTATTTGAAACATATTCACTAAGAGCTTTCTGAATTTTTGCAGCTGCCTGGGAGGTCGTAAGAGAGCCCACATTTATATCGCCAACAAACGGGAAATTTACATTTCCTTTTTCATCGACCAGGTATCCCAGAATACCACTGTAGAACCGGAACTTCCGCTTCTCATTTCATTGGTCGGATTAAATATCTGGCTTGTCTGAGGGTCAATACTCAGACATTAATATAGAGTTTATCAAATGGCATTATGATTTTTTGTATTCTTGGATTAACCCGGTTCTTCAAGTTCATTAATATCATTGAAGTAACTTAATTGTTTGACAGGTACACATGATACATAAAGAGTCATGAACAGGAAAGTCAGTGTTTTAATGTGGTTTATTTTCATAGTCAGAATCAGGGTTAATCAAATCAAATGTGGGTTTTAATCTTCATGAGCTCCCGTGCGTGTAAAATTACGAAATCAAATCTTTTCAACCAATTTTAAAGGACATTCAATAACAGCTGTTACCCGGTTTTCGAGGGAAAAGCTCATTATTTACCTTGAAGAAATCAGGATTCACTGGTTAGATTTAACAATATATCACCACAGAACAGTCATTTGTCAAAAACCTTGAAAACCGTTGGATTTTGGATATTTTGGCTACCCGACCTGCAGATCAGGACAAAGTGTGCCTAATCAGAGAATAAATGACTCTGGAATCTGGATTCTTATCTGATTTTACTAAATTTGGTAAAACTATATAAGGCAGGCTAAGAAATTGCAAGTACGACCGCAGTAATAAAAACTTTTATTAAAAGTAATGACAATCGGTAAAGCATAAAAAATATTGCGGAATGAAAAGGTTACTTATTCTATTTGCTATATTTCCGTTATTCGTCTTTGGACAGCAAAACTACACGATAAGTGGCAAAATCTACGATGCAGAAACAGGAGAAGACCTGATCGGTGCAACCATTCTGGCAGTTGGATCAGATAAAGGTGCATCAACAAATTCATACGGATTTTATTCTCTATCTCTTCCTGATGGATCGTATCAATTAAGGTTTAGCTACGTCGGATATCATAGTACTCTCAGGGATATTACCCTGGATGGGGATCTGGTAATTAATGTCGGGTTGTACCCATCAGTTCAGGCTTTAAATGAAGTTGTAGTATCTTCTGAAAGAGATGATAAGAATATTACCTCTGCCCAGACAGGAATAGAAAAGATTGATCTTAAAAGCGTTGTACAGGTACCGGTTCTCTTTGGTGAGAAAGACATCCTTAAAACTATTCAACTTCTCCCGGGTATAAGCAGTGCCAGCGAAGGGAGTACCGGATTCAATGTCAGAGGTGGCTCAATAGGTCAGAATCTGATTCTTCTTGATGAGGCCCCTGTTTACAACTCTGGTCATCTGATGGGTTTCTTTTCAGTATTCAATTCAGATGCCATTAAAGATGTCACAATTTATAAAGGTGGAATACCTGCAAAATATGGAGGCCGGGCTTCTTCTGTGCTGGATATTGTAATGAACAACGGTAACAGCAAAAACTTAAGCCTCTCAGGAGGCATCGGACTGGTATCTTCCCGATTGACCCTGGAAGTACCCATTGTTAAAGAAAAAATGTCAATTATTATAACTGGTCGCAGGACCTATGCAGATCTGGTTGCCAAAGCATTTCTTCCGGACAATATAATCAGAGACGATATACAATTTTATTTTTATGATTTCAATGCAAAACTAAACTGTACTTTAAATGAAAGAAACAGGATCTTTCTGTCAGGTTATTTTGGCAAAGATGTATTTGAACTGGGAAATGAATTAGGGACTAAATGGGGCAATACCACGGGTACCCTCAGGTGGAACCATCTTTTTTCTGATAAGCTATTTTCCAATACTTCACTTATTTACAGCAGATATAATTATGGCTTTATTTATGGCGATTTCAGGATCCGGTTAAGATCAGGTATTGAAGACGTGAGCTTTAAGGAGGATGCAACCTGGTATTTCAATCCTGACTATACTTTAAAATTCGGTTTCGATTTTATAAATCACACATTCAAGCCAGGAGAGATAACATCAAGTGACAGGACAGAATATAATATCAGGCTCAGGGAAAAAAGGGGGATTGAAGGTGCCCTTTATTTCCAGAATGAACATAGGATCTCATCCCGGTTAAATGCTAATTACGGACTCAGGTTATCAGCATTCAGTCAGGTAGGACCCGGATGGTTTTATAATTATAATGAGGCAAACAAGCCGGTTGATTCAAGTTATTATGGTTTCGGAAATATTGCTTTTCCTGCTGCGGTTCTTGAACCCAGAATCTCGTTAAGTTATATGCTTGATGAGAATAGTTCTTTAAAGCTATCTTTCAGCAGGATGTCGCAATATTTGCATCTGCTTTCCAATACTACATCAGGCTCTCCGACAGATATATGGATGCCCGGCAGCAATAACCTCAGGCCGGTAATTGTGGATCAGATCTCTGCAGGGTATTTCAGAAATTTTTTGGATAATTCCATTGAAACATCCCTCGAAGCCTATTATAAGAATATAAGGAACACTGTGGATTATAAAGATGGCGCAGAGATAATATTTAATGAACATGTTGAATCACAGATTCTTTCAGGCAAGGGGAGAAGCTATGGGTTGGAACTCTATGTAAAGAAAAGGTACGGCAATTTCTCAGGCTGGATAAGCTATACAATCTCAAGAACGGAAAACAGAATAGAAGGGATCAATAATTATTGCTGGTACCCTGTAAAGTATGATAAAACAAATGATTTCTCCATAGTTTCGATATATAAGATTGGCCGCCGCATATCGCTATCCGGTATCTGGACCTATGCTACCGGAAACGCTGTTACCTTTCCAGGCGGAAAATACCTTCTCAACGGTATTCCTGTCCCATATTACACAGAACGGAATGGATACCGGATGCCGCCTTACCACAGGCTCGATTTCAGCTTGACATTGGATGGCAAAAACCGTAAAAAAATCAAATCGCAATGGGACTTTTCGGTTTATAATCTGTACAACAGGCATAATGCGTACATGATAACTTTCAGGGAAAGCGAGACTGTTCCCGGAACAACAGAGGCAGTGAGACTGAGTTTGTTCGGGATCGTTCCTTCTATCGGGTATAGTTTTAAATTCCAGGGTCAATGAAGAAAAGGGGAAGATATTGCGGATTTCGGATTGCGGATATCGGAATTATTACCAACTGCCAACTGCATACTGTCACAACTCTTCCGACTTCGGACTTCCGACTTCGATCCTTGAATTTTGAATTACGGATCCTAACTCCAAGTACTCTAAGTACTCGAAGTACTTTAGGCACTTTACTATAATGATAAAAAGAATATATATTATCTTAACAACCCTTGCACTTACATGGTCCTGCGAGGAAGTTGTGCATATTGATCTCAAAACCGCTGATCCGGCCTTCGTTGTCGAAGGAGTTATCTGTAAAGATTCTGTATGTTCTGTCAGATTAACCAGAACCACAGGCTTCTTTTCATCAGAAAAACCGGAGTTAATTACCGATGCCAATATCAGAGTGAATAATGGATCTATAATGGAGACCCTGGAATATGTGGGCAACGGATATTATGTTGGCAATACAATCACCGGAACTGAAGAGACAAATTTTGAGATTGAAATTATCAACGATGATAAAATTTATGTTTGTGAATCGCAAATGCCTGTGGGAACGATGTTAAAATCAGTTGATTACAGCAAATCAAACGAAGTAAGCATCCTGAATCCAAATGGAGATCTGGTGTTCTCGATTAAATGTAGATTTAATGATAATCCTGAAGTGAAAAACTATTATATGATCAGTTTTAAATCTGAAGGTAAGCTTATAGAAGACAGGTATTTCATGATGACCGAAACAGGTGCAAATGGAGGCTCTTTTAGCAATTCAGACAATATTATAAGTTTTTCAGAAAGTATCTTTTATCAGGGTGGCGAGGTTGAAGTTCAACTTTTTACTATGGATGAAGCAGCATATAATTATTTTTATCAACTGGATGACATTCTTTTCTGGAAGAGAAGATACATTCCACCAGTTCCATACAATCCAAAATCCAATATAAGCAACGGTGCCCTGGGATATTTCGCAGCGTGGACATATGATACAAGAACGATCTTGCTAGAGTAACGTTATGATTCTCATGTGATGTTTCATTGGTTCGATAATCGGGAGTTCCGATTGAGAACTTAAGATCGCCAACTGCCCTTTGCAGACTGCAAACTGTTTCCCTGCCCGCTGTTTTTAACTTCCTACTTCAGTCTTCCGAATTCGTTCTTCTGACTTCCGACTTTCTTCTACCGACTTACCTCTTCCGACCTCCGCCTTCTAACTCTAAGTACTCGAAGTATTCTAAGTACTCTAAGTACTTCTTCTACTGCCCCGTCCTCTGAAACACCGTCTTTATCGTTTTTACCAGAATAATAAAATCCAGCCTCAGCGACCAGTTATCAATATAAGCCAGGTCCATCTCCATCCATTTTTCAAATTTAATGCTGTTCCGGTCAGGCTTTATCTGCCAGAAACATGATAATCCTGGTTTTACTGAGAGCCTCCTCAGCTGCCACCGTTTGTACTGTCTGGTTTCTTCTTTCAATGGGGGACGCGGTCCGATCAATGACATTTCTCCCCTGAGAACATTTATCAGCTGGGGCAATTCATCCAGTCCGGTTTCACGTAGAAATCCTCCGATTCCGGTTATACGAGGATCATTTTTTATTTTAAAGACCGGGCCGTCAGCTTCATTTTTTGAATCCAGCTCACTGCGCAGGTCATCAGCACCCTGGATCATAGTCCTGAATTTGTAGAGGTCGAACTGCCGGCCACGGAGCCCTACCCTGGACTGTTTGTATATCAGAGGTCCTTTCGAGGTTAATTTTATTAATATTGAAATGCCTAAAAATAAGGGTGATAAAATAATAAGGGCAAGCAGGGAGAAGTTAATGTCTATCACCTTTTTTATTGCCAGGGCATTTGATTTATAGGGAATATTAATAAATGTGAGGAACTTCTCATTTTCAATATTTGTTTTAATAGCATTGGTCAGGTTAATTTTATCATCATTATATCTTAACCTGAATGTGACCCCCAGTTCTTCGCAGGACCTTATTACGTTTCGTATTTCATAAGGTAAAATCTTGTTTTTCAGGTAGAAGACCTCATCTATAATATCACCCTCCATCAGGTCATTCAGAACACCGATATATTCGTCGGGAAGCAGGATAATGGTTTTTTCGTACTTATCTTTGAGACTTTCCGTCATAGTAAATATTGCAATTATCCTGTATCCCCACTCCCTGTTGGTTAAAAGCCTGTCAATAAAGGATACGGAGGATTCGTCACCGATCAGTACCACATTAATATAATTGTATCCTTTAGCCCGGTAATTTTTAAAAACCTTGTATTCAAATACCCTGATTATGAACAGGAAAACTGTCCCTAATAAAGTCAGCTCAATCAGAAATAATCTGGATATCCATACCATCTTGAAAACGAAATAGATAACCAGCAGGATCACTCCTATAACCATGGCTGACTGGAAATATTCAAGGAAAAGTACTCTGTAACGCTTGGTCCTCGGGATCTCAGTAATGTTTATAAAATACATAACTATTAACCAGAAGGGAAGGATAGCCAGGTACAGAGTCAGAAATTCAATTTCTGAGAAGAAGAAGCCACCTGTAGTAAAGTAATTAATGAAATATGAAAGCTGGAATGCTATAGTAATGGAGAGGATATCTATGGTCCCAATGATAAAATTCAATAAATGCCATTTCTTTAGAAATGCGATTATTCTGAGATTTATCAATTGACTAATGATATCCATCAGTAGAAAACTTTACAAAAATTATTTAAGGTTATTTGATAAAAAATTTCGAGAAAAAGCTAATGTGCTGAGGCTCCATTATTTACCGACTGGACTTTCCTTGTACAAAAATATGTCTTCCCGTTAAGCTCGGTCATGTCCAGTACTTTCAAACCCAGATCCTCCAGGTATAAAGCCACATTCTTACCTGAAATAAATCTGTTGGTCTTCCGATCCACTAATTTAAATAAAAAATTTAAGAATGGGATCCTCGATATAATACCCTGATCAACAGCCTCTGAATGTTCATCAACCGGATCTTTTTTAAAAAGGCTCACATATTCTTTCCTGTAATCTGTGAAACACCCAATGAAATAGCATTTATGCGGAATTAAATGATAGATTGAATGGAAAAACCCTTTAACATTATTTATCTGGTTTAAAGGCAGAAGATTCACAACAGTCTGTGTATTCCTTAGATCATCAGTATCATAATAATAATGATGCATCGAAGAAAGGACAACTAATCCGGGATCACTGGCCAATCCCAGCCATTCGATATAATTATAAAAGCTCTCCCCGCCTTCAGCTGTCAAAAGGTCAAGAGCTGGATGTTTTAAACTTAAATCTAATGGAATTAAATCCTGATTAATATCAGTCTTAATTTTCTGTTTATTAATAAGATATGATCCTTTTAAGTCAGTATTATTCTTCATAGCCAATGATTGAAACTTCAGGATTGAAGGTATTTAATAAGGTTGTCAGAATCAATAGGCTGAGCCCGGACTGATGGTGAAATGCGACAATTCAGATTATCGTTTACCAGCTAAATAAGTATGATTATCTAAAAAAATGGATTATTGATAAACAAAATGAACGGTTTAGTCAAAATGAGCTGTTTTTTACCGGGAATTTAGACAATCTGATAAAATGAAGAATATTATGAGATGATAATAAACACATTGTCAATATGATAGATCGGAATAATATTGTTTAATAGCACAAAACTCTTTTGTAACATGAATTTGACCAGTGTGGCCAGTAATAATGTAAATATTCTTTTTATGATTGGATCAGGAAAATTTGTCCTGGTCTGGGATATTCATAAGGTGAACGGGTAAACAAGGCAGGAGCTTTGTCACATTATTCTTTTACAGATACCGGTTGGTTCTGTAATCTAAAAGACTATAAATCATTTTAAGGAAAGGATTCCTTGAAATGATCCCGTTTTCAACCCCACTAATGTTTATTTTCGCTTTATGAATTCAGTTAGCTTTTGCAAGGGTCCCATCAATGCCCAACAGCCTGGTGTGTTGAGGTGGAGAAAGGTATGATATTAAATGTCAATACTTCCACACCTTTTGAAGCTAATCTTTATACACAAATACATTGTGTAAACCTGTTTTAGAGAATTTCCGGATGTTACAGGGGATTACCTCCGGTGAGCTCGCATTCTGCCCGGTTCCTCACTTCGTCCAAAATGACGGGCTAATAATGTGGAAAAGAGGGAGAAGCGGCGATTCGCAAGAAATATTTGACTATTAAGATCACCTAATGTGCGAATCGCCGCTTCTCCCTCCCTCTTATAAAATGATCTGTCATTCCGAACGAAGTGAGGAATCTCCAACTCGCATATTATGAGCTATATAGACGTTTCTTGTAAATAATATAGGGGTGTGTCCTCAGGGCATTTCTTTTACACCAGAGGCGTCTGATTCCAATATCAATGGTCACATCCATGGTTTGTTTGTTATTTTATAGTAACAACACCTGTGTTGAATATCTGTTATTTGTGAAATTTAATTCAACACCCTCCGGGGTTGATGCCCCTTTTCCACTTCTACCCCGGATGTGACCGGGGCTATTGGATTTCAAAGCCTCCGGCTTTAGAACTCTCTAAAATACTTTACTTTGCAGTATGTTGATATTCAATATAGAATTAAGATGTGTATAAAAAGTAGCTTCAAAAGGATGGGAAAGTATTGATCTGTAACATGAATTTGACCAGTGTGGACTATAATAATGTTAATATTCTATTTATGATTGAATAAGGAAGATTTGCCGTAATCTGGGAAATCCGGTATTTGACCGGGTATATAAGGCAGGAACTTATTTGTCAGAACCAACCTTTTGTGCACAAAAGTAGGTTGTACCCTGATACTCGGTCATATCCAGAATGTTAAATCCTCGATCTTCCAGGAGCATTTTAACTTCATTCTTTGACAAATACCTGTTGGTTCTGTAATCCAGGAGGCTGTAAATCATATTCAGAAAAGGATTCCTTGAAACGATCCCGTTTTCAACCGCATCAGATATCATTTCAGATTTATTATGAGATGATTTGGATCTTAACACATATCCGTTCCTCTTCTTATTATTTATAAAGCATCCTATAAAGTAACATTTTTCGGGAGCCAGATTGTAAATTGAATGAATAAAGCTGTTCAGATTCCTGATATAATTAAACTCTTTAAGATTTACAACCGATCTGACATTCTTCAATTCCTCAGCGTCATAATAATAATGATGCATTGAAGAGAGGACGACCAGATCAGAACCTTTTGACAACCCTAACCAGTCAATATACGTGGCAAAATTTTCACATCCTTCAGATGCAAAGATCTCAAAGTTAGCATTCCTTCTTGCTGCAATATTCGGGTTGACTTCCCACTTTGAGAATGTATTAATAACATGATTATTAATAATTTCCGGGTTGCTTACTTTGATACTGCTACTCATTCTGATCAGAGAAATTCTTGAAGTATAAAATTAGGCAATAAGGGTATTTGTGTCAATAGTACGGGCACCACTTCAGACAAAACGGTGGTAAGCAGATTTTTGGTTAGTCTATATGAAATAGCCTGTTATCAACTATAATTGATTACTGGTGTATATAATGATATCATTGGTCAAAAACCGGTAAATTTTATTAGTGATTATTCTCCGGGTAAAATTTAATATGTTCATTGTAACTTAACGTTCAGATATCCAGTATTATATTGTATTTGATGAATGAGAAAATGCTGGTGAATCCCCTTTCCGGGATTTTGACCAATTACACATATATTTGGATGAAAAATCCCTTTTACTACTAAATTAAGCCTTCAGATATATCAGGAAGATAAAATCTAACCAGGAATGGTCTCAAAATCATTCAATTTTTCTTCTTAAAACTGAAGCTTTTTCCTGAAGACTTAAAGAGATATTATTTAAACAGAGCAGGATCCGTTGTTCTTACATTATTTTTAAATGCCACAACAAAAGCCTGAGGATGACCCGATTTCCTGCAGAGGTTCTGCAATTCCTTTGCAGGAGTGAGTGTACTGAATTCTCCAACACATATTCTGTATGCGCCCGAGTATTTATATTCATAGGTATTGTACGCTTTATTATTAATAGTAATCTTATAGGTGCCTTTAGAGGTGCTGTTAGTAAGAATCTGAACTCTGTATACCACGTTGTCCTTGTTTGCTTCAGATTCTGTTATTGCAGGTTTAACAGGTCCAGGTTTATTGGTTTCCGGCGCCTGACTCACTGTTTTTGAAGGTTCAGTCTTGGTTACAGCAGGTTTATCAGTTGCAGTTTTTGTTACCGCAGCTTTTTCCGGTTCAGCCTTTTTTGTTTCAGCAACCGGTATTTCTTTTGTTATCACTTCGGGCCTGGTTTCAGGAGGTTTAACCTGTGCAACAGGTTCACTGACGACTTTCTTTTCAGTGGACGCTGAAGCTCCGGGCTGTTCTTTGAACAGATCAGGATCGAGAGATATGACATTATTTTTAAAAGCCACAATAAAGGCTTGCGGATAATCATTTTGAATTAAGATATTCTGAAGTTCCTTTGCCTGTGAAAGTGCACTGAACTCACCCACGCACAACCGGTACGCACCGGAATATAAATACTCGAATATGCTGTAATCCTTCCCGTTAAGCGTGATCAGTGACCTGGTTTTTGGATTAAAGCTTGTCAAAAACTGAACCCTGTAGACCACCACATCTTCTTTTCCCCTGGGAGCAATGCTTTTCAGATCAGTCCCGGCTCTGTTTGTAGCCTCCACAGCCGGCTCTCTTACCAGGAAAAAAACACGGGGAGCGGAGGGATTTGTAAAAAATTGAGTCAGCGTTGAAATGTTTTCCTGCCCCGCTATTTTATTCAGAGTTACCTTATATAATTGTATGGGTCTGATGCCTGTTTTTTGATTAACAGAAAAGAAAGCAAGCTTTTCGTTCTTTCTGTTTATCCTGAAGGCTATATCATCGTATCTCGTATTAATGGAGCCTGTAAGATTTACAGGTATCTCCCAGGTATTGCCCGTGAATTTACAAACGAAAATATCAAAACCCCCGAAGCCGGGTAGGCCATCAGATGAAAAATAGAGATTGTTTTCTGAATCCAGAAAGGGATATAGCTCATTGGATGTTGTGTTGATTGTATTGCCGAGATTATCGGGTTCAGACCATGTTCCATTTTTATTCTGGCTTATGAAAAGATCCATTCCACCTGCAGATCCCGGACGGTTGGAGGCAAAAATTAAAATTTTACCGTCAGCTGATAAGGCAGGCTGTGTATAGGTAGATTGCCCGGTACAAAAATTCAAAGGATTTTCATCCATTGACCAGTCACCCTGGTCAGTGCTTCCCGGAGAATATTTACTCAGGTATATTTTTTCAACACCTTCATTTCTGGAGTATCTCGAGAAATACATAGTCTGATAATCGGTACTGAATGAAAAAGCTTCAGCAGGATATGGAAATTGAGTCGAATTTGAAAATGAAACAGGTCTTTCTAAAATAGTATCTTTTAAAATTGCATAACTGGCATCGATTTTCCCGAATGAGATCTGACCGGGCAACATCTTTTCACTGGCTTTTGATGACGAAAGAAATACTATCCCGTCTTTGTAAAATTGAATCCCTGTGGATGGGGGAACGATTTCAAGATTAAAAGATTCAACTTTTATCCCCTGGTTATTAATTAAAGTATCAGTACCATACATATTATTTAAGTTCCCGAAGATTTTACTTAAAGCATTTTCAGGTTTTAATGAAGCTGAAAGGCCAACTGTAACCAGGGAAAATAAAAATATCCTTAACCGCATTTTTTTGTATTTATCAAAAATTAATTACCAGTGATTTCCTCTTGAAAATCCTGATTTAATTGCTGAAATATTTATACCTATTGAAAATTCTGCAATGATTGGCTGCTTATAGAATGGTGAGTTGTACGGCAGAGCAAAATAAGTTCCAACATATAATCTGGAGTATTGGTACTGGAGGAAGAAAGAGATCTTATTAAAATCATCGAAATAGGTACCCATACAGAAACTGCCTGCATATAGTTTAAGCGCCGGCTTGAACATATCGGTTATTTTTCCGGAAAAACTATCATCTGAATTTACGATCAATGACGGCTCGAGAATAAGATCAAACGACCTGCTGAGGACCAACTTGTAACCAACCTGGAAAAAAATCTGGCGCGAAACGGGTATTTTATATGTGTCAAGAGTGTCAGGTTTTTCCTGATTACCTAACAGGTTGGTCCCTGATAAACCAGCAAAAAGTGAAGTGCCGTAGTAATAAACTCCGGCATCAACATTAGGAAGGAAGTTATTTTCAGCCGGACTGCTCAGATCAGGATTACCGGAATAATTGTTGAAAATGGTTTTAGCGGACAGCCCAAATGATAAAAATGAAAGAGCATTTTTATCAAGCTTCAAATGATAGGAACCAGTGACCGCTCCTCCAAGATTATGAGTCAATCCGGTATTGTCATTGAAAAAATATGCGCCTATGCCTATGTTTGTAAATTCCGGTGTGCTTAAAGAGGTAATATATTTTGGAGAAGGCTTTGCAAGCCGGAAATTTATGCCGGCAACCTGTGAATTGGATTTTCCATAGTTACTTAACAGAAGGTCAACAGATGCAAAATCCTTGCTTCCGGCAATAGCTGGATTAAAGATAAACGGAGTGAAGATCCTGTAAGAAACAGGTGAGAGAGGCACTTGTTGACCGGCAAGCTGATTTAACTGAGTAATGAAAAACAATATCAGTATAACACCCCTGGGAACTGATTTAAGAGATTTCATATACTTATTTTCTGGTCTTACCTTCAACAAAAAACATTATAGGTTTTCGAATTACCATGTATTCAATGTTTAATGAAGCCTAAATTAGTAAATAATTTATTTAATTCAAAATGAACTTTTAAACTTCGACTGCGATTCTGTGGGGAACGGCCTGGTTTATCATCAGCGTTATCAATTCCAAAGCAGCGGCGCAAACCGCCTTCGCTAAAGCTTCGGCGGTCAAAGGGTGCAGGGGCACGGAGGTTGAGGAACAAAGTGACGAAACGAAGCTCAGCGAAGCCAAATACCGCGAAGCGGGGTGCAACGGCTACCAACGACCGGTTAGGACGAAGGGGATTCCTCATCCCGCAAATGCGGAATTCGGAATGACAGGGTGCCTGGGAGATAATTATGGGGAAGAAGCGGCGAGCCGCAGGGATGGATGAATTAAAACTTCAGGTATTGCGGCTCGCCGCTTCTTCCCCAATCCAAATACAAAAGTTGTTGTCATTCCGAAGGTGTAGCCGAGGAATCCCCTTCTCGCTGCCATAATACCGGATTTGTGTCCAGACATTTAGAGCGAGGCCAGGGGGTAACTTAGTAGCCCAATGGTGCAGCGGCACACAGTGTGCACCGAAGCCTTGGCGGAGGTGTAGGGGCGCAGCGGTATAGATAGATTGGAGTAAAAGAGGCGGATTGCTTCTCCCGACTGCGTCGGGATCGCAATGACAGCTGATAAAACATCAATTCTGAAATCTTAAACCTTTGAACCTGAAACCTGAAGCCGGAAGCCGGAAGCCGGTAGTCCGAAGCCCGAAGCCATATAGCTTGTCCGGAAGGTTTTGTACATTTATAAACCGATTTCATAAATCATTTGTTAACAGACATTAAAATAATAAATTATGAAAACCAAAATGATCTTTGTTTTGCTTCTTGCTCTAAGCCTTACCGGAATGAGTCAGCAAAAACCAGACTGGGACAAATGGAACTGGCTGATTGGCGACTGGGCAGGAGAGGGCAGCGGCCAGCCCGGACAGGGTGGCGGGACATTCTCCTTTGCTTTCGACCTTGATAGAAATATAATCGTCAGAAAAAGTCACTCTGAATACCCTGAGACAGAGAGAAATCCAAAAGTAATCCACGATGATCTTTTAATTATTTACCCTGATCCTGCAGGTGCCAGGTTAAAAGCTATCTATTTTGACAATGAGGCACATATCATTAATTATACGGTGATTGTCACTGATAAGGAAATTACCATGGTCAGCGAAAAGGGAGCTGATATTCCTGTCTTCAGGCTTGTTTATACTTTACTTGATAATGAAACTGTAAATACAAAATTCGAGATGTCACAGGATGGCAAAACATTTGCAACGTATGTTGAAGGAAAGAGTAAGAGGACTAAATAAAGCGGCACAGAGGCACAAACCGCCTTCGCTATAGCTTCGGCGGTCAAAGGGAGCAGTGGCTCTGAGGTTGAGGAACAAAGTGACGAACCGAAGCCCGGCGAAGGTAAGTACCGCAAAGCAAGGTGCAACGGCTACCGACAGACCGGTCAGAACGAAGGGGATTCCTCATCCCGCAAATGCGGGATTCGGAATGACAGGGTGCCTGGGAGATAATTATGGGAAGAAGCGGCGAGCCGCAGGGATATTTCGCTGAAAGTATTTTCCCTTCAGATATTGCGGCTCGCCGCTTCTTCCCTAAAAACACCCGCAAGACTTGTCATTCCAACGCAAGTAGGAATCTCATTCGACCAAAGACAACTAGCTCAGATTGTTTACTTCATTCTAATCCCGGTTCCCTGCTGATCAACATAATTTATAGATTAGCCAGCCGGTTTACTGATCCTGTAGTTAAAAAAAGGATCCGGCTTTTCCCGGATCCTTATATCAATGGAAATTTTTTATCTGATTATTTCTTCTTCGGTAATATAAAATTCAGAACTGTTCTGTTCGCTTCGACTACCTTAACCCCTGTAAAAGATACAGTGTCATAGGTTTCTTTGGTTGCAAAAACTGAATATGAGCCGGCGGGAACACCTATGAATGAATAATGTCCCAGAGTATCAGTATAGGCGGTCGCCAGTACAGTATCTTTCTTAACCCACAGTTTTGCATTCTTGATCTTAACCTTCAGGATATCAGTTACCATGCCTTCAATAATACCTGCAGTTGAATTATTTACAGCCCTGATGCAGGGTTTGAAAATAAATCCGTTTACTCCTGCAGAATGAGAAAGATTACCTCTCATAACAAATGATTTTGACAGATCGAAATCAAGCAGAAGCTCTGATGTAAGTCCTCCGTCTACTCTTAATGCAGGGCTGATAAAGATCTTAATGCCGGTCTGCTTTCCACTTGGTACTTTTACTTTGAAATCGCCAGGCTGGTCTTTAAGTTTTAAACCTGCTTCTGAAACATACAACCTGACAAGGTCATAAGAACCCTGAGGAAGCTCAATTGCAGGAAGACTTGTTGTAACGCCATTCCTCAGCTGCAAAAGGTCGAGCTTGAGCGTATCCTCTGAAACGACAACAAAAGGATTTCCTAGAGTGTCACCTGCTTTTCTTACCTCAATTTTATAAATAGTCACTGTCGCAGATTGGACAAAACTGATATTGAACGGATCATCTGTTAATTTGACGACAAGTCGTCCTGGTAAATTATTATTATTATCAACGTTTTTTGTACATCCCATCAGAATGAATGTCGCTGCTGCTGCTATTACAAAGATCTTTCTCATAACGCCCTCCTTTTTAATTATTTATGATTACTTATAACTTTATTTTTATCGTTGCCAGGTCATTTTCTGCCCTGTCCGCCCGAATTGGCAGGTCCCCTGGAAGGTACCTGACCAACTTTTGGACCCCTTGCGTCCTTTAATTTCTTTTCTTTATTTACTTTTTTAACTTTTTTAGCTTCTTTATTTGACTTGGCTGTCTGGCTTACAACCTGTCCTTTACCAGGACCTGATGGAGTTTCTTTTGCCACAGTGCTGACTGTCTGCCCATGATTGTCCTGTTTCTCTTTCTGAACCCGGGTCTGTTCTTTCGTCTGTTTTTCCTTCTGCTTCTGAGTTCCGGTCACCTGCTGAGCAGAAAGAGTGAGACTGGCTATAAATGCCACAACTATTAAAATGACTAACCTTTTCATAATAATTGATTTTAAAGTTCAGTTACAAAAATATGATCCCGAATATGAAAGTTTCATGAATTTTCGGGAAAAAGGAAAGAAAAAACGGTTCCCTTGTCTTTTTCTGATCTGACTGATATTTTTATTTCATGAAAATCTGCAATGGATTTGGCGATTGCAAGACCTATCCCCGTTCCGGAGCCGGATGTATCGCTCCTTGTTTTAAACCTCGAGAATAAATTTGACATTTGTGCTTCTGTGAAACCTTTACCTGTATCGCTGATCTCAATTATGCGGCCTTCCTTACTATTCAGGTTTTTAATGTCTACGACTCCGCCTTTCGGGCTGTTTTTCAATGCGTTGTTAATTACATTATAAAACATTGAAAAGATGAGCGATTTGTTTGAACGGGTGACCTGAAAATCTTTTTCGAGCTCTTTTTTAAATGTTATGCCGGAATCATCAGCAACGGGACTTAATTCACCGACGATTTCTGTGAGCATCTCATTTATCCTGAACGACTCGTCATGAAGATACTGCCGGCTCTCGAGCCGTGCAATCATCAGTAACGAATTAATGAGCGTCTGAAGCCGGTGGAGTGTCTTCAGGGATTCATCAATATGTGAAGAAATTTCATGGCTGAGATCATCCCTTATCAGAAGGTTTTCCAGCTTGCTTCTGAGAACCGATACAGGAGTCAGCAATTCATGAGATATATTTACAGTAATCTCCTTTTCTTTCCTGAAGAGAGCATCAATATGTTCCATCAGCTCTTTCAGTGCGTTATCGAGTCTGATAAAATCTGAGGTGGAAGTTCTGACAGGACTCTTGTCATAAACCGAGGGATCTGAAATGTTTTTAAGCTTGCCGGTTATTATATCAAGTGGTTTTAATAATCTGCGTGTATAAAGGAGATCTGTGAAAAAAGTAATGATAATAATGAATGCCAGAAATAACCACATAACTGTTCTTGTATTCATTTCTGTATGACGGATACTTTCCAGGCTTTTACCTACTTCCAGCAGGTATCTGATACCGTCAACTTTAAAGGAATAATTGAGAACACGGTATGTGATATTTTCATTTTCAATAAGTCTTTGTGATACCTCAATAAAGTTCACGTCCCCGGCCTGATCATCTTTTTCAAGTGAAATGAATTCCTCCTTAAGAATATTATAACTTCCAAAAGAGTTTTGATCCTCAGGGGTTATAAAGGGTTCAATACCGACCTTTGAAATAAGAGAAATGACCTGTTCCCTCATCTGAATAAGGCTGTTGTCGGTCTGTAAAAGGCTGATTTTTTGAACTATAGATGGCATGAACACCAGAAATAATGCTGTAAATGCCACTTTAGACAGGATGTTGAAAAGGGAAAGTTTTAACCGGAGCCGGGCCATTTTTCCGGGAAAGTTAAATATTTACTTTATAACCTATACCCCTGACAGTTTCAAGCCAGGGTGTTTCTCCTAGTTCGTTCAGCTTCTTCCTGACATTTTTTATATGTACGTCAATGAAATTACTGTCATATTGATCGTCAAGAATGTTTCCCCAGATATGTTCATATAGTTGCTGCCGGGTCAGCACCTTATTTTTGTTAAGCGCCAGGTAATTAAGAAGATCAAACTCTTTCTTTGTAAGCTGGACCTCTGTTCCCCTGCAGGTTACTCTCCTCGATTGTATTTCGATAGTAAAGCTTCCGAGATTAATATCATTTTCAGAGATCTTGAATTTTCGTCTTGCCACAGCCTGGATCCTTGAGGCCAGCTCCGGAAGGGCAAAAGGTTTTGCCAGGTAATCGTCTGCACCAAGATCAAGTCCCGTGACTTTATCTTCAACTGAACCCCGTGCAGTAATGATAATAAAAGCTAAATCTGTTCCATATGACTTTGCTTCCCTGATAAGATCCAGACCGTTGTAATCAGGAAGACCCAGATCGAGGAGTACAAAATCGTACAGGTTTATGGCTATCTTCTCTGAGGCTTCTAAACCGGTAAAGGCCTGTTCACACAGGTAACCCTCTGATTTTAGATACAATGTGATCTCATCCGAGAGATTCTTTTCATCTTCAACTATCAGTATATTCATTTACCGGTCAGTAAATTTTCAAATATAGACTTAGATAAACAAGGAAACCATGCGGAGCAGGATATGTGGAATTTTTATAAGCAGGAATTATATAATCGGGTTCTACTTCAAAACTGAGATTTTTATAATTAAAAGTTACAGGAAAGGAGAGCTCATAATCCATAACTCCGAATGTAGAAGTATAGGTTTCAACCGATGATAAAGGATTTTTCTTATAATGCCTGAACGGAGGCGATAATCCATATCTTTTACTGCCAGTAGTGGTTGTTATAATTTCAATGATTTCTCCAGCCAGTAAATTAAATCCGGGATTAAAAGAAATGAATGCTTCTCCCTTTAAAAAATCTCCGGTTTGAAAATATCTAGAATTAAGAATCTGGATATAGCCTTTATTATCGCTGGAAAGCACCCCGCTGAGGGATACCCTTGTATACAGTATCTTCCAGTCAAATCCAGCAGTAAGGTTAGCGTACCCAAAATCACTGAAGAGTGTGTCCTGAAGGGTTTTCCGGGTTTTATATCCTGCAAGGTCGGCGGAAATGTCAAACCAGTCATTGAAAGTGTGACTATAGTCAGCAGATAAGCTGTAAAACGCCGGGTACGGTTTCAGCCCGCTCACATTTGAAGCGGATCCTGATAAATAAAAACTGTTCTTAAAACCATAAGTCAGTGAGGCGGAATAGTAGGGGAGACTTCCCGAAATGGTCGATCCGAGCCATATCATATTGCTTCCGTAATCCGCCCCTGCATAAAGAGAATGCAATCTCGCGGAATCACTTTTTGATTTTACAGGATTATTCCTGAGGGTTTCCTGGGAAAATACCGGTTCAGATATACTTAAGCAAGTCAGCGACAGAGCGAAACACAATACAGATAAATCCGGATATCTGACTATACCTGTCATTGGAATTAAGACAATTTATTTCTTACCGGGTCTGACAGATCCATGTGGTTTGCCGATTCCCTTTGGGATACGTGATCCTGAGGGCCTTTCAATCTGTGGCGGACGGGCACCCCTGGCTTTGCTCATATCAGGGCGGGCGCTTCTGACCTGTTTAACCGGTTGATTTCCGGTCCTGTTACCGTTATTACCTGTCTGAGAATTACCATTAATATTACCTGCCTGACCCTGGTTTTGAACATTGTTCCGGTTCTGATCCATATTCTGATTCTGACCCTGCCTGTCTGAAGTAACTGATGATTGAGCTGTAGTTTTTGCCTTCAGTGAATCGACAGTCATGGTTACAGATTGTGACAGACTTACCCGGGTACCGGTGCAAATCAAAAACACAAAATATATTATCTTCAAATTTATTCTCATTTTCTGTCGAAATAGTACATATAAATACTTTTCAGAAGCAAAATTAAAAATTCTTAATGAAGATCAGATGAATTAAAAGGTTTATGATAATTACCGGGAGGTTTTTATGTGATCGGTATCAAAGTGTAAATAAAAGGATTATTTTTAAGATTATCATCTAACTTTGCGAAAAATCTAAAACCATGATAGTCACATGTGTATATGTTCATGTTAAGCCTGACGCGATCAAAGGATTCATTCAAGCCTCGGCCGAAAATCATTATGCCTCAGTAACGGAACCCGGTAACCTGCGTTTCGATTTCCTGCAGCAAGCCGATGATCCCGCTTATTTTATGATTTATGAAGCCTATGAATCGGATGATGCGGCAGCGGCACATAAAAAAACCACGCATTACCTCAAATGGCGCGACATTGTTCAGGAAATGATGGCTGAACCCCGCAAAGGGGTGAAATACAATATTCTTCAACCTGACGGGATAGCCAGATGAAAGAATCATTCAATTTCGGAAAACTGCCACGGATCCTTTTCGGGAAAGGAAAGATAAAGCTTCTCCCGGAACTGATCAGAGACTATGGAAGGAACGCTGTTATAGTTACAGGCAAGCATTCCTTCATGAATTCCCCTGCCTGGAAAAGCTTATCGGAAACCCTTATCAGGGATCATATTCAGGCTGAGATGATAATTATATCGTCAGAACCGTCACCTGATATGGTTGACAATGCTGTGAATTATTTAAAAGACAGACGGACAGATGTTGTTGTTGCGATCGGTGGTGGAAGCGTCATAGATGGAGGTAAAGCCATTTCAGCAATGCTGACTGCAGAAGGTTCCTTAAAAGATTATCTGGAAAGCGTCGGTCATAAGGAACATACCGGGACAAAGGTTCCTTTCATTGCCATCCCCACAACATCAGGTACGGGCAGTGAAGCCACAAAAAATGCGGTCATATCCAGTGTTGGCGCTGAAGGATTTAAAAAATCATTGCGTCATGAGAATATAGTGCCAGATATTGCGCTGGTTGATCCTGAACTTACCATCAGCTGTCCTCCGGAATTGACATCCGTAAGTGGCATGGATTGCTTTACCCAGCTTACCGAATCATTCCTTTCAGATAAGGCGAATCCTTTCTCCGATGCAATTGGATTGGAAGGATTGGCAGCAATAAAATCTTCACTCATAAGAAGTTATAAAAACGGACAGGATATCGAGGCACGAACAGGAATGTCATTCGCGGCCCTTACCTCAGGGATATGCCTGGCAAATGCGGGATTGGGTGTTATCCATGGATTTGCATCCTCAATCGGGGGAAAGTATAACATACCACATGGAATTATTTGCGGGACGCTTATGGCTGTTTCCAATGAAATAAATGTCAGAAAGCTGAGGGCGGGAAAAGGAAATCATGAAGCTATGAAGAAATATGCGGTTCTCGGAAGACTCTTTCTGGGTGAAAAAAAGAAAAGCGACGATTATTTTATAAATGGATTTATAGATTACCTCCATAACCTTACAGCAGCATTAAAATTGCCGGGATTAAAACAGGCTGGTGTGATGGAAGAAGGTCTTAAAGAGATTTCCTTAAACACTGACTGCAAGAATAATCCTGTTAAGCTTGATGCTGATAATCTGATGGAGATTCTGACTAAAAGGTTTATTTAATTCGCATGAGCATTGCATGGTTCAGATTTTATGAAGAGCTGAACGACTTTTTACCTCCTTCTTCGAGGCAGCAGCCTGTTTCTTGTACTTTCAATAGCCATCCGGCTATAAAGGATCTCATCGAATCCCTTGGAGTGCCACATGTTGAAATTGACCTGATCCTTGTAAATGGTACATCTGTGGATTTTAAATACAAATTGAAGGATGGGGATCAGGTATCCGTTTATCCTGTATTTGAGAGCCTTGATATTTCAGGAGTCACACGGCTGAGGGAAAAACCACTCAGGGATCCGACGTTTATCCTGGATGTTCATCTTGGGAAGCTTTCAAAATACCTGCGCTTACTTGGCTTTGATGCTTATTACGATAAAAGTTACAATGATGACGAAATTATCAGGATATCTGTCTCCGAACACAGAACAATCCTGACGCACGATAAAGGGCTACTTAAGCATGGCAGGGTTACCAGGGGTTATTGGATCAGATCACAGGATCCTGAAGAACAGTTAAGGGAATTAATCCGGAAGTTTGACCTGAAAAGCAGCATAAGATCCTTTTCCCGCTGTCTTGAATGCAATGGCTTACTTATTGATACTGACAAAGATGAGATCATCGACAAGCTCCAGCCGAAGACAAAGATATATTACAGGGATTTCAGAAAATGTCCCGTCTGTGGCCGCATTTACTGGGAAGGGTCACATTATGAAAGGATGATGGGATTCCTGCAAAGGATACTGAATTCTTAGACTATTCCAGGGAACCTGCTTCTTTTTCAACCTCCATAAGAATTTCACACGATCTGACGAGCTCTCTCATTTTAGTATGATCGGGATAAAGGGGCCTGTCAATATCAAGGAATTCAACATGCTTCCTTATAACGTCCTTTGCTTTCTGCACTCCCCGGCCAAACTTATATTCCTCTTTTCTGAAATCGAGAGCCTGTGCCGCGGCCATAAACTCGATGCCCAGCACTCCATATGCTGCTTCAAGGATCTGATTGTTCTTGATCGCAGTATTCATTCCCATAGAAACAAAATCCTCCTGGTCGGCAGCTGCCGGGATTGACTGGATTGATGCAGGAACCGAAAGTATCCTCTGCTCAACTATCAGCATATCTGCGGTATACTGGCTCAGCATCATTCCGGAGAACATGCCGGCACCTTTTGTGAGAAAGTCAGGGAGCCCGACGCTGAGTGCAGGATTGTTAAGCCTGTTCATCCTCCTTTCAGAAAGCACGCTGACCATTGTTATACATGCGCCTGCCATGTCCATGGGAACACTAACGGGCGATCCCTGGAAATTGGCTCCCGAAAGCTGCAGGTTCTTTTCAGGAAAGAATATAGGATTGTCCCCGACGCCATTTAGCTCGGTCTCGACCTGGCTCCGGCGTAAGCAAGCATATCGTGGGCAGAGCCTATGACCTGGGGAGTCGACCTCATAGAATAGGCATCCTGAACTTTCGATTTAACCCTTCCCTCTTTAAGATCACCGCCTGAAACACATTTATTAATTGCATTGGCGCTTCTTATGGCTCCTTTGAATCCTCTTGCTTCATGAAGAAGAGGAGTGTAAGGTTTCATATTTGCTTTAAGCGCCTCAAGTGACATCGAAGCGGCTATTTCAGCCTGCTTCAGCCAGTTGTTGGCATCGACGAGCCATATTGCGCTCATGGCTGTAAGAACATTCGAACCGTTTATTGTTGCAAGTCCGTCACGGGCATGCAAGCCAGGAACCGGTATTCCGGCTCTTTCCATAGCAGTTTTCCCGTCAAGCAGTTCTCCTTTATAATAAGCCTGTCCCTCACCAAGCATTAGAAGAGCTATCTGTGACATGGGGGCAAGATCGCCGGAAGCTCCCACGGAACCTTTCTGACAGACAAAAGGAGTGACGCCCCTGTTCAGCATCTGAACCAGGGTCTCGGTAATCTCAGGACGGTTCCCGGAATTCCCGTGGGCATGGACATTTATCCTTCCCAGCATGGCCCCACGTACTGTTTCAATTGATGCAGGCTCCCCTATGCCTGCCGCATGGTTATATACAAGGTATTTCTGAAAATCCCTGATCTGGTCATCATTCAGGACGATCTCGGAAAACTCACCGATGCCGGTATTGACGCCATACATTATCTCATGAGCAACTAACTTCTTTTCGAGCATCGCACGGCATTCATTTATCCTTTTCCGTGCATCCGGGTGAAGATCAACCTGCTGTCCGTGACGGGCAACATTCACAACATCATTAATGGTCAGATTGCTGCCGGTTATTATCAACTTTTCCATAAATATCTGATTAATAAATTATTATTGAAATAGAATGATTTGTTTCCAATCTGAAAATCCTGATTGGGAAGAAGCAGAAATTAAAAGGAATTAAACCCTGTGACTAACAGAGACCGGAACGGTTGATCTTAATCTTGTATTCAAGTACCCAGCTTGGGTGCATGGCTGTTTATTATGATCTCAAAATTAGATCATTTTAATTTAATCTGCAATAAATATTAAGGCTTTAAAAGAATGTTTTAAGCCTGCCAATGGGAAGGGCGGTTCGGACTAAATGGCTCTGAAGGAACCTGATGTGAATTGAGGCTGTCACATAAGTCACCACCTTCCCCTGACCTTACAGCCAGGGTACTCCTCCTCCAGGAGGAGCGTAAAGTTAAATAAGTATAGTTCAATACTTTCCCCTTCTTTTGAAGCTAATCTTTATACACATATCATTGTGTAAGCCTGTTTTAGTGAATTTCCGGATGTTATAGGGGATTACCTTCGGTGAGCTCGTATTCTGCTCTTTTCCACATTATTAGCTCGTCATTCCGAACGAAGTGAGGAATCCCCAACACGCATATTATGAGCTATATAGACGTCTTTAGTAAATATTATAAAGGTGTGTCTTCAGGGCATTTCTTTTACGCCAGAAGCGTCTGATTCCAATATCAATGGTCACATCCATGGTTTGCTGGTTATTTTACAGTAACAGCACCTGTGTTGAATATCTGTTATTTGTGAAAATTAATTCAACACCCTCCGGGGTTGATACCCCTTTTCACTTCTACCCCGGATGTGACCGGGGCTATTGGATTTCAAAGCCTCCGGCTTTAGTACTATCTAAAATACTATCCTTTGCAGTATGTTGATATTCAATATTGTATTAAGACGTGTATAAATATTAGCTCTTATAGGAGGGGTTCCCTGACCGCACGGCCAGGGGGAGGTAGTACCTTTTGAGACACCACCGGCAGTTTTTTGTGTTCCGTGGCTCCCGGTTTGCACCGGTAGATATTCATATAACGCCACATTCGTGGCTAATGACTGATTTGTATGTTACTTTTGGTATTGATTGGTTTTCTTGGTCTGTGGCTCCCGGTTTGCCCCGGCTACTCTTTGAACACATTTCCGGTTTGTATTAAAGACAAAAAGTGATAAGTTTCTTACTTCACCTTTCGGAATAAAATTCTTTTGAAATGAACACTTTTTATTTATTGAAAAAGAATTATAAGGCTGTTTAGGAATAGATGCCGGAGGCATCAAATTCCAATATCCATGGTTACATCCATGGTCTAAGTTTATGATGATTGATCAACACCAGCGGTGTTGAAGATTATAATTAACACTTCAGGGATCAGGCTTTGCAGTAAACATAAAAATGAATAACTTTAATGTCAAAGTATAAAGTACTTAAATGAGTTAACAGATAATAAACTATGATCAGGGAAATTACAGCCAGGGAACTCAATACCGCGAAGTTCATTGAGGAACAGGTAAATGAAATTAAAAAAACAGTTGGTAATGGCATAGCAATCAATGCCCTCTCAGGAGGGGTGGATTCATCAACAGTCACAATGCTGGGACATAAGGCCCTGGGTAAACAGCTCAGGACAGTCTTTATCCAGAATGGGCTCATGCGGGAAGGTGAGCCGGAGAAAGTTGCCGGATTCTTCCATAAGCTTGGTATCGAAATTGAAATCATTGACGCACAGAAAGATTTCCTCGCCGCACTGAAAGGTATCACCGATCCTGAAGAGAAGCGGGAAGCCATTACCCAGACTTTCTATAAAAAAGTTTTTGGAAGGCTGGTGAGAGAAAGCGGTGCAAAATTCCTTCTCCAGGGAACCATCCTTACCGATGTGGATGAGACAGTTGCAGGTATAAAACGCCAGCATAATGTATTTGCACAGCTTGGGATTGATCCGCAGGAAGCTTTTGGATACCAGATCATTGAGCCGCTGATAAGGCTCCGGAAAGATGGCGTCAGGATTACAGGCAAAGCCCTCGGATTGCCTGCAGAGCTTTTTTCACGGATACCCTTCCCCGGCCCGGCGCTCGCAGCCAGGATCATAGGTGAAGTGACTGCAGAAAGACTTGAAACGGTCAGGAAAGCAACAAGTGTTGTGGAGAGATTACTTTGTGATAAAGGTGCTTTTCAGTATATGGCTATTCTTCACAACGACAGGGTTACAGGTATGCGGGAAGGCAAACGTGATTTCGGGCAGCAGATTGAGGTTCGCTGCTGGGACAGCATTGATGCGCGTACAGCCACACCAACGAAGCTGGACTCCGGAATTCTGGAAAAACTTGCTGCAGAAATAATTAAGGATGTGCCGGGAATTGTAAGCGTAACCTATAATATTGCGACGAAACCGCCTTCGACAATTGAAGCAGTGTGAACAGAGGCGCAAACCTTAAACCTTAAACCTTAAACCTTAAACCTGGAACATCTAACCCATAACATCTATGAATAAACTACTTACATTCCTGGTAATCATTTCATTTACAGCTTCCTCGTGTTCTTCTCCGCGGAAGGTTATGAAAGAGAATCTCAATAATAAAACTGTTCAGAAAGCGACTGAAGGAGCATTCTATACCGGCAATTACCGGAATCTTTTTGCCGAGGCTGGACATGACGGTAATGAGATCTTACAGAAGAACGAGAAAGCTTTCCTGCAATTGTTTCATGGCGATTCAGCTTCGCAGGCAATTTATTTCAATGCAGGACATAACTCCAATGGTCCGATGGCGTACGTTTGCGATGTGCTTCATAATGACATCAGAAGTGAAGGCATATCCTATGGCCTGATGATTGCCGTACAAATGGACAAAAAAGCAGAATTTGATGCTATCTGGAACTGGGCAATGAATTATATGTACGTCAGCAAGCCGGGACATCCGTCGGAGGGCTATTTCTCATGGTCACTTAAAAGAGACGGGACCCCAAATTCAGAAACTCCTGCACCCGACGGGGAAGAATACATGGTCATGGCGCTTTACTTTGCAGCAGGACGCTGGGGAAACAGCGATGGTATTTATAACTATAAAGCATGGGCCGATAAGATACTTACAGCCATAAGACATCATCCTCTGAAAAGAGGGATGACAAAGTTCGGACCCCGTACAGTTCATAACATGGTAAGTGAGGAGTATAAAATGATCCGTTTTGTTCCTGACAGCGGGAACTGGGGATTTACCGATCCTTCATATCACCTGCCTGCATATTACGACCTGTGGGCAAAATGGGGACCTGAAGCCGACAGGACATTCTGGGCCGCTGCTGCCGAAACAAGCCGTTCATTCTTTATGAAAACCACAAATCCGGTAACGGGTCTTGCTCCCGATTATGCAAATTTCGACGGTACTCCGCATTCTTCAAGCTTCAATCAGCGTTCAGGCAATTTCTCATTTGACGCCCGTCGTACTCAGATGAACTGGGCAGTTGACTGGTCGTGGTGGAGAAAAGATCCTGATGAGGTTGTACTGAGCAACAGGCTTCAGTCATTCTTTGCCTCACAGGGAATGGATACCTACGGAATGGAATACTCGCTTGACGGGAAGGTCCTGAACAAAGGCCATGGAAAAGGACTTGTGGCAACAAATGCAGTCATGAGCCTTGCGGCAACTCATCCATTAGCAAAAGATTTTACAGAAGCTTTGTGGAATACTCAGGTGCCCTCAGGTATTAATGAGAGGTACTACGATGGATTATTGTATATGATGGCTATGCTGCACTGCAGCGGCGAGTTCAGGATATGGACACCGAAGCTTTGAAGATGAAGGACGGCGCAGAGGCGCAAACCGCCTTCGCTAAAGCTTCGGCGGTCAAAGGGTACAGAGGCACAGAGGCACAGAGGAATAAAGCGGCGCGTTTTGCAGAGGAAGGGTGCGGAGTTTGAAACCATCAAAACGCGCCGCTTTATTCCTCAATACGACCCGGGAACATGTCATCCCGAACGCAGCGGTAGCGAAGTGAGGGATCTCATAGTATGAGCAGATAATTACGCACCTGATATTGTCCAGGCTTTTATTTATAAGACATCTTTTATAATTTGATCAGGTATTTATGATCGGACCGAAACTCTTAACCGGACAGCAGTGTTTTCATATAGTAAATAAATTGATTATTTTTTCGAATTCCGGGAGCCTGAAATCTAACCCATTAACCATCCTACAACCTTCTCCTTGAACTTTGAATATGGCGGATATCTCAGGAAAATATCAATGAGGTTCGATTTAACAAGCACGGACCGCATATTCGAGAAAGTCTCAAATGATCTTCTTCCATGATATCTTCCCATACCGCTGGAACCTACACCACCATATGGAAGGAAAGGCGAAGCAATCTGAAGCACAGTATCGTTGACGGCTGCAGAACCGCTCTGTGTTCTAGAAAGAATAGTGCGGGCGAGCTTCATGTCCTTTGTAAAGACATAGACAGCAAGGGATTTTGGATTCCGTTCGATAATCCGATATACCTCTTCCAGATCATCATAGGCGATAACAGGTAAAACCGGGCCAAAGATCTCTTCCTTCATAATCGGATCTTCAGGCCGGACATCTTTTATTACCGTCGGGGCAATATAACAAGCAGCAGGATTAGCTGTTCCACCGGTAACGATATTCCCATTCTTCATCAGCGACAACACTCTCTCAGCATTGGAAGAATTGATCATTCTGGCAAAATCGGCACTCATTTCAGGTTCGTCACCATAAAAATTCTTTATCTCATTATCCAGCAGCTCAAGAAATTGGTCTCTAACTTTTCTGTCAATCAGCAAATAATCAGGTGCAATGCAAGTCTGTCCGGAGTTCATGAATTTCCCCCACGCTATTCTTTTTACTGCAAAATCAAGCCTTGCATCGGCGGTTACAATACATGGATTTTTGCCACCAAGCTCAAGAGATAAAGGAATAAGGTTTGAAGCAGCTTTTGTCATAACATATTTGCCCACATTACAGCTTCCTGTGAAAAAGATATAGTCAAATTTATAATTCAGCAGCTCTTCACTTACAGAATGGTCGCCGTTTACTATTGTGATAAGTTCTTTCGGAAAATGAGAGAGAATCTTCTGCAGGACTGAAGTGATATTAGGGACCTGCTGAGATACTTTTAGAACGACACAATTACCTGCAGCCAGGGCGCTCATAGCCGGAACTAATGCAAGCTGTAAAGGAAAATTCCATGGCGACAGCACCAGGACCTGTCCGTAAGGCTGAGGAGTGACATAGCTATATGCAATAAAATGTACCAGCGGAGTAAGCTTTCTTTGGGGTTTTGCCCAGCGCTTTAATTTCCGGATTGTCAGATCGAGTTCTTTTAAAGTAAAACGTGTCTCCGTTGCGATCACTTCAAACCTTGGCTTGTGAAAATCCTTCCATAATGCCTCAGTGATCTCATCCTCAAACCTGATGATAAGCGATCTCAGTTCTTTAAGGATTTCAAGCCTGTAATTTATATTGAGAGTTTTTCCGGTTGCGAAAAAATTCCTCTGATTTTCAAGGATTAATCCGATTTCTTCTTTTTCCATTCGTTCTCAAGGAGTATAAGCTGTTTCGAAATATCTGTCTGAATTGCTCCTGCCTCCGGGGGTATACTGTTCATTGCATATTCTGCCATTGCTGTTATTGTGAGGGCAGGATTTACACCTATATTGCCCTGTATCACTGCTCCGCCTGTGATATAAAAGTCAGGATACCCGTGAACCTTCAGATTTTTATCCACTACTCCGTTATCTCCCGTTTCCGACATAGGGCAGCCTCCCAGTATATGGGCAGTAGTGGGTCTGTTAAAGAAAACTTCAAGGAGAATATTCTGAGGGATGCCATTGACCTTCTTTGCATACCTTTCCATAACTTCCTGTCCGACAGGAATATATGCAGGTACCCTTCGATGTCCGCTGTTGTCTATTTTCATTTTGCCTCCGAAAAGCGTTTTCTTCCACTTCATTTTCATTGCATTATCGACAGTCTGCATAACAAGAAGGATCACAAGCCGGGTCGACCACCTGAAGTTAAAAACCGTCTTAAGAAACATAAGAGGATGACTGATAGTTCTTATGAACAGCTTCCATGACCTGCCGGCTGCTGTTGGTGAATCAGCTACAGCAAGGCCGAAAAACCATTTCATGGCATTTGAGTTATCAGGGTATTTTACAATCTCAACATGCGAACACCGGTCGGGATTAAACACTGACGTGATCGCAAGCCCGTTATTGAGCTTTTCATTTGCACCCGAAACTGCATTTAAAGTTTCTGCATTGGTCCTGAG
Source organism: uncultured Bacteroidales bacterium (assembly GCA_963831855.1). GTDB lineage: Bacteria > Bacteroidota > Bacteroidia > Bacteroidales > VadinHA17 > LD21. The sequence continues at coordinate 203,704 of CAWHSA010000003.1, read as the reverse complement.
CTGATTCCCCAGAGTAGCTGATAATTCAGGCAGGGAACTATACTTGTATTTCTGTTTAAGAAGAAGCTCCAGCGTACCGAGGGTACCGGCAGCAACGACAATGCCACGGGTCTCATAAATATGTTTTTTCCCCGGCAGGAGCGAGGTGATCTCTTTAGTTTCTATGTGGTAAATCCCGTCACTGAAAGTTATCTTTTCAGCTTTTGTTTCAGGAAGGATTTCAAGTCCCAGCTTCTCTGCAAACCAGAGATAATTCCTGTCGAGGGAGTTTTTCGCATTTTCCCTGCAGCCGACCATGCATCCTCCGCATTCTATGCATCCTTTGCGAAGCGGGCCGAGACCGGCAAAATAGGGATCCTTTTCCTCATCACCGGTTTCCAGATTAACACCTACAAACACCGATTCAAATGTATCATGAGCATTCATATCTTTTGATACTTCTTCAAGTACAAGGTCTTCCTTATTAAGCTTATTGTATTTTCTTCTGCCCAGCATAAAAGAAGCTTTATCATAGCAGGGCTCAAGGATATTCTGCCAGTCAGCAAATTGAGCCCAGGAGGTATTTTTAAAAAATTCAGGAGGAGGGATATATAATGTATTGGCATATACGAGGCTTCCTCCCCCGACTCCTGTGCCGCTGAGGATGCTTGCAGCGCGGTAAAAGGAAAGTTTCTGAAAGCCGAAGCACCTTAATGCGGGAACCCAGAGATATTTTGGAATATTCCAGTTTGTACGCGGGAAATCTTCCGGGTTGTACCTTTTGCCCTGCTCCAGGGTAAGTACCTTGTAGCCTTTCTCCACAAGCCTGAGACTTGCAACGCTGCCCCCGAATCCCGATCCAATTACAATATAATCATAAACCATAATGAACGAATTGGTTTGAACGCCCCTTGTAAATATATAAAGGAACGGAATAATAATTGCAGTTCAATAAAGAAAACTCCGGTGAAATTAAGTTCCGCCGACATGCTGAATAAAGTGATATTGGGGTTGGTGATCAGAAACGCCTTCTGACCTGAAGGTAAAGCCTGTTATAAGTGGTCCGTGTCTCTTTTGTTACTTCATAGTTCAGTGAAAGGGACAATTTTTTGGCTGCCTGCCAGTAAATGTCAGCCCTGCCGGTATGCTGAACAATATTTTGAAGACTTTCGGGAAGCCTGTAATCCTGATAATTATATCCCACGCCTGTCTGAATTTTGCCTGCAAGCATGCTGTTCGTAAGTGAAATTCCTGAATTATAGCCGTTAATAAAACCTGTACTGATGTAGCTGCCCGACAGTGTTGCAGAGAAATAATTATTTCCGGCATGGGAATAAGTAAGAAATCCGGAAACATTCTTTGACTGGTGAGGATCAGATTTCAGATAACGCCATGATGACTGAAGTCCAAAAATAAGCCATTTTGTGATCCTGAAGCTGGAGTTCAGCCGGTAACTCTGCCTCAGTGAGTTATCGATCAGTGTATCGAGAGTCGATTTGAATGTCTCATAATAAACGGGATTCTTACGTGTGTCATAGGAGCCGCCAATGCTCAACCTGCCGGATAACCGGTAATTAAGTGACAGATAAAGTGAAGTAAGATCGAATGAAGTTACAGGTTTATCATTTACCAGCTTGAAGATATCTGTTTCCAGGGAACCGAAATAGCTTAGATTCTTCATAAGCGAACCTGAATGCTGGAAATAAAGAAACCTTCTGTCTGTTTTTCCTGAAAACAACTGGTTGATGAATGCAAGGGAAGTTCCTGACCAGGCATTCTCACTCATAAGGTCCCAGGCTACATATGCCCCGAACTGCAGAAGCTTCGGGTCAAACCCGAAATTCAGGTAATCGGGCCGGGAACCTGCAATTGCCCCGAATGTAAACCTTTTTACAGATTTCTCATATTCCAGTCCGTCAAACGATCCCATGCCTGAGATTCTTGGATTTATCTTGCGTCCAAGGCTTAAATGTGAAGTGCTGTCAATATCGTATCTGAGGGCAAGGCTGTAAATCTTAAGCGCATTGAAGATATTTTTGCTCACTTCTGCCCAGTTCCCGGCCTTATGTCTGAATGAAATATAGGATTCAACAGAAAATTTTGAATCAGAAATATTCATGGCGTTCAGCGACAGGGTATAGCGGAAACTCTGGATATCCGGTCCTGCAGAGTTTGAGAAATCAGAATAAGATGCTGCAGAAATACTTCCGTTGACATTCCCTTTTGTCCAGGCTGGCTTAACTTTCTCTCCCTGGGCTGCAGGTTTTTCAGATGTTGCGGTTTCAGCCGGTAATGCTGGCGATGGTGTTTCTTTCTTTACATCCTCAAGGGTTTTTACCGGAGTAGCCGCTTCTCCCGGTCCTTTTACTGCTACTATAACATGGCCCACCGGAAGATCTTCCCGCGATATTGCCGTACACATGCAGGAGGAAGATGAAATGCTGGTCACAACAAGGACCGGGATCAGCTTTTCGCCGGAGGAAATAAAAAGTGTATCATGCACACTTATTCCATCTGTATTGCCGAATCTTACATAAATATTCTGGGACGATATAAATGATACCTGGCCTGTAACAGTTTTTGATTCAGCTTGTCCGGAGATTCCGGAACAGACGGGGAATGACAGAAATAATATCAATAACAGGTTTTTCATCGCTTATTTATCACCACCAGCTCCGGTGGGATGACATTGGTAACATTGTGCATTCGTATAGTTCTGGCCCGGGTGAGCATTTTTATGGCAGATAATGCAGTTAAACTGGGCATAGCTGGCAGCATTTGTATGGCAATCGCTGCATTTTGTCCATGCGCCCCTGTGCCGGCCTGAATAAATAGGAAAGAACTGGGAATCATGCTGTGTATATGTTGCCGGTGTCCAGCCCGGATTGGTAGTATGACAATCGGTGCAGTTTTGTGAAAAATTCAAAGTTTTATGAGCCGGATTGGTTGAATTATTGTAATCTGCGAGGTGACAGGAAGAACAAACTGCAGAGGTTGTTGTATAATTGCCACCGACATGACAGGTTGAACACGCAACATTTGAATGTCCGAGGGTAAGGGGAAAAGCGCTGTGATCGAAAGTGGCAGGCTGTCCATCCGGGGTTCAGGGAATGGCAATCCTGGCAGTTTGTTGAGAACCTGGAAGCAGTGTGATCCGGGTTTGTAGTTGCAAGATAATTCTGCTGGTGACATGAATAACAATCTGTTTTTGCATCCTTGTAATTCCCGGTAGTGTGACAATCTGCGCATTTTGGTATTGCATGACCCTGAACCAGTGGAAAGAAAGCATGATTAAAACCTGCGCCCTCCCACTGGAAGGAGTTTACATTGTGACATATTGAACAATCCTGAGAGAATCCTGCCTGTGTATGGTTTGGATTTGTGGTAGCAAGAAAGTTACTTCTGTGGCAATCAATGCAAAGAACACCTGTTACATCGAACCGGACAGGATTTTCAGATTTATGACACTGGATACAGTCAGCAGTCCGGTGAGCACCTAGAAGCGGGAACCGGCTCATCCGGTGGATATCAACGATATTGCTTACCAGCCAGGATGCAGGTGTGTGGCAACGGGAGCAATCAGGACCTACTGTCGTCTGATGAACATCATCATGACAATCTATGCAGTTCGATTTTGCTTCAGAAAAGACAAGGGTCGGATGACATTCCCTGCAATTCAGAGTGGTATGTTGTCCGGTCAGCGGGAGTTTGGTCATGTTATGATCGAAGGAGTAGATCTCCTTATCGAGCTGCCAGCTCTTTGTATTATGGCAGGTCTTGCAACTGACCTTGAAGTCAGTTCCATGAGGTGATTGAGCTGTCCTGTAAACTGTTATCAGGAAGCCTGTTAATATCAGAAATGACAGGATTCGCATCTGAAGTCTTTTATTTTATATAAGGTGTATCTGACTGGTCCGTTGATCTGGGTTTTGTGACAACCGGTGCAGGCAACATTTATATGCTGCCCGTCAAGCTTGAAGTCTGTTTTATTATGATCAAATTTTGAAGGTTTCCAGTTTTCCGTTAAATGACAATCAGTGCATGTTTCCGCCCCGTTCGTGTTAAACTGACCCTGGTGAATATCGTTGTGGCAGGCGGAACAGTTTACGGGAAGGCCCTCAAATCTTTGGACTAATGTTCCGGCTGATCTTCCTGAGATATGACATGTCGCACAAAGCGATCTGGCATGTGCACCGGTAAGCGGGAATCCGGTCTGTGAATGATCATAGGATATATCTTTCCAGGTTGATTCATTATGGCAGACCCTGCAATTCTCATCAGGATAGAATTTTGTATTGATAAAGGATTTATGTATGTCGGCATGACAGTCGCGGCAGTCGGTCCCTATCGCCCTGAACGACCACTCAGCCTGTTTTTTATGACACTCCGTACATGGTTGTGATACATGGGCACCTTTAAGAGGGAAAGCGCCCTGGTTATGCTGTTCAAGGGTGTAAGAAAAAGTAGTAAAGCCTTTTATGCTATGGCAGGATGAACAATCAGGAGCCCTTCCGCTTTTCGTAAATTGTCCTTTATGATAATCGGCATGGCAATCGGTGCAGCGGTCATGCTTCAGGGGATCGGTCAGATTTGTTTTATGACAGGCTTTACAGTCTAATGTAAGGTGTTTATCCACCAGCGGGAAGGCAGTCTTATTATGATCGAAATTGCTCATGCCTTTTATGGTGGTAAATGATTCCTCATTATGGCACCGTCTGCAATCCTGGCCAAACTTATTCTGATGAGGATCCTTGTGACAGTTTGTACAGGAGCTGAAAGCAACACCACGGAATTCCTGGAATTTTGCCCCGTTTATCGTCTCCATTTTATGGCACTGGATACATTGGACACTTTTATGTCTGCCGGCAAGCCTGAACCGGGCATTTGCATGATTAAAAGCGGGAGCTGTTTTGAATGTTTCCGGTCCATGGCAGTTAAGACATGATGACGAAAGAGTATTTAGGTGATAATCTGTATGGCAGGTGAGGCAGGCTTCCTTTATCCCCAGGTAAGTGAATTGTTTGTTTTTTATCTTCTGATCGGTGATGAATTTCTTATTATGGCACTCCTGGCAAACCAGCTTTGAATGCGGGGCAGAAAGTGAGAAGCCTGTTTTGGAATGATCAAATTCCTCAGAATTAAACCTTACCAGCTGGAAGTTTTTCCCGTGATGGTCGCTATGACACTCAATACATTGTTTCCCTTTTATATCTGCGGAGGAATGATACCCTTTGCCTGCCGATAATCCATCCTTGATTTCGGTGTGGCAGTCAAGGCATTTTCCCCCGGTAATCTTATTTCCTATCTCATGGCATTTTGTACAGTTGGTGATCCCCTCAAGAAACTCATGCGGCTTTGAAAGATCACCCGGCGAGATCTGTGCATGGGCAGCCATGTCTGACAGAAGGAACACTATTATTATCCCGGAAATTCTCAGGCTGCCTGCATTCATACGTACTTAAAATTATTTTCTTTATGTTCTATCCGATCTCAGGTTATAAACTATCAACGTTTAATGCTTCATTATTGTTTCTCCGAATTTCTTTGTAATCAAAATTCCTGTTTTTTCCAGGAACTGAGTAGGAAGTTCACCTCCCGCAAAAATGAAAACAAGGTCGTTGCTCAGGTTGATATTATGACCTTCTGTTTCAGTTGAAAGCGTGACACAATCATCTTCAATTTTAAGCAGGCTTGACTGGAACCTGACATCAAGCCTTCCGGCAGCGATTGCCTTGCTTATTGCAATATTATTCAGGGGCTTGATCCTGTTAAATATCTCACCCCGGTACGAAACTGTAATATGATTGGCATCTGCCAGGAGAAGCGCTGACTCAACAGCTGCATCGCCGCCTCCCACAATCAGAATATTTTTCCCGGTGATGGATTCCGGATCAAGGAGCCTGTAGGCTACCTTTTCTTTTTCTTCACCAGGAACATTTAATTTGCGGGGTGTCCCGCGCCTGCCTATTGAAAGGAGTACAGAAGCTGTTGTAAAGTGCTGGTTGTCAGAAGAAATAACTTCAAAAGAGTCTTCTTTTCTGACCAGTGATTCCACCTTGCAGTTTTCTTTTATGCTGATATTGTATTTCGAAATTACATTTTGCCACAAATTCAGGAGCTCCGGCTTACTGGTCTGGTAAAGCCGGACTTTACCCATGAGCGGGAGATCCATTGGAGCGGTCATTACTACTTTGGTGCGGGGATAGGTGAAGACGGTACCTCCGAGAGTATCCTGTTCCAGCACAAGAAACCTGATGTCATGCTTCCTGGCAATCAGGGATGCAGAAATTCCTGCAGGACCGGCCCCGACAATTACCAGATCGTAGTCTGCACCGTGATTCTTCTTAAGGGATTTAACGATGTTTTCGGCAGCCTGTCTGCCTTGTTCAACTGCATTCTTGATGAGGCCCATGCCCCCCAGCTCACCTGCTATATAGATCCCCGGTATATTTGTTTCAAAGTTTTTGCTTACATGAGGAATATCAACACCCCTTTTTTCAGTGCCAATCCTTAAAGTGATAGCCTCGGTAGGACATGCATGAAAACATGCCCCGTGGCCAATACACCTCGAAGCATTGATGACAGTTGCCTTACCATTTCTGATCCCGAGAATGTCTTTTTCCGGACACGCTTCCACACACGCACCCGTACCAATGCACCTGTCCAAATTGACAAATGGATGGAGAGATACAGGCTCATGAAGACCCTCTTCCCTGGCTTTCTTTATCTTTTCATCAGTGATCCTGGATTGTTTTTCTTTTTTTCTCAGGTAAATAATTATTACTACTGCAAACAGAACTGCTGTGAGCGAATAAAACACAATATTTACCAGGGTCTGATCCATAGTTAAAAAATCCATCTGTAGCCAAGAGCTACTGTAACAATAACATGTACTATCATAAATATCAGCATCAGCACAGCAAACGGTAAATGAAAAACATGCCAGTACCTGAAAATATTTTTCAAAAATTCAAGTCTTTCCAGAGTCCTTCCAAGCCTTATGTCATTTTTCACAAGCGCAACTACTGTGGAACTTTCTGACCGTGATAATTTATTTTCCCGCAGCAGACCTCTTATCGCCCTTACAGATTTCCGGTTTTCAAAATACCGGTTAAACGGTGGCAAAAACTTTTTACCCCGATCAAGACCTGATCTGTTTTCAATGGAAAATGTAATAAAACTAATGCTGTTTTCATCAAGATTATAGGAATGACTGATTTTTGCAATGATGTCGCTTCGCATTTCTCTTACCTCTTTCAGGTCAAGCTCCCGGCCTTCCATTGTCCTTGGTATCTGAAGATAAATTACCCGTCCCGCTATACCGCTTATAAAAACAGTGGCCATGCTCCAGAAGCTTACTGCAGCGAGTCCCCCGAACTTGAATGCTGTGTGAAATACTACCATAAAAGTTCCAAGCACACACAAAAAAATATGGAATTCAAGCCAGTATTTCACCTGACCAAATCTGGACAGGGAGCGATACCTTTTTCTCACCATGTAGGTTATCACACCAATGAGAATGCAGAGAGATCCGATAATCCCAAGGCTATGACCAACATAGCCACTCGATTTAAGCCTGTTATTGTCAGGGTGGTAAAATCTTTCTTCAAGGCTGACCTTGTAATATGAGATGCCCTGATATGTCATTGTAAAAAGGACTATTGAAACTATTGCAACGAAAATGCCGATATAAATAAAATGAAAAAATCTGGACATCAAGTTGTTAGATTAATTATTATGATATTTTGTCTTTGCAGATCATAATGATAACGTTAAAATCAAACCTTTATGATAACGCCAAAGTGGAGCCGGCTAACCGACCCCACTTTTGCCAATCAAACCACATAAACCTAAAAACCCTAATTAACCTAACTAACCTAACTGATATGAGTAACAAAAACCTAACCTCTTTGTTTTGATCAATTTCACTTCTCAAGGGGCCAATTTGCCTCATTGAGCTGTTGATTTTTTTCATTAAGCCTGTACAAAGTTAAATCAGTTCGGTAATAGTGGGATTAAGAATAGATTAGGAACACATTAAGCCTGGATTAATATCCTTAAGGGTTAGAATTTCGTCAGGAGTCCCATATCTGATGAAGTGATTATTCCTGACTTTCATCCTTGAACTTTTCACTTACCAGTTCCGGCCATTTAAGGCCGAGACCTTCAAGTGTAGTGAGAACCACACCTGCAACAGCATATAGTTTCTGCCAGTTTTTATCGGCCGGAACAATATGCCAGGGAATTACATTACAGGTATTTATGATCTTTTCATATACTCCCATATACTCACCGAACTTCTCACGGGTATCCCAGTCTCCGTCTTTATGCTTCCAGTGTTTTTTCTTCAGCTCGACACGTTCCATAAGCCTCTCCTCCTGGGCATCTTTCGAAACATTCAGGAAAAACTTAAGGACCTTTGTTTCATTGTGTTCGACACTCCTTTCGAAGTCATTGATTATCTGATAGCGGCGGGCAATAATTTCAGGGGCAATAAATTTTTCAACAGAAGGAACCAGGATGTCCTCATAATGCGACCTGATAAAGATCTTTGTTTCGCCTTTATGAGGGCACTCTTTATGTACCCGCCAGAGGAAATCGTGGGCATACTCCTCATCAGTGGGTTTTTTAAAGCTGTAAATACCCAGGCCAATCGGATTGCAGTATTTAAGAAGGCCCTTTGTCACACCATCCTTCCCCGAGGCATCTATTCCCTGGAATATGATAAGCAGGCTGTATTTATTCTGAGCATACATTTTATACTGAAGCTTTCCGATACGTTTCAGCATCTGATCTGTTTCCTTCACGGTTTCTTCCTTCTTCCACTCTTTGTTGAAAGCAGGATGGTCGGAGATTTTTATTTTCACGGGATTTCTATTTTACCAGGCTTTATCCAGCTCATTCAATATCGGCTGTGCTGAGATTTTGGATCCGACGGCTCCCATCATCCACTGCTGCGGGGTCAGTCGTCCCTGGCTGAACATCCGGTCAATTTCGTCCGGAAACTTTTTACCCTTCAGAAACTCCTCAATCTGGAACTGAACGATATGCCCGTATGAATAATTTGCCAGGTATAGAGGGGAATCGACCATATGGGAATAGATTGCCAGTATGGGTGAATCCTTAACTCCCAGTACGGGAGCGAAATAGGTGTTCCAGGTTTCAACAGCAATGGATTTGATTCTTTCTTTAAGCAGGGCTGGAGTAGCGCCGGGATTTTCGTAAAGCCATTTCCATGCCTTCATGTCTACCATTCCTACACCCATTATTTCCATAAGTGACCAGGCTGCCTCAAATGTTCCCATTTTATCTTTTTCAGGATTTTCATCTTTTATTCCAAGAAGAAGAAGATCACGGCTCTGGAAAACAAAGGCAAGCGCTTCTGTGATAGCGGTATTAGGGACACCTGCCATCATGTAATTATCGACATTATACATGGAGATTGTCTGTTCAACAGTATGTCCGAATTCATGGACCGCTATGTTGTATCCCTTGTAATCCATCCCTTTACCGGAGATGCGGGTCCGGAGATGGGAGACAGATCCTTTCATGCCGGCTCCCCATGCATGACCCGAGCCTCGTGCGGGATCGACAACAATTTTATCTGCAAGGAATTGTGCTCTTTCAGGACTCCACCCAAGCTTTTCCAGCATTAAAGGCATACCTTTATGGAATGCTCCGGGATCGGGATATAAAGCTGATGTTTTCGCAGTAAGCTGATCTTCAGGGATGGTACTTTTCGTCACAAAGCCATTGTACCATATATCGAATGGTTTCAGATCCCTCCCCAGCCTTTCTTTAACCAGTGCTCCAACCCTGGCGAGCTGTGGCGACCTCAGATAAGAATCAAAAAGGGCTTCCACCTCTTCCTGGGATATTTCCATCTCCCAGGAGAACTTCCTGAGGATGGCAGTGTTCATCTCCGGATTAAATGCGTCAATATCCTTCATCGCCCTGAAGATGCTGACTATATGCTCATATCTTGTATCAGGTTCAGCAGAAGCATTAACAGGTGATCCGGCTTTTGTCACTTTATTTGAATAAGGAGCCCATTCGTAACCGGGGTTGTTAATGACAACCTGCGGTATATCCTGGTTAATAATACGTTCCATAACCTTATATATCATCTCCTGCTTCTCAGGGCCCTTTTCCTTATCAGCATAATCAGCCTTGAGCTCATCCCTCAGGTTCCAGTGGGAGAGGAGTACCATTCCATCAGGAAATATCTGGCGACCGTCGTCGGTGCGGAGATGCCCCATTTCAATATTATATTCGGCAATATACATTTCAGCATTTCCGTTTGCTGTTGCAAGCGCCTGGTTAAGGGTTGCCGGAACACGTGAGACAAACTGGTCGCCCAACCTTACCATCGCCCATTCATCCCTTGTCCATCCGGGACCCAGCTTTTCTTTTTCGGCAAGTGTAAAATATGGGAAATTGAGCGCTAATGCGAAAGCTATCTTATTGGAATATAAGTCATCAGACAAATGGGCCCCGGCCGAATAGTTGCCGAACATCCGGTCCAGTTCCTCAATATCCCCTGTGGCTTCGTCAAGATTCTTTCGCAGTGCAAGGGTTATTTCATTAAAATTACCGCCGAGCGATTCGATATAATTACTTAATTTATTGAATATTGCCTTCCGCCTTGCAGGGTCGGCAATAAAATGATTCTTTGTGAAACTTACAAATTCACCGGGTGACCCGTCTTCAGCCCTCCAGAGAGATGCCGCATGTTTAAGGCCTTTTTCAAGGAGAACAGGATTGGCAGAGGGTTGTGAAGCTTTGATACTGTCAATTGCAGCAGTAATTGCAGCTTCGCTTATAAAACCTGAAGTTGTGGATGCTTCTTTTTTTGTTTCAGAGGCCGTGCAGGCAGAAACAACAGCAAGTACAAGGAATAGGATTTTTTTCATACTTTTTATTTTTTACCGCGGATGACACTGATTTACACGGAATAACAATGTGGTTTTTCCATGTCAATCCCTGGTCTGAATGGTTATGTGGAATTATCCTGTTATTCAACAAACTGTTTTGCGTAATATTTTGCTGTCAGCTTTTCGCCGGTAGCCTTCTCTATCATATCGTTCCACTTGTACCTGGCGCCCGGCATGAATATTTTCTCCCTGAGATATGTGCCAACCGCCTTATCTCCTGCGAAAGAAGGATTCTTTGAAATGTTTGTTGTTATAAAGCTGTAGAACTGCGATGCAAGGAGATCACCGAGAAGGTAATTATGGTAATAGCACGGGTAAAGAGCAACATGTATCTTTGTTGCCCAGTCAGGCATGTTTCGTCCTTCAGGTTTAGAAATCAGCTGGTATTTTTCAACCATCTTCCACCATAGAGTGTTGAGATCCTGGTCAGGATTTTCATACATCGATTTTTCAAATCTGTACATGACTTGTGCCCATCTGCTGAAAACCAGGGTCTCAAGACGTAGTTCCTTATGGCACGCGTCAGAGATCTTCGTGCTTTCATTTTCGTCAATAATGCCCATATTTTTCATCCAGACCGGATCTTTTGCAAAACGACCAAACATATTGGCGATTGCTTCAGTCGTGAAAGTGTGGGCAGCATCCCTGAGCGTGAAAGGCAACGACATATCATTATAATATGAATATACCCCGTGTCCGAGTTCATGGAGTATTGTGTTCATCCAGTAAGAGTCGGGCCGGATATTATCAAGAGTACGGACATCTCCTGAGCGGTCGATATCGGTCGAAAATGCATGCTGATTCTTACCGGGCTTTTCATAAAGATCGCTTTTGGCAAGGATAGCCTCCACATTGAGTCCTATGCCATCATAGAAGGAGGATGCCAGCTTCACAGGATCCTGATTTTTGTAGTATTTATCAAGATCGACAGGGTAAATTTTGGGCGCTTCCTGGAAATACCTGTTCTGATAATACCATGGCCGGAGTTCGGGAACCGTAATCTTATCACGTTTTGCCAGGTAAGTATCAATTTCTCCCTTAAGCTCTTCAAATCCACCTCTTGTAAGAGAGTCAAGCTCGTCGAAAATCGCAGTTACTTCTGCGGGTTCCTGGCCCGATAGCTTAAGGCTCATTTCGTGAAAATTACTGAATCCGACCTGCTGTGCCATCTTATTACGGAGCTTTACCAGCTTGATAATATCATCTGCAACAACTGGTCCGATCATTTTATGGGCCTCCCATACTGTCTGAAGCTCTTTACCGGATGTTGAGTTTTTAAGGATCTCTTCTATCTGGTTGTCCGATACCTCTTTACCATCGATTTTAGCCCTGAAGTTCGAGTATTTTTTAGTTATTTCAGTCTCCATCTTAAGCTTCTCGGCTAACAGTACCGTGTCTGTCTGGTTACCGAGATAAGCATCATAGATAATATCCAGCTCACGGGCAAGGATAGGATCCTTAACTGCCTGTGATTCTTTTATCTCCTTAAGGCGGGCAAAGGCTTTGGCATCAGTATACACTTTATTGAATTCGAAAGCAGCTTTTTCACTCAGGGCAAAATCTGAATCGGTGCCGGTAACATTAGCATTCCATGATGTTATTGCCATCTCTTTGTAAAGAGGAATGATATTTGCCTCATATGCCGAGATAAACTCCCGGAGCTTTTTCTCCATTTTTTCCTGTTTTGATGTACAGGAGGTGAACATTGAATAAACAAGGGTGATTACTGTAAAAAGTCTTATAATTTTCATAATATGTGTTTTAGCTGTACGAAGGTAATAAATTGGCATATTTTATCATTACGGTATGCCGAAATCTTTTAAATTTGGAAATCAGCAGATAATAAAGAATTCAGATGGAAGTGATAATTTATTCCGGGGTGGGATTGATGGCTGGCTTGCTGGTAGCATGGCTTATAACCAGGTATTACTGGAAAGCAAAATATCAGGAATCATTGCTCAGGAAAACTGTTGAGATAAATGAGCTGAACAATCAGAACAGTGTCCTGGAATCCAGGATCGATGCCCAGAACAGAAGTCTTGAAGAGGTCAGGAAGGCGATGCTCGATACTTTCAAATCTGCAGCACTCGATGCGCTTGCCGCCAGTAACGAACAATTTCTTACCCTGGCCAAAACCAGTCTTGAAGCCCAGGTTAAGGATACCGAGGGAAATCTTGATCAGCGAAAAACAGCTATTGAGGAAATGCTGAAACCGGTAAAAGAATCTATCGACAGCTATAAAAAACGTATTGAAGAACTTGAAAACGGGTCAGCAAAGACTTTCGGGCGGGTCACTGAGATGTTATCTGCTATCCAGAGCACACATAATGCTCTTCAGAAAGAGACGGGAGCGCTGGTAAATGCTTTAAGAAATCCACGGGTCAGGGGGAAGTGGGGAGAGATAGGACTCAGACGGGCTGTAGAGTTTTCAGGCATGTCGGCTCATTGCGATTTTGTAGAACAGGTCGTAACAGAAGGGGAAGATGCATTGCTGAAACCTGATATGATTATAAATCTTCCCGGCAACAGCCACGTTGTAGTGGATTCCAAACTTCCTCTGGATGCTTATCTTGAAGCGCTAGAGACCGATGACGAATCAATGCGGAATGCACTTTTTGCAAAACATGCGAAAATGCTGAGGGATCATATTACAAAGCTTAGCAGAAAACAGTACTGGTCACAGTTCCAGAATACCCCCGACTTTGTTGTGCTTTACATGGAAGTGGAATCTGCATTTAATGTGGCACTTATGACCGATAAAGCCCTGTTGCAGGACGCACTGAACAATAAGATCATCCTTACAACTCCAACTACGCTTATTGTCATTCTGAAATCTGTCGCTATGTCGTGGCAGCAGCACAGCATAACTGAAAATGCCCAGCAGATACTTGATGCCGCAGATGAGTTTTCTGTGAGGGTCAATGTTTTTGCAGATCATCTTGAGAAAGTGGGCGGAGGACTTAAAAATGCACTGAAAAGCTACAATGATGCTGTGGGATCATGGGATAGCAGGATAATACCTGCTGCCAGGAAACTTGAACAGTTGAAAGCATCGGAAAATAAAAATATCCTGCCCGGAATGGAAGAGATTGATAAGCCCGTCAGAGGCTTGAAAAAATCAGAAGAATGACCATGAGCAGATTCATGGTCCATAGAACCGGAAGGTTTCCGGGTGCCGTGACAGGGATAATGATCATGGCAGTTTTAATATCAACAGGCTGCCATAGCCGTAAAAACCCCGTGAATTCACCTTTGGAACAAGCTTCCGTAAAAACCGACACCACTTTTATATTTAACGGGACCACTCTTGATGGCTGGGAGGTTACAAACTTCGGACCTCAGGGACCTGTATATATTTCAGGTGGCGAAATTATTCTTGGCATGGGTGACGGATGCACCGGAATAACATACAGGAAGCCGTTTCCGGAAGTAGACTATAAGGTTACTATAGAGGCAAAACGAGTATCAGGCAATGATTTTTTCTGCGGATTGACCTTCCCGGTTGAAACCTCGTACTGCTCTTTGATAGTCGGTGGCTGGGGAGGCACAACTGTCGGGCTGAGCAGCATCAACGGGATGGATGCCTCCGAGAATGAAACAACCTCACTTATGAGCTTTGAAACAAATCGTTGGTACAGAATTTGTCTTACTGTTAAAAAAGATACTCTGAAAGCCCTGATCGATGATGTTCCGGTAGTGAATTTTGCCATTGACGGGAAAAAATTATCGATCCGGCCCGAAGTAAACCTGTCAAGGCCTTTTGGAATAGCATCATGGAGGACGACTGCAGCGATCAGAAATATAAGAGTAGAAAGGATTTAATGACAACGACTGACATATCATCAAAAATCAATACACAGATAAAAATGAAAAGATTTCTTCCCTTAATAATCAGCATTGCCCTTCTGGCATCGTGCAAGACCAACGAACTATGGCTCAATGTTATTGAACCTGCCCCTGTAACATTATCACAGGATATTAAAAGTGTAGGTGTTATAAACCGGAGTATGCCAACTGATGAGACCAGGATACTGGATGTACTTGACAAAGCACTTTCGCTTGAAGGAGTAAATCTCGATAAGGATGGAGCTGAACAGGCTATCCTCGGCCTCTCGGATGAGCTTTTGAATAACCGGCGATTTGCAGAGGTTAAAACCTTAAGTGATATTGACTTCAGAACTCCCAAACTGGGTATTTTCCCTGTACCTCTTTCATGGGAGATAGTTAATAAAATATGTAAGGAAACTGGTTCAGACGCACTCTTTGCCCTTGAGACCTATGACACCGATACAAAGCTGAACTATTCCAATCATACAATTGAGAAAAAAACTCTCCTGGGCAATATTCCCCTTCTGGAACATCAGGCAGATATGGAGACTATAGTCAAAACGGGGTGGAGGATTTATGATCCCATCAACAGGGTGATAGCGGATGAATTCGGTCATTTTGAGTCGGTTGTATTTACAGGAAGAGGAATAAATCCGCTGGTGGCTGCAGCAGCCCTTATCGGCAGGAAGGAAGCTATTAAGGATGTCAGCAATAAAGCGGGCCATGGGTATGCCTTACGGATTCTTCCATTTGAGCTGCGCGTGATGCGTGATTATTTTGTTAAAGGGACCAATAATTTCAAGATTGCCAGAAGAAAAGCACAGCTTGGAAAATGGGATGAAGCCGGGCTGCTTTGGGAAAAGGAAACAAATAATCCGAAGATGAAAGTTGCAGGCAGGGCATGCTATAATATGGGAATTATCAATGAGATAAACGGCGATGTGGATTCTGCTCTCGGATGGGCACAGAAATCTTATGAAGATTATAATATAAAGCTTGGGAGAGAATACTCAAGAATCCTGGAAAACAGGCTTTATAAAAGGCAAATACTTGATGAACAGCAGCCTCAATAGGTAAATTATTGAACATCCCAGTCGTCAGTCCTGAAAGAAGAAGCAGGCAGACCCTCTGTATTAAAAAGATCGCCCACGATAAAATCCTTGAAAGCATATCGTACAGCAACGGGCTGAGTCACAGTGGGTGAGAATAAAGTTATCCCGGAATTTGTAATGAACGCTTCAGCAGGATAAAACCGTTTATTGGAACCTGCGACCTCAAAACAGTAAAGACCCTTACCAAATGAAGTCAGTCCATTGGATGCGTTATCGAAAGTAAGCCTGACCTGGTTTCCTTCAATTGTCATTTCTTTAAGCACAGGACCTTCACAGGCAAATCCCTTTTTGCCGTAAGTTTTGACCAGGGCTAAAAAAGCAAGCCTGCTTCCGGCATCTTTTTTATCGGAAGGATGAATGCAGTCTTTTTCACCTGTGTCCATAATACATGCCATTCCGATATTCGGGATAGCCGATGAAGCCTTTAACTGAGCTTCGCGAAGAAATGATGAATTGGTGCCTGCCTGTCCGTAATCATATGGTGCTATCTGAACATAATAAAACGGGAAATCACCGATACCCCAGACCGATCTCCAGTTTTCAACAAGGCCAGGCATGAGCTGAACGTATTTATCTGATTCCAAACGGTTTGACTCTCCCTGGTACCATATTGCGCCCCGGATCCCATAACCGGCCATTGGATTTACCATTGCATTGAAAAGTACGGTAGGAGTCTGGGATGAAAGATTCTGCTGCTGCTGTGTTTTATCGGGAAGTGTGACCCAATCGAACTTTGAAAGGCCGGCTTCGCTTATCCAGGGCTCAATCCTCGTTCCGCCCCAGCTGGTATTAACAAGGCCCACCGGGACATTGAGAGCTTTGTTCAGCATAATGCCGAAGAAATAGGCTGTTGCACTGAATTCACTTACGTTCTCCGGTTCACAGGCTTTCCATGAGCCCTGGAAATCATCGAGAGGCGTAAGGTTTGCTGACTTTGTAACAGTAAATATTCTTATATTCTGGTTTGAAGAGGTGGCTATCATTTCATTTGAACCTGTGACAGGCTGATTTCTGTAGCCTTTCATCGGCATCTCCATGTTTGACTGCCCGGAACAGACCCAGACTTCACCTATCATAACATTTTTAAGCGTCAATGCCCTGCCGTCGCTTATGGTAACTGTAAATGGTCCGCCTGCTGAGGGAGTTGGAACCTTTATTTTCCAGCTACCATTTTTATCGGCACGCGTTGAATATGCCTTACCGTTCCAGGAAGTTTTGACAGATACCGTTGCACCGGATGTTGCTTTACCCCATATAGCAGCATCAGTCTGCTGCTGGAGAACCATATTATCACCAAATATAGCCGGCAGCTTAACTTCTGCATGTGCTATAAAAACAGTGACTGCCAGAAACATCGTCATGGCGGTCAATCTTAAATACAGGTTTTTCATATATAGGCTTTTATAATTCAAGGTTAAAGATAATATCATAATGCTCTTATTTACATTGCCTGAAATAAACAAAATTTTGCATCTTTGACAAATCCCCTTTACCGTTTCCCTCTTGTGGGGAAGGTTGGAAAGGGGAAAATAATCTTCATAGATGAGAAAAATTTATACAATCGGCGAAACTCTTTATGATATTATATTTAAGGAAGATCGGCCTCAGGCCGGGAAACCGGGTGGGGCAATGCTGAATACAGCTGTTTCCCTTGGCCGGATTGGATTGCCTGTCTCGCTGATAAGTGAACACGGAAATGATGATGTCGGGAAAATAATTGATAAATTTCTGGATAATAACGGAGTAGGTACTTCATTCATAAATCATTTCGGAAATGGCAAAACCGCGCTGTCAATCGCAGTTCTTGATGAACGGAATGATGCCAGCTATACATTCTATAAAGATTATCCGGTCCGGAGGCTTGAAATGGAGTTCCCTGAAGTTGGCAGGAATGACATCGTTCTTTGTGGCTCTTCATATGCCATTACTGAGGGAATACGTAAAAAATTCACTGAATTTATAAGGGCGGCGGGTAATAATGGCGGCATTGTAATTTATGATCCCAATTTCAGAAAATCTCACACGGCAGACCTGGATGGCCTGAAACCAATGATAATTGAAAATATTGCAACTTCAGGTATTGTCAGGGGATCTGATGAGGATTTTTACAACATATTCACATCCGGATCACCGGATGAAGCCTGGGAAATAATCAAAGAATATTGTAACTGCCTGGTTTACACTGCAAATGCCAGTGGTGTTTATGTCAGGACGACTAGTTTTTCCGGAAAATTTCCGGTAAAGAAAATAACGCCGGTAAGTACCATCGGGGCAGGGGATAATTTTAATGCAGGAATGATCACTTCGCTGTATATGCAAAATATTCAGGGTAATCAGCTTGGAAATATCGGGGAAAAGGAATGGAATGAGATAATCTCAACTGCCGTTGATTTTGCGACAGAAGTATGTGGCAGTTATGATAACTATATTTCCAGGGAATTCGCTGCCAGGTTTAAATAGGCTTTGCATTTGCAAGAAGGTATTTCTCCGCTTCCAGCGACCAGATAAAATCATTTTTTGAGACAATTTCGTGGAGGCCCGCATAAACCGGATCTTTCCTTCCTGCTTCATCAAGCTTGTACAACGAGATGAGAGGCATCGATATATTGGTATATATCAACTTCTTGCCGCCCGGGATCCTGGGAAGATCAAGTGTTGTTTTAACAACAGCATCGAGACCGCCCACATGCGTGATCATTACAGCGGGATTGATCTTACCTTTGCTCATCAGCAAAAGAGATTCAAGCATGTCATCGGTATTGCCGCCCGATGTTCCTGTAATATGCGTGAATGCATAATGGACGTTATAAAAATTAAACTCTGCTTTGAAATCCGGATTGGTTGGTCCGGCAAAGAAGTTTAAGCACCCATCAAAGCCAAGGATGGAATCACCCTGCTCAATAACCGGTTTAACGGGAGCAAATACAAACACATCATCGAATCCGGTATCATCTGAAAGCTCCCTCAAATATCTCACAGGGTTATTTAGTTTTCCTGTGTTTACATAAATAAGTTTTACCCCCTCTTTTTCAGCTTGTTCCGGGGTAAAAAGGCACGCAGCCCTCGACAGCCGGGTATCATCGATATCTGTCACCACAAGCAATGAGGGCTTCCTTTCCTGGTGAAGAGCGTAATCTATCGCTCCCAGTCCCATGGGTCCGACACCGGCAAGGATTGCCATTTTACCGCCATACCTGATGCCCATTTCATGATGGCAGGTTCCGGGAGAAATGTGATAGCTGGCATGAAATGCCCCGACTATGCAGGACATTGGTTCTGATAATGAAGCCGGGAAAAAAGCCTCTCCGTTATAAGGGAGGAGGCATCCTGCCTCCATTACTATATCCGGGATTATGATATGGGTAGCGTCTCCTCCTATATACCGGAATGAATACCCCGGAGCATCAAGAGTCCCTGACTTTGCCATTGCAGGTTGTATCGAAAACTTTTCTCCTTCATGGAACCTGTGCTTCCATTTCATGCCGACCTTCAGGATAATTCCGGCAAATTCATGGCCAATTATTGTAGGGTTGATATGAATATCGTCCGGAACACGTTTATGATCAGCGCCCTGCAAAGCCGCTTTATGTGACGACATGCAGATGCTGTCGGAAACAACCTGAGCAAGGATTTCATCATCCTTCATTTCCGGAAGCTCAAATTCCTCAAGACGGAGGTCCTTCTTACCGTATATTCTGACTGCTTTAGTTTTCATTTTTAATTTTACTATTATTTCCATTGTCATTGCGAGCGAAGCGAAGCAATCTTTTCAATTAACCACGGAGTTACACGGAGTTTTCACTGAGTTCCACTCTTTAGCCCCCTTTAGGGAGTCGGGGGATCTATGACAGCATCACCTGCCCACCGGTTACAGGAACAGCCTGACCTGTCTCATATTCCTGATCCACAATATATAACAGTGCTTTCATCACATCTTCAAGCCGGCACCCGCGTTTAAGGGGAACCAGTTCTTCATAATACTTCCTTACATCGTCAATCGTTTTTGCACCCGGCACTTTCCCGGTCTTCAGATATTGGACAAAGAGTCCATTGTGCGGATCAGACCAAAGAGGACCCTCGTAGAAATTTCCCGGGCAGATTGAATTTACCTTGATCCTGTACGGAGAAAGTTCAAGAGCAAAAGACTGGGTGAGGCCTATGCCTCCGAATTTTGCACCGGCATATGCAAAATTCCTGTTGCTGCCCCTGAGACCTGATTTTGAATTTATCTGGATAATATCTGAGAAATATTCAGGTCTCTCCCTGTTTTGCTGACGCATAACCCGGGAAGAATATTTGGCACACAAGTAATACCCTGTATAATTAATGTTTGTCGTTTTTGAGAATAACTCCGGCTCCATTTCATCAAGACCCCCGGCTTTCAGTACACCGGCATTGCTTATCATAATATCGAGCCCTCCGAAATGGCTTAATGTGGTTTCAACAAGATTTTTCACTGAGGCCGGATCAGAAACATCAGTCATTACAAAGAGTGCTCTGCAGTCCGATTTGCGGCTGTTCAGCCTGGATACCATCTTTTGTCCGGCATCTTCATTAATATCAGCAACAACAACATTGACATTGAGCCTGTACAGCGATTCAGCAATGCCGGCCCCGAATCCCTGGGCACCACCGGTAATAATTGCAATTTTATTTCCGAGTTTGTTTCCGGGAAGGGCTGTTTTAGCAACTTTTCTCCGGTAATTTTCAACTTCCCAATTATCGATAAATGCAACCTGGTCAGGCGAAAGGAACTTAATTCCGCCGCATTGACCGGCATAATGGCTTATTTTGATAAGATCTTCATAGATATCGAGAACCGTTTCAGCGGCAGAACAGCTTTCGTCAATCGCAAAAACACCCATATCTTTGATTACTATCACTTTGGGCAAATAACCATATTCGTTCTTAAAGCGGGGCAGCTGGTTCCGGAGTGAATCAAGTATTCGCTCAGCATTGGAAGACTGGTCAATATAAAGGTACCTTGTCTTGCAGTACACGATAACGTCAGGAGTTACCGGAAGTGAGATTTTATGGAACTCCTGCTGCCCGGAATAATATTTGGAAATCAGCGTATTATGACGGAACCTGATAACTTTGGGAAAATCCTCAAGAAAAAGCATCCTCATAGCAGGAAGCACATCCAGCATCTGATTATTGAAAGGAAGCTGATCCGTTCCTGTGATTTGGGGGATCTGTTTTTCTATAGTGGAAATGATCCCGCTGTAGATATCCTTTATCTCCCTTGTTGTATCTGCTCCCACAAAAACGCCATGATTTTCAAGAAAGATTATTTTCGGATCGCTTCCTGACTTTTTACGATAGATTTTAATTTCCGATTCAAGCTTTTTAAATAGCATATATCCCGGATCTGTGTATGGTACGAAAAGAACTCGGTCGCCAAAGAGCTGCAAGGTCAGGTTATGTGCATTCCTGCTGCACAGAATTCCGTTTATGAGGGTGGGATGAAGGTGTACTACAAATCTATAGGAGATAATTTCGTGAAGCGAAGTTTCAACTGAGGGCCGCTTATTCCTCGTCTGATCTGTAATGGATTTATTCAGGTCAGTCTTAACCTGGTCCTCCCGTGCAGCAGAGTCCCCGGAGTAGTTCTTAAAGGATATTTCATGAAGCATTTCCCTGTTGAGTGCAACAAGTCCTTCTTCAGTGAGATCAGACAATGGTTCGCCGCTCGCCTTGACCCAGATCGTTTTTTCATCTTTGAAGGACGTGTTACCGCCACCTGCAATTACAAAGTTTTTATCTCCCCCGTAGAATTTCGAAATTTCAATGAGATCTTTAATTTGCCGATTCATATTGTTTTCTGATTAGGAAGTATTCAATAACCATGCGCCCCAACATTGAAAGCTGATGTTTCTGATCCCTGCTCAGAGTTCCGTCGGAAAGTACATATCCCTGGCGGTGGTGTGCTCTCAGGTACTGGTGGGCTGCGATAACACAAGCCCCTTTCCACGAGATCATTTTAAGTGATTCATCAAGAGGAACGGCGCCTCGGGCTGAAACTGTAAGCGGGGCCATTTCAGGTGTATTATGCTCGGTTCCGAACAGGATCACATAACCCTTCTCATCAAAGAATTCTACAAATGTTCTGAGCCTTGAGAGATCGTTTCTTCCGGGAATCAATTCAATACATCCGATTCCCAGGGATGAGAGCGATTTATGAAGATTCTCTGTATCTGACTCAAATTCAGTGCAATTGCCTGCCGGATCATCCAGCAGAGCCGGGTAACAGGGAATTCCTCCTGCTTTAACGATAAGATTGATAATTTTGGCAAGCTCCGGGAATGAATTTTTATTTTCTTCAACAAAAGCTGCCCCTCCGGCCTTCAGCAGGTTTGACCTTATCTCGTTTTCCAGCTTAGCAGGGCTTTCCATTCCTGCTTTGGATTTTTTGCCTCCATACAGGGATTCAATGAAGCCAAGCTGGTCGTCGGGAGAATTATAATTGCCGATTGCCAGGTGCCTCACCGCCTTTGCCAGATGCCGTTCCCTGACAAGCTTTTCTGCAAAACTATCTTTTACACTTTCATACGTAATTGTCAATGAGGAATTTATAGGTTGGATCAGACCATTAAGCTTTGCTATCATTTCTTTAATCTGAGACTGACTCTCCTTAACCACCCTCTGAATCTGCAACCTTTCCATGAATCCCGGGTTGAATGGGTAATCAAGACCTTTTCCGCTGAAATAGATCCTGCCGGGATTATTGGGATCATTTATCCTGATTCCTTTTTTTTGTTCCTCCTTAAGAAGCCCGATGAATTCAATATTGAATAGCGGGAAAATATTGTGTCTGAGGCATCCATACCTGAATGATTCGTAACCGTCTGTTACCAGAAAATCGTTGATTCCCAGAACCCTGATTTGTTCCTCGTCTGCCATATGAAAAAGGGTTTCCAGCTTATCGAATGCACTGAAGGAATAAGGAGAATGCAGGTGTCCGTTGACCTCACGGTAATCAGGAAAGCTTTTCCCCTCAAGCATGGATTTCAGACTATCTACCCATGGGAACCCGGAAAGAAAATTTTTCTCCACTATAGCTAAGAATTTTTTTCTATTTGAATTTCGGAAATATAACTGTTGATAATTTCAATTTCATCTTTGCTTAAGCTGAATCCTGCTGCACCTGCATTTTCGATTACCTGTTCCGGATTCCTGGCACCAGCCAGTGCGCAGGTAATTCCCGGCTGTTGAATGGTCCAGTTTAAGACAATCTGTGAGAGAGTTGCCTTATGATCCTCAGCCAGAGGTCTGAGCTTCTCAAGAAAAGTGAGGATATTTGAAAGATTTGGCTCATTATAGAAAGGTGAATCAATACGTGAATCACCCTCCCTGAATTTGTGCCCGGGTTTAATCTTCCCGGATAAGAGTCCGCGCTGCAGGGGTGAATAAGCGAGGATACTTTTATTTTTTCTTATGCAGTATGGGACTATATCTTTCTCAATATCGCGCCGGACCATACTGTAAGGCATCTGTACCGACGCCAGGTTAATGGTTTTTTCAGTTTCCGCTAAAAGATCGGGGGTATAGTTGCAGACTCCGGCGGACCTGATCTTGCCATTTTGAATCAGTGTATTGAGCGCTTCCATTGTCTCGCTGGCAGGTGTTTCAGGGTCGGCCCAGTGGATCTGGAAAAGATCGATATAATCAGTATTCAGCCGGCGCAGGCTGTCATCGCAATCCTGAAGAACCATTTTCCTGCTGGCATTCCTGTAAATGTTAATATCTTTTCCGGCATTGTTTTTGGTGGCGAAGTAAAAATAACCCTTTGCATTACCCCATGTCAATCCGAATTTGGTAAGAAGCTGTACCTTATCTCTCTTCCCGTGAATGGCTTTTCCGACCAGCTCTTCACTTAGTCCGAAGCCATAGACGGATGCAGTGTCAATAGTCGACATGCCGTTATCAATTGCTGTTTCAATCGCTTTCAGAGCATCATTTTTGTCAGCTCCTCCCCACATCCATCCACCTATTGCCCAGGCGCCAAAGGCAATTACCGAAATTTCAATATCTGACTCTCCTAATTTCCTTGTTTCCATTACGTTAATATCTTTTACAAAAATGGATTTTACCAGTTAATAGCTTCTTCAGGTACATTCATGAGAGTGTCACATATCCAATCTGCTTCCTTCAGGAACTCGCTACCAAATGAATTTGTTACAGCCAGACACTTGCATCCGGCTGACTTTGCAGCCTTTATGCCACTAACCGCATCTTCAACAACGAGACATTCCTGTGGTTTTAATCCTATCCTTCCGGCAGCTTTGACATAAATATCCGGAGAAGGCTTTCTGTTCTCCACATCAAGCCCGGTAATTGTCCCGTCAAAAGCTGACACAGGTATCCCTATCTCGTTCAGATTTGCTTCCATTTTAACCCTGTCAGCGCTTGTTGCGATAGCCAGCTTTAATTCCTTCTTCCGGCATTTCCTGATGAATTCTTCTGCTCCGGGTAAAGGTTCAAGTCTGCCGGCGATCAGAGACTGGTATATCTGATATGTTCTTGCTTTAACCTCCTCTATATCGACCTCCAGTCCGTATTTTTCGGCAACTCCCCCAATATATCTGTTCTCGCCGGTTCCAACGAAAGGTCTGAAATCATCAGGTTCAACATGCACTCCTTTTTCAGAAAACATCATTGTAGCTGCTTTGCGTATAAATGATTCAGAATCAACAAGAACGCCATCCATATCAAAAAGGACCCCTCTGATCATCGGAATATCCTTTCAATCTGACGGATCCTTGAATCACTTAGAACTTTCTTCTTTCCTGTGAGCTCAACAAGGAGGGTCATCTTTGCAGCATTTTCAAGCACCTCAAGCTTGTCAAATGCCTGAAGAAGACTGGTTCCTGTGGTGAGGACGCCATGGTTTTCGAGTAACAAAACATCAGAATCCACGGCATTCTGTGAGACAATCCCGGCCAGCTCTTCCGTTCCCATCAGGGCATAAGGGACTATCCTTGGTTCTCCGCAGATTGCCCTTGCCTCAGCAGTCAGACTTGTATTTATTTTATGTTTCAGGGCAGTGAATGATGAAGCAAATACAGGGTGTGCATGGATAACAGCAGAGACCTCCTTATTCTTTTTATATATATTTAAATGAAGTGAAAATTCTATAGAAGGTTTGAGCCCGGGAGTAAGGTTATCTCCGAGTATCGACATGATTCCGACCTCTTTCCATTTCATCCTGCCTTTATCGGTTGCTGAAGGAGTAATGATTATTGCCTCATCATTTACCCTGAAGCTGATATTCCCGCCGGACGTTGTTGTCAACCCCTGCCTGTAAAGTCTTCGCATAAAACAGGCTACTTCCCTGCGTTCCTTTTTATATCTTTTACTGTCCTTCATCTATATGATTTTCTTAAACCTCGACCAGATCGATGACTCCATTCAGCACAAAATGAGGTCTGTATGGGAAATTATCTATGCTGTTCCGATCAGTTATCCCGCTGAGAACCAGTAAAGTCTCGATTTCGGATTCAAGCCCGGATCTTATGTCGGTATCCATGCGATCGCCAATGACAATAGCGTCTTCAGTTTTCACCCCGAGCTTACTGAGGGCGATGCGCATCATCAGTGGATTGGGCTTTCCCACAAAATATGCCTTTTTGCCGCTTGCCAGCTCTATTGGTGCAATAAGAGCCCTTGTCGATGGAGTGATTCCGTCTTCCACAGGACCGCTGATATCGGAATTGGTTCCAATAAGCCGGGCACCTTTTAAAACCAGGTTGACTGCCTTTTTAATCTGCTCAAAATTATATCCATGGGTTTCACCGACTACGACATAATCGGGATTAATATTATTAATTGTATAACCTACACTATATAATGCATGAATGAGTCCTGCGTCCCCTATAATAAATGCACTGCCCGATGGCTTTTGACTGGAAAGAAAGCTTGCCGTTGCCTGAGCGCTGGTATAAAAATGATCCTCCAGGACATTTATTCCGAGTCTTTCCAGCTTTTCATGAAGCTCTTTAGGCGTCCGTTCACTGGCATTTGTAAGAAAGAGATACTTTTTGTGCGATTTCTCAAGCCAGGTCAGGAATTCATTTACTCCGGGCAGGAGCCTGTTACCATGATATATCACTCCATCCATATCTATTATAAAGCCTGCCTTGGATCTGATGTATTTTATTTCTTCTTTCATAATTCCTTTATTGCCGTAAAGATATTAAAAGGAATATTGCATACAATTTGTTTAATAACCTGTGATCTTCCCGGACTTCCTGCTCATTATAATTCCTTCATGAAGTATTTAATTTTACACCCCATCCCTGTTAAGCTTTATTATTTTTTCTGATGAAAAGTCATACTTTGGAATGTGATTTTTCAAAGGCATTATCTTTTCATGGATCGCATCGAGGATCCAGCCAGGCTGCGGGAAGAAGTACTCTTCCATCTCGAAAGCAGGTATGATCCAGTTGCGGGAACCTACAACCACAGGAGGCGCATCGAGGTAATCGAATGCCAGCTCTGTAATCGTCTGCGACAACTCCTTCAGGAAGGATCCTCTTGATGAAGCGTCGCTCGCAAGAAGAAGCTTTCCTGTCCTTTTAACAGATTCAATTACCGGCGCATAATTAAATGGGACAAGCGTTCTTGCATCTATCACCTCGGCACTTAATCCATATGTCTCCTTAAGTATATCTGCGACCTTTATAACAGTATACAATGTGGCTCCTATAGTAAGGATTGTGAGGTCATTTCCGGTTCTTTTTATATCAGGTTCCCCGAAAGGAATTTCGTAATACCCCTCCGGTACTCCACCTTCATGGAACATTTCCCCTATATCGTAAATTCTCTGGCTTTCAAAGAAAATTACCGGATCGGTCCCCTGTAAAGCGCTGTTCATCAATCCCTTTGCATCATATGGTGTTGCCGGGAAAACAACTTTAAGTCCTGGTATATGAGCTGTAAGCGATGACCAGTCCTGTGAATGCTGGGCGCCATATTTTGATCCGACCGAGACCCTGATGACTACAGGCATCCTGATTATATTTCCGCTCATTGCCTGCCATTTTGGAAGCTGATTGAAAACCTCATCGCCTGACCTGCCAAGGAAATCGCAATACATTATTTCTGCAATGACCCTTCCCCCGCACATACCATAGCCAATTGCAGTTCCGACTATGGCTCCTTCGGAAATAGGGGAGTTGAACAACCTGTGATAGGGAAGAGCTTCTGTCAGTCCGCGGTAGACGGCAAAAGCGCCGCCCCAGTCGCGGTTTTCCTCACCCCATGCTGCCAGGGTGGGGTCTTTGTAAAACCGGTCGATGACGGCCTCAAAGATACCGTCACGGAGCTGGAACAGTTTTGCTTTCGAAACAGGCTTGCCTTCCTTATCTTTATAATATCTCGCCTTATTCTTCAAAGACTTAACACGGGGATTCTCGTCGAGTGGAAGAAGAACCTCAGGCGTTCCTTCTGCCATCCTTTCAGCTGAACCGTTCGAAAACATCATCTTACCTATTTTATCCGGATCACTGACCATATCAAGCCGCGGGGATATTTCATCATTGACGGTCAGCCGAAGAATATGAGTTATCAATCCGGTTGTTTCAAGCCTTATTTCATCAAGCTTATCCTGATGTACAATACCTGCACCGGCAAGCTCATTGCCATAGGAAATTATTGAATCTTCTTTCTGCCAGGCCTCTATCTCTTCTTTTGACCGGTAGGATGATGCATCTGAAGGTGAGTGGCCACTGATCCTGTAGGTTAAAGTATCGAGGAGGACAGGCCCTTTTTTCTCCTCCAGGAGCTTTTTCTTACGCTTAAATGCATCAATAACAGCAAGGGGATTATAACCATCGACGCGCTCAGCATACATTGATTCAGGATTTACTCCTGCCCCGATGCGAGCCAGGATGCCATACCCCATAGTCTCACCCATGGTCTGGCCGCCCATTCCGTAAAGGTTGTTCATGAAATTGAAAATAAGGGGAAGTCCTCCTCTGTATTCGCCGTCCCAGAGTTTATAGTACTGATCCATTGTCGCAAAACAGATGCCTTCCCATACCGGGCCACAACCGAGCGAGGCATCACCTATATTGCAGACAACAATGCCGGGCTTGCGGTTTATCTTTTTATATAAAGCCGCGCCAACCGAAATGTCACCTGATCCGCCAACAATAGCATTGTTGGGGTAGATGCCGAAGGGGGTGAAAAATGCATGCATAGAGCCGCCCAGTCCTTTGTTGAATCCGTTCGCCCTGGCAAATATTTCAGCCAGTGCACCATACAACAGGAAACGGACCGCGAGATCCCTGATATTTCCCCGGAATCCTTTTTCAACCACTTTCAGGGCGCCTCCGTCAAAATAGCTTTTCATTAAATTGTAAAGAGTATCCTCATCAAGCCGGTTTATCGAGGAAAGGCCTTTTGCAAGGATCTCACCGTGGCTTCTGTGCGAACCGAAGATAAAATCGTCCACACCGAGGTTGTATGCCATTCCGACCGCAGAAGCCTCCTGTCCTATAGAGAGGTGGGCAGGCCCCGGGTGGTTATAAGCAATTCCATTATACTCATTTTTAGTTTTTATCAGGTTGATCATGGTCTCAAATTCACGGATTATGACCATATCGCGGTATATCCTGAGGAAATCGTCAGTGGTGAAATTCTTTTTTTCGTCAGCAATAGTCTTATTGTACTGGTTTACAGGTATTTTACCAAATTCGATGAATTGAGCCTTACGGACCACTTTGGGATTGATGTTCTGAATTTTTGGCATATTTTCTGTTTTTTGTCTTGCAGTCTTGCGGTCATGCAGTCTTGCAGTCTTGCGGTCTTGCAGTCCTGCGGTCTTGTAGTCTTTTATTAAATTCACTTTCATTGCGAGTCACGCTTCAGTGTGACGAAGCAACCCTTCTCAAATTCATCAGAAACTGAATTTCTCTATCTGTTCCTTGATCTCTTTCAGAAATAATGTTGCAGGACCACCATCTATGGCCCTGTGATCGTAGGTTAGAGAAAGTCCGATATACGGCACAAATCCAAAAGTATTATTTCCCAGGTCTGCAGGCCGGTTGATAATTGTACATACTCCGAGGATGCCTGCCTGAGGCAAGTTAATGACAGGAGTGAACATTTCCACTCCGTAATTACCGAGATTTGAAACCGTGAATGTAGCAGCGGTACCTTTGATAAGTTCAGGATTTATGTTGCCCCTGCGGCAAGAATCTGCTGCAGTTTTAAGCTCTTTGGAAAGCCTTAAGAGATCCATTTCGTCTGCGTTTCTTACAGCCGGGACCATAAGTCCACGTGAGGTGTCGACCGCTATTCCCAGGTGCACTTTATGGAAAGTTCTTATAAAATCTCCAAGGAAATGGCTGTTTGCATCCGGGAACTTTTCCAAAGCCCTGATAACGCACCAGCAAACCATATCGTTGAGGGTAATATCCTGTTTTTCGGTTCCTGAAGCGATCCCTGCTTTTATCCTCTGCCGTGCACCCAGCAATCCGCGGGCATCTGCACTCATATGATGTGTAAGCTGAGCTGAGCTCTGAAGCGATGCATGCATAGCTTTTGCAATCAGTTTACGGACATTGCCAAGGGGCTGATCAGAAAATTCAGCACCTGAACCATATGCTGGCATTGAGGACGTAGCAGTACCTGTCAAAACCTTTTCAATATCGGCAGCCACAATTCTTCCGTTTGGACCTGAACCTTTCAGGTTGCTGTATTTCAGTCCTTTATGTTCCGCAAGCTTCCTGGCTCTTGGCGATATCTTTATTTTTGTTTCGGCTGTGTGTGCTCTATTATTTATTTCTTTAGCAGTTTTCTGTACAGGTTCAAAAGTACCAGATGAAGCCGGGGCTGAAGTTTTTGCGTCCGCTGCTTCATGTCCGGGTACAAGGGATGAGAAAGATTCACCCGGCATACCTATTACAGCCACATTTGCCAGGACAGGAACTTCAGCACCCTCTTCAAAGAATATTTCGAGCAGTATCCCGTCAGCAGGTGATTCAAGGTCGAAAGCTGCTTTATCTGTTTCATAGGATAAAAGAATATCTCCTGCAGCTACTTTGTCGCCCTTCATCCTGAACCAGTGTGTAATTATACAGGTTTCAACTGATTGTCCCTGTTTTGGCATTATTACGGGTGTGGGCATGGGTTGGATATTTGTGATTAGTTACTAGTTACAGGTTGGTAGTTACTTGTTAGAATAAGTGCAGGAAACTGTTTTATAATTAATTGTAATGTAGCTAAAAATCAACGGATACAAAATAAAATAAAAAAACTTGTATTTACAAGTAAAAAATAATATATTTACAAAAAAAATTGCAGCTTATGGGACCTGTCAGGAAACTGCCTCAGCATAAGAGGCTTTATGAGATATTAAGAAAGCATATTTCTGACGGTATCTACAGGGAAGGGGACCTTCTGCCATCTGAGAATGAGCTATGCCAGATATATGGAATGACCAGGCCGACTGTCAGGCAATCTCTGAGCACGCTTGCAAATGACGGCTATATCAGGAAGCACCAGGGAAAAGGCAGCATCGTGCATTATCTCCCGAAAGAAATAGGCATTTTGTCCGTTTCGGGGACCACTTCGGCTGTCGGAGACCGGAACCTGAAGACGAACATCATCGTTAAGCCGGTACTGATCCCATGGGAAAATGATTTTATGTTCCAGCTTTCTGACCTGGAGAAGGAATCAGGGTGCATTTATATGGAACGGCTTCGCCTTCTGGATGATATTCCTATATTCTACGATATCAGCTACATAGCAAATATTAATCTTCCTCGTATTACTTCCCGCCAGTTTGAAAACAGGTCACTGTTCCGCATACTGAGGGAAAATTATCATATTGAGATAAAGGGAGGAGAACAAAGGATAAAAGCTATTCCTTCATCGGTTAAGATCAGCAGGTTCCTTCGACTGAAAAAAGGAGAACCGGTACTTCACCTTGAAAGAAGAATGGAAACCAATAACCCGGGATTATTCCTTTATTCATCAATCTTCTGCAATACTGAGAAATATTCTATCTTCGGGAGATTTTGAGAAATTCGGTAAATATTCTTAATAACACACTCAAAATCCAGGGGATTTAATTCCAATTTTTAAGAATCAGTTTTTTAAAAGAAAGTCTTAAATTTACAGGATCAGATTATAATCAGCATATAATCATACCTGATGTTAATCCTTTAATCAAGTACCTGAAATATGAGAAACCAGAAAAAACAATGGAACAGGCGACAGTTCCTGACGACAGCTGTTGCCGGCATTGCCGGTGCTACCGTATTACCCCGCCTTACAGGATGTGCTGTAAAATCCGGCGGAACCATACGCCTCGGGTTTATTGGTCTAGGCCGCCAGGCTATGTTCCTTCTGAATGGATTCATCCAGATACAGGGTGTTTCGGTAATAGCGGGCTGCGATGTTTATGGCATCAAACGCAAACGGTTTGAAAAGCGGGTAACAGATTATTATACAAAAGCCGGCAAAGAATTCAAGGTCAGCCTGTATGAAAAATACCAGGATCTGCTCAGACGAAAAGATATTGATGCAGTTGTAATTGCAATACCTGATCATGCACATGCTGTGGTTGCGATAGCTGCCTGCAAGGCAGGCAAAGATATTTATCTCGAAAAACCAATGACATTTACGATTAAAGAAGGTCAGGAACTAAAGAAAGCTGTACGCCAGAATAACAGGATTTTTGGTTTGGGGAGCCAGCAGCGTTCCAGCCCGGAATTCCAGCATGCGGTGAAACTGGTACAGGAAGGGGCGCTTGGCAGAATAACCAAAGTAAATGCTTATGTAGGTGCACCGCCAACACCGTACAACCTTCCTGAGGAACCGGTGCCATCAGATCTGAACTGGGATCTCTGGCTAGGTCCGCTTTCAACTTCTATTCATTATAATAAAGAGCTTAATCCTCCGATATCACTCGATCCTCCTAAAGATGAAGATTTCTGGGGAGGCTGGAGATGGTACAAGGAAATGGGCGGGGGATTCACCACTGACTGGGGTGCCCACATGTTCGATATAGCCCAGTGGGGACTCGGAATGGATAAAAGTGGTCCCATTGAGATATCTCCCATTGGTGATGGCACAGAATTCATTTCATGGACATATGCCAACGGAGTGGTCATGACTTCTGAACCCTTTGATGAAAAGTTGACCAAAGGTGTCAAATTCTGGGGTGATAAAGGATGGATCGAAGTGGCCCGGGGATATTTTCAGGCATCGGATCCGGCGTTCCTGCCACCTGCCAGTGCAACTGCCAGTGATGGTCCTTATGAAACAAGGATACCGCACCAGTTAAACTTTATTGAAGCTGTTAAGTTAAGAAAAGATCCGGTCGTTCCTGTTGAAACAGGACACAGCAGCTGTACAGTATGCAACCTCGGTAATATTGCATGTGATCTCAGGAGGACAGTCAAATGGGACCCTGCAGAAGAAAAATTTATTGATGACACTGACGGTGCAGCAACAAGACTGATGCATTACGTATACAGAAGTCCCTGGAACCTGGATTAGGATAATTCTAAATTTCTGGTATGAGTCAGTAATAATTATATCAAATTTAATCAATACTGTTCAATTTGTTAATATTTAAGAATTGTAACCGGTCCAAGCAACCCGGAGTCATTCAGATTTCTCCCGGGAAAGACCGACAGGCTTGATTTAAGGATTTTTTTCTCAGGCGGCTCTTTCTGATCACCGGCCAGCCTGTTTGTCCATTCATTGGTGACTTTTATTTTGATTGAGTTTGTTCCTTTCTTCACCATGCCTGTGATATCTGTTCTGAAAGGACCTGCCCAGAGGATAACCGGAGGAGACCCATTTACTGAAACCTCAGCAATATCACCAACTTTTCCCAGGTCGAGCAGGAGCTTTATGCCAGCAGTAAACCAGCTTTTGGGTGCCTCAAATGTTTTTGTATATGTTGCTGTACCCGAAAAATATTTTATACCCTCATCCTGATAGATTGTCAAGGATACAAGATTTTGTGCTATTATCTTATCCGGAGCCCCGAGGGCAGGAGGGAAGGTTATTTCCCATGAACCCGTCAATGTGTCAATAGTCGAGGGTGAAGGCTGAAAAATATTCCTTGAATCAACAGCAGTCTTATTCCGGAAGACAACAAAAACCGACTGCCGCTCAGTAAGCCTGAGAGGGACAATGGTCGATTTGCCTGTCATAGTGTAACCAGACTGACGGATCTGACCGGATAACGGATCCCATAATTCAACTTCCCTGCCGCTTACATTAAATCTTATAGTAGTCTCAATTGGTTTATCAGAAGAATTTACCAGGAAATATATATCTGATTCTCCATCTCGTCGGTGGATCCAGTTTATTCTGGTGTCGAGAGGTCTCTCATATTCCAGATCCGGGCCTATGCCATTCATTAGCAGAGCTTTATCAGCAGGAGTACCCCAGATTATTTTCCCCTTGCCGAATGTCCGCCTTGTACGGCTTATCCCGTCGAGATCTCCCCATATTTCATTTGTAATAACCTTAAACTGATCCTCAGACCAGGGATAGTCTTTAAGTCCCGGTGTCTGCAAAGGTTTTGATCCTATCACAGTTGCGCCGGCCCTGATGAGATCCCCTATCTTTTGCAGAACCGGTAATGTCATTCTTATGGTATTGGGAAGAACAAGGATATCGTAGGTCATTCCGTCAGGCAGGATCAGCCGGCCATCGTTGTCAACTGAAAACCTTGTCAAAAGGGCATCAGCATTGGTATAGTCATAATCATACCCTTCAGGAGGTGAAGGGTTTAAGCCTGTTCCCCAGATGGGCATGGTTGATGGTGCACCTTCATCGAGAAGGTAAACCAAACTGGCCATGAACTTTCCCTGCTGAAGCATATAAGAGATTCGCGACAGATAGGTCATAAATGGCAGTGCCTGTTCTGCCCAGGTAATATTCCTGTTGATATGAGTGCCTACCATTATATTACCTGGTTTTGTATCAAGAGGCTGATGGGCGGAAGTATGGAAAACAAACCTGTTAATACCCTGAGTGAACCAGTAATCGCCGATTTTCTTAAGTGTGTAGGGAGATTCAAATCCCCCGCCTGTAAAAGATTCTGCAGCAGTGACCTGCTTTCCATAAACATGAGATGCAGAGGCAGCTCCCCTTACATCCTGATAATACATCAGTTCCGGATGAAGCGCCCTGTACCAGAACTCGCCCATCGGGATATCGGTATATTTCTTGCATAAAAGCGCATCTTCAAGTATTTCAAGCGAAACACCCGATGCCTCGCCATAGGTTTTAATACCTTGATTATGAAGGTATTCAGATATGACTCCGTAATGGTTTTCAGCGAACATATCAGCAAGGGTCCTTCGGAAATCCCAGAGAAACCTGTCGCTCATTTCGCTGTTGCCCACAACACGACCGGCAAGACATGGCAGCCAGCGAATGGGATCGTACCCCCTGCGCCGGGTGAACTCAATAACCATGCTGTCTGTCCAGTTCTGCATCCCGGCTTCCCAGCTGTCAAGAAGAACATATTGCAGGGACTTACCGTATAGATCACCCAATGCCCCGGCTATCGGGTCAGTATATGCTTTTATGTATGCCTTTGTATTTTCCCTGCTTAGCTTGTCAACCTCGTACCCTGATCCGGCGGGTACTGCCGGCCGGTTTCTTGAACCGGTAAGTGAATACCCGAACCGAATGATAGTCCACCTGCCTGCCGGCACTTTCCACCGGAGCGTTCCATCAGTTGAAACATTCGGATTCAGACAGACAATTGCCGAAGTATCAATTGAGGAGGAAGCAGAAACCCCGGGAGTACCGACTGACTCATAACTGAAAAGGTGAAAAAATCCGGCTTTATCTTCCCACCGGTTAATTCTTGCACCTGTGTGAAGCTTTAACTCACTGAAGTTGTAAGAGGAGTCAGGAGGAGTTGTGTTTTCAGCCATTACATCGGCAGGTTTCATAGGAGAACCAGAAAATTCTATCCTGTAAAACCTTGATGATGCCGGCGGGAAGGAGATGGTTTCAACCTTTCCTGCACGATACAGCTGGGCCCCGGGGAATAATGCAATTATCCTGAAATCAGTGCCATTATCGCTGATTTTCAATGTGCCAACAGGGATTCCATTCCGGCTTCCGAGGGTAAGTGCCTGTGCCGTGAATGGTTTATCATAAGAGTATTGGATCCATGTTGTTTTTCTGTCTTTCCCGGCTTTAATTACCGCTGATGTGTTAAGGTCATCATCAAGCAGGGCATCGGGATTGACCGGTCCTGCTGAAGTTGTTACAACGGGAACTGTAATTTCATCAGGCTCGACCTCAGGAGTGGGGTAGGCCAGAACGATACAATCCTTATAAAACAGGATTTCATCCGGGCTGATTCTTGCTGACCGGGACATATTCCTTATCGGGCCTTCATTGGAGGCAGGGGAAGGCAGTGAGCCGGCAAAATTCTGAGGTCCTTTTATGCTCATTTCGCTCCATACAAGCTTTTTCATTGCCTGGTCCGGTTTCACCCAGGGGCCGCCGGTGAGGCTCCAGCCAGGAGAGCTGAAAATCGACATTTCAAGACCAAGACGGTCAGCTTCTGATGCCGCATGCTTTACCGCATCAAGCCATTCAGGGGTTCCAAAAACTATCTTCCTGTCAACGGTCTGCCCCTGTCCTGATGCTACATCTGCAAGCTGCATTCCCCCGATACCTGCGCGCTTCATCCACTCAAGGTCTTTGGTGATCCCTTCTTTTGTGACATTGCTGTTGGTCCAGTGCCACCATGTCCTGGGCCTGGCTGACTCAGGAGGATTTTTAAATCCGGTTTCGAGAGAACCCTGATCTGTCTGAGCATTCAATAATGCAGCAGATGAAAAGATCAGATAAAGAATTCCGGTGGTAAGTGCCTTTTGGAGAGGGTTTTCCATATGATTTAATATTGGCCAGCCAGTGAAGGTGGTAGGTATGATCAAGTAATTAAAGATAGTTAAAACTATATTAAAAAAAGAGAGGCTGCAAATAAAGTGCAGCCTCTCCATATAAAGCCGGAATAAGCTTATTCAACTTTTCTTACTTTGACAGCAACAGGGCCCTTTTCTCTCTGTTCGACTTCAAATTCAACTGCCTGACCTGCCTGGAGATCAGTATGTGATACTTCCAAACCTGAGCGATGGACAAAGATATCTTTGTTGTCTTCAGTCTGCAGGAACCCGTAACCCTTAACTCTGTCGTACCATTTTACAGTACCTTTCATAGTCTTAGATTTTTTTGTTGCCTACCTGTTGTCTCTTCTGTCTCCTCCATCACCTCTGCGGTTATGATCGCCGCCTCTGAAATTACTTCTCCTGTCTGTTCTCTCAATGGATTCGTTAACAATGATGTTTCTTCCCTGTATTTCAGAGCCATTAAGTTCTTCAATAGCCTTTTTTGCCTCTGCGTCATTCGGCATCTCGACGAAGCCAAATCCTTTGCTTTTACCTGAGTATTTGTCAAAAATGATCTTAGCGGATGTTACTTCGCCATACTCTTCAAATAGTTCTTTTAATTCTGCTTCATTCATTTTAAAATGAAGACTTCCGCAATAAATGTTCATAATTTCAAAATTAATGTTAAATAAAACGTTGTCAAAGGTCATATTTTTTTTTCAAAACAAAAAATATTAGTACATAATATATTGTATTTGTGTCGGTTTTTCACATCTATCTCCTGTGATTTATAACATAAATATCTATGGAAATGTTCAGAGGGATAGAGTGGTTCAGACCTGAAGTTACGACGTTCGGGAATTTCGGAGACTGGTTTCTGATTACTGTTCCAAAAACTTTCTCCTTTCTCTACTTTTTACTTTTTACTTCCTGTTCCTTATATATATATGTTTGATGTTATTCTGTCCCGAATCTCGTTCATCTATTTCGAATTCAAATGACCGGATAAGCGGAGTTAGCTTGGCAAAGCCGAAATTTCTTGGATCGAAATCAGGCTGTTTTTTCAGGATCAGATTGCCCACATCTCCAAGATAGGCCCATCCGTTTTCGTCTGCCAGGTCAGTTATTGAGGAAGCGATAAGGCGTTTTGCTCTTTTAATCTGGAATTGCGGATCATTCTCTTCATTTTTCTTTTCCCTGGGGACTGTTTTCCGGCCGGATTTC
Source organism: uncultured Bacteroidales bacterium (assembly GCA_963831855.1). Taxonomy (GTDB): domain Bacteria; phylum Bacteroidota; class Bacteroidia; order Bacteroidales; family VadinHA17; genus LD21. The sequence continues at coordinate 166,738 of CAWHSA010000003.1, read as the reverse complement.
TTTGGTTGTACTGATTCCTGAGCAGCAACAGGCCTGTTGATGATTTCCAGGTAAATGAACTTATCACAGGCAACAATGAACGGGGAAGGAGTTTTACGTTCTCCTATTCCGATAACTTTCATGCCTGCTTCCCGTAATCTGGTGGCAAGCCGTGTAAAATCACTGTCACTCGATACAAGGCAAAAACCATCAACCTTGCCTGAGTACAGAATGTCCATAGCATCAATGATCATCGCCGAGTCAGTGGAATTTTTACCTCTTGTATAACTGTACTGCTGGACAGGTGTGATAGCGTTTTCCAGAAGAACGGATTTCCATCCGGCTACAGTAGGTCTTGTCCAGTCACCATAAATTCTTTTGAATGTGGGGGTTCCGTATTTGGCAATTTCTTCGAGCATTCCCTTCACATTACTGAAAGGAATGTTGTCAGCATCGATCAGTACTGCCAGTCTTAAATCCTGTAGTGTAGGCATAATAAAATAAAATTACTTCCTTGCAAGTTACTCTTTTTTGAGGACAGCTTGGCTGATAATGAGTATTTATGTATTTTTATGACAGTTTCCAATGAGTATTTTTTTATACTTAATATCTGATCATTTTGATTAATTTTCATATGAATGAAGAGCTGCTGGCTTTTTTTGCTGTGCTGTCAGTATCGATATTCTTCCTGCTTTATTATTATCTGGTAAAACACAATGTATTAATACGTTTCCTGATAAAAAGAGATTCTTCTTTGTCCGGCAGGGCGAGCCTGTATTTCTTCTCTGAAAAGGCAACAGGAATAATACTTACAGGGATATTGCCTGCAATCATTTTCCTGGTGATACTTAAAATTAATCCTTCCGGCATCGGATTTACTGCAGGGTCAATGAACAGGATAGCGTACCCTCTTGTAATCTTATTATTACTGGTTCCCCTGTTCTCCTTTTATTCAACTAAAAATCCGCAGTTGTTCGGTGTTTCTCCGGGTTTAAGGGTCAAAACCTGGCAAATTCAACATATAGCGCTCTCGTTATTGTGCTGGCTTATTTATCTGTTCGGTTATGAATTATTTTTCAGAGGCATACTCTGGTTCCTTTGTTACAGTGCTTTCGGATTCTGGTGGTCGCTTATAATAAATACCGTTTTATATTCACTTGTTCATTTACCAAAGGGGAAAATATTGATAATCGGCGCAATACCTTTTGGGATTCTGGTTTGTACTCTTACCCACCTTACGGGGTCATTTTTCCCGGCATTCCTGATACATTCAATTATGGCCATCTCTGCAGAATTATTTTCTGTATACCACAATCCAGAATTTAAATTTCAGTCAGCTAAGCAATAATGAGGATATTTATAACAGGAGGAACAGGTTTTATAGGCAGCCGGCTGACAGAAAAACTTTCCGGGCAGGGACATGATATTGTTATGCTCGTCCGTGATCGGAGCAGAGTGTTAAAATTCTCAGGAGATAAATTCAGCTTCATTCCCGGAGACCTTTTTAACAAAGAAGCGTTGAATGAAGGGATGAAAGGGTGCGATCTCTTATTCCATATGGCCGCTCATGCAAAACCCTGGTCTTCAGATCCTTCATTACCATTTAGAACAAATGTTACCGGTACGATTAACGTACTTGAGGCTGCCCTGGCAAATGGAGTCAGGAAAGCCGTAATTACTTCAACCGGCGGGACAATAAGTTATTCCAGCGATGGAAAGCCGGTAGATGAATCGACTAACAGCCGGCCCGAATATCACACAGAATACGAAAAAACCAAGGCTGAAGCAGAACGTATTGCAATTGAATACAGCAGCCGGGGCATTGATATTACGATTGTTAATCCAACCAGGGTATATGGTCCCGGTCTTTTATCAAAAAGCAATTCACTCACCCTTATAATTAAGAAATATGTATCGGGTAACTGGAGGATCATGCCGGGAGACGGCAATTCTGTAGGAAATTATGTTTTTATCGATGATGTCGTAGAGGGGCATATGCTGGCAGCAACGAGGGGAAGGAACGGTGAACGGTATATTCTGGGGGGTGAAAATCTTACTTTCCGTCAGCTCTTTCAGATAACAGGTGAGGAATCAGGCGCAGTCCGGAGAGTGTTTCCACTGCCGGGTTCTTTAATGAAATTTGTCGCCGTATCATCAACTGTTTTATCACGGATATTCAAAGTGTCCCCTGTCATTACACGGGACTGGATTGACAAGTACATGAAAAACTGGATAGTCTCCAGCGAAAAAGCAGTAAGGGATCTTGGGTATCAAATAACACCTTTCCGTACCGGTGTCCTGAAAACAATTGAATGGCTGAAAACAACCAGTAATCATGATAAATAATGATTGTTATGCCCTGGTAACGGGTTCAAGCACAGGAATTGGCAGGGCTATGGCAAAAGAACTGGCTATAAGGAAATACAATCTTATCCTGCATTCTTTGCCCGGACAGGATCTGCCTTCGCTCTGCAGTGAAATTGAAAAAGATTTCGGTGTGAAGGTTCATTACCATGAGGGTGATCTTACAACTGAATCTGGTCCTCTTTCATTGTTTGAGTTCGTAAAGAGCAAACAATGCAGGCTTACAATACTTGTCAATAATGCAGGAATCGGCTTTGAAGGGCCAATTGAAAATTATTCCACCACTGATATTGATACTATGATATTATTGAATATCAGGGCATTGACTCTTATTACTCATTATTTCACTCCGGAGCTGAAAGAATGCAAAAAGTCCTATATTATGTTCCTGAGCAGTTTCGGATGTTACCTGCCAACAGCATACAAAAGCATATACCTGGCAACCAAATCATACATTTATTATTTTGCCAGGGCACTTGAATCGGAGTTTAGCGGAAGCTCTGTAAGGACGTGTGTTATGGTACCTTCGGCAGTTGCGACAAACAAGTATACACTTGACAGGATCAGGCGGGGCGGTTGGATAGCTCAAAAATCAGCACTCTCTCCCGAAGAAGTTGCAAAGACCGGAATCAGGGGAATGTTCAGCGGCAAAAAGGTGATTATGCCGGGCTTTTTTACAAATGTTTATTTCAGGCTTGGAATGTTCGTTCCGGTTGGAATAGCGATGATGGTTACCAGGAAGATTTTCAGGAATTACAAATACTCCGGCTAGCTCACATAATTATTTTTCCTGATCATCTCAAGCTTTCTGCCTTCAGTTGCACAATGGAAGTATAAATGTTTCTTATCTCCTCCGGAATATCCGAAATTCATGGTCACGATGTAAGGTACATTCATGTCTGCAAATGCGAGCCTGCAGACTTCCGACATATTAATTATAGATTCAATTTCTTGTAAGTCAGCAACTTCCCGTTCTTTCTTTCTCATTGACTTTACCATAAATTATCTGTAAATATTAGTACACAATTCAGAAAATGATCAATAAAGATCAGGCAAAATTTCCAAAACAATCTAAAAATAAAGAATATTATTAACTTTGCCACCACACTTTTTTAGGTGGCTAAGACTAATCAAAATCAAAATATTATGGGAAAAGGTGATAAAAAGACCAGAAGAGGCAAGATCATAATTGGAACTTATGGTGTAAGACGCCGCAGGAAAAAGGCAAATAAGCCTGCTGTCAAACTTGTGCAACCTGTTAAGGAGAGAGAATTAAAAGAGAAGAAACCGCTTAAGGAGAAAAAGGCTGCCAGGGAGGTTGCTGAAGTAAAGGAAGCTCCGGTAGTCCGGGAAATAAAAGAAGCAGCAGAAGTAAAAGAGATAATAAAAGTAAAAGAAGTCAAAGAACATAAGCCTGTTAAGGAGGCAAAGGAACACAAGCCTGCCGCAGAGGTAAAAGAGCAGAAGCCTGTGAAAAAAGCAGCCAGGCCTGTAAAAGAAGAGAAAGTCCGGAAGACGGTTAAAGAAACTAAAGAAACGAAGCCCAAAAAGGAAACCAAAGCAGCTAAAGAGCCCAAAAAATCGCCTCCTGCCAAAAAACCTGCTAAAGAAGGAAAAAGTGAAAAAGGAATAAAAGAATCAAAACCCGCAAAGGGAAAAAAAGAAACAGCTGAAAAGAAACCGGCTAAAACAGCAAAATCCAGGAAATAAAAACCGGTAACCGGTTACCGTTCACCGGTAGCCGGCCGTTTTACAATTAGCCACTTGTAATCTTCGGGATCAATAATAGCGTTTATAATCACCGGCTCATTTAGCCGGAGTGCATCATTCACAGATCTGTGCATGCTTTCATTTGAATCTGCCTTAAGCACTTTTACCCCAAGAAATTTATCCGAGTTAAATAAATCGCCCCGGTAAAGAAGTGTACCGTATGCAGAGAGATCCCTCCATGATTGTTTCAGCTTAATCAGGTTAAGCTCTCCATCGGAAAAAACAACTACTTTGACGGGAAGGTTATATCTCATTGCCGTTACCATCTCTCCGGCCATCATCAGAAAACCTCCGTCGCCGGTAATGCAGACTGCAGGAGATTGCGGCCGGTGGATAAGAGCTGCCATTGCAGAAGGAATCCCGAATCCCATTCCCGACCATCCGTTCGAAATTATGAATTCACCTTTGCTGCTTGTCTTCCAGAATTGTCCTGCCAGGTGAAGATGGGAACCCACGTCTGCTGTAACTGAAGCATTATCAGGCAACTCCTGGCTGAGGGCCTGCATTGCAGTAACCGGACCAAAATGTCCTGAGAAACCGGAGAAGACAGATGACATTTCATCATGTATACCTTCTATTACAGCTCCTTCAAAGATCAATGATCCGGCATTCAGCTTATGAAGCATCCGGAACCAGGTTTCAGGTTTACCCGTAAATTGTGTCATATTCTCCCCGGAAGGAATATCGCATTCGCGGATATCGAAATGGACCAGGGGGACTTCAGGCATCCATGATTCATAATTGTATTCCACAGGATCATACCCTATGCCGATGACCAGGTCGCTTATTCCGATAATATCATCCAGATAGTTGCTCAGGGCATGGAACAGTACGCCGCAATAGCATGGATGATCTTCAGGAAGCAATCCCTTTGCCATCGGAGTTATAACAAAGGGAATCCTGTATCTTTCAAGGAAAGAAAGAAGCTCCTTCTTAATTCCCAGTCGTTTTGCAGTAAGACCGACTGCCAAAAGCGGTCTTCGCGATTTATCCAGAAGCGAGGATATCTTCTGTAAATCATTTTTATATAAGTATACCGGGGTTTCAGTAACCGGATTTATATATTCACCGGCCTCAGCTTCTGCAATATTGTCCGGGATACCGATATGGACAGGACCGGGGTACTCCTCACAGCAGATCGTCAGCGCATTGCCAAGAACTTCCGCGACATTCCCGGAATTAAGCCTGAACGTAGCTTTGGTCAACGGAGCAAACAGCTTCTGGTGATCTATATTCATCTGAACACTCCTTCTGAGCATTTCGTCGCTTATTTCAGAAGTGAGGACAATTACAGCAGATCTGTCAAGCAAAGAAAAACCAACACCTGTCGTTATGTTTGTAGCTCCCGGGCCGAACGTTGCATGACATATGCCGGGAATGCCAGTAAGCCTTGCAGAGACATCTGCCATAATACCTGCCGATGCTTCATTTGATGTCAGGATGAATTCTATTCCTGCATTCCTGAAGGCTTCTATATAAGGAATTGACGGTCCGCCCGGAATGCCGAATACATAGCGTACTCCGGTTTTAAATAATTGATTGGCAATATAATCGGGAATCTTCATATTTTTCAAACATTAAAGCAAATCTATGAAATTTAAAAGAGAGCCGGATTATACCTTATCACAACATTGCTGAATTTGTTTTTTTTGTAATATTGGCGTCCATATAAAATTACGTGGGAAAAAGCTACAATACTATATTCCTGGCAGTGATTGCCTGCCTGCTGTGGGCAACTGTTTATGCAGGGATCAAAATAGGGCTTCAATATGACACACCTCTTCATTTCGCCGGCCTGCGGTTCATAATTTCAGGATTAATGATCCTGCCGTTTACTGTAAAACCTCCTGTTTTTATTATGCTCGTAAAGAAACACTGGAAAATCATTATAACGGTAATGGTTCTCCAGGTCCTGACCAATTATATATTATTCTATTATGGACTTGAGCTGGTCCCGGGTGCCCTGGGGGCAGTTATCGTCGGATCACAACCCCTTTTCACTGCCCTTGTAGCTTCCATGATGCATAAAGGTGACAGGCTTACTGCCCGTAAGCTGGTAACGATCTTCTCGGGAATTGCAGGAGTGATCCTTATCAGTGCCGGAAGACAGGCATTTAAACTGGGAAGCACTATAGAAATTGTCGGGGTATTGATGATTCTGGGGGCAAATATTGCAACTGCCACGAGCAACGTGATGGTTTCATTAAAAAGCAGAGGCATCAATCCATTTGTTCTAAATGCGACAACACTCTTTACCGGCGGATTGATAATGTATATAATGTCGATTGCTGTTGAGGGAAAGCCGGAGGTACATATGCCTGTAAATTACTGGCTGGTGCTTGCCTGGCTCAGCTTTGTTTCAGCTGTTGCTTTTTCGTTATGGTACAAACTTTTACAGAGACCATCCGTCAGGGTATCAGAACTCAATCTCTGGAAATTCATTATCCCGGTGGTGGGTGCCATATTAAGCTGGATACTGGTCCCCGGGGAGTATCCGGAATGGCTCACCATTACCGGAATGATAATAATAACTTTCTCACTTATAGGATTTTATAAGAACGGATTGAAGAAACAAGCCTGACCAGACTCATTTATTGCTTCCACCTGTTCCTTACTTTGACCCTTCTTTTATCATCCTTATCTGATCTCGGTTTACCCGAGTGAAATGGCTTTACTTTCTTCGTACCGTGTTTCCTTTCCTGCCAGCCGGACTGCCTCCTTCCTTTCCGGTCACCTTCTTCAGGATTATCCGATTTTGGCTGAGCTACCTCCACAGCAACTCTTCGGTCATTAAACTTTGCGTTGTTAAGTGCACTGATAATCTCTTCAGTATGATCAGCTTCGACCTCAAAAAATGAAAAAGTTTTCATAAGGTCAATTTTCCCCAGAAGTACTTTAGGACCATTGGTATTTTTGTTGACAAGGCTTATAAGCTGCTCCGGGTAAAATCCATCAGTTTTTCCGAGATTAATAAATAACCGCGTGTAATTTCCTGAAAATGACTTCAGTGAGTCTTTCCTTCCCTTACGGGAGAATTTTTCATCATATCCTGTTTCCGGGGCTAAAAGATCGCTTCCATCACGATAATCATCAAGGAACCGGTCAAATTCTAACGAGACAACACGTCTGAGGAGCTCTTCCCTGTCAAGCGAAGCCAGCTTTTCTTCTATCTCCGGCAGCATTCGTTCAATTTCAGGGTGTTCCGTTTCAATTGATTCAAGTTTTTTGACCCAGTGCAACAGCTGTCTATTACATATTTCACTTCCTGACGGAACAGTAAGTGCTTTGAACGGTTTCCTGACTAATTTCTCAATCTGCTGAAGATCATGTCTTTCCCGCATGTTGATTAATGAGACTGAAATACCTTTCTTTCCTGCTCTTCCTGTCCTGCCGCTCCGGTGGATATATATTTCATTGTCATCAGGCAGGTTATAATTAATAACATGGGTAAGATCGTCTACATCGAGGCCGCGTGCTGCTACATCGGTTGCGACAAGCAGCTGCAGGTTTCGCACCCTGAATTTCTGCATTACCGTATCACGTTGAGCCTGAGAAAGATCACCATGAAGGGCATCGGCGTTGTATCCGTCCTCAATAAGTTTGTTGGCCACCTCCTGGGTCTCCTTTCTCGTCCGGCAAAAAATAATTGCATAGATACCGGGTTCCGAATCCGCCAGCCTCTTAAGCGCTTTGTATTTATCTTTTGCCTGAACCAGGTAGTACCCATGACTGACATTCTCTGCAGAATTGTTCCTGGATCCGATAATTATTTCAGCCGGGGCATTCATATAGTTTTTGGCGATCCCTGCTATTTCCTGCGACATAGTTGCTGAAAAGAGCAATGTTCTTCTTCCCCCGGGTACTTCCTCAAGTATTTCATTTATACTGTCAAGGAATCCCATATTAAGCATCTCATCAGCTTCATCGAGTATAACAGTAGTTACTGAACCAAGCCTGGCGGCTCTGCGCCCTATAAGATCGATAAGCCGGCCCGGTGTTGCGACAATAATATGAACGCCTTTCTTCAGGGCCCTTATCTGGTTATCGATGCTTGCTCCTCCGTAAACGGCAAGTATCTTCAGTTTGCCGGTATATTTTGAGTAGTCAGCAAGGTCATTTGTGATCTGCATGCAAAGTTCGCGCGTGGGGCAGAGAATAAGCGACTGTGTTTCATTTGACCCGGTATCGGTTGCCTGGACAAGCGGAAGCCCAAAAGCTGCCGTTTTTCCTGTACCTGTCTGTGCCAGGCCTATTATGTCAGTATCATTTGCCAGCATCAGGGGGATAACCTTTTCCTGAACAGGCATAGGTTGTTCAAACCCGAGTTCCTGAATAGCTTTCAGGATGCCGGGAGTAAATCCCATTTCATCAAAATTCATCATTAATATGTTTTAAGCTGTGGTCCCGGGCGCGGTTTATTTTCCTGTTCCCGGCCGAAATGAACTCAAATGCAGAGAGGGTAAAATGCCTGATGTCGCTTTCAGGAAGCCACTTTGTTTATAAAGCCGCAAATGTAATCAATTAATTTATAAATTTGTATGTATGGATCCCCTCCAGGTAAAAATATATGCCAAAATCAATTCTCCAAGGCTGACCTATATCGCCGGATTAATACTAGGTGATATACTTGGATTGCCCTGGGAAGTGGTTTCTGACAGGCGCAGGCTCGGAAAGCATTTGGTCATTAATTATTCACAGGAAAATATTAAGGGATCATTCCGGATAAACCCCGATCCCCTTCTTTTCGAAACGGGTACTGTCAGGAAGGAAATAGTAATAAGCGAATGGAAAAACCTGCCTGTCTTTTTCCCAACCACTCCCGATTCAGACCTCCCGTTCGACATATTTGCGGCGTCATTTTATATGGTGACCAGGTATGAGGAATATCTTGAATATCAGCCTGATGAATGTGGAAGGTTCAGAGCTTCTTCTTCACTCTCATCTCAATACGGGTTCCTTGGAAGACCTGTGGTCGATCTCTGGACCAAAGAGTTTTCCCGGGATCTTCTGAAGAAATTTCCGACTCTGGCCTTCAGACGCAACGAATTTAAAGTATTGATGACAATCGATGTCGATGAACCGTTTGCTTACCTGGGCAAAAATCTTTTGAAAAGCTTCGGAGGGCTGATCCGCGATCTTACTGCAGGTAAAGCTAATGCAGGCGACAGGTATAAAGTTGTAAAGCATGAGATGAAGGATCCGTATGCGGTTTATGATTACATTTTTGAAAAAATAGATACTTCTAATACCGAAGTAAAATTCTTTTTCATGACGGGAGACAATTCCAGGTACGATCATAATCCGTCATGGAAGAATGATGAATACAGGAAGCTGGTCAGGATGATCTCCGGCAAATACCCTCACGGCCTGCATCCTTCATATTTTGCCTCCTCAAATGAGAATTTGATAAAGGATGAGCTTTCGCGTTTAAGATCCATTACAGGCATAGATATTATTTTTAGCCGGTTCCATTATTTGAGGCTCTTTTTCCCTGCCTCTTACGTGGCACTGGCAAAAGCCGGAATTAAAGAGGATTATTCTATGGGTTTCCATGATGAACCGGGTTTCCGGGCAGGTATAGCAAGACCCTTCCTATTTTATGATATCAGCGAAGAGAAACAGACAAACCTTAAAATTGTACCATTCCAGGTAATGGATGCTACGTTTATCAAGTACAGGCAGCTTGATGCAGCCACATCAGAGAAGATAATGACTGGGCTTATCGAAGAGACAAGAAAAGTTGGCGGGCTTTTTGTAAGTATATGGCACAATACATCTGTGCTGGAAACACCGGAGGGACTGGCCTGGAGGAACTTATTTGAAAAGATACTGAAATACAATGAACCATGATAGTCTGGCTCAGGCATAATGAAATTGACCGCGAACAGTGGGATAATTGTATCAGGGATTCCCCCGGGACAAAACCCTATGGCTATTCGTGGTACCTCGATATTATGTGTCCGGGCTGGGAAGCCCTTGTTGATGATGAATATGACTCGGTTTTTCCTCTGCCATGTTTCAGAAAATATGGCCTGCAGTATATTGCCACTCCGATATTCCTGCAGCAGCTTGGCGCTTATTCACCTGACAAACAACTTCAACAGTCAACGAATGAGTTTGTGGAATATATACCTGATTTCTACAGGCTTATTGACTTATGTGTTGGCCAGAGAATGGATAATGATGAATTCAGGATAACCCTGAAATCAAATTATGAACTTGATCTTTCAAAATCATATAGCAAGCTCTGGGATAATTTTACACAACACTGCAGACGGAATATCGAAAAATCGGCAAAAAAGAGACCTGAGATAACGCAGAATATAAGACCTGACGAGATGATAAGCCTTTTTATCGAAAACAGGGGCAGGGATATCAAAGGAATTAAACAAAGGGATTATCAGCGTCTTAACGAACTTATGAACTTCTGCATAAAAAATAACAGGGGAAGATTGCTGGGCATCAGATCGGGTAAGAATAAGCTTCTTTACGGGATCTTTCTTGTGGAAGTACCAGGAAACAAGACAATGCTTTTTGTTGTCAATACTCCGCAGAGCCGCGAGAAACGGCTGGGTTATTATGTGGTAAATGAATTGATCATGGAGTCGGCTTCATCCGGGACCATTCTTGATTTTGCAGGTTCATCGATACCATCAATTGCGGCTTTCATGGAGTCATTCGGCAGCAGGAATGTGCCTTATTACAGGATATACCGGAACAGGCTGCCGTGGCCTGTAAGAATGTTTAAATAAAGCAAGCTATGCTGGTCGTGCCGGTCGTGCAGATCATTCCCTACAGTTTCTCAAGCTCTATCTCCTCGTCATTCTTAACTTCGGTAAGCTTTCCGGCATCGCATCTGACTGTGCGTGCAGGAAATTTCTTAAGGATTGTATAATTATGAGTGGCGATAACAACTGCTCTTCCGGTCCTGCTTATTTCCTGGAGGAGTTTTATTATTCCCTCTGAGGTTTCAGGGTCCAGGTTTCCTGTCGGTTCATCAGCCAGGATTATTTCCGGATCGTTCAGAAGAGCTCTTCCAATAACTACACGCTGCTGTTCTCCTCCTGATAACTGGTGAGGCATCTTGTACCCTTTCAGCCCCAGTCCGACTTTTTCAAGTACTTCGCCGATGCGGTTATTTATATCGGTCTTGTTTTTCCATCCGGTAGCCCTGAGCACAAACTCAAGGTTATCATGGACGGACCTGTCAATAAGCAGCTGGAAATCCTGAAAGACGATCCCAAGCTTCCTCCGGAGAAAAGGTATTTCCCTGGTTTTTAGCTTTGAAAGATTATACCCGGCCACTATACCGGTGCCCTCCCTGAGAGGGATCTGGGCATTAACAGTTTTAATAAGGCTGGTTTTGCCGCTGCCGACTCTCCCTACAAGATACATGAATTCGCCTTTGCCGACTTTCAGATTTACATTTGAAAGAACCAGGTGGTCCTGCTGCCAGATCAGGCAATCAATTAGTTCAATAATTACATCAAGAGGAAGCGGTTCGGGCATTCTGATGCTATTTACATTGCAAAATAAAGAAAGAATTGATAATTAACATTTAGATGTTAATAAAATCAGTAATAAAGGCCGGCGGCAGGCGTTTAATAGTTGTAATTTTACAACTGCTTTAATATGACAGTATATGATATATGTGGCTTACAATTAGACTGTTATGCGTTAAGAAGAGTATAAATAGTTTAATTGGAAGAAGCTAATTAAAAATAAGTTATGAACAAAAACAGACTCGTTTTTGCCTTCACCTTTCTTCTGGGAGTTATAATTCAGGCCGAATCCCAGGTCCCTTTCGCAGGGAAAGAGCTGGGATCTGAATTTAACAGGGGGATGGAGCTGTTCAAAAAAGAAAAATATCCATCGGCTATTAAGATGTTTGATAACTTCATTGATAAGAACCAGCCAAATACTCTCGAAGTAAATGAAGCAGAATATTACAGGGCACTTGCCACTTTGAACCTTTTTAATCCGGATGCTGAGTACAGAATGGTGACCTTTGTCCGGACCCATCCGGAAAGTCCAAGGATCAATGAAGCCTGGCTGGCTCTTGCAGATTATTTCTATCAGAATAAAAGCTATCGCAAAGCAGTTACATACTATGAACAGGTTAACCGGCAGGAGCTTACACCGGAGAAGCTTCCGGAATACTTTTTCAGATTTGGCTATTCCCTTTACATCAGAGGCGACAAGCCGAAAGCGCTCCTGATGTTTTCCGAGATCAGGGATATTGATACTGAATATACACCTCCCGCTCAGTATTATTTCTCCCAGATAGCATATGAACAGAAAATGTATGTGACAGCACTTGAAGGTTTCAACCGGCTGAAAGATGACGAGACTTTCGGAAGTGTTGTACCTTTTTATATTGTACAGATACTTTATCTTCAGAAAGATTATGACGCGATCCTGAAAATAGCACCTGACCTGGTCACCTCTGCGGGCAAGGAAAGGGCAGTGGAACTTTACAGGTTCATAGGTGATGCTTATTATAATAAGGAGAATTATAAGGAGGCGTTACCATGGCTGGAGAAGTTTTCAACCGGAACAAGGATCAGCGGAAGGGAAGATAAATACCAGCTGGGATATTGCTACTACAAAACCGGCGATATGGACAAGGCTATTAAGATCCTTCTTGAGATCGGCTCCGGATCAGACAGGTTAAGCCAGAACATATGGTATATCCTCGGCGATTGTTATCTTCAGAAAGGGAATAAGAAACGCGCACAATTCGGATTTTCTGAAGCTTCGAAGCTGACTTTTGATAAGAAGATCAGGGAAGATGCTTTGTTCAACTATGCAAAGATCACCTATGAACTTTCATATTCCCCGTTTGGAGAGGTTATTGATGCGTTCCAGGAATATATTGAGCTGTATCCCGGATCAGAAAGGCTTGAAGAAGCGTATAACTATCTTGTATCTGCATACTTACAGGGTAAAAATTATAAAGCTGCTCTTTCATCTCTCGATATGATCAGGACCAAAGACAGCAAGCTGGAGGAAGCCTATCAGCGTGTTGCTTTTTACAGGGGACTCGAGATGTTTAAAAACATGGAGCTTGAAGCCTCTGTCGACATGTTTGACAAGTCACTGAAGTACGCGAAATACAACAGACAGCTCTGGGCAAGAGCAGTCTACTGGAGAGGAGAAGCTAATTACAGACTGGGTAATTATGAAAATGCCAAAGCTGATTATACAGAGTTTTTAGGGATCCCCGGTTCATCAATGCTCGGTGAGTACAAACTGGTAAGGTATAATCTGGGATATACGCTATATAACCTCAGGGATTATCAGAATGCGATCACCCACCTGAAGACATTTGAAGCAGATGTGGCAAATATGAAATCCGACGTCATAGCTGATGCCAGGAACAGGATCGCTGATTGCTATTATATCTCAACAAACTATCCTGCTGCAATCAGCTATTATGACAAGGTTATCGATTACGGCAAGACCGATGCGGATTATGCTATGTTCCAGAAAGGTTTTTCGCTCGGACTGATGAATAACGAAAGAGGTAAGGCAGATGTACTTTCCAATCTGATTCTGAGGTACATTTCATCGTCTTATGTGCCGAATGCGATTTTTGAAAGAGGAAGGGCTTATCTAATTCTTGAAGACTTCCAGAAAAGTGAGGCTGATTTTAATGCCATAATTAATTCATATCAGTCCACGCCATTTGTTCCGCGAGCGATGGTCCAGCTGGGATTGCTTTATTATAATCTTGGCCAGAATGACAAGGCAATTGCTGAATACAAGAAAGTAATTGATACATACAAATCCACCCCGGAAGCCCGGTATGCAATGACAGGGCTTAAAAATGTATATGTCGATATAAATGACGTGGATTCTTATTTTGCTTATGTGAAAACATTGCAGGGTTATGGCGATATTAACCTGGCACAAAAAGATTCAATGGTTTACACGTCAGGTGAAAACTTCTATATAACCGGAAATTATGAAAGGGCGACCGAAGTATTCAGGAACTATCTGAATGAGTTCCCCAAAGGCAATTTCCTGCAGAATGCACAGTTTTACCTCGGCGAATGCTATAACCGCGGGAAAAATTATGTAGAGGCCCTGAAACAATATATAGCTGTTGCAGATTCCCCTAATAATCAGTTTACAGAACAATCTCTCATTGCCGCCTCTGCGATTTATTATAACAGGGAAGATTTTAAATCATCTCTCGATTATTACCGGAAACTTGAACAGGCAGCAGGGAATTCAGAGAATAAGGTCATAGCCCTCAGGGGAGAACTGCGGTCGGCTTATCAGCTGGGCGACGCCCAGGCCACCATTGCCTGCAGTGATAAGATCATAATTGCACCAAATATTCCTGAAGAGCTTTTCAGGGAAGCCGTATTTATGAAAGCTAAGGCAAACTACAGCCTGAACAATTTCAATGAAGCGCTGGCTGATTTCCGTAAAATAGCTACTGAGGTCGTAAGCATCGAAGGGGCGGAATCAAAATACAGGGTGGCGGAGCTGCTTTATAAAAACAATCAGATTGTTGAATCGGAAAGGATTGTGAATGAGTTTATTAATCAGAATACTCCTCATCAGTACTGGATGGCCAGGATGTTCCTTCTCCTTTCTGATATCTGTGTAAAACAGGGAGATATCCTGCAGGCACGGGCAACCCTTCAGAGTCTGAAAGATTATTACACCGTTGATAATGACGGAATACTGGATGAAGTGAAAGCAAAACTGGATGTACTGAATCAGAACAATTGAATAACAATAACAGTAGAAATCCCGAGAAAATAACGGAGAATCAAAATTTACCTCCAGAAAACTAAAGATGATGAAAAGAATCCTGATAATTAGCTTCCCGATATTTCTGATCTGTTCGCCGCTAATTGCCCAAAACCGGCAGGAAGAGCTCAAGAGGGAAGTTACTCTTTATAATCCTTACAAACCATCCCTGAGCGATGTGAAAAAGAAAAGCTTCTTCCCTGATATCAGTGATACTTCAAGGATAAGGCCCGATTTCACCTACAATATTGTTACAACTCCTTATACTCCTGAGTACACTATCAGCCCGATAAAAGCAGCCACTCTTCAGCCCGATCCGCTGGTAAAGCTTTTTAAAAGCTATATTAAAGCCGGGCTTGGAAATTATTTCACGCCTCTTGCAGAGCTGAGCATTGCAAACGAAAGATCGAAAAAAGGAGCACTCGGGTTAATTGCCAGGCATTTTTCGACTAATGGCGGATTAAGGCTGGACAACAACCAGAGGGCTTTTGCCGGATACATGGATAACGATGCATCGGTTTTTGGTAAGAAATTTTTCAGATCAAACCTCCTGGAGGGTTCTGTGGATTACAACCAGAAGACGAGATATGCTTATGGGTATGATACCAGTATTGCCGGACTGGATCCCAGGAAGAAGGATATCAGGCTTGGTTATAATAACCTGGGAGCCCGGCTCTCTTTCTCATCGCTGACCCTCGATTCAGCAAAGTTTTCGTACGATTTTGATATCCATTATGATTATTTCGCAAGTGCGAAAAATATGAATCAGCAAAATGCAGGACTTTCGGGCAATATGGCCACCTTATACAACGGATTCTATGCGGGTTCCGGAATCAGATTTGAGTATTTCCATATTTACGATAATCTTTCAAAATATGTTTTTGACCTGAGCCCGTTCATTAAGAAAAGCACTCAGCAATGGAATTTCAAGGCAGGCGTCAACCTGGTTCTTGATAAATTACTGACACCTGCTGTGAAATTTTATCTTTACCCGGATGTGAATTTCGGATTCAGCATTGTTCCTTCTTACGTTTCATTTTTTGCCGGGCTTAATGGCAAGCTGGAGATCAACGAGCCAAAGAATATCATTGAAGAGAATCCCTACCTTATTCCTGATGGCAGTCTTTATTACATACCTAATACGAGCCATAATATTATTGTATCTGCAGGGTTAAAAGGAAATACGGGAATAGCCGGCAATTACCTAATCTCAGCTTCCTATTCGCTGGTTAACAATATGTTGTTTTATTCCAATTTTGTTTATCCTGAAGATGTAGTCAGGCCCGAACAGGGTAACTATTTTACAGCCATATGGGATGATGCGGAAGTGTTGAAATTACACGGGGAGATGACCGGGCATATCACGGAAAAGGTGTCATTCATCGGGAACGCAAACTGGTACAGGTATACACTTACCGGACTGAAATATCCATGGAACAAACCGGACTGGGATGGTAAGCTGGGCCTGGAATATAGTCTCAGGGATAAAATAATTGCAGGCGTTGATGTTACCGCGCTTGGAAAAAGGAAGGTCCGTGCTTCGTATCCGATCCATCCGGAAACTCCATATGAAGTCGAGTATCCCATGCATATAAACCTTAACCTCAGCGCGGAGTACCGGTACAGCAAGGTACTCTCTTTCTGGATTAAACTCAATAATGTAGCATTCGACAGGTACTACGAGTGGGCTTTCTACCCGACTCAACGGTTTTTGTTTATCGGAGGATTTACATATAGCCTTTGAGTCATTGTGCCATTGTATCTTTAGACCTTAAAAATTGTGCATAAAATTTAACATTTTTTTAAGGAAAACCGGTTAATTATTCGTATATTTGCATTGATAATTAATATTCATGTTATCAAATATTTATAACAAGTAAAAAGAGCGATTTTCTGCAAGCTGGCGGTAATAAAAAATTTGTTCCGGAACTTCTTCCCGAAAACCAAAAATAGGTCAGTTTATTATGAGAAAAATCGGTTTCTCTTTTACAAATTTTTGGATTATTAAAATTTAGAATCATTATAGAAAGAGGTAAGAAAAATGAGTGAAAAAAAGAAAAAATTGCAGGAGAGCAGTGATTACTCTGCTGAGAGTATCCAGGTGCTGGAGGGTCTTGAGGCTGTACGGAAAAGACCTGCAATGTACATTGGCGATATAGGTATAAAGGGATTACATCATCTTGTGTATGAGGTGATTGATAACTCAATTGATGAAGCTCTGGCTGGTTTTTGCTCAAAAATAGAGGTTATTATCCGCGAAGACGGTTCTCTGACAGTCACAGATGATGGCCGCGGTATCCCGACTGGGATAATGGAAAAAGAACAGAAATCAGCCCTGGAAATTGTTATGACTGTACTTCATGCCGGCGGTAAATTTAACAAGGATTCATATAAGGTATCAGGAGGTTTGCACGGTGTAGGTGTTTCCTGCGTAAATGCACTTTCTTCTCACCTCACTGCCATAGTCATGAGAGAAGGAAAGATCTCCAGGCAGGATTATGAAAAAGGGAAACCGGTAACTGAAGTAAAAACAATAGGAGATACCGATAAATCAGGTACTATAATCACCTTTGAGCCTGACGGATCAATTTTCCAGGTAACTGAATTTAACTTCGAGATCCTTGCCGCCCGTCTCCGCGAGCTTGCGTTCCTGAACAGGGGTATTCTCCTTACCCTTAAGGACGAGAATGAACTTATTGAAAACGGAAACGGAGGAAAACCCAGGTATGAGGAGTTTAAATCAGAGCTTGGACTTGTGGAGTTTGTTGAATACCTTGATTCCAACAGGGAAAGAATTATAGAGAAGCCTATTCATATCTCGTACGACAAAACTGAGATACCTGTAGAAATATCACTCCAGTACAATAACTCATTCTCGGAGAATGTCCACTCCTATGTAAATAACATTAATACTATTGAAGGTGGAACTCACCTGGCCGGATTTCGGAGGGGACTGACCCGTACCCTGAAAAAATATGCTGAAGACTCCGGAGCAACGGCAAAGCTGAAATTCGATATAAACGGCGATGATTTCCGCGAAGGGCTGACTGCCATTATTTCAGTGAAGGTTGCCGAACCACAGTTTGAAGGTCAGACTAAAACAAAACTCGGCAACTCCGAGGTTATGGGCGCTGTAGATCAGGCTGTCAGCACAATGCTGACAAATTATCTTGAAGAGAACCCAAGGGATGCCAAAGTAATTGTCCAGAAGGTGATTCTTGCTGCAACCGCAAGGACCGCAGCCCGGAAAGCAAGAGAGCTTGTCCAGCGCAAAAATGAATTTTCCGGGTCCGGATTACCAGGCAAGCTGGCTGATTGCGCCGACAGGGATCCTTCAAAGTGTGAGATTTACCTTGTTGAAGGTGATTCGGCTGGAGGCACCGCCAAGCAGGGCCGTGACCGTAAATTCCAGGCTATTTTGCCTCTCAGGGGTAAAATCCTCAATGTCGAAAAAGCAATGCAGCACAGGATTTATGAGAGCGAAGAGATAAAAAACATCTTTACCGCTCTGGGAGTAAACATTGGTACTGAAGAAGATAGCAAAGCCCTCAATCTATCAGGGCTGCGGTATCACAAAATAATTATAATGACTGATGCCGATGTTGACGGTTCACATATCACAACCCTAATCATGACATTCTTTTTCAGGTATATGCAGGACCTTATAAAAGGCGGTCACCTTTTTATTGCAACCCCTCCTTTATATCTGATAAAAAAAGGAAAATCAGAACGTTATTGCTGGACTGAAGAGGAACGGCAGGCAGCTGTTGAGGAAATGGGTCAGGGTAAGGAATCAGCAGTGGGAGTACAGAGATATAAAGGTCTTGGTGAAATGAACGCCGAGCAGCTCTGGTCGACGACAATGAATCCGGAAACGCGTACTTTAAGGCAGGTGACCATTGAGAGTGCGGCAGAGGCTGATCATATCTTTTCCATGCTTATGGGCGATGAGGTCCCTCCACGCAGGGAATTCATTGAAACTCATGCACGTTACGCTAAAATTGATGCGTGAATACTTCATCTAAATAATAATAGCTGCATTTTCTGACTGCCACCTTTGTGTTCATCTGGTCTGAATTATCTCTTTGAGTATCTCCTCAATGTGCGGAACTATTTCTCCTGCAGGACCTGTGAAATTATTAACAATAATACTGAAAATCAATTCTTTACCTGAAGACGTTTTGAAATACCCGGCATAACTTTTTACCCTGGTCAATGTTCCGCTTTTGACCTTCAGGTTGTTTTCAAAAACCGGATCAATGAAATAATTCTTCAGCGTACCCTCTTTTCCTGCATCAGGAAGGGAATTCACAAAATCGTTATAGCTGCGGCCATACTTTTTCATATAAAGAAGCAATTCCGAAATACCCTTTGAACTAACAGCATCAAGAGGGGAGAGTCCGCTGCCATCCTCAATGAACACGCCTGAACAGTCGATCCCGGCATTTTTAAGAAATCCCTTTATGACCTGTACCCCTGACTCTGTCGATCCCTTTTTCATGAAGACTTTTCCCAGCTCCTTTACAAGGTGCTCGGCATACATATTTACGCTTTCGTGATTCAGGACTTTTACAATATCTTTTAAGGGAGGAGAGACAATTTCATTTACATAAATCACCGGTTCCTCAATAAATGACTTAAGAAGTCTTGTTGTTGTGGGGGGCCCGGAAACTGTGATTCCGGAAACTTTAAGCTTCTGATCAACTACTTTTGCAAGCAGGAGCGGAGGATCTGTTATCGAAGCCTTAAGAACGAAATCCGGAAGATTCCGGGGAACAGAGCCTGCAAGCCAGCCGTTTGTAGAATAAGGGGCTGCAAAAACATAGCCATTATCTGAAGTGCCCGTAGCTACGAGCCAGTTGGCAAATTCAAACCTGCATGCCTCTGGCCTGATCTCTGTAATTGTCAGATTTGTAGTATCGTATGTAGTATTGAAATGGATTTCGTAGGTATTGTCATAAACTGAAATGCCATATGCGCCGGCCCCATAGTAATTGCCGGCATCCTCCCAGAGCCACCTGGCAGGAACAGGCATGAAATCATAGTAAGAGTCATCTGAAATAACTCTTCCCCTTATTCTCTTTATCCCGAGCTTCCTTAATTCTTCCACCCATTTATCAGTGAATCCTGCATAGTATTCTTCAAAGTTTTTGGATCCCAGGACCGGATCGCCTCCTCCTTTTATTATAATGTTGCCTCTCAGCCTGCCGGTTTGCCTGTTGAAATATCCCGTGTACCCTATCTTTGTCCGGAAACAGTAATCAGACCCAAGAAGTTCGAGGGCGGAAGCGGATGTAATAAGTTTCAGAACTGATGCCGGTATCAGGCTTTTGTCCGGATTATAATCAAATAGGATTTTGCCGCTGTCAGCTTCAATGACGCAGAATGAAACAGATGCATGGTTCATTGTTGAGTCAGAAAGGAACCTGTTGAAGGATTGTTCCTGGGATAAAAGAATTGCAGAAAGTAGTGAAAATAAGAAGGATAAGGTTATCTTTCTCATTATTCTTTAACTTTTGTTCTGCTCCAGTGTGGATAAAAGTCCACATGCTGCACTAATATCTTCTCCGCGTGAAGTCCTTACTGTTGTAAGTATCCCTTTTGCATTGAGAGCCTCTTTAAAAGCATTTGTTGCAGCTGTGTCGGGGCTTTCAAACTCAGATCCCGGGATATGATGAAAACGGATAATGTTTATCCTGCATCTTATACCGTTAAGTATCCTGGCAAGTTCTTTAATATGTGCAGGCGTATCGTTAAGGCCTTTAAAAAGAATGTATTCAAAAGATACTCTTCTCTGGCTGTTAAGGTCAAAATTCCTGATAATCTCCAAAACCTCCCTGACGGAATTTGTCCTCTGGATAGGCATTAGTTTCCTCCGCTCCTCATCAAAAGGTGAATGAAGGCTTACAGCCAGGTGGCAACGGGACTTTTCAAGGAACTCTTTTACCGGGTCTTTCAGGCCTACTGTACTTACAGTTATTCTGGTGGGACTCCATCCGTATCCCCATTCCGCAGTAAGGATCTCAAGACTGTTCAGGACTTCATTAATATTATCCAGAGGTTCACCCATTCCCATATAGACAATGTTGGTAATGGTTTTAAATTCAGGAAGGCTCCTGAACTGATTTAATATTTCATTTGATGAAAGATTTCCCTGGAAACCCTGTCTGCCTGTCATGCAGAAAAGGCATCCCATCTTGCAGCCAGCCTGCGATGAGACGCAAATTGTGGCCCGGTCATTATCCGGAATATAAGCGGTTTCTATATATTTATCATTCAATACATTATAAAGATATTTTTTTGTTCCGTCGATGCTGACTGCCGCATGTACAGGAGCTGAAAGCCCCACCTCGTATTCAGCCGAAAGCATTTCCCTCATTCTTTTGGAGAGATTAGTCATGTCATCGATAAAATAAATTTCCTTCCTGTAAAGCCAGTCAGCTACCTGTTTTGCAGCATATCCGGGCAAACCAATACGTTTAGTGACGGCTATAAGTCCGTTAATAGTTTTACCGTATAATTTTTCTTTTATCAATTACTGCCAGATGAGTAAGGACACTGGAAATTAATTAAAACCATATCCGGCTTTTTGCAGGTCCCTGACAGTTCTGAATGGTTTAGATGGGGTCAGGTATTTGTTAAGGTGATTATATATCTTCATCCTTATCTCTTTGGCTTCGACATAATCCATCCTGTCAAATGAGTGCCCGCCAGGCATATTTTGAAATATCTCATAGGCAAAATTAGTCTTACCCCCGGCTTTAAGCGACTTGATCAGGTGTTCCACTTCCAGGACATTGACATCCTCATCATTTGTGTTTGTGTGAATGAGTAGCGGGGTGTTCTGATATTTATCGGTCTGCCAGGCCGGTGATCTCTTCCGGTATTCCGCAACGTTCTGATCCGCCGGCTTACCAATGGCTGCCTGCTCAGAGAAAAGGTCCCTGTATTCCTGATCCTTATAACCCATACGTGCGATCAGATCGCTTACCGGAACTCCGGTAAATGCCACCTTATAATTCATTGGATACTCGAAAATATCAAACAGGGCGATATATCCTCCATGACTCCATCCCACAATCCCGACTCTGTCTTTATCAACAATAGTATAATTATCGATCATATACTGGCGGCTTGCATCAACATCCTGTACTTCGAGCCCTCCATAATCTATTTTATTAAACATGTCGGCTCCATATCCGGTCGATCCCCTGTATTCAGGCGCTGTTACAATATAGCCCTGAGATACCATCTCCCTTATTATATGAGTATAATAGGTGTCAAAATTGGCATGTACACCGCCATGGGGAAATACCAGAAGAGGATATTTTTTCCCCGGATCCGCATCCTTCGGAATAAAGATATATGTCCAGAATTTGACCGGGTTTCCTGCACCCTGACCGGTTGGATTTTTCTCGACTGCGAGAGGCGGACCAGTAAGGTATACCTTATCGATGAATGCTATATCACCAACTTTATTATACCATTGTACATCGTCGATTTTTTTCTCCAGGATATCAAAGCGGTGACTCAGCTCCTCAAAGTTGGAATTTGCCCTGTTGATGGCATTCATCAGTTCTGTTGTTCCCGGTTGGGCCAGTAAATCAGCTGAAATGAAAAGCATGAAAACAGCATTAAACAGGACACACTTTTTCATAACGGATATATTTTGTAATTTAAATATTCTTCATTTAAAACACCTTGTCCGATAAATATTCAAATCTCAATCGTTCCTTCATATACAAAGGTGGCCGGTCCGGTTAGCCAGATGTTGGATACTTTGCCTTTGTTTATTTCAAAATCGACTTTCAGGTTTCCGCCTCTCGCCCTGACACTGACAGAATTTGTGTCAAAATGTCCTGCAAGGACAGAAGCAATGGCAGAGGCGGTGATACCTGTTCCACAGGCGAGTGTTTCGTCTTCGACACCTCTTTCGAAAGTTCTGACATACAGCCCTTTATCAAGGACCTGGACAAAGTTTACATTTGTTCCGCCGGGTGCAAATTTCGGGGACCATCTTAATTTTTTACCTTCCTCAAACACGTTAAGGCTGTCAGCATCGTGTGTAAAAACCACATAATGGGGAGAACCTGTATTGATAAAATAATTCCCGTCGATAAGCTTATATTCATTTATGTTTCCCATCTGGAGATGGACCGTATCACCTTCTACATCAGCCAAATGAATGCCGTCAAATGCCATAAATTTTTGCTTTGCCCCGGCAATATTCATTTTTTTCGAAAAGTGAGCCGTGCACCTGTCCTCCGTTACCGCACATCGAGGCAATTTTACCGTCGGAATTAAAATATTTCATTTCAAAATCAGTATCCTTATGATTTGAAACAAGTATGAGTCCGTCAGCACCTATGCCAAATCGACGGTCGCATAATTTGTTAATAATTTCTGCTGCAGAAGGATTAATAATACCCCGTCGATTGTCTATGATTATGAAATCATTACCTGCACCCTGGTATTTGTTAAAAACAATATTCATCTTTGTTAAAGTGTAGTTAAATCATTGTAATTTACTGTATATCATTGAAAAAATGCATGATATTTGTAAAACAAAATCATTATAAAATGGTTGTAAAGATATGAATCTTTTTCGAGGCATATTATTTGTAAACAACAGAGTAAAATAAGAAATAATTAAAAAAGACAATTATGAAAGTTAAGTATTTAATAGGTGGATTATTCATGGCAGTTCTCGGTGGCGCCATATCAATTTTTGCATATACCAAAATATTTGAGAAACCTGCCGTAGTTACCGCTAAGGACAGTTCGAAGATTGAAATCCCTGCAGCACAGGCACTTTTAGCATCTTATCAGGTGCCCCAGACTCAGGTTGATTTCAGCTACGCTGCTGAACAAACGGTTCATGCGGTAGTTCATGTAATGACCAAGACTATGGTTAGCCAGTCTGACAATCCCATAATGCAATGGTTCTACGGGGATCGTGCCCCGAGCAGACCAAGGGAACAGACAGGTTACGGTTCCGGAGTAATAATTTCACCCGATGGATATATAATTACCAATAATCATGTAATTGAGGATGCTGAAAATATTCAGGTTACCCTGAATGACAACAGGGAATTCAAAGCAGAACTTGTCGGGCGGGATCCAAACACGGATATTGCTGTGCTTAAGATAAAGGCCGATGATCTGACATGGCTTAAATACGGTGATTCCGAAGCTCTGAAGGTAGGACAGTGGGTTCTTGCAGTAGGTAATCCATTCAACCTTACCTCAACTGTCACAGCAGGCATAGTAAGTGCTAAGGGCAGGAATCTCAGGCTTATCGATTCTGATTACAGCATTGAATCATATATCCAGACAGATGCTGCTCTTAATCCCGGCAACAGTGGCGGAGCCCTTGTCAATACTCAGGGTCAGCTTGTCGGAATTACTTCGGCTATCTATTCTCCGAGCGGAGCATATGCAGGTAATTCATTTGCAATTCCTGTGACAATTGTTAAAAAGGTTGTTGATGATATACTGAAATTCGGTACTGTTCAGAGAGCGATTATGGGGATCAAAATGACCGAAGTTACTCCCGATGATGCAAAAGCTCAGAATCTTACCGAAGTCAAGGGTGCAATTATAACTGAAGTTACAGAAGGAGGATCAGCTGCTGAGGCTAAACTTAAAGCAAAGGATATTATAACAAAAATCAATGGTATTAATATTGCCTCAACTTCAGAATTACAGGAGCAGGTAGGAACGCACCGTCCGGGCGACAGAATAACTGTAACATATTTCAGGGACGGTAAGGAATATACGGCTCCCCTTGTACTGAAGAATATTGCAGGTAATACAAACGTTGTTACCAAAGGAATGAGCGTCGATGAAATTTTCGGTGCAAGATTTGAATCCCTCAGTTCTGATGAAAAAGATGAATACAATGTACCGAATGGAGTTAAAATTCTTGAAGTCAATGATGGATTGTTCAAGGATATGGGCTTCAAAAAGGGAACAGTTATTGTGTCAATCAACGGGAAAAAAGTAAGCTCAGCTGATGATGTAAGGAATGCAGCAGGAACCTCTGCAAAATCCTTAAAGACTATTGAAGGAATGACTTCCGACGGCAGATATTTTAACTACCGGTTTGGAAATTAATCCCGATTCACATATTATCTTTGATAATCAGGGGTTTATGAAAATAAACCCCTTTTATACAACATAACCTGATATATTTTGTTATTACACTTTAATGTAGTAACTTTGCGAAAATTTTAAAAAACGTTATGAGACAGCTAAAGATTACCAAATCCATAACAAACAGGGAGAGTGCTTCACTCGACAAGTATTTGCAGGAGATTGGTAAAGAAGAGTTGATATCGGTAGAGGAAGAAGTAGAACTGGCTCAGCGTATAAAGAAGGGCGACAGAAACGCGCTGGAAAAGCTTACCAAGGCAAACCTGCGTTTTGTAGTATCTGTTGCCAAACAATATCAAAACCAGGGACTGAGTCTTCCCGATCTGATCAATGAAGGCAATCTGGGACTGATAAAAGCTGCTGAGAAATTTGATGAGACCAGAGGATTCAAATTCATTTCATATGCGGTATGGTGGATCCGCCAGTCTATTCTGCAGGCTCTTGCAGAACAATCAAGGATCGTAAGACTCCCGCTGAACCAGGTTGGTTCGCTTAACAAGATCAACAAAGCTTTTTCCAAGTTCGAACAGGAGAATGAACGTACTCCTTCTCCTGAAGAGCTTGCTGAGGTTCTTGAACTGCCCAAGGAAAAAGTGACTGATACCCTGAAAGTCTCTGGAAGGCATGTTTCTGTCGATGCTCCTTTTATTGAAGGAGAAGACAACAGCCTTCTGGATGTTCTTACAAACACAGATTCACCGGTAGCTGACAAGCTGCTTATGGACGAATCTTTATCAAGGGAAATTTACCGGGCTCTTGCCACACTTACTGAAAGGGAGAGAGACATTATACGGTACTTCTTTGGGATTGGATGCCAGGAGATGACTCTTGAAGAGATTGGGGAGAAATTTGGTCTTACACGTGAAAGGGTCCGCCAGATTAAGGAAAAAGCGATAAGAAGGCTGAGACACACTTCACGAAGCAGGCTTTTGAAAGGTTATTTGGGATAGATCAAACCATAACCATAAAAAAATTGAAAATGAGCCCCGGGGAGAGGCTCATTTTTGTTTTAATACCTGCTCAAAGAGATGCAGGCAGGGGGAAAATCAAGATGTTTTGATCTTAATAATGTCAGAAAAGAAGTTTATTTTTGCTCCACTTCTGCTCACCTGCCCGGCCGGAATTCGAACCTTAATGCCTGAAACGGGTTAGTTTATATTTTAAATGAGAGGATTTAATAATGGATTTTAAGCTTGTTTCAGATTTTGTTCCTACAGGCGATCAGCCGGAAGCTATCCATCAGCTGGCGGAAGGGCTTGATAACGGTGTCCCGTTTCAGACACTGCTTGGAGTAACCGGTTCCGGAAAAACATTTACCATCGCTAACGTCATTGAAAAAGTTAACAGACCGGTTCTTGTCCTCAGCCATAACAAAACTCTGGCAGCTCAGCTTTATGGTGAATTCCGCCAGTTTTTCCCTGATAACCGGGTTGAATATTTTGTTTCTTATTATGATTACTATCAGCCTGAGGCTTATCTGCCGGTTACGGATACTTATATAGAAAAGGATCTTTCAATTAATGAAGATATTGAAAAACTCAGGCTCAGCGCCACATCATCTTTGCTTTCAGGAAGGAAGGATGTAATCGTAGTATCATCAGTATCTTGTCTTTACGGAATTGGCAATCCTGATGATTATCATGCAAATACTGTTCATGTCCGCAGAGGCCATAATATCGGAAGGAACCAGTTTCTGAGAAAGCTGGTAGACAGCCTTTATTCCAGGAATGAGCTGGAGTTCAGGCACGGCACATTCAGGGTGCGCGGCGATACTGTTGATATTTTTCCCGCATATGCTGATATTGCCGTAAGGGTCGTGTTTTTCGGCGACCAGGTTGAGGAGATAAGTACGTTTGATCCTGTCGATGGCAACAGGCTTGAAACCCTTACAGAATATATCATTTATCCGGCAAACATCTTTGTAACAACCCGTGATCGCATTAATCAGGCTATCAGCCAGATACAGGATGATATGGTACTTCAGGTGACACATTTCAGGGATATCGGGAAAAAGGAGGAAGCAAAACGTCTGGAACAAAGAGTTTTATATGATCTTGAAATGATAAAGGAGCTTGGGTATTGCAGCGGCATTGAAAACTATTCACGTTATTTCGACGGCCGCAAAGCAGGTACCAGGCCATTCTGCCTTCTCGATTATTTCCCTGAAGACTTCATTACCGTCATCGACGAGAGTCATGTCAGCATTCCCCAGATAAAGGGCATGCATGGTGGTGATCATTCGCGGAAGCAGACACTGGTTGAGTACGGATTCAGGCTGCCCGCAGCTCTTGATAACAGGCCTATGAGGCTCGAGGAATTTGAATCACTCACCGGCCAGGTGATTTTTGTCAGTGCCACACCGGCAGACTATGAGCTTGAAAAGAGCGAAGGTGTTTTTGTCGACCAGGTAATAAGGCCTACAGGGCTGTTGGATCCTCCGATAGATGTAAGGCCAAGCCTTAACCAGATAGATAACCTTATTGATGAGATCAGGGAGAGGACAAAGCTTGGAGAGAGGACCCTGGTAACCACAATAACCAAAAGAATGGCTGAAGAGCTTACAGCATATCTCCTTAAATTTGATATCCGTTGCCGGTATATACATTCAGATATCGATACTCTTGAACGGATCGAGATCATGGAAGGATTGCGGGCCGGAGCTTTTGATGTGCTTGTCGGCGTTAACCTCCTGAGAGAGGGGCTGGATCTTCCCGAAGTCTCCCTTGTGGCGATAATTGATGCCGACAAGGAAGGCTTCCTGCGGTCAGCAAGATCACTTACACAGACTGCGGGAAGGGCAGCCCGTAACCTTAATGGTAAAGTGATTATGTACGCAGATACTGTTACCGGAAGCATGCAGATGACAATTGACGAGACGAACCGGAGAAGGGAGAAACAGCTTAAATACAATGAGAAAATGGGAATAACTCCGGCACAGATTATCCGTAAAACAGGGTCAATTCTCGCAGGCATGAGCAAGAAAGGAGTATCGTTGAAAGCTTATATTGAACCTGACCGGCCTGATATTGCAGCTGATCCTGTGGTTAAATATATGAACAGGGAAGCTCTGGAAAAAACCATTGAGAAAACAAGAAAGAGTATGGAAAAGGCCGCTTCAGAGCTTAATTTCGTCGAAGCTGCACGGTTCAGGGATGAGATGGCCGATCTCCAGAAACTCCTTAAGACCAGATAGTGAATGCCAGCCTTTGGTTATCTTACTGATTTTGCTTTGTTGCTGTCCAGTCACTTTTGGTGTTGCCGGAGGTAACAGTACCTGACATTTTGGTTCCGTCAACAATCCCGGTATATAAATCTTCCCCGATTCTGAAAGTTATATCTTTACCGCTGAGCCTGCCATCTGTAATCGGGGCAGATTTCCCAACTGATGTAAGTGTTCCATGTATCATCTGGAATTCCTGGGTAACTAAAAGGTCTTTACCATCGAGTTTCCATGATCCCTCTGCTTTTGCGGGAATAATCCACATCAGGGCTGTATTCCAGCTGTTCCAGTTATCTTCAGTGGTTTTTTCATAATCCGGTTCCCATTCCCCCATTGTAAATGTATTTGAGACAATCCTTGTTCCGGGTTTCAGTTCCAGCAGGCGGGGTCTCAGCTTGAGATTGATCTCAGGCAGCAGGAACATTGTAATAACTGTTGCTTTTGACAGGTCACATTCGTATAGATCAGCATTGATAAATGTTGCCTTGTTGCTCACGCCTTCACGTATTGCATTCTTGTTGGAGAGATTAACCATGTCAGGATTGTATTCGATCCCCAGTGCCTGTGCACCTAATTTTGCTGCTGCAATTACAGTACGCCCGTCACCGGAGCCAAGGTCAATAAGATAATCTTCAGGGGTTACCTTGGCCATTGAAAGCATTAACGCTACAAGTTCATTGGGTGTCGGAACCCAGACTACATCCTTACCCTTCTGGCCTACTTCCGGGACAAAACCAGTGTCTGACTTGTTTTGCTGGGCAGTAAGGCCCGCAGAAAATAAAGTTACAATGAGAACAGAAAATAAGCGGATGAAAAAAACCTGCAGTTTCATTTTAGCCTCCTTTTTTATATGACCTTTATTTAAACCTGATAAAATTATCTTTTTTATTTTACTTTACGATAAGACTATTCACATATTTTCCTATTGCAATTGAGGATGTCAGTCCGGGAGATTCCATACCTACCAGGTTTATAAATCCGCTAAAACCCCTTTCAGACTCATCCTTAATATAAAAATCTCTTATTGGTTCACCCGGTTTCTGGATTTTTGGCCGGATGCCAGCCATCTCCGGGACTATGTCATCAATTTCAAGGAAGGGAAGGATTTTTCTTGCTGATTGCCAGAAAGCTTCCTGTTTTGAAGGTGTGACTTTATAGTCATAAACATTTGAATCAAGATACGTTACGTCAGGACCTAGCTTCACACCTCCGCCCAGATCAATGGTAACATGGATCCCAATGCCTTCCATATTCTGGTGGGGAACCGGGTAAATAAGACGGCTGATCAACCGGTTCTTTGGCGGACGGACACTAAAGTACTCACCTTTGCAAAACCGGATTGTGAGATTATCGTCTTTGATCCCTGCCATTTCGGATATTTTGTCTGAAGTAAGTCCGGCTGAGTTTATCAATATCCCGGTTGTGAAACTGAACATCTTTTTATCCGGACCGAGCAGGGTCACCTCCCATCCGCCATCAATTTTCCTGATGCCTGTTACTTCGCTTCCGTAAACGACCTGCCCGCCGTTATTCAAGGTGTTTGTCTCAAACTGTTTCATCAGTGAATGGCTGTCAATTATCCCTGTTGAAGGGGAATACAGAGCTTTAAGAGCATAAATCTCAGGCTCCATATCTGCTACTTCTTTCCTGTCAATCAAAACAAGGTCAACTCCATTTCTTCGCGCATTTTCACGGATCCCCTCAATAACTTTTATCTCTTCATGAGTTGTTGCAACAATCAGCTTGCCGCAATTCTTATGCGGGATATCGTACTTTTTGCAGTAATCATAAAGAAGATCCCTTCCCTCAACACAAAGCTTCGACTTCAGGCTTCCCTGAGGATAATAAATTCCGGCATGAATTACTTCGCTGTTTCTGCTGCTTGTCTCCTGCCCGAATGTTGCATGCTTTTCAACAATAAAGACATTCCCGGAATTTGCTGAAACCTCCTCTCCAATGGCCAGTCCTATTACCCCTGCCCCGATGATGGTTATTCCCGCATCCATATATTGAATATTTCCCGATATTAAATTCCCGGTCCCCAAAAATAAAATAATTTACTATTTGGCGAACCGGATGATGATATTATTAGTTCAGGAACTATTCAAAATAACTAACTTTAAGAGATCAAACGGCACTTTAACATGAAAAAAATTAACCTGACCATATTCCTTTTTGTAATTGTTATACTTTCATCATGTAATCAGGAGCAGCCCGGTATTGACAGATTTTCGCTTGTCACGCGCCATAATATTTATACTTCCAGTATTGACAGCCTGAATCCGCTCTCTGTCGGGAACGGAAATTTTGCATTTACCGTGGATGCTTCAGGGCTGCAGACATTTCCGGATTTCTATTCAAAAGGTATATCTCTTGGAACAATGTCAAACTGGGGATGGCATACAGATGAAAACCCGTCAAACTATTCATTGTCTGATGTTTATAAAACTTACCAGGTTCATGGACGATCTGTTGATTATGTTCACCAGTTCAGGGCAGGAGAAGATTCAGGAAAGGCTGCTGCCTCCGACTGGCTGAGGGCTAATCCGCACCGTATTCACCTGGGGATGATCGGTTTACAGGTAATGAAGAATGACGAATCTGAAATTTCGGTATCAGATCTGCACAATAACTCCCAGGTCCTTGACCTGTGGACCGGTTGCATAGAAAGCAATTTTAAAATTGAAGATACGCCGGTTAAAGTGAAAACAGTCTGCCACCCCGGTTTAGACATGATCTCTGCAAGGATCGAATCAGGACTGATAAGAAATAAAAGGCTGAATATCAGGTTGCAATTTCCGCTTGGGACTTCATTGCCTGCAGGCTATGATTTTAATTCACCTGACAGGCACACAACAAGAATTATAAGTGAAAATGACAGTATAATCCTTTTTGAAAGATCACAGGACCATGACAGATATTTTGTAAGAGTTTTTCATAAGAATAGTGTGGTAAGGAGAGCTGGTCCACATATGTTTTACTTTGAGCCTGTTAAAGCAGATACTCTATTTGAATTTTCATGCCAGTTCATCAAGACTCTCCCTGAAACAGCGTATTACGATTATGCCACTTCGCAAGAAGCCAGCCTGGCAAGCTGGGAGAGTTACTGGACAACAGGCGGTGCAGTTGATTTTTCAGGTTGTAGTGATCCTCGTGCTTTTGAGCTTGAAAGAAGGGTCATCCTCTCACAATATCTGACCAGGATCCAGTGCAGCGGATCATTGCCTCCGGCTGAGACAGGGCTTACCTACAACAGCTGGTTCGGGAAATTTCATCTTGAAATGCACTGGTGGCATGCAGTTCATTTTGCACTCTGGCAGCATGAAGATATCCTTGAGAATCAAATGGCTTATTATTCACGTATCTATGAAAATGCAGAGTCAACAGCCCGGCACCAGGGTTATAAAGGAGTCCGGTGGCCCAAAATGACGGACCCTGAAGGAAGAGAAAGTCCCAGTACAGTCGGTACATATCTTATCTGGCAGCAGCCTCATCCTGTCTTTTATGCTGAACTGTTATATCAGAATTCAAAAAACAGAAAGGCAGTTCTGAAAAAATACAGCAATATCGTATTTGCTACGGCTGAATTCATGGCTTCATATGCATGGTATGATAATTCGAAGGACCGTTATATTCTGGGTCCTGTTCTGATTCCTGCACAGGAGAGCCTTAACAGGGAGACGACGATTAATCCCGCATTTGAGCTCGTTTACTGGTACTGGGGACTTAAGACCGCCCAGGAATGGAGAAAACGCCTGGGTCTTAAAGCTGATCCTCTGTGGAGCGATATAATAGAAAAAATATCGAAACTTAGTGTTAAGGACGGATTGTACCTTTGCTCTGAAGATACAGAAGACTCATACGCAAATCCGAGGTATCTGAGCGACCATCCTATTGTTGCGGGCATCAACGGAATGTTGCCTGTAACGAAACTTGTGAATAATAAAATACTCGGGAATTCACTTGACACTATTATGAAGAAATGGAACTGGCGGTCAACCTGGGGATGGGACTTCCCCATGCTTGCCATGTCGGCAGCAGCCATCGGAAGGAATGAACAGGCTATGGATTTTTTGATGATGGATGCTCCCAAGAACCGGTATCTGACGAACGGACATAATTACCAGGATGCAAGACTGGCAATTTATCTCCCGGGAAACGGAGGATTGCTTACTGCAGTTGCCAGGATGTGCCTGTCAGATCAGTTTCCTCATAACGGGAAATGGAAGGTCAGATGGGAAAAGCTAAATAAATATGTAAAATGATTTGATCCTAAGGCGGCAATCCGGAAATCCTGATACATAATAAAATCCCGTTTAAGTATTTATTTAATTAAATTTGGGCACGATATATGATGAAAGAAGATAAACCAGCCACAAGCTATATGAGAAATTTTATTAAAGCTGCAACTGTTGCAGTATTGACAGCAATACCAGCCTTCACCACTGGTCAGACAAATTCGGATGGCACAATGCCGCAATATCTTTTCGATTCCTTCAGCAATGGGAAGATTGTCAGGAAAGATGGAAAGACCGAGACCATGTTGTTAAATTATAATATTGTGACAGGGTATATGGTTTTTGTGAGAAATGATCAATATTATGACCTGGCAAATCCCGAAATGGTAGATACGATTATCATTCAGAACTGTAAATTCATTCCGGCAAAGAAAGTATTCTATGAAGTGCTTTTTTCAGGAACAATAGGTCTTTTTGCTGACCACAAAGGATCTTTACAGGCTCCGGCTAAGGAGGCGGGCTATGGTACTACCTCGGAGTTAGCTGCTACTGATATTCTGTCATCGATAAACCGTTCGAGCGGAATTTATAATCTTCCGTTACCCAGAGAATACTTAGTGAAAAAATCGGTCGTATACTGGATAAGTAAGGGAAATGATATGTTTGATTTCGTGAATGAAAAACAGTTTCTTAAATTGTTTCCCGATAAAGCCACCGAACTTAAGACCTTTATAAAGACCAACCGTCTGAAGTTTTACAATCAGAGCGATGTGGTCAGGGTTATTAGCCATTACGTCATACTGTAATGGTTGAAGCCGGGGATCATTAAATGAACTTCCTGTTTAAGTTTTTTTTATATCGGACCGTGGTATTTAAGGAATATTACTAATTTTATACTATTGGTGTTAATGCATCCGGATCTGACGAAAGTTCACAGGTATGAAAAAAGCATTGACTATTGTCCTTCTGATCATGGTGGCTGTTACAGCTTACCCTCAGAAGATTGCGACATCTGTCGGGGTCGATCCTTCATATTTCATTACCCACAGCCGCGAAGAGCTCATTAAAAAGCTGGTTGATCTGCCATGCGGCATTACTCCGGATGATCCGATA
Source organism: uncultured Bacteroidales bacterium (assembly GCA_963831855.1). GTDB lineage: Bacteria > Bacteroidota > Bacteroidia > Bacteroidales > VadinHA17 > LD21. Next base: position 133,132 of record CAWHSA010000003.1, on the reverse strand, counting down.
AAAACAATCCTTGGCAAGCTGGAAACTTACCTGGAGTCATTTCAGCCTCAGGAAGAATATGTTGATGATGTATTTGCGCTGGCTGCCAATAAGCAGGCCCTTAAAAGTGTTAAACAGGGAGGTTACGGAATAGGATCAGTTCTTGTCGATGAGAAAAGGAAAATCATTGCTGCTGCACATAACTCCCAGATTCAGAAACGCAGGTCGGACTTGCATGCTGAAATGACTTTGCTTACTAATTTTGAAAAGAGCGGACAGGCAAGGAAATACGTAAACCTTTATGTTTATAAGCCCGGCCTTACTGTCTTCAGTTCAGCAGAGCCATGTCCCATGTGCTTTATCCGGATCAATTCAGCCGGTGCTGACACAAAATATTGCACTCCCGGCCCCGAAGACGGGATGGTTACCCGTATAAACTGCCTGCCTTCCTCCTGGCGTGAAATGGCATTAAAGCACAAAAGTGAAATTGGAAACTGCTCCCCGATAATGCAGAAGATTTCCCATCTTTTATTCTATTCTTACCTTCTTGATAACAGGGGACCAGGCTAAAATCAATTCAATGCCGGTGCAATTAGTTTAACAGGAACTGCAATCCGTCAATTCAGATATACCATCCGTTAACCCACCGGTGATTTTCACTTCGTAATATATTATTTTTATCTCATTCAGCAACCTGATCGATGCCAATCGCTGAAAATTTTAATTGTTTAATATTCAATGTTCTATTATTTTTGTTTAGTATTCATGAAGGTGGATTTCAAGATGCGGACAAATAGACTGACAATAATAATACTTATCCTTTTGGTATTTAATATCTCTGCCGCAGCGACACTGGCCAAAGGGTCAGTGTTTCCCATTAATAGTATGGATTCAATCCCGACTGATACTGCTTTTATCAATCATCTTATAAAATCCGGAAATCACTATCTTTCAAAAGAAGAATTCAATATTAAAAAGGCGGGAGAATGTGTCGATTCAGCCCTGGCGTATTGTGAAAAAAAAGACATACAAATTCCTGCTGGCCTTCACCTTCTGAACGCTCAATTTAATTTTACAGCAGGCGATTACAGCAGATCAGAAGAGGAAGCAAAGCTGGCTATAGAGAAATCTGAGGAGGCAGGCGAAAATAATATCCTCGTTAAGGCAATGTTGTTCATTGCCCAGTACTACCAGCGTACCGGATTTTTCCAGGAGAGTATGAATTACATCGACAAGAGCATTGCCCTGTCAAAATCCAGTGGGATAAAAGGAATAATCCCAAAAGGACTTCATTTGAAAGCAGATATTTTATATTCCGCAAAGGATTTTAATGGTTGCGTCAGGAATCTGAGATTAATGATAGAAGAAGCCAGGAGAGAAAAAGATACTTTGTCACTTGAAGAAGGTCTTCTGAGGCTTGGGACATTATATGAAGATAAGATCCTTGATTACGGACTTGCCGATTCTTTATTAAGCAAGTGTCTTGAGATCGCGATTCTTCGAAAGGATTATTATTATATGGCCTATTCAAGCGCTAACCTGGGATGGAACTACTACCTGAGAAAAAGCTACGACTCTTCAATTATGTTCTATAAGAGATCGCTGGGTTACAGCTCGCCCGGAAAAATACCGGGCACAACTGCCAACTCTCTTGGCAATTTGGGTACAATCTATCGCGATCTGGGCGATTATGAAAAAGCCCTTAAGTATTACCAGAGCTCCATAAAGGATGCTGCCAATGCCAATGACTTTTATTCCCTTTCATGGGTATATAATGATATGAGCATGCTTTACCTGAACAAAGGTGATACCGCAAATGCTTATAAAAGCTATGTTCTGTACAAGCAATTCAGCGATTCACTTCTTATACAAAGCAATACCCAGGGACTTGCTGATGCAAGGATCCGGTATGAAGCGGATGCCCATAAAAAGGAAGTCGACCTGCTCTCGCTCAGACTGAAGAACAACCGTATCCTTAATATAGGGTATACTATCCTTTTCATTCTTACAATTGCAATCGCGTTTCTTATAATAAGGAGTTCAAAGCTTGATGCCAGACGACGGATAAGCGAGATGAATCATAAGATATCGGAAGTAACTCAGGCTAACCTTCGTCAGCAGATGAATCCGCATTTTATTTTCAACACACTAAATTCCATACAATATTTTATGTATCAGAACGATAAACTGGCAACGAATAATTACCTGACCAAGTTTTCGACCCTGATGCGCAAAGTTCTTGAGAACTCACAGCATACATCGATCCCTCTCCGGGATGAGCTTGAGGCATTAAAGCTATATCTTGATCTTGAATGCCTGAGATTCAAGAATAAATTTGACTATAGTATAAATATTGAAGAAGAAATTGACCCGCTTCTTTTCAAGGTTCCTACAATGCTCATCCAGCCTTATGTAGAAAACTCGATCTGCCATGGGCTTATGGCAAAGGAGGGAAAAGGAACGGTAAAGATCGATATGAAGCTGGGAGAGGGGCAAATAATTTGCACCATTGAAGATAACGGCATTGGACGGGAAGCGGCCCTGGAAAGAAAGAAAATGAAGGAAAGCAATCATAACTCTCTCGGGACAAAGATCGTCTCTTCGCGCCTTGATCTGGTTAATGAACTTTACGGGACAACCCTTAAAACGATTTATACTGACCTCAAAAATGAAAAGGGCGAGCCGGTGGGTACAAGGGTAGAGATCCATATCCCAATAATGACATGACAAAAAAGCTTAAGACCATAATCATTGATGATGAACAAAATGCCGTTGATTTCATCAGCTCGGTAATTTCAGAGTATTGCCCTGAACTTGAGGTGGCCGGGAAAGCATTCGACGTAGATGAAGGTGTACAAAGGATACTGGAAATTAAGCCTGACCTTGTGTTCCTGGATGTTGAGATGCCAAACGGCACAGGATTCGATCTTCTGACCCATTTCCCCGAAAAGGATTTTGATGTGGTATTTATTACAGCTTTCAATCATTATGCAATTAAAGCTATCAAATTCAGTGCAGTGGATTATATACTTAAGCCGGTAAACATCAGCGAATTTATTGAGGCCGTAAAAAAGGTAATTCAGAAGCGCGTAAATGCATCATCCCACAGCAATGAAAACCTGAAGGTGCTTATCGAGAACCTGAAATCCTCAACGCCTTCCCGACTGGCCATACCTACCGCTGACGGTATGGAGTACCTCAATCCCAGAGAGATCATCCGGATTGAAGCCGACAGAAGCTATTCATGGTTCTACCTGACAGGCGACAGGAAAATACTCGTCTCGAAAAATCTAAAGGAGTTTCAGGATCTTCTTGGTGACCGCAACTTCTTCAGGGCACATAATTCTTTCCTTATCAATCTAAAGTATGTTAAGAAATTTGTCCGGAAGGAGGGAGGCTATATCGAAATGCAGGACGGGGCACAGATACCGGTATCGAGAAACAGGAAAGATCTGTTCCTGATCCATATGTCCAGATTCAAAGGTTGAGCAATCAAAACTTAGCGGGTTTCTTCATTATGGTTAACAAAAAAAGGGGCTGTCCACCCCTTTTCACTGATCTGCCCTTATGTATCTTACATTGTAGCCGTCATGCCCTCAGCTGCATTAATAAGGGACGGGAAAAAGACTGCAATAAGGCTTGTGGCCTCAAGTTCGGTTTTTTGTCCGGGTCCCAGGACCTTTTGGTGAAAATACTCCAGCCTGTTAAGGTTATCATCAGAAGTTTTGTAACCTTCCGGCTGGAATGTTTTGTCAATTTTTTCCACACCAAAATAATTGGCATTGCATACATACTGAACCGAAAGCTTGTCGGACAAAACAAGATACTTTTTACAGTTTTTGTCCCTGGAGACCAGGATAGTTACCTCCATTGGTGAGTTTTCGTACTTAATAGTGTAAGCAGTACATTCAGCTCCCTTAACGATAACAGGAGTGTCGGTTGTCTCGATCCTGTAGTCACCAAATGCTGTAAAAGTATTGCCCTTTGCAATGACTTTTTTTCCGAACGATACAGTGCTGATCATCACAGCAAGAACAGTTAATAAAATCATTTTTTTCATGGCTCAAAGAATTAAATTAATAGATTCTGAATTTTTTAAACGCTTTTTACTGTCTGTTATATTTTCTCATCTTTCGTATTTCAGAAAACTGTTTTTCAGCCTTCATTTCAAAAATAGATCAATATAAGATAACAGGAAGAGCCAATTTTACAATTGGTCGGTCTGGTTCAACGGATAACAGGGGAGGAGGATCAGGAACGCATTATTCGTGTTTCAATGCTTCTGCAGGATTAATGCGTGAAGCCCTGTAAGCATGAATGAAAACAGTCAGGAGTACAACAACTGCGGAAGCTGCAAACGATATTACAAATACCCGCCAGCTGATGCCTGTCCTGAAGGCGAAATTATTCAACCATCTTGTCATGATGATGAGAGTCACCGGTATTGAGAAGATCACAGCTCCCAGGACGAGAAACAGGTTATTTAACAGGAATGAATTGACTATTGCCTGTCCGGAGCTTCCAAATGCCTTTCTGATACCTATATCTTTGATCCTGGACCGTGCAACGAAAAGTGTAAGTCCAAATAATCCAAATGCTGCGATAAGGAGGGTAAAGAGTGCGAATATTGAAACGATGGAGCTCAGGTTCCTTTCTGAAGAATAAATATTCTTAATCAGATCTTCAATTGTAGTGTAGTAGAATGGCCTGTCGGGAGCAGCTTTCTTCCATTCTGATTCGAGCATAGGAAGAATGCCTGGAAGAGCGCCAGTCTTGTAATGCACAGCAACCTGCAGGATATACCTGTCGGTCATAGTGATCATCAGCGGGGGAATGTCGGAATGTATTGAATGGAGATTAAAGTCCTTTACAACTCCGATAATTGTTTTACTCCCGATCAGCTTTCCAACCGGATCGGTTATTCCCAACTCTTTAACTGCTGTCTCATTGATCATCGCAGCCTGCTTAAGGTCGCTGCCATAATCCTGGGAAAACTCACGGCCCTGGAGTATTTTAATACCCATGGTTTGAACAAAGTTATAATCCACTGCCAGCCCTTCCACCTTTACTTTCAGGGTCTTATCCTGGAAATGAGGGTACATGGTAGACGCTGATCCCCGCATCGGAAGTCCAACCATAACTCCCCCGGCCATTATCACATTGGGATTTGATTTAATTGAATTTATATATGCTGAATAACCTTTAAAATCACGCCCAAGATCTACCATCAGAACATCCTTGTTAAAATAACCGGGATCTTTATTCAGGGCATATTTATACTGAGACCTGATAATAAGGGTAACCGAGACAAATGAGCAGAAGATAACAAGCTGTATAATAATAAGAAATGAACGGAAATACTGTTTCCCCTTACCCGACTGAAAGGTGTTTTTGAGAATATCCATAACCTTTAACCGGGATAGATAGGATGATGTGTAAAACCCTGACACTATACCTATAATTATTGTAAGAGCAAGGTATACAGATATATAAATTCCAATATTTGAACTGATTACGTTCAGCCGCGTCTGAAAAAGCCTTCCGGCATATGGAAGAGCAATCCTCATAAGGATGAGTGCAACAGGTAATACAACCATTGCAAGTAATAAGGATTCGCTTAAAAGCTGATTCTTAATACTCCTGTTGACTGCTCCGAATGTTTTTCTTATGCCTATCTCCAGTCGTCTTCCTGTCGATACTGCAGTTGACAGGATGATATAATTTACAGCGGCCACAAGTACAATCAGAAACGCTATTGCAGAAAAGAGCCTGACATTATTTCTGTTACCGGCGAGTCCGGCATTTGCAATTTTTGACGAACCCAGGTAGACATCACCTAAATTCTGAAGTGAATACTGGTAAATCAGCTTTTCACTGATATTCTTTGCTTCCAGCGCCCTGAACTGGCTGTCCAGAGCTTCAGGATCGGAATTTTTTGAAAGTAAAACCCATGTAATCCAGAAATCGCGGCTCCAGTCCACATCAGCATTTGTAGTCCCAAAAGTTTTATTTATCGGGTCGAGTGTCCACCAGCTGTTTAGCAGGCACTGAGCTCTGAAGGTTGAGTTCTCGGGAATATTCTTAAATACCCCTGTGACAGTAAGAAGCTGTTCAGTGTTATTTATGATTCCGGCTATTTGCTGTCCGACCGGATCCTGCCCGGGGAATATTTTTTCCGAAAGATCTTGTGAAAGAACAATTGAATTCCTGTCATCAAGGAGTTCCTTTTCATTCGAGCCGTTGATCAGCGGGATAGTAAAGATGTCAAATATATCCGAATCGGTTGCAATTGCATTGTTAACCGTTATGATCTCTTCTTTGAACTTCAGCCCGAATGCTATCAGCGGTCTTACTCTGGCCACTTTCTCAACCTGTGGAAAATCATTTTTTAAAGCCGTTGCCAGGACATATGGAGTTCCCGATTGAAGCATTTTGAAATCGACATAATAGTTAAGGACCCTGTAAACCCGGTCCCTGTTTTTATGGCACTGGTTGTAGCTGAGTTCATTGATCACATAAAGAAGCATTATAAAAGAAGCTGCCAGAGCAATGGAGAGCCCCATTAAATTGATTCCGGCAAAAACTTTATTATGCCGGATGAATCGCAACGCTGATTTAATGTAATTTTTTATCATAGTGATTCCGCAATCAAAAGAATCTGATATTCATTTTAAGCTGAAATTTTTAACTTGCTTCCAGATATTTTATTAATTGAACCATGCTCTCCTGCTTGTCGTATTTTACATTATGTTGTTTCACATAGATTTTGAACAAATCCTTCTTATCATCAAATAATTTCATCAGTTGTTTCATATTGATGAACTTGTTCAATTCCCCGTTTCTCTTTAGCCAGTAATTGGTATAGGGCAATGTTTCATAACCATCGGGCAACTTCAGTTCATAAGACAGACCTCCGACAAGAATCGATGAATATGTTGTAGTGGATGAGGTCTCTGAAGTCCCTCCGTATGGAGCCGGTTTGCCAGGTTGTTTCACATTGCACATGTACTCGGCATACAGATCACATTTTGAATGGTATATTAATTCGACAAATTTGTTGTTGAGTGTAACAAACTTCCTGTTCAGGATAAAAACAGTATCTACCATTCCTATTTCCCCTTTTCCTATAGCCAGCTTCTTGCCACTTTTATCAAAAACCATTTCTTCAGTCAGCTCATTATAATTCAGCAATGCCTCATTTTTAATACCGGATTTCATCAGAACAACTCCCCGGGTAAATTCCGGAAAAAGATAATGGGATAGCTCGATTGCTCGTGTTTGTGAATATGACACATTATATAGAAAAGTAAAAATCAACAAGCAAATTAAACGATTCATGGCTGAGTCTTTTATTCGAACACTAAAATAGGCAATAAAATCTACCCCTATAAATATATTTGGTGAGATTTCATTATTAAGTATTTGATTTAATTTAAAGCCGGATCATTGACTCTGCCCATAAAAAGTATGGTTCCTGTTGATATTTCCCGGATGAAATAAAGAAATGGCCGGTTGATAATAATCTCCTTTGTTACTTGTGGTAACGTACCAATGAATATCACTTCTGTCGCAGCAGCAGCTTCTGTACCTTCTTCGTTTGTCTCGATAAAAGTCTGATGTATAACCCTGCTTATCATAAGCCCGGCATCGCTTATATAACTAAAGTTTGCATCAGGGGAGAAAGCAATCCCCATTCCAAGGGCAATAAGGTCATCGTTTAAAAGCCTTTTATATTTGTATTTGAATTTTGGCAAACTGATATTTACCTTCTGAGAATTATCTCCAAGCATTTTCATCCATTCATTCCAGAGCAAGGGTGTGAGGTCATCAGCCACCTCACTGACAGAATAATCAATATCGGGTAAAACCAATACCATTGTATAGTTACCCTGGCCATAGGGTAATTCTACAATTGTTGAGTTATTTGCTTTGACAGTTTTAAAGTTTTGAGTCAGATGCATTGTGGGTACCCTTTTTGTTTTCGCAGGTGTTATATAGAAGGTTTCCTCTCTTGTGTAAGTATCATCAAACCGGTATCGCCACCTGCCGTTGAAATAGACGGCATTGATCAGCAGCAGTTTAAAACCAGGATCCAGCTTATCCAGCATATCTTTGATCTTGTCATGTGTCTTTCCGGCGATCCATCCGTTTACAATGTCCACTGACCCGGGATCAGCAGCATCTATCTCCCGTGCCTCCGCTTTATACCAGGTCTGAAGTGCAGAAATAAATGGCTGTTTAACAATAAGATGCTTTTCCACCCACACTGAATTGGCTATGTCCAGGATAACATGATTATCCACCGGAACCATTTCGGTCATAAGCTTCAGATATGTGTTATTTATCTGTTCCATTGTTTTTTCCTCAAGACCGAGTGTTTTTCTTATGGCTCCAAATGTCTCGTCCGCGGCACCATTCAGTGTCATTGAAAGGGCACTTGTAATGCTGAATGGAGAAATCATCATGTTAGAAGTATCTTCAGGATTGGTAAGGACAGGTTTTAAAAGATCAAAAGCGAGCCTGTTTGCGGAGTCTATTACTTCCCTCTGATAATGCTCTGTTGTAATATTTACCGGGTCACCGGGCTGGTCACTGGTTTTGAATTTCTCGCATGAGTTCATATGAACCACTGAACCCAGCAAAGAGAGTAACAATCCCCTCCGGATAACATATTTCATGGAAGTCGGTCAGGTTATATAAATACAGGGCAAAAATTATACCACTCTTGAATCTTCAATCCGAATTCTGAATTTCAAATTCGAATTCCGAAATCCGGAATCCGGAATCATATTTTTCTCTGCAAGTGCAGCCCTTGCTGAGATGCTTCAAGACTGAACCGGTCATTCACCTTGTGGATCACTGTATTTAGATTGATCCTTTCAGAGAAATCTTCGGGAGCGACGCCGGGAAGCTCCCCAATACCTTTTCCAATTTTGAGATAAAAGCCCTCGCCGATCTGCCTCCCGAAGATGAGCTGAAAGGGAACCCCGTCCGAATTTTCAATGGCTTGAAAAATAAGAGAAGAAGGGCCGGTGTGATTTGCTTCTTCAATATTTGACGGAGGGGTTCCGTTAACAGGAAGATCTTTCAGCTTTTGCATTTCAGAATATTTGTTTTATATTTTAAATCTTATACAGGTTGTCATAAATCCTCTTTTTAAGATCAAATAATCCTCTTAAATTGTAAATCGCATATTATCAGCTGTTTACAATAAAACGACTGATAATACGGGTCTGAATACATTGCTTAATAGGAATTGACCCTGATTTGTTACCCGGTTTTACAGGATTTTTTTAATTTTGATCGTAAATAATTTTAAATTGCCTGCGGGGGGCATATTTTTACAAGTGAAAGATTATACCGATAATGAGATCATAGAATGTCTGAGGAACCGGCAGAGTTATATAATCCGTTACCTTTCGGACAGGTATATGCTTATGATCCGTCATCTGGTGACCCGGACCGGTGGTAATTCAGAAGATGTAAAAGATATATTTCAGGAAGGCCTTATGATACTGATCGAGAAGACCGACGACCGGAATTTTGCACTTACCTGCCGTTTCAAGACATTCCTTTATTGCATTTGCAAGCACCTGTGGGATTCAGTTATCGAACAACAAGGTGCAGCTGCCAACTATTTTGCCCGCCGCCTTGAGGATGATGCTGAAAAGGATATTAACGACATTATAGATAACAAACTTTATAAAGATATCTTCAGGGAATCATATGAATTGATTGATGCTCCGGGCAGGGATATACTGAGACTTTACTGGGACGAGGTGCCTCCGCAGGAGATCGCCGATAAGCTGGGATACACTTATGGCTATGTGAGAAAGAAAAAATGTGAGGCCCAGGCCGAACTGACTGAACGGGTAAAGCTGCATCCGGACTTCATTAAAATCAGGAAATCGGAAAAAGTTAATAATAATGTGGTACATTAAGGAGCGGCCACGGGCAGCTGGATTACCTGGAAGCGGTAAAGAAAGAAAGATGAACGAACAGAAGGGAAATATAATTAATGGTTCTGACGATCCGGGAAGGAGAGACCCCTGGTTTGATCCGGAAAATGATATCATCCTCTCCGGCAGTGATAAGGAGCTTTTTGGAATGATAAGCGATTATATGACAGGGAAGTTTGATATTGAGGATGTTAATAACGATCCCCTGTATGAGGAAACGGACAGGATTGTTGCTGGCATAATCTCTGAGTATAAAAATAAGGCAGTGCATAACAAGATAAATGAGATGTTTATTAAAGAGAACTTTTCCTCTGATATTGCTCAGGAAGAGGTCGGAAAAGAGATCCTGAACATCAAAAAAGAGATAAATGAAAGAAACCTGGATAATACTGCCGCTGACTGGGTTAAAAAATGGAATGATGCAAAGCAGAAAAATACAGGAGATCCAAAAAAGAAGGAGATCAGGGATTTCGTGACCGGTTCAATTGATAATTATACAGTTTTTGAACGGAGCTCTTCAGCCGGGATGAAAAAAAGCACTGGCCGCTCATTATATATAAGGTATATAGCCCTGGCAGCTGCAGTTATTGCCGGTGCAGTATTTATCATAAAGGCGCTGGTCATTTCGGATGATCCTGAAAGGTTGTTCAATAATTATTATCAGCCGTTGAGCGTCATCCCCTGAGTGACCCGGAGTGCCGGTACAGAAGTTATCAGGAATTTTTTCCGTTGCCGTTGAAAGCTACAGGAACGGCAAATATGAAGAGGCTTCTGCTGGTTTCTCGGATATCATTGTCAAAGACTCATCATTCGTTTCAGCAAGGTTCTTCCTGGGGCTGACAGATATCGGACTTGGGAGATTTGATCAGGCTTCACAGCTTCTTAAGGAGGTTATTTCCAGGAAGTTTGAATATTCAAAGGAGGCCGCCTGGTACCTGGGTCTGGCTTTGCTTAAAACGGGTAATGAGGCGGGGGCATCAGAATGTTTCAGCAGCCTTTCATTATCACCCGGGTTTTACAGCGACCGGGCAGGAAAGATCCTGCGGCGCCTCAGGTAAAATACAAGGCCGGCTCCGGCCAGGATGATCACCAGGATAATTGGTATAATCAAAAAGTTTCTGTTTTCGGCTACCGGGGCATTGTCGCCAAGTACCTCATAGGCAGCCCAGTAATAAGGATTTGCGTAAGCAGGGTTACTCGTTTTTAAATAATCAAGCTTTGCGAGGCGCAGAGCTTCGTTTTTATATTTCCCCTTCGAAAGGTAATAATAGAACCGGGTCATTATTGAGGCGCTTGTTTCATCATTTACCTCCCAGGAAGTTTTGATCACCGATGACGTGCCGGCAAGGAGAAATGCTCTCGCCATGCTCATAAGCCCCTCCGCGTGGTAAAGGTTGCCTCCACCTGAATTACAGGCACTGATCACAACCATTGGGGAATTAATCCTTGCAAGGCTGATCTCATAATTGTAGAGCCTGCCGTCATCAGCAGGATCGGACCGGGTATCGAACTGAAGGTAAGAATATTTTGAATTGCCGGTGTCAGAAACAGAATGCATGGCAAGATGAAAAATTGCCTGCCCGGCCAATGCTGTGAGGAAATTCTTCTTTGTTGCCCTGTCTCCGGTAAAACTTTCTCCCCTGAACCACCTGTAAATTGATCCGATCTCCTGGCCTGCCCCGGGGAGCTTTTCAAAAGGGGTTCCGTAACCTGCGGCCCCTGAATAATCAGGTAAGAATGCAAGAACCGGATCTCCCACTGTGGTATTCCTGCCAAATAACAGTGACGAGGAATACGCATAAGAAATTGCATATTTATATATAAGATACGGAAGGTTTTCATAATCTGCATGCTCGGGATCTGGTTTTGAAGTCAGAAAGGCATCAAACGGCAACCATGAAATTTCCTCGTCCGGAAGAATGACAATCTTTCTGCCCGTGAATTGAGCTTCAACAGGTTTAATCAATACATCGTACATGTAGCTGAGGGCACCGGTATATTCTTTTAAACGTGCAAACTGACCTGAGGCATCATAATTTGTCTTATGGATAATTTCTGCATTCCTCATAAAAACCGTATCAAGAGAAGCTTGATAAAAATCGATATTCTCCCTGGAAACCAGGAATATGTATAGCTTTCTCTTCCTGTTCTCATCCTGTCTGCAAAGAAAGTAATCGATAACGGTTACATTCTCCTCAATTCTTTCCTGAATCTCTTTCAAGGGTGCAGCTTCCGTTTTTACCACGAGCTCGTTGTATTGTGGAAAATCACTGTTTATTTCTCCGGTTACCTTTTCATATTCGCGGTTCATTTCAAAAATAGCATCCTTCCAAAGTGAGATCTTATTGCTATCTGGCTTTTCCTGACGGGTTTCCTTAAGTACAAGATTTTCATATCCACCGATATCTGCTGCAAGAGTGGTTTGTTTCTCCCGCAGGGAGTCAGGGACCAAAGCTGAATAAAGCAAGTTATTCCCGGTTATCTCATTCCTGAGAGTGCACGCCTTGGCTTTCTGGGCGAGGGCATACATTTTATCGGCCATCAGGCTGTCGCCGGTCAGGGAGTAGAGCGAGGCGGCAAGCCTGGTACCCGAGAGATAAGTATCTTTTTCATTTTCTGAAAGGTACAGGCGACTTTCTGCATCCAGGAAGTTATTACGCATCCTTTCTATAAGCATAATGGCAGACACTATGGTTTCAAGGCTGGCTGAGGTGGTTTTTATCTGCTCGTTTAAGCCGGACTGTTGCGAAGCCAGCAGTTCAAGGGCCAGCGATTTGGCTTTCAGATCATCGAGAAGCCTGACATCGAAAAGAGAGGAACCGATATCAGGATTAACATAAATATCCTGAGAATTGAAATTTTGGGATATTGATATCAGTGAACTCTGATAATATTTTAATGCTGTCAGGTAATCATGTTGTTTCAGGTAGAAGTCTCCGGTGAGTTTATGCGACAAGGATGTAAGGGAATGTTTTTCACCATAGAATCTGAGACAGATTGATTCTGCCTTTTTCTGGATTCGCAGAGATTCATCATATTTCCCGTAAGTATAAAGAAATGGACCGAATTCAAAATATAGTTCAGCAAGCCTGTAATAATCAGGGCCATACATTTTAATCAGCAACCTGCAGCTTTCATCGAAATACCGTTGAGCTTCATCAAACCTGGAAAGCCTGACATATACCTTGGCAATGTTCAGATCAACGAAAGGTTTTTCAGGAAGGTTATATTTTGAATCGATTTCGTTACTTTTTCCCAGGTACTTTAATGCATCGGCATATTTTCCCAGCTCGTAAAGAACAATGCCAAAATCAAGATAGCTGGCCGACTCAACTTTGCGGAGGACAGCAACCTGCCCTTTGCTATTTGTTAAGGTTCTGATGCCCTTTTCAAAATATTCAACAGCGTTATTATAGGATTCCTGGTAACCGAATATTAACGCTTTATTTATATAAATAGCTGCGAGGTATTCTGAAGGATTGATATTTGCGCTGTACGATTTCTCTGCCATATCAAAAAACTTCAGCGCATCGGCATATTTACCCCTTATTGTACTGGTAGCACCCAGCCCGTTGTAAATATATGATTTGTAACTAACAGGAATTGAATCATATTTCAGGATATCAGTCAGGCATTTCTCGGCATTTATAAAATCGCCGGTATTATATAGCACATTAAATTTAAGTAAAGCATCATATATTTTTTGAGCCTGTATCAGGTCATTGTTAAATGATGACAGGCAGAACAGAATAAAAATCAATATAGTGATCCTTTTCACCAGGTCGATTTATAGTGAGCTGACTAATTTATGATAAATCGACCTTATAATAAAATATTGATTTTTAAAAATGAAAAAGGAGATTGTCTGAAAAAGTTCTTCGTGTGCCTTTGTGAAGTCCATGGTGTGACTTTTCAGACAACCTCCTTCTAACATGATGACTTTTCAGGGTATTGGCGGCGGCGGCGGGAGAACCACTACTGTACCCCCGTTTCCATCATCATCACCACCCCTGATGCTCATCATTTCAATAAGGTCAAGAACCTCATTCCCGGAAAATTTTAAAATTAATCCGTCGAAATTTCCGTTGTCTGATTTGTTTGTCTTTTTCATGATATCAAGTATTAATTTTATGCTTAATAAGGAATGGTCAGGTTTTGTTACTCTGTTTTTTGGTGGAATTCATTCAAAAGGGAATAGATACTGCCCTTATCTGTTTATAATACAGACAATTAAAAATATGCTTGCCTTGCTGAAGATTTTTGCCCGAATGGAAAATTCCGGTTCCCTGAGATATGTTATTAAAAAATAAATCCAAAAATCAGGTAACAAAACAGTATCAATCGGTATTAAGCAGTAATTTAAGTTTTCAACCGTGAATAAAATGATATTTTCCTGCGGGGTAAAGACCTGAATTAAAGAGTTGAAACCTGAAACCTGAAACCTGAAACCTGAAACCTGAAACCTGAAACCTGAAACCTGAAACCTGAAACCTGAAACATTAAACATGAAACACGAAAGTTATTATGTCAGCCGGAGTTCAGACCTGAACGGATGCCACCTTGTTCATAAACATGGATGCCCGTTTATCAAAGGGAAAGAAGAAAGGATATTTCTGGGAAAATTCAGTAACCCTTCTGAAGCAGAAGAGGTAGCCGGAAGACTTTTTCATAAACAGGGAAGGTGCATTTTCTGTACCGTTGGGGCTAATGGCTATCAATTACCTCCTGCAAAACGGGAAGCTGCCGGGTATGCTCCACGCATTACCTCAGATGTTCTAAAGCCGGATTGGGAAAGTGCATTGATATACGGATTAAACTGAGCCTGGTAATGGATATTCAGTACATCTGCTGCAATCAGGATTTTCATCCAAACAGATTAAAGCTCAGTCCGGCCAGCAGGGCACCAAAGAGAGCAAAACCAAGGTACAGAAAAAACACCCTTCTCTTCGTTATTCCCCATACGGCTACCATTGCAGGAAGAGTAGTTGTGGCGCCAGCTATAAGGAATGATAAAGCTGCTCCCTTATTTAAACCCAGCTCTATTAAACCGCCTGTAAGAGGTAATGCTGTTATATTGCTGGTATACATAGGAATACCGATCATAGTTGCAAGAACAACCTGGACTGACGGATTTGCTGACACAATTCCGGAAATTACATCCTCCGGAAGATAAAAAGTAATTAACGCAGTGATGAAAAATGCAAGTCCCATGAATTTAGTTACCAGAAATGTGGCCCTGATAATCTCTGCCGGAACCCTTTCCCACCGGAAAGCATGATTCTTATTATCCGGATCATTGCAATTACACTCATCAGATTCATTTATATCGGAGCATCCGCATTTTTCTATGGCAGGATCGGCAGAGATTGAGCAGCAGATATTATTTAAGGCAGGAGCATTGACCGGAACCAGCTTTGCAACAGAACGCTTTCTGATGAGGAATGATCTTATTGGGATAAGAAAAGATTTGAGGGATATGTTACTTGCCTTTTGACCATTTGTTTTTAAGACATCGCTGGTTATACAACCTTTTACAGTGGCAAAATGAGTAATATATCCGGACAACAGGCTTATAATAAAGGTTGATGCAAGCCTCCAGACAGCAAGTTTCCATCCGATAACTGAACTGCTGAGAATGAAAATTTCCGGATCCATCGATGGTGATGCGATCCAGAATGACATTACAGGTGCAAGAGGAACACCGCCAATTAAAAGAGAGCTTATCACCGGTATCACACTGCAGGAGCAGAAGGGACTGAAAGCCCCAATGATAGTTGCCAGGAAGACTGAAAATAGAGGATTTTTTCCAAATGCTCCTGGTTATATATTTTGAAACTCCGGAAAGATTTAATACAACCGCAATGGGAATTGTAACAAGAAGATAAGGCCAGATGTGAATAAATGATTTAAGAATAAATTCAGGGATTCTGATTAATTGTTCCATGGTATGAAAACTAAAAGATTAATATTCTGAAATTTCATACCGTAGACGGAGCATCTCAGAAAAAGACGCAAAAAAACCCGGACATTACTTTTCTTTTGGACAACAACAGCATTTTGACTGAATATCAAAAACTGTCCCGTATTTATCGAATTGATAATGACAACATTTCAGGAGCTGTTCTTTTAACATCATCCTGGCCCTCTGTATACGGGATTTTGCACCGGAATAGGATAATCCTGTTTTTTCAGCGTATTCTCTCTGAGGCATGCCTTTAAGTTCCGTCAGCTGAAGAGCTTCCCGGTATTCGGGTGACAGGCCATTCATCATTTCAATCATATCATTGATTGCCTCATCCATAATCCTGTCGGCAGAGTCAGTACCTGATAATTCACTTTTGAAGGTATCAGAAGCCTGATAGCGGTTTTCTTCTCTGAAATAGTCATTTATCAGGTTTCTTGTGATCTGATATATCCACTGCCTGATCTTTGATTTATCTTTCAGATTGGAAATATTGTCATGAATTCTAAGAAATACGTTTTGAAGGATATCTTCTGAATCAGAACTATTCTTTACTCTGGAAAGTATAAATTTTTTCAGACTGGCGCTGAACTGACTCCATACGATTTCTATATTCTCAGAACTGTTCATAATTCTTAAATAGTTACCCCGACCCAAAAGCAAATGGTAACATCCAGGCCAAAAGCGGGCCGGGGTGACGGCTATAAAATTAATAATATTCACAGGTGAGTGACAAAATGTGAATATTTGCTACTGGCTTTTAGGATTAATTAACATTTTATTTATATTAAATAGCAATTCAATTTATATTTTTGTTTCCGCAATATGAGAGGCCATCTTCCATCAATTTCAATCATACCAGGTTAGGGATCAAATATGAAGATGGCCTTCTCAACTCTCCCTTAAAACCGTCTGAATAACCATTAATTCACAGACCTGATCCTATTTTGCATAATCGGAATAGTTGATTAATTTTGCGAAAGTTTTCGGGGTGTGGCGCAGTTGGCTAGCGCACTTGCATGGGGTGCAAGGGGTCGTCTGTTCGAGTCAGATCACCCCGACAATAAAATGATGCAATTATCGAATATTCTGATAGTTGCGTCTTTTTTTATAAGTAAGCTTCCTTACTTTTGTTTTTCTTTTCAAAAAAGATGACCCAAAAGAGCCTTCCCGGAACTTCATAGAGAAAGGGAGCAACCGTTACAGTTTAACTCCCCCTTTAATAATTGTATTTTTTTATAGCTTATGCAGTAAAAATAATATATTCAGTTATTCCTTTTTGAGATAAAATGTCGTCATTTTGGGATTTTGGATCAGTTGAATCTTTATAAAAGTAATTTTTTTCGTTAGAATCATAACCTATTATGACCGCATGATTTCCTCCATCTACTTTATAAAGTACCATAACTAATGAGTCGTGTCCTGTGAGATAGCTTCTGATTGATTCTTTGCTATTATCATCAATTTCCTCAAGGGATGCGCGTGATTCAAAAATCTGACAATATTTTCTTGTATTCAGCTCATTATTCTCATGCAGCCTTTTAACATTGTCAAAACACCTTAATTTATGTTCTCCGCAATATATTTGAAAGTGTTTATATATGAGTTCATGTTTTTTAATATCAGAAAATCCATCTGTTATTTTGAACAGATATTTTTCAAAATAATTACTCAATACCTGTTCAACCCTGATTTCCTTATTTGAAAAGTATTCTATTATAATACCATAACATGCCATTACACTGATGTTCTCATGTTCTTCAAAACTATTATTTATTAATTCCTTATTTGTCATATAAAGTAGTATCAAAATATTTCTAAGAGGTCGATTTTTATCAAATTTATAAAAATGCCTGTTACAAAACAAGTTTAATTGGTTCTGAGAAAGGAAATAAAGCAACATTATCGGATAACACTCACCCCACTAGCCTCTCACAACCTGCCGCAATACTAATTTATTTATATTTGGATCAGAATTGATACTGAAAATCCTTATGAAAAGAAAATTCCTAAACCGCAGAAGATTCTTTACGCTCCTTGGCGCCGGCAGCGCCGCCCTGGCATTTAAGCCTTTAAAGGGATTTACCGCTGAAACGGAACAGGCTAAGCCAAAACCTTCAACAAACATTGGTGATGCCGCTAAAGCACCGCGCCATGCCGGTTCGATGCCTGGTAAATACCCCGGCAAAGTGGTAATGGTTAAAAATTCCGCTGCAGTTGTCAATGATGAACCTGTTGAAGAAGTGGCATATATAATGCTGTCAAAGGCAATGATTGAGCTGACAGGCCAGAAAAACCTGAAAAATGCATGGCAAACATTCCTCAGTCCGGGCGAGAAAATAGGACTTAAAGTGAATCCGGTTGCCGGTAAGCTCCTCTCAACCAGCCACGCGGTAGTGAAATCTGTTGTTAAACAATTAACAGAAAGCGGGATAAGAAAACAGGATATAATTATCTGGGACAGAAGAGATATGGAACTTAAGGACGTCGGCTTTACTTCTGAAAACTATCCCGGGATCAGGATCACAGGTACTGAAATGAAAGATCAAAATGGTTCATTCTATGATAAGGAGGGAAAACTTTATGGCGAGAGAAATATCGATAAGGAATGGTATTACTGGGCAGATGTGGAAGATCAATATGACAATGAGACAATGCCTTACATGATAAATACGGGCAAGTATTCATATTATACAAAGATCATTACACAGGAAATCGACAAAATTATCAATATCCCTGTGCTCAAAAATGCCGGCGGATCAGTGACCAACGCAATGAAGAATCTTGCCTTTGGAAGTATATCAAATACAGGAAGATTACATGCCCAGTTGTGGAATGATGCCTGTGCCGAAGTATGCGCCTTTGCTCCGCTGCGGGATAAGGTTGTCCTCAATATAACCGACGGTTTGCGGGGATGCTTTAATGGCGGACCGGCTGCAAACCCTCAGTTCATATGTAATTATAATGTATTGCTGGCAGCATCCGACCCGGTAGCCACCGACAGGATCGCTTATGATATAATAGCAGAAAAAAGAGTAGCCGAAGGCCTCCAGAAGGCTCCGGCACCTGCAGTCCTTACTTTTCTGAAGATGGCCGCCGACCTTGGACTTGGCATACAGGAGAGAGAAAAAATAGACCTTAAGACTTTTGATTTATCCTGACCTTCCATTAAAACCCACCCCAATGGAGAAATTAACGCTTCTGAACCTCAAACCCGGCACCCGGAACCCTGAACCCGGCACCCGGCACCCGGCACCCGGAACCCTGAACCCTTAACCGATGTATAAACTGTTCACTCCGCTCTTCTTCCTTGTGTCTGTTGCCTGTTTTCCTCAGATCCCTGCCGGTTTTCCATCCCTTGACAGGAATGACCTGCCTGACGCAAAATTTCTGCTTACACGGCACTTTACACATGAATCCCTTTTTGGTTATATGAATGGCGGTGCTGAGTTATATCGTGAATATGGGATATCTGATGCAGTTATTACTGAGCTTGATCTTAAAGGCACCAAATATAAATGTGAAGTTTTCAAAATGACGGGCCCGGAGCAGGCATTCGGAATTTATTCTGTTTCCAGGTACCGTTGCCAGGGATCACCACCACTGGCCCCATATACATGTCAGAACAGTTACCAGCTGGCATTATGTAAAGGAAGATACTATGTCAGTATAATTAATATGTCCGGAGCAATAGCGGATCAGTCTGCTTCCCTGAGAATCGGGAAGATCCTTGCAGGGAAAATCAGTGAACCTTCATTTGATTATAAAGAATACCTTCCGGAAGCTGATTCAGTCGATATTCAGCGCCGTTCAGTTCTGGCTGAGGGAAAGCTGGGTCTCATGAACGGGGCAACGGACTGGGAAGATTATTTTAAGGATCTGAAAGGTTATACTGTTATGCTGATCCCTTATGGGAATTTTACGGATATATCAATCAGATTCACTGATAATGAAGCACTTATGAAATTTTGTAAGCTTCATGATATTGATCCCGGGAAATTGACTTATGCCGGGTTAAGGATTTCGCCGAAAGAGTCGGTAAGAGTGATTAAAGAAAATCACCTTATATTACGAATAGGGTTATGACACGATTATACCTGAAGGCTTAAAAACCCACGCCTTGCCTCCGGCTTGCGGGATAGGCTCTCCCTGGAGGGGATCAATAACATTCTCCCCTTCGCTACTAAGGTCTACCCTTTATACACATCTCCAGGTTTGTATTACTGAAAAGAATCGAAATGGACATTGTATCGACTTAAGGAATAGGACAAAATTTCCTTAAAATGTAAAATATTTATTGATTGAAACGGCGACAATCGGGTTGTTAAAGTAAAGATGCCGTCGGCATCAAATTCCAATATCCATGGTTACATCCATGGTCAAAGGTTATAATGATTTGCCAACACCAGCGGTGTTGAAGATTATTTCAGAAGTATATCATATAAATAAATACTCATCTTTAAATTCCACGTTATTCTCCTTTAACAATCTGATTAGTTCATCTTTGTAAGAGATTGTTTTATGATGTTCAGTCTGATTCAATACATATTTAATCAATGAATTCTTACTTGAAATATGATAAGTAAATCCACTATATCCAACCTGCCAACCAGAAAAACCAAGAAATAAAGATCTCTCCCTGCATATCAGAGCATGAGTGGCTTCTTTTATATCCTTAATGAGATAAGAAGGACATATTGCAGGATGAATATGTGTAATGATATGGATATGATTAATTGCCCCTCCGACTATATAAGAGTGACACGATTTCTTTTTAAGTACTCCTGCAATATATCCAAAAAGGATTTCCTGATTTTTGGACGATAAGAATGGATCATGATTCTTGCTTCCAAAAACAAGCTGATATAAAAATTGAGTGTATGTTGACATATTCTCCACTTTTTAGCACGATATAAATTTATAATAGAATTTTCAGATTATCAACTTCAACCCGCTCCGGGGTTGAGACTTATGAAATGACCTATACCCCGGATGTAACCGGGGATATTAGACTTTAAAGCCTCCGGCTTTAAATCCTAAACAATCTATATTTCTATTAATGAAAGATTTGTATAAAGAGTAGCTGCTAAGGCAGAGGACCTGCCATGAGAGGATCATTAAGATAAAATACGGATACCAGTAACCAGAAACCAGCAACCGTTTCCATCCTTTTTTGTATTTTTGCCAAAAGTTTAATGAATTACATTTCATGGATTTATTCAAGCCAATGGACCTTTCATCTGAAGCAAAGGAGCCTGTCAAAGAGCATGTTGAGAAAGTAAAGTGCCTGATCATAGGTTCAGGTCCGGCCGGTTATACAGCTGCAATTTATGCTGCCAGAGCCAATCTTAAACCTGTTCTTTACACCGGGCTTGAAATGGGGGGACAGCTTACAACTACCACAACCGTGGATAATTATCCCGGGTATCCTGAAGGTATTACAGGTCCGGTGATGATGGAAGAATTTAGGAAGCAGGCTGAAAGATTCGGAACAGATGTAAGGTTCGGTATTGCCACCGGCGCTGATTTCAGCGGCGCCAGCCATATGGTGGTTTTTGATGAAAATAAGACAATTGAAGCGGAGGCAGTCATAATTGCAACCGGTGCTACAGCAAAATATCTGGGACTGGAAGCTGAAAGAAAATATAACGGGATGGGCGTCTCAGCATGTGCAACCTGCGACGGCTTCTTTTACAGGACCAAAGATGTGGCTGTTGTCGGAGGCGGTGATACTGCTGCTGAAGAATCAACTTACCTTGCAGGACTATGCAATAAAGTATACCTGGTTGTAAGAAGAGATGTTCTCAGGGCTTCAAAAGCAATGCAGGATAAAATATTGAAGACAGATAACATTGAAATACTCTGGGAGCACCAGGTTGTCGACCTTTTCGGTGAGAATGGCGTGGAGGGAGCAATCCTCGTGAAGAAAAAAGGGACTCCCGAAGAAGAGATTGTCAATATAAGGATCGACGGATTCTTTCTTGCCATCGGTCATACACCTAATTCAGGAGTGTTCAGCAAGTTTATTGAAACTGACCAGGCAGGCTACATAAAGACAAAACCGGGCACCACGGTTACGAATGTTCCCGGCGTTTTTGCTGCAGGAGATGTTCAGGATCCACGGTACCGGCAGGCTGTAACTGCAGCGGGCTCCGGATGTATGGCTGCAATGGATGCAGAACGATATTTATCAGATAATAAGTAATTGATTGATTACCAGAATAAACCATTGCACCCTTTGTACGAACTTCATGTCCTTGTGGCTAAAATGGCACTTAATCATTAAGTGTAATAAATACATTTAATAAGAGTATCAGGGATAAAATACTATTCTTCATGAAAACTTTCAAAAAGACCTTCCGGATCAATGCTGAACCTTCGGATGTATATTCAGCACTTACCAATCCTTACACAATCGAGCTATGGTCGGGATATCCTGCTCAGATGTCAGAAGTATCCGGCAGTGAGTTTTCATTGTGGGAAGGGGATATCACGGGTACTAACCTGGAATTCATTAAGGATCAGAAAGTTGTTCAGGAATGGCAATTTGGAGATCAGACTGAAAGATCGATAGTTACAATTACTATTCAGCCTGATAAGGAAGATTCACTGGTTACCGTTGAGCACTCAAATATACCCGACAGTGAATTCAATGATATTGCAGAAGGGTGGCGCGAATATTATTTCGGGGCAATAATTAGCTTTTTTAATCCAAACTTCTGAATACCGGGATGAGGAAAAAAATGAAAGATAGTAAGATATACATTGCCACCAGGACCAGATCATCGTGAATAATAGCCGCAGATACCATGCTGATTTTAAGAAGGAGTGTCGCGCCAGGAAAATAATCCGCTCAGATCCTCGATACAGGCATATATAAGCAATCCTATACCTTTATAGCACTGAGAATGGGCATGTTCTTCAATATCTCTGTACCAGTCTGGCACCCAGGATAGTATATGCTTATCGATAAAACGGAAAATCTCTTTTTTCATTTCACAGCAACATGGATTGTCATCAAGAATTAAATATTTATCCACAAGTTTAGTGAGGAAAAGCAGTTCCAGACCAAGATGATCATCTGGTATTTCATTCTGGCGCCTGGGGGTCCATCCGTATGTACTGTAAAACTTACTCACATTCTCAGTACCGGATGCATCACTTTTAAGATAAATTGATGCATAGGCTGGTGCAAGCCGGAGACCGCTCCCGGCGAATAGCCTGGAATAGTCTTCGGAAAGGGCTTTGCTGCAATCAGTATTATCAGTGCAGGATTCCCTTAATATTCCTGCAGCCTTGATAAACCTCGGATTTGTACTTGAAACAGGAAGCCTTTTCAGAATTCCGTTTGTCCAGAAATCTATTACGCACTCTTCTGTCGGTTCACTCATAATCATACTACCGGCAAAATAGAGTAACATATTATATCCTTTCAGGAGATTTTTGCGATCATTAATCATAATTCAGTGGTTACCAGGTTAACATCCGGCTATTAACCCGGGCTTTACTTTGTATAACGAACAGGAGAGAGTTTTGTTCGGAACCATAAAAAAAGCCGGTTTTACTGACCGGCCCATCTAAATTACAAGGGAAACTACACTTTTGAGAAATCCGCAATCACGTTTGGGTAAAGGTTATTATCAATTTTTCTCTTCAGCTCCTTAAATGAATTTACCGTGTATTTTACATCATCAATAGTATGATCAGCAGTCGGGATCAGGCGCAGCATTACAACATCCTTCGGTACGACGGGATAGATAACTACTGAGCAGAATATCCCGAAATTTTCACGCAGGTCATATATCAGCTGCGTAACCTGGCCAAGAGGGCACTTAAAGAAAACGGGAGTGACCGGCGACTCTGTCCTGCCAAGATCAAGTCCTGCCTCCTTTAATCCTTTCTGAAGTGCTTTTACGATCACCCACAGCCTTTCCCTGTACTCGGGATGAGTCCTTATAATCTCAAGCCTTTTGATAGCTCCGAGTGTCATGGCCATAGGAAGTGATTTGGCATATATCTGCGATCTGAGGTTGAATCTGAGGTATGTTATGACTTCTTTTGTGCTTGCTACAAATCCGCCTATGCCTGCCATTGATTTGGCAAATGTTGCAAAGTAAATATCTATCTGGTTCTGTACGCCGAAATGTTCACCTGTACCGGCCCCTGTTGCTCCCATGGTGCCGAATCCGTGAGCATCATCGACAAGGAAACGGAAATTATATTTCTTTTTAAGGGCTGCTATCTTATCAAGTTTGCCCAGATCACCTGCCATCCCGAAAACACCTTCTGTTATGACAAGTATCCCGCCGCCTGATTCTTCGGTTAACTTTGCTGCCCGCTGAAGTTGTTTTTCGCAGTTTTCAATATCATTATGCGGAAAAACGAACCTTTTACCGAAATGAAGCCTTAGTCCATCCATTATACAGGCATGTGCTTCGGAATCATACACTATCACATCATGTCTGTCAACAAGCGAGTCGATTATAGAAACCATTCCCTGGTATCCGTAATTGAGCAGATAAGCTGATTCCTTATGGGTGAATTCAGCAGCCATCTGCTCAAATTTCTCATGCATTGTTGTCTGTCCCGACATCATCCTTGCTCCCATGGGATACGCCAGTCCATACCTGGCTGTACTTTCGGCATCTATTTTACGAACCTCCGGATTATTAGCCAGGCCGAGATAATTATTTAAGCTCCAGGTCAATACTTCCTTGCCACGGAATTTCATCCTGGGTCCTATTTCACCTTCCAGCTTCGGAAACATGAAATAACCATCCGCCATTTCAGAATATTGTCCTAAAGCACCTTTGTTCGATTTGATTTTGTCGAAAATATCCATGTGATCCTTTTTTTTAATTTGTCACAAAAATATCAATAAACAGCAAAACCATAATACCTATTTATACCTAATTTGCCCGCGGCAATCCGGAAACAGACTAAACCTATAAATATTCCGTTTTTATGATTGTTTTGAAATAATTATTGTAATTTTGCGCAACATTTTTTATGAGACCCGTAATATATACAGCCCTGATTATTTTGGCGCTTGCAAGCTCGTGCGGCGGATACGAAAAGTTGCTGAAGAGCACTGATTATGATCTTAAGAAATCGAAGGCAAAAGAGTTCTTTGACGCCGGACTATATGTAAAATCATCGGAGTTGCTCGAGCAGATACTACCCAGGTACCGGGCTACAGAAGAAGCTGAAGAGCTTAACTGGATGTATGCCCAGAGCTATTTCGGAATGAAGCAATTTGATGTTGCCGGAACTTATTTCAGATCGCTTGCTGAAGAGTTTGCTTATGGCAAACATGCAGAAGAAGCGAACTATATGGCTGCTCTTTGTGATTATAAAATGGCGCCGCGTGCAGAGCTTGATCAGGACTATACGCAGAAAGCAATTGACGGATTTAGTCTTTTCATTACGCGTTTCCCGAACAGTCCGAGAGCTGATGAGTGCAAAAAGCTCTCAAAGGAGCTGCAGGAGAAGATTGTCGAAAAATCATACCTGAGCGCCAGGCTCTATTATGATATGAAACAGTACAAGGCCGCAATAGTCGCTCTCAACAACAGCCTGAAAGAATTTGCCGAAACGAAATACCGGGAGGAGATGATGTATTTAAAGCTTAATTCTCTCTTCCTGTATGCCGAATACAGCAACCTGAATAAACAAAGAGAAAGATATCAGGCAACTCTTGATGACTATTATTCCTTTATGGAAGAGTTTCCAAAGAGCCAGTATGAAAGGGATGTTAAAAGAATATATCAGGATACTGCAAGATTCCTGAAGATTGATACAGCTAATAATCAAATAAATACGCAATAATTAAAGATGGATTACAGAAAATCACCGGCACCGGTAACGACAATAACACGCAACCTTGATCTGATGACCAGGGGCACCGGAAACATATATGAAACCGTTATAATTGTCTCAAGAAGAGCAAATCAGATCGCCGTCGAAATGAAGCAGGAACTTAACAAAAAGCTTGAAGAATTTGCTTCTTACAGCGATAATCTGGAAGAGGTTTTTGAAAACCGTGAACAGATTGAGATCTCCAAGTTCTACGAAAGGCTTCCTAAGCCGACTCTTATTGCACTTCAGGAGCTTGAAGAGCAAAAGATATTCTACCGTAATCCTGAAACACCGAACAAGCCAAAATAATAATCAGCCTGAATATGCTGAAGGGCAGACACATACTCGTTGGCGTTACCGGGGGAATTGCAGCCTATAAGACCGCAACCCTGATCCGTCTGCTTGTAAAAGAAGATGCCGATGTCAGGGTTATAATGACAGATCATGCAAAAGAATTTATAACACCGCTTACACTTTCCACCTTATCAAAAAATCCTGTTTTCTGCGAATTCTTTAATCCTGAGAATGGCGACTGGAACAGCCATGTGGACCTGGCCTTATGGGCCGATCTTTTCATTGTAGCTCCCGCTACTGCGAACACCATGGCTAAAATGGCCGCCGGTATTGCTGATAATCTGCTTCTTACTTCTTACCTGTCGGCCCGCTGCCCGGTGTTCATCGCTCCATCAATGGATTCCGATATGCTGATCCATCCGGCCACAGTTATAAATATTGAAACTCTTAAAGCTTTCGGAAATACCATCCTTGAACCGGCAACAGGAGAACTTGCAAGCGGACTATCAGGAAAAGGCAGGATGGCAGAGCCTGAATATATTTTAAGGGAGGTCAATGACTTCTTTTCAAAAAAAAAAAGTGACAGACCCCTCAGGGGGAGGCATATCCTGATCAATGCGGGTCCCACCCGTGAACCAATCGATCCGGTCCGGTTTATCAGTAACTATTCATCAGGTAAAATGGGTATAGCGCTTGCAGATGCCGCTGCAGAACTTGGCGCCGATGTTGACCTTGTCCTTGGTCCGGTAAACATTCTTCCTGAAAACAATTCAATCAGAATTACCCGGGTAACATCTTCTGAATCAATGGCTTTATCATGCATTTCATTATTTCCGGAATGCGATGTTGCAATTCTGTCAGCAGCTGTAGCCGATTATACACCGGTCAGGGTCGAAAAGAATAAGATAAAGAAAACAGGTAATGATGTTACGCTTCATCTTAAGCCAACAACAGATATTGCCTCGGCACTGGGAAAGATGAAGAATAAATCGCAAATTTTAGCAGGCTTTGCTCTGGAGACCGATAATGAAATTAAAAATGCTGTTCAGAAGCTGAAAGAGAAGAACCTTGATATCATAGTGCTGAATTCTTTAAATGACAGCGGGGCGGGCTTTGAAAAAGATACTAACAGGATCACCATAATTGACAAGTACAATAATATTGATAAATTTGAGTTGAAATCCAAGTATGAAGCAGCCAGGGATATCCTTGACAAAATCATTTCAATGATCAAATAATTTATCAGGATGAAACAGATCCCTATTCTGAAATATATTATTGCAACAGTTCTGCTTATGATGACTGTGAAAGCATCGTCGCAGGAGCTTAACTGCAACGTTCAGATTTCTGCCCAGAAGATACAGGGATCCAACAGGCAGGTTTTCGAGAATATGCAGCGTGATGTTTACGAATTCATGAATAATACAGTCTGGTCAAACCATGTCTATAGCTATTCAGAAAGGATCGACTGCAATATTCTGATAAATCTGACCGACCAGATTTCTGCTGATGAATTCAACGGGACCATACAGGTTCAGCTCAAAAGGCCCGTTTATAATTCAACTTATAATTCCACCATACTTAATTTCATTGATAACAGTTTCAGGTTCAGGTATGTGGAATTTGCCCCGCTGGAGTTTGATCCGACGATCCACCGGTCAAATCTTGTATCTGTTCTTGCTTACTATTCATATATTATATTGGGTTTTGATTATGACTCATTTGCTCCTGAAGGAGGAACCGAATTCTTCCAGATGGCCGAGAAAATTGTCAACAATGCACAGAATGCTCCCGAGCCCGGGTGGAAGCCATACGACGGATCCCGTAACAGGAACAGGTACTGGCTTGTGAAGAATGCTCTTGATAAAGAGTATGAGGGAGTCAGGAAATTCAGTTATGATTACTATATGAACGGACTTGACAGGATGGAATCCACCATTGCCGATGCAAGGGCAAATATGGTCGAAAGTCTGAGGCTCATCCAGGAGGTCTACCGGAAAAAACCTGACCCGTTCATGTATATTGTGCAGGTTGTACTGGATGCCAAATCCGACGAGCTTATAAATGTTTTTTCAGAATCATTCCCTGAGGAGAAAAGCCGTGTCGTGGAGATACTCACTGAAATTGATCCTGCCAATAAATCGAAATACGAAAAGATTGCCGGTTCCAACTGACCCGAATTAATTTTCTTTTATGCTGGTAAAATTATTCGTTCAAAACTATGCCCTGATAAAGGATCTTGACTTTGAACTGGAAGAGGGTCTTACAATTATTACCGGCGAAACCGGAGCAGGCAAGTCTATCCTTCTGGGTGCCTTATCGCTGATACTCGGGAGCAGAGCAGACACATCAGTACTTCTTGAGAAAAAAGAAAAATGTGTTGTCGAAGGTTCCTTCAGAATCGACGATTATGACCTCAAAGAATTTTTTACTTCAAATGAGCTTGATTTTGAGCCGCTTACAATACTCCGGAGGGAAATTAATCCTGCAGGTAAGTCGAGGGCATTCATAAATGATACACCTGTAACTATCAATCTCATGAAGGATCTGGGCGACCGCCTCATCGATATCCATTCACAGCATCAGACTCTGATGCTTCATGATAATACATTTCAGCTTAATGTAATAGATTCATTTGCAGGGACCAATAAGCTGAAAGATGAATACCGGAAGGTATATTCCAGGTACCGGAGTCTCAAAAAAGAGTATGAAGAAGCAAAAGCCAGGGCTGATAAAAATCAGGCAGATCTCGAATATTACAAGTTTCAGCTTAACCAGCTGGACGAGGCAAAACTGACCGAGGGGGAACAGGAAGATCTTGAAAAAGATCAGGAAATGCTGAGCCATGCCGGGGAGATAAAGCTGGGCCTCAGCAGCGCTTCGGGACGTTTCTCCGCAGATTCAAATTCCATCCTTCTATCGCTGAAGGAGGCTAAGCAGACCCTGGGAAAAATAAAGGATTATCTTCCGGGAGGAGAGGAAATCCTTGCCCGTGCCGAATCGTCATATATAGAGCTGAATGACCTGGCAAATGAAATTGAAAAGCTTTCCACATCTATTGAAGCTGATCCTCAACGGCTTGCCCGCGTGAATGACAGGCTGGATATTATTTATTCGCTGATGCAGAAACACAGGACCGATACACTCAGCGGACTTATATCCAGAAGGGAAGAGATACGGCAACTGGTAAAATCAATATTGACAGGTGATGAGAGGATTGCCGAAGTGGAAGCTCTTCTGAGGACAGAAACTGAAACCCTCTCAGAACTCTCTGAAAGCATATCCGGTAAAAGAAATGCGGTACTTGCTGAAGTCGAGGAAAAGATCACAGATCTGCTCAGGCAGCTGGGAATGCCCAACGCAAGATTCAGAATATTGCTTGCAAGGGTTAATGATTTTACACCTTCAGGCGTTGATCATGCCGATTTTCTGTTTTCTGCCAACAAGCAGGTAGAACCGGAAGACCTCGCCAGGATAGCCTCAGGTGGTGAATTGTCAAGAGTAATGCTAAGCCTTAAATCGCTCCTTACTAAAAATACGAGCCTGCCTACCATAATCTTTGATGAAATAGATGCCGGTGTTTCCGGGGAGGTGGCTGATAAGGTCGGACAGATACTGGCTTCAATGGGGAAATACATGCAGGTTGTTAACATAACCCATCTCCCGCAGGTAGCATCAAGGGGAAAGAAACACTACCATGTCTATAAAGATGACTCCGGCGATTCAACAATTACCCTGATCAAATTGTTAACTCCTGAAGAGAGGATCAGGGAGGTTGCCCGGCTTTTAAGCGGAAGCGAGATCACCGAGACTGCAATGCGCAACGCCAGGGAACTCCTCAGATCTGCTTCTAAATAATAAACCTCCTTTCTTTTTCCCCTACGGGGTTAATGAATAAATTATTACTCCTTCCCCCCTGGGGGAAGGTTGGGAAGGGGGTAAATCTATTAAAGAGACATTATATAAATTAATAGTATCAGTCATGGAGGGAACACTTATTAAAGGGGAAAAAAGGGATAATTTTCGGTGCTCTTAACGATAAATCAATTGCCTGGAACGTTGCTTTAAAATGCCGGCAGCATGGAGCACAGCTTGTTCTGACAAACTCCCCGGTTGCTGTGAGGATGGGAAGTATTAATGATCTTGCGCGGATAACCGGCAGCAAGGTCATAACTGCTGATGCAACAAAAATGGATGAAATTGAGATCCTGCTTTCGGAGAGCATGAAGATTTTCGCCGGACAATTTGATTTTATCCTGCATTCAATAGGTATGTCGCCAAACGTAAGGAAGGATATTCCTTATGAGCAGACAAATTATGAAAACATGCTTAAGACGTTTGATATATCGGCGCTCAGCTTTCACAGGATACTTCAAACCGCTTATAAGCTTGATGCGATAAGAGAATGGGGTTCCGTGATTGCTCTGTCATATGTTGCAGCCCAGAGGACACTTACCGGCTATAATGATATGGGTGATGCAAAAGCTCTCCTGGAATCAATTACCCGCAGCTTTGGTTATATTTATGGCCGCGACAGGAAAGTAAGGATAAATACCATTTCCCAGTCGCCGACTGCCACAACCGCGGGAAGCGGTGTACATGGAATGGAGTCGCTTCTCGATTTCTCTGAAAGAATGTCACCGCTGGGAAATGCGACTGCTTCTGAATGTGCCGATTACTGCGTTGTTCTCTTTTCAGATCTTACCAGGAAAGTGACAATGCAAAACCTCTACCACGACGGTGGATTCTCAAGCATGGGAATGAGCCTGAAAGCCATCGAACAGTATAAAAAGAGCTTTGAGGAGTGTGACTGATATATCTGACTGATAAGTATAAATACCTATTTTACAGGCGATTCACTCTTTACATGAGTCGCTTTTTTTATATTTGGTATTAACCAAGACCTGGCGATATGATCAAGATGATTTTGCTTATTCTGTTCTACTTTTTATTTCCGCTGGTGATTATCTGGCTTTGTAAAAAATGGACACTTCTCCAGAAAGTTGGCACAATAGTACTCGCTTATGTATTCGGGCTGATAATTGGCACCTCCGGCATCTTCCCTATTGGAAGTGATGGTTACAGGCTTGCACGGGGCAGCGACGACGCCATACCAAAAGCTGTAGTTGAGAACCTGATTTCTGAAGGCAAGGCCATCCCGGAAGATCTTTATGTTAACCAGATAAGGGGAATTCAGAAAAACATTGTCACTGTTTCCATTTTGCTGGCTTTTCCGCTTCTGCTCTTTTCACTGAACATCAGACGATGGCTGAAATTTGCCAGGAAAGGATTTCTTTCTGTTCTCCTTGCTCTGATCGCAGGTATTGTCATGGTTACTGCGGGATTTTTTATCTGGAAGAATGCATTCCCCGATACCTGGAAGCTGGCAGGTATGTTTGAGGGGATATATACGGGGGGGACTCCTAATTTTGCGGCTCTGAAGCTTAGTCTGAATGTTGATGCGGACCGTTTTGTGGTTCTGAATACATATGATATAATAGTGGGTGCGTTCCTGGTCCTCTTTTTTATTACAGTTGCTCCCCGTTTATTCAGGGCAATACTTCCAAAATTCAAGGAGGAAAACGGGATAGCTGTGGATCAGGATCTGCTAA
The DNA here is from genome assembly GCA_963831855.1 of uncultured Bacteroidales bacterium. Classification (GTDB taxonomy): domain Bacteria; phylum Bacteroidota; class Bacteroidia; order Bacteroidales; family VadinHA17; genus LD21. Next base: position 101,468 of record CAWHSA010000003.1, on the reverse strand, counting down.
AAAAAGAAATAGGGGGACTTGACGATTTTTCCGGAATGCTTAAAAAGGAAACTTTTTTCCCGCTGATTAAAGCCCTCGGCCTGACAATAATAATTGCAGCTGCAGGAGCAGGAATGAGTTTATTATTGTCTGAAGAGGCCAGGCCAAAGTATGAGATGGCGGTGGTCGTACTTTCAATTACAACACTGGGAATACTTGCATCTCTTCTCAAACCGGTTAACAGGATAAAGAAAACATACCAGCTGGGAATGTACCTGATCCTTGTTTTTTCCCTCACAGTTGCCTCATCCTCAAATCTCAGAACCATGTTCAGCAAAGGTATGATGGATCTCATACTCTTTATATCCTGGTGTTATTTCGGATCGCTGTTCCTGCATTTGGCGCTTGCAAAAATATTCAGGATCGATGCTGATAATTTTTTGATTACGGCTACAGCATATGTCTTTTCGCCCCCGTTCGTTCCTCTTGTGGCAAATGCACTCAAAAACAAGGATGTGATCGTGACAGGATTGACCGGTGGAATTATCGGATATCTGCTCGGAAACTATTTTGGAATTACTTTAGCCTATTTCCTGCAAAGGTTTTAGTTTAAAACAGATAATTCAACCCGATATAGAAACCCATATTGCCATCCTGGGTATTGAATGCCTTACCTATATCGACAGCCACGACAAAGTTCTGGTTTATTACAGGCATTATGCTTATTCCTGCACTTTGATGAAGCTTATCATTCCCTGATTTAAAATAATCGGAATAGTTCTCGGTTGGATAATCTGCAGAAAATGTAGCACTTAAATTTTGCGGAAGAGTGATCTCTTTGGTGACTATTCCAAAATCATAAAATGCGTCGAGGCCCAGGTAGCAATCCTGCTTTAAGAATTTAAAATATATCGGTTTCCAGCGAAGCTCAACATTGCCAAGAAAGAAGCCATCACCTATAACCCTGTTCCTCAATACTCCTCTCAAGGTCATATTTCCACCCAGCCCTTCACTGATATATCCGGTAAGTCTTGAAGTGATCACCTGGGACTGGTAAAAGAAAGGGACCTTCCCGGAAAGAGTCGTCTGATATCCGAGCCGGTAAACAAGTGCGAGATCATTCTCAACCAGTGTAAAATATTGTCTGTGTGTGATATAGAATTTTGAGAATCCCCAGTCGTTTCCAATGAATTTTGGTGTGACTTCGACTCCGAGTTCGGTCCAGATTCCTTTCATGGGATTGGGGCGGTTATCACGGCTGTCCCAGACAATGCCTGCTTTAACAGTATTGACCCATCCTCCGTTTGCTTCATTATCGGAAATCAATCCCAGTGTCTGATACCGTTCAAAAAGCCCGGGTTCAGCTGTTACAGAAGGGAGCTTATCCTCATTATTCTTACCTTTGTTAAGTTTGTCAATATCAACCGAACCAACCATAAAATTATTGAATGCAAAGCCGGCGCTCCATTTGATATGCTCACCGCTGAGTTTCCCTGTGAAGTCATTCTTGAATCTGAACTGGTTCCTTTCATAACGATAGAACATCCTCGTCCTGTAAGGAGGAGTGGCCAGATCGTCGTCCATCCAGTCTTTATTGAACACTGACAGATAACCGTTGAATCCGTAAAACTGACTTGCCTGATCGGGAAGGTAGCTGAGATCGGTTGTCAGCTCCACCCCGGGAATCAGATGATTTGATTCATACATTAACCTGTAGACTCCGCTTCCCTTTGTATAACGGGAAACCTCGCCATATATATGGTCAATATAACCGGGATAGGTGCTGCCGTCACCATAATTAAAGAATTCTGCCAGCGCACCGTATTGAAATCCCAGGTCGGAATCAAAACTTATTGCCGGTAATGCACCACCGAATTTCCATCCTGTTTTTACCTTCTTTTCCTTTACCTCTTTTTGCCCTTCCTGCCCGTAAACAGACAGGGCCATTATCAAAATTAAAAGAACTGATAAAGCCTTTTTCATATGTTGGTTTTTTGGTTGATAATGCTAAAGATAAAGAAAAATGGAAATCGCAAGCTCTTTTTTTAATATTTGCTACCTTAGGCTTCTGTTTTTATTGTTAATTACTTAATTGGATCTGTTCATTATAAATATAAAAGGTCTTGTACAGGCGGATGATGATACCCTGGGAACAAAAGTGACCGGTAAGGATATGGCTTTGCTTAAGGTAATTCCTGATGCATACCTTATTTCAGAAAAAGGAATTATCTCGGATTTCGGGACCATGGACAGACTTCCGGAGAAATTCACCGGAAAAAGGGAGGGAAAATACGAAATAATTGATGCCTCCGGTAAATTTGTTTTCCCCTCATTCTGTGATCCGCATACTCACCTTGTTTATGCGGGAAGCCGGGAAAATGAATTCAGGGACAAGATACTGGGATTATCTTACGGGGAAATCGCAAAACGCGGCGGAGGTATTCTTAATTCAGCAAAGCTCCTTCATGAAACGTCTGAAAATGAGCTGTTTGATCAATCGCTCAAACGCGTTGATGAAATTATAGGATTCGGGACCGGCGCTGTGGAGATTAAGAGCGGTTACGGACTTAACCTGGAGGATGAGCTTAAGATGCTCAGGGTTATCAGAAGGATCAAAGAGACCTCACCGGTTGAGGTCAGGGCCACGTTCCTTGGCGCTCATGCTGTACCGCCGGAATTTAAGGGCAGAAGGAAAGAATATGTTGATTATATTTTAAATGAAATGATCCCGGTTGTGGCATCGGAAGGCCTGGCAGATTTTATTGATGTCTTCTGTGACCGTGGTTTTTTTACGGCAGATGACACCGGGAGGATATTGATGGCCGGGATCAAATATGGCCTTATTGCCAAGATCCATGCTAACGAACTTGACTATTCAGGTGGCGTGCAGGCCGGGATAAAATACAATGCCCTTTCAGTCGACCATCTGGAAAGGACCGGAGATGCTGAAATTGAAGCTCTTAAGGATTCCGGTACTATGCCGACGCTGTTGCCTGGCTCAGCATTCTTTCTCGGACTTCCCGATCCGCCTGCACGAAAGATGATTGATTCAGGACTTCCGGTGGCGCTTGCTTCTGACTATAATCCGGGTTCATCGCCGTCAGGAAACATGAAATTTATTATGTCGCTCGGGTGTATCAGGCTTAAAATGCTGCCCGAAGAGGTTATCAATGCTGTTACAATAAATTCGGCATATGCAATGGGAATATCGGAAACTCATGGATCAATTGCCAAAGGGAAGGTAGCCAATGTGTTTATTACCAGGGAGATGCCGGGATATAGCTTTTTACCGTATGCATTCGGCTCTGACTTGATTGAGACCGTAATATTAAAAGGTAAAGTGGTTAATTACCCCCCAACACCCCTGAGAGGGGGGCAAAATCGTGAATCAGGTTAATTACTAAAAATAGCAGGGATTAAACCCCCTTCAGGGGTTGCCGCGCAGCAGCGGGGGTCGGCAACTACAGGATGAGAATATTTTTAAGTATTGTTTTCAGTTATGGAGAAGCGGATTTTAGAGTGTGTACCGAATTTCAGCGAGGGGAGGGATATGCAGTTGATTAAACAGATTACTGATGAGATAGAATCTGTTGAAGGAGTGAAGCTTCTTGATGTTGATCCGGGGAAAGACACCAACAGGAGTGTTGTAACATTTGTCGGTGATCCGGATTCTGTGTGCGAGGCAGCATTCAGGGCTGTTAAGAAAGCCACAGAGGTTATTGATATGTCGAAGCATCATGGGGCACATCCGCGGATGGGTGCCACCGACGTATGCCCGTTCATCCCGGTTTCAGGCATTACAATGGAGGAAACTGTGGTCTATGCGAGGAGAGTGGCAGAGAGGATTGGCAAAGAGCTTGACATACCGGTTTACTGTTATGAAAATGCTGCATTCGTGGAGAAACGAAGGAACCTGGCAAACTGCAGGGCTGGTGAATATGAAGGTTTGAGGGAGAAGCTTGCAGATCCGGCCTGGAAACCTGATTTCGGCCCCTCAGCTTTCAACCGGAGATCCGGAGCGACAGCCGTGGGAGCCAGGGATTTTCTTGTGGCCTTCAATGTCAACCTCAATACGACTTCTGTACGGAGAGCAAATGCCATTGCCTGGGATGTGAGAGAAAAAGGCAGGGTTATAAAAAATGAAGCAGGAAAGGAAATAAGTGTGCCAGGTACACTTAAAAGTGTAAAAGCAATTGGCTGGTATATTGAGGAGTACGGTGTTGCACAGATCTCAATGAATCTGACCAACATATCTGTTACACCAGTTCATATTGCTTTTGATGAAGTATGCAGAAAAGCAGATGCGAGAGGAGTAAGGGTCACAGGTTCGGAGCTGGTAGGATTAATACCTCTGAAAGCGCTGCTTGAGGCCGGCAGATATTTCCTCGAAAAACAGAAGAGATCGGCAGGAGTGTCTGACAGAGAGCTTATTAAGATTGCGGTTAAATCAATGGGTCTGAATGATATACACCCGTTTGATCCTGAAGAAAAAGTAATAGAATATGTCATGGAAGATAAACAAAAACGAAGACTGACTGACATGAGCCTCAGGGCATTCATGGAAGAAACAGCCTCTGAATCGCCGGCCCCGGGGGGTGGTTCAGCTTCGGCTTATATGGGTGCACTGGGCGTTGCTCTGGGAACCATGGTAGCCAATTTATCAAGTCATAAAAAAGGGTGGGATGAAAGGTGGAAAGAATTTTCTGACTGGGCGGAAAAAGGGAAAAGAATCCAGGAAAAGCTTCTTGACCTCGTTGATGAAGATACAGCTGCCTTCAATAAAATTCTGGAGGCTTATGGTCTTCCGAAAAAAACTGATGAAGAGAAAAATGGAAGAAGGGAGGCAATTGAAGCTGCTACAAAAAATGCAATCCAGGTCCCCTATATGGTAATGGAAACGGCGTATTCAGGATTTGAACTGATACATGAGATGGTTAAAAAAGGCAATCCGAATTCAGTTACCGACGCCGGTGTTGGTGCTCTGGCACTGAGTTCTTGTATCAGGGGGGCTTTTCTTAATGTAAGGATCAATGCTTCCGGGCTTGAGGACAGGAGATTTGCAGAAGAAATTGTAAAAAAGGGATATTATATTGAAAATAAGGCTCGTGAAGAAGAAGAATTAATACTGAATTCAGTTGATTCAGGGACCAGAAAATAAGAAAAAATAAAAATATCTTAAAAAAAGTTAAGAATGACTTTTGTCATCTGATATAAAAATACTAGTATTACAATTATTATTCTAACCTAAGTATTACACTATGAAAAGAATCTTATTGATTTTTGCAGGATTTTTGTTGACCTGTTCTTTTGTAACAGGTCAGGTAAAGCTAATTTCGGGCACTGTCACGAACAAGGAAGACGATCTCCCGATACCGGGTGTTTCTATTACTGTCAAGGGAACAACCATTGGTACAAATACCGGTGTTGACGGTAAGTATGTGATCAATGCCACAGAAAACCAGACACTAACATTCAGTTTTATCGGAATGAAAAGCCAGGATATCCCTGTTTCAGGCAGAACCACTATTGACGTAGTATTGGAAAACGACCTGATGAACCTGGAGGAAGTTGTGGTTGTCGGTTATGGAACCGCAAAGAAAGTTGGCACAACTGTTGGTTCTGTGACGCAGGTAACCGCGGCTAAAATTATAGAAAAACCAACTGCCAACGTATTGGATGCACTACAGGGGAGAGTAGCCGGATTACAGGTTTATACTTCATCCGGAGAACCATCCCAGATTTCATCAATGCGCCTGCATGGTGTTGGTTCCCTGGGAGCCAGTTCTACTCCTCTTTATGTTTTGGATGGAACACCAATTGATCAGAGCACTATGCTGACCCTTAACCCAAACGATTTTGAGAGTGTTACCATTCTGAAAGATGCCTCGGCGACATCTATATATGGTACACGTGCTGCAAACGGTGTTATATATATAACAACCAAGCATGGCTCAACAGACACTAAAGCCCAGATTAAACTTAATGCCCAGTATGGTTTTTCAAACATAGCAAATCTGGATTTTTTCAACAGCATGATGAATACCAAAGAGTTAACTGATTTCTGGCTGGCTGTAGGTTACAGAACTCAGGCACAAATTGATGCCACATTGAAAACATATCCGTTCGATACCAAGTGGTATAAAACATACTATAAACAATCAGTTCCGACCTACCAGGGTGATCTGTCTGTATCAGGCGGCGGAGGAAAGACAACATATTTTCTTTCAGGTTCCTATTTCTTTGCCGATGGACTTGCTTACCGCTCTGAATATGATCGTTATTCTTTAAGATCGAATATTAATTCAAAAGCCAATGACTGGTTAACCCTCGGATTGAATCTATCGGCCAGCACTGACACCAGGCAAACTAACCCTTATGGAACCAACCAATTGGCAAGGGGACTTGCATTGCTGGCACCGCCTTTCTATTCTCCTGTAGATACCCTGGGCGTAGCGTACCCCGATCTTATTCCGGGATGGAACGCTTATGGTCCGGCTTACCGTGCTGTAAAAATACCAGGTGCTGTTAAAAACGCCCAGTTAGACGGAATGGCCTATATTCAGATAAATCCGATAAACGGATTGACAATCAGATCACAGGCTGGAATAGATGCTTATGATCAAAGAGAGACTGCCTCCCAATTGCCATCTTATAAAGGAGCATTGAATAACGGCAATAATCGCGAAACATTCAGGCGTAATGCGACCCGTACCATTACAAATACAGCTGAATATAAGTTTGATTTACTTAACCGGCATAGTTTTACGGTACTTGCAGGACAGGAATATATAACGAACTTATTTTCAAATTTTTCAGCTTATTCAGGAGCGCTTACTGATGACCGTTTGATGTTGCTGCAGGCAGGTACTTCTGCAACCCGTGATGTCAGTTCTGCTAAAACAGAATATGCATTCCTTTCTTATTTCGGCCGTCTGGACTACTCGCTTGACAGTAAGTATTTCTTCGATTTCTCTGTACGCCAGGATGCTTCTTCGCGATTTGGTATTAACAACAGGACAGCAAATTTCTTTGCAACAGGTATAATGTGGAATGCCAAAAAGGAATCTTTCCTTGAAAATGTCGGATTTATTTCTTCCCTCAACGTTAAAGCCAGTATCGGAACGAGCGGAAACGCTGAAATCGCAAATTACGGTAACCTTGCCACCGTCACTACCAATCTGTACAATTCGGGCAGCGGCTGGAGTATAGGATCTCCCGGAAACCCTGATCTCGGTTGGGAAAAGCAGCTGAAGACTACAGTTGGTGTAAGGTTTGCATTGTTCTATGACAGGTATCGTTTCAATATTGAGTATTACAATCGTGTTACCAAAAACATGCTGGTCGATGTTCCCTTCCCCTATACCTCCGGATTCAATTCAGTAACTTCAAATGTGGGGACATTAAAGAACACCGGGGTTGATATTGCTATAGACTTTGACATTGTCAGAATAAAAGATTTTTATGTAACTCCTTATGTTAATCTTAACTTCAATAAGAACAAGGTTACTGAACTTTTCAATGGACTTTCTTTCTGGAGTATTCCTAATACAGGTGTAGCCTGGATAGTTGGTCAGCCTGTAGCTTTCTTATATCCCTATTTTGCAGGAATTGACCCCGCTGACGGGCAGCCTATGTGGTATAAGCAGGGACCGGATCAGTCTGTCACTTCAACAGCAGAAACTACCAAGACATTCGTCACAGCTGATCTTCAGCAAAACCTTGGGAAACCCCGTTACTCTCCCTTTACTGGTGGATTTGGATTAAATGTAGGTTGGAAGGGAATAGCTCTTCAGTCAGATTTTTCTTTCGCTTACAAAAAATATCTGTTTAATAATGACCGGTATTTCTTTGAAAATCCGACTGTCTTTGGCGGATATAACCAGTCCAGAAGAATCCTGAATTACTGGAAACAACCCGGTGATGTGGCTGAATTTCCGGCATACGGAACCGCCCAGTTTACACAATTTGATTCCCGTCTTATAGAAGATGCTACATTTATGCGCTTGAAGAACCTGACTATTTCGTATTCTATACCTTCATCTTTGTTGCAGAGAACGAAATTTTTCTCCGGAGCAAGAGTCTTTATGACAGGTCGAAACCTGCTTACTTTTACGAAATACCTTGGTCCTGATCCTGAGGTTGATTCAAACATCTCGCTAGGTGCAAATCCGAATACAAAGCAGTTTTCATTTGGCGCCGAAATATCTTTTTAATAACATTTAACGGATAAAGATTATGAAAAACATAATAAAAATATTGTCATTGACTCTTGTAATAGCTGTTACATTAGTCTCGTGTGACCTGAACAGATATCCCTACGATGCAATCGAACAGTCACAATCTTTCAAGACTATGAAGGATGCACAAACATTGAACAACGGATTGTATGCAAGTCTGAGAGCAAGGGTCTATGGCCTTTTCATGTTCTCAACGGATGTTCAGGCTGACCAGCTTAATGCAACTCTCGATTATGGCAACAGGAACGGATTTCCGCACAAATGGAATGGCTTTCTGGCTGACGATTATACAATTCGGGATACATGGCGTTATCAGTACAATACAATTACCAACATCAATAACGTTATCAATAATTCCAATAAGATACCTATTGCAGATACAACCGAGCAGGCAACCATGGACAAATATCTCGGCGAGGCTTACCTGATGCGTGCTTATCTTTATCATCAGCTGATTCAGAGATTTGCAAAAGATTATGAACCGGCTACGGCCGCAACCGATCCCGGTGTTCCGCTTGTGTTAACCTTCGATATATTTGACAGACCTGGCCGTTCAACTGTTGATCAGATCTATCAGCAAATTCTTTCCGATATTGGCCAGGCAGGGACATTACTGCACGCCTCACCAGGATCTCCTATAGCTACAAAAATTACCAAAGATTGTGTGCTGGCCCTTAAGGCCAGGGTATATTTGTGCATGCATAACTGGACCGGGGCTGTTACTGCTGCAAATGCGCTGATAGCCAAAGGAACTTATCCGCTTATTTCCGCTGCTGCTACTTTCAGGAGCATGTGGGTTACCGATGGCGGAACTGAAACTATTTTGCAGTTATTTGCAAGCCTGCCAAGCGAGCTGGGCAATGCTAACAATATTTACCTTGGATTGAACACCCAGACAAATAAATATACTCCGGATTTTGTCCCGCAGCAATGGGTTATTGATCAATATGAGGCCACCGATATTCGAAAGGCCGCTTACCTTGAGCAGAAACCTTTGTATGTGCAGGGAGTCGATTATCCTGGTATATGGTGTATTAACAAATATCCGGGAAATCCTTCACTGTATACTGCACCCAACACAAACTATCAACAGAAGCCGAAAATCTTCCGGATTGCCGAAATGTACCTGATAAGTGCTGAAGCTGCTGCCCAGACACCGGCTACAGAAGGAGCTGCATTAACTACCATTAATTTGCTCAGAACTGCACGCGGTGCCACAACTCTTGTGGGCCTTACCGGAACAGCTCTGATGGATGCAATTAAAGATGAGAGGACCCGTGAATTGCTTTGTGAAGGATTTCGTCTTGACGATCTGAAACGTTGGAAAATGGGCGTTACCAGGAGGACTCCGCAAAACATTGCATTTCTTAGTAATCCTGCATCAGATTTCTATCAAAAGGTTGTTCCTGCCGGAGATGACAAGTTTGTATGGGGAATTCCCGCCAATGATCTGACAACCAATCCTAATCTTGTTGGTCAGCAAAATCCTGGCTGGTAGAATAACATCAATGTTATATTTAAAAGGCTGCCCTCATAGGCGGCCTTTTTTATTGTTGTAAATATCTTCAGACCATCCTCTTTATCGTCCTCAGATGATGAGTATATCTTCCGGCTTCCTGCCTGTAAATCCCCTGGTGGTCAATCGTATCGATCCTGACCCTGCCGGAACCGTGTATGACAAGTCCTCTTGAAATGATCATTCCCACATGCGATATCTTACCCATGTCATCATCAAAGAAAACGAGATCGCCCGGATTAGTTTCTTCAATAAAATTGATCGCTGTTCCGAGCTCCGACTGCTGCCAGCTGTTGCGGGGTATCTGTTTCCCGTGTATCTTATAAACCAGCTGTGTAAAACCTGAACAGTCAATCCCTGACGGGATCCTTCCGCCCCATATATACGGGCTGTTTATGAATTTCATGGCAGTGTCGGCAAGTGTCTCATCTGTAGTAATATACGGTTTGCTGAAATCCTTGTCTGCAAAATATATATCTTTACCAGTGGTAAATGTTTTCTTCTCAAAATCAGGTGCATAAATGTCGCAGCCGGCTTCAAGTACAAGCCTGGTTTTATCTTTTTTATAGCACAATAGAGATCTGTTCAGAACATGGCCGGCAGTATCCTCATTGAATTCAGAGAGCTGCATATGATCCATATCGATCCATCCGGTATATTTATCGAATTTTGTTTCTACTTTCATCCAGTGCCCGGCCTTATCCATGATATTGTATTTTTCACCGAAAAGCAGCTGGCTCAGCATTTCGGATCTGTGTGAGGGGCCCGATCTCAGCGGTACAAAAACATTCTCACAAATATAAATATCCATTATTTTTATTTTGTGCTAAAATTAACAATAATTTTGTTACCCGAATCAGAACTGCTATATGGTACCAACTGCTAAGGAAAGCACATTGCCGGCAAAACGGAAGAACAGCATTTTAAATTTCATTTTCTTCGTTGCGAGTATTATAATAGTATTTGTTTTGCTGACTTATGGAAAAGAAAATTCCAGGGCCCGTATTGCCGGAACCATGATTGTGGTTATCTCCTGCTACGTGGTTCTTTATCTCTTCCTTCTTCAATTCCGCCGCGAAGTGCTCCAGATAATTCGCAAGACATTATTCATACTTTCTGCAATACTTGTCCTGCTTACGGTGACAAGGATTATAACAGATCTGCCACAGAAGGATCTGATATTCATTATCCCCTTTGCGATCATCCCTGTCATGGTCAGGATCTTTTATGATGCACGTCTTGCACTCTTTATACTTCTTATCACAATCATGCTTGCCGGATTCATAGTACCTGAACCGTTTGAATTTGTACTTATGAGCTTTATTTCCGGGATGGCTGCTATTTTTACGCTGACCCATATCTACAAGAGGGCAAAGCTTTTGTACACCTCCCTTGCAGTGATTGCCAGCTACTCCTGGCTATACCCTGGGATTAGTTTGATGACACATGGATCGATCCCCGGAAATTTTCTGACCCTCCTTTTTTATTTTACAGGGAACGGTGCACTGGTGCTCCTGAGTTATCCCCTGATACTTATCTTTGAACAAAGGTTTCTCTTTCTTTCCGATGCAACACTTCTTGAGCTCGCTGATACCAATCAGCCACTCCTCAGGAAACTTGCTGACGAGGCTCCCGGTTCATTTCAGCATTCTCTGCAGGTTGCCAATCTGGCCGAGGAAGCTGCCAGGAGCATCGGTGCAAATCATCTGCTGGTGCGGACAGGATCGCTTTATCATGACATAGGCAAAATTGCTAACCCCAAATATTTTGTTGAAAATCAGACTGATGAATACAGTCCGCATGAAAACATGGATCCGGGGGAAAGCTCAAAGCTGATAATTAATCATATAAGAAACGGTGTTGTTCTGGCAAAGAATTATAAAGTACCTGTTCAGATAATTGATTTTATCCGGACCCATCACGGGACAACAGTAGCATACTTCTTTTTCAAGAAATTCATTGATGAGAATCCCGGGAAAATGGGAATGGAGAGGCAATTTGCCTATCCCGGACCCAGGCCATTTTCAAAAGAGACTGCTGTTGTAATGATGGCAGATGCAGTCGAAGCTTCTTCAAGGAGCCTTGCCGGGTATACCGAGGAAAGCATTTCGGAGCTTGTGGAAAGAATAATATATATTCAGGAACAGGATGGGCAGTATTCAGAGGTACCGCTCACATTTAAAGATATTTCTGACATTAAGATTGTTTTTAAAAAGAGGCTTTTGAATATTTATCATGCCAGAGTAGCTTATCCGGGAAGGATCTAGCGCATATCATTAACTTCGGCGTCCTTGTATTTATCAGCCGGGAATGTGAACATGCCCTGTTCGGGTACATTTTTCAGATTATAATCCTTAACTATAAGGTTAATAGTTATACCATCCCTTCTTTTATATTCCAGATTCCTGAGAAAAAGTGATGGACGGGCAATTGTCAGCCTGACCCTTATCAGCTCATTTTTAATGTCTTCAGGATACAGGTCGATTATCCAGGAGTCTGGTTTTTCTTCTATCATCCTGCTTTTATAACCCTTTTTATACATCGTAAAAATTGCTGAGGGCCGGCTCTGGAATGAGTTATCCTTCTTTTCGGGCCTGGTAATTGTAACTTCCTGTTCTGCAGGGAGGTAGCTCCAGGATGTCGTGCCATTGAACCATATGATATTGTCAGGCAGGTCAAGCCTGTAACTATCTTTGCTCAGGATTGCCGACCCGGTGGTTGTGTCCGTTGAGTTATTGACCTGGTCAATGGTAATAAGAATGAATTTCATTGATATTGATGGCGCAGAGGTTGCCGAGGATGAGAATTTATCAAGTATTGAAATGGCTTTTGTATCAGTCTGTCCGGATAAGAAGGCCGGCAACATTAAATACAATAGCGTTATTGAAGCAATATTCTTCATTGATGATGATTTACTCAAGGCTCTTCAAAATCTGTTCCAAAACCATAAAATCAGAACAAAGGACATCTCTTGCCTTGCTTCCTTCAAATGGACCAACAATGCCTGCAGCTTCAAGCTGGTCTATGATCCTCCCTGCCCTGTTATACCCTATTGACAGCTTCCTCTGGATCAGGGATGTGGAACCCTGCTGATGCTGAACAACAAGCCTTGCGGCGTCATCGAACATCGGATCACGTTTTTTAAGGTCCACATCCATCAGACCTGACTCGCTATCGTCAATATATTCCGGAAGATGCATTGCATCAGGATAACCCTTCTGTGAGCCGATGAACTCGGTGAGTTCTTCAATCTCCGGTGTGTCGATAAAGGCGCATTGCACTCTGACCGGTTCATTACCCGAGGAAACGAGCATATCGCCTCTGCCTACCAGCCTGTCGGCCCCGGTAGCATCAAGTATTGTCCGGGAATCAATTGAAGAGAAGACACGGAAAGCGATTCTTGTGGGGAAATTGGCTTTAATAAATCCTGTAATAATATTTGTCGAGGGCCGCTGTGTGGATATAATAAGATGTATCCCGATCGCCCTGGCAAGCTGAGCAAGTCTGCCAATGGGTCCTTCAATCTCCCTGCCGGCAGTCATTATAAGGTCCGCAAACTCATCGATAATTAACACGATGTAAGGCAGATACATATGGCCTTTTTCAGGATTCAGCTTGCGCGAAATGAATTTCTCATTGTACTCCTTGATATTCCTTGACTGTGCACCTTTAAGCAGTTCGAGCCTGTTATCCATTTCAATGCACAGTGAATTCAGAGTCTTAATCACCTTCTGTGTGTCAGTAATAATGGCATCTTCCTCCCCGGGAAGCTTTGCCAGGAAATGCCTTTCAATCTTTGAATACAGAGGCAGCTCCACTCTCTTGGGATCGATGAGCACAAATTTGATTTCAGAAGGGTGTTTTTTATAAAGGATAGAAGTGATAATCGCATTTATACCAACGGATTTTCCCTGTCCTGTTGCCCCCGCTACCAGGAGATGCGGCATTTTTGTAAGATCGACTATATAGGGATCGTTGGTAATTGTTCGTCCGAGCGCAAGAGCAATATCGAATTTCGTTTCCTGGAATGCTTTTGAGGTGATGAGCGAACGCATTGATACAATCTCCGGCTTCTTGTTAGGCACTTCAATACCGACTGTCCCTCTGCCGGGAATCGGAGCGATGATCCTTATACCCAGGGCTGAGAGATTGAGTGCAATGTCGTCTTCGAGGGATTTGATCCTGGCAAGCCTTACACCTCTCTCAGGTACGATCTCGTAAAGAGTAACAGTCGGACCGACCGTAGCAGATATTTTGGAGATGCTTATCTTATGATCTCCAAGGGTTTTAATTATATTTTCCTTATTTTCAAAGACTTCATTATTATCAAAGGCGCTTTCCGATTTATGATCGTGGAGAATTGAAACGGGTGGGAACTTGTATCGGGAGAGGTCAAGCCTGGGATCGTAATTTTCCATCATCTGATCTACTTCTTCCTCCGAAAGGATGTCATTTGCAACGGCTTTGGTAACTTCCATATCGACTGTTTCCTTTTCAGGGATTACAGTTTTTTCACTGTCCAGATCACGGATCAAAGATCCTTGTTTTGTCCTGATAATTACGGGATCTCCGGTCTCATGATGATCGGCATGATAAGTCCTGTTCTTTATCTGAAATTCTACTTCCCCCCGTTCAGATTTTACATCATCATCCTCCCCTCCATCATGAAGAAAAGTAGTAACCGCTTCAGCTTCAGTAATTAATGAAGCTTCCTGTTCAGGATTCTTTTTCTTCATGAATGAAAAGAACGGTGACTTAGTAACATTAAATCTGGAAGGATGTACTTTTAATGCAAATACCAGATATGCTACTGTAAGTAATGCGACAATGATCCCGGTTCCCGGAATTCCCACAAATGCATTCAGCCATTTGGTTATTACGTAACCCTGTGCACCGCCGGGTCCGCTAAGCAGGTATTCGTCATTCCTGAAAAAAACGAATCCCAGAACAAGTGAAAGAATTATAGTTGCAAAAGCAAGCTTGGCAATAAGGCTCCAGGGTTTTATTCCGGGGAACTTAAGAAGATATAATCCTGTAGCGCCGAAAATCAATGGAATGAAAAAGGCTCCAAATCCAAATCCTTTGCTGATAATCATGTCAGCCAGAAAATGACCACTTTTTCCCATCCAGTTTCTTACAGTTATCTCAGGTCCGGAGAATACATCTTTCATTGGCAGGCTGGAATCGGTTTTCCACCAGAAAAGGTAGGCTACACATGCCAGGAGAAGGTATAATGCAAATCCTGTAATAAGAGTGCCGAAGATGAATCTTATCCTTTCATCAGTGAAAAAGTGTTTGGATTTGCCGGAATCTTTGGTTGATTTTGCAGATTTCTTTGTCGTATCGTCCTTCTCTTTGCTCATTAAAACTATTGAAAATGCTACGCAAAGGTAATAAAAATCCCGATGCTGCCTGCTCTTTGCTGTTCCTTGTTGCCGTTAACCTTTGCCGGTATACCGTGCACGCCGGACCGCATAGGATACAACACTTAGAGGCTTACCATCTTACTGATTATATTGTCGATTTCCTCACGGGATATCCGGGAGTATCTGGTCCTTCTTTCAAAAGTCTGGTCGGATATTTCCTTTTTATAAACCGTTTCGGCCATGAAATGCATTTCTGCAGAACCCATTATAAAGAAGAAGCTCATTAAAACGCCTTCTATATCACTGAATGGAGTTGCAGCATTTGGTTCCTTTACATCTATATCATTTGTATACCAGACCTCATACACCCTGTCTCTGCGGCCCGGAATCCTGACTTCCGCATTCCTGCAGTTGAATCCGCAGATGACTGTTGTTTTTGATGTTTTTCTGATCTGAAGGCCTTCCATGGCTTCGAAACCGGGGTGTGTTTCCCCTGGTTTTGCAGAGTAAAAATAACGCCAGGAAAGTAAGCTGATATAAGTATCATATATTCCCTTTTCCGGATTGGAAAGATTCAGAATCCCTGAATTGCCGAAGGGGGCGGAAATGTCGAATAGTATTTTATTATTCTTAAATGAGACTATAAGATTCCTTGGCATGATCTCTCTGGGCATGCTCACATTACCCATATATTCTATGGTGTAATGGATTTCTCCCTGATCTATGTTTTTCCCTCCTTTGGATTTGCAGGAGTAAAATGTTGTTACGATTATTAAAGAAACGAACAACCCGGATCTGAATCTCACTAAGCTTTTTTTGATAATTGTAAATTTAATATTTTTTTTTAATTTCAGTTTGAGGTGACCAAATTTCTGCCTCTTCATGAGAGTTTTTGTTCTGCAGAAGGCTCCGGTTCATATTTCCTGACAATCCGATTAACAAATTTAAGGCGGAATTTAATAGCTTTGTAAAATGGTTATATGGTGGTAAGCCGAAACAATTTTAATCCCTGCCGGATGGTGATTTTTTTATAATCCTGAATTTGTATGAAAAGAAAACTGGCTGTGGTAGCCCTTGGCGGCAATGCCCTCCTGCGGGGAGATCAGGCAGGCACTATCGATGAGCAGGAAAAGAATACTACTGACACCCTTGAAAACCTGATATTCCTGATTAATGAGGGTTACAACCTGGTAATAACTCATGGCAACGGACCCCAGGTCGGGAATATACTTATGCGTAATGATGCAGGCGAACAGCTGTACAACATTGCCCAGATGCCGGTCGATATATGTGTTGCCGATTCTCAGGGTGGCATCGGTTATATGATAGAAAGGATGTTCAGAAATGTCCTTAACAGGCACGGGATAGATAAGAATGTCATTTGCATTGTTACTTCAGTGATTGTTGATATAAATGATCCGGCTTTCAAAGATCCCCAGAAAAGAATAGGCAGGATTTATAACAGGAAGCAGGCGGATGATCTCACGCAAAGTAAAGGATGGATATTCAGGGAAGAGGTCAGGAATGAAGGTGGATTCCGGCGGGTGGTTCCTTCCCCGGTACCCAAAAGCATTATAAATCAGTCAATTATAAGAGATCTGGCATGCGGGGGCAATATAGTGATTGCCGCAGGCGGCGGAGGAGTACCTGTGTATATCGATGAAAAAAATGATGTAAGGCCGGCTGAGGCGGTTATCGACAAGGATTGTGCCTCTTCACTTCTGGCAACTCTTATCGGAGCCGATGAATTCTATATACTTACTGATGTTCCTTATATTTATATAAATTATAAAAAGCCCGATCAGCAGATAAAAGAATTTCTCAACTATTCTGATGCTCTTAAATACCTTGATGAGGGACAGTTTTCGAAAGGAAGCATGGAACCCAAGATCAGGGCTTGCCTGAGTTTTATAAGAAATGGAGGGAAAATGGCTGTTATTACTGAAGCTTTTAAACTGGCTGACAAAAAATATGGATCAAAGATCACAATGGAATATGAAGATGAGAGGCGATAACCGGCAACCAGATAACGAAAAGAATCTCATAATCAATTGTTTTGAAATTATTATTAACCGATACTCACATTATTTTTAAACTTTTATCACTCAAACTTATTAATATGCGAACAGATCTTTACAAAAGGCATTTCCTTAAGCTTCTCGATTTCACTCCTGACGAAATAAAATATCTGCTTGATCTTGCGGCGCAACTCAAAAGAGCAAAGAAAGAGGGTAAAGAAAAACAACAACTTCAGGGAAAGAACATTGCCCTGATCTTTGAGAAATCCTCCACGAGGACCAGATGTGCTTTTGAGGTTGCAGCTTATGATCAGGGAGCCCGCGTCACATATCTTGGTCCCGGCGGTTCGCAGATAGGTCAAAAGGAATCGATGAAAGATACAGCCAGGGTGCTTGGAAGGATGTACGATGCCATTGAGTACCGAGGATATGGACAACAGATTGTCGAGGAGCTCGCAGAATACGCAGGGGTTCCGGTCTGGAACGGTCTGACAAATGAGTTCCATCCCACACAGATACTTGCCGATTTCCTTACAATGACGGAACACTCCGACAAGCCCCTTAATAAAATGGTATTCTGCTACCTTGGCGATGCAAGGTATAATATGGGTAATTCTCTTATGGTCGGGTCAGCAAAAATGGGAATCGATTTCAGGATTGCAGCACCAGAAGCTTGCCAGCCTTCCATGGAGCTTGTTTCTAAATGCAAATCAATTTTACCGGAAACAGGGGGTAAGATTACAATTACCGATAATGTAGACGAGGCTGTAAAAGACGCTGATTTTCTTTATACTGATGTCTGGGTGTCAATGGGTGAACCAGATTCAGTGTGGGAGGAAAGGATAAAGCTTTTAAAACCCTACCAGATCAATATGCAGGTAATTCTGAAAACCGGAAATCCTGATGTGAAATTTCTTCACTGCCTTCCTGCTTTTCATAACAGGGAGACAAAAGTGGGAGAGGAGATGTATAAAAAATTCGGACTCAACGGGATGGAAGTCACTGAGGATGTGTTTGAATCAAAACATTCAATAGTTTTTGATGAAGCAGAAAACAGGCTGCACACAATAAAAGCGGTGATGGTGGCTACACTGGGGGATGAAGTCTACGATATCCACTCCTTCACGAAATAGAATGTCATAATGAACGAAGCAGCGAGCTTCAGACCGATGCCGGTAAGGAATCCCAGCAGGCTTCCGAATCCGGCTTTCAGGGCATAGCTCATATCATCTTTGAAAATCAGTTCACCAACGATGGCTCCCACAAGCGGACCAATAATAATGCCTACCGGCCCCAGGAACAAACCAATTATCAGACCTACCGTGGCGCCCCTGACCCCGTACTTGGAACCGCCGAATTTTCGGGTACCCCATATCGGAACAACATAATCAAGTACTGAGACTACCACTGTCATAGCTGCAAGGACAATTAATACAGCAGGGGTGAATTGCCCGAACTTTGAAACATGCAGAAGAATAATTCCGAGGTAACTTAACGGAGGGCCCGGCAAAACCGGAACCAGACAACCGATTATTCCAATAATCATCAGAATAATCCCTAATATCAGGAGAACATAGTCGGACATCAGCAGCGTGCGTTCAGAAGGGAGAAATCACTTCTTGCCAAGGTCATCAAACTCTATGTTTGTGAACTCTTCCGTGGTAATTATCTCCTTTTCCTCATTTGGTTTTGTATATAATTCCTGTTCAGGAATTATAGCTGCTTCCTTCCCGTTACTTATAAATTCCACAGCATCTTTTAAACCTTCAGTAAACTTCTCAAAATCTTCTTTATAAAGGAAGACTTTATGCTTCTCATAAAATACCTTCCCTTCCTTTCCAAGGCGCTTTTTACTTTCAGTGATGGTTAGATAGTAATCTTCCTTCCTGGTAGCTTTCACATCGAAAAAATAGGTTCTTTTCCCGGCACGTACAACTTTGGTGAAAATTTCCTCCTTCTGAATCTTATCTTCACTCCCGTTGGGACCCTCTTTAATTCCCGTTTCTTCTTCCATTGCTAAGTCAGTTAATGTTAGGGTTTTATTTAATATTGTCAAATGTAACAAATATTTTGAAAAATCAAAATATTAGCTGTGAATTGTCCTGAAATTTTAAGTTGTTCTTTGATGATACCGGAAAAAGAGTAATTTTGAACCCTTAAAATTCGAGGTTCTTTTAAGATGATAAGCAGGAGATTGTTACGCATAAAGGCGCTTATGGCTCTTTATGCATTTAACCGGAGGGAAGATGATGATCTCTCCAAGGCTGAAAATGAACTGATGTTCAGCATTGGAAAGACTTATGATCTTTACCATATTCTTTTACTCCTCGTCCTTGAAATGGCTGATTCAGCCCTGGATAAAATAGAACGCTCATTAAAGAAAAAAATGCCCGATCCGGAAGATCTGAACCCAAACCGTAAGTTCGTAAATAACAGGGTTGTAAAGCAGCTCAGGAATAATCTGTCCCTTAACAGGTATATCTCAACTTCGAAAATATCATGGGTAAATTATCAGCATATCCCGCGCCTTCTTTATAATAAAATGCGGGTATGGGAGGCTTATGGTGATTATATGAATTCTTCCGAAACATCTTACCAGGCAGATAAGAAGTTCATAATCAATCTTATAACAGAGTTCTTTGCTAATTCTGAAGACCTGACGAATTCTCTTGAGGAGCAAAGTATTTACTGGAATGACGATATGGAGTACGTCGTTATTATGATTGAAAAAACCCTGAAGAAATTCAGGGCTGATTCTGACGAAAAGGCCCCGTTAATGCCACTGTTCAAGAATGAGGAGGATAAGGATTTTGTAACGACATTGTTCAGGAAGGCTGTATTGCACTCCAAAAAATGTTCTGACCTGATTAGTGAAAACACCACAAACTGGGAGGTCGAACGTATTGCCCTGATGGATATCTTTGTTATGCAGCTGGCAATAACTGAAGTGCTTGAATTCCCTGAAATACCTGTAAAAGTGACACTTAATGAATACATTGAGATAGCAAAATACTATTGTACATCAAAAAGCAGTACATTTGTGAACGGTATTCTGGATAATATTATCAAGGATATACGCAAGCAGGGCTTGTTCAATAAATTTGGGCGGGGTCTTGTTGGTGATACAAACAATAATAAAAATTGAACCTGAACATGAAATATAAACTGGCTTCATATTTCTGTATCCTGATTCTTATTATCAGTGCTTGCACCGGCAAAGGCCGGAAAGGAGGAGCCATTTCCGGAGATCAACCTGCCGATACAGGGAATGCAGTAATAACCTTCGCTGAATACGAGCATAATTTCGGAATTGTGAAGGAAGGAGAGAAAATAGGATGCATTTTCAGCTATACTAATACAGGTAAATCTGCTCTTATAATTCACTCGGCAACAACAAGCTGCGGATGCACAGTTTCAAAATATAACTCACGGCCCATTAATCCGGGCAAGTCAGGAACTCTGGAGGTAGTGTTTGATACGGAGGGCCGGAGTGGCTTACAGTCAAAGACGATAACGGTTAATTCAAATGCAGTCACCCCTGTAGTACTGCTCAAAATTACAGCTGAAATCAACAGTAACAACAAATAATACTTTACACTATGACAAGTTTAGCTTTTATTTTATTACAGGCACGGCCGGCTGCGGGCCAGAGTAACGCTCTTATAACGTTCCTCCCCCTTATCCTGGTCTTTGTCGTTTTTTATTTCTTCATGATCCGTCCGCAGATGAAAAAGCAGAAGGAAATGACCAATTACAGGAGTAATCTTAAAAAAGGTGATAAGGTTATCACCACAGGGGGTATTTATGGGAGGATTAGTGAGGTCCGGGATAATTTCGTAATGATGGATGCCGGCGGGGATGTAAAACTCAAAATCGACAAGAGCGCCCTTCTTAAGGATCCAACTGTGGACGAACAGAATTAATACCGCGACATAAAAATCCGGTGGACTTAAAAGATGAAACACGGAACGGGAACCACCCCGGGAAAAGAGTAAGGTTTCTTGACAGGAATATTGTGATTTTTGCCTTCTTCCTTGTACTTTCATTCGTATTCTGGTATTTAAATTCCCTGGGGAAGGATATTGAAGCCGATATAAAATACCCTGTTTCATATATTAACATCCCGGGAAACAAGATTTTATCAGGGGGGGCGCCTTCACGACTCAACCTGTTTCTAAAAGGTTCCGGATATTCAATCCTTCGCCTTAAGATCTCAGGGACGAGTAAACCTGTATCAGTTGATTTCTCCAGAATTTCTTACAGGCGGTTACAAAATTCAAAGCCGAACGATTATTTTATTGTTTCATCTGGATTAGTTCAGAGCTTCAATACACAGCTTAAAAGTGCCTGCAAAATTACCTCAGTCAAGCCGGATACACTGTTTTTCTCGCTGACCCAGCCTCCAAAATAACTTTTTGGAGCTACATTTGTGGTTTTAATTCCCAGACATCAGGAAAGGATCAATTATGCAGGCATACAAACCAGGGATGAAACTTGGAATCACGGGCGGAATTGGCAGTGGAAAGACATCAGTATGCAGGGTATTTAACATCCTGGGAATTCCTGTTTTTTCTGCTGATCCTGAAGCGCAGCGGATAATGAACAGCGATGAAAAAATAATGCAGGGGCTTAACAGGATTGCAGGCAGGAACCTGTATATTGATGGAAGGCTCAACCGTATGGAACTCGCATCACTAATATTCAATAACGCGGACCTTCTGAAAAAGGTAAATTCTTTAGTCCATCCGGTTGTGTTTGAGAATTTTAGAGTCTGGGCCGATCACCAGGACTCGAAATATGTGATTATGGAAGCGGCAATTCTTTTTGAGAGCGGTGCCTCCAGACTTGTTGACAGGGTTGCCACTGTTTTTGCACCTGTTAATGAACGGATAGAAAGAGTGACAAAAAGGAACAGGCTGTCAAGGGAACAGGTTATGGAAAGGATGAAAAACCAGATGACTGATGAAGAAAGAATAAAGATGTCGGATTATGTGATCAATAATTCCGAGAATGAGATGATCATTCCTGCAATACTAAAGGTAAATGAGGATATAATTAACCATCTGAATTCCTGATTACTGATATGGGCAGATTTGGAAAATGGCTTGGAGGCGGATTAGGCTTTGTAATGGGGGGACCTATAGGCGGTCTTTTAGGATTCCTTGTCGGATCGATGGTAGATAATACCACTGTCGGAACCTCTCAGTATACATCGTCACCCGTAAGCAGAACAACCCCCGGAGCATTCGGGGTAAGTCTTGTGGTGCTGATCGCAGCAGTCATGAAAGCAGACGGGAAGGTTGTAAAATCGGAGCTGGACTATGTCAAACAGTTCTTTATCAGGCAGTTTGGGAGGGACTCCGCAACCGAAGCTTCCCGGATGCTGCGAGACCTCCTGAAGAAGGAGATCCCGCTGAGAGAGGTTTGCCGGCAGATTCAAAGCGGAATGGATTATTCCTCAAGACTTCAGCTTCTTCATCTTCTGTTTAACGTTTCACTTGCCGACGGGGTAATCCATCCTTCCGAACTTGATATGATCGACAGGATATCACAAAATCTTAGCATATCGGCTGCCGATTTTCAGTCCATCAGGAATATGTTTGTCCCGGAGACTGATTCATCTTATAAAATTCTGGAAATTGACCAGTCAGCAACTGATGATGAGGTAAAAAAAGCTTACAGGAAAATGGCAATGAAATATCATCCTGATAAAGTAAGCCACCTTGGTGAAGATTACAGGAAAAGTGCCGATGAAAAATTCAAGAAGGTCAATGAAGCCTACGATAAGATAAAAAAAGAAAGAAATATGCCGTGATAAGCAACAAAAAAGTCAGGGGATGATTCAGACATTCAGCAACAAAAATTAAATTTGCATACAAAACTCATACAATGGTTCTAAAGGATATAATGTCAATTTCAGGCGAATCGGGGCTCTTCAGGTTTATTGCCCAGGGTAAAAACTCAATAATTGTTGAACATCTCGAAACAAAGAAACGGACAAGTGCATTTGGTTCGGCCAGGGTCAGCTCCCTGGAGGAGATCTCGATATTTACGCAAAAAGAAGATCTTCCTCTAGGCAAGGTTTTCGACCTGATATTTGAAAAGGAAAAAGGGGGTCCCGCCATTGATTTTAAATCAGATCCTGAAAAGCTTAAAGCTTACTTTGGTGAAGTGCTTCCTGAATATGATAAGCAAAGGGTCTATACCAGCGATATTAAAAAGCTTATACACTGGTATAATATCCTTCAGCAGCTTAATCTCCTGGTAAAGGAGGAACCGGAAAAAACCGAGCCGGAAAAAGCCGAAAAGAAGGAGGTCAGGAAAGAGGACCAGGCAAAAAAAGAGGAGGGGGTAAAAAAAGCCAGATCTCCGAAGAAGGCAGTAAGCAAATCTGAAAAAAAGGAAACGTCGCCTGAGAAGAAATCCCCAAAGGCTAAGGACAAGTAACAGAATAATTCAGAATATGAATTTTGGCGGAGCAGAAATTACCTGTGATATAGAGACATCCGGTATAATTATTGTTCCGGTTCCCTATGATGAAACAAGTACCTGGATAAAAGGTGCAGATAAAGGTCCCGATGCAATCCTTGAAGCTTCTCCGAACCTTGAATTTTACGATATTGAGACAGCTTCAGAAGTTCACAAAAAGGGTATTTATACCCTCCCTTCAATAAAAGAAAAGAAGTCCCCTGAATCCCTTGTCAATGCAGTGCATGACAAGACTTTACAGCTTTTAAAGAACGATAAATTCCCGGTTATTATCGGGGGCAACCATACTGTGAGCATTGGCTCAATTAAAGCATGTTCAGGTCACTTCAGTAACCTGTCTGTTCTTCAGCTCGACGCCCATTCGGATCTCCGGGATGAATATGAAGGATCACGGTTCAACCATGCCTGTACAATGGCCCGCGCAAGAGAATATGCTCCGCTGGTGCAGGTGGGTATCCGCAGCATGTCGGTTGAGGAGGTACCCTTTATAGAAACAGGAAGAATGTTTTATGCCCATGAGCTTTACTACAATAAAAAGCTGTACAACAAGGCTATCGAAAAATTAACTGAAAACGTATATATCACTATTGATCTTGATGTTTTTGATCCCTCAATCATGCCATCAACGGGGACCCCTGAACCAGGGGGGCCCGATTATTATGAGCTGATGCATTTCCTCAGGGATGTCGCAAAGAAGAAAAATGTCGTGGCTTTTGATGTTGTCGAATTATGCCCTTCACCGGGAAATAAATCACCCGATTTTATTGCCGCAAAGATTATTTATCAGCTGCTGAGCTATATCTTTTGCTAATCCTCCTTTTTAGCCTCTCCCCTCTGCTGGCGCGGATTTGCAATCCGTGCCAACCCTATCGGCACCGATTACAACCGAACAGAGCAGAATGTTAGGCGACAGCTTCTAAACATCTACTGCGAGCTCGGCGAAGCCAAATCGGCGCCATCCGGAGCCCTGCTATATATTCAGTTAATCCTCCTTTTTAGCCTCTTCCCCTCTGCTGGCGCGGATTTGCAATCCGTGCCAACCCTATAGGCAACGATTACAACCGAGCAGAGCAGAATGTCAGGCGACAGCTTCTAAACATCTACTGCGAGCTCGGCGAAGCCAAATCGGCGCCATCCGGAGCTCTGCTATATATTCAGTTAATCCTCCTTTTTAGCCTCTTCCCATATCTTATTCATATCTTCAAGGCTCATATCATGAAGAGATTTACCTTTTTTAATAGTCTCGTTTTCAAGATAACTGAACCTCTTAATGAATTTCCTGTTTGTTTTTTCGAGGGCGGCTTCGGGATCAATACCATAGAGCCGGGAAGCATTGATCAGGGAGAACATAACGTCGCCAAGCTCAGATTCAATACTCGCAGTATCGCGATTCTCAATTTCATTTTTAAGTTCACCAAGCTCTTCCATTACTTTATCCCAAATCTGTTCTCTCTTTTCCCAGTCGAATCCCACACCTCTTACCTTTTCCTGTATTCTGTTGGCTTTAATAATAGCCGGTAATGATGAGGGGACTCCTGATAAAACCGGCTTGTATCCGTTATCTTCCTTAATCTTAAGGTGTTCCCAGTTTTTCTCAACTTCTGAGGCTCCCGATACCTTGACATCACCGAAAACATGAGGATGTCTGTAAACCAGCTTTTCATTGATGCCTTTCAGCACCTCGGCCATATTGAACAGGCCTTTTTCGGACCCTATCTTTGCATAGAAGACAATATGCAGCATAAGGTCACCCAGCTCATTTTTTATGCCGTCATCGTTTTGCGAGGATATGGCATCTGCAAGCTCATAAGTTTCTTCTATGGTCAGCTTTCTGAGGCTTTCATTGGTCTGTTTCATATCCCAGGGACATGTTACCCTGAGTTTATCAATAATATCCAGAAGCTTTTTAAATTCTTCCGGACTTCTTTCCTTTTCATTCATCATAATTTCATTAAAATAAATGGTTGGGAGAGGCTTTCCCTGAGATCAGGTCAATGCGGACAACCGATCCCACATTCAGACTCAGAAGTTCCGATACATCAGCCCCGTTTATTGCAATTTCAAGCAGGTCGAGGGAATTGAACCTGGCAAGCAGCTCGCCTACTGGTACATCGCTGTATTTTTCGAGGATACTGTCGGTGTAATTTTTATTGCTCTGAATGAGTATCCTGTAATCTCTCCCGTCAAAGACCCTGAAAAAAACCTCCCTTGTTATATTTGATATCACATTCCCATAAGAATCAATAAAAATTATGCTCCCGATTATCACATCTTTGTCTATAGTTGCCCTTAAAGGAAGCTTCTCGCTTATTTTTTTTAATGGTGCGCCAAGGTCAGACGGCTTCTTTCCTGCCAGCAGACCTGAAGCTGCTTTGGCAAATACCTCAAGTTCATCTTCATTTTCACCGTGACTGAGCTTAACAACTTCATCGGGATCCGAATTCAGGATCAGATTGAAGATTCCATTGTCAGTTCCTATAAAGAAATGCTTCCTCGCTTTCACAATAAGGAAGTCTTGTCCTTTTACTGCTTCTGAATGGACACAGATAATATGGACCGAACCCTCGGGATAATTATTGAATGTATTCCTTATAACAAAAGATGCATGGGAGATATTAAATGCCGGGATTCCGGTTGCGTTATCTATAATGGCGATGCCAGGACACAGGCTGCAAAGCTTTCCCTTTATGATCCCGTGATATATATCTTCGGGCTTCCATTCTGTTGTTAAAGTGACTACCGGCATTGGGAAAAAACTTAAGACAAAGATAATCTTCTAAAGAAAAATAAACTTACTTTGCACCTGTCCCGGGTCCATTTTTTATGAACTTTTACATTTTATTGGTTAATAACGGGTTAGGACAGACTGTTTCAGAAAGGTTTAAGCTTGATGACTGAGATTAGTATTTTTCTTGAGGACATTGATCCTGTTGTTTTCTTCGGCACTAACAATTCGCTGCTTGATAAAATCCGCGGTTTTTTCCCAAAAATAAAGATACATGCCAGGGGCAATGAGATCAAATGTGTGGGAAAAGAGTCGGAAATCACTGTATTTGCTGAAAAATTCAATGAATTGCTCGAATACTACCAGAAATATCACAGGCTCGACGAACAGGATATTGAAAAATATTTTTTTGATGCAGAGCATATGAAATCGGCATCAAAAGGTGATTTTGAGCAGGTTATTGTATTTGGGACCAGTGGAAAACCCGTGAGGGCGCGTACGGTCAACCAGCTGCTACTGTTAAGCGATTATAAGACAAATGATCTTATAATTGCCGATGGTCCGGCCGGGACAGGCAAGACTTATACATCTATTGCTCTGGCAGTCAGGGCTCTGAAAGAAAGAGAAGTTAAAAAGATCATTCTTACCCGTCCGGCAGTTGAGGCCGGTGAACGCCTGGGATTCCTTCCCGGCGACATGAAAGAGAAGCTGGATCCATACCTTCAGCCGTTATATGATGCACTTCACGATATGCTTCCTTTTAAGAAGCTTGAGACCTGGCTTGAAGACGGGACCATACAGATAGCTCCCCTGGCATATATGAGGGGAAGAACTCTCGAAAATGCTTTTGTCATCCTTGATGAGGCACAGAATGCCACTATAAGCCAGCTTAAAATGTTCCTGACAAGGATGGGGGTAAGCTCAAAATTTATTATGACGGGTGATTCAACACAGATAGACCTGCCGAAAAAAAGTGATTCAGGTCTTCTTCAGGCAATGAGGATCCTGGCCGGGATAGAAGGAATTTCCATAATTAAATTTGATGAACGCGACATAGTCAGGCATAAGCTTGTGAGGAGGATTGTGAGGGCTTATGAGGATGAAGAAAACGGAAAATAAAAATAAATACTGATTTATGGCAAAAACAATTCTGAGCTCAGATTTCAGATTTCCCGGACTACAAGGCATCTACAAAGGTAAGGTCCGCGATGTCTATAACATTGAAGATAAATACCTTTTGATGGTTGTATCCGACAGAATATCCGCCTTCGATGTTGTTCTGCCCCGGGGTATTCCCCACAAGGGGCAGGTCCTGAACCAGATAGCTGCTAAATTTCTTGATGCAACAAAGGATATTGTTCCTAACTGGAAAATTGCTACTCCTGATCCGACAGTTACATTTGGTCATAAATGTGAACCATATCCTGTTGAAATGATTGTAAGAGCATATCTGACAGGTAGTTCATGGCGAACTTATAAGGCCGGCGCCAGGGAGATATGCGGCAATAAGATACCCGGCGGAATGAAAGAGCACCAGCGCTTTGAAAAGCCCATAATTACTCCCACCACAAAAGCCGAACATGGTCATCATGATGAAGATATTTCCCGCGAAGAGATCATTCGGCAGAGGCTCATACCGGAAGAAGAATACGACCTTATAGAAAAATTTTCCATGGATGTATTTCTCAGAGGATCAGAGATAGCTGCCAGGCATGGCCTGATTCTTGTGGACACCAAGTATGAATTCGGCAAAAAAGACGGAAAAGTCTTTTTGATAGACGAAATCAATACTCCCGACTCCTCGCGCTATTTCTATGCCGACGGATACCAGGAAAGGTTTGATAAAGGCCTTCCTCAGAAGCAGCTTTCCAAGGAATTTGTCAGGGAATGGCTTATGGCAAACGGATTTCAGGGTATGGAAGGCCAGAAAGTACCTGAAATGAATGATGAATTTGTGAATGAAATATCCGGGAGATATATCGAACTTTATGAAAAAATAACCGGTGAAAAATTTGTGAAGGCAGATATAAGTGACATATCCCGGAGAATAGAAGCAAATTGCATGAAATTCCTCGGTACTTTTAAGGGCTGAATGTAATGAGTATTAAATTTCTTTACAGGATTTTATTTCTGGCGGTTATTTTGCTTCCTGCCATTACCCCTGCACGGACGCAGGTTGTGGTTGAAAGGTCGAAAGAAAAGGTTGTGATTTCAGGCAGGCCTTATTATATTCATCTGGTAAAAAAGGGAGAGACAGCCTATTCAATATCAAAAGCATACGGTATTCCTGTTGAAGAACTGACCCGGGAGAATCCTCCTGCTCTATATGGCGTTAACGAAGGCCAGGCTTTAAGAATACCGGTAACAGGGAGCGACACGAACGATCAGCCGTTACAAAAATCTCTGCAAACCCGGAAGGATGAAACCAGGTTCATATACCATAAGCTTCAGCCCGGGGAAACAGTATATTCCCTTTCTAAATTATATGGTGTGTCGGAGAATGACATTATTACTGCAAACAAGGGAATTGATATTACCAGATTGTCCGTCGGAGCTGAAATTGCTGTTCCAAGGAGGCAGTTCATGAGTGAAAGGCAGGAATTTGCTGTTCAGGATTCGGATTATATATTTCATAAGGTTGTAAGGGGGGAATCACTCTCCAATATTGCTGATAAATATGGTATGACTGTAAGGGAATTAAGACGGGAAAACAGAAATATCAGGTTCCCTCAGGTAGGTGATTATATCAGGATCCCTGTTGCAAAAAAAACTGCAACATTGCCAGCTGAAACTCCAAAACCCGATACGGTTAAAGCCGGACCGGTTTTACCTGTTCCCGTTTTCGAGCGTCCGGCAGGGTATACCCGGGTCAGGGACCTTTCAGGCTCGCTCGATGTTGCCGTTCTCCTTCCGCTTTACCTCAGGCAGAATGCATTGAGAACCTTCATAGATTCATCAAAAGTAGTAAAAGGTAAAAGTGTTCCCAGGCTGGTAAAACGCCCTGATGACTGGATTTATAACAATAGCCTGGGATTCATTGAGATGTACGAAGGGATACTTCTTGCAGCCGACACCTTAAGCAGCCTGGGGCTCAATATAAATCTCCATGTATACGATATCAGAAGTGATACAGTTGAACTTATGCGGCTCATCAATAATGGAATTTTTGACAGTATGGATATTATAATCGGACCGGTTTATTCCTCAAACCTCTCAATAATGACTTCATATGCGAGCAAAAATGGAATCCCCGTAGTTTCCCCTGTGCAACCTTACAGCAATTCTATTCTTGTCAATAATCCTGACCTTTTCCTTGCAAATGCTTCGCTTGAAGTTGCGCAGAATGCCATTGCAAAAAAAATAAGCGAATACTATTCAGACAATATTGTATTCATTCATTCCGATACAGCCTGGGTCGATCCGGATGTAAAAAACTTCAGGGAAAAAATACTTATGGAACTCAGCAACAGACTTCCGTATGAGGAAATTAAGTTCAAGGAATTTACTTTTTATAACAGGGCAGCCTTCAACAACGATTCAATTAACAGGCTGAGCCATACACTCTCGCCGCTAACGGAAAACGTCATCATAATTGCTTCTGAAGAAGGCCCTGTGGTCAGCGAGACTCTTCAGGATGTGCACACCCTTTCTAAAAAGTTTCCCATTAAAGTTTTTGGTTATCCCTCCATGCGAGGACTGGAAAACCTTGATCCCAAGTTTATCTTTGATCTTGATATCCTGATTTATTCACCATCATGGATAGATTATTCCAGGAAGGACGTAAGGCGGTTTGATTCAAATTTCAGGCTGAAATTCCTGACTGAGCCTCAGGAGATGAGCTATGCATGGCTTGGATATGATATTACGTATTACTTTCTCAGCGGACTTGCAATCCATGGAAAGGATTTTCTGGCTCATCCCGAGATACATAATCCTGACCTGCTGGAAACGGAATTTGATTTTCTGAGAAAAGCCGCAACTGACGGCTTCGAAAACCAGAAGCTTTATCCTTTAAGATATTCAAAAGATTATGAGATCAGGCTTGAAACAGGATCAATGCCCATGCAATGATGTTATAGTCAGATGGATATGTCGGTAATGAAGAACCCGGAATTCTTTATGTTAATAAAAATTAACAATCGGGAATATTTGTTCTCCCGTTGTTGTCTATAATTCGGATAATAATGAAAGAATCGTACAGGCAGGCTGACGATAATGAACTGGTAAAAGCCTCAATTAATGGCGACAGGTTGGCATTCTCAGAGATTGTGAACCGTTACCGTAAGATGGTGGCCCGAACAGTAAAAGGAATGCTGGGCGATTCAGTTTTTGCAGAGGATATCGGACAGGATGTGTTCATTAAGTTATATCATTCACTGGCCGAATTCAGGGGAGAGGCAAAATTGCCGACTTATATTCAGAAAATCGCAGTCAACCTTACCCTGAATGAGATTAAACGAAGAAAAAGGTTCTTTACAATGTTCGCACAAAAAGGTAATGAAGAAATGCATGAATTTGAAATCGCCGATGCTGAACATGAAGAAAGAAGAGATGCAAAGGAAATTGTAAACAAGGCACTTATGAGACTTGAACCAAGGTTCCGGATCGTTGTGGCGATGAGGATGCTCCAGGGCTACTCGACCAGGGAGACTGCGGATATCCTCGACCTTCCTCTCGGAACCGTGCTGTCAAGACTCTCAAGAGCCCAGGAACAATTGAAAAATATTTTGGAAAAACTATAAAATTATGAAAGCTGAAGAGATAAAAAAGCTTATTATCGGATCTCTGGATGCGAATGCCGATCCCTCACCGGCAGCAAAACAGCTGGATGATGAAGGACTCTCCTACGATTTCAGGGAAGGATTTTCTGAAAAGGTTCTAAATAAAGTTTTCACGGCGGGTCTGGTTATCAACCGTGAAGTCGATTTTATAAAGAACCTGAATTTTGTTTTTAATCGGATTGCACTTACCGGAATAGCAGCAATCCTTATTTTGCTTTTCTCAATATTGCTTGCTGAAGGTTCCCTGTCTATGAACTCCTTCCTCGGTCTGGGCAATGTAAATGATGAGAGCATAGTTTACCTGCTGACAGGTGATTAATAATTTAAACATGAAAGCAAAACCCATATTAGTTGTCGTTGTAACACTTGCTTTAGGATTTGTTCTGGGAATGCTTACTTCAGCCCAGATAAGGATCAATAAGCTGAAACCGGTAAGGTTATATTTCTCAGAAGAGCGTTTCAGGGAGGGATTCTTCAACACTATTTCGCCTGATGAAAAACAGAAAGCTGAAATAGAAAAGATACTTGATAAATATGCTACAAATAACAGGCAGCTTCAGGATAATTTCAGAAAAGAACTTGATTCAAGCGTAAATGAGCTGAGAAAAGAGCTTGATTCAAAGCTGACAAAAGAACAGCGCGCAAAACTTAAAGAAATGGATGACCGGCGTCAGGAAATGATGAGACGTAACTGGAGAACACGCAATGACTCGTCTGATTCACAGGACATCAGAAGGGGAGACCATAATGGGAGACAATTTCGTGAAAGAGGACCTGTACCTCCCCGTAACCGGCCGCCGGTGCCTCCCCGGGACACAACCAGGTTACCCGATAATAAATAGCAGATAATCAAGCAGAATAGGCAGATCATCATCATTCACACCAAGAGAAACCAGTAAATTACGGTCTTCTGCAAAGATTGCTGTGAACTTTTCCTTTGTTATTTCACTGCTAATAATACTCTGCCTGTACAAGTCAATGGCTTCCTTTTTTTTCCCGGTGCACAATGCCAGGTGACCCATGTTTATCATATCATGTGCGTTAAGCTTCCCTTCTGAAAGCCTGTCATAATACTTTCCAGACTCTTCAAAACGGCCAAGGGCAAAATAACAGTACGCAATAGGTCTCAGTATCTTAAGGTTTCCGGGATCATTATATTCAACCCTGAAATAATGGTTCAGAGCCTGCTCATATTCTCTGAGATCGAGATAGCAATGTGCGGTCATTATTGCAGTGTGCAGATTCTCCGGCTCCATATTACCTGCCTGAATGTAATATTCAAGAGCTTCCTCGTTCCTGCCCAGCCTGCGAAGGCATAA
Organism: uncultured Bacteroidales bacterium; assembly: GCA_963831855.1. Taxonomy (GTDB): domain Bacteria; phylum Bacteroidota; class Bacteroidia; order Bacteroidales; family VadinHA17; genus LD21. Next base: position 69,038 of record CAWHSA010000003.1, on the reverse strand, counting down.
TCCTATTTTCTTTATTGTCCATACCTTTCTGTCTATAAGCTCTGCTCTTTTATAATAGTCCAAAGCTGAACCGTAATCTGAAATTTCCTGGTAACAGTACCCGATCTTCTCATATAATTGTGCGTCATCGGATCGTAAAGGCACCTGTTTAAGGTAAAGCGAAAGAGCATCGTCGAAAAAGTCCTTGCTGAAGAAATAATCGGCCAGCCCTGCCTCAGCTTCGGCTGCATTGCAGATCAGCCTGAAAAATGCAGAGTTATAAATATCAAGTCTTCCGGAGAAAATATCCTCAAATTCCTTCCTGTACGGAGACAGCTTGAAGAACCTGTAAATATCCTGGAGATACTGCGTCACATTTGTCCTGAATTTTTTACTGGGATCAGTAACGGTTTCATCATCCTCCATTTGCTGAAGTCCTTCAAGCTCCATCCGGAACACCTTCAGCATCATGTTCTTCTGTGAGGAGGGAAGATATTTGAGATTAAGTATCAGTGAATATTTATCTGAATTGCAGATGAAAGGCGTTTTGTACATGGCTTCTGCCATTTCATTGGTTCCGGGACCAAGGATCTCGTCCCGGAATATCTCATCAACTACTTCATGGTCAGGATAGAAAGGCACAAACCAATTCTGGAAATCCTTAAAGAAATCGAAATGCTTAAGGTTTGCAAAAGCAGACATATAAACATCGGCGCCTTCCATCTGCAGCTTGGTAAGGTCTTCCATGGTCTTGAATATCTCTTCAGAATCGCTGAACATTTCCGCCCAGTCGGGATTCTTCTCCTCATTCTTGTCTTTTGGCAGGATATTATCAAGGTCAAGCTTCTCCTCAATCCTTGGCCTTAGCTTTGCAACCTGAGGCAGGATCTCATCGGTAAGCTTTCTGCTAAGTCTCTCGGTCTCTCTTGATCTTATTGTCTGCAGAACGATTATCCTGCAATGTTCCCTGAACCCGGGGACTTTAGACATTTTACCCATTGCTGCGGTAATTTCAGGATATAGCATTACTCTTCCATTATAGTAATGAAGGTTAAGTATTAACCCGGAGAGAGCCCTTTCCAATACCTGTTCCTGACCTGCATTATAAATTTCTATAAGATATAGTAGCTTTCCTGACTGCCAGGTCCGTAAAGCGCTGAGTGTTATGGCTGTCGTGAATATGCTGGATTCATGCCACCTGAATTTCCCGGAATTCAGAATTATACCTATAAGACTCTCTTCGGCTTCTCCATAATAATCGGTGAGCCAGAGGTGATTGAATATGTTTTTAATAAGCTGTTTGTGTTTTTTAGAGATTTCCGATTCCGGATCCGGGTTTATCTCGTTCGTCATCTTCAACCATTCATCCAGGTCTGATTTGAACATCAGGTCATCGACTGAATCAACAATTGTTCTGCCGGTGAGCTTCTGCTCTTTATCTGCCTGCTCTTTGATCCAGTATGTATGCCACCCTGAAACATGTGACAATATGTCCTGTCTGACTTTGTCAGAAAGTTCAAGGATCGACTGTATAAGCTTAAGATATATCTTGTTACGTTCCGGGTCATTTATACCCTCGATGGTGTATGCAAGCATGTTCCGGTATGTCATTACCAGGTCGTCATACTCGTCCCTGAAGTTTCCGGATGAGACACCGGTAAGCATATCAGACAATATATCAAGGCTTTGCTTAATTTTCCTTTCTGAAATTAACGAGCAAATATATTTATGCTGCTGTATGGTTTTCTTAATATCCATTTATCCTGCTTTATAGGAATTCTAAATGACAAAATTTCATTTATAAATACCGTTTATATATATGCAACAATCAGGCCGAGGATTGAAATCCGGAAGGTTTTACATGTTTAGGCGTCAAATTGAATCAGTAAGGAACATTTACTTCTTACTTCAAAAGTTAAATCCTATACTTATGTAACCTTTGAAATTGTTAAAATATTCGTTGACAGGATTCTTGCCATACATTATTCCGGCCTTTAAAGGACCGATTACTGACATATAACCAGCTCCTGCACCAAATCCTGACAGAAGCGAAAATCCTTTCTGCATATAAATATCCTGAACAGCAAACAGGTCGGACATGAAGGTAAGATGGATATCTTTAAAGATCTCAAAGTCAAGCTCAATACCGACCCCTGCTGCTTTTTTAACCGGGATCTCGAACGGGTGAAAACCAGTCATCGGGACAGATCTTTCATTAACAGACTGAATGCCGCCGAGAAGAAAGAAATTATTTCCTGATATAGCTGAATCACATTTGCTCACCAATAAGGCATCAGTATGAATCGAGATGGTTAATTTTTCACCTGAAGGAATATATTGTCTGAAATTACCGTTCAGGCTAAAATACCTGTCAAACAAAAAATCACCCGGTTTTCTCGAATCATAAACTGTCCTTGCCAGATCAGTCCTGATAATTCCGGAAAGCAGCCTTGCAGAGCTTCCTGAAATATTCAGAATTGTTCCTCTGTCGGGGAAGTGCTTATTATCAAGTGAGTTAACCATGTAATTTAAAGATGTTTTGAAATTATTGTAAGAAATCCTGTCGAGTCCTGAAGGTGACACATAGCGGGGCAGCAAATTCAGGTATTCAATTTCTCCTGAAATACTTATAAGATGATTTAATCCAAGCATTCTCGAAAAACTCAGTTCAGCAGTAAAATTCCTGCTGATTACATTTCCTGTTTCTTTTTTTATATGGAGAACCGGAATGAGAGTGTTATCTGAATGGAAACCAGCAGCCAGATTGTATTTCAGATTACGGCCAATATACTTCAGAATAAAGGCTCTGACCCTGAAGTACTGGCCTATATAAGTATCAATATTTATTATGGCTCCGGGTACCAGGAAGTTTTTTACCGAATAATCAATCAGTGCTCCGGTGCCGGTTGCATCATCATAATGCATGGCTACATGAGAAATTGCCTTTGGTCTTTCAGTACATTCAATCACCAGTATAAGAGAATCTTCCACCGGGTCTATACGGTATTTGATCTTCTCAAACCAGTTATTTCCATACAGGAGGTCAATCTTATCCCTGAGCATATCCTTGGTTACAGGATCGCCCTGGGCGAATTCAAGTACGCCAAGTATCTGTCTGTCTGAATAGTTACTGTTACCGGTAATTTTGATAAGGTCAAAAGTGTAAACTTCCTTGTTAAGAATATTCTCCAGCGGCTTCTGAGCACCGAGTTTATTCAGTGAGTCAGCAAGCATTATAAACCTGTTCTTAAAAGGAAGTGCAGCAGAATATCCTCTTGCATAAATAGAGTCAACCCTGCTGAAATCCATCGATGAGAGGCCTTTAAGGCCGGGGATCACCAGGTATCGGACAAGTTTTTTCTGGCTTTCAAAATCCTTATAACTCCTTGAGAAACTTATCTGCTTCAGAATACCTGAAATGCTCTGCAGCTGTTCCTCATCACGCCATTGGAAGCCTGTATAAGATCCGATCACAATACTGGCTCCCATATCAATTACTTCCTGACCCGGGAAATTTCTTATTATACCGCCATCCACAAAAAGTGCCGTGTCGATCTTAACCGGAGTAAACACTGAAGGTATTGCCATGCTTGCCCTTATTGCATCCGGAAGATATCCCTTATTCAGGTCAACTTTTGAATCTGTGAGTATGTCCGCAGCAATGCAGGTATAGGGTATCGGCAGCTTCGAAAAATCGTTAATATCTGCAGCCGGCCATGAATAGTACCCAAGGAAGTTTTCAATAACCTGTCCGTTGGTGAGTCCGGATGGCAGGATCACCTTGCGGAAAGTAACAGGGAAAGATGATATGCTGTTTTGGAAATGTTTCTTTTCAAGGAATATAATTTTATTTTCCGGTATTTTATTTATGATTGCATTGTTAAGGTCGATCGAATTTAAAATCTTAAGAATACTGTCAGCACTGTATCCTATTGAATACATGGCCCCTATAATGCTTCCCATGCTTACACCTGCAATATAATCAGGTCTTAATCCTGATTCTTCCATAACCTTAAGAACTCCCAGATGTGCTATTCCAAGAGCCCCTCCGCCGCTAAGGGCGAGTCCGATTGACGGTCTTTTTCCGGATTCCTGGGCTTTAAGTCCGGGATTCAGAAAAGCAGCAACAGACAAAATAGCCATTGCAATTTTGATAAATCCGGAATAAACCCTTTTGCAGATAATCAGGTCCGGTAATTTTGTTCTGAGCATGACTAAATACCTAATATAAAGCAGATTTAATACCAAGATAGTAAATTTCTGTAATTTTGGGAAGTGAAAACTCGCTCAGAATCAATAAATAATTGGCTTCCGGCATCGAAGAAGGAGGTAGAAGTTTTGGGATGGGACCAGCCTGATGTTATTTTGTTCAGCGGTGATGCATATGTCGATCACCCGTCATTTGGTCCGGCTGTCATCGGAAGGGTAATGGAAAACGAAGGATTCCGGGTAGCAATTGTGGCACAGCCTAACTGGAAGGATGATCTCAGGGATTTCAAAAAACTTGGCAGACCAAAATATTTCTTTGGGGTTACTGCCGGCAATATGGACTCCATGGTGAATCATTATACTGCGGCGAAGCGCCTCCGTTCGGATGACGCTTATACCCCGGACGGGAAAGCCGGTTTCCGGCCCGATTATCCCACAGTTGTTTATACCGGCATACTTAAGAAACTTTTTCCTGATGTACCTGTGGTTATCGGGGGCATTGAAGCTTCAATGCGGAGACTGGCTCATTATGATTACTGGAAAGAGAGAATTGAACACTCAATTCTTGTCACCAGCGGAGCCGACCTGCTTATTTACGGAATGGGAGAACAGCCTGTCAGGGAATTAATCAGGCTCCTGGTAAAAGGTGTTCCTTTCAGCTCACTGAAAACCATCCCGCAAACAGCCTTCCTTTCAAAAAACAATGAGTTGCCTCCTGCTCCAAAAAAGTGGAAGGATTTATTTCTTCATTCTTATGAGAAGTGTGTGTCCGACAAGATTTTATTCTCAGAAAATTTTGTAAGATTTGAGAAGGAATCCAACAGATTTGATTCTGACAGAATACTGGAACCTGATAAAGATTCATTAGTAGTGGTAAATCCGCCTTTTCCTCCCATGAGTGAGTCTGAGGCAGACAAGTCCTACGATCTTCCATATATGTATATGCCACACCCGCGGTATAGTAAAAAAGGTCCGATCCCGGCTTATGAGATGATCAGATTCTCAGTCAATATACACAGAGGATGCTTTGGAGGCTGCAGCTTTTGCGCAATTGCGGCCCACCAGGGAAAGCAGATAATAAGCCGGTCGGAGAGGTCAATTCTGGCAGAGATAAGCAGGATCTCACAATTGCCTGAATTCAAAGGATACCTCTCTGATCTGGGGGGCCCTTCAGCTAATATGTTCCGGATGAAAGGGAACAATATGGATTTATGCTACAGGTGTTCCAGACCATCCTGCATATGGCCTTCGGTTTGCGCAAATCTCAATACAAGTCACAGGGAACTTACCGATCTTTATAAGAAAGTCAGCAGGCTTCCCGGGATAAAAAAAGCGTTTATCGGCAGCGGAATAAGGTACGATCTTTTATTAAGAGGGTGGAACAGGAATGCAGGTAAGGATGAGGATGATTATTTAGAAGAGCTTATCACCAGTCATGTCTCCGGAAGGCTCAAGGTTGCTCCTGAACATTCTTCCCCTGCAGTTCTTCAGCTTATGCGGAAAGTGCCGTTTGAGCTTTTCAGGAAGCTTAAGAATAAGTTTGACGAGATCATTAAAAGGAATGGATTGAATTATGAGTTGATACCGTATTTTATTTCTTCTCATCCGGGTTGTACTGAAAAAGATATGAAGGATCTGGCTGCTGAAGTAAAGAGCATGGGTATCAGGCCGGAACAGGTTCAGAGTTTCACTCCCACGCCCATGACCCTTTCCGCACTTTTGTATTATACGGGTTTTGATCCTTATAGCAGAAAGAAAGTGTTTGCTGCAAAGAAACCGGAAGAAAAGAAACGGCAGAAGGAATATTTCTTCTGGTATAAGAAAGCCACCACCTCCCCCCAACGTTACCGTCGGGGTACTCCTCCACCAGGAGGAGGAGAAAGTTAGTTAAAATTTCCCACCTTTGAGGAGGGGGTCATGCCAGCGGCATGACAGGGTGGTTTCATAGGTAAAAAAACCGGGACCTTTCAGACCCGGTTTTCTAAACCTAAAACCAGACTTAAAAAGATCTATTCATATTCTTTAAGGATATTTCTGACATCATCAGGGGCAACACGCCCGTAAGTTTTGTCGCCGACCATAACCACGGGCGCAAGACCGCATGCTCCTACGCACCTGAGACTTGAAAGGGAAAATTTCCCGTCTTTTGTGGTTTGTCCTGCCTTCAGTCCCAGCTCCTTCTTGAATTCTTCGAGCACTTTCTCAGCACCACGGACATAACATGCTGTTCCCATGCAGATGCTTACAGGATGCTTACCCCTGGGCGTCATAGTAAAAAATGAATAGAATGTAATTACTCCATAGATTTTGGCGACAGGTACGACCAGTTCATTGGAAATCACCTCCTGAACCTCTGCCGGAAGATATCCAAAATGCTCCTGGCATTTGTGAAGGACATTAATAAGCTCCTGTGAATCATTATTGAAGGATGCGCAGATCTCTTTGATCTTTGCCACATCTTCCTGTCTTAATTCAATTTTTATACTTGACATTATGTTGAAATTTATATTGGACCTGCCGGTATGTTATTGTTTGACGACAATTTTCTTTTTCTTATCAAAATAATGAGTGTGAAGCAGATGATGGGCCTTTTCACTGTCAGGCTTCCCAAGGAACTCTTCGTATAGCTTGATAATGAATGGATTCTCATGTGATTTTCTCAGCGGTTTCTTCCTGTCTTCAGCATATATTGCTGCTGCCCTTGCCTTTATAATATCGGAATCTCCATGGTGAAGAGGTTGTCCGCCACCACCAATACATCCGCCCGGACAGGCCATGACCTCAATAGCATGGAATATGGATTTGCCTGACCTGACATCATTAAGAAGCTTCCGTGCATTACCCAGACCGTGGGCAATCCCAATATTCAATGGTAATCCGTTGAAATCAATTATCGCTGACCTTACACCTTCAAGTCCTCTGAGTTCTGTAAAATCAAGTCTTTCAAGTTTCTTGCCCGTGTGAAGTTCATATGCAGTACGTACGGCGGCTTCAATTACTCCGCCTGTTGCTCCGAAAATTACACCTGCACCTGTTGATTCACCCAGGGGAGCGTCAAAGTCACCTTCATCCAGATTATTAAGGTCTATATTTGCCTGTTTTATAAAGGCTGCGAGTTCCCTTGTAGAAATGGAGAAGTCGACATCCCTGTTGCCATCAACCGAGAATTCCTCTCTCTGGCATTCGTATTTCTTTGCAAGACAAGGCATGATAGAAACGACCACCAGGTCTTTCCTGGATATCCCGATCTTATCGGCAAAATAGGTCTTTGCAATTGCCCCGAACATTTGCTGAGGTGATTTGGCTGTCGATGGCACATCTTTAAGGTCGGGGAAATATTCCTCGAAAAAGTTAACCCATCCGGGGCAGCATGAAGTCAGAATTGGAAGCTTTGCGGATCTATCACCTTTCAAATGTCTGTTGAGCCTGTCGAGAAGCTCGGTGCCTTCTTCCATAATAGTAAGATCGGCAGCGAAATCAGTATCAAATACATAGTCAAATCCCAGGGCTCTGAGAGCTGTAACCATTTTTCCTGTGACCAGTGTGCCGGGCTCCATTCCGAAGAGTTCACCCAGCGCAGCACGGACAGCAGGAGCTGTCTGAACAACAACAGTTTTTGTTGGATCTGCAAGCGCTCTCAGGACTTCGGGTGTATTATCTACTTCAGTAAGGGCTCCAGTCGGGCAGACTGCCACGCATTGCCCGCAATATGTACAAGTAGAGTACTCCAGATTCTGTTCAAATGCGGGAGAGACAACAGCCATGAAACCCCTGTTAATGGCAGAAAGGGCTCCTACTGTCTGTACTTCATTACACATCATTTCGCATCTCCTGCACATGATGCATTTATCGAGATCCCTTATAATTGAGGGAGAAGTATCTTTTCTGTAGGTCGACATTGCAGCGATATCCTGCCCGGGAATCTCTCTTATACCAAGGTGGTGGGCCATTGCCTGAAGTTCACAATTGCCTGATTTAGCGCATATAAGACAATCCTTGGGATGGTCGGAGAGAATGAATTCCATGACTGTGCGGCGGGCATTAAGAACCCTGGTAGTATGAGTACTGACCACCATGCCTTCCTCACATTTTGTCACGCATGAAGGAGCAAGATTGCGTCTTCCCTTAACCTCGACCACACATATCCTGCATCCTGCGGGATTATTTTCGATATTAAGATCGTGCAGTTCCATCCAGCAGAGAACAGGAATTTCAATTCCGAGCTGCCTGGCTGCCTTATTTATTGTTGTACCTGCTGGTACTTCTACAGTTTTATTATCTATTGTAAGCCTGATAGTTTCCATTTTCAACTCTTCTGATATTACTGGATGATGATAGCGTCAAACTTGCATTTTTCCATACATGCCCCGCATTTTATGCATATTGACGGGTTGATCAGATGCGGTTCTTTCCGTTCGCCGGTTATTGCACCGACAGGACATACGCGTGCACAGGCAGTGCACCCGACACAATTTGCAGATATAATAAAATACTCCATAAGGTCCTTGCACTTGCCTGCCGGGCATTTCTTAGCAGTCACATGAGCTTCATATTCTTCCCTGAAATTATCGAGAGTCGATAATACCGGGTTTGGAGAGCTCTGTCCAAGTCCGCACAGCGAAGTATCTTTAATAACGAGGCTCATATTCCTCAACCGGTCGAGGTCTGACAGGGTTCCTTTTCCCTTTGTAATATGCTCAAGCAATTCATGAAGACGCTTATTACCGATCCGGCATGGAGAACATTTTCCGCATGACTCTTCAACAGTAAATTCAAGGAAGAATTTGGCAACAGAAACCATGCAATCGTCTTCATCCATCACTATCAGACCACCCGACCCCATCATTGAACCTGCTGCAATGAGGTTATCAAAATCGATCGGAGTATCAAGATGTTTTTCCGTGAGACAACCACCTGACGGTCCCCCGGTCTGGGCAGCCTTGAATTTCTTCCCAAATCTTATACCTCCTCCTATCTCAAAGACAACATCGCGAAGAGTTGTACCCATTGGAACCTCGATGAGCCCAACATTATTAATTTTACCCGCAAGGGCGAATACTTTGGTGCCCTTCGATTTAGCGGACCCGATTGATGCAAACCATTCAGCGCCTTTTAATATGATAGGGGAAATACATGCGAAAGTTTCAACATTATTAACGTTTGTGGGTTTCCCCCTGAAACCTGATTCTGCTGGGAATGGAGGTTTCACTGTAGGCTCTCCGCGCAATCCTTCCATTGAATGGATGAGGGCAGTCTCCTCACCACAGACAAATGCTCCGGCTCCGTATCTGATCTCAATATCAAAATCAAAGCCGGTACCCATTATATTTCTTCCGAGCAGGCCATATTCCCTGGCCTGACTTATGGCTGTCTTCAGCCGGGCCACTGCCAGCGGGTACTCTGCACGGATATAGATTAATCCTTTATTTGCCCCAATGCTGTAACCACAGACAGCCATGGCTTCAAGCACTGCATGAGGATCACCTTCGAGAACAGACCTGTCCATGAATGCGCCCGGGTCGCCTTCGTCGGCATTGCATACTACATATTTTTCATCCGATTTGTTTTTCCAGGCAATTTCCCATTTAAGCCCTGTTGAAAATCCGCCACCACCCCTCCCGCGGAGACCTGAGTCTTTCACTATTTTTATGACATCCTGCGGCTTCATTTTTGTGAGGACTCTTGCAAGAGCTTCATAGCCGTCGTGGGCAATTGAATCATCGATGCTTTCCGGATTAATTATTCCGCAGTTCCTGAGGACGATCCTGAACTGCTTTTTATAAGGGATCAGGTCATCTTCCTTAACAAGGGTTGCCCTGGTTTCGGGGTCGGTGAACAAGAGGCTTTTCACAATCATACCTCTCATAATGTGGTCAGTCACAATTTTCCTGGCATCATCGGGTATTACTTTTGTATAAATAACTTCGTCCGGCATTATCCTGACTACGGGACCGAGGCTGCACAGCCCGAAGCACCCGGTGCGCACCACGTTAATGTCGTTCTCAAGTGCATTGGCTTCCAGTTCAAGCTTGAGAGCCTCAAGAACCATCTCTCCATGCTTGCCTGAACAACCTGTTCCGCCGCATACCATAATCTGCATTTTTTGTCTTGCCATTTCTGGTTCCCCCGTCTGATTTTAAATGGTGCGGTAATTGGCAGGAAGGATCCCGTCGATATAATCGCCGTTCTTTATATACTTTTCAATAATCTCATCAGCTTTAAGCTTATCGACATTGCCGAAAACGACAGGTTCTTCGCCGGGACGTTTAACTTCAATAGTAGGTTCGGCAAAGCTGTAACCCAGATCTCCGGTGCTGATAACAGATCCGTCAATATTCCTCTTCTCAAGTTCTATCCGGAAGAAATCATAGATATCTTTTGCCCCTGAAGCCTGTCCGCTTGTTCCCATATGGACCCTGACACGTACTTTTTCTTTTCCCGGTTGTATTGCAAGCAGCTCCTCTTTTCTTTTTCTGAGGTCGGCTGGTGATTTAATCGCTGTCATATTAACTTGATTTACAAGTGTATAATATTTACTGGTTAGAAGATTTTTGAAATCCGGTGCAAAATTATAAATTTTACTGTTAAATAAATAACAATGTTAATAAATTAACACAAATTTATTTTAATTCTAAATAAGAATAAATTTATGCAAATAAAAACGAGTGGTGTTAATTTAAAAACAAAATTCCTGCAGCCATTAAAGATTCCAGGGATATTGATTTTCTACAGCAACGAAAAATGCCGGAGGCATTGAATTCAAATAGCCACGGTGCTATCCGGGGCATAAGTTTGACATGAATTTACAACCCTTGAGAGGGTTGAACAGATTGCCCTCTGCAATGATTTGACGTTCTTTTTCATCCATTACACATGAAAGAAACTGTCGAGCCGTTTTCCTCTTTTCAGCCTGTAGTGGATATAAAAATAGAGCAATGAAACCGGAAAAGCCGATGCCGCCTCAATAAGCGACCAGCGCAGATCAACGATTCCATTTATATAAAGATCTGTAAAAACTTCGGCCACAATACAAAATCCGGAGGCGGAGAGGAGTGATACAGCTATTATGTTAAATCCCCTGAAGTGGACTTTTTTAAAAAAAAGTACAACTATGCTTATTGAAATACCAGCCGCCAGAGTCAAGGGCATTCCCAGCTTAAAAAACCATCTTACCCCCTGGGAAAAAAAGTCAAAAGACAATAGAGTTGCCATAATCGTTACCGTGATGCATGGAATTAAAATAAAAGGTTTCCGCAGCAGGAATATAAACGAAGTCTGTAACGTCCAGACCGCCATGATCGAAACGTCAGCATATAGCGACCACTTTATACCTTTAACTGAGACGAGGTCAACGATTGTACAGACAATTATTGCCGTGAATGCAAATATTCCGCTGAGCTCCCAGTAGTGTTCCCTGCTCTCCTTTCTGTACTGCTGGATAATATCAGACGGATAGCTGCCGCCTTCAGATCGCTCACCCGACTCTTCAGACGCAATTTTTCCGCAAAGAGGACAAACCTTCATATCGTCCTCAAGTTCAACACCACAATTGACGCATAAATACATAATTCTTACTGTTATTTGTAATTTAATAGCTTAACATGTACGCCAGCATCGGTAAGATGCCTTAAGATATGCCTTTCAAGCTCATGGGACCGGGTTATGTTGCAGAAGTTTATCCTCATTCTGCTTTTAAAAGAAATAATTGCGCAGGTTACCTTTACGCTGGAGTTTGGAGGAGGCGGGATTAATTCAAATGATCCGGTATGATCCAGCATACCTTCAGGAAGAGTTACATTTCCCATGTTTGTGACAATTCCTGAACATCGTTTTGATCCTAATCCTCTGTAGACAGCCGCTATAGCCATCTTTTTAATGAACAGGGGCAGTAACCTGATGAATAGATTTTTTTCATGACTGACATTCGATGAAAGGAATCTGGAAATCTGCTTGATATCTGTTCCGGATTGCAGATAATGATGAACCCTGTTAAGCACCTCATCAAATGTATAAGTTCCGAGCCTTAAGTCAATTTCCGGGAGTACAAAAAGTGAGAAATTCCGCATCGTCCCCAACGGCAATTTATTTCTCATATTCACAGGTACTTCAATTCTCAGGATTTTCCCTTTCGGCTTATTCCCCTTCTCCTTTTCTTCGAGAAATATTTTCTGAAGAGAAAAGAAATAAACTGATACAAAATACTCAGTAACTGACACCTTGTGACGCCGGGATAATTCAATGATCTCCCCACAGTTCACTTCAGCCCGGATGACCCTGAGCCTTGGCTTTTCATTCAGAATGAAAGGAAGATGCCATGCTCTTACTATTTTTTCAGGAGGAGGCAATTTTGTGAAAAATTTATTGTATCCGTCTTCAATTTCCTCTGAAGAAAAAGGAGTGTCAGGAAGTATTATACCTTCAGGTGAATCGATTTTGTTACCGGTAAGCCTGAGGTATGTGTAAAGCAATGATTTTACATATTCCATAGCCCCGGCACCATCGGTCAGGATATGAATGAATTCAACAGATATCCTTTCTGCTTTTGCCAGAACCCGGTACAGTGTCTCGCCTTTTCTTTTGATTACAAATGCTGTGCATGGGATAGCTTCTTCGGTCTGGATCCTTGGAGGCTGACCGTTGAATTCCAGGAAATGCCAGAAAAGACCGTTACCGAGAGAAACGCTGAAATAAGGAAACCTCCTGGAGGTGATCTCCACAGCTTCTTTTAATGCCGTATACCTGACAGGTTTTATAAGACTCACAGTTATCCTGAACACGGACGTAAGCTCGCCTGATGTTATGGCAGGAAAAAGCTTTGCAGCATTATCTAGCTTTAGCCAGCCCTTTTCACTGAATGAATCTATATCGATGCTCTTTCCCTCCAGTTATGTTCCGTAAAAGTATGAAATGTTTGCTAAAATGATTCCAGGTGTTGTTATGCAGGTCCTGTAATCTAGTCTTAATTTTCTTATTTTTGTCAATCTTAATACCGGATATTCAGTAACTAAAATCTTTTAAGATGAAAAGAAACTATCTTCTTCCAGCCTGTTTAATACTTATTCTCAGCGGTATGTTTTACGGATCTGTGACATTTGCACAGATGCCTTCCGGCAGGGGAAGCCAGGTAGCTGTGACAGGATGGATTGATGATACTCATTACCTCTTCCGCAGTTTTGATGCTGCCAGAAATATGGTAACAACCAGTGTCGATATAAAATCCGGCAGAAGCATTATTATGCCGCCTGAAAAAACTGCCCGTGAACTTTTAACCGAATCCCTGCCGTCAGGAGTCTCGATCCGTCCGGATGATATAATAAGTCCGGATTACAACAGCGCCATTCTGATAATGGATAATGATCTCTATTATTTTGTCAGGGGGGCAAAAGAGTTAAAACGTCTTACCAGTGATATTACTCCGGAAGTAAATACCCGCTTCTCACCTGACGGGAAAAAGATTGCATATACCAAAAACAAGGATCTTTATGTGTTTGACCTGGAAAACAATAAAGAGATCCGCCTTACAACTGATGCAACTGAAAGGATTTATAACGGATATGCAGCATGGGTCTATTATGAAGAGATACTTGGGAGACCAAGCCGTTATGCTGCATTCTGGTGGGCTCCGGACGGAAACCGTATCGCTTTCCTGAGGTTTGATGAAACTGATGTTCCGGTTTTTACGCTTAACCGTCTCGACGAGCCCGATGGTATTCATGGTAAACTTGAGATAGTGCCTTATCCGAAAGCAGGGGATCCCAACCCAAAAGTAAAGATGGGGATCTCAGAAATTGCTTCCGGCAAAACTACCTGGGTTAAAACTGATTATTCAGTCGACCAGTATATTGCATGGCCGTTCTGGACACCCGACAGCAAAAAGCTGGCTATCCAGGTTGTGAATCGCGACCAGAATAATCTGAAAATTATTCTTGCCGACCCTTCGACAGGAGATTATAGTCTGGCATATGAAGAAAATTATAAAACATGGCTGGAATTCCATGAGGATATTTATGTGATGAAAAACGGGTCGGGATTTATTGTAAGGAGCGTTAAGAACGGATGGGAGAACCTTTATTATTGCGGATGGAATGGTAACCAGATCGCGCAGCTGACAAATTTCGGGTTCAGGGTTACATCAATTGACAGGGTTGATGAAGATCAGAAAGTTGTCTATTTTTCAGCCACGGGAAAAGAGTCAACCGAAAGCCATGCATTCAGGGTGGGTCTCGACGCAAAGAACCTGTTGCAGATAACTAAAGGCGATGGATCGCATAATGTAAGTATCTCACCCAAAGGTAGTTACGTTATTGACACATGGAACAGCATTTCGAGTACAGGCTCAATAATTGCATATGATAAAAAAGGAAAACAGTTGAAGGAGATCTATAAATTCGACCAACCTTCATATGATCCTGCAAAAAACGCCAAAGCGGAGTTTCTGAAAATCAAAACTGCTGACGGATTGTTCGATATGCCGGCGATCATAACATATCCTGTTAATTTTGATCAGTCAAAAAAATATCCCGTAATATTTACCATATATGGTGGACCTGATTCTAAAAATGTCACTAACAGATGGCAGGGAAACAATCCTTCATGGTATGCCCAGAACGGGATCATTACCTTCACCGTCGACCACCGTGGTTCAGGCCAGTTCGGGAAAAGGGGCCTTGATTACGTGTACCGGTCCCTTGGTAAGTGGGAAATACTTGATTATGAAGATGCGGTAAAATGGCTCCGTACAAAATCATTCGTTGACAGCACCAGGATAGGAATTACCGGGAGTTCCTATGGCGGATACATGAGCTGCCTGGCGCTGACAAAAGGAGCTGGTTTCTGGACACATGGATTTGCAGGTTCATCAGTAACAGACTGGAGGCTCTATGATAATGTTTATACTGAAAGATATATGGATAAACCACAGGACAATCTTCAGGGTTATATCGACGGCTCAGCAGTGACATTTGCAAAGAATCTCACTGGCAAGCTTTACATGACTCATGGAGATATGGATGATAATGTTCATTTGCAGAACTCTATATGGCTCATATCACGTCTTGAGGATGAAGGCAAAACTTTCCAGTTTATGCTTTATCCCGGTGGACGCCACGGATGGGGAGGAGCTAAAGCTACCCATTCACGTAATGAGGCAAACACATTCTGGCTTGAGAATTTTTTCGGGAAATAATGAATTGTATTTATCAGGATCTCCTTTTCCCTTTTTGTTTTTGTTTGCTATATTGGGGCTTTTATAATTAAATATTTTATGATTGCAGGAATACTTAAAGAATCCGGAACCGAGAACAGGGTTGCCATGCTGCCGGCCCAGGCTTCTGCATTGAAAAAACTGGGGGTCGAAGTCCTTATTGAAAAAAATGCCGGGGAGAATGCTTATATTTCTGATAAGGAATATTCGGCATGCGCGGACCTCTCTTCCCGGAATGAGATTTTTTCCAGAGCTGAGCTAATCCTGTCAGTCAATGTGATTCCTGAAGATGACCTGAAGTTGTGCAGGGAAGGGCAGGTTCTTTGCTCGGTTGTCAGTCCTGCTGAAAACAAAGAGTGGCTGGAAGCCGCCAGGAAAATGGGTCTTTCAGTTCTTGCCCTCGACCTGATACCGAGAATAACACGTGCCCAGTCAATGGATATCCTTTCGTCTATGGCTACAGTTTCAGGTTATAAAGCAGTCCTGAATGCAGCCCTGGTGTTGCCGCGATTTTTCCCAATGTTCATGACTGCAGCAGGAACGATCAAACCTGCCAAAGTTCTGATCCTGGGAGCAGGGGTTGCCGGTTTACAGGCCATAGCTATATCAAGAAAGCTGGGTGCAGTAGTTGAGGTATTTGATGTGAGATCAGCAGTGAAAGAAGAGGTTAAGAGCCTCGGCGGTAAATTTATTGAAGTTGAGGGAGCTAAAGAAGATTCAACTGCGGGAGGTTATGCTGTTGAGCAAACAGAGGAGTTTAAAAAGAAGCAACAGGACCTGATTCAGGCGCGCGCTGTTGCATCCGATGTAGTCATTGCAACAGCACAGATACCGGGCAAAAAAGCACCCGTGCTTCTTCTCAGGGAAACAATCGGTGCGATGAAAAGAGGATCAGTTATTGTGGACCTTGCTGCCTCGACTGGAGGAAATTGCGAGCTGACCCAGGATGGAAAAACGATAGTTGTGAATGGAGTGACGATTATCGGGAAGTCCGATTATCCTTCAGATATGCCTACTGACGCGAGCAGGATGTTCGGTAACAATATCATGAATCTGCTTAAAATATTGATAAATAAAGAGGGACAGCTTGTTCTGAATATGAAGGACGAAATTATAAAAGGTACCACTGTAGTTCATGCAAAAGAATATGTGAGCCAGAGAGTAAAACAAATGCTTAACATCAAATAGTATTGATTATGAATAATATATTAGCTTTTTTCCTTCAGAACAGGGAGATCATCTTTATTGTGATCCTTTCCATTTTTCTGGGCATTGAAGTGATCAGCCACGTCCCGGCAATCCTGCATACGCCGTTGATGTCAGGGGCTAATGCGATTCATGGCGTTGTGATCATTGGAGCTATCATAGTTATGGGGCACGCATTTACCTTCGCGGCTATGATCCTTGGATTTATTGCTGTTGTACTTGGCACATTGAATGTTGTCGGAGGTTTCGTAGTCACCGACAGGATGCTCGAAATGTTCAAGAAAAAGAAATAGTTATCTCTGGTATTATACAATTAAGTTCAATATGATGGATCAGATTCCTCAACTGGTTAACCAGCTTTCGATACTGGAGATAGTATATGTTATAGCTTCAGTTCTTTTTATCTTAGGTCTGAAAATGCTGAGCCACCCGCTTACTGCCCGCAGGGGTAATACTCTTGCAGCTTTCGGGATGGGATTCGCTATAATTGCAACTATACTTTTTCATAGAAAAGACGGAGAACCTATACACAATATTCCATGGATACTTGCTGCAATTGCCATCGGAACGGTAATAGGCTGGGTGATCGCCAAAAAAGTCAGGATGACAGCAATGCCGCAGCTCGTTTCATTCTTTAACGGAATGGGTGGAGCTGCTGCTGCCCTTATCTCAATGATTGAATTTCCTCATGTAAGTCCCGAGCTTATTGCAGCGCATGGAATGGCTAACGGCCATGTCCTGGCAATCCTTCTCGGGCTTATGATCGGGACCATTTCCTGGGCAGGAAGCATGATAGCATTTGGTAAGCTCGACGGAAAGATCGGTGACCTGAGGGTCAAAGCAATGAGATATGTGAACCTGGCAATCCTGGCAGTCCTGATAGGATTCATTATATTTATTATGACGCGTAAGGTTGAGACAAGTGCAGAGCTTTCTCCTTTAATATATATTATGTTTGCCGTTGCCGTAATATACGGAGTCCTGTTTGTACTTCCTATCGGAGGGGCAGATATGCCCGTTGTAATATCGCTCCTTAACTCTTTCACAGGAGTTGCAGCAGCAATGGGAGGTTTTCTTTACAACAACCAGGCAATGCTTACCGGTGGAATCCTTGTTGGATCGGCAGGTACAATACTTACTGTCCTGATGTGCAGGGCCATGAACCGGTCACTTCTGAATGTTATTGTGGGCGTATTCGGAGGTGGCGGTCAATCAAGTGTTATAGCATCAGGATCCATCAGGGAGATCACAATTTCTGATGCTGCAGTTCTCCTCAGCTACTCAAAAAAGGTTAGTAATCGTTCCAGGGTACGGCCTTGCAGTAGCCCAGGCTCAGCACATTTGTCACGAACTTGATAAGCTTCTTGAAGTAAAGGGTGTTGAGGTGAAATATGCTATTCACCCTGTAGCCGGACGGATGCCCGGACATATGAACGTACTGCTCGCTGAAGCGGATGTCCCCTATGAACAGCTGATCGAAAGTGACGAGATAAATCCCGATCTGCCTAATACAGATGTTGTGGTTGTAATCGGTGCAAATGATGTCGTAAATCCTGCAGCAGAGGATGATCCTTCGAGCCCGATTTATGGAATGCCAATTGTCAGGGCCCGCGAAGCTAAAAATATTATTGTGATGAAGCGCGGGATGGGAAAAGGATACGCGGCAATTGAAAATATGCTATTTTTTAACGAAAAAACAAGAATGCTGTTCGGTGATGCCAAAAGCACACTGCAGAGTCTTGTTAATGAGGTGAAGAGCCTGTGACAACATTTGCAGATAAGTTGGCTCTTCTCCGGGCTGCTTTGAAACAAAAGGGCTTAGATGCTTATATAATCCCCACAGCCGATCCGCACCTTGGTGAATATATATCTGACCACTGGAAAATTATTCAGTGGCTGACAGGTTTTACAGGTTCTGCAGCAACAGTAATCATAACAGATACATTTTCAGGATTATGGACCGATTCACGGTATTTTTTGCAGGCAGAAAAGGAGCTTGCTGACACGGGATTTGTACTTATGAAGCCTGATCCATTTCATTCCCCGGAATTTTCAACCTGGCTCAGTCAAAATATCAGTACGGGCAGCCACATAGGATTCGATGGCAGGATTATCTCATTGATATTATTCAGAAAACTCCGGAAAGAGCTTGAATGCAAGAATGTGATATTTGATGTTGATTGTGATCTTGTATCCGGTCTCTGGGAAGGTCGTCCACCTGTGCCATCATCTCCTGCATGGGATTTCCCTGTTGTATTTGCAGGGAAGGACCGGTCATTTAAGATAGCAGAAGTCCGTAAAGCAATGATTGAAAAATCGGTGGATTATCACCTTATTACCTCCCCTGATGACATAATGTGGCTGCTGAACATCCGGGGCGGAGATGTGAAGTACAGTCCGTTGCTTACTTCCTTCGCCTTAATGGGAGAGGAGCAGACCCTCCTGTTTGTAGAGGAATTTAAAATACCTCCCTGCCTCGCCGGGGATCTTGACAAAAGCAATGTGGTAACTTTACCCTATGACGAAACAGCCGGGATGCTCTCGACGTTACCCGAAGGTTCCTCCGTGCTTATTGCACCTGCAACAACTTCTGTAGCACTTTATAATTCCATTCGTTCAGGGTGCAGGATAACAGAGGGTAACAGCATCCCTGCCCGGCTTAAAACAATTAAAAATAAAGCAGAGACGGAGAATCTGTCAAAGGTGATGACAAGGGATGGTGTTGCCCTTGCCCGGTTCTTTCATTTTGTGGAGAATAATTTGGGCAAAGTTCCGATGACTGAGGTTTCCCTTGCAGGAAAGTTGCTCGAATTCAGGTCAATGCAAAAAGACTTCTTATATCCCTCATTTGCCACAATTACCGCATTTAATGAGCATTCAGCGCTGCCTCATTATTCGCCTTCCTCAGGCACCGATTCAGTAATTTCGGAAACCGGATTATTGCTCATTGATTCAGGAGGCCAGTATTACGGAGGTACAACAGATATTACACGGACAGTGGCTATAGGAAACCCTTCCCTGCAACAAAAAAGGGATTTCACTCTGGTGCTGAAGGGACATATTAACCTGGCACTTGCAAAATTTCCCGCCGGAACGAAAGGTTACCAGATCGATATTCTGGCACGGAAATTCCTTTGGAAGGATGGCATGGATTACGGTCACGGGACGGGTCATGGAGTTGGTTATTGCCTGAATGTACATGAGGGACCTCAGAATATAAGTCCATCGGCAAATAAAACTATCATAGAGGCTGGAATGCTTATCTCGAATGAACCGGCAGTCTACCGGGAGGGTCATTACGGGATCAGGACAGAAAACCTGATTATTTGTTATGAAGATGAAGAGACAGAATTCGGAAAATTCCTCCGATTTGATACTATCTCACTGTGCTACATTGATAAGGCTCTGATAGATAATAAATTACTCGATAAGTGGGAAGTTGACTGGATCAACTCATACCATACTGAGGTATATGAAAAGCTGAGTCCTCACCTGAATCCTGATGAAAGAACATGGCTTAAGGAGAAAACAGAATCCCTTTAAAATACATGTATAAATTTCTTTTTCTTTCTGTATTAGTTCTTTAAGATATCATCCAGCTAAACAGAGTCCCACCGGGGTCACACAGAAAAGAAAACAGGAACTTATTTGCCGGGTCTCATAATATCGGAAACCTGTTCAGCTTCAATGACCGGGAACTCCGTTATTCTTAGTTTTGCACTTCCGTATGGCACCAGCTGGATCACCATCGGTATCCCGGTCGGACGCACCGGGCTCAGAGGCGGGACATCTGCCGAATTATCCCTGAGAGTCCATTCCGGGAGCCTGATTCCACGCGATTTAATAACAACTGCAGCCGGATGGTCCCATTTCATATATTTTCCCGAGTCAGCCGACCAGATCATATCGCCCTTATCAGCAAAAGGATATTGAGTCAGTCGATTTTCTTCGACTTCAAAACCCCTTTCAGGATTTGATTTATCGATAAGCAAACCGTAATTCCACGGGCTTGCGGGATATATTTCCCAGTCGACACTTCCCTTATAGCTGTAATTATCATAATTGATCTTTACACTTTTATATTCCTTATCAATTCTGAGCGAAAAATAGAGCGGTCCGCGCAATAACGAAACTGACTTATTGAATCTTCTTTCAGATCTTAATTTCATTGGAATATTAAAAGTGACCTCATCGCCATCAGACCATTTTTCAGATAGTCTGATTGTTTCACCTGCCAGCCCGGTTTTAGTTTTACCTTTAAAACTGAATATCACAGAATCTGCCCAGCCCGGCACCCTCAGATAGACCGGGAACCTTACACTTTCCGATGTAATTATTTTAAGTGTAACAATTCCATTGAACGGATAATCAGTTATTTCTTTGATAGAAACGTTTTTACCTTTTGCCACAATGGCATTTACATTACACGGACCATAGGCTACAGCGGCGAGACCATTATCATTTGTAGCCATCCATAAGCTCTCTGTAAATTTCGGCCATCCCTGGTGCATGTTTGCGAGACAGCAGGCAAAGTTTGGCATGAGTCCGTAAATATTAGAAAAATCGCCATTTGATGACCATATCCTTTTCTGGCCTGATACAAGCACCTGGTTCGATTGCTGGTCGTACTGATGAGCCCACATGTCCGGGGTGGTTGTTCCCGGTAATGCATTGAATGTTAACAGCTCAAGCCTGTCAGCCAGCCGGTTGTCGCCAAATATCTCATACAGTTCTTCCATTGAGAACATCTCTTCAACTACAGTACAGAGCTCAGTGCCCCGGTCAGGGCTCCTTCCTGAGAGATGTTCGTCGCATGAGAATCTGCCTCCGGCCTGACCATGATTCAGATCATATTTTCTGATCCCTTCAAACACTGCTCTCTTAAATCTTTCATCACCTGATTGCTGGTACCATAAACCGGGATATTTTATTGCCATGGCGTTGTTAACACCATGAGCTTTAAGACCCTGACTACCTCTGGTGGGGATATTTCCTCCGGCCAGTGCAATTGAATCCCATGGAAATTTCTCATAATATGATGTCCAGTCGAAGCAGTTGTTCTGGATAGAATCAATTGTTTCAAGGATCCATGGTTCTCCTGTCTCTCTGAATAGCCAGTACCCGGTCACTGCGTTTTCCATTGCCCGTACTCCCCGCCATTCCCTGTCGGGCCAGTCGGGAGGATTGTCATGCAGATATCTGAAATATTTCTTAAGAACCTGCAAGGCCCGTGCATCAGAAGTAGCTTCATAATATTGCATCAGGGCTTTGTTTGCAACTGACAGTGGCCAACGGTCTTTATTCCTGATTGGTCCGTACCAGCCTGAGTCCCTGCTGCTTGTTAAAATAGGTTCGATCCAGCTTCTAACTTTCTCCTTCAACCTTTCATCATTAAGCAGATATGCAAGAGGAATAAGTCCGTCGAGGAAGTAGGGACCTCTTTCCCAGGCATCTCCGGTACCTCCTTTCCAGGCATTGTTTGAAAGGTCCGGCCAAAAATCGTCAATATTGCCGGTCAGACCTGCGGCCTGGTCTTCGAGCTGGGATTTTAACCACCCGTCAGGTTTTACCGAGCCGAGAGGGAGTCTTAAATATGCATTTTGCTTTAAAGGCTTTTTATTCCCTTTATAGTTTTTATTTGTTTGATTTCCTGTACATCCTGACAGAATAATGATTGCAGCTGACACGACAATAAATATACTTTTCTTCATTTTGCTATTATTTCAAAATCCATATTCTTTCAACTCCGGATTAATACATTGATTAATATCGATTCCTGCCGCAACCTGAAGCATATCAAACCATGCGACTCCTGCAGATGGCATCAGCAAGATAATATTAGTTCCTGGAGGCTGATCCGTTATATACGGAATTGTAATATCAGCCGTGTATTTTTTCCATTCCCCTGTCAGCTCAAATCTCTCTGAACCATATTCTCCCAGCATGATCTCGAAAAAATGATGTTTTTCTTCCGGTATAGTTGAAGCTTCGCCGGGGTCAGCTTTAGCCATTACAGATATATGATAAGTCCGGCCATTCATCACCTGAACAGGAAAGAACCTTAGTTTTATTCCAGCATTTTCTTTTGGTGTTACAAGTCTTATCGAATGAAATCCTTCGACATGTTCGCGTGAATCAAGAAAATAGGTTGCTCCGCGATCACCTCCATTCCGCGCATAACAGGAAGCCGGTATACCCGGACTGGATATATCTTCAAATCCAGGATCTTTTAACAAGTTATCAGTCCATGGCTTAAGCGAATCTTTTTGCGATTTCAGATCAACTAAATAAACCTGCGTGCCAAAAGCAGAAAGCTGATCAGAAAAGAGACCATTGCCAGACAGAATATCCCGGTTTTCAAAAATGACTTTCACCTTCCCGGAGACAGGTTTTAATATTGAATAATCTGCTCTCTGAGGGAGGTTCGTCCTGTTGGCAGCCATAATCATCAGCCTGTCATTATGAACTGCTGAGGTTACAATAATGTTCCGGTTACCGGAACTTACAGATATGGTCTCTTCATCTGAAAGGAGCCATGGTGTAAGTTCTGCTATTTCTATTGCCATCTGTCCGCATTCAGCCCATGCGGATGTGGATTTAGGGAATAAATTAAGCCCCTGCCTGATAAAGAACTGGATACCTCGTGCTCCGTTAATAATTGACTGATAAGTCATTGCCCTGATTTCCTGGATCGTGGGTTCCCGCCCCCACCATTCACCTCCGCCGAATGCCTGAGGAACAATCCAGACAGGCTTTTTTCCGCGAAATTCACCATAAAGCAAAGCTGCAACATCTCCAACCATAGTTACGGGACTATCGGGCACCGGATACGGGTCAGCCATTACAATGTCGAGCCCGTCAGCATATTTTTTTGATGAAATGAAAGGAGCCATGAATACTATTGAAACAGGATGCCACGGATCTGCCTTCCTGACAATATTGTAAATCTGGAAAAGAGAATCGGGAGAAATTTTGTTCCCGGTTGGTTCGTCTGCTATATACCAGGCGAGCAGGGCAGGATGATCTTTAAACGTATTTATCTCATTTAAGAGTAGTTCTGTTTTTTCATTTTCATTAATATGCTCATCCTTTGAACCGACCCCTCCACCTCCTGTTACCGAGAGCAGGTTGTAATGGACTTTCATTCCCAACTCTGCACAACGGTCCATATATGATTTCCTTTCATTTAATGTCTGCGGGAGGATTTTCTGGTAAGGTGACATCATATTAAAGCCCTTTACGACCTCCTCTTCGGGAAGTGTCCGGTTAACCGGAGAATAGCAATAAAATCCGAAGGGAAAGAACTCTCTTTTGCTGACAATGAGACCTCCGGTCAGCCTGTCAGTCTTTACTTCGTTAGGTTTATAATTAAGTATCGAAAGATTGCCGGTTGCAACATATTTCGTACTTCTTCCCGATATTTTAATATCAGCTTTGATTTCAAAATTTCCGGGTTGATAATCAAGCCTGACAGGAATCCTTAAAATTTTCTTCCCCGGAACACCTTTCCATATAACAGAGTCTTCATTTATCCTAAGACGGACAGACAGATTGTTATATGCCAGGTTCAAGGGTACATGAAGTATTGCCTCTCCAATCCTTTCATATGAATAAAAGCTGTACCTGGGATTAATTTTAAAACTTGTAGAGTCAGGAAATTGGGAGCAGGTATTTTGAGAAAATATTACAATAAAAATTGCAGCTATGCTTATTCGTTGAATCATATTATTATTATAAGGAAATTATCATATATTCAGCCCCTGAGCCATCTGCGCCTCTGCGCCTCTGCGCCTATTCGCCTCTGTGCCGTTATGCTTTTATTTAAATACAATTCGTAAACTCACTTCATTATCTACATTAATCCCGTTTTCTCTTGCAGGCTTCCATGCAGGTCCGTTCCTGATCAGCCTTAGAGCCTCATCAGAATATTCCTGTCCGGGGCTGCTTACAACCTTCAGACTGTCCAGGCTGCCTGAACTCCTTACAATAAAACTGACAACAACAACCCTCTGTCCGGTTGCCAGCGAATCAAGCTGCTGTATATTTTCCACAATATACCTGTCGAAATCTGCCTGCCCGTTTACTGGCTGAGGGCGGTTATCAGAGAGAGATGTTATATCACCCTGCCGGGATACAACTGCATTTACAGGGACTGCACTCTTTTTAGTACCATACCCGATAGTGGTTACCTCTCCCAATCCTGCCGCTGGCGGCTGGATATCTATCTGAATTTTACCAGTATCAGCCTGCTTCTCCGCTTTGGTTATCGCAGCAGCAGAGACAGCCATTTCTTCCTTTGCAGGATATATATCGGAATCCTTTTTTTCAGCAGTTATTGCTTTATCTTCGATTCCAGCTGACAGGGGCAGCTCTTTTCTATCTGAAAAACCCTTAACAGTGCTGGTATCCTGAATACCTGCATTTCCCGGCTGTTCTGATTTGTTTTCAGGGAATGCCTGATTATCAGTGGATTCAGCAACTTCCGGTTTATTCAATGCTTCCTGCTTTTGTTTGTTTGCAGGTACTGTTACTACAGACAGATCGTTGATCCTGTCAGAGGGCCTGGTTTGCCGGATAACCAGATATACTGTGGATAAGATCATCAGGATGGCAATTGAAGCCGCAATACGGTAAAATAATATCCTTTGCCTCCCGCTGATCCTGCTTTTAAGCTTCTTCGCCAGGAGGTTCAGATCATCAGTTGCTTCCCGGGAGGAGATACCTGAATAACCTTCAGTTGCTTCATCTGCAAAAGGATCTCTCTGCAGTTTCCGCTGGAATGCATTCTCTTCTCTTTTAGTCATTTCACCCCTGATATAGCGCTGAAATTCAGAGAGTGCACTCTTCCTATTTTCTTTTCCCTGTTTCATTTTTTTCTTCAAGACAAAGTTTCAGATTTCTTTTTCCATTCTGAAGATGACTCTTCACTTTTTTTTCATCTAGGCCTAGATTTTCTGCGATCTCATTATAGCACATGTTTTCGAAATAAAATTGCCGGATGCAATCCCGCTGGTCACTTTTCAACCTTTCTATGCAATCTGCCAGAGCCTTTTCCATGTCCGGTTCCTTTGTGTCAATAGGATGCAATTCATAAACGGATTCCATAAAATTCGCGGGATCAATTACCCAGTCGTTGTAGTTATCATAGTCAGATTTTTTTGACCTAAGCTGCATCAGGCAGTAATTCTTTGTAACCACATGGAGCCAGCCGTGGAAATTATCAATTTTTTGTTTCGGTATTTCGATTATCAGCTTTTCAAATATTTGCATCACGGCATCCATCGATTCATCCCTGTTCTTCAGATATTTCAGGCAAACTCCATATACAAGATGCATATATCTGGAATAGAGCTCTCCCAGAACTTCAATATCTCCCGAAGAGCTGAATTCAGTGAGCAGCTCTTCGTCGTTTTTCTGGCGCCATGTATTTCTTGTCACCTTCAGCAGCATCGGTATATCTGGCCTCCGGGTCCTTCCTGATTTGGTTTCTAAAATATTCTTAAAGATAACTCAAAATAAAAAATTCTTATCCTCTTTATGGAATTTGTGAAATGCCTGCATCCTATAAATAAAGTTTAACCAATATTCCAGAAAGATGAAAAACAGTTTAAAAGTTTTCGTAATACTGATCCTTGCTGCCGCAATGATCTCATTCACCGGATCCAGGACCATCACCGGGAAAGTGACCGATGATCAGGGCAATCCCCTTGCAGGAGTAAATATTTCAGTAAAAGGAGCTCCCACGGGGACTATTTCGGATCTGAAAGGCAATTACCAGGTAACTGTAAAAGAACAGGACAAGAACCTGATATTTTCTTATCCCGGGTATGTAACTGTCGAGAAAGCTATCACTGAAAAAAGCATAATAAATGTGACAATGCATCTGCTTATAGTGGTCAGAGACGAATTGTCGGTAACAAATTATGCAACAAAGAAAGACAAATCTTCTCAGGCTGCTCCAATGTCGGCAGGTGTGGCTTATGAATCAAAAGCTTATGGACAGGGATTTAATAATTTCAGGCGTTATAATAATAATTTTAACACCGAGGGTTATGCAGCGATAAATGAGAACGGGTATAAAATTGTGAAAAATGATCCGTTATCTACTTTTTCCATTGATGTTGACAATGCTTCCTATTCCAATATCCGCAGGTTCATTAATTCCGGTTCCCTTCCTCCGGCTGATGCAGTGCGGATAGAGGAGATGATCAATTATTTTAAATACGATTATCCGGAACCCAGGGGCGAGCACCCGTTTTCAGTTTATGCCGAGCTGGCAATATGTCCATGGAACAACAGACATCAGCTCCTTCAGATTGGTTTAAAAGGAAAAAATATTGATAAGTCATCACTTCCTCCTTCCAATCTTGTATTCCTTATAGATGTTTCAGGCTCGATGAGCGCACCCAACAAGCTCCCGCTCCTTAAATCCGCTTTCGGGCTTCTGGTTAACGAACTCCGTCCTCAGGATCATGTAGCAATAGTGGTTTATGCAGGTGCAGCAGGGCTGGCTCTGGAATCAACACCAGGCAATAAAAAGGAATTGATAATGAATGCAATAGATAATCTTGAAGCAGGTGGATCTACAGCCGGCGGAGCCGGGCTGAAACTAGCCTACAGGGAGGCTGAGGAAAACTTCATCAAAGGCGGGAACAACAGGATCATTCTTGCGACTGACGGTGACTTTAATGTCGGTGAATCCAGCAATGGCGGGATGGAAAGGCTCGTGGAGGAAAAACGCCAGATTGGTGTTTTTATGACAGTTCTTGGTTTCGGGATGGGTAACGTAAAGGATGACAAGATGGAAATTATCGCTGACAAAGGCAACGGTAACTATTCATATATAGATAATCTTCAGGAGGCACGCAGGGTGCTGGTCCGTGAATTTGGCGGTACGCTTTTCACAATAGCAAAAGATGTAAAATTCCAGCTGGAATTCAATCCTGCAAGGGTTGAATCATACAGGCTGATCGGTTATGAGAACAGGCTCCTGAATAATGAAGACTTCAATGATGATACCAAAGATGCCGGAGAAATGGGAGCAGGACATTTGGTAACAGCTCTTTATGAGCTTGTACCGGCCGGATCGGAAGAGAGGATACCTTCAATAGATCCTTTGAAATATCAGCCTTCACGCAATATCAGTGTAGGCGATTATTCAGATGAATTACTTACGATTAAAGTCCGGTACAAAAAACCCGACGGGCAGACAAGCATGCTTCTTGAGAAGCCTGTAAGAGGATCGGGTGAAGAAATTGAAGGTGCTTCCGAAAACCTGCGGTTCGCTGCTGCAGTTGCAGAGTTTGGAATGATCCTCAGAGAATCAGAATTCAAGGGTACTGCCACTCTTGAAGGGGCAACCAAACTGGCACGATCTGCAAGGGGAGAGGATGAAGACGGATACAGGGCTGAACTGATCAGGTTGATTAGTACAGTCAGGGATATGAGACTGATCAGCGACCGGAAATAGTAATTTATAAATTCATATTCAGGGGATCTGGCTTTAACGAGTCAGATCCTTATTTTAATTTATAATCAGTGCAGCATGTTTTTTATGTAGTCTATATTCTGATTAACCTTTCAGAAAACTGAAAGGATGACCATTCTCAGGGTAGTTAAAAGAAATGAATCTCCCGGTGGAAAGGAAGAGGCAGGGTTTTAATTATTGTGAAGAAATTTATTAATCTCTTTAGCCGCCCTTCTTCCGGATGCGATGGCATTTACCACAAGGCTGGCCCCGTTTACTGAATCGC
This sequence comes from uncultured Bacteroidales bacterium, assembly GCA_963831855.1. Lineage (GTDB taxonomy): Bacteria > Bacteroidota > Bacteroidia > Bacteroidales > VadinHA17 > LD21. The sequence goes on along the minus strand of CAWHSA010000003.1, from coordinate 40,688 downwards.
CTGCGGCAAAAACTTTTGGAATGCTCGTTGACATATCGGGATTTACTTTTAAATTCTTCCGGTTGTCGAGCTCAATGCCCATTTCAGTGACCAATCCTTCCAATACCGGATGAATAAAGCCAAGGGCAAGCAGAACCAGGTCTGCCTCGATTACCCTCCGGGTTCCCGGAATTGACGACATCAGGTATTTGTTATCAATAAGGTCCCATTTTACTTCTTCTACTTCAGCGCCTCTTAAAATCTTCCCGTCCCCGACAAACCTCAGGGTTGAAAGGCCCCAGAATCTTTCACAGCCTTCCTCATGGGAGGTTGAGGTTTTAAGTACTTTTGCATAATAAGGCCAAGGATTGTCAGTATTTCTTTGCAGCGGAGGTTTTGAGAGTATCTCGATCTGAGTAACGGATGATGCTTTCTGTCTGATTGCTGTGCCCACACAATCAGAACCTGTATCTCCGCCTCCTATTACAAGAACCCTCTTACCACCGGCGTTCAAAGGTTCTCCTATTAAAGGCAGAAGTCCTGCATTCAGCCTGTTCTGGGCTGTAAGAAAATCCATTGCTGAATGTATTCCCTTGAAATCGCTGCCTTCAACAGGCAGTGACCGCGGATAACCTGAACCTATTGCAATGCATATTGCATCAAAAGTATCCATAAGCTCTTTCCCCTTCACATCTTTACCGATAGCTACCCCGGTACGGATAATGAGACCTTCCTTTAGTCATAAGGTCAAGCCGCCTGTCAACCACTGCTTTACTTAGTTTAAAGTCGGGAATCCCATACCTGAGCAGTCCTCCGGCTTTTTCATCCTTCTCAAAGAGAGTTACAAGATGACCGGCTTTATTGAGCTGGTCAGCTGCAGCCATGCCAGCCGGTCCACTGCCTATAACGGCAACTTTTTTGCCCGTCCGTTTCTTAGGTGGATTTGGCCTGATATAACCTTCACTAAAAGCTTTCTCCACGATTGCCACTTCATTTTCCCGGATAGTAACGGGTTGCGTGTTCAGATTCAGTACGCATGCATGTTCACAGAGTGCAGGGCATATCCTGCCGGTGATCTCCGGGAAATTGTTGGTTCTATGGAGTCGTTCGCTTGCTGCCCTCCAGTCGCCTTTAAACAGAAGGTCATTCCATTCAGGAATTAAATTATCCACCGGGCATGCCCAGTGGCAGAATGGTGTTCCGCAATCCATGCATCTTGAAGCCTGAAGCATCCGATCCTCACTGTTCAGGACCTGTTCAACCTCGCTGAAATCACATATTCTTTCGTTAAGCGGTCTGTTCCCAGCCTCTTTCCTCTTTATCTTTAAAAATCCTGTACTGTCACCCATACTATACTGATAGATAAATAGTTGATTATATATATTTAATCTTACATTCCGGAACCGAATTCCACATCCATCTCCACGCTGGCTATTTTGAGCCTCAGCTTTTCGAGCTCCTGTTCCTGAAGTACTTTTTTATAATCATAAGGTATTACCTTGATAAACCTCGGGATGTATTTATCCGGTTCGTCGATGATCATTTTTGCTTTTTTACTTCCTGTAAACTGATAATGTCGTGATATAAGACCCGTCAGTTCACCAATATCATCAAGATCCTCGACGAGGGAGAGCTCCACCATGCCCATGTTGCAATAATAATCGAAATTACCACGCTCGTTGAGGACATAAGCAATGCCTCCGCTCATGCCGGCTGCAAAGTTGCTGCCTGTCTTGCCAAGAACTATAACCCTTCCGCCTGTCATGTATTCGCAGCAATGGTTCCCCACGCCTTCTACCACGGCAATGGCACCGCTGTTCCTGACTGCAAACCTTTCGCCTGCAACACCAGATATAAATGCTTCACCCCGGGTTGCACCATAAAGCAATGTATTTCCGGTTATTATGTTTTTATCTGCTTCGAAAAGAGAGCCTGCGGGGGGAACAACAATGATCCTTCCTCCGGAAAGCCCCTTGCCAAGGTAGTCATTTGAATCACCTTCAAGAAGAAGTTCAATACCGGGCGACAGAAATGCACCAAAACTCTGGCCTGCTGATCCCGAAAACCTGCATTTTATCGTCCCATCAGGTAAACCTGCTGATCCATAGATCGATGCAATCTTCCCCGAGAGCATAGCACCTGTTGTTCTGTCAGTATTCCTGATGGTCCGCTGAATTTCTACGGGTATCTTTTCAGCAATTGCCCGTTCCGATTCCCTGATAAGATCCAGGTCAAGTACATTCCCGATCCTGCTTTCCTGCTTCTCAATACAATGCATTGCATTCACGCCTGATTCTGATGGGAGAGTCAGCATGCCTGAAAGATCAAGATTCCTGGTCTTCCAATGCCCTATTTCCGGATTGCGTTCAAGCAGGTCGAATCGTCCGACAATCTCATCAAGAGTTCTGAAACCAAGGTCAGCAAGGTGTTCCCGTACATCTTCTGACAGGAACCTGAAGAAATTAATCAGGTAATCAGCTTTCCCCGCAAATCTTTTTCTCAGCTCGGGATTCTGGGTTGCAACGCCTACCGGGCATGTATTCAGATGGCATTTCCGCATCATCACACATCCCAGGACTATAAGGGCACATGTTGAAAATCCGAATTCTTCGGCACCCAACAGAGCAGCCATAATTATATCGCGGCCTGTCTTCAGCTGACCATCAGCCTGAATCATCACTTTTTTTCTGAGGTTATTCATGACCAGTGTTTGCTGGGTTTCGGCAAGTCCTAATTCCAGAGGCAGTCCGGCATGCTTTATTGATGATGCCGGGCTGGCCCCGGTACCTCCTTCATATCCGCTGATAGTAATCAGGTCAGCTCCTGCTTTTGTAACACCGGCTGCAATAGTACCCACTCCGGCTTCCGAAACCAGCTTTACACTTATCTTTGCAGCAGGATTTACATTTTTCAGGTCGAAGATCAGCTGGGCAAGATCTTCGATAGAATAAATATCGTGATGCGGCGGAGGGGAAATTAGTGTTATCCCCGGAATTGAATATCTCGTTCTGGCAATGATCTTATCTACCTTATGACCCGGAAGCTGACCGCCCTCGCCGGGTTTTGCCCCCTGTGCCACTTTTATCTGTAATTCATCAGCATTTACCAGGTATTCTGCTGTAACACCAAACCGGCCGGATGCAACCTGCTTTATGGCGCTGCGGACATTATTCCCGTCTTCCCTTGGTTTGAACCTCTCAGGATCTTCACCACCTTCTCCGGTATTGCTCCGGCCGCCTATCCTGTTCATGGCAATTGCCAGAGTTTCATGAGCTTCACGGCTTATAGAGCCATATGACATTGCTCCCGTGACAAACCTTTTCATTATCTTTTCCGCAGGTTCAACCTCATTAAGGGGTATAGGATTTTTCCTGATTCTCAGCAAACCCCTTAAGAATCCGGGCTTATCAGTTTCACTGTTTACAAGCCTGCAATATTCTTTGAACTTAGACTGATCTGCAGTTCTTGTACTCCATTGCAGGAGGGCGATGGTCTCAGGATTCCATGCATGATGCTCGCCATGCTTTCTGTAAGAATATACCCCCTCTGTAAGAATTTCGGGCTGCTGTTCTACTACAAAAGCTTTACGGTGAGGTATCAGAATCTCCTCTGCTATTTCAGTCATCCCAATTCCACCGATACGTGTCACAGTTCCGGCAAAATATTTGCTTATTACATCCTGATGAATTCCTACAGCCTCGAAAATCTGCGAAGAACGATAGCTTCTGAGCGTGCTGATCCCCATCTTTGACATTATCTTAAGGATCCCTTTCTGGATAGAATTGATATAGTTTGCTTCAGCCTTCTGGTAATCAAGCTGAATGGCTTTTTCCTTTACCAGGTTATCAATTATTGCGAAGCTCATATACGGATTGATAATGCTTGCCCCATAACCAAACAGCAGTGCAAAATGCATCACCTCACGTGGCTCGGCACTCTCCAGAACAATGTCAATCTGCATTCTTTTCCGTTTATTTATAAGGTAATGATGAACAGCCGAAACTGCCATCAGTGATGGGATGGGAGCAGTGTTTTGGTCAATGCCTCTGTCAGACAGTATTATATAGTTCTTCCCTTCATCGACTGCTTTTTCAGCATCAATACAAAGCTGATCCACTGCATTTTGAAGTCCCTCGGCACCCCTGGATGCATCGAACAGTATAGAAAGATTTGCTGAAGAGAATCCTTTATACCGCAGGTTTTTAACCACTTGAAAATAGGTATTTGTAATGACAGGATTTCTGAAGCGAACCATCTTGACAATGTCAGGTGAAGTTTCAAGAAGGTTTTGCTGAAGTGATCCTAAATATCCTGAAAGGGTCATAACAAGCTCTTCCCTGATAGGATCTATCGGAGGATTTGTAACCTGAGCGAAAAGCTGCTTGAAGTAGTTAAACAATCTATAAGGTTTTTTCGAAAGGATAGCCAGTGGCACATCATTCCCCATTGAACTGGTAGGTTCTTTGCCAGTGCTTGCCATTTCCTTGATCAACTTCTCAATATCCTCCATCGAATAATTGAACGATGTAATATATTTGTTGTAATCCGGACCCAGCTCCGGAGGCACAATATGTCCTACTTCGATCTCTTCAAGGTTTACCATATTTTGTTCAATCCACTTTCCATAGGGATATTCGCCGGCAAGCTGCGCTTTAAGTTCATTATCAAATAAAAGCTTCCCCTTCTCTGTGTCGACCAGCAGCATTTTACCTGGCTTCAGCCTGCCTTTCTCTCTTATTTCTTCGGGAGGAAAAGTCTGGACGCCTGCTTCGGATCCAAGGACGATAAGGTCGTTTGTAGTAATAATGAACCTTGATGGCCGTAAACCGTTTCGGTCGAGCATACCTCCAATATATCTTCCATCGGAGAAGATCAGTGAAGCAGGTCCATCCCAGGGTTCCATGAATGTTGAATGATAATGATAAAAAGCTCTCAGTTCCGGGGAGATGGGATTTTTTGCATTAATTGATTCAGGTATGAGAATTGACATTGCGTAAGGAAGTGATTTACCGCTCATCAGCAGGAATTCCAGCACATTATCGAGTGAAGCCGAATCGCTTTTGTCCGGTTCAATGACAGGATAAATCTCCAGGAGGTCGCCCAGCTTTTCTGATTTAAGGATTGATTCTCTTGCTTCCATCCACAATCTGTTCCCCCTTATCGTATTTATTTCGCCGTTATGTCCCAACACCCTGAAAGGTTGTGCAAGATCCCAGCTTGGAAAAGTATTTGTGCTGAAGCGTGAATGAACGAGTGCAATTGCACTTTGAAGACGATCGTCTGTCAGGTCGGAGAAATATTCACTAAGCTGTAATGACGTCAGCATACCCTTATAGACAAGTACCTTGGTGGAGAGACTTGGTATATAAAAGAAGCTTTTTTGTCTGAGGTCGGAATTTCTGATAATCCGTTCAGCACGTTTTCTGATAATGTAAAGCTTCCTTTCCAGGTCTTCCTGGGGAATATCGGCACCAAGAAGGATTTGCTTAATGGCTGGCTCTGCAGCTTTTGATATTTCACCAAGAACCGAGCTGTTTCTTGGAACCTCCCTGAATCCCAGGAAATCGACGCCAGCTTCTTTCACAAGGTTCAGGAGTATTTCCTCACATACGGCTGCATCTGATATGTCCCGGGGAAGAAACAACAATCCGGTACCGAATTGTCCTGAAGGTGGAAGGGAATAACCCTGAATAAGGTAGAAATCGCGGGGCACCTGAATAAGAACGCCGGCACCATCTCCTGTCTTACTGTCTGCTCCTTCTGCTCCCCGGTGGGTCATATTCCTTAGAACATCGAGCCCCTGTCTGATAATAGAATGGGATTTTCTTCCCTTGAGATGAGCCACGAAACCAATACCGCAATTTTCATGTTCAAAATCTTTCCTGTACAATCCCTGGTTACCCGGTCTTTCAGTTTTCATCTTTTTCCTTATTAGTCGAAAAATAAAAAAACCGTTCTCTGTTTTTCCGGAGAACGGTTTTCACTAACCTCATATCAAATACCATTCTCACCCTAATCCAATGAACCTAATAAGAATCAATAATGATATGTTTGTATTCCTGTACATCCTGTAAATTTCTGCTGCAAATATATGAAGAATTCTTTCAATCTGATTTAAAAAATGTTAAAAAGATTAATAAATGTAAACAATCATTAAAAAAGTTGTTAATATTTAATCAACAATGTTTATAAATCAGGGCTTATGAAATCCGGGCTTCCGATTAAAATAAGAACAATTTATTCGTAAACTTGTCTTAATTATATATTTACCCTTACCATCATATGGAAAATCCTTCAAGTCTTATCCTGGTAATTTTTGGAGCATCAGGGGATCTGACTTCAAGAAAGTTAATACCCGCGCTTTATTCGTTGAAAATCCAGAAGCTTCTGCCTGCAGGATTCGCTGTACTGGGAGCAGGCCGGACATTTTTTACTGACTCCGATTTCAGAGATAAGATGAAAGAAAGCATCCGGTTATTTTCGGCAGAGAAGCCAAAGGATGAGGCATCAGTAAATGAATTCCTCGGCTGTCTGTTCTATCTGACAATGGATAACGCGGTGCCGGATGATTATGGAAAGCTTAAAAATAAGCTTCAGGAAACAGATAAAGTCTCCAATACCGGTGGTAACATAATATTTTATATGGCTACTCCTCCGGTAATGTATGAGAAAATAGCTGAAAATATAACGGGATCGGGGCTTACAGATCAGACCGGAGGTTTCAGAAGAATAATAATTGAAAAGCCTTTCGGCTATGATCTGGAATCAGGAAAAAAACTCAACAAAAGGCTTCATGAGCTGGTCTCAGAGGAGCAGATATACCGGATCGATCATTTCCTGGGAAAAGAAACAGTTCAGAATCTGCTGGTTACAAGATTTGCAAATGGTATTTTTGAACCATTGTGGAACAGAAACTATATTCACCGGGTAGAGATTACGGCTGCTGAGAGCATTGGTGTGGAACAAAGGGGTGGCTATTATGACTCTGCAGGAGCACTAAGGGATATGGTCCCGAATCATCTTTTACAGATGGTGGGACTGACCGCTATGGAACCTCCCTCTTCACTCGAACCTGATGCAATAAGGAACGAGGTACTTAAAATTTTTCAATCGCTGCAGCCTGTTGCTGAAGCTGAAGTTCCCAAGGTGGTAATTCGCGGACAGTATACTCGATCTACAGTCGGGGGAGAATGTCTTCCGGGTTACAGGTATGAAACAGGAGTATCCCACCACTCCAGAACCGAAACATTTGTAGCTATTAAATTTTTTATTAATAACTGGCGCTGGGGAGGTGTACCGTTTTATATAAGGACCGGGAAACGGCTGCCTATAAGGGTTACGGAAATAGTCATCCACTTTAAAAGAACTCCTCATCATCTTTTCCAGAGAGAAGTCGGGATATCCACATCCAACCAGATGATAATCAGGATACAACCCGATGAAGGCATTCTACTTAAATTCGATATGAAAGAACCCGGGTCCGGTTTTAATGTCAAGAATGTCGATATGGATTTCCATTATAAGGATCTGGCCAATATCCGGGTGCCTTCAGCTTATGAAAGATTACTTTATGATGTTATGGCGGGAGATTCGACGCTGTTCTCAAGGGATGATGAAGTTGAGATGGCATGGAAATTTGTGGAGCCTATTCAGAAAGCCTGGGCCAATAACCCGCGCATAAAGATGTATGGATATCCCGCAGGCACCTGGGGTCCGGAGGTTTGCGATGATCTTATTGAAGGATGCGGACTGTCATGGCGTTTTCCCTGCAAAAACCTGGCTGAGGACGGTGTGTACTGCGAATTATAAATTGAATACAGAGTGGATAGAATATATAAGATATTCCCTTCTCCCGGGGAACTCGTAGAAGCTTTTGCCAGGAAACTGGTGGTTCTGGTTTCAAATTCTTTCAATGAAAAGCATCCATTTAGCATTGCTCTTTCAGGTGGTACAACGCCAAAACTTTTGTTTAAACTTCTGGCAGAGAAGTACAGTGAATCAGTTGACTGGCGCAATGTCCACTTTTTCTGGGGCGATGAAAGATGTGTTCCTCCGGATAATCCGGAAAGTAATTATGGTTCTGCTTCGAGGATATTCCTCAGCAAAATCAATATTCCGGAGAAGAATATTCACAGGATAAAGGGGGAGGATGATCCTCTAGGGGAAGCTGTAAGATATGGTGCGGAGATTATGGATTATACTGATCGCCAGGGAAATTTTCCGGAATTCAATATTATAATTCTTGGTGTCGGAAATGATGGTCATACAGCATCCATTTTTCCGGGCAATTCAAATTTGTTGAATAGTGAGGTAATATGTGAGGTATCCAGGCACCCGGTGTCGGGACAGAAAAGAATTACTCTGACCGGAAAAGTTATTAACAATGCAGATTCAATTTTTTTCCTTGTAAGCGGCAGCGGAAAAGCAAGGATTATAAACCGGATATTCAGAAAAGAGGCAGGATCTCCGGACTTTCCTGCCGGAAAGATCATTCCGGTACACGGAACAGCTGAATGGTGGCTCGACAAAAATGCCGGAGCTTTAATCAGGTAAGCCCTAAGCTGTTAAAAACTAAAAACAAAGTAATCTCTGATTTTTCTAAATTTGTTGAGTTATGAACTTAACACAACATGCCATGTCACACGAAAAAGCAAAAGAACAATCAAAAGTCAAAAAACAGCCGACCAAGTCGCTAAAAGAAAAACGTGCCGCCAAAAAAGCAAAGAAAGCCGAGAAGAAATAGAAACGGTTTGAGAATATTTCCAAAGTAATCGGTTTTTGACTGATTAGCTTGCAGGTCTTAGGGGTACTGCAAGACTTTTATGCCCCCGACCAGCTTAAGGGGGCTTTTACTTTGAAATTATCAAATCGCATTTCTGGCTGTGACACCTGGCGGGACAGGAGCAGTTAAGAAATAAAAAAGGCCGTCAGTTCATGGCGGCCTCTGTATCTCAAGTTTAAAAATTAAGCCAGTTTGACGTTTACTGCATTAATTCCTTTCTTTCCTTCTGCAAGTTCAAATGTAACTTCGTCGTTTTCTTTGATTTTGTCAATCAGGCCGGAAACGTGTACAAAATATTCATTTTCCGAATCTGCGTCTTTAATGAATCCAAATCCTTTTGATACATTAAAAAATTTTACTGTTCCTTTGTTCATTGTATTCTTTTTTAAAATTTAGGCCGCTAAAATACATAATTTTATTTAAATAATCCAATAAAAAATACAATAATTATACTTTTTATCAATAATTAGCATGTATTTCATGACCGGTGAAACTATTCATATTAATATTTGTTGTATTTCCTTACCTGAAAATAATCCTGTTTTATATGTCTGATCATAACAAAAGCTGCAAAATGAAAAAAAGTCTCATATTGAGTATTGTCCTGTTCATTGTATTCATTCAGGCGACTGGACAGGTCATATTTCAGACAGTTGCTGAAAAGAGCGATTTCAAATCAACATCGGATTATAATGATGTAATGACATTCATCAGCGAACTTAAAAAATCGTCAAAAAACATACGGGTTGAAAATATTGCCGTATCTGCGGAAGGAAGGAATATACCATTGCTGATTATTGGAGATCCGCTGCCAAAATCACCAAAGGATCTGTACCGGGATGGCAGGATCATAATTTATGTGCAGGCGAATATACATGCCGGAGAGGTCGAAGGCAAGGAAGCTGCTCTTATGTTTGCGCGTGATCTGCTTTCTCAAAAAAACCCGGAACTGCTTAAAAAAATTATTCTACTGATTTGTCCGAATTTCAATCCTGATGGTAATGAGCAGATCAGCCCCCGGAACAGGACATATCAGAACGGACCGGTGAACGGGGTGGGAGTAAGATACAATGGACAGTATCTGGATCTTAATCGTGATGCAATGAAAGCCGAATCGTCTGAGGTGAGAGGCGTCATTTCAAAGGTCTTCAATGTTTGGGATCCTGCGGTTTTTATGGATTGCCATACAACTGACGGATCATATCACGTGGAACCCGTGACATTTACCTGGATGGTCAATCCGGCGGGAGATTACTCTCTTATAAATTATATGCGAACAAGGATGATGCCGGAAATGTCGGCAACTCTTCTTAATAAATATAAAGTTGAAAACTGCTTTTACGGTGAATTCAATGATATGATGAAGCCGGAGGAAGGGTGGTTCTATGATGCTGTGGAGCCAAGGTATATGAGCAACTACTATGGTCTTAGAAACAGGCTGGGGATCCTGAATGAGAATTATGTATATGCTGATTTTAAATCCCGGGTCTGGGGTTGCTATTTTCTTATTAAGTCACTGACTGACTATGTATTTGCGCATAAGGACGAAATCAGGACTATTCTGAATGAGGCAGATGCCAGGACTGTTGAACGCGGATTGAATCCATCAGTATCAGACTCATTTGCAATAGAATATAAAGCGAAGCCTCTTCCTGATAAGGTGACAGTTAAAACTTATGAAGCAGACATGGTTACAGATTCGAATGGCAGGCAAAGGATGCAGAGAAGCGACCGTCAGAAAACTGTGACGATTCCCTATTACATTGACTATTACCCTGTTAAAAATGTAAAATTTCCTTATGCTTACCTGCTCAGAATAAATGACGCAAATGTTGTTTCACTTTTGAAAATTCATGGAATCAGGATGGAAAAGCTTATGCAACTTTCAAAAATTGAGGTGGAACGATTCGAAATAACTGAGCTTAAAGGTGCTGATCGCCTTAACCAGGGGCATTATACAAATACGATAAACGGAAGGTTCGTAAAGGAGACTGATGAATTTCCTGCAGGAACAATTGTGATCAGGAGCGCTCAGCCTCTGGCAAACCTGGCCGCATACCTCCTTGAACCACAATCGGATGACGGATTAATAACGTGGAATTTCCTTGACCGGTACCTTGTCCCTCAATGGGGAGGAGGGTATTTTCCGTATCCGGTTTACAGAGTCATTAACAAAGCGGTTCTGAAAACCACACCCTTTTAATACCTGGTATATTTATCAAATACCGTAATCACAGGCAGAACATTTCCTTTTTCATCGAAGAAATCACGGGTTGATCTTCCTCCCATAGTTGCCGGTTCCCACCAGAATACCCCGGCTCCGAGGTTATAAGGCGTCGCCAGAACAATATCGTTTACGCTTTCAAGGAATTCTTTTTGTCCGTCAGGCGTTTCAGGGAAAGGAGCCGGCTTATTTTTATATTCGGTCGGAGAAGAACAATAAGCAGCCTCAACAACTATTATTGGTTTTTTATATTTTTCAGCCATAAAAATCATGTTCCCCCGAAGATCAAGGAGTGAACCATGCCACCAGGGGTAATATGACTGACCGATAAAATCAAACTTAATCCCATAGGAAAGAAGTTTATCGAAAAAATACCTTGTCTTATCCTTATTACCTCCCTGGTCAATATGTATCATGATAGCTGGTTTTTTATCTGTCCCGGAACCAATAGAAACACCTTCTATTCCGGCGGCGACAAGCTCGGCAAAATTGCTCCAGTTCTCAGGCAGTTTCCCGTCAGGCCATAACATTCCGTTGATGATCTCATTACCGATCTGGACCATATCCGGCCGGACTCCGGCCTCACTGAATTTTTTAATAGTTTCGGAGGTGTACAGGCGCACTTCGCCGACAAGATCCTTGTGGGAAAGTCCCTCCCAGGCTTTTGGAAGGTATTGCTTCCCGGGATCAGCCCAGGTATCCGAGTAATGGTAATCGAGAAGAAATTTAAAACCAAGGTCCTTTGCCTTTTTTGCAAGTTCAATCGTATAATCGAGGTTATTCGGAAGATTTGTTGGAGTATGAAATAGTCTGAGCCGGATCCAGTTATAACCATGGTTTCTGAATATCTTCAGACCGGACCTGGCAGTGTCATTTTCCTTAAACTGGAATCCCCTGTCTTCAGCCATTTTCAAAAAAGAAAGATCTGCACCTATTGCATATTCCTGTCCATAAGCTGCGGTATTAAAATTCATGCATGCCGCATAGAGAGTCAGGTAAGGAAACATCCGAATAAATGGAATTGTCATTTTTTTCATTGTACAAAGGATATGAATAACAAATCTACAAAATAGCTTTCATAAACTAGTAATGCAGGACTGCATGACTGCAAGACTGCATGACCACAAGACAATCAATGAATTATTTCAATTTAAATAGCCCTCATTTCATGTTATTTTAATAACATTGCAAAAAATTTTGCTTTTCTGATCTTTAATATTCAAATTTCCATTACAAAATAACTGATTATGAGAAGGTGGCGCATAGAAGATTCGGCTGAACTCTATAACATTAACGGTTGGGGAGTTGATTATTTTTCAATCAATGAAAAAGGCAATATTACAGTAACTCCGAGAAAGAACGGAGTCACCGTTGATTTAAAGGAATTGCTCGATGAACTAATTCTGTCGGATGTTTCCACACCTGTCCTGATTCGTTTTCCCGATATTCTTGATGACCGGATAATAAGCATTTCAAAATGCTTTATGAAAGCCTCTGAGGAATACGAGTATAAAGCCCAGAATTTCATAATATATCCTATAAAGGTTAATCAGATGAGGCCGGTAGTGGAGGAGATAGTCAGTCATGGCAAGAAATTCAATATTGGTCTTGAAGCCGGTTCAAAGCCCGAGCTCCATGCTGTGATTGCTATTAACACTGATCCCGAGTCGCTCATAATATGTAACGGGTACAAGGATGAAGATTATATCGAGCTGGCGCTTCTGGCCCAGAAAATGGGGAAGCGTATTTTCCTTGTTGTGGAGAAATTGAATGAACTTAAGCTGATTACCACTGTTGCAAAACGGCTGAAGGTAAAGCCCAATCTGGGTATCAGGATCAAGCTGGCAAGTATAGGCAGCGGCAAATGGGAAGATTCGGGAGGTGATATTAGCAAATTCGGACTTACTTCCAGTGAGCTCCTGGAAGCGATCGATTTTATTCAGAAGAATAAAATGAGAGAGTGCGTAAAGCTGATTCATTTTCATATTGGCAGTCAGGTAACAAAGATCAGGCGGATAAAAACAGCATTACGCGAAGCTTCGCAGTTCTATGTTCAGCTTCGTAAGCTGGGTTTTGAGGTAGAGTTTGTCGATATTGGCGGTGGACTGGGTGTCGATTATGATGGCACCGGCTCTTCGAATAGTGAGAGCAGCGTGAATTATACACTCCAGGAATATGTGAATGACTCTGTAAGCACCTTTGTAGATGCAAGCAATAAGAACAGTATTCCCCATCCCAATGTAATCACTGAATCGGGAAGGTCGCTGACCGCGCACCATTCGGTTCTGATCTTCGAGGTGCTCGAAACCACAACGCTTCCTTCATGGGACGCCGAGGATATCCCCAATGAGCAGGATCACGAGCTGGTCAAGGAACTTTACAGCCTGTGGGATAATTTCCAGCAACCGAGAATGCTTGAGACATGGCATGATGCACAGCAGATAAGGGAGGAAGCTCTTGACAGGTTCAGCCTCGGTCTGATAGATCTGAAAACAAGAGCGCAGATTGAGCGTCTTTTCTGGTCCATTGCACGCAAAGTATTTCTTATAGCAAATATTACCAAGCATGTTCCCGAAGAGCTGAGACAGATATCCAGGATACTATCGGATAAATATTTCTGTAATTTTTCCCTTTTCCAGTCACTTCCGGATGCATGGGCAATTGACCAGATATTCCCGATAATGCCGATACATCGCCTTAATGAGGAGCCAAATATCTCGGCAACCATCCAGGATATGACGTGCGACTCTGATGGCAAAATCGATAACTTTATATCTACCCGCAATTCGTCACATCACCTTCCTGTGCATGCTCTGAAGGGCAAGGACCCATATTATATGGGTGTATTCCTGGTAGGAGCTTACCAGGAAATACTCGGCGACCTCCATAATCTTTTCGGCGACACAAATGCAGTACATGTATCGGTTAATGAGACCGGGTATAAAATAGACCAGGTTATTGATGGAGAGACAGTTGCTGAAGTGCTTGATTATGTTCAATATAATTCCAAGAAATTGGTCCGGACCGTGGAATCATGGGTAACAAGCTCCGTTAAAGCCGGAATTATAACCCTCGAAGAGGGTAAGGAATTCCTTTCTAATTACCGTTCAGGACTTTACGGGTATACCTACCTTGAATAAACTTCAAACGGGAGTTTCACGCAAGTAATTGATATTCAGTTTATAATTACTACCTGATTTTTCTTATCGATTAATTATCAGGAAATTTCCTTATTCAATAGAAAAATTTTCTATCTTAGTTATTATAAATCTGATCAACTTTTATTCATTAAAATAACCCTTAAAACAATTCGACTATGAGTAACTCTACTTTCGATTTTAATGTCTTTATCAAGGAGTCAAAAGATGTCCTTGTAAATCCCAAATCTTACTTCTCGACGATGAAGACCACGGGAGGTATGGCTGAGCCACTGATCAAAGCAGTGATCTACGGCTTTGTAGCGGGAATTATTGCCCTGATATGGAGTATTCTTAAAATAGGTGGAGCCGGTATGTTTGGCGGTGCAGTTGGTGTCATGCTTTTTATCTGGTATATAATTGTTGCAATTATCGGATTATTCATCATAGCAGTAATAGTTCTGGTAATTTCTGCAATATGCAAGGGTAATACTGATTTTGAAGCAAATGCCAGAGTAACTGCATCAATACTGGTAATAATGCCTATTTCAGCCCTCCTCGGATTTGTTTCAGGGTTAAATTTTACTGCCGGCATTATTATCGGACTTGCTGTAAATATTTTCGCCCTGTACCTGCTTTATCATGGCCTGGTCGAGGCATTAAAAGCCAAACCGGAGACGAGCAGAATTGTGATAATTGTTCTGGTCGCAATTTTTGTCCTTATCATGTTGCTGGGGATTGGTACCAGACGGAGAGCTTCAAAATTAATGAACGAATTCAATAACACCGATCTGAAAGAACTTATTAAAGACGCACAGGAAAATAACTAGAAGTTCATAAAATTTGTTTAAAACCAGGTCCCGTTTAGATAAGGAGCTGGTTTTTTTGTTCTGCCAATATTGAAGGAATTGGTATATTTGATGTTTTTCAGCCGATGAAGAACTGGGTATTCTCCAGAAATATACTAGTTGTTTTTGTTTACAGGATATTGTTGGTCCTGTGCCTTTTTTCCTTTTGCCGTCTTGGCTTCTACCTGTTTAATCATAAAATGTTCCCAGGGATAAATCCAGGGCAATTTTTTTCTATTCTAAAGGGGGGTCTAATCTTTGATATCTCGGCAGTCGTTTATATCAATATGCTCTTCATACTGCTTGAGATTGCCCCGTTCGATTACAGATATAACCAGGTATATCAGAAAGTTATCAGGTATATCTTTTTTATTACAAACGGGATTGCCATTGCTGCTAACTGTATGGACTTTGTCTATTACAGGTTTGTATTTAAAAGGGCAACGGCTGATGTTTTCAGAACGTTTGAGCATGAATCGAATCTGTTAAAAATCTTCTTTAAGTTCCTGGCCGACTACTGGCCTGCAACCCTTTTTTGCTTCTTTATCTGGTTCCTGATGGTTTATCTGTATAATAAGGTCAGGGTTAAAAAACCTGAACCTTCTAACCGGATAGTGTATCATATCGTAAATATCCTTTTCATCCCTCTCGTTATTGCCCTTGTTATTGGAGGAGCAAGAGGTGGTTACAAGCATTCCACCAGGCCAATAACAATCAGCAATGCTGCACGTTATGTGCAATCTCCCAGAGATGTGGCTATTGTTCTTAATACTCCCTTCAGTCTTCTCCGGACCTTTGGAAAGAAACCTCTTGTCAGATATGAATTCTATGATAAAAGCGGTCTTGACAGACAATTTAATCCGCACCATTATCCCTCCGGAACAAAACCATTTATAAAAGACAATGTGGTAATTATTATCCTTGAAAGCTTTGCCCGTGAATATATCGGGTCACTCAACAGGGAACTTGAAGGAGGAACATATAAAGGCTATACACCGTTTATGGATTCACTTATAAAAGAGAGCCTTACTTTTGATGTTACTCTCGGCAATGGTAAAAAATCAATTGATGCCATGCCCTCAATTCTTGCGTCATTGCCTTCACTTGAAACGCCATATATTATATCGCATTACGCAAATAATCAGGTGGATGGACTGGCTTCCCTCCTTAAAAGAAAGGGATACTATACTGCTTTCTTTCATGGTGCTCCCAATGGATCAATGGGATTCGATTCGTTTTCACGGATGGCCGGGTTCGATAATTATTTCGGTCTGAATGAGTATCCCTATAAGGATGATTTTGATGGAATGTGGGGAGTGTGGGACGAACCTTTTTTCAAGTTCTTTGCCGAAAAGCTGAATAATTTTTCACAGCCATTCATGGCTTCAATATTCTCAATTTCCTCCCATCATCCTTTTAAGGTGCCGGAGAAGTACAAAGACAAATTCAGAAAAGGCCCTGCGCCTATTGTGGAAGTGGTAGGATATACAGATTTTTCCCTGAAAGAATTTTTTGAGGAGATTTCCGGGGCTCAGTGGTTTAAGAACACCCTGTTCGTTATTACTGCAGACCATACCAACGAGTCGATCCATAAAGAATTCCAGAACAATTTCGGCTCATATTGCATTCCTATCATATTTTTCAAGCCGGGCAGCGACCTCAAAGGTATAAAACCAAGGATCGCACAACAGATCGATATTATGCCTTCAATCCTTTCATTACTGAATTTTGATGAGGAGTATATAGCCTTCGGTAACAACCTGTTTGATGATTCGTATGAGTCATTTGCTTTTAATACCAATGGAAGCACTTATCAGTTGTACATGAAGGATCATATTCTTGAAATGATCGATAATAAACCTGCAGGACTTTTCAATTACCGGACTGATAAATACCTTGAGACAAATTTGCTGAACAATGAACCCGGAATTGCCGGTCAGATGGAAGAAAAGCTGAAAGCAATTATCCAGTCTTATAACAGCAGGATGATTGATAATGATCTGATAGTCAGAAAAGCAGATTGAGTTTTAACAGTCATATTGTCCGAGTTCCCCCAGCAGATCTACTGCGTCCTGTACATTATTGATTTTAACTGAGATGTCCTTCAGTTCGGCTATTAACCGGTCCTTTTCATATATGATAAAAGTGAACATGATTTTTATTTCTGGCAAACAACAATAAATTCCTTTGACGATCTGTCCAGCTGATTTCCCTGGTAATCGCCAAAAATTTTATATTTCTTAAAATGAGACCGTTCAATAAGATGCTCCAGTTCATACCGGAAAAAGAATCTGAGCCTTGTATTCCATATCCCCTTCTTTGTTCCTCCATCTTCCTGCCATTCTATGAGGAATTTGATATTGATTAACTGGTTCATAAGATCAGGGCTGGTTGAGATAGTACGTTTAATTTTTTTCCCTGGTTCATAATCACCCTCAAAATCCGTGATATTTCTTATTCCGTTAATAAGCTGTTTCAGATCCGGAACAAATGTGTCAAATATAAATCTGCCTCCCCTTTCCAGATGATTATAAACATTATTGAGAGCCTTTATCTGGTCTTCTTTTTCACTCAGGTGCATGAAAACCCGGAAGGGGGCAATTATCAATTTAAACTTAAAGGGAAAGCTGAAATCAATTACGTCTTGCAGACTTATACGATTAAATTCATTATCCGGTAATTTTTTCTTCAGTATATTTAGCATGGCGGGGCTTATGTCGAGGCCGTAAATATCAGCACCGCTGTCTAACGCGCTGATAAACAATCTTCCTGTGCCGGCGCCGATCTCAAGTACTCTGCCTTTGGTTTGTTTAATTTCGTTCTGAAAGAAATCCTGATCAACACTGTCCCTCATGAAATGGTAGATCAGGTCATAGAACCTGGCATAGAATTCAGGGTATTCATTTGTCATAGCATCCTCAAGTTGAATTATATGAAGGATAAAATAAAACTTTTTACAGTAAATTCACTAAATTGCAGTTTAACCTAACTGATATAAAAGTATGATAAGATATCTTACAATGGCAGCCGTTACGGGAATATTTTTTTTCACACTGAAATCATGTGCTACTATCCCTCAGGGCGTGGTAGCAGTGAAACCTTTTGATAAAGAAAAATATCTGGGTAAATGGTACGAAATAGCACGTTTTGATTTCAGGTTTGAACGGAATCTGAATAATGTAACTGCAACCTATTCGCTTAACGACAATGGGACCATCAAGGTTGAAAACCGTGGATATGATTATCTGGCAAAGGAATGGAAAGAAGCTGTTGGTAAGGCTAAATCGGCCGGTGATCCGGATGAAGCCAGGCTTAAGGTCTCATTTTTCGGTCCGTTTTATGGCGGATATAATGTGATAGCTCTTGATGATCAGTATAAATATGCACTGGTGGCCGGTCAAAACCTTAATTATCTGTGGATACTATCACGGGAAAAAACCATTCCGGATAATATCAGGAAATCCTATCTTAAGATTGCAGGGGAGGCCGGTTATGATACCTCAGCCTTACTATGGACTGCGCATGATGCTCCTCAGGTTCAGCAAAATTGAATAGATACTGCTCCGGAACCGCATTATTACTTTCTGGTTTTAAGTCCGGCCTTTTTAAGATCCTCCTTCAACCTGAAGGTGACGATGCGTGTTATTAATACTGCCGGGAGCTGTTCGTCAATTGGAAACTGAACCGCACCTTTTGAACTTTTATAATTAGAGAATTCTGTTCTGAATGCCTGAATCCCTGATGCTGTCGGGTAAAATCCTATGTGGCTGGTATGAGCTGCAAAGTAAACCAGCACACTATTCTGCCTGAAAGCCGGCATCTGATAGCTTATAACCTCTTTAGCCCCCGGGGCGGCTTTTTTTATTAAAGCTCTCATTTCCCTGAGTCTTTTTTGAACAGGGCCGGCAAATCCTGAAATGTAATCATCGATGTTAGCCGGAGCAGATGTATTGTTCATAATTCTAAAATTATTCGAAAATAAAATTGTTGCAGTAATTCTTCTTATTGTCCGGATCCTGGTATTTTTCAAAGCTGAATGCAGTTACAGGGATCCTGCTGAGACCGTATACAAAATCTCCGGTATATCCCAACGATTCCAGAAACCGGAAAGTCTCAATAACGCCCTCCTTTCCGACGTGTCTTGCTTCTATCTCCACAAAGATCTTCGGCTTATATTTCTTTAAAGTTTCAGCTCCTCCTTTAAATATCTTCAGCTCATTACCTTCAACATCGATCTTAAGGAATGAAGGACTAATATTGTTGAGAGCGCAGTATGAATCAAGCGTCTCAGTATGCACAGTCTCATTAAGCGAAAAGGTTGCACTCTCCTTATTTACCACAATTGTAGCGGCGGGAGATGTACTTTTACTTCCTTTAACTGAAGGTATAAGCAAAGTTGCTGTCCCGGTTTTATCCGAAAGAGCAAGATGTTCGACAATTACGTTTTCCCAATCAGATAAACTCTTGATTTTTAGGATATAATTATAAAGTTCAGTCTGAGGTTCAAATGCATATACCTTTCCATACTCGCCTACCTGCTTCCTTAAGAAGTAAAGGTACCCTGCTTTATGCGCCCCGATATCAAAAACCGTTTCCCCGGTTCCAACAGCAGACAGAATATAAGATATGCCACCCCGGTCATACTTGTTTTTATATCTGTTTGCCCTGTACCAGAGTTTGAAGCTTTCCGTGATTTTCATCCGGGTGATTATTTCTATTCAAAGATAATAGCTTTTCAAATCTACAAATACAGAACATTCTAAAAATGAATTAAGTGACAAAAGGTTTTTTCAATTAATGAACCATATTTCCTGTTCCGGCCGGCCATCTTGAAAGAGCGTGTTCCCCTTGCCGGGGATAATTGGAATGATCGAAATTATGAATTCATCAATCTTGCGATATTGAATTTTTTCATCTGAAGAAATGCATTTGTAACCCTTTCTGCTCTCGACGGATCATTCATAAGGTTAGCCAGAACAGTCGGTACTATTTGCCATGATACTCCGAATTTATCCCTGAGCCAGCCACACTGACTTTCTTCACCACCGGACGTGAGCTTATCCCAGTAATAATCTATTTCGTTCTGGTTAATACAATCAACCACAAGTGATATAGCCTCATTAAAGACGAACTGATGTGGCAGGGAGCTATCCATTGCCATAAAAACGTTTTTACCCAGACTGAACCGACTGTTTACTATGGTCCCTTCCACATCATTATCATCTTTGGTGTATCTCGAGATTGATTTTATGTCTGACCTTTCAAAAACAGATGTATAAAAGTGAATAGCTTCTTCTGCCTTTCCGGCATGATTGCCGGTAAACATAAGCATTGGAGTGATCTTCTGTCCGATGTCTGTTATTTTACCGAATGAGAGCTGCCAGGTTACGCCAAACCTGTCCTGAACCCATCCATATTTTTTGCTCCAGGGATAGCTATCCAGCGTCATTAACGCGGAACCGTCCTTGATAAGTACGTTCCATGTCTTATCTACTTCATCTTCAGTTTCACATACTACAAAAAATGAAATTGAGGGATTGATTGTAAATTCCGGTCCTCCGTTCAGGCACATGAATTTCTGTCCTTCAACCTCAAATATTACAGCCATCTGATTCGTTGAAGTAACTTTAGTTTTTTTAAAGGCTGAGCAATAGAAGGCTGCAGCCTCCCCTGCATTCCCGTCAAACCAGAGACAGGGATAGATTAAGTTGTCCATAGCGTTTCAAAGGTTTATAGTTGAATCAATGGGTTCTTATTTTACCTTTTCGGAGCAGTTAAACATCCACTGTACGCCATACTTATCCTTGCAGCTACCGTAGTAATCGCCCCAGAACATTTCCTGCAATGGTTGTTCAACCTTACCTCCTTTGGAAAGGGCGTTAAAAAGGCGCTTTGTCTCCACCCTGGTGTCTGGCTCCAGATCTATATAGACATTGTTCCCGGGATTCAGCTTAAATCCCATTGATTCAGGAGCATCCGTACCCATTAATACGTGTCCGCCAAGAATTGGTAAAGCCACATGCATTACCAGGTTTTTATCCGATTCCGGTAAAGGCGGCATTTTTTCTGATGCAGGGATCTCGCTGAAACGTGATATGTTTCCAGTAAACTCTCCGCCAAATACAGATTTGTAGAAGTTGAACGCTTCCTCCGTATTGCGGCTAAAATTTAAATAGGTATTTACGCTTGCCATGGTTATTATATTTAATTGGTTATTGCCGGACTCAATTCATAACTGCATATAAAGATTATCATTTCAAAAAACCCATACTCTGGTTTAACATTTAAACTTCAGATTCTCAGACAGGGTATTTAAAATGCCTTCAATATGTTTTATAAAACAATTGCCTATTGGGAAAGTTCGGTCAGGAAAATACTTTATTTTCGAAGCAGTTTATTGTTTCTCCATCAGTTTAAGGAGCCTGGTGGAAGTGTTCCAGTTTCGAATTGTAATATATTGATATTCAGGTAATGATATGAGTCGGGACAGATAGCTTTGTGATGCCCTGCTTATGAGCCGTGAGAAATATAGAACCGTTTCACCTGCATACGTTCTGTCGACTCCCTCCCTGGTTCTTACCTTTTCTAACAGTTCATCAGGGGTAAGTGGCTCCTTCAGAAATATTACTCCATAACTGAATTTATCCGGCTCTTTCCCAAATCCTTCAGGAGCTTTTTCGATGACAGTTTTTAGCTGGTTGTGAGGAACGATGACAACACTTGAATTGTATCTGAATTGTGCGGAGAGCGCCTGCTCTGTTTTAGAAGTTAAACTGGAAATATCAGGTTTGTCAGAGTTAAAGAGAACATTGCCGCTCTGGATAAAGGTCGATACACCTGTAAAGCCCATATTCTCAAAACAGGATTTTAAATCAGCCATAGGAATAATATTCTTCCCACCAACATTAATTCCGCGTAAAAGGCAAAGATACCGGTTGTCTCTCATGATTTCTGAATCTAATAAAACTTGAAAGAAGTCGCTCAAACTCGGCAGGACGGTTCCTGTCACCATCAATATAGGCTATACGCAACCGTTTATGTAAATCTGAGAATGATTGATAATTTTGCCATGCTGTTTTATTCTTTTTTATCTTATCAATAGGGTCTGGTCATGGCAGGTTGAAGGATGCTCAGAGTATTACCTTCTGTATCAATAAATGAAACATACTGACCGACACCTGGAATTTCCACCGGTTCACCAAGTATTTTGCCTTTCGCAGCTTTTACCTTATTTATTGATTCTTTTATATCCTCCACTGCAATAACAATTGAAGGGTGCGCATCGGGCATATCATCCCTTCTGGGATAAAAACCGCCATTAATAGCTCCGGGCACAAGGGGATTACCTTTTTCGTCAGTCTTTGAAGTGGTGACTGTAACATAATTACCCATTTCCTCACCCAGCATCTGGGCCTGCCAGCCAAACACTTCAGAATAAAAATCAGCCATGCGTTTTCTGTCATGTGCCGGCATTTCAAAATGTACCACAGGATCCATTTTTTTCATAGCTTAAAAATTTATTGTTATTTAGACTGCATGATTTTGAAATAAACAATCCTTTCCTGCAATTTGTTCCGGCAGTATCCTTCTTATTAATTATTGACGATGGATTCTATAACCCGACATTCAGGATTGATGGTTATTCTGTATCACTTCCGATTTTAAGGCAATTAAATACCTTGTCAAGGGAATCGGCGCTCTCGGACAAAATGAAAAGTTTGTCCTTAGCCTCCAGAACTGTTGATCCGGTTGGTATCAGGAATTTTTGACCCCTCTGAATAATAGCAATATCTGTTGTTTTAGGTAGCCCGAGCTGAACGATTTGCCTGCCGGTTACGGAACAGTTACAGGGGAGAATTATTTCAGTCAGATTCGATTTGATTGAATTGGCAAGCCCGAGATCTGTCTGGGTTCTTTGTTTTGCCTTCTCCGGCAATATCAAGTGAAGCCATTTTGCAACTAATGGCAGCGAGGTACCCTGGATCAGTACTGAAGTAACGGAAATGAAGAAGACGATATTAAATATCATCTGAGCTTTTTCTGCTCCTGCAATCAATGGATATGTTGCGAATACTATTGGTACCGCCCCGCGTAATCCAACCCATGAAATAAAAAATTTATTCCGACTATGGTCCTTCGATAAAAAAAGGCTTACAAAAACGCTGATTGGCCTGGCGGCAAAGATCAGGAAGAGAGAAATAACCAATCCGATGCCTATCACAGGGATCACCTGGCTTGGGAAGACAAGCAGACCCAGGGTAAGAAAAAGTACTATCTGCATCAGCCAGGCAAAGCTGTCAAAGGATTTTAGCAGTTTCTTTTTATGAATCAATTCCTGCTTACCGAGATAGAGGGCAGATAAATAAACTGCCAGGAAGCCGTTTCCGCCAATAAAATCTGTTGCTGAAAAGGTAAAGAACATAATTGCAATGGCAAGAACTATATATAATCCTTCAAAGTCAAGGTTAATTCTGTTAATAACTGTTTTCCATAATTTCCCGAGTCCAAATCCCATTACCCCTCCAATAACCAGTTGTTTAAAGAACATAAGGATGATGCTCCAGAAATCCGTTCCGGGATTTGTTACGAGTCCCGTAAATGCAATGGTCAGAACATATGCCATGGGATCATTGCTTCCGCTCTCCAGTTCAAGAGTGGGACGAAGATTGCCTTTGAGAGCAAGCTTTCTATAACGAAGGATCGAAAATACTGCTGCTGAGTCGGTTGAAGAAACTATTGAACCGAGAAGAAGCCCTTCAAGTAGCGTAAAATCTGTAACAGCCCAGACAAAGATTCCTACCGAAAGAGCTGTAAGGAGAACTCCGATAGTGGAAAGAGCAATGCCTTTACCCAGAACTGGTTTTATGGATTGCCAGTCAGTATCAATTCCTCCCGAAAACAGAATAAAATTTAATGCTATAATTCCTATAAACTGAGCCGTTTTAGGGTTGTCAAAATAAATTCCCCCAATTCCTTCCGATCCTGCAAGCATGCCTATTGCCAGGAATAAAATCAATAAAGGAATACCTATCCTGAAGGTAGGTTTCCCTGCCAGGAGGGAAATACCCAGCAGCATTGAACCAATAAGTAAGATATTTTCAGTTGATAAATTCATATTAAATATTAAATTCCTGACAATTGTGGAAGTGAGTCATCTCATTTTAGTAATGCAGCTTCAATCGCTTCCATGGATTGTCCGGTTATAAACCATTAAAAAGTGCAGAGGGCACCATATCTTAACATCGTTGCCTGTTTTTAAGATTGAACTGGAGGCAGGTACAACTGACAGATCCAATGGTGTCCATAACGATGTGATCTTTAACTGGTTTAACATTTCCTCATCTCTTTTGAGATCAGTTAAAAAACTGCTTTTAAACCTCATCTGTTTTGCTCCCTTATTGTTTAACATGTAAGCCATCAATGTGCCGTTGTCAGGTGACGAGATCTCAATGAAATGGTCTGTTCGCGAGAGCCCCCCGAGCCGCTGAATATAATATCTGCAAACCAGTCCGCCCATGCTGAAACCTACGAGGTCAAGCTTCTGGTCAGGCTTAAAATTGTTTTTCACAAATTCCTCAAGTTGCAATGCCAGTTCATCAATTCCTATACGGCCTGTACTTGGAGCAAGTGTTACCGGATAAGTTTTCCATCCGTAAACGGACAGATACTGAGCTATATGTTTCATCCTTGAGGCTTTGTCAAGTAATCCCGGTACGAGAATGACAGGGTGCTTCCTGCTGTTATACAAAGAATCAGCCTGGCCTGTACAAAATGGTACGGATAAAATATTGGCAAGAAGAAAATATAATATTAAATTCCTCATGTTGGTTAGAAATCTGAAGAAAAAAAATTGCGACCAGACTTATTACTTAACCTGATAATCAGTATTACCTGTCTGCCATAAAGCAAAGCTGAACTTATCAGCCAGCTTCTCAAAATCCTTTGTTTTTGTATTACCGATCCCATGGCCTGCTTCAAAATCAGTAAGGAAAAGGATTGGCTTATCGGATGCATTTGCTGCTTCAAGCCGGGCTGCAAATTTGCCTGGTTGCCATGCAATAACCCGCGGATCATTCATGCCTGCAGTTATAAGTGTGGCCGGATATTTCACTCCATCCTTTACATGCAGGTATGAATCCATTTCGATAAGAGCCATGCATTCAACTGAATCTTTGACAGTACCAAATTCTGGTGCATTAACCGGCCCGTTTGGTGACTCTTCTGCCCGGACAGGATTAAGGCAACCAACTTCAGGAATAGCAACAGCGAACAGGTCAGGTCTTTCAGTCATTGCCCGGCCAATAAGTATGCCACCTGCACTTCCTCCATTAATGGCAATTTTCTGTGGCGATGTATATTTTTCCTTGATCAGATATTCTGCGCAGGCAATCAGGTCCTTCCAGGTATTGTGCTTGGTTGTTTTATACCCGGCTTTATACCATTGGTCTCCAAGTTCTCCGCCTCCCCTTACATGGGCGATGGCCAGGATACCTCCGTCATTTGTCCATAACAAATGGTTAGCAGCAAACCCTGGTGTATTTGAGATGCCATAAGCTCCGTATCCTGTCATGAATACCGGATTATTTCCAATCCTGGAAACATTCTTGTTATAAATAAGTGAAAGTGGTACCATAACGCCATCATAAGAAGGGATCATCAGTTCTTCAACAGTCAGATCCTTAAATTCCGGATATTCTGCCTTTGACGACAGGGTCTCCTGCCTGAATTCATTTTCCTGACAAAGATACCGGTACCTGATGTTATCACTCGTCCACCCTGCGATCACAACCCAAAGATCAGTGAATCTGTATCCCTTTGACGACAGGCCAATTGTGCCGGCAGTTACCGGCAAACCGATTTCCTTTCCTGACTTCTCATTTTCAGGGATAAGAAATAATCTTTCCCTGACCCCGTTTTCTGACAATGTATAAAATAAACCATCACTGGTTAAAGTGAAGTTTGTCAGTTTCCTCTGAGGATCCTCAGGAACAACAACTTCTGCTTTTCCCAGATCGGGATTTTCAAGAGAGGTTTTTAGGATTTTGAAATTGGGCGCCTCACGAGGGGTGTAGACATAGAGATCCTTAAGTGTAGTACCAAAATTATATACCTCATCTTCCGGCTTACACAGTCTCTTCCAGGAAATCCTTTCCTTCGCCAGTTCACTGAACGGAGCATAATAAACATTCAGCCTGTTATCGACAGTAGATAAGATACCAAACATATACTGGCTATCCTTGTCATAAAAAATAACAGGGATATCTTCAGACCTGATGCCAAGGTCAGGATTTTTTTCCCGTGAGAATATCTCCCTGTCCGTTGCAGGATCTGTACCAACTGAATGCAGGTAAGTTTTGCTGTCTAATTCACGGTCAGCGTCATGAACATCTGAAGAGCGTAAACGATTAAAAAGAAATTCATTATTCCCGGGCAGCCAGGATGTTCCGGAGTTCCAGCACCTGTCAATTTTTTCAGTGTAGAGAGTGACATTATCAACATCCATTATTAGCATTGTCGAGCTTTCTGATCCGTTTGGAGAGACCTCTAATGCAATTTTCTTCCCGTCAAGAGACGGGGAAAAGCTGCTTATTACATATTTTATTGCAGGATCCTTACTATAGGTTTCCGGGTCAAACAGCAATTTCTCATTTCCTTCAAAACTGTCGCGGCAAAATAGTTTTCCTGTTTGATCGCCGGGAGTTCTTTTGAGATAGAAATAGCGGTCATTATCATCGATAACCAGGGAAGTGACCAGGGCTGATTTACGTTTATCAAATTCGACCATTTTATCAATCAATTGTTGCCGTCCGGGGATACTTTTAAGAACATTCCGGGCATAATCAGCCTGTAGCCTGAACCATTTCTGAACAGCAGTATCGCTCAGGTTCTCCATATATCTGTACGGATCGGAAATCTTAACACCAAAGTAGGTATCCGTAACAGGTTTAACCTGTGCCAGAGGAGGTAAAAGTCCTCTTTCTTTCGTAGTGCATTGAACCATCATTAGCAGCAAAAGAATAACTGTAAAAGTTTTAGTCTTCATAATTCCCATTTTTATTAAAGATGAAAAACTTAAATCCGGGTAATACCTGTTTTAAAGTAATAAAGTAAATTTAATCAATTTCTCCGGGATATTTCCAATTGTTTAACAAAGAGTATATTGGCCCGGGATATACCAGCTATTATTACTTTTTATCTGACATAAAATCAAATGCACCCTTCCTCAGGTTAATCCCGTACTCAAGGTAAGCCTTCAGGCATGCAAGAAAGTTAGACCATCCGAAAGTATTGCCTTGCAGCCATTTTAAACCGGCTTCATCGTTATTTCTGCTCTTCTCTGTTATTTTGACAATTGTGAAATTTTTATTCGTGGGTGTAAGCGTTATTTCTACAAGGAGATCAAATCCGTCTGAATCCCAGTAATATGATATGTATTTGTCTTTTACTATTCTCCCTGTGCGGATAGGGAATTCCTTTTCAAATTCCGGAAACTGCCACATGATAATTTTACCTTCTTCCATTCTGCCACTCCCTTTTGATATAAAGTAGTTTGACATTTTTTCGGGATCGGCAATTGCTTCAAAGACCGTTGCCGGGGGTTTTAAAATCTGAAGTTCTGCTTTGATTTCAAGAATTGAATTTTTCATAATATTAAGATTGGCTGTCTTATATTTAACAATCCGTTACAGCTTATAGTTCATGACAGGTTCTCCTGAGAATATTCATCTGTCAGGGAAAATGAACAAATAAGGGTCTGGCATGTTTTCCTTTCCTAATATATAAAATGAAATGAAAAACTCATCAGGTTTTAAATTCAGGCTGCCGGTTGTTTTGATTTCTGTTTTCACGGCAATGACTATTCTTAATGGTTGTCAGAAAACTTATACTGATATGAATAATACTGGTGGTAATAATAATGGAGGAGGTACTGTCGGACCCGGAGCAAATGAAGTTTTCATTCAGGGTTTTGCATTCACTCCGGTAACAATAACGGTTACTGCCAACACTACGATTACATGGACAAACAAGGATACAGCTCCCCATACAGTTACAAGCGACTCCGGAGTCTTTGGAAGTGCAACTCTCGGAACAAACGGGACCTACAGCTTTAAATTTACGACTGCCGGGAACTATCCGTACCACTGTGCAATTCATACAACTATGACTGGCACCGTAATAGTAAATTAATCTTCATTTATTACTCATCACCAGTTTTAAGATATACCCTGTTGATGAATTTTTTTTCTATCGCATAGTAGAAGGTAAATATCAGGGCTTGATTCAGTATCGCAGCCAGTAAGCCATATTCTGACCCGTACCAGATCGCAGTAGCATACCCCTGGATCTGGCCTATTCCGTACATTGGATTACTGAAATATTTATAAGGTCCTGTTACAACGAATTCTGAGATCTTCCTCCCCATAAACATGTCTTTCCAGTAATAAATATCTATTGATACGGCTTTCGCAGCGGTAATTTTTATGATGAATCCGCTTATAAACATCATAGTTACTATAACCAGGAGGAAATCTTTATTTATAAAACTAAAGAGATCACCGGTGCTTGAGGAGGCAATGTAACCTATGCTGGCTGCATTATGGAAAAACAAAAAGCCGAGGAATGTTTCATACGCCTGATAACCATTATCTTCATTACCAAATCTCCGGATAAACAGATTGCGTAATCCGTTCCCGGAAAGGACAACAGATATAAACCCAATGTAGGCTGCTTCACTGATCAAAAAGTAAAAGATAGCCAGATTAGCATTGCCGGGTTGTGTGAGGGTCAGGAATACCACAAATCCAATTGATGCTATCATAATCAGAGCCCTGGGTACTGTTGCATTTTTCGGCACATATCCGGCCATGGAAATAAGAAGAATCATTAAATCATATGCCTCTTTCAGCAGGTTGAACTTTGGTTTTTTCTCAGTCATACTTTTTATTATTTGTATAAATCCCCATTGAGATACTTTAGTCCTGAATCACAGATGATTGTAATTATTTTCTTACCGTGACCGATAATTCTTGCCCTTTGAATTGCAGCCCAAACATTAGCTCCTGATGAAGCTCCTCCGAGTATTCCTTCTGTTCTTGCCAGTAATCTCGCTGTTTCATAAGCATTTTCATCAGAAACGGAGATTATTTCATCAGCCAGGTCAAGCCTGCAAATTGAGGGTACGAATCCGGCTCCTATTCCCTCCAATTTATGGGTTCCCGAAGTATCACCACCTGAGAGAGAACGGACATTCAAAGGTTCTACAGGTATGCACCTGATACCGGGAACTTCATTTTTAAGTATTTCCGAATTCCCGGAAAAACATCCACCTGTCCCTACTCCTGCAATGAATTCATCAATATCATATCCAAGCACATCAAGTATTTCTTTTGCCATCTGGTGATAAGCATTCCTGTTATCTGTATTATTGAACTGGTCTGTCCAGAAAGTGTCAGGATACAAACTTAATTCCTTTGCTCTGGTAACCAGAGAATCAATAAGTTTTGCAGTTATCAACCCATCTTTGCCTGGAATAATGTCAAGCTGAGCTCCGAAAGCCCGCATTGTCTGAAGCTTTTCCTCAGCAAATACATCTGAAGAAACGAAATGTGCATGATAACCTTTAAATGCACAGATCATGGCCAGAGAACTTCCTGTGCTTCCGCCTGTGTATTCAACTACTGTTCCCCCGGGTCTTAGCAGCCCTTTTCTTTCAGCTCCTTCAATCATTGAAAGGGCCATCCGGTCTTTCATGCTTCCGGTAGGATTTGAACCTTCATATTTTAAATATATCTCAGCGCATCCTGGTTCTGACAACCGGGACAGTTTTAACAGCGGTGTATTTCCTATTGGCACCATATTGTTTTTTTAATGACTTAATGCGTTATCAATGAATTCTTTAAGTTTACGGTTGTCAAGTTTTCCGCCGGTCCTGACCCCGCTGCAGACATCGAGGCCGTAAGGATGTACTTCGTCAATAGCTTCTCTGACATTTCCCGGTCTTAATCCACCTGCCAGGAAAACCGGACATCCGGAATCTTCCCGGATCCGACGGCTCAGTTTCCAATTGTG
The DNA here is from genome assembly GCA_963831855.1 of uncultured Bacteroidales bacterium. Taxonomy (GTDB): domain Bacteria; phylum Bacteroidota; class Bacteroidia; order Bacteroidales; family VadinHA17; genus LD21. The sequence continues at coordinate 10,649 of CAWHSA010000003.1, read as the reverse complement.
GACGCGCCCTGTACCTCCAAGCTCTTTAATGGTTAGGTCCGGGTTACCACTGTCGAGCAACAGAGCATCGACCATTTCTGAAATTTTTACAGCCTCTTTTACCGATGTTTCGTCTATAACATGGATAACCTGAACGATCTTAATCTGGGGAAGGGCTTCTTTCAGCTGTTTATGTGTGCCTTGTTTAAGTCGGTCAACAAGCTGAATAGTGTTTGTAAAAGTTCTGAAGTGATGTTTGATTATTTCATCAGCAGAAGTTTCAGATGTAAGCAGGAAAGTAGCAACAGGAGGGGGGATAACAGCGGCAATCTCTTTAATTAATTCATCAGGGATGGGTCCCGGACCACTGGGCATTCTGGCGACAAGCCCAATCGCAGAAGCTCCATATTCAATTGCAGTCCGGGCTTCTTCAAGGCTGCTGATGCAGCAGATTTTTATGCGGAGTACCATTTTATTAATCGTCGTTCTGGCCGGATTATTTGTTTAACATTTGACCAGCCAGCGATAAAGTTAATAAGTATTACCGATAAAATACGGCTGAAAATTACAGGAATGATTATTTGATTAGTCAGTATCAATGAAGCCTGAAGGAACGAAGATTATTGATAAATATCTATTAACTTTGCTGATACACACTTACTTAAAATAAATTCAATGAATAACAGGAGTCACCCATGGCATGGAATTTCTCCCGGAAATGAAGCACCGGGAATTGTGAATTGTATAATTGAAATCCCCAAGGGTTCAAAAGGGAAATATGAAATGGATAAAGAATCCGGCTTGCTGGAGCTTAACAGGGTGCTGTTTTCTTCAGTTCATTACCCGGCAAATTATGGATTCATTCCGCAGACTTACTGTGACGACCTGGATCCTTTAGATATACTTGTTATATGTTCAATAGATGTATATCCGATGTGCATCGTTGAAGCAAAAGTAATTGGTGTTATGGAGATGATAGATGCTAATGAAAAGGATGCAAAAATCATTGCTATTGCCAGATATGATATGTCGGTGAACCACATAAATGAGCTTTCTCAGCTACCTCCGCATACACTTGTCGAACTGAAAAGATTCTTCGAGGATTACAAAAAGCTTGAGCATAAGGATGTGACTGTTGAACAATTTCTGGATAAGGAGGCGGCCTTTGCCATAATATCAGATAGTATCCGACGGTACAGTGAAAATAAAGAAAAGCTGATCAATCAGGTAAGGGAATAGCAATGAAGCAAGTCTGGTCCGGATCCGGTTATTTTTTATAAATTTATTTTGGATAAACAAAAATTCGCTTATTTTTGCAGCGCATTTAGCACTGGTGCGGTAGTTCAGTTGGTTAGAATATCGGCCTGTCACGCCGAGGGTCGCGGGTTCGAGTCCCGTCCGCACCGCAAACGAAAACAAAAAGCCACGCGAAAGCGTGGCTTAAGTGTTTTAATGGGACAGCGTTGATCCCACTTAAGCGGGAGCATAAGCTGGCACATTGAAACACTGTCAATGCTGCGTGAGCAGCATTTTTGTTTTCCACTGCTGGGTAACCTCAGGATGAAAGGGTCCGATCCCGACTCGTCGGGATCAGTCCCGTCCGCACCGCTCCTTGACCCTTAAAACCCCTTGATTATCAAGGGGTTTTGTGTTTCCGCGATCCCAGTTGGAGATAGCCTTGTCAGACTTAATGTTTGATTGAAAATCATAACTAACTAGCTTCCCGACTTTTCCAATAGGATTTCCATCTCATTTTTTCATATTCGACATCAATATTTGAAATCAATTCCGGATAGTATTCCTGCAGTGTTTTATTGCCAGCCTCATACTCGGGGAGATTTTCCAGCAGATAAAACGACAGAATATGGCCAAGCCTGTATTCATCCTCTACTACCTCCCGGAGTTCATTTTCAGAGAGTTTATTATACCGGGCATACAAAATTCTGTCAATTGTTCTTACAAATGATTCACATAGTATTGAAGTAACACCATTATAGTTGCCCTGTAGTCTTTCCTGTGCGAGATCAGCCAGATCAGTTATCTTCATATTAATCTCCGAATTTCCCTCAACGATCGGATTTATTATTTTATGAAGAGGTTCGTGATAAAATGCGCTTGCATCTGGTGCTCCAGTTGAGGGGCCGCTTATAACCCAGTAATCATTCCCTGTTTCATGAAAGAAGGCCGTAAAGTGCGACATTAAGGGAATTTGCTGATAGTGGAACTTACCATTGGCTTTATTCCGGAAATAACCGGAATCCACACCGCAATACTTCGTTATTTGCTTTATGGCGAGTTCTGCAAACGGTTTATATTGCAGGTTTATCTCATGGAGTCTCTGATAATACCGTTCCCATAGTATAGCTATTTTTGCTCTTTCGTAGAAATCCTGTAGCAGAGAATCGTAAGATTCGAACCTGGCTATATCCTCATTACGGCAGGAATCAGATATCAACCCGAATTCCGGCGGATTTTTCGAATTGATTGCATATACGCCATATCCGTAAAAGTCTCCACCTCCAAATTTTTCATAATACTGCCGAATTTCATTTTTATAGTCATCGGTCAGTATTGAATCCAGGTATTCCCTGACTTCAGTCCTGACCGGATGCATTGTAGCATTCCAGTCATGGCCATAACCTGCGGCATTCATAAATGCGTAGCTGGTAAAGAGTCTTATATCGGGTTCGAATACAAAAAACTCATCTTTACTCTTTCTTTGTTCATTCGCACAGGAGACCAGGAGTATAGAAAGAATTATAATAAATGTTATCTTATTCATATGCAGTACTTTATTAATTTGATCTGTTTTTAACTTTCTCTAATGTTGCTGAAGAGGAAAATTTTGACTCTGCAGGCTTTCCGAAATTCTGGCAGTTGTTTCATCATTGCATAATTCCAGACTGATCTTCCAGAGTTTTTCCTGAAATTCAGGGTTAAAGACTGTTTCTTCCTCCTTCATGCCGATAAATTCATTTTTCTTCCAGGTGACAAATCTTCCTGACTTCTTCAGGCTTTCTTCCTGGCTTTCCGTGAATAACGGAGCCATTATCATACCACATTTCTCAATCGAAATGAATGTCCCGAAAAACTTCATTATGGTTGCCATAATTTTCATGGAGACAGGAATTATATTAAGCTGATTACTCCACACCGTTTTAGATATTTCAAACCCGATGAAGGATACCTTTGGAGCATTAATTCCTTTATATAAATCATGTAACTTAACCAGGAACATTCTTTTGGCGACCATGGCCTGATGAATACCCGATTCAAAACTCCAGCCATTTTTCATCTGAATGTCTTCCCAGAATATTTTGCCGCCACGGGTTACATTGAATATCACCCTCCCCCCATTCTCCGAGTTCTCCAGCAAGCTCAACAGGTTTAAAGTCAGCATAAACTGAGACAAATAATTCACCTGGAAATGTGAATCCATTCCGTCCTCAGTTTCTACCCTGTTTGCCGCATAACCCAAACCTGCATTAATGAAGATACAATCCAGGTATTTGTGTTCACTTTTTATTTCGGTGATAGCATTTCGGACATCACGTAACCTGGCTAGGTCACATAAAACAAATGATATTTTTTTATTCATCGTGGATCTCTCAAGCTCTCTGATTGTAGCCTCACCAAGTTCTTTTGATCTGCCCAGCAGGATGATTTCATGATTTTGGTTATCAATTCCTGCCAAAACTTTGGCCACTCCTTTTCCCATTCCATTTGTGCCACCAGTTACTAATATTTTCATTTTTGACTCCTTTCACTATTCAAACTAATAACTACATTTCCTTTTTTATGGCCTTGTTCGACATACTGAAATGCCTCAGCTGTCTTTTCCAGTGGAAAGATTCTGTCTATAACCGGTCTTAACTTTCCGGATTCAATAAGCTCTATAAAGAATTTCAGATTTTCAGCCCTTTCTGTTGATACTCCACCCTTAATTTTCTTGCCTCCGACAATTGAGGTCCACAGCACCTTCAGGAAATCCTTAACTTCCATCATGTTTTCGAGATAAATTCCGTTTGGCTTTAATATCCCCTTGCATTGTGAGAAAGTAGTCTTGCCAACTACATCGAAAACAAAATCATATCTATCATCACTTTTTGTAAAATCCTCTTTAGTATAATCTATTACCATATCTGCTCCTAAAGATTTCACCATTTCAATATTAGCGGCACTACAGACACCTGTAACCAATGCTCCATAGTACTTTGCTAGCTGGACTGCATAAGTACCTATCGCTCCGGAAGCGCCATGAATAAGGATTGTCTGTCCCGGCTGGATCTTTGCTAAATCTCGTATAAAAAACAATGCAGTATTTCCTGCCAAAGAAATGGCGGCGGCCTTCTCCCAGCTCAAATCAGCTGGTTTTATAGCAAGTGCTCCGTTTTCAGGAACACAGACAAACTCTGCATGACCACCAAATTTAGTCCCTGGTGATCCAAAAACATGGTCACCCGCCTTAAATAGTTTTACATCTTTTCCGATGGCTTCAATTACTCCTGCCAAATCAATCCCAAGAATTTTTATTCTGGGCTTTTTGAAACCAAACATTATTCTTGCAAAAAACATAAACGATTGTGGAACAAATGTGAAGTTGCGGGCATTGCAGTCCGTAGTTGTTACTGTTGTAGCATGCATTTTTATCAATACTTCATTGTCTCCGGGAACTGGTTTTTCTACCTCCAGAAGCTGAAGTTCATCTGGTGGTCCGTATTTTGTGTGTACAATTGCTTTCATTTTTTCTATAGCATTTAATATTATAATCTAGTTAGCGTTTTGTTTTTATTTTGTATTATCATCTGTCTTCCAATCTTTATAAATCATTTCAAAACCCGCACATATGCTTTTAAATCCTAATGAGTTATGGGTTTCGCTTTTATAATGGATATAATCCCATTTTAATCCTTCCGGGGCATACGTTTCAAGTGCATCAATAAAAGAAAAAACGCCCATTCCATTTTCATTTGACAATGAAATAAAGATTGATTTTTTAATATCCTTATTATTTTTAAGAAATTCTGACATTTTCTTGATGCAGGATTGATCATCATACCATAAACTTGGGTCAATGCATATAAATGAGTTGAATAATTCAGGTTGATTTTCCAAAGCATAAATAGCAAAGAATCCTCCTGCAGAATGTCCAATAATACAACGTTCTGAATTTGCCGGGTAAGTTGAGTCAATTAATGTTACCAATTCTGAATTTATAAAACGAAGGAATTTATCAGCCCCTCCGCCGGTTGGTTGTTCTTTCGAAGGTGTGGGCAAATAATCTCTTTCTCTATCGTTGGAGACAATACCCACGATTATCATTCGGGGCATAATTTTCAACATTTCTGAATAATAATTCACAATTCCGAATGTTGCAAAAAGATTATTCCCCGGATCTAAGACGTAAACTACAGGAAATTTTTCATCCGGTCTGTCTTTGTAATTATAAGGTGGAATTACAACTATTGTTCTTCGCTCGTTAAGAACTCTTGATTCAAAACTTATTTTATCTCCAATGACAAAATCACTCTTTTTTTGTTGGGCTGAACAGATGCTAAATTGTATCAGGATTAATAATGTTGAAATCATCATCTTTGAACTTAACTTAACTGCCTCCAGAATTCTTGTCGACTTTTTGTATGTGTTCATTATTTTATTATATTAAATTTTATATAGGATGGTTCGATATCTGTCAGATGCATAAAAACCGGACTGAACATAAATAATGACTTTGTTAATGTTATCAATCCTGTTTTGAGTCTGTATGTTTTATCCATATTTACTATTTCAATATAAAACAAATAATCTACATTATTCATTCAAAGGGAAATATGATTAGCGGTCAAATATTTTGATAAGTGGTGTTGCCTTCCTTTCACGAATGATGGTAATTATAATCCCGATTATGAATGTCAGGCTTACCCAGATCCAAAAACGTGGCTGATATACATTCTTTTGCATAATTAATGTTGGTACTAAGGGAATAAAAGCATTTGCAAGTCCATGGGCATAAAGTCCTGAGAATGGTCTGTTGCCAGAGATTTTTCGAATCCATGAAAGGATATATGAATAACCAACAATTAGGAGAATAAAACCTCCGAAATTCATATAAGTCTGACTTGTACCTGTTATGAACCATAAGGGGAGATGCCAGAAAGCATGTATGATCCCTAAAATCATGTTTGCGAACCATATTCCGAATTTACTTTCGAGAATAGGAAGAGCATAACCCCTCCATCCAAATTCTTCCTGGCCTCCGCCCAGAAGGATCATGATTAACAGATAAGGAATAAAAGTCCATAAGGAAGGTAATAACATTGGTAAACGCTCTTCCCCAAATAATTCTGGGGAAACCCAGGCAATAAATGTACTGACTCCAAAAATTAATATGGGAAGAATGTAAACTTTCCATCCTAAACGAAAATCAAGAAAACTCCTTAGATATATTTTTGTAGAACCCTTGCCCTTTTCCTTATGTAAGGCAAAAAGCGCACCCGCAAGCGGTCCAAAGACACCTATCATAATTACAGGTATTGTCAGGATTGATAATAGTTTTTCTGAAACTGGAATGATTTTAAGACTGGCCAGTATGAGAGGAGTCCAAATTATCCATGACCACATAAATGTTATCAGGAAAAAACGAAAAGGGAAACGGACATTCTTATTCATAATTTTTTTAATTCTCATTCACAAATATTACCCCTATCAGAACCTGAATCCAAAATTCAAAGCGGGCTCAAATTTGTATTTAGGCGCTCCATTTTCTATTTCTAAAAAAGATTCAGGAAAGTTTGTGTTAACAGGCCAGTATTTAAGGGCATAAGCAGGCTCCACGAACACCCGTTTCTTAAAGAATTCAAAGCGGTAGCCCACGATAAACTGAAGATACAATTGGAAACCCTTCTGGATTTTTGTGTCATCAAGATCATAGAATTGCTGAAGAATGCAGGTTGGCTCGACAGTTGTAAACAGGTTCTTCCACAGGAATCGCTGATATCCCAATCCAATACCGGAAGCTCTTACTTTACCCGGATAAAATTCCTCGGAAGATCCGTAAGTGCCCAATGGCTCATAATATGTCCAGGTGATAGCTTCGACTATTATGTTATCTTTCGGGGAGAGCCTGTACCCATAGTTCAATTGCATGAATCTGACAGAATCTCCAATATTCCCCAGGAGAAAAAGCGAACTTCCTATTGAGTGTCGTTTAAAATCAGCCTCCGTATTTTCTGTCTGGCAAAATACCATTGTTGAAAACATGGCAATCATTAATGTTGTTGAAATTGATTTTTTCATTTTTAAATGTTTTGTTAGTTAATAATCAAAATTTTATCATACTAATATTAAGCCGGGTTAACTGATATTAGTGTTAAGTTTAAATCACGAATGATATTTAAGATCCCATGTAAATGAGCATCGTCCTTCAGATTTCCTGACAGAATTGTGCAGCCTGCTTCATAACTGAATTTCATACCTTCGAAGTGATTCTTCCATTCATTATCAAGGTATCCCTTAATTACAATTCTGGTTATGCCTTTCATGTTCTGTCTGATTAAACTCAAAGCAAAGGTCAGGAACACCCATCAAAAAAAAATCACCCGTGCGGGTGATTTTGAGGGTGATTTATTTGTTACAGGAATTTGAGGGACTATAATAATCCCAATTCTTTTGCTTTTGCCACAGCGCCTGAACGGTTATCAACTTCAAGCTTTAAAAAGATATTTTTCAGGTGTGTTTTAACGGTATTTATGGAAATAAATAGTTTGTCAGCTATTTCCTGGTTAGACAGATCTTCAGCAATCAGTTTTAATGCATCGATTTCGCGGTTGTTAAGCGGAGATTCAAATCTAGTCTTATCATATTTTTCTCTTTTTTCAATTGCAGACCTAAGCTTGTCGATTACTTTCTTTGGAATTTTTGTTTTTGTAGTTGTCTGTACCTTGTAAACCTCTTTTAGCAAATCGTCTATTCGGGAATAGAAAAGAATAAAAGACATCAATATATTTTCACTGGCAGCTTCCTCCAAAGCATCAATCAGGTTTATTAAAGCTTTTTCTTTATTTCCGGTAGCCTTATTCAAGATGGCATATATGATCTTAATTTCAATTATTCTCTCAATTCTATTTGCGACTTGTGCCATCTTCAATAATTTAGCAAGAAGAATCTCTGCTTCCTCAAATTTCAATTCGATTACCAGTAATAATGCGTATCCAACATATCCATGCTCATCTGAATAAGATATCTTTTTATCAAGACCTAATCCAATTTCCTTAAAAAAATGACGGGCCCTTTCAAGTTCATTCTGTTGAATTAGTATAATTCCCTTAATGGCAACATAAATCGCCATAATACTGAGGACTATTTTATTTAGTTTTACAATATTTTCCGCTTCATTCAGCATTTTTACGGCCCCTGCAGTATCCCCACGTCCATATAAAATAAGTGAATAAACGCTTAATACGATGACTTTATTCGAATTGTTAGAATCATTTCTGCTTAAGTTATATGCAGTTTTTATATTTTTGAAAGCATCATCCAGGTCAGTCCGCATACACTCAATTCCTGCCAAAGAAGAATAAAGTCCGGAAAAGGTGCATTCAGATTTTGCAATTTGAGAATAACCACTTTCTTTCATAAATGTTAAAAGATCGGAACATTTCTTGTACGATGACGTATAAAGCCCCATTCGCGACTCAAGGGCAGATAACCTACACGCAATGGTTGATATAAGTTGGATGTTCCCTGATTTTTTACCATATTCCAGTGCTTTTTCATAAGCATCGATACTTCCCTTGAAGTTTTCACGTGCCGTTTCTGCAATTCCTACAGAGTACCATCCCCAGCTAAACCACAGCGGGTCATCTTCCGAAAGGTTTTCCATAGCAGCTTTACAATAGCTAAAAGTTTTTCCCGGGTCTGCCGTTATTGAGTAGAGGTAAGCAAAGGCAACAGATATTTTTCCCGACAGTTTCTTATTATAACGAACATCTTCTTTTGACGAATTTTTATCATTAATGATCTGCATTGTAATTATTTCGGCGCTCACCAAAAAAGGTTCAGCCTTCTGAATCTGACCGGCTATTATCAATATCCATGCATAGTATAAACAAAAATCTGCATTCTTTTTAATGATTTCATCAGGCAGTAAATCACCATATTTCATTATGGCAGCATGCTGTCCGTTTTTCCACATAGTCTCTACAACCACTCCCAGAATTAGTATGCTTTTTTCGAAATTCTTTGTTACTATGGCATGTTCAATTGCTAATAGTGGCATTGAATTTTCCTTAAACCACTCAATAGCGTTATTATGAAGCTCCGCAACAGCTGATTTTCCTCTTTGATGAAGCTTCTGTTTTAACAAGTCAGCGAAAAGATGATGATACCTGTACCAGGTCCTTTCGGTATCCAAAGGAATAACAAACATGTTATTGCTTTCCAGGATTTCAAGAATTACCTGGCTGTCATTTCTGTTCAGAACAGTGTTACATAAAGGAGCAGACATTTGCTCCAGTATTGAGGTTTGCAGCAAAAATTCCTTGATGTCATCGGTTTGGATCTTCAGCACCTCCTCCATCAGATAATCCATTATGTAGCGGTTGTCTCCTTTTAATTCCCTGACAAACTGAGAAAGGTCTTCACGACCCTGCATTGATAAAGCTGCTAGCTGTAGGCCCGCAATCCAGCCTTCGGTTTTTGTTTCAAGAGAATAGACATCATCAATAGATAAACCTAATTTCAGCTTTTTATTGAACAATACTGAAATATCATTTGCTGAAAAACTAAGGTCTGATGAGCGTAACTCAACCAATTGATGCTGACTTCTTAATCTTGAAACAGATAGTGCCGGATCAGAACGTGTCAGGATTACGATATGGATATTACCGGGAATATGCTCTAATAAATAGGACACAATTTTTATTACCTCGTTATTCTTAATCAGGTGAAAATCGTCGAGTACCAACAAAAAGCTCTGGTTGATGCTGAGTATTTCGTTGATTAACAGGTTGGTAATTGATTCGACAGATGGAGAATTGGGTGAATTCAAAAGCCGCAGGGCACTTTGTCCGAATTCTTTATATATACTTTGAATTCCTGAAATTACATAGCTTAAAAAAACCGCAGGGTCATTATCCCCATTGTCAAGTGAAAACCATACTGTAGGAATCTTATGTTGATTAATCCAGTCACTTACAACCGTTGTTTTACCAAATCCGGCAGGTGCAGAAATGAGAATCAGCTTTCGACTTAGCCCGGTGTTCAATTTTTCAAATAGTTCTGATCGATGAACTATATTATTTCCGGCAGGAGGAATATGTAGTTTTGTTAAAAGCATGCGTGAAATTATTAATTATTTCGATGATAGAAGTATTATTTTAAAGTGAAAATCAGCAATATGCAGTTGTGGATAGAAGAGTAGTAAGTGTAGCAATATATGTTATCCCAAATGAGGCTAAGCTACAATCAGTATAAACTCTATTGGTATACATCACTCTTGAGCAGATATTTCTTATGTCATTAAATATGTTTTAATATTAGTAGTATTACTACCTATTTTGATACATTTTAAATGAAACGATATGGAACAGGTAACATTAACTCGAAAAGAACTCTATGAGTTGGCGTGGTCGGAACCACTCTCAAGACTTGCAAATAAGTATAAGATTTCT
>CAWHSA010000002.1:0-767893 GCA_963831855.1 uncultured Bacteroidales bacterium | reverse complement strand
GTTGTGGCGCCAGCTGCATCGCAGGGTAGCTATGTTTGGAAGAGATAAGCACTGAAAGCATCTAAGTACGAAGCTCGTCTCAAGATGAGATCTCCTTTAAGGGTCGTTGAAGACTACGACGTTGATAGGCTGCAGGTGTAAAGACGGTAACGTCAAAGCCGAGCAGTACTAATTACCCGTAAACTTTCTGAGAGAAATTTTATTAACTTTTTATCCGGTATGTCATAAGGTATTTAATGCCTTCAGGTGACTATAGCGGCGGGGTTCCACCTCTTCCCATTCCGAACAGAGTCGTTAAGCCCGCCAGCGCCGATGGTACTGCTAATTGTGGGAGAGTAGGTCGTCGCCGACTTTAATTTAAGGGTTCAGCCAAAAGCTGAACCCTTTTTTCTATTTACCTGACCTTATCGGGCCTTCGTGCCACTTCATTATGATTAGTTTCGGTGCCAGGTCGTTGCTTCGTCGCTACGCTCCTCGCAATGACACTACATATTAGCATATTTTGTTAATGGATTTCTTGTGAATTTGATAAAGAATACTGTCATTGCTGTAGATGTCACATAATTCGAGGACAGTTTTCCAAAAATTTAAAAGGAGTTAATCCGTTAATTCCTTGATGAGGTCTTTCCTGATTGTAATAGTACATGTATTGTAATAGTTCTTCCTTCATTTCATCCAATGAGTCAAAGTTAGTTTCTTCAAAGAGATCGTCTTCCACTGTTTTCCAGAACCGTTCTACTTTTCCATTTGTTTGTGGCCTGTATGGTCTTATGTATCTATGCTTTATTCCCATTTCAATCAGCATTCTTTCAAAAGGATGTTCCATTTTTTTCTTAGATTCCTTTGTTCCAAATTCTGGTCCATTATCAGTAAGAACCTCAGCAAATTTAACCTGGTAGTGCTGTGCTAAAATATTTAAGCATTTTAGCACAGCGAACATAACAGACAGGCTTTTTATATCTTCAACAATTTCAGCCCAGGCTATCCGAGAACAGCTATCAACCACACAAACCAAATAGTATCTTTTATTATCCCCGGTCACAACTCCTTTATTCAAATAGTGCGTATCTATATGTGCCAGTTCACCGGCCTTTTCTTTAATTATTTTCCTCTTTGATTCTTTCATTGCTGGCTTTAATCGATTCAACCCATGTCGTTTTATTATGTTGTAAACTCCAGATGCTGAAGGCGTATGACTCTTCAATGTAGGCTGCAATATACTTACTATTTCATATCGATTATTTCCCTTTAATCGTAATTCTTTTACCTTATTTTCAATAAATGGTATCGGACGTCGTGTTTTCCACTTTGGTCCCCGTTTCCTGGGTAGCAGATCTGCATTATTACCGCTTTGTTTAAAACGGTTATAATATTTACGAAAACTTCGACGATCTGTATCATGAGCTTTATAAAACTCTTGGGCAAAACGAAATTGAGGATGTCTATTTTGCTTTACTAACTCATATTCACTTATTAAAAACCTATACTTCTGTATATAGTTTTTCGTCAGAGTTAAATCACTTGTATTAAGTCTCATAGATAAAATATTTAATACATAATTATATAAAATATTTTGTCTACGAATTATCTAACATTTACAATTGCGAGGAGCGTAGCGACGAAGCAACCCTGTTGATTATGTTGCGCCACCTGTATAAAGGCATTAAAAAAAGGTGCTTCCCGGCACCTTTTAATATATAGCGAATACCTGTTTTAATAGAACTTATACCTCAGATCCTTAATATTTGCAGCTTTACGGAGAGCTTCATATGCTTCGTAACCTCCCCGCATCTCGAAAGTCTGTGATAGCTGCTTCTGAAGCATCTTAAGATCCTCATTTGCAGATGCGGTAACGTCGTTGACGTAAACAAGGAATACCCCATTATTTCCTTTTACAGGTCCTGCTATTACACCCTGTCTGGACGAAGATGCTGCTGCAATCAGGGTTGGTTCAGTACCTGCTGAACCTGCTGTATACGACCTGAAATTTATCTGGGTAGCCTCCTGGACATTCAATCCCATGGTCCGTCCAATATCATCAAGGGTTTTTCCTTCCCCGAAATTCTTTTTAAACAGTGCAGAAATTATATCTGCTTTCTTATCCTTCACAAGCGTAAACCTGATATCATTCTCAACATCTTTTAATGGAGCAGTACCTTCTTCCTGAGCTTTGGTACAGAAGGCAATTATATATTTGTCTCCAAGATCAAAAACAGCCTGTGAGTTGTTGTCAAGAACTATCTGTCCCTGTTTGGTTGCAAAAAGAGATATAATGAGACTCCTGGGATTTTCAAGACCTGGCAGGGTTTTCTGCTCCGGTGAGACATCATTGGCAACTCTCTTGTTAAGATTCTGTGCAGTTATTGCAGAATTGAATTTATCATATGTATTGTTTGTACCGGCAAACTGGCTGGCCATGCTGTATATCCTCTGGGTAGTGACTGAACTTGGAATTATCTTTCTGTCAATAATCCCTAATTTATATTTTCTTATACTTTTCGAAACCCCGAGTAACTCAATTATATGAACTCCATATGTCGTCTCAACAGTGATTATTTCTCCCTTCTTACCAGTAAAACATGCATCATTGAAAGGAACAATCATTCTGCCTTCCTGGAACCATCCCAGATCTCCTCCGAGTTGAGCAGATCCCTGGTCAACAGAATTAGCCATTGCAACAGTTGCAAATGGAGCACCCGATTTGATCAGCTTAACAAGACTATCCGCCATAACCCGTGTCTTCTCCAGATTTCTTGTCTGGGTCGGAGCCAAAAGAATATGCCTGGCATGTACAGAATCAGGCCTGTCAGCAAAGTCAATAAGTCTGGCAAGTTTTAAGGAACCCTCCTCCTGGTAAGGTCCGAACACACTTTTTTTATCTTCCTTCTTAACGAAATCTTTCAGGTTGTCAGGAATACTGCTGAGAGGAACATAAAATCCTGAATATCGTGAATCCGAAGTAAGATTAATAAACTGTTCAGGATTTTCTGCTGTTTCAAATTCCAGTTTGGTGGTGTTAATCCATTTTTCTGCTTCATTGATATCCTCACCGGATGGGATAACATCAAAAGTCACATACTCAATATCCCTCAGAGCGCTCCTTTTATAATCTTCCTTATGAGCAGAGTAATAGGATTCCAGTTCACTTTTTGTTATAGTTACTGATGAATCGGGTACAGAAGCATAATTTTTTTCAATAAAGCTGAAATCAACTGTATTCTTGTTCAGGTTGTTGACAAATTCTGTCTCTTTTGATGTTGCATACAATCCCTTGGAAACAAGTGTGTTATATTTTGAATTCTGCCTGTCGTTGACGATTTGATCTTCAAAGAAAAGCCAGTATTTTTTTGCAGTTTCGTCGAGGTCGATCTGTTTAAGAAAATTTACCAGGAATGATTTATTGAATACGCCGGTTGACTGGTCAGTAAATAATTGCCTTACAATTGGATGAGGGTTATCGCCAAGGACAAGTTCGTCAACCTCTTCAGTACTGACACCAATGCCAAGCTTTTTGTATTGTTTTTCCAGGATACTCGCTCTTACCATCTGTTCCCATACCTGCTGCCTGATTGATTCGGAGGTAGCCTCATCGATAGTGGAGTTCCCTGATAATTTGTAAATCTCCATCAGGTTCTGCACCTTTTGTTCGTAATCCTGGTAGGAGACATATTGACCGGCAATCTCACCGAGTTCATAATATTTTTTTGCTTTCAGCCTCTGTCCTCTTGAACCTCCGAAGAAATCACTTATAACAAACAATAACAGTGAAAATCCGATAACACCGGCAACTAGGACTCCTGCTTTTTCTCTTAAAAACTGAATCGCTGACATCAAATATTCTGTTTAATGATTAATTATAATACCTTATTATTTTCAGGCGACAAATATAACAAATTTCCGATAAATAACAGGAGGCAAACAATCATAAGCCAGACATCCTGTAAATTTTTAAAATTCTAAACTGACAAATTATTTATTGGGTTATTTAAAAATAGGGGCTTTTACATAAAAACCATGTCGTTTCTTTAACAAAACATAAAAATTAGAGGGTATAATATTAAAAAAGTGATAAATTAATAAAAAAACATAAAAAATAAGGGGGGTAGTATTAAAAAATATGTATTTTTACCAAAAAAATACTAGAAATGGCAGAACTAAGATTTAGCGCTCTCAGGGAGGTATTCAACAGAGAGCCTGTAAAAGTTGAAACTCCATCAAAGAATGTTTCTGAATATTTTGGAATGGATGTCTTTGATCTCCACAAAATGGAACATTACCTTTCAAAAGAAGCGTACAAAGTAGTTAAACGGGCTATTGAGGAAGGAAAATCATTAACCAGGCAGGAAGCAAATCAGGTTGCTATCGGACTGAAAGCATGGGCTTTGGAACGAGGAGCAACTCATTTTACTCACTGGTTCCACCCGCTTACTGATGGCACAGCAGAAAAGCATGACGGATTCATTGAAATGGGTGACGGGGGGCATGTTGTAGAGAATTTCTCAGGAGAAGTTCTGGTACAGTCAGAACCTGATGCATCAAGCTTTCCAAGCGGCGGGATAAGAAATACCTTCGAGGCAAGAGGATACACGGCTTGGGATGTCTCATCCCCGGTGTTCATTGTAGGATCAACTCTTTGTATCCCGACAATATTTGTATCATACACAGGTGAAGCACTTGATTATAAGGCGCCATTACTTAAAGCTCTCTCTGAACTTGATAAGGCAGCAGTTGATGTTTGTCAGTATTTTGATAAAGATGTAACCAAAGTTATTGCTACACTCGGATGTGAACAGGAATACTTCCTGGTTGATGAAGCACTTTATTACGCTCGTCCCGACCTCGTACTTGCAGAAAAGACTTTAATGGGACACCAGTCTGCCAAAGATCAGCAACTGTCTGATCATTATTTTGGATCTATTCCTGAAAGGGTAATGGCATTTATTGAAGATTTTGAATGTGAGGCTTATAAGCTGGGCATTCCGGTTAAAACACGTCATAACGAGGTTGCTCCTAATCAATTTGAATGTGCACCGATACATGAGGAAGCAAACCTTGCTGTTGACCATAACCAGCTCCTGATGGATGTCATGAAGCGTATAGCGCGTAAACATAAATTCAGGGTTTTGTTTCATGAAAAACCATTTGCCGGAATCAATGGTTCAGGAAAGCATAATAACTGGTCCATGGCGACAAATACCGGTGTCAATCTCCTGTCCCCGGGCAAAAATCCCAAGACTAATCTTCAGTTCCTTACATTTCTCGTCAGCGTTGTCAAAGCTGTCAATGAGAGCAATGAATTGATAAGGGCATCGGTTATGAATGAATCAAATTCTTTCAGACTTGGTGGCCATGAAGCACCGCCGGCAATTATTTCAGTTTTCCTTGGAACCTACCTTACATCTATGCTTAATAATATTGTAAGCAAGGTAACCGAGAAAAAGATGACTCCCGCACAGAAAACAGAGCTGAAAATCGGAATCGGGAAAATACCTGAAATTTTGCTCGACAACACTGATCGTAACCGAACTTCACCTTTTGCATTCACCGGAAACAGATTCGAGTTCAGAGCTGTGGGATCATCAGCAAATGTTGGCGCTTCAATGATCGTGCTAAATGCAGCAGTTGCATACCAGCTTGTAAAATTCAAGAAAGAAGTCGACCAGATTATCAAAAAAGGAAGAAACAAGGATGAGGCAATATTCCAGGTTTTGAAGAAGTATATCATTGAATCACAGAATGTACTTTTTGAGGGCGATAACTACAGTAAGGAGTGGCATGCTGAGGCTGCAATAAGAAAACTCTGCAACATCGAAAGTGTTCCCGAATCTGTGAAATGTTATCTGAATCCTGCATCGAAAGAGGTCCTGATCGGTCCGGGAATATTTACTGAGAAGGAACTTGAAAGCCGGGTTGAGGTAGAATATGAGAAATTCACCAAGAAAGTCCAGATTGAAGCACGCGTTCTTGGCGACCTGGCTATAAATCATATTGTTCCCACAGCTATAAGGTATATGACCTCACTGATCGAAAATGTTAATGGATTAAAGGAAATCTTCAATGAAACGGAATTTAAAAAGCTTGCCGGAGCCCGGAAGGAAATGATATATACAATTTCCGATCATATCTCCAGCATCAAGAAGCTGGTAAATGAAATGATCGAGGAACGGAAGAAAGCAAATGTCATTGAGGATAATTTTAAAAAAGCCATTGCTTATGAAAAGAAAGTTAAGCCCTATCTTGAAGAGGTAAGGACCCATATCGATAAGCTTGAACTCATCGTCGATAACGAAATATGGCCTCTTCCCAAATACAGGGAACTGTTGTTTACAAGGTAATCTTTAAGTTTAATATTGTTTAAAAATTTCAATTAAGGTCAGAAAAAGGTTTGTAAGAAAGAGCCACCCCCCTGTTACTATTAGCAGGGACGGGTGGTTTTTTTAAACCTTCCCGGGAACATTATCCTTTTTATAATAAATATATCCTGCGAACGTTAGTTATTGAGATCAATCTCCATAAATTAATTACTTTTATGGAGGTTTGCCAAGTGAATGATGAAAAGATACTCCATCCTTATTATTTTGTTAATATTCGCATTTGTACAGGAATCACCTGCACAGAAAAGAAAGACTGAAAGAGCATATGAAGCTTTCAAAGCCGGGGAATATTTTGATGCTATTGATCAGTATAAGGATGCTTACTCCCGGTCAAAAAAGAGTGACAAGGTTTCCAGGACAGAAATTGTTTACATGATCGCCCAGTGTTACAGGCTTACGAACGATCCCAAGAATGCTGAAACCTGGTACAAGCTTGCAGTAAAATCATCTTATCCCAGACCTGAAGCTGAGCTATTCCTCGCGGAATCCATGAAAAAGAACGGAAAATACCAGCCTGCAATTGATGAGCTAAAAAAATATAAACAAATTGCACCAGCGGATGCAAAAGCTGACCAGG
Organism: uncultured Bacteroidales bacterium; assembly: GCA_963831855.1. Taxonomy (GTDB): domain Bacteria; phylum Bacteroidota; class Bacteroidia; order Bacteroidales; family VadinHA17; genus LD21. The sequence goes on along the minus strand of CAWHSA010000002.1, from coordinate 760,942 downwards.
AGATTCGTGCCTGCGAACTGGCTCTTGAATGGCAGCGCAATCCTGAGGCTTACAGGGTGGAAGAGCTTAAAGATCTGAATTCCAGGGAATCAGACTTCAGCCCGGCATACGGGAGAAGCGATTACGGTCTGATATATTTCACTTCTTCTCGTGATGATGCGGCAGGCAACAAAACCCATGGGGCCACAGGCCAGGGTTTTACCGATATTTTTGAAAGCAGGATCGATAAAAAATCAAAGTGGAGCACACCTGTTCCTGTTGAGGGTATCAATACTGAATTTGAGGAGGGAACTCCATGTTTTGTTAATGATTATAAAGAGCTTTATTTTACGAGGTGCGAAGTTGGCAAGCGGGAAAAGAAAGGTTGTGAGATCATGTACACAAAGAGAGCAGGAGATAAATGGAGCGAACCCAAGAATATCGGCTTGGAAGCTGATTCAATTGTGGCAGCACATCCTGCTCTGACTTCTGACGGGCTGACCCTTTATTTTGTGTCCGACTTGGCAGGAGGGTCAGGAGGAAAGGATATCTGGGTGACAACCCGCAAAACCGGCGGGGATGTATGGTCATCACCACGTAATCTGGGCCCCGACATCAATACCGGCGGAAATGAACTTTTTCCGTATGTAAGATCTGACGGTAGTCTTTATTTCTCGTCCGATGGTCTCATAGGGATGGGAGGCCTTGATATTTTCAAGGCAGTAGCTCAGCCGGACGGCTCATGGCTGGTTACTAATATGAAAGCCCCGATTAACAGCTCAGCCGACGATTTCGGGATTATTTTTGAGGACGGTAATGAACGTGGTATATTCAGTTCAACAAGAAAAGGCAGAGGGAATGATGATCTGTATTCATTTGAATTCCCGCCGCTCAAATTTAATATCACCGGCCTTGTTAAGGATGAAAAGACAGGAGCTGCCATCAATGGTTCAACTATAAGCCTTATTGCAAGTGATGGTTCAAATCTCCAGGCTGAAACCGGGACCAGCGGAGATTTTAAATTCACCCTTAAACCGGATGTTGATTATATTTTCGTTGCATCTAAAACAGGATATCTTAACGGAAAAGAGAAAGAAACAACCAAGGGACAGGAAAAAAGCCGTGATTTTATGGTCACGATAATGCTTACCCCGATAGACAAACCTATTGAACTGCCGAACATTTTCTATGATTTCGGCAAATGGGATCTGCGACCGGAATCAATGGTTTCACTCGATAAGCTTGTTGAAACGCTGAATGATAATAGTAACGTTACCATTGAACTGATGTCGCATACAGATTCGAGGGATACGGAAGAATATAACTACGAACTGTCGCAGAAAAGGGCACAATCGGTAGTACAGTACCTGATCGATAAAGGCATTGAACCAGAAAGGCTTTTTGCAAAAGGTTATGGTGAATCAAGCCCGAAAGTAGTTGATGCAGCAATAAACGCACAGGCGCCATTCCTGAAGATCGGTGTAACTCTTTCAGAACAGTATATTAACAGCCTGGCAAATGAAGAGCAGAAAGAAATTGCCCACCAGATAAACAGAAGAACGGAATTCAGGGTGCTCCGGACCGATTATGTATCGCCGAAGAAATAGCTTCGTCACTGCATCATGATGAATATTCATCTCATAATTTTATCCCCATCAGGAGCACATCATCAGTCTGTTCATTTTCACCTCTCCATCGGATAAACTCAGCCTCCAGCTTCTTTTTCTGATCTTTAAGTGTCCTTTTATGAATTGAAACCAGAAGCTCTTTTAAAACAACGTATTTAAATTTCTTGAATCTGGGGCCCCCGAACTGATCGGCATAACCATCGGAGAACATATAAATAATATCATCTTTTAAATAAGGTATTGTATGAGTATTAAATCCCCGGTCGGATAATTCATAAATGCCAATTGGCATTCTGTCGGCCTGATATTCGGTTAGTTCACCATTCCGGATAAGGAAGAGGTTATTATAAGCACCTGAATATTGTATGATTTTTTCCTTTCTGTCAATTACACACAGTGAAATATCCATTCCATCCTTTGCATCCTCTTTTGCGCCCTTCTGATGGAGGGCCCGCTTTACCTCTTTTCTTAACTCATTAAGTATCTCTCCTGAATTTGTTATTTCGCGGTTATTAATGATTTCTTCCAGTAATGATATCCCGAGCATGCTCATCAGGGCACCGGGCACACCATGTCCGGTGCAATCAGCTGCTGTAATGATAAATTTGTCTTTAAATTGTGAGAACCAGAAAAAATCACCGCTTACAATATCCTTCGGCAGAAAGAGAATGAAACTTCGCCCGGATAAACCCCGGATTTCATTAGCACGCGGCAGAATGGCACGCTGGATGCGGCTTGCGTAATTTATACTGGCAGTTATATCTTTATTTTTTTCATCTATAATATCATAGGCCTGTTTCAGGTCAACATGCCTTAGCCTGTATATTTCCTTCTCCTGTTCCGACTTCTCGATAGCATGTGCCACTTCGATATTGCTGAGCTTACTCTGTACTTCGTTACTCTGAAAAGTTTCTTTGGCTTTCAGATAATGCTTAAAACAATTAAGGGCTTTGTCAGGTTCTTTTGAAAGCTCATAATGTGCCGCCAGACCAGAATAAGCTTCTGCAATAAGAACCTGGGAATTAAGTTCCTGAGCCATATGAAGAGATTGTTCCAGGCTCTTTTCTGCTTTATGCACTTTTCCGGTAAGGCTATACACCCGGCCGGCTCCCATCATGCATTGCATGGTACAGCGTTTATCTCCTCCTGTTGCTCCAAGCTCATAATACTCAAGTGATTCCGAAAACTTCTTAAGATCCTCATAAGTATTTGCAATCCCGAGTAGTGTCCACGGGATTGCAGATGCCTGTTTATTTCTATTCCTTATCTCGAGGCTTCTGAAATAATGCTCAAGCGCTTCATCGTACCTTTTTGTCTGGCGCAACACCATACCTATACGATTTAGTGATGATGCCGCTGCATTCTCATCCCCAAGCTCCTCTCTGATCTTAAGCCCTTTCTTAAAATATTCCAGAGCTTTGGGAAAGTTGCATAATCGGGAATATATAAGTCCGAGCTGGCTGCATGATTCTCCTTCAGATTCGATATCGTTGATCGTAACAGATGTTTTATATGCTTCAAGCCAGTATTTCAGAGTCTTTTCATAATCGCCGAAACTTTCAAAGATATTTCCTTTTACAAGAAGCGCCCTTACATACCCTTTTTCAGATTTGTTTCTTTCGAACCAGGAGAATGCGTCAGCCAGGTATTTCATGGCAGCGTCATTTTTCGACTGATAAAAGTTAGCTGCGGCAATATTGAGCCGGGCGTAAGCAACGCCTTTAAGATATTTATCTTTATCGGCTCTTTTAAGGATTTTCACTGCCTCAGATACAACATTTGCAGAATTGCCGAACCGGTCATTCCAGAGCTTCTGGTTTAATTCATCAATTTTAGCTTCCGGCCTGCCCGTTTTTTTCATCTTTAAGTTTAATATAAGCCTTTTAAATGTTACTCATTACCAGTGTTGTCAGGTAAAGATAATAAAAACCGGAATGATTTCAATTGTTGCAGGTCGCCGGTTGCCAGCTGCCGGGACTCTTTCACACTTTACTCAATTTTTCTATCTTTATACCTGATTTTCCATTGATGTCCAGGGATTCAAAATATTCAAAACGAGGTGTCTCTTCGCAAAAAGAAGAAGTACATTCAGCTATTAAAAATATTGATAAAGGTTTGTATCCCAAAGCTTTCTGCAAAATTGTCCCGGATCTCCTGGGGGGCGATCAGGATTATTGTAATATCATGCATGCCGACGGAGCCGGAACCAAATCGTCTCTGGCATATGTTTACTGGAAAGAGACAGGTGATCTTTCAGTCTGGAAAGGTATTGCCCAGGATGCTGTAGTAATGAACCTCGATGACCTGATCTGTGTGGGGGTTTATGACAATATTCTACTTTCGTCAACAATCGGAAGGAATAAAAACCTTATTCCCGGCGAAGTGATAGAGGCTATCATAACCGGTACCGATGAGTATCTCGAAAAGCTCAGAAACCTTGGAATCGGGATTATTTCGACCGGGGGAGAAACGGCAGATATCGGCGACCTCGTGAAAACAATAATTGTTGATTCCACGGTTACCGCAAGGATAAAAAAGAGTGACATTATCTCAAATCATAATATCAGGGCAGGGGATGTCATAATTGGTCTGGCATCATCAGGCCAGACATCCTACGAGAATGAATACAACAGCGGTATTGGCAGCAATGGCCTGACATCTGCCCGTCATGATGTTTTCGGAAAATCACTGGCAGTAAAATACCCCGAAAGCTTCGATAACTCGATGCCTGATGACCTTTTCTATACAGGCAAACTAAAGCTGACCGAACCGGTTGAAGGATTGAATATGACAGCGGGCAGACTGGTGCTTTCCCCTACACGGACATTTGCTCCTGTAGTAAAAAGGATCGTTGAAACAATGCGCCCGGAGATCCATGGAATGATCCACTGCTCAGGAGGAGGGCAGACTAAGATTATGCATTTTATTGATAATATTCATGTTATTAAAGACAACATATTTCCGTTGCCGCCTCTTTTCAGGATAATTCATGAACAGTCCGGTACCCCCTGGAAAGAGATGTACAGGGTATTCAATATGGGGCACAGGTTCGAAATATATACTGACCATAAGAATGCATCTGAAATAATAAATATTGCGGACAGCTTCAATCTTGATGCGAAGATTATAGGTCATTGCGAAGCATCAGATAAGAAGAAATTAACAATTATATCAGAATCCGGCATTTATGAGTATTAGGTAATTCCGACTTTTATCTTAAATTCATCTCGCCCATCTCCAGGGAAGGGAACTTAAAAAACACCCTTGAACCGTAACGCCTTTGTACCTTTGCACCTTTTTATTATCTTTGCACCCTGAAATTTAAAGACATGGCTAATAATCTTTTACTTGAGAAGCTTGAAGGTGTGAAAGGCCGATTTGTTGAGGTTGGAGAGCTTCTTACAAAACCCGACATCTTGTCGGATATGGACCGCTATATTAAGCTTAATAAAGAATATAAGGAACTTCAGCCTATTATTGAAGCATACGAAAAATATAAGCTTATCCTTTCAAATATCACAAGTACAAAAGAGCTGCTTTCTGCTGAAAAGGATGAAGAGATGAGGGAGATGGCTAAAATTGAATTTGAGGAGCTTAACCATCAGGTACCGGAAATGGAGGAGCAGATCAAGTTGCTTCTGATACCGGTTGATCCGGAGGATGAAAAAAATGCGGTTATGGAGATAAGGGCAGGGACCGGAGGTGATGAGGCCAGCATTTTTGCGGGAGATCTTTTCAGGATGTATACAAAATTCTTTGAGCAAAAAGGATGGGTAGCTGAGATTAACCGATTCTCTGAAGGTACAGCCGGCGGTTACAAGGAGATAGTTTTTAGTGTGACAGGGGATGGGGTTTATGGAATTATGAAATATGAATCAGGTGTTCACAGGGTGCAACGTGTTCCGCAGACTGAAACCCAGGGGCGTATTCATACATCAGCAGCCTCTGTAGTTGTTCTTCCCGAAGCTGATGAATTTGATGTCGAAATAAAGAATGAAGATATCCGCAAGGATACCTATTGCTCTTCCGGTCCGGGAGGACAATCAGTCAACACAACCTATTCCGCTATCCGTCTTACGCACGTCCCGACGGGAATCGTTGTAACATGCCAGGACGAAAAATCACAATTAAAAAACTATGATAAAGCACTGGGTGAGCTAAGAACCCGGCTCTATAACCTGGAATACCAGAAATATCTAGATGAAGTATCTCACAAAAGAAAAACTATGGTCTCTACCGGCGACAGGTCGGCCAAGATACGAACCTACAATTATCCGCAAGGGAGGATGACAGACCACAGAATAAACTTTACACTTTATAATCTGCCCTCGGTGCTCGATGGTAATATCCAGGAGATAATTGATAATCTGCAGATGGCTGAAAATGCAGAACGGCTTAAAGAAAGCGCTATATAATAATTCTGATTATGACCCATTTACAACTAACCGAAAATATAATTCGCAAAAGATCATTTCTGTGTGTGGGTCTCGATTCAGAACCTGAAAAACTACCCCAGTCCCTGAATAAGCACAAGGATCCGGTCCTTGAATTCAACAAGCGCATAATTGATGAGACACATGAATTTACAGTTGCCTATAAGCCTAATCTGGCTTTCTATGAATCATCAGGATCATCCGGATGGCGAATTCTGGAAGCTACAGTAAATTATATAAAGGAAAAATACCCGGATATATTTGTAATAGCAGATGCCAAACGAGGCGATATCGGGAATACATCAAAAATGTATGCAAAGGCTTTTTTTCAGAATATGCCCTTTGATGCGGTGACTGTAGCTCCATATATGGGTGAAGATTCTGTAACTCCCTTTCTTTCCTTTGAAGATAAATGGGTGATCCTCCTGGCACTTACATCAAATAAGGGTGCAGATGATTTTCAATACCATGATGAAGATGGGATCAAGCTTTTCGAGAGGGTTTTGTCACTTTCCCAGAAGTGGGGCACGATCAATAACCTTATGTATGTTGTCGGTGCAACCCGTGCAGAAGCGTTGAAGGATATACGGAAAATAGTTCCCGAACACTTTTTGCTTATCCCGGGAGTGGGCGCCCAGGGAGGCAGCCTGAAAGAGGTTGCAAAATACGGAATGACAGGCAAATGCGGTCTCCTGGTCAATTCATCAAGAGGTATTATTTTTGCAGACAGCTCTGAACATTTCGATAAAGTTGCCGGTGAAAAGGCTAGGGAGATCCAGCAGGAGATGGAGCAGTGCCTCTCGAAAAAAAATCTGATCTGACTTCTGATCATTTCATTTTTCATATCTTTATATTCTTGCTGCTTTAATTCGTGCTGAAATGAAAGAAGAATTTCTCCACTACCTGTGGAAATACAGCCTTTATGATTCCGACAAGCTGATTGACAGAGAAGGGAACAGGATTATTGTGATAAGTCCTGGTGAGTACAACCGCGACGCTGGTCCCGATTTTTTCAATGCCAGACTCAGAATTTCAGGGACTGAATGGGCAGGGAATGTTGAGATCCATATCCTGTCGTCACACTTCGATCTACATGGCCATAACTTTGATCCGGTATTTGACAATGTAATTCTTCATGTCGTCGGTGTTAACGATAAAAAAGTATATAATTCGAAAGGAAATGAACTTCTGACTGCAGAAATTTCTTATGATTCCGGACTTTATGATAAATATCTGAACCTTGTCAATAACCCCTTTATAATTGCCTGTCAGACAGAAATAAGAGAACTTGATCAGTTTTTTATCCGCAGCTGGCTCAGTACCCTGGTTATTGAAAGACTGGTAGAGAAATCTGAGCAGATTATGAAGATCTTTTCTGAGACTGGTAATGACTGGGAAGAGACTTTTTACAGACTGCTGTCGAGATATTTCGGTTTCAGGGTAAATACAGAACCATTTGAAATGCTTGCCAATGCATTACCATTCAGAATAATCCGTAAACATTCCGATAACCGGTTCCAGATTGAAGCCATGCTTTTCGGGGCCGCAGGTCTTCTTGATGAAGGGCTTTTCAGGGAGGCGGTAAATGATGATTATTATCTCAGGCTGATTAAGGAGTTCAAAATTCTTTCTGTCAAGTATTCAATCCAGCCGGTACATGGCTGGTTGTGGAAATTTGCAAGACTCAGGCCCGCCAATTTTCCCACTATTCGCCTGTCTCAGCTTGCCGCAATGCTTTCCGTTTCGGGAGGATTGTTTTCGAAGGCTCTGGAAGCTGAAAATGTGAATGATATTAAAGAGCTCCTTGAAGTGACAGCCTCAGATTACTGGGATGACCATTTTGTCTTTGGCAGGAAAAGCAGGATATATCCAAAAGGTACAGGTTCAGAGGCGACAGATATTTTTCTTATAAATGCAGTAATACCTGCAATGTTTGTTTATGGTCAGACCCGCGATTCAAATCACCTGTGTGAAAAAGCAATTACTTTTCTTGAGAATATCGGTCCCGAGGCAAACACTATCATCAGAGAATGGGGAATGGCAGGAATCAGGCCTGATTCGGCATTCAGCTCACAGGCATTAATCCAGCTCAGAAATAATTATTGTAAGAAAAGAAGATGTCTCGACTGCAGAATTGGAAGCAAGCTCATAAGCATGAACAAAACTTTTAAGGATCAGAATGAGCTGATGCTGGAACCTTGAAAAAAAAGAAGATTGGAATGGACTGGGGAGAAGGAAAGAACAGGAGAATGAAAGACATGCTCCGGAGCGGATTAATTAATGGTTTTGACGAAAGCCTGCAATTGTTTGATCAACAACTATATTTTTACGTCACTCCACGCAACGTCAGGGGTACCTTTTACGTCTTTCAGATGTATGGATACAATTTTCATTGAGTTGAAACCATTCCTGTATCCGGGCATAAAAAGAATAATTTTAAAATTTTCATCAATTGTTTGATTTTTTACATAAAAAAGCCTTATTTTTGCGTTCCAAAATTGGAGACTCAATTTATTTATGGATAAACAATATTTTAATTAGAGACATGTATTTGACATCAGAACAGAAGCAGGAGTTTTTCAAGACATTCGGAACATCAGAGATTGATACTGGCACGGCAGAGGGACAGATTGCACTTTTTTCATACCGGATAAATCATCTGACTGAACATCTTAAAAAGAACAAAAAAGATTTCAGTACCCAGCAGGCGCTTATCAAGCTTGTAGGGAAGAGGAGAAGACTTCTTGATTATCTTAGAGTTAAAGATATCAGCCGATATCGCGAAATCATAAAAGCATTGAAATTACGTAAGTAGTGGGGAAAGGCAATTCAAAATTGCCTTTTTTCTTACTATTCTAATTACTGTTTATGTAATTTCGCATTTCATAATTTATATAAATTCAAAATGTTTAAAATTAAAGAGAAAACCATTGATCTCGGAAACGGGAGACAGATGGTTCTGGAAACAGGAAGACTCGCCAGACAGGCTGACGGGGCTGTCCTTTTAAAAATGGGAAAAACAATGCTCCTGGCAACGGTTGTCGCCGCAAAAGAGGCTAAGGAAGATACTGATTTCATGCCTCTTTCAGTCGAATATAAGGAAAAATATGCATCATCAGGAAGATTCCCGGGTGGATTTCTTAAAAGAGAAGCACGGCCATCAGATTATGAAATTCTTATTTCAAGGCTGGTTGACAGGGCATTACGACCCCTTTTCCCGGATGACTTTCATGCAGAGACATTTGTAACAATAAACCTGATTTCTGCTGACACTGATATAATTCCGGATGCTCTCGCAGGACTTGCTGCATCAGCAGCCCTGTCAATATCTGATGTTCCGTTTAACGGACCTATTTCTGAAGTCAGAGTTGCAAGGGTAAATAAAGAATATATAGTTAATCCTTCAGCTACACAGCTCAGGGAAGCTGATATGGACCTGATGGTAGGGGCTACCTTCGATAATATTCTTATGGTTGAGGGTGAAATGAAAGAGGTTTCTGAGGCTGAAATGCTTGAGGCTCTTAAAATTGCTCATGATGCTATTAAGGTGCATTGCAAGGCACAGATGGAATTTGCTGAAGAGCTTGGAAAGACCGTCAAGCGGGAATATTCCCATGAAGAAAATGATGAGGAGCTCAGAAAAAAAGTGTGGGATGAGACATATTCAAAATGCTATCAGGTAGCTAAAACATTTGCCGATAAGCACCAGCGCTCTGAAGCATTCGAAGCAGTTATAACAGAGTTCCTGGCTCAATATGTTGAAAAAGATGAGGTTAATGAGCAAATAGTCAGAAGATACTACAGCGATGTCCTTAAAGAAGCTGCAAGACGTCTGGTCCTTGATGAGGGTGTAAGACTTGACGGAAGGAAACCCAATGAAATCCGTCCGATAATTTGCGAAATAGATCCCCTTCCTGCGACTCATGGATCAGCACTCTTTACCAGAGGAGAAACCCAGTCTCTTACCACAGTCACCCTGGGTACAAAGCTTGATGAAAAGATCATCGACGAAGTTCTGAACCAGGGATCGGAAAAGTTCACATTGCATTATAATTTTCCACCTTTTTCAACAGGCGAAGCTAAACCTGCCCGCGGAATCAGCAGAAGGGAAATCGGTCATGGCAACCTGGCTCACAGGGCTTTGAAAAACATGATGCCGCCGGATGAGGAGAATCCATATGCTATCAGGGTAGTCTCGGATATCCTCGAATCAAACGGTTCATCCTCTATGGCAACAGTTTGTGCAGGAACTCTTGCACTTATGGATGCCGGTATTAAGCTCAGCAAACCAGTTTCCGGGATAGCAATGGGGCTTATTACAGACAAGGAAACCGGGAAGTATGCAATTCTCTCCGATATACTGGGCGATGAGGATCACCTTGGAGACATGGATTTCAAAGTTGCCGGTACCCGTGACGGAATAACAGCGACACAAATGGATATTAAGGTTGAAGGTCTCTCTTTTGAGATACTGACAAAAGCCCTTGAACAGGCGAAAGCAGGACGTATGCACATTCTCGATATAATGAATCAGACAATTTCCGAGCCGAGGCCGGAACTTAAGCCCCATGCTCCAAGAATAGAAATGCTTTCTATACCCAAAGATATGATAGGCGCTCTGATCGGGCCCGGTGGAAAAGTCATCCAGGAGATACAAAGGGTTACAGGCGCTACAATAATTGTCGAAGAAATAGATGGACGGGGTGATGTAAATGTTTTCGGAGAGAACAAAGAGGTGATAACAGCAGCTGTGGACTGGATCAAAAAGATTGTAACGGTTCCGGAGGTAGGTCAGGTTTATAAAGGTAAAGTCAAAACGATAGTTCAGTTTGGAGCATTTGTTGAAATTCTTCCGAACAAAGACGGACTTCTCCATATCTCGGAGATAGACTGGAAGAAAGTCAAAACTGTCGAGGAGGTCTTGAAAGTAGGTGATGAAATAGAAGTGAAACTGATAGATATAGATCCCAAAACCGGGAAGCTGAAGCTTTCAAGAAAGGTGCTCCTCCCGCGTCCTCCGAAACAGGACCATGAACCCGACCAAAGAAAACCTGAGGAACCGAAGAAATAACATACAGGTAATATCTCATATAAAGTGACAGATGGCGCGGATTAAAACCCGTGCCATTTTTGTAATTCCCTTTTCAATTTTTAAATTTGATAATTAAACAGAATCTGAAAAGGGGTATGACGACTAAATACAATTATGTTGTTATTGAGGGTAATATAGGAGCAGGGAAGACTACACTGGCGACAAGGATCTCTGAGAAGTTCAACGCGCGTCTGATTCTTGAGAGATTTGCCGATAATCCTTTTCTTCCGAAGTTTTACAGCGACCCTGATAAATACTCTTTTCCTCTTGAATTGTCATTTCTGGCCAGCCGGTATAAGCAGCTCAAAGAAGAGCTTGTTCCGCAGGATCTTTTCAGGTCATTTACGGTAGCTGATTATTATTTCATGAAATCGCTTGTTTTTGCCTCAACAACACTCAATGGCGATGAATACAATCTCTATCGTCAGATTTTCCATATTATTTACAGCTCTCTTCCAAAACCTGATATATATGTATATCTGCATCTGAGCCCTGATAAACTGCTCAGGAATATAGAAAAACGCGGAAGATCATATGAAACCTCAATAACGAAAGATTATCTTCAAAAAATTCAGGAGAGCTATTTCACATTTTTCAGGCAAAATCCGGAAAACAAATACCTCATTATTGATATAGATAATATCGATTTTGTGGCAGATGAAAATCACTTCGTTAAAGTTGTGGATGCGATCTTTAGGAGAGATTATGAGGCTGGTATAAATATGGTCATTTTATAATAATTTTATTTCTTTTACCTTTTACTATGACTATTTTTGTTTAGATTTGCATATAATTCTTATATTGTTTGATAAATACCAATAACAGATAACATTAACAATAACTATTTTTACTATGAAAAAATTCAGAAGCTATTTTATCCTTATTCTGGCCGCACTGGTTATGTCCAGTTGTAGTGGTCTGAATAAGATGAAGAAGAACGCAGGCCTTATCAAGTATGAAGTTACTCCAAAAGTACTTCAGACTGATGCCGGGATTGTTCCGGTAACGATCAAGGGCATTTTCCCCGAGAAATACTTTGATAAGAAAACGACACTTACTGCTACACCGGTACTTACATATACCGGCGGAGAAACTCCATTTGAAAAAGTTCAGGTAGTTCAGGGTGAAAGCGTGCAGGCTAATAATACAGTAATTACCTATAACGGGGGTAATTTTACCTATAATGCATCAGTACCATATAAGGATGCCATGAAGGTTTCTGAACTGATTCTGAGAGTAAAAGCCGTCAGAGGCACAAAAAGCCTTGATTTTGACCCGGTTAAATTAGCTGATGGAGTTATTGCAACTTCAACCCTTGTTGAAATCCATGCAAGGGCCATCATGATGAAAGATAATTTCGTCAGGATCACTCCAGAACAACAGGCTGCTGACATTAATTATATCATTAACAAGTATGATATACGTCCCACAGAACTTAAAGCCGAAGATATTACACTTCTGAAACAATATATTCAGTCTGTTGCCGCTGATCCCAACCGCCAGTTTAAAACAGTGAATGTAAGTTCTTATGCTTCACCTGATGGTAAATATGATTTCAACGAAAAACTCTCTGTAAACAGGGGTGGATCGGCTGATAAATTCATCAAGAAGGAATTTGAAAAGGTTGAAGCAGCCAAAGCTGCCGGTTTCTTCGATGAAAAGACCACAGCTGAAGACTGGGATGGATTCAAGACCATGGTTCAGGGTTCTTCAATACCTGACAAAGATCTGATCCTCAGGGTGCTCAGTATGTATTCCGATCCTGATGTCAGGGATAAAGAGATTAAGAATATGTCATCAGCCTTCGAAGTATTGAAAACTGACATACTTCCGAAACTCAGAAGATCTCAGCTGTTTGTTAATGTCGACAAGGTAGGGCGCAGTGATGAACAGATCCTTGCACAGGCCAAATCAGATCCTAAAGTTCTCAGCCTGGAGGAAATACTTTATGCAGCAACACTTTCAAAAGATGCCAACGAACAGCTCGCAATCTATAAAGCAGCCGCTGAAGCATATCCGAAAGATATCCGTGCTGCAAACAACGTGGGCTATACCTTGCTGGCGCTTAATAAGCCGGATGAGGCAATTACAGCATTCGAAAAAGCAAAAGCCATTGAAAATAATGACGTGGTTAAAAATAACCTTGGTTTCTGCTCGCTTGTAAAAAAGGACCTTCCTAAAGCTGAGGAGTATTTCAATTCGATGACTGCCGCAACTCCTGAATCCAAATGGGGGCTTGGTGTAATTGCAATAACAAAAGGGGAATATGACAAAGCTGTCAATTACTTTGGGACAGAGCCTTGCTTCAACCTGGCACTTGCCCTGGTTTGTAAGGGTGATGTCAATAAGGCAAAGGTTATGCTCGATGGCATGAAGGAATTATGCAAATGCGGGAAACCTTCATATCTTAAGGCTATCATAGGTGCACGTCTCGATGACAGGGATTACATGCTTAGCGGTCTTCGTGAAGCTGTTGGCTTCAATGCTGACTGGAAAGCTTATGCAAAAACCGACCTTGAGCTTGCAAAATACTGGAATGACGATACATTTAAATCAGTGGTTCAGTAATAGCTCACGAGAAAATAAAAAATGGGCCGTGTCAATGATGCGGCCTTTTTTTATTCATTTCCCACAGAACTATACCTGCGCTCACAGCGATATTGAATGAGTGCTTGGTTCCAAACTGAGGAATTTCGACAACAAAATCACATTCATCAAGAACTTTCTGATCAACACCATTGACTTCATGCCCGAAAATGATTGCATATTTTGTATCTTTTTCCACAATGAAATCACTCAGGTTGACTGAGCCTTCAGCCTGTTCAATACCCACAATTTTATAATTCGCTGATTTAAGGTCCAGTACAGCTTCGTATGTACTTTTGAAATATTTCCATCTGACCGATTCTGTGGCCCCGAGAGCTGTCTTTTGTATCTCGCGGTGAGGAGGTTGCCCTGTAATACCGCACAGGTAAATGCTTTCTGTCAAAAAAGCATCAGCAGTCCTGAAAACAGATCCTACATTGCTCTGGCTTCTCACATTGTCAAGGACAATAATGAATCGCGATTTTTCAGACTCCCGGTATTGACTGACAGTTTTTCTTCCAAGTTCTGCGTTTTGAAGTTTGCGCATTCTTTTTTTTGCAAAATAACTTAAAAATAAGTTTATAATTTATATTTTGTAGTGTTTGATTTTCTTTATGCCTTTGCCTTGCGACAAGCGGGCTAAAGGGCTAGGCAGATCATAGTAATTGGACAGAACAATAACCTTCATTTATGGTTCTCCTTTATAAAAGCGCTAAAAATGAATATTCATGAGTTTCAGGGAAAAGCATTGCTCAAGGCAAATAATGTTGCTATTCAGGAAGGTATTGTTGCCGAAACAGCTGAGCAGGCTGTTATGGCTGCAGGTCAGCTCAGGGAAAAATTCGGATCTGAATACTGTGTTATAAAAGCCCAGATACATGCCGGAGGCAGAGGCAAGGGAGGAGGGGTGAAACTGGCAAAGACAGCTGAGGAAGCAGGGATCATAGCTTCGGGGATGATCGGCATGCAGCTCGTCACACCACAGACCGGACCCGCAGGCAAAAAGGTGAACAGGATTCTTGTGGCCCAGGATGTATATTATAAAGGAGAATCTCAAATCAGGGAATTTTATATAAGTATTTTACTCGACAGGAATAAAAGCAGGTATACATTAATGTATTCTCAGGATGGCGGAATATCCATTGAAGAGGTTGCGGAAAAAACGCCTGACCGTATTTTTACAGAAGAGGTCAATCCTGTTTCCGGATTGCAGGATTTTCAATGCCGCAGAATTGCATTTAACCTGGGTCTGTCGGGCCCTGCATTTAAAAATATGCTGAAATTCCTTGCAGGTATATACAGGACATTTACCGGTTGTGATGCCCAGCTTCTCGAAATAAATCCGGTATTGAAAACCAGTGACGATAAAATACTTGCTGTTGACTGTAAAGTAGTTATTGACGATAATTCATTATACCGGCACCCCGACCTTGCTCTAATGCGTGATGAAAACGAAGAGGACCCCGTTGAGGTTGAAGCCGGGAAATCAAATCTTAATTTTGTAAAGCTCGATGGCAATGTAGGGTGCATGGTTAATGGTGCAGGGCTGGCAATGGCTACTATGGACCTGATAAAACTTTCCGGCGGAGCGCCTGCAAATTTCCTTGATGTCGGAGGTGGAGCTAATGCTAAAACGGTGGAAGCAGGATTCAGAATCATTCTGAAAGATCCCGCTGTGAGGGCAATACTGATTAACATTTTCGGAGGTATTGTCAGATGCGACAGGGTCGCTAATGGAGTGGTGGAAGCGTATAAGTCAATAGGCAAAATAAATGTTCCAGTGATAGTAAGACTCCAGGGTACTAATGCAGAAGAGGCAAAGAAGATCATTGATGAATCAGGACTGGCAGTATTATCGGCCACATCATTTAAAGAGGCAGCACAAAAAGTGAGGGAAGTACTTAACCAGCTTTTATAAAATGGTTAGATATTCAAGGTTTATAATTGCTGCCTTCCTTAGTTTAATCCTGATTTTCAGCATGTTCTATATAAAAAGTCCCGGGGATCAGAATTTTGGATTGCGATTCTTCATCAGCAATCTTGCAGGAAATAAATGCAAAGAATATAACCAGAATATTTACAGCAGGAGACTGAGAGACAGAATTCCTGAATATATTGGCAGGTCAAGCATATCAGGGATAGATAAAAGCGCCAGTAAAACTGATCTCAGGAGAAGGGTTATGCATAATGAATTATTCAGGATAAATGGCGGTAAAGGGTATATAATCGAAGATCTTTCTTTTAGCTATCCCTATCTTACCAAGGAGGGGAAAGATCTGCTTGCCGAGATTGGAAGAAGGTTCAGAAAGAAGATATCCGGAACAATGTTAAGAGGTTCTGATTTCAAAGTGACCTCGATGACAAGGAGTACGGATATCACCAAGAAATTAAGAGCATCAAATTCAAATGCATCTGAAAATACGCCACACTATTATGGTAATGCGTTCGATATCAGTTATGTGAGATTTAATTCACCTAAGTGGTTCATAACAGACTGCGACAAGTATTTCTTAAAGGAAGCCCTTGCCGAAGTTATTTTCATGTTAAGACAGGAAAAAAAATGCTGGGCAACTTATGAAATAAACCAGGGTTGCTTTCATGTAGTGGCCAGATAAATCACCGGGTTTTATGTGAATCGTCGCAATATGGCATAGTGGAAGATTTGCCGCACCTGCAAAGAAGTACCTCACCGGGTGAAGAATCTATATCGCGCCTTATGTCTTTAAGAATAAAGTTACCGGTGATCTTAAGAGGACCGCCTTCTATAACTTCAATTAAAACCTTTTTTCTGCTATTATTGTCTTCCATTTTGATTTAACCTGTAAAACCTGTTTTCCTGTGCATTCCATCACAAAACGGCATGTGGTCGCTCATTCCGCACCGGCAAATTGAAACAAGTGTTTCATTCATGTCTTTCCTGGTTGCATTGAATGAAAGGATGAAATTGCCTTTTATTACAATGGGTCCGTCAGTCATTATCTTTACAGTTGCAGGGATTTCTTTAATAGGAATCGGATCTTCTGCAACAAGTTCAGGTCTTCTGAATTTAATGTGATTTGTATGGTCCGGACCAACAGATTTATTCTTTTCCTCATCGTTCCATTTCCAGCAAAGTGCTTCAGTAGGACACATATCAACAACTTCAATAATCCTGTCAGTTGAAGCTCCTTTCATATCCACCCATGGGCGCCTGCCCGGATCAAAGACTTCAATAAGCTCGCGGTAGCAATAAGATGCGTGAACGCATGCATAAGGATTCCAGTAAACAGTTATTTCACCATTGGTGTATTTTCTTTGTCCTGAAAAAGATTTTTCCCTATCCATCTCTCCTGAAATTCATCAACCGGTAAACTGTTTGCAATTTAATATTTTTTGTTCAAAAAATCAGGAATAATAATCGTGTGAATATATATATTTGCACAGTTTCCTGGTTATGGATCAAGGGGGTCGTTTTATAAACCATTGAATCTGTTTTTGATACGGGAGCTTTTAAGTGAGGAACTTAATTAGATAAGTATGTACCTCACCGGCCGGATGATTTATTAAATATTATTTTAGTTGATGCCTTTTGGATCTTGTTTAAGCATTTTACCTGTTCAGACTATCCTTCTGAATTCTTCGTTTGTTATTTCAACAGGCTTTCTCCGTTTTCTTCTGATGCTTCTTGGTGCCCTTGCAGTTATTTGCAGTGTTGTAATCTTCATGTCTGCAAAGCTGCGAAAAGCAAATAAGGCTCTTGCAGAAAGAAACCGGCAAATCGGGCTTATAAACGATGATCTTCAGAGGACAAACAAGGAACTTGCTGTACAGAAGGATATAATAGCGCGGGAGCATTCCGAATCGGATAAATTCTTTGAAATGCTTATCAAGTCGGCAGACGATGGTATATCTTTTTACGACAGAGACTGGAATCTGAAATTTGCAAATTCCGCTTTTTATTCGTTGATTGGTACTGATGAGGCAACCTATCATTCTATGGATCCCTCATGCTTTATCCATCCTGAGGACAAGGATTTTCTTATGCGAAGGGTTGAAGGTCTGAAAAATAAGGATTTCTTTGAAAGCGAACTTCGTTTGAAACACAAAGACGGGCATTTTGTGCCCCTCTCAACAAGATCGGTAACAGTCAGGGATGAGTCTGGTGCTGTTATAGGTTCTTTAACTGTAACAAGGGATATTTCCGGCATGAAACTGGTACATGAGGAGCTTATAAAAGCAAATATAGAAGCAGAAACCAGTAACAGGCTGAAAACAAGCTTCCTGGCAAATATTTCACATGAAATAAGAACCCCGCTGAACAGCGTGGTAGGTTTCTCAAACCTCCTTTTATCCAACGATATAACACGGGAGGTTAAGGAAGAATATATTGAACATATAAATCATAACAGCGAGAAGCTTCTCCAGATAATTGGCGATATTATTGACCTCTCGCGCCTCGAAAGCTCTCAGATTGAGATCACATATGAAGAGGCATCAGTCAATTCAATTGTCAATGAGGTCATTGAGGAGGCGAGGCAGATAATCCGCCGAAATGAAAAATCAATAATCCTCAATGTTAAGGACCAGTTTGAAGATAACAGCGACCTGATTTTTACTGATAAGGTCTGGCTTAAACGCGTTCTTAATCATCTCATGGACAATGCCGTAAAATTTACTCTTGATGGATCTGTTGAATTCCTTTACTACAGGGAGGGCGGGAACCTTATTTTTAAGATTAAGGATACAGGGATAGGGATAAATAAGGAAAATCTGGTCAGGATCTTCGAAGAATTCCGGCAGGAAATTGATGGCCACCACCGCCCATTCGAAGGGCTCGGGATCGGGCTGACCCTGGCTAAAGAGGTTGTTGAGAGAATGGGAGGGAAGATTTATGTTGAATCAGAAAAGGGGATCGGATCAGAATTCAGCTTTTCAATTCCATACAGACCTGCAGGAAGCACTAAAGGCAAACTGGCATCCATCCAGCGTGACCAGATGCCCGGTGCAATTAACTGGAGTTCGAAAAAATGTCTTCTTGTTGATGATAATAAAGACGTACTTATTTATATTAACCGCATTCTTCTTGATACAGGGATCAAAGTCGTTACTGCGCGTTCCGGTATTGAGGCATTGGAGATCATTAGCAAAGATACTGATATAGATGTTGTTCTTCTCGATATGCAGATGCCTGAGATGAACGGTATTGAGGCCACCCGGCGGATCAGGAAGATCAGGAAGGATTTGCCGATAATTGCGCAGACCGCTTTCATTTTTGAAGATGACAAGGATATTATCCTCGAAGCGGGGTGCGATGCCTGCCTTATTAAACCTATAAGAAAAGAACATCTTCTGACTGTGATGTCTTCATTCGTCAAGTCGAATTGAACTGACTGAGAGTTCAAATCTGCCTTATTTCTTCTTACTTTGCATTTAACTTTTCCTTCATGGAATTCAGTTTCGCGGATATTATATTGCCACTTGCCGTAAGAGGAAGATTTACATACAGAATTCCTGTATCTCTTTCGGGCATTGTCATACCCGGCGTTAAAGTGCTTGTACAGTTTGGCAATAAAAAGATCTATTCCGGAATTGTCGGCAGGATACATAATGAGATCCCGGCTATTAAGAATATCAGGGAGATAATGGAAGTTTCGGAACCTGTTCCTTTGATCAATGAGAAGCAACTTAAATTATGGAATTGGATCTCAGAGTATTACATGTGTTCAGAAGGTGAAGTAATGAAAGCTGCAGTGCCATCAGCTTTGTTCCCGGAAGGAGAAAAAAACCTGCCAGTAAAAGAAAGATATAAGCGCAGGGAGGAAACTTATATAAAGCTGGTGCGCCATTTCACCGACGAAGAGCTCAATAACATTCTTGACAGTTTAAGGAGAGCCCCGAGGCAGGCAGAAATCCTTTCAGCCTATCTTCACCTGACCGGATATACTCCTGAGTCAGAAATCAGCATGCTGAAAAAAAATGTGCTTCTTAAAGAATCACATTCACCCTCAGGCGCTTATGAAGCGCTGGAAAAGAAAAGTATACTAACATCAGTGTCACTCGAAGTCGGAAGGCTGAAAAGCAGCATTTCCAGTGAAGGTCTCAATAAATTAAGTGATATTCAATTAGTTGCATTTAATATTATAAGGGAGTCCTTCAGGCAAAAAGATACGCTTTTACTGCACGGAGTAACTTCGAGCGGAAAAACTGAAATATATATTCATCTGATTGAGGAACAGCTGAAACTTGGTAAACAGGTGCTTTACATGCTTCCGGAAATTGCCCTTACAGCACAGATCATTCTCAGGCTGCAAAAGCATTTCGGAAAAGTAACCGGCATCTATCATTCCCGTTTCAGCAACCAGGAAAAAGTTGAGATATGGAGAAAGGTTGCTGAAAGAAATCCTGATTCTGGCTACAGGCTGGTACTTGGAGTAAGGTCATCATTATTCCTACCCTTCAGCAACCTGGGATTGATAATTGTTGATGAAGAACATGACGGATCCTATAAGCAGCATGACCCGGCACCGAGATACCACGCCCGTGACTCTGCGATAAAGCTGGCCGGATTCCATGGTGCCAAAACACTCCTTGGGTCAGCATCACCATCAGTAGAGAGCTATTTTAATGCTTCAACCGGCAAATACGGCCTTGTAGAGCTTAAAGAGAGATTCGGGCAGATAAAGCTGCCGTCGATCACCGTTGCCAACACAAGGGAAGCTTACAGGAAAAAACTGATGGTTTCCCATTTTACTCCGGAGCTGCTGAATGCCATGGATTATGCACTTTGCAATAAAGAACAGGTAATACTTTTCCAGAACAGAAGAGGCTTTTCTCCTTATATCGAGTGTTCAGAGTGCGGCTGGATACCTGTTTGCATACAGTGTGCTGTTAACCTGACATATCATAAAAGCATAAACAGGCTTGTTTGCCACTATTGCGGGTATAGTTCCCCGGTGTCATCGAAATGCGGTAATTGCGGTTCCACGGGTCTGGTTACCAGAGGATTCGGTACCGAAAAAATCGAGGATGAGATAAAGATTGTCTTTCCTGGTGCAAGAGTGGCCAGGATGGACCAGGACAGCACCAGGCATAAAAACAGCTTCGAAAAGCTTATCAAGTCTTTTGAGGAGCGGGGAATAGATATCCTTATAGGCACCCAGATGATATCAAAAGGTCTGGATTTTGAAAACCTGACTGTAGTCGGAGTGCTTAATGCCGACAATCTGCTTAACTATCCTGATTTCAGGGCCCATGAGAGGAGCTACCAGATGCTTGAACAGGTAAGCGGAAGAGCCGGCAGACGAAAAAAAGAAGGGAAAGTGGTAATTCAGACTTCCGATCCCGAAAACAGGATTATAAAGCTGGTGCTGAGGCATGATTATTTAAATATGTATAAGATCCAGGCCGGGGAACGGATGGCTTTTAACTACCCTCCGTTCAGCAGGATGATAAGGATAAGCCTCAAACATAAGGACCGGCCGGCGTTGAATGCCTTTTCAGAAATGCTGGGAAACGATCTGAAAAGAATATTCGGCAAAAGAGTCCTGGGGCCCGAATTCCCGGTGATATCACAGATACAGCTGTTGTATATTAAAAATATCCTTATTAAACTCGATAAGGAGAGCTCGCTGTCAAAATCCAAGGAAATGATCAGGGATAGAGTTGACAGGATTGAAAATGAAAAGGGAGCGGGTGCATTAAAGATTGTGATTGATGTGGATCCGTATTAATAAAGGTACACCGGGTTAAGGGCGCAGAGGCACAACGGCCGGAATTTGTTACTGCACAAAAAGATGCTAATTTTGGAAAAACTCATTAAATGAAAATCGAAGTCTCTAACGGTGAAATAATTGATAAGCTTACGATCATTCAGATAAAGATTGAACGGATCAAAGATGTTGCTAAGCTTAAAAACCTGAAAAAGGAATTTCAGGAGCTTTCAAAATCCGGTTCATCGATAATGAGCACAGCAGATCCATTATATAAAGCTCTTTATGAAGTTAACAACGATTTATGGGATATTGAAGATCATATCCGCGACCTGGAGAGACGCAGGGATTTTGGCGATGAGTTTACTGCAACAGCCCGTTCGGTCTATTTTAAAAATGATAAACGTGCTGAAATAAAGCGGGAAATTAATATAAGAACCTCATCCGGGCTTATAGAGGAGAAATCATACGAAAAATACTGAAATGCACCTTCTGGTTATCAGGACTTCAGCCATGGGTGATGTGGCATTAATGGCTCCTGTGATCAGGAGCATGAGAGTGCAATATCCTGATGTTGAAGTAACTCTGGTAACCCGTTCTGCTTTTTCACCATTTTTCAGTTCAATATCAGGAGTTAACCTGTACTTTCCTGATTTTGCTGGAAGACATAAAGGTTTTGCCGGGGTTTTAAGACTTTATAAAGATATTACATCCGAACAGAAAATTGACTATGTTATTGATCTTCATAATGTTTTGAGGACCTGGCTTTTAAGATCACTTTTCCTTCTGAGAGGGATACACCATAAATCTGTTGATAAGGGGAGATATGAAAAACGGCTCCTGATCAGGGGTAAAAGAAAACTGCAATTAAAGCACACAATTATAAGATACTGTGATGTTTTTGCCGCGGCAGGTTTCCCTGTCACACCCGGTACGGGGCCCTGGATAATCCCTTCGGCTGTATCAATTCAAAATGTGGCAGCTGTCACAGGTATTACAGGATCCTTAAAAGTCGGAGTTGCACCCTGTTCCAGGCATGATCTCAAAACCTGGCCTGAGGAAAACATAATAAAGCTGATGAACCTGATTTCGGACAAATACAAAGTCAGGATCCTTCTTTTCGGTGGTGACGGTGAGAAGGATAAACTTAAGGAACTCAGCGGAAAAATCCCGGGTTCCTTTGTTGCTGCAGATCAATTTAATCTTGATGAACAGATTGCGATAATCAGCACTCTTGATTTTATGATCTCAATGGACTCTGCGAATATGCATATGGCAGCTCTTACAGGCATACGGGTCATTTCTATCTGGGGAGGAACAGATCCAATGGCTGGCTTCGGGGCATGGGAGCAACCCGATGAATTCTCAGTGAGGATACCGGCGTATGGCCTTACCTGCAGGCCATGCACAGTTTATGGTAAAGGAGAATGCCTGCGGGGAGATTTTGCATGCATGCACTGGCTTACACCGGAAATGGTTTTTGAGAAACTTTCTGATTTAAAAATCCTTTAAAGAGGGGGATTCCCTTATCCCCTCCCGGGCTATTGAAAGAACAGGATTTTTTAAATCTTTTACAGCTTCAATCTGATATTCAGCCTTACAAGAAATGCCGTAAGCAGAATAATCAGGATACTCCAGGCCAGCGAGCCGGCTGCAACAACAAATGGTTCCGGAGATTGCTTATAGATAAGAACCGGCACACCGGAAATCAGTATCAGATAATAGATTAAATAACTCGCAAGATAAGCTGTGAGTGAATGTTCCGCCGCTGGCCTCAGAAATGAAGCCCGGGAAATATACTTCCTGATATCCGCTATCCAGTAAATCAGAATGAATGATAATATGCTGATCCCGCAAGATATCAGTGCCCTGGCAGCTGCCAGGTTTATGTCAGAAATTATGGATTGATACCGTATTATAAATCCAACCGCCAGATACGAGATGCCAAGGCCCGATAAGAAAATAAAAGTTTTACCTGATCCTGCCTCAGATATATTCCTGATAACTAAGCCAGTAATCAGACCTGAGAGCATAATGAACGGTACATAGCCATTAATTATTACACCAAAAACCATGCTGAGAATACCGCTGACTTTCATTACTCCCAATCCTGCAATCAGGTTGAGGATAAGGAAAACTGCAGTCACAACAGATGTTTTGATCAATGAGTCACGGCAGGTGATATATGTATAAGCTGATACTAGATAACCCCATCCGATCAGTCCGGTGAATCCCCACCAGCCCGTAACCAGGGAACCGTCATTTTCAGGTTGTCCGGATTTGAATTTAAAGACCAGGAAAACAAGCAGGGCCATGCCAGCGAGGCGCAGTGTGGTAACAGTGAAGAACCTGTTTTCCTTACTCCTGTAATCGTTCCAGACAAGGAATATTCCAAGGAACATAAGCAATGACCAGATATTTCTTCCAAGTCCGGTGAGCTCAGGATCCAGTCTCCTGGAATTCAGCATCAGGACTCCTATTATCAGCAGGCTGACGCTTCTTTTGATGATATGTTTGGTCATTGTTGTGGTATCCTCTCCTGCAGAGATTCTTTTTGAAAAAGAGAATGGGATTACCAGACCTGCAATAAAAAGGAATAAAGGGAATACCCAGTCGGCAATGCCCGGACCAGCGGAAACAGCAGGATTGAGTTCAGGCAGGAAAGGGAATGATCTTATGTTCAGATCATTAACAAACAGCATGAGCAGCAGAGCCACTCCCCTTGATATATCTATTGAAGAGAGACGGTTATAGTTAGTCATTTCAAAACGGCATGACTTTAATAAAGCTAAAAGTAGCAATAAATTGTATTTCGGATCATTAAAACTGATCAGTAACGGTTAAAGACTATTCAAACGTTCTGAAATTTTACTATTTTTGTGCTCCTGAAATCAGGTTTTCGGGGTGTGGCGCAGTTGGTAGCGTACTACGTTCGGGACGTAGGGGCCGCTGGTTCGAGTCCAGTCACCCCGACTTCACCCGCCGAATCCCCCTTTTATGGGAGAAGGCGGGCTTCTTTTTTCGGCAGGCTTCGTCTGGTGCAGCCCGACAAACAGCGAATCCACTGAAAGGTTTTTTCTTTTAAGGTAACCCCTGTAAGTCCGCGAGTAATCTTCCCACCTCAGTCACCTTCCGTTCCGTAAAAAAACAGGTATTAAAGTGTAACTAAAATCCCGTGTTACCGTATCAGTAAGTAATGTGAACGTCTCTGATACTGAACTCTTACTAAAATTCAAAAGCATGGGAAAGTTTGTTATTTCATTCCTTGTAACCATTGTAGCCGCGACAATTCTATCCGGCTGCTCGTCGGCTAAAATGAACACCGTAGAGCTCAAGGGCCTGATGCTTCTCGATCCGGCCCAGATGACCCGTAACAGGTCGCATTATTCCTGGCATCAGGCAAACAGGATTGCCAAAAATCATCAAAAATTCCACAGGAAGCTAAAGAAGAAAGCTTTCGGGAACAGCCAGAAATATGCGGGAAACAGAACACGATAGGGCCCGGGAATGCTTTTTAGTTAAGTCTGGGTGCATCATGAAAGAGATACCGGGGTATGAAAAGCTGAAATTGTACTTTTTCATTAATAATAATATTACCTGAACTAAATTAAAGCTTAACTTCGATAATGTCTATTTAACAATTAATTGATTTTATATAATTCAGAATGAAGAAAGGAGATCAGGATGAAGCTCGCGATACTTGGATCGACAGGATTTGTCGGCAAAGTGCTTATCAAAAAAGCAATTGCTGCGGGATATGAGGTGAAGACTCTGGCAAGGAATCCAGGGAAGCTCGAAGAGTACAAAAATAAGATTGAGATCATAACCGGAAATGTCTTTGAATCTCTATCAGTTGAAACGGCAATAGAAGGGGCCGAAGTTGTTCTCTCCACTATCGGTCCTCCTCAACGTAATCCCGGAGATCCTGAACAGTATGAAAAAGCCATGAAAAACATTGTCTCCGCAATGAATAAATATGGCATTAAGCGCTACATCCATATCGGAGGCGCTGCACATCAGGGTGGAGAAAATGAGGTCTGGAATTTTAACAGGAAGTTTTTAAGACTTTTTCTGAATTTTGTTGGAAAACAAATTCTGGTGGCAAAGTATCTGGAATGGGAAGTGCTGAAAAAATCTGATCTTGACTGGACACTGGTACGACCTCCAAGAATCACCAAAGAAAAAGCTTCAGGAAATATTTCGGCAGATGAGAAAAGACTCGGAAGCTTAGAAATAAGTGTTGGAGATCTGACGGATTTCATTTTAGAACAAATAACCTCGAAAGAGTGGATCAGAAAAGCACCGCTCGTATCTTCAACCGCCAGCAAGGCCTGATACCCTTCATAATAAATAAAAAATGAAAGTTACAGCATTTGTCGGTAGTGCACGAAAGAAGCACACCTATATAGTCACTGAACAATTCTTACTCAATTTGCAATTATTTGGGAATGTCGATTATGAAATAGTTTGTTTAAGTGATTACCACATTGAAGTATGTAAAGGATGCATGCTATGCCTGAATAAGGGAGAAGAGTTATGTCCACTGAAAGATGACAGGGATAAACTCATTGAAAAAATTAATTCTTCAGACGGAATTATATTTGCATCTCCCAACTACTCCTTTAATGTATCCGGACTCATGAAGGTATTTCTTGACAGATTAGGATTCATTTTTCATCGTCCGTGCTTTTTCGGTAAAGCATATACCAGCATAGTAATGCAGGGATTTTACCGTGGTGGTAAGATAATTGATTATTTCAATTTTCTTGGGAAAGGTCTTGGTTTCAATATTGTGAGAGGATGTTGCCTGAACTCGCTTGAACCGATTACAGAAAAAGATCAGAATAAACGTGACAGGATTATCGAAAAGCGAAGCAAAAAATTCTATTCAACTTTGATTAAAAAAGAATACCCGGTCCCTGACTTGTTCCAGCTGATGATATTCAGGATGTCAAGGACAAGTATTAAGCTGCTATTGAACGAGAGTTGGAGAGATTATTCATATTATAAGAAAAATGGCTGGTTCGAATCCGGTTATTATTATCCGGCACAATTAAATTTCTTTAAAAAAATGGCAGGCAGTTTTTTTGATTTCCTGTTTAACCGGATTTACAGAAAAAAAGTTGCAGTGGAACAATCTCAGACGGCATGAATTCTAAGGTCTATCAGGCCTCCATGCGTTCCCTGAAGTACCCTTCTGTTTGTTTATCAGCGAAATAAACAAAGCACCCTTTCATTCCCATGGTAAGAAGTGTCCTGTAAATGTTCTTAACATGCTTTTCGAAATTGTCTATGCCTCTTTTCAGCATCGGGTCCTTGGTGGCAGTAATATCTGCTGATAGCTTTCCGGAAGTCATATCCACACAGAGGTCATTACCGATTATCACACCTATATAATCGAATTCAAATCCCTGGGCAGTATAAATACAGCCTACCTGTTTAATTCCTTCCGGGCGATATGCCCATTCAAACCATCTGACATAACCTTTTGGGATTGAGGTTATTTTGTCATGTGTCTCCCAGGGCATTGCAAAATCCCCGATCTTCACATCTTTAACAAGTTCACCATTACTATTTCATTTTCCTTTGTCCTGCCGGGTATGAAACGATAGAGATTTGAGAACATTATTTCACCGCCTCTCCCAACAAGTTTCTGCAATCCGGATGTAAACGGTTTTGATTTACAGCCATACAGGACATTCTTTTTCTTTAGTGCTGCTTCAGCAAGAATATTTAAAGCAATAACTGATTTTCCTGTTCCTGGTCCACCGTGAACAATAATAACTGATTTTTCATTTTTCTTTGCCGACATCCTGTACCTTGCCCAGATGAGATTCTTGGCTATAGGCTGCTCATTAAGCAATGAAAACACAACATCATTCTTAATGATCTTATGCACATTTTCCAGGAGTTTCCTGGAAGGATGCAGATGACTCTGCATAAACCTGATTTACAGGCACGATCTGACCGCTTCAACTGAAATTATCATAATTAATTTTACAACACCTGCTTAATTTCATCAAAATGATGATCAATCCACTCCGGTGGAACATTGTCAGTTTATCAGAATTTTGTATATTTTTTGAGGAGAATCTTCAGGTTCATCAAAGATTTGTTATATTACCTCTTAATTAAAATTATAAATTATTATATGCGTAATACTGACCTAAACTTTATCCTATGAAGACGAGTAATTTGGTAATTATGACCCTGGCAATAGTCGCGCCTGGATTAACCTCATGCACCCAGCAGAGACCAGGCCCCATTGAAGCAGGCGAAAATATAGCAGTAGTATCAACTCAGCATGGAGATGTCCGCGGATACATCGACGATGGAATTTATGCTTTCAGGGGAATACCTTACGCGAAAGCCGACAGATTCATGCCTCCCCAGCCTCCGGACAAATGGGATGGCAAACGTCAATGCACCATCTATGGCCCCCAGGCTATGCAGGGTACTGCACAACGGTGGAACGGACAAAGCGATTACAACTTTGGTTTCAGGTTCAGCGTTGAACCGAGGGACGAGAAAGAATGTTTTGTTCTTAATGTCTGGTCGAAAGGCATCAATGACGGAAAGAAACGCCCGGTATGGGTATGGATACACGGTGGCGGCTATGCAAACGGCTCCGCTAACCAGCTGCCTTTCTTCGATGGACGGGCAATGGCTGAAAAGGGCGATATAGTTGTTGTGACAGTCAACCACAGGCTTAATGTTCTTGGCTATCTTGATCTGAGAGGACTTGGCGGTAAATACTCGGAATCTGTAAACCTTGGCATGCAGGATCTGGTTTTCGCACTGCAATGGGTTCGTGAAAACATTGCCAGACTTTGGAGGCGATCCAGGTTGTGTCACTATTGACGGACAATCGGGAGGCGGTGGTAAAGTTTCCACACTGATGGCCATGCCCTCAGCAGCAGGTTTGTTCCACAGGGCTATCGTACAGAGCGGATCAACACTTACTCTTGGTAAAGGAGATGACAGCAAAGCATATGGTCTTGCTTTTGTAAAGGCACTTGGCCTTAAACCGGAAGAAGCCGACTCACTGAACAAATTTACCTGGGAAGAACTGGTGGCCGCAGGGCAGGGCGCTGCAACCATACTGAGAGAATCAGGTCAGTCAATCACCAGAGGAGGCTCATCCCCGTGTGTTGATGGAAAATATATTGTTCAGAACCCATTCGACCCGACCCCGGCTGAGTTTTCGAAAGATGTCCCCATGCTTATCGGGTCCAACCTTAATGAATTCGGATACAACAACCGCGCAATTATCACTCCGAAGACAATGGAACAGGTAACTTCTGCTCTCACAGAACGTTACGATGCTGAAAACGCCGGGAAATACCTTGCAGCATACAAAGAAGCATATCCGAAAGACGATCAACCGCAACATATACTTGCAACAAACGTACGCACCTCAGTTATCAAACAGGCCACAGTTAAAAATGCACAGGGCGGCGCCAGGGCTTATGTTTACCTGTTTGAATGGCTATCCCCTGTAAATGATGGCAGCCTCGGTGCCTGCCACGGCATGGAACTTCCGTTCATGTTTAATAATATTGCCATGGCACGGACTATGACAGGTGGAGGGGCTGATGCTTACAAACTTGCTGATAAGATCAGCTCTGCATGGATCAGTTTTATCAAAACCGGAAATCCCAACTGTAAAGGATTGCCGGAATGGGCACCTTATGAACCGGAAAAGGGAGCCAGTATGGTATTCAACAATAAATGTGAAGTAAGAAACAATTTTGATAAATCCCTGGTTGATCTTGCAGCATCATTACCGCCGGCACCAAGGAGATAATACAGCTTTCATGAAACAAAAGATTTTGTCACATTCATAGATCCGGGCCATTTTAATGAGGGAGTTATGAGGCTCACCAATTTCACTTCTCCCAAACATGGATCGATCATCCAGATTACCGCTAAGGAAGCAAAAAGACTGGTGCAGCACTGGAAGAGGGTTTCTCTTTCCTGCCTCTTTCCGTCAGGACAAGCTTCTTAATTTCTGAGGGCAATTGTTCATTTTGCCAGTCCCTTTCCTGATCTGTCGATTTGCCGGAATTCTTAACTGCTTTCAAAGCATACAATGCTGCTCCCAGTGAATGGTCAGCCATATGGGCTGTGGCTACAGCGTGTCCTGCAGAACGAGCTACCGCAACTGCCACAGGGTTTGAAGATTCTCTTGCAGCAGCATGGGCACCCAGTGAAGCTTTCATCGCTTCGCCGACAGAAGCATTACCTTTTGCCCATTCTCTGCCGATCCTTAGAGCATTCAACAATCGTTTATCTGACTCTCCACCAAAGAGCGGTAAAACATTTTCAGTGCAGGCGCAAGCCCAGACGATTAATTGTCTGTGCTGCTCTTTTTTCAGAGGTCCACCCCGATGTTCTGCTATGAATCTTTTATCGCGCATCACTGGTAAAATGAGATTGTATGTGCCTGTTTAATTCGTCCGGGAAGCCTTATAATTTCCGGTGACACTTGACAAGCTGTACTCCGTAACGGGAAATCTACATGCTTTATTTTCCCTTTTGATAAGCAATATATATAATTTTTAATATTAATAAAATTAGAAAAACACATATAAACATTAAAAAACATTAATAAACAGTAAAATGTATTAAATAATTTTGTAACTTTATTGTCTGACTAAATTCATTTATTATGGAAAGGAAAAATGGATTATTAGAAGTTTTCAGGATTTTCCAGAATACTGAATCATATTTTGATGAAAGGAGCAAGGAGGAATCAAAGAATCTGATCTTAAATCAATTGTTGATTATTTGCGTCCTTACATTCCTGTATGGTGTGGTAATGGGCAGTTATCATAGTTTTCTTCAGTCCGTTGTCGCCGGATTGAAAGTGACCTTTCTGTTTTTATGCTCGATTTCAATCTGTTTTCCATCATTTTTCGTAATTCAGCAGGTACTGGGCTCCAAAATGACATTAAAGCAAATGGTATTTATTGTTTTAAGTGGATTTGTACTCACTTCTGCCATTGCATTTTCATTTACTCCGATCATAATTTTATTTCAGATAACAGGAGGGAATTATCATTTCCTGCAACTTTTACATGTGGCAGTTTTTATTTTCTCGGGAATTTTCGGAATGAGACTTATGATTGAGGCGCTGAAATATGCATGTGAGAAAAGAGCTATTTATCCTCAAATAGGAGTAACCGTATTCAGGATATGGGTCATTATTTTAGCGTTTGTTGGTATTCAATTAGCCTGGAATTTAAGGCCTTTCCTGAGTGACAAAAGCGAAGAATTCAAATTATTCAGAAAATATGAAGGCAATTTTTATACGGCAATAGTTTATTCTGTTCAACAGCTGGTTTCAAATCCAGGTTCAGGTCAGACTGAAGAGATTAAAGCACCTTCTCCGGAGCAGGAGAAAGTCAACCCGGAAGAAAATGATACAAATTTTTTAAAGCTATTGAAGAAATAGGATATGGATGACATAATGACCATAGAGGAAGTTGCTAAGTATTTAAAATTAAAACCTCAGACTATCTATAGTTGGGCGCAAAACGGGAAAATTCCCGCGGCAAAATTAGGAAAGGAATGGCGGTTTAAAAAATCAGTTATCGACAAATGGTTTAATCAGCACATAGATCAGAAATTCTCGGAATATCTTGAAAAGTAGGCATCATTTCCAGCCGATTGATATGCCATAGGGCTGACCTAAAATTATATAAGTGAGGTCGGGATCGATAATCGGTTTGAGACGGTCGGACTTATTAGCTTTAGGTTTTGTACGAGCCTGCCCCGCATTACAGGAACCATGTAAGATTTATTGTCCGTATAATAGGTAGTTATTTTTTCTGTCTTTTTATCAGGCTTATAATAAAGATTACGATCCCGGCAAAAGCAACTATCAATCCTGAAATCTGACCTTTAAATATATCCGGCCAGTGCTGTATCTTACAAAGAATTCCAATTATAAAAAGCATTGCTCCTATAGCCATAAGTGCAAATGAAATAATTCTTAAGCTTTTCATAGTCATTATATTAAGTTAATGATAAAGAGGTTTTCAGGATATTTCAGTTATTAATTGCAGGTGAGATAAAAGGGTTAACCTTACTTTTTTTGCTCAGTCAAATCAATCTTATATTTTAAGTAAGGAATAGTCTGGGGCCCTTCCGGCAGGATGCAGATTTTAGCTTTCAGCCCAGTATTCCTGATAAGGTCCTTTGTAAGGCCGGCTATATCCTTTACAGGATTCAGCAATGCAGTTTTTATGGTTTCTTCATTAAGGATTTTGCTGAACAGATAAACATTAGCCTTTTTCTGGATCAGTGCCTGGAAATAGATCTGCCAGGTATCTTTTAAAGTTTCTTCATTCTTTTTAATAAACTCCATAAGATCATCAACGCTGCTGACTGATTTAAGGATAGTTTCATAATCGCTGTTTGCAGGTATTCCGTCCCAGCACTCAGCAGCAATTATTATGTTTCCGCCCGGTTTCACGATTTGCGCAGCAGCGCTCATTCCCTTTACTGTCTGATAAATATTCAGATCGAGCGGGTAACCTGAATTGCTGGTTATTACAATGTCATATAGCTTGTCAACGGGAGTCATGGCTGAATCCTTAACAAACTGGCATCCGGACTTATGGGCTGATCTGAGATCACCGGCAAAGACATTTGTAATTTCTTTATTTTTATTCAGGGTAACATTTAATAAGAATAATCCCGGGACAAATTCCGCTGCCTCCATAATTTCCTCCCAGAGGTGATTTCCATAAGTTATGCCCCAATTGACATTCTCATCCGAAAGATGACCGATTGAATGGTTAAACTTAATTGATTTCACTGATGCCATCCCGGGAATCAATGATTTCCCTCCGCCCGAAAACCCTGCAAAAAAATGTGGTTCGATAAAACCTGTAAGGATCTTTATACTGCAGCTCAGAATTTCCTTATTAAGCCAGATCTTGTTTCCTGAAGCTGTTGTACCCACGTATTCATGTAAATCAGGATTATTTGCATCATTCTGGATTATTCTGTAACTATTGACAACCTGATTTCCGAGTATCTTAACCAGCTCATCATCAGATAGCTGCCTGTGTGTTCCATTTGCACAAAAAAAACAGATCTTTTCCTTAGGGATATTTTTCAGTTCGTCCAGTAAGGCAGGTACAATGATATGATATGGCGTAGCCCTGGTAATATCACTGAATATTATGCCTGTTTTATCACCTGCATCTGCAATTTCTTTCAGAGGTCTGCTGTTAAATGGATTTCTTAGTGCTCCGGTAACTGCCTGAAGCTGGTCAGGCAGACTTTCCATCCAACGTGGTTCAATCAAATCGACATCATAATCATCCGGTAACTCAAAACTGAGCCCGGTCTTCCCATATGCCAGGTTATAAATCATATCCTTTTCAGGTAATTTTAAAAATCAAAAATAAGTAATTATAATTTGTTAAACAGATTGAGAAGGACAAGTTCTTTATCAGAAAGATTACAGGTGCTGAAAATTATATGCAGGATATAAAAAAAGTTAAAAGAAAGGCAGAATGAAAATTAATCCTGCCAATAATATTTATCTTTAATCGGCTTATAAGATCTGAAGAGATAAATTTGAATTTGTACTTAATAAAGATTGAAAAGTAAATATCTGCATAATATCAGAAAAAGTAATGATATTGAATTACGACATTTTTTGAAACCCGGAATACCATAATAAATAAAATTTAAAGCACTATGATTTGGACCCAGATTTCTGATCCGTTGAACAACATAGGTTTATCAGCTTTAGTTGCAGCAGTCCCGATTTTCTTTATTTTCTGGGCGCTGATTATAAAGAAGATGAAAGGTTATATGGCTAGTTTATTAACCGCCCTGGTCGCAATCCTGTTTGCAGTTATTATTTATAAGATGCCTGTTAAACTTGCTTTGCTGTCAACATTTCATGGTGCATTGTATGGATTATTTCCTATATGCTGGATAATTATTGGTGCAGTATTCCTTTATAACGTAACAGTTATAAGCGGTCAGTTTGATATAATCAGGAATTCTTTGGCCACAATTACAACAGACAGAAGGTTACAGGCACTTTTGATTGCATTTTCTTTTGGCGCTTTTCTCGAGGGAGCTGCGGGTATGGGTGCTCCTGTTGCAATCACCGCTGCGATGCTGGTCGGACTTGGATTTAATCCTCTTTATGCCGCCGGTATTTGTCTCATAGCGAATACGGCCCCCGTTGCGTGGGGTGCAGTTGGAACCCCGATAATTGTTGCATCCCAGGTATCCGGCATCCCTGAAATGGCCATTTCACAAATGGTAGGAAGAACCCTGCCATTCCTTTCTGTGATAGTGCCCTTCTATCTGGTAGTATTAATGGCAGGCTTTAAAAAATCAATCGAAGTAATGCCTGCGATATTAGTTTCAGGGATTTCTTTTGCTATCGTTCAGTTTCTGGTTTCCAATTATTTAAGCCCGATGCTTCCTGATATAATTGCAGGGCTGGTATCGATAATCTGCCTGATGGTACTTTTAAAATTCTGGAAGCCGAAAGCTGTATGGCATTTTAAAGAAGAACCGATGCAAAGGACTGAAAATAATCCTGTATATACAAAGGGTCAAATTATCAGGGCTTGGTCTCCTTTCATCATTATGACAGTGATGATAATTGCCTGGGGATTGCAGCCGGTAAAAGATACCCTGAATTCGATCGGTCAGTTAAAGTTTAATATTCCTGGTTTACAAAATTCGATGCTGAAAGCTGACGGCAGTCCGCTTATTATCAAGCCTTTCGATCTCAATTATCTTTCAAGTTCGGGAAGCGCTTTGTTTTTATCGGCTCTCTTTTCACTTCCTCTGATTGGAATGAGTCTGAAAAAAGGAGTAAAAGTGTTTCTTACAACTATTAATCAGCTGAAATTTACCCTGATTACTATTGCTTCGGTTCTTGGCTTTGCCTTTATTGCAAACAATTCCGGGATATCAATTACCCTGGCGCTGGCACTGGCAAGCACCGGAGTGCTATTCCCGTTTTTCTCACCGATCCTGGGATGGCTGGGAGTATTTCTTACCGGATCGGATGCTTCATCAAATGCATTATTCTGCAAACTTCAGGCAACATCAGCCGGTGCTATCGGCCTTGACCCGGTACTGACTGTTGCAGGAAACGCTTCCGGCGGTGTAATTGGTAAAATGATTTCTCCTCAGTCAATTGCTGTAGGGGCAGCTGCTGTGGGTCTTGTTGGCAAAGAATCTGTTCTGATCCGGTTTACATTAAAACACAGCTTTATAATGTTGTTTATCATCTGCACTATTACAACCATACAGGCCTACGTAGTAAGCTGGTTTATCCCGCAATATAAAATGATCGAATCCTCCGTTGCAATAGGGGGTTCGAACATATCCGGTTCCTTTTTTTATATTCTTGTTCTGGCCGTAGTATTAATCTCCGTCGCAGTAACCGTTGTGCTGATCAACAGGAAAAGAGTGATCAACTGATCCCGTGAAATATATCATGGGAATTTTTTAATTCATGATCTGCTTCAGGGCTGATATCAGCATATTTATATTATTCAGTGTACAGGTTTCACCCATCAGGCCTATGCGCCATACCTTGCCTTCAAACTCACCCAGTCCGGCACCGATCTCAATATTATATTCGTTGAGAAGTCTGCCGCGTACCACAGCATCATCATAGCCTGCAGGTATCTTTATTGCATTTAACATAGGCAGGCGATACTGAGGGTCTACCAGAAACTCAAAGCCCATCGATTCCAGGTCATTTTTCAGTATCTGATGGTTATGGTTGTGGCGCCCGAATCTTTTTTCGAGCCCTTCTTCAAGTACAATCCGTAATGCCTCATGAATTGCATAGATCATTGAGATCGGCCCCGTATGATGATAGGCTCGCTTCGCACCTGCCCAGTAATTGCGTATCATTGACATATCGAGATACCAGCTTTGTACTTTGGTTTTTCTTGAATCCATTATTTTCAATGCGCCCGGACCGAAGGATACCGGTGAAAGTCCGGGAGGTGCGGACAAACATTTCTGTGATCCGCTGTAAATGGCATCAATTCCCCATTCATCGACCTTTACCTGTGTTCCTCCAAGTGACGTTACCGCATCAACAATGAATATTGCTCCGGCGTCATGAACCATTCTGCTGATTTCTTCAAGAGGCTGTAAAACCCCGGTAGACGTCTCGGCATGAACAATTGCCACTACTTTAGGAGTGACCTTTTCCAGTGCATCTTTTACCTGTGCAGGATTGATAGGGCTTCCCCAGGGTGCATCTACCCGTATCAGCTTTGCGCCGCAACGTTCCACTATATCGCTCATCCGGTTTCCAAATACGCCGCTTACGCAAACCATGGCTTTGTCTCCTGGTTCGAGAAGGTTCACCAGGCATGTTTCCATACCTGCACTTCCTGTAGCTGATATTATGGATGTGATCTGGTTTTGTGTCTGAAACAATTGTCTGGTCATTTCCTTTACTTCATCCATAATCTGTATGAATTGCGGATCAAGGTGACCAATTAATGGAGTAGACATGGCTTTCAGGACTCTTGGATGAACGTTACTTGGTCCGGGCCCCATAAGGATCCTTGTGTTTGGATTTAATTCTTTTATCATGGTTGGCTTATAAATATTTTCGGTCTCAAATTTATTGTTATTAATTACTTATGTTTTAAAATGTGGCAGAAAAATTCATCAATATTTATTAATTACATTATATTTAAATTCAAATTTTCAATCATTTTTAAGATTTACTAAAAGAACCAACCATGAAAAAAAGACTTCTCAAAGCAAGTTTGCTTATTCTGGCCGCGGGTATTATCACATCATTTCTTCCTGCTAACAAACCAGGCGAATCTGCCAACCCGGATTCTAAAAAACCGATATACCTGAACACTGCTTATTCTTTTGAAGAGAGAGCAGCTGATCTTGTTTCGAGACTCACCCTTGAAGAAAAGCAAAGTTTATTAGGTAATAGTATGACCTCAATACCCAGGCTGGGAATCAATTCATTCAATGTCTGGAGTGAGGCTCTGCACGGTGTAATGGGCAGAGGCGCTATGGGTGCCGGTTCCGGTTCTCCGACATCCTTTCCAAACAGCGTTGCACTCGGATCATCCTGGGATCCGGTTTTAATGCAAAAGGAGACAACTGCAATATCAGATGAAGCAAGGGCACTGAACTCACCTGTGATAGCCGGTCTGACATACTGGTCACCGGTTGTCGAACCTGTCAGGGATCCCAGATGGGGAAGAACAGGAGAATCGTTCGGCGAGGATCCGTTCCTGGTCTCACAGATTGCTGGCGGATTTATAAGAGGGATGATGGGTAGCGATGCCACTTACCTGAAGACTGTTCCATGTGGTAAACACTATTTTGCCAACAACAGCGAATTCGACCGTCATGTCAGCAGTTCGAACATGGACAGAAGAGATATGCGCGAGTTTTATCTTGCTCCTTATAAAGAGCTCATAGAGAAAGACAAGCTACCCTCAATAATGTCTTCTTATAATGCAGTAAATGGAGTTCCTACATCAGCCAGTAAATTGTACCTCGATACCATAGCAAGAAGAACCTATGGCTTAAAGGGCTACATCACAGGGGATTGTGCTGCTATTGAAGATATCTACACGGGTCACTATTATGTTAAAACAGCAGAGGAAGCAACAGCTCAGGGACTGAAGGCAGGTGTTGACATCGACTGCGGTAGTGTTTACCAGACAAGCGCCATCAGTGCACTGAATAAAGGTCTCATCACTATGGCTGATATCGATAGAGCACTGCTTAACATATTTACTGTCAGGATGAGATTAGGTGAATTTGATCCGGCATCAAAGGTTCCTTACTCCCTTTCACAACCAAATGTGATAGGCTCACCCGCCAATAAGGCACTTGCAAAAGAAATTGCTATAAGAACACCTGTTCTTCTGAAGAATAATATCAGTTCAAAGACAAACAGGAAGGCTCTCCCTTTGAATCCTGCTGAATTTAAAAAAATTGCCCTTATCGGTCCTCAAGCTGACAAAGTGGAATTGGGTCCGTATTCCGGAAGACCTTCGCAGGAAAATATGATCTCTCCGTTTGCCGGAATCAGGAAATATATTTCCGAAAAAGGGTTATCTACAGAGGTGGTCTTAAGTTCCGGAGGTAATACAGCACTTAAAAGCAATCTGTTTTATGTTGCCGGCTTCGAATTGAAAAAGACTAACGGCAGTATGTCCAAATACGATGCTACAAAATTCAGTTCATCATCTAAAGGAATTACTGTAGGTTCCGGAATGGGTTCAATTGACCAGGTCAGAACTATTGACGACGGTTCATGGACTGCCTATGATAATATTGACCTTACAGATATAGATACGATGGGTATTATTGTGAATATTCCGGTGGATGGGGGTATAATTGAGGTAAGGGCTGGTTCTCCGGAAGGAAACCTGCTCACTATACTAAATGCTAACGTTGCGGCAGGAGCAAGGTCCGGAGGTGTATATGGAGCAGGCAGTCTTATGAAAGTGAAGGTCAATAGACTAGGCCTGAACGGACCTCAGACACTTTATCTTGTTTATAAAGCAACTCCCGATGCTCCAATTGATAAAGAAACTATTTCATTAGCTGCATCAGCTGATGTCGCAATATTATTTGTCGGAACTGATGAGAAAACGGCAACTGAAGAAGCTGACAGACTAACACTAATATTACCTGGTAACCAGGTTGACCTTATCAAAGCTGTGGCTGCAGTCAATCCTAATACTATTTTAGTTATGCAGACATTGGGATGCATTGAGGTTGAAGAATTTAAAAATCTTCAGAATATTCCGGGAATTATCTGGACAGGATATAACGGTCAGGCTCAGGGTGATGCTATTGCCAGCATACTTTTCGGTGATGCAAATCCCGGTGGAAAACTTAATGCAACCTGGTATAAATCTGTCAGGGATCTGCCGGAAATAACAGATTACACTCTCAGGGGTGGTAATGGGAAAAACGGACGAACATTCTGGTATTTCAACAAGGACGTTTCATATGAATTTGGCTATGGTATTTCATATACAACATTCGGGTACAGCAATTTTAAAATCAGCAGGAGTACAATCACTCCTCAGGATAAAATTACCGTAAGCGTCGATGTTAAGAATACCGGAAACTATGATGGAGACGAAGTCGTACAGGTATATCTCAGAACTCCTGACAGCCCGGCATCTTTACAAAGACCTGCTAAAAGGTTAAAAGGTTTTCAGAGAGTGACCATACCTGTTGGTCAGACAAAAACAGTCAGCATCGACATTAGCTGTGCTGACCTCTGGTTCTGGGATATGGATAAAAATAAGATCACTTTTGACCAGGGAAAATATTTATTTGAAATAGGTTCCTCATCGAAAGATATCCGCGGATCTGCAACTGCCGTAATGAATGGATCCTTTGTTCCGGTCATTAAGACTGTTGTTGCAGATTGTGGTACAGTTGTCCTGAGAAATGGCTCCAGTGTTCAGACAAGTGTTACGGCAGGAATGTCGGATGACAGTTTTTATGACCTGTCCAAAGCAAAGGTTACTTATACAAGTAATAATACAGCTGTTGCCGGAGTCGATGAAAAAGGTCTGGTAACTGCAATAGGAGTAGGTGTGGCAACTATTACTGCCTCTGTTACAATAGGTGACAATACAGAATCCGGAATTTTCCCTGTCAAGATTATGCCGAACCTCAATCCTGCTTCTATAACTGTAAATAATAAGGCTATCACCGGATTTAATCCTGCGATCACAGGATACAGCTATCTTTTGAAAGAGAAATCATCCCAGGCTCCTGTGGTAAAGGTAATCCCATCAGATCCGAATGACGTTGTAGAGACTATCCAGGCAAAAGGTGTTCCCGGGACAGCAGTAATAACATTGAATGATTTTATTACTGTCGATAAGAAAGAATTCTCGGTAAACTTCGGAATAAAATCAATCAGTGATGAATTTAACAGCAATACACTGGGTAACCAGTGGAGCTGGATCCGTGAGAATAAAAATGACTGGAACCTCTCTAATACGCCAGGATCAATATCTATCAAAGGACAGAAGGGTGATTTACTGGGAGCAACCAATACCGCAGAAAACATTCTCCTTCAGAGCGCAAATACAGACTGGACAATTCTTACCAAAGTGACTTTCTCAAGAAAACCGTCCGGGTTTAACCAGCAGGGAGGATTGATTGCATGGCAGGATGATGATAATTTTATTAAGCTTGTGTATAAGTCAAGTCCGAGACCCGGCAGGACAGGATCTGGTGGTGTTATGGACATGATTGTTGAAAAGAATGGGAATTATTTTTCAATGGCTTCCTTCAGGAGCGCCGATGTAATAACTGACAATAATATTTCCCTTATCCTGAAACTGGAAAGGAAAGGAGAAACAATTACCGGATCATACTCAAGGGATGGAAAAACATTCACCAAAACAGGGAGTGTTGACCTTATCCTTAAAGATGCAAGAGTGGGACTCATAGTATGTAACGGATCGGATGTTGGCAGATCGGGTATGAGGATTCCCGGAATGCAGATGCCCGCCGCGCAGGATCAAAGTGACTTTATTGCCACATTTGACTATTTCAGGATTACCAGTACAGGCCTGAAATAAACCATAACAGGATAATTTCTTCAGTATTGAAACTTTCACAATAAAGTTCTATTATGAGAAAACGCACATTTATTAAATCTGTCATTCTGGGGTCCGTAGCTTTTCTGATTCCCCGCAAAGCCCTTCCGCTTGAGTATTACCCAATGCCGTCCGCTAAAAAATGGGCTGTCCTGTATTCAACCTGGTGCGGCTCGGCAAGAGATGCCGGAGTCTGGATTTCAGAAGGAATGAATGGGATTGCCAATGTTTTTGATGTCAGGGAGAATCCTGATCTTGCTGCCTGCGATTATGTAGTGATCGGAGGTGCAATAAGGGCAGGAAAAACATCTCAGGAGCTTCAGGATTTTCTTTCTGCAAATAAGGATATGCTGAAGAATAAGATCCGCGGATATTTTGCAGTCTGTGGAAATATGATGCAGCCTGTGGGACCTGAACAGACCCGGACATTAATAGATAACCATCTTGCTCAAATATGCGGAGTAACCGGAATACCTGCAAAAGTATTCCTGGGCAGGATAACTTTTGGTTTGATGGAACCCGATGTAAGAAAACAGATGCAGCAGATGCCTGGTATTTCGGAATATGATAATCTTAAAAGGGCTGAATGCATGGCTTTCGGAAGGGAGATAATTGAAGGGCATTAGTTTTAAGTTGCAAACTGAAGCTCTGTAAGGGTTTTATACAGTCCGTTCTCATTTGAAAGCAGTTCAGTATGGGTGCCCTGTTCGACAATTATCCCTGCATCAAGGACAAAAATCCTGTTGGCATTACGCACGGTGGAGAGCCTGTGAGCAATGACAACGGATGTCCGGTCTTTCATGAGCTTTTCAAGTGCATCCTGGACAACCCTCTCTGATTCAGAATCAAGAGAAGAAGTTGCCTCATCAAGAATCAGGATACTTGGATTTTTCAGTACAGCACGCGCAATAGCGATCCTCTGACGCTGACCTCCCGAAAGCTGTATTCCGCGTTCACCTACTATGGTATTCAGGCCCTCAGGAAATGACCGGATAAAGTCCCATGCATTTGCCCTGATTGCGGCATCCGTTACTTCCTCTTCCGGAGCACCGGGTCTGCCATATGCAATGTTCTCACGTATGGTACCTCCAAAGAGAAACACATCCTGCATTACAATTGCCATCTGTTCCCTCAGTGCTGTCAGTGGGAAACTGCTGCTATCCCGGCCATCGAATAATATTTTGCCGCCTGTAGGGTCATAGAATTTCAGCAGCAACGATACCAGGGTTGATTTTCCTGCCCCGCTGGGTCCCACAATTGCAATCTGCTGCCCTTTTTTAATTTTAAGACTGATTTCTTTTAATACCGGTATTTCAATACGGGAGGGATACCTGAATTCCACTTTCTCGAAGGAAATATTTCCATGAAGCGCAAAGGCCGGATCAGGTATATACTTAACATCTATTTCTTCTGTTGGCTCATCAAGTATCAGCAATAGTTTTTCAGCGGCTCCTATTGTTTTCTGAAGCCGGGTATAAACACCTGCCATACCTGCAATATTTCCGGCGATGAATCCTGAATAGATGACAAATGAAAACAGCTGGCCTGCTTCCATTTGCCCTTTTGTAATTAAAATAGCCCCTCTCCAGATCACAGCAGCCATGGCGACAAAAAATCCAAGTATTATAAAGGACATGGCTGCCTGATACTTTCCACCCCTTATTCCAGCCGCAGCAACCTCTTCAGTTTTTTCCCGGTACCGGCTAATTTCAAATAATTCATTGGTAAATGCTTTCACATTCTGAATGCCCTGCAGTGTCTCCTCCACAATTGTATTTGATTCAGCAATATAGGACTGGGCCTTTTTAGAAAACCGCCTTATTGCTCTTCCCGAAAAAAAAGCAAAAAGAGCCATGGCAGGCACTATGGCAAGCATGAAAAGGGTAAGCTTGTAAGAACTTATCATCATAAGAGTTATGCCGCCCCCGATGATCAGAAGCTGT
Source organism: uncultured Bacteroidales bacterium (assembly GCA_963831855.1). GTDB lineage: Bacteria > Bacteroidota > Bacteroidia > Bacteroidales > VadinHA17 > LD21. The sequence goes on along the minus strand of CAWHSA010000002.1, from coordinate 718,958 downwards.
GAAAGGAAATCCGCTATGGAATCAGTCAGGGAATCCTGCAGCAGGGAAATATCCGCGGATAACCGGCTGTTGAGTTCCCCAACACGGCGTGAAGCAAAAAATGTCATGGGAAGCCTGATAAGGTGATTGTAGATATGCTGGCGAATCGAAGCCATTGTTTTCTCTGTGACATAGACGAATATCCTTGTACGCATGTACGAAAACAGAGCTCTTATCAGAAGTATGCCCATCAGTATCAGAGCAGTACGGCTTATCTCTCCGGTCAGCTTTCCCTTGTTCCCCATATCCACCATTGTCCCTAAAAATTTTGGGAACATGAGGCTTGCAGCGCTCGAAACAAGCAGAAAGAACAAACCCAATGCAAACTTCACCCTGTATGGTTTCAGGAACCTGTACAGCTTGAAAAGCTCTTTTATGCCACCCCCGATTTTACCCTTTTCCTCACCTGACATATAGTTACAGGTTAATTAAGATAAAAGATTACCAGGTATTAAAGCCTGTCAATTTTTGCAGCCATTATAAAATCATTCTCGGAAAGCCCGTTTATGGAATGTGTCCATAATTCGATTTCAACTTTTGCATAAAATACATGCATAACGGGATGATGGCCCTCTTCTTCAGCCAGGGCAGCAACTTTATTGACAAAATCCATTGTAGCCTTGTAGTTTACGAATAAAAGTTCCTTCTTTATTTTACTATTTTTCTCAACCGACCAGTCATCCGAAATTTCTTTTTTAAATTCTGCGATTTCCTTCGGATTAAGGGGAGGTACCCCTCCTTCACATGGTTTGCATTTTTTCTTAGTTAAGTCCATGATTACATTAAATTTAAATGGTTCCATTCTATACTGCTATGAATTAAATAAATTCAAAAAGACCGAATTTATGCACATTCAGGAAACAATTTTTTGTCACTCTTGTTCGGGGAGACTGAAATATTTGCCCTATTACGAGAACCAATCTTATTTTCAAAGGATACTAATTTCGCAGGATCAAAATGAATATATTTATCCCTTCAGATTCTGTTTTAATCAGTTATGAGCCGAGTATTTGTTTTACAATTGCCGAGATCTCTTTACCTTCAGCCTTGCCTGCAAGCTCTTTTGTGGCAATCCCCATCACCCTGCCCATATCGGCTGGTGATTTTGCCCCGAGCCTGATTACTATTTCCTTAAGCACTTTTTCAAGCTCTCCGGATGTCATTCGTGCAGGAAGATATTTCTCGAGGACACCTGCTTCAGTAACCTCTTTCTCATAAAGATCAGGACGGTTATTCTCCCTGTAAATCTCAGCAGATTCCCTCCGTTGCTTAACCAGCTTCTGGATTATCTTCAGTTCTTCTTCATTAGTAAGGACAGAATCTATGCCTTTTTCCGACCTGGCAAGCAGAAAGGCTGTTTTTGCTGCCCTGATAGCTTCAAGGGAATCCTTATCCTTTGCCTTCATGGCATTTATCAGATCAGCGTTAATTTTCTCAGTAAGTGACATGTTGATAATTTAAATTATTAATTCTGACTATATAAAAAAAAGAATAAAGATACAAGTTGCCTGTTAAATACATACTGATGAGAGCTCAATTGTGGACGTAAAATAAGTAGTGTTTATGACCTTTTTTTTATTGCAGGATTAAATTTTAACAAAAAATTAAGAATTTTGATCCGATTTTTAATAAAAAAGTCTTTCAAAATAATCAAGCCCGATTTTAAATTTGTGCTTCATAGTAAAGTCACTTAAAATTATGGAGGATTTATTATGTCAGACCGGACAAAATGGCTACTCTTTTTTTTATTTCAGGTATTTGGGATAATGCCGCTCATGGGTCATGCAGCTTTTGCTCCTGACAGTGTTACACTGTATACCCCGTATACAAGAATTTCTGTTCCGCCGGGACAATCGATCGATTATTCAATCGAAATTATCAATAACAGCAAGTCGCTTCAGAATTTTGGAATTTCACTTTCAGGTGTGCCAAAGGGGTGGAATTGTGTCTTGAAATTCGGAGCATGGAATTTAAACCAGCTTGCAATTCTTCCTGGCCAGAAACAAAACATTTCGCTTAAAGTTGATGTCCCCCAGAAGGTAAATAAGGGAACTTACAGATTCAGGGTTGTAGCGGGAGGATCTTATTCTTTACCCCTGGCGGTGACTGTGAGTGAGCAGGGTACATTTGAGTCTGAATTTACTGCTCAGCAGGCTAATATGGAGGGCCATTCCAAATCAAATTTCACTTTCAATACTGTTGTGCATAACCGGACAGGTGAAAAGCAGCAATATGGTTTAAGGGCTACAGCTCCCAGGGGCTGGACTGTAACTTTTAAACCTAATTATATCCAGGCGACTTCTGTTGAGGTTGAACCAAATACCACCAAAGATGTAAGCATAGAAATAAAGCCTCCGGAAAGTATTGAGGCAGGAACGTATCTGATACCTGTGAGTGCCGTAACCGGAACGACTTCAGCTTCCCTGAACCTTGAAGTGGTTATAACCGGAACCTATAGTATGGAGCTTATTACACCAACCGGCCTCCTGAGTGCTGATATTACTGCCGGGGATGAAAAACGGCTGGAGCTTCTTGTGAGGAACACCGGCTCGTCGATAATTAATGGCATTGAACTTACTTCTTCAGTACCCGTTAACTGGAGTGTCATTTTTGATCCTGTAAAAGTTGAAAGGCTCGACCCCGGGCAAAGTGCGACAGTTTTTGCAACCATAAAAGCGTACAAAAAGGCAATTGCAGGAGATTATGTAACAACTCTGGAATCCAGGAGCCCGGAAGCTTCATCCACAGCTTCTTTCAGGATCTCCGTGAAAACCCCGGTGCTTTTGGGCTGGATTGGGATATTAATAATAATAGGAGCATTGGGAATCGTATTTTATCTGTTCCAAAAATACGGCAGGAGGTAAAAAGTGAACGAATATATTATCGAAATTGATGATCTGACTAAAACGTATGGATCTTACACAGCAGTCGATCATCTCAGTCTGACGGTCAGGAAGGGAGAAGTATTCGGACTGCTCGGACCGAATGGTGCAGGAAAGACCACCACAATACTCATGATGCTCGGGCTTACAGATCCAACTTCCGGGTCTGTCAGGGTATGTGGTATCGAGTCAACCACTAATCCGACAGAAGTAAAAAGAAGAGTTGGCTACCTGCCGGAAAATGTAGGATTTTACGACGACCTTACAGGTTTGCAGAATCTCATATTCACGGCCCGGTTAAACAGTATATCGGGCACAGAAGCAAGGCTGAAAGCTGAGCAATTACTCAATAAGGTTGGTTTATCAGATGCTTCAGGTAAGAAAACAGGGAAATATTCACGTGGAATGCTCCAGCGTCTGGGACTTGCAGATGTTCTGATTAAAAATCCCGAGGTAATTATTCTTGATGAACCAACCCTGGGAATCGATCCCACCGGAGTACGGGAATTCATGGAATTGATTATTGAGTTAAGTAAGGAGCAGGGCATTACCGTCTTGTTTTGTTCGCACCATCTTCACCAGGTACAGAAGGTTTGCGACAGGGTCGGTATATTCGTGAAGGGAAAACTGATTGCCGAAGGCGATATTCAGTCTCTCTCAGGAAGATTATTTTCAGGGAGCCCCTATATTATTGAAGCAAGGATTACCATTCCGGCTACCGGTTCTAAAAATCATTCAGCCGAGACTGATTTGGTGAGTTGGGTAAAAGAAGTCCTTCAACATGTCGAAGGCATTACAAACATTTATATTAAAAATGATCTGATTCAAATAGAAGGTTCACATGATTCAACTTCCGATGTTGCACTGGCACTTGTTGAATCGGGAGCAGGGCTGAACTATCTGAACAGAAAGGAATACGGACTGGATGATATTTATTACCGGTATTTTGAAGGAGGTGCGGATCATGAATAATCAGGTAACAAAATCTGAGCGCCTGACTGGTAACCGGCAGGCAGAAAGAGATAGTTTTTCTTCACGCTTCAGGAACCTCAGGTGGTTCCGGAAAGATGAAAGGATAATTCACCCCTTCCGGGTAATAGTTTACAAGGAAATTTCAGATCATGTGAGCAGCTGGCGATTCATTATTCTGATCGCCATTATCGCCCTGACCTGCTTTGGCTCCTTATATACTGCATTGGCAAATATCGGTAACACTGTAAAAGCCGATGACCCCGACAGTGCTTATTTTTTCCTCAGGCTTTATACAATATCCGATGGCACGATGCCTTCTTTTTTTGTGTTTATCAGCTTTCTCGGACCGTTGCTTGGTATAAGCCTCGGATTTGATACCCTGAATTCTGAACAGAATAAAGGAACACTGAGCCGGATACTTTCCCAGCCAATTCACCGTGACTATCTTATCAATGCCAAGTTCTTAGCTTCACTGATAGTAATCAGTATTCTTTTCTTTGCGCTCGGTTTTCTCGTTATGGGCCTGGGGATCATAATAATTGGAATACCGCCAACCCCGGAAGAATTCTGGCGGATTGTTTTCTTTATTCTTGTAAGTATAATCTATGTTGCTTTCTGGCTGAATCTGGCGATTTTGTTTTCTGTCCTGTTTCGCCAGCCTGCAACATCAGCACTTTCATGCATCGCAGTATGGCTTTTCTTCACCGTGTTCTATAATATAATAGTTAACCTGATTGCCAAAACTATCGCACCATCCGCAATGGCTTCCTCTCATCAGATCTTTAATTATGAGGAATTGATTCTGACACTGATGCGCATACTGCCCAGCGAACTTTTCAGTGATGCCACAACAACTTTACTTATGCCGTCTGTAAGAAGTCTTGGTCCTTTATCAATGGAGCAGATAATTGGGACTATTCCGGGTCCTTTGCCCCTTGGGCAGAGCATACTCCTGGTCTGGCCTCAGCTGACAGGACTTATTGCAGCCACTATTTTGTGTTTTGTCTTATCTTATACTTCATTTATGAGAAGAGAGATCCGCTCCAGATAAAAGCAAGAATCCTGGTTGAGGCTATATAAAAATCATGTCGTTATGGCTGTAAAATTTTACCAGACACCTACGACAGAATGGTAAATTCAATATCTTTAAAGCCATTTCACCTGTTTTTATATGGATAAAAGACCTGGCTTAAATTTTTTACGTTGTATCCTTTTAATCCTTTCAGGAGTCCTGTTAATCCAGGCTCTTAATGCCCAGCGACAAAACCTTGATTTCTTTCTGAAATCGGGTCTCCGGAATAGCCCTTTACTGAAAGATTATGCAAACCGTGTGAATTCTGCGGTCCTTGACAGTATGAGAATTAAGGCAGGTCGGGGTATCCATGTAAATGCTGTCAGTAATAATTTCTATGCTCCTGTTATCCGGAGCTGGGGATATGACGAAATCAAGACCGATATCGCCGAGGTGAGTGCTGTGGTTCAGGTCTCCAGGGATGTATTATGGAAAAATAACCTGGAGAATAAATACCAGGGAATCAGATTACAAAAGCAGTCGGATCTCCTTGAAGGAAACCTTTCAGCCAAGGAGCTGAAAAAAATGATCATATCGCAGTATATCACAGCCTATAGTGATCAGCAATACTATAATCTGAATTCTGAGATACTTGATTTTCTCAGCACTGAGGAGCAGATTGTGAAAAAACTCACGGAAAATGGTTTTTACAGGCAGACTGAGTACCTGTCTTTTGTAGTAAATATCCGTCAGCAGGAATTGATTGCTGAAAAATATAATATCAATTTTAAAACAGATTTTGAAACACTGAATTACCTTTGTGGCATTTATGATACGATAAAGTATAAACTCACCAGCCCGGAACTTACCTCAATATCTTCTGTTGGAATAAGCAATACATTATTTTACAGGCAGTTCATTATTGACAGCCTCAGGCTGATCAATAGTGACAGACAAATTGATTTTGAGTATCAGCCAAAGCTTTCCCTGTTTGCCGATGGAGGTTACCTTTCATCACTTGCAGTAACGCCATGGAAAAATTTTGGCATCAGCGCGGGAGTCACTTTAACGGTGCCTGTTTATGACGGAAATCAGAAAAAGATGCAACATCAGCAGGTTGCAATTTCCGAATCGACCCGTTCAAATTACAGAGGCTTTTTTGAAAATCAGTACAGGCAACAAATTGCCATGCTTGAACATCAGCTGTCTTCGGTTGATCAGATTGCCAGAAAAACCGCTGAGCAGCAGAAATATTCAAAGGCGCTTGTCGATGCCAACCATGTACTTCTTAATACCGGTGACATTTCAGTAAGCGATTACCTGTTGTCGGTAAATAATTACCTTAATGCTAATAATATGCTGATTGAGAACACTATCGAGCGGTTCAGAATAATTAACGAATTGAATTACTGGAGCGAAAAATGACAGATAATATGAGAATCCCGGATATAATAATAATTGCATGTATTTTATTGATGGTTTCCTGCGGCCAATCCCGTGAGCCTGCATTGGAACCAGGGAATGAAGGCCTGACTCCGGTCACTGTTACGCATCCGGTTTTAGGAAATCTTTCAGAAAACGTTACTTTAAATGCTTCTTCAAGGTTCCTGCTTAAAACTTCAGTCAAGTCTGATATAAACGGTTATCTGCAGAAGGTTCAGATACACCTGGGGCAAAGAGTCAGCAGAAGCCAGGAACTTTTTGTTATAAGATCCAAAGAGTCGGAACATCTGGGAAATACCCTCACAAGCCTCGATACTGCTTTTCATTTCAGCGGTACAGTATCGATAAAATCACCCTCTGATGGCTATATCACCGAGCTGGCCTACAAAGCAGGTGATTATGTGCAGGATAATGAGGTACTTGCAACAATTAGTGATATTAACAGCCTGGTATTTATTCTTGATATTCCCTATGAACTAAGAAGTTATATCCCTGATAATAAAAGGATTGAACTTCTACTTCCCGATGGCAGCAAAGTTCCAGGAACCATAGATTCTTCACTTCCATCCGTTGATCCTGTTTCCCAGACCCTGCAATGTGTAATTCATGTAAACGGAGTCTCTTCAATGCCTGAAAATCTTGTGGCTAATGTAAAATTTATAAAGAAATCAAAGTCCGGCATAACAATCCTTCCGAGGGAATCGCTTCTCACAGATGAAGGGCAGACCAGGTTCTGGATAATGAAAATGACAGATTCAACAACAGCAGTCAGGATCCCTGTGACAACAGGGCTGGTAAATTCAGATGAGGCGGAAATCACATCGCCGGCCTTGTTGCCATCGGATATAATCCTTCGGACGGGCAATTATGGCCTTCCTGATACAGCAAAGGTTATTATTGAAAATCAAAAGTGACATGAAGCGTTTCTTTGTCACCTACAAAAGTCCCCTTTCTCTCACCATTTTTCTTGTGATTATGGGAGGGTTGCTGGCATTCAGCCGGCTGCAGACAGCTCTCTTCCCGGAAATTACGTTCCCTAAGATCAAGATAATTGCTGATGCCGGGGAACAGCCCGTTGACCAGATGATGCTTACTGTTACACGGCCTCTTGAACTGGCTATTAAAAAGGTGCCTGACCTGAAAAGGGTCCGGAGTGCCACGAGCCGGGGAAGCTGTGAGATCTCGGCTTTCATGAAATGGAATACTGATATCGACCTTGGCCAGCAGCGGATTGAATCCAGGATAAATGAGATAAGAAATATCCTTCCACCGGAAGTGGAAATTACCGTTGAGAGAATGAATCCTTCCATCCTCCCGGTAATCGGATACACTCTTGAAGGTAAAGGCCGTTCTCCTATCGATCTGAAATATATTGCCACCTACACTATAAAGCCATTTCTGTCGCAGGTGGATGGTATTTCCGAAATCCGGATTATAGGAGGCAAGGAAAAGGAATTCTGGGTTGAGCTTAACCAATCGAAGATGAGCGCTCTAGGTTTGACACCGGAAAAAGTCAGCACAGCGCTTTCTGAAACCGGTTTTATCAGATCCAACGGTTTTATTTCTGATTACAGAATGTTGTACCTGACCGTTACAGATATTATGATCAGGGACAAAAGCCAGCTGGAAAGCCTTATAATCCAGAATGATGGTAAAAGAATTATAACCCTGAAGGATATAGCTGCAGTTAATACCAGGGAAGCAAAGGAATATGTGAAAATAAATGCTAACGGCAAACAAAGCATTCTGGTAGCAGTAATAAAGCAGCCTAATACAAACCTGATTGATCTTTCGGATAGAATGGCAGATAAAATCAGGGATCTGAAAAAAATCCTGCCTTCCGGTGTTGATATAAGGTCCTATTACATACAGGCTGATTTTGTCAGGGATACCGTCCGGAGTGTCAGCGATGCAATGTGGCTCGGTTTACTGCTTGCCATTGTTGTTGCTGTTCTTTTCCTCCGTTCTTTGAAAGCTTCTTCGGTCATTCTTTTTACTATTCCTGTAACACTTCTCCTGACCATCCTGGTCCTGTATGCAACCGGCCAGACACTTAATATCATGACCCTGGGTGCTGTTGCAGCTGCAATCGGGCTCATCATTGATGACGCCATAGTTGTTGTGGAACAGATCCACCGGACTCATGAGGAGAATCCGGAGGAATCATCCCAGGATCTGGTACATAAGGCTATTCATTATCTTTTTCCGGCGATGGTCGGATCTTCGCTCAGCACAATTGTTATCTTCCTGCCTTTTATACTGATGTCAGGTGTTGCCGGAGCCTATTTCAAGGTGATGACCGATGCAATGATAATTACCCTGGTCTGTTCGTTTTTTGTTTCTTGGGTAGCCATTCCTGTTATTTATCTTCTTTTTACACCAAAAGGAAAGAAGCATACTGTCAGCCATAAGTCTTTTGTGAAGAAGCAAAAATGGGTGATGTTCTTTATAACCAGACCCTGGCTTAGTATTTCTTTTATTGCCCTGCTGGCAATTTCCATATTTATTATTCTTCCCAAAATTGAAACTGGCTTCCTTCCTGAGATGGATGAAGGTTCAATAATCCTGGACTACCTCTCGCCGCCGGGAACATCTCTTGAGGAAACTGACAGGATCCTTCGGGAAGTTGAAAAGATCATTTCAGTTATTCCTGAGGTTGAGACCTATTCGCGGAGGACCGGAACAGAAATGGGATTTTTTATAACGGAGCCGAACAGCGGTGATTATCTTATTCAGCTTAAAAAGCAGAGAAAAAGATCAACGGAGCAAGTAATTGAGGATATCCGTGCTCAGGTGGAGGCGACACAGCCGGCTTTACAGATCGATTTCGGACAGGTTTTCGGTGATATGCTTGGTGACCTGATGGCCTCTGTTCAGCCTATTGAGGTTAAAGTATTCGGCTCAGACAGGAAAATGCTTGAGAAGTATTCTAAGGAGATTGCGGATATTGTAAATAATGTACCGGGGACTGCTGACGTTTTTGACGGTATAATAATAACCGGTCCATATGTAGCTATGATGCCCGATGCTTTAAGGCTTGCCCGGGTTGGACTCACACCTGCCGGTCTTCAGTTTCAGGCACAGACCATGCTTGGGGGAAATATAATCGGATCAGTTAACGAAAAGGAACAATTCACAAATGTCAGAATGATATACCCCGGAAGCAACTATGCAGGGGTAGGCGATCTGAAAAAACTGCAGGTTTTTCTGCCCGACGGAAAGCTCAAATCCGTTACTGAATTTGCAGAATTTCGCATTATTGAAGGTGACCCTGAAATTCAGAGGGAAAACCTTCAGAATATGGGTGTTGTGACTGGACGCCTTAGCAGCCGCGATCTTGGAAGCGTTATGCAGGATATACAAAAGGATATCTCTGAAAAAATAAAACTTCCTGAAGGATATGCCATTGAATACGGTGGCGCCTACGCTGAACAAAAACAATCATTCAATGAACTGCTTTTGATCCTCCTGTCAGCCTGCCTGCTTGTCTTTTGTGTCATCCTTATTCTTTACAAGGATTTCAGGATAGCTGTGGCAATACTGATAATAGGATTACTGGGAACTTCCGGATCTTTAATATCTCTTTTTGTTACAGGTACTCCTCTGAATGTCGGGAGCTATACAGGCCTCATAATGATTGTTGGAATTATTGGGGAGAATGCAATTTTTACCGTTCTGCAGTTCAGGGAAGCACGTCACACGATGACTGTCGATGATTCAATTGTTTATTCAATTTCCACACGGCTGAGGCCGAAACTGATGACAGCTTTCGGAGCAATAATTTCACTAATGCCTCTTGCTATTGGCGTAGGGACCGGAGCTCAGCTTCATCAACCTCTGGCGATTGCAATCATTGGCGGTTTTATAATTGCCATCCCTCTTCTCCTCGTTATCCTGCCAAGCGTGATGAGAATAATTTATAAAAAAAGTACAACAGAAATGTAGCCTGTCTGCAGGCTGTCATCTGATTTTAATATCCAATGGTAAATCTCTCCCGGTGATGGGTTGGATTTACCACCTCATCAACCATAGCAACAGCATAATCTTCCACGGAAATGTTGCTTTTTCCTCCTGAATCGTATATCATATCATCTTTGCCCAGGCGGAACTGGCCCGTTCTTTTTCCGGGCGCGATATTCTGTGCCGGGCAGAAGAAGACCCAGTCGAGTGTTTTTTCAGCTGTCAGATTTTCGAGGTAAAATTTTGCCAGCGCCCTTATAGGAGGTAAAAAAGGTTCCGGAATCTTTCCCGTGTCCATGAATCGTACTCCGGGAGTGGCAAACAACGAACCTGCACCACCGACAACCAGAAACCTTTTCACGCCCGATTTTTTTACCCCTTCAAGAATAGCAGGATAAATTCTCAAAGTATCATTAGTAATTTCCGGGTTTTTCCAGCCGGGATTGTAAGCGCTTATTACCACATCAGCTCCCTCGCATAACCTGGCTACCAGATCCGGAGAAGAAACGTCTCCCTTTTCTAAGGTAAGATTTGGATCCTTTATTGTGATCTTTTCAGGGTTGCGTACAACAGCCCTGACCTGAAGACCTCTTGACAATGCCTCTTTCAGGATTGATGAGCCGACAAAACCGCTGGCGCCAATTAATACTACTTTCTTCATCTTTTATTCTATTTAAATCTGCTGGAATCTCCAATTTGATTTTCCGGATTATTCTCTGGTACAAGTAAAGTTACATTGTTTGACTTATCTGGGCTCGACATGAATAGTCACAGAAAGATTTTCATATGATGAAGTCAGTTCATCCTCAATCCTGTCACAGTATTCATGAGCACTTCCGACTGTCTCTTTCTCAGGAATTTCGATGTGAATGTCAATGAATCTGTAATTTCCTGCAATGCGTGTTCTCAGGCTATGGTAATTAACTTCCATCTCATTCAGCTTTCTCTCGAGGTCATCAATTTCATCAACGCTCCAGGCAGTGTCCAGAAGTGGAGTAAATGCTTTCATGAGCATTGAGTAAGACTCTTTTATTATAAAAAGTGCCACAAGAATTGCCACTACCGGATCAAGCCATCTAATATCAGTAATTAATATAAGTGCAAGACCCACTGCCACCCCGGTTGAGGTATAAACATCGGTCTTGAGATGGAGGGCATCTGCTTCAAGAGCAACTGATTTGGTTTCCCTTGCTACTTTATATAACATCCTTGAGACTATGGTGTTAACTACAGCTGAAATAATCATCACAAGCGAACCGATCCAGATCTTTTCGAGCACTATTTCCTCACCTAGCAGTTTTCTGACAGCCTCTAAAATGATCCAGATTGCAGCACCAAATATCAATAATGCCTCAATAACCCCTGAGATGTTTTCTACCTTCCCATGCCCATAAGGGTGCCTTTCATCGGGCGGAGTATCCGAAACTTTTACTGAAAAAAAAGCAATGATTGCTGCAATCAGGTCCATTGATGAATGGATAGCCTCTGAAATAATACTTACCGACCCGCTGATCAGCCCCACAATCAGCTTCATGCTTATCAAAAGAGAGTTTGATAATATTGAAAGGCGTGCAATTTTAACCTTGGGGTTCATGAGAGGAGAAGAAAGGGATAAATCAAAGATAAAGAGAATTTTTAGTCAGCTTAGTTATTATCAGACATAAATAAGTTCAAAACCGGTTTTTCCCAATCCTATCTTTTCAGCATGTTCAAGTCCAGAGTGCCAGTTCGTATCCGGATGGGTAAGCCTGAATTTATCTTCACCCCTGAGATCGGTATGTTTATGGTCGTTGCATATTTTACTTCCAGGAAGTGCCGGCGCAGCTTTTACCAGGCTGGCACATGCCATATCGAGAGCTACAGGATCAAATGAAGCAGCCATCCCGATATCCGGAACAATCGGATAATCATTGAATCCGTAACAATCACAATCAGGAGAGACATCCATTATGAAATTAATATGGAACGAAGGTTTGTCCTTCATTACCGCATAAGAATATTCGGCAACTCTTTTACATACAAGCTCCGATGAATTCTGCCATACTACCTGGGCAGCATCGTATTGGCATACAGCAACACACTGACCGCAGCCGACACATTTTTCATAGTTGATATGAGCAATTTTATCTGTCCCGATATGGACAGCATCATGGGCACAGTATTTTTCACAGGCTCTGCATCCAGTGCAATTTTCTTCATGAATCTCAGGAGATGCTCCGGAATGAAGAAACAGTTTTCCTCCTACAGAAGCGCATCCCATCCCGATATTCTTCAGAGCCCCTCCGAAACCTGTCATTTCATGCCCCTTGAAATGACTCATTGTTATAATTATGTCGGCATCGGCAATTGCAGCACCGATTTTAGCGGTTTTACACATTTCCATATTAAGCTCGATCTCACGGTACTCAGTGCCTTTTATCCCGTCGGCTATTATTACCGGGCATCCGGTAACCAGAGGATTATACCCGTTTTCAAATGCAGCTTCAAGATGAGACGGCGCATTTGAGCGTCTTCCATAATAAAGTGTGTTACAGTCAGTAAGGAATGGAATTGCCTCTTTTGCCTTCAGCAACCTGACAATTGTTGCAGCAAAATTGGGACGCAGGTAAGCAAGATTCCCCGGTTCACCAAAATGTATCTTGACTGCAACAATCTTTTTCTGAAAATCAATATCACCGATACCAGCCTTTCTGACGAGTATCTCAAGCTTTTTCAGAAGATTATGCGAAGAATTTGCCCTGAGGTCGGTAAACCATACTTTTGAAGATGCCATAATTTAGATGATAATATATCTGCATGTCCCGGTTCAGTAATTGAACCTGTAAACTATTTGTTTCATGACCGGTTGCGCACAAAAATAATACAATTATTTTTGTGCGCAACTGAGATCCGTCATCAGGGCCGGATGGCAGAAACAATATCATACACCTTCTCGATCAGCCATTTAGGTGTTGATGTTGCCCCGCATACTCCGGCAGATTTCTTTCCCTTGAACCACTTGGGATCTATTTCATCCGGTGACGAAATAAAATGTGACCCGGGATTTACGCTCCGGCATACAGAGAAAAGCATCCTCCCGTTAGAACTCTCTTTCCCGCTTACGAAAATCAGAACATCATGCTTTTTTGCAAATGACCTCAGATGGGGTTCCCGGTTTGAAACCTGTCCGCAAATAGTATTATTGATATGAAGCATGTTATCAGGTCTGGAAATACCTGCTTCCTCCATCTCCTTCCTGATCTGCCTGGCAATATTGTTGTAATCACTGCTGCTCATTGTGGTCTGTGCAAAAAGCCAGACAGGCCTGGTGATATCGATCTTTTTCAGGTCGGCAGGTCCTGAGATCAGGATTCCATTATTTTCAATCTGCCCCAGCAATCCGACTACTTCTGCATGGCCCGGTTTTCCGAAAATAACTATCTGTCCCTTTGAATCACGGATAGTTTTCCAGGTATCCTTGATCCTTGACTGTAACTTTTTAACAATAGGACAGGTGGCTTCAATTATGGTAATATTGTTTTTTTCAGCTGTCCGGTAAGTTTCCGGAGGTTCTCCGTGCGCCCTTATAAGCACTTTGCAGTCTCTTAGTTTCCCGAATTCTTCATGGTCAATTGAGACAAGACCCAGGGTTGAAAGGCGTTCTACCTCCTTGTCGTTATGCACAATAGGCCCAAGAGAAAAGACTTTTTCTCCTTTTACAAGAGCCTCTTCTGCAATCTCGACCGCATTCTGAACTCCGAAGCAAAATCCCGATTTCCTGTCAATTTCAGCCTCCATCGATCTTTTTCTCAATTAATCCGCGTACCCATACCATCTGTTCTTCAACGGTCATCCTGCTGTTGTCCAGGATAACAGCATCATCCGCCCGGCGGAGCGGACTTATATCCCTGTTTTCATCAGTTATGTCCCTTGCTACAATATTGCGCCTGATCTCTTCAAGGTTTATATTCATGCCTTTCCCTCTGAGTTCATCATACCTTCTTCTGGCTCTGATGTCAACTGATGCTGTCATGAATATTTTCAGCTCTGCATCAGGAAATACAACGGTACCGATATCACGGCCATCCATAACTATACTTTTTAAAACACCTATCTGCCTCTGGAGTTCAACCATACGGGCGCGCACTTCCGGGATCTTACTAATGCTGCTGACATATGCCGAGACTTCAATACCCCTTATCTCTTTCTCTACATTTTCAGAGTTCAGGAAGGTCTCATATTCAGCCAGATCAGGGTTATATACAAATTCTATATGAATATCATTTACTTCCCTCAGTATTCCTGCGTGGTCAGGTTCTCCTTCCCCGATGAATCCCCGTCTCATGCAATATAGTGTAACCGCTCTGTACATCGCTCCGCTGTCAATATAAATGTAATTCAGTTCTTTGGCAATTCTTTTGGCGAAAGTGCTTTTACCGCAGGATGAATAACCGTCAATGGCTATGATTATTTTTTTCTTCATGGGAAAGTAAAGATATATTCAAAACATCATTTCCGGAATCTGTTGTAGAGAAGGCCGGGCTTTAATATAAAAGAAATATGATTTGAAGATCCTGCCAGGTGGTAGGTTGCCCTTCCATACTCTATGCTGAGTATGGAAGTATTTATTCCAAATCCCCAGGAAAACCCTGCTGTTGAAACATTTGACTCAATCTGGAGCTCTCTTCTTCTTTGATAATTATATCCGGCACTTACATAGAAATTCTTGTGCGGTATAAGCTCAACCCCAAAAACTGCGTGCCTCATCGTGTTTTCAAGAAAGCCGGATGATACAAGATCTCTTCCGGAGGATGTTGTATCATTATAGGCAAATGTAAGATCGAACTTTTCAAGATGATTCAGGGTGAGTGAGAAGCGCAGAGGCGCATGAGCAAGCCTTTTTGAGACGCCTGCCTGTATCTCAAACGGCAGTTTTTGCTTTGGCTCACCTGCATAAGAAGTCAGCTGAAGGCCTGCATTCCTGATTACCAGCCCTGCAGAAAAAAGATCCGGCCTGTTGTGCCAGGATGCTCCAATGTCAAAAGCAAATCCAAATGATGTATATTTTTCCAGATGCGATAACACCGGTTTAAAGTTTATTCCTACCGAAAAAAGGGAGTCAATTTCTCTTGCCCAGATAAAGGACATTGCATATTCAGACGCGCTGAATGTCCCGGTTATGTTCCCTGAAGGATCAGCACCGGTAAATGATCCATAATTCAGGTAAGTGATGCCGGCTGCAAAACTTCCCACACCAGGATAGGACCTTGAATACATGGCTAAACCATAATTGATGCCTGCGAAATAATTTACATAGTTCAGCGCCAGACTTTTGTCCATGCCAGGATTCAGCAAGGACGGATTATGATATGCCAGATTAAGATCAGGTACATGAAGGGAAACATTTGATCCTCCCAGCGAAGAAACAAGGCCCGAGTGGGTGAGGTTCAGGAATTCATAAACATTATCACCTCCCGTCTGTGCCTCCGTTGTCTGAGTCATAAGAATAAAAAGGATAATGATTAAATAATTTCGCACTTTCATCAACGCCATAAGCAAAGATAATACGATTTTATATAAACGGTAGATTTGTGTAAATTATTATTAATGAACAGGATATAATCCCCGGAAAGAGTTTATGCTGTTTTGCCGGTAAGCGCAAGAGCATCATCAACCGCTTTCCTGTGGCCGTTAATCTGTGAAAGAAAAAGTCCTGTAATTACTATTGCTATTCCTGCAATATTTTGTATCGTGAGCTTGTCTCCAAGAAGAACAAAGGAAAATAATGCCGTAAACAGGGGAATACAGTTGGAAAAGACATTTGCCCTGGTTATTCCCATGCTTTTAACCGAGTATGCAAAGAGAATGAAAGCACCGCACGACGCAAATATAGATAACTCAATTATTGGTATAAAATGCTTTATGGAAAAAGATGTATTCATTAACTTATTCAGGTCTGAGATCAGGAAAACAGGAAGAAACAGTACAGAACCTATTACATTCTGAACATTAACAATATACACCGGGCTGTATGAACCAACCAGCCGGCTCAGAGTAAGGTTATAACCGACAGCCGAAAAAACAGCAAATGTAAGTAGTGCCAGTCCCCTGATATTGAATGAAAGGGTTCCGTTCTTATTAATTATGAAAATCAGCACCCCTATGAATGAAAGAATAATTCCTGCATAATTTATCGTCTTTAACCTCTCCCTGAAAATAATCCATGCTCCAAGGGTGGCAATTACAGGAATGGTCGAGATTATTACGGAACCCACAGTTGCTGAAACATATGTAAGTCCGTGACTCTCTCCAAGGAAATACAGGAATGGCTCAAAAAGAGCCAGAAGAAAGAATTTTTTTCTGTCTTCTTTCCTGATTTTCACAAAGTTCCTGGTAAGAAAGAGGAATGATGAAAGTATGATGACTGAAATGATGAGTCTTATAAATACAATTGTTATCGGACGGTAAAATTCATTGGCAACCTTGAACCAGATAAATGAAAATGACCAGAAAATCATTGACAGGACTACAGCACCATATGTTCTCACCAGACTCTTCAACTCAATATTTTTTTAAATAACCTTTTCCGGAGCCGCGAATTTATATTTAATATTTATAATTATGCACCTTGAACGAAAAAAACTGATTCCTGTGGATTTCTTTCGACCAGTCAGTATTTCTACTTATTTTGAATTAATTAAATATCTATATTACAGTTATATGCATCCTGAATATATTTCGAACGGTCTTATATATGAGTTAATTTTGATTTGAATGTGAACCATTAATTATTATATTTGCCGCCTCATAGAGAGAATTACCTTTACTGACGTTTAAAATGATTTAATAATTATAAACCTAAACCTGAATCTGATGAAGCTTTTGGTTTGCATTAGCAATGTTCCCGATACAACAACCAGGATCAAGCTTGCTGAGGGGAACGCATCAATTGATACAGCAGGCATACAGTGGGTTATCAATCCATGGGATGAATTGTCGCTTACCCGGGCGCTTGAGCTGAAGGATGATCCTTCCGCCGGGGTAAAATCTGTCACTGTTGCACACGTAGGAACTGCACCCTCTGAGCCAACTATAAGGAAAGCGCTTGCAATTGGCGCCGATGACGCCGTAAGAGTGAATGCAGAACCATCCGATGCTTATTTCGTTGCAGCCCAGCTTGCCGAAGTGGCCAGAAAAGATCAGTTTGATATAATCATGTGCGGGATTGAATCAAGTGATTATAACGGTTCAGCGGTAGGTGGGATGCTTGCTGAGTTTCTTGGTATACCGTCAGTTTCAGCGGTCTCCTCTATAAAAATAGAAAACTCTGCTCCGTCGATTACCCGTGAAATTGATGGAGGTAAAGAGATTGTGACACTCCCGGTACCATTTGTTGCCATAGTCCAGAAAGGGATTGCCAAAGAACCTCGCATTGCTGCAATGAGAGGAATTATGCTTGCCAGGACAAAAGCTATTAAAGTATTCGAACCCGTGCCTGTCGAGCCGCTTACAACAGTAGAGTCATTTGAAAAACCTGCCCCTCGTTCAGCCTGTAAATTTGTGGACGCTGAGAATCCGGCACAGCTGGTCGACCTGCTTCAGAACGAAGCAAAAGTTATCTGAAATTTCAAACCCTTAATTATTAATTTATGTCAGTATTAGTATATACCGAAAATTGGGACGGGAAATTTAAGAAGCTCTCATTCGAGCTGGTATCGTATGCTTCTGCAATAGCAAAAATGATAAACACTGCCGTTACAGCCATCTCAATTGGCAGGGTTGATGATACAGAATTAAAAAAGCTTGGCAATTGTGGGGCACAGAAGATTCTATGTGCAGAAAATGAACAACTTGCAGTTCTTGACAGCCAGGCCTATGCTAATGTGATTGCTGAAATAGCGAGGAAAGAAAATGCATCAGTTATTGTAATCTCAAACAATAATACAGGAAAAGCAATTGCTCCAAGGCTGTCGGTAAAGCTTAAAGCCGGCATTGGTTCCGGGGTAAGCAGACTTCCTCTCAAAATTGATCCATTCACTGTGTACAAAAGAACTTATTCCGGCAATGCATTTGCCCATGTAGTTATAAAGTCTGATATAAAAATCCTTACCCTTGCGCAAAATTCGTTCGGTGTGGCCGGAGCTCCGGGTAATCCGCCGATCGAAAAAGCTGAAATTACCATTGATCCATCCCTTTTTAAAACCAGCGTTCGCGATGTCCAGAAACAGACTGGTAAATTATTGCTGACAGATGCTGAGATTGTTGTTTCGGGAGGCAGGGGAATGAAATCACCTGATAACTGGGCTCCTCTTGTTGAGCTGGCTTCAGCTCTCGGCGGCGCTACCGCTTGTTCCCGTCCGGTATCGGATGAAGGCTGGCGGCCTCATGAAGAACATACCGGACAAACAGGCAAAATCATTGCACCAAACCTGTATATTGCCGTAGGAATATCGGGCGCTACACAGCATCTGGCAGGAATAAGTGCTTCAAAATATATTGTAGCGATTAATTCCGATAAGGATGCTCCGATTTTCCAGGCGGCCCAGTATGGCATTGTCGGTGATGCGATGAAGGTTCTCCCTAAACTTATTACTGCTGTTAAAGAGCAAAAGAAATAACCTTGGTGTATCCTTAGTGAAAACCTTTGTGTCCCTTTGTGGTAAAAATTTTGACCGCTCAGTACCTTTATGGATATAACTAAGGATACATAATGGTTATTCATCTTAACTTTGAAATTATTCGATGACTCAATAATATGACCAGACAGATAATCTTTGATATCACATTACTGATTACATTAGGAGTATTTGCATATACCATTAAAAGGCTTTTTGGTTACTTCAGGCTTACAAGGCCGGCATTTCCTGTGCGCGATTTCAGAAAGAGATTCGGAATAATGATGAGGGTGGCTTTCGGACAGACAAAGATCTTCCGCAGGCCGGTTATAGGCTTCTTCCATGCCCTGGTTTTCTGGGGATTCTGTATAATTATTTTCGGCAGCATCGAAATGGTCATAGACGGCCTGGCAGGTACAGACAAAGTACTGAGATTCCTGGGTCCGGTTTATGATCTCCTTATGGCTTCAGGTGACATATTTGCATTGCTTGTCTCTCTTTCCATAATAATATTCCTTTCGCGGAGACTTTTTTTCCATGTCAGGCGCTTTGAAGGAATTGAGATGAAAAAGATGACGCATATCGATGCTAATATTGCATTGTCTCTTATTCTTTTACTGATGATATCCCTGATGGCAATGAATACCGGGTATCTTGGTTATAACCTTTCTGAAGGATTACCGGTAAAAAAGATATATCCTGTGGCAGGGATGCTGATTAACCTTTTCCCGGATTATGATGCAGAAAATTTCAGGGTGATGTATGAAATTTCCTGGTGGAGCCATATCCTCCTCATCTTCTTCTTTGCTAATTACCTGCCCTATTCAAAGCATTTTCATGTTTTTTTATCCGTGCCTAATGTTTTTCTTTCAAGGCTCGGGCCCCTTGGCAAGCTGACAAATATGGAAAGCATAACAAGGGAAGTAAAGTTAATGCTCGATCCGGATACTGCTTTTGCTGCACAGCCAGCTGACATGCCGGTTGAGAGATTCGGGGTCAGGGATGTCGAAGACTCGTCGTGGAAGAATTATTTCGATTCCCTTTCCTGCACACAATGTGGAAGGTGCACATCAGTGTGCCCGGCAAACATCACAGGGAAAAAGTTATCACCCAGAAAGATAATGATGGATCTTCGTGAAAGGATGAAGGAAAAAGGTCCCTTGATGGTAAAAAATGGAAGGGATTATTCTGATAATCGTTCATTATTAAGAGATTACATTTCAGAAGAAGAGCTTTGGGCCTGCACAACATGCAATGCGTGTGCAAAAGAATGCCCTGTAAATATCAATCATCCTTCACTCATTGTTGATATCCGCAGGTACCTCGTCCTCGAAGAGGCTTCAGCTCCCGGCGGGCTTAAAGCTGTTTTTAACAATATTGAGAATAATGGAGCCCCATGGCAGTATTCTGCAGAAGACCGGCTGAACTGGGCTGAGGGAGTCCCTGTTATGTCAGATCTTTTTGCAAAGGGTGAAAAGCCTGAATACCTTTTCTGGGCAGGCTGTGCTGGCGCTTTTGACGACCGGTATAAAAAAGTGGTAAAAGCATTCTCGAAAATACTAAATCATCTTAAGGTGAGCTATGCGGTGCTTGGAAAAGAAGAAACCTGCACCGGCGATCCCGCACGGCGTGCAGGCAACGAGATGCTGTATCAGATGCAGGCAATGCAGGTAATCTCTACACTTAAAGCATATTCAGTAGAGAAAATAATAACTGTCTGCCCGCATTGCTACAATGTATTTAAAAATGAATACCCCGACCTTGATGGCAATTTTGAGGTTATCAATTATTTAGAGTTCCTTGATAAGATGATCAGGGAAGGGAAGCTGAACATTGATAATGCTTCCATGAAAAACATATCTGTAACCTATCATGATCCGTGTTATCTTGGCAGAGCTAATGATATTTATGATGAACCCCGCTCAATAATTAATAAGATATCCGGTAATTTTGTTGAGATGCAAAGGAACAAAAGCTTTGCATTATGCTGTGGTGCGGGTGGAGGCCAGATGTTTAAGGAGGCAGAAAAAGGAGAGAAGGAAATATTCATCGAAAGGACTGAAGAAGCGCTGAAATCAGGAGCCTCCGTAATCGCAACAGCCTGTCCGTTCTGCATGACAATGATGACAGATGGCCTTAAATACAAAAACAGGGAAGGAGATGTAAAGAATATGGATATTGCAGAATTAATAGTTTCAGCGATGGGATTGTAAATCTGAGTTAATGTTTCTTGTTACTGGTTACCAGTTGCTAATTGTTTTAACCCGGAACCCGGAACCAGGAACCAGGAACCCAGGAACCAGGAACCAGGAACCCCAGGAACCAGGAACCAGGAACCAGGAACCAGGAACCAGGAACCAGGAACCAGGAACCAGGAACCAGGAACCAGGAACCAGGAACCAGGAACCAGGAACACCTTTTATAATAATGTAAACCAAATAGTTAATAATAATGGAAAGCAGAAAACTCCTGAAAAGCGGTGAATTTCTTGTAGCCGAAGTTGAATCAAAAGATGTTTTTATCCCCGAAGAGTTTAACGAGGAACAGCGTATGATCGCCCAGACATGCCGTGATTTCCTGGAAACAGAGGTTTATCCGAAAATGACAGAAATTGAGCAAGGCGACAGGGACCTGATGAAAAGCATCCTGAAAAAATGCGGTGAACTTGGCATGATGGGGATTTCAATTCCTGAAGAATTCGGCGGATTCGGGCAATCATTCGTTACACAGATGCTTGTTGCTGAAACTACCGGGGCAGGTTATTCTTTTTCAGTAGCTTATATGGCTCATTGCGGTATCGGGACCTTGCCAATAATGTATTATGGAACCAAGGACCAGCGGGAGCGTTATGTAACAAAACTGGCGACCGGCGAACTGATAGGAGCATACTGTCTGACTGAACCCGGTGCCGGAAGCGATGCAAACTCAGGGAAAACAAATGCCAGGTTATCTGAAGACGGGAAACACTATATCCTCAACGGCCAGAAAATGTGGATTACAAATGCCGGTTTCGCTGACACCCAGGTTGTCTTTGCAAAAATAGATAACGACAGGGTCCTCAGTGCATTTATAGTTGAACGGACCATGCCGGGAGTAGTTGTGGGTCCTGATGAACATAAGATGGGAATAAAGGGTTCGTCAACTGCACAGATCTACTACACTGATGTGAAAGTACCGGTCGGAAACCTCCTGGCGAAAAGGGGCGAGGGATTCAGAGTAGCCTTAAGCATACTTCATATGGGAAGGCTGAAGCTTGGTGCAAATGTTCTTGGTGCCGCAAAAAAGGCAGTAACAGATTCGGTCAGATATGCAAACGAAAGAAAACAGTTTGGCGTTTTCATTTCAACATTCGGGGCAATAAAATATAAGCTTGCCAGCCAGGTGATCAGACTTTTCGCCTCAGAATCAGCCGTTTACAGGGTAAGCAGGGATGTTGATGACATGATGGAGTTGCTGAAGGTTGATTGCGGCGATACGGGACGAGCCTCTATTGAAGCAATAAGTCATTATGCAGTTGAAGCTGCGATACTCAAAGTTTTTGGATCAGAAATGCTCGATTTTGTTTCAGATGAAGCTGTCCAGATCCATGGTGGTATGGGGTACTCCGCCGAACTGGACGTGGAGAGAGGTTACCGCGATTCCAGAATTAACAGAATTTTCGAGGGAACAAATGAAATTAACCGCCTTCTGGTAGTCGATACTGCAATGAAACGGGCAATGAAGGGCGATTTTGACCTTTTCGGGAAAGCTGAAAAGCTTTACAATGAAGCCGATAAGGTAACATCAGGGGCAGTTAAAGGTGAAGATTACTTTGACGAAAAAATCAGGTATATACGGAATTTTAAAAATGCTATACTCCTTTGTGTTAATGGTGCGGTTAAACATTTTGAAAAGAAGATTGTTAATGAACAAGAAGTCCTGAACAATATTGCCGACATGATGATGGAAACCTATGTGTCAGAATCTCTTCTCCTTAGAGTCAGTAAATTGGAAATGCTAAACGGTAGCAGACTGGTTTACAGGGATATCCTTGATGTCAATATTTATGACACTGCTAATATTATCAGGAAGTCGGGGTATGATGCGGTCAACTCATTTGGGTCCTGTACGGAGGCAGAAGTTTTATCAACCGCAATTGACAATCTTTCCGGAGTAAAAGGAGTAAATGTGAAGGAAGCCAGACGCAGGATTGCTGATAAGCTTATAGAGGATAATAGTTATAAGTTCTGACCTGTGTATGATATAGTCTCATTCTGAATAATTATCCGGACCGGAATATAAATAGGCGTTGATACAGGATGCTGTTTAACAAATATCATTTGAAGGGGTGACAAAAATCAATAATTGATATGCTAAAAAGCATGTATAACATTGTGTTTTTGGGCTGGTTACGAAAGAAATCCATCGCTTAATCCGGTATATTTGGGCATTATTTAAAACTAATAGAAATGAGCCTGAAAAGAAAAAAACTATGCAACTTTATTTATGCAGTTATTCTGCCTGCTTCCATTGCTGTATTGTCATCCTGTGAGAAATATCAGTATACCCCGCCTGTTATCGATCAAAATACAATTTTATTTTTTGCAACAGATATCCAGCCAATTTTTACCACAAATTGCAGCGGATGTCACGGAGGATCTCAACAACCTGATCTCCGTGCCGGAAAATCATATGCTTCTCTTACAGGCGGAAGTTATTTAAATACCAACGCGGCCGAATCGAGCTTACTTTATGTTAAGATGACTTCAGGGAGCCATATTTCCAGGTCAACTGATACCGATAAGCTTAAAGTGCTTACCTGGATAAAACAGGGTGCAAAAAATAACTAATTCAGGATAATCACTAAAAAACCAGATACAATGAAAAAGGCATTTCTTCTATTATTGACAGCATTCTTTTTAGTACCGGCTTTTTCGCAGGAAGAGACCCAGACAGAAAAAAGCTCAAAACCGGTAAGGTTTACATTTGGAACCTCTATACTTATTGATAATCATACTGTTGCAACACCATATAAGGGGGGACTTGAACTTGAGATCCATCACAGGTTCAGCCTTATCCAGAACTACCATAATCTTTTCGGAATTTATGGGGCTGCAAATACAAGGCTTGGTCTCAATTACGGGATAACTGACAGGATAATGCTCGGTATCGGTACCACTAAAGACTATAAGCTCCAGGATATTCAGTGGAAAGTATTGATACTTCAGCAGACAGAGAACAACAGCATGCCGGTTTCACTTTCCTATTATGGCAATATGGTTGCTGACCTGAGACCTGCAAGCGCTTTCGGACCGTCAGAATCATTCAGTGAAATTCACAGGTTATCTTATTTTAACCAGCTTATTCTCGCACGCAAGATCACTGAGAAGTTATCACTCCAGGTGGCTCCTTCGGTTGCATATTTCAATTCTGTTCCCGTATATTCGGATTCATCAGGGTATGAAAACCTGAATTTCGCTATTTCTGCGGGTGCCCGCGCAAACCTTTTTGGCAATCACTCCCTGATCCTTGAATATGACCAGCTCCTTACAAGGCAGAATCTGGCTGTTCAGCCAATGCCAAATGTATCTCTTGGGTGGGAAATAGGAACTGCAACCCATACGTTCCAGGTATTTGTTGCCAATTATTCGCAGATAATTAATCAGACAAATCTGCTTTTCAATACAAATGACTTTACTAAAGGTGATTTCCTTGTTGGATTTAATATTACTGTAAGATTTTAGTAACAGGAAAAGAAAGAATGAAATTTCTGAACCGCCCGTTTCTAATCCTGTCTGCACTGATTTCTGCTGAGACCGCTTTTTACAATCTGGATGCTCAAGACCCGGGCCAGGCGGATACTGTACACTTCATTTCTCCGTATACAGAAGCTAATGAAAGGTGCTTTAAATGCCATGGACAAAACACCTACGAATACACGAATGAGAGCCAGGGTAAAAAGGTTAGAGCATTGATGTTTCCGGAACAGATAGTCATCAGGAACGATTTTTACCGGTCCAATCACAAAAGCTTCAGCTGTACAGATTGTCACTCTGAGGAATATGTAAAATTTCCTCATGCCGGAGAGCTAAGGATGGAACAGCAGTATAACTGCATTGATTGTCATGGCGGTGATGAAAAATTTGCCAGGTTCAAGTTTGAGGAAATTGAGGCTGAATATCAGAAGAGCATACATTTCAAGCTGGAAGATGTCGGATTTTCATGCTGGAAATGTCATGGACCACATGATTACCGGATCAGTATCAGGAACAGTACCAACCTCAAGGAGACAATCTTATACGACAACAATATTTGTCTTAATTGTCATTCCAACTACAATCATTTCAAGCTTCTGTCTGATCGTGATGAGATCAATATTCTTGAGAAGCATGAATGGCTGCCGAATCAGGCGGCACATTTTAAAAATGTCAGATGCATTGAATGTCACTCGGAAGTCAATAATGACATCCTGGTTTCACACCTGATCAATCCAAAGGAGAAGGCGGTCAAAAAATGCAACGAATGCCATTCACAGAACTCATTGCTGATGTCATCGCTGTACAAATTCAGGTCAAAAGAGCAGCGCAGGAACGGATTCTTGAACAGCATTATTCTTAATGAGTCTTTTGTTATCGGGGCGAACCGCAATGAGTATCTTAATTATATCAGCATGGGAATTTTTGTATTGCTGGTTCTGATTATTGGCATACATATATTTATAAGGGTGATCAGGAAATAAATTTTTGGCAAAATGTATCTATATCCGGTTTGGGTCAGATTGTGGCATTTGTTAAATGCTTTGCTGGTAATAGTTCTTATTATTACCGGGATCAGCATGCAGTATACCGATAAGCAGGAATATACACTTCTCGTGGGATTTTCAAGAGCTGTCAAGTGGCATAATATAGCAGCGACCATTATTACAATTAATTATATAGTTTTTGTAGTTGCGAATCTTTTTACCGGCAATGGTAAATATTACAGGATCAGTAAAAAAGATTTCATATCAGATCTTGGGAAGCAATTCAGATATTATGCCTGGGGCATGTTCAGGGGAGAAAAACACCCGTTTCCTGTAACATTGGAACGGAAATTCAATCCGCTTCAGAAATTTTCATATGTCCTTGCAATGTATGTAGCCCTTCCTTTACTTATTATTTCAGGACTTGGACTGATGTTCCCCGAAACCATAATTGACAGGATATTCGGAGTAAGCGGGCTGATACTGACAGATATATTGCACATAACACTCGGATTCTTTGTTTCGGTCTTTTTAGTAATCCATATCTATACGTGCACACTGGGATCAAGAGCTTCTTCTCTTTTCAGGGGTATCATAACTGGTTACCATGAATCAGAAGATCATTAATTGAAGGAAAGGAATGAAAGAGAAAAATCAGGATAATCAGGGGAAATCTTCCAGGCGTAATTTCATCAGGAGGGTTGGTGGCGGGATTGGAGGTGTTACCCTTGCCGGACTCTCTGGTACTGTAACTAATGGTAATTCCGGAAAATCAAAATCAGGTAAGACGGTGAAGCTGCTTTCCCCGGAAGGCAAGCTGGTTGAAGTTGACAGGGACGATATTCTGCCTGGAAAGAAAAGTGTTGCTGAGCTTAAGGCAGAGGCAAAAAAAGGAATCCCCGGCCGGAAGTTTGTAATGGTTATCGACCTGGCAAAATGTAAAAATGCACGGAAATGTATCGATGCTTGCCAGGAAGGTCACCTTCTTCCAAAAGACCAGGAATGGATGAAATTATTCCTCCTTCAGGATGACAAAGACACAGCTAAATACTGGTTCCCTCGTCCATGCTTCCATTGCGACAAGCCGATGTGCGTCAGCGTTTGCCCGGTAGGAGCAACTTTCAAAAGAGATGATGGTATTGTACTGGTCGATAACCAGAGATGTATCGGTTGCAAGTTTTGTATGACCGGCTGTCCCTATTCTGCAAGGGTCTTCAACTGGAAAGACCCGGAAGTCAAAGTACCTCCCGGCCATGTTTATGATCCCGAAACTAATATTCCTCAGGTTGAAGGAACAGTGGGCAAATGTGTTTTTTGTGCCGATAAGCTCAGGAATAATGAATTGCCCAGATGCGTAACCGCTTGTCCAATGGGCGTGCTGTATTTTGGTGATATTCTTGAAGATACAATAACAAACGGTGATGAAACAGTCAGGTTCAGCAAACTGATGACTGACAGGGCCGGATACAGATACAGGGAAGAGCTTGGAACACTTCCAAGTGTATACTACCTTCCTCCCGTCCAAAGGCAGTTTCCTGTTGAAAGCGGACTGGAAGATAATGACGAATCCATTAAAAAGAGATATAATAATACGGGTCCACGATGATGTGAACTGATAAAATCCAGGGGAAATGCAGATTGATGATAAAATTATAAAGGACCTGACTCCGGAGCTGGAGAAGACATCCACTAAATGGTGGGTAACTTTCTTTATCTTTTTTGCTTTTTTTGTACTGGGAGTATACGGATTAATTCTCCAGATCGATAAAGGTCATATTGTAACGGGGATGCGAGATAATGTCGTTTGGGGTTTTTATATCGTAAACTTCATTTTCTTTATGGGACTGAGTTATTCGGGAGCACTTATTTCCGGGGTGTTGCATCTGTTCCATACGGGCTGGAGAAAGCCGGTAATAAGAATGGCAGAACTTATAACAGTCATCTCCCTGGTAATCGGACCATTTTTTATTTTCTTTTGCATCGGAAGGCTTGACAGACTTTATTTTCTGTTCATTCATCCAAGAATTCAATCACCTATTACCTGGGACGTAATTGCAATATCTACTGACCTCGTAGGATGTTTTATTTACCTTTATCTTTCATTCATTGAAGATTTTGCAATACTCCGTGATTATGCCGCACTAAATGTAGCGCCCTGGAAAAAGAAACTTTATAAGATCCTGTCGCTCGGTTATACCGGAACGGAAAAGCAGCATAAGCTGTTGTCAAATGCCAGAACGATTATGGCATCAATGATTATCGCAATTGCAATTATCGTTTATTCTGTGCTGGCATGGATTTTTGGAGTTACACTCCAGCCAGGATGGCATTCAACGATTTTTGGTCCGTACTTTGTTATTGCAGCAGTTTTTTCAGGTACAGGACTACTTATAATTCTGATGTGGATATTCCGGAAGGTCTACCATCTTGAAGAGTATATCACCAAACGCCATTTTGTAAATGTTGGCGTACTTCTGACAGTAATAGCAGCTTTCTATGGATATTTCACCTTCAGCGATTACCTGACAAAATGGTACGGATCAATAAAGATGGACTCCATTCTTATTGATAAGCTTTTCAGTGATTACTACGGGCTCTTTATTTTTGCTAATTATATAGGGATCCTTTTGCCGGGAATAATAATTGCTGTTCCTAAATTCAGGACTATTCCAAACATAACAATTGCTGCAATTATTGCACTTCTGGCCCTGTGGGTAAACCGCTATATAATTGTTATTCCAACACTTGAGACTCCATTTCTTCCGATTCAGGATATCAGGCCCGACTGGATAAAATATACTCCGACATGGATTGAGTGGGCCCTTACTATGGCAGGTGTATCAATATTTGCTATGCTTTTTATGCTTGTCTCAAAAATTGCACCGATTATTTCTATATCGGAAATGCATGAAAAGGATAACGTTGAAATTCTAAAATGACAGGTAAGACTATGAGATTCCGGATAAAAAAAATTATTAAATTACTTTTCCTCCTGTTCCTTGCATCGCCTCTGTCTGTTTCCTCATTTTCTCAGGAAACCGGTAAAATAAGTCCTTATTTTCAGCTCCAGTACTTTAAAGATAACGATAATCAGTCTTCTTTGAAAGCTACTCTTACCTATTCGGAGAACAGAATGGAATTACCTCTACCGGGGATGGAAATAAATTTCTATTCTGATGGAGTAAAGAAAGATCTCCTGGCTTCTGTCCGTACCGATGAAAAAGGAATCGCAAACATTCCGGTAAACAATATCAGTAAACTGCCTGTTAACAGTGAAGGGCAATTGTTTTTTGTTTCTGAATACAAAGGAAATGATACAATTGAAGCCTCAACTTCCGAATTACAGGTTAAGGATGTTCAGCTTGAAATGACTCTCGAGGAGATGGACAGTGTTAAAACTATCACCCTGAAAGCATATGCCTTGATGGGAAAGAGGAATATTCCTGCTGCAGGTGAATCAGTAATGATTTATGTTCCAAGAATGTTCAGCCTTCTTCCGGTTGCCGAAGTCACCCTTGATGATAATGGTACCGTTTCGGTTGAGTTCCCGTCGGACCTGCCGGGTGATAATGAAGGGAACCTTAAAATAATTGCACGTTTTGAAGATAATCCGACTTATGGAACTGTTGAAAAAAGTGTTAACCGGAAATGGGGTGTTCCTACTTCTTACTCAGTTCCCAAAACGCACAGGGCGCTCTGGACCAAGACGCCGCCAACCTGGATGATTGTCACTCTCTCTATTCTCCTTGCAGGAGTATGGGGACATTACCTTTTTGCTATTATAAGCCTGATACTCATAAAAATTGATGCAAAGCCTAAAAAACCAAAAAAAGAAAACTTACTCAATTGAAAGATTTGCACGATAATTGCATTTATGTCTTACTAAAACCATATTTATTATGAAAACAATGAAACTCTTTTTGGTCAGCTCTGTGATGGTAGTCCTGAGCGTTGCAGTGGTTGCACAGAAAAAACCCTTTAATGTCCCTGCTGAATATAAAACAAAGAAAAATCCTGTTGCTTTGAGCGACGCAAGTACAAAGGCAGGGGCAGCACTCTGGACGAAGAACTGCGCATCATGCCACGGCAAAGCAGGGCTTGGTGATGGTGTTAAGGCAAGGGCACTGAAGGAATTCCCGGGTGACTTTTCAAAAGCCGAATTCCAGAATCAGTCCGATGGCGAACATTTCTATGAAACAAAATTCGGGAATGGCGAAATGCCTAAATATGAGGGTAAAATCCCCGATGAGGATATCTGGAATCTTATCAACTATATGAGGAGTCTCAAAAAATAAATTTCAGAAGGAAGATTAATAAAGAAGCGGATAATCTCAAAAGCTCCTTTATTATTGCACGTCCCCTGATAATAAAAAGAGGATGTCTCAAAAGGCATTTCCTGATCCACCACCCCTAAATCCCCCAGGGGGGACTTATTGATTTACAGATATTTACTAAGCCCCCCTCGGGGGGTTTGGGGGTAAAGAACAGACTTTTGAGACATCCTCTTTATTACACAAATATTTTCAGTTAGTACCCAAGCGCAGTCAATGCTTCAATGCTGTTCTGCAATAATGCCTTAGTATACTTGTAATTATGAATTCCAAGGCTGTATTCCCGCAGGCACATCTGGAAGTTTATCATAGCACCCAGGACGCCATTCTTTAAGCTTGGGAAGGTGGGAAGAAGATTGTTTGCAGCTTTCTGTGCGGCAGTCCAGCTGTTTGATGGTGCAGGATTTTTCCATACTCCTGCAGGATTTGATGAAGGATCATAAATATCAAGGTAACCATCCCAGTTACCTGTTGTAAGACCTGCCCAGAGGTTACTCTCGGAATTGGAATCTGAATGAAGAATACTCGCTGTTGGCGCACCTACTGCATTTATTTTTGTAGATAGATTGTCAAGTAACAATTTTACCTCATCCCTTGTGGTCTTCCAGAATGTTGTGGATGACGAAGTTATAGGCGATGAATGACATCCGATCGTATTGCAGCTGGTAAAATTTCCCTTTGCCTTGAACGAGTGCCCTCCGGCGTTGCCTGACATTGAAGCCATATGGCAATCACCGCAGGAAGCTACAGTTGTATGAGCTGAGTTTGAATAGGTCTGAGATCCGGTAAATTCAATCCCACCTTTACCGGCAAAAATTGCACCGACAGTTCCATAATGGACATGAAATCTGTATGAAGGAACAACTTTGTTTGGTGCGGCATTTCCTGCTGCGTTATCGTAAAACACTGTAGTGGGACTGCTGGCTAATGAAGCATAATCAACAACATCACCATTTGAAAGTGTTGTACTGGTTGTCAACGGACGTGGCTGATGGCATTTGATACATAAATTTGATTTGCCGTCATCCTGGGTAATATTTATGCTTTTAAGGCCTTTCCACATTGTCATTGAAACTGCCGCAGTTGTGGTAAGCGGGAAAAAATCTGATTCCTCATATGTGGTATGCAAACTGCTATGGCAGGTGAAACAGTTAATTTCACCATAGGCTTTATCTATAGGGACCATGTAATCATTTGAGTATTTACCTGATGCAAGAGTAAATGTTGCCGGAGTATTATTCTTACTGACATATTTAAATGCCTCAGATTCGTGGCATGGACCACATGAAGTACTTCCTGCTTCTTCAAAGGCAGCTTCACCATAAGAGTGTTTCGATAACTCATATTGGGTTGCCTTTGCATCAACAACGGTTGGATTATGGCAGGCTTTGCAGGTCTCATTGGCGTCTATTCCGTCTTGCCCCGAATCACCAGTTAGTCCCCGGGGACCTTCACATGACGCAAGTATGAAGCCGGCAAGAATTAAAGCAGTTAATAATTTTAAATCAGGTTTCATGGTATGATCTTTTATTTTTTTGATTCTTTAGGACAGCAAGCTACAAAATGCAGGTGTTAATTAATTAACAGCCGACATGCTAAATGCAATATTAAGCATTGATTGATAGATCAACCTCTGGTGATATATATCAATTAATAATATGATATTTATTAGTTTTGAGGTAATTTGCGAATTTAATGAACATTTTTAACCTCTCAACCAATAAAAATGCCGGATAAAAATACAATCGGTAGCTGCGAAACCTGTACCAGGAGGTGGAAAAATTTTCAATATCTGACAAACAGCGAATTACAGTACGTAAATGAACACAGGTATGAGGCCAGCTTTAAGGCAGGTGAGATGATTATGAAACAGGGTTCCCCTTCCTCAAACGCACTGTTCCTCTCTTCAGGAATGGCTAAAATTTATATTGAAGGCATTAGCGGAAAGAATTTTATAATGAGCATTGCAAAACCCGGCAGATTGATTATCGGACCCGGTGCTTATGTCAATTCCAGGCATACCTATTCAGCCTCGGCACTTACACCAGTCCAGGCATGCTTTATCGGTTTTGAGGTTTTCCGCTATCTGGTAAAAGTAAACGGCAAATTTGCAGAAGGCATGCTGATAGATATCAGTGCTAAATCGCTGAGAACACATTACAGGATGGTTAACCTCGCCCAGAAGAAAATGCCCGGACGACTGGCCGAAGCGTTTCTTTATTTTGCTGATGAAATATTTGGTGCAGATGAATTTGATTTAATACTTTCCCGCCAGGAAATAGGTGATTATACAAATATGGCAAAAGAGAGCGTTGTAAGGATCATGAAAGATTTTGAAGATTCAGGCGTTATTTACTCTGAATCATCAAGAATAAAAATCCTTGACAGGGATAAACTTGCTGAAATTTCAGAAAAAGGTTAAAAGTCAATTAATTATAAATCAAACTTATTTTTTAGATGAAGTATCTCAAGTTCCTTTTCACCCCGGTATTTATGGGTGGATTATTTGCATTTTTTGCTGTTTCAATGGCGGTCGCTACTTTCATCGAAAACGATTTTGGCGCCGGAGCCGCTTATGCTAAGGTATATAATACAAAATGGTTTGAGCTGATTCTGCTCCTTCTTGTTGCTAATCTGATCGGCCAGCTTGTTATCTTCAAAATGTTCAGGAAGGCCAAACTTCCTGTAGCTCTTTTCCACCTTGCATTTATCCTGATGATAACAGGGGCAGGGATCACAAGATACACCGGATGGGAGGGGACAATTCATATACGGGAAGGACAGGTATCGGATATTTGTTACTCCGGAGATAAGTATATCGGACTTACAGTTAAAAATGAAGCAGGGAATTCAATCGCCGGATTCTCAAAAAAGTTTACGATATCTTCCGGATCACCTGCTAATTTCAAAAAAGATATCAATGCCGGCAATAAGACATATCAGCTGGCGCTTGCAAGGGTAATACCCAATGCCGGAGAATCAGTTACCGATGATCCGTCAGGAGTTCCGGTAGCATCCCTGCTGGTAACGAGGGATATGATGAGAAGGGAAACTGTGACAATTTCAAAAGGAGAATCTAAAACTGTCCAGGGGATTTCCATAGGATTTGATGCTGAGGTGGAAACCGATGTGAAAATAACTCTTGATTCCGCTGCTTTTTATATCAGCTCAAAATACCCGATTGGAAGAATGAGCATGATGACACAGGAGACCGATACAACATTACCGGGCATCAGAATTCCTTTGAAAACCATGCAGTTGCTTACTGTCAATGATCTCAGGATCGTTCCCCAGAAAATGTCAGTCGCCGGTACGGTAAAAGCAGTTTCATTCGACCCGGCTGAACAGGAAACGGGTCAGAATGCACTGGTTTTTCATATTTTCGGAGCAACACGGTCACAATCCTTTTACCTCTGGACAAGTGATGCTGAACCTGTTGCCGCTGCATCATGTTCGGTTGACGGACTGAACTTTGAGGTGACCTACGGATCAAAAGTCACTAAACTTCCCTTCAGTCTCAGGCTGAATGATTTTATCCTTGAAAGATATCCGGGTTCAAACAGTCCGTCGGGCTATAAAAGCGACGTCGTTCTCCTTGACACTCCTAAAGGTGTCGAGAAGCCTTTCAGCGTTTATATGAACAATATTCTAAAATACAGGGGATACCGTTTTTACCAGTCATCTTATGACGGTGATGAAAAAGGAACAATACTTTCAGTCAATCATGATATGGCCGGAATGCTGGTTTCTTATTCCGGATACCTGTGTTTATTCCTCTTCATAATCCTTTCCCTGATAATCAAAAGCTCCCAATTCAGGAGTATAACCGCAGGTGCATGGTCATCTTCCCTCCGGAAGATTGTAACAGCAATTGCTTTAATATTTATGCTTTCTGGTCTGAATAACGCAAATGCCCAGAAATTCATTCCGGGAAAGGAGAGTTCTGAGGAGTTTGGAAAAGTACTGGTTCAGGATCAGAAGGGAAGAACAAAACCACTTTTTACATTAAGCAGCGATATATTAAGAAAGGTATCAGGAGAAAATAAGCTCAATGGTTTCACTCCTATGCAGGTTTTCCTGGGAATATATCTCGATTTCAACGACTGGAAAGATGTCCCTCTGATAAAAGTCTCAAATAAGGACCTTCAGAGAGAGGTAGGGATCAGTGGTAAACTTGCTTCATTTTCGGACCTGGTCAATATAGGTGGTGACGGGGCGTACAAACTCTCTGAGAAAGTAAATACAGCTTACTCTAAATCACCCGCACAAAGGAATAAGTTCGACAAGGAGGTTATGAAAGTCGATGAAAGGGTGAATATTGTGTATATGATCTATAAAGGGGATTTTACTAAAATATTTCCGCTGAAAGACGGGACCGACACCTGGGGACCAGCCGAAGAAGCAATGAAAAAGAGCAATAAGCAAGGAAGATTCCACCTATCTCGAAACGGTCATTCCTCTTCTCAATACAACACTCTGAGACAAACAATACAATGACTGCCAGGCAGATATCAGAATCTGTAACCGCTTATCAGCAGCGATTTTCGAAATATACTCTTCCTCCGGAATCAAAGACGAAGATTGAAATACTCTATTACAGGCTGGCGATCTTTGAAAAACTGTTTCCTTTTTATGCCACAATAGGTCTGATAATGATAATAGGGCTGATTGTAATGGTGATTAAAGGTAAAAAGGAAACCTCCTTTTTTGTCAGGATCCTTGGCTGGGTTCTTATTGCAGGATTTATTTTTCATACAGCCGGACTTGCCATGCGATGGTATATTGCAGGGCACACGCCGCTTAGCAATGGATATGAATCACTGATCTTTATTTCATGGGTGACTCTTCTTGCAGGCCTGATTTTCAGCCGTAAATCTGCATTTGCCCTGTCAGCAACAGCTGTACTTGCAGGGATGACTCTGATGGTCGCTCATCTGAGCTTTATGGATCCTGAAATTACAAACCTTGTTCCGGTGCTGAAATCCTACTGGCTGACTCTCCATGTTTCCGTTATAACAGGCAGTTACGGTTTTCTGGGCCTGGGTGCAATCCTTGGAATTATTACCATGATCCTTCTTTCACTTTCAAATAACCGGAATAAGGAAAGGATATCAAATACTATTGATGAACTTACTGTGATAAATTTTAAAACACTGACACTCGGACTCTATTTTCTGACAATAGGAACATTCCTGGGAGCTGTCTGGGCCAACGAATCCTGGGGCAGGTACTGGGGATGGGATCCGAAGGAGACCTGGTCACTTATTACAATTATTGTCTATGCTTTTGTCACTCACTCCCGGATGATCCCCGGAATGAAGAATGTTTTCACCTTTAACCTTCTGTCACTGTTTGCGTTCTCATCGGTATTGATGACATATTTCGGAGTTAATTATTACCTGTCAGGGCTTCATTCATATGCTGCAGGTGATCCGGTTCCTGTGCCATCATTTGTTTATATTGCGGTAATTGTACTCGTTGCGTTATCAGTCACCGGGTATCTTAACTACCGGAAATGGGAAAAGAAAGTATGAAATGAAAAGGGTGTTTCACTGATCAGAAACACCCTTTTTTAAAAAGCTTTATGCCAGTACTTTTAATTCCTCGGTGGTTTTAAATATTTCGGATAAAAAACAACTCCCGAACCCTTAGCGCCTAATGTAATGTCAGCAGTCAGGTAGGGTATGCCTCCAAGATAGCTTGCATACTGTTTTGCCAGTCCGTCTGTGTCACCAGGGTAATAAATATCATAGGTAAATAATAGCCTTGGTTTAGCGCCACAGTTTTCCCACTTTCCTGAACCTTTGATTTCATAGTCATAGGGAGATCCCGCATAGGTTGTTGTGAAAATATATTGTCTGGGAATATCCACTAATCCATTACCCTGAACTGTCATCAGAAAGCTTCCTCCGGAGATTACAGTTTCACCCCAGAAATCTGCAATAAACGGTTCACCTATACCTGATACTTTTAGTTTAGTACCGTCGACAACAGTTGTTACGGAAGCTGTATATCCGGCATCATCGCCGGACCACGATCCAACCAGGCTTGCTACGCCACTGGCAAGCGGGCAAAATTCGATGCGTTTCAGATTATACTGTAATTTAGTACCAACCGGATTGGGAGAATTATGATCTCCGGCATCCATTGTAAGCACCAGCTTATTGGTTACACCTACAGGCATATTTGTAGCCTTGGATACAAGTGAAACGGAACCTGATGTCTTACCGGCAGGAATCGTAATACTGGTAGAGGAGAGGGTATACATACTTGATGTAACCGTTGAAGCAGGATCAACAGCCAGATTTACAGTGATAGCCTGGCTTTGGGGCATTCCCATCAATACCACAGCAACATTTGTTGATATTTCGACCAGCCCACCTATTTCTGTTACCCCCGTTTCGAAGGATTGTGCAGCATTAATAAACTGCAGGTAATATGTCGCATTCGGATCAGGTGCCTTGGTCAGCTTATCAAAATTTGATTCAACTTTGGAGCACGAATGAAACAATGCTCCGGCTGTGATAAAAACGAATAAAATCTTAAATATTTTTTTCATGATTTACTTGCTTTAATAGTTTTTGCAGGAATGGTCTATTTATCCCACCACAATTTATCACTTATAGTTACATTTGGGACATTTTTACCGTTGTAAGTAATCTCATCCTGAGGATATGGATACCTTGTCGGCATTGCAGGTATTACAGCCCCGATAGGTAACGGAATTACAGGTAAACCTGTCCTCCTGTAATCTGCGTATGCCTGGTTCGTCCCGAAGGTGGCAATATACTTTTGGGTCATGATCAGATCTTTGGTTACAGTGACTCCGTTTATATTGGCAGCGAGCCAGGCTGTATTGGCATCACCTGTAACTTTAAGAACTGACGCTGCCACGCCGGCTTCATATGCAGCCTGGGCAGCAGCTGTTTGTCCAAGAGCCAGATTGGCCTCTGCCTGAATAAACTTAAGCTCTGCATAAGACATAATTTGTGAAGGAGCAGTAGCTGCGGCAACGTAATCTCCGGGTTTTGAGGCCAGGTTGTTTTCCGAACCGCTGATACTTCCTGTATATTCACCATTATCATCTTGTGCTACATAAAAGGGAAGACGGGGATCCGAATTTACCTTCAGTATATTGACCAGAGTCGCACCCATACGAATATCTGTCCGTTGCTCCATGAACTGGAAGATGGGATTATGGTTGTCGCTATTCCATGGAACCATATAATCATCTGCATTTGAAGCAAATCCATTAGCCGCAGCAGTAAGGGCTTCCGTATAGGCAGCAGAACCATTTACACCGGACAGCTGGAGAGCATGCCGTGCTTTAATCGAATAAGCAGCTTTTAACCATTTTGTTTTATCACCACCATAAATTACATCACCTCCGACGGCTATGGCATTTGTTGTACTGCCCAGGTCACTTATTGCCTTATCGAGGATTGTTTTCAACGTGTCGTAAATCTCCTGCTGGGTGTCAAATTTAGGTGTCAGGATATTTTCATTACCTTTAAATGCATCACTGAAAGGCATATCGCCGAAGAGATCCGTAGTTATTCCTAACGTGGTGGCAATTAATACCCTTGCTACACCAGCATTATATGGTGATACTTTTCCCGGTGTATTTTCAGCTTTTTCAACCATCGCCTTTCCGTTCATAAATATTGAGGTATAGAAAGAGTTCCAGATGTTATTTACATCCCCGGGTAAAAGCTGATAACGCGCCTCAGTATAGGACTGACGTTCAATTCCATCAAATTGCTGCATCCAGATATTTGTAGTACGTACAAGATCATTTCCGGACATATTATAACCGAGTGCCTGCTCAATTGGCGGCAGCATCAGTTTCAATGGCACGTCAGCAGGAGCATCGGGATTTATGTTAATATTGGTATCAATCCATTTTTCACATGAGGAAAGAAAAATGATAAAAACCAATGATACTCCGGCTGTTTTTATAATATTATTAATGTACTTTTTCATGATTCTTTACTAATTAGAGGTTAATTAAAAGGTCGCTTTCAAGCCAACTGTATAGGTTTTGGATCCCGGATTGTTAAAGTAATCCATGCCTTGGCCGTTAATAGCTCCCTCAAGGTTAGTTTCAGGATCAATACCCTGGTAAGGAGTGAATAATAATAAATTCCTTCCGGTAAAGTATACCTCCAAATCCCTTATGAAAGTATTTTTCACAGGAATAATATAACTCAGGGAAACATCTCTTAATCTTAACCAGCTGGCATCTTCCATAGCGGCCACATCAGGTCCTCCTCCGAAGTTACTTCCGTTCCCGCGAAACCATGCCTGGTCCTGAACAACGGGTGTTACATTTACCTTTCCGGAGCTTACCGGATTGCCATCAGCATCAAGGTGTCCGTAAACGCCATCGAATACAACTATATTTCCGGCAGGTGTTTTATCAAAATCTATGGTTCCTTCAGGAGTATAGTATACTTCACGGAATCCGGTACGTTCAGGTGTTCCGAAATAATTCATGGCATGCATGGTTCCATTGTACATCATGCCACCCTTTTTAATGTCCCACATGAATGATAACGAAATACCCTTATAAGTAAATGTGTTGGTAACGTTTGCAGTCCAGTCAGGACTGGTGTTCCCAATAGGAACCATGGGACCGGTATGAGTCCAGGGATATCCGTCACGGAAATTATCGGTAGGATCATCATTGATTAATATATTTCCATCTGCATCCCTCCACCAGTCCAGTCCAAAAATACTTCCGTATTCCTGACCTGCAACTGCACGAACCTGAGGAACTGTAAACCCGCCTAAGAACAGGTTATCAACACCAGGTGCAAGCTCCTTTACAATATTGGTGAACTGGGTAAAATTGGTTATTATATCCCAGCTGAAACCAGGTGTTTTAATAATTGTTGCATTCAGACTTAATTCGACGCCTTTTGCTTCCATTTTTGCAGCATTCAGGTAGATGGATGTAAATCCGGATGAAGCGGCAATTGGAACAGGCATTAACAATCCTGAATTTAAATTATGAAAATAACTGGCGTCCAGACTTATCCTGTTCTTAAGGAATTTTAATTCCGTTCCAACCTCCCATGAATCCATAGTTTCGTGCTTCAGATCCGGGTTACCCAATCCGGTTCCGAGAGAAAATCCGGTTTGACCCATATAGGGAAATACAACGCCGTTTGTCCAGCCATCACTTGAAATTGCCTGATAGTAATAGTTTGATGTATTATAAGGACCGGCAATGTTTGCTGTCCTGGCAGCGGATGCTCGCAGTTTTCCATAGGATAATATATTGTTATCCTTTAACATTCCCAGTTCAGTAAATATAAAGCCTAAGCTTACCGAGGGATAAAAGGCAGATAGGTTAGCTTTCGGCATTGTGGTTGACCAGTCGTTCCGACCGGTAAGTCCTAAATATAAAATGTTTTTATATGCCAGACTTATATCACCGAAAAACGCCGCAGTACGGTAGCTGGTTGTACTGGTACTGACTGTATTGGTTGCTGAATTTGACAACTGATAGAAATCCGGAATCTCAAGTCCGGTTGCATCGCCAAAAACATACTTGCCAAATGTTGAATACAGGTTATTACCAAGAGTGACCTTTAGGTTAATGTCACTGGTTAAATCATGCTGGAAGTTCAGTAAAAGGTCGGAATTAATGATTCCATTATAATTCATATATTCATCCATAAAACCTGCAGGATATGCCCTTGAATTTATAGCGAACTTATCGGTATATCTTCTGTTGAACCAGTCAACTCCTCCGGTATATGCCAGGTTAAGCGATTTGGAAAATACAATATTCACATTTGCACTTCCGGTGAAACGATTGACATTTTCATCATATGATATCATATTTGCCACCCAGTAGGGATTATCATAGCCGCCACCATTGCGGTAGTTGCGCTGTGTTCCATCAGGAAATATATATCCGGCGCTATTGTCAAAAGTCCTGGCGGTTCTTACAAGTCCTAACATGATTCCGGATACGTTTGAGCCCTTTTGTATCTGACGGGCCTTGGAATTAGTGTAGGCAAAATCACCGCCAACTGTAATTGCCTTGGATAATTTAGAGGTTGCATTCAGACGGAAAGTTGTCCTTCCAAACTTATTATTCGGCACTATCCCGTTCTGCTCAAGGTTTGAAAAGGAGAAGTAATAGCTTCCCTGATCATTCCCGTTGCTCATGCTCAACCGGTTATTCAGGATGAGACCTTTCTGGAAAAAATCATAAGGATTATAAGCCCTGGCAGGCACCCCGTTTCCCGTCCCTTTCGGCACAAGCTTGCCAAATGGATCCCATTTGTAGGTTTGATCTCCATCATATTCCAGGTCAGCAATTTTAGGTCCGTAGGAATTGGCATCACCGCCTGTCCATACTCCGTTGGTACCCTGAGCAAAGATGCTCTGAAGCTTGGGTAATTGTGAGACCTGGTCAAAACCAGCTGAAGTGTGGAATTCGATTTTTCTGTTGCTGAGGTTCTTACCGCTTTTGGTGGTTATAATCAGAGCACCGTTTGCAGCCCGGACCCCATAAAGCGCTGTAGCTGCACCACCTTTAAGAACAGAGATTGATTCGATGTCCTCAGGATTCAGGTCGATGGAACGGCTTGAGGTGATAACACCGTCAACAGCTTGTCCGGGAGCAGCTATATCACTCCCCGAAATGATCGGCATGCCATTCACTACGAAAAGGGGCTCATTATTACCTGTAATAGAATGTGCACCACGGATTGTAAAGAAGGTTGAAGCACCTGCATCACCGGCAGAACTTATAACTGAAATTCCGGAAGCGCGTCCAGCCAGGGAATTTACAATATCGGCATTTGGTGCACTGCTGATAACATCGGTACTTACACTTTGGACGTTGTACCCAAGCTCCCTTCTTTCACGCGAAATGCCGACTGCTGTTACGACTACCTCGCTCAGACCGACGAGAGTTGATTCCATTTGTACATCAATTACGGTACGGCCTGTGATGTCAACTTCCATTGGTTTCATCCCTACAAAAGAAAAGCTCAGCTTAGTTGTGGCGGCCGGCACCGTCAATGTATATTTTCCGTTAGCATCTGTAACGGTGCCAAGGGTAGTGCCCGGAACAGTGATAGTCACCCCTGGAAGAGTACCTTCCCCTTCGACAGAAGAGGATACTGTGCCAGTAATGATCTTCGTCTGCGCCCAGAGGAATGTCCCTGTAAACACAAACAAAATAATCAATAGAGATAGTTTCTTCATCAGATTTAGTATTAATTAGGTCATTAGTTAACGCCATTAAGTTAATGATTTTTTTTAA
Organism: uncultured Bacteroidales bacterium; assembly: GCA_963831855.1. Lineage (GTDB taxonomy): Bacteria > Bacteroidota > Bacteroidia > Bacteroidales > VadinHA17 > LD21. The sequence goes on along the minus strand of CAWHSA010000002.1, from coordinate 677,717 downwards.
AATGTTAAGCGAAAGCGAAAATAAATTATTTAAAAAATCGTGGATCCCGTTATTTTGATATTGCCCATATTGACATCTACAGGCCATTTCAATGACCAAACAAGGTATTTGCTTTGCTCCTCCGGCGATCCCGTGAGAAGGATTTCAAAACATAAAAAGCTGCCCCGGCGAAACCGGGGGTAGACAGAATAAATAATTACCAAGCCCTGTAGGGGCGTAATAAAATAGCCCCCGGATACCGAGGCGTATATAATAGAAGGGTTTTCCAAGCCCCGTTAGGGGCCCAATATAATAGCCCCGGATACCCGCGGGGCGTATATAATAGAAGGGTTTTCCAAGCCCCGGAAGGGGCGCAATATAATAGCCCCCGGCGAAACCGGGGGCGAAATAGACATTATTTATACGACCTGTTTTTGAGGGATTGCCTTCGTCGCTTTGCTCCTCCGGCGATCCCGTGAGAAGGATTTCAAAACATAAAAAGCTGCCCCGGCGAAACCGGGGGTTGACAGAATAAATAATTACCAAGCCCTGTAGGGGCGTAATAAAATAGCCCCCGGATACCCGCGGGGTGTATATGATAGAAGGGTTTTCCAAGCCCCGTAGCCCAATATATGCCCCCGGTGAAACCGGGTAGAAAGATTTTCCAAGACGTAATAAAATAGCCCCGGATACTCGGAGGCGTATATAATAGAAGGGTTTTCCAAGCCCCGTTAGGGGCCCAATAAAATAGCCCCGGATACCCGCGGGGTGTATATAATAGAAGGGTTTTCCAAGCCCCGTTAGGGGCGCAATAATAATAGCCCCCGGATACCCGCGGGGTGTATATAATAGAAGGGTTTTCCAAGCCCCGTAAGGGGCGCAATAAAATAGCCCCCGGATACCCGCGGGGTATATAGAATAGAAGGGTTTTCCAAGCCCCGGAAGGGGCGCAATATAATAGCCCCCGGCGAAACCGGGGGCGAAATAGACATTATTTATACGACCTGTTTTTGAGGGATTGCCTTCGTCGCTTTGCTCCTCCGGCGATCCCGTGAGAAGGATTTCAAAACATAAAAAGCTGCCCCGGCAAGCCGGGGCCAGCTTTATTTTTTTATCACGCTTCCAAAAGCAGGCTTTTGTCGCTAATAAAAAAATAAAGCTGTCGCTCCGCGGCAGCTTTTTATGTTTTGGGGGTGGAAGATGGGATTCGAACCCACGACTTTCGGAACCACAATCCGACGTTCTAACCAGCTGAACTACATCCACCGTTTCAGGAAGGCAAAAATAATCCCAAAATTATGATTCACAAAATTTATAATTTATTTTCTTCAGGTATGGTCCATTTGCTATCTTTGAGCGGTTCATAATTAAATGAACTGTTTTTGCAATTTTTCATTCAAAAAGCTGTTCTCAGAAGAATACTTTATCAGCCTGGACATTTTGAAAAGAATAAAATTTATAGACAATATCTCAGGACTTCAGATCTTTCAATTATTGAAGTTTTTTATCTTCCTGGTTATCAGCATCGTTTTTACGAAAAGTCACCTGACCCGCGCCGATATTGGCTCCTTTGAGATGTTTATGTTCATAGCCGGATTCCTTACTTTCTTCTGGGTCACAGGAATAATCCAGTCTTTATTGCCTCTCTACCACCGTAACAGAACATACAGAAAGCTTGGCGATAACGGAACCGGAAAATCTCCTGAGATCTTCAATGCGTTCATCCTGCTCTGTTTGTTCAGCCTTCTGATATACATTTTCGGACAATCAATCAAGAACAGCTTTTCAGTCTTCCATTTTACCGGCAATGTTCCGTTCCTTAACCTTTTACTGTTATATATCCTGCTAAGCAGCCCCGTTTGCCTGATTGAATACATTTATCTTCTCAATAACAGGGCCTACAGGATCTTCCAGTACGGACTCTATACTTTCCTTGCGCAACTTTTCTTCGTACTGGTCCCGGTAATTTTGGGGAAAGACATTATATGGGCTATTTACGGATTACTGGCAATAACGGGGATCCGGTGGATATGGCTGATTATTCTCCTGAGACGGTACACCGAGATGAAAATATCTCCCGAATTCATGAAGGAACATATTTACCTGGCTGCTCCCCTGATACTTACAACCCTCATAAGCGGCTCGGGCCAGTATATTGATGGTATTATAGTATCTGCAGTTTATCATGATCCGGGCTATTTTGCCTGGTTCAGGTATGGCGCCAAGGAGTTTCCTCTTACACTGATGCTTGCAACCGGCCTCAGCAATGCTATGCTGCCGGAATTTTCGACCCGCTCAAGAATGAGAGAGTCACTGGCAAAAATAAAGGCCAAATCAAAAAGATTAATGCACCTGCTCTTCCCGCTGACAATGCTTATAATGCTTTTTGCAAGATGGTTCTACCCGAGGGTCTTTAATGCCGATTTTACAAGAAGTGCTGATGTCTTTCTTGTATATGCGGCACTCATTATTCCCCGACTTGTTTTTCCCACGACAATCCTCGTCGGAAGAAAAAAGACAACTGTCACAATGATTGCCGCGCTGCTTGAACTCGCAATCAATATTCCCTTAAGCCTGTTCATGATAAAATGGGGATATAATATTGTAGGTGTCGTTCTTTCAACATTTATTGCTTTTACTTTGGGAAGAATTTTCCTGATCGGTTATCTGTGGGTTGCAATGAAGATAAAGCCAACAGAATACATTCCTGTAAAAGTCTACGCAGTTTATTGTACTTTGCTTACAGTGTTGTTCATCCTGATTGACCACAGAATTATCGATATTCACTGATCAGGTTACCGGCAGCAGGTATGTTAAAGCCAGGATCAGATTCCAAAAATCTGTTTATATTTGTCTCAAAGGAAGTTTATTAACTAATTGATAATTAATTGATTTTCACCAGTTGATTTTCATGAATATAATCGAGGTCATATCTTCTGCCGAAAGAAAAGAATTCCACAATTTTCCAAAAAGGTTGTATAAATCAGATCCTTATTGGGTTTGCCCCATTGATTCAGCTGTTGAAGATGTATTTAACCCTTTAAGGAACCATAATTTCAGAAACGGTGAAGCAATTCGCTGGATCCTGCGGAATGACAAGAATGTGACAATAGGAAGGGTTGCTGCCTTTATTGACCGTATCAGATCATCAGCCAGCCGGCAACCCACCGGAGGTCTGGGTTTTTTTGAAGTAATTGAGGATCAGGATGCTGCATTTACACTTTTCGACACTGCTAAATCCTGGCTTGCTTCCCGGGGTATGGAAGCTATGGACGGCCCAGTAAACTTTGGAGAAAACTATAACGACTGGGGTCTGCTGGTGGATGGATTTATGACCCAGGGTTTTGGTATGCCTTATAATAAAATGTATTACAGGAAATTCTTTGAATCTTATGGGTTCCGGAATTATTTTGAACAATATACATGTCACAGGGCTATAAGGGATTCCGCTAACAGGATTGTGAATTTCCCTGAAAGGGTTATGAAGGTATCGGAATGGCTGACAAAAAGACCTGGATATGCATTCCGTCATTTTGAATACAGGAACAGGTCCGGATTTATTAATGACATCTGTACGATATATAATGTTACATGGACATACCTTAAAGAGGATTTTACTCCGCTCCGGCCGGAAATTCTTCATGAAGCGCTTAAGAAACTTAAATCAGTGCTCGATGAAGAGCTTATCTGGTTTGCTTATTATAATGATAAACCAATAGGATTCTTTATTCTGATCCCTGACCTTAACCAGATACTAAGACATTTTAACGGGAACCTGCATTTTTTGAATGCAATCAGGTTCTTTTACTACAGGATCACCCATGAAATGACCAGAGTAAGATCCATTGTAGGAGGGGTCCTTCATTCCCATCAGAATACAGGTGTCGAAGCTGCTATGTTCTACAAGTTCTATCAGGCATTCGAAAGGAAACCATGGTTTAAAGAACTTGAGATAGGATGGGTGGGCGACTATAATCCTAAAATGATTGCAACATATGAATCCCTCGGCGCGGTCAGAGTTAAAACTCATATTACCTTCAGATACCTGATTAATGATAAACTGAAATTTACCAGGTTTAAAGATGAAATGGCTGAAAAACAGAAAATTAAGGAAGAATCAGCAGGACGAAATCAATAAATTTTAAATTCTTTTTGTACATTTAATATTGTTCATTACCTTTGCATTCCCTGAAAAGGGGCTTTTTACTTACAGAAAGAAATTAAAATATTGCAAAGATGAAACAGGGAATACATCCGGAGAATTACAGGTTTGTTGTCTTTCAGGATATGTCAAATGGCTATGCTTTCCTGGGTAAGTCAACCGCTCCGTCGAAAGAAAATATCAAGTGGGAGGATGGTAAGGAATATCCGCTGATAAAACTCGAAATATCCAATACGTCACACCCTTTCTACACCGGCAAGATGAAGCTCGTGGATACCGCCGGCAGGGTTGATAAATTCATGAACCGGTACAAGGATCATTTAGGAAAGAAAAAATAATATCTTTGGTATTCTGAAAGGGCGCATAAGTGCTCTTTTTTTTTGGAATATCAGGATTAAAACATACATTTGAACATCCGGTTATCTTCTGAACTGAATCTGAACCGGATGCCGGACTGTAAAAATAAGTGTAAAAAATACATTTAAAGAATTATGAAAATCCACTCTTGCGTTGGTTGTATGTTCCTGATGATTTCAGGAATGATCCTATTCAATAATCAGGCAGCCGCGCAGTTGCCGCGGCTGATACTGAATGAGGTGTATGCAGATTTTTCAGTTGACTACGGGTGTCCGCTTGTTAAGACCAAATTTAATGTTTACGATCCGGTTGGCCCTACTATGGCCCAGTTCGATAAAAATATCGACCTGATCCGCGAGCTTAACATTGAGACATACCGGATAGAGCTCGGGTGGGGAAGACGGTTCAGCGGCTTCGGCCTTCATAATATGATATCGGGGACTACCGATAGCATAGTCTATAATTATGATAATCTTGATCATATGGTAACTGAGCTTAAACGGTGTGATGTCCTCCTGCACGGAGCCTACAGCTATTGCCCGCTCCCGCTTCAGGATCCCGCCATTACCAGAAACCGGGATTCAAAAGCTCCCAATTCCATGCCAAAATGGAAGGAGATAATCACCAACGTAGCAAAGCATTACTATGACCTGGGAATACCATTCGGGGTGGATGAAATATGGAATGAAGCTGATGGTCTTTACTCGTTCTATTCCGGAACACCTGAAGAATACCAGCAGATCTATAAAAATGCTGTTGAGGCTATTCTTTCGGTAAATCCTGATGCGACAATCGCAGGACCAGCTTCGGCACCTGAGCTGGTATGGCATCGTTCATTCCCTGAATATGTTGCGAAGGAAAATCTTCCGATGGACCTCTTTACATTCCATCATTATGGAAGTGGTGAGCTTGCCCTTAATTCAATTGATAAGGTTGCCGCCAGCCTGAACCGCTTTCCTCATTTCAACACTACAGCAATGGTAATGGACGAATGGCATTCAGCCGACCTGATTGAACCATGGTGCAGGAATGACGACGTCAGGAGCACCTATGCGGGAGCTGCGCAGATACTTCACGACTTCAGAATCCTCCTTTCGAGACCGGAACTTACTGCAGTAAGCTGGGCCTGGTATATGGATCCGGCCCGGTCAAGGGCAACATGCATGGGACTCATCGACAGGGACGGGCATCGCAAAGCTGTATTCAATGCCTGGAAGATCTACGGGAACATGCCTGTCGACAGGAAGATGGTAACAAGTATAGGCCCGATTGAAGCTATGGCTTCCTCTGACGAACATAATGCTGCTATGGTCATCTGGAACCATGATCCATACCGCAGAAGAATAGATGTACATTTTCAGAATGTTCCGTTTGAACGCGGCGATATAAGTATTTTCAGGATCGACACACTCCATGCAAGTTTCGGTGACGGAGGAGAGGAAAACCTGATCCCTGTTGAGACTATAGAAAACGTTGTAATGAAGGACTGGGCCTGGCTTGACCATATCATACCCGAAATGGGGGTGATATACATTGAAGCCAAAGACAGGTCAGGTCTCTCAGAACTTTTTCCTGTTAAGGTAGCAGAAGTGCTTAAAGTCAACCATTATTACCCTCAGAGAGGGACTGCTTCTTATTCGGATTTTGACCGCAAGACCTGGATAGCTCGACTGGGCATGAACGGCGAAACTCTTGCCGACCAGGAGGTTGGAGTAGTTGCTGACAGGCTTCCGGACGTAATTAAAGTAAAAGTCGTTACAGGTGGTACGCTGAAAAAAGTTGATAAGAACTCGCTTCTGGGGATCAGGATCGACTATGAAGTCAATGGCTCATTTGTTAAATCAGTTCTGTTTCATGGGCCGGTGAACGGGATCGACCTGAACGGGAAAAAACGGGTATCAATTTTCCCATGGGGTACAAAAAAGAATCCGGATATGTCTGTAGCCGTGAATGACTTTTCAGGGTTTGATATGAATCTGAAGGAATTATCTCCTGAAGGATGGAAAGGGAAGGCACATATTGCATACCTGATGGAGAATACAGGCGGGGATACAAATGCTAAATTTATTCTCAGGTAAAATTTTTATTATTTATCAGCTCCGGGGTGATTATATTGCTGAACTCTTCCCGGGATTTTTCTCTGGCACAATGATTGCAGCATCTGCATCCAATATAAATTATAAAAATTATCTGTAATTTTGACACTTTCCTGCCAGTGATAAAGAAGAACGACAGGTACAATTTTCCGCCTTTTTATGAAGCCGGGATCAGATTAACCCGGCATGAGTATGGAAGGTTCAGTGGATGAGGTCATATGGTGAGGGAAACATGGAATGCGATGGAAAAAAAATTCAGAAGGGCCGTTAAAGAGATATTATTCCCGGATGTGGTAAACGGGGAAGGTGACATAATTCCAATCATTGCCGATGGTGATGATGGTGAGCTTGAGGATGTTGATATCCCCGATGCAATTCCCATACTTTCTCTCAGGAACACTGTTCTTTTTCCGGGGGTAGTTCTGCCTATCTCGATAGGAAGACCCCGTTCCATACAGCTGATCAAAGATGCCTACAGGAATGACAAAATTGTCGGGACCGTCGCACAGAAAGATCCGGAAATCGAAAATCCCGGATATGGAGATCTTCACTCCGTAGGCACAATCGGTCAGATAGTAAAGCTTCTGGAAATGCCGGATGGTTCGACAACTGCGATTATCCAGGGCCGTAAAAGGATGATACTTAGCGAACTGGTATCAGATGATCCGTATTTTATTGCAAAGGTAAAACCTATCCCTGAAAGAAAACCGGAAGCCAGAAGCAAGGATTTCGATGCAATTGTCGGTTCGCTGAAGGACCTGTCCCTTAAGATCATAAAGATCAATCCCAACATAAGTCCCGAAGCATCATTTGCAATTAAGAATATTGAGAATAACACCTACCTTATAAACTTTATCTGCTCCAACACCGATATAAAGGTTCAGGACAAGCAGAAACTATTGGAGATCAACAGTGTACGTGACCGGGGATTTATGCTTCTGGAATTTCTTGTACAGGAGATACAGGTTCTTGAGCTGAAAAACGAATTGCAGTCAAAAGTCAAAAGCGACCTCGATCAGCAGCAGCGGGAGTTTCTTCTTCATCAGCAGATGAAAACTATCCAGAACGAGCTTGGGGGTAATCCTCTTGAAAAAGAAATTGAGGAGTACCAGAAGAAGGCTGATTTAAAAAAATGGACGGCAGAGGTCAAAAAGACTTTCGACAGGGAGCTTGAGAAGCTCCGTCGCCTTAATCCTGCCGCTGCCGAATATTCTGTACAGGTAAATTACATCCAGACGCTGCTTGATCTGCCATGGAATGAATATACCCAGGATAACCTTGACCTGCTGAATGCCAGGCAGGTGCTTGATAATGATCATTTTGGCCTTGAGGATGTCAAGGAAAGGATACTGGAACACCTTGCTGTCCTGAAACTCAAAGGAGACCTTAAATCCCCGATTCTATGCCTTTATGGTCCTCCGGGCGTGGGAAAAACATCACTTGGCAAATCAGTCGCCAAGGCTCTCGGGAGAAAATATATCAGAATGTCATTGGGAGGCCTTCATGATGAAGCAGAGATCAGAGGGCACAGGAAAACTTATATCGGCGCTATGCCCGGACGCATAGTTCAGAATATTAAAAGAGCAGGTTCTTCAAATCCGGTTTTCATCCTTGATGAGATCGATAAGGTAGGTCAGGATTTCAGGGGAGATCCGTCATCTGCGCTTCTGGAAGTACTTGATCCGGAACAGAACAGCACCTTTTTTGATAATTTCCTGGAAATGGAATATGATCTTTCAAAGGTGTTATTTATTGCCACAGCAAATACTCTTTCAACAGTCAGTCCGGCCCTGCGCGACAGGATGGAAACAATCGAAATCACCGGGTACCTTGTTGAGGAAAAAATTGAAATTGCAAAATATCATCTTCTGCCCAAGCAGCTCGAAAATCACGGTGTCAGCGCTAAACAGCTGATCATCGGGAACAACATAATGGAAAAGCTGATTGAGCTGTATACAAGGGAGTCCGGAGTCAGGGAGCTTGATAAAAAGCTCGCCAAGATCGTAAGAGTAACAGCAAAAAACATTGCTTCAGAAACAAAATATAATCCGGTCCTTTCAGAGAAGTTACTTGGAGAAATCCTCGGTCCGCCGAAATATACCAGGGATATTTACTCAGGTAACGATCAGGCCGGAGTGGTCACAGGACTCGCATGGACTCCTTCCGGAGGAGAGATCCTTTTTGTAGAAACAAGCCTGAGTCGCGGAACCGGCAAGCTGACCCTTACCGGAAGTCTGGGAGAAGTCATGAAGGAATCAGCTGTCATAGCGCTTGAATATCTGAAGGCAAATGCATCGGTCCTGAACCTGCCTGACAATTTTTCGGAGAAATGGAACATACATATTCATGTTCCTGAAGGAGCGATACCTAAGGATGGCCCTTCTGCAGGAGTTACTATGGCAACCTCTGTTGCCTCTGCATTTACCCAGAGAAAGGTCAGAAAATATATGGCAATGACAGGTGAAATTACGCTGAGGGGGAAAGTCCTGCCTGTAGGAGGCATTAAGGAAAAGATACTTGCAGCAAAACGGGCAAAAATTAAAGAGATCATTGTATCGGAAGAAAATAAAAAGGATGTGGAAGATATTAAGGAAATTTATATCAGCGGTTTAAAATTCCACTATGTTGATACGATCATGAGTGTGCTGGATCTCGCCCTGCTGAAACAAAAAGTCGCCAATCCAAAACAAATATCTTTTGAATGAAGAAAATAGCCGTTTTCCCCGGATCATTCGATCCATTCACTATCGGACACGAAGCAATTGTCAGACGTGCACTCAGTCTCTTTGACGAGATTATTATTGCGGTCGGGGCAAATGCCCTGAAGAAAAGCTACTATTCACTTGATATCAGGAAGGAGATGATCTCGAAAGTCTTCAGGGATGAACCGCGTGTGAAAATTGATCATTATGAAGGTCTTACGGTGGATTACTGCAGGAATAAAAATGCAAGGTACATTCTCAGGGGTCTCCGGACGGCAGCCGACTTTGAGTTTGAGAGGGCAATCGCACAGGTAAACAGGGCAATGGTTCCTGATATTGATTCTGTCTTTCTTCTGACGGTTCCTGAACACACCCCCATTAACTCCACTATAGTCCGCGATATTATACGAAGCGGAGGTGATGCATCAAAGTTTGTCCCGTCAGCAGTAAATCTTAAGGATTATAAAGGGGATGAAGATTAAGTCCTGCAGATAGAAAGGTTAATAAGATCCATGAGTGAAAGCCATGCGGAGCTTTTAATTTTGCAAATGTCGTCAGGGAGAAGCCATTCCACCTTTGTAATACCTTCCTTAACCTGTGGTTCAGTTACCATGACCCCGTCATAGCTCATCAGGAACCAGCTCGTCTTTTTAAGATAGGAGATTCCTTCCCAGGTATAGGTATGGAAGCTTGGCTCAAGAGCATAGACGATTTTGTGCCCGCTTATCCCGCATTCTTCATGCACCTCCCTCAGTGCGCAGGTTTCAGGTTCTTCTCCGGCTTCGATGTGACCTTTCGGAAGATCGAGCTTCCCTTTCTTTTCGATAAAAAGGAATCTGCCTGAATGATGTTTCACCAGGCCGCCGGCAGCACCTACCTCTGTGAAATAAATTCTGAATATCTTCCAGATATGTTTTATATCGGGTCCGTAAATATTAATGGAGGAAATCTTAGGATCAGCCTGGAAATCAGCAATAATCCTGTAAAGTTCTTTAGTATCGTAAAACTTATGAAATAACCCGTATTTTTGTAACCGGTCGGGTTCAGGGCTTATCAGGATGAATCTGTTTTCGAAATGAACTTTATACATTTTGCAATGGAGAATAACGCAAAAAAAATCGCAGAATATCTTTTACAAATTAAAGCAATAAAATTGCAACCGTCAAATCCTTTTACCTGGGCTTCAGGCTGGAAATCGCCCATCTATTGTGATAACCGCAAAACCCTGTCTTTTCCGGAAGTAAGATCTTTTATCCGGGACTCATTCGTATTGCTTATAAAGCAGCTTTACCCCGAAGCCCGGCTGATTGCAGGAGTGGCAACCGGAGCAATATCACACGGAGCCCTTGTAGCAGATAAGCTGGAACTACCATTTATTTATGTAAGATCGGGCTCCAAGGAACATGGTCTGGGAAACCAGATTGAAGGTTATTATGAGAAAGGTCAGAAAGTGGTTGTTATTGAGGATCTTATATCCACCGGCGGAAGCAGCCTGAACGCAGTAAAAGCCCTGAAGGAGGCGGGATGCGAGGTTCTCGGGATGGTTGCGATCTTTACCTATGAGTTCAAAAAAGCTTCCGATGGATTCGCATCGGAAAAATGCAGGCTCGATACGCTGTGCAATTATACTACGCTTATAGAAACTGCAGTAAATTCTGGTTATGTAACTAAAACAGATGTGGAGACACTGAAGAAATGGAGAAGTGATCCGGCAGGTTGGGTAGGGGGTAACGGTCAACTTTAAAACAATTTAGTTTTATCTGACACGTCTATGGATGATTTAACGCATTTTGAAAGCCGGACAGGAAAGCTCGGATTCAGCGCTGAGAAAGTTTATAATTTTGTCACGGATCTCAGAAATTTCAAACGTTTTATTTCCGGCAATACCATAAATAAAATTGATCTCGGATCCGATTCAGGTAGTTTTCAGGCAGGAATGCTCGGGACTGTGACGGCAAGAATAACCCAAAAGACACCCCTCAGCCAGGTTCTTTATTCAGGTAATGTCTTTGGGAGTAATGAATATTCCCTGACTCTTAATATTGGCGATAAGGGAAACTCTGAGAGTGAAGTAAAGGTAACACTTGCGGCCAGATTGAATCCAATGCTTAAAATGGTTGCTGCTGAACCGGCCAGGAAATTTCTTGATACGCTGATTTCTGAAATGGAAAATTTCAGAGACTGGTAAAAAACTAAATCAGGTAATCAATTTCCCTGAAAGCAAAATCCAGGATGTTCCCGTTTCTTTTCTCAATCCTTAATTTTCCGGAACCGGTAACACCGGCTATCTTTCCGGAGAAAGTATCATTACCGGATTTGAAGTTATGCCACTCGCCAACCCTGTAGAGACGTGAAATATACTCATCCCTGAGATTCTCCCTGTCGCCATAAAGAAGCTGTTTGTATCTTTTATCAAGGGCGGCAAGAAGCTGTTGCCTTAGTTTATCCCTGTCGGTGTCTATTCCGGTTATCATTTTAACAGATACCGGATTCGGGATATTATCCGGAAAATCTGTCTGGTTGACATTCAATCCTGTTCCGACGATGGTACTTCCTATATTCCCGCCGGTAATGGTATTCTCAATAAGGATACCGGCTATCTTTCCGGAGCCGGAGTAAATATCGTTGGGCCACTTAATTTTACTTTCATTTATATAATAATCAAGAAGGTCGCAAAGCCCCAGTGAAACCATCATTGAAATCACAAACTGCTCTTCAGGAAGCACTGATATGGGATATAGTATTATGCTCAGCAGCAGGTTTTTGCCTTTTTCACTCTCCCACCTGTTGCCTGGCTGGCCTTTACCGGCTGTCTGAAAATCAGTGTAAATAACTGTACCCTCTGCCGGATCACCTTTCTTAAGAAGCAGGGAGGCCTCTGTATTTGTCGATGGCAGGTTTGTATAATAAAGAATGTCAGATCCTATGATCATATAATTTTCATTTCAGCCATTTAAGGTCCGGCCATTTAACTTAAAATGCGTGGGATCAATAAATTAGCCCTTATCAGTAAAAATGGTATTCTGTGCCAAAAATACAGATAAAAGTTGTACTTTTGCGGGTCGATATCAAATTGATAATTATTGATGAAGAAAAGATCTGACGGTGCTGAAATTCTTTTAAATAACATTGCCAGGGGAATATTTGAAAAGAAAGGGCATAATGTCCTGAAAGTCGATTTACGGAACCTGGAAAACAGGATTGCAGATTATTTTGTTATATGTCATGGCACTTCGATAACACAGGTTGATTCTTTATGCGACTCGGTTGAAGACATTGTAAGGAAAGAATCCGGAGAGAAGCCCTCCCATATTGAGGGTCTTGAAAATAAATTCTGGGTGTTGCTCGATTATGGCAATGTTGTGGTTCATATTTTCCTCGAGGAATACAGGAATTTCTACAGTCTTGAATCATTATGGGCTGACGCAGCTATTGAGGTAATGAAAGATAAAATTAAGTAAGTGATTATTTATGGCAGACAATTTAAATAATACATCTTCCGAAAAGAAGAATGGGAAAAATACCAAACCGCGGTTTAACAGTAACTGGATTTTTGCGATTCTGGCGCTGTCGGTCATCCTTTTTGAGGTGGTTTTCACCAATAAGCCCACCCAGAAAGCAACCACCAGCATGATAAAGGATATGATTGCCAACCATGATATAGAAAAAATAGTGGTTATAAATAAAGAGGTAGCCGAGATCTATCTTACAAAAGATGCTGTCGGATCAGGCAGATATCCCAACCTTCCAAAGCCGGGCGGCGGTCTGGGATTGAAAATGCCACCTCCTAATTTTACATACAACATCGGGGATATAAGCAATTTTGAGACATTCCTTGAAGATGTTCAGAAGAATTCAGGCTATACCGAGAAAGAGATGATCTATCCTGATCATGAAAAGAGAACGAACTATTTTACAGAAATACTTTCCTGGCTGTTGCTGCCGGCAATCCTTATAATTGCATGGATATTTCTCATGCGGCGGATGGCGGGAGGCGGTGCTGGTGGCGCTGGCGGAATATTCAGTGTGGGAAAATCAAAAGCCCAGATCTTCGATAAGGATACCAATATAAAACTAAACTTCAACGATGTTGCCGGTCTTGAAGAAGCCAAGACAGAAGTGATGGAAATAGTCGATTTTCTTAAGAATCCTAAAAAGTACACTCAGCTGGGAGGCAAGATACCTAAGGGAGCTTTGCTTATCGGTCCTCCCGGAACGGGAAAGACCATGCTGGCAAAAGCTGTTGCCGGCGAGGCAAACGTACCCTTCTTTTCCATCTCGGGATCTGATTTTGTTGAAATGTTCGTTGGTGTCGGAGCTTCCAGGGTAAGGGATCTTTTCAAGCAGGCAAAGGAGAAAGCTCCCTGTATCGTTTTTATTGACGAGATAGATGCTGTGGGAAGAGCCAGGGGAAGGAATGTTAATTTTGGTTCAAATGATGAACGTGAAAATACATTGAATCAGCTTCTTACAGAGATGGACGGATTTGGAACAAATATGGGAGTGATCATCCTTGCTGCAACCAACCGGGCCGACATTCTCGACAGGGCATTGCTGAGGGCGGGTCGTTTTGACCGCCAGATACACGTCGAACTGCCTGATATTGTTGAAAGGGAAGCTATTTTTAAAGTACATCTCCGGCCAATAAAGCTTGAAAAAGATTTTAATGTCTCCTTTCTTGCAAAAAACACTCCGGGTTTTTCAGGCGCCGATATCGCCAATGTCTGTAACGAGGCAGCTCTGATTGCCGCCAGAAATAATAAAGTAGTAGTGGAAAAGCAGGATTTCCTGGATGCAGTAGACAGGATAGTGGGCGGCCTTGAACGAAAGAATAAGATTATTTCTATTGAGGAGAAAAAAACAATTGCATACCATGAGGCTGGCCATGCGACCGTGAGCTGGCTTCTTGAGTATGCGAGCCCGCTTCTTAAAGTGACGATCATTCCACGTGGAAGAGCTCTTGGTGCTGCATGGTACCTTCCTGAAGAGAGACAGATCACTACCCGCGAGCAATTGCTTGATGAAATGGCTTATGCTCTTGGCGGACGAGCTTCAGAAGAGCTTGTATTCGGAAAGATATCAACAGGAGCACTTAGCGACCTGGAGAAGATTACAAAACAGGCATACGCAATGGTGGCATTCTTCGGTATGAGCGATAAAGTCGGGAATGTCAGTTTTTATGATTCTTCAGGACAGTCTGATTTCGGCTTTACAAAACCATACAGTGAAAAGACAGCCGAAATCATTGACAAGGAAGTCAAGCAGATAATTGAGGAATCATATGTGAGAGCCAAAGAGGTTCTGAATGGCCACATGAAAGGTTTGACTGAACTTGCTGAATTGCTTCTTGAGAAAGAAGTCATTTTCAGCGAGGACCTTGAAAGGATATTCGGAAAAAGGATCGCCGACATAAAGAAAGAGGCCAGAGAGGCCGCTTCAAATAACGGTAAAATTAATGGTGCTCCCGTTGAAGATAATGGCAAGGTCAAACCAGAAAAGAAGAAAAAAAATGAAATAAAGGAGGATCAGATATCTTCAGGGGCAGATGAACCGGTAAAATCCGAAAAAAAATCAAAACATAAGAAATAAATCCATTAAAGGTTGAATAATTTTTTCAGACGGACTTTAACCGGGGTGTGGATTGTCATTTTCATATTGGGAGGATTATGGCTTCACCCGGTTTCTTTCTTTCTGACCGGATTCATTATACTGGCCGGGATGCAGTACGAATATTATCTCATGATGAGGGACTCGGGAGTGAGACCACAGATGGTGCCCGGGATGATCACTGGAATCACTGCTTATATTATAGCTACACTTGTAGCTGCAGGACTCCTGGAAATGAAGTATTTTCTTATCCTGGTACCCATGGTACTTGCAATAATGATAACCGAACTTTACAGGAAGGAGGAGAGACCATTTGATTCACTTGCCCAGACGGTTTTTGCCATTATTTATATTGCAGTCCCTGTTTCGATGTTCCCCTTTGCATCGTATTCACATGAAGGACTGAATTCGCTTTTACCTGACGGCAAGATCATTTTTTCGCCGGGCATTTTAATAGGATTTTTTATTCTTATATGGATAAATGACTCAGGAGCATACCTTGCAGGAACTGCTTTTGGCAGGCACCGGCTTATGGAAAGGATCTCGCCGAAGAAATCTTGGGAGGGCTTTTTCGGAGGAGCCGGACTTGCCCTGATAACTTCATGGCTTCTTTCCGGCTGGCTTGGGGTAATTGACAGGACGGGATGGATGATAGTATCAGTTATTATCTCAATTTCAGGAACTTACGGTGACCTTGTTGAATCGATGCTTAAAAGAAGCATTGGTGTAAAAGATTCAGGCACAATAATGCCCGGCCACGGTGGCTTTCTTGATCGTTTTGACAGTGCGGTCATCTCATTTCCCCTGGTGTTCCTGTTTATTTTACTTTTTGGATGATTAACCGGACATGATTAGTTTTGTGCAAATTTATAAAGCATGACCATTCATATTCACAAGGAAGGATACAAGATATTAGCATTTGGTTTCATCAGCCTGGTACTTGTTAATATAGTTCTTGGCATTTTCGTCGCCGACAGGATGTTATTCAAATGGATATTCGGTATCGGCTCATTTGTGCTTTACATCTTTCTTCTCTTTTTCTTCAGGCTCCCTGCACGGCAGCTTGATCCGGATCCCGATCTCATTTATGCACCTGCTGATGGCAAGGTGGTGGTCATTGAAGAGGCGGAAGAAAAGGAATATTTTAAGGATCAGCGTCTCCAGGTCTCTATTTTCATGTCGCCCTTCAACATGCACAGTAACAGGTATCCGGTTTCCGGCCGGATAAAATATGTGGGTTATCATCCGGGCAATTATATGGTCGCCTGGCACCCAAAATCATCCGAACTTAATGAAAGGAGCTCCGTAGTCATAGAAACAAGGTCAGGAATAGAGATACTCGTCAGGCAGATAGCAGGGGCCGTAGCCAGGAGAATTGTGACGTATGCTAAAGTAAACCAGGAAGTTAACCAGGGAGATGAGCTGGGCTTTATAAAATTCGGATCCAGGGTAGATATTTTTCTGCCTGTCGGGACCGAGGTTGAGGTACCTATCCTTCAGCAGGTAAAGGCAAACAAAAGTATTATTGCAAAACTTTGACTATTATTGGAAATGGATAAAATTGACGACAGGATTATAGATGTTACCGGTGATGTCAAATGGATTGGTATTCTGGATTATGATATCAGAACATTTGATATTGTAATGTCAACGAAGAACGGAACTACATACAATTCTTACTTTATAAATGCAGATAAAAAGGCGCTTATCGAAGTAGCCAAGGAAAAATTCACCGACAAATATATCAGTAAGCTTGGATCGGTAACCGACCCGGGAGAGATCAGCTATATTATACTTGATCATACGGAACCGGATCATTCAGGCAGCCTGAAAAAAATCCTCGGGATAGCTCCTTCGGCCACTGTGGTGGGAAGCGGAAATGCAATAAGATACCTCAGCGATATTGTTAATGTTCCGTTCAAATCCCTGGTGGTCAAAGATGGAGATACTCTCGATCTGGGAAATAAGACCCTCCGGTTCATTGCAGCTCCAAACCTGCACTGGCCCGATTCCATCTATACATATCTTGAACAGGACAGGATACTCTTTACCTGCGACTCATTCGGAGCTCACTATTGCAGCTATGAAATGAAGGATACGCTGACTGATGAGTACCTTGATTCATTCAAATATTATTTTGATGTTATCCTCAGACCCTTCAGCAGGTTTATGATAAAGGCTATTGAAAAGATCAGGCCGCTTGAAATATCCTGTATATGTCCGGGGCATGGTCCGATCTTAAGTGATAACCGTGAAAAAATTGTCAGTCTGACTGAAAAATATTCAAATGATTACATTGATACTGTAACCAATAAAGCCAGGAGGCACATACTTATAGTATACGTTTCAGCCTATGGATATACAGGAATGGCAGCCGGGCAGATAGCTTCCGGTATCCGGGAAATTGCTGATTTTAAAATTGACATTGCAGATATTGAAAATATAGATCTCCGGGAACTTGAGAATCTGGTTATCTCAAATGATGCGATCCTTGTCGGTTCGCCAACCATAAATCAGAATACACTTTTACAGGTTTACAAATTATTTGCGGTAATTAATCCGATAAGGGATAAAGGCAAGCTGGCAGGTGTGTTCGGATCATATGGCTGGAGCGGGGAAGCCCCGAAGATCATTCTTGATACCCTGCGGAACCTGAAACTGAAAGTGGTGGAAGAAACGGCATCGTTCAAATTCCTGCCCTCGGGATCAAAAGTTGATGCCCTCAGGGAATACGGAAGGACATTCGCATTAAAATTTGAACAGGAATGTGCACAAAAAGAAGGAGGTGCCTTTTGAGACACCCTCCTTCTTTCAATGATCAGTAATAGAATCTGATTATGAGATCTTTATCTGTTTGCTGATCCTGTTCTTTTCTTCTTCCATCTTGGGAAGCTCAACACTCAGTATCCCATCCTTGTAGGAAGCACCTATTTTTTCCCTGTTGACATTTTCAGGAACGTAAAAGCTCCTTACAAATGAGGAATAGCTGAATTCTTTTCTTTTGTAACCATCCTTTTCAGTTTCACTCTCATTCTTTGTCTCAGACGATACTGTCAGGACATCTTCATTGATGTCAATCTTCATATCTTTCTTATCCATTCCCGGAACAGCAAGTTCAAGAGTATAGGTCTTTTCATCTTCTTTAATGTTTACTGCCGGTAACGAATTTGTTCCGCCGGACAGCACCGGGAAAAAATCATCGTCAAAGAAATTCGACAGAAACGGGCTGATAGTTCTTCTTGTAATCATTGGTAACATAGCTTTGTCCTCCATTATTTTAGTTAAAAATTTTTGAGTTTTTCAATTCTGTAATGTCAATTTCTGTTCCAAAATCAATTACGTGACATAATGGCCGATTTGTTCAAAATTCACAAGACAATATGGCAGTGTAGTATAGTTAATATATGTGGAATTATGTAGTGGAATTATATAAATTCACCCCCGTCTTTACACCTCTCAGCATTGCAAAGCATCGCCCTTGATTTTCTGTTTTTATTATCACACGCGGTTGGCCCCGAAGGTTGTTTTTGTTTAATATTATATGTTATTACTGTAATTGGGGAATTTCGAAAATTTAAAGTAGGTTTGTAAATAAGAAACAAAACGGACATGAAAACCTCATTAAGGAGCGTTCTGATTATTCTTGGCGTTGCCCTTCTTCTTGTAGGTGTCTGGTACTTCCGGAGCATTGTGGTTTATATTCTTGTTTCGGGGGTACTCTCAATAATGGGGCGTCCTCTTGTGGATCTTTTCTGCAGGATAAAGATTAAAAACTGGACCTTGCCCCGCTCTCTGGGTGCGCTTTTTACGCTTCTGATTATCTGGGGTGCCATAGTCCTGTTTTTTGTGACTTTCATTCCGCTTGTAACCAAACAGATAAATTATTTCTCTGCAATACCAAGTGAAAAGATTGTCCAGATTGTAGAAAAGCCATTGACCAATATTGAGAATCTTTTCAGGGCTTTGAATAAGGATTTCGGGAATGACTTGTCACTTCAGGCATATTTTACAAAAAAAGTATCTGAGGTATTGAATATCAATATGATACAAAATTTCCTGGGATCTGTGATAGGAACACTGGGAAACCTCCTGGTGGCAATCTTTTCGATATCCTTCATCACTTTTTTCTTCCTTAAAGATCAGCATTTGTTTTTTGAGTCCATCCTGATGTGGATTCCCGACAAGTATACTGAAAATGTATCCAGGGCGCTCTATTCAATAAAGAAACTTCTTACCCGGTATTTTATCGGCATCATGATACAGAGTACCTGTATCATGATCCTGATTGATATAGGTATGACCATTGCCGGGATCGAATTTCAGCAGGCGCTGGTTATGGGACTTCTCCTGGGAATATTAAATGTGATACCTTATGTTGGTCCATGGCTGGGACTCTTCATTGCGGTTATTATGGGCGTTGCATCACATATTAATATGGATTTTGAAACAGTTGTTGTACCGCTTGTTTTCTACATGATAATCGTTGAGGCCATAACACACACAATTGACAATGTCCTGTTTCAGCCGGTTATTTTTTCAAACAGTGTAAGGGCTCATCCTCTTGAAATTTTTATAGTTGTTCTGGCTGCCGGATTTGCAGCTGGGATCCCCGGGATGATCCTGGGTATCCCGACTTATACTGTAATCAGGGTTTTTGCCAGGGAGTTTTTCTACAATTTTAAAGCGGTCCAGAAGATTACTTCCGGGCTTTCCACGGAAAATCTGGGGACAGCCATTGCTGCATCAAATGATGAAGATGCCGCTGCTGGAATTAAAATCAAAAAAACCAGGAAGTCCAAATAATAATTTTAGCCATTATCTTGCTGATCAGGTCATTAATATCTTGTGTCAAATTTCCCGCATATAATGAAATCTAAATTGTCTTTTGGAGGAAAAGTATTATATTTTTATTTGGACGGATTCAGGAATATGCCCTTATGGGGCAGGAAAGTCTGGATAATAATTATTATTAAGCTGTTCGTGATCTTGATTGTTCTGAAGCTCTTTTTCTTCCCTGATTTCCTGAAGAAGAACTACGCCACCGACATACAAAGAAGTGAATATCTGATTGAACAACTTACAAATACTGACCAACACGATGATTGAAAATGCAGGCATGTCCCTTGTAGACTGGTCAAGGGCGCAGTTTGCCCTGACTGCAATCTACCACTGGATCTTTGTACCTCTTACTCTTGGCCTCTCATTCGTGATAGCAATGATGGAGACTATATATGTCAGAACAGGGAAAGAGGAATGGAAGAGGCTCACTAAATTCTGGATGACCCTTTTTGGAATTAATTTTGCCATTGGAATTGCAACCGGTATAATACTTGAATTTGAGTTTGGAACAAACTGGTCAGCCTATTCCTGGTTCGTCGGGGATATTTTCGGCGCCCCTCTTGCCATCGAAGGTATTCTGGCTTTTTTCCTTGAATCGACATTTGTCGCGGTGATGTTCTTCGGATGGAATAAGGTAAGCAGAAAGTTCCACCTGGCTTCTACATGGCTGGTTGCAATAGGTGCAAGCCTGTCAGCCTTATGGATACTTGTTGCAAATGCCTGGATGCAAAATCCGGTCGGTATGACTTTCAATCCTGAAACCGCCAGGAATGAGATGGTCAATTTCCTGGCTGTTCTTTTTAACCCGGTGGCCGTTGAAAAATTCCTTCACACTATCTCTTCGGGATTTTTACTTGCATCAGTATTTGTGATGGGCGTAAGTGCCTGGTTTATGATTAAGAAAAGGGAAGAGTGGCTTGCTAAAAGGAGCATTCTGATATCCTCAATATTCGGGCTGGTAGCTTCACTCATGGTTATTTACACCGGCGATGGTTCCGCCAGAAGGATGGCAACGGTCCAGCCTCTGAAATTTGCAGCTTTTGAAGTTCATTATGTCGGTAAAACTGATGCGGAACTGACAGCCTTCGGAATACTGAAAAACAGCGGCAGAACAATTGGCGATCATAAAATAAAGGATTTCGTTTTCAGGATAAAAGTGCCGCGGTTCCTTTCCATTCTTGCAGGTGGCCACCGTTTTGCATTCGTCTCAGGGATAGAGGACCTGGTAAATGGAGATCCTGACCGGACCAGCACATTATCGGTAGTTCAGAAAATGGAAAGAGGCCGGTTTGCCAGAGATGTTCTTTCAGATTTTAAGAGGGCTAAGCAGACTAACGATAAAGAGCAGATTGAAAAAATTAAACGTCTTTTCAATGACCCGGTTTTTATTAATGAGCAATTCAGGTATTTTGGTTATGCCTTTCTTGATTCACCGGAAGATGCCATTCCTAATGTCAGCATCTCATTTTATTCGTTTCACCTCATGGTCCTGTTTGGATTCTTTCTGACACTTGTCTGTATCCTGAGCGTGATATTCCTGTTAAAAGATAAACTATCGAAAAACAGGTGGTTCCTCCGGGTTATGATACTTTCGGTACCTCTGGTTTACATCACAAGCGAGCTTGGCTGGGTCCTTGCCGAGATGGGACGCCAGCCCTGGATAATTCAGGATCTTATGCCTGTTTCTGTTGGTGTTTCAAGGTTAGGAACAGGAGCAGTTATAACCACCTTTATTCTTTTCGCGATTCTGTTTACCGCCCTTTTTATTGCAGAAGTATCTATAATGTTAAAGCAGATCAGAACTGGTCCGAAATAGAAGCAGAAAATTATGACAACAATGATATCATATCTGTTTTTACAGCATTACTGGTGGGTAATTATATCCCTCCTTGCATCTCTGCTGGTATTTCTCCTCTTTGTCCAGGGCGGACAATCCATGATATTCTCCCTGCCGGTCAATGACACCCAGAAATCAATGATAGTTAATGCTTTAGGAAGAAAATGGGAATTTACTTTTACCACTCTTGTGACTTTTGGAGGAGCATTTTTTGCATCATTTCCTTTATTTTATTCCACGAGCTTCGGGGGAGCATACTGGGTTTGGATGGCAATTTTATTCAGTTTTATAATACAGGCGATCTCCTACGAATACAGGTCGAAGCCGTCAAACATGCTGGGGAAAAAGACATTTGATATTTTCCTTTTCCTGAACGGATCACTTGGACCTTTTCTTCTCGGAACAGCCGTGGCTACTTTTTTCACCGGATCATCCTTCAGTATCGATCTTATGAACAAGGTCCAATGGGCAACACCCTGGCACGGCCTGGAAGCCCTTATTAATGGCAGAAATGTTGCACTGGGCCTTGCAGTGCTGTTCCTGGCAAGAACCAATGGTTTAATGTACATTATAAATTCAGTTGATGATGAGGACCTTCTGAACAGGTCCTTAACGAAGCTGACGATTAATTCAGTCTCTTTTCTCGTTTTCTTCCTTTTTTTCATAATAACACTGCTTTTGTCTCCCGGATTTGCTTTAAATATGGAGACTGGCCAGATTGTACCGGAAAAATATAAGTACCTCAATAATTTAATCACCATGCCGGCTATTCTGCTGTTCTTCCTGGCCGGGGTTACAGGGGTTCTTTACAGCATTGTCATAACATTATGGAAGGGAAGCCGTAAAGGGATCTGGTTCAGCGGTACCGGGACAATTCTCACCGTATTTGCATTATTTATAATTGCCGGATTTAACCTGACCAGTTTTTACCCCTCCATCAGCGATCCGGGAAGTTCACTTACTGTAAGGAATGCCTCATCAAGCTTTTTTACTCTTAAGGTTATGATGTATGTTTCTTTCATCATCCCATTTGTTGCAGCATATATCTGGTATACCTGGAGAGCGATAAACCGAAAGCAGATTACTGCTGAGGAGTTGAAAGGAGAGGGGCATTTATATTAAAGGTCAAAAAAAGATATGCAATCATGTATACTTCACAGATAATACACTTTCTTTTATGGCCGGCAATGATACTGGTGAGCTGGCTGGCTGTCTGGTTTACACTCAGATGGTTTGAGAAGAAGTTTCCGGGGGAGGAAGACCGGACAGAATAAATTGTAAAAGATATGGTATTCAGACCTTTTCAGAACGCAAGTGAGATAAGGGATGAAACAATATAAAGCGGTATAAGCAATGTTACTGCACCGATTCCGAAAATCGCAAGGAATATAACAGCCAGGATCACAAGCAGATATCTTCCTTCGTTTCCTTTCAGCCTCACATTCCTGAATTTCAGCGATAGAAGCGGGATCCTTGTAACCATAAGAATGGAAACGGTTGCCATAAAGACAATTATCGCAGGAGCAGATCCGGAAATAAAGGATAATAACCTGTTGTCGGAATAATGATGTGCGATTACAATGGAAATAACGGCGAGTGCGTTAGCCGGTGTCGGTAATCCTCTGAAGGAAGTCATCTGGGTCTCATCAGTATTGAATATGGCAAGGCGCAATCCGGCACATACGGCCATTATAACTGGCGAGCACAATATGAGCCGCTGCAATGGATTTATTGTATTCAGTATGGCAGGGCTGTCAAGTGAAAGTGATATGCCCAGGAGCTGGTATATTATCACTGCCGGGGCAACTCCAAAACTTACCACATCAGCAAGTGAATCAAGTTCTTTGCCTATATCCGAGTAGGCTTTAAGGGATCTGGCAGAAAATCCGTCAAGAAAATCGAAAACCATAGCGGTAAGTATAAGCCATGATGCGGTAAGCAAATTCCCGCTTAAAGCATATATAACTGAAATAAATCCGGCTGCAAGGTTAAGGGAAGTAATGAGGTTGGGGATATGCTTCTTCATTAAATTATTCTTGGGAGGGTGAGCAAAATTAAGATAAATTTCAGTAATAAAGGCAATTTGGTTAATTTTGGCTTCGCAGTGAATGCTCTTATGAACGACATAGACAATATAAAAATAGCGGTTGATTTTGACGGAACAATCGTTGAACATCAGTACCCGCAGATAGGTAAAGAGAAGCTATTTGCTTTTCAGACACTTAAAGAGCTTGAGAAAAAAGGAGCAAGGCTGATTTTATGGACTTTCAGAACAGGTAAGGAGCTTGAAGAAGCGGTTGCGTTCTGCAGGAAAAACGGAATAGAATTCTATGCTGTAAATAAAAATTATCCGGAAGAGATAGAGGATGATTCGGTCAGCCGCAAGATTGATGCTGACATTTACATTGATGACAAAAATATCGGAGGATTTCCGGGCTGGGGCGAAGTATGGCAAATGCTCTTTCCTTTTGAACTGCAGCAAAAAGAGGCAGAGAAGAAAATTGCAGCGTACGGAAGAAATATCCTTAAACGTTTATTCTTTAAGAAAAAGAAACAAGATGAAAAGTAATTGCATAAGGCATTTGCTGATTTTTTCGGGTCTTACTCTTTTCACCTGGACCATTTCATGCTCAGGGAGATCAGGAAAAACATTCACAGAGGAAAAAGGAACTGCAGTAAATAATTCCCCTGAAGCATCCCTGGTATTAATAAGAATGAGATCGCCGGCGGAAAACTCTGAGTTTAAGCTTGGCGATCCGATAAAGATTGTCCTTGAAGCTGGAAGTAAAAATCAGGTGCCTGATTCAGTTTCGATTTCTTTTGACGGTAAGCCGGTTTTAACACTCCGGAATGCACCCTGGGAATATTCTGTTCCTGCAGCCATGACAAAAACTACAGGGAGAAAATCCCTGAAGGTTACTGCTTTCAGGGAGGGGAAAGCCAGAACAACTATCACCAGGTTCATGATAATTCTTTCTGATGTAGTTCCCCGAAGATATGGATATAAAGTCATTCATACTTATCCGCATGACAGGGAAGCTTTTACCCAGGGCCTCTTTTATGATAACGGAATTCTGTATGAAGGTACGGGGCAGGAGGCAGGATCTACCCTGAGGGAAGTTGAGCTGACAACAGGAAAAGTTCTGAGACAGCTTAATCTCAGTCCGGAATTGTTCGGAGAGGGAATTACATTATATAAGGACCGGATCTACCAGGTAACATGGACCTCAAAAGTTGGATTTGTATACGAAAAATCGACCTTCAGGGAGATTAACAAGATTTATTATCAGACGCAGGGGTGGGGACTTACAACAATGGATGACATGATTGTGATGAGCGATGGCACAAACATCCTGTATTTCTTTGAACCGGAAATGTTTACTGTTGTTTCGAGGCTCGAAGTATATGATAACAGGAAAAAGGTTGACCAGCTTAATGAGCTTGAGTACATTAATGGGGAAATATGGGCCAATATATGGATGACTGACCTGATAGCAAGGATCGACCCTGTTTCAGGCAAGGTTCTCGGCTATATTGATCTTAAGGGGATCCTTAATGACCGGGATACAGATACAAGCGTAAAGGTATTAAACGGAATTGCCTGGGACAAGGCCTCAGGCAGGATCTTTGTCACAGGGAAAAACTGGCCCTCACTTTTTGAGATCAGGGTGACTGAATGATCTTTGTCCCGTAAATCACATTTATTGCAGCAGGGATAATGCTGAATTCAACCGGCGTATGGCCGAGTGATTCCCCGTCAGCTTCGGCATAAAGCAGAGACTCCGTGGTAACAATCATATTATTAGCACGATAACCATCAACCTTCGGATGGCTGAGGATGGTTCCGTCATAAAGTATTTTCAGACTTTTTATAATCTCGACCCGTCCCATTTCTTTAATTACTGTAATATCCAGGAGGCCGTCATCAGGCAGCGCTTCAGGTGTTTGCCTCATACCTCCTCCGCAATACCTCCCGTTCCCCACATTTATTGAGAATATTCTGCTGGTTATCTTTTTGCCGTCAATTATTATTTCGGCATTTGTCTTTTTGAATGCGACAAGACTGGTGAGAAGATTATAAAAGTATATCGGTGTACTGCTTCTGCCCTTGTCTTTCTGTTTATTTGTCTTCCTGACAACCATTGCCTCAAATCCTATTCCGGCTATATTTATAAAATACCTTTTTTGTTTTTCACTGCCGGAATAATAAGTTATAATTCCAATATCATGAAGGAGCGTTTTATTCTCTTTAATGACATTTACAGCACCCTCGTAAACCAGCGGTATACCGAACATGCGACCCCAGTCATTACCTGTTCCCACAGGTATCATTGAAACAACGATCTCCACCGCAGGGCATATGTCCTGGGTAAAAATCCCGTTAATCACTTCATTCAGCGTTCCGTCGCCTCCGACAATGATTATCTTCCTCAACCCCGATCTGATCGCTTCCCTGGTATATTCAATCGCATCCTCTTTTGCCCGTGTGAACATTGGCCGGATAGGAATATCTGCCCTGCGGAGAAGCCCGGAGATCCGCTCCCAGTCCTTCTTGCCCTTTCCATTGCCTGCGTTTGGATTAACTACTGTGAACCACTCGCTGAGAACAGGATTTGCTGCCATATTCATTTATTATAAGTTGTAATGTACAAGATTAAAATAAAAGTGCGGATCACTGTTTCAGGGAATAATATTTTTATTTTTCAACAAAATCCATCCGGCTCTCTAAAGTGCAACAGGTCAGTATTTTATAAGATGATGAGAAATCAGTCATTGTTAATAACATGTTGAAAACCACAAAAAAATGTTTACAATTACATCTTTTTTCTCCGGAGGCAGTGGTGCTTTAAATAGTAAATTTGAAGCTCATTACAAACTAAACAGGGATCAGAAAAAATGGGAAGGATAATAGCGATAGCAAATCAGAAAGGCGGGGTGGGCAAGACAACTACGGCGATCAATCTGGCAGCCAGTCTGGCGGCACTGGAACGGAAAGTGCTTATAGTGGATGCCGATCCTCAGGCAAATGCAACTTCAGGGATCGGAGTTGATACACGTCAGATTAAATGCACGATTTATGATTGCCTGATTGACGGTAAGGAACCCCGGGAATCGATTATGGAGTGTGAGGTGGAGAATCTTTTTTTAATGCCATCCAATATTGACCTCGTTGGTGCTGAAATTGAAATGCTCGACAGGCCTGAAAGGGAAAGGATCCTCAAAAATGTGCTGTATAAGATCAGGGATGATTATGACTATCTGCTTGTGGATTGTTCCCCGTCGCTGGGGTTGCTGACAGTTAATGCACTTACTGCATCAAATTCTGTGATAATTCCTGTCCAGTGCGAGTATTTTGCCCTTGAAGGACTTGGCAAACTTCTGAATACCATCAAGATAATCCAGAATAACCTGAATTCAGAACTTGAAATTGAAGGATTCCTTCTGACAATGTATGATGCAAGGCTCAGGCTATCAAACCAGGTAGCCGATGAGGTAAATAAGCATTTCCAGCAGATGGTCTTCAAAACTATAATCCAGAGGAATGTCAAACTTTCCGAAGCACCCAGCTTTGGCCAGCCGGCAATACTCTATGATGCTGATTCAAGAGGGACAGTTAATTATCTCAATCTTGCCAAGGAGATGCTCGAAAAGGAAGAAGCAAGATTAAAGACCGCATGAAACGTTTTAAGATTCAAATTTAAACGCAATGGAAATGACAAAGAAGAATGCGCTGGGAAGAGGTTTGGGAGCACTGATAGAAGGTGTTGAAAAAGAGGTTCTTGAGAAAAAAGTTGAGGCCAATCAGGATATTTCTGTTGATTCTATTGACGGTAATCCTTTTCAGCCGAGGACCAGTTTTGATGAACAGGCTCTGGAAGAGCTTGCTGCTTCAATAAGAAAACTGGGAATCGTCCAGCCACTTACTGTAAGGGAAACGGGAGGCGGAAGATACCAGCTTATTGCAGGTGAAAGGCGCCTGAGAGCTGCAAGGCTGGCCGGGCTGACACATGTGCCGGCATACATCCGTACCGCAGATGACCAGGCGATGCTTGAGCTTGCGCTTGTTGAAAATATCCAGCGCGAAGATCTGGATGCTGTTGAAGTTGCTATCAGTTTTCAGCGTCTTATCGAGGAATGCAGACTGACTCAGGAACAGCTGAGCGAAAGGGTGGGGAAGCAGAGATCCACAGTTGCTAACTACCTGAGACTCCTTAAATTACCTGCAGAGATCCAGCTGGGGATCAAGAATAAGAACCTTATGATGGGCCATGCACGCACACTGGTCAATATAGAAGATCCTAAGAAACAAATCACAGTTTACTACAAGATAATAGATGGCGATCTTTCAGTTCGTCAGGCAGAAGAGCTTGTCAGGCAGCTGCAGTCCGAACAGTCAAAAGACCCTGAAAAGATTGAAAGAAAAAAGAAGCTGAATCAGGATTTTGCCCAGTTGTCCGACCATCTGAATAAGATTTTTTCTGCAAAAGTTAGCTTCAGAATAAACGAACTTGGCAAAGGAAAAATAGTGATCCCATTTGAAAATCCCGGGGAAATGGAGCGCATTTTAGGGATCTTTGATCGCCTGAACTCCTGAAAATAATTATCTTTATCGCGCCGTTTTATTGATTCCGGGGCAATCCTGGTATTTATTTATTTTGAAGGCGTATTATAAAATAACGATAATTCTACTTTTGCAGCTGTTCTGGAATCAGCAGAACATTTTTGCCCAGGACACTTTGTCCGTAGCTGAACCGGTAAAAAAAGTTTTTAAAGCAGAACCCTTCAGGGCAACTATGCTGGCGGTTGCATTACCGGGACTAGGTCAGATTTATAACAGGAAGTACTGGAAGGTCCCGTTTGTTTATGCAGGTTTTGGCGGACTCGTTTATGCAATAAGCTTTAATTCAAAAGAATACAATATCTTCCTGAAAGCTTACCAGGATTTCACCGATAAAATTCCGGAGACAAAATCTTACCTCGATCTCATCAAAAATGTGGATCCTTCCACTTATGACCCTGTTCTTTTTCCAAAGACGGCTGTCTCTTCAACTACCGAATGGTATAAGGAAAGAATGTTAGCACAGGTAGATTATTTTAAAAGATATCGCGATCTTTCGTATATTGGCATCGCGGCATGGTATCTTTTCACGGTACTTGATGCAAATGTTGATGCCAGTTTGTTTAATTATGATGTAAAGGATGATATTGAATTAAAGGTTCAGCCCGTTGTTGTACGTGTTGGAGGACAGGCAGATCCTGTAGTGAATTTAAGTCTTAAAGTAACCTTTTAGTTAAAGAATGAAAAAGACATTTACCTTATTGCTCTTTGTGATCCTTCCTTTTTTAGTGAGTGCCGGAACATCTGCTCCTACTGATACAATTTTTATCCGGTCCGATAATGATTCAATAAGAATCGCCGCCAACCTCGACAGCCTGGTGAACAGCTGGTATGTAAAAATGGCGCTGCTCAATAATCCGGGTACATTTTCCGATGACACCGGCGGGATCCAGTATCCTGACTCTGTGTATATCAGCAGGCTGCGGAGGATCAATTCAATAATTCAGCTTCCATACATGAGCATAATCAGGAACCATATTCATGTATATACCATAAAGCAAAGAGATAAATTCAGCGCTGTTCTCGGACTCATGGGCTACTATTTTCCGATGATCGAGGATATTTTTGATTCATATGGATTGCCAACAGAGCTGAAGTATATGGCTGTCATCGAATCGGCTTTGAATGTAAATGCAGTTTCCAGGATGGGCGCAACCGGATTATGGCAATTCATGTACAGTACGGGAAGAATGTACGGGCTTACCATAAATTCAATTGTCGATGAACGAAGAGATCCTGTTAAATCAACCCATGCTGCTGCCAGATATATTAAAGATCTATATAGTATCTATAAAGACTGGACCCTTGTAATTGCAGCCTACAACTGCGGTCCGGGCAATGTTAACAAAGCAATCAGGCGATCGGGAAACAAGAAGGATTACTGGGAGATCTATTACAGGTTACCACGCGAAACAAGGGGCTATATGCCGCAGTATATTGCTGCTGCTTATGGAGTTAATTATTACCGTGAACACAATATCAGGCCACTGGCAGTAAATATTCCTGTTGCCTTCGATACAATAATGGTAAACAAGGATATTCATCTTGCCCAGATTTCAGAAGTGATGAAGATTCCTCTTGGAGAACTCCGGGCACTTAATCCCCAATACCGCACCGGGCTGGTGCCGGGATCATCAAAACCCCTTGCCCTGACTTTGCCTATAAGCCACCTGGGTGATTTTATCGACCTGAACGATACCATAAGAAGGTTCAAACCGGAGATCTATCTAAGTAAGACAACAGTCATTGATAATCCCTCCAGAACAAGCTTTACTCCGGTTGATATAAAGGGGAAAACTAAGCTGATCTATACTGTCAGGGATGGAGACAACCTGGGATTTATTTCAGAATGGTACAAGGTGGGACTATCCGAGCTGAGATACTGGAACAATATTTACCGCAATACCATAAGGGTTGGCCAGAAGCTGGTAGTTTATATAGATCCTTCAAAATCAGAATATTATTCAAATGTTAATTCAATGTCGTTTGCCGATAAGCAGGCAATGATCGGAAAGAGCGTGACTGCAAACAGCACTATCCAGGCTTCTGCAATACCCTTTCCGGATGAGACCGATGGCGATTACATAACTTATACGGTCCGTTACGGAGATACAATATGGGATATTGTAAAATTATACGGAGATGTAACAACAAGCGAGGTACTTTCACTGAACAACATTTCGGATCCCCAGAAGATACAGGTTGGGCAAAAGCTTAAGATCAAGAGGAAGAGTGATTCCTGATTAAAATATGCGCCCTTTCAGGTCGTTTTTATTATTGCTTGTCTTCCTGGCTGCCCTTACCGGTCTTTGTTATCTTTTCCCTTCAGCCGGATTATTCCCATCATTGAAAGAGTTTATACCGTTCCTTACGGCAGAAGGAACAGGTGAGAAACTCATTTCTGCCGGTTATCCTGATTCCCTGAAAATAAGCAAAGCGCTGGTCCTTGAAGATACATCTTCAGCTGATCATAATGGCGTCGGACCATCAGTAAGAAAAATAATACCAGTTAATCCGCTTCAGCCTTTCCTCGACTCTTTAAATTATTCAAAGGGTCAGGTCAGGATCATGTATTATGGCGATTCCCAGGTTGAGGGTGACAGGATAACTTTCTATCTTCGCTACCTTTTAAGAAAAGGCAGAGGAGGGACGGGTCCCGGATTATTCCTGCCTGTCATGCCTGTAATGTACACCAGGTCTGTGTGGCTTAGGTCTTCGCCTGACTGGACCCGATATAACTACCTTTCATACAAGGAAGGAGAGATAAGCCGGAATTCCCTTGGTCCTTTCATGGCAATCTGCCGGTATCTTCCGGAAGGCACGGTTTCACCGGTCCCTGAAAAAGCAACCATCCGGATAACTCCATCCATTTCTGCAGATACTGCATCTATGGAATATGATATCCTGAGAATATTTTATTCGAATTCCACCAATCATGTAAGAATTTCAGTCAAAGGGGGTGACAGGGAAATATTTGACGGTTATCTTGCTGACGGTAAGGATTTGCACGAGATCTCCTGCGATCTGCTCGGGGAACGAGACATAAAGATTGAATTTGAGGGCACAACAAGCCCCGATATTTATGGCATCAGCATAGAAAGCAAATCAGGGATTATTGTCGACAACATACCCCAGAGGGGAAGCGCGGGACTGGAGTTTACTCTGCTGGATAAAAAAAATCTTAAGGATTCTTACAGGCTCATTTCACCTGATCTTATCATAATTCATTATGGGTTGAATATTGTTAAAAACGTGAGGGAAGAATATTCCTATTACCAGAAGGGGCTTGAACGGCAGATCCTGCTACTGAAAGAGGTTGCTCCCGGGACTCCCGTCCTGATTATTGGAGTCACTGATATGGCTGCAAATGAGGGAGATAGTCTTCGATCATATAAAAATATCCCGGCTATAATTGAATCACAGAAAGAAGCAGCTTTAAAGTCGGGAGCTGCATTCTGGGACTCATACAGGGCAATGGGCGGAGAGTCGGCAATTATAGCATGGTCCCGTAAAATGCCGCCCCTGGCACAGAAAGATTATGTGCATTTTACTTACCAGGGGGCAGATACTCTTTCGAAAATGATAGCCAGGGCTATGTTTACGCTGGTACTAAAAGATACGACCCTTACCGCAAATCATGAAGGTAAGGCTGATACAATTTTAATTAGGCAGAATCAAAGTGCCCGGGCAGTAACAGGAATAAAAGCGTGGGTTGAAACTGCCATTACCGGGACTTTAAAATATGACCCGCAGAAGCCATTTATTTTTACATCACCGGCTTTCTGGCTTTTCTTCCTTATTATTATGGCAGGTTACAGCCTGGTTTACAGAAAGCTTTTTCTTAGGAATTTCTACCTCCTTCTGGCAAGTCTCTTCTTTTACTACAAGGCGGGCGGACTTTTTCTCTCACTTCTTATTCTGGTCATAGTTATAGATTTTACTTGTGGAATTTTAATATTCAATTCCAGGAAGAAGATATTTAAAAGGCTTTTCATAATTCTGAGCCTTATATCCAACCTAAGCCTCCTGGCATATTTCAAATATACAGGGTTCTTCATAAACACAATTAATGAGGTTTTTGGGACAGCAATACCTGTATATGACTTCCTTGCCTCTTTATCGAATCTTCATCTCGGAACGTCATTCGATATCAGCAACATCATACTTCCTGTCGGGATTTCATTTTTTACCTTCCAGTCACTCAGCTATACTCTGGATCTCTACAGGGGAAAGCTTGAGCCTGTAAGAAATGTTATCGATTTTGGCTTTTATGTTTCTTTTTTCCCTCAGCTTGTGGCAGGGCCCATTGTAAGGGCTTCTGAGTTCATTCCGCAACTTTACAGGGATTTCAGCCTGACCAGAAGGGAATTCAGCCATTCGATTTTCCTGATCTCAAAAGGTCTCATCAAGAAAATAATAATATCCGATTTTATTGCAACGAATTTTGTCGACAGGGTTTTTGATCTCCCGTCAGTTTATTCGGGTTTTGAGAACCTGATGGCGGTATACGGGTATGGCCTTCAGATTTACTGTGATTTCTCCGGCTATACCGACATTGCCATAGGGCTGGCCCTGATAATGGGTTTCAGGCTTCCGATAAATTTCAATTCGCCATATAAGGCTTCAGGCATAGCTGATTTCTGGAAGCGATGGCATATTTCCCTTTCAAGGTGGCTGAAGGATTATCTTTATATTTCGCTGGGTGGCAACAGGAAAGGAAAGATAAGGACAGGATTGAACCTTATAATCACCATGCTGCTGGGCGGATTATGGCACGGAGCTTCACTAAGATTTGTGATTTGGGGTGGTTTGCATGGCATTGGCCTGATTTTCAATAAAATATGGAAATCTGTTTTTGGTAACCGCCTGAAATCGAATAAATTCGGACGTGCCCTTGCGGTTTTTATAACTTTTAACTTTGTAAGCTTCTGCTGGATCTTCTTCCGGGCCCCTGATATGAATTCGGTTTCCATAATGTTGAGGCAGATTTTCGGAAGCTTTTCTCCTGGTTCGTATATGACAGTGATTCCGGCCTATGGCAGTGTCTTCATACTGATAGCTGTAGGGTACCTTATTCATTTTCTTCCCGAAAAGGTCAAGGAAGCATACCGGGGTCTTTTTATACAGGTTCCCCTGCCGGCACAGCTGGCAGCAGTTTTCCTTGTTGCTGTATTAATAATTCAGATGAGGACCACCGATCTGATGCCGTTCATATACTTCAGGTTCTGATAATTAACAGCTTCAAAGGTACGTGAGGCTATCTTCGAACCCCTTCACAAACGGCGCTATTGCTCTTTTGT
Organism: uncultured Bacteroidales bacterium; assembly: GCA_963831855.1. GTDB lineage: Bacteria > Bacteroidota > Bacteroidia > Bacteroidales > VadinHA17 > LD21. The sequence continues at coordinate 644,219 of CAWHSA010000002.1, read as the reverse complement.
AAATTCCCTGCACATAAGCGATGGCCATTCCATAATTGGTTACCGGAATGCCGGCTTTTATTGCAGGCTGAAGCCTGTTATGAAGCTGTCTTCTGGTAATCATGCAACCGCCGCATTGTATTACAAGAGAATATCCGGTTATTGGGCGGGGGAGAGCATCAAGGCCGGCAACAACATCATATTCAATTTTTTTCCCGGTGAAGTTCGAGATCCATCTTGGGATCTTTGTCCTGCCTATATCGTCACATGCAACATGATGGGTGCATGACTCAAGCAACAGGACCCTGTCGCCATCCTTAAGTGACGATATTTTGGGAGTACCCTTAAGATAATTCTCAAAATCTCCCTTGAACCTTGCAAGCATAATGCTGAAGCTGGTCAGAGGAATATCACGGGGAATTGAAGCATCGGCTTTTACAAATACCTGTGAATCAGTTATTGCCAGAGCTGGCTTTATCTTTGTTTTTTTGAGAAAAGCATCTACCTCCCTTTCCTTGAGCACGATAGCAACAGCATCATTGTCAAGGATATCGCGTATTGCCTGTACCTGCGGAAGGATAAGCCGGCCCGCAGGAGCCTCCACATCTATCGGTGTAATAAGAATTACAATATCCCCGTAGCTGATCAGATCGCCAAGCAGGGCAGGGGTTTTATATGAATATTCAGGTATGGTTGTCTTGATAAGCCCGATCAGCATTTCAAAATTCCTTTTATCTTTTGAAGAGAATTCAAAGAGATCCGATCCGCTTACTTCAAAAACTTTATTCCTGTATGACTCAGTCGGTTCTTCAAGATCCGATTTGTTGTGTACTATAATATAAGGTATATCCTGATTTCTGAACCTGGCTAAAAGTCCATCCTCAGAATCGCCCCAGGAGTTTCCGGCAACGACAAGAATGGCAAGGTCAATTATATCAATGGTTCTTAGTGTTCTGTCAACCCTTTTTCCGCCAAGATCCCCGGAATCATCTATTCCGGCAGTATCGACCAGAATGACGGGGCCGAACCCAGTTATTTCGAAAGACTTTTTAACAGGGTCGGTAGTGGTACCGGCCTGCTCAGAGACAATAGCAATATCCTGCCCTGCCAGGCAGTTTATAAGGCTGCTCTTGCCATTATTGCGGCGGCCATAAATCCCGATATGAGGTTTGGATTCCCTGCCCTTTGTCATTTTTTAAGAAATAATCCTGCAAAATTACAAAAATTAAAGTTCATCGAGTGAGAAGCCGAGCTTAAGCAGGTTGCCCGGCTGAAGGATATTCCTGAGCTTTTTGTCATCAACAGAGTTCAAGATCCTGTTTGCTTCAAAAATATCTGTTTTCTTCTCCTTCATTAACGCTGCGAGTGCTGCAGCTGCATGATAACCTATATAGGGGAGGAGAGCGGTAGTAAGCAAAGGACTTTTCATAAGTGCTTCATAACCCGCTGATTCATGTACTATAAGCCCTGTAAACAGGTTGTTTAAGAGCGTCAGATCGCAGGAAATGAGAAGCTTTATGCTTTGAATTACAGAGTACCCTATTGAAGGCAGGTAGGGGTTAAGTTCGAGAGCTCCCTGTGCACTCAGCGAGCTTATAAGAGTGTCATTTGCGTAAACGATATGTGCTGCTGATATGACAAACTCAGGGATTACAGGATTTATTTTCCCCGGCATTATTGAGCTTCCGACCTGTTTCCCGGGTATTGATATTGTTCCGGAGCCTGCAATGTCTGAAGCAAGAAGTCTGAGGTCGGAAGAGATCTTTTCAAGATTTACCGCATGTGCCTTGAGAGTCGCATGTATCTCAACCCATTTGTCGAGGTTTGATGTGGCATCTGCAAGGTTTTCGCTTTGGGTCACCTGCAGTCCGGAGAGGTTACGCAGTTCAGGGATAACCTCCATTATAAAGTAACGCGGAATGGAAATTCCGGTCCCTGTGGCTCCGCCGCCCAGATTTACCTGCTTGATCCTTTCAAAGCATTTGGATACTCTCCACCAGTCGCGTGAGAGAGCCTCACCGTAAGCACCGAAAAGCAATCCGAAGGATGAAGGAACAGCCTCCTGCATCTGGGTGTATCCCGGACGGAGCTTGTCCCTGTTCAGCCTTTCAGATTCCTCAACTTTTTGCTTCAGGTTATTTATTCCCTGTTCAAGTGACTGTAGAAGCTTCATTACCGCCAGGGTCAGAGCTGTCGGGATAACATCATTGGTAGACTGGTAAATATTTGCATGTTCTGTAGGATCAATATAAGTGTAATGTCCACACTTATTACCTGTCTTCTGAAGGGCAGCATTCGCAATTATTTCATTGATATTCATATTGATACTTGTTCCTGCTCCACCCTGAACTGCAGGCACGATGAAATTATCAAAGTATTTTCCGTCTGCAACTTCAGATGCCGAGGACGACAACGCATCCAGAATTGTATCATCTATGATCCTGAAGTGAAGGTTGTTACCGTATTTATGTGTTGCAGCATCCCTGAACTTCCTGTAGGTTTTATAGCAGGCAAGCTTGGTGAGCCCGACAGCCATGTACCATTCGGCAGGGAAAGATGTAATACCGGGGAAATTTTCCCTTGCCCTCAGGGCATGAATTCCGTAAAGAGCATCTGAGGGAATTTGCTTCTCGCCAAGGGAATCTTTTTCAGTTCTGAACATCAGATCATGTTAAATCCGGAAACAGGTTTTGCATAAGCCAGCACGTCGGCACCTGTAATCTCATCTTTGCACAGAATGATAAGTCTTTCCAGCACATTTCTGAATTCCCGGATATTGCCGGTCCATTGAATTTTCTGGAGTTCTTTGACAGCATCCTTTTTTAATGCTTTTTTGCACATACCATACTCCTTGCAGATCAGTGAGTTAAAATATTCAGCCAGGAGCGGGATATCTTCTTCACGTTCATTAAGTGTTGGTACATGGATAAGTATAACGCTTAACCTGTGATAGAGGTCTTCCCTGAAAGTATTATTTTCAATTTCTTTCCTTATGTTCTTGTTTGTTGCAGTCACCACCCTGACATTCACCTGGATATCCTTGTCGGAACCTACCCTTGTGATCTTGTTTTCCTGTAATGCCCTCAGGACTTTTGCCTGTGCCGACAGGCTCATATCGCCTATTTCATCGAGGAACAGTGTGCCTCCGTTTGCCTGCTCAAATTTACCAATCCGCTGTTTTATTGCCGAAGTAAATGAACCTTTCTCATGGCCGAACAATTCACTTTCAATAAGTTCTGAAGGTATTGCCGCACAATTTACCTCAACAAATGGTGCCTTTGCCCTGTTGCTTTTCTCATGAATCTGATGAGCCACAAGTTCCTTTCCCGTGCCATTTGCACCTGTTATCAGCACCCTTGCTTCAGTCGGAGCTACCCTGTCGATCATTTCCTGGACTTTCTTAATTGCTTCCGATTCCCCGACAATTTCATACATTTTGCTGACTTTGTTCTTAAGGACCTGAGTCTGTGTAATCAGAGTTGACTTATCAGTAGCATTTCGGATAGTTATCAGGAGCCTGTTCAGGTCAAGCGGTTTTTCAAGAAAGTCAAATGCCCCTTTTTTTATAGCTTCAACTGCCGTATCTATATTACCATGCCCTGATATCATTACCACAGGTGTTAATGCGGAGATCTCCGTGATTTTCTGCAGGACCTCAATTCCATCCATTTTCTGCATCTTTATATCGCACAGAACAATATCGTATGAGTTGGCATTGAACAGATCAATTCCTGTAGGTCCGTCCTCAGCCAGGTCAACTTCGTGTTTTTCATATTCCAGAACTTCCTTCAGGGTGTTCCGGATCGCTTTTTCGTCGTCGATTACAAGAATTTTTGACATAATATTATATTTGTCCCTGTATTTCTTTTATATAATCAGGCACCAGGATCCATATGTAGCACGTAGCCGGTGACCCGCAGCCCGTCGGCTGCCGCTTATCCCGTATATCTCAGCCACTTCCACAATTCCTTCCATGATGATTTTTTGCCATACATCAGAATACCTGTGCGGTAAACTTTGGCAGCTCCCCATACAAAAGCAAGGAATGTGATCACCATTAGAGCCATTGACAGGGCGATCTGCCATCCCGGGACCCCGAACGGGATCCGTGCCATCATGACAATTGGTGATGTAAGCGGAATCATTGAAAACCAAAAGGAGAGCGAGCTCTCAGGATTCTGCATTGTTCCCATAGCCACCATGAGGCCTATAATTATAGGTATAGTAACCGGCAGCATGAACTGCTGAGTCTCAGTTTCATTATCAACTGCGGAACCTATTGCTGCAAATACTGAAGCATAAAGCAGGTACCCGGTAATAAAATAAAATATGAAAGCTGTTATTATTAAAAGCCAGTCCTGATTCATGGCATTGTCAAACAATTTTGAGAATTCTGCGAGCTGAGGTGAGACCTGGGCAGCCTGGTCCGTGCCGATACTGGTTGTAACCTCATTCTGATTCATCAGGTTCTGGGGTATGTTCTGGGTAATCTGTGCTATTTCAGTCTTTTTCAGGACCGTTGCTTTCAGAACACCTACAGTGGCAACCAAAAGAAGTATCCAGACTATGAACTGGGTCAATCCGACAAGTGCCACGCCCAGGATTTTACCCAGCATAAGCTGCGCCGGCCTGACTGAAGAGACGATTACCTCAACAACTCTGCTCGTCTTCTCTTCTATAACGCCTCTCATTACCTGCGATCCGAAAATAAATACCAGCATGTACATCAGGAATCCGCCAAGATAGGCAAGCGCCATTGCAATACCGGTGCTTGTTTCTGTAGACTGTCCCGATTCATCTACTTTTATTGTGGTGACAGATATTTTAGTCCTTATGCTTTTAAGAATTTCATCAAGATTCTGAATATTATATCCCAGGAGCTTCTGTCTTTCTACCTCCTTCTCGAGTGAATTGGAAATATGATCGATAAGTCCGATGGGCGGTTGTTTCTTGGATAATAGCTGGATAGCGTTTGGCGTGGTAACAAGATCATCTTTTATGACTAGGATACCATAGTACCCGGCCTGGGTAAAATTTTTCTTCAGATCCTCAATATTGATATTTTCAAGGTATACGTAATCCACATCCTTGGTATCCGGAATCACGTTTTTGAAAATCCCGGGTCCGATCTCTACCACGGCGATCTTTTTGAATTCCTGGTCCTGGTTAGTCATTACCAGGGCCGGCAGTATAAATAAGGCTGCCATCAGGAGGGGTGTAAGGAGAGTCATTATAATAAATGATTTTTTCCTGACCCTTGTTAGGTACTCTCTTCTTATAATAACGGATATCTTATTCATATTCTGGATATTTCAGTGTATAATATTAATTGCGTGATTCAACCACCCTTATAAATATTTCATTCATGGATGGCAGGGCAGGATTGAACGATACCAGACTGCCTGATTTCATTACATTACCAATTATTTCATTGGTTGAAATATTATCTGAGGTTTTCAGTCTTATAACGCTATGTTCATTTTCGGTCTGCTGATTGAGCACTTTGTAGTGATCATTTCCCTCGATCCTGACTTGTCCGCTGAAGACCAGGTCATATTCGTTGGCAGCCCATGTCCTTCTGATCTCATTGACACTCCCTTCGAGTATTGTTTTGGCTCTGTCGATCAGAGTTATATTATCACACAGTTCCTCGACTGAACCCATGTTGTGGGTTGAGAATATTATAGTTGCACCTCTTTCCCTGAGAAAAAGAATTTCATTTTTTATGATATTGGCATTTACCGGATCAAAGCCGGTGAACGGTTCATCGAAAATTATGAGTTTCGGTTCATGGAGGATAGTTGTGATGAACTGAACTTTCTGCTGCATCCCTTTAGAGAGTTCCTCAACCTTTTTCCCCCACCAGTCGACGATTTCAAGCTTTCTGAACCAGTATTTCAGCCTTTTAATGGCTTCATTTCTGGTAAGCCCCTTAAGCTGCGCGAAATAAATAGCCTGTTCGCCTATTTTCATTTTCTTGTATAATCCGCGCTCTTCAGGCAGGTATCCGATCATCTGGACATCATCTGGCCTGAGCTTCTGCCCGTTAAGGAACAGCTCACCTTTATCGGGTCCTGTTATCTGGTTAATAATACGTATGAGGGTTGTCTTTCCGGCTCCGTTTGGTCCGAGAAGGCCGTAGATTGATTGCTCAGGCACAGACAGGCTGACATTATCGAGAGCTGTGAAAGTGCCGAATTGTTTAGTGATGTTTTTTGCTTCGAAAAGTGGCATATTAATGTGTTAACGGTTTTGAAAATGAGGAGTAAAGATAAAAAAACTCTGATTAAGTGGTTCTTTTTTATTACGCAGAGGCAATCAGTACTACCACAGAATTAAACTGAAAGGTTTTATTCCTGTTCAAAATAACCTCTCATCCGTTCGAAAAATCCTTTATCGTTTTTATCAGGATTGGGAACAAAAGTGCCTGAGTCCCTGAATTTTTCTATTAATTTTGCTTCTTCCCTGGTAATGCTTTTAGGTATCCAGACGTTGACATTGACAAGCAGATCACCGCGTCCATATCCATTAACTTCCGGCAATCCCTTTCCTCTGAGGCGGAGTATTTTCCCGGGCTGAGTACCCGGTTCTATCTTGATCTTTACACTATTTTCGACTGTAGGAACCTCAACATGGGTACCCAGAACAGCATCCGGAATGCTGATGAAAAGATTATAAATGAGGTCGTTACCTTCCCGGATCAGATCCGGATGATCTTCCTCATCAATTACTACCAGCAGATCGCCATGAACGCCCCCTCTTCTTGGTGCATTGCCCTTTCCGCTTACTGTCATCTGCATTCCTTTTCCTACTCCGGCAGGGATATTGATTTTTATTATATCTTCTTTCTGGACAATTCCTTCACCATAGCATACAGGGCATTTTTTAGTTATTGTCTTGCCTGCTCCGCCGCAGACCGGACAAACGGAGGTTGTCTGCATTTGTCCGAGCATTGTATTTGTAAGCCTTGTAATGTGTCCTGAGCCACGGCATGTGGAGCAGGTTGTTGTGCTATGGGCGTCCGCAGCGCCTGAACCTCCGCAGGCGTCACAGGTATCGTATTTGCTTACCTTGATCTTTTTCTCTGCACCTGCTGCTATTTCCTGCAGGTTTAACTTAACCTTAACCCGCAGGTTTGTTCCTTTATTTGTTCTTCCGGAGCTTCTCCTGCTGCCACCGAAAGCCCCGAATCCTCCGAATGCATCACCGAAAATATCACCGAATGAAGAAAAAATATCCTCCATGGTCATGCCTGCTCCGCCACCGAATCCATTCCCTGCTCCACTCATTCCGGCATGGCCGAAGCGATCATACCTGGCTTTTTTCTCATCGTTGCTGAGGACTTCATAAGCTTCAGCAGCCTCCTTAAAGTTCTCCTCAGCTTTTTTATCACCGGGATTTTTATCGGGATGATATTTCAATGCCTGTTTCCTGTAAGCCTTTTTAATCTCTTCCTTTGTTGCATCCTTCGATACCCCAAGCACCTCGTAATAATCTCTTTTTCCCATCCTTAAAATTTTTTAGGCATTTCCCAGGCAAGGCATATAGTTTGAAATATATTATTCTCCGACAACGACTTTTGAATGCCTGATTACCTTATCCATCAAATAGTACCCTTTTTGGATAACATCAACAATTTTACCTTTTTTATCTTCTTCCTCAACAGTTATTTTTGCCACCGCATCATGCAGATCGACGTTGAACGGACAATTCAGTGAATCAATTTCCTTAATGTCTGACTGCTTCAGAAAGTCGTTAAATTTCTGATAAATCAGGTCCATTCCCTCTTTCATTGCAGTAATATCAGAAGCCGAGTTCATATGAGAAAGTGCCCTTTCAAAATCATCCATTACTGGCAGAATTCTAAGGAGCAGCTCTTCACTTGCAAACTTTGACAACTCCATTTTCTCGCGTAATGTTCTTTTTCTGTAATTATCGAATTCGGCAGAAAGGCGCAGATACTTGTCCTGCATCTCTGCCAGTTTTTCTTCGGTACTCTTTTCTTCAGGAATAACTTTGTCAGAAGCGGTTGCATCCGGGGAAGATGATTCACCATCTGCAATTTTCAGACCATCGGCATCAGGACTCTCTTTAGAGCCCTGTTCTGATGCTTTCCGAATATTGTTATCTTCTTTATTATCAGTAGTTTCGTTATGTATTTTACGACCGATCTCATCAGGATCAGCAGGTTTCTTCTTTACCATCAATTATGTTTTTTCGGTTATAGCTAATTTCAGAACAAATATTTTGCCAGAGAAATTTAGTGGACAAATTGACAGAAGGGTTCAGCGGCGCAGCCGCACAAAGGTAAAAAACCCGCTGATGCGGATTTATAAACCATGCCTTTTGTTTCTGGCACGAGTTGCAAACTCGCGCCAGCGAAGGCTTCTGCGCCTCTGTGCCACTGAGCCGCTGTGCCTTATATCCTCCTTATATCTGCCCCCAGCGCATTGAGCCTTGAATCGATATTCTGGTATCCCCTGTCGATTTGTTCGATATTGTGGATAACACTTTCACCCTCAGCGGACATTGCTGCAATCAGCAGCGCCACTCCTGCTCTTATATCCGGCGAAGACATAGTTGTTCCCCTGAGCCTGATCATTTTATCGAGCCCTATGACGGTAGCTCTGTGAGGATCGCAAAGAATTATCTGGGCTCCCATATCTATCAGTTTATCAACGAAAAACAGCCGGCTTTCGAACATTTTCTGATGGATCAGCACCGATCCTTTAGCCTGGGTGGCGGTTACAAGGAATATGCTCAGGAGGTCAGGTGTCAATCCCGGCCAGATTGCATCTGCAATAACCATTATGGAACCATCTATAAAGGACTCTATTTCATAATGTTCCTGATGCGGAATAAAAATATCATCGTCTTGTTTCCTGATGTCGATCCCAAGCCTGCGGAATGAGTCCGGTATTATTCCGAGGTTTTCATAGGAGACATTTTTAATGGTCATTTCCGACTCAGTCATTGCTGCAAGACCTATAAATGACCCGATCTCGATCATATCGGGAAGAATCCGGTGAGTGCAGCCTTTCAGACTGGTGACTCCATCGATATGCAGCAGATTGGACCCGATACCTTCAATTTTAGCTCCCATTGAAAGGAGCATTTTACAGAGCTGCTGGATATATGGTTCACATGCGGCGTTATAAATTGTTGTATGACCATTAGCAAGCGTTGCAGCCATTATAATATTTGCAGTTCCGGTTACTGAGGCTTCTTCAAGATGCAGGTAGGTGCCTGCAAGCGAGGAGGCTTCAACAGAGTAAAAAGAGTCGGAAGCATCAAATTCAAATCGTGCGCCAAGCTTTTGAAATCCTATGAAATGTGTATCTACGCGACGCCGGCCTATCTTGTCTCCGCCCGGCTTGGGAATATATGCCCGCCCGAAACGGGCAAGAAGCGGTCCGACAATCATTATAGATCCTCTCAGGCTTAAGCTCTGAATCCTGAATTCCGGCGTCTGGAGATAATCGAGATTAATATCGGAAGCCTCGAAAGTGGCAGAGGATCCTGATACCCAGTTAACTTTTACACCCATAGAGGCAACAAGTTCCATGAGCATGCTCACATCGGCAATTAAAGGGATATTATGAATGGTAATTTTCTCACCGGTAAGAAGGGAGGCACAGATAACCTCGAGGGCTTCATTTTTTGCTCCCTGAGGAGTTATTTCACCTTTGAGTGGTATTCCGCCCTTTACAATAAAGGTTCCCATCAGTGACGCAGGTGAGGTTTTTTCTTATTGTATTGTTTGTTTTGCTGTTTGCCGTGAGGTTTTCCTGCAGGCTTCTTTTTGGTTTGTGGCAACAGATCCTTGATTTCAAGGATCTTAACCCCTTCGGTCATTTTCAGTTTACCCCTTGATAAGAGTTTCAGATCACCTATAATCACCTCATCGGCAACCTGACCCCTGTTCCATGTAATATATGATTTCTTCATCTGGTTCACAATCAGGTTGGTAAGATATACCTTTTCCTCACCATCCGCCATTTCAGAGGCAGCTTCAATCATGAGCTCGATAATGCGGCCATAATGAAGATATCGTATATTACCCTGCTGGTACGGTATCTGTTTTGGTTTTTCAGTAAATTTTGTCTGTTCAGGAATCGGATAAGGAGAGTCGATATCCAGTTCAAAATCGGCAATCAGAGCAAGATGATCCCAAAGCTTATGCTTGAAATCGCCCTCATCGCGCAGATGCGGATTCAGGTTACCCATAACCTGAATAACAGTTTTTGCTGCGCGATTCCTTTCTTCCCTGTTCCCTATACTCTTTATATGATCGATCATTTTCTGAACATTCCGGCCATATTCCGGCAGCGCCATTCGTTTTCTCTGAGTATTATAATCGTAAGTCATCTTCCTACCAGTTTCCTGCAAAACTAATAATTAAATGCCAATTAGCGAAAGATTATTGATAACCGGCAGATATGCAAATCTTCCTTTGCAGGATGTATCTGAGGACGAAGGATACGGATTCCCGGATTATAATCCAAGAAACTGGATAGCAAGCCCTGACAGGAAGATCATGGAACCTGCAATAAGATGATTATACTTCTCAACCGGCCTGAGGTTGACCTTTCTAAATCCAAGTTTGAAAGCAAGGACAATCGACATCATCGTACCAATGGTAACCACTGAGAACAGAATTGAAACAATAACGACTCCAAAGATATTGCCCTGAGCAGCAGGGTACATAACGATGGGTATAAGTGGTTCGCAGGGACCGAAAACAAAGATCAGAAAAAGGATCCAGGGTGTGGCATGCATTACGTTATTATCATGAATGTGAACATGTTCCTGGTGGTGATCATGCTCATGTGTATGGCTATGGCCGTTTATATGAAAATGAGAATGATTGTGCTTTTTGTTCTTTATAAGGTTTCTTATGCTGATTATAATGTAAACAAGCCCGAAAGCAATAAAGAGCCATGCTGCAATGTTCCCCCGGAATGATTCAACAGAAACGAGCTTCCTGATTTCTATTCCTGCAGCAATTCCTGCAAAACCCAGAATAACTGAGCTTAACACATGCCCGATCCCGCAAAAGAGGGTAATAACCATGGTTTTCCTTAAGGTCCATTTTTTTGCTTCACTCAGGACAATGAATGGCAGGTAATGATCAGGGCCGAACAGGGTATGAATAAACCCGATCGATATTGCTGTTACTGAAAGAAGTGCTATTGAATTATCCATTAAAGCACAAATTAAAATACAAATTAATTATTAATTATTTAACTCCCGGCTATTGCTGCTGAAAATTATTTCATTTACACCAATATTTTCCTTATTCAGCAGTGCCCTTGAGTTGAAAATAAATTTTTTCATAATTAAAAAATCGGAAGGGTTATCAAAAAATCCCGGTTTATACTCAAATTCTGAACAGGGAAGGACATAGAAATTCTTTCTGTAATTTACTATCGGGGTGTATACCCATGTAAGGTAATATCCGGCATTGGTTATAACAACTGAGTTGCCTTTCCGCGTGATTTCTATCCTTACCATTGATCCGCCATCAGTTTTTGGTTTCCTCTGGTTTGACACAAAATTACCAAGTGAATAAACAACGGCTTTGTTGTTAAGGAGGTTGTCATTTTTGAACCATACCATTTTCTGAAGCACATGAGGATGTGATCCGATAATGAGATCGGCACCCTTTGAAAAAAAGTAATTTGCCAGGTCAGCCTGACTTTTGGATGGTATGGTGTCATATTCGGTTCCCCAATGAAGGAAGAGAACAATAAAATCGGGATTCCTGCTTTCTGCCTTTTTAATATCAGAAGCAACCAGCTCTTTATCAAGAGGATTGACAATTACCGGCCCGGGCACTTTGATCCCGTTGGTTCCATAAGTGTAGTTCAGCAAAGCAATTGAAATGCCTTTTTTCCTTAAAATCAGCGGCTGAAGAGTGTCCTTTGCTGCCTCGCTTAAAAAAGTCCCTGTGTGGTGTATCCCCAGGCTGTCAAGCCGGAGGATAGTTCCTTCAATTCCCTCCCTGCCCCGGTCCGCAGCATGATTATTGGCTGTCACAAAATAATCAATACCGGCATTCTTACAAGCTTTGGCAAGCGCCGGGGGTGAGCTGAATTGCGGATAGCCTTTATATGGCTTACCTGCCAGTGTAACTTCAAAGTTTGCTATCGCTAAATCGGCTTCTTTGATTACGGGACTGATAAATGTGAAAACCTCATCATAGCTGTAAGTATGGTTTTCCCTGTTCTCCGCTGACCAGATCTGCTCATCATGTCCCATTATATCCCCGATAAACAGGAGGGAGACTCTTTGATCAGCAGATCCTGTCATCTGGCCGGATACGGTAAATGACAGTCCGAAAATTAATATGCTTAGAATATGAATTCTGAACATTCTGAAATATAAGTTTTGGTGACCCGGATATATGATAATTTACACTACCCGGTCGATCACAAAGATAATTTTATTGATATAAAATCAGCTTTCTTCCGGATATTAACTTTGTAATTACAGGTTCACAGTGTTTAGTCATAAACTCCGGGTAAAGTAATATTTTATAACTTTGGAATCTTTTAAGGCATATAAAAGTTCCAGACAGTCTTATAACCTTGGCCACTCAACATCCTGATATAAAAAAGCTCTCCCTGGCCGGGATGATTATTACAATGGGAATCGTTTTCGGCGACCTTGGAACAAGCCCTCTTTATACCATGAGGGCCATTATTGAAGGAGGGAGGGAGAATTATAATGAGTTACTGATTTTTGGAGGTTTGTCATGTGTTTTCTGGACGCTTACCCTCTCTACCACAATTAAATATGTGCTGATAACCTTAAGGGCTGATAACAACGGAGAGGGAGGGATATTTGCCCTGTTTGCCCTTATGAAGGAAAAATCGACCTGGGCCGCGATCCTTACAATGGTCGGTGGTGCCGCCCTTCTGGCAGATGGTGTTATTACCCCTTCAATTACTGTTACCTCCTCAATTGAAGGATTAAAGCTTTATAATCCTGAAATTCCTGTTGTTCCTATTGTTCTTCTGATTCTGGCAGTGCTGTTCTTCATCCAGCAGTTCGGTACCAATCTCATTGGCAGTTCTTATGGCCCGATAATGGTCATCTGGTTTACAACACTCGGAATTCTCGGGACTTCCCAGATAGTTCTTCATCCTGCTGTCCTCCAGGCTGTTAACCCCGAATATGCTTACAGGTTCCTGACAGAATATCCGGGCGGATTTATTCTTCTGGGAGCTGTATTTCTGGCAACAACGGGAGCGGAAGCGCTATACGCCGATCTGGGTCACTGCGGGAAATCAAACATTCGTATATCCTGGATATTTGTAAAAACAGCTCTTCTGCTAAATTATTTTGGACAGGGAGCGTGGCTGATGGTGAATCTGGATAAAGGAGCCGGGGTAAATCCTTTTTTCGGGATCATGCCGAAATGGTTTTTGATGCCCGGCATTATTCTTGCCACCGCTGCGGCAATAATTGCCAGCCAGGCGATCATAAGCGGATCATTTACTATTGTCAGTGAGGCTATAATGCTTAATTTCTGGCCCAGGTTAAAGGTGCTGCATCCCACACTGGTCAGGGGTCAGGTGTACCTGCCCTTTGTAAACTGGTTCCTTTGGATTGCCTGCAGTATGGTGGTGATCTTCTTCCAGGAATCAACAAATATGAATGCAGCTTACGGCCTTGCAATTACAATAACGGAACTTATGACAACATTCCTTTTGTCATATTATCTGCTTCAGAAGGGAGTGAACCACAGGCTTGTTCTTTTACTTTTCATGACGTACCTTACAATTGAAGGGAGCTTCCTTATTGCCAATCTGAACAAATTCCAGTATGGCGGATGGTTCACCCTCCTGCTTGCGTCTATTTACTTCCTGATAATGTTCGGCTGGTATTTCGGCAGAAAAATTAAGAACAGGTATATCACATTTGCTGATCTTGACAAATATCTTGATCTTTTCAGAGATCTTGTTAAAGATGAATCGGTTCCCAGGATTGCCACAAACCTCGTTTATATAATAACAGCAAACCGCAACGACCAGGTGGAATCCAAAGTGATATACTCTATTTTCCAGAAACAGCCCAAACGTGCCGAAACTTACTGGCTTCTTCATGTGAACAGGGTAAGTGAACCGAACAGGTTCAACTACCAGGTGACCCAGATAATTCCTGGGATACTTATACGGGTGGATTTTCATATCGGATTCAAAGTTGAACCGAAGATAAACCTCTATTTCAGGGAAGTAATTGAGGATATGGTCGAATCAGGCGAAATAAAACTTGACAGCAGCTACGATTCTCTTAAAAAGCATGACTTTGAAGGCGACTTTAAATTTGTTCTTATAGACAGGATCATGTCGCGTGACTATACCCTCTCCACCTGGGAAAACTTTGTTCTCTCGCTGAACAGCATTGTACGGAGACTCAGCAATTCTGATATCAGAACCCTGAATCTGGACTCCACAAATACAATTATTGAGCAGGTGCCAATCACAATCGACCAGCCGGTTCCTTACAGGATCAACCGTATCCAGTGACCTGTTGACGGAATAGAAAAATAATTAACTTTGCCGGCTTTGTCACAGGTGTCATTTACATTCAATACAGGGTATGAAAGGCAGGCGTAACCATCATGATATCAGGAAGCTATCCCTGGCAGGGCTGCTTGTAACAATTGGAATTGTTTACGGTGATATTGGTACAAGTCCGTTGTATGCCATAAAGGCTATAGTCGGAAGCGCCGGGGAATTTAATGAGCTTCTTGTTTATGGCGCCCTCTCATGTGTCTTCTGGACCCTCACATTACAGACAACAATTAAATATATAATTATTACTCTTCGTGCCGATAACAAAGGAGAAGGCGGCATCTTTGCACTTTTCGCACTGATAAGGAGGAAGTCTGCCTGGGCGGCAATCCTCACAATGATCGGTGGCGGAGCATTACTGGCAGATGGCGTTATCACTCCGGCAATAACAGTAACCTCTTCCATCGAGGGACTTAAGCTCATTAGTCCTCATATTTCAGTAGTTCCTATCGTTCTTGTAATATTTGTATTGCTCTTTTTCATGCAGCAGTTCGGCACCAATTTTATCGGTTCTTCATTCGGCCCGATAATGGTGATCTGGTTCCTTATGATTGCCATCCTGGGATTTTCACACATTATTCATTTCCCATTAATACTCAAAGCGCTGAGTCCGGTCTATGCGATCCGTTTTCTTACTGAATATCCGGGGGGATTTATTTTGCTTGGTGCAGTTTTCCTTTGTACCACAGGGGCGGAAGCCCTCTATTCGGATCTTGGTCACTGCGGCCGGACCAATATCAGGATTTCCTGGATCTTTGTCAAAACCGCACTGTTACTCAATTATTTCGGCCAGGGAGCCTGGCTCATGACCCATTATGTTCCGGGATCAGATGCAATTCCGTTCTTTTCTCTTATGCCAAAATGGTTCCTGCTTTCCGGAATTTTTATTTCTACCGCGGCTTCAATAATTGCCAGTCAGGCCCTTATAAGCGGTTCCTTTACACTTGTGAGTGAAGCAGTATCCCTGAATTTCTGGCCCAAGATCAGAATTGTCAACCCTACTTTTGTCCGCGGACAGGTTTACCTTCCGTTTGTAAACTGGTCGCTCTTTATTTTATGCAGTCTTGTTGTGGTTTTTTTCAGGGAGTCGGCAAATATGGAGGCAGCCTACGGACTTGCCATAACCATCACAATGATAATGACTACATTACTGATTTCATATTATCTTTACCAAAGCGGAACTGACCGGCGGCTTGCTGTTTTGATGATGGTTTTTTTCCTTACGATTGAAAGTGCTTTTCTGATTTCCAATCTTCATAAATTCAAATATGGAGGCTGGTTTACCCTGCTCCTTGCGGCAGTCTATTTTCTGGTAATGTTTGGCTGGTATTTCGGAAGGAAAATCAAAAACCGTCACATAACATTTATAAAGCTGGGAGATTATATTGACCTCTTCAAAGATCTGAGAAATGACAGGAGCGTACCAAAATTTGCAACAAACCTGGTTTATTTAATTAAGGCTAACCATCAGGATCAGGTGGAATCCAAAGTTATGTACTCGATATTTCAAAAACAACCAAAGAGGGCAGATACCTACTGGCTCCTCCATGTTGATATGGTAAATGAGCCAAACCGCTTTGAATATAAGGTAAATCAGATCATCCCCGGAATTCTTATCAGGATTGATTTTCACCTGGGATTCAAGGTCGATCCCAAAATCAATTTATATTTCAGAGAGGCTCTTGAAGATCTCGCCAGAACCGGAGAGATTAAGCTTGAAAGCAGCTTTGACAGCCTTAAGAAAAGGCATTTTCCTGCCGATTTCAAGTTTATACTTATTGACAGGATAATGCTTCGTGACTATAAGCTGACCAATACGGAAAACTTTATCCTCGCTATCCAGGGTATTGTCAGAAATCTGGCACAGCCCGAGGAGAGAGCTCTTCACCTCGATTCATCAAATACCATCGTCGAAAAGGTACCGATAATAATTAACAAACCCGTTGATTCAAGGATCAAACGGATGTAGAGGTTATCTTTTCCTAAGAATATTAAAAGCGCACAGATAGCCGCTATAGATAGCTCCCGAGAACCCCCCTCCCGTCTTCCCCCATGCTGATGCAAAATGCAGATTATCAAATATTCCCGTGATGTTTATTGCCGGTTTTGAAGGGACCTGGGCAAAA
Organism: uncultured Bacteroidales bacterium; assembly: GCA_963831855.1. Lineage (GTDB taxonomy): Bacteria > Bacteroidota > Bacteroidia > Bacteroidales > VadinHA17 > LD21. The sequence continues at coordinate 627,532 of CAWHSA010000002.1, read as the reverse complement.
CCGTAAACAGCTCCCCCGGGGTTGAGTGTGTATCTCTTTACAGTTGCTGCAGTAGCAACCTCGTAATATTCGATCCGGGTTTTTATTCCGGGGATCAGTGTTTCAAGCCTGTCGATAAATATGCCGGCTACTTCCTCTTTTTTTGAATCATATTCTTCCCCGGAGAGGTTTTCCCAGTCTTTTAAATAATCTACACAGCAGAGCGCCCCCACACTTTTACCCGCGGGGGCAAGGCCTGAATCTATCTGTCCGTAATCGGCAAATGCAAAATTCCTTTTGCGGAAATCACCATGGTTGTTTCCCACGATGTCTTTTTGTGAAACCACAGAACCGTCAAATACAAAGGTTGAATAATTCTTCCAGCCTGTCTCTCTCAGAGATCCCTTAAAGCCGAGATAAATGGTCAATAACGAATTTCCAGGGCTTAACAATTTAATCTCATCCCTGAATTTTTTGCCCATATCTTCCGGCAACAGATCAGGAATGCACGGGATTGCCGCATTCACAATAACTTCATCAGCAAATGCCTCGGAATGCTCAGCCTGCCCTGATTTCCTCTTCCTGAATTTCACACCTTTAACCTTATTACCGGCAACTATAAGATTTGTAACAAGATTATTCAGGATCACCTCACCACCATGCTCCCTGATATATCGTAAAAGGTAATCTGAAAGCTTCTGTGAGCCTCCATGGATATAACTTGCCCCACCGGTGAAGTAACTTCCCTGTGCAACTGAATAGTATGTAAGTGATATTGAGTAAGGATCATCACTGAAATAACCCAGGTTACCCAGAAGAACCAGCTTGAGGTCCTCATCCCTGATTATTGAATCGAGAAACATACCAAGACTTTTGTCCAAAACATTTTCATTGCCTGCTGTTTTTCTTTTCGGATTGAAGAGCTGCGTGAAGAATGCATCTATCCCTTCATTCTCTGAAGGAAACCTGTTCTTAAGGATTTTTGAAGCTTCAGCAGGATCGTGAGGAACCACCAGGTCGACCCGGTCACTGACAAAACGGTAAAATTCGGGAACCCTGATGAATTTTATATTATTAAAAACTTCCAGCTCATTGAAAATCCTGGTTTTCATATCCTTAGTGGAAGGTCCGTCCATCTCGTGCAGCCCTACCTCCAGGGTAAAGTCACCACGATGAAAAGTAGTGGCACAACCTCCGGGTTTGCTATGTTGCTCGATAACAAGCACTTTTTTGCCTTCCCTGGCAAGTTTGCATCCTGCAGTCAGGCCTCCGAGGCCGGCTCCAACAATTATGATATCATATTTCATAAGCGTAACAGAATTAACAGGCACGGATTATAAATCCGCGCCAGCGTAACAAAATTGACGGGCACGGATTATAAATCCGCGCCATCGCAAGCCGGCGTAAGTTCAATTCTTCATATCCGGTATAGGATATCTTTTAAATTCCTTTGTCCGGTCGAAAAGATACCTGTATGTTTTATAATTTTTAACAGGAACACTGCCGACAGCAATAAATATTTTTCTCATTTTAGGATTAAAATCACCCACCCAGGAGAATTCTAATTCATTATAATGAGGTTTCCTCTCAAAAGTATTTCTGAGGTTCAGGATAAACGCTGATTCAATTCCCATACCCTGAAATTTAGGAATGACACCCATTAACATGCCCCTTGCCCTGGTTATGGTTTTGCGTTCCCTCAGCCAGAGGAACCTGATCATGGTATAAAGGTTCAGTTTTCCGTTCAGATGTTTAAGTATCATGTTCATATCAGGGAACATCAGGTAAATGCCAATGGGTTTATCCTCAAAATATGCGAGCCATATGAATTCTTCTTCTACGATCGGCTTTGCTTTCCGGAGGGTCATCCTTATATATTCAGTCTCCAGAGGTTCGAAATTTATCTTGAAGGAAGCCCATGATTCATTGAATACCTCAGCAAAATCTTTCGAAAACTTTTCTTCTTCTTTCCAGGTAAAGTGCCTGAATTCATATCCGGGTTTCCTGGTTACCCATTCAGCGATCTTAAGGAACCGGTCGGGAACAGGTTTTTTAAGATCCATATGAAAGCCTTCCATGTTATAATAGGTCTGGAAACCATAAGACTCAAACAATTCCTGGTAATAAGGTGGATTGTAAGCAATTTCAAAGGAGGGATGAGTAAATCCGTTAACGAGTAATCCCCAGTATTTATCTGTCTCCCCGAAGTTTATGGGACCGTCCATAGCTTCCATCCCTCTCTCCTTCAGCCATTCCCGGGCTGTGTCAAAGAGAAGATATGCAGAAGGTTTGTCGTTTATGCATTCGAAGAAACCCATGCCTCCCGTGGGTTGATCATTGGTATATGCAAGGTTTTTGTCAATGAATGCTGCCACTCTCCCTGTAAGCTTCCCCTTTTCATCTTCAAGGATCCAGCGTTCAGTCTCGCCATGTTTATAATAAGGATTCTTCCCCGGAGTAAAAACTGCTTCTATCTCCTTATCGAGCGGGCAGACCCATACCTTGTCATTTTTATACAATTCTCTCGGTGCATCCAGAAATTTTTTTCTGGTTTTCCTGTCGGTTACTTTGATTATGAGCATAAAATAACAATAAAACAGAACGATTAAATTTTAAATATTACACCCTTTCTTATTCGCCCCGGGGGAAAAGAATCATATTGCTCCCTCCCCCATGGGGGAAGGCCGGGAAGGGGGTCTGATCGCCCAGGAAATTATGATTTATTTCAGCCAATTACCTATTTCATATAAATCTGTTCCAGGAGCTTGCTGTATTTTTTAACTATAAACTGACGCCTCAGTTTTAATGTGGGCGACAGTTCCCCGGTTGCGGGGCTCCATTCATCAGGGACCAGCCTGAATCGTGTTATCCTTTCAGGAGGACTGAGACGTTTATTGATCTCCTCAATTTCTGAACTGATAATAGATTGTATCTCAGATAAATGGATCATTTCATCAGGATTGGAATATGACAGTTTAAGCTCTGTTCTTAAGTCGTCGAAATATTTAAAGTTGGGTGAAATCAGAGCGCTGGCAAATTTCTCATGTTCCCCTACAACCATTGTCTGGTCAATCAGGGCTGATTCCTTGAGGATATTCTCAATCAGCTGAGGTGCAATGAATTTGCCGTTGGACAGCTTGAATATTTCTTTCTTCCTGTCTGTCACCATCAGGAAGCCCTTTTCATCAAGATAACCTATATCACCGGTACGGAACCATCCCTCATTATCGAAGGCGGATCTTGTAAGCTCAGGATCTTTATAATACCCTGTCATTACGTTAGGTCCTTTGCATAATATCTCACCATCATCCGCAATTTTAACTTCCACTTCATCAATTACCCTCCCGACTGAACCAAGTCTGGCGCCGCCTTTATATGTCCTGTTTATTGTTATAATAGGAGATGTCTCGGTCAGTCCGTACATGTTGATTATCTTTATCCCTGCTGCCCAGAATACCCTTTCGAGGCGAGGCTGGAGGCTGGCGCCGCCACATCCCACTATCCTTACATTGCCGCCGAGAGCAGATCTCCATTTGCTGAAAATCATTTTATCAGCGATCTTTAGTTTTAATTCATAAAACAGGCCGTTCTCTCCGAAAGGCTTATACTTTAAACCGAGGTCCACAGCCCGGAAGAACAATGATTTCTTAAATCCAGTGAGCTTGTTCCCCTTGGAGATTATGACATCATAGAATTTTTCAAGCACCCTGGGTACAGCGTCGAAGCCGTCAGGTTTTATTTCCGCCATGTTCATTGCGATCGTTCCCATGCTTTCTGCGTAGTAGATGCCTGAACCGCTGTACTGGGTCTGGTAGTTGCCAAGCCTGCCGCCGACATGGCAGAGGGGCAGGATACTAAGATATTTGTCCTGCGGACCCAGGTTGAACACCTTTGCAGCAGAAAGAAAATTGCTGACAAGATTTTTATGGGAGAGCAAAACCCCTTTTGGTTTTCCGGTAGTTCCGGAAGTGTATATGAGGGTGGCAATATCTTCAGGTGAAATGCTGTTTTTTATTCTTTCTATTTCCTGTAAAGAATCTTCAGTGCATAGTTTTCCTTTTGCGACAATCTCCTGCCAGTTACGGACCCCTTCGACCCTGTCAAATGTGAAAACCTGTGCAGAAAATCCGGGATAATTAAAGGACTGGCCTACAATTTTATAGAGTTTATTATCGGAAATCAAGATCACCTTTGCCGCGGAATCGCTGATAATATATTCATATTCAGACCTTATTAAGGGATGTAAAAACAGGCACATGGATAATGCCGAGCATTGCCATTCCCATATCGGCAAAATTCCATTCCGGACGGCTGGAGGAAACTGTAATGATCTTATCTCCTTTCCTGAGACCAAGCTCATAAAGTCCCCGGCAAAAGTCATTTGAGGATTCAATGTAATCGCCGGAGCTGAATTTTACCCAGGCGCCATTCTGTTTGAAGCATAGTGCATCATCCTTTTGAAAATTTTCCCTGTACCTGTCAAGCAGGTCAAAAGTTCTCTTTACTTCCATGTTGGTATCGGTTTCAGGTTAAGAAAACTAATTTGAAATGGATATCGGGTTCAGAAAGCTGGTTTACAGATGCAATTTAAATAATTTTAAGGAATAAACTTTTAATAATTTGATATTTGGAATTGCTGATCACAGTGATTATGTTTATTTTGTCAGGTCAATCATTTTATGATTTTTGAAGCATGAATGCAATGCCCTTCGTTATCGGGACCATTGCTCTTTTTGCAATAGCCTACAGGTTCTATTTCAGCTTTATAGCTGCACGGGTTGCAGTGAATAATGATCTGCGTCTGACACCTGCGCACAGATTATACGATGGTCAGAATTATTATCCGATGAATAAGTGGGTTTTGTTCGGCCATCATTTTGCGGCAATAGCCGGAGCAGGCCCACTGGTGGGTCCTGTTCTGGCCGCACAGTTCGGTTTTATGCCTGGTTTCATCTGGATGCTTGTCGGATCAGTTATGGCCGGTGCGGTTCATGATTTTGTGATACTGACCGCCTCAGTTGAGCATGATGGCAAATCGCTTGCTGAAATAGCAAAGATTGAGATCAACAAGGTAAGCGGGATTACTTCGACCTTTGCAATAGTAATTATAGTAGTACTGGCGCTTGCCGGACTGGGACTGGTAGTGATCAACGCACTTGCTGAAAGCCCCTGGGGCACTTTTACAATCGCTTCCACTATTCCGATTGCAATTGCAATGGGGATATGGATGTTCAGGATAAGGAAAGGGAAAACTCTTGAAGCTACTATTTTCGGTATTATACTGCTTGTCCTTGCAGTTATCCTCGGCCGGTATATTCCTGATTCCCGGTTTGCCTCCTGGTTCACTTTTGACCACCGGACACTGATCTTCCTTGTCGCAGGTTACGGCTTTTTAGCATCGGTACTTCCTGTATGGATATTACTTTCTCCGCGTGACTACCTGAGCTCCATAATGAAGATATCGGTTATCGGATTACTGGCAATAGGACTGATAATTGTGGCCCCGGAGATCAAAATGCCTTCATTCACTGAATTTGGAAAGGGGGGCGGCCCGATAATTCCCGGAAAGCTTTTCCCGTACCTTTTCATAACCATTGCCTGCGGTGCCGTATCGGGTTTTCATTCCCTGGTAAGCTCAGGCACTACTCCAAAGATGATAATGAGGGAGTCGGATATTAAGACAATTGCAGTTGGTTCGATGCTCGTTGAGGGAGCAGTAAGTATTATGGCGCTGATCGCAGCAACAAGCCTTCTGCCCCTTGATTATTTTACAATCAATGTTCCGGCAGACAAGCTTCAGGCGATTCTTCCGAAGCTCCATGCTATGGGATTTACAGAGACAAACCTCAGCCAGCTGTCGGCCAGTGTGGGGGAGAAGATTGCCGGACGTACAGGCGGGGCAGTCTCACTTGGTGTCGGAATGGCGTATATTTTTTCATCAATTCCGGGTATGAAGCATCTCATGTCGTACTGGTACCATTTCGCAATAATGTTCGAGGCTTTGTTCATCCTGACCACTATTGATGCTGGTACCCGTATCGGAAGGTTTGTTCTGCAGGAAGCCCTCGGCAAAGTGTATAAGCCTTTTGCGAGGACTGACTGGCTTCCCGGGAACCTGTTAACGAGCGGATTGATTGTTTTTGCCTGGGCATATTTTATCTATACGGGAACTATCTCGACAATCTGGCCCATGTTCGGTACGGCGAACCAGCTCCTGGCAACTATTGCTCTGGCTATCGGCACTTCATATATAATAAACAGGGGCAGGGCGAAATATGCATGGGTTACAATTATTCCCATGACTTTTGTCGGCGTAACTACCCTTACTGCGGCAATTCTGAATATTAAGAATATCTACATCCCTCAGATAAATGACCGGCTCACTTTGGTCCCCGGCATCATTAATTTTGTACTTACCCTGGCAATTATAATCTGTGTCTTTATTGTGCTTATTAACGCCATACCGGATTGGTTCAGGGCAATAACAAAAAAGAAAACTTAGTAACACTTAAGAATTAAAGTTATTAAAAATCCTTACTCCCTTTCATTTTCCCAAAGGGAGAGGCTGAGCGTCAAGAGGGTGTCTTAAAAGGCACCACCTCCCCCTGGCCGTTGTACGGACGACACACATAGTATACAAGGGGATACACACATGGTATACAGTATAGAAGGGTAAATTTATGGAAAAAATGCCATGCCTTTCGCAATGCAAAGTATCATGAGTCAGAGGACAGAATTTTGTTTATTAGCATCAAAGCCTGGAATAAATATGAGTGATCTATGCAGGCGGTTTAAAATATCTAGAAGAACTGGATATAAATGGATTAACAGGTATTCTTTTGAAGGATTGAATGGATTAATTGATCAAAACAGGCGACCTCAACATTTTCCTAACCAAACCCTTCCGGAAATTGAACAGTATGTAATAGAGCTAAGAAAAGGAGATCCTGAATGGGGATCAAAAAAAATCCATAAACTCATAAGCAAGGATAAGGAATCAGGGAAATATGAACATGAAAGCGTCCCCTGCAAAAAGACAATCACAAAGATATTGGGCCGTAATGGTCTGATAGACCCAAATCGCTCAAAATTATCTAAGGATTTTGAACGATTTGTACGCCAGTACCCTAATGAATTATGGCAGATGGATTATAAAGGATGGTTTAGGCTTCTAAACAGGCAGGAGTGTCATCCTTTAACAATAACAGATGATCACAGCAGATATAACTTATGTCTTCAGGCCTGTAAAAACGAACAATCAGAGACAGTAAAGAATGTTCTTATTACTATTTTTGATAAATACGGGCTCCCTTATATAATGCTGACCGATAATGGTGGTCCCTGGGGATCTTCAGGTGCTGAAACACTTGAAGGCTTCCGTTCCTACACCGCACTTGAGAAATGGCTTATTCAATTAAATATAAAACTAATACATGGCAGACCATATCATCCGCAGACACAAGGCAAGGAAGAACGCTTCCATAAAACTCTTAAACAAGAGCTTATCGAACATGAACAGTTCAGGGATCATGATCATTGTCAAAAAAGATTTGATCTATGGAGAGAAAAGTATAACTGCATTCGTCCGCATGAAGCTTTAGATTTTCAAACTCCAGCTGATCTATATACACCCAGTATTAGACCTTATCCCAGGAAAATAAAACCTTATGAGTATGAAACATCATATATAAAAAGAAAAGTCCAGGACAAAGGAGTAATTAACTTTAAAGGAAAAGAAATCAGGGTTGGCAAAGCTTTTATAGGTGAGTATGTTGCACTCCGAGAATCACAAGAAAACAATACTTACGAAATATATTTTTGTAATGAACTAATAAGAAATATATCTTTATAAATGTGTATACCATGTCTATCACCCCCTGTATACCATGTCTATTCCTCATACCCAGGGGGGTAAGATAAATAATTGATAATCAATTAGTCCCCTTTAGGGGATTTAGGGGTAAAGAATAAAAAGAGGGTGCCCTTTTGAGACACCCTCTTTAAAGTATTCAACGAATACAAGTCAATTGTATTACATCAGTTACGGCAGAGCTATTTTCTGCCATCCTGAGTAAAAGCGTTCACCAGAACCTCCTGAAAGTACCCCAAACCTTACGTAGATAAAATCCTTTCTGGAATAAACTTTATCCCAGAAGTAAGTATCCTTAACGTTTGTAAGTTTAACTTTAACGGTTTTCGGGGTTGTCAGATCTGCAAGTGCAGCAGCATTAAGTGTGGCATTCTGCACATTATTGTTGGCATCAACAATGCTCGTAATACCAACATACAGGGTCAGACTTGTAATTGCAGCTGTTCCGACTTTGGTAACGGTACAAGTGCCGGTAACGGTACTGTCAGCCGTGTTATACGCAAAATGTCGGATCGGTAACAATAAAGTATGGTGTTACAGGAACATCAGCTTTGGTATCACCGCTGACCGTTACACTGATAGAGTCAGTCTGATTGGCCCATGGAGCGCCTTTGAGACGTACCAGCTTATAGTCGCCGTCAAAAAGTCTGGCGGAATAAGATCCATCCTGGGCAATATAAACACTGATCTTGGAGCGGGCTACTACGCCTCGTGTATTCCAGCTGTACTGCCACAGCTCAAGCTGTGTTGCACCCGACCTGACACCTACAGGGACATTGTTGTAGGTAACATTTCCCGAAAGAGACGATTTTGGCGGGTCATAATTGTCAAATGCACATCCGGCTAAAAATAAGGCGAATGCAGAAATCATCGTATATAAAACTATCTTTTTCATAGTAATCTATTAATGGAATGGATTTTTAACGATAAGAGGATTGTTATCTATTACCTGCTGGCTGATTTCAGAATAATAGTTCCCCTGTAAATTGAAGAATCTCGCGGACTTGAACTTCGGTGCCTTAAACCTGTCAAAGACAAATTTACCGTCACGTTCAGGATGTGTTTTATCGATAACCCTGTAGGGATATAGCGCATATGCATTGGCAGCCGGGTTCGAAGAGGATCCGTTCCATACAATATGTGCAATCCTCCAGCGTATCAGGTCCCATACGCGGTGATCCTCATAAGCGAGCTCCACCCTGCGCTCATTCTGGAGCTTGGCCAGAGTAAGGGTTGCCAGGCTGTTAGCCGGGAAACCGGCTCTCTCTCTTACCTGGTTAACATAGGTAAGAGCTTTGGCTGTATTCCCAAGTTCCAGGGCTGCTTCAGATGCGTTAAGCAATACTTCACCTAACCTGAACCTTACCCACCAGATATCGGTACCTACACCACGGGCGCTCGACAGAGTTGCCGGGTCAATGAATTTTTTGATATAGAACCCTGTGTTTGAAACTTCCTGTGAAAGGCGCATAGGGCCTCCGTTACCGGTAAGAAGCTTACCATCACCCGGGTATATAGAGTGGAAATTTTCTGATTCAGTCCTGACATATTTGTTCAGTGTGGTACTCCATTCATATACACCTGCCTGCATTTCAACATCCACACCTTTAAAAACAGTTCCGGGATATACAATTGATCCGTATAACCTTCCGTCTTTATTAGCAAAAATATCGCTTGGCTTGTCGTAGAAGATCCAGGATGCCTGTGAGCCGTCAGTGCCATCCCCATAACCTTTAAGTGTACCGGGAGTTCCGTCAAGATATTCGAATGCCTCAACAAAACCCAGGTCAGGATTGACAGCTGAAGAGGATAGGTTATCCTCACGCATTGTACGGCAGATCTCATGGTATGAAAAGTTATGCTTCTTTGTTGGGATCTGGAAGTCAGTGACCATTATTATTTCAGGATTACCTGCTTTTTTAATGATCATTTCGTAGAAATTATCACCCGGATTCGGATTCTTGGTATACAATGAGTAAATACCGCTGTCAATTATCTCCTCGGCGGCATCGAGTGAAGCCTGGTAATAACCTGCGGCACGTGAAGCAGGTATCCCGACCTCGCCACCCGGCAAAGTAATGGGAGAAGGCAGCAGGTTGTTGTACTTGGCTATCGAACCGGCATACAGCATCGCACGGCATTTAAGAGCAAGAACTGAATACTTGGTAGCCCTGTCCTTGCTTGGTGCACCACTTACAAAATTGCCGACAGAATCTTTAATCGCATCAAGCTCACTTGCTATGAAATCATAGACTTCTGCTTCGGTATTACGGGGATGCCGCAGATAACTCGGGTCACCGCTGTAATCATAAATAAGCTGAGTGGTGATAATTGGCACGCCACCCATTCTCTTGACCATCTCGAAATAGTCATAAGCCCTCAGGAACCGTAGTTCAGCAGTAAATTGCCTTTTCTCGGCAACAGTAAGCTTGGTTGAGAATTTCCTGATACCTTCTATTGCCAGATTGAGATCCCTGATATATGAATAATCCCAGAGAGTCCACCTGTTGGTTGCATAGGTTTTGAGGTCATTATTGGAAACATCGACTCCTGATTCCTGGCTGCCGGTTGCTATACCTTCATCATAGGCTGCATAGTTTCCTTCACCACTGTATATTGTGCTATGTGAAGGCAGCCTGTTGTAAAGATTTGCCAGGAAGTCTGTAATCATAGCCTTGTCATTCCATACCTGGCTCTCAAGAAGGATTGTGGTGGATACTGGTTTATCCAGAAATTCCTTGGCACAACCTGACAAATAAATCAGGGGAATGAGTATGAATAAAAATTTCGTTATCTTTTTCATTTTTGAAATTTTTAGAAAGTTAGACTAAAACCAAAGTTAAATATCCTTGACTGAGGATATATCAGACCGCTTCCTGAATTAATTTCCGGGTCTGTCTCATATTTCCTTACATTATCAATAGAGAACGGGTTGGTAAGGTTAGTATAGACCCTTGCTTTTGAGATACCTAATTTAGCTTTGGTAAGAAGTGCTCGCAGGAATGGCATAACCCAGTTCCGCACTGGCCAGACGCATATAGGAATACATTGGTCAGGTAGAAATCGTTGGTCCTGGAGAAGTTTACATGATTTGGATAGTCTTTCCTTGTCGGAGGATAATATCCGGCCACCCATGGGCTGGTTACATCATACGGATCAGCATGATGCCATCTGTCAAGAAGAAGCCATGTACGGTGAGTTCCCGTTATTTGTTCCGAAAGGATTTTTCAATTCTCCGCTGCGTATCCAGGTCTGCATGGTGCCTCCGGCAAATACAAGCGCAAGGCTCAATCCCTTATAATCTGCATTGGCGTTCAGTCCGAAGCTAAGATAAGGATTGGAGTTGGTTGCATAACCAATTGGTTTCTGGTCCATGCTGTTAATGATCTTATCACCGTTGAGATCCTCATAGATCAGGTCGCCGGGGAGAAGTGTCCTGTTGCCGGAACCGTCTACATCAACCGGGTAATCGGCAATCTCCTGCTCGCTCTGGAACTGCCCGATAATATGATAACCCCAGTTTATGCCGTCCCAGCGATCTTCACTGGAATTCCTGTATTCATCCCAGGAGTTACCAAATCTTGGTTTGTAAGTCTGGAGGTTTATAGCTCTTGAAAGTGTGGCATTTACACCAATATTGAATCTTACTGGTCCTGCCTGACCATTATATGTAACCAATCCTTCAACACCCTTGTTTGCAGCGCTGTTCAGGTTTTCGTTTGGAAGATGAATAACCTGCTTCGCTCGGGATCAGTACGTCATATCTTCCTGCCGGGATTCCGATACGTTTTCTCTGGAAGAGATCGAACTGACCGGTAATTTTATCGTTGAATAAAGCAAAGTCAATACCAATATTTGACATATTATTGGTCACCCATGAAAGTTTTGTTACAGGTAGACCTCTTGCAGATATACCAGTGTAGGTAACCCCATTGAAGCGGTAACTTCCAGAGGCCCAGTTGAAACCGCCGAGATAACCAAAAGCATTTACTCCTGATTCCTGCAGCGGTCTGTCCCCATGATGCCCTGATCTTCAGATCCGAGATGATACCTTTCAGCGGGGCGAAGAAAGGTTCATTGGAAATACGCCAGCCCAATGAAACATTGGGGAAGAATCCCCAGCGGTTATCGGGAGCGTAAATATAGGAACCTTCATAACGTCCGACAAGTTCAATCATGTATTTGTCATCGAAATTATAATTAAACCTTCCGACATAGCTGGCTCTTGCAGACATATTCCACTGGTTGTTCAGCCCATCCTGGTCAACAAGGTTCTGGATGGGAATGTAGTTAGTTGGCGGAATAGTATGTAACTGCAGGAACTGGTTATCGCCTTTGGTCTGGTCATAAGCTGCAGTTGCAGCGATCGAGTGTTTTCCGAATTTTTTATTGTAATTCAGCTGTAACTGGGCATACCTGGTTTCATTATGCTGACGGTCAGTACGCCTGTAAGGGTTAAGGTTACCGCCGCCGACTACCTGGTTGAACGTTTTCGTGCCCTGTCATAAGTATAGGCAGGATATGTCCATTCGAAACATTCCATTATCCAGTTGAAATACTCATATGAATATGTTCCCCTTGCTTTAAGACCGAATCCGAAATCATAATCGAGGTAAACATTGCCCTTGAATACACGGGTGTTTTCAGTGGTCCACCCGGTAATTTCTTCTTTATATGTTGCAGGGTTGATATTAACACTGTGCGTATTGTTCACGTAAGGGTAGGTGTCATTGGCCCACGGCCTTTCTAGTCGGCCAGTTCCTCATTGTAGCGAGGAAGATATTCGGATAATCGTCCACGCCGGGTATACCTGCCTGATGGCGATGCTCAAGACGGGGAGAAAGCTGTAATCCGAACTTGAGACCTTTAGCCAGCTTAGCTTCTATATTTGACTGTATACTTGTACGGTTGAAGTCATAGTCTTCAATAACTGCCTCCTGGTACATGTCGGCAACAGAGAAGAAGTAATTCACCCTGTCGGTCGAGCCGGATGCACTGGCATTAAGGTACGTCTGCGGGGCAGGTGTCTGAGAGCCTATGATATAATCAAAATAGTCAAAGCTCCTGTAATCCTGGTATTGCGCCGGATCATCGGAAGGATTATAAGTGCCGAGTCTCCATTTTTCAAGTTTATCCTCTGGTAATAGGTGCCTTGTTGCCCTGGTTCTGTGCAGATTCCACAAGCCCAAGCTGATAGGTATATGCATTAGCAGGCTGTGGATACCTGGTGAAACCCTGCATGCCATAGTAGCCGTCAACTTTTATGATCGGTTTTTCACCCTGCTTACCTTGTTTTGTTGTTACAAGAATAACACCGTTCGAAGCCTGGAGTCCGTAAATTGCAGCAGCTCCGTCTTTCAATATTGAGATACTTTCAATATTGTCAAGCTCAAGGTTGTTAAAGTCACCGGTTGAACCGACAAGGTAGTTGTTTTCAATAATAGTCGAGGATGGCACACCGTCGATAATTACAAGAGGTGTACCGTAATTACGGATCTGGATCGTTGAAGAGTTTCCCGGCCTTGCATCCCTGAGACGGGCTGTAATACCGGCGACTTTTCCGACAAGCGCTGCAGCAGCAGTTGATGTCTTGGTTTCTGTAAGCTGATCTGCCTGAACACTGCTTACGGCTCCGGTAAGTGTTTTCTTCGCCTGGGTTCCATATCCGACAACCACTATTTCATCAAGGCCAATGGCTGATTCCACAAGGGTGACATTAATTGCGGACCGGCCGGCGGCCGAAAATTCCTGCGGGGTATACCCGACAAACGAAAAAGTAATTGTGGCATCAGACGGAACATTGTTAAGAGTGTATTTTCCGTCTATACCAGTAGTAGTTCCATTAGTTGTTCCTTTAACGAGGACAGTAGCTCCGGTAACGGGCTGACCTGCCTGATCCAATACAATACCGGTAATAGTCCCCTGCTGTGCGCTGGCCATATTGGCAGTGCTGAACAGAGAAGTACCCAGAAGCAGTAACAGGATCAATACGCCCCGGAATACTTTGGTAGCATTTCCGCAGCGCTTGCGCCATAAAGGAATAACAAGAGATTTACATCTGTTTTCCATAAGTTTAATTTAAGGGTTAATTGAAAAATAGTTAGGTAATTAATTATTTAAATAAAATAAATAATTTCAGGAGTTGCCTCTGGAAGGCAAATGAATTCATAGAATTTTTTCATAGGCGATTTGGGTTAATTAGTTTAAAATATTCAGGTTAAAGGGTAAAAAATTTAAATATTTTGTTAATTTCCATGCTTTTGTTAAACAATTCAACTAATATGAATAAGTGTTAAATTAACACTTATTCATATGATAATAACTTATTTTTCGTTATAATTTGTTTAAGTTTAATGCACCGATTTAATCTTCCTGCTCAATTAATTTAGCACCAAGATATGGATTTTTTTCAAAAAAAAATATTTTTAGTATAAAAAATACACTTATTATCATAAACATGATATTTAGCATGAGTTAAAGTCTTTTTCCGGATATGATTTTGAGGAATTCCGGTCCATAACATCATGCAGTATAACAGGGCAAAAAAATAAGATCCGGTGTACGGCTTCTTAATAAATAGAGTTCTACCCGTTCTTCCACCAACCTCACCCCAAACCCCTCTCCCGCGGGGAGAGGGGCTTATTGTATGATACACAATATATTACATCCACCTCTCACTCCGGGGCACCCTTTATAAACAAATACATTGTGTAAGCCTGTTTTACCGAAATTCCGGATGTTATAGGAGATTACCTTCGGTGAGCTCGCATTCTGCTCGGTTCCTCACTTCGCTCGAAATGACGAATCATGCTGGTGTTCTTAAGGAAGAAACGGCGAGCCGCCGGGGTATTTTATTTGAACGTATTTTCGTTTAAGCGGCTCGCCGTTTCTTCCCCCCTGTGCCCTTCACATGCCTTGTCATCCCGAGCGATAAGCGAGGGATCTCATCTTCCAATACCAGAGTTATCTAAAACAAATCTTTAATTTGGGTGTCTATCGTGCAAAACAGGAGAATATCTACATCCCTCAGATAAATGACCGGCTCACATTAGTCTTCGGCATCATTAATTTTGTTTTTACCCTGGCAATTTTAACCTGTGTATTTATAGTGCTTATTAACGCTATACCCGATTGGTTGAGGGCAATAACAAAAAAGGAAGCCAGGTAACGCTACAGAATTAAAGTTATTAAAAATACTTACCTTTTCATTTTCACCCAGGGGAGGGTCGAGAGTCATGGGGGTGTCTTCTGAAACATCCTCATTAGATCTTGATTCTGTAAATGCCTGATTCATTTTCACAATATTTAACACTTAAATGCATTAGAAGTAAAATTTTGTGAATGATTTTTTAAAAAAAATGGTATACATTGTAGCACATTAATAAACAGGTTCCGGGGTATAATTAATTACCGTAAGAAGAAGAAAAGGAAATAATCCTGGTAAATTGTAAGATGCTTATTTACAGTAATCAGGATAATATTTAGCAGACGTACCAGAGCAAATAAAACCAAAAATCATAGTTTAGTTATCAGTAAAGAACAGGCAGCAGTATTCTAAGAAATTGATTGAATAAGTGTAAATTTAACACAAATAAATTAATGATAAATGATTCAGGGAGTACTGTTAAGAGTGGATTATTGTCTTCGGAGCAGAAATGTCACTTCCAGGAACACATGTCTGCGATATATAATATAATGTATAAGCATTGTATCCTGTCATAATTCCAAATTATAAGAAATATTTTGATATTTATAAATATCCAGTTAATCAAATTAATATTTACTAAAACCAATTGTCAAAATCATGAAGAAGCTAATCTTTGCGTTATTTATGCTGGTCGCGACCGTATACTGTTCCGGCCAGTCATCAGTATCACTCCTGGTAGATGGAGGCGCCTCAAAGTATACCATCAGCCGGCATATCTATGGTCATTTTTCAGAGCACCTGGGCCGCTGTATTTATGACGGATTCTGGGTTGCTCCATCAATGAATGTTCCCAAACAGGATCGTATAAGGCTCGACATAGTTGAAGCGCTGAAAAAAATCCAGATCCCAAACCTCAGATGGCCCGGCGGCTGCTTTGCCGACGAATACCACTGGCGTGACGGAATAGGTCCAAGAAATCTGCGTCCCACAATGATCAATACCAACTGGGGTAACGTCACTGAGGACAACAGCTTTGGCACACATGAATTCCTGGAACTTTGCGACCTTCTCAAAACCGAGCCGGTAATTGTAGGTAATGTTGGCAGCGGGACAGTGCAGGAAATGAGCAACTGGATTGAATATCTCAACTATGACGGAGTAAGCCCTATGACAAATCTCAGAAAGGCAAATGGCCGCGAAAAGCCCTGGAATGTATCTTTCTGGGGAATAGGTAACGAGAACTGGGGTTGCGGAGGAAACATGACTCCGGAGTACTATGTTACACAGTACAGGCAATATTCGTCTTTTGCAAAGAATTATCCGGGCGCTACTTTAAGAAAGATTTCGAGCGGAGCCAATTCAACTAATTACCAGTGGACAGATGTCCTTATGCAGGGACTGGCATCCGGCGGTGGCAGAGGCGGAATGTGGGGAACGGACATTCATTATTATACACGTCCTCCGAGAGGTGGTTTTGGCCAGGGTGGACAACAGGGAGCCAGACCGGCAAATGCACAGGGTGCCCAGGGCCAGCAGGGTCAGGGTCAGCAGAGCCAGAGCCAGGGTTCGGCAACAAACTTTACCGAGCAGACATATTTCGCCACTATGAGGAATGCACTGAGGATGGAGGAGATAGTCACCAAACATGATTCAGTGATGACCAAATACGATCCGCAGAAAAGAGTTGCCCTTGTTGTTGGTGAATGGGGCATCTGGACAGATCCGGAACCCGGTACAAATCCACGATTCCTTTATCAGCAGAACAGCCTTCGTGATGCAATTATTGCCGGTACAACACTTAATATTTTCAATAATCATGCTGACAGGGTCAAAATGGCTCAGCTTGCCCAGACAATTAATGTTCTTCAGGCTCTGATCCTTACCGAGGGTCCGAAGATGATCCTTACGCCCACATATCATGTTTTTGATATGTATAAGGTACATCATGATGCAAAGCTTCTTCCTGTCAAATTCACCAGTCCTGATTACGCGCTGGGCGGACAGAATCTGCCTGCACTTAATGTTTCTGCTTCACAGGATTCTTTAGGAATTGTTCATATTACACTTGTTAATATTGATCCTAATAACACAATTACCCTGAGCACTACTTTGAATCAGGTCAAATGGGCTTCTGTTACAGGTGAAGTTCTTACTTCAGCAAAAATCACTGATATCAATACATTTGACAAGCCTGAAACAATAAAGATAGTTCCCTTTACAGGCGCTAAGAAAAACGGCGATCTGCTGAATGTTGTATTACCTTCAAAATCAGTGGTTCTGCTTACAATTAAATAATGTACTGAGAGAAAACGAAGAGGTGTCTCAAAAGCTATACTTTACCCCCAAACCCCCCAAGGGGGGCTTAGTAAATATCTGTAAATCAATAAGTCTCCCTCGCCTTCGCGTGACCGCTATGGCTGAGCAAGGCCTGGTGGATTTAGGGGTGTCAGATCAGGAAAGGACTTTTGACACCCTCATGAGAAGGGGTTTTCGATTTTGCAGTTCTGATTTTAAAATTATATGATAATGAAAAAGTTAATTCTTTCTTTTATTTGTATCGCTGGAATGCTGATTCCGGTAACTGCCCAGCAAAATGCAGGACAGGGACAGCAGGGACAAACCCAGCAACAGGTTCAGCAAAGGAGGCAAGGCCAGCAGGGTCAAGGCCAGCAGGGCCAGGGTCAGCAGGGCCAGGGTCAGCAACAGCGGCCCCAGAGGGTACCGGGCGAAATGCTTGGACCTGATATTTCGGTCCACGATCCGGTTATGATGAAGCAGGATGGTGAATATTACATTTTCTGCACGGGAAATGGCATTTCAATGTTCTCTTCCTCCGATATGAAAAATTGGAGATATGAAAAGCAGGTATTTGATAAGGCCCCGGATTGGGTAGCTGAAGCAGCTTCCCAATTTCAGGAACTCAATGTGGGCACCGGATATCTCTTACTACAAAGGTTATTATTACCTCTTCTATTCCGTATCTGCATTCGGACGCAACACTTCAGCTATCGGAGTAACAAGGAATAAAACACTTCATCCCAAGAGCCCGGACTATAATTGGGAAGACCTTGGATGTGTTGTCCAGTCAGTTCCCGGCAGGGACCACTGGAATGCGATAGACCCGAATCTTATTGTAGATGATGCAGGAACACCCTGGCTCGATTTCGGTTCCTTCTGGGACGGGATGAAGCTTGTGAAGCTCAGGGATGATCTGACAGGTGTTGCCGAACCACAGGTATGGTATACTGTGGCCAGGAGATTCCGTGATCCGTTTACTGATGACAAAAGTGCAGGCGCAGGACAGATTGAGGCCCCATTTATCTTCAAGAAGGCAAATATGTATTATCTGTTCGTTTCATGGGATAAATGTTGCAGCGGGCTCAACAGCACCTATAAGGTTGCAGTAGGAAGGTCTCCCAAAGTTACCGGACCCTACTTCGCCAAAGACAGTGTTGATATGGCAAAAGGCGGTGGTACCATAATAGCACAGGGTGATGATAATTATGCAGGTGTAGGCCACGAGGCAGTTGTATCATACGACGGAAAAGATTATCTGGTTTACCATGGGTATGATAAAAAAGACAATGGCAGGTCAAAACTGGTGATCAGGGAAATGAAATGGGAGCAAGGATGGCCGTCAGTTATTGAATAGCCTTATTGTGGTAATTCAAATGTGTTAGTCCGGAAACTTGGCTATCTTTGACGCCTTGACAATTTATAAAGGCTGATGGAGTTATTTCAAACCCTCTTCGACTGGTACATGGCCAACCTTAATTATTTAACGGTTGGCCTGTTGATGATGATCGAGAGTACATTCCTGCCATTACCTTCGGAGGTGGTTATTCCTTTTGCCGCCTATAAGGCTGCACAGGGCGATCTGAATGTTTTCCTGGTTATACTTTGTGGTACTGTGGGAGCTCAGTGTGGAGCCCTGATCAATTATTTTCTGTCATATTATCTTGGGCGACCAATTGTTTATGCTTTTGCAGAATCGCGTGTGGGAAGGATATTCTTACTTTCGAAGGAAAAGGTGATACATGCTGAGGAGTTTTTCAGGAAGAATGGAAAATCATCAACTTTTATCGGTCGGCTTGTCCCCGGTATCCGTCACCTGATCTCTATTCCGGCCGGACTTGCAAAGATGAACCTGCGCGATTTTATACTTTTCACCTTTGCGGGAGCAGGGATCTGGAATATCATCCTGGCGATAATCGGATATTATTTGTATGAGATGAGGGATAAGATCTTTCCATACATGGATGATATCTTTTATGTATTAGGCGCCGTGTTTATTATAATTCTTATTATCAGGGCTCTTAGAAACCGGAAGAAGAATAAGGTTTAAAAAATTATTTTCCCGCAGATCACGCTGATTATCGCAGATAAAATTATCATGTCTGCGCTTATCTGCGGAATCTGCGGGAAATTCATTAGTATTTTTCACTCCTCCAGGTACCCGAATTTTCCCTCGCGGAAATCCTTATATGCCTGCCTGATCTCAGCATCAGTATTCATAACAAAAGGTCCATAAGATGCGATCGGCTCGTTAACCGGCTCTCCGCTCAGAATAAGAACAGTGCTTGCTTTTAGAGCTTCAAGGAGAATATTATTACCCTTACGGTCAAAGAAAACAAAATTATTTTCCGGCACAATTTTCCCATCGTTAATTTTCACTTCGCCTTCGATAACCAGGAAACCGGTATTAAATGATTCCGGGAATGAAAATTCAGTTATGGCGTTACCGGCAAGTTTTGCATTGAACATGCTCAGGGGAGTGAAGGTAGAAGCCGGACCCTTAACCCCATTATATTCGCCCGTGATAACTTCTATTAAGCCTTTCTTCTTACCCAGTGAGAATTTGCCAAGATCCCCGTTCCTTAAAGGCTGGTATTTTGGAGGTGTCATCTTAAATTTTGCAGGAAGATTTACCCATATCTGAACAACCTGGAATACTCCTCCTTTCAGGCTGAATTCCTTTTCGTGGAATTCCTTGTGGAGGACACCAGCACCAGCAGTCATCCATTGCACATCACCTTCGTTAATTACACCACTGTTGCCTGCACTGTCGTGATGGGCAACACTCCCGTGATAGGAAATTGTTACCGTTTCAAAACCCCTGTGAGGGTGAACGCCGACGCCCCTTTGTCTTTCCGAAGGGGCGAGAGTCCATTTTGAGTTGTAATCCATTAAGAAGAAAGGATCCATTCCTTCCGTACCGATAACCGGCGAAGACGGGAAGAAATTATGTACCCTGAATCCGTCACCGACCATGTGAAACGGGGGAGGCGGCAGAATTGCTTTAACAAGCTTTAAATTATCTGACATCCGGTAATAATAAATAAATACTATAACATATGCCCGGACGAAAAGTTAAAAAAAAGGTTATCCAATCCCTTTTCGGCCGGAGTACAATCAGTATTTAATTAATTATCAGACCTCTGCAAAAGCAACAATATAATTATGCCCGTATTTTTTTGCGCACTTAGGGCATGTCGTAAAATAAAAGAAATACTTCCTGGCTTTTTTTTCTGTAAGCGCAAGGTATCTGCGGAATTCATTCAGATATTTCGGAACATGGCTATAAGGCCCGTCAAACACCTTGCTGACATATGTCCCGGTAAGTTTGACATTTTCAGCGCCTGGAACTTCTTTGGTAACATTCATATAGAGTTCACTTTTCCAGGGCGAAGGATCATAGGCAAGAAGGAGAAAATCCTTCATTTCAGAAGCAGCACCTGCATCCTGTGCCTTTCTCCACATTCTGCCAATTACTTTGCCCATCATTGAAGGCAACGGCATATGAAATAATTGAGGGAGATAATCCCTGATAAATGGTTTTCCATTCCATTCATGGGTTTTGTAGTCCCAGGGTGCCGGGTCAAATACCGGGCAGCATTCCTTTTCTTCTTTCTGTGCATTCATTTGAATATTATTTTTGGAGTTAAAAAATCACTGAAAGCCAATTTTCTGCAATTCCGGGCCGGGTTTCAGCTGATGGATTGACAGTCCGCCTCTCCCTGTTATCTTCGACCTCACCCCCTCCTGTCCCCCTCTATAACCTTTTGACCTCACCCCCTCCTGTCCCCCTCTATAACCTTTTGACCTCACCCCCTCCTGTCCCCCTCTCCCGGGGTGAGAGGGGGAGGATAATTTGTTTATAATCAATTTGATACTATTCAATACTGAATCTAAGTTATTAATAATTTCTTCATTTTTAAAACGGATTACCTTAATCCCAAATCTTTCAAGTTCACCTGAACGATTATTATCATATTCCTTTGCTGAAATGTCTGAATGTATTTTACCATCGATTTCAATAACCAGCTTCAGACTGTGGCAATAGAAATCAGCAATAAAAAAATCAACAGGATGTTGTCTGCGGAAAACATATCCAGCAGAACGCATAGTCCTTAAATGTTCCCACAAAATTTTTTCAGGTTCAGTAGGATTCTTTCTCATATCTCGGGCAAGCCGGAACAGGTCTGATTTTGCATTCACAAACATGTCCTTAACTCTACTTTTACCAAGGCAAACCATCTCTTATATATTGTCAGTTTTCAACTTAATTCTTAAGCCCCTCTCCCCCCGGGAGAGGGGTTTGGGGTGAGGTCGTGACGCCCCCCGGGAGAGGGGTTTGGGGTGAGGTCGTGACGCCCCGGGAGAGTGGTTTCGGAAAAGACTTATTCAACAATCTCAGCATTATCAAATTTCTGGGACTGGAAAGTGGTTCTGGTATGCTTAACACGCCGGACACCTTTACCGCCAAAGAAACCCCATCCTCCGCTTCCAAGAAGAAATCCCAGTGCATATAATCCGCCGTTATTATTCTGGGCATACATAGTGATCTTTTCGTTGAACAGCATACCGATAAAGTCGAACGGAGCTATGAACCCATGCCATAATCCTCCGAAGAACCCATATTTATGACCTGTCAGACATTGTGTAACCACCTCATTCTGAGCACAGCCGGAAATAAAAATCACGAGACACAGGAGGATAAGAACTATAATGTTTTTCTGTGATACGATTGTTTTCATTATTAAGATTTTATTGATTTATAATTGAAATTATATCTCGAACAGTGAAAGATCAATTGCCTGTCCCGAATATTTCTTTTCATGATCAAGAAGCCACCTTTTTCTTTTAAGACCACCGCCGTACCCGACAAGCTTTCCATCGGAACCGATCACCCTGTGACAGGGAATCAAAATTGAAATCCTGTTCATCCCGTTAGCGTGAGCAACAGCCCTGACAGATCCGGGATTATTAAGCTTTTCCGCCTGTTCCTGGTATGTCCTGGTTTCACCGAAAGGTATTTTCTGAAGTTGCTTCCACACAGCCACCTGGAAATCTGTTCCCGGATAAACAAGGCTCAAAGAAAAGATCTTTCTTTTTCCTGTAAAATATTCTTTCAGCTGTTTTCTCAACTGTCTCAGATGCCTGTTTAGTCCATCCTTAAAAGTAGTATCCAGGAGCTTTGCAAGCTGATCATATTCAGTGTGCAGCATTCTCCTGTCGGTGAACTCGAGAAGGCAGATCCCTTCTCTTGTTGCTCCTGCGACCATTTCTCCGAGTGGAGTTTCTATTTTGGCAATCTTTATCATATAATCTGCCGCAGCCCTCCCGCTTGTCGGGACAGGCTCTCCCGTGATCAGGTCTTTAATTTTTAGCCCTTCCTGTGAGAGGATGTTTAAGTAGCAGTTACCTTGTATAAAAAGAGTTCTCTATTTTTTAAATCGTTCTGAAGGTGATTTTATAAATTTTATATTTCTGAACCTCATCGCAGACCAGATGTTATCGATTGACACCATCCTTATGCCATGGAATCCTGCATTGTTCAGTGAGCCCCATCCATGGTCGCGGTCAAGGCCTGCAGAGTATTTTTTTGAAGTTTTTTTGGGGTAGCAGAACCACAGCACCCCATCAGCAGTCAGATTATGAAGAGCTATGGGTGCCAGTTGTTCGACTTCGGTAACAGATTTTACGAAAAAGATCATGAATTCATAAGGGCAGCGCTGATCGATATCTTTATCAACTGAAACATCCTTAAGTTCTTCTGAGGCCGAAGCATAGAAGGTTTCCTCTGCATTGATCACGGCAATTCTTTTATGTTCCTTATAATTAAGTTTTTTCAGAAGCTCCGTCATAGCTTTTGCTGTAGATTGAAAAGCTAATTTAACAAAAAATTGGCATACAGAAAAAAAGGTTATATCTTTGAACTCTCGAAAATGGGGTGCCTTAATATTACGGGCTGAGATCATACCCTTGAACCTGATCCGGGTAATGCCGGCGGAGGAAAAAAGAGTATCATTTAATCCAGCTTACATAAAGCGCCTCATTTTGAGGATATTAAAGCTATTATGTAATATGAGAAGGTTATTTCTGATCATTGTGGTTTTTCTGACAGTACTGCCTATAGTTGCTTCTGCACCTCCCGAAAATGGCTCTGTAATACGGGGAAAAATAACCGATTCATCCGGAAATGCACTTGCGGGAGCAACTGTCACGATTTATAACACATTCCTTGGAGTTCATAGCGGAAGTGACGGCAATTATTCGTTCACCGCATTGAAAGATGGCATTTACAGGCTGAGTTTTTCGTTCATCGGATATAAACCCCAGGTTCACGAGATAGTTCTTAAAGGCGAGGCAGTTCTGAATATAACTCTGGAAGAGCAGCCATTTTCGGTGGGTGAAGTGATTGTCAGCGGAGTAAGAGCCGGAAATAAATCGCCTCTTGCATATACAACCCTTGACAGTACAGTGATAAGCAAGCTCAATTCAGGACAGGATATTCCTTTTCTCCTCAGTCTGACACCTTCCCTGGTGGAAACGTCAGATGCAGGGAACGGGATAGGTTATACGAACCTCAGGATCCGGGGGACCGATGCAAGCAGGATTAATATAACTATTGACGGCATACCGGTCAATGATGCAGAGTCGCAGCAGGTATTCTGGGTTGACCTGCCAGATATAGCCTCCTCAATCGATAATATCCAGGTTCAGAGGGGAGCAGGCACCTCTTCGAACGGTTCCGGTGCTTTTGGCGGAACAGTCAGTCTTCAGACCAGAAATCCTGAGAACGAGCCATTTGCTGCCGTAAGTTCGTCGGCTGGTTCTTTTAATACTTTTAAAAAAATGATCACTGCCGGAACGGGCTTGCTGGCAGACAGATTTGCTTTTCAGTTAAGATACTCTGAACTTAAAAGCGACGGTTATATAGAGCGGACAGGATCAAAGCACAGGTCGGCATATTTCAGCGGGATTTACAGGAGCGGAAGGTCCCTGTTAAAAACCAACATAATTCTCGGAGAAGAGCACACGGGGATAGGGTGGGAAGGCGTTCCCAAAGAGATGCTTTCAGTTGACAGACGCTATAATCCGGCAGGAGAATACACAGATGACAATGGACTGATCCATTACTATGGAAATGAAACCGACAACTACTGGCAGGACCATTTCCAGCTTATTTACAGCCTGAAGCTGAATGAATACCTTAACCTGAGTACGGCTCTGCATTATACAAAAGGCAAAGGCTATTATGAAGAATACAATGACAATAATCCCCTTTCGGATTACGGATTGCCTGGCATAACAATTGGCGATAGTACAGTGACATCAATGGACAATATTACCCGGAAATGGCTTTCCAATGATTTCTACGGATTTATTTATACCCTGAAATACAAAAAAGATAAGCTTGAACTGACCTCAGGCGGAGGTGGCAATTACTATTCAGGTGAGCATTTCGGAAGAATAATCTGGATGCAGTATGCCGGCAACAATCAATCAGATTATCAGTGGTATTTCAATACAGGCACCAAAAGTGAGCTGAATCTTTTTGGGAAGGCTGATTATTCCGTCAATAACAGGTTGTCAATTTTTGGAGATCTCCAGTACAGGTATATCCTCTACAGGATGAGGGGAATAGACGATAACCAGGTAGACCTTGGACAGGTACATAATTTTAATTTCTTCAACCCCAAAGCCGGAATCTTCTATTCAGTAAATCCCAACCAGGATGCCTACCTTTCATTCTCGGTTGCTAACCGGGAACCCAGCCGGGCAGATTTCAAGGAAGCAACCGGGGATCCGTCTGCAACCCCTGGACCTGAGACTCTTTATGATTCAGAAATGGGGTATAAGATTAGGGGGAACAAATTTTCCGGTAGCCTGAATTTATATGCAATGTATTATAAGGATCAGCTTGTACCAACCGGGCAGTTAAGCAATGTTGGCTATCCTATCAGTACAAATGTTGCAAAGAGCCATCGTCTTGGTATAGAGTTGAATGCGGGACTTAAACCTTTAAGTTTTCTGAGCTGGAATATTAACCTGACATTAAGCCGCAACAAGATCCGGGACTTTGTTGAATATTACAATGATTATGATACAATTACCGGGATCACTGCATATAAGAACAAAGATCTTGGAACAGTTGATATTGCCTATTCCCCTTCAGTAACCGGTGTCAGCGACCTTGCATTCAGGATTTCTAAAAATGCCAGCGCCCATTTCATCAGCAAATACGTGGGCAGGCAGTTTTTTGACAATACAATGAGTTCTGAGAGGATGCTGGATCCGTATTTTATAAATAATCTTCGGTTTGATTTTGATCCTGCCATCCCTAAAATTAAAAATACTGAGATCCAGCTTCTTATAAATAATATTTTTAATGCCAGCTATGAGAGCAACGCTTACGGCGGCAACTATTTTGAAAGCGGTGTTGAGAAAAGCTGGTCATATTATTTCCCGCAGGCAGGTATCAACTGGATGATACGGGCATCAATTACTTTCTGATAAACAACTGAGGATAATGGTTTTAGCTGAATGGCTGTCTGACAATTTCATCGAGATATTCGGAGCAATTACAGGGATCCTTTATGTGATCCTTGAGATCAGGCAGAATATATGGCTGTGGCCGGTAGGTATTATTACATCAGCTGTTTATATCTGGGTTTTCTTTACCGGAAAGTTTTATGCCGATATGAGCCTTCAGGGATATTACCTGGTAATAAGTATTCTGGGATGGTACTGGTGGGTGAGAAGAAAGAACGGGAGAGGGGGAGAAGAGGAGAGTGGGAGAAAAAAGAAGACCGGGGAACTTAGGGTGACAAGGATAAATTTCAGGACCGGAGCAATTCTTTCCGCCGTATTTATTGGTTTATATATCCTGATGTTCTTTATTCTAAGCAGGCTGACCGACTCACCTGTCCCGGCATGGGATTCATTTATAACTTCTCTATCAATTATTGCCACGTGGATGCTCGCCAGGAAGATTTTCGAACATTGGTACCTGTGGATTGTAGTGGACAGCGTATCATCAATAATATTTTTAGTCAAAGGCCTTTATCCAACTGTTATACTATATATAATATATTGTGCCATGTCATTTTCAGGATTGATAGAGTGGAAGAAATCATTACCCCCTTCCCGGCCTTCAGACAGGAGGGCAGGTAGTAAGCTTTTACCCCCGGGGTAAACGGGAAAGGAGGTAATTCTCTTTAAATGAATGATATTAAGACACATAGTATGACAAATTATTCAGTTATCATAGCAGACGGGATATTTCCCGTGCATGATATTCCTCTCGGATATCTTAAAAGTGCTGATAAGATTATAAGCTGTGATGGCGGGACGGCAAGCCTCCTGAACGCCGGGTTTTTACCGGATGCCATAGTTGGAGATATGGATTCACTGGGCGATGAACTTGCCGGCAGGTTTGCTGACCGTATCTTTATTGATCTGGATCAGGATACAAATGATCTTACAAAGGCAATAAACTGGTGCAAAGGATCGGGATATAACAATATTATAATACTTGGCGCGACAGGCAAACGGGAAGATCATACTATAGGGAACATCTCGCTGCTTGCTGAATATTCAAAATTTCTGAATGTCAGAATGGTAACAGATTCAGGGATAATCCTCCCATTTCATAAGAATTGTATTATTTCATCCTTTCCGGGTCAGCAGGTATCTGTTTTTTCAATCGGCACTGATACAGAGATTACTTCTTCAGGGCTTAAATACCCGCTCATCAGGAGGAAGCTTGGAAATTGGTGGGAAGCCACTCTGAACGAATCAACGGGTGACTCCTTCGGGCTTAAATTTTCCGGTGGACCCATACTTGTTTTTCTGAAATTCCCCGACACCCTGTCCCCTGCAGCTTTGTAGGACAGGCTCTGAAGATGGACTAATATCTCAGGATCCTATCTCCTCCTTCACCAGCGTTATCAGCTGCACCCTGCTTTTTACATTGGTTTTGATATATATCCGGTGGGTATGGTCTTTAACTGTCTGCAGACTTATGAAGAGCTTATCTGATATTTCCTTGTTACTGAGCCCGTTACATATCTCACGGACAATATCGGTTTCGCGCGGTGACACTTCAAATTTCTTGCAGAATTGCTCAAGGGATAAATTCTTCTCCGGTTCTGATGCAGATTCGGGTAAAAGAGTAAAGTAACTGAAATAAACTGGAAGGAATGTATTCCCAAGGAAGAAAGCAAAGATAAATATCAATCCCAGCCATGGCTGCGAAGTATAAAACACGAGCATTATACATAGAGATATACTGATAATGGGAATGACAGGAGAGGTGATAATCCGGTCGTACTCATGGATTATTTCCCTTCCCTTTCTTGGCAAATGGATCAGGTATGATGCAAGAAGCGACCAAAGGACATGCATGAGGATGAAATAATTTCTTATAAAGAGGGCAGGATTTCCTATTTTTTTTCTTGCTATAAAATATCCAAGTAAAAACAGGATTAAGAAATTTACCATGAGGTATGTAAATACGGTCCATGCAGGTGTTTTTCTGCCTGAGATCCAGGCAGCGAATTGAATCAGCATCAGCCATGAGAATACAAGGAACGGCAGTCCCATCAGCATGGCAATATTGGAAAAGCGGGTTAAAAGCTCCGGGGAAATGTAGCCTGACAGAAATGTATTGATGAGCGCCTGTCCCCAAATCCCGTAAAAGCCGAAGGTAAAAATGAAGACCTGGAAATAAAGAAGCCTGGAAAATATTTCCGGATTATATCTGTTCCTGAGCCGGGATGCCAGAATGATACCTGCACCAGTTAGTGCAACTGACAATATAAAAACCAGATAGAAGAGGATCCTGAGCATCAGGGCACAAAGGTATTCAGATTATTCCGGATTTCGGATTTTGGTAGCGGAAAGAATTTTATGTAAATAAATTGGCAGCTGCATCAGGAACCCCGACCGGGTTGGCGCCTGACCTGGCACCGGTGCCGGCAATCAGATTCTGTAACATGTCAAGTTCTCAATTCCCTAACTAATACTAAAGTATTGTCATCCATACTAAAGTAGTAAATTCCAAAATCAATACTATAGTATGAAGTCTGTCTGTGGAAGAGGTTTTACATTTGATGTGAAATATTAACCTAATAAAAAATACCATGAATGCAACAATGGAAAAAATAAGAGAATATAAACTGATACCGACCTTTGGTGACAGCTTTGGAACGGGATGGAATGTAATGCTTAATAACTTCCTCCGGCTATTGCTGGTGGTCGTGGTCCTTGGAGTACTGACAGGTCCGATGAAAGGCATTAATTTCAATTTTGACAAGCATGATTTCAGCAATTTCCATTTTGATCACTGGAATGGTGACTGGGGACAGATAATGGGATTAGCCTCGCTTGGGGTTCTGGCGATTATAATAGGTATACTGGCTCTTGCATACGCATTCCTTGCCCTGCCTGTAGTCAGGTATGGTGCCAAGATGATCTTCGTTGAATCGGTAAGAAAGATTAAACCTGATTTTGAATGGCTAATACGGGGATTCTGGACCAATTACCTGAATATTATACTTGCCAATCTTCTGGTTTTTGCTCTGGTAGCAATTGGTCTGTTTGCACTGATTGTCCCGGGTATAATAATAGCATGCCGCCTGGCCTTTGTGCCATATATTGTGATGGATAAGAAACTTGATCCTATTGAATCGGTTGAACTGAGCTGGAAGCTTACCAGGGGTCATGGCTGGACCATATTCCTCATGGGATTTGTCTCGTTTTTCATTTATATTCTTGGGTTAATCCTGCTGTTTGTCGGAGTCTTACCGGCAGATATGTGGGTAAAGAGTTCATTCGCATCACTTTACCAGTCTGTTCTTGACGAGAAGGAGAAACCTGCAGAACCGGTTGCAGCCTGAGACTGACATTCCACTTTCTTCCTTTATAATTTTCCCCTGCCGAGAGCTTTGGCTCCGGCAGGTTTTTTATGTTTGTCAAATCCTCCGGCCGGGTTCTTCAGGACCTTCCTGCCCCCTTCTACCGGGATTCTACCTCATCCCCCTCCCGTCTCACCCACCCCCGGCCCCCTTCTCCCGGTCTCTACCTCATCCCCCCGGCCCCCTTCTCCCGAGGTGAGAAGGGGGTGTAAAATATTGTATATCAATCAATAAGCCCCTCTCCCATGGGAGAGGGGTTTGGGGTGAGGTCGGGAAAAACCGGAGAGGGGTTTGGGGTGAGGCTCGGCTTTTTCCCCTGCCGAGAGCTTTGGTTCCGGCAGGTTTTTTTTATTTAATTCGGGGTTTACAGAAAAGAAGAAATTTTAAGTAACTTTATATTCTATAAATATTTAATCATTTCCATCATGAAAACCAGGACAATTATTTTATCTCTTGTACTAATATTTGCTGTGCCTGCTTTTACAAATGCACAGGTCGGTAATATCCTCAGGAATAAAGTCGGCAGGGTAGTAAATGCCGGGGCTAAGGTTCTGAACAAGGAAGCAGATAAAAAGATTGATTCTGCAGCAACTAAAGAAGCAGAGAAAATAAACAGGAATGCTCAGGAAAAAGCTGCACAAAATCAGGAGCAGGGAGGAGAGGCAGAAAGCGGCCAGGCAGGAAATCAACAACCCAAAGGAATTAACCTGGGAGGCCTTATGGGCGGAAAGGTTACATCCGGATACAACGAATCATATTCCTTTAAGAGCAGAATGTATATGCAGATGGAAGTATATGATAAAAAGGATGTTACGAAAATGGATTATTTTATCTATTTCAGCGATGCTGACCCGACTTCCGGGTTTGAATCAAAAATGATCGCTTCATCTGATAACGGGGAGAATGTAACAGTAACATCTTCATTTGTATTTGACGGACCTAACAAATCATTCCTTATAATGTCAGATATGGGTACAATGAAAATGGGTATCATCAGCCAGGTTCCTGATGAAACCACCACACAGGACCAATCCGTTCAGGGTGCGCCCAAAGGTACTGTTACCAGGACAGGTAACACGAAAGTCATTGCCGGTTATAAATGCGATGAATATCTTTATAAGGAGCCCGACAGCAAAAATACCGGCAAGCTGTGGGTCACAAAAGATCTGAAATTAAATACTGATAAAAGGACCTTTTCAAAAGCCGGGCTCCCTGCCTATTATGGAATACCCGAACTTCAGGATGGAGTTATCCTTGCGATGGAATCATATAACGAAAAGAATGAGCTTGAGATGAAATCTGAAACAAAAGAGGTAAACTTCAATTTTCCACATACAATTACAACAGCCGGTTATACTTTCAGGCAAATGAATTTTAACCAGGCACAGGGACAGCAGAAGAAATAACGGGTCAAATCTTCCTCAGTTTCGCAAACCTCAGTAATAGCTTTTTCTTTCCGTCTTTTTCAAAATCGACTGTTGCAGTGTGATTTGGCGGCTCTCCTTCAATGGACACTATGATTCCATTTCCAAATCTTTCATGGATTATTGCATCTCCCTCAGAAAATTCTGATGGATTGGTTAAGTCATCCGGCAGCGCTGGCTGATTTCCTTCGGAAGGGATTCTTTTTAGTTTTGACCTGATATTGAAGGCTGCCGGTTCTTCCCGGAAAGATGAGGGCTTGTCCCCGGAGGCTGTTTTTGCGCGAAATGGTTTCCCCCCCGTCTGAGGGTATTCAAGGAATTTTGGATCCACTTCACGGAGAAATCTGCTTGGATTACTCCTTTCAAGGTTTCCATATTTATACCTGTTCAGGGCATAACTCAGGGTTGCCTGTTTTTCGGCCCGGGTCAGCGCAACATAGAAGAGACGGCGCTCCTCTTCCAGCTCTTTGGAGCTGCCGTTTGACATTGGTGAGGGGAAAAGTGTATCCTCCATACCTACTATATACACATGCTTGAATTCCAGGCCTTTGGCAGAGTGCATTGTCATCAGTGTGACCTTGTTGCGGTCTTCCTCTTTCTCATTATCCTGGTCAGTAAGCAGTGCAACATTGGCCAGGTATGCTTCGAGTGTTGAAGGTTCACCGTTCGTTTCTGCAGCTTCTGTGAATATCTTGATACCGTTCAGAAGCTCTTCCATATTTTCATAACGGGCTACCTCTTCAGTCATTTTGCCATCCCTCAGCTCTTTCATAATCCCTGAACCGTAAGCAATCTCTTTTGCCTTTGAATAGGCATCCGCCTTGTCTTTATCCACTGACAAAGCACGGATCAGATCAGTATATCCCGACAATTTTTTGACTGTCCCGGCATTGAAATGATCCTGAAACATTGAGGCTTCATTTACAATGCTCCAGGCAGACTTATTCAGCACCCCGGATAACTCAAATATCTTGTGGATAGTGGTATCGCCAATTCCTCTTTTCGGGTAATTGACAGATCTTTTCAGAGCCTCTTCATCTTCCGGATTAATAGCCATCCTGAAATATGAAAGTATATCTTTTATTTCCTTGCGTTCATAAAATGATAATCCGCCATAGATCTTATAAGGGATGTTTTTCCTGCGCAGGGTCTCTTCAAAGATCCTGCTCTGGGCGTTCGTGCGGTAAAGAATCGCAAAGTCAGACCACTTAAGCTGCCGGGAAAGGCTTTTATCGAGTATATCAGATGCAACATTGAAACCTTCCTCGGTATCAGTCATTGCCTGAATGACCACTATCTTTTCACCCTTCTCATTTTCAGAAAAAACCTTTTTATGGATCTGTCCCTCGTTATTTGCAATAATTGTATTAGCTGCATTAACAATAGTCTGAGTGGAACGGTAATTCTGTTCGAGCTTATACAAGCTGAAATCGGGATAGTCATTTTTAAATTCAAGGATGTTTTCAATTCTTGCACCACGGAATGAATAAATACTCTGGGCATCATCACCTACAACACAAAGATTGTGATGTTTGGCAGCCAGCTTTTTAACAATAAGATACTGGGCATAATTAGTATCCTGGTATTCATCGACGAGGATATACCGGAATCTCTCCTGGTAAATGGAAAGGAGATCGGGAAAATCCCTGAAAAGAATATTGGTGTTGAGGAGAAGATCATCGAAATCCATTGCATTAGCCCTGAAACAGCGGCTGGCATATATCTTATAGATTTCTGCCAGAAGAGGCATGCGGCTTGACTTGTCATATACCTGCATCGAGCTGTCGGCAGCATACATCGATGCAGTAACAAGATTATTTTTTGAGGTTGAGATCCGGGAAGCTACTGCACCCGGTTTGTATATATTGTCGTCAAGATTAAGCTCCCTGATTATTGTCCGGATGAGGCTTTTGGAATCAACTGCATCATAAATAGTGTAGTTTGATTTATAACCAAGCCTGTCACCTTCGACCCTCAGAATACGGGCAAATATTGAATGGAATGTCCCCATCCAGAGCCAGCGGGCAATTTCATAACCCGCGATCCTGGCTATTCTCTCCTTCATTTCACCGGCAGCTTTGTTAGTAAATGTAAGGGCAAGGATCTTCCCTGCCGGTACTCCTTTCTGAAGCAGGTGAGCGATACGGAATGTTATCACCCTGGTCTTTCCTGCACCAGCTCCGGCGATTACCAGTGAGGGACCCTCAGTGTTGGTAACAGCCTGTCTCTGAGATTCATTCAGATCGTTAAGATAATTAACTGCCATAAAAAGTAAAGAATTACAGCGTCCGGGAGGGCAAATTTAGTAAATACAATTGCAGGGGAATCCTCTTTTGAAAAGTAAAAACCAATTTTTATTAACATGCATTTATCTAAGGATACCGGTTATAAATCTTTTATTCTTATTTTTATTCTCACAAAGGAATCGAAAGGAATCAGCAAAAACTTAAAATCTATACTTATTAAGATGAAGAGATATGGCCAGATAATAGGAGTAAAACCCGAACATTTTGAACGGTATCAAAAATACCATTCGGCTGTATGGCCGGAAGTGCTCGATATGATCAGGAAATGCAATATCCGAAATTATTCAATATTTCACAAGGATAACAGGCTATTTGCATATTTTGAATATACCGGGAATGATTATGCAGCAGATATGGCTAAGATGGCAGCTGATCCGAAGACCCGGGAGTGGTGGGATATCATGGAGCCAATGCAGGCGCCTGTTTCCACCAGGAATAAAGGTGAGTGGTGGGCAGATATGGAAGAGGTATTTCACACCGATTGAAATTTTGTCAGATTTTATTAAACTTGCAGCGGAATATACGAAAGAATTCCAGCCACCGTTTAAGTTATTAAGACCAGATTGCGATTGCGTTATTACTTGTTATTCATAACATTCCTGTTACCGTCCATTCTGTCGGGTCAGCTGACTGCTCCCGGATCGAATGCAGTTAAATATACTTCGTACTTCTCATCCCCCGGTGTCAGAGATCCTATTTTTATTTACTGCAATAGCACAGGGTCGGTTACAGGAACACTTACAGCACATCATCCCGGAGGTGACGGAACATATGAGTTTGAATGGTTCCGGTGGAATGATCTGACAAACAGTTTCAGCATACCTTTAAAAACTGAAGCCGGTGTTTCACTGTCAACAATCAATAATCTTTCCGAAGGCGGATACCGAGTTGAGATTGACAGTGCCGGAAAAACAACAATACTGACAGGATGGATATTATTCGATTTACCACCTGTTGCAGTTGCAAAGCTTGCAAATCCGCTGAAAAACTGTAATTACGTTGCTCTGGACGGAGATACCTCATCAGCTGTTAAAATATTCAGTTATAAGGATCCGGCCACTGGTATTCCGAAAAGGTTATTTAATAAGCTGACGATCTTATGGTCATCAAATCCAGTGTCATCAATCCCTTATCCTGATCTGGATATTGATCCGATAACCTACACACCGCCCCTGGAAGACGTTACATATACTCTCAAAGTCAATAGTCTGGGATGCAGCAATGAATCTTCATTTTTCTATGAATCGATTCATGTTAAGGCTGATTTTACGCCTTCCCCGGAAAAAGGGGAAGCTCCTCTCAGAGTTAATTTTAAAGACAATTCGATCAGAGGATACTCTTATGAATGGGAATTCGGTGATGATTCTCTAAAGACATACTTAAAACCGGAAATGACCGATTCCATTTATCATACTTATTATAAGCCGGGTGAATATTCCGCAAAGCTTACCATTGAAAGCGAGCTCCATTGCATTGATTCGCTCCGTTTCAATTATATTGTGGTTGAACCTTCCAGTTTGAATGTTCCCAATGTATTCACTCCTGACGGGGATGGATACAATGACTGGTTTATAGTTGATTCCAAATCCCTGAAGTTCCTTAGCGTGGAAGTATTCAGCAGGTCGGGACTTAAAGTATATGGTTTTACAGGGGAAGGTGAAAGGCTAAAGAACTGGACAGGATGGGATGGAAACATTAATAATTCTTCAAGCAGAGCCATACCGGGAGTTTATTTCTATATCATACGGGCATTAGGATGGGATGATGTGAAGTGGGACAGTAAGGAGTTCAGGGGATTCTTGTATCTGTACAGGTAATGGCGCAGTGGCGCATTGATGCAGCGGCGCAACGGCGCAATGGCAATCGGGCGGAACCTGTTTGTGGTATCCTGTTTCTCAAATGATCAATTCATTTCTCATGATCGTAAGGGCCTGCCCGGAAATTTCCACTCTCTCTTTTACAAGCTCAACCTTCAAAACCCCTCCTCTTTTTGAAACCTGGTGAGAAATAAATTTTTTCCTGCCGGTCTTATCATGCCAGAATGGTACCAGGGAACAGTGTGCAGATCCTGTCACGGGATCTTCATCAATACCAAGAGCAGGTGCGAAGCAACGGACACAAAAATCATAGTTTTTGTCAGCAGACGGCGCAGTTACGATCAGGTCGCCATATTCAGAACCTTTCAATAGTCTGAAATCGGGCTCAAGGTTTCTTACTTCCTCTTCACTTTTAAGGAGAGCAAGCCTCCATCCGTGGCCGGTACGATAAAGCTCCACCGGCTTTACCCCGAGATATTTATTTATGTCGTCCGGAATTTTTAACGGCTTTAACAGGTAAACCGGGAAATTCATTGTTATCCATCCACCGGATGATCTTACCTTCAGCCTGCCGGCTTTTGAGAGAAATGATATTTCACCGCTTTTCTTCACCACACCGGTTTCAAAAAGAATGTGACCTGAGGATAGCGTCGCATGACCGCACAATTCAATTTCTGATTCCGGAGTAAAAAATCTTATCGGAAACTCGGGGCCTCCTGTTTTTATGAAAGCCGTCTCGGATAAATTCATTTCAGCTGCTATAGCCTGCATCCATTTATCAGGCATCTTTTTCTCAAGCAGGCAAACGCCGGCGGGATTACCTTTGAACGGTTCCGCGGTAAATGCGTCGACGTGATAAATAATCTTTGGCATGATCAAATAAATAAAACTTAAATAACTATGACACAGCGGCACAGCGGCTCAGTGGCTCAGTGGCTTCGCTGGCTCAGCGGCTTCGCTGGCTCAGCGGCTTCGCTGGCGCGAGTTTACAACTCTTGCCAGGAATAAAAGGCACGGATTATAAATCCGCGGCAACAATCTTTTTACCTCTGAGCCTCTGTACCTTTGCGCCTCTGCACACATCTTCCGTCATTCACCGGTAATAATCTGCAAGTTACGGATTATTTTGGAAATATATCTAAGAAAACTTTGTAAACTGAAAACGTTTACACATTTTTGCATCTCCAGATTTATAACATGTATAACAAGCAAAGAATTGTTGAGGAAGCAGCTTTTATGTTCCGGACCTATGGGATCAGGACAGTGACCATGGATATGCTTGCAGGTCACCTGGGTATTTCAAAACGAACATTATATGAAGTCTTCAGGGATAAGGATGAGCTGCTTCAGGGTGTCATAAAATTGATGACTCTAAAGCAGGAAGCGGTGATGGGCAGGATATTCAATGAATCTGAAAATGTTATTGAAGCCATTTTCAAGATGCTTGACCTCATGACTGAGCACTTCAGGAATATGAGCCCGGCTTTCCTGATGGATATGAGAAGGCATCATTTTGAAATGATGAAAAAAATGGGAGCACTGGATGACTTACCCTATGCGAATAATAACGCCGGGATTCTTAAGAGAGGGATTAAAGAAGGAATTTTCAGGAAGGATATTAATATTGAAATTGCCAATAAATGTATGTCCGAAGTAGCACGGATGTCTAATGACAAAGAAGTTTTCCCACCGGAAAGCTTTATGAATAAAGAGGTGTTAAGAGACTTTTATCTTAACTACCTTAGGGGGATCTCAACCCGGAAGGGTCTTGATCTGATAAACTTTCATGAAAAAAAGCAGACCCAGAATAAAATAAAGTAATTGTTGCACAAAGTTTAAGTTAAAGAATAAAACCGAAGTATGAAAACCAGATTCTCAATTGCAATTGCATTCACAGTTATCATTACACAAGCCGTGATGTATGCTCAGGAAACATCCGGCGGGATGAGATTCACCCTTAAGGAGGCTCAGGATTATGCTCTTATGAACAATAAGCTTGTACAGTCAGCCAAATCCGATGTCCTGGCTGCACGGATATCAGTCTGGGAAACAATATCCTCTGCGTTGCCGCAGGTAAGCGCGTCAGGATCTTTTACTGATAACCTTAAACTGATAACCACCCTTTTGCCCGGCGAATTTTTCCAGAAGCCTGGTGAGTTGATACCTGTAACCTTTGGATCTACTTTCAATTCCAGTGCATCAATCCAGGCAAGTCTGCTCCTTTTCAATGCACCTTTATATATTGGCATTGAGACTACAAAACTTGCCCAAAAATTGAGTGAAGAGTCATTGGAAAAGTCGGAGCTTGATACAAGGGAATCAGTATCAACAGCTTATTACCTGATACTCGTTTCCGAAAGATCGCTTGAGATACTGAACGGCAATATTGCCAACCTTAATGAAACGCTTAAATCAACAAGAGCAATGTTCTCAGCCGGCATGGCGGAGTCAACGGATGTCGATCAGATGATCTCCAATGTTACGATGAGCGAGAATTCAAGAAGTTCTCTTGAGCGTACAATTGAACTCAATTATAACCTTCTGCGGTATCAGCTCGGAGTACCCGCCGGAACAGCCATAACCCTTACCGAAACACTGGAAAGCCTTACAAACCAGATCAATGTCGAATCACTGCTTTCCCAGGAGTTTGATTACACAAAGCATATAAACTACAGAATGGTGCAGGGACAGGAACAGATGTCCTCACTCATGGTTAAATCGCAAAAGGCTGCTGTACTTCCCACACTTGCAGGATTCTATAATTACGGAACCAACGGTATGGGCGAAAAAATATCCGATCTGAGATGGTTCCAGAACTCAATGGCCGGACTGCAGCTTTCAGTACCTATTCTGGCAAGCGGACAGATATACGCGAGGATCAAAAAAGCCCGGATAAATCTCGATAAAGCCAGAACCACAAAAGAGCTGGTCACCGAACAGCTTTTGATCCAGGAGAAGCAGCTGCGGTATAATCTTGTTAATGCCAACCTTCAGTATAAAAGTCAGAAGGCTAATGTGGATGTTTCGAAAAGAGTTTACACAAGCATGGAGAATAAATACAGGCAGGGAATGGCATCGAGTCTTGAGCTTACACAGGCTAACTCGCTTTACCTTTCTGCTGAGAACAACTATGTTTCAGCCCTTATGAATCTTCTGCAGACAAAGCTTGCTTTAGATAAATTATTGAATAACATGTAATAATAATAGAAACTCATAAAACCAGAATAATGAAATACTTAAAGTCAATCCCGGTAATCCTGATCAGCGGACTTATTCTTTCAGCCTGTTCATCAAAGAGCAAACCTGAAGCTGGCAATTCTCAGGGCGAAACTACATCAGTTGCAAAAGCTGCAATACCTGTCAAAATAATATTGCTTTCAAAAACGAAAATTGCGAGGACTATAGATTATACTGCCACGATACTTCCATTTGAAGAAGTAAACATGGCCCCTTCCACGCCCGGACGGATTGATAAAATTTATGTTGAAGTGGGAGACAGGGTAAAAAAGGATGACGAACTATTCCTTATGGACCGCACACAGCTGTATCAGCAGAAGGTGCAGCTGAACAGCCTGGCTAAAGATCTTACAAGACTCGATACTCTCCTGAAATCGGGAAGCGCCAAGCAGCAGCAATATGATCAGATGAAAACCCAGTTTGATGTTCTGAAAACCACTGTTGATTTTATGGAGCAGAATACATTGCTTAGAGCCCCGTTCTACGGAGTGGTCACCGGAAAATATTTTGAAAATGGAGAGATGTATTCCGGTACACCCACAACTGCTTCAGGGAGATCAGCTGTTGTTACTGTCATGCAGGTAAATCCGCTGAAAACAAATGTCAGTTTATCGGAACAGTATTATCCACTGATCAGGATGGGAATGAAGGCGGATATAACTGCAGATGTTTATGAAGGTGAGAAATTTACCGGGACTGTATACCGGATTGCACCGACTATTAATTCGGTTACAAGATCATTCATTGTAGAGCTCGAGGTTCCAAACAGGAACGATCTTCTGAAGCCCGGAATGTTTGTCCGCATTTCCATGGACCTGGGAGAAGTTGAGACGTTCGTGGTTCCCGCTGCAACAGTCCTGATGCAGGAAGGCACCAATTTAAGGTATGTTTTTGTTGAAGACCAGGGTCTGGCAAAAAGGGTCGAAGTACTGATAGGAAAAAGGTTTGATGACAAGCTGGAAATTATTTCCGAAACCCTTAAAGAAGGAGTTAAGCTTATAACCGAGGGCCAGTCAAAGCTTATCAACAGCGATAAGATTGATATAGTAGAGTAATAATCAGAATTTCAACTTTAAAAAAATGAGTATATATAGTGCTTCCGTAAAAAGACCCGTAACTACAATCCTGATCTTTGTTGCTCTGATGGTTATGGGGATCTATTCACTGATTCAGCTTCCGGTAGATCTCTATCCTGAAATGGAACTTCCGTTTGTGTTGGTCTATACGACTTATCCGGGAGCGAGTGCAACAGATATTGAATCAAATGTTACAAGGCCATTGGAAAATTCATTGAACTCGGTAAGCAAGCTGAAAGAGATCACCTCAAGATCCAGTGATGGAGTATCAGTAATTTTCATGAATTTTGAATATGGCACCAATCTCGATGAAGCATCGAATGATATACGAAGTGCCCTGAGCATGGTAGAAAGGGTACTTCCTGAAGATTCTGAAAAGCCTACCATCATCAAATTCAACACCAACATGATGCCAATTATCTTTTATGCAGTTACCGCAAAGGAGAGTTATGCCGGGCTCGAGAAGATACTTGACGAAAAAATTGTTAATCCCCTGAACCGTATCGAGGGTGTGGGTTCAGTCTCTCTTTCAGGTGTGCCGGGTCGTAAAGTCTACATTGATGTTGATCCCCGCAAAATGGAGGCATACAATATCAGCGTTGAGCAGATAGGGAATATCCTCCGGGCTGAAAACCTCAATTTGCCGGCCGGATATATCGAAATGGGCAATACGGATTACCCCCTCCGTATCCAGGGTGAATTCCCTGAAAGTGAAGTTGTAAAAAACATTGTTATAAGCAGTTACAGTGGAAGCAATATCTACCTGAAAGACATTGCCGAAGTCCGCGATACTATCCGTGAAACGAAACTGGATACCAAGATCAACAGCCTTAGAGGAATGGCTATGTACGTCCAGAAACAATCCGGAGGTAATACTGTCAAAGTTACAAAGGAGATTGAAAAGTCTCTTGCAACTCTTAAAACTGAGCTTCCGCCTGATGTTAAAATTGAAAAACTTTTTGACTCTGCCTCATTTATAAAGGATTCAATCAGCAACCTTACTGAGACTTTAATGTATGCAGCAATCTTTGTTATACTGGTGGTCTTATTCTTCCTTGGCCGGTGGAGAGCTACCTTTATCATTATACTTACGATACCTATATCACTTATAGTTGCATTCATCTACCTGTTCATCTCCGATGCTTCAATTAACATTATTTCACTCACTTCTCTGTCTATTGCGATAGGAATGGTTGTGGATGATGCTATTGTGGTCCTTGAGAATATCACAAAGCATATTGAGCGCGGAAGCAGGCCAAGGGAAGCAGCTATTTATGCTACCAATGAGGTATGGCTCGCAGTTATTGTCACAACACTTACCGTTGTCGCTGTTTTCTTCCCTCTTACATTTGTTAAAGGTTTGACCGGTGTACTTTTCAAACAGCTTGGCATGAGCGTTACAATCACAATAGTGACATCCGTATTTGCCGCTATCACGCTTACACCCACACTGAGTGCCCTTCTTTTGAAATGGTATCCTATTAAAAAGGATGCGCCATTTTGGACTTATGACGGAAGCATAAGGAAAGGACTTGACTGGTTTGATCATTTTTATGAACGAACTCTGCGTTGGGCTCTTCATCATAAGACGGTTGTGGCGATAATTGCCCTTATAGTTTTTATTGGGTCAATGAGCCTGTTTGCTTTTGTTAACACAGAGTTTTTCCCCCAGGCAGATGAATCGCGGGTTACTGCTTCACTTGAGCTCCAGACCGGAACCCGGGTGGATCAGACAATTATGATATCGGATAAAATTGACAAACTCATTAAGGAAAAATATCCTGAAGTGAATATCATGTCGACATCGGCAGGTTATGATGATCAGGGAGGGTTTGCCGCAATGTTTGGTACTCAGGGTACCCATACAATAAGTTATAGCCTGAGTCTTTTTCCGATTGAACAAAGAAAAAGGTCAAGTTTTGAGATAGCTGATCAGATGAGAAACGACTTTGCCGGAATTCCGGAGATTGTTGATTATACAGTAAGTACTTCTGATAATATGGGAAGCTTCGGCGGAAGCACTGTAGATGTTGAAGTTTATGGATATAATATTGCCCAGACAAATATTGTAGCCGAGGAACTTGCTTCAAAGATCAGGAAAATTCTGGGAGCAAAGGATGTTAAAATCAGCCGGGATAAATCAAAACCAGAACTCCAGATAATTTTTGACCAGAATAAGATGATCGCTAACGGGTTAAATACAGCGATGGCATCATCTGCTGTCAAGAACAGAGTTGACGGACTTACAGCTACAAGGCTTCGTCAGTTTGGAGATGAATATGATGTTGTCGTCAGGCTGAAGAAAAGCACTACAAGCACTATAACTGATATTGAAAACCTGGGTATACCAAATCCTTCGGGTCAGCTGATCAGGCTTGGAGAAATTTCAAAGATCAAAGAATACTGGGCTCCTCCAAGTATAGAGCGCAAACGTAAGGAACGTATTGTTACTGTGTCGTTTACACCATATAAAAGATCTCTTACCGACCTCCAGATAGAAGTGCAGAAAGCAATTGATGAAACAACTTTACCTTCCGGGGTAATGGTACAGATCTCCGGAGCAATAAAAGAACAGATGGAATCATTCATGGATATTGCTTTACTGATGGTTATTAGCCTTATCCTGGTTTATCTTATAATGGCATCGCAGTTTGAATCGCTCAAAATGCCATTTATCATAATGTTTTCAATCCCGTTTGCATTCTCCGGGGTGGCAATCGCCCTGTTCACAACACATACTGCGTTGAGTGTGATCTCAGGAATAGGAGCTGTAATGCTTATTGGCATAGTTGTAAAGAATGCAATTGTCCTTGTCGATTTTATTAACCTGATGCGCGAAAGAGGTTATGAGCTTTATGAAGCTATTGCCATATCGGGGCGGTCGCGACTGAGGCCGGTGATAATGACCTCTGCCACAACCATCCTTGGAATGCTCCCATTGGCAATAAGCACAGGTGCAGGATCGGAACTCTGGAGTCCTATGGGTGTGGCAGTTATCGGAGGGCTTATTTTTTCAACTCTGGTGACACTTGTAATTGTTCCGGTCGTATATGCAATCTTCTCAAAACACGGAGAACGGAACAAGAAACTGGCTGTTTATTCAGAGTTTGATTTTGTTAACGGCAATGGGAAAGCTAATCAGATATAATCCTTCAAACCAAAGATAATGAAAGCAATAATGATAATATACAACCAGGCTCACACCGAGAAGGTCGAATATTTACTGGATAAGCTTGGAATAAAAGGCTATACTTTATGGGAAAATGTACAGGGCCGGGGCACCAGCACTGGTGTTCCACACCTTGGCACTCATACCTGGCCCGAGATAAATAAAAGCGTCCTGGCAATCATTGATGATGATAAAGTCGATTCCCTCCTGAACAATGTTAAAAGAATTGATGCAGTCAATGAAGAGGTAGGGATAAGAGCTTTCGTGTGGGATGTATTGAAAAGTGTTTAACCGGCTTTTACCTCTCCCGGATAACGCATATCCATCTGACATAACCCATTTTCCAGCTTTACCCGGCACAGGGATGCAGGAAGATGGGTTATCTGTTTTCTGATAATGATGCCTGTGTCTTATTTTTCCCGGAAAATCCAACAAAACCCGAAATTATTTGTTTTTTATTTGTTCAATTTTAATGAATCAGTTTGTAAAACATGATAAAAGTCATAGTTTTACAACCCTGTTCAAAAACATGATTTCTTTGAATAAAATTGGGTTAATCAGGTACCAAACAGTGAAAATCTGATAACTAAATTGGCATTAATTAAAGGAAAACATGAAACATGATGTATTGATTATTGGGGGAGGTGTTAGCGGAACAGCTCTTCTATACACCCTGAGCAAATACACCGATGTCAAAAACATCGGGTTGATTGAAAAATACAACGACTTCGGTCTTGTAAATACGGCATCAACAATGAACAGCCAGACACTCCACTTCGGAGATATCGAGACCAATTATACATTGGAAAAAGCCAGGAAGGTCAAGCGAAGCGCTGATATGGTAAAATTATACCTCGAAGCGGAGAAGTCAGGGAACAGTGATTATAAAATATTTATTAAAGTCCCGAAAATGGTCCTGGCCGTTGGAAAGGAACAGGTTGCGACTCTCAGCGAAAGATTCAAAACCTTTGGTCAGCTGTTCCCTAAACTCAGGATGATAGGGAAGGATGAGATCGGTAAAATTGAACCGAGGATATTAAAGGGAAGGGATCCTGATCAGGAATTGCTGGCTCTGATAACCGAAGACGGATATACTGTCGATTTCGGAAGGCTGAGCCATTCATTTGTCAAAAATGCGATGAAGGAAAAACCCGATATATCAGTTTACCTTTCCACCAGGGTTCTGAAGATCGAAAAAACAGGGGATATTTACAGGGTGACAACTGACCGCGGTGAATTTGAAGCATCAGCCGTAGTTGTCACCGCCGGAAGCCACAGTCTGAAAATTGCCAAATCACTGGGGTATGGAAAGAATATGTCCATATTGTCAATGTCGGGAAGCTTCTATCGCGGCCCCAAAGTGCTGAACGGTAAGGTCTATACTATGCAGGTAGCCAAACTACCCTTTGCAGCTATTCATGGCGATCCGGAAGTACATAATGAGAACATAACCCGTTTTGGTCCGACTGCCAAGCCGATTTTTCTTCTTGAAAGATATAATTATTCTACTTTCTGGGAGTACTGGAAAACATTTGGGCTGGGTCTAAAACCTATCGTCAGTATTCTGAAAATAACATCCGACAGGATCATCTTTAATTACATCCTTAAGAATGTCATTTATGATATACCTTCAATCGGAAAACGATATTTTCTGAAGGAGATCAGGAAGATAGTCCCTGAAATAAAACTTGACGAGATAAAATTTGCCAAAAAGGTAGGAGGGACACGTCCCCAGATTATTAATAATACTACCAGGAAACTCGAAATGGGCGAAGCCAAGCTTATTGGTGATAAGATCATTTTTAACATCACACCTTCCCCGGGTGCATCAACCTGTCTGGGTAATGCATTTGAGGATACTGTTAAACTTATGGATTTCC
Source organism: uncultured Bacteroidales bacterium (assembly GCA_963831855.1). GTDB lineage: Bacteria > Bacteroidota > Bacteroidia > Bacteroidales > VadinHA17 > LD21. Next base: position 583,423 of record CAWHSA010000002.1, on the reverse strand, counting down.
TTGGTAATAAATTCTCATTTGATAAGGAACAGTTTGAAGACGATCTGGTTGAATCTGATAAGAATTCAAATCCGAAATCCTTTAGGGCAAAATCCCGTATTGCTTAACGAAATGCTTCTTATGACCTGGCAACTATTTGCAAATACCTGAATTCTTAAACAAACCTGAAATGTCCCTTAATCCTGATGTAATAAAATCGTTCTATAATAAGTTGCCGGAAAAAATTTCCAGGGCAGGAAAACTTTTAGGGAAGCCGCTCACACTGGCAGAAAAGATCCTGTATTGCCACCTTTATGACACGAATTCAGCAGCCTCTTTTAAAAGAGGTGAAGACTATGTGGAATTTGCCCCTGACCGCGTAGCCATGCAGGATGCAACGGCACAGATGGCCTTGCTTCAGTTTATGATGGCCGGTAAGGAAAAGTCGGAAATCCCGGCCTCGGTACACTGCGATCATCTGATTATGGCAAGGACCGGATCGCTCCCTGATCTTGAAAATGCTCTTGGAACAAACAGGGAAGTGTACGATTTCTTAGGGTCGGTCTGCAATAAATATGATATTGATTTCTGGGAACCTGGTTCAGGAATAATCCACCAGATAATACTTGAGAATTATGCATTCCCCGGAGGTATGATGACAGGCACTGATTCCCATACAGTAAATGCAGGTGGGCTGGCAATGATCGCCATCGGAGTTGGTGGAGCCGATGCAGTGGATGTTATGGCCGGGATGGGCTGGGAGCTCAAATTCCCTGAACTGATCGGTATAAAGCTTACCGGCAGGCTGAACGGCTGGGCATCACCCAAGGATATCATTCTTAAAGTTGCCGGCGAGCTTACAGTCAAAGGAGGCACAGGTTGTATAATTGAATATTTCGGGGATGGAGCCAGATCACTATCATGTACGGGTAAAGCAACAATTTGCAATATGGGAGCTGAAGTTGGTGCTACCTGTTCATTATTTGGATATGATGAGGCAATGGCAAAATATCTCGCAGCTACAGGCAGGAAATTGATTGCTGATCATGCTGATAAATCATCTGTGTATCTTACCGGTGATCCTGAAGTGTATGCAAATCCGGATAAATATTTTGACCGGGTCCTTGAGATCGACCTTTCTAAGCTGGAACCTTATATAAATGGTCCTTTTACTCCGGATATTGCAACTCCCATTTCCAAAATGAAAGAGGCAGCAGAAAAAAACAGCTGGCCGCGAAAAGTGGAAGCAGGGCTGATTGGCTCATGTACTAACTCGTCGTATGAGGATATCTCGAGGGCTGCTTCGGTTGCCCGAAATGCAATTGATAAGAACCTGGCTGTTAAGTCCGAATTCACAATTACCCCGGGCTCAGAGCAGATCAGGGCAATATCTGAACGTGACGGCTATCTGGATATTTTCAGGAAAATCGGAGGGAAAATATTTGCGAACGCCTGCGGCCCGTGCATAGGCCAATGGGCACGCCAGGGATCAGGTAAGAATGAAATCAACACCATTATACATTCTTTCAACAGGAATTTTGCCGGGAGGACCGATGGCAATCCAAACACCCATGCTTTTGTTGCCTCCCCTGAAATAGTTACTGCTCTGGCCATAGCCGGTGACCTGACTTTCAATCCATTGACGGATACCCTTACAAACCAACAGGGAAAAAAAACCATGCTGGATGAACCCGCAGGATATGATCTTCCGCCTCATGGATTTACCAATATTATTGACAGTATTAAAGAAAATTCAGAAATTAAAAAAACAGGTGAAATAATTATCAACCCTGCTTCAGACAGGTTACAGGCTCTTGTCCCCTTCCCTCGTTGGGACGGACAGGATCTCACTGATTTAAAACTTCTGATAAAGGCAAAAGGAAAATGTACGACCGATCATATTTCAATGGCCGGTATGTGGCTTAAATACAGGGGTCATCTTGAAAACATCTCTGAAAACTACATGATTGGTGCAGTAAATTTCTTTAATGGGAAATCAAATAATATTATGAACCAGGTTTCAGGTCAGTATGAATCTGTTTCCCGGGTCGCAAGGAAATATAAAGAATCAGGCAAAGGATCAATTGTGATAGGTGAAGAAAATTTCGGTGAGGGTTCATCAAGGGAGCATGCTGCCATGGAGCCGCGGTTCCTGAATGTCAGGGCAGTAATCGTAAAATCGTTCGCCCGGATTCATGAGACAAACCTTAAAAAACAGGGACTTCTGGCCTTGACTTTCTCAGATAAAAATGATTATAATAAAATTCAGGAAAAGGATAAAATGGACATCACCGGTCTGAAAAATCTGGCTCCCGGTAAACAGTTAAAGATAGTACTTCACCATTCTGATGGCAGTACTGAAACTTTTAAGGTCAACCATACTTATAACAGATCGCAAATTGAATGGTTTAAAGCGGGAAGCGCACTTAATCTGGTAAGGGGAAAAAGCATTCATGAAAGATAAGACTTTATATGTCAGATATTTACAAATTCAGATAACAAGTAAGTTTAATTATGGAAGCAGGTAAGATCAGGTTTAAAAACAGCAGGCTGGAAGTGCCTGATAATCCGGTAATCCCTTTTATTGAAGGCGATGGCACCGGCAGTGATATCTGGAATGCTTCTGTAAGAATTTTCGACGCAGCTGTTGAAAATGTTTTCAAAGGAAAAAGGAAGGTTATCTGGAAGGAAGTTTTTGCCGGAGAGAAATCATTTAATAAATCCGGAGACTGGCTGCCGGAAGAGACGCTTAATGCCTTCAGGGAATATCTTGTGGGGATTAAAGGCCCGCTCACAACACCAATCGGTGAAGGTATGAGGTCGCTGAATGTTGCCTTACGGCAGGTGCTTGATCTCTATACATGCTACAGGCCTGTAAAGTATTTCAAAGGAGTACCCAGCCCGGTTAAGCATCCCGAAAAAGTCAATATGCATATTTTCAGGGAGAACACCGAAGATATTTATGCCGGTATTGAGTTTATGAACGGAACACCGGAGGCTGACAGGATTAAGAATTTCCTTATAAATGAAATGGGAGTAAAGAAGATCAGGTTTCCCGGAACCTCGTCGATAGGCATAAAGCCGGTATCGGTTGAGGGAACAGAAAGGCTTGTCAGGCAGGCGGTTAAATACGCCCTTGAGAAAAAGCTCCCGTCGGTGACACTGGTTCATAAGGGCAATATCATGAAATTCACCGAAGGCGCATTCATGAAATGGGGATATGCACTGGCTGAAAGGGAATTCAGAGACAGGGTATTCACATGGAACCAGCACAAGACAATAGCAAGGAGTGACGGGGAAAAGGAAGCTGACCGCCAGCTGAGCCAGGCTCAGGCTTCCGGGAAGCTTATAATAAAGGACGTAATTGCCGATGCGTTCCTCCAGCAGATACTGACCCGGCCCGATGAATATTCTGTCATAGCCACCCTTAACCTGAACGGCGACTATATTTCTGATGCCCTGGCTGCAATAGTGGGAGGAATAGGAATTGCGCCCGGGGCAAATATCAATTTTGATACAGGACATGCAATATTTGAAGCAACTCACGGAACTGCACCCAAATATGCCGGCCAGGATAAAGTTAATCCCGGCTCTGTAATCATTTCAGGCGCTCTGATGTTTGAGTATATAGGATGGAATGAAGTTGCAGCCAGGATTTACAGCGCTCTCGAACAAACCATTCTGGATAAAAAGGTCACTTATGATTTTCACAGGCTTATGGAGAATGCTACTTTATTAAAGACTTCTCAATTTGCCGATGCCATAATTTCAAATATTTAAACCATAAAAATTAATTGATATGAACGACAATAATTTCCTTTCCGATCTTGAAAATCCTGTCAGGCAATCATTCCAGATTGAAAGTGCGCTCTTTGAAAAATACGATGTCAAGCGTGGCCTGAGGAATACTGATGGCACGGGTGTCCTGGTAGGTTTAACGAATATCTGTGATGTTATAGGGTATAAAAAAGAGGATGGCAAAGTAGTGGCTATACCGGGAAGATTGTTATATCGTGGGATTGACATTGAAGATATTACAAGCGGTTTTCAGAAAGAAAGCCGTCATGGATTTGATGAGACTATTTATCTTTTACTGACGGGTCATCTTCCGACGCTGGATAAGCTGAAATCGTTTTCCGAACATATGGCAGCCTTGCGCGGGTTGCCCGATGATTTTACCAAAGACATGATACTGTCGATGAAAGGTAAGGATGTGCTGAATATACTTGCGCGCTCCGTTCTGGGATTATATATTCTTGACGATAAGCCTGACGATATCTCCCTTGGTAACATGGTTAAGCAGTCGTTAAATATAATTGCAAAATTCCCCACTATTGTTGCCTATTCATATCAGGCATTAAGACATCTTTACCAGGGTAAGACACTCTCTATCCGTCATCCCCAGCCAAACCTGAGTCCGGCTGAGAATTTTCTCTTTTTAATTAAAGGTGATTGCACGGGCTTCTCAAAGCTCGAATCTGATCTGCTTGACCTTATGTTCGTTCTTCACGCCGAGCACGGAGGCGGCAATAACTCATCTTTTACAATGAGGGTAACAAGTTCTTCAGAAACAGATATTTATTCAGCTGTCACCTCCGCCATCGGATCATTAAAAGGACCATTGCATGGAGGTGCAAATGTGAGAGTTCTGGAAATGATGGAGAACATAAAAGCTAATGTCAGAGACTGGACCAAAGAGGAAGAGGTTACACAATATCTTCTTAAGATTCTAAATAAGAAGGCTAATGATTTTTCAGGAAAAATATATGGAATAGGTCACGCTGTTTATACCATTTCCGATCCGAGGGCAGCAATATTAAAGACAAAGGCAAGAGAGCTGGCAATTGAAAAGAACCGTCTCGAAGAATTTGAGCTTTATTCACTGGTCGAAAGGATTACCCCTGAGGTTTTCAGAGTCTTTAAAGGAGAAAAATCAACCAAGGTGGTTTGTATAAATGTTGATTTTTATTCAGGTTTTGTATACTCATGTCTCGATATATCCAGAGAGCTATATACGCCTCTGTTTGCAATTGCAAGGGTTGCCGGATGGTGTGCACACCGCATTGAAGAGCTTACATTTTCTGCAAAAAGGCTGATCCGGCCTGCCTTTAAATATGTTTATGGCGATCATGAATATATACCCATTACGGAAAGAAATCATGGATCAAAACTATAAAAATCATCATTATGAAAAATCATCCTGAAGGGCATTTTGAAAGCGCATTTGATCATATCCTTGCTGGTAACCTTAAAGAAGCTGCTGAGATTCTTGAAATAAAACATAAGGAGGAACCCGAAAATATACATATTCTTCTGGAACTCGGGAATGTATACTATATTCTTTGCGAAATGGCCAAGTCAATATCGAGTTATGAGAAAGTGCTGAATCTGAAGCCCGGGAGTCCTTATGTTATGTACAGGGTGGGAGTAGCTTTGTACCGTTCGACACAGTTTTCCAAAGCCGCTGAGATTTTTAACAAAATAATAGATTCAGGCAAAAATCTTCCGATGACTTATTTATGGCTTGGTCTGAGCTATTACCACCTTGGAAAAGAAGATAAGAGTGTTGCATGTTACAGAAAATTAATTGAATACGGACCGGAGACAATTATGGGTAATTATTATATGGGTGTTGCACTTAAAGCTTCAGGAAAGTACACTGAAGCAATCAAATTCTTTGAAAAGCTCTTAAATCAATCCGACAAACATGTTTCTGCACTCTATCATCTGGGAAGGGCACATATGCAAAACTTTGATTACGAGAAAGCTAAAGTTTATTTCAGGATGGTGATGCAGCTGGATCCGGAAAATTTAAATGCTGCCAGCATGATGGATTTTCTGACGTCGGCGTAAGTCCATAAAGTCAAAAGTCCATAAAGTCAGAATTATTTATAACGACTTTACAGACTTTAGACTTTAAAGACTTTGGACTGAAGAAGACTATTCCTCTTCTTCTTCCTCGGAGTAAGCTTTTATAATCTGATCCTGTACCTCACCCGGAACCTGGGAATAATCAGAGAATTTCATTGTATACAGAGCCCGGCCGCCAGTTATTGAACTGAGAGCTGTCGAGTATTTATTCATTTCAGCAAGAGGGACCCGTGCCTTTATTACCTCAAACCTTTTTTCGCTTGACATGCCGAGAACCATTCCCCTGCGGCCCTGAAGATCGCTGATAACATCTCCCATACGGTCAGACGGAACCATTATCTCAACATCATATACCGGTTCAAGAATTTTTGGTCCTGCGATTTTAAATGCCTGGCTGAAAGCATTCCTCCCGGCCAGCCTGAAAGATATTTCATTTGAATCGACCGGATGCATTTTGCCGTCATAAACATAAACCCTTATGTCGCGGGCATATGACCCGGTCAACGGACCCACCTCCATCTTCTCCATAATGCCTTTAAGGATTGCAGGCATAAACCTTGCATCAATTGATCCGCCAACGATACAGTTGCAATAAATAAGTTTTCCGCCCCAGTCAAGTTCAATCTCATCCTTCCCTCTGACAGACAGCTTAAGATCCTTTCCGTTTACTTTCATTGTTGCAAGCTCGGCAGAACCCTCCTCATATGGCTCAATGATCATATGCACCTCTCCAAACTGCCCAGCACCTCCCGATTGTTTCTTATGCCGGTAATCTGCCTGAGCAGATTTGGTAATCGTCTCACGATAAGGAATTTTAGGAGGATTGTAGTTCGTCGGGATCTTATAAATATTGTCAAGATGCCATCTCATTATATTTAAATGGTATTCGCCCTGGCCGTGAATTATTATCTGCTTAAGTTCTTTTGAATATTCAACTATGATTGTGGGATCCTCAAGATGGATCTTATTAAGTGCTTCTCCCAGCTTCTCATCGTCACTTTCACTCTGAGCCTTTATTGCGGTCCTGTATTTCGGCTCGGGGAATCTCACCCCATCATATTTCCAGTCGTTCCCGGGAACATTGAGGGTATGATCCATTCTTGAGTTCTTCAGCTTGACAAGGGCGCCAATATCGCCTGTCAAGAGCTCGGGCACCCGGCTCCTGTTTTTACCTGCGCAGACATAAAGCTGTGAGAGCCTCTCTTTTGTTCCGTTGTTGGTGTTTATGACATCGAGATTTTCTGTGATCTTACCTGAATAAACCCTGAAATAGCTGATTTCACCGATATGCTCCTCAATTGATGATTTAAAAATATAAAGAGAAGCGGGCCCGGCGGAATCAGGCTTTACCGGATTGCCTTTGCTGTTTTTGGGAACAGGCATATCGGTAATTGAAGGTGCCTCATTAACAATGAATTCCATAAGGTTATCAACACCGAGATTCTGTTTTGCCGAAATACAAAAAACAGGGAACATGCTGCGGGTAAGGATTCCCTTTGCAATACCTTTCCTTATTTCAGCTTCGGCCAGGGTGTTATTGGCAAAGAAGAGCTCCATAAGCGATTCATCGCTTTCTGCAGCTTTTTCCACAAGGGCGTTATGTAGCTCCTCGGCTTTTTCTTTCTGGTCTGCGGGTATATCTGCAATCTCAGCTTTGCCTCCCTCTTTACCGTACCTGAGCATCTTCATCTTTAGAACATCAATGATTGAGTTGAATCCCACGCCTTCATTGACAGGGTACTGAACTAATATTATATTGTTGCTGAGCCTTTCCTTCAGCATTTCTATCGACTTCTCAAAGTTTGCCTTTTCATGGTCGAGGCCATTCACTGCAATTATCACCGGCTTGTGAACCTTTTCAGCATGCCTGAAATGGATCTCGGTTCCAACTTCGACCCCATTCTGGACATTTATCAGCAGAATTGCACAATCTGCAGCAAAAAGGGAGGAGATCACCCCGCCACTGAAATCATCAAGACCCGGAGTATCGAAAATATTGATTTTCTTATTCAGATACTCGGTATAAAGGATTGCTGAATAGATTGAATTGCCGTTTTCATGCTCAATGGGACGATAATCAGAAGCAGTATTTTTCCCTTCAATTGTACCTCTTCTTTCAATTATACCTCCGTTAAAGAGCATCGCTTCTGCCAGAATTGTCTTACCTGATCCTGAATTGCCCAGGAGCACGATGTTCTTTATCTGGTCGGTCTGGTATGTCTTCATAACTTGTGAGAATATTATTTATAATTATTTATCATAGTTCCGGTTTGGAGGGGCAAAAATAGTAAATTTTTAAAAACTGTTTAAGAAAGAAAGTAGAATTACAATTTTTTTTATTTTCTTTGCACCAGTTTTTTGAAACGCAGGAGTACCGGTTTTTCTTTCTTAGGTAAGTGTACAAAATGTTTTTCTGCAGGAAAGATCGGGAAGTTACCTGTTCACAACTTACGATTAAGTTTGAATAGTATTAGTTTCAAGACATGCAATCAGGCCTGAATTATGGCTCTTTCAGGCTATGGTGCGATGCGCACCTAATATGGTTTAAATTATTTTTGAACTTGTTTGTAAATAAATAAATTAAATAAATACCTTTGCGAACCATTTTTTTGAGTAAAATTTAATACTAAAACAACTGGAAATATGCCGACAATTCAGCAATTAGTAAGAAAAGGCAGGAAGAAACTGGTAGATAAAAGTAAAGCTCCAGCCCTGGATTCATGTCCTCAGAGAAGAGGAGTATGTGTACGTGTTTACACAACCACTCCCAAGAAACCCAATTCAGCAATGAGGAAAGTTGCCAGGGTACGACTTACTAACCAGAAAGAAGTCAACGCCTATATTCCGGGAGAAGGTCATAATCTCCAGGAACACTCCATCGTACTCATAAGGGGTGGAAGGGTAAAAGATCTGCCCGGTGTCCGCTACCATCTTGTACGTGGTGCTCTTGATACCTCCGGAGTTGATGGCCGTACTCAAAGAAGATCAAAATATGGTGCAAAAAGGCCAAAGAAGTAATATTAAAGGAATAAGATAATGAGAAAATCAAAACCAAAGAAGAGGATTCTCTTACCGGATCCGAAATATAAAGATCCGTATGTAACAAGGTTTGTCAATAATCTTATGTTTAACGGCAAGAAGAGCATTGCTTACCAGATTTTCTATGATTCGCTGGAAATCGTTGGCGATAAATTCAAGAGTGAAGGAAAGACACCTCTTGAAATTTTTAAGCAGGCTCTTGAGAATGTTACACCCCAGGTTGAAGTTAAAGCCCGCCGCGTCGGTGGTGCGACATTCCAGGTTCCTATGGAAATACGTGCTGACCGCAAAGTAAGCATAAGCATGAAAAACATGATTTCCTTTGCACGCAAAAGAACAGGCCACTCAATGGCTGATCGTCTTGCTGCAGAACTCATGGCAGCCTATAAGCTTGAGGGCGGAGCATATAAGAAAAAAGAAGATACACACAGGATGGCTGAAGCCAACAAGGCATTCGCTCATTTCCGCTTTTAAATTATAAAAGGGCAGCAGAAGCTTAATGGATAAGAATCTGAAATATACCAGGAACATCGGAATCATGGCCCACATCGATGCCGGCAAGACCACTACTACGGAACGCATTCTGTATTATACCGGTCGAACCCACCGGATGGGAGAGGTACATGACGGAAATGCCCAGATGGACTGGATGATTCAGGAACAGGAGAGAGGTATAACAATAACTTCGGCTGCTACAACAACTTACTGGAAGTACAACTCAGAAGATTACAAGATCAATATAATCGACACTCCCGGACATGTCGATTTCACCGTAGAAGTTGAAAGATCGCTCAGGGTACTTGATGGCGCTGTAGCAATATTCTGTGCGGTAGGCGGTGTTGAACCCCAGTCCGAAACTGTATGGAGACAGGCTAATAAATATGATGTTCCCAGAATTGCCTTTGTAAATAAGATGGATCGTGCAGGAGCTGATTTCTTCAGTGTGATCCACCAGATAAAGGAAAAGCTTGGTGCACATCCGGTTCCGGTTCAGATACCAATAGGTGCTGAAGAAACTTTCAGAGGAATGGTCGACCTGGTTCACATGAAAGCCCTGGTTTACAATGATGATGAGACTCTTGGTGCCAAATTCGATATTGAGGATATTCCGGCTGATCTTATTGAAGAAGCAGAAGAATGGAGGGGGAAACTGGTTGAAGCACTTGCTGAGGTCAATGATACTCTTCTTGAAAGGTATATTGAAGATCATGAATCGATTACCCCCGGGGAACTGCTTACTGCCCTCCGGAAATCAACTATTTCCGGCAGTGCTGTTCCGGTGCTCTGCGGTGCAGCTTTCAAGAACAAGGGCATTCAGAGCCTTCTTGATGCAGTCACGGCATTCCTTCCGTCGCCTGTTGACAAAGGCGCAATCAGGGGAACTGACCCGCGAAATGATACTGAAATTACACGTGAGCCAGATGATGAAGCCCCATTGTCAGCTCTCGCTTTTAAAATAGCAACAGATCCGTTTGTTGGCCGCCTGGCTTTTCTCAGGGTTTATTCGGGGATCCTCCATTCCGGCGATACGGTGCTTAATGTCCGTACCGGGAAAAGGGAAAGAATAAACCGTTTGTTCCAGATGCATGCTAACAAGCAATTACCAAAAGAAAGTATTTCGGCAGGCGATATTTGCGCTGGTGTGGGTTTCAAGGACCTTAAAACAGGCGATACCATCTGTGCAATACATAAACCGATTTTACTTGAATCCATGGATTTTCCTGAACCGGTCATAGGTGTGGCTATTGAGCCAAAGACCCAGGCTGATGTCGACAAGCTGGGAATTGCACTAAACAAGCTTGCCGAGGAAGATCCGACTTTCCAGGTGAGAACCGATCCCGACAGCGGACAAACTGTTATTCATGGGATGGGAGAACTGCACCTGGAGATACTTATTGACCGTCTGAAGAGGGAATTTCATGTTGAATGTAACCAGGGTCCGCCCCAGGTTGCATACAAGGAGGCTATTACAACATCCGCCGAGTTTCGTGAACTGTTCAGGAAACAAACAGGAGGCAGAGGTAAATTTGCAGATATAACTGTTGAATTATCCCCGGCTGAGGATGGAGTCAGAGGCCTTCAGTTCATTAATGAGATCAGAGGCGGGAATATTCCGAAAGAATATATCCCTTCTGTGGAAAAGGGTTTCCGTGAAGCTATGTCAAACGGACCTCTCGCAGGATTCCCGCTCGAAAGTCTCAAAGTGACACTCAAAGACGGTTCGTACCATCCCGTTGACTCTGATGCTCTGTCATTTGAGATTGCGGCAAAGCAGGCATTCAGGCGATATGCCGGGAAATGCAATCCCGTGATCCTCGAGCCTATAATGCTGACAGAAGTTGTCACACCTGAACAATATGTCGGCGATGTTATCGGCGACTTTAACAGGCGAAGGGGCAAGGTGGAAGGTATGGAATCGAAAGCAGGATCAAGGGTTGTCAGGGCAAAAGTACCTCTGGCAGAAAAATTCGGCTATGTTACAGTACTCCGGACCCTTACCTCAGGAAGAGCAACTTCCACCATGGAGTTCTCACATTATGAAGAGGTGCCTGCAGAAATAGCCAAAAGAATAGTCGAAATTACAAAAGGAAAAATTCTTTAAAGATGAGTCAGAAAATTCGTATCAAACTGAAATCCTACGATCATAACCTGGTAGATAAATCTGCAGAGAAGATCGTAAAAACAGTAAAATCTACTGGTGCCGTGGTAAGCGGTCCGATACCCCTTCCCACCCACAAAAAGATTTATACGGTTCTTCGTTCGCCGTTCGTTAACAAAAAGGCAAGAGAACAGTTCCAGCTCTCCTCCTACAAGAGACTGCTCGACATTTACAGCTCTACGCCCAAAACTATCGATGCTCTGATGAAACTGGAGCTTCCCAGCGGTGTCGAAGTGGAAATTAAAGTGTGAAACCAGTAAAGTATTAAAGAGATGCAGGGATTAATTGGAAAAAAGGTGGGAATGACCTCCCTTTTCGATGAAAACGGGAAGAACGTTCCATGTACTGTTCTGCAGGCTGGTCCGTGTGTTGTGACACAGATCAAGACCAGGGATAAAGACGGCTATTTTGCGGTGCAGCTTGGATTCGATGACAAAAAGGAAAAGCACACTACAAAAGCTGAACAGGGCCATTTCAAAAAGGCCGGTACCACACCGAAAAGAAAAGTGATCGAATTCACTGGTTTCGCAGAAGGTCAGGTTAAAGAAGGTGAGGTACTTACGGCCGAGCTGTTTAAACCGGATAACTGGGTTGATGTCAGAGGCTGGGCAAAAGGAAAAGGATTCCAGGGAGTTGTAAAACGCCACGGTTTCAGCGGTGTAGGCGGACAAACCCACGGCCAGCATAACAGGGGCAGGGCCCCGGGTTCACTCGGTGCATCATCGTTCCCTTCAAGGGTATTGCCCGGAATGAGAATGGCCGGCCGTACCGGAGGACAACAGGTCATGGCGGTAAGTATGAGAATAATGAAGCTTATGACAGAGAATAATATATTGATAGTAAAAGGATCGGTCCCGGGTCCGAAAGGTGGTTACGTAATAATTACAAAATAATGGAATTAGCGATACTTAATATTGATGGTAAGGAAACCGGAAGGAAAGTTAATCTTAACGATTCCATTTTCGGTATTGAACCTAATGACCATGCTATTTACCTGGATACGAAACAGTACCTCGCAAACCAGCGCCAGGGAACCCATAAGGCCAAACAACGAAATGAGGTTGCCGGCAGCACCAGGAAGATAAAGAAACAGAAAGGTACCGGTACGGCCCGCGCAGGCAGTATTAAAAACCCGCTTTTCAGAGGCGGTGGCAGGGTTTTCGGTCCCCAGCCCAGATACTATGGTTTCAAGCTTAATAAAAAGGTAAAGGAACTTGCAAGGAAATCAGCGCTTTCCTATAAGGCTTCATCGAAAAATATTATTGTCCTTGAAGACTTCTCTTTTGAAGCACCGAAAACGAAGGAAATGCTCAAAATGGGTAATAACCTGAAAATAGCCGATAAAAAATCACTTATTGTTTTACCGGAACAAAATAAAAATATATATTTGTCATCCCGAAATGTGCAAGGGGTTGAAGTTGTAACTGCCAGCGAATTAAGCACTTACGAAATTATGAAGGCTTCGACTATTGTACTTGTTGAGAGTGCAGTTGACGTTTTGCAGGCAACTTTTGAAAATTAGAAAACTTATAGAAATGAATATTTTGCTTAAACCGATCGTAACAGAGAAAATGACAGGCCAGGGTGATAAATTCAACCGCTATGGTTTTCTCGTTGTCAGAAATGCAAATAAGCTGCAGATCAAAAAAGCCGTTGAAGAGCTTTATGGTGTAACTGTCGACTCGGTAAACACAATGCGTTATGGCGGGAAAATAAAAACCCGTAATACCAAATCCGGCCTTCTTGTCGGAAAAACGACAGCCATTAAAAAAGCAGTTGTGACGCTTGCAGAAGGGAACAAAATAGATTTCTATAGCAATATTTAATAACCAGTATGGCAGTCAGAAAGATCAAACCTGTTACACCAGGTCAGAGACACAAGATCATCAGTGCTTTTGATACTATCACGAGCGCTACGCCGGAGAAATCCCTCCTCCGACCGCACAGAAAATCCGGAGGAAGGAATGTTAACGGCCACAGGACTATGAGGTACATCGGAGGCGGTCATAAACAGATGTACAGGGTTATCGATTTCCTCAGGGAGAAAGATGGCATGAATGCAACAGTGAAAACTATAGAGTACGATCCGAACAGATCATCAAGGATCGCACTTGTTGTTTATGAGGATGGGGTAAAGAGATATATTGTTGCCCCCGCAGGTCTTCAGGTCGGACAAAAAGTAATGTCAGGTAAGGAAGCTACCCCCGAGATTGGAAACACATTATTTCTTAATGATATTCCCCTTGGTACGATAGTTCACAATATAGAGCTCAAGCCCGGAAAAGGGGCTGCCATGGCACGCAGTGCAGGGACATATGCACAGCTTTCAGCCCGTGACGGAAAATATGCAACCATCAAGCTGCCTTCAGGAGAAACAAGAATGGTACTTACAACATGCCGGGCAACCATCGGCACAGTTTCAAACCCTGATCATAACCTTGAAAGATCAGGCAAGGCTGGTCGGAGTCGCTGGCAGGGCCGCCGTCCGAGAGTGAGAGGCGTTGCAATGAACCCTGTCGATCATCCGATGGGTGGAGGTGAAGGTAAAGCATCCGGCGGACACCCGAGGTCGAGAAGAGGCATTCCTGCAAAGGGATTCAAAACCAGGGACAAAAAGAAATATTCTGCAAAACATATTATTGAAAGAAGGAAAAAATAACTGATTAATTATGAGCAGATCCATTAAAAAGGGCCCATTCATTGATTTTAAGCTTGATAAGCGAATTCTGGAAATGAATGAGGGCGGAAAGAAATCAGTCATCAAAACGTGGTCCAGAAGATCAGTAATTTCACCTGATTTTGTCGGACATACAGTTGCAGTTCATAACGGGAATAAATTCATCCCGGTTTATATAACGGAAAATATGGTAGGACACAAGCTTGGAGAGTTTGCACCTACCCGTACTTTCAGGGGTCACTCCGGCAATAAATAATAAGTTGAGTAAACATTGAAAATTTAACAGAAATGGGTGCAAGAAAAAGAAATAGTGCCGAGAAGAGAAAAGAGGAGGCCAAAGCAAAATACCAGGCGATTCTGAGAAACTGTCCCACCTCGCCCAGGAAAATGAGGCTGGTCACAGATCTGATCAGCGGCAAAGAAGTCAATAAAGCGCTTGACATCCTTAAGTTCAGCTCACAGGAGGCATCAAGGCGGATGGAAAAGCTTCTTCTTTCAGCTATTGCCAACTGGCAGTCTAAAAATGAAGGTGTCAGGGTTGAGGAAAGCAATCTTTATGTAAAGGCTGTTCATGTCGATGGAGGCAGGGCAATGAAAAGATTGCAGACAGCGCCCCAGGGAAGAGCATACAGAATCCGAAAGAGATCGAACCATGTTACTCTGGTGCTTGACAGTATAAATAAAGAAGTTGAAAATACATCAAAATAATACAGATGGGACAAAAAGTAAATCCGATAGGTAACAGATTAGGTATAATTAAAGGCTGGGATTCAAACTGGTACGGTGGTAAAGATTTTTCGGGGAAGCTGGTTGAGGATACAAAGATCAGGGAATACCTGAATGCAAGGCTTGCAAAAGCCAGCATCTCAAAAATTATTATCGAGAGAACACTGAAGCTCATTACTGTGACGGTAAATACTGCCCGCCCCGGGATCATAATAGGGAAAGGCGGACAGGAGGTTGATAAACTTAAGGAGGAACTTAAGAAGATTACCAAGAAAGAGGTACAGATAAATATTTTTGAAGTTAAGCGCCCGGAGCTCGATGCCAATATCGTAGGTAACAATATTGCAAGGCAGGTTGAAGGAAAGATCTCTTACCGCCGGGCAATAAAAATGGCAATTGCTTCTACAATGCGTATGGGTTCCGAAGGTATCAAGGTAGTTATTTCGGGCCGTCTGGGTGGCGCAGAAATGGCCAGGACTGAAACTTATAAGGAAGGAAGAATTCCTCTTCATACTTTCCGTGCCGATATCGATTACGCCCTGGCTGAAGCTCATACCAAGGTAGGTCTTATAGGGATCAAAGTATGGATTTGCAATGGTGAGGTTTATGGCAAGAGAGATCTTAGCCCGAATATCGGGGCAAGGAATGCCAAGAATAAAAGCCTTAAGAAATCAAAGCAGAGAAACAAATAGGTGAGTATTAAATTTTAAGATATAAGGCAATGTTACAACCAAAAAGGTCCAAATTCAGGAGAGCCCAGAAGGGAAAGATGAAAGGAAATGCACAGAGGGGCAACCAGCTGGCATTCGGGTCGTTTGGTATCAAATCGCTTGAGCAGAGCTGGATCACCGGAAGGCAGATTGAAGCAGCTCGTCAGGCTGTCACCCGTCATATGAAACGTGAAGGTCAGCTCTGGATCAGGATATTCCCAGATAAACCCATTACAAAAAAACCTGCAGAAGTCCGGATGGGTAAAGGTAAAGGAGCTCCTGAAGGTTTTGTAGTTCCGATAACACCCGGAAGGATAATACTGGAAGCTGAAGGTGTACCTTATGAAGTTGCGAAGGAAGCCCTCCGCCTGGGTGCACAAAAACTTCCTGTGACCACTAAATTTATTGTACGCCGCGATTACATAGAGTAATAAAATAATTATAGAAATGAAAACTTCAGAAATAAGGGAATTAAGCACATCCGACCTTATCGAGCGTATTGATACTGAGAGAACGATGCTCGTGCGTATGAGACTGAATCATGCCATAACTCCCCTCGACAACACGCAAAAGCTGAAGCAGGCAAAGATCACTATTGCCCGCCTGCTTACCGAATTACACGTAAGAGAATCAGAACAGAAATCTAAATAGCCGCATAGAGCAATGGAAAGGAATTTAAGAAAAGAACGTATTGGTGTCGTCGTCAGCAATAAAATGGATAAATCCATCGTAGTGGCTGTTAAAAGAAAAGTAAAGCATCCTATTTACGGCAAGTTCATTAACAGGACCAAGAAACTGATGGCTCATGATGAAGAGAATTCATGCAATATCGGCGATACGGTACGTATTTCAGAGACCAGGCCTCTGAGCAAGAATAAAACCTGGAGACTAGTTGAAATTATCGAAAGAGCCAAGTAATCATGATACAGCAGGAAAGCAGGCTTACAGTAGCCGACAACTCAGGCGCCAAGGAGGTACTTTGTATAAGAGTACTCGGCGGTAGCAAAAAAAGATATGCTACTGTAGGCGATAAAATTGTTGTGAGTGTGAAATCCGCACTTCCATCAGGTGAAGCAAAAAAGGGAACTGTCAGCAAGGCAGTTGTTGTCAGAACAACCAAGGAGATCCGTCGTGCCGATGGTTCATATATCAGATTCGATGACAACGCCGTAGTTCTTCTCAACAATGTCGACGAGGTTCGCGGAACGCGTATTTTCGGTCCGGTGGCCAGGGAGCTGCGTGAAAAGTACATGAAAATCGTATCACTGGCGCCTGAAGTGTTGTAATATCTTTAAATACACAACGATGCAGAAGAAAATTCATATTAAAAAAGGCGATACGGTTATGGTTATAACCGGAGAATCAAAGGGTCAGAAGGGCAGAGTCCTGGAAGTTGACAGAGATAAGGAGAGAGCAATTGTAGAAGGAATAAACATGGTATCAAAACATACCAAACCCAACGCAAAAGCTCCACAGGGCGGAATTATAAAGAAGGAAGCCCCTGTTCATCTTTCAAACCTGATGCTTATTGACCCGGCCTCCGGAAAACCCACCCGTATCGGAAAGAGACTTAATGATAAAAACAAACTAGTGCGTTATTCTAAAAAATCAGGAGAGGAGATCAAGTAATGTACGTACCCGCGCTAAAAAACAAGTATAAAGACGAAATCGTCCCTGCATTAATGAAAGAATTCGGTTACAATTCCGTAATGCAGGTGCCAAGGCTGGAGAAGATAGTACTTAACCAGGGTGTTGGTCAGGCTATTGCCGATAAGAAACTACTTGAGTCCGGTGTCAAGGAACTGAGCGATATTGCCGGGCAGAAGGCTGTTCTTACCTTTTCTTCGAAGGATATTTCGAATTTCAAGCTCAGGCGTCATATGCCGATTGGAATAATGGTTACCCTGAGAAAAGAAAGAATGTTTGAATTTCTTGAAAGGCTCATATCAGTTGCTCTGCCGCGTATCCGCGACTTCAAAGGCATAAATGCCAAACTTGATGGACGTGGAAACTACACACTCGGGATCACCGAACAGATAATCTTCCCGGAGATTGATCTCGATAAGATCACAAAGATCATGGGCCTTCAGATAACTTTCGTCACTTCAGCAGAAACCGATGAAGAGGCTCTTTCCCTTCTTAAGAATTTTGGTTTACCTTTTAAAACTTCTAAAAACTGATTTTATGGCTAAAGAATCAATGGTGGCCCGCGAGGTTAAACGAGTAAGACTGGCTAAAAAATTTGCTGAAAAAAGAGCAAAACTCAAAGCCGAGGGAAATTATGTCGCATTAAGCCGTCTGCCGAGAAACTCAAATCCGAACAGGCAGCGCAACAGGTGTAAGCTTACCGGCCGTTCAAGAGGCTATATGAGACAGTTTGGCATCAGCAGGATAACTTTCAGGGAAATGGCATCTTTTGGCCTTATTCCGGGTATAAGAAAAGCCAGCTGGTAGATATAAATAGTATTAACAGAATTAAATAATATAAGATGACTGATCCGATCGCAGATTTACTGACCAGAATTAGAAATGCCATCCTGGCTGGTCACAAGATTGTCGAAGCACCTGCATCCAATCTCAAGAAGGAGGTTGCAAGAATACTTTATGAAAAAGGATATATTCTCAGCTATAAAGTTGTTGAAGGTGAGGGAGCACAAAGTGTTTTAAAAATCGCCCTGAAATATAATGCAAAAAGCAAAAAGCCTGCTATAAAGGAATTACAGCGGGTAAGCCGTCCGGGACTGAGACACTATTCAGGGGTTGATGATCTGCCAAGAGTGCTGAACGGCCTGGGTATTGCAATAATTTCAACATCAAAAGGACTTATGACCGATAAGGAGGCTAAGAAAGAAAAGATAGGTGGTGAAATATTATGTTACGTTTACTAAAAGGAGGATAGCTTAATGTCACGGATAGGAAAATTACCTGTAAACCTGCCAAAAGGCGTCACTGTGAGTATCAGCGATGGCAATGTGGTCAGCGTGAAAGGACCTTTGGGAGAACTGAGTCAGACTATTGACAAAGACCTGAAGGTTGAGGTTTTGAACAACCAGATAGTTTTAACAAGACCATCAGAATCTAAGAATCATAAATCCTTGCATGGTCTTTACAGAGCTCTTGTTGCCAACATGGTGACCGGTGTATCGCAGGGTTATAAAAAAGAGCTTGAACTTGTAGGGGTTGGTTACCGTGCTGAAGCCAGGGGGCAGCAGCTTGAAATGAGCCTTGGCTATTCGCATGATATAATTTTACAACTTCCCGATGAGGTAAAAATTGAGACCAAAACAGAAAGAAGGAGCAACCCGGTTATTACCCTCAGAAGTATTGATAAGCAGCTGATCGGGCATGTAGCAGCAAAGATCAGATCTCTCCGTCCGCCTGAACCTTACAAAGGAAAGGGTATTAAGTTTGTCGGTGAGCAACTGAGACGTAAAGCCGGAAAATCTGCGAGTGTTTAGGGTGTATATTAATATGGTAAAAGTTTAAAAAGATGGCCTTAACTAAGTTGGAAAGAAGAACACGGATCAAAATGAGAATCCGTAAGAAAATAAGCGGGACTGTAGATATACCAAGGCTCGCGGTATACAGAAGCAATAAGCAGATTTATGTTCAGGTGGTTGACGATCTGAACAAGGTGACCCTTTTATCTGCTTCTTCAAAAGAAAAGGATATTGCAGCAAAGACCGGCATAAAGAAGGTTGAACAGGCCAAGCTTGTAGGAAAGCTTCTTGCCACAAAATGCAAAGAGAAAGGCATTGAGAAGGTTGTCTTCGACAGAAGCGGTTATAAATATCATGGCAGAGTTAAATCATTGGCTGATGCAGCACGCGAAGGCGGCTTAAAATTCTAAAGGATTATGGCAGAAGGTATAAGAAAAGTTAAAACCAGCGATCTTGAACTTAAGGACAGGCTGGTAAGTATTCAGAGAGTTACCAAAGTAACTAAGGGAGGACGAACATTCAGTTTCTCTGCAATAGTGGTTGTAGGAAATGAAGATGGAATAGTTGGTCACGGACTTGGCAAAGCCAGCGAAGTTACCACAGCTATTGCAAAAGGTATTGAAGATGCAAAGAAGAACCTCATCAAAGTGCCTATAATTAATGGTACAATTCCTCATGAACAGGTGGCCAAATTTGGGGGAGCCAAAGTATTCATCAAGCCTGCATCCGATGGTACCGGGGTTAAAGCCGGGGGTGCCATGCGCGCGGTTCTTGAAAGTGTCGGTGTGAAGAATGTGCTTGCAAAATCAAAAGGCTCTTCGAACCCTCATAATCTGGTGAAAGCCACTTTTGCAGCATTGCTTGAAATGCGCGATCCCTACATGATCGCTGAGCACAGGAACGTATCAATGGAAAAGGTTTTTAACGGTTAGTAAAGTATATCACGATGGCAAAAATTCGTATAACCCAGGTGAGAAGCAGAAACGGAAAACCTGAGAGACAAAAAAGGACTCTTGACGCTCTCGGTATCCATAAACTGAATCATAGTGTTGAACATGAGACTACACCCCAGATTCTCGGAATGGTTGAAAAGGTCAGACATCTGGTTAAAATTGAAAATATTTAAGGTATAAACCATATTTATAGATATAAAGTTATGGATTTGAGTAACTTAAAACCTGCAAAAGGATCAGTAAAGAGAAACAAGCGTCTTGGCCGCGGACAGGGTTCAGGCAAAGGGGGAACATCAACAAGAGGGCATAAAGGCGCTAAATCCAGGTCAGGATACAGTAAGAAAATAGGATTTGAGGGCGGTCAGATGCCCCTTCAGAGACGTGTTCCTAAATACGGCTTTAAAAATATAAACCGCAGGGAATATAAAGGTATAAACCTTGGCATATTACAGAATCTTGCAGAAAAGAACAATCTTACAAAAATTGATTTCGAAACTCTTATAAAGGCAGGTCTGGTCTCCAAAAATGCACTGGTCAAGATACTTGGCAAAGGAACCCTTGAAAAGAAACTTGAAGTGCATGCTCATGCTTTCAGCAAATCGGCTGTTGCAGCAATTGAAGCTAAAGACGGGACCGTTGTAAAACTGTAATTCAAATTCAATGAGACTGATTCAGACCATAAAAAATATCTTTAAGATAGAGGATCTCAGGGCAAGGCTTATTTATACGTTTGGAATCATCCTGTTATACAGGCTCGGGAAATATATTACCCTTCCCGGTATAGACCCCGCATTTTTGGGAAACCTCCGGAACCAGACATCTACAGGTATTATGGGTCTGCTCGATATGTTCTCCGGCGGTGCTTTCTCACAGGCTTCAGTTTTTGCCCTCGGTATCATGCCATATATCTCAGCATCAATTGTGGTCCAGCTGCTTGGCATAGTATTCCCGTATTTCCAGAAACTCCAGAAAGAAGGAGAGAGCGGCAGACGTAAAATGAATCAGTATACCAGGTACCTGACAGTGATAATCCTTTTTCTTCAGGCTCCCACATACCTGATTAACCTTACACGAACCCTCGAACCGCAGGCCTTCATACTCACGGGAACTTTTTTCAGGATCTCGTCAGTTATAATACTCACTGCAGGAACAATCTTCGTCATGTGGCTGGGGGAAAAGATAACCGACAAAGGAATAGGCAATGGCATATCGCTTATAATCATGATAGGTATTGTAGCCCGTATGCCGGCGAACTTCGTATTTGAAAGCGGTACCAGGCTTAACGGTGCCGGCGGCCCTATCGCTCTGATCGTTGAACTGGTGCTTTGGTTCGTAGTCATTCTTGGAACAGTAATGCTGGTGCAGGGGACCCGGCGAATTCCGGTGCAGTATGCAAGAAGGATAGTCGGCAATAAGCAATATGGAGGGGTGCGCCAGTATATTCCGCTCAAGGTGAATGCTGCAGGAGTTATGCCTATTATATTTGCCCAGGCAATTATGATGCTTCCGATGATCATAGCCGGATATGCAAGCTCAACGTCAGGTTTTATGATTGCACTGTCAAATATTTACGGTTTCTGGTATAATCTGGTTACAGCAATATTTATAGTGGCATTTACCTATTTTTATACAGCCATCACCATAAATCCGGTTCAGATGGCTGAGGATATGAAGAAGAACGGAGGATTTATCCCGGGGATAAAACCCGGCAGGAAGACCGTGGATTTCTTTGATTCAATCATGTCAAGGATCACTCTTCCGGGTTCAATATTCCTGGCAATTATAGCAATTCTTCCTTCTATTGCAGTCAAAGTGGGCGTAACGCCTCAGTTTGCACAATTCTATGGTGGAACAACTCTTCTGATCCTTGTCGGTGTGGTACTCGATACCCTCCAGCAGATCGAAAGTCACCTGCTTATGCGCCATTATGACGGACTGATGAAATCAGGCCGTGTCAAGGGGCGGTCGGGTTCTGTTACATCAATTTAAATATTAGTATTTCGTTCTTTGATGTTATATTTTAAGACTGATGAAGAGGTCGGGTTGTTAAAAGCAAGCAATTTACTTGTGTCGAGGACACTAGCAGAAATTGCCTTGCATATTAAGCCCGGGATCACCACTCTTTATCTCGATAATCTTGCTGAAACTTTTATACGTGATCATAATGCAGTTCCGGCATTTAAGGGATATGGCGGTTTTCCAAAAACCCTCTGCACATCTGTCAATGAAGAAGTGGTTCATGGTATACCTTCAGGATATGTCCTGAAAGAAGGAGATATTATTTCGGTCGATTGCGGGGTAGTCCTGGATGAATGGTATGGTGACAGCGCATTTACCTTCGCAGTGGGAGAAATCGACCCTGAGATAAAAAGACTTCTCGAATTCACGAGGGCATCCCTTGAGGAAGGAGTAAAGGCCGCTGTTGCGGGTAACAGGATAGGGGATATTTCTTCGGCTGTCCAGACCAAAGCAGAAAGCGGCGGATATTCAGTTGTGAGAGAGCTGGTCGGGCATGGAATCGGGAAAAAATTGCATGAACCTCCCGAAGTGCCTAACTTTGGTAAGAAAGGGTCAGGGATAAAAATGGAGAAGGGGCTTGTCATCTGTATCGAACCCATGATAAATATGGGAGTGAAGGAAACTTATCAGCTCGACGACGGATGGACCGTAAAAACCTCTGATGGAAAGCCTTCGGCACACTTTGAATATGCCGTTGCAGTCAATAAGGGAAAAGCTGATGTATTGACAACGTTTGAATTTATTGATGAAGTTTTAAATAAAATGTAACCGTATGGCTAAACAACCATCAATTGAGCAGGACGGCACAATCATTGAGGCTCTTTCCAATGCGATGTTCAGGGTGGAGCTTGAAAACGGACATGTGATTACGGCTCACATTTCGGGGAAAATGAGAATGCACTATATAAAGATTTTACCGGGCGATAAGGTTAAGGTTGAAATGTCGCCGTACGATCTGACAAAAGGAAGAATAACATTCAGGTATAAATAGAAACATTAAGATAATGAAAGTAAGAGCATCTGTTAAAAAGCGTAGTGCGACCTGTAAAATTGTCAGGCGCAAGGGACGCCTTTACGTTATTAATAAGAAAAATCCCAAGTTCAAACAGAGACAGGGATAATTTGATTAATTTTGCAACTCAATTTAAGAAAAGTAATTTATGGCACGTATTGTTGGGGTAGATTTACCAAAACATAAAAGAGGCGAAGTTGGCCTTACATACATTTACGGGGTAGGCAGAAGCACTGCCCAGAAGGTGCTGGATGAAGCCGGCGTGGACAGGAATACCAGGGTCGAGGAATGGTCCGATGAGCAGATCAATACCATCCGCCGGATCCTTAACGATAACTATAAGCTTGAAGGTGAGCTGAGGTCTGAAACGCAGCTTAACATCAAAAGACTTATGGATATCGGATGTTACCGGGGCGTACGGCACCGGCTGGGACTTCCTGTCAGGGGGCAGAGCACTAAAAACAATGCCAGGACGCGTAAAGGCAGAAAGAAAACTGTCGCCAACAAGAAAAAAGCTACTAAATAATTAATATATGGCAAAGAAGACTGGAGCATTAAAGAAGAGGATCGTTAAGGTTGAACCGACTGGTCAGGCTCATGTCCATTCATCATTCAATAATATTATAATAACTCTGACAAACAATTCCGGCCAGGTCATTTCATGGGCATCTGCCGGAAGGATGGGATTTAAAGGTTCCAAGAAAAATACTCCTTATGCTGCTCAGATGGCATCCGAAGAATGTGGTAAGGTGGCTTATGATCTTGGTCTAAGGAAAGTTAAAGTTTTTGTTAAAGGGCCCGGATCAGGCCGCGAATCAGCAATAAGGGCAATTTCAAATACCGGAATAGAAGTAACGGAAATAGTCGATGTTACACCCATGCCACATAATGGCTGCCGCGCTCCCGGAAGAAGAAGAGTCTAATAGCTTTGAAAGAAATTAATAATCTGATAAACAATTAAATAATAAAATGGCAAGATATACCGGCCCAAAATCCAGAATCGCAAGAAAATTCGGAGATCCTATCTTCGGTCCTGATAAGCACCTGGAAAGGAAAAATTTTCCTCCCGGTCAGCACGGACTTACTAAAAAAAGAAAAAAGACATCGGAATATGGCATTCAGCTCAGGGAAAAACAGAAAGCCAAATATACCTATGGAGTTCTTGAGCGTCAGTTCCGGAATACTTTTGAAAAAGCTTCAAGGACAAAGGGTGTTACCGGTGAAGTGCTGCTTCAGCTCCTTGAATCACGGCTTGATAATGTAGTATATCGTCTGGGTGTTTCGCCTACCAGGTCCGGAGCCCGCCAGCTTGTGTCGCACCGTCATATCACTGTTAACGGAGAAGTTGTCAATATTCCTTCATTTCAGCTGAGACCCGGCGACATAATCGGTGTCCGTGAGAAATCAAAATCACTCGAGACAATAGTTGATTCCCTCACAACGAGGAAATCGTCCAAGCTTTCATGGCTTGAATGGGATGATGCTCAAATGGCAGGTAAGTATATGAGTGTACCTGAACGAACTGATATTCCAGAAGATATAAAGGAACAACTGATAGTCGAATTGTATTCAAAATAATAATATAAGGTAAATTCTATGGCAATTCTATCTTTCCAGAAGCCCGACAAAGTAATAATGCTGGAATCTGATGAGAAACTCGGAAAATTCGAGTTCCGTCCTCTCGAACCAGGTTATGGCATTACTGTTGGAAACGCACTCAGAAGAATTCTTCTCTCTTCACTCGAAGGTTATGCTATTACAACAGTAAAGATCGAGGGCATTGACCATGAGTTCTCAACCATTCCGGGCGTTATCGAAGACGTGACCGAAATCATTCTCAACTTTAAGCAGGTAAGGTTCAAAAGAATAGTTGAGGATGTCGATCATGAAAAGGTCACAATCAAATTACATAATAAGGAGGCTTTCAGGGCGGGTGATCTTAATAATGCCCTGAGCAGCTTTGAAGTACTCAATCCTGAACTGGTTATCATGAGAATGGAACCGGATGTTAAGCTGCAGCTCGATCTTACGGTAAACAAAGGAAGAGGATATGTGCCGGCTGAGGAAAATGAACCAGCCGACGCTGAATTCGGAATTATTGCAATTGACTCGATATTCACCCCGGTCAGGAATGTGAAATATTCTGTTGAAAACTATCGTGTTGAGCAGAAGACTGACTATGAGAAACTTCTTTTCGAGATCGAAACAGATGGATCAATCCATCCTAAAGATGCACTTAAGGAAGCAGCAAAAATTCTCATTTACCATTTCATGCTCTTTTCTGACGAAAAAATCACCCTTGATTCTGACGATAAACTGGCAAATGAAGAATTTGATGAGGAAGTACTCCATATGCGACAGCTTCTCAAAACAAAGCTTGTAGACCTCGATCTTTCAGTCAGGGCACTTAACTGTCTTAAAGCAGCTGAGGTTGAGACACTGGGTGACCTTGTAAAATTCAATAAGAATGACCTTCTGAAATTCAGGAACTTCGGCAAGAAGTCACTCACAGAACTTGATGAGCTGCTTGAATCCATGAGCCTTTCTTTTGGAATGGACGTGAGCAAATATAAACTGGAGAAAGATTAATTTGATAATTGTTTGAGAATTTAGAGAAATGCGACACGCAAGAGTAATAAATCATTTAGGGAGGACGAGTTCACACAGGAAGTCGATGCTCGCGAATATGGCTTCATCACTGATCATGCACAAAAGGATCACGACGACCACGGCCAAGGCAAAAGCGCTTAAGACATTTGTAGAACCCCTCATTACCAAATCGAAGGAGGATTCAACCCATTCAAGAAGGGTGGTATTCAGCAACCTCAAAGATAAAGAGGCCGTTGCTGAATTGTTCAGGGAGGTATCACCAAAGATAGCAGAAAGACCGGGAGGATATTTACGGATACTGAAAACCGGGAACAGGATCGGCGATAATGCCGAAATGTGCATTCTGGAGCTGGTCGATTTTAACCAGGCAATGCTGGGCGGCGGTGAAGCTGGAAAAACCAAAGGTACAAGAAGAAGACGGGCTACCAGGAAAAAGACCCTGGCTTCTGCACCGGAAAAACCTGTGAAAGCAGCTATAGAAAAAACTGAAAAAGAAGCCGCGAAACCTGAAACATCTTCAGGAGAGCCTGCTGAAACAGAAGAAAAATAACGAAAATATGATTTAAAGGAAAAGGGATAAGACATAAGAGATCATTATCCCTTTTTTTTATATATTGCATGATTGTTTAATAAAAAATTAAATTCCTATGGGTCAAATAGTTAGTGTACATGCTCGTGAGATACTTGATTCCCGCGGCAATCCGACAATTGAAGTTGATGTTACTACAGCCAGCGGTTTCTTTGGCCGCTCAGCAGTGCCGTCAGGTGCATCAACTGGTGAGAATGAAGCTCTCGAACTGAGAGACGGTGATAAAAGCCGCTACCTCGGCAAAGGGGTCCTTAAGGCTGTCCAGAATGTTAATAATGTAATTGCAGATGAGATAAACGGTATGGATGTTACCGATCAGGTGGGTATCGACAAGAAAATGATACAGCTTGACGGGACGCCGACCAAGAGCAATCTGGGAGCAAATGCAATTCTGGGTGTTTCGCTGGCTTGTGCAAAAGCAGCTGCTCAGGCTCACGGCCTTCCTTTATTCCGATATATCGGCGGCGCCAATGCAGTAACACTTCCGGTTCCCATGATGAATATAATTAACGGCGGATCACATTCCGACGCACCCATTGCTTTCCAGGAATTCATGGTAAGACCTATCGGCGCCCCCTCTTTTGCTGAAGGGCTCAGAATGGGTGCTGAAGTGTTCCATTCTCTTAAAAAGGTCCTGAAAGGACGCGGTTTGAGCACTGCAGTAGGTGATGAAGGCGGGTTTGCACCAAATCTTGAAGGACCTGAAGATGCATTGGAAACCATAGTTAAGGCCATTACGGCAGCAGGCTTTAAGCCGGGAACTGATGTTACTATAGCTCTTGATCCCGCTGCCTCGGAGTTTTATGAAAATGGCATGTACAATTATGCAAAGTTCCAGGGCCCCAAAGGACTGAGGAAAACTTCAAAAGAGCAGGTTGATTATTTTGAGAAACTGATCGGCATGTTCCCGATAGATTCAATCGAGGATGGAATGGCTGAGAGCGATTGGGATGGTTGGAAAATGATGACAGACAGGCTCGGTAAAAAGATACAGATTGTAGGTGACGATGTTTTTGTTACTAATGTTGAATATCTTAAAAAAGGTATTGAATTAGGTTGTGCTAACTCTATCCTGATCAAACTTAACCAGATAGGAACGCTTACGGAAACGCTTTCCTGTATTGAGATGGCTCACAGGGCAGGCTATACAACTGTTACATCGCATCGTTCAGGTGAAACTGAGGATACGACAATTGCTGATGTTGCTGTAGCCACTAATTCAGGACAGATCAAAACAGGTTCCTGCAGCCGTACCGACAGGATTGCCAAATACAATCAGCTTCTAAGAATTGAGGAGATGCTTGGCGACCTGGCAGTGTACGGGTATAAGAAATAATATTTGAAATACTGGTATTTAAAAGGGTGTCTTTAAAATGATACCCTTTTTTGTATGACCTCACCCCAACCCCTCTCTGTTTCGTACTGACCTCACCCCAACCCCTCTCCCAAGGGAGAGGGGCTATCTTCTTTATATACAATATCATACATCCCCCTCTCACTCCGGGAGAGGGGGAATGAGGGGGTGAGGTAGGATCCCTGGAGAGGGGGGCTGAGGTATAACCCCGCCAGAAGGGGCTAAGGCCTGTAGCTGAAAACCTGAAAAGGAGCCAGGGATATGAGGTCAGTGATTCATCAAAGTGAGGCTCAAAGAAAAATAGAATAATTTATTAATTTTATGTTATGGTGTACATGGGAAGGAGTAAAGTAAAAGATATGTTCGTGGGTGCCAAACCGGACCTATTCAGGCTTGCCAGGAGTATGAAAAAAAATCCGACAGAATCTGAAAGAATTTTATGGGGATATCTCAGGAAAAAGCGTTCCGATGGATTTGTATTCAGAAGACAGCATCCTGTTGATTTCTATATTGCTGATTTCTATTGCCATAAATTGAAATTGATTATTGAAGTTGACGGGGAAGTTCATTCTTGTATAAATGCATTTGAACATGATGACAGACGCTCCGGTGAACTGGAAAGATTTGGAATAAAAGTAATCAGGTTTAAAAATGAGGAAATAATTAACAATATTGAATCTGTATTATCTCGTATTAATCAGACTATAAATGAGATATCATCGGTACCTCATCAAGGTTGAAGATGATCAAAAGGGTGGAGATCACCCCAACCCCTCTGTTTGGTACCGACCTCACCCCAACCCCTCTCCCAAGGGAGAGGGGCTATATTCTTTATATACAATATCATACATCCCCCTCTCACTCCGGGAGAGGGGGAATGAGGGGGTGAAGTCGACGCCCTTGGAGTCAGGTTTTTGATCGCCGGTTATACTAAAGGAAATTAGTGATGTGAGGCTTTGCTGATACTGCTTCGCGACGTTATTAACAATTGTTGATAACTATTGTTTATATCGGGTTTACAACAAAAACACTCTTCTCATTGTTTATGTATCAGATTAAAGTAAATTTGATCTATCGGGTGAGCGATAAAAGGCTGCTCGAAAGATGTGGAACCGGAAAAGGTTACTTAAATGAAACACGATCCGGTTCGTTCAGACCTCCGGGCCTGCGCATCAGGAGAGCCGAAGTCCGGATAAAGGGAACCTGGTCCTAGACCAATCCTGGATGTCCGGTAAAATCGAAAAGACCGGAAACGTTCTTTAAAAGATTGAATCACAGGGCTTCAGAAAGCGAATGGCTTCGGTCAGGAGCCGACTGAAACCGGTCATGGTTCCTTCGGGAGTCGTGATCCGGAGCCTGAATGATACTTCGTCCCGGAATCCCGAGTAATCGGGAGAAAGGACAGCCGGAAGGTACTGCCGTAACAAGCTGAACCGGAAGGCCCGGGGTTGCAGGAACAGATCGTAAGACCTGGAATGCAGCCGGCCAGAATAACAGTAATCCGACACCACTTGTGGCTTCGGTTGCAAACGGTGGATGGGAACTAATCGAAAGAATAGTTCCCATTATTGTTTTTATACCCATCAAATCCTGATAACCCAACCCAGGCCTTTCCCGGGAAGGATCTTCTGAATTATCTTTTATCTTTTATCTTTGGTCTTTGGTCTTTGGTCTTTTATCTTCATTACTTTTCTATGCCTTATTCGGGATTATCAGATTTTATCAGGGAACTCGAAAAAACCGGAGATCTTATCCGCATAAAAACATTCGTCGATCCGGTTCTCGAAATAACTGAGATAACCGACCGTATCGTTAAAAACGGGGGGAAAGCACTCCTTTTTGAAAACAACGGAACATCATTCCCGGTGCTGATCAATACTTTTGGCTCTGATAATCGTATGGCATCAGCCCTGAGTAAATCGAACCTCGATGAAGCGCCGGAAGAAATAAAGTCTTTGTTCTCTGCTCTGACCGGTATAAAGGGAGATCTTTCAGGCAAGCTGCATTCATTACCGCTTTTGCTTAAACTCTCCAGGTATCTTCCCTCACAGACAGTCAGAAAAGGTATATGCCAGCAGGTAGTACACAAAGACCCCGATCTTGTCATGCTTCCTATCCTGAAATGCTGGCCATTTGACGGAGGTCGTTTCATTACGCTGCCTATGGTGCATACAAGGAATCCCGTAACCGGTTCCACAAATGTGGGGATGTACCGCATGCAGGTGCTTGACAGTAAAACAACTGCTATGCACTGGCAACGGCATAAAACAGGTGCAAATCATTTCGAAGCATGGAAAAAAACAGGTAAAAGAATGCCGGTCACTGTTACCCTGGGGGGAGATCCCGTTTATACCTGGTCAGCCACCGCACCGCTTCCGGAAAATATCGATGAATACATCCTTGCGGGATTCCTGAGAAAGGAAAAAGTCAGGCTTGTCAGATGCATTACCAATGACCTCCTGGTGCCATACGATGCTGATATCGTAATTGAAGGTTATGTCGATCCTTCTGAAGACCTGGTCAGGGAAGGACCTTTTGGTGATCATACAGGCTTTTATTCCCTGGCTGACTGGTATCCCAGATTTCATGTCACTTGTATAACTCATTCATATAAAGCGATTTACCCGGCAACGATAGTAGGTATTCCCCCGAATGAGGATGCCTGGTTTACCAGGGCAACCGAGAAGATATTCCTGGCACCAATAAAGATGGCTCTCCAGCCTGAAATAACAGATTTTCACATGCCTGATGCAGGTGTAGCTCATAATCTCGTTATCGTGAAAATTGAAAAATTGTATCCGGGGCAGGGTAAAAAGGTGATCAGTTCACTTTTCGGGGCCGGACAGATGATGTTTACCAAATACATAGTTGTTGTAAGCGGAAAGATCGATATAAGGGATTATTATGAACTTACTCGTCATGTATTTGAAAACTCAGACTTACGAACGGATCTTTTATTCAGTGCCGGACCCCTCGATGTTCTTGACCATTCATCGGATATCAGCACCCTGGGAGGTAAGCTGGGAATTGACGCTACTGAAAAATTACCGGAAGAGCTTCCAAAAAAGAAAGATTCTGATCACAGGGATTATAGCGGCTCCCGGGAGGAATTTACTGATTACGCCAGTGATTTGATATCTGTATCCGGGAGTGTGAGCCCGGTAAAGGATCTGCCTGTAATTGTTATCGGTGTTGATCAATCCGGAGACCGTTCCGCTGTGAAGAAAACCCTTGACAGGCTAAGGGGCCCGGGCTTGAAGGGTATCCCAAGGCTTATTCTCACAGTCGATCATACTGTTGATACTGAAAATATTTTTATGGTTGCCTGGCAGGTTCTCGGTAACTCTGATCCGGGACGGGATATTGAAAGACTCCCGGATGATACCCTGGTTATAGACGGAACAATCAAAGCATTTCGGGAAGGGGGTTTCCCGAGGAAATGGCCAAATATTGTATGTTCGTCGGATGAGACAATAAGTAAGGTAGATAAGAAATGGGAATCACTTGGGATTGGTGAGGTGGTGTCTTCGCCATCTGCCAGTTATTCGAAATTATCCCACGGAGGTAAAGACGAGGTATTGACTTCAACCTGATACCAATTCCTGTTCTGCAGGATTCAGAAACCGAAAATTCGACTATTTTTGCAGAACCTGATGGGACCTTTCTACTGTACATATTATTATAAGCTAACCATTATTATTAACGGACTGGTGTCTTCCTCTTCAAAGGAATATCCGTTAAATCAGCCACCCGACTCTCCGTACCGGTTCATTTTTTACAGTGTTCTGTTGATTGCCCTGGTTTATCTTATAGTCACCTCCCGGGCAAGGATTCTGATCAGGACCAGTAAGTTGCTTAAGGAAAAGGAAATAGCTCTTGCAAAGCTGGAAAGGCAAAAGATGGAGCTGGAGATCAGGGACAAGGATATCACCGACAGTCTTATTTATGCCCAGAGGATCCAGGAGGCGCTTATTCCGTCAGAGGAATATTTCCGCAGCCGCTTCAGGGAATCTTTTATTTTTTTCCGGCCGAAAGATATAGTAAGCGGTGATTTCTATTGGATAGGAGAGAAGGGGAACAGGATTTTTGTAGCCGGGGCCGATTGTACGGGTCATGGAGTTCCCGGAGCGCTCATGTCCATGATAGGTTTGGAATTTATTGAGAAGACAATTAATGATGATAATATTGAAAAACCTTCCGCTGTCCTTGGTATAATGAACAAGGAGCTAGAAAAGACCTTCAGAAGGCAAAAGAATATAGGGACCATAATCAGGGACGGTATGGATATTGGTCTCTGTGCCATTGACATTGAAAAGAAAAAGATTGAATTTTCAGGCGCTTTTTTCCCGCTTTATCTCATTCGCGATAACTCACTTGTCGAGATAAAGGGCGATAAACTGATCATAGGGATGAACCCCACCGGCATATCATATACCAATCATGAAATGGACCTTCAGGAAGACGATGTCCTTTATATCTTTTCTGACGGGTATGTCGACCAGTTCGGCGGGACTGAAAACAGAAAATTTATGTACCGCCGTTTCAGGTACCTTCTTACGACAATTCACAGGTTCCCGTTTCCTGATCAGAAGGTGATTCTTGAAGACAATATAAAAAAATGGATGGCAGGAACTGCCCAGGTCGATGACATTATGGTAATTGGCTTTAAGCCGCTTTCACGCAACATCTAAATAAATTGTTTTATCTTCTCAATCAGGGCGGAAGGCTGGAAAGGCTTGCTGATATAATCATCAATTCCCGCTGAAATGCACTTCTCCTTATCGCCGAGCATTGCGTTAGCGGTTATTGCAATTATGGGTACATGGGAGTTTGTGCTTGCTTCCAGGGCTCTAATTTTCTCCGCTGCCATAAGCCCGCTCATTATTGGCATCTGGATATCCATAAGGATGAGATCGTAACCGGTGGTACCGAATTTATCGAGTGCCTCCTTCCCGTTGGATGCGGTATCTATGCTGTTGACAAGAGGCTTAAGAGTGAGGTGTGTTATCTTCTGGTTGATCAGGTTGTCCTCAACAAGCAGTATCTTAATATCCTTAAGTTCTTTATGTCCCTTTTCCTTGTGGATCAGCTCCTCAATCTTTTCAGAGGCAATCTGTTGTTTTGTCTCACGTACTATATTGGCAAATGGAAGTATTATGTACAGGACAGTTACATTCGTTCCAATCTCCTGGCTGAAAGTCCCTTTACCTGATGATATAAGCCTGGCAGCGAGGCTGTGTTCAAGGTTCATTTCGTCTATGAGCCTGATGCTCATATCAGTCTGGATACGGAGGCCGATAAAACTTTCTGAACCGGTATCTCTTTCTTTCTTAAGGTTAATTGTCACCTTGATCTGCCTTTCAGAATTCTGATTCTCGATTGTATTAAGAATATCAAGGAATATTTGCTTCAGTATTATTGGATCACCGGAACATTCAAATTCACTGAGATCCTTTTTATTAAGTATAAAATCAATATTGGCTTTGTCTTTAAGGCTGTAAAGGTCAATCGTGTTCTGGATTGTGGATAACAGGTTGAATTTTATATGTTTACGGTTCTCTAAGCTCAGGTTCCCGGCCGACTGCATTGTTAATTCATTAACAGTGGTCACCATATTTTTAGTCGATGCCACAAAAGTTTCGAGGAGATCCTTCTGCTTTTTCTGAAGGCCTGACTCCATAAGCATATCAGTGATAATTACAAGATTATTAAGAGGTTCCCTGATCTTGTGAGAGAAGTCGGTGATCACATCATCTTTTTTTTCATTTGAAGTTGAAACAACATTCAGTGATTTACGTGCCGAATTGATCAGTGAGATTATTTTTCTGAGGATAAAGAGGATGGCGCAGGCCGATGCAATTATCATTATACCCGCCAGAAGCCTGTTATTGAACATTAACATCAATATGGCAATTATGAGCCCTGTTGTCGCAGCATATGCAAAATATACGATTCTCCTCAGCTCCCTGTCAAACAGTTCGCCTGGTTTGTTATTGAATTTGTCATTAATGATTTGCCCTGTTTCCCTGGCCATTTTTTCAGAATTTGTTAAAATTATCCAAATATATAATAAATATACATATGCTTAGTTTAACACCCTTTAAGGTAAATCGTTAATTTTGTACATGCGGTACGATTTTTGAACGTAAAAGCTAAATCACTGGTCTTATGAAAAAGTACAGGCAGCTCTTCATCAATATTGCCATTATTGTCTTTGCCTTTGATTTCTTCCCGGTTACCGGGCAGGGAAAAGAAGGGATGGTAAAATTTACTCCGGATTTCAGGTTCAGGGATGGCATATACCTTAATTTTGATCAGGTTAAGGAGAATGCTCCGATTCCAAAAGCCAAGATTCTGACATCGATGGATTATAATGACCGGGAGTTTTTCAAGAAGCTGCTTGAATCCGATAAGATATATTATTACGACGGAATGGGCATACGGCAGGAGATCCCCGTTAACACAATATGGGGATATTCGCGTAACGGCGTGCTGTATATCCAGATCCAGGAGAATTATACAAGAATAACTTTTGTGGGAAGCATCTGTCATTTTGTTGCGGATGTCACAACACTTGATTCACGGTATAGCGGCTATCCTTACGGAGGTTATTATGACCCTTATTATTACCCCTATTCCTATGGCAGCTATTATCCTTACGGTTCATATTATTCGCCATATTCCCGGAATAATATGACCCGGAATGAGATCAAGCAGTATCTTATTGATTTCGAGACCGGCAAGATCCTTGAGTTTAATCTTGAGAGCACCGAGTTGCTGCTTATGAAGGATGCTGCTCTTTATGAGGAGTATATGAAGCTTCCGAGAAAGAAGAAAAAGGATCTTATGTTCGTTTACATCCGTAAGTTTAACGAACAGAATCCGCTTTACATCCCTGAAAACAAGCAATAATAGATATGAATAAGTTATTTCTGGCTCTCTCCCTGGTACTGGTACCTGTTTTTATTAAAGGCCAGGCCCCGTTTCCGGGTAAGGAGGAAATAAAGCAGTTTGGTGAATCAAAGACCTGTGTGGTTCTCGAAGATGATCCCTTTTCAGCTTTCAACTCCTATATGAAGGATGCAATGAAGCAGTACTGGACCGTAACACCATTTGAATTCATCCCTGTTGCCGAATTCAATGTAAGGCGTATAAATCCTTCGTATTCTTTCATAGTCCTTACGGAAACCAATTATGAGAAGGATAAAACAAGATCTGTTTATAATTTCATAAATCTGTTGCAGGGAAAGGATGTCGATAAGCTGGGCGATATGCCTGAGATTTGCGCTGTTCCGCTTTCATATGCCGGTGAAGACGATCTGGAATACGGATACAAGCTGGGAGCCATACTGTCATTCATGCAGAAGCATGCAAGGCTGATAATGGAAGATCCCTCAAAGACGGGCAGGAAATACCTTAAATATTATAATGAGAATGTACCTGAAGTGTTGAAAAAGACAATCCTGGTTAAACAGGAGGACCTGTCACCCGCTATCAATACAATTGAGAAGATAAAGGCCATATATTCCGGTAAAATTGAAATAGTCTCAGAAGATGACATAATTAAAGCGATTGAGACCAAAGCCCCCAATACGGTGATACTGCATAAAGTAGGTCCGGTAGGTGAAAAGGCGAATACCGGATATTGCTTTAAGATGCTTATCGGTACCGATGATGCGCAGATGTACTATTATAATATGCATGAAATTGACAAAGCCAATCCCAACGGATTTCTTCCTGCCGATCTGAAGCGTCTGGCCAGGTTCGACTGATGCATCACTAATTGAAAATCATCGTCTTTGAAATAAATAATAAATGTCATGGAAGAGGATATCAGGGTACTGTCGGAATCGGAGAGAAACTGGGCTATGCTTTGTCATCTCTCGGCATTTGCAGGTTTCTTTTTCCCGTTCGGGAGCATTATAGGTCCGCTTATATGCTGGCTGTCGAGGAAGGATGAATCGGCCTGGGTCAATGAGAACGGCAAGACATCAATGAATTTTCAGCTGTCGGTACTCCTGTATATTGTGCTTTCAATTCCTCTCCTTTTTAATCTGATAGGCATACCGATCATCGCATTTCTTGTTACACTTAAGGTTGTCTGCATTATTATTGCAAGTATCAGGGCTTCAAAAGGGTGAAAAATTCAAATACCCGATTACAATACCGTTTATACAATAGTAAAGTCGAAAGTCCATAAAGTCGGAAGTCGGAAGTCCATAAAGTCAAAAAGTCTCCGACTTTACTGACTATCGTTAGTATTTAATTGTCACCGTAAGAGACGGCATTATTGGAAACAGGGAAATATTCTTAAAGTACCATACCTGTTCCGCTTCATCGAAGGTCTCCCTGAAATAAAAAGTATTTTTCCTGTTATACGCATTATAGATGTCGGCGTCGATCATGATGCTGAACCATCGGGTTGGAATGATATGCCGGACGGAAAGATCCAGCCGGTGATAATCGAAATACCTTATATTATTTTTCGTTTCAAAAAACTCTCCGTACGAAGTCTCATGCATATAGATAGTTGCAGGCGCCCCCGACTGGTACACCCAGGTCATGCCAAAGCTGGTTCTCGCACTGAAATAATACTTCAGCATAAGGTTGAAGTTATGAGGTCTGTCGGCTCCCGAAGGGATCCACATCAGGCCTTCCGGGGCATACCATTCCCGCTTTGACCTGGAATATGTATAGCTCAGGCTCCCTGTAAGCTTGCCGGTCCTTTTGATTATACCTGCCTCAGCTCCGTAAGCCCTGCCGTTTATCCTGTCGAGCAAATCGACAAACGAAGTATCGAAAATGAAGCTTGCACCCGGTTTGAAATCGACCATTCCCGCGATCTTCTTATAGTAAGCGTCAAGGGTCCAGGAGATGTCGTTACTGATGCGGCCCTGAAATCCGGCCGACACGACATCCGATATCTCGGGACCGAACTCCTTTGAAACGGGCAGCCAGAGCATGTTCCTGAGCCCGGCATTGGAACCCTCCACAGAGTGGTCTGTCTGGCTCAGCCTTACATAATTAAGATGCGGCGAAAGGGATCCTTCGGAGTTATATGCAATCCGCAGCCTGGGCTCGGCGACAAGGAATGAGGCCCCTTTTGTGATAGTTGACGAAAGCCTCAGACCGGCATCCGTCCTGAATTTACCGGCGAATATTATTGTCGATGAGGCGAATGCCGCCGGTTCAGCAACCTCTGATGCCTTCCCGATATTCAATTCCGAAACGGAATCATTTACATTATTGTATGATATTGTATTGGGATCGAATAACCTGAATCTGCCGGTTATACCGGTGGAATAGCTGAATTTCTCCTTATTGCCGGTCATCATAACTGTGGTTCCGAAGCTGTTTATTGCCGGGGAGAACTGGTTGGAGCTCCCGGACGATTCAATAAGATTGTCGTTGATGTCATATTTTTCGGATTCCGAGTAAATAATCCTTCCCATTGAGATCCTGTTATAATTCAGGTCGATCCTCCATTTCAGAGCGCTCTTTTGCGGCAGGTACCATTGAACGGCATGTACCATGTTGTTCCATCCGGTTTTGATCCCGTCGGTGTATTTTATAAGAGTATCTGCTGCCTGACTCATTGTAATACTCTCCTCTTTACCCCTGTCATAATTGCCAAAAAAGAGGTAGCTGAAGTTTCCCCATTCCGGGGAGCTTTTGGAGAGCCTTATAAAACCATCATAAAATGAATATTTATCAGGAGGAAGGAACGCACCCACATCAGAAGCAACTATTTTCTTAAGTAGTGGCGCATACAGAGAATAATTACCCCGTTTAAGCCCGGCCGTGAGGTCCCAGCCGGAATTTTTTAAAGGCGTTTCGACCATCACTCCTGAAGAGAGAAGTCCGAATCTCATCTGGGCCCTGAGGGAATCGGAGCGTACCTGTTTGAAGTCAAGGCTTATCACTGAAGAGGCTCCACCTCCAAGTTCCGGCGGGAAATAGTCTTTATAAAGCTCGGCGCTTTCAAGAAAATCGAGGTCGTATGGTGAGACAATGCCGAGAAGGTGGCCCGGGAGAAAGAAATAGCACCCGTTGGCAAGTACGACATTCTGGCCAAGCCCGCCTCCCCGTACATATATATCCGATGTACCGTCCCTGCCGGCAACGACTCCGGGAAGCATCTGGACAGATTTGAGAAGGTCGGGTTCGCTGAACTGTTTCGGTGACTCGCGAATGGCAGCCGGAGTTATTATAATGCTGCCGTGCGGGGTGACCTGAACATTTTTCATCGAATCGCCTGTTATGGTCACCTCGCTCAGCTCGATCGGTGATATCTGGATATAAACAATAACTGAAGTATCAACCGTAAGATTTAATCTGATAGTTGATGGCTTATATCCAAGCACCCTAGTTAATATCTGTTTGGCTCCCGGAAGAGTATTAAAGATGAATTCTCCGGTAAGTCCGGTTATTACGGTCTGGTTGCCCGGGTTAAGGGTAACAGCGCCTCCGGCAACAGCTTTCTTGTCATCCCTGTCGTACAGTTTGCCCGATAATCTGACGCCCTGTGCTGCGGCGGGTAAGCCTGTAATCAGGATAAAGAGCAGGATAGCAGGTAATTTTTTCATAACCTATTTCACTCACGGCATGGAAGATAATTAAAGTCCGGGAAAAAAGGAAATAATTCGTAAAATATTAACCTGCCTGAAATCCGAAATTAAAAATGAGGGTTTATCCAAACCCCTTTCCTGATCTGACACCCCTAAATCCCCCAAGCCTTGCTCCGCCATAGCGGCTACGCGAAGGCGAGGGGGGGGGACTTGTTGATTTACAGATATTTGCTAAGCCCCATAGGGGAATTAGGGGTAAAATATAACTTTTGACACCCTCATTCTACCTGGTTATAAAACCGGGAAATATTAATTATTCCTTAATAAGCTTTTCGGTTATTCCTTTGCCTTTATTAAACAGGGTAACATAATAAATTCCTTTAGGAAGTCCGGATATATCAATTGTCTTCTCTTTACCCTGCATAAACGTCGATATCACTTTAACCGACTGGGAATTAAATATCTCAATAGTGGCGCCGATGGCAGGCTCGTCTGAAAGCGATATTTTAAGCCGGTCGCCTGCAGGATTCGGAGAAAGTAGAAGCTTCAGAAAACAATCATCAATGTAGAATGGGTCGGAATAAAAGTAATCAGATGATCCGCATTCATTCTGCGCTGCAACAGAAAGAGTTATATCTCCCACATCATATGAATACACAGAGGGGTATAAGGTTCCCTGGCCGTAATAGATATCTGCTCTAATCTCCGATTCAATTCTCCAATAATAATAAGTATCCGGAGGATTTGGAGGATTACCCGGGTATCCGGGATTTTCGGAATAGAACCCGATATAGGAATACCTGCATAGAGGGTCGCTGACATCAATAAATGAGAGAGAATTTGGTGAGCCTACCCAAACACTTTTATAAATTACGTTATATTGGATCCCATCGAAGGAAATTGTTGCATCAATTGCGCCAGGTTCGCCATCTGTATTTGCTTCAAATGTACAAGGATTTGAACCCTGAGCAGATGATCTGGTTATATTATCACCTGACGACCAAGTTATTGAAGAACCCGTCGGAAGATCCTCTAACGTGAATTGTGTACCAGATGAACAAACATGATCCGATCCGGTAAGTGTTACGGTTGAGTTTAAGGCATTTACTCCTGAGCTGGTAGGATCCAACCAATTACTCAGACGAGTTGTATTGGTTCCACCTCCTGTCCATGATCGATAAAAACATCCATACCAGTCACGTAAATCTTCCGATTCACATACTGAATATCCCCCCTTTAGTTGTCCAATAACTCTCTTATATTGATTTAATAAGGGAGAACCCGAGGAGCCTGGTTCAGTTACTCCATCATCCCAGATCACTCTCCAAAAGTTTGATCCGGAATCACTCAAATAGCTTGTTTCCGAAAGATTATCATTGTCAAAAGAGATTTTCATTACATCACCATCTGGATGGTGAATACCAACGCCGCTTGAAGGAGTATTACTTGTCCTATCCCATCCCAATAAGGTGATTCCGGCTAAAGTATTTACTGATCCCGAATTAAGTTCAACCAGTGCAAAATCGCTTGTATACCAGGCTGACCTGAAAGTTGCATGGTTAAAGGTCTCGTAACTCGCTACTGTAGATCCCTCACATGTTGTATACTTATAGTCAAATCGAAAAGCCATATCATAAACATCGTCAATTTCATCTTGCTGTAAAACTCCATCAACATCAAGATCTACGCAATGAAATGCAGTCAGAAAATACGGATGAAAAGTTGAAGATGTGTTATTGATTAGTGATCCGGAACATAGAGATGTACCGCCTGTAAGGAGGACACGGGCAACAGCATTTGACTCTATTTTCCAATCAGTAAAACATTCAATATTGTTATTACAACTCCCTGAGGATTTCGATTGGGAGGGGAAGAAATCCCGGAATCCATGTACAACATTTTTTATGCCGCACTTTATTTTTGGAACATCTTCATTTGGAGAAATTATTCTTAATAAAAGATATTCTCCTTTAATGATGTCAGATAAAAAGTCTCCATTTTCAAAATTAAAATCTGAAGTAACCGGACCATACACCATCGTCCCTTCTTTATCATATAGAAATAAATTCGATTTTTCTGTTAAAGAGAGTTCATACAGGATGATGTTAAGTGAAAGTGCATTTTTAGAATGAATAATTAAAGACCAGATAGCTTTAGAATTACTTTTGATCCAAATTCCATCTTTAATTGATAGATCCACCTCATAAGATTTTCCAAATTTAAATGGTAAATTTTTACCTTTAATTGACACGGCCTCTTTAATTAATTCTGCATTGTCAACATAAGGCATCGTTATTTGTGGAATCTTAGTTCCATCACTAATTGCCAGTTCAGGGTAATTCTTAAATACATCACCCTTTGAGGAAAACATTTCTGTCGTAATTTGACTGAAAATAGTATTACAACAAACAATCAAAGCTAAAATTAAGAATGATTTTGTTTTCATAGCTGTTAGTTTAATGAATTTAAATTGGTTATTGCAGATGTCAGCAACATCCAAATTAACATGATTTTAAATTCAAGTCAACAGCCAATCCGGAGATTATTCATGAAACAAGACAATTAGCTCACGAAAGCTTTAAATGAAAGTATGAGTAATAGGATTTTTAACTGAACAAAATGGCTTAAAACATTCGATTGAACAATATTTTACAAAAATAATAAGCATAAATTAAAATGGAGGCAGCGGGAGTGGCACGTCTATAACTATATCTTTACTTCGGCAGATTGCAAATACACCATTTCCGTTTTTAATGTTTCCATTAAGATAGACCGGTTCTGAGAAAGGATCTGAAGCATTCTGTTTGTATGTATAAAGACTTTTTTCAAACAGGAAAAAATCTTTGGGAATAGAAAGCACCTTTATTCTTATCTTCTTTTTCTCTTTCATTTCAATATAATCAGTAAAGATAGTAGAAACATTTATAATACATTTATTACCAGATATCTTACTGCCTTCAACAAAATAACATGTTAAAGGCGCCTTAGTGTATTCAATACCATTTTCGCTGCAATGAGGTTGAAACTGGGTATATCCCCACACGGGTGCAAAAAAACCTGTCGTATTGCATTCCATCACTTCAAAACTTCTGGCTTCAAAGGCTGATGGATCCCAGGACCACCATGAATCAAGCCATGTACCCTCCATAAGTATGGCATAGTATAGGTCTTGTTCATGATCATTCACAAACGAGAATCCAATGTTTGCTAGTTTTTTATGTATATTTTCGAAACAAGGCAGGGGTCCGGTTTCAATATTTTCATATCTAATTGTAATTATGAGAAGCTCTGAAGGAGGCTGAGGAACACTTGTGATTGCTGATATTTGAGATGTTGAATTTTCCCGTGCATTGAGATAATATTTTTCGCCAGTTCTGAATTCAATATTGGCAGGAATTTCAAATTCTTTAGGTTCCTTTATGGCAGAATCACTAAAATAATTAAATAATTCTTTCTCTCCGGAAGAAATTGAAAATGAGAAATTTCTTAATGAATCATTTAATTCATCCGGATACTCCGACTGGAAAGACTTTTCAAAAGAAATATGACGTAAAGTAGTATCATCAATATCAATAATACCATTTGTGCAGAGCTTCTCAGGCATATCCGGCCGGTAAAACCTCTCCCTGCTTTCGCAGCTTAAAAGCAAAAAGACCTGTAAAATCATCAAATAAACAGGGAAAAACCTCCGGCATTCTTTTTTGAACAGGCTTAATGCCGGTTTCTTTTTGATGACTTTCTGCGAGGGAAAATTAATTTCCATATCCTGTAAAGATTTGCTAGCTTAAATATACTGAAAAGTCTTGATTTGTCCACGTCTTGCGGATTAATTGTAATCTGTCTGAGTATACCAAGATTATTATGGGAAATTGGTACTACCTGGTTGTTTCTTAAGGTAATTTGCCGGGTTTTTGTATTGAGCTTTTCAATATAGTTCAGGTTAATGATAAACGATCTGTGACACCTGAATAGTACCCGGTTAAAGTAATATTTTTCAATATAAGACAGGTTGTGCAGGATTTTAACCGGATTGTTGTTGTCAATACGGTATACAAGCGAATTGTTTCCATTTGCCCTGAACATAAGAATTTCCTGGTAATCAAAATAAGCCACACCCTCCATCGTCTTAAGTACAATGGGTTTGATCGGATTATTATTCAGCACTTCCATTGCAGTTTTTTAAAGACAATTTATATGACTATCCGAAATCATGAATAATAAATTCAATTTCGTCGTACTCAATAGGGCCTGATAAACGAAGAGCCGGAGCGCAGCCTCGACGAAGTCAAGAACAACGGATTTTCATCTTTTCCGATTTCTTAATGAACTCTTTTTGGTATTACCGTCCCCCTTTGCAGAAAATAATTAACAAACGGCCTGAATTCAATTATTACAGGCAAGATCAAAAAGATATTGATATTGCTTTATATGGAAAACATGTCATTTTGTTACCCTGAAACGAAGGATAGTTATCAATAAGTTATTAACAAAGCAGGTTATGGATTTGCCATATGGTACCCATAATCCGGGCGGAAGATTGACTCTGCACGGGCTATGGCCGCCGGCAAGAGGATCTGCCTCTTCAGCTCGCCAGGCTGTAAATCCGATGAGTACAATACCGCATAAAAGATACCGGATTTCAGGAAAATACCCGGAAGTTCTGATATCCGTATCCCGGAATCTTAAAGAAAGTGGGAGCAATGATTTGTTGAAGCAAATTTGAGTTATTCCTTAATAAGCTTTTCGGTTATTCCTTTGCCTTTATTAAACAGGGTAACGTAATAAATCCCTTTAGGAAGTCCGGATATATCAATTGTCTTCTCTTTACCCTGCATAAACGTCGATATCACTTTAACCGACTGGGAATTAAATATCTCAATAGTGGCGCCGATGGCAGGCTCGTCTGAAAGCGATATTTTAAGCCGGTCGCCTGCAGGATTCGGAGAAAGTAGAAGTTTCAGAAAACAATCATCAATGTAGAATGGGTCGGAATAAAAGTAATCAGATGATCCGCATTCATTCTGCGCTGCAACAGAAAGAGTTATATCTCCCACATCATATGAATACACAGAGGGGTATAAGGTTCCCTGG
Source organism: uncultured Bacteroidales bacterium (assembly GCA_963831855.1). GTDB lineage: Bacteria > Bacteroidota > Bacteroidia > Bacteroidales > VadinHA17 > LD21. Next base: position 540,126 of record CAWHSA010000002.1, on the reverse strand, counting down.
CCGTAATAGATATCTGCTCTAATCTCCGATTCAATTCTCCAATAATAATAAGTATCCGGAGGATTTGGAGGATTACCCGGGTATCCGGGATTTTCGGAATAGAACCCGATATAAGAATACCTGCATAGAGGGTCACTGACATCAATAAATGAGAGGGAATTGGGTGAGCCAACCCAAATTGATTTACCTAAATATAGTGGGTCACACGACCCAAAGTAAATTCTAGCTTCCACCCAACCCGATCCATTATCATTGGGGATTACTGTTAATGAGGATGAATTACTGCTGACAATATCCAGATTATCACTCTTATGCCAGGTAACAGTTGCCCCATTCGGAAGATCATTAATGGTATAAGTAGTATTAGAATAACATGCATAATAATTACCTGTTAGTGAAGGTATGACACCTAGTAAAGTTAATTTAGGTCCTAAATTTGATGGATTTGACGAATATTGTGGTGTTTCTGTTGAAATGAATGCATCGTGGTCTCTAGCATAAATAAAAGCTTCATTTAACGAAATATAATTATCATTATTAGAATCAGCATCTACAGGATTCTGCGTATCGGGAGTCTCCCCGGCCATAGCAGCAATCCAATCATACGTGAATTCACTGTAATTATATGGATAAGCCGATGATGCAGATTGTGAAGCAGTACAAGAAGTAATTATCACCCTGTTTTGGTCAGCAAGATCATCAATAAATCCGCCACTACTGCATTGTACTAAGGTAATTAATATGTTGGAGGCTGTAATTAAGGCAATCTCATCGGCAAAGTCATCGTCACTGATTGACTCTCCCCAAAGACACAAATAAACATCATTGCCACTGTCTTGATAACCATGATCTGTAGTATATATAAACAAATCCTCATCACCATCTATTGAATCGCTTAACATTTCAAATACTGTATGAATATTTGTACTAGTTGCCGAATAATCAATATCATTGTCGGAATCACCATCAAGATCGAGGGGAGAGGAATCATAGTTTCCATTATTTAAATGTCTGTCTGTACCACTGCTTGTACCGTCTGAGTTAAGTACAATAATATGACTCTCCTGATAATTATATTTATTTATCAAAGTTTTATACAATGCTGATATATGATTCCAATATCTTTCATGATTATTAAGGGAATCCATTCCTCCATTAATTATAACAGCCCAGTCATCTGTTGTTCTGCAAATACTGGACTTTGTTGTAATTGAAGGCATTAGTTTAATTGGTATCTGGTCTGCAATTTTCAGGATATTTATAGGAGTAAAAATATCTAGTTTAGGCGGCATGTTATGATTTATAACTTCATACCTACCGTTTTCATCCACAAAAATATATTTACATGAATGAGACCAACTTTGAAACGGGTGTTCATCAACAAAGAACACCCATGATTTATAATCAGGTGATATAATAGTAACAGATTTAATTAATGTCGGTATTAAAGATTTTGGTTCTATTAAAGTGTTTGAAATGAAATAATTAAACCTGGTGGTATCATTTTGTAAAATCCTTTCTTTAAAGAATTTCACAATCTGCCTTTGATCCTGGCTAATTACCTGGGCTTGAGTATGACCCAAATAAGTAAAAAATAAAAAAAGAAATAGTTTTTTCATAACGAGTAGTTTAAGAGGTTGACCATTAATCAATTATTTATGACCAAGTATCAAAAATTAAAATTACGACCCATTATGATTCAAATCAATGAAGTAAATACTTAGAATTATGAATCCAGTAAACTGTTAAGTGAATAAGTCGAATACAGTGATGAATCTTTATTCTTTTTCTGAAGCCAAATATAATTTGAACTTGGTTTATGTGAAAATTTTCACATAATGTACGGGGAAATCCACTACTGGCAGTAATTTTATTGTATTAGTAGGGTGGAGATAATGGGACTAAAAGGTCGGTACTTCTGCATATTGCAAAAATTCCGATTCCCTCCTCAATATTCCCTCCAATGTAGATAGGCTCAGCAAATGGATCATTATATGTTCTTTCATATGTATACAGGCTCTTTTCAAAATAATACAATTCTTTGGGGATAGATAATAGCTTAATTTTAATTGACACCAGGTAATCAAATATTGAAAAAGCATCATGAAATTGTGCTGAAAGTGTAAAATTGCATATATTCCCGGGTATTTTACTGCCATCAAAAAAATATGCGGTCGGTAGTAGTGTGTCACTAATTTTCATCTGACCATTTGTACATTTCTGGTGATACATTTTTAAGCCATAAAATGGTGCGAAAAACCCCTGGACATTGGCGTTGCGGATTTTAAAATCCATTAACCCGGACATATAGAGAGGAAGATTAATGTTTACCCCTCTGCCTTCCAATAAAAGTGCATAGTAGAGTTCCGGAATTTGGTTTGAGGTGAATGACATTTCGATAGTAGCAGTCGTCGTCTGATTATTTAGGACCGGACATTCCTGATCCGGAGAAATTGTTGTAATTTCCTTATAGACCCTCAATAATTCTGGATCTTCAGGTGGTTCAGGTACAATTACATATGCAGAAATTTCACGGCTGTCCTTTTCGTTTGCTTTTAGATAATATCTATGTCCTGAATTAAACAGAATACTGTCAGGTAATCTAAGATTCTCAATGTTTTTGATTGTAGACTCATTTGAATATTTAAATAGTTCTTTTTCTGTGGAATAGATTGAAAATGAAAATTCTCTTAACGAATCATTTTTTACTTCGGGGTATTCCACCTGAACTGATTTCTCAAATGTAATATAACGCCTGCTTGTGTTAGTACTGTCAAGCAGATCGGGAATGTAAGACCTGTAATGAGAAGTGTCATCGGCATCGATGATGCCAATGCAACTGATCATTTCCGGCAGGTCCGGCCGGTAAAACCTCTCCCTGCTTTCGCAGCTTAAAAGCAAAAAGACCTGTAAAATTATCAAATAAACAGGGAAATACCTCCGGCATTCTTTTTTGAACAGGCTTAATGCCGGTTTCTTTTTGATGACTTTCTGCGAGGGAAAATTAATTTCCATATCCTGTAAAGGGATTACTGGTATAAATTTACGATTTTATCCGATTATTAATTTTGATGCATGATCAAACTCTGCAGGTACCTGAATTGTAATTATCATTTTTTACAAGTTCATAAAGTCCATAAAGTCGGAAGTCGGAAGTCGGAAGTAGGAAGTCGGAAGTCGGAAGTCGGAAGTAGGAAGTCGGAAGTCGGAAGTCGGAAGTCGGAAGTCGGAAGTCCAATATTATAAAGACTTTACAGGCTTTAAGATTTCTCAGACTTTATGGTTTCCAGTCCCGGATAATGATCCTGTCCTGATAAAGTCTGACATCGAGCTTTTGTTTACTTTTCCATTTAAGTCTGCGGATGTAATCAATGGGTATGGTTACATAATAGCTGGTACCTGCTGATGCTTTCCTCAGGCTCCGGATGTTTCTTTCTTCTGTTTTCCTGGTTGTCATGTCATTCAGGTTTATCAACGTATTAAGATACGTTTTTTAATACGTTGATCAAAAACTTTCCCGGCTATTGTCCCTTTTATATTTGTTTTGTCATGGTTTTTGGATTAACATAGCCAAACCCGATCCGGTAAAAGAAGTCCCGGTGCAGGATATGGAATCCGAAATCGACGATCCGAAATCCGAAATTCCAGAAATATTCCGGATTTTCAGGAATATTTTTTATCTTTCTTCTTCATTTAAAACAATTTGCCATGGCTCAGCATGAAAAGAAGACCAAAAAGACCAAGGTCCAACATTTTAAGAAGAATGACCTTTACCATGATATCAAACAGGAAAAAAAGGACAGGATGGATAAAAAAGAGTTTGAAGAGTTCCTGCTAAAACAGGAGATAGAGCTCGTAAAGCTCCAGGAATGGGTCAAGGCAAATAAGCTTAAAGTGGTTGTTATATTCGAGGGACGCGATGCCGCAGGCAAGGGCGGAGTCATAAAAACAATTGCAGGTTGTCTAAATCCCAGGATATGCAGGATAGTTGCCCTGGGAATACCCACTGAAAAGGAAAAATCCCAGTGGTACTTCCAGAGGTATGCTTCCCAGCTTCCTGCCGGAGGTGAGATAGTTCTTTTTGACCGCAGCTGGTACAACCGCGCCGGTGTGGAAAAGGTAATGGGATATTGTACCAATGATGAATATGAAGAATTTTTGAGGTCCTGTCCCGAGTTTGAAAAGATGCTTATCAGATCAGGGATAACCCTAATAAAGTACTGGTTCTCGGTCAGCGACAAAGAGCAGGAAAAAAGGTTCCAGGACAGGATCCAGGATCCCACAAAACGCTGGAAGATAAGTCCGATGGATGTGGAATCACGCGATAAATGGGTCGAATATTCAATGGCCAAGGACAAGATGTTTTCCTATACCGATACCAAACAATCGCCCTGGTATGTTGTTCATGCCGATGACAAAAGAAGAGCCAGGCTGAATACAATCGATCACCTGCTTTCGCTCATTCCATATAAAGACCTTACTCCCAAACCGTTCAAGCTTCCCGCGCTCAAACATGATGTAGCCTATGTAAGGCCGCCGGTAACTGATCAGACGTTTCGTTCCGGAGAAGTACTGAAACTGTCCTGCAAGTCCTGCCGGTCCTGCCAGTCTTGCAGGTCCTCAACGTATAGAATGACCTGCACGACTTGCACGACTTGCACGACTTTTTCTTACTTTTGTCTTTTATCTTTTCCTGATGCAAAAACCATCAATACCGAAGGGAACCCGCGATTTTTCACCTGCCGAGATGCTGAAGCGGGAATTTATTTTTGATACAATAAAGAGTGTTTTCAAACTGTATGGTTATCAGCCGATTGAAACTCCGGCAATGGAAAATCTTTCAACATTGCTTGGAAAGTACGGTGAGGAGGGAGATAAGCTGTTGTTCAGGATACTGAATTCAGGCGACTTCCTTTCCGGTGCTGAGGATAAGGACCTTCTTGAGAGAAATACCGGTAAGCTGTCATCATTGATTAGTGAAAAAGGATTGAGATACGATCTTACTGTCCCGTTTGCCAGGTATGTTGTCCAGCATCGCGATGAGATAGTATTCCCGTTCAAAAGATACCAGATCCAGCCGGTCTGGAGAGCCGACAGGCCACAGAAAGGGAGATACCGTGAATTCTTCCAGTGCGACGTTGATGTCATCGGAAGTGACTCATTATTAAATGAATACGAGCTTGTTAAAATTATTGATGATGTTTTTAAACGCCTTAAGATCAGGTGCCAGGTAAGGATAAACAACAGGAAGATCCTTTCCGGGATTGCTGATTATATAGGCGAGAGCGGCAGTATAACCGACATCACCGTAACAATAGATAAGCTTGATAAGATTGGTCCGGATGCTGTAAACCGGGAACTGAAGGAAAAGGGAATTTCTGTTAGCTGCAATCGAAAAGCTTCAGCCTGTACTTCATCTGAAGGGAAACACGGAGACAAAGATGAAGAGCCTTGAAAAATTACTTTCGGGTTCGGAGACCGGCATGAAGGGGATCTCAGAAATCAGAACTATTTTCTCACTTATCTCGGAAAGTGATATGACAGCTGCAGTTGAGTTCGATCTTACCCTTGCCCGCGGGCTTAATTATTATACCGGAGCAATTATCGAGGTAAAGGCAGCTGATGTAGCCATTGGCAGCATCTGCGGAGGAGGCCGTTATGATAACCTTACCGGTGTTTTTGGTCTCGACGGTGTATCAGGAGTGGGAGTCTCGTTCGGAGCTGACAGGATATATGATGTAATGAGCCAGCTTAACCTTTTTGATAAGCTGACCTCCTCCTCGACGCAGGTGCTGGTGCTGAATTTCGGGGGTTCAGAGCTGAAATATGCATTAAAGATAATAAGCCTGCTCAGGAGCCTGGAGGTGAAATCCGAATTCTATCCCGACCAGGCAAAGCTGAAAAAGCAGCTTTCCTATGCTGACTCAAAGGGTATACCTTATATTATTATAGCCGGTGATGAAGAAATTAAGAATAATGAAGTCACTGTAAAAAAAATGTCATCCGGAGAACAGGTAAAGATGACATTTAAGGATCTTAAGTCTTTTATAGTATCTGATATTAAGCCTGAAGCTTAATTCTGTGGTTGTCTGTTTAGCGGGAGAGGTTGTCTGCCATTCTGCCTTCTGTTCTGCAATTCATTGAGAAGCTGCTGCCTGTACTGGCCTTCAGCCTGGTAAAGCTTTACTATTTTGCCCGGAGGCAGGATCGTTTTCAGTTTGCCGTGAAAATCCTTGAGCAGGGAAGCTTCCTCGATATCAAGGCTTACCCATTTATCTCCCAGATCTGTAAGCTCTTTATCCGACATTGTGCTGCTGTTCTGGTTGACGGTTCTGTTAATCTCCTGCCTTTCCTGCTGGATCTTCAGTTTCCTGTCCTGGAATTCATTATATGCGGGCCAGAATTTTTCAGCCTCGGCACTTGTAAGGTTAAGCTTTCTTGTAATGAACGCGATCTTGTAGGCATTCAGTCTCTCCAGATTAGGGTTCTGGGCCAATCCAGCCGCTGATGAAAGGATCATGGCGGACACTATAAAAACAATAACTCTTTTCATGACTTATAATAATTCATAAATTTCATCTATATCGATGTTCTCAAGTAAAAGATAATCAATTATCTCGGTTTTGGAGGCAACCGGTTCGGTATCAATAAATGCCGAGGGATCTGTATTTTCCTCAAGTGTAAGAATATCAATATCGTTCAGGTCGGCAGCTGTAAATTCTTCAGTGGTTACCTTTGCGATCAGGCGGCCCTGATTACCGTGACTGAATATTTTAACAGCTGTATATGACAGTGCGATAAGCACAGCAGCAGAAGCAGCAATTGCCAGAACCGGTCCCAGCCGCCGGATAAACCCTTTTTTTCTGACTATCACCTGGCTGTCTGCCGTTGCAGATATGATTTTCCGGTTTACCTCGTCGAAGTAATTATCCGGAACTTTAAAGGGATTCTTGTCTTTTATGTCATTCAGTGTTTTCATCATTCATTTAGATGGTAAGTAATGATAATGGTTTAATATTCTCCCAGGAATTTTTCAATTTTTTTAACTGCATGGTGAAAGGAAGCTTTAAGGGCTCCCTGGGAAGTTCTGAGGACTTTGCTCATATCTTCATAAGTCATCTCATCGAAATATTTAAGGTTAAAGACAATCCGCTGTTTTTCAGGCAGCCGGAGTATTGCATTCTGAAGCTTTACCTGGGCTTCATCGCCGTCAAACCAGGTGCTGCCCTCCGCAGAACCGGCAAAATAGCCTCCGATCTCATCAAGTGACACAGCTGAGTTTCGTTTTCTTTTATTGATAAGGGTGAGTGATTCATTTGTGGCGATTGAATAGAGCCAGGTATAAAGTGAACTTTCATTGCGGAAATCACCGAAGTTCCTCCATGCATTAATAAAAGTATTCTGAAGAGCATCATCGGCATCTTCATGAAGAATTACCAGGCGGCGGATATGCCAGTATAGTTTTGAGCTGTACTTTTCCACAACAAGCTTAAAGCCCTTGTTGAGATCACTCCTGAGTACCTCGATGATATTAATATCCTGGTTTGTTCCGTTCAAGTGCTGCCCGCCTTTAACTCTTTGATAGAAATAATGGTCAAGGGTTTAAAGTTAAATAAAACACTAAAATAACTACCTCACCCCCTCGGTCCCCCTCTCCCGGGATCCTACCTCACCCCCTCGGTCCCCCTCTCCCGGGATCCTACCTCACCCCCTCGGTCCCCCTCTCCCGGGATCCTACCTCACCCCCTCGGTCCCCCTCTCCAGGGATCCTACCTCACCCCCTCGGTCCCCCTCTCCCGGGATCCTACCTCACCCCCTCGGTCCCCCTCTCCCGGGATCCTACCTCACCCCCTCGGTCCCCCTCTCCCGGGATCCTACCTCACCCCCTCGGTCCCCCTCTCCCGGGATCCTACCTCACCCCCTCGGTCCCCCTCTCCCGGGATCCTACCTCACCCCCTCGGTCCCCCTCTCCCGGATCCTACCTCTCCCCCTCATTCCCCCTCTCCCGGGGTGAGAGGGGGATGTAAGATATTGTATATAAAGGAGATAGCCCCTCTCCCTTGGGAGAGGGGTTGGGGTGAGGTCAGTACGGAACAGAGAGGGATTGGGGTGAGGTCAGTACGGAATAGAGAGGGGTTGGGGTGAGGTCAGTGGAAACAGAGAGGGGTTGGGGTGAGGTCGGTGGAAAAAAGGGAGAGGGGTTGGGGTGAGGTCGGGGAAAAATGGTATAATTGAAATTATTGACGGATTATCAATAAATTTACCGGAATTTAATCCTGATTTCTTATGGCCCTCCAGTGCGGAATAATCGGCATTACAAATGTCGGCAAGACAACAATTTTCAATTGCCTGTCAAACACCAGAGGTGAGACCAGCACCTTTGCTTTCGGTGCGACAAAAACCAACCTGGGTGTTATACAGGTCCCCGACCGGCGTTTATATGAGCTTGAAAAACACCAGGTTACAAAGAGAATAGTACATACCACGGTTGAAATCGTTGATATTCCCGGTCTTGCCAGGGGCTCAAACAAGGGAGAAGGTGTCGGCAACAAATTCCTGGGGGATATAAGAAATACAGATGCTCTCATTCATGTTCTGAGGTGTTTTGATAAAGAAGACCTGCCCCATATTGACGGTTCTGTGAATCCTGTGAGAGATATAGAAACCATTAACCTGGAACTTCAGGTTAAGGACCTGGAATCTGTCGAAAAAAAAATTGAGCGCCTTCAGAAAGCTTCAAAGGCAGGAGATAAGGATGCTGTTCACGGACTTGAAGTGCTGACCCGATATAAGGAGCATATAGAAGGATTTAATAACGCAAGGACTCTTGACGTCAGGCCGGAGGACAGGAAATATGTCAATGACCTTTTTATGCTTACTATGAAGCCGGTCTTATATGTCTGCAATGTTGATGAAAAGTCGGCGCTCAAAGGAAATGAATATGTGAATAAGGTCAAAGAATTCCTGAAAGGTAATGATGCCGATATACTCGTAATTGCGGGGGCAACAGAGGCTGAGATAGCCGAACTCGAAAATATTGAAGACCGGATAGCGTTTCTGAAGGATGCCGGGCTTGAGGAACCAGGAGTGGATAAGCTTGTCAGGGCAGCATATAAGTTGCTGGATCTTCAGACCTTTTTTACAATAGGACCTGATGAAATCAGGGCGTGGACAATAAAAAAAGGAGTGACAGCCCCCCAGGCGGCAGGGGTGATCCACAGCGATCTGGAGAGAGGCTTTATACGGGCAGAGGTTATGAAGTATGATGATTTTATAACTCTGGGTTCTGAACATGCCTGCAAGGAGGCCGGGAAACTCTTTATTGAAGGTAAAACTTATATCGTCTCTGACGGAGATATCCTCCATGTAAGATTCAACGTATAGGAAAGCTTATGGCCAGGCACTTGCTGATTTTACTTTGTGTTATCTCCCTCTTTTCACCCGACATCCGTTCACAGGTCAGTCCGGGGGATGATCTTCTGAGAGAGACCATAATAAAATACGGTCAGGCAAGAGTTTCAATTCCCATGCCGGGGAAAAATGAGCTTATTGAACTCTCAAAAAATGTTTCAGTAAGTTCCTTCGGAGAAAAATCAGCAGTGGTTGTCATTTCACCACAGACCGTTGAATGGTTTGTTCAGCAAAAATTCAACTATAAGATAATTGAAAATCCCGATCCCAAAAGCATTATAACAGCATCTGATGTCGGGGAGGCAATGCAGTGGGACACCTATCCGTCATACACCCAGTATGATTCCATTATGAGAAGCTTCCAGGCCTCATACCCGGCATTATGCGATCTGGATACAATCGGCACAAGCATAAATGGAAAGCTTGTGCTTGTCCTTAAGATTTCGGACAATGTAAAAACCGACGAGGATGAGCCGGAAGTATTTTATACCTCAACCATGCATGGGGATGAGACAGGTGGATTTATACTTATGATGAGGCTCGCCGAATACCTTCTTAAAAACTACAATTCGGACAGCAAAGCGAAAAATCTGACAGATAATCTTGAAATCTGGATCAATCCGCTTGCAAATCCGGACGGAACTTACAGGACCGGAAATACAATTTCTTCACCTGTCAGGACCAATGCAGCCGGATTTGATCTGAACAGGAATTTCCCCGATCCCGATGATGATCAGCTTCCTAAACAAAAGGAGACTCTCGATATGATGAAGTTCCTGAGAACGCACCGTTTCGTGCTTTCTGCAAATTTCCATTCAGGTTCTGAGGTAGTTAATTACCCCTGGGACAGATGGTCCAGGCTTCATGCCGATAACGACTGGTTCTATTATATCAGCAGGAAATATGCGGATACTGTCCATACAAATTCAGTTCCGGGGTACATGACATTTCTTGAGAACGGAGTGACAAACGGTTTTGACTGGTATTCGATAAACGGGGGCAGGCAGGATTTTGTTACCCGGGAACTTCAGGGAAGAGAGGTTACCATAGAGCTTGACGATAATTATGTGACTCCGGCTGTACAGCTCAATAATCTGTGGCAATATAACCGGAGGTCACTTGTCGGGTATCTCGAAAATGCTTTATATGGTATCCACGGTTCCGTAAAGGATGCTGTTACCGGCGATCCGGTTGCTGCAAAAATATTTATCTCCGGGCACGATACAGACAGTTCACACGTTTATTCAGATACTCTGACCGGAAGTTTTGTACGGATGCTTTTTCCGGGAGAGTGGGATATAACATTTTCTGCGGGAGGTTATATCACAAAGGTTGTCAGGGATGTCGTGGTTGCCAATAACCGGATGACCATGCTGAATGTAGGAATGTTGCAAACCGGCCTTGGTCCCGCGGACCGGATGGTATTTGTCCCTAATCCGGCAAGTGATTTTTTGAACATATTACTTCCTGACCGGCAGACCGGTAAAGTTAATATCAGGATTTATGATATCATGGGCAGGAAGCAAGATGATTATAATAAAGATACATTTAAGGATGTCCCGGTAATTATTGATATTAAGCGATTTGCAGCAGGCACATTCATTCTGGTAGTTACTAATACACATACAGGAAGTGTCGACAAAGGAAGATTTGTTGTAATAAAATAATATTCCGGCCAGGCAGGAAATAAAACCTTAGACTATTGGCAGACAGGTTAAAAAAATTACTTTTGAACCTGGTTTTTATTTATAAGAGGTAATCAAAATCAGGGAGGGGACTTTTTATGACAGGTGGATCAATGATCAGGAGGACAGCTGCATTTCTAATTGTGGTTTCTGTTTTTACAGGGGCACAGGGGCAGGGAGCATACATCCCTCCGGAGAGACCAAAGCTGGTGGTCGGGATAGTTGTTGAACAGCTCAGGTACGATCAGCTGGAAAAATTCAGGAGCAGGCTTGGCGAGAACGGGATCAGAAGGCTTCTCAATGAAGGGACCTACTTTCAGAATGCGTCATTCCAGTATATGCTTACCCAGGCTGCACCGGGACATGCTACTATTTCCACGGGTACGGAGCCCTCATATCATGGGATCACTTCAGATAACTGGTATCTTCCTCTCAAAAATGAGCTTGTATATTGCACCAGGGATGTGTCGGTCAATCCGGTAGGAGGCAGCTATGAATCGGGCCTCAATTCCCCGGTAAATCTTCAGGTATCAACTTTTTCTGACGAGCTTAAAATGTCCACTAACAGTAAGGCAAAAGTCTTTGCAGTGGGATTAAAGGATAACGCAGTAATTTTTTCTGCAGGACACTCGGCCGACGGGGCTTACTGGTACGATAATACTACCGGAACGTGGATGTCGAGCACCTATTATACAGATTCCCTGGCCGGATGGGTAGCCGATTTTAATGCAATGAAATACCCGGAAAAATACCTGAATGGTTCCTGGGAGTTGTTGAGACCTGAAATAGATTATTCGGATTGTCTTCCCGATTCCGGCAGGTATGAGGCAGGCTTTGGGGGACTGAATACTTTTCCTTATGATCTGAAAAAGCTCAGTTCCGGAAGCAGGTCAGGATCAGGTCGTGATTTCTCATTATTAAGGGAGACTCCTTTCGGGAACTCATTTACCACCGATTTTGCCATAAGCCTTATCGGGAAGGAAAACCTGGGGAAAGATGATCTGACTGATTATTTGTCTGTGTGTTATTCGGCATCAGATAATATAGGGCACAGGTTCGGTCCATCATCGTATGAGTCGGCTGATGCTTTATTCAGGCTTGACAAGGATATTGAAAAACTTCTTAAATACCTGACTGATAGCGTTGGAAAGAGAAATGTACTGGTTTATTTCACTTCTGCTCACGGGATATCGGAAATCCCCACCGTACTTGAAAATAACCGGATACCGGCCGGATATTTTAAGCAGAATCAGGCTTTGCAGCTTCTCAGGAGTTACCTGAATGCAGTTTATGGCGAAGGCGACTGGGTCAAAGGTTACTCGGAAAAGCAGATATTCCTTAACAGGACACTTATTGAGGATGCCAGGTTGCCGCTTGAAGACGTCCAGAAGAAAGTTGCCCGGTTCCTGGTGCAGTTTACCGGAGTTGCTTCAGCCTATCCCTATTCAGCGTTTGAAGCCAATGATTTTGGCAACGGGAATCTCAGGAGGATCATAAATAACTTCAGTCCCCAGAGATCAGGAGATGTAATAATCACTTTGAACTCAGGATGGGTCGAAAAAGAGGAAGAATCTGTCACAGGTCATAATTCCCCATATGAATATGATTCACATGTTCCGCTCATCTGGTATGGATGGAGTGTCAACAGGGCAACGGTTACCAGGAAGGTTAATCTGACTGATATTGCAGCCACCCTTTCTTCAATATGCAAGGTTCCTTACCCTAATGCCTGCACAGGGGAGCCGTTGTTTGAATTGTTCAGGTAAGTAATGTACGGATATTATCTCTTACCTTGCAGGCGTCGGCAAGGAGTTCGGGATTTTTTTCGCAACCGTTCCCGAGAACGATCAGGTTTGCGCCGGCTTTAAATATTCCTTCAATTTCCTTCTTATCTTTGATCCCCCCACCCACAGCTAAGGGAACAGATATATTTTCACGTACTGATTCAATAACGGTGAGCGGAATATGTTTCGATGCGCCGCTTCCGGCTTCAAGATAGATCATGCTGAGGCCGAGCATTTCACCGGCGATTGCGGTAGCGGTTACCAGTTCAGGTTTGCCTGACGGGATTGCTTCAGTCTGGCTGATATATTCAACCGATGTTTTTGATCCGCAGCTGACGAGGATATATCCTACAGATATGACCTTATGCCTTTCATTTTTCAGATATGGAGCAGCAATCACATGATTGCCTATCAGCAGCTCGGGATTCCTTCCTGAAATCAGTGACAGGAGAAGTATGCAATCAGCTTTGTGGCTGAGCTGCAGAAGATTCCCCGGGAAAAGTACGACAGGAATAGAAGAGAACTCTTTAACTGAATCAATGAGTCTGTCGATGCTGCTGAAAGTAAGGCTGCCTCCTGCCATAATAAAATCGGTTTTGCAAATGGCAGCTGTTTTCAGGACCGTTTTAAGGGATTTGCCCCTTGCCTTATCAGGATCGAGAAGCAGCGCAATACTTCTTTCACCCGGGAAGTTTATCGTTTCCATAGTTCTTTTTTGTCCAGACAATTGCATAATTATCGTACCGGGAATAATAGAGATCAAAGGATTCTTTTATTTTATCGGTATGTACCTTCCCCTTAATTTCTCCTGATTCCACCACTTCAAATGGTTCAATTGTAATATTTTTCCTGATGCTTATCCCCTCCTTGTCACAAATTTTATAAAGCGATTCCTTTGCGCACCAGTGGATATAAAGATGATATTTCCGGTTATCAGCATCCTTTGTGATTTTTTCCTTCCTGTTGAGGAACTTGAATGCAATGGCTCCGATATTGGAGCTCATATATTCAAGGTCAATCCCCACCTTTTCATTAATGCTGCAAAGGATTGCTGTAAGCTTATGGGAGTGAGAGATACTTATAAATCTTGAACCGTCCCTTAAAAAGGGCTTGTTGTTTTTGTTATAAACAATTCTTGCCTCTTTCCCGAGCAGTTCGGACAGGAGAGCCCTGACACTGAGAAATTCCAGTTTCCTGGAAGTGCTTGCAAATCCTTTAAACCTCTTTCTGTCGTCATTATCCATCTCCACCATCTCAAGAAGAGTGTTTATATCTTCTTCAATCTTCCATACACCCAGTATGGTGGATTCGTTAAGATAATGTTTTGTAATACAACCCATTGAAAGTTACTTTGATTATCTGGATTTCCATTTCAGGGTCTCAATCAGATGAAGGATATCTTCCCTGAAAAAATTGATTACAGGCGCCAGTGAATCCGGATTCGGCTCTGACAGAAAATATAATGATCCCCTTAAATAATTCCTTGTGCTGTCGGTTACAAAAAACTGGACAGCTGTGGCTGTATTCCCTTTAAGATCATATAAAATTCCGTAAACCCTGTTTTCAGGTATATTGATTACCTGTTCATTTATTGCATCAGCCTTGGTAATGTGGCTCTTTATATTAATGTTATAATTTTCTTCAAGCAGGCTGTCAAGGTCATTTTTAATATTAATATATGTCAGGTAAACTTTTGCATGGTATGAGGGCAGGTCGATATTGAACCAGCCCGGGCCCGACCGGGATCCTGTGCTGCTGATAACTTTCCGTATGAGGGATATTCAAACGTAACGGGTAAATTATGAGTCTTTTCAGCGCTATCATCAAAAGCGATATAATCCCTTTTTGGCAGGTCGATCCGGAAATAACCTTCAGGCTTTGGAACTGCTGTTTCCCTGCAAGCATGTGTTAAGAGGAAAAGCAGGACCATGAGCAGCAAAAGATTATTCTTTATCAGGATTATCATCTTCATTATTAATTACAACACGGATCTCCTTGATCCTTCTTCTGTCGGCAGATTCAATCATAAAAGTAAAATTCCGGTATTTTACGGTCTGGTTCTTCTCCGGAATTTCGCCGGTCATTTCGAGAATCAGGCCGGCCAGTGTTTCCGATTCTCCCCTGACATCTTCGAAAGGATCCTCCCTGCATTCAAGTATCTTGAAAAAATCATTTAATAATACTTTCCCCTGAAAAATGTATGTCCTCTCATCAATCTTCCTGTAAAGTATCTCATCCTCATCACTTTCATCGGTTATTTCACCAACAATTTCTTCAAGGATATCTTCAAGGGTCACAATTCCTGATGTCCCGCCATACTCATCGATGACAACGGCCATATGTATTTTTTTTACCTGAAATTCTTTGAGAAGATCATTGATTTTTTTCGTTTCAGGAACAAAATAGGGAGGCCTCAGGAGCGACTGCCATTTAAAGTTGTCAGAATTACTGATATATGGAAGGACATCTTTCGCATATAAAATACCCCTTACGTTATCAAATGATCCTGAATAAACGGGTATTCTTGAAAATCCGGAGCTAATTATTATCTGAATTATCTGGCAGAAACCAGACTGAATATCTACTGTTGTAACATCAGTTCTTGAACACATTATGGCACTCACATTTATGTTCCCGAAGTTTACTATTCCTTTAAGGATTTTTTCTTCTTCATCAAGGTCATTTGAGGTAAGTTCAAGAGCATCAGACAGGTCATTCATGCTGATATTTGCCTTTCTTATCATTTTCCTTTTCTGAACAAAAGAAGACGAATATAAGAGGAGTGAAGTAACCGGACTGAATAACTTTCCCAGTGCTTTAAGAGGTATTGCCATAAAGAGTGCTGTCTGCACATTATTCTTTGATGCATAAACTTTGGGCATTATTTCTCCAAAAAAAAGGAGCAGGGCAGTAATCACCACCGCCTGAACTATGAAGCCCAGTACAGGTTCAGAACTGAAATCAAACATCTGTGAGCTCAGGAACGCTGAAAGCAGTACAATTGTGATATTAACCGTATTGTTGACGACAAGTATTGTGCTGAGGAGTATTTCCGGCTTGCTGTAAAGCTTCATAACCGTAGCTGATTTTTTGTCCCTGCTCTCTTTGAACCTGTCTATCTCCTCAGGTCCCAGGGAAAAATATGCCACTTCTGATGCAGACATCAGACCTGAACCGGCAAGCAGGAGAACAAGCACAATAAGTCCTATAATCACCTTCAGATCAGGAGGATTAAAAATAATTCCTGATAAAGGCATAAAACCTGAAAGAGTATAAACCGATTCCGGCTGCATCACAGTAGATAGAAATTTCTAGAACGGCAGGTCATCCTCATTCTGGCCGGAACTGTTTTCGCCGCTGAGGGGACCATTTAATCCGGATTCATCATTGACGGGGCTCTCTTTTTGAGATTTCTGCTTTTCCGGGGCCTCCTCCGTTTTATGATAGCTTGTTCCAGGCTCATTGATCTCTGATGTCTGACTGCCTTTATCCTGAGCATCACTTTTTGATGAATCAGGCTGTCCCTGGTAATTAACGGGCCCCTGTTTCTTTTCAAGCACCATCATGATATCAGCCAGGATCTCTGTTATATACTTGTTGTTCCCATCCTTGTCGACATATGAACGCGTTTTGATCTTGCCGACTATATAAACCTGAGCTCCCTTTTTGACTGTTTTTTCGGCGACTTCAGCCAGGGCACGCCACAGAACTATGTTATGCCATTCTGTAGATGTTATGGTCTCTCCCTGCTGGTTTGTATATGTCTCGCTTGTTGCCAGCGGGAAAGTTGCCTTTGCAACACCCTTGTCAAAGTACCTGATAACAGGGTCTTTACCGACATTGCCGACGAGTATAACTTTATTGATTGACATATAGTTATGTAATTATTATTTAATTCAGAACAGGAGTGTAAAGGTACGAAAAAAACCTCTTTGAACAATCATAGAACTATTAATTAGCGAAAATCCATATTTCCAGCGCCTTAAGGGTGACCTGCACGCCGGCCAGGTGATGCGCCGGACCCCTGCCAGACCTGTTGCACTAGCAGCATCTCTTAGCCTATTTCATTGGAATTAAGGCAATAATAAAATATTTATAAAAAAAATTATTATGTAAGTGTTTCAATTTAAACAAATAATATTTTTATATTTGCAAGGTTGAAAAAAAGAATACTCAAAATAATTTGTTGAATTTTAAACTTCACTGAAATGACTAAAGCAGACATTGTTAATGAAATTGCCAAGAACACTGGTATTGAAAAGGTAACTGTACAAAAGAGTGTGGAAGCCTTGATGGAAACTATAAAACATTCGATGGTAACAGGTAATAACGTTTATCTCAGAGGATTCGGTAGCTTTATCGTTAAGAAAAGAGCGAAGAAAACGGCCAGGAATATCTCAAAAAATACTACCATTATTATTCCTGCCCATAACATCCCAGCTTTCAAGCCGGCAAAATCATTCATTACAAAAGTTAAATCACACGTTAAGAAGTAACCCTCTATGCCAAGCGGTAAGAAAAGAAAAAGACATAAGATGGCCACTCATAAACGCAAAAAGCGTTTGAGGAAGAACAGACATAAGAAGAAGTAACAGATCGTTGAGTGGTCTTATTTTTATCCTATAAACCTAAAGGTCCGATGATCTTTAGGTTTATTATATGTACGTGTCGGAAATGACAGACTATATAATACCAATGATTATTACAGGAAGTGACAAACAAGGATCTGATCATTGATGCAGGTGATTCCGAGGTTTCTTTAGCATTGTTGGAAGACAAGCAGTTAATCGAATTAAACAAGGAAAAACGTAATATAAGGTTCTCAGTCGGGGATATCTATCTTGGTAAAGTAAAGAAGATAATGCCCGGGCTGAATGCAGCCTTCGTAAATGTTGGATATGAGCGCGATGCTTTCCTTCATTACCTCGATCTTGGGGCCCAGTTCAGGACTCTTCATAAATACTATTCATCAGCCGTTCAGAAACAGGGGAGAATACCTCCGGTCCATAAGTTCAAACCCGAAGCCGATATAGATAAAGACGGAAAGATTACCGATGTCCTTTCATCAGGGCAGACCGTAATAGTCCAGATCACTAAAGAACCTATTTCTACTAAAGGCCCCAGGCTCGCCTCGGAAATTTCCCTGGCGGGAAGGAACCTTGTGTTGATTCCTCACTCGGATAAAGTATCAGTTTCATCCAAAATTGAAAGCATTGAGGAGAAAAACCGTCTTAAGGCACTTATCCAGAGCATTAAGCCGAGAAACTACGGAATAATTGTCAGAACCGCCGCAGAAGGAAAGAAGATTGCCGTACTCGACGCCGAGATGAGAGATCTTGTAAGGAAATGGGAGTCTTCATTCGGATCTATCAGGAAGGATATTAAAACACCAAGGCTTCTTATTGGCGAGCTTAACCGGACAGCTACTATCCTCCGCGACATGCTGAATGTGAGCTTCAACAGTATTTATGTCAACGATACTGCCCTTGCAGATGAGATCAGGAAGTACATAATGGAGATAGCTCCGGAGAAAGCTAAAATTGTCAAAATTTATAAAGGTACTATTCCGATCTTCGACCATTTCGGGGTCAACAAACAGATTAAGGCTCTCTTCGGAAAGACGGTATCATTCAAACATGGGGCTTATCTTATTATTGATCATACCGAAGCGCTCCATGTAATAGATGTCAATAGCGGCAACAGGTCTCGCACCGGCACTGATCAGGATGCAAATGCCCTGGAAGTCAATATGGAGGCGGCAGCAGAGATTGCCCGCCAGGTCAGGCTCAGGGATATGGGCGGCATCATTGTGATTGACTTTATCGACATGCAGTCCAACGAAAACAGGCAGATCCTTTTTGATAGGATGAAGGAGATTATGGCCACTGACAGGACCAAACACAACATTCTTCCGCTGACAAAATTCGGACTTATGCAGATTACCAGGCAACGGGTGAGACCCGAGATGAATATTGTGACTGATGAAAAGTGTCCTGTTTGCCAGGGAACAGGCGAAACCAGGCCAACAATCCTTTTCACTGACGAGCTTGAAAGAAGCCTTGCCTTTATTGTTGATAAAATTAAAACCCGTAAGCTTATCCTGAATGTACATCCTTTTGTGGCAGCCTGGCTGAAAAAAGGATTTTTCCCTCTCTTCAGGAAATGGAACTTCAAATACAGGATCAGCCTCAGGATTCAGGCAGCAACTTCATACCATATGCTGGAATACCATTTCTACGACAGATATGAGAACGAGATAGATCTTGCCTGATAATAAGTGTCAGCAATTCACCCTTTTAACATTTCCCCGGTTTTATATCAGATTGGTTTATCACCTGTGATTTATTACTTTTGTGGAGTATAATCAAAGGTGACATGCAAAAAAGAATTTTTTTGATAATTACTATAACCTTTCTGGCTTTATCGGTTCAGGCACAGATTTATGCTCCCGTGACCTGGGAATTCGGATACGAAAAAAAAGGCAGTAGCACATATGAGCTTGTTTTTACAGCAAATATTGAGAAGGGTTCACATATATATTCAATTGATGTCCCTGAAGGCGGCCCTATACCCACTACATTCACTTTTGAAACTTATCCCGGTTATACACTGGAAGGAAAGCCCTTTGAAGTTACAGCTCCTGAAGAAAAACTTGATGAAGCATTCGGATTCAAGATAAAATCATTCACTGACAGGGCAGAGTTCAGACAAAAGATTACCGGAACATCCCCGGTATTTTCAGTTTCGGGATCGGTTAACTTTATGTCGTGCAATAACACTACCTGCTCACCCCCTCAGGATGTTGAATTTGATATAAGGATATCTGATAAGCCTGCCGGCCAGTCTTCTGCTAAAACAGAAATAAATAATTCCGATACAGGCAACCTTCCTGCTAAAAAAGGTTTGCTTGCTTTCTTCCTGATCTCAATGCTTGCCGGATTTGCGGGGATACTGACTCCCTGTGTATTTCCCATGATCCCCATGACGGTTGCTTTCTTTTCCAGGGGAGCTGAAAACAGGGGCAGGTCAGTGATTAATGCCGTCACTTTCGGTCTTTCCATAATCCTGATATATACATCACTGGGATTAATAGTATCCCTGACAAGCGCAGGAGCCGGATTTGCAAACACTCTCAGTACCCACTGGATTCCTAATACAATATTCTTTATCCTTTTTGTTCTTTTTGCTGTCTCATTTTTTGGAGCTTTTGAAATTATGCTGCCAAATAAATGGGTTAGCCGTGCCGACTCCAAAGTCGACAGGGGAGGATTCCTGGCGGCTTTTTTTATGGGTCTTACCACGGTGATAGTTTCGTTTTCATGCACCGGTCCGATTATCGGGGCTTTACTTGTCGAAGCAGCAAGGGGAGACGTATTGAGGCCCACTGCAGGAATGTTTGGATTCGGACTTGCTTTTGCGATTCCTTTCACCCTCTTTGCACTGTTCCCGGCAGTTCTCAGCAAGCTGCCCAGATCAGGAGGATGGCTGAACTCGATCAAGGTCGTTCTTGGATTTCTGATGCTGGCATTCAGCATGAAGTTTCTTATGACTCTCGACAGCATTTATTCTCTCAGACTCCTTTCAAGGGATCTTTTCCTTGGTATATGGATAGTACTCTTCTCGCTTCTGGGACTCTACCTTATGGGAAAAATCAAATTTGCTCACGACAGTGATCTGCCCTATATCGGAACTTTCAGATTGTTCCTTATTATTGCGGTCTTTTCATTTGTTGTATACCTCGTACCCGGACTTTTTGGGGCGCCCCTTAAAGGCTTGTCCGGCCTCTTGCCCCCGCTGGAAACTTCATGGTTCAGCAAGCCGCAGGCCGCAGCTCCAAATCAAAATGTTTCACCGGTTTTAATTCCGGGAATTTCACAGAGCACTCTTTGTTCTCAACCTAAATACAGCGGGATATTTAAAATGCCTCTTGGACTCTCAGGATATTTCGATTACAGAGAGGGTCTGGCATGTGCAAAAGAGCAGAATAAGCCTGTCCTGCTCGATTTCAAGGGGCATGCCTGCGCCAACTGCAAGCTGATGGAGGCAAAGGTATGGTCTGATCCTGAAGTACTGGAAAGACTGCGGGATAAGTTCGTGATCATATCGCTCTATGCTGATGACAGGACTCAGCTTCCTGAAAATGAATGGTATAAGTCAACAATAGACGGGAAAATGAAGAAAACTATCGGAAAGCAGGTTGAAGACCTGGAGATATCTAAATTCAACACCAATGCGCTTCCTCTTTATGTGATTGTTGATCACGAAGGTAATCCGCTGAACAGGCTGATGCCTACTAATCTGAAGATTGAGGAATACAAAAGATGGCTTGACGAAGGAGTGGCAAATTATAATAAAAGATTACCTTAATTAAGGTATCTAATGTTTTATTATTCTACCTGATCCGCTTACAGTCTGATCGATCTCAGGATCTCCCTTTACATATATATTTCCGCTTCCTGATATTAATCCGTTCAGATACTCTTCAATATTTGTATAGGCATCACCGGACCCTGAGATGATTACGGATGAAGATTTTACAGGAAAATTATCAGAATAAATATTACCGCTCCCTGTAATTCTCAGATGTGAGTCTTCGCCATTTCCGCTCAACGAAACATTTCCCGAGCCTGTAATCAGAATGTCAGAATTAAGACAGATTATTTTTGAAATATTAATGCTTCCTGACCCGGAGACAGTGATCTGACTTTCGGCACTGACCACCTGATCAACGGAAATATTGCCGGAACCGCTTAATATCAGAGTTACATTCTGACTTGCCATTGTGTCGGCAAAAAAATCTCCAGAGCCGGAAAGCTTAACCATTTTCAGCAGGGGCGATGTGACTGTAATTACCGGCTGCTCCGAATAATCGAGACATATAGACCCGGGACTGGTCCTTATCTCAAGGGAGTTATCGTATACATTTGTCTCAATATATCCCAGAATATTTTGCTCTGCGGTAATACTTATCCCAAGGGTGTCGGCTTTTTTATAAATTACCTCGAAGGAGGTTGAGTTGTCTATCTTATCGAAAGAGGTTACACGTCGATTTTCAGTTTCAATAATTCCGTCACCGTTGACACAGAGGAGGTCCTTAAGACATGAAGGAAAGATTGAAAGGCAAATTACAGTCAGAAGGATAATTAACTTGTTTTTCATCGATAGATCAGGATTTATGGGTTTTCCTTAATAATGACAGTGGAAATTTTTTAGCGTTGCATCAGGGAAATATTATTTTAAATAGATATTGCCCCTGGTCGCTTCAATCATTACCTTTTTATTACCCGGATTACGGCCCACAGATCCATAAGTCATAAATTCCTTCTTATCTTCATCAAGCGTCCTTTTCTCGAGGGAAGTGTTTTTCTCAGGAAGTACCAGAAATGTGCCGGTCGACCTGACGTCGAGATTATATGAAGCCGGAGGATCGAAAGCCAGGGTTATATCGGTGTACCCGGAATTGATCGTGATCAGATCAAAATCCTTTTCAATAAAACCGGCATTCAGACTTCCGTATTTTGTCACAAGATTGATCTCATGCAGAACTTCATCTATCCTGTAATCGGTAAAATACGAATTGCCGCTTACCGAGCCGGCAGACCCGATGAAAAACTTGTCCCTTCTTGATTCGGTGCTGAGTTTTCCGGATTTTTTGATATCAAACCGCGAGGATATTGATTTTACAGTAAGATCTTTTGATTCATCAATAACGACTTCAGAGAACGACGCATTCATATATCCGCTGTTTATCCGGTTTATGGTTGCATCGCAGAAAATAAGCTCTATATCATGTGTTTCACCGAGGGAATTGGCTTTAAACGATCCGTTTGAAAGATTTAACGAGAATTTCCCGGTGCTGTTTTCCATATAAACATCACCGTATTTGTTAACCACCTTCATATTGAGGTATTCCGGGGCATTGATAAAATAGTTGATCTGAATTCTTGATTCATAGGGGATCACCTTGCTTGTCATTCCTTTGAAGTCTTCAAACAGCATACTTAAATTCTGAGTGAATTCTGTCTTCACCCTGACCATGAAACCTGTCTCAGAGATGTTGATATCCACGCCCCCGAACATTTTATGAAGTCTTTCGAGGCTTGTGGCAAAAGCTTCAACTTCAGCCCTTACCGATACTGAATCTTTATTCCATGGCGTAATATGGATTGTCCCGTATTTGTTTTCCAGTTCGAGCGTAAAGTCCCGGTTTACAGCGTGAGAACTCTTGAAGATCTTTTTCTCGGAAAACGATTGACAATGAACCAGATTGGCTGAAAGCACCAGTATAAATGTCAGGATAAAAGATCTATAATGCATGGCTTTCGTTTTTTTGAGGATTGTTTTCATTTTGGTTAAGGACATCAAGCATCTCTTCGAGGATGCGTATTTTTACTCTGTAATTGTTTACAAGGGCCTCTATAACTTCCTGGTTGGCAATATTATCCCTCAGATCCTGCTTTATGTTTGTACAGATGCTGTCAACCTGCGAGAGGTCGCTGATGAGCTCCAGTCTGACATCAGGATGAGCGGTAAGCATGGGAGTGGCTTCATCATAAAGGTCGTTGATGAGATTGTTATAGTAGATTTCGGTTTCTTTCAGCAATGGATTGGCTTTCATGATCCTGGCATCGCTTGATTTACTGTTATAAGCAAAGTTTTTCCGGCTTTCAGCTACATAAAAGAGCGCTGCCGTCGTGAAGATGACTGTTATCATAGCTGCAGCCAGAAGCCATCTGAAAACACCGGGCCTTTTTCCCGGCAAATCATTTTCTATTCCATTCCAGATTTCGGGGGAAGGATCATGCCTGTCAAGCTCATCCCTGTTCTTTCTTATAAAATCTTCAATTTTCTCCATATCTCTGATAATTTGAAAGTAAGTCTCTGAGTTTGTCTTTTGCCCGCGAATATTGTGATTTTGAGGTGGATTCAGTTATACCTGTAATCTGGGCAATTTCAGCATGATCGTAACCTTCAAGCAGATAAAGCGTCAGGACTATCCGGTAACCATCAGGCAGCTGCTCAATAGCTTTGAATATTCTTACAGTATCATATTCGGGTTCGGGCTCTTCATCATTAGTTACAGGTGGGAGGGATTCCGGAAATACAAGGTCAACCTTTTTTTTCCTCAGCTGGTTAATGCTCCGGTTTATAAGAATGCTTTTCAGCCATGCGCCAAAAGTCGATTCAGACCTGAATGATGTGATGTTCCTGAAGCATTCGAGAAATGTTTCCTGGAGTATATCCTCTGCATCTTCCCTGTTATTCATAAATCTGTATGCCAGGTTGAACATTGCTTTTGAATACTTTTTATAAAGAGTGAACTGGGCCTTTCTGCTGCCTTTTCTGCATTCCTCAATCAACTGAGCATTTATGTCGGAGTCAGAGTAAACCACCTTTTTAATTCACCTTTTAATAAAGACAATAAGACTATTTAAGAGTTGCATTGCTTTGCAGTAAGATTGAAATATTTTCATGGAAACAATATTTTAAAGAGCAGTATAAAGCAGAAAACGTTTGTAAGTTACTGAATAATAAGTGATCGCGGTTTATTTAAGTATTTTTCGCAGGTTTTTTAATAACCCTGGACGATTTACCAGATAAACACCGCAAAATATCAGGAGCATAGAAGGGATAACAAGTGATGTCAGGCGTTCTCCGTCAGTAATGCCCCAGAAGGTTGCAACAATCGGAATAAAATAGGTGACCATTGCTGCGAAAACCGGTGAAGTATCCCTGACAAGAAAGTAGAATATTGTATTGGCAATAGCACTTCCGAATACTGAAAGGATAGAAATATAACCGAGGTTCCTCAGCCAGTTCTCCGTTTCAAAGGCAGCATGGTAATCAGTTGACAGAAAAAGTATAACAGCGGCAGGAAACATAATTATAAAGGTAAGGGAGGTGATCTGCAGAGCGTTCAGTCCCTGGACTTTTGAGACTTCATTTGAGCTTATCCCGCCGAGAAATGCAGCCAGGACTACAAAAAGTCCGTAATGGCTGAAAGTGAATGAATCACTGTAAAGCAAGCCTGTTGCACCTACGAGACCAAGGATAATACCTGCGATCTGCGATCTTATGACCCGCCGGGAGTAAAACATGAGTCCTATCACTAAAGTAAAAACCGGGCTAAGCGAGTTGAGCATGCCTGCAAGAGAGCTGTCTATCCTTGTCTCGGCCAGGGGAAATAGGAACGAGGGTATTCCGCTGCCGAGGAAACCTATCATTAACAGCGATTTCAGGTTGTCTTTATTCAGCCTGGGAAGATTGCTGATTGCTACAGGGAGAATCGCGATTGTCGATATGATAACTCTGAGTGAAGCGATCTGGTACGTTGTAAATGACTCCAGTCCCTTCTTCATTAGAATATAGCTTGTGCCCCATATAAGTGACAGGATCCCAAGAAATACCCAGTTCGATAATTTTCTTTTACCCGGCATCAACAATTAATAATGCACAAAAGTAGCAGAAGAAGTGAGAGCCTGGAATATTTATGATCAACTTTCATGAAGGGGTTTATTCACCACATGAAAATAGCAGTTCATCTAATTTTTACTGTCACTGGTGAAAATGAGGTAAATATTGTTGGATTTTGTAAGATTTTGGTATATTTTTACATGAAGCTTTTGGTTTATACCATAAAACTAACTCATAATGAAACGTTACCCGCTTTTTATAATCTTCCTGCTACTTGCTATGAATTCCAGTGCCCAGAAGCAAGAGGTAATAGCAAGCGCCGGGGGGTATAATGTTAATGGGACACTTGCAATAAGCTGGACTCTTGGTGAAACAATTATACCAACTTTTCAGAATGGGAATCTGATTCTGACTCATGGATTCCAGCAGCAGCTGATAGTGACGGCTGTTGAGGAAAACCTTGAGGCCCTGGTAAAAGTTACTGTTTATCCAAACCCGGCAAGTGATAATATAAATATCCGTTTTGAAGAACCTCTTGATGGTGAAGTGATAATTCAGCTTCTCAATTCCGGGGGCAAGCTTGTTAAAAATGATTTGATGGAGGTATCTGATATAGAAAAGGAGCTAAATCTTCAGGATCTGGCTGCCGGTGTTTATTTTCTTAAGTTGATCAAAGATAAAAGTTCAAACGTATATAAAGTTGTAAAACTTTAAAGAAGCTTTTACTGTCCAAAAGCAATTTTTCCATTCTTTTCATGGCTGCCCCGACCCAAAAAGTCGGGGCTTTTTTCAATAATCTGACTTCATTTATATTTGACTGAACTGTAACAATTATTCATCCGGTTGCGTATAAAACTCAAATCGTTAGAGTGAAAGTCTAAAGATTATCAGGACATCCCTTCGGAATTTGCATCTGAGTACGGTAAATACGTATGTCCAAAGTATAATTTAAAGGAAAGGAGGAAATTATGGATGATTTTAAACCGGTGTTTTGGTTTGTGTATGTGTTCATGGCAGTATTCCTGGGATTTCTTGCCTGGGAAATAATAAAAATGATAATAGCAGTGATCACTGGCAAGTATCTGAGAGAAAACAGGAAGAGAAAAGGTATCATAACGAATTAAAGATATTCTGAACTCAAAGTTGCCCCGGACGCTACAATCGGGACGGAGCTTTTTGCTTTAATCTTCCAGCTTTAGTCAGATATACCTGGCTATCCCTAGTGATATTTATCATTTAAAATTAAAGCCCCGGAGTGAATGAAATTTCAATTTTTAGTAATTTTGTACCCTGGAACGGGGAAGAACTGATTCAGCCCGGATATGAAGAGGCTGATCCATTTAATTTCTTAGAGTATTTTAACCCGGAAGATTAAAATGATCAATTGTTACCTGAAAAAATGAAACTAAAATTCTGGCTTTATCTTAAATCCGGGGCTATATTATTGTATTTTATTTTCCTTTGCCAGGGACCTCTCTTAAGTCAATGTAATAAAGGAAAAGTTATTTGCAGTGAAACCAATTCAGGTATAGGATATGTAAGTATTGGAATTGTCGGCAAGAATGTCGGCACTGTATCCGATCAGGAAGGAAATTTCTCCCTGAACA
The DNA here is from genome assembly GCA_963831855.1 of uncultured Bacteroidales bacterium. GTDB lineage: Bacteria > Bacteroidota > Bacteroidia > Bacteroidales > VadinHA17 > LD21. The sequence continues at coordinate 513,225 of CAWHSA010000002.1, read as the reverse complement.
TTGATCAGGCCTATGATAATGATTCATTAAGGTTCTCAATGATCGGCTATGTTCCCAAATATCTGCTTGTAAGTCAATTTAAAAAGAATCTCGTACAGAATATTTACCTCAATCAGAAATCTTATGCATTACAGGAAGTAACGATAGCTTACCGCAAGCCAAGAATAGTAAGATTAGGATCACCGGTTTTTACCAATGATCTGAGATCAGGCTTTAGCAGTAACGACCTTGGCTCCGAGCTTGGAATTAAAGTTGACGTCAATAAAAAGGTTAAACTAAAGAATATAAACCTGAATGTTGCGGTTTGTACTTATGATTCAGTAACATACAGACTGAATGTCTATGTTGATGAAAATGATACAGGATATAAAAATGTTCTGACAAAGCCTATTTACATTTCCTTTACTAAAGCCGATATAAATAAGGTACTTACCTTTGATCTGTCACATTATTCAATAATAGTAGAGGGTAATGTCTTGATTGCTCTGGAATTATACAAAGATCTCGGTCAGGGAAAATTATTGTTCCAGACTCAGTTTTTTACAGGATCAACTTTTCACAGGAAAACAAGTGAAGGAAACTGGACTGATTCTCCCGGGGCAATCGGGATGTATGTGACCAGTAATGAAATAAGATAACCCGGCTTCCAAAAAAATTCTTTTAATATGACCCTGCTTTTCATTAAGGGTTGGATCACTTTTTAATTCTGTTAATAAATTTCCGGCTTAAATCGCCGCACAGGAGGAATTAATATTGTCCGGGTAAGAAAAGGCATTAAAATAACTGTCTGGTTTTCAAAAAAATAATTTGTGAATAAACATTTTATGGCATTCACTGTTATAGTAGTATAAACGAAGAAAAGAAAAATGAAAAAATTATTATTTTTTACGGTATTGGCAGCATTTATGCTTCCACTGGTCGCTCAGGTCGATCATGACTTTAACCTAAATGACAGGGTACCTATTGCAGGCACAACACTTCAGAAAGATCAGGTCCCTGCTGCTGTTTTGAATGCTGTTAACATTCAGTTTAACAAGGATAACCCTATTACGTGGTCGAAGTTTCCTTATGCCCTGAAGGAGTATGGATGGGTCTATGACGTAGGCGCTTCAGATCTCAAGCTCGATCGTTATGAAGTTGTAATGAAGACTACAACAGGTAATGATTTATGGGCAGTTTATAGTAAGGATGGTGATCTGGTAGAAACCAGGGAAATGTCGAAAAATATTGCCTTGCCCCGTCAGGTTCAGCTTGCGCTTGCAAACAGTCAGTATAAGGACTGGACCGTGGTGGGAGATAAGGAAATCTTAAAATATTATCGCGATCGTAGTAATACAAATGTGGAACAGCATTTCCGTGTTACCGTAGAGAAAGATAAGGTAAGAAAAAGCATATCGTTTAACTATAATACAAATTCGTCGAAATAAAGTATCATACTGAATAAATGTTGAAGGGGCTGTTTCAAAAGCCCCTTTTTTAATTATTGCCCCTATGTTTCTTAAAAGAAATATATTGATTATCTGCTATATGTGAATAAACCCTTTAGCGGGCGATGGGCAGGATAAAGGCTTGTGTGACAGCCTCTTCTTTAAATCATTCCCTTTTCATTCCTGTGTTATTCAATAATTGAATCAACAAGTGATTGAATTACACCGGGTATTTTTTCATGTGGCCATCATCGGAATGTTAAAAAGTATTAATAAAGTTTAATTAGACTAAATAAAAATAAGTTTTATTGAACTTTAATTCTTTCTCATTGTTTTTCTATTCAAATCAGATTATTAATTGAAATTGACACATTATGAAAAGACTATTATTTACTCTCACGTTCCTGGCTGTATTGGTTCTTCCTATGCTTGCTCAGGCATCCGATGACGCTTATTTATCAGATCTTATACCGATTGTAAAAGCAAGAATTGAAAAGGATCAGGTCCCACCGGCAATTGTAAAGGCAGTCAATATCCGGTTTGATAAAGCCAATCCGCTCACATGGTCAAGGGTTCCTTTTGAGTTAAAGGATTTTGGCTGGGTATATGATATCAACTCGTCAGAAATAAAGCCGGCAAATTATGAAGTCATGATGAAAACGACCGGCAAAAGTGACTTAATGGCCATTTACGGCGAGAACGGTGATCTCCAGCAGACAACGCAATTATCAAGGAATGTTCCGATACCGCGTTATATTCAGGAAGCAATTGCAACCGGCGAATACAAAGACTGGACTGTAACCAGTGACAGGGAATTCATAAAATTTTATCGCGGAAAAGGAAACATAGCTGCGGATCAGCATTTCCGGGTCACACTTATGAAAGATAACAAACGGAAGAACCTCGCTTTCAATTATGAGGCACGCACCGATAAGTATGGCGAACTTACACTTGTCAGGAAATAACCCGGATTGTTGACCAGGAAATTGAAATCAGTTAGCTACATTCAGCTGGCTGATTTTTTTTTGCCTGAATCTGATATTAGTCAGGTCTTTCATCTTAAGGGATTCGGGGAAAACAGCAGAAAAGTAAAATCCCTTTGCAGGATATCAACTCCACCGGTGGCATTGTTAATTAGTGTTAAATCAGCAAGTTTTAGAGATAATAAGAATCCAAATTTCTTAAATTGCATATCTAAAACACGCGCGGGATGATAAAAATTCTGGTTGCTTTATTTGGGCTGCTTCTATTCCAGGGATGTAATAATAGTGGTGAAAAGTTAAAGAGCCGGGCAAATAAAATCCACAATGTAATTCTCTCAGTCGATACCCATTGTGATACTCCAATGTCTCTCGAAGGATCAAATTTTGATCTTGGACAGATGCACGACAACGGGTGTGTGGATTTCCCCCGAATGAAAGAGGGAAGGCTGGATGCTGAATTTTTTGCTGTTTTCACAGGACAGGGGCCTCGAAATGATTCTTCATATACACGCGTTCATGAAGAGGCCCTTAAAATATTTGATAACATCTACAGTAATGTTAAGAAAAACTCATCTGTAGCTGAAATTGCTTTCACCCCTGATGATGCGTACAGGATTAAAAAGGAAGGCAAATTAAGTATATTCCTGGGTGTCGAGAACGGATACCCTGTAGGGAAGGAGATATCGAGGGTAAAAGAATTTTATGATCTTGGAGCCAGGTATATAACTCTTTGTCATTCAGCTAATAACGATATTTGTGACTCTTCATCCGATCCAAAGGGTGCGGAGAATAACGGACTTTCAGGTTTTGGTTCCGAGGTAGTAAAAGAAATGAACCGGCTGGGGATGATGATAGATGTATCACATATCTCTGATAAATCCTTTTATGATGTTATCAGTATTTCAAAAGCGCCGGTCATTGCTTCCCATTCTTCATGCCGTGCTTTGTGTTCGAGCCCCAGGAACCTTACAGACGATATGTTACTCTCTCTTAAAGCCAATGGAGGAGTCATACAGATATGTATTCTGAGCAATTATATAAAGACTCCCACGCCAAATCCTGAACTGGATCAGAAAGTAATGGAGTTAAGGGCAAAATATGGTGATTTAAAGGTACTTACTGACGACCAGAAAAAAGCTTTTCGTAATGAACGATGGGAGATAATGAATAAATACAAGAAGCTTGCAACAGTATCTGATGTGGTAGACCACATCGATCATGTTGTGCAGGTTATTGGCATTGACCATGTGGGAATAGGTACCGACTTTGATGGCGGCGGAGGAGTGGATGGATGCAAGACTGTTGCTGAGATGAAGAATATCACTATTGAATTGTTGAAAAGGGGTTATTCAAAGAAAGATATTGAGAAGATCTGGAGTGGAAATATAATGCGGGTTTTCCGTCAGGTTCAGGCCCTGGCTGAATCAAAAAATATCTGAGACAATTAAATTTTTACTTTCGAAAATCTTAAAGTCTTAAGTATCCAGTCGGGAAGCGATTTAAGAGGATCTCTCTTCCTGAGGTCAAGATACCAGCCTAATTTTTTAAGTATAGGAACCTTATGTGTTTCGACGAATTCAATAAGGGTGCCATCAGGATCTTCAATATACGCAAAATGCCCTGCTGCTTCTCCCATATCAAAACTTTTTCCTTCATGGCTATCCTTGCTGTCGACGGTAAAAGGAAAACCTTTAAGAGAGCAGTAATCTTTTAACTGATCAATTCCCTGCAGGTCAAAGCATAGATGTATAAATCCCGGATCACCCCAAAGGCGTCCTTCATAAATCTTTTTTCCCGGTTTCCCGGGTGAGCTTATGAGTTCAATGACGCTTTCGCCAAAAAGTCTGGAGAAAGGACCCTTAAATGGGTCTGAACGCTTCAGAAGAACCCTCCTCAGAAGTGAAGTGCCGCCAGGAAGAGCAGTAAGATCGGGGGATATTCCGGTAGTGTCATAAACCACTTCATCATAGCCAAGGATATCGGAATAGACCTGTCTGGCCTTATCAATATCCGAAACCCCGATAATGGCGCCATAGGAACCTCCGGTTACTTTTTTCTCTTTCATAAACCACCCGTTGCCCTCAACTGCCTGAAAGATATTTCCCCAGGGATCTTTCATAAAGAAGGTTTTACTGCCTGACGGATCTACTGCCGGATCACCTGAAAGTTCAATATCTTTTTCCCTGAAGAATGAATATGCAGAACCGATATTCCGGACTTTCATTTTACATCCTATAATACCCAGGTCACCAAGCATTATATGTTCTTTTTTTTGCACAGGCAGCCTGCCTTTATACTGCCAAACTTCAAATCCACCACCACTCTGCAGGTTTACCGCAAGTATTGCGTGCCTCGTTCTGGGTTTGCCTCCGGTGTAGGGAAGCATAAGTTTTGCTTCCGAATCATCCTCAAAAATACGGCAATCCATCCCATATTTATCGATATACCATTTCCATGCTTCATAGAGGTTAGTGACCCCAATTCCCATCTGCTGTATACCACCCATTGTATATCCCTTCATATAAAAACTTTTACTGGTTTATGTTGATTTGATTTTATCTGCAATCCTGAAAAAAAGCCATGGCCAGATCCTGCGGATATATAACAACGAAAGTTCTCCGCCCCCGACCAGGATCTCCCGTTTGTTTTTAAGTAATCCCTTTATAATAATTCTCGCTGCTTTTGCAGGAGAGATGCCGTTGTCCAGACCATCATCCATTTTCCCGTGTTCATTACCTTCCTCATTAAGGGCATGAAAAGAAATATTTGTGCGGACTCTGCCCGGAATAATTACCGAAGTTCTGATATTATTATTTTTATTTTCAAGATACAAAGTTTCGAAAAAACCGTGAAGAGCCTGCTTTGAAGCAGAATAAGCCGATCGGAGAGGAAATCCAAATCTTCCTGTTATACTGCTTGTTGCAGCAATATATCCAGATTTCTGCCTGATCATATATGGCAATATGGCTTTGGTTAAGGCTATGGTTCCGAAATAGTTTATCTCAAAGATCTTACGGTCGATCCATAAGGGTGTTTCTGCAATTGTTGCTCTCTGGCTGATACCTCCTAAATTAAGGAGGAAATCGATGCCGGATGCATTCTTTAAATGTTTCCCGACAAGTGTTTCAATTTCTGAAGTGTCAGAAAGATCGAACGGTGCGCAAGTTACTCCGGACGACTTGCCGGCGCAGGCATCTTTTACCCTTTCAAGGCCCGGAATATCGTTTGAGGAAATGATGACCTTTGCCCCTCTTGCGACAAACTCATATACCAGCGCTTCCCCTATTCCGGAGGAAGCTCCGGTGATCCATGCGGTCTTCCCTTCAAAAATCTCTTTTCTACTCATTGCTACTATAATCCTGAAACAAGGTTGATTAACTGATCGTGATTTTGCTTTAACTCAAGATAATCCCGGTTCCTGCTCTTTATCAGAAATCTGATCCTGAAGCCAACAATAATGCGACGGAAGACAAGGTATAAATACCAGGCATACAAACCCGAAACCGGGAGCGCAAGAAAGATGATAATGGCAAACCACCAGGGCGAGAAAATTATAAATGAAAGTATTAGGAATACTGGTACCAGGACAAAAGCCATAGCAAGTGACATCCCGTATTTAAGGGTAGAACGGAACTGTTCATCTTTGGTTTTTCGTGTCTGCAGGTTTGGAATTTCAAGGATTGTAAGGTTGAATATATTGCCAAAGATAAAAACAGGCATAGAGACTAAAATTCCCGCTATACCTGCGATAAGCAAAGGGAGGGGATGCCTCTTCTTTGCCAGAAGCCTGTACTCGATCTTCAGCTCTTTTGCTTTTTGTTTTACGAGGAGGCTCAGCGAACATATCTTCCGGTATAACAACAGGTTCTCCACTTTAAGATGGTTAAGCTTATCAATCAGAATCCTGTCCCTGAATAATTTAGGGAATCGTATCCTGTCGCTGTAACGTCCGTTCACGATGCTTCTTAATTCATCAATTGCTTCATAGTCTTCCTCGGAATCGATATGCACAATCAGACGTTTCATTTCATAGGATAATTTGCTGCGAAGCTCGTTTAGAGCTATCTCAGGGCTTTCCCTGTAAAGCCGGTGGAATTCCGAAACCTCTATCGGTTTACCGTATACTACAGTCAGTATCTGGCGGTACCTGCTATAGTTTGAATATTCAAGTCCTACAGGTATTATCTTGATTTTCAGGTTAAAATCTGAAGCTTCATCCGCCTGGAAAGCAATCCTGCAGATCCCTTTCTTAAGTTGTCTCAGTCTTCTGAATCCTTCATGGTTGCCCTCTGGCAGTATGACAAGTCCATTCCTGTTGCGAAGGACATCAATTGTTTTAATGAAAATTTCATCATTGCCTTTCAGGCTGCTGAAACCATCCCTGATCCTGTAAACCGGCAATATTTTAAGGAAATAGAGGATGGCTGCAATTGTTTTGTTTTTGAAAATGTCAGCTCGCGCAAGGAAGACCGGCTGTCCCTTGTGGGTAAAAAGAGCAGCCAGGGCATCCATAAGTGCATTCTGATGGTTGGGTGCAAAAATAATATGCTGATCCGGGTCGATATTATCACGACCAAGTACTATGACTTTCCTGTAAAAGACATTGTTATGCCAGAATCCGGCTACTGCTTTTAAAAGCGCATATCCTCCGGAATATTTCTCGATGTTTTCCTTCCCCATTCAAAAATTCAAAATTAACTGCCGGTGGTCAGGTTTTACCAGTGGCAGACTAATATGTGCAAGGTAAGAAAAATGGATTTTCACTCTTGCGACAAATCCACTTTCACTGCTTTTTTTTAATTTTTTACGTCTTTATACTACCCGCTTATCAGTCGTCCGGTGCATCCTGTAGTCTGTCAATCAGCCTTCTGTCTTTTTTAGTAGGTCTTCCTGTTCCTTTTTCCCTGTGAATAACCGCACCACTGGTACGGACTTCAATCTTGCGTTTCTCATCTTCGGATGTCAGGTCCTCAATATATCTGGGTGTTAGCTTGGCTGATACCCTTTTTTCGACCGGCTCAAGAACTTTGAATTTATATGTAACCGGTGGTTTCTTTATAGTAAGAACCTGGTCCGAATCAATAAGCCTTGATGGCTTTACAGGGATATTGCCGATAAGTATCCTTCCCATCCTGCAGGCATTTGAAGCAAGACTCCTCGTTTTGAAAATTCTTACTGCCCAAAGAAATTTATCTATCCTTACACTTCCCTTATCAATCATCAGATCATTGCAAAAAAGATTATTCAGGGAGCAGAGATGCTTCCGTTTTTACTGTCTTTGACTGTCAGTTTGCCGGTTTTGTTGAATGCTGTCATTGTGCGCTCGACACCAGCAAGACCAAAAGATTTTATCATTTCGACCGCAATGCCGATTCTTTCATCAAGGAATTTCTTTTCCTCCTGACTCCATATACCCAGAACGTAATTGACCTGTGAACCCTTTTGAAAATCACTCCCGATCCCGATCCTGATCCGGGCATATAAATCTGTGCCCAGAATAGCGTTTATATGGAGCAGTCCGTTATGTCCGCCTGCACTGCCTTTTGACCTCATCCTTATGCTTCCAACAGGAAGGGCGATATCATCCACAATAACAAGAAGGTTCTCTAGGGGAATATTTTCCTTTTTCATCCAGTACCTTACAGCGTTACCGCTCAGATTCATAAATGTTGAAGGCTTAAGTAGAATGAAATCTTTTCCTTTATATCTTACCTGGCATACAGCACCGTAACGCCTGTCTGTAAAAGCAGTATTGGATGCCCTGGCCAGGGCATCCAATACTGTAAATCCTATATTATGCCGGGTATCTGAATACCCGTCTCCGATATTTCCCAGGCCAACTATCAGAAATTTCATTGTGCCTGAATTTTATTAAAACGTAATTAAGATTTTTTCTCTTTATCCTTCTCTTTCTCTTTTTCCTTATCCTTTTCCTTTCCCTTTTCACCGGCAGGAGCTTCAGCAGCAGGTTCACCGCCTTCAGCAAGGGCAGCAGCAGCTGCAGCTTCGGCAGCTTCTTCTTCTTCGGTCTTCAATGCAACACGTGATGTTGCTACTGTTACAACAGTTGTTATTCTTGGATCGAGAAGTTCTACCTTATCATAAGAAAGGTCTTCAACTTTAATTGAATGCGCAATTTTAAGTTCGGTGACGTCTACAGGAAGATCTTCAGGAAGGTCTTGTGCAAATCCCTTAACCTTAAGATTTCTTCTCTTTACAATGAGTTTTCCGCCTGCTTTAACACCCGCTGCATCGCCAAAAACACTGACCGGAATATTGATAATCACAGGTTTATCGTCAAATATCTGAACGAAATCCGCATGCAGTATTTTGTCAGTTACCGGATGAAATTGCATATCCTGAAGGACAGCTTTATATTCCTGTCCGTCGATATCGAGTTTTACCAGGTGAGCTTCATGAGTATAAACGAGGTTTTTGAAACTGTTCTCATGAGCTTGAAAATGAATGTTTTTTTCTTTTCCGTAAATAACACAGGGTACAATGCCCTCGTTTCTGATATGTCTGGAATCTTTCTTCCCAAGTTCCTTTCTGAGTGATCCTTTGATCTCTATTGTCTTCATCTGTTAATTGTGTTATTGTGCTACTCAAGGCTACATTTCCGGCAACCTCCCATTACACGTTCTACATTCAAAAAATTGGACTGCAAATATATGTCAAAGGAATCAGAATACAAAATTTGTGCTTATTGACTCGTTCATATTGACTGCCTGGATTGTTTTTGCAAAGATCTCGGCTATCGAAAGCACTTTAATTTTGCCTGAATTAATGGTAAGAGGAACAGAATCAGTTACAACAAGTTCCTCGATAGCTGAATTATCAATCCTTTCCACTGCATTACCCGACAGGATGGGATGAGTGGCAAATGCCCTAATGCTGGTTGCTCCCCTTTCTTTCATCATGTCAGCAGCCAGGACGAGTGTTCCCGCTGTATCGACCATATCGTCAATTATGATCACATTCCTTCCCTCGACTTCTCCGATTATAGACATTTCCTCAATGACATTGGGCTTTTTCCTCAGCTTATAGCAAAGGACCATTTCTGACTGAAGGTGACGCGAATAGGCATTGGCTCTTTTAGAACCACCCATATCGGGAGCAGAGACAGTCAGATTTTCCAGCTTAAGGTTTGAAATATAAGGAGCGAAAATTGCCGAACCGAACAGGTGGTCCACCGGCACATTAAAGAAACCCTGTATCTGATCGGCATGCAGATCCATTGTTATTATGCGGTCAACGCCGGCGGTGCTGAGCAGATCGGCCGTAAGCTTTGATCCTATCGATACGCGGGGACGATCTTTCCTGTCCTGGCGAGCGAAGCCGTAATATGGTATTACAGCAATTACTTTATAGGCGGATGCTCTTTTTGCAGCATCTATCATCAGCAGAAGCTCAAGGAGGTTTTCCGCTGGCGGATTTGTAGATTGAACAATAAAGACCATATCACCCCTTACTGATTCATCAAAGCAGGGTTGAAACTCCCCGTCACTGAAATTTGTGACAGAGCTTTTACCCAGTTCAATGCCAAGTTCACTGGCAATCTTTTCTGCAAGTTGACTGGAGGATCGGCAGGAAAAGAGTTTCAAGGGGGCTTTTCCGTACATAAGTTTGCTGTTTTATCAAGATGGTTGTCTACAAAATTAATTATTCCTGTTGACTTCAGACGGCATTTGATAATTTGTTGATAGATTCTTCTATAAACCCGAGTATCTCATCTCTCCCGGTTTTGTCAACTGCTGAAGAAACAAAAGTTACAGGCAGCGACTCCCATTTTTCAATCATCCCGGCATCATGCAGCCGGACCGATTTAAGAAGGGCAGTCCGGCTTAGCTTATCACTTTTTGTAAATACCCTGACAAATGGTACCCCCTTTGATCCGAGAAATTCCATAAAGTCATTGTCTGATTTTTGAGGTTTCAGCCTTGAATCGATAAGGACAAACAGACAGACAAGATTATCCCTTTTCAATATATATTCCCGTGATGCCCTGATCCATTTCTCTCTCTGTTTTGCCGGAACCCTGGCATATCCGTAACCCGGCAGGTCGGCAAGATACCAGGCCCCGTTTATAATAAAGTGGTTTATTGTTCTGGTCTTTCCGGGTTCGCCGGAGATCTTTGCAAGCTTTTTACGGCCGGTAAGCATGTTAATCAATGAAGATTTTCCAACATTGGATCGTCCGATAAATCCAAATTCACTCATAGATGAAGGAGGACAATCCTTTATTGTCGGGCTGCTTTTGACAAATTCAGCGGACCGTATAACCATTTTAACTTTTCAATTAAGATCTCTGTATGGGAGATCGATCTTCCTGGTGGTTATATATCTGTTGCCTAGCGGGGTAAGGATAAAAGCAGTAATCTCAACTGACGTTGGCTGTGACTGATTTGTCTTTTTCAGGTTGAGAGAAGTCTTGCCATCAATGGTCCTGATACTCTGACATAATGCTGTATCCATCCGGCCATCTGTGAATCCGCCCCGGTAGAATTTTGTTTTAGTACTCTTATCTGACAATTCCAGTCCGATACGGTACAATCCCCTGGTTTTATATTCATCCTTTATATTAACAACTAACTCAGGATAATTTCGAAACAGTTTCCCGTTCTTTTCGAATTCCTCGAACAGCTGTGTACGTAAACCCTTGCTGAATCCTATCCTGGCTCTGAGCTCACCGGTCCTGTAATATTGCTTTTGAATGCCGTCAATTGTATCGTGCTTAAAAGGAGTGATCCTGAATACCTGTCCCTCAGTGTAAAATAAACAGGCTGAGTCTTCACGAAGGTTGTTCCTGTACCAGAAAGTCTGGTACAGCTGACCACCCACGGTAAAAGTCCTGGTTATCCCCTCCCGGATGCCGTTCTTAAAAGTTACTTCCTTAACAATCAGATCACCACTCTTATATTTTGTTATTCCTGTAAAACCCGTATCGGGAACAATCGTTGTGTTATCAGCGTTTTGAGCTTCTTTTTTCGATCCCCCTTTTCCTGTGCAACCGGAGATAAACAGAAGAAACAAGACCGGAACCAGTAATCCTGAGAATATTTTCATAGTTTAAGTATTATATTAAAAAGTAAAATTCCGAATTAAAGAACGAATCAGGTCTGAGAATACAACAGACAAAATTAGAAGTTTATATTCACTTTCCAAGACGGAAATTCAGTATGTTAATAATACTCAAAATAATAATGAATAGAGCAATTATCACTATAATTGAAGACTGAATGAAATTTGAAAGATGAAAACGAAATTCCGATATTTTGCTGTTTTAGCAATATTCGTCATTATTACCGGACCACAGTCGACGGCTCAAAGGCAAATGGAAAACCTGGACCGGGGCGTAGTTGCAATCCGAAAATCCAATGATTCGGTTTATATCGGTTGGCGATTATTGGGAACAGAACCAGATGGAATTGCATTTAACCTCTACCGGCAGAGCGGTAAGGAAAAACCTGTAAGGCTCAACAAAAAATCTATAACCGAAACAACTGATTATGAAGACAGTAATGTAAATTGGAAGAATGATAATTCTTATTTTGTAAGATCAGTCATAAATGGTGCTGAACAGCAAAGAAGCAAATCGTTCACTCTGAAAGCAGAAGCACCGGTACAGCAATACATCAATATTCCTCTTAAAACACCCGCTGGCTATACTCCTAATGATGTTTCTGTCGGAGATTTGGATGGTGATGGGGAATATGAACTGGTACTTCATCAGACGGGAAGAAGTATTGATACCCCTTCAACCGGTATTTCTGGTATACCAATCTTTCAGGCCTATAAAATGGATGGAACCTTTTTATGGCAGATTAGTCTTGGCAGGAATATCCGCGAAGGAGCCCATTATACCCAGTTTATGGTTTATGATCTTGATGGTGACGGCATTGCTGAATTTGCATGTAAAACGGCTGACGGGACTACCGATGGGATGGGAAAAGTTAAAGGCGATTCTACAAAAGAGTGGCGAAATCTGGACAGGAACAGCGGTCCCTTTTATGGTAAGATTCTTGACGGACCGGAGTATTTTACGATTTTCAGCGGCAGAACAGGGGAAGAACTTGCTACAACTAACTATATTCCTGACCGTTATCCTCTTAACGGATGGAACGGACACGGAGGAAATGGGGGAGGCGACAGTACCGGGAATCGGGTCGACCGCATGCTTGCATGTGTTGCTTATCTCGATGGTGTTCATCCGAGCGTCATTATGTGCAGGGGTTATTATGGCAGATCTGTCCTGGCTGCCTGGGACTGGAGAAACGGAAAACTCACTTCCCGCTGGGTATTCGATAGTAAGGATGGAGAAAATCCTTATTCAGGACAAGGAAACCATAACATAAGTGTAGCTGATGTTGATGCAGATGGGAAAGATGAGATCATTTACGGTTCAATGGTCGTTGATGATAATGGCAAAGGTCTCTTTTCAACCGGCTTTCGTCATGGTGATGCAATCCATGCAGGAGATCTTGATCCGGAGCGTCCCGGGCTGGAAGTATTTGGAATACACGAAATTGAAAGCCGAACCACAGGTCCTGGAGTATCTGTTTATGATGCAAGGAGTGGCGAAATTTTGTTTAAAGGATCAATGAATAAAGATGTGGGCCGTGGGGTTGCCGACGATATTGATCCCTCAAATCCCGGAGCAGAAATGTGGTGGTCAGGATCAGAAGGATTGTTCAGTTTAAAAGGAGACCGGATCGGCGATGCACCCTCTTCTACGAACTTCCTGATATGGTGGGACGGAGATTTAAGCAGGGAATTACTTGATGGCAATCACATAGATAAGTATAACGCCGGAAGGCTTTTCACTGCCGATGGATGTGTTTCGAATAATGGCTCAAAGTCAACTCCTGCCCTGAGCGCAGATCTGTTTGGCGACTGGCGGGAAGAGGTCATATTCCGCACTGCCGATAATCAGAATCTTAGAATTTACACAACCGTAATCCCCTCCGGACAAAGGATTTATACACTTATGCATGATCCCCAGTACAGATTAGCTGTTGCGACAGAAAATGTGGCTTATAATCAGCCTCCTCATACTGGTTTTTTCATTGGCACTGGTATGAAAAAGGCCCCGAACCCAAAAATCGTACTGGTAAAAAATAATATAAAATGATTCGTTACATAAGCTGAACCTGTTAAATAAAATCATTTAACGCCCGAAACTCAAAAGCAAAGAAACATGTCAAAACTGAAACTCGCTCTCAGGCTTTCATTTTGTATTCTGTCTGTCCTCATAGCCGTTACGCTAAAAGCCCAGAAGGTGCAGGAATCATCCCGTAAGATTCTGAATTTTGACAACGACTGGCGATTCTTTAAAGGTGATGCCAGGGGTGCTGAAATCCCCTCATTTGATGATTTAAAATGGCGGACACTGGATGTTCCGCATGACTGGAGTATTGAAGGGCCGTATGATAATGCAAATCCGACCAGCCGGGGGGGCGGATATTTGCCTGCCGGTATTGGGTGGTACCGTAAAAGCTTTATGGTAAATGAAAAGGATGCAAAGCAAAAGTATCTTATTGAATTTGACGGAGTTATGGCCAATAGCGATGTATGGATAAACGGATTTCATCTGGGCAGACGTCCGTACGGATACTCTAGTTTCAGCTATGATTTAACCGGTCATCTGAAATTTGGAAAAGGGGAATCAAATATCCTCGCTGTACGGGCCGACAATTCTGTTCAGCCTGCTTCAAGATATTATACAGGTGCGGGAATCTATCGGCATGTCAGGCTGATCGTTACAAATCCTGTCCATATTGAACACCGGGGTGATTATATTTCGACCTCACAGGTAACTGATAAAAAGGCTGTAGTAAATTTGCAGGTCGCCATTATAAATGAGTCATCCTCAATCGCCCCGGTTATCATTGAAACGTCTTTAATCGATCCCACAGGTAAAACTGTGAAATCGGCCGAGTCAGGGCTGACTATACAATCCGGCAAGTCTGTCACTGTTGATCAGGCTGTTGAGGTTGCTGATCCTCAGCTTTGGGATACAGAAAATCCTGACCTGTACAGCGCGATAATAAAAATCAGGTCCGGGAAAAATACAATTGATGAACTAACCTCAGTTTTCGGTATCCGGAACAGTAAATTTGAAGCAGCTACCGGCTACTGGTTGAATGGCAAAAATATTAAAATTAAAGGTGTTTGCCTTCACCATGATGCAGGTGGATTGGGTTCAGCAGTTCCCTTAGGGGTATGGGAACGCCGACTGGAACTTCTCAGGGAGGCCGGGGTAAATGCGATCAGGACAGCACATAATCCGGTTGCTCCTGAATTCCTGGACCTTTGTGATCGAATGGGGTTTTTGGTCATGGATGAAACTTTTGATACATGGACAGCAGCAAAGCCAAATGGGGAAAAGGGATATAATCTGTATTTCAACCAGTGGTGGGAACAGGATACACGTGACATGGTACTTCGTGACAGGAACCACCCTTCAATTATTATTTATAGTATGGGTAATGAGATTCGAGACAATCTGAACGATTCAACTGGTTTTAAAAAATACAGGGACATGCAGGATCTGGTTCACAAGCTGGATCCCGGACGTCCTGTTACCATGGCTCTGTTCCGCCCTGGTTCCTCGGGGGTTTACACAAATGGATTTGCGGAAAAAATGGATATCGTAGGCCAGAATTATCGCGAAAAAGAGCTTGTTGATGCCCATATTTCTAAACCTGAACGTATCGTTATTGGTACCGAAAACGGACATGGCCTGACAGAATGGCTAATTCTGCGCGACAATCCATTCATGGCGGGGCAGTTTTTATGGACAGGATTTGATTATCTGGGGGAAGCTTTGTGGCCGGCCATTGGATCCAGTCAGGGGCTGTTCGACCGGACTGGAGGATGGAAACCGTTAAGCTATCAGCGTCAGAGCTGGTGGGCCGATAAGCCTGTAGTACATATTGTCAGAAGAGAAGAGAATGCAGGAGAAGGCGACTGGGTGGCCGACTGGACACCGGTTGATGCAGGTACCTATGATGATGCCAGGGTTCAGGTTTACAGTAATTGTGACGAAGTAGAACTGTATTTAAATGGAAAGTCACTGGGATCAAAACTGAAACCAGCTGACGATTCCCCAAGATCATGGGAAGTTACTTTTGAAAAGGGTACACTGAGAGCAACAGGAAAAAACAAGGGTACTGAGGCTGCTTCGGAAGAACTTAAAACGGCTGGCATTCCGGCAAGGATCTTATTGACTTCTGACAAACCCAAAATTACCAGAAACTGGGATGAAGTATCATATGTCACCGCCAGAGTTGTGGATGCAGAAGGTATAACTTGCCCGAATGCAGATAAATTAATTTCGTTTGCAGTTTCGGAATCAGGTCTGATATCAGCAGTCGATAATGGAGATAATAACAGTCATGAAGCTTATCAGGCAGCTGAACGGCACATATTTAATGGCCAGTGCATTGCAATAATCAAAGCAAAAACCGCATCCGGGAAGATTATCGTTACTGCAAGTTCACCGGAATTGACTTCGGGTTCGGTCACAATTGAAATAAGTAAATAGCAGGGAACCAGACAGGCCCTCAGCTAATTTATATATTTATAAATACCTCGAGCAGCTTTGCTTTTCCTGCAGGTTCCAGGGTAACCTCCTTTATCATTGCCGGCAATAGTACCGTCTCACCCTTTATTACAGGTTCTGAGCTGCCTTCCCAGCGGATAAGGAACTCCCCTTCTGTACATATATATATTATAAATGAATCGAACAATGTATAATCCTTGCTTATGGTTTCATTGAAATCAATGACGTTTGTTGTAAAGAATTCACAGTTAACCAGATTCTCGGTTTTGTTGAGAGTAAGGTTTTTTTCGATCCTGTTCTGACCGGCAGCATTAAAATCAATGGCATCGAGTGCAAGCCCGGTATGAAGCTCTCTTGATTTCCCGTCCGGTTTTTTCCTGTTCCAGTCAAAGATCCTGTAAGTGATATCAGAGGTTTGCTGGATCTCAACCAGAAGGATACCCGCACCTATGGCATGGATCCTTCCGGCCGTGGTGAAGAAAACATTCCCGGGTACCGGATTTTCAACATTAAGTAGTTTTTCAAGTTCTCCGTCATTCAAAGCCTCAAGATAGCTCTCCCTTGTGACGGGTTCCCTGAATCCGGTATATATCTTTGATTCCTTTACACTTTCAAGAATATACCACATTTCGGTCTTGCCGTAGGCGTTATGCCTTTCCCTGGCAAGGACATTGTCCGGATGGACCTGGATTGAAAGATCCTCCCTTGCTTCAATAATCTTTATAAGCAGTGGAAATTCAATTCCAAACTTATCATAAACATTATCACCCGTAATGTCACCCATGTAAACCTCAATGAGCTCCTGAATATTGTTCCCTGCAAGGAAACCGTTGGCTATAACCGAGAGGTTACCTGAAATAGCAGAAAGTTCCCAGCTTTCCCCGTATTTTTTTTGCGGATCGCCTTTCTTGTTAAAGCGGTTCACCAGGGAGGTTCCGCCCCACATCTTTTCTTTTAAAACCGGTTCAAATTTCAGGGGATATAGTTCTGACATAACTTTAGTCGCTCCAAACTTTATCTCACTCTAAACTTTTCATTATTTTTGATAATTGTAATTGCAAAACTACTAATAAATGCTGATAGTTGGTATAGCAGGAGGTACAGGTTCAGGAAAGACAACTGTTGTAAGAAAAATAATAGAAGTTCTGCCAGCCGGGGAGGTGGTTATAATGCCTCAGGATTCTTATTACAAAGATAACGGTCAGATACCTCTTGAGGAACGCCAGATGATAAATTTCGATCATCCTGATTCGGTCGAATGGAGCCTGCTGATTGATCACCTGAAGCAGCTTCGAAAGGGAAAACAGGTCGAAATGCCGATCTATTCATACCTTACCTGCCTGAGGTCGAAGGAAACAATCACCATAAAGCCTGCAAAGGTCGTGATTGTGGAAGGAATCCTGATTCTTGCTGATTGTGAATTACGTAATATACTGGATATCAAGGTGTTTGTTGATGCTGATGCTGATGACAGGCTGGGCAGGGTTATCCAGCGCGACATTGTGGAACGGGGACGTTCGGTACTTAAAGTTCTTGAGAGGTACCATGATACTGTCAAACCTTCACATCTCCAGTTCATTGAACCCTCAAAGCGCTATGCTGATGTCATAATCCCCGGAGGAGGAGAGAACCAGGTGGGGATAGAAGTCCTTATTTCAATTATTGAAAAGCATCTGAAAAATAAAAAATCCCAAAAAAATGCTTGATAATATTAAAGTCGAAGATGTCCTGTTCCTGGATATCGAAACCGTTCCCCAGGCTCCCTCATTATCTAAACTTGAAGCGGCAATGCAGATACTGTGGGAAAAGAAATCCAAAATGTTCCGTGCCCCCGAACAAACACCTGATGATGTTTATGAGAGAGCCGGCATATATTCCGAATTTGGCAGGATAATCTGTATATCAGCGGGTTTTGTCAGGGAAAAAAATCCTTTCAGCTTCAGGGTAAAATCTTTTTACGGCAATGATGAAAAAATACTTCTGACTGAATTCTCCGGTCTGATTTCGAAATTCAGTTCTACCAGAAAAGAAGCTCAGCTATGCGCTCATAACGGCAGAGAATTTGATTTTCCTTACATCGCCAGGAGAATGATAATCAACAAACTCGTAATTCCTGAGATCCTTGATAACGCAGGCAAAAAACCCTGGGAGGTTAAACTTCTTGATACCATGGATCTCTGGAAATTCGGCGATTATAAGAATTATACCTCACTTGACCTGCTGACGCACATCCTTGGAATAGCTTCACCGAAGGGCGATATCGACGGGAGCATGGTAGCGGGAGTATATTATAACGATAACGATCTTGCCAGAATAGTAAGGTATTGTGAGAAAGATGTTCTGGCTATAGCCCAGGTTCTGCTGCGATTCATGAACCTGCCGGGTATTCCCGAAGACAGGATAGAATCCGTTACTGTATTTTAGCTGTAATAACTCAAAATCTGCGTTAGCCTGCGAAATATGCGGTGAATATGTTATTTTCCCGCTGATCCCGCGGATTTTCGCTGATTAATTCTGAGCAGCAACCTATGAATCTCTCAACAGTATGAACTCCCGGATTACTGCCTCAGGGTTATCGACATGGATCCAGTGCCCTGCATTTTTAATGATTTTTATTTCTGCTGCCGGAAATAATCTGAGAATTTTCGGAAAATCCTCTTCGGGGAGATAATCAGAATTCTCTCCTTTAAGGAATATCACGGGAAAACCTGTTACCGCTTCAAGGTAATTATCATCCCCCGCCACGCTGTCAATAATTTTCTCCAGGTTATTCAGAAGTGCCACACTGTTGATTTTCCATTTAAATTTCCCATCTGCATCCCTTTCGGTATTTTTCATAATCAGCGCCCTTATTCTTCCCGAGGTGATACGGACAGATAAGAGCTTTTCCAGTTCATCTCTGGATATGACTTTTGAAATATTCGTTTCTCCAAGGGTTTCAAGTATTGCCAGGTGCTGATCAAAGGATTTGGAATTACTCGCTTTTGTTTCAAAAGGGGATATATCTGCAATGAGCAGACCTTCAAGTAGATCTGGCCATCTTAAAGCAAACCTTACTGCTGTCTTGCCTCCCATGCTGTGTCCGGCAAGAAAGAATTTCCCAAGGTCAAGATCTGAGATGAGTTCAAACAGGTCACTGCTCAATGCCTCGTAATCGTGAAGCAGGGAATGGGGTGAGCGGCCATGATTCCTCTGATCCGGCAGGTAGACAGTATAATATTCGCTTATTCTTCTTGCAACTGAAACCCAGTTATCAGATGCTCCGTATAAACCATGCAGGATTACAAGAGGGGGACCTTCGCCATATTTCCTGTAAAATAATTTCATCTCCCGGTCATAGGGACAGCTGTCTTTTATACAACTGGATTGCATTCTCCAGTCCGAGATAAAGTGCGTCTGAGATCAGGGCATGGCCAATGGATACTTCAAGGAGCCATGGGATGCATTTATGAAAATAGGCAAGGTTGTCAAGATTAAGATCATGACCGGCATTCAGACCAAGTCCGGCATGCCTTGCCAGTTCTGCGGCTTTAATAAAGGGAGCGATGGCTTCGACAGCGTTTTTGCTGAAGCCTGAAGCATAGGGTTCTGTATATAGTTCAATCCTGTCAGTGCCGGTAACAGCTGCATTCTCGATATTTACAGGGTTGGTATCAATAAAAACAGATGTTCTAATTCCTGTTTTCTTAAATGTTGATATCACATCGCTGAGAAATGTCCTGTTTTTCACAGTGTCCCATCCGGCATTCGATGTGAGAGCGTCATGCCTGTCAGGAACAAGTGTTACCTGGTCGGGTTTCACCGACAGGACCAGATCAATAAAGCTGTCAGAAGGATTGCCCTCAATATTGAATTCAGTTTTTATTACCGGCCTGATATCAAGCACATCACGGTACCTTATATGTCTTTCATCGGGTCGCGGATGTACTGTAATGCCATCAGCACCGAAGAGCTGGCAATTGATCGCAGCATTCAGGACGTTGGGAATATTTCCGCCTCTTGCATTCCTGAGGGTTGCTATTTTATTTATGTTTACACTCAGCTTTGTCATATAATAACAGTAATGAATGAACGTATACTATATGCAACAAAATTAATAGAACTGTGTTTTATTTACTACTTTAGTTGAAAATTAACTTGCATGGTTGCAAATGACCTGATATCAGAGATTATCCCTTCCCTGAAAACTTCCGATACCGGGCAGACAGCCCTGAACTGGATGGAAATTTTCAGGATATCTCATTTACCTATAGTAAATAATCAGGATTTTCTCGGACTGATATCTGATGCAGATATTTACGACATGAACCAGCCTGACGAACCTATTGGGAATCATGAACTTACCTTATTGAAGCCATTTGTAACCACTGATCAGCATCTTTTTGAGGTTATAGGGCTGGCATCACAGCTGAAGCTTTCGGTTGTACCGGTTCTGGACAGTAGCAATCACTATAAGGGAGTTATAACTACCAGCGATCTTGTAAGATATATTGCTGGCCTTTCATCCATGGATCAGCCCGGAGGAATTATAGTACTTGAAATGATCGAGCGCGATTATTCTCTCTCCCAGATTGCACAGATCGTAGAAAGCAATAATATCAGGGTTCTTAGCATGTATATAACTTCGCCGGCAGAATCAACCAGGCTTGAAGTGACATTAAAAGTAAATACTACTGATCTTCTGGCTCTGATAAAGACTTTTGAGAGGTATAATTATGATGTGAAAACCTGGGTTACCACAAATGATTCCATCGACAGGTTCTATTCTGAGCGATTTGACCTCCTTATGAAATATCTTAATATGTAACATATTATGCTGCAGAGAGTTGCAATCTTTAGTAAAGATAATAACTCAAGGACCAGGGAGGGCGTTCAGCGATTGCTGGATGAACTTGCTAAACGTTCCATTAGAGTACAGCTCTATCAGAAACCTGGTGAAGCAGGTACTTCCTATTCGGGTCTGCAAATTGAGAAATTCAGTGTTATTGAGACATTATCTGAATTGCCTGATCTGATATTGAGTGTCGGGGGTGACGGTACCTTTCTTGAGACTGTCCTTAAGATCAAAGACCTCGGTATCCCTGTGGCGGGTGTGAATACAGGAAGGATGGGATTTCTGGCAAATATTCCGGGCGAAGATATCGGAAATTCAGTTAATCAGTTGTGCAACAGCGAATATGAAATTATTGAACGTTCCCTTCTGGAAATAACCCGTCCATCAGGGATATTTGAAGATATTTCTCCGGTAGCGCTGAACGAGGTCACCATACAGAAAGCCACGATGAGCATGATTACCATTCATGTTTATGTCAGCGGCACTTTTCTTAATACATACTGGGCTGACGGTCTTATAGTGTCGACAGCTACCGGATCAACAGCCTATAACCTGGCTTCAGGAGGACCAATATTATCACCGGAGGATGAGAGCATAATTATTTCTCCAATTTCAGCCCATAATCTTACGATAAGGCCCATAGTCGTTTCAGGTAAAAGCCTTCTCAGGATGGTAATGGAAGCAAGGACCGATGAATACATGGCAACTTGCGATTTCAGGTTCAAAAAACTGCCAATAGGTGAAGAAATCCATATTTCGAAAGCTGAGGCAAAGCTGAAAACTGTAATGCTTCAGGGAAGGGATTTTTACAGCACCCTGAGAAACAAGCTTTTGTGGGGTCTCGATAAGAGGAATTAGATTGGATCCTGCCAGTTAAAATATATCAGATGAGCCGGTTGTTGGTTAAAATTACCGGAATTTAGTAATTTTATATCTGATTATTACCCGCCCTGTATATAGATTATTATATTTGTAAAAGCAAAATAGCATATAATGAAACGACCAATTTTAATCCTGCTTATATTTATTTTTTCGATGCCTTTGTCTCAGGCCCAGTTATGGAGGATGAGAAGGTGGGAAGCTGTTGGCGGAGTTGGTCCTTCATTATTCTTCGGCGATATTGGAGGTTTTTCAAGGACAAAGAACATTCTGGGTTTACGCGATATGACCTTTCTGCAAACCAGGGTTAATATAAATGGAAGCCTGAAGTATAGAATTACAAGAACTGTAAATGCAAGGCTGAGCCTTACATACGGTCTTTTGCGTGCAAACGACCAGAGAGGATCAAATGAAGGCAGATCTTTAGAAGCCTCAACCTCTATTTTTGAACCTGCATTAATAGGTGAATATTATTTTGTAAAGAATTATGCAGAAAACAGTTACCTGTTTATTAAAGGGAAAGAATCCTTTATAAAAGAGATTTTTAAATCGCTTGATTTTTATGCTTTTACGGGGATCGGAGGTGTTGCTTATACCGTAAAGGGTAATGATGCTCTTATAAACTTCGGATTCAAAACAGCCGGATTCTCTCCTGTCATACCGTTAGGGCTTGGAGCAACTCTGATTTATTCACCAAATCTGAATTTCGGGCTGGAAGTAAGCGGCAGGTATGCCTTTACTGATTTTTTAGACGGTTACACTTCACAATATTCCAGGGCAAATGACGTTTATTATTTTTTAAATTTTACTTTCACATACAAGCTGAAAACGGGGCCTCACGGATTCCCTGCATTCAGATGATAATGAACGGGATCTGTTTTAATGAAAAGATTACCTTGGATTTTCTTATTTATCAGCTTTTTCCCTATAGCAGCAGGACAGCGAAATGCTGATTATGGCATACTTGCAGGGGTATCATCTTATATGGGTGATATAAATTCTTCCCGGTTAATGTACTCACCGCTTCCGGCCGGGGGTATTTTTTACAGGTATAATTTTCATCCCCGGCACGCCCTGAGGGGTAATCTTATTCTAGGTGGGATAAGGGCTAATGACCTTGATTTCAATAACAGTTTCCAGCAGGCAAGGGCGGCTTCATTTTCTGGAACGGTCGGAGAACTCTCCGTCCAGTTTGAATTTAACTTTCTGCCCTTCACCACACAGGGCAAGCTTTGGGATTTTTCACCTTATTTTGCTGCAGGGGCAGGCGTTGCCTTCGTTAACTCCGGATCGCTTTCCTATGAACCGGTCATACCTTTCTCACTTGGTTTCAAGGTAAATATTTATAAAAATATGGGGCTTGAAGCAGAATATGGTTTTCGTAAAACTTTTTATGATAACTTTGACGGCCTGAAAGATTTGGTAGCTCCGTCGGATTATACGTGGCTCCATAATAATGACTGGTATTCATTTGCAGGTATTGGCCTGACCTGGAAAATCTATAACAGGCTTGCCGGATGTCCTGCTTATGATGATACTGATAAAAAGAGAAAACACTAAAAAATGTCCCTTCTGCAGAGCGTTGATAAGAATAGGCTGCCGCTCCACATTGCTATAATTATGGATGGCAACGGGAGATGGGCAACCCAGCATGGAAAGGACAGGATATTTGGCCACCAGCAGGGAGTGGAATCTGTCCGGAGAGTTATCGAAGCTGCAGCGGAAATGGGAATAAAATATCTTACCCTGTATGCTTTTTCTACAGAAAACTGGGGAAGACCTGATGAAGAAGTGTCTGCATTAATGGGAATCATGGTGCAGTCGCTTAATAATGAAACAGATAATTTGATAAAGAATAAAGTAAGGCTTTCAGCCATAGGGGACCTTAACCGGCTCACCGATGATGTCAGGAACAGATTATCAGAAACTATCAGCCTTACTTCTTCGTCTACAGGACTGAACCTTGTGGTAGCATTGAGTTACAGTTCAAGGTGGGAGATAGCAGAAGCAGCAAGGAAAATCGCAGCTGAAACAGCAAAAGGTATTGTTAAAAGTGAATCAGTGGATGAAATTCTCTTTCAAAAATATCTTAGTACATCAGGGATCCCTGATCCTGATCTGATGATAAGGACCAGTGGGGAGTTGAGAATTAGTAATTTTTTGTTATGGCAGCTTGCTTACACTGAATTGTATTTCACTGAAATACTTTGGCCTGATTTTAGCAAGGAAGATTTTTATAATGCTATAATTGACTTCCAGAACAGAGAACGAAGATTTGGAAAGACTAGTGGACAGATTTTGGAAAATTAATAGATGATGATCATAAGAAATCTTAAAAGTTTTATAGTAGCATTTTTAATAACCCTGACCACTTTCCCGGTTTATTCCCAGGCAAAGGAGGAGATTTATAATTTTCAGAATGAGGGCTATTATATTGTTGGGGGAGTCTCAATTTCGGGAATCAGATATCTTGATTTAAATGCACTTTTGGGCATTTCGGGACTTAGAATAGGTCAGGAGATTACAATTCCCGGAGAGGAGGTAACCAGTGCAGCCAGGAAGTTATGGGAACAGGGACTCTTTTCAGATGTCAGGATTTCGATAACGTCAACCAAATCCGATACAGTATTCCTGGATGTTTTCCTTCAGGAAAGGCCCCGCATCTCATCTGTGAAATTTAATGGAATAAGACCCAGTGAGGTTCAGGACATTACTGAAAAAATAAGCCTTCCTGCCGGTTCACAGCTAACCTCATATATTCTGAATAATACAAAGAAAATTATAAAGAACTTTTACGTTGAAAAGGGATTCCTGAATACAACTGTTGATTTTGTTCAGAAAGATGATCCGGATCAGCCAAATAATGTAATCCTGAATATTGATGTTGATAAGAAGGAGAAAGTAAAAATCGGGGAAATAACTTTTACAGGGAACGAGTATTTCACTTCAAAAAAGCTCCGCCGTCAGCTGAAAGACACGAAACAAAAAGACATAAACATCTTTAAATCATCAAAATATATAAGTGACAAATACGATGCTGACAAGGAGAAACTTATCACGTTTTATAATGATAATGGATTTAAAGATTTTACTATTCTGAAAGATTCGCTTTACAAGATCTCTGAAAACAGGATCGGATTGCGGATTAAGGTCAATGAAGGGAACCAGTATTTCCTGAGAAAAGTCGACTGGGTTGGTAACAGCGTTTACAGGAAAGAGGATCTTAATAAAGTATTCAATGTAAAGAAGGGCTCTGTTTATAACCAGTCGCTAATTGATGACAGGCTTCAGGGTTCAGGAGGAGCTGAAGATGCCGTCAGCAACCTGTATCTCGATTACGGATACCTCTTCTCACATCTGACACCTGTTGAATCAAAAGTTGAGGGCGACTCGATTGACCTCGAGGTCAGGATATATGAAGGCGATCAGGCATATATAAACAATGTCATGATCACAGGCAACACCAGGACAAATGAACACGTTGCAAGGAGGGAGCTTTATACCCTTCCGGGTGACCTGTTCAGCAAGAGTAATATTTTAAGATCGATAAGACAGCTTGGAGTTCTCGGCCATTTTGACCCGGAGAAGATCAATCCAACACCGCTATCTGATCCTATTAACGGCACAGTTGATCTGCTGTATAAGCTTGAGGAAAAGGCAAATGATCAGTTTGAGATTTCAGGCGGCTGGGGAGCCGGCATGCTGGTAGGGACAATCGGGGTCACATTTAACAACTTTTCAGCGCGTAATTTCTTTAAGCCCAGTGCATGGAGGCCTTATCCCTCAGGCGATGGCCAGTCAGTAAGCATAAGGGCACAATCAAACGGGCGCGTTTATCAGTCATATAACCTTTCATTTGTCGAACCCTGGCTTGGCGGTAAAAAACCCAACTCATTCTCTGTATCACTTTACAGGTCTCTGATGACCAATGGTGAAAAGAAAGGTGCAGAAAACAGGCAGTCCATGATTATTGATGGAGCATCAGTAGGACTTGGAAAAAGGCTCGACTGGCCTGATGACTTTTTTTCTATCTACGGAGAAGTAAACTATCAGAGATACAATCTTAAGGATTACACTTATTTCAGGTTCCTGTTTGAAAACGGACAGGCAAACCTTTTGAGCCTGACAGCAAGGCTTCAGAGGTTCTCCACAAGTCCTAACCTCATTTATCCCAGAAGCGGTTCTTCGTTCACCCTCTCACTTCAGGCCACGCCTCCTTATTCATTGATAGGTGGTAAAAATATGGCCGGTGCTACGGACCAGGAGAAATATAAGTGGATTGAATTTCACAAATGGACCTTCAAATCAGATTATTACTATCCTCTGACCAAGGATGAAAAACTTATCCTCAATACCCGCTTTGCGTTCGGTTACCTTGGTTATTATAACAAGAACATCGGACCATCTCCTTTTGAGAACTTTTACCTTGGAGGTGATGGTATGACAGGATACAGTTTCTACGGACGTGAGGTTATTTCTCTCAGGGGTTATACTAACGGATCGCTCACACCGCTTGATACACGGACAGGCGCCCCGGCAGGTAATGTTTACTCCAAGATAACATTCGAGCTCAGGTATCCTATATCCCTGAATCAGCAGGCAACAATTTATGCATTAACATTCCTGGAGTCAGGAAGAGCCTGGTACTCGCTGAAAGAGTATAATCCGTTCAAAATGAACCGTTCTGCCGGCATAGGCCTGAGAGCTAACCTTCCCATGTTCGGATTGCTTGGGATTGACTGGGGATATGGTTTTGACCAGGTTCCTGATCCGGCAAATTTCCCAAGTTCAAATAAATCACAATTCCATTTCACTATAGGCCAACAGTTTTAAATGAATGTAAATCAAAAAGTTATGAAAAAGTCAGGTTTAATAACAGGATTATTTGTTCTGATCTCGGCTTTCGCAACAGCACAGACACAGAAATATGCTTTTGTTGACTCTGAGTATATCAGAAAGAACATACCTGCATTTACGGCAGCCCAGGAGCAACTCGATAAGCTTTCCCAGCAATGGGAAAAAGAGGTCGCTGATGGCTATGCCGTTGTTGAACAGATGTATAAATCATACCAGAATGAATCACCACTGCTTTCGCAGGATATGAAGACCAAGCGTGAAGAAGCAATAATTGCCAAAGAAAAAGAGATGAAGGATCTTCAGAACAAGTACTTTGGTATGGAAGGCGATCTCTTCAAAAAGAGAGAAGAGCTTGTAAAACCAATCCAGGATGAAATATTAAAGGCAATCAAAGACATTGCTGTTGAAGGAAGTTATGCTGTTATTCTCGATACTGCAGCAGGTGGTAATATCCTCTTCGCAAATCCAAAATTTGACATCAGCGATCAGGTACTTGAAAAGTTAGGTTATAAAAATTAAATAGTTACTTTTGCATAAATTAAAACATTAAATTACTTGAGATGAAAAGATTATTAGGAATCGCGGCTCTGGCTGTTTCAATGGTATTTACAGGTCAGGCACAGAGCTTTAAATTCGGACATATAAACAGTGATGAACTCATTCAGACAATGCCGGAATTTGATTCAGCTACAAAGAAACTTGAAGCATTCAGAAAACAACTTGAAAATGAGATTGAACTCATGTCAGTTGAGCTTCGTAACAAGAACGACTCCTACACCAAGGAAAGCAAGAACCTGACAGATATAGTAAAGCAGAGTAAAGAACAGGAAATAGTTGATCTCAACAGGAGGATACAGGATTTTACGACGCAAGCACAGACAGACTATCAAAACAAGCAGTTAGAGCTGTTCCAGCCTGTTTACGCCAAGGTCGATAAGGCAATCAAGGATGTGGGAAAGGAGAACGGATTCCTTTATGTTTTTGATATTGCTAAAGGTTCACTTCTCTATTTTGATGAGACCAAGAGTACCAACATCATGGCTCTTACCAGGACAAAGCTTGGACTGAAATAATGTGAAAGAACAGCCGATTGGTATTTTTGATTCAGGTGTCGGAGGACTTACTGTTGCTCATGCAATCAAGCAGATATTACCCGGAGAGAGCCTGATTTATTTTGGAGATACTGCCCATCTTCCTTATGGAGATAAATCGGCTGAATCTATAAAAATTTATTCACGTAAAATTACCGAGTTCCTTCTTGAAAAAAAGGCCAAGGTTGTTCTTGTTGCCTGTAATTCTGCATCAGCGTCTGCTTTTGATACGCTGAAGAAAGAATTCAAAGGAAGAACAATACTTATTGACGTTATAAATCCGGTCGTGGAGTTTATGGTCAGCAGGAAATTCGATAAAATAGGAGTTATCGGAACCAAAAGAACCATAAGCTCAGGTACTTATGAAAAAAAGCTGAAGGCAAAATCTCCGGCTATAGAAATCATCTCTCTTGCCACCCCACTCCTGGTGCCGATGATCGAGGAGGGTTTCATTTTCGATGACATAAGCAACGCAATTATCCGTGCTTATCTTTCAAATCCCTCCCTCGAGGGTATTCAGGCATTGATCCTGGGTTGCACACATTATCCCATAATAAGGAACCAGATCAGTAAAATATTTAATTTCAATGTTGAAGTTGTCGATTCTTCAAGACTTGTTTCTATGATCCTCCGTGAGACACTTGAAAGAAATCATATGCTGAATGATTCCGGCAAGGTTGCAGATCAGTTCTATATTTCTGACTATACTCCTTATTTTGAGAAAATTGCAAAAATGTTCTTCGAAGGCGAGATCAACCTGCGGAAGGCGGATATCTGGACGTGAGACCCATCGAAACATGACCAATATCATAGTGAAAAACCTTTCATTATAATGATATTGCCATTCTAAAGAGCTAATTTTGTCATCTTAAATTATTGATTAAGTGTAATCAAGCCTCCTTAAAATATATCTAAATCTGAAATGGCGAAAGATCAGAATGTTATCAGTAAAGAAGAGGTAGTCATCCGTTTCTCGGGTGATTCAGGAGATGGAATGCAGCTTACAGGTTCACTTTTCACCGATACTGCCGCTTTGTTCGGAAATGACCTGTCGACTTTTCCCGACTACCCTGCAGAGATAAGAGCTCCTCAGGGAACTGTCGGCGGTGTTTCGGGGTTCCAGGTTCATCTTGGTCATTCTGAGATAAATACACCGGGTGATTATGCCGATGTACTTATTGCAATGAATCCTGCAGCAATTAAGGCAAATGCCAGATGGCTTAAACCGGGTGGAACATTAATTTATGACAAGGATAATTTCACAGATAAATTTATTGAGAAAGCAGGCTATATAAATGACCCCGTTGCAGAAGAGAATCTCGATAATCGTAATATAATTGCCGCTCCTATATCATCGATGGTCAAAGAAGCACTCAAGGATTTCGGACTTGATCCAAAATCGGTGCTGAGAACTAAGAATATGTTCGCTTTGGGAATGGTTTACTGGTTGTTCGACAGGAAGCTTAAATATACTGAACAGTATTTTGAAAAGAAATTTGCCAGGAAACCTGAAATGATTGAGGCGAATAAAGTGGCACTGAGAGCAGGCTATTACTATGCCGAAACCATTGAGGCTTTAAACCCCGTAATTAAAATAGAACCGGCACAGATCGCAAAAGGAACCTATCGCAACATATGCGGAAATACCGCTACTGCCTGGGGATTCATTGCAGCTGCCGAAAAAGCCGGCTTAAAGCTCTTTATCGGGTCATATCCCATTACTCCCGCAACAGGGATCCTTGAAGAACTGGCTGCACGCAAAGACCTGGGTGTAAAGAGCTTTCAGGCTGAAGACGAGATTGCCGGCATTTGTTCTTCACTTGGTGCCAGCTTTGCAGGGAACCTCGCGGTAACTTCCACTTCAGGTCCCGGGCTGGCACTCAAATCGGAAGCTATCGGCCTTGCGGTTATGACCGAGCTGCCTCTTGTAATCGTCAATGTTCAGAGAGGAGGACCATCAACAGGCCTCCCTACCAAGACCGAACAGGCTGACCTTTTGCAGGCATTATTTGGAAGGAATGGGGAATCTCCCGTTGTAGTAATTGCGGCAAGCACTCCTTCAAACTGTTTTAATTATGCCTTCGAAGCTGCAAAGATAGCTCTGGAACACATGACCCCTGTTCTTCTTCTTACCGATGGTTATCTTGCCAACGGGACAGAACCATGGAAAATTCCCGAAATGAAGGACCTTCCGGAGATTAAACCTCCATTTGCTGATAAGAACGAAAAACCATTTATTCCGTATAAGCGTGATTGTGAGACCCTTGCCCGATGGTGGGCATTACCTGGCACTCCTGGGCTTGAACACAGGATAGGGGGTCTTGAGAAGACAATAAAGGGAACAGTTTCATATGTCCCGGAAAACCATGAACTGATGGTAAAATTGCGGGCAGATAAAGTTGCAAGGGTTGTTGCCGGCATTCCTGATCTTAAAGTATACGGAGATGAATCTGGTGACCTACTGGTTGTTGGGTGGGGCGGAACTTACGGGTATCTGATGACAGCCGTCAGGGAACTCCAGGCAGAAGGTTACAAGGTAAGCCTTGTCAATTTCAACTATATCAATCCTTTGCCTGCCAACGTTAAGAAGGTATTCGGAAAGTTCAGGAAGATAGTTGTTGCCGAACTTAATATGGGGCAGTTTGCCGACTACCTGAGAATCAAATGCCAGGAGTTCAGCTATGCTCAGATAAATAAAGTACAGGGGCTCCCTTTTACAATTGAAGAGATAAAAGAAAAATGTATTAATATTCTGGAGGGCAAATAAAATGGAAGAGGTGAATACAGTTCAACATACGCCAAAAGATTTTAAATCGGACCAGGAGGTCAGATGGTGCCCGGGATGTGGTAACCATGCAGTACTGAATTCCGTTCAGAAAGCACTCTCCGAACTTGGGATACCAAAAGAGAAATTTGCATTCATATCTGGTATTGGCTGCTCATCCAGGTTTCCTTATTATATGGATACATACGGTTTCCATACCATTCACGGTCGTGCAGCTGCAATAGCTTCAGGTGTAAAAATATCAAATCCTGAATTATCAGTCTGGGATATAACCGGAGACGGTGATGCACTTGCTATCGGAGGAAATCATTTCATCCATGCCATAAGAAGGAATATTGATATCAATATCATACTGTTTAACAATGAGATATACGGTCTTACAAAAGGTCAGTATTCTCCCACTTCCACGGTAGGACTTGTAACCAAAACATCTCCATACGGGACAATTGAGGAACCATTTTCAGTCGGGGAGCTTGTAATTGGTGCAAAAGGGAAATTTTTTGCAAGGACCGTTGATGCCAATGTTGCTCTGTCAACACGCATTTATATTGAAGCTGCAAAGCATAAGGGTACATCCGTTATTGAAGTGCTTCAGAACTGCATAATATTCAATGATGGTATTCATGATACTGTTGCAGGCAGGGAGGTCCGTGACGACAGAACAATAATCCTGAAGCATGGTGAACCAATGATCTTTGGAAAAAATAATGATAAAGGATTAATTCTTGAGGGCCTGAAGCTTAAAGTAGTGAATCTTGGTGAGAAAGGGATCCCTGAAAAAAGTCTTCTGGTTCATAATGCTTTAGAGCCAAATCCCGGAATCCAGTATATGCTGGCAAACATGAGATACCCTGAATACCCTGTTGCACTGGGTATTATAAGATCCATTCCCGGCAACACTTATGAAAGTAATATTGAAGAACAGATTGAGGAGGTCAGGAAAGTTGCAAAAATAAAGTGTGTGGACGATCTTCTTAAAAGTGGTTCAACCTGGAAGGTCGAATAATCCTTATTATTCCCAACCGTTTATTTTACTAATTTTAAGCCTTGATTCTATGCGCCTGATGCTGTATGGATGAAAATAACCATATAAATCCGGAATATAGCCGTTTGCTGCACGACCAGCAGGAAAGACTTAAAGAGCTGGCTTGCATCAATAAGACAACCTATATTCTTAAAGAGGGTAAACCTGTTGAGGAAACACTTCAGCAGATTGTACTTCTTCTGCCCGCTGCATGGCAATATCCGGAATTCACTGAAGCCCGTATCCGGTTCCGTGATAAAACTTATGAAACCCCTGCCTTTCAGGAAGCATCGTGGAAAATGGAACAGGAGTTCAATACGATTGATGATGAGAAGGGCATAATAGAGATTTATTATACAAGAGAATTCAACTTTGAAAATGAAGGCCCGTTCTTAAAGGAGGAAAGGGACCTGATAATTAATATTGCAAGCCTGATCACAGGCTATATCAACAGCCTCAAAGCCAGCGACATAATGCGGATGGCGCAGATCCCGGAGGAAAGTGAGGAAGATCTCAAAAACCTTCCCAGCAGAAAACTGCTTCAGCGGTTCCTCGAACGTCATAATGCTGAGAGAGACGTTTTCCACGACCTGCAACCTTTCATGGTCAAGGAAATACTTCTTGTGGCTAATCTTTATGATGCATATTCGATTGAGGGTGAGGGAAGATTTTCAGACCACATGCTTGGGGAGTACAGTCAGCTTAACCCGACCTCTCTTCCAAGGGTGAGTGGTGTATCAAATGAGGAAGAAGCGTTCAACAGGCTTAAGGCCAGGCATTTTGATATGGTAATCATAATGATTGGCGCTCATAAGGAAAGTTCTCTGATCCTGTGTAAAAAGATTAAAGATAAATATCCTTACCTCCCCACATTCCTTCTTTTAAATAACCATCACGATATCGAGTATGTAAAAAAGAAGAAAGAATCCGGAATTCCGTTTGATGATTATTTTATCTGGACAGGTGAGCCGAAGGTTTTTTTTGCTATGGTCAAACTCCTGGAAGATAAGGTGAATGTTGACAATGATACACGAAAAGGGCTTACACGGGTTATCCTGATTGTTGAAGATTCCGCACAGGATTATTCTCATTATCTGCCAATGCTTTATACTCTGGTGATGGAGAAGATCCGAAATCTTATTGAAGATGTTTCCACAGATGAGCTTTATAAAATACTGAAACTCAGGGCGAGGCCGAAAATACTTCTGGCTACCTGCTGGGAAGATGCAATTGCTATTTTTAATAAATATAAAGAAAGCCTTCTTTGTGTTATATCCGATATGCGGTTTCCCAGGAATGGAATTCTGAATGATCAGGCAGGCTTTGATCTCATCAGGCATGTCAGGATCGATCTGCCCAATCTGCCCGCAGTACTTCAATCTTCCGATCCTGAAAATGCAAAATATGCATTTACCCTTAAGTCCAATTTTATAAATAAAAACTCTGAGAGCCTGTTACAAGACCTCAAATCCTTCATAAACTATTATCTTGGTTTCGGACATTTTGTCCATACAGATGACAAGGGTCGCCAGATTGCAGTTGCCATGTCGATGAAAGAATTCGAGTCATACCTCGAAACTATACCTGACGATTCACTTGCATACCATGCAATAAAGAACCATTTTTCCCTGTGGTTGATGGCAAAAGGTGAAGTGACAATTG
Source organism: uncultured Bacteroidales bacterium (assembly GCA_963831855.1). GTDB lineage: Bacteria > Bacteroidota > Bacteroidia > Bacteroidales > VadinHA17 > LD21. The sequence goes on along the minus strand of CAWHSA010000002.1, from coordinate 480,119 downwards.
CAAAACTGATTAATCCCATGAAAGTCACCGATTTTGCCAGCCTGAAAGAGATGAGGGAGTTCCTCGTCGATATTATCCGCAAGAGGCGAAGGGAAATGAACAAAGGCAGGGTGGTCAACTTTGAGGAAACGGCAGTTATTGACGAGACCAATGTAATTAGCCTAGCAAGCGGTTCCCTTGGTGGCAAGGGGAGAGGACTTGCATTTATAAATACCCTGATCTACGCCTTTGAGCTTGGAAGGCTTCTTCCGGGGATAAATATAAAAGCCCCTGTAACTGCAATAATCGGTACTGATGAGTTTGATATGTTCATGGAGCGCAATCACCTGTGGGACAAGGTTAAACAGGAACAGGATTTTGCTGTACTTCAGGATAATTTTCTTAACGGGAGCCTGAGTTATACCCTTGAGAAGAAGCTCAGGATACTTTTGAAGCAGATTGAAAAGCCGATTGCAGTCAGGTCATCAAGCCTTTTTGAAGATTCGCTGAGCCAGCCTTTTTCAGGGATTTTCAGGACATACCTTCTGCCCAACAACCATCCTGAATTCGAAACGAGGCTCAAACAACTTTCAGAAGCAGTCAAACTGGTCTTTGCCTCAATTTATTCAAGAAGTTCACGCACATGGTTTGAAGCTATTAATTACAAGATTGAACAGGAAAAGATGGCTGTGGTCATCCAGGAGGCGGTAGGCAACAGGTTTGAGAATGCTTTCTATCCTCATATAAGCGGAACTGCACAATCTTTCAATTTTTACCCGGTGGCACACATGACCCCTGAGGATGGTTTTGCGGTTATCGCGGTAGGTCTGGGTCATTATGTGGTGGAAGGTGAAAGAGCTTTCAGGTTTTCACCGGCATATCCGGAAACTGAAATCATTTCGCAGAATGACCTGTATAAAAACTCACAGGTGCATTTCTATGCAGTTGATATGAACAAGGAAGATGTCAATCTTCTCGAAGGGGAAAATGCCGGCCTTGTGAGCCTCAATATAAGAAGAGCCGAGGATCATGGAACTCTGACACATATCGCATCAGTTCTTAATACTGATAATGACACTATAGTTCCGGGCCTTGATGCCAATGGGCCGAGGGTCATTAACTTTGCCGACATTCTTAAGTACAATTATATTCCCCTGGCATCCACAATAAGAACTATCCTGGATGTGGTCGCCGAAGCCACCGGCACTCCTGCTGAAATAGAATTTGCTGTTGATCTCAACAAGGACAGTGAAGGGAATGCCTCTTTTTATCTTCTGCAGTTAAAACCTCTCCTGGGAAGCGGCGCAGGATATACCATCGAGCCGGAAACTATTTTTGAAAATGATCTTATCCTCCGGTCAGGAAAGAGCATGGGAAACGGGGTAATAGATAATATAACGGATGTAATATATCTTGAACCTTCAAAATTTGATAACCTCCAGACACTGAAAATGGCTGAAGAGATAGATCATATCAATGAGAAAATGCTTAAGGAGAACAGGCGTTATATACTTATCGGTCCCGGAAGATGGGGTACCAAAGATAAATTTCTGGGGATACCTGTTGTCTGGCCTCAGATATCATTTGCGAAAATAATTGTGGAAATAGACCTTCCTGATTTCCATCTCGATGCATCGCTTGGTTCACATTTCTTCCATAACGTAACTTCTATGAATGTTGGTTATTTCTCTATCAGACAGGAATCGGTTAATGGCGAAATTGACTGGGAAAAGCTTAACAGGCAGACTGTAGTTGAACAGGGAAATTTCTTCAGACATATTCGCTTTGAAAAGCCCCTGCTTGTGAGGATGGATGGGAGAAAGGGAATATCCGTCATTACAATGAATCAGTAAGCTAATTTATCATGAGCATAATTGAAGGTATACTTGACCTGCAGAAATATGATTTTACAGATACATCGTTTAACCTTCTGATGCAGAAAAGGATTCACCGTGTACTGATAATATGCAGCAATTATGATAATTACATGCTTGAGGAGGATGGCAGGATCGATGAACAGATATTCAACGAATATGTATCCCTTAACCTCAGGTATCCCCCTACTTTTATGCAGACAGACAATGCCGAAGATGCTTTCAGGATCCTTAAGGAAGGGAATATCGACCTGGTAATTTCTATGCTCAGCCTGAAAGGGACAGATGTTTTTGCCCTTGCAAAAAAAATCAAGGAAAATTATGAAAGCATACCGATAGTTGTGCTTACTTATTTTTCAAGGGAGGTATCGCTGAGGCTTGAAGGGGAAGACCTGAGCGCTATTGATTACGTTTTCTGCTGGCTCGGCGATGCGGCTCTTATCCTTGCAATTATAAAGCTGATAGAAGATAATATGAATGCTGATCATGATATTGAAAATATTGGCGTTCAGGCAATCATACTTGTGGAGAACTCAATACGGTACATCTCCACATATCTTCCCAATATATACCGGATAGTGCTCCATCAATCGCTTGATTTCCAGAGAGAGGCACTGAATGAGCATCAACGGATGCTTAAAATGAGAGGACGTCCAAAAATTCTTCTTGCCAATAATTTTAACGATGCACTTTCTCTATATAATAAATATAAGTATAATGTTCTCGGTGTTATCTCCGATATAAGCTACAAAAGAGACAATATGCCTGATGAAAACGCTGGTATAGAACTCTGTAAAGTGGTAATGGCTGATGATGATAAGGTGCCCTTCCTTTTACAGTCTTCCAGTCTGGATCACAAAAGAATAGCAGAGGAACTCGGAGCCGGATTCATTTATAAATACTCCAAGTCGTTGTCCCTGGAACTCCGTAATTTTATAATTCAGAACCTGGCTTTCGGACCATTTGTCTTCAGGAATCCGGATACACTTGAGCCGATCGCTATTGCAACAGATCTTCAAAGCCTTCAGCAGAAGATTCTTACCATCCCTGATAATTCCCTTGAATATCATGCCACCAGGAATCACTTTTCAAAATGGCTGAATGCGAGGGCACTTTTCCCTGTAGCGCAGATGTTCAAGTATATAAGGAAAGAAGATTTCACATCAAGTGATGAACTGCGCCGGTTTTTATATGTGGCAATATCGAGTTTCCGGCTGGGTAAGGGCAGAGGGGTAATAGCAAAATTTGATAAATCAAGCTTCGATGAATACCAGATATTCTCCCGTATAGGAGACGGATCGATAGGTGGAAAGGCCAGAGGTCTTGCATTCATAAACAGGATAATCAAGAATTACAAGCTGTTCAACAAGTTCCCCGATACACTCATTACAATTCCCAGAACTGTTGTCCTGAGCACCGATATCTTTGACGAGTTTATGGACCACAACAATCTTTATTCGGTTGCTCTTACAGACTTGTCAGATGATGAGATACTTAACAGGTTCATAAATGCCGAGCTTCCAGGCCGGGTTTACCAGGATTTCTATGCTTTCCTGGCAGTATCAAGAACATCACCTATAGCAGTCAGATCCTCCAGTAAACTTGAAGATTCACATTATCAGCCGTTTGCAGGAGTATATTCGACATATATGATACCCAGGCTTCCTGATAATAAGCTGATGGTTAAGATATTATCCGATGCGATTAAGGAGGTATATGCGTCTGTATTTTATAAAGCCAGCAAGGCATACATGACTGCCACTGCAAATGTAATTGATGAAGAAAAGATGGGTATTATTCTTCAGGAGGTGTGCGGCAACAGGCACGGCGACTGGTTCTATCCAACACTTTCAGGAGTTGCCAGATCAATAAACTATTATCCTATCGGATCAGAAAAAGCAGAAGATGGAATTGCCAATGTTGCCTTCGGTCTCGGCAAACTGATAGTTGAAGGCGGAATGTCACTCCGTTTTTGTCCCAGGATTCCAAAAAAAATACTGCAGTTGTCATCGCCTGAATCGGCCCTGAGGAACAGCCAGAAAGAATTCCGGGCACTCGATCTCAATATTGACAGCTTTGTTCCCTCTACAGATGACGGGGTCAACATACCGCGGATTGAGATCAAGGACGCAAATAACGATACGGCAATGAGGTTTGTAGCTTCAACATATGACCTCAATAATAATATTTTACGCGACGGCATTTCGCAGCCGGGTAAAAGATTAATCACTTTTTCAGGCATTCTTCAGCATAACACATTCCCGCTGGCAGAAATACTGGCAACACTTCTTGACATCGGCCAGAAAGAAATGAATAATCCGATAGAGATCGAATTTGCAGCGAACCTTGAAACTCCTGCAGGTTCACCCAGGATCTTTAATTTTCTGCAGATCAGGCCTATAGTACATACTGATGAAACCCATAGCATCAATCTTGAAAATTTAATATATGACCAGACAATATTGTTCTCCGATTCTGCGCTGGGGAACGGCGTCTTTAAAGGGATAAATGACCTTGTTTATGTGAAGCCCGAGTCATTTAATTCGATGCATAACAAGGACCTGGCTGCAATAATTGAAAACATTAATTCGGAATTTGTAAAACATGGTCTGGGATATGTGCTGATTGGACCCGGAAGATGGGGATCTACTGATCCATGGCTTGGCATTCCGGTAAAATGGCAGCAGATCTCCGCTGCCAGGATTATTATTGAATCCGGACTAAAGAATTACAGGATCGATCCCAGCCAGGGAACTCATTTCTTTCAGAATCTGACTTCCTACCGGGTGGGATATTTTACTGTAAATCCCTATATAAATGAGGGATATTACGATGTTGAATATCTTAACAGAATGAATGCTGTTTACGAGGATGATTTCATCAGGCATGTAAGATTCGGGAAACCTCTTGATATAATGATCGATGGTAAAAGACATATGGGTGCGATCATGAAGCCAATTTAAATATTAAAAAAAATGGAAACTGCTACAACAATTTACAAAAGTGATCTGAGAACTGAAATAACCCATTTAAGGTCGGGAAGCATGATAACAACTGATGCACCGATCGATAACAAGGGCAAAGGCGAAAATTTTTCACCCACCGATATGGTGGCTTCAGCCCTGGGCAGCTGCATTTTTACAATAATGGGAATAGCTGCAAGAGAACATGGTTTTTCTATTGATAACACTACTTGTAAGATCACCAAGATAATGACCGACAAACCTAGGAAAATAGGCGAAATAAAAATTGAATTTGACTTTACAGCAGGAGAATATAGTGAGAAGCAGAAAACGATTCTTGAATATTGTGTCAGGACTTGTCCGGTAGCCTTGTCGCTTAATGAGAAAGTGTTTCAGAATGTGACTTTGCATTTTAAGTAAATCTGCAATTATCTTTATGATCTGCTGGAACTATTTAATATTTTCCCGCAGATTATGCAGATATACTCTTATCAGAAGATCGACGCCGTTTCGGTAATAATATCCTTATTTACCTTTTTAATAAGCCCTTGCAGAACATTTCCCGGACCTACTTCTGTAAATGAGGTAGCACCTCCGGCGATCATATTTATAACGCTTTGTGTCCATCTGACCGGAGATGTAAGCTGAGCAACCAGATTTGCTTTTATTATTTGAGGGTCAAAAGAGGGCAGCGCATTAACATTCTGGTATACAGGGCATACCGGTTTACCTAGATTTGTTGACCTGATTGCCTCTTCAAGCTCCAGCTTTGCAGTTTCCATAAGCGGAGAATGAAAAGCCCCGCCAACTGCCAGTTTCAACGCCCTTTTTGCCCCTTTTGATCTGAGAGCTTCAATAGCCCTGTCAATACCTTCGTTTGACCCTGATATTACTATTTGTCCCGGACTGTTATAATTGGCAGGCACAACAATTTCACTTATCGACGCGCAGACCTCCTCAACTATTGAATCATCAAGGCCGAGTATCGCAGCCATTGTGGAGGGCGTCTTTTCACAGGCTTTCTGCATAGCCGCAGCCCGTTTGGAGACAAGCACGAGGCCATCATCAAAAGTAAGTGCCCGGTTAGCAACAAGGGCTGAGAATTCACCCAGGGAATGTCCTGCAACCATATCAGGCATAAATGAATTGCCCAGGACTATTGTCAGGATAGTGGAGTGGAGGAATATTGCAGGTTGGGTGACCCTTGTTTGTTTCAGATCCTCATCGGTTCCTGTGAACATGAGGTCAGTTATCCTGAAGCCGAGGATGGTGTTTGCTTTCTCATACAAATCCTTCGCAGCCGGGAATTTGTCATAAATATCTTTACCCATCCCGACATATTGAGCGCCCTGTCCGGGGAAAACATATGCTTTCATACTTAATTTCTAATGAAGCCTTGAGCCTATCAGATGTACAAATTCCTCCCTGGTATTCAACTGTTCCAGAAATATACCTGTAAATGCCGAAGTAGTCGTCACAGAGTTTTGTTTCTGTATGCCACGAATCTGCATGCACATATGTTGTGCCTCAATTACTACTGCCACACCAAGGGGCTTAAGCGTGCTCTGGATACAGTTCCTGATCTGAGTGGTGAGCCTCTCCTGAACCTGAAGCCTTCGGGCATAGGCTTCCACTACCCGTGCAATTTTGCTAAGTCCGGTAATATAACCGTCCGGTATGTATGCTACATGTGCTTTACCGAAAAAGGGAAGCATATGATGTTCGCACATGGAATAGAGATCAATATCCTTGACAATCACCATCTGCCGGTACTCTTCCTTGAACATTGCCGAAGTAATAATCTCTTCAGGATTCATATTGTACCCTACAGTAAGGTAATTAATAGCCTTCGCAACCCTTTCAGGAGTACGGACGAGACCCTCTCTTTTTGGGTCCTCGCCAATGAGCTCAAGGATCCTTTTATACAAAGAAGCCATCTCCTCGATGGTTTCGGCGTTCCAGGTTTCGATTTTATTGTACCCGTCATCTTTTCTTCCGGACCCGTCATTTACTTTTTCAATTGTTCTGGCCATAATATTCTATGAAATTATTTTCAGTTTCTTCAATTTTAACACAATGCAGGAGCGCTCCCTCATTTTCTATGGAAGGCTTTAGCTCGTGCCATATAGCAACAGCAAGGTTCTCTGTACTGGCAATCCTGTCTTTCATAAATCCCACATCCAGGTTTATATTCCTGTGATCGAGCTTTTCAATCACCTTTTCGCGGATTATCTTTTTCAGAATGTTGATGTTCATAGCAAATCCGTGATCATCGGATTGCTCACCCTTAATTGTAACCCACAGAATGTAATTATGTCCATGCCAGTTAGGATTTGAACATTTACCGAAAATCTCACGGTTTTTTTCATCAGACCAGTCCTGCCTGAACATCCTGTGCGCGGCACTGAATCTTTCCCTGCGTGTCACGTAGATCATACTACAGTACGTTTTATTTACAATATTAACTAATAAAGTTGAGCTTTTAAATCTTAAATGCAATATATTTGAAGAGAGAGCACCTTCTATCCCCCTTCAGGAAGTATGAAGGGCAGATCGGAAGGAGAAAATAAATTATTTCGTAACACCATGCCACTCAGGATATTACTTGTATCTGCCACCCAAACCGAAGCTGATGCATTCAGGGAGGTCGCCGGAATTAAACCTTCAGGAGATGCAAGCTTATTCGGAAATACCGAAATAATTCCGCTTATAACCGGAGTAGGTTCAGTGGCTACCTCGTGGACCATAACAAAATGGATCTCATCCTCCCCCAAACCGGATCTCGCCTTAAATATTGGTATTGCAGGCAGTTACAGGGATGATATATGTATCGGAGATACGGTTATCCCGGTTTCGGATTGTTTTGCCGATTCAGGTATTGAATCAGCGAATAGTTTTCAGACCCTTGCTGAAGCAGGTCTTCAGGATGCTGATTCATTCCCTTTCAGAAACGGAAGGTTAATATCTGAAAACAAATTTGTAAAAATTGCCCTGACCAGGTTCAGGAGTGCCTCGGCGATAACTGTTAATAGTGCTTCAGGCTCTCAGTCAACCATTGAAAAACTGGTAAAAAAATATAATCCCGATATTGAAACAATGGAGGGAGCTACTTTTTTTTATATTTGCAGCCGGGAAAAGATTCCTTTTCTGGCATTAAGATCAGTTTCAAACAGGGTTGAACCACGGAATAAAGACAAATGGAACATTCCGATTGCTCTTAATAACCTGTCAGAAAATCTTAAAGAGTTATTATTATTGCTTGATTGAAAAGATGAAACTCACACTGGGATTCTCGCCATGCCCGAATGATACGTTTATTTTTGATGCTATGGTGCATGGGCGGATTGATACGGAAGGGCTGGAATTTGACTATATGCTGGCGGATGTTGAGGAACTCAACCTCAGGGCTTTTAAAGGGGATCTTGATATTACCAAGATGAGCTGCTATGCTTATGCTTTTGCAGCAGGAAATTACAAGATTCTGGATTCGGGAAGCGCACTCGGACACAGGAATGGGCCATTGCTGATCAGCAAGCGCAGAATCGCCCCATCTGAGCTGGTAACTTCAAAGATTGCCATTCCCGGAAAATATACAACTGCCAACCTCCTCTTAAGCATTATTTGGCCGGAAGCAACCAATAAAACCGAATACCTTTTTTCCGACATTGAGGATGCACTCCTCAGTGAAAAAGTTGACGCAGGTCTCATTATTCACGAAACGCGGTTCACCTATCATAAAAGAGGGCTGCAGAAGATCTCCGATCTCGGTGAATACTGGGAACACCTGACAGGTCTTCCTATACCACTTGGTTTGATAGTGGTGAACAACCGGATTCAGCGGGATATTGCCCTGAAAGTTAATAGAATTATCCGCAGGAGCCTTGAATATGCCTATCATGACTCACTTGCCTCTTTCGATTTTGTCGCTTCAAATGCCAGAGAGATGGACAGTACTATCATGAATAATCATATCAAGCTTTATGTTAATAAATTCACAGTAAACCTTGGAAAAGAAGGGAAAAAAGCCATAAATGAACTTTTCAGGGTGGCAGCTGAAAAGAAAATAATCCCCGGACTACCCGGCCATTTGTTCCTTACTTTATAGTCAAAAAGTATTCCAAAATTCTTACATTTGGTTTCAGGATTATATGTGAAATTATTTTTCAATATGAAATCAAAAATTCTTTATTTGTCTCTTTTCCTTTTTATACCTCTTCACCTGACAGCTCAGCAGGGAAATGTTGCTGACAGGATAATAGAGCTTGGTAAGACTGATAACCGGACAATGCATCATCTGGATGTGCTCACTAACCGCTTCGGAGGCCGTCTGGCGGGATCTGATGGCTTTGCAAACGCCGCTGACTGGTGTGCATCTGAGTTCAGAAAATGGGGTATGGAGGTCATAATGGATGAAGCAGGCACTGTGCCTGTCGGATTTGATCGCGGCCCCTGGTTTGGCCGGCTGCTTTCCGATAACGGAATGATCCTGCACTTTGCAACTCCTTCTTACACAGCCGGAACAAAAGGGGTGGAAAGAGGACCTGTTCTCCTGGAGCCAAAGAATCGTGCGGAATTTGACAGGATGAAAGGTGCGCTGAAAGATTCATGGGTGCTTATAACCGGTAAGAATAACGGGTGGCCGGTTGATTATTCATCCAAAGCAGATTCCGCAAGAGCTAAGATCCTTATGAAGAACGATTCTATTTCAAAGGTTAACGCTGACATTGCAAGGGAAAATAATACAAACCGCGATAAACCACCAAAAGCACTCGTGCCCACGATAGATGAGCCTGCATTATTTTACAAAGAAATGTGTGAGGCCGGGATTCTGGGAGTCATCCAGTCTTCGGAAGTGCCGATTAGGGCATTGTACGACAGGAAGAATATTGACAGTATGACGTTTGATAACCTTCCGACTGTATGTGACATAAAGCTCGATGAAAACCAATATGTTATAATCGAAAAAATGGCCAGGGAGCGCAGGTTTTTTTTGCTCGAGTTTGATATCCGCAACCACTTCAAACCAGGTCCGGTGCCTTACCATAATGTAATTGGCATGATTCGCGGCACGAAGTACCCTGATGAATATGTGATGATGGGTGGTCATCTTGACGCGTATGATGTTGGTACCGGTGGTGTTGACGATGGTTCAGGAGCTGCGCCCGCAATGGAATCGGCAAGATTGATTATGGCAGCCGGCGGCAAGCCAAAACGGACGATACTTGTATGTCTGTGGGCTGCGGAGGAGTATGGTCTGTTGGGCTCAAAGCATTGGGTAGAAGCCAACAAGGACAAGCTTCCAAAGATATCCAATTATTTCAACCGCGACGGCGGACCGACTGTAGCTTCCGGCCTTTCTGTACCTGAGGCTATGTATGACGATCTGGAAAAGATATGTAAACCGCTAAACAGCATAAATCCTGATTTCCCGTTTAAGCTTAATAAAAACACCCAGCCTCCACGGACCAGACCAGCAACCGCCGGAGGATCTGATCATGCCTATTTTGCCATGAATGGTGTCCCTGCTCTTTCATTTGATGCCCCTGATTCAAAAGGATATAATTTTAACTATGGCGAGATCTGGCATACCGAAAACGACCTTTATACCAAAAGCATTCCGGAATACGAGGAACATACAGCTATCGTTACTGCAGTGGTGGTTTACGGAGTTGCAAATCTCGATCATCTGCTTTCAAGGAATGGATTATATGCTGAGCCTGAAGTAAAAAACGATACTCAATCCCCCAAAAAGTGATAGAATGAAATTAAAGGACCTTGTAATTAAAACCCGCTCCTGCCGCAGGTTTGATGAGTCTCATCGGATAAAATCCAAGACACTTGAGCAGCTTGTTGATCTTGCAAGGCTTTCGGCATCCGGCGCCAACCGCCAGCCGTTGAAATATGCACTTTTTAATTCACCGGAAGATTGCGTCAGGATTTTTCCTTCCATTCTATGGGCAGCTTACCTTAAAGACTGGCAGGGACCAGAGGCCGGTGAAAGACCTGCCGGATATATAATTATTCTGGGCGATAAAGAAATTGCTGAAGGATTTGGAGTTGATCATGGGATCGCTGCGCAGAGTATCATGCTCGGGGCAACGGAAGCCGGGCTGGGAGGATGCATGATTGCTTCAATAAGAAGAGACCAGCTGCGTGCTGAGCTCAGTATCCCCGACAGATATGATATATTGCTTATTCTTGCTTTGGGGAAACCGGTTGAGATAATTGTTATAGATGTAATGAAGGACGGTGACATTAAATACTGGAGAGACAATAAAAAAAATCATCATGTTCCCAAAAGAAAGCTGAGTGAGTTAATTATCAGGTTTTAATAAAAAATTGGTGAAGAGGGTCGTCCCATTCATATTATTTATTTGTCTTTATTGGTTACCCGGCAAAGGTCAGGAATTGAAGTATGAGGCAACGGAATTACTTTTCCACGGACTTGTTATGGATTCCGGTACCGAAATACCTCTTTCGAATACCCAGATCTTTATCAACAGGAATTTTTTTTCAATAAGTGATAATGAAGGAAAATTTGCATTTTATGTTTCGAAAAATGATACCGTTCTATTCAGAAGGCTTGGTTTTAAGTCAACCAGTTTGCTGGTTAGCGATACTCTTGCAGGGAAAGAATTTATTGCAGGAATCTATCTGAACGCGGATACAATTACTATCGGTGAAGTGATTATTGTGCCCAGACTTTCAAGCCTGAAATCGGAGATGCTTGCCCCCAGGGATCCTGCGGATGCAGAAACAGAAAATGCCAGGTATAATCTTGCAATTTCAGCCTATCAGGGAAAGGTGAACCAGGGTAAAACCGGGGATCCTGCATCAAATTATGAAGTGCTGAGGCGGATGCAAAAGAGCAGGGCTTATTCAAAGGGACAGCTTTCACCTGACCAGATTGCAGGTATCAGCCCGTTATTGCTGATCCCGGCTGCCTACCTGCTTATTAACGGATTGCCTGAAAAACCTCCTCCTTTACAGCCAAGGCTTACAGAGCGGGAAGTAAGCGAATTGCATAAAAAATATCTTGAGACATCATTACAAAGGAAAAAGTAAGTTTATTTCATCCCGCTGATGCAAACGGTAATGACTTTGATAATGAATAAATCTGGATTAACCAGCATCCGGCCCGCAGCTACTAATCACCAATCACCAATCTTTCTATCCCTTTATAAATATCGCCTTTATAATATGGCTTGCCATTTTCGGGTTCTCCTTTAGGCGGCGTGTTGAATAACCAAACCACTTTTTTCCGAATGGTACATAAATCCTCATTGTATGTCCTTCATTTACAATACTTTCACGTAATTTAGGAGTGACCCCGTAAAGCATCTGGAATTCGTACATATTCCCGGGTACACGGTATTTCTTAAGAAGTTTATATGCACCTTCGATGAGGGATTTGTCGTGAGTTGCGATTCCAACATAAATCTTGTTTTGAAGCATATACTCAAGATCTTCAAGGTAATGCTGGTTAATTTCTTCATATTGCTTGTATGATATTTCTTCAGGTTCAATATAAATACCCTTGCAAAGCCTGAAGTTAAGCGGGATCTCCCTGCTGTTCAGGTCAGCCAGTCCTTTTATATCATCCAGGGTTCTTTTCAGGTATGCCTGGATCACAAGCCCTACGTTTGCGGGGAAGTCGGCTTTAAGCCTCCTGAAAAGTTCTATCTCAAGCGAAGTGCAAGGTGAATCCTCCATATCGACCCTGATGAAACTATTAATTGATGCGGCTTTGGCGACTATTTCCCTGATATGGCGAAAACAAACCTCTTTATCAATCAGAAGACCGAAGCTCGTTGGTTTTACAGAAAAGTTACCATCAATACCGTTTTCATGGGTGACATCAATGAGGTCAAGATACTCCTCCTTGTTAGCTTCAGCTTCATCGAGAGTTTTTATAAATTCACCCAGAACATCAAGAGTTACCTTGATTTTATTGCTATTGAATTCTTTTGATACGCGCATAGCATCGTCAATCGTCTCCCCGGAAATATATGAACGTGAAAATATCCAGATGAACTTTTTGGGAAAGTATGGCAGGATTGATGCAATAATCTTATTGAACATGATAAAAAAATTTAAAATCGATTTTTTACGTTATAAAAGTGCGAAGAAAATGCATCACAAACCATTTTTTAATGACCTTTATCATCGAAAAAAGAGAGATTCAAAAATGAAATTATTTATTTTGAATTAATTTATCATTTTATGCAACCATTCTTCAACGTAAATTGTCTTAAAAATGTCCTCAGCTTATGATGGACGACCAGCAGATAATAGAAGGGTGCGCAAAGCATAACAGGAATGCGCAACAGTTGCTGTACGACAAGTATTCCCGTTTTCTGCTGGGGGTTTGTTTGAGGTATGCAACAGATAAAGCTGAGGCAGAAGATATTTTACAGGAAAGTTTTTTAAAAATATTTTTTAATATAAAGGATTATTCAGGCACAGGTTCTTTTATAGGCTGGTTAAGAAAGGTTGCGGTAAATACAGCAATAACTCATTATCATAAAAACCTGAAGTTCAGGTATCATATTGAGATTGAGGAGTTTGTTTCTGTGGAGACAGGAGTAATGAGCTTTGAAGAAGACTTTTTTACATCTGAAGAACTATACAAAGTACTGAACGAGCTGCCTGCCGGCTACAGGATGGTATTTAATCTTTATGCTGTAGAAGGTTATAAACATAAAGAAATTGCCGCGATGCTGGGTATTGACACAAATACATCCAAGTCGCAGTATAGCAGGGCTAAGGCAGCAATACGCGACAAGCTTGAAAAACTTGGGAGACTGAAAAAAAGTTATCCCTGCGGTGATTAGAATTAAACAGGCTCATTCCGGAAATTGAAGAAAGAGGATAAAATATTAAGGGATTTGTTCAAGCAAAAGCTTGAAAATGCAGAGATAGCCCCTTCGCCATCTGTAAGTAAAGAGCTTATGGGCAGGCTTGGAAGAAGGGAATTTGTGCATTTTAATCCGTCAAGGTTTAATATCTGGTATGCCGGAGGAATTGTTGTTGCAGGTGCTGCTCTGGCAATAATTCTTTTCTCCGGGCAGGGAAAGAAATTATTGAAGGAACCTGTATCCTCACAACTGGAAATGTCAAGGCCTGTTTCACCTGATAATCTTAAATCGGGGGCAGTCAGAGAAACTGCCCGTATAGATTTACGAGATAGTAATTCCATGGTCGAAAAAGGTACCAACACCCAGGCGAATGACAAAGTAACTAATGAGGTTAAAAAGCAGGAAACAGGGGATAAAACTCCTAAAAATAATGTCACATCACCTTCCGGCATTGTAAGTGCTGTACCGGATCCGGGTTTGTCCAGGGAAACAGCCAACGGAAAGGGCAGGCTACGCAACAGGGTGATCTCTCTGACAAATATATTCCAGGTTTCGGCTACAGAGGGGTGTGCTCCGTTAACCGTAAAGTTTTCAAATGATGCTGCTTCATATGAATCTTGTTTCTGGACATTTGGTGATGGTGGCACCTCCTCGAAAAAGAATCCTGAATGGTTGTTCGATGTTCCCGGAGAGTACAATGTAACACTCAAAGTTTATTCAGGTAATGACTTGCTGGCATCCTCCTCAAAACTCATAACAGTAAGACGGAAACCAAGTGCCAGGTTTGAGATCAGTCAGGAAAATGCGGTTCTTCCTGATGAAGAAATCAGATTTATAAATTATTCAACTGATGCGGTAAAATACATCTGGGATTTTGGTGATGGGACCCGTTCAGAGCTATATGAACCGACACATAATTACAGGAAGTTTGGGAATTTTAATATAAGGCTGGTGGCAATTTCAGAATCCGGGTGCTCTGATTCAACAACTGTTATAAATACTTTTTCTTCAAAAGGCTGGTTCATTGATTTTCCAAATGCATTTATTCCCAATCCCAATGGCCCCTCCGGAGGATATTATACATCAAAGAGCGACGAAGCTGCACAGGTATTTCACCCTGTTTCTTCAGGTGTATCTGATTACCAGCTAAAGATTTTCACAAAGTTAGGGATCCTTATCTTTGAAAGCAATGATTTAAGCATAGGATGGGATGGTTACTTTAAAGGCCAGCTAAGCGAACGAGGCGTATATGTCTGGAAAGTCAGGGGCAATTTTACAAACGGCGAACCATTTACCAAAATGGGAGATGTCACACTCCTGAAAAACTAAATTATTTACTTTCATTCCCCTGGTACAGGCATTCCAATTTACCAATGAATCAGGGAAATATATCCTCTTTTTTCATCTCTTTATTAAAAATTCAGCGAACCTTTATCACTTTTAAGGGAAAAATCCGTTAAATAGCAAGGAATTATTAATTGATTTAATTACTTTCGTCAATATAAACCTAACTGGTCTGCTTTGCTGAGGAGGATTATATATACTTTGTTCCTGACATTTATCCTTTCTGTAGATAGTTACTGTCAGGACCCGACATTTTCCCAGTTTTATGCCAATCCGCTCTACTTAGCTCCCTCATTTGCCGGTGCAACACAGGAATACAGGTTTGGGATGAATTACAGGAACCAGTGGCCAGCAATACCCGGTGTTTTTTCTACTTACAGCATCTCATTCGATAAAGCCATGCCCAATTTTAACTCGGGTATTGGCGTTCTTGCCACCTATGATGTTGCAGGATCAGGCGACCTGAGCACTACCAACATAGGATTATTATACTCTTATGATTTTCAGATAAACAGGGAATGGCATATCAGGCCGGGTGTCAATTTTAAGTTCTACTATCTTGGACTTGATATCTATAAGCTGATATTCAACAGCATGATTACGGGAAGCGGGACATCTCCATCACTCTACCCTCCTCCCTTTCAGAATGTTGCTGATGTGGATTTTGCCACATCCGCGCTGGTTTACAACGAAAGTATCTGGGCTGGTTTTACATTTGATCACCTTCTGGTGCCCAAGACCTCGTTTTATGGTGATGAGGCAAATGTACCCGTCAAATTCAATCTGTTCGGAGGTCTCCAGCTGCTTAAAAAAACCAGGCTCAGAGTTAAGCTCCAGGAAGTATTGTCCGTGGCAATGAATTTTCAGTGGCAGGCAAAATTTGTCCAGACCGACCTCGGGCTTTATTATTATAAGGATCCGCTTATTTTTGGTTTGTGGTATCGTGGAATACCACTTCTTACTTCGCAGGCTGGCGATGCCCTTATCGGGCTGGTTGGGATCAAGACAGATCAGCTGCATATAGGCTACAGCTATGATTTTACAATTTCAAACCTGATAGGTTCCTCAGGGGGAGCTCATGAGATTTCATTTATTTACGAGTTCACATCCTTTTCCCTCGGCGGAACCCGTCAAAAAATCAGGGCAATCCCCTGTCCTGAATTCTAGGCCACCACCTTGCCAGGTTATAGCGCTCTTCCATTACATCTTTTTCCATTCATACCTTTGCACCACTGCCCCGTTGCGCCATTATCCCAATTCTAATTTATTCCCCTCCATTTCCCCCGTGAAATAATTATTAATTTGTATATATTTGCCCTATACTAATGTTTAACAAATATTCGATTTGCGATGAAGAAACTTTCTATTGCACTGTATGCAGTTCTGTTCCTGGCGGTGGCTGCTCTTTTTGTGCTTCATTTTACCGGAAATAAGAAACCCGTAGAAGCAAGTCCTGTTACCGGAACAACGGCGAAAGGAATAGCTTATATTAATATTGACACGGTAATATATAAATTCGATATGTTCTTTGACCGGCGTGAAGATCTTATGGCCAAGCAGAAAAAGGCCGAAGCAGAACTTAATTCAAAAAGTGCTTTGTATGAAAAGAATGCAAAAGATTACCAGGATAAAGTATCCAAGGGCCTGGTTACCCGTGCAACTGCCGCTGAAATGGAACAAGGATTGTTGCAGCAGCAGCAGGAACTTGTTAACCTCCGCGATAATCTTCAGTCAAACCTGATGGAGGAGGAGCAGGTAATGAACAGGCAGATAATAGATTACATTACCACGTATCTTGATGCAAATAAAGCAAGTTATAATTACGAATATATCCTGGGCAAAAGTTTTGGGAGCGTGGTTCTTTATGGCGACAACGGACTTGATATTACCAAAAGAGTGCTTGACGAATTGAACAAGAAATACCAGGCTGAGAAAAAATAACGAAGATGGGTTTTGCCACAGCGTGGCTTGACAAGAATTCTCTGTTCCCCGTATTAATCAGTGATCTGCCTGATAATGAGACAGGCATAATAGTAGTTGTCCCGGCATTTGATGAACCGGGAGTAACGACTCTTCTGAATTCGCTTGCCTCATGTGATGAACCGGCATGCAGTGCAGAGGTGCTGATAATAATAAACGCTCCTGCTCAGGCTGGTGAAGAATCGCTTCTTAACAACAGGCGCTCATTTGAAGAAGTAGAAAGCTGGAAGAACAAAAACACTGATTGTTTCTTCCGGCTTTTTGTCTTTGATGCAGGGCAGCCCGCAATAAAGGGCTGGGGCGCCGGACTTGCAAGGAAAGCCGGTATGGATGAGGCGGTACGCCGGTTTGACAGTATAGATAATCCTGAGGGAGTTATAGTGAGCCTTGATGCTGACTGCCTGGTGGCTAAAGACTACTTTACGGCAATTTGTAATGATCTTTTAAAAAGGAAGGACCGGTCGGCTTGTTCAATATATTTTGAACATCCGGTAACAGGCAGCGGCTTTACAAGAGGTACGTACAGAAATATCACCCTGTATGAACTCCACCTGAGATATTATGTTCAGGGGCTTAAATATTCAGGATTTCCTTATGCATTTCATACAATAGGCTCTGCGATTGCATTCAGAGCCGGTCAGTATGTCAGGGCTGGAGGGATGAACAGGAAACAGGCAGGGGAGGATTTCTATTTTATTCAGAAGCTTGTTGGAATGGAAGGTTATTTTAGTCTCCATTCCACCACAGTCTTCCCGTCGCCAAGGGAGTCTTCAAGAGTGCCGTTCGGTACGGGCCCGGCAATGGGGAGGCTCATGGAAAGCAAGGAAGGGCGGCTTCTTACATATAATATTGAAACATTCATAGAGTTGAAATATTTATTTTCGGGGGTGCCGCTATTTTTTAGGCAGGAACATTCAGAAATCAGAGCCTTTTATCAGACTTTGCCGGCTGGATTGAAATTTTTTATCTTTGAAAAGGAGTGGTCAGATAAAATTGAAGAACTAAAGGCCAATACTTCATCACCGGATTCATTTACCAAAAGGTTTTTCGGATGGTTCAATATGTTCAGGATAGTGAAGTATATGAATCATGTCCATAACGGGATTTTCGGGAAACAGGAAGTTATAATGGCTTCAGTCCGGTTGCTTTCACTCACAGGACACCAGGCAATTCTAAATGATCCGGGTGAACTGTTGACTTATTACAGGTCTCTGGAAAAAATCGACTAAGCAATTAATTATGGATTTCGGATTCTGTTTACATTCCGCAATCAGCAATCCGCAACCGAGCCGAAGGCGAGCTCGGCGAAGCCAATCCGAAATTTGCTAATTATTTTTTCTGGTGATCTCCCTGTCTTCTTTGGGAGTAAGAATAATATAAAGATCTTCATCAGGCTTCTTCATCTTATATTGCTCCCTGGCAAACTTCTCAAGGTTGTGATCGTCGGTCCTGAGCTCCTGCAGCTTCTTTTTGTCGACCTCTATTTTCTTGAGGAAATACTCCCTGTCATTTCTGAGCTTGTGAAGGTCACGGATATCCCTGTACCTGGCTATCAGGTTGTTGGAATCGAGCATCAAAAGCCAGATAAAGAAAATAATAATGGTCAGGATATATTTGTTCCTGAACACAGCAGGTATCTTTTCATAGAATCTGAATCTTATCATTTCTTTACAAACCTACAACTTTTTTTTAACCTCCGCTCATCAGGTAGATCATCTGTACATCATCACCCTCATGAATCATTTCAGAATCATATTTATCCCTGGCGATAAGAACACCGTTTATCCTTATGATCCTCATCCTGAAAGAGAATTTTTTAAGCTCCAGCATCTTACTAACGGTGATTGTCTCCGTTCCGAATTCCTCTTCCCTGTTGTTCAGACGGATTTTCATACCTGGTAAGATGGTTTGCCCTTTTTCATCAAGATTTCTATTACTGTATTTGCCTGCATGTTTGCAACTATTCCCACTCTTGGCGCCAGTGGTGGATGCTCATCATCCGACGGCGTCGATTCATCGCCGCAAACATAAAGAGTCTCATCAACTTTCCTGAAATGGATAGCTTCATTGTTTCCCCACCCTGCAAGCCCGGAAGCAATTACTACAGGAACACCAGGCATTAGAGTAAGCACTGTCTCAACCAGCATTTCTTTCATTTCGTCCCTGTCGAAAGCCTCAACGATAATGTCGCAGCCGGCAAAGATCACCGGGATATTCCTTTCATTCAGCTTTTCGGTATGCGCAATTACGGTTGTATCGGGATTGATCCGTGATATATTCTTTTTAAGAGCAGCAGTTTTAAGATCCCCCACCTGATCGGTAAAATAATATTGCCGGTTGAGATTTGAGGGTTCGATCACATCAAAATCAGAAATTACCAGGGTGCCTATACCGCTTCTGGAAAGAGCAACCGCACAATTGGAGCCAAGACCGCCGGCTCCGGCTATACCGATCCTGAATTTCGACAGGTGCTTCTTAATTTCAGCAAATCGCATCGACAGGGTCATTTATTTACGATAACAACACAAAGATACTTTATGAAAACTACTTTTTAAAATCAGTAACAAATTGATTTATATCATGCAGAACTTGATTTTAATGTTTTAATTTTGAACCGGATAGATATTTGCCAGCTTTTGAACCAAGAAAAATCTGCATGGATATAGATTTTGTAAAAGCGCATCACAAACTGTTAAGGGAGTGGGATTATTTTTGGACCCCTCTTAGTAAAGGTTATACCGACAAGATACTTTATATAAATGTAGGTTCTGGCGAAATCAAGGAAAAGGATGTCCCTCCCTTAATGAAAGAAAAATTTATTGGCGGCAAGGGATATGGTCTGAGACTACTGTGGGATGCAACAACGCCTGTTACTAAATGGTATGACCCTGAAAATGAGATAATTATTTCCTCAGGACCAATTGGTGGTATAACGCAGTACTCAGGTACGGGGAAATCACTTGTTGTAAGCCTTTCGCCACAGACGGAATCCGTTATGGACAGCAATGTGGGAGGTTTTTTCGGACCTTTCCTTAAATTTTCAGGTTTTGACGCTCTTGAGCTCCAGGGAAAGGCGCAAAACGATGTAATTGTATTCATTGACGGAATAAATCATAAGGTTCAGATTTTTGAGGCTCCGGCTGAGGCAGCTGACAGTCATCTGCTTGCTGAACAACTAACCGAAATATTTGCCGGTAACGACAATGAGAAAAAGAATATAGGTGTCGTGTCTGCCGGATCGGCTGCAGAACATTCTCTTATCGGGATGCTTAATTTCAGTTTTTATGATCCCAAAAGAAAAAAAGTAAGGTTGAAGCAGGCAGGACGTGGGGGGATAGGAACCGTTTTCAGGAATAAAAAGATAAAAGCCCTGGTCTGCAAGATCCCCGGTGTGAAAGGAAATCTCAATAATGTCGTGGACCTTGAAACAATAAGGGAAAGGGGAAAAAGATTTAACCGGGAGATCCGCGATCTCGATGATAAGCAGTGCCAGATGAGACAGGTTGGTACCGCCCACCTGATGGAAATCATGAACGACCATGATCTTCTTCCTGTTATGAACTATAAATACGGAAGTCATCCGGATGCTTACAAGATAGATTCATCTGTATGGAAAAGAAATTTTACCCAGAATATTCCCGATGGCTGCTGGATCGGCTGTAATATGTCGTGCAGCAAGGGGATTGATGATTTTGAGCTGCAAACGGGTCCTTATAAAGGGCAGAAGGTAATAGTTGACGGACCTGAGTATGAAAATGCTGCTGGACTTGGCTCGAACTGCGGGATTTTTGATCCCGGATATATAATTGAGACCAATTTCTACTGCGACACCTATGGCATATGTACAATTACCTGGAGCACAGTTACCGCATTCATTATGGAATGTTTTGAAAACGGCATTCTCAATCCTGAAAGGACAGGAGGACTTGACCTGAAATTTGGGAATTCCAAAGATGCCCTTGAGATGCTCCACCAGGTTTCACGGGGCGAAGGTTTCGGACTTATAGCGGGCCTTGGAGTCCGTAGGATGAAGAATATGTTTATTGAGAAGGGGTGGGGCGATGCTGCTTTCCTGAATGATATCGGTATGGAGAATAAAGGTCTTGAATATTCGCAGTATATGCCAAAAGAATCTCTTGCCCAGCAAGGTGGCTTTGCCCTTACAAACAAAGGACCCCAGCACGATGAAGCGTGGCTGATATTCATGGATATGGTAAATAACCAGATCCCAACCTTCGAAAACAAAGCTGAAGCTCTCCATTATTTTCCTATGTTCAGAACATGGTTCGGCCTGGTAGGCCTCTGCAAGCTTCCCTGGAACGATGTAGAGCCGGAAACCAATGCCCAGACTGATGAACCTGCAAAAGTTCCTGAGCACGTAGATAATTATGTGACTATATACAAGGCCGTTACAGGCCTCCAGTTTGATAAGAAACGCCTGGTTGAAGATTCAGAAAGAGTTTATAATTTTCAGAGGATTTTTAACCTGAGGAGAGGATTTGGTACCCGTATTTATGACCGGCAGCCTTACCGGGCAGCCGGACCTGTTACAAAAGAGGAATATGAGTCGCGTGCGGAGCGATACGACAAGCAGCTAAGGGAACAGACCGGCGCTGATACAGAAAAAATGAGTACTGAGGAAAAAATGAAAATGCTCCGGAAGTACCGTGAACAGCAATATGAACGTCTTTGTGATGCTGTTTACAAAAGGAGAGGATGGAACAATAACGGTGTGCCTAAAATAGAATTTCTTAAAAAGATCGGAATGGATCTTCCGGAACTGATCGAAGTCATTAAGGATTACCAGTAATGGCCCTGCTGATCTGTAATTAAATCTTTTCACAGATCAGAGCCTTATCCGATTTTCAAATATTATACTTTTGTAATGGAGATTAGTAAAATGAAACAGTTTATAATTCTCATGCTTGCAGCTTTAATGACAATCGTCGGGTGTAATAGTCGATCCGGGAAAAGGGCGGAGAAGATAATTATATTTCATGCCGGAAGTCTCTCGGTGCCATTTAAACAGATTTCAGACGAATACATGAAAATAAATCCTGGTGTTAAAGTCCTTCTTGAGCCTGAAGGAAGTCTGGTTTGCGCGAGAAAAATTACAGAACTGAAAAAACCTTGTGATATAATAGCATCATCCGATTATTTTGTGATAAATGAACTGCTTATACCCGTATATACCGCCTGGAGCATAAGGTTCGCAACAAATGAGATAGTAATTGCTTTTCAGGAAAAATCAAGATACGCAGAAGTGATTGATTCAACCAACTGGAAGGATTTACTTCTAAAGGATGATGTGACATTTTCCAGGTCTGATCCCAATTCCGATCCATGTGGATACAGAACCGTAATGGCTTTTAAGCTGGCTGAAAAATATTATTCAAAACCAGGTCTTGCTGACAAATTGCTGGGGAAAAATCAGGATTTTATAAGACCCAAGGAAGTCGATCTTGTTGCACTTGTCGAAGCCAATGCGGTTGATTATATGTTTCAATATAAATCAGTTGCTATCCAGCATGGTCTGAAGTATATTGAACTTCCCAAAGAAATCAATCTTGGGGATCCCTCGAAAAATTATCTTTATGAAAAAGTATCGGCAGAAGTGACAGGAAGCTCGCCGGGGAGCAAAATAACGGTGAATGGTGAGTATATTAATTATAGTCTGTCTGTGCTGAAAGATGCCCCGGATTACGACAGGGCAGTCGATTTTGTTGCTTTCCTGCTTGGCAATCAGGGTATGGATATCTTCAGAAAGAACGGGCAGGAACCTATTGTACCATTTACTACTGAAGAGCCTTACCTTATACCCGTTCAGCTTAACAATTTATTAAAGTCCACGAATCCTGAATCACAGGAAAATGGTAAGATATAATTCTTTCAATTGGGTATTATTGATCCTCTCGTCTATGGTGCTTCTTTTTATTCTGGCACCGCTGACCGGCATGTTTCTTCATACCGGGGGCACAGAATTATTTGAAACAGCCAAAGACAGGGATGTTCAGGCAAGCATATGGCTTACACTCTGGGTCTCTTTCGCCGCAACCCTGGTTTCAGCAGTCGGAGCTGTTCCGCTTGCCTGGCTTCTTGCCAGGAAGAGCTTCCCACTGAAAAATGTTATTCAGGGAATTATTGATCTGCCCATTGTTCTTCCACATACTGCTGCAGGTATTGCAATACTGGGATTTATATCGAGAGATAGTTTATTAGGCAAAGCTGCAGATACCGTGGGACTTACCCTTATAAATAATCCTGCCGGCATCGCAATTGCAATGGCATTTGTAAGCCTGCCATTCCTTATTAATTCCGCGCGTGACGGGTTCGCAGCTGTCCCTGAGAGGCTTGAAAAAGCAGCTCTGACTCTTGGTGCGGGAAGGTCACGGGTATTTTTTACTGTTTCTATGCCCCTGGCCTGGAGAAGCATTGTCTCAGGATTTATAATGATGTTTGCAAGGGGAATGAGCGAGTTTGGCGCTGTAGTCATCGTTGCATACCATCCGATGATCACACCGGTGCTTATATATGAGAGATTCAGCTCATTCGGGCTCAAATATGCCAGGCCTGCCTCGGTGCTCTTTATAATAGTTGCACTGGCTGTATTTATTCTGCTACGTTTAATTTCCATGAGAAAAAAGGAATTGCCTCTGTCGCCGGATGCTGAAACTTAAGAACATATCAAAAAGACTGGGCAATTTTACGCTCTCGGACATTGACATTGAAATAGCCGATGGAGAGTATTTTATCCTGCTTGGACGTTCAGGATCAGGCAAGACGCAGCTTCTTGAGCTTATTGCAGGGCTTACCGATCCGGATTCCGGGGAGATATGGATAAACGGACAGAACGTAACCGGAAAAACCATTCAATCAAGGAACATAGGGCTGGTATTCCAGGACTATGCAATTTTCCCGAACATGACAGTTTACGGGAATATCGGATATCCCATGCGTGCAAGGAAATATGACAGGAAAGCGATAAACGGGAAAGTAAGGCAGGTAGCCTCAGAATTGAATATAAGCCATCTTCTCAACAGGTCCACCCATAATCTCTCGGGTGGCGAGCTTCAGAGAGTCGCTCTTGCACGTACTCTTATTACTTCCCCGAGGCTGCTTCTGCTCGATGAGCCGCTCGCTTCAATCGATGCCAGCCTGAAAGATGATATTAAAAAGATATTCAGGAAGCTGAATAAGACAGGACTGACAATCGTGCATGTTACTCACGACTACAACGAGGCTGTAAGCCTGGCAACTCAGGTAGGAGTGATCCATAACGGGCATATAATCCAGACCGGGAAGCCGCAGGAAGTCTTCAACAGACCCGTGAATAAATTTGTGGCAAGATATGCCGGCATACGTAACTTTTTCCGGGTCAGGTTCTGCAATAATTCAGGATGCTGGACAGCCAGGTGTGATGGCACACTTGCTTTTAATTTACCGGAAAACGATTATCCGGATGAGGGGCTGATGATAATAAGAAGTGATGCTATTAAGTTATACTCTTCTGAACCTGTACAAAAAAATGATAACTGCATCAGGGGAGTTGTACATGATATAATGTTGTCGGAACATGGAATTGAGATTACAGTAGATGCAGGAGAAATGTTTTATATTGAACTGCCTGTAAATGATTTTAAGGATCTGAATGTAAATGAATTATCGGAAATATGGATTACTTTCCCTGCAGATGCGGGGATTGTTCTTCAGGGTTCCGGGTGAGAGAAAAGGATTGCTTCTCCCGCCTGCGGCTGGATCGCAATGACAATTGAATGAACCTGGAACCTGGAACATGAAACATGAAACTTGAAACAGCTATGGAAATGATACCATTTGAAAAAGCCTTCGGCATTGTAATGGACTCATCATTCAGTACAGGGACCGATTTGGTACCATTCCAGGATTCCCTGGACCGGATCCTTGCAGAAGATATCAAAAGTGATATCGACATGCCGCCATTTAACAAGGCTTCTGTTGACGGCTTTGCCTGCAGGAAATCGGAACTTGACCATGAGCTCGAAATTATTGAAACCATTCCTGCCGGCAAAATCCCTGAGAAGGCTATTGGAATTGATCAGTGTTCAAAAATAATGACAGGTGCAGTTCTCCCAAAAGGAGCCGATTGTGTAATCATGGTTGAGGACAGCAAGTTGCAGACTTCAGGTAAAGTCAGATTTACAGGAATATTTAAAAAGGAAAATTTTTCTGAAAGGGGTGAGGATGCAAGGACAGGCGATATTGTCCTCAGAAAGAGCATAAGGATCCGTCCTCAGGATATAGCTGTAATGGCGGCTGCAGGTTATACTACCGTGAGAGTAAGCACCTTACCACGCATAGCTATAATAAGTTCAGGCAGCGAACTTGTTGAGCCATCAGAGGTGCCTGCAGCCTCCCATATAAGGAACAGCAATGCGTATCAGCTTGTTGCGCAGGCTTTACGTACGGGCGTGTCCGCAAGGTATTATGGCATAGCAATTGATGATGAGGATGAAACTTACGAATTGGTCACAAGGGCAATTTCTGAAAACGATCTGGTGATTCTTACCGGTGGCGTCTCAATGGGCGATTTTGATTTTATTCCCGCGGTGCTTGAAAAGGCCGGAGTAAATATTAAGATTACACGGATTGCTGTTCAGCCTGGGAAACCGACAACTTTTGGTGTACATCCAAAAGCAATTGTTTTCGGCCTTCCGGGCAACCCGGTATCATCATTTGTTCAGTTTGAGATGCTTGTGAGGCCCCTTCTTTATAAAATGATGGGGCATGACTGGCATCCTCTTGAATACCGGGCAATAATGAAAGCTGATTTCATTCGCAAATATGCGGACCGCATGGCGTTTGTGCCGGTTATGGTTGATGATCAGGGACTTGCAACGCCTGTTGAGTTTCATGGATCTGCCCATATTTCTGCCCTTCATATAGCTGATGGCTTAATTTCTGTCCCATCAGGAGTTAAAAAAATAGTGAAAGGTAAAGTAGTTAGTGTACGACAAATTTAACAGAAGGATTAATTACCTGAGGATCTCGGTTACCGACAGGTGCAATATGCGGTGTCTTTACTGCATGCCTGAGGAAGGTATTCACCTGCTCCGTCATGAAGATATCCTTACATTCACTGAAATTACCGGATTTACAAGGATCGCCGTAAAAAATGGTGTCACTAAAGTCCGGATAACTGGCGGCGAGCCTTTGGTCAGAAAGGGAATTGTTTCCCTGATTGAAATGATTTCGGTTATAGATGGGATCGATGACCTGTCAATGACAACAAATGGTGTTTTATTGAAAGAATTCGCGATTGCATTGAAAAACGCCGGGCTCCGGAGAGTGAATATAAGCCTGGATACTATTGATCCTTTCCGGTTTACTAATATTACCAGGGGGGGCAATGTGAAAAAAGTTCTTGAAGGTATCAGGGCTGCCAAAGAAGCCGGACTCCTGCCAGTGAAAATAAATTGTGTTGTTAAGGAAAATGAAAATGAACCGGATGCAAGGATGGTTACCGAATTCTGTAGTGAAAACGAGCTGGAGATCAGGTATATCCGGCAGATGGATCTGGTAGCAGGACATTTTTCAACTGTGATCGGCGGGACAGGAGGAGATTGCACAAAATGCAACCGGATCAGGCTTACCTCAGATGGTAAGCTCAAGCCATGCCTGTTTAATGATATAGAGTTTGATATCAGGAAGATAGGGTATGAAGAAGCTATGACAATGGCAATCGATCTTAAACCTGAGTGCGGATCAGTTAACAGCACAGGAGGATTTTATAATATTGGAGGATAATGACATGAAAAATCTCACCCACATTAATAATAATGGAAAGGCTGTAATGGTCGATGTCGGCGATAAGGAGATTCAGTTACGGATTGCTAAAGCATCCGGACACATAAAGCTTTCCCCTGAAACAATTAAGCTTATAAAGGAAAACCAGCTGAAAAAGGGTGATGTGCTGACTGTTGCACAGATAGCCGGAATAAATGCAGCCAAAGAAACAGGATTCCTGATTCCGCTTTGCCATAATATTGCTCTTGAAAATGTAAGAATAGATCTTGCTCCCGACCACAATGGGGTCATTGCTGAATGTGAAGTAAGATGCACCGGTAAAACGGGTGCAGAAATGGAGGCCCTGACTTCAGTTGCCGTTGCCCTTCTTACAGTTTATGATATGTGCAAAGCTGTCGATAAGACTATGATCATCGATAAGATAAACCTGATAAAGAAATCGAAAAAATGAATCTTCCGGATAGGTATGAAATATTAATTATTACCCTGAGCGACAGGGCGCACCGGGGTGAATATGAAGATCTTAGCGGACCTGCCATAAAATCAATGATCTCCCGGTATTTCGATACTCTGGGCTGGTCATACAATATCAATATGACCATTATTACTGATGATGCCGAAATTCTCAGAGAGCTTCTGAGGAGTGCGGGTGCAGTATATAACATTGTTTTAACTACAGGGGGCACCGGGATCGGGCCAAGGGATATTACTGTTGAAACAGTACGGCCGCTTCTTTCAAAAGAGATCCCTGGTATAATGGAATTTATCAGGATTAAATACGGTACAGAAATGCCAAATGCACTGCTGAGCCGCGGCATAGCTGGCATTATCGGAAACTCACTCATTTATACTCTTCCAGGATCTGTAAGGGCAGTTGAAGAGTACATGACTGAGATTCTCAAAACGCTTAAACACACAGTATTGATGCAGTATGGCATTGATACTCACACCAAAAATCAATAGGAGAGTCGGTTAAGGGTATTTGTCATTATTGAACCTATAACCCTGTCGTAACGTTCAAGAGGATCCCTGTAATATACCAGAACAAGGTAATCATTTTCAGTTTCATAATGACTCCCTTCAAATTTTGAAGCAACACCGTCCTTCTCTCCATTGCGGAGGAAAACATATTCATAATTATACCATCCCTGCTTTAGAAGAATAGTACATTCATACTGTCCAGCCTGAGGATTATAGTTCATGATGTTATTATCATTAAATGCCCAGTTGTTTAAAGCCCCGGAGACATACATATTACCGCCTGAATGTATATATTGTGACGGCAGTGTAAAAAAGACATTGACATAATCTGCGTCAGTCTCAGGATTCTTCCCTTCGCCCGAAGCAATATAATATTTACCATTGAAATCCTGCCAGTAGAAATATGGCTTGAATTCCCTGTTATCGGAAGTGGTAAGATAAATATTGTAATACGGAGGCATGAAGTCGATTCTCCTGATGAATTCCGACTGATATTTGATACTTCTGATGTCAAAATACCTGAATTCATTTCCTCCGCTGAAAATATTTTTTTCCGAAAGAGAGTTGTATTTGAGTTCCTTACCGCTATAGAACTCAGGCTTCAGATTTTTTTTTGCATTATTCCACCTGCCATTCTGGAGAATAAATGCAAATATATCTTTGTATGGATCTGAAACATTCAGGTTGTTAAGCTCTACGGTGAAATCGACCTGCTGGCCGGCATCGGATTCTGAAGTCATCAGAGGCCTGTGAGTATCTATATTGATGCCCGCAATATTTTCAGCAATGACAAAACGTAATGTTATAGCAGGATTATCGGGTTTATCGTACGGATAGACAAAAAGAATATAATTCCCTGACAGGCCAATTTTTACTCTGTCGTTCGGAAATAAAAGCTTATAGTGAATATAGTTTACAGTTGTGTTAAAGGAGTGCCTGAAATCATCAATCTGGTTTTCTGGAAATCCATCGAGGTATTCATTCGGAAAGATTTCAGACTTGTTCCAGTCCTTGTCGCAATGTATAAATGTATAATAATAGGTATCAATCCTATCACCCATAAGGTCGAAGTTCAACAACAACTTTTCATCGCTGTTCAGGGTAATAACCGGATATGAGAGGTTCCATCCCTCCTTATAGAGCTGAACGGTTTTGATCCGCTTATCGAAGACATTATTATCAAAAGGCTGCTGATCCGGCTGACCAGGAAGATCAGTAATTGCAGTAAACAAGCTGATAATAAATATCAATAATCCTCGCATAATATGAGATTCCGGTAGAGTGACTGCAAAAATAGTGCAAAAATGTCAAATCATATTTGGCAGTTCCAGAATTAAATGGGATACTATTTTTACTTTTGCACTAATTGCTGATTATTTAATATAAATCTGTATCGCCTGGTCATGGTTAAAAAAATTACATTTTTGTCCGTCATTTTTGTCCTGATTCTTTCATCATGTATTAAAAGGGAAGAATTCCTGAGTTTTGCCGGTTTTGCTCAGGGTACCACTTACCGAATGATATATGCACAGCCCGAAAAGCTAAATCTGGCAGATATAAGGTACGAGGTAGATTCGATTCTTTCTGCTTTTGATAAGTCGTTATCACTTTATGAGCCATCTTCTACAGTATCAAAGGTTAACAGGAATGAAGATGTTGTTATTGATACCTTTTTTGCAGAGGTATTCAGAAAATCAAAAGAGATTTCTGCTATGACTGAGGGTGCCTTTGATATTACTGTTGGTCCATTAGTAAAAGCCTGGGGATTCGGTCCCGATGAACATAAAAATTTTTCAGTACAGAAGCTGGACTCGCTGATGAAGCTCATCGGAATAAATAAAGTTGAATTGAGGAATGGAAGAGTTAGCAAGGCTGATCCGGGAATGAACCTCGATTTTAACGCCATTGCCCAGGGTTACTCTGTGGATGTTATCTGCAGATACTTTGACGGACTCGGGATAAAAAACTACCTGGTTGAAATAGGAGGTGAGGTAAGGGTTAAAGGCAGTAAGAATGGTGCAAACTGGAGGATCGGAATAGATAAGCCGGTGGATAACAATATGACACCGGGAGATAACCTTGAGGCAGTTATCATGCTTAAGAACAGATCTCTGGCCACTTCAGGAAACTATAGAAAATTTTACGTTGAAAATGGCATAAAATACTCACACACAATTGATCCAATAACAGGTTATCCTGCTAAGAATCAGCTTTTAAGTGCAACTATAATTGCCAAAGAATGTGCAACTGCGGATGGAATTGCCACTGCCTGTATGGTAATGGGCAAGGAAAAGACAATTGAATTTCTAGGCCGTCATAACGAATTTGAAGGTTACCTGGTATATTCAGACAGCACAGGGAATTTTAAAACATGGACCTCAGACCCGCTCAGGAGATATATTTCTGAAACAGAATAAGAAGTCCCCTGTCCCCTGGTGAAAGGTAGAGAAGGGGATTCGGGGTTTTTAAACAACCGCCCGGAATTTTTGTTTATTGTTTGATATTAAAGTGTAAAAATCAAACTGCGCTATTGAAATAAACAACATTAACAATCAAGCTGAACATAAGATGAATAAGAAAGAGATCCTTGCGGACTTCAGGCTGGCAAATCTCAGCAGACAACTGAGTGTTATAGGCCGCCGTGAGGTGCTGACAGGAAAAGCAAAATTCGGGATTTTCGGTGATGGTAAAGAGATAGTCCAGATTGCTATGGCGAAACAATTCAGGAATGGCGACTGGCGTTCAGGATATTACAGAGATCAGACCTGGATGATGGCAATGGGATTGTACAATTCGCTCGAGTTTTTTCATCAGCTTTACGGGAACAACGACAGAAGCGTATTTACCGGAAGTGGAGGAAGAGTATTCAATAATCATTTTTCGGTTCCGAATATAAATCAGGATGGCAGCTGGAAAGACCTGACAAAGCAGAAGAACTCGTCAGCTGATGTCTCTCCGACTGCGGCCCAGATGCCACGACTGCTTGGACTGGCTTATGCATCCAAGCTTTTCAGGCTTAATAAGGACCTTCATAAATTTACCAGCCTTTCTTTGCAGGGCGATGAAGTTGCGTTCGGTTCCATCGGGGATGCAAGCACATCTGAAGGTCATTTCTGGGAAACAATAAATGCTGCCGGTGTTCTCCAGGTTCCCATGGCAGTTACAGTTTATGATGATGGTTATGGAATTTCTGTTCCTAAAAAATATCAGACTACAAAAGGAAGCATTTCAGAAGTACTGAAGGGATTTGAAACCGAACCGGGAAAGCCGGGGATAATTATTTTCAAAGGTAAAGGATGGGATTATTCAGGACTCATTAAGCTTTTTGAGGAGGGAATTGCCATATGCAGGAGGGATCAGATACCGGTAGTTTTTCACATTGACGAAGTTACCCAACCTCAGGGACACTCAACTTCCGGATCTCATGAACGATATAAGGACGCCGGGCGACTCAAATGGGAAGAGGAATTTGACCCTATAAAGAAAATGAGAGAATGGATCAGGGCTGAGAATATCGCGACTGATGAAGTGCTCGACAAACTGGCATCTGATGCAGAAGAAGAAGCAAAAGGAGCCAGAAAAAAAGGGTGGGAGATGTTTCAGGATCCAATCAGGGTGGAAAGAGATGCTCTTGTGAAAATCATCAGGGAGCGTGCCTGCAGATGCAATGAACCCGTAAAGGAAGCCACTGTTGATAATATAGCAGATGACCTGATGAAAGTTATTGCACCAATAAGGAAGGATAACTTCGTGGCTGCCAGGAAAATATTACGAAACATCTGCGAGACATGTATGAAAGCCGATAACCTGAAAGAAGATCTTCAGGGATGGCTGAAAAGGAATTATGCCGATGCAACCCTCAGTTATGATTCATTTCTTTATAATGAAACAACTACCTCGGTTCTGAAGGTTAAACCAGTTGCTCCTGTTTATTCTGAAAATTCGCCCGAAGTTCCCGGACGGCAGATTTTAAGGGATAATTATGAAAAACTATTCAGCAAATTCCCGCTGCTGGTAACATTTGGCGAAGATACCGGTAAAATAGGGGGTGTAAACCAGACCCTGGAAGGCTTACAGCAGAAATTCGGGGAGCTCAGGATCACTGATACAGGAATAAGGGAAGCTACCATACTCGGACAGGGTATCGGGCTGGCACTCAGAGGAATGAGACCTATTGCCGAGATTCAGTACCTTGATTACCTGATGTACTGCCTTCAGCTCCTGAGTGATGATCTGGCAACAACCCATTACAGGACAGCCGGAAGAATGGTTGCTCCACTGATAATCTCTACCCGGGGACACAGGCTGGAAGGAATCTGGCATTCAGGATCGCCAATGAGCATGCTTATTAATTCCGTAAGGGGTGTTTATGTATGTGCACCGAGGGATCTGACCCATGCGGCAGG
Source organism: uncultured Bacteroidales bacterium (assembly GCA_963831855.1). Taxonomy (GTDB): domain Bacteria; phylum Bacteroidota; class Bacteroidia; order Bacteroidales; family VadinHA17; genus LD21. Next base: position 447,951 of record CAWHSA010000002.1, on the reverse strand, counting down.
ATTCTATAATGCGCTGCTTGAAGGAAATGATCCTGCCATAGTTATTGAACCGCTTAACGGGTACAGACTAAAGGAAAAATTGCCGGAGAATCTTGGTGAATTTAAATTTGAACTCGGCATTCCTGAAATTTTATCAGAAGGAAAAGATGTTACAATAGTCACCTACGGATCAATCACAAAAATAGCTGCAGAAGCAGTCAGGCAACTTGCGTTACATGATGTCTCAGTAGAGCTTATTGATGTTCAGACACTGGTGCCGTTTGACAGGAAGAAAATTATCCTCAATTCCGTAAGAAAAACAAACCGGATACTTTTTCTTGATGAAGATGTTCCGGGTGGAACCACTGCATTCATGATGCAGCAGGTTCTTGAAAAGCAGGGAGGCTGGCAATACCTTGATTCTCCCCCCAGAACACTTGCAGCCAAAGAGCACAGGCCAGCCTATACTACAGATGGAGATTACTTCTCGAAGCCAAGTGCCGAAGATATTTTTGATGTTATTTATGATATGATGAGGGAAGCAGTTCCCGCTAAATACTGACCCACATCCTCATAAGGGGGATTATTCCTTTACTCCGATAATTTTCAGTAGCTCTGTTGCAGCTTCCCGTGGACCACTGGTTTCATAGCCCGGGATTCCAAGTCTGGTACGCATCTGGCCTACAAAAATGTTATTTTTAAAGAATGACCTGAAATACTTATCCGTAATTTTCTCGTGAATATCCCTGTATTCCGGAGGGCCAAAGATATTTGCAAAATAGGAATGTACCAGTCCGCTCGAAGTTGTTGTACCCTTGCTCATAACTGCTCCGCTCCGGAATATATTCAGCGCCTGTTCGGGAGTTTCAAACCGTTCAATTACCGGATGATCACTATCTATCTCCTCATAGTTATTTGCATACAGGATAAAATCTATTTTGTGACCCTTTATTAATGTTTCAAATCTGGTAACAGGAAAAACTATGCGGGCGTTTACCTGGCTGGGATTCATTATTATTGATCTGTCGAGGTGACCGAAGGCATAGCCCGGCTGTAGATCGTCAAGTCTCAGGAATGCACCGATCTCAGTACCAAATCCAATTGGCAGCTCCTTTTCATCGAGCTCGATGGAGCCCATATCATCGGCTATTATGGTAAGCTCGCGGATGTACTTTTCGCCCAGTACACGGAAGGCCTCCAGGGTTTCTGATTTTCCGGCACCTGTATCACCCATCATCAGAATGGTAGCCTCCTTATTACCCTGAAGAAGTATTTTGACCATTGCACCGTGGAATGGCATATTACCCTTTTTCATTATGAGGGAGTTGTGAAGGGTCAGAATCATCTTCTTCAGATATCCGAAATACCCGAATTCAGCCCTGCCTGGAATAGCTCCTACAAAAATCCCGTTTGCCTTGTCTTCGTGAAAAACAGTTGGATATTTTGACAGACCGTCCAACGCATTCCCGGGAACACCATAAATGAAGATGGCATCAGGATTCTTCTCAAGGTCCTTGTCATTTGCCAGCTCGAAAAGGTTACATAATGAAAATCCAAGTTCGAAGAAAGTGATGTGGAAATAAGCCATTATAAGGAACTTGCCAACTTTAGCAGGATAACAAATCCACTCATCGGAACAAATGCTTACGAGGTCAATTGGGTTTTGCTGGATCTTCTTGAATTGTCCGGTCCTCTTATTCATAGGCTGCTGGATAACAAGCGGAGGGTAGATCAGCATCTGCCTTATGATATGCACACAATTAAGTTTCCTGTATTTATCCGCATTGTAGCACACCTCCATGGGCAGCGATATTACCGCCATTTCAGCACCAGCTGGTACCTGCCTGTAAACTGTAGGGTGACTTCCTGTAATATTTTCCTGGATATGCCTGTAGGTTGTTCTTATAAGATGGGTAAGATGCTCAATCGTTTCATTAAAAGTCCGGTATGGTCTCTTGTCCAGGCGGTCTCCCTCAGAATCATTTATTATGAAGCGATCAAAATGTCTCCAATAGTCATAGACATACTCCACAAAATTATTGAGATGAGGAAGGGCCTTTAAAAAAACTGTTGATTTATCGAAGATATGGGGAACTACATTTCCTTCATATTTATAAAGTAATGTAAGTGTCTTGACCAGGTCATTTACAGACTGTTCATCGTAGTTCCCGTCCGGAAATATATCAAGAAGTGGAGATTTTTTCGCAGTCAGACTTGCCAGGCAATGATCCAGCACTATTCTGAACTTTTCACTGCCAAGCAGCTCTTCAGCAGTCTCGCACATTCTTTCGCGGTTGTTCAGTACAACCTTGTTGCCAATAATTCTTAAGGTACTTTTTTGCATCTTTTGTTGAAAATCGGTACTAAAATATCACAATTAATATTTGTTTTATAAGTTAAACATAAATATTTACCTGGTTGTTTTCAGAATAGGATCTATTAAATTGTGCTTTATAATATTTGGTAAACTTATTATTAAAAATTAGTAAATTGGCGGAGAATAAATGAAGTATGGACCCGGAACTTGATCTTTTTACGATCCTCCCCGAGGATAAAATTCCGGAAAAGGGCAAAATACTTATATCAGAACCCTTTCTCCCTGATACTTTTTTTAACCGGACTATAGTCTATCTCGCTGACCATACTTCTGAAGGATCGGTTGGATTTATCCTGAATAAAAAGCTCGATATTAAGGTATGTGATGCCATCTCGGGATTTGATAACTGGAAAGAGTATCTCAGTATGGGAGGACCTGTTGCGCCTGATACTTTGCATTACCTTCATAATATGGGGGATATGGTCCCAAAGAGCGTCTGGGTGGATGAAAAGATATTCTGGGGCGGAGATATTGATTTTATCAGGGATCTTATTAAGGAAGACAAGATAAGTAAATCGCAGATCCGGTTCTTTCTTGGATACTCCGGGTGGTCGGCAGGACAGCTTGAACGTGAGCTTAAAGAAAACTCCTGGGTTATAGCCAGGATTAAAACAGATATAGTCCTTAATAATCAGTTCAATAATACCTGGAAAAAAGTATTACGCGGCTTTAATAATAAATATCGCATGTGGGCTGATTTTCCGGAATCACCGGACATGAATTAAGAATGTTGCCTTAAAGCATTGGAATTACCCCTCACCCCTTCGGGGAGAGGATCTTTATAAGTGTAATATCTTAAATACCATCTCTTTAAGCAAATCACCCGGATCGCTGCTCAGATCCCCGTAACCTTTCGATTTCATATCATACGTCCGCAACAGGCTTATTGCCTGGACAGTCCTGGAAATATTATATTTTGAGGCTGATACTTCATAATCCTTTACAAAATATGGATTTATCTTCAACGCCGCCGCAACATTATTTTTTGATTTATCAGTCAGGTAATGGTATGTTAATAGCTTGCTGAAATAGCTGAACAGCGAAGCTATAGACAGAGTTATCGGATTATCTTTTGGATTATTTGCAAAATAATGGACTATCATGTTAGACTTCAGGACATTCCTTTCACCGACCGCCTTCTGAAGCTCAAAATTATTATATTCTTTGCTTATGCCAATATTCTTTTCAATAAGAGAAGTGGTAATCAGAGGTTTTCCTCCGGGAAGAGTAATTATGAGCTTATCAAGTTCATTTACAATTCTATGGAGATCTGTGCCTAGGAATTCAGTAAGCATACCACTTGCCCCGGGATCGATTTTTATGCCCTTTGACATCAGGTATTTTTCTATCCAGGCAGGAACCTGGTAATCGCGTAATTTGCCTGACTCGAAGTAAACTCCGTGAGTCTCAAGTGCTTTATAAAATCTTGTCCGTTTATCAACTGTCTTATACTTGTAATTCAGGACCAGGATTGTTGATAAAAGTGGTTTCTCGAGATAGACGATGAGATCGTCGATTTTCTTGAGTGTCTGAGCTTCCTTTATTATTACCACCTGGTGGCTGGCCATCATCGGGAATCTTCTGGATATCTCTATTATTGAGGGTATTGATGTGTCCTCACCATAATAAATAACCTGGTTGAATGATCTCTCGGCTTCATTCAATACGTTGTTCTCAATATAATCTGTTATAAGGTCGATGTAAAAAGGTTCCTCGCCGGCCAGGAAATATACCGGCTTGAATATCCTCTTCTTAAGATCAGAGATTATTTCCTCGTAAGGTGATGCCATATCAGAATCTCAGGTGTTTTACAGAGATACCATTGTCTTTAATTTCTCTCAGGGCGTCTATGCCTATCTTCAGGTGGGTTTCAACAAATTTGTCTGTCACTTTCCGGTCGCTGGCTTCGGTCTTTATTCCTGTTGAGATCATAGGCTGATCCGAAACAAGGAGCAATGCACCTGTGGGGATCTCGTTAGCAAATCCGACGGTAAAAATTGTCGCAGTCTCCATATCAATAGCCATGGCGTGGGTCTTGACCAGGTACTTCTTGAAACGATCATCATATTCCCAAACCCTTCTGTTGGTTGTGTAAACTGTGCCGGTCCAGTATTCAAGATTATAATTGGTTATAGCAGCCGATATGGCACTTTGCAGTTGGAATGCCGGAAGTGCAGGAACTTCATTGGGCAGATAATCGTTGGATGTGCCGTCGCTGCGTATTGCAGCTATGGGAAGTATCAGATCACCCAGTTTGTTCTTCTTCTTGAGACCTCCGCATTTCCCAAGGAAAAGAACTGCGTTCGGATTCACTGCACTCAGCAGGTCCATCACAGTAGCAGCATTCGGGCTTCCGAATCCGAAGTTTACAATAGTTATGCCGTCTGCAGTTGCACTTGGCATATTCTTATTCTTGCCTTCAACATCAACATTATTCCATTTTGCAAAGAGTTCTACATAATGAAGAAAATTCGTCAGGAGAAAATATTTTCCGAATGAGTCGATATTCTTTCCGGTATATCTTGGCAGCCAGTTATTAACAATTTCTTCTTTGGTTTTCATAAGTATCCGACAGTAAAATTTATCTCAATATATTTGTAAAAGCTTGTTTCTGATCCTTGTGCAACTTTGTGAAGCACTTTGTGGGACTTAGTGGTAGAAAATTTAACCACAAAGGATCACTAAGGATTACACAAAGTTCCACAGGAGAGATCAGAATACTTTTAATTTATATGAATTCAAAAATACAAAGATAAGTTGAAACACCTGAATCTGCCTGAATATTCCTTCAGAATAACTGGTCCTGAAGGCAAAGAGATGATACTTGATCCGATAAGGAAGAAGTTTGTAAGGCTTACTCCCGAGGAATGGGTCAGGCAAAATTTTGTCCGGTACCTTATACATGAAGGGAAATATCCGGCCGGACTGATAGCCATCGAAGTGATGTCGCCATATAACAATCTAAGGAAAAGAGTTGATATCCTTATACACGACCGGTCGGGGAGGCCGGTAATGATAGTCGAATGCAAAGAGCCTGATGAAAAGATTGACGATAAAGTATTTGATCAGATAGTTTGTTATAATATGGGATTCAGAGTACCTTATATAATAGTTACAAACGGCATGGTAAATTATGCCTGCAAGGTTGATTTTGAACAAAATAAATATGAGTTTCTTCTTGTGATCCCGCTTTATGAAGATATATTAACCTGAGAATCAGTGATAAGAGTTACCTGCGCTATTATCAGAAACGAAGAAGAAGAAATTCTCATTGTCCAGAGGGGAGAGATAAGCGATCACCCTTTCAAATGGGAATTCCCGGGAGGCAAGGTCAGAGAAGGGGAAACAGACGAGGAATGCATATTACGTGAAATAAGAGAGGAACTATCAATGGATATAGTAATTTGCAACCGCCGGGAAGATGTTGACTATGATTACGGTAAGAAGCATATTCTCCTTATCCCTTTTGCCTGCGATACCTTAGATGACCTTCCGGTCCTTTCAGAACATATTGATTATAAATGGATTCCAACCGTCGAACTTAAAAATGCCGACTTCTCAGAAGCCGATATAATAGTGGCGGACAATTATTTAAAGGAGTTGAACCAGGTACAGGTCACAATGCTAAATTCCGGTGTAAACGCTCACCAGCCAACTGATGAAGTGGATCTGAAATCAATGGTTAGCACCATAATGGGAATGAAAAATGCTGAATGGGTGGCTGATTCTGCAATTGAAAATCCGGAAATTTTCAGAAAGCTTATTGATTTCTCTTATTCAGAAGACAAGAAGCTTGCTTTTCATGCTTCATGGATTGTTTCCAAAGTAAGTGACAAATATCCCGGACTCATCGGGCAATTCCTTCCCGGGATAATCGAGAAATTGGAGAAGATTGATAATGAGAGTGTAGAGCGGTCATTCCTGCGGGCAATCTCAATGAGCGACTTTAACAATATCAGCATAATGCATCATGGTCTTATAGCCGATCACTGTTTTGCAGCGTTAAAATCAGGATTATCGGCAGTTGCCATTAAGGCATATTCAATGGAGATTCTTTATAAGCTTGCACTGATCTACCCGGAACTTACTGGTGAGCTTTCAGCGACCATCAATCTGCTTCAGGGGGAGGGATCAGGTGGAATTATTGCACGTGGCCGGATCATTCTTAAAAAGCTGGCCGGGTTCCCGAAATAATATGACCGGATAAGGCTCCCGTCTGCGGAGATTATTTTTTACTACTTTTGCTGATCATTTATTTTTATTCAGATGCAAATAGTAGATACAAGAGGACAGCAATGTCCTGCCCCGCTTATTGCAGCAAAAAAGGCCCTGAAAGCGACCAGGACCGGAGAATCATTTAAAGTAATTACCGACAATAAGACTGCAGTGAATAATATCTCGAGGTTCCTGAAGGATAATAATGCTGAGTTAATTAAAGAAGAATCTGACGGGGCATGGATACTTACAGTTACACAGGGCTCCGGTGCCAAGCTTCAGGTTAAACCTGAGGATTATTGCTCCGATGAGATCCCGCATCTTCATAAGGGGGATTTTATAATTGCATTCACATCTGATAAGATGGGCGAGGGAGATGATGCTCTTGGCAGGTTACTTGCCTGCAATTTCATTAAGGCAATCAAAGACCTCAATGTGCTCCCTTCGAAAATAGTCTTTTATAACAATGGCGTTAAACTTGGGTCTGTTGATTCACCTGTATTTGAACATCTGAAAGAAATTGAAAAAATGGGAGTGGAGCTACTTCTTTGCGCAACATGTGCCAGACATTATTCCCTGGAGGAAAAGATCAGGATAGGTACACTGAGCAACATGTTCGAGATTGCCCAGGTAATGGCTTCGGCTGGTAATATTATTAAGCCCTGATCTTATTTAAATGAAAATTGATCTTCTGACGATGGTCGAAAGCGGAGGATGCTCTTCCAAGATTTCCCCGAAACAGCTTGAGGAGATCCTTAACTATCTGCCTCTGCCTGATGATCCGAATATCCTTGTTGATATTGATACTCATGATGATGCCGGAGTATACAGGGTAAACGACAACCTTGCCCTGGTCCTGACAACTGATTTCTTCCCGCCAGTCTGCAGTGATCCCTATGATTTCGGACTTATTGCTGCAACAAATTCAATCAGTGATGTTTATGCAATGGGAGGTACCCCGGTAGTCGCTCTGAATATAATGATGTTCCCTACATCGGCGCTCCCTGTGGAAGCTTATGCATCAATTTTAAGGGGAGGTTCCGATAAAGCAACTGAAGCGGGAGTGAGAATAATAGGCGGTCATACAATTGAGGATAATCCTCCCAAATACGGACTGGCGGTTGTGGGTTATGTACATCCCGAAAAAATAATAACCAATTCCGGAGTCAGGCCGGGCGATTCTATTATTCTTACAAAGCCAATAGGAACCGGAACGATACTTGCGGGACACAGGCTTAAGTTAGCCGCTCTGAATGATGTAAATGAAGCTCTAAGCCTGATGAAAGTTCTCAATAATAAAGGAGCTGAGGTGATGAAGAAATACGATATTAAGGGTGCCACTGATATCACAGGTTACGGGCTTGCCGGACATACACTCAAAATGGCCAGGGCCAGCAATGTGACTATATCGCTGAATATGAAAAAGGTGCCAATGATTGGAGATGTATACAACCTGGCTGATTCCGGCTGTATTCCCGGAGCCTCTTTCCGTAATCTTGAGTTTGCTGAAACTAACACGTACTTTGACCCGGATCTCGATTATAACCTTAAGATGCTGGCATTTGATGCCCAGACTTCCGGTGGATTGCTTTTCAGTGCACCTTACGGATATGAAGATAAGATAATTGAAGACCTGAAAAACATTGGACTCACTGATAGTGCGGTAATAGGGTCTGCAAAGGTTTATGATCAGAAATATTTAAATTTGGGCAATTAAGAATTATGTATTCAGAAATGACCGGTAACACTCTTAAAAGTTCAGGAATAAGCAAAAGCATTCAGGGCCTGACAAGTCTCATTGGCAATACTCCTCTATTTGAGATAGAATTTTTGTATAAAGGAAAACCCGGGAAGATTTTTGCCAAAGCTGAACATCTGAATATGACCGGTAGCATAAAAGACAGGATGGCACTTCATATAATGCGTGAGGCTTACCGGAAGAACACCATAAGGCCCGGAGACAGGGTTATTGAGGCTACAAGCGGTAATACAGGCATTGCATTTGCGGCCGTATGCAGGGCGCTTGGCCATCCCGTCACTATATTTATGCCTGACTGGATGAGTGATGAACGGAAGAACCTTATCAGAAGCTATGGTGCAGATGTTGTACTTATAAGTAAAGAAGCGGGAGGTTTTCTGGGAAGTATTGACCGCACCCGTGAGCTGGCTCAGAAGGACAATCATACTTTCCTCCCACGCCAATTCGAAAATGATGATAATGCCATGGCTCATTATCTGACAACCGGACCGGAAATATGGTGGCAGCTCAGAATGTATGGTAAAAAGGTTGATGCACTGGTTGCCGGAGTCGGAACAGGCGGAACAATAATGGGGACGGGCCGGTACCTGCGGGAAATGAATCCCGCTGTGAAACTTTATCCGCTTGAGCCCTCGAATTCGCCGACTTTGTCAACAGGTTATAAAGTTGGTGCCCATCGGATCCAGGGCATTTCGGATGAGTTCATTCCCGCTATAATAAAATTGGATGAGATCAATGAGGTTGTCTCAGTCGATGATGGCGACTCAATTATAATGGCACAAAAACTGGCGAGCGAACTGGGTATAGCTGTAGGAATATCATCAGGTGCCAATTTTCTGGGTGCGCTAAAGAAGCTTGAAGAGCTTGGATCTGACGCCAGGATTGTGACAATCTTTTCAGATGATAATAAGAAATATCTGACAACAGGATTGATGAAGAAGGAACCTGTAAAAGAGGGATTTTTGTCGACAGATGTAAAGCTCAAATCGTTCAGGGCGCTTAAACGCAATTGCATTACATGCTGTAATCCTGAAGAATGCAGGGAGACTATTGATCGATCCGTGTTAAATGAGATTACTTTCCCGCCTTGCTATTTAAGAGGGATGCAGGCAGGGAAATTCTGATACTCCGCTCTACTTTTTTGTTGCTGAAAATAACGGTAACCTGCGTTCCCGGCAGGACCGGTGCCCAAAAGTCTACGGGCTAAAAGATCACCAGTCTAAAGGATTTTATTCGTTTCAGGAATTTTTTATGCTTCCTGATAAGATCGTTAAAATGTTTCAGCCAGGTTCCGGGTTGATGAATTTGTAACAATTACTTAATCTGTGTGCAACCTGCATGTAATAATGACGCCTGACTTTTGTAATATGAAAAGTCAGACCAAACCTAATGTTATAAAAATGAAGAAACTCTTATTACTTATAATTTTTACTGAGGTTACAATTTGCGGTTACTCGCAGACTCAGACAATTGATTCTCTGAAGGAGGTGATCGACAGACATGAAGGCAAAATGAATGCCCTTGATGAAAGAGTGATGGTAAATGAAGCTGATCTCGGTAAGCTTACCAAAGTTAAAGTGTCGGGCTACGTTCAGGCTCAATGGGAAAGTTATGGCAGGGACCTGGTCAAAGCTAATGATCTGGCAAATACCTTTTATATAAGGAGAGCAAGGATCAAATTCACGTATGAAGCTCTTGACGGTGTTAAATTCGTAATTCAACCTGATTTCAGCACCGGTAATCTTTCATTAAAAGACGCTTATGCAGTAGTAAACCTTCCTAAATTAAAGGATTTCACGTTATGGGCCGGCCAGTTCAACAGGCCCGATTATGAAGTAGAGTATTCTTCCAGCCAGAGGGAGGTCCTTGAACGTTCAAGGGTTGTAAGAGCAATTTATCCGGGTGAAAGGGAGATTGGCGTAAAACTTGAGTACGTCGGATCGTTAATCCCTCTGAAATTTCAGCTGATGGCCATGAATGGCAACTTCACCGGAACCCAGGCAAAAGATTATGATTCAAGGAAAGATCTTATGGGACGTCTTGTTTATTCGGTCAAAATTCCCAGTGCAGGCCTGGGGATTGACCTTGGTGCAAACGGGTATTATGGCGGAAACAGGATTAAATACAACACTTTTGTTTCAACCGCATCAGGTACACTCGACAGCACAAGTTATAAAGCCGGCGATTACCTTGCCAAAAACTGGGCAGGCGGCGAGATCCAGGTATTTGCAGATATACTGGGTGGTATGGCAATAAAGGGTGAATATATTTCAGGTATCAATTCAGCTTCAAGCGCTACCAATCAGGATTCAAAAGCAAGGCTGGCAGATATGAGGAAGGATCCAGCCAGATTAAGGAATTTCTCCGGTTATTATATTTATTTCATTAAAAATATCGGACCTAAGAACCAGTTCGTTGCAAAATATGATTACTATGATCCAAATACAAAACTGTCAGGTGATGCCGCTAAGAATGAACTCTATTACAAGACCTTTACCCTTGCATGGCAATATTATCTGAATGACAATATCAGGCTCACTTTAAACTACGAAATGCCTGAGAATGAAATCAATGCGACAAATCCTAGTAATATTAAGGATAATACGTTTGGAATCAGGATTCAGGCAAAATTTTAAGACCTGAATTTTTCAGTTCATAAATTATAAAAAAATGAAAAACAATAAATTAAAATTCATTATCCCGGCATTGGCAGTTATATTACTTGCCTCATCATTTGCCGGACAGTCAAAGATTACTGTAAAGGGATCAGATACTATGGTCATACTTGCCCAGAAATGGGCCGAACTATATATGAATCAGAATCCTGCAGTAACAATCCAGGTAACCGGCGGGGGTTCAGGTGTCGGAATAACCGCCCTGATTAATGGTACTACTGATATTTGTAATGCAAGCCGGCCCATGAAACAAACAGAAATTGAAAAGCTTAAGGCCCGTTATAACACACTGGGTGTCGAGATTCCCTGTGCTAAAGATGGCATTACAATCTTTCTGAATGAAGCCAATAAAGTTAATGAGCTTACATTAAAACAGTTAGGTGATATTTACACTGGTAAGATAAAGAACTGGAAAGAGCTGGGCGGCACTGATGCTGAAATAAGAATGTATGGTCGGGAAAACAGCTCAGGTACATATACATTTTTTCACGACGAGGTTGTGAAAGCCGATTATGCTGCAACTGTTCAAAGCCTTCCCGGCACCGCAGCTGTCGTGAATGCAGTAAAAAAAGATGTTAATGGAATTGGATATGGTGGTGCAGCTTATGCTGTCGGGGTAAAGCATGCGATGATTCGCAAAGATGCGAACAGCCCTGCATATATGCCATCACCGGAGACCATCTCCAAAAATCAATATCCGATGACCCGGTACTTGTACATGTATCTCAGGAACAGGCCAACAGGCGATATTAAAAAGTATATTGACTGGATCCTGGGACAGGAGGGCCAAAGGGTAGTCACAGAGATTGGATATTTCCCTGTTAAATAAGATATTTCTCAGGTGTCTGTTAAGGTCAGTAGCCTGGCTTGTCAGAATAACACTGACGAGCCCGGGCAATTAATGGAGCAGAATAATTACAGGAATGAATAACGAATTTAAAAAAGATGGGATTAAGGAACTTCGGCGTGACAACGGTAAGGTTGTGTTCAGCAAGAAGAAATTCCGTTTTTCTGACTGGCTCGCGGAGAAAGTGATCAAAGCAGTGGCTTTTCTTTCAATAGCTGTAGTTATTCTGATCTTTATTTTTGTTTTCCGGGAAGCTTTCCCGATTTTCAGCATGGATAAAAACAAAACCGGCTCCTCTGAATTGCTGGTCCAGGAAACCTACGGTGGTGCAGAAACAGCTCAGGAACCGGTTATAGTCCCTGAAAATCAGGTTGACAACTCCAACAAAACTCAGGCATCTGTTGATAAACCATCATCCACACTTTTGTCAAAAACCTGGATGCCTGTATCTGATAATCCGCGATATGGCATATGGCCGTTGTTTCTGGGGACTCTTAAAGTAACCCTAATTGCAATTTTGTTTTCAGCTCCGGTTTCCATTCTTGCAGCGATATATACGGCGATGTTTGCCAAACCACGGATAAGGGAGATAATAAAGCCGGTGATTGAACTGCTTGCCGGGTTTCCTTCGGTCGTAATTGGTTTTTTCGCCCTGATGGTTCTGGCTACAGTGCTTCAGAATATTTTTGGTTATGCCAGCAGATTGAACGCATTTGTCGGAGGAATTGCTATGGGACTGGCGGCTATTCCAATAATTTATACACTTACGGAAGATGCATTATCTGCCGTGCCCAGAACTTATACAGAAGCGAGCCTGGGATTAGGTGCAAGCCGGAGACAGACAGCATTTTATGTAGTCCTGCCTGCCGCTGTTCCCGGGATTTTTGCTGCTCTGATATTAGGCATAGGAAGAATCTTTGGCGAGACAATGATCGCACTGATGGCAACAGGAAATGCCGCAATGATTTCGATGAATCCTTTCGATTCAGTAAGAACTTTATCTGCTACTATCGGTGCGGAAATGGCTGAGGTCGTTTTCGGCGACACCCATTACAGCGTACTTTTCCTGATAGGCTCCCTTCTTTTCATCTTCACCTTTGTTCTTAATGCGTTAGCGGAATTCTATTTCAGGAATATGGTAATCAGGCGTTATCAGTCTAAAACATAGAAGAGACAGAATGAACAGAAAAATAAAGGACAAGATTGTTGAAAGTCTGACTGGTATTTCGGTTTTAGTGATAATATTCGTTATCGTATCAATTCTTGCTATCACAATTGTCGGAGGGTGGCCAAACCTGAACTGGAAATTTCTTTCTGAATTCCCCAGAGACGGGATGACAAAAGGAGGTATTTTCCCGGCAATTGTAGGAACAGCGGTCATGACAATAATTATGGCTGTCGCAGCGGTCCCATTTGGTGTTATTACAGCTATTTACCTGGCAGAATATGCGAATGAAAAGTCTGTAATCGCAAAGACAATAAGATTTGCCGTAAAAACACTTGCAGTTGTTCCATCAATAATATTCGGATTATTCGGGCTTGGTTTCTTCATCGGCTTTATTGGCAAGAATATGGATGGAGTTTTTAATGGGGGAGAATTAAGATGGGGTCAGCCGAATATACTATGGGCAAGTCTTACAATGGCTCTTCTTACATTACCGGTTGTAATTGTTGCTGTTGAAGAGGCGATCCGGACAATCCCAAAGGAGATGAGGGAAGCCGGCCTTGCACTTGGAGCTACGAAATGGCAGACAATCAGGAGAATTATTATCCCCGGATCAGTTTCAGGTATTCTTACAGGCACCATCCTGGCGGTAAGCAGGGGGGCAGGAGAAGTTGCGCCTATTCTTTTTACCGGCGCCGCTTATTTCCTGGCGGATCTTCCGCATTCGTTAAGCGACCAGTTCATGTCGCTGGGATACCATATATATATAATGTCAACACAATCTTCCAACGTCGATGCTACCCTGCCAATACAATTCGCCACCACACTTGTTCTTTTGCTGCTGACATTCTCGTTGAACGGTATTGCTGTAACGCTCAGATACAGAATAAGAAAACGCACAAAATAAATATCTTTAATGAATGATACTAAAGTTGAGGTGAAAAATCTCACATTGTTTTACGGAACGAATCCGGCATTGAAAAAAATAAATATTAAGATCCCGGAAAAAATGGTGACAGCATTTATCGGACCATCTGGCTGTGGAAAGTCAACCTTTCTGAGGACATTGAACAGAATGAATGACCTGATTGATAATGTGAAAATTGAAGGAGAAGTAATTATTGACGGTCTGAATATTTACAATAAAGATATTGATGTGGTAAATCTCCGCAAGAAAGTCGGTATGATATTCCAGAAATCAAATCCATTTGCAAAGTCTGTCTATGATAATGTTGCTTTTGGACCACGTATTAACGGGATCTCACAACACAGCAGACTTGACGAAATTGTTGAATATTCGTTAAAGCAGGCTGCAATTTGGGACGAAGTCAAGGGCAGGCTTCACAACTCGGCGCTGAGTCTTTCCGGAGGACAGCAGCAACGGCTTTGTATAGCACGGACCCTTGCTGTTAATCCTGATATAATCCTGATGGATGAACCGGCAAGTGCGCTCGATCCGATTTCCACATCCAAAATTGAAGAGCTTATTCATGAACTCAAGCAGCAATACACAATAGTTATTGTGACACATAACATGCAGCAGGCTGCCAGGACAAGTGACTTAACCGCTTTCTTTTACCTTGGCGAGCTTGTCGAATTCAACAAGACTGCTGTTATGTTTTCGAATCCGGCAAAAGGACAGACTGAGGATTATATCTCGGGTCGTTTCGGGTAGCAGATCAATTATTTAGGGAGTGTAAAAAGAAACTCGATACCGCCTCCTGTCCGGGTCCTTACAGATATTTCACTTTTATGAAGGAGTATTGCATTTTTGACAATAGCTAGTCCCAGACCTGTGCCTCCGCTCTTTCTTGAACGTCCTGAATCAACCCTGTAAAATCTTTCGAAAACCCTTGGAAGGTGCTCTTCAGAGATCCCAATGCCATCATCGGAAAACAAAAAGTGGAAATGAGTATTATCCTGATCGTACATAATTATCCTTATTGTGGATTTATCACCTGCATAGTTGACCGAATTTTCCAGAAGATTCTGGAAAACCGACAGGATAAGCGACCTGTCGCCGGTGACCACAATATTGTCCAGATTCTCACGGATAACTTTCATTTTTCTGGATTCAATTGCCGATTTGAAATTATTGATAACATCATTGATCACATCACTGATATCTACTTTTTCCGATATAAAGGAACTTCCTGATTCTTCAATCCTGTTTATTGCTGCGATATCGTTAATCAGATTTGCAAGCCTGTCACTCTGGGCAAGAGCCTTTTCGATGAAATATTTTTGCTTTTCGGGCTTCATAGACGGATCACTCAGGAGCGTTTCAAGATAACCCCTTACAGATGATACGGGAGTTTTCAGCTCATGTGCTATATTTGAGGTCATTTGTTGTTTGATAATCCTGTTCTGTTCCATTTCAGTTATATCGTTGAGTATAACTTCAAAATTTTTATCATGAAAAGCCACGCACTGGACTTTGAAAAACTTACCGCTTCTGCTTACAACATACTCTGTTTTAGGCAATTGATTCGAGGAAGGTTCTATTTGCAATTGTCTGTCTATAAATTCATTAATCTTACTGAATTCCTCAATTTTGAAAAAGTTTGAACCTGTTACTGACAATTCGCCGGAGATCAGGTTTATATAATGAATGAAATGATTATTTGATAATATTCTTTCTTTATCTTTCGAAAAGAATGCAATACCCTCATTAAGAGCATTCAGATGACTGAAAAGCTTTTCTTTTTCATTCATCAGATCATCACGCGTCTTTAACAGGTTGTTGTAAATCCCAAGTATCTCCTCACTTATTACTCCGAGCTCATTTTTTGGAAACTTCTGATGAAAGTCAAAGGGTTCGTTATTGCCAATCTTAAGGACAAAATCTTTAAGACGTGTAATCGATTCTGAGAATTTATTTGTAACGAAAAGCATTATTAACCAAATCCCTATGAAGGAAAGTGAAATTACTACGAAGAAATATGTCTTTGCCTTAAGGAAATTGACAACATTGATATTATATACAACGGCAGCCCTTATGTAATAGTTGCCATAATATTTTGAGAAATAATAATAGTTCACTCCTGTAGTGCCTGATTTTCTGATAGATGTTCCAAAATCTGAGTATTCCGATTCCGCGATCTCAGGTCTTTGTTTATGATTCTCCAATTTTGACCAGTCGTGAACAGAACTGTCATAAATAACGTTGCCTGCAGGATTTACAATAGTTATTCTCAGGTTTTCCTGAGGAAGTAGTCTGACAAGCGAATCAATAAGATTATAATTTCCTTTAGAGGTTATTAAATTGAATCTGATAAAGTTATCTGCAATTTTTGTTGTTTTCTCAAGTTCGTCATTCAGTGTTGAGATCCTGTAAGCCTTTTCCCTTTTATACATATAGGAAAGGTTTATAAGCGTAAACAGAACAAAAATTGCCGAATAATAGAGGAAAAGAAGATTTCTGAATTTATACCTGGCTGCCATAATTAGCTGTTTTGATCAAAGCTCAAAGTAGTAACCGTAGCCTGTTTTATTCTTAATAGATGCTCCAAATTTTCCAAGCTTGTTGCGGAGCCTCGTTATATTTACATCGACAGTCCTGTTTGTAACAATTACATCCTTCTCCCATACTAAATTTAAAATATCTTCCCTGGAATATATTTTCCCGTGGTTTTCCATAAGAAGTTTCAGAATCTCAAATTCTTTCCTGGTAAGATCAATTTTTTTTTCTCCGGCAGTTACGCTTTTTCTTTCTATGTCAACCTCAATGCCGCCCAAAAGGAGAGGACCTTTTAAATCTTGTTTACCTTTGACAAATCTTTTCAGGACCGCTTTTACTCTTGCAGTCAGCTCATTAATTGAAAATGGTTTGGAAATATAATCATCTGCTCCGAGGCTGAATCCTGTAAGCAAATCATTTTCAGTGTCCCTGGCTGTCAGAAAAATGATAGGAACCGGATTATTCTGTTCTTTCCTGAGAGTATCTGCGAGCCTGAATCCTGATATCGGACCCATCATTACATCAAGCAGAAGCAGGTCATATTCCCGGACAGGCATTGTAAGCGCCTCTTCTGCAGAATGAGCCACCCCTGTTATGAATCCTTCATTTTCCAGATTGTACTGAAGTATTTCACACAGGTCCTCTTCATCGTCGATAATAAGGATCTTTTTGCCTTTATAATCCATATGATTGAATTTCAGGTGTTATCTGTAATTGTTGAGGAATTTTCAATTCCCTTGTGCCTTATATCGGTTCCCTGCATCGAGTAGATGGAAGCTTCTGCTATGTTTGTCGCGTGATCAGCGATTCTTTCAATATTAGTTATTATATTTTTCAGATCGGCATAGCTAAGAAGCATCTCCCTTGTCTTTTCACTGACCTTTGCTTTAGAGATGGTATTGATCAGCAGTTTGCGGTTCATTTCGTCAATTATTTCATCATTCTTTATGGTCCAGATTGCATAAGAATCATCATTATTTGTGAAAGACAATAACGATTTCTCCACCATGCTTATTCCCGAAATCAGCATATTCATAATAACTTCCGTCATGGCCCTGTATTCTATAGTACCCCTGATCGAACCTATTGAGGAAATAATATTAATTACGCGATCCCCGATCCGTTCAAGGTTTATTGTCATCCGGTATACCGATACAATCTTTCTGATATCAGATGCAACCGGCTGATAAAGTACGATCGAATTAATAAATTTATCACTAATAACGACCTCATATTCATCAATTTTCTTTTCGTTTGCATCGATGGAAACAATAACATCATTACATTCACTTATCTCTTCCAGCGACATGTACTTTTCAAGAAGAGTAAGCTGCCTGAGAACCAGATCTGCCATCTCCTCAAAACTCTTAATAATGCTGATTACTGATTCTTCCCTTCTTGTCTTCATAATCTGATTGTCTTCTTGTTCAAAGTCAATTTGCATTTAAGCATAAAGAACTGCAGCAAAGGTAAATTCATTTAATCTTATTTGAATCACAGTGCTGTTACTAATTTGTTACAATACTGTAAATGTATGTTTAACAAACGAACTCCTTCATGTGGATCGACCATGGGTTAATTCTTTGTTAATTTTCTGATCCGGGGGAATATATTCCTCATGACTGTTGTCTTAGAAATATACAAAGATTGTAAACAGGACAGTAAAATGAGGTTGAATTTAAACTACGCAATTATGAAAAGGATAGCTAAGATATCAGGAATAGCCATAGTGATTATGGCAACGGTTACAGTAAGCCTTCTTGCCCAGGGCAGGATGATGGGCATGCAGGATACTTCCCGGTTTCGCAGGATGCAGCATATGCAGATGAGAGGCGGCTTCCCGGGAGGTGATTCGCTCAGGATGAACATGATGAGACGGCATGGCGATTCGCTTTTTCGCGGAGGGATGAGACGTGGCAGGGGCTTTGGAAATATGGGACCCGGTATGATGCCAAATATGAGAGGACATATGGGTTATGGACAAATGCCGGGGTTCAGAGGAAATATGTGGAGATCACCGTCCTATGGCATGAGAAGAGGATCTGGTATGGGACCTGGTTATGGAATGCGGCGCGGAATGGGTCCGTGGCGTCAGGATATGCGACCGGCAATTCCGGGATTGAGGATAATTGAGTCATTACCCAATTTGACCGATAAGCAGAAGACTGATATTGAAAAACTCAGGCAGACCCAGATGGAAGAGATGAAAAAGTTCAGGGAAGATATGCAGACTAAAATGAATGCATTAAGAAAATCAAACAGGGATAAGATTGTAAATCTCCTCACCCCGGAACAGAAGAAATATTTCGAAGAACACTTCCCGGCTGCTGCCGAAAAGAAATAGGTTGGTTAATTAAGAGGGTGAATTGAAGGGTGTTTAGTTGTTCCCATTTACCACCCCTTCCTGACCTCAGGATCAGTGACGGGGTGGTTTTCTTCATTTCGCCTGGAATTCGAAAATCTCACCACCAGGTCCCCGGCTTACAATTTTTTTAAATACATAGAGTTTAATATCCGGGGAAAAGTAAATTTGTGCCTTGAGATCCATAATGAGAATAATTCTGAAACTGACCTTACTGGGAATACTGGTTCCCCTTGCAATAAGTTGCAATAATAATCATAATATTAAGCCAAAAGAGGTTGCCCCATCTCCTGCCTACCGTAGCCCCAGGAATAATGATCCTCCCCCGGATCCGGAAGAGATACGCCGGCAAAGAAACCTTACGCGCACTGCCAACATAGCCTGGATTAAAGAATCTACCAGTAAATATTCCCCGGATTCGTGGTATCTTCTGATGCAGTATGATAGGCTTCCCGCAAAAAGTGAAGCTTCATCAGCCGGCGGTGGAGTCGTTTCGTCAGAGAAAAATGAAGATACTTTCCAGTACCTCAGGGGACGATCAAAGATAGATATGCTTGCAAGCATGGAGAAAGATGTCCACGAAATAGCCCATGCTTATTATGATCATAACACATTCAGTTATATCATTGAGAACAATCTTAAGATGGAACCTGGTAATGCCCAGGGTTACCTTTTTATCTCTCCTGCGGAAGGATTCTACTTATCATTTCCACTGAAAGCCATATTCCCCGCCCGGGAGCTTACTGAAGTTATCCCCGAAGGTCTCCGGACTTTCCGTTTTAAAACTTATATTGATGGCGTAACATCCACACAGTCTGAAGGTATTATTGGCCTGCTGAATGAGCTGGATGCATATTACCTGGGTTCGCATTATTGTTATGACATGCTTGAATCATACAAGTTAGCTGCTGGCTCAGGTGCATCAGGAGTATTTGAATGGGTAACCTCAACACAGAGCACAATGAGTGCATTTTATGAGTTTGACTATTTCATAATGGAGTACCTGGCTCTGATGAAAGAAAGATATCCCGCAAACTATGAATTGCTCAGGCAATATAATTCATTTACCCGGGCTTATGGCAATATAAGGAATAAGTATAAAGAACTTATCGGGAATTATACCGATCGTATCAGGAACGAAATAAAAGTTATAAATTCTTCAGGGAATGCCACAGCAAGGCTTGACAAGGGATGGCTTTGGATTAAGGCTGAAAAAAGTAATATAGAAAGCGGCACACCTGTATTTTCTAATCCGAGGGAGAAGCTGATGCCCATTCTCGAAAGCAGAAAGTACCGGGAAATTGAAAATGATTTTAATTTAAGATAAGATCATATCCTTTCCCTGGCTGTGGTTATCTGGCCTGTGATGATACCTTTTTCCACCCTCCTGATGGAGAAGGAAAGTAAGAGACGAAACGTTATAAAGGTCTTGCTTGGCCTTGGGATTTTGTTATCACTTTACTATGCCGTTTTCATATACATCTTCAAGGTTACCCCACAATTACCACATTGCAGCCTGCACGCAAGGTATTCACTTTTATTTTTGCAGGCGGGTACAGCTGAAGGTTCAAATTTACATTTTTTCCTTAATTACCAATTTCTTGACTGGCATTGATACATTTATTAACTTTATTTGAGTTTAATAAATTTCAAATGAGCAGAGGAATTCTGGCGTCAATTTTTATTTTCTTTATTACTGAAGGATTATATGGCCAATGGTATAATAAAAAGTATTTCGTAAATGATATTAATCTGCTTAACCAGTCACAACTGACAGAGTCGCTTGATGAAACCAGAGGGGAAATACTTGGGTCAGGGGGCTTTGCTCTCATCGGAGGGGCACTTATCTGGGGTGGTAGTTCCACTATTAAGAACGGGCTTGATGAAGACGCTTCAATAATTGAAGAGCTTTTGGGCGCTGAATTCATTGGCAGATCATTAATTGTCCTGGGTGCGGGATGCATAGCTGGAGGTACAATAGGATCTCTAATATTTTTTACACGTCATGAGAAGATCAGATCAGTTCTAAAAAATAATTACGGGCCGCCGGGCTCACTTGGAATATCACCTGCATTAATACCCTGCAGAAACGATCAGCCTCCGGCTCTAGGAATGTCAGTGTGGATCAAGTTTTGAGATTTTTGTAACTTGCGCTGTTTATTGAATTTCAAATGAGGAGAGTTATTATCACCGGAGGATTATTTATTTTATTATGCGGATATTCATGGGCACAGTCATTCATTAAGCCTAATTACGGTCTGAAAAGTCATGAGACGCTTATAATCAATAAAATAGAAGCTACTACTAAAGCAACAACATTTTTTATTTCTGTCGAAAACCGGCGTATCCAGGGTGGATCTTTCTGTGCCGACAAGAATATTTATCTGATTTTTCCTGACGGAACCCGCAGCCTGCTTGTTACCTCTGCCGGTATTCCTGTTTGCCCTGAAACTTATAAATTCAAGTCAATTGGAGAAAGCCTCGATTTTACTCTTTCATTTCCTCCATTAAAGCAGGGTACCAGGTGGGTTGATCTGGTGGAGGAGTGTCAGCAAAATTGTTTCTCTTTTTACGGTATAGTTCTTGACAACGACCTGAACCAGAAAATTGACAATGCATTTTCTCTTGCAGAAAAAGATGAATCTGTGAAAGCCCTGATCAGTTTCATTGACCTTGTTGATGCCATGGACCCGGGAAACCTGGGCGTAGAAGGTCTGCTATATATCAATATAATAAAGCTTGCAATTGAAACCGGTAATCAGACCCAGGCTTCCCAATGGTATCAAAGACTTAAATTATCCGGTGCACCAAGAGTCTCTCAGTACATCCAGTTTCTTAACGACCAGGGGATAAATTATTAATAAGTCCCTGCAAGTATTTTCAATTCTGATAATGTTATTCTGTAGTTAAGCTCAGCTGCATAAAGATCCGATTCTGCTTTTGCCATTGCTGCTCTAGCCGCAAGTAGTTCTGATTCAAGATTAAGTCCTGACAGACGCCTGTCATTCTGAAACCTGAGATCCTCGCGGCGGTATTCGACCACTTTACCAGCCACTCTTATCAGCTCTTCTGATTGTTTAAGCTTGCGGTACACCTTTGAAATATCCTTGTTCACCTGTTCCCTCATGTTTGCCAGGTTCTCTTCGGCTTGTTTTTTGGCAAATAACCTCTGCCTCTGAATTGTCCTGTTTGTAAGCATATCCTGCACATTCCATTTGAGCGATGCGCCTATGAAAGCATTGTTTTTGGGATAAATATCGCTGCCCTCCTGATAAGAATAACCCCCCAGAACTCCGACATCAGGAATGTAAGAGTATTTGCTTGCTTTTATGGAGTAATCAGCTTTTATATTGTAGAGTGAAGCAATCCTGAGGTCATTATTATTTGATGAAGCCAGGCTGAAAGAGGTATCAATAGCCGGGAGATCTTCAAAGATATTCTCTGCAGGAACCGGCTCCAATGTAAGTTTTTCAGATGGATCAAGACCTGTAAGCTGTCTCAGGTCGTCGGCATAATCATCGTACATTATCCTTAGTTTAAGAAGATTCTGCTCCTCGTCGGCAGCTGCAGCCGAAAGCCCGTACCTGCTTGTTTCAGTGGTTTTGCCAGCGGCAACGGCGTTGATGATATCATGAAGCTTTGAGTTTGCCATAGCAGCTTTTATCAGGGCCTCCTCAATCTGTTTCTGAAGGATCAGAAGTCCGAAAAAGAGCTTCTCCACCCCCTGTCTGACCTGGAATCCGGCTTTCCCCTCTTCATTCCTGGCAATCTGCAATTCGGTCTTTGATACAGAAACTCCTGCATTTATTTTGACCAGCTGAGTCAAAGGCTGATAAAGGGTCACTCCCGCCTGGTAAATATTATGTTTACCAACTTCAATGACTTCATCTATTGCCGGTAAAGGGATAATAATTGTACCCAGAGGAAGCTGTCCGAAACGACCTTGTTCTATGGTAATGCTTGGCAAAGTCGAATTATACTGGTACGAGGCTCCGAGTGCGACAACCGGAAGATATTTTACCCTGTCTTCATTAACTTTCTGTTCTTTTTCATTAACCTGGAATTTCCTGACATTCAGTATATGATTGTTCTTCAGAGCAAGGCTGACAGCCTTTTCAAGCGTAAGGGGCTCCTCAATCTGACCCTGTAGAAATGACAGACCGATAAACAGGAATGCCTGTATCGCTATGAATTTTACAAAAGAATTTTTATTTCTCACTTTCCAGAGGATTACCGGTTAATGTGACATATTTTTTATCATGTGGCTTCATTACTGCAATATAAAGGACAGGTACTGAGAGAGTCGATATTATCATTGACCACAATACTCCAAATGCAATTACGCTTGCTATCGGACTCCATAATGCGGAACCTGACAATATCATCGGAAGGACACCGATAGCTGCTGCACTGGCCGTAAGGAATATCGGCCTCATTCTGCGCTTACCTGCCTGCCAGGCGGCAGATGGGATATCCATTCCCTTTCCGATAAGCTCATTCGTATGGTCTACCAGGATAATTGCATTCCTGACAACTATCCCGGAAAGGCTTATCAGACCTGTGAATGCTGTAAATCCGAAATCATTGCCGGTTATAATGAGTCCTGATATTGCTCCAAAAAGTGATAGCGGTATGGTCAGCATCACAAGGCCGGCTTCTTTCAGGTTTCTGAACTGGAACAGCAGCACCAGGAAAATAATTATAAGGCTGATAAGAAGAGCAATGATCATATATCCGAAAGTCTCATTCTTATTAGCCTCTTCGCCTCCAAAATAAATTGTATATCCCGGAGGAAGACTGATCCTTGCAAGCTGTGGCTTTAAAGCCTTCAGGAGCTCAGACGGCAAAATCCCGTCCTTTGTATCGCTCTGGACCGTCAGGGTACGGACTCCGTTCCGGTGGATTATCCTTCCCGGTTGCCATACCGCTTCCAGGTCAGCGATCTGACTTAGCGGAACAGAGGCGCCTGTAGCAGGGGACTTCAGGTATATATTCTCCAGATCATCATTATTCCGTCTTTCCTCTTCATCGAGTCGCAGCACGATATCTACCGGATTATTACCTTCATATAATGTCGATAACGGGTAACCTGAAAATCCCGTATATACTGATTGTGAGATACTTGTTGTGGTAAATCCAAGCCGTCCTGCCTCATCCTTGAGTCTGATTCTCAATCCGTAGTGCTCCTCCCTGGAATCATTTCTGACCATATAACTTCCGTAGGTTTCCCTCACGATGTTGCTGATTTCATCTCCGATCTGCCCGAGCCGGTTTAAATCTTCGCCCGATATCCTTATCTCGACAGGTGCATTTTCCGGTTGTCCCTGGACCATGCGTCTGACATGCGGTGTTCCTTCCGGAACGAGTGCAGGAACTTTTTTGTAAAGCTCATTATATAATGACTCAGTTTCTTTGACCCCGGATGTATTGACCAGTATCTGGGCAAAATTGCTGACAGGCATTTCGGGAGAATAGTTGTAATAAAACCGTGGAGCGCTCCTTCCTGTGAAAGTAGCATATGATTTAACCCTTCTGTCATTTTTTATCAGGTCTTCAATTTTCAGTATTGCAGCTTCTGTTCTTTCCAGACGTGTACCGGTTGGCATCCAGAGCTCTACAATAAACTGATCCCTCTCTGCTTCAGGAAAAAACTTATGTCTGATTACCGTTTTGAACAGAATAATGGCAAGAATAATAGTAAAAAGACTTCCCCATATAGTTATACGGGAGTGTTTCAGACACCACCCGATTGACCGGTCATATCCTTTCTGCATAGAATCTAAAATTAAAGTTCCTTTCCTGCTGCCTGGATTTGAAGGATCATGTAATCCTCTCTTTATCAACAGGAAACACAGGAGAGGGGTCAGAAACATTGCAACAAAAAATGAAGATGACAGGGCGATGGCAACTGTTACAGGCAGAGCCCTGATGAAGTCACCCACTGTCCCGGTGAGGATTATGAGAGGAAGAAACGCACCGATGATTGTAATTGTTGCAGTAAGGACCGGGATAACAAGATCTGTGGCGCTTCTCCATGCAGCGGTCCACCTGTCATTGCCACGGTCGAGCAGCTCGACATAATTATCAGCAATTATTATTGCATCATCGACTACAATACCCAGAACAACAATGAGTGTTGCAAGAGACACCTGGTGAAGCTCGATGCCAAACAGCTGAAGAAGCGCAAATGTTATTGAGATCGTCATAGGGATTGCCGTGGCTGCAACAGCGGCAATTCTGAATGGCAGAAGGAGGAAAACGACAATTATGACGGCTATAATGGCGAGAAGGAATTCATGAAGGAATTTAGTGATATTCTTCTGAACCACCTGTGGCTGGTTGATTATAGTTGTAAGACTTATATTTTCCGGAAGCTGACCTGAAAATTCTGACAGCAATCTGTCGATCTTTTTACCTGATTTTACAATATTCTCTCCGTCATGCATCTGAATTGCCAGTAGAATGGCTTTCGTTCCCCCGACAGTGATCTTACTTTGTGGCTCGCCATACCCCCGGCTGAAACCTGCAACATCTCCAAGCCTTACAACAGCTCCGGTTCCTGATGTGCCGACAATTTGATTCTTTATATCCTTTTCTGATAAATAGAAGCCACCGGTATAAAGAGAGGCAGTGAGATTATCTGTCTTAACCTCGCCTGACGGATTAATTATATTCTGCGATTGCAATACCTTTACAACTTGCTGGAGGGAAATGTCATACTGCATGAGCTTTCCGGAACTGAATGTAATCATGATCTGTTCATTCTGTTCTCCGATGCGGTTCAGCTTTGATACAGCCGGAATTGTTCTGAGCCGGTCCTCAAGCCTTATAACCTCTTCTTTTAACAGGGTGTAACTTGCCTCACTGCTTTCAATTCCGATAATCATCGATTCAGTATCGCCAAAATCTGAATTGACAACCGGGCCGATTACCTTTTCAGGCAGATCAACTGCTTTAACGACCATTAGCTGATGCCGCAGCTTGCTCCAGAATATATCAGGTTGTCTGACATTATCCTGAAGCCAGAGATGAACCACGACCATCCCGTCGGAAATTACCGAGAAGGTCTTATCCTTCCGGACCTCCTCAAACTGAAATAAATACTCTTCAAGCCTGCTGGTTACCTGGTCTTCTACCTGAGCTGCATCAGCGCCCGGATAATAGGCTATTACCAGACCTCCGGGGATCACTATTTTAGGATCTTCCCGGCGTGGCATATTAATAAGTGAATTTACCCCGAAGGCAAAAACAAGGAGAAGTACCGAAAATGTGACCTGCCTGTTTTTCAGGGATGCTTTAACAAAGTTCATAAGCAGGTTATTTTATGATTGTTACCCTGGATCCATTCACCAGTTTCTGCTGTCCGCCTGAAACGACAGCCTCTTTTTCGGTCAGACCGGATGTGATTTCAATGCTCCTGTTTATTATCTGTCCGGTGCTTACATTATGCATGAACGCCTTATTGTGCAATGTATCAATGACAAAAACGTAGGTCTGATCATTATAATCATGCCGCAGGGATTCTACAGGTATTGTCAATAATTCATTTTTAACATCAGTAGTAATTTTAACATCTGCGATCATCCCGGGACGAATTTTCATATCACGATTTTCAACTTCAATTCTTACCTGGAATGCCCTTGATGCGGGATCAGCTGCAGAACCAACCTCAATTATCCTGCCTTCATAATTGATATTAAGCGATGACATGAAAACGTTAGTTTTTTGTCCGATCCTGATATAACTCAGTTCATTTTCAGGAATAAATGCACTGACCTTTACTTTCCGGATATCTGACACCACGAACAGCGGGATTCCGACCCCGGTTATCTCCCCGGTTTCAGCCAGCTTCTTCAGAAGTACTCCGTCGATGGGAGAATAAAGCTTCGTGTCGGAAAGATTCTTTGAATGGAGCTTCTGCTGAGCCCTGGCCTGTTTAAGCCCATAACTGATTTTTACAAAATCGCTTTCGCTCAGGCTGTTACTGTCATGCATCTGCTTAAGCCGGTTAAATTCATCCTGTACCTGATCAGCCTGTATATCAGCAAGCTCCTTTGCTATTGCATAGCCTGACGGATCAAGGCTTGACAGCATCATCCCCTTTGAAACAGGTTCTCCTTCGCTGACAGCTATAAAATCAATTTTGCCGGCAACCATGAAACCCAGTCTTACAGTTTTATAACCCTCAATGTTCCCGCTCAGGGAGATTATTTTCACTGATTGGATTTTTTTCACAGGTGAAATCACAACAGGTACAGACTCTTCCTCGTTAGCAGTGGCTGATTTTTTTGACTGACACCCTGCTGCTATCAGGATTATCAGCAGTATGGAGAAGATGTTTTTGTTTTTCATCTCAACGCCGGTTACTAAATATCATAGTAAATTTCGGAATTTTGTCAGACAATATTTTATTGTTTATAATAATTGTACATAAAAAAAGGAGGTGTCTCAAAAGGCACCTCCTTATCCGGTATTAGAGATTTTATTTTAGAAGCTGATATCCAATCCGACACCGACCATGAATGTGTTCTTTATATAGGATTCAGTTGCCTGAATATCAGTAGCAGTACCTGAAAGAATATGATCTATGGTTTTGGAATCTTTTTCATAAATAGTATACCCTGCACCGAGATTAATTTTTATTTTGTCATTGATAGAGTATGCTCCTCCGGCGCCAAATGTCTGAGTGGCATTTCCATATGTAAGATCGCTCTGGTAAGTTGCATTTACCCCTTTGTTGGCATAAACATACCCGCCGCTAACCAGGAACTGGTCTGTGATATTAAACTCGAGCCCGCCCTGGATTGACATACCGTTACTTGCAATTATCTGGCTGTTGGCAATATGAGTCGCGGGCGTCAGGGGATTAAGATCCGCATCAACTTTATGACCGTAGTCGGCTGTTTTATCGAAGAAGTAATTTCCTCCAAGTGCAACTTTGAGTTTCGGAGAGAATCTGTATTCAACGCCCAGGGAAAGCATTGCAGGCATGTCATTTCTGGTTGTTTCCCCATTCGGGAATTGTGTTATGGAATCACCTGTTGCGGTATAGCCTATCAACAGATCCTGGGTGGTCTTGTTTGTAAGCTCAAGCTTTGTTGCCATTTCATACTTGATCGCTATGTTCAGGTTTTCATTTGGTGAAAGGTTGATATTGATGAAGGGAGTTATACCAGAACCGGATTGTGTTGCATCGGCAGTCTTATTGCTTACAAGAGTTGAAGTGGCGGCTGCCTGTGCTCTTTTAGTGTTAAGGGTGGGAGTAGCCCCGGTAACGGTTCCGCTTACTTGTGTTAAAGTCATAGCATTAATCTGAGCCTGAGTAAGGCCGATAACCTGCAGGAGTCCCTGTTCTATGCCAGTTCTTTGCGTAGCAGTAAGTATCCCTCCGGTCTGGGCCTGGGCCAGAGTGAGACCTCCATAAGTGGGTAGTGCAGGAGCAAGACTGGCTGGTATACCTATAACCGAAGTAAGGTTTGTGACAATTCCATTAAAAATGGTTGTTGCATCTGTCCATGTTCCGCCCATATTCAACTGAATACCCTGGAGATGCCCGGCGTATGTGTTTTTAGCTGTCACATAACGGGCGCCAACGGCTACTGAGATCATATCATTTATTTTATACGATGCTGCACCCTGGATTCCAAGGAATGTTGAACTTCCCTTGAAATAGATATCTGCCCTGTATCCGGTGGCTCCCTGTGCAGCAAGCGCAGGTACCAGATCTGATATTCCCATCTCAAATGACGGAAGTCCTTTTTTGTATTCAGCCCCGCCGCCTCCGCCTACTGGCATAAATCCTGCAGAGAAAGCAAACTTATCCAGCTTGTAAACTGCATAGATTGACGGAAAGAAAGGAGCTGTAACGGTCCCCGTGTACTTATGCTCATTAAGTCCAAAGAGGCCACCAGGTCCAGCATATGAATTCTCAATCTCCCTGGTCTGGAAAATTGTCTGGTTTGACAGGGAAACATGAAAGCCGTTCTCCAGCTTCATTAATCCTGCCGGATTAAAGTATGCTGCATCAAGTTCGGTTGATGCATTTCTGGAAGGGAGGCGGACCCATGATGCACTCTGGTTTGTATTGGTGACCAGTCCTCCGGCAAAGAGGCTGCCGGCAATCATTGTCCCGGCAATAAAAGCGAAAGTTTTTCTCATAGATTAGTTTTTAAGTTTAAAATCAGAGACAACTGCAATAACGTTGCAAAGCCTGCTGTACCTTTATATTTTGTTAAAGGATAAAAACAGTTCAAAAGTAAAAAAATATTTGAATTATGCAATAAGTCTAAAATAGTATATTGATATTTAGTCAATTGGAGACTATTTTGAAGATCATTCGAAAAAAGTAAGATATAGTTAAAATTGTAACTTTTAAAATTAAAGGCATCGGGCATCAGGTATGTGGTTTTTGATATTTAATTAATTAATAACATATTGTAATATGGAGGAACCCTTCGCTCGCCGGTATTACCTGTTGCCTGTCCCCCTCACCTGTAATTTATTTACTCTGCAATAGATTAATATCTTCCATCATTCCATGATCGGCTAACTGGCAATAACATTTCAAAATTTTCCGCTGAAACGTAAGCTGTAATTCCTTTGTGGCTGAATATCGCCCGGACGGCCCATATATTCGGTGTTTGTTAAATTTTTAACAGTAAACGAGAGGTTATATTTTTCATTTAAATTATAACCCAGTGTTGCATCCAGGACCGCATAGCCTTTATTATCGTGACTCCAGTATCCTGGAAACCCTGGAAGTATGAGCCCCCCGGTTGACTCTTCAAGAAAGAAATCATCTATCCTCAGGATCTTTGATCTTGCATAGAGGTTTATTTCAGAATAGAATTTTTTCCATGATGCCATAAGCGAAATTTTACCTGAATGTTTTCTTCTGTATTTGAGGTAATCACCTGTGTTTCTGTTAGTTATTTTGTTGAACTCTACCGGATAAACAAATGTATAACCTCCAGATAATGAGGTCTTTACCATTCCAATTGAGCCGGACATTGTTATTTCCATCTCGGTGCCCAGAATTCTCGATTGTTCTATGTTTGTTGCTTTAAATCCTGTGGATGTAATTCCAGTAGCGGTATCTTCGTAATAAGAAA
The DNA here is from genome assembly GCA_963831855.1 of uncultured Bacteroidales bacterium. GTDB lineage: Bacteria > Bacteroidota > Bacteroidia > Bacteroidales > VadinHA17 > LD21. Next base: position 418,001 of record CAWHSA010000002.1, on the reverse strand, counting down.
GAAAATATTCAATCATATCTGTGTTCTCCGAAAGAAATACTGAAAGATCTGCCTGTCCGCTTATTTTGCCGAGACTAAAGCCCTGTTTTATGCCTGCTTCGGTGCTCCAGCCTGATTCGGGGAGTACATCAGGATTTGGGAAAATTCTTATAGATCCCAGCGATGTGGAGGCATATTTCTCAGCAATGGAAGGGAACCTGTATCCCTGTCCGAATGAAGCCCTCAGGTAGGTATACCTGGCTGCCTGCCAGTTAATTCCGGCCCTGAACACCGGGACCAGCCTGTCATTCTTTCCATCAAGCGAGTTCTGCTCAATCCTAAACCCGGCAACCGCCTTAATTCTTTCCACAGGATGGATTTCGAACTGAGCATAACCGGCCAGGTTCATGCTTTTATGATCTTCATAAAAATTTGATTTTACCAGGTTGAAGTTTTCAACAAGGCCGGCAGTGAGGTCCAGGTAGCTTGTGAGCTTATGCCAGAGCTGGTATTCCGTATATAATGAATATGCATCGCTGTTAGTCTCTTTATTTTCGGGAAAATGATTTACCGAGGTCTGGAAACGCATCCGCAGATCATGCCTGTAACGGCTATTCTTTCTAAACGTGATATAAGGATCGACAGCAAGAAAGGTTCCATGTAATTCTACTGTTGCCGTTCCCTGCTGTTTCAGGGCTCCCGAGTCGGCATTTTGCCACAATAAAAAATCTCTTTTTATTGTCAGACCCGAGTTAAGATTCACACCATATGTTAAACCTTCAATTTTTCTGTTAAAATGTTTAACCTTGAGACTCAGGCGTCCAAGCTTCTCAGCATTAAGACTCCTGTACCCTTCATCATTTAGCAGGTTAGCGCTTATCCCAAGATCAGTTTTCCCGAATCTCTGTAAATGCGAAAATGAGGCACTTGAAAATAACCTGGGGGTCTTCCACCAGATCCACTTCTTGTTTTCAGGCTTGCCGTAAATACCTGTTTCTGCAAAAAAATGGGTCTCAGGGATATTGGAAGCATCAGCCGTAATAAAATTAATAACTCCGTTCAGGGCTGACGATCCGTAAAGTACAGAAGAGGCTCCCTTGATTATTTCTACCTGCGACAGGTTTTCAAGTGGCAGAAATTGCCATTTAATATTTCCGGCGTCAGCCGCAATCATGGGCAATCCGTCAATTAAAGCCATGACCCTGCTTCCTGTTCCATAGCTGAATCCGCTACCGCCCCTGATAGATGCCTGACCATCGAGAACTTCTATGCCAGGTGTTTTGTTGATAAGCTCCTGGGCGTCAGTGATATGATTGCCGGAAAGAAACTCTGATTTAATGATATCCATCGAAACGCTTAATTCCGCAACCCTCTGTTCATTCTTATTGGCACTGACGACAATCTGGTCAATTTCCCTGACCTCCATCGTGAGGCTGACATCAAGGATCTCAGTTTCATTTTCCGTTAAAGTAACTTCCCTGGTCAGGGTTTCATAACCTACAAACTGGAAGATTATACTTATCTTTCCGGGAGGAGCGGATATTTGATAAAAACCATTCTTATCAGTAATAGTTCCAAGATTTTTACCATAAATAACATAGACGCCGGGCAATGGCTCGCCGGTATTTTTATCAGATACCTTGCCTCTGGCATTTCCATTTTGTCCGGAAACGATCACCGGAATACAGAATATGAAAAGGAATAAGATTAATACTTTTCGCATCATTTGGTCTTAAAGGTCATGCGGATAGCAATCGCAATAAGAGGATTATTTTTATCAGGAACTGCTGTGGTTATCTTTAATGATTGTGTTGTTAATTGCTTAATGTTGCAGATTATAGGAAGCTGCAGGGAATCGCTTACTATTGTGACCTTTGTTTCATCCGGACTGAATGACCAGTTTCCCTCATACTTGCCAAAAACTCCCGTACCGTTCTCATTGAATTTTGCATCGCCTTTGAAATTTTCAAGAAGCTGGCCCGGACCGCCTGCATTCTGACCATTTGCAAGAAGAGAATCTGCTGCCCAGGTGGGTGTTGTTAGAAGAATAAACTGTTCCGATTTCTTTTCCTTGCATGATAATGCCAGCAGGCAAAACACTATGATCAGCGAATAAGTAACTTTTTTCATGGCGATCAGATTTAAAATTGTGTTCAGCATTAAACAAAACAATTATCCTGAAGTTCAGATATGCATTACAAAATTACTAAAAGTCAGTTAATCGATATATTCTGACAGGCTTTTGGCGTTCCGCAGATATACCTTTGCGCCTTTGCGCCTCTGTGTCCTAATTTATCCCCCTGACCTTTATATTCCTGAAAGACACCACATTCCCGTGATCCTGCAAAAGGATCCTTCCTTCCGCAACTTCTCCGAAACCAGGTGAACCTTTGAATTTGCTTGTTGCAACCAGTTGTCTCCAGGCATCAGTACCTGTTTCGTACTCAACAGTCATCAGTCCATTCAGCCAGTGCTGGACTTTATTACCGTTCACGACTATTTTTGCTCTGTTCCATACTCCGATGCCATTATCCTTAACATTCTTAGGCGGAATAAGATCGTAAAGCCCTGCCAGAGTCCTGTTTCCGTTAATTCCCGCTTTTGCATCAGGGTGATTCCTGTCGTCAAGCACCTGATATTCGAAGCCGATGGAAGAAAGCGAACCACCGTTTGATTCGGTGTCTACAAAATATTTTATACCGCTGTTGGCTCCCTTTGTATACATGAAATCCACGATAAGCTCGAAATTCCTGAATTTTTCAACGGTCACAATATCACCCCCTCCACCAGGCTTTTTTGTTTCAGGGCTAACCGAAAGCATTCCGTCCTTAATTTCCCAGCCATTTGCCGGGAAAGCTTTTGTCCGTGCATTCATCCAGCCTGCCGGAGTTTTTCCATCGAAAAGAAGTTTCCACCCTTCCTTCTTCTCCCTTTTAGTTAGTCTGTTATTTTCTGTATTTCTGCTCTGACCACTGACAGGGCATTCAGTAACAATTATCAAAAAAACCGGCAAAACTATCAGATATAATTTTTTCATAGCAGAAACCATAATGCAATTAAGAATTGAAAGAAGCAAGATATAATTTATTTGGGTCTGGTATCATAGTACAAATGAATTTTAAAATTCAGGGCTGTTCATTTTTATGATTTTAAGCTAAATCCTCCTTAATGTTTTTTATTTTTGAATGAGAAAACATAATAAATCATGAAATGAAAATAAATCTTCAAGTCTTATTGCCTCTAGCCATATTCATTAATTTCCTGTCAATGAATAACTCTTTTGCACAGCCTGTTGTCGGTCTTGATAACTGGTTCAACCGCGAAACCAATGTAAAAACCGGCCAGCCTTATCATTACCTGTGGACTGACACCGAATTCAGCGGATATTCCCGCTGGGGTGAAATATTTAAAGCCAGGGGAGCAAGTCTTGCAACTCTTGAAAAACCTGTTGCTGCATCTCTGGACAGGATCAATATATATATCATTGTGGATCCGGATACAACAACTGAGTCAAAATCGCCAAATTATATTCTTCCCGATGATATTAAAGCGATTACGAAATGGGTTAATAAAGGAGGGGTGCTTGCTGTCCTTGCCAACGATGCTCCCAACAGCGAATTCACTCATCTTAATCAGCTTATGAGGCAGTTTGGCATGTCCTTTAACCATGTTACCCTTCACCCGGTAACCGGAACAAATTATGATATGGGAGCCTGCACTAATCTGCCGGATCACCCTCTTTTCAATGGGGTATCGAAAATATATATCAAGGAGGTCTCGGATATTAATCTCAAAGGGACGGCAAAGGCAATCCTCACTGAGAATGGTAAAGTCCTGATGGCTGAAAATAATTTCGGGAAAGGTTATGTTATTGCAATTGGCGATCCATGGATCTACAATGAATATATTGATCACGACCGGCTTCCGGAGAGTTTCGAGAACCGGAAAGCTGCCGACAACCTGACGGATCTGCTGCTTGGGAAGGTGCAATCTCAACCGGTCTCCAAAGAAAAAACTATGGCAGCAATGGTGCTTGCCAATAATTACTTCATGGAGAAATGGCCTGATGTGGGCACGACAATTGTCACCGACCGCGAACGTCCAAGCAATATCTGGACACGGGGCACATATTATGAGGGACTAATGGCTCTTTATAAGGTTAAACCTGATCCGTCATATCTGAATTATGCTGTATCCTGGGGCGAATTCCATAAATGGGGATTACGGAACGGCATAAAAACCCGGAATGGTGATGACCAGTGCTGCGGCCAGACATACATTGACCTCTATCTTATGGATACCTCGAAACCCGAGAGGATAAATGATATTAAAGCCTGTCTGGATAATATGCTTGCAACAGATAAGATCGATGACTGGAGCTGGATTGATGCTATACACATGTCAATGCCGGTATTTGCAAGGCTGGGGTATGTAAATAAGGATAACAGATATTTTGACAGAGCCCATCAGATGTTTATGTTCACAAAGCTGAAACACGGGACGAACGGCCTTTATAGTCCGGTTGACCATCTCTGGTGGCGCGACAAAGATTTTGTTCCGCCTTATAAAGAACCGAACGGGAAAAGCTGTTACTGGTCAAGAGGCAACGGATGGGTCGCGGCTGCGCTGGTCAGAACACTTGAGTTCCTGCCTGATAACAGTCCCTACAGGAAAGAATACATAAAAACCCTGAAGGAGATGTTCGCTGCGCTGGTAAAGTGCCAGAGGGATGACGGTTTCTGGAATGTAAGCCTTCTTGACCCGACTCATTTCGGAGGAAAGGAAGTAAGCGGGACTGCCATGTTCACTTATGCAATGGCATGGTGCATAAACAATGGAATAATCAATAATAATAAATTTCTTCCGGTCGTACACAAGGCATGGAATGGCCTTGTTAAAGAGGCGCTCCATCCGAACGGTTTTCTGGGATATGTCCAGGGCACAGGAAAAGAGCCTAAAGACAGCCAGCCTGTGGGATATGATAATGTTCCGAATTTCGAAGATTTCGGGTTGGGTTGCTTCCTTCTTGCCGGGAGCGAAGTTTATAAAGGAATGAATTTAATCCAATAACCGCAAAACAAGCGAAGGTATTGCAGATCACGCAATGATTTCACTTTGAGATCTTTGCGAAGACTTTGAGCCCGCTGCGGTTTAATAAAAATACTATGAAAAAATCCATCATTTCCCTGGCAGCAGTTACGCTTCTGGTCATATCGTCTTGCTCGGAACCGGGAGTACTTAAAGTGTCCCGGCCTGAAAAGGCATTGGTTTCATCTGAAAGGCTGACCCGTATCGATAAAATGCTTCAACAGAGCATTGACAGCGGCTGGACTGCCGGTGCAGTAGGCTTTATTGCCCGCAATGGCAGGATAGTATACAATAAAGCATTCGGAGTCAGCGATCTGAGTTCCGGAAAGAAATTAGTACCTGACAATATCTTCAGGATTGCTTCACAAACCAAAGCCATTACCAGCATCGCTGCAATGATGCTGTTCGAGGAGGGTAAATTCCTGCTCGATGACCCAGTTTCAAAGTATATTCCCGAATTTGCTCATCCCCGGGTGCTTGACGTGTATAATCCTGATGACACCACTTATACGACTGTTGCAGCCAGCAGGGAAATAACAATAAGAGATCTGATGACCCATACATCGGGCATTGATTACGCAGGTATTGGTTCCCCCAGAATGAGAGCTATTTATGCAAAAGCCGGCATTCCGGCCGGTTTCGGAACAGATAAAGCTATCCTGGGCGATAAGATAAAAGCCCTTGGGAAAATGCCGCTCGTCCATAATCCGGGGGATAGATTTACATACGGGTTGAACGTGGATGTTATTGGATATCTTGTCGAGATATGGTCGGGAGAATCGCTGGATCAGTATTTCAGGAAACACATATTTGAACCTCTTGGCATGAATGATACATATTTTTATATTCCTGAATCTGGAGCCGTAAAGCTGGTGAAAGTGAATACGGAAGGTCCGGACAGGAAAGTTAAAGATATGCCTCAGGAGTTCACTGATTATCCTTTGCTTAAAGGAACATATTATTCAGGAGGAGCCGGACTAAGCTCAACGGTTAAAGATTATGCGGTATTTCTTCAGATGCTGCTGAACCATGGTGAATATCACGGTAAAAGATTACTCTCAAGACGTACTGTTGATCTCATTACATGCAACCAGATTGGCGATCTTAACCGGGGTCTCGACAAGTTCGGACTGGGATTTCAAATAACTACACAGGCCGGGCAGGCTCAGCTGGGGATATCAGAAGGTTCTTTTTCCTGGGGAGGATATTTCGGAACAACATACTGGGCTGATCCTGAGGAAGGACTTGTATGTCTGGTATACATGCAACAAAGTCCGTTAAGCCATGGGGAGATCCAGAACAAATTCAAAGCCATGGTTTACCAGGCTCTCGATGATTAAATTCAATAAAACCAGTATGAATAAAACTGCATTGATAACAGGAGCCTCCGGAGGTATAGGACTTGAACTGGCTAAGATCCATGCCGGAAAGGGTGATGATCTGGTGCTTGTTGCAAGGTCAGGAGACAGGCTCGGGATCCTTAAGGCAGAACTGGAGGCTAAATACAAAATAAAAGTTTATACTATTGAAAAGGATCTGTCGGTCATGCATTCTGCAGGAGAGGTCTATGATGAATTAAAAGGAAGAGGAATTCCGGTTTATTACCTTATAAATAATGCCGGTTTTGGCGATATTGGACTTTTTGCTGAATGCGACTGGGATAAGCAGGAGAGAATGATAAATCTTAATATTACCACACTTGCTAATCTTACCTGGCTTATATTGCCTGATATGATTGCTATGGGAGGAGGAAAGATCATGAACCTTGCTTCCACAGCAGCCTTTCAGCCTGGCCCCACAATGTCGGTCTATTTTGCTACTAAAGCTTTTGTACTCAGCTTTTCTGAGGCACTTAATAATGAAGTCAGAAGAAAAGGTATATCTGTCACTGCCCTCTGTCCCGGGTCCACTGAAAGTAGCTTTCAGGCTGTCGCCCTTGGTGATCCCAACCTTGTCGAAAAAAGAAAAAAAGCTTCAGCTGAAGATGTTGCTCAATTCGGATACAGAGCTATGATGAAAGGTAAACCTGTTGCTATACCAGGATTCAAAAACTCACTTATGGCATTTATGATTAGATTTTTCCCAAGGGAATTCATAGTTAAGATGGCAAGACAGGCACAGGAAAAGAAGTTCTACCATTCGGTTAAAAATACCTCATAAGTCAGAAAGCAGAGAAATAAGATAAAAGATGTGAAAATCGTGATCATCTGATCTATTTAATTTATTTCCTTCTAAATTATAAAAGGTTTAAATTTGAATAACTAATCAGAACAAAAATACTTTACGGTCATGAAAAAAGTCGCTATGCTTTTATTATTTCTGGCTGTGACGATCCTGGCATTACAGGCTCAGAAAGTTTCAAACTACACTTACCATCTCACTAACGGCATTAATGTCAAATCGGAAAAATGCTGGAACAATGTCTGGATAGATCAAAAATTCGAACCCCTGAAACCTGGAGATCAGACACCCCCTTTAACATTGAATGTCAGAACACTGGGTGACTTTTCCGCAGGTTCGTCATTTAATCTCCTGAGCAGTGGCAAAGAAATAAAATTACAGGGAGTGAAACCTGGCACCTATTCGCTCAGGATGACTTACAAATTATCAGGTAAGCCCGGAACCCTTACCTATGATATTGATAATATTGTAATTAAATCCGGAAACAGGACAATTGTTTCAGTTACTTTGTATGAATATCAGATACTGATAGATGAAACTCCGGGAAGCTTTAAAGGACTAGCCTCCTTTGAATCGCAAATTCAGCGGTTCAGAGGAAATGCAGATCAAACCCTTAGCCGGTCATTACCCACATTTTATTTAAAGGGGAGCCATGACAAGGTAATCTCACCGGACGAAAAAACAACCAACATCCAGAAAATAAAACCCGGAACATATGATGTACTTATATCAATTGAATCTCCTCAAAGAACGCAGAAGGTCTGGCTTGAGAATTTTACTTTAAAACCGGATATCAGCTATAAAATACTGACAAATCTCAACGGGGGGACTATTACTTATTCCGGTGGTAACAAGGATATAAAAACAATCCACCTTTACCCGGCAGGAACATCAGCACGTCAGACCGGGAGTCCGGCTCCTGATAAAAATTCTGAAATAATGAAGTGTGAAAATCCCACTAATACCTTTGCCTGTCCGCCGGGATCATACGATGTTCTGCTTAATTTCCAGAATGGTGCTAAATATGAATGGAGGAAGAACCTTATTGTAACAACCGGTTCCAGGACTGATGTAAAGTGATAACAATCAGTGAACAGGGATTACAAATATCTTTCCCGGAAATAGTTACTTCCGGATCCTTTTTACCGAATTGATAAGTGTATAGGAGATTGTTGCCCCGAGCTCAAACTGGTTTATTTTCATTGACTGATCAATATAGAAATAATCATTTTTCAATACAGGGAACAGATCACTCTTTTCAGGTGCTGTAAAACTGCCCAGACAACCAAGATATCTTGCGTCAAGAAATAATCTGAGATTCTTTATTTTATAGCCGAAACCCACGCCTGCATTCCACTGGCCTGTCAGGCGGTTCTTCATGGCCAGAAGGTTCATATTATATAATCCGCCATCAAAATCGGCATTCTTTCCGGTAATGATATCATCTTTGGTATATTTTAGCGTAACATCACCACGGGCCTTCCACATATAAAACAATCCTATTCCACCGGAGGCATAAGTGAGTAAATTCCTGCTCAGATGAAAATATTTTTTAATATAAACAGGGAATTCTATGAAACCGTCACTTTCCCAGTAAGAGAGATTGAATCCCGGTTCTTTAAAGAAATTTCGACTGTAGCTCGACAGGAAAAACATAATGTCAATATTTGCAGATAAACCATCAATGAATTCATATTCTGCCATTCCATAATAGGTGAACCAATAACCTGACTCTTCCAGCGGCTTGCTGTAATCGAGTCCGTCAAGTACTGAATATACTTTGGTGGTCTCGTGTCTGAGCCAGTTGGCAGTATTCTTTACTCCAAGCGTGAGTAAAGGATGTATTTTGTATTTATTTACAAGCCGGTTAAACAATTCAGGATTACCCGCTTCCTTAAGCTCATAATGAGGGAAGTTTCTTAACAGCAGATTCACTGTTGCTTCAGCCTTTTCAGGTTCATCAGTTTCAACATATGCCTTTGCAAGAAGCTCAAGGGCTATCTCCTTATCCTTCCTCGGTAAATCGCATGACCCGATAGCTGTCTCAAGCATTTTTATACAATCTGTGAAAAGACCGGCTTCATAAGCAGCCTCAGCATATTTGAGTCCGGAAGAACAATCCTGACCCCCTGTTGCCGGTTGTTGTGCACCCAGGAAAAGGGTACAGGAAAGCAGGCACAATATTATTATTTGATGTTTCATCTGCCCGGTAAAAAATTTATAGATTTCTTCCGCATGTTTTTTCATATGGAATTTCTGCACCCACATTATCAGTCCATTCTGAAATTGTCATATCTCTGTTTAAAAGGTCGCAGATTGAGGTAACAAGCTTCTCAGGTGAAGTCTCCCATAATCTGATGGTTTTATCAGCCATACCTGCGGCCAGCTTTTTATCTCCTGTAAAAATCATTGTCCGGGTTCTGGAATCAAGTCCATCAATACTTATTGATCCTCCAACAGTATTTGCCAGCTCAAAATACTGATTATAATTATACAGTCTGATTACTTTGTCCCATGCTGATGAGGCCATAAGGGAAAAATCATCGCTGAAAGCCAGTTGGTCGATCCCGGCAGAATGGACGGCGAACCTTGAAGGCTGATAAGGTTTGACTTTCATATCAAATAACAAAATTGTGCCGTCGGCACATCCTGCCAGTAATGTTTTCCTGGCACTGTTCCAGGCCAGACATACAGGTCGTTCCGGTGTCGATGGGAATAGGACCTCGCTTATTGAATTCTCTATATCCCAGAGATAAATTGAACCGTCATCATGAGCTGATATTATTGAGTCAGCACTGCAAAAAGTCAGAGATCTGATTGCAGACGCTGCCTTAAAAGCTTTTATTGCGACAACAGGCCGGATACCTGTATCCCATATTTTAATTAAACTATCCGAACCTGCCGTAACAATATATTTTCCAGCTTTGCTCCATGCGGCGAATCTAATAGCTTCGTTATTACCCTGAAATTCTGAATATTCCAAATCATCACGGGTCAGTAATCTTAATACCAGCTTGTTGTTTTCATACCCTGTGACCAGCTTTTCGCCATCAGGGCTAAGGCTTATGAAATTAATATAAGAGGGAAGAGAAGTGTTGGGAACGATACTCCGGTCTCCACTGTAGCTCCATTGCAGAATGTTGCCATCCATATCGGCTCCCACGAGGTTTTTCCCGTTTTCAGCCAGGCTTCTGATCTCATTTGCTGAACCGGTGAAAACTGAATGTCTGGAGCTGTCGAGTATGGAAAAAGCTTTATCGAGGGCTTTAAAGATGACCGGATCATCCGCGGCTCCTTCATTAGCTAAGTTGAAATTATAAGACTGAACTGCAAGAAGCCCCATGAGTTCAGGATCTTTTTCAAGTGATAGTGATTTTAATGCGAGATTTTGAGATGTGGAAAGCAGGCTCAGTCGTCTTGCTTTTTCTTCCGCAGCCTGAGCAAGAATTCTTTGCCCCTCAGCGACATTCCTTTCCTGTTCAGCTTTTTTTGCCTGTTCGCTTGCAACTACCGACAGCTGCTCAGCCCTGTTTCTCTGTTGAAGAGCGATTTCTCTGGCTGTAAGAGCATCTTTTCTGGCGATCTCCGACTGGTTCCTGGCTGCTACGGCCACCACAGCACTGCTATCTGCGATCATCCTTGAAACAATAGCTGCCTGTTTGGCCGCATCAGCCTCATCTTTTGCCGCAATTGCGGCATTTTTCTGATTTTCTGCAATCTGCTGCTGGATAAGAGCTTTGCCTCTTTCCCTCATTGCAAATATGGTGAAGGCTGAAAGAATGACAATGATTGCTGAACCCGCGGCTATTGCTATATTCTGCCTTCTCCTCCTGGCTTTTTGGATAGCCTGTTTGCTCTGGGCAATGAACCGGAGGCTTTTCTCATTCAGGAACAGCTTATCCTCATAAGGCGCTATATACTTCAGATCTTCATCTGAAAGAAGAAGATCTCTCTTCTCATGGCTTAAATAAGCATTTTCAATAAAAGACTTTACTTCAAGCAGCTCTTTTTCAACAAGTGTTATCTTTTCAAAGATCTTGGTGGCGAGGGAATCATGACGGAGCTCGTATTTTCCATTCTCATCCTTATCTCTCAGTATTCTGAGTCTGATAAACCTGTGGATGAATTCTTTAACAGTCTCACTGTCAATGTGTTTACCGAAGGTTCCCGAATAATCGATCACCTCTTCTTCTGTAACCTGGCGTTTGGTTCCCTTGACTGAGACAAATGATTTTAAGACAACCAGTCCGGTTTCGGGATCGTCAAGCTGGGAGATCTGCTCCTCGAGGAATGTACCAAGTATATCTTTGACATCACCGGCTTTTGCCAGGAGATCCGCAGTTATTCTTTTTACCGAATGATCCTCGCCTTCAGCGAGTCTCATTATCTTGTCGAGATAGATCTGCAGCCAGGTGAGCTCAACTTCAGGAGTGTCGGGATTAAGCTTTTCCAGAAGGGCATCGGCAAATCCGGCTTCGACATGAATATTATTAATCCTGCAGGGGCCTTCGATAGTCTTTATGGCATTCTGCCTGGTCATCTTTTCTATCCTGATCCTGTTTGACAGAAAGGAAGGGATCTCCCTCTCAAACTCAGTAACACCAGCGAGATATTCCTCCCTCATTGAAAAGATAAACCTGCACTGAATGTCCGAATCAGTAACCTTTGCTACATTTTTTATAAGCTCATTTTTTTCTTCCTTACTTCCGAAGATGAAAAGTTCCTCAAACTGGTCAAAAATAAGAAAGACGGGCTTAAAATGGTCAAGATAAACTGACCGGAGAAGTCTTTCAAGATTATAGATTTTGTCAGCTGAAGCGCCTGCCTTTTCGAAAGGCGCTTTAGTCAGGGCAATTTTCGACAAAGCTTCAAAAAGGCTCCGGTTGATATCTGTTCCGCGCCTGATATTAACAGGAAGCCAGTCGGAATCACTGAATTTATTTGCCAGACCGCAATTAATAAGAGACGATTTCCCTGTACCCGATGTGCCATAAACAAGCAATATCCTGCTTTCAAAAACCCTGGAATGAAGCTCTTCAATCTCCTTGTCCCTGCCAAAAAAGATATCACGGTCATCTTTTGTGAAGCTGTCAAGAAACTTGAATGGACTCTTTTGCATCATCAGGGATTGAAGAGGTTATAACACAGGTTGTTCCGAACCGGATATCACCGATAACAGATTTCTGAATTCCATTAAAAGCACTTCATAATTTTTAAGAGAACGGAGGTCGCATTTCTCAGTCACTTCCGTTCCAAGGTACATAAGCTGATCGTTACGGAATTTTGAATACATGAAAATATCTTTCTTGATATCAAACTTTTCTTTTGTATCAAGAACCTCAGTACTTGTATCAATGATCAGGGGTGAAAGGTTCAGGTATTCATTCAGCGATTTCATTGTTTTCATCAGGAGCACCGACTGGCTCTCTGTAAATGATGGTTCATGAAACTCTCTCGCCTTGAAATCGGAATCAGAGCTGTTGAGGAGGTCAATTACATGATGAAAATCAGCCTGGCGAATTTTGGATTTAATAACGCGAATCTCTTTAACCGAGACCAGCTTGTACTTTGCCAGAAAGGCCATTCTCTGAAGAATGAAGGTCAGCTTTTCTTCATACTCCACACATCTCTTTTCAATATCTTCCTGAGTAAGATTGATCTGGTAATGCCCTATTTCATTACGTTCAGGAATCCAGAAATCGAGGGCATTATAAAACTTATTATTGAAGCTCTCAGCCATTTCGGGCATGAACCACTGAGTATTTTGTTCTGCAAAAAGATTGCCGATACTCCTGATGAGCCATGAGAAGTTTCCCAGGCTCAGTACGAGGAACCTGCCGGAGAAATCTTTGCTGAAGCTTTCCGGGATTATAAGACGGCCTTCATTCTTTTCCTTGACCATCTGAGACAGCATCACAAAGCTCAGGAACTGCATCGATCGTTCAATAGTTTTGAAGATCTGATCGAGGCGCATCCTGTCAAGCTGGCGCATCGATCCGGAAAAGAGCCTGCGGAGTTCCACACCGACAGGCCATGGGAAGTTCTTAATAACCAGGTCGGCAAGGACACGGAAATCAGTTATTTCCTCATCCTCTTCTTCATCCAGAACCATCTTTGCAAGAGTTACCTTATGCTTAAGCATTTCATCAAAGACAGTCCGGATAAGATCCTCATTTATCTGCGACATTCTTTCGCCTGTATAAGTTGTTATAAATTTATGGGGAATAATTAATAACTACAAGCAATAGTTGTTAAAGTCGTATCATTTAGTCTTTTTCATTGGAGTGATTGTCACAGGGCCGATGAGCCCTGACTCAAGAGGCTGCCATGACGAAGCGTCGAAGACCCCGTTCTTTGTATTCTCCCGCACTCTTGCAGACATATTTATATTGTAGAACCTCTTCCATTCGATGTTATTCCTGTCCATCCAGGCAATCCGGTTAGCCATCAGGTTGGATACTTTAATTTCCAGGGTATTCTTTCCTTTAAGCTGCTTATTATCAATAATAACCTGGAAATCAGGACCTACCAATGTTGCTATTTCCTTGCCATTAAGAAAAACACGCGCACTTTCAGCCACCCTTCCAAGATTAAGCAGCCATACCTCAGCGTTGCCTGATGGTTTGTTGAGAATGATCGAATAGCTGGCAGTACCTGAGAAATTTTTAGGATCTTCTCCTCCGAATTCAGTCCAGGAAACAAGCTTGCTGATTTCTTTTGATGCCGGAAGGACAGGCCCTCCTTCTGTGAAGCTGACATTCCAGGGACCTGTTATATCCAGAGGAGATGAAGCAGGATCATAAAAGTTGTAGGGATTCCCCGACTGCGGGTTATTAAATGTAGAAAGGATCATAGATTCACCCGGAAGCAGTCTTGCATAAATTTCTTCTGAACCGTTTTTCCCTGTCCGGCTCTTCACTATTCCAAGCCGTCCGTCAAGTGGATTGTAAAAGGCGGCAGAAGAAGCTTTGACTGAGAGGGCAATCCACCCGTCAAAAGCTTTATCACCCTGATTTTTAATAAAATAATAAAATCCGCTGTTGCTTTCCCTCCGGATGAATTTTATATTATTATCTGCCATTGATTCCCTCCTGATACCTGCGAATGATAATAATTCATCCAGATCGCTGCCGGTAAGTATTGTGCCCTTTCCGTAAGTGGCTTTGAGCACCTGCATATTATTGGTCCGTGAAAAGCTGATGCCGTTTTTCATCCGGCTGAACAGGCTATTTTTTTCATCAGCATCCGCCCATCCTGCAACATTTTCGGGAAGATTTCCGTAAACTATTATTTTGGCCCCTTCGTTAGCTATTTTCAGGATATGTGAAAATGTTTCGAGCGGAATGTACTTGCATCCGGGCACGATCAATGTTTTGTAGATATTCCCCTGGGTTTGCAGCAAACCGTTAAATGCTTCAGTGTTTTTGATCTGGAGATCGGAAATATAGTCAAATGCATATCCTTTCTCAAGCATTGATTCTGCCGCCGTTTTGAAAGGAGTTCCGTTAAACGCCGGGCCAAGTGCATCAAAATGTTCAAGCATACCGCGGCCATAATCGGCATAACGGTCGAAGATCGGAAAATAAAGAAGGATGTCATTATCGGGAATTGCCCGTTGCAGGAACGACTGTACACGGGCAATATAAGTATTAAGTCCCTGAAAATCATTCCAGAAGCTATTCGCAGGAGTGAACTCAACAGCAGCATAAAAGAGAAATCCTGGCCAGGGTTCATCCTGGGGCGAGAAACATGTCCCATGGTAAAAAAGATGGTTTATCCCGCCAAGAAAGAACAGATCAGCGGCTTTTTTAACATCTGCCAGTGTTGAAAGGAAATGTTCGTTAAGCCAGGTGGCAGCTTCACATGAAGTATATTTCTTCCCTGTGACATTTGATGCTGAAGAAGCAAATTTAAGCTTTGTCAGTTCACTGCCTTCAGTTTCCGGAATATCTGAAGCTGCATAAAGGTCAAGAATGTTCCCGGGTGAGCCGTGCGCCTGGTCGCGGGTTGTTTTGCCCTGTCTGTTGGCCCAGCGGGTCCAGTCAGTCGTGAATTTCTCGAGTATAAGATCTGAAATAGTCTGACGGTAATCGGAGAGGACCCGTACATTTTTGTCGGGAGTATCTTTCTGGAACAATGCCGGCAGGTTGGCAGCCAGGTCATATCCTCTCCTGATATAGAATTCATAGAACATGTCATTAGTCCAGTCGGCCTGGCCGGAAGCATCATCAACCTCATATGAATCATTGAAATAGCCTCTAAGGTAATTCAGGTCATAACCTTTGAAGGCTGTATCAAAATGGGACAGGTAATTCTTTATAGCCTTCCCTGAGAAATGATCAATAACATCACCCTCGGCTCCAGGACCGGCTCTCTCAACCTGCTTTCCGTGCCATCCCTCAAAAAGAGCATACAGGGACCATTTGCCTGCGGGTGCTGTCCAGTCAAGATCCTTTTGAGGATTGACAAGTTCTGTTAGATCCAGGATTTTGCCTGAGTCTGAATAAGCTATCAGAGCGTAAAGAGGAAGCGGCTTTTCAAACCTGATCTGGTCAAGAGCGTAGAGCTGGAGATCATTGTTTTTGCCTATAGGGTCGGTGAGCTTTGTTATATCTGGTTTTTGCCCGACAGCTCTTACCAGGGATTGCTGAATGAACTCGACTTTTTCATTCAGTTTCTGTCCTCCGGTGAGATTGTAGGTTTTATAGTTTATGTTCTTGCTTGCGTCAGCAGGATTTACCCATGGTCCCCCGAATGGCCAGCCTGATGCATTCGCAAGGTCTATCCCCAGACCAAGACGCTGAGCTTCCTTCAGTGTAAAGCTGAACATCTCCATCCACCCGGGCGACAAATATTTTATGAATTTATCTTCCTCTCCCTTCACTCCATAAATGGCAGTAACTTCCATTCCACCGAGGCCGGCTTTCTGATATTTCTCCATTGCGGCAGTGAGGTCTTGCCGGGTAACTATGCTGCCCGGCCACCACCATCGGGTCCACGGTTTATTTTCACGGGTTATCTCAGGCCAGGACAGCTGCTGGGCCGGGAGAATCTGAGTGAGAAAAATAAACAGTATTAAAAATCTTTTTTTCATATTTACCTTGTTTCAGGAAAAAGGCCCCCATCAGGGTGTCGGGGGCAAAATTATTACCGGCGAGTGCGGGCTCATCGGCAAGCTGAACTTTTCAAACGGATCGGGCAACGAGGGATCAAATTTTGGAATTCCTTTTATCAGATAATCCCTGATCCCCAGTTTGTTTTCTTTTATTCCCTCAATAATGCATTTTGTCAGTTCATAAGCGCCATAAGAATTGAAATGCGTATTGTCGTTAAGCTCTTTGGGTTCCCAGGGAAATGAATTTGCAGGATAAATAACAAATAGCTTTTTTGAACTTTCCTGTCCGAGAGCCTCATATAATATTTTTGTCATTGCATTCAGATCAATAAAAGGGACATCCATTTCTTCAGCTATGCGCCGGGCAGCTTCGGGATAATCGCCCAGGGAATTAGAGATTTTCCCGTCATCACCGAAAGATCGTCTGTTGGCAGGTGAAACAATAACGGGGATGCCTCCGTTTTTGCGGAACTCAGAGACAAACAATTTCAGTCTTTCGGAATAAGAATTAAATGCACCATCGTCAGGACCCTTTTCTTTCTGGTCGTTATGGCCAAACTCGATGAATAGATAATCACCTGGTTTCATCATATTCATGATTTTCTTAAGTCGGTTTGAGGAAAGAAAGCTTCCAAGTGATAATCCTGATTCTGCCTGGTTTGATACAGCAATGCCAGGTTTGAGGAATCGTGGGAGCATCTGTCCCCACGAAGCCCATGGATCATCATCCTGGTCGACCACGGTAGAATTACCGGCCAGGAAAATTGTAACTGCATCAGATGTTCTGGAGATTTCCAGCGCACAAATGCATGGTCTTTTATCTGTGAATTCAAAAGTCAGCTTATTATCCCAATCGAGCTTGTTTTGCTCCCTGGGTTTTCTTATGACCTCATCAGGGGTGTTGCCAATTTGCGGAATCCGGATGTTTATAGTTGCTGAAAGTGTCTGAAACTTACCTGGTTCAGTTTTGATTTTTTCGAAGATAAGCCGCCTGGACTCGACCCTTACCGTTGTCAGAGATCCTTCTTTCAAATCACCGGTGATGATCCTGATATTATAGTTACCTTCAGGAAGATTTACCGAGAAGAAGAAGGGTTTATCGCTGGTGCAGAATCCGCTTGTAAGAGGTTTTTTACCTCCACGATCCACCGCAAATGGAATTGTTCCGAAGTCGAAGCCGTAACCTGATTCAGTAGAATACTTTTGGGAGAGATCGACTTTCATATATCCGGGTACCTCTTTGGCAGGACCGAACGAAAACTTATAGTTGGTTCTGGGCTGTGCGGAAACAACTGAGGAAAATGAAAAATAAAGCAAGATCAATTTGTAATTCAAATTCTTGATTAATTCCATTTCGTTCTCAGTTTATCGGTCATTTATGTAACTGCCCCTTTTCTTTATCCCCATCCCTGCTTTGTGTGGCAGAGAAGAGGGCCGGGGAGCCGAGTATATGGGTTGTTATCTGTTGTTCCTCCAGTCAGTTCCCTGTTTGTAAAACATTACTGCAGAGTCATTTATGACTATCTGCCAGTTTTTCAGGAGTTTAATCATTTCTGCTCCAGCCATTATCACCGGACCGTAGCCATGTGCAGCTGCTACATTTACGGGTCTGTTATAATAAAATGCCGGATCAAATGCCATTCCTGTTCCGACGCATGTCCCTTCTACCTGTCCCTGGGCATTTACCCTGGTTGCGACAGCATTCCATCCGAGTACTGCCACCGGCCCGAATGCCTGTGCATTAATCCATCCGCTGTTTATCGCATGTGCAATACAATATGTAAATATGGCTGTCGCAGAAGTCTCCAGGTATGTATCATTTCTGTCGATCAGCTGATGCCAGAAACCTGTTCCTGACTGATAAGAGGCGAGACCACTTACATGAGCCCTGAAAAGAGCAAGTATCTTAGGCCTGGAGGGATGATCTGGCGGAAGAACATCAAGAAGTTCTGACATAGCCAGAATTGCCCAGCCGTTACAGCGGGCCCAGTGAAATTCCGGATGAGGATCCATACCCTGGATCCATCCATGCATATACAGCCCATTATCCTTATTGAACATTCTATCCGAAAACTGCAGTATCTGTTTGGATGCATCGTCAAAATATTTTTTTTCGCCTGTAAGTTTGCCCATCTGAGCCAGCGCAGGAACGCTCATGTAAAGATCATCCAGCCACAACGCATCGGGCAATGGCCGGTTACGTGCAAGAGTTCCGTCATTCAGCCGGTACTGTTTGGTAGAAATATAATCGATATAATTGTCAATATGAGAACGGAGTTCCTGATTTTTGGCTGCATTAAATGTCTTTATCATTGCAGCGCACATTGAACCGGCATCATCAAGCGCCCGCGGATCGTTAACCGAACGGACCGGATTCCCCTGCTGGTTTTCAGTAAGCGATTTATAATAGGTGGCTACCCTGGCTATCAAATTCATCCGTTTAGTGGTGTATTCAGTGAACTGCGGATCTCCGGTAACTTCACCCGCAAGAAGCATTGCACCATAGGCAACACCCCATTCATAACTTATAAGCCTGAATACTCCGGGTGCGAAATTAGATCCCGGTGTAAGTTTAGAAAGATCGGTTATCTCTGCCTTTGACTGCCTGTCAATAACCTTAGCAGGGGTTGAAACATCAAGATATGTCATGACCCTTTTCATGACTGCCAAAACGTCCCCGGCTTTTGCAGGACCGTATGGTACCGGGTAGTCAGGCTGCATGGCATGCAGGGCGGTATTTGCGTCTGTCACAATTTGCTGAGTTACCTGCTGTGAAGCAGCCTGAATTGACATACCGGCGGCCAGAATGATGATAAAAATGTTTGTCTTCATTATTATACTAGTTCGATTAGTTTGATTTTACGTTGTCAAGTGCCGATTTCACAGCTACATCCCACACTTTTGCCCGACGCGATTTTCCGTCGGGTCCTTCGACATAAAGGGTAACAATATAGCGCCCCGATTTGCCATAAGCATGTTCCGGGTGCTGCACAGATGAGGTCGTCCCATCTCCAAAATCCCATTTCCATGATGTTATCTTACCATTGGACTTGTCCTGGAATGCCACAAGCCTTCTGTCCATATCAAGGATTTTAAAGGACCATTGAGCTTCAATCTTTTTCAGGAATCCGGATTCCAGAGGCATAAGCTTAAAAGTTCTTAACTGAGAAGCGTTCCCATACATTGTATGTTTATCCGAGAGGTTCCAGAAGCCATTGTTGCTACTGGCATTTACATCATCAAAATCAATCACTGCCCAGCACAAACCTATATTTTTTCCCTCATTTAGCACAGATTCAACAGCCCTTACCGGTCCTTCGGGACCTGCATAATCGAAAGGAGTTATCCAGAATTCCAGGATAAGCTTGCCAGGTTCTCCCGGCTTGAAATCATAAGAATATGCGGCATTGGCATAGGGCATTTCTTTTATCCATGGCTGGCTTCCCCATGCAAGACACCAGTCCTGGCCCTCTGCAGGAGTATAAATATGGTAATTCTGTGCGTGGACGCCATGAAAGTTGAAATAGGCCTCCCATGTATTATTGAGCCGGGGATTCGGATGAAACTGTTCAATAAGCGGTCCTCCCGACTGATCCCCATCGACTACAATTTCAAAAATGTCATGATGAAGGTCTGTTCTTGAAAAGTCCCAGTAATTGTCGTATGCCTCATAAAGAAAGTAAAGCTTATTCATTCCTTTTACCCAGCCTACCTTTACTTTCACATTTAGGTTTTCAGGATCAGCTGTGGCATGTTTTTTTTCGTCATCCCTGAGCTGATCGCTTCCTATTATGTAACTGTCCGGCACCATTGCCCAGTCATCCGGATTTCCGTCGACCCTCGGAATCATGTTTGCAGGAAACTGGAAGATTTTAAAAGTGCTGTCTGCCTGCGGGTAAGATCTGGCAGAAAGGCTGCAAATCAATACCAAAGTAAAAAGCATACGGGATATACGCATGGCTATTGTTTTCGGTGAATAACAAATATATGATTTTCCGTCCAATCGCCAGACACTCCCAGGATGGGATGTAGTAACTAATGTTCCCTGCGGATTTCTTCTAACCGATCCCGGGCAGCGGTATCAATTGCAAAGTGTTTATTAAGCTTATCGCAGGCATAATCGCTGCAATACGCACAATTTATCATATTTTTCAGGCTGGCGCATTTCCTGATCTCACAATCAATGCAACCCGTAAACAACCTTCCTCCATCAACCTTACACCCGTCGCAGTCTGTAACAATCTCCGGTTTCGGAGTGGTTCTATAGATCCTGGAAAGTTCCTCAGCAATCTGAACTCTCATTTTAGCCTGCTGAATAATATCTTTTTCAAGGGTTGCAAGATGAATCGGGCAGCTATCACATGCCAGACCGCAATATGCTATCATATTATCAATTAAGATAGTTAATCAGGTTTATTCTGAGAGCCACCATATATAGGTTCATTCAGAGCATTCAAAGCATGTAACGTTTTTGTTGTAACAATTCCTACATAGTAAACTAAACCCTCAAAAATATCTTCTTTCTGTATAGTAAATAAAGAAATACCCATCCTACTGCTGTAATACCTATAGCATCAACGAGAGGAGTCCATGATTCAGGCAGTAAA
The DNA here is from genome assembly GCA_963831855.1 of uncultured Bacteroidales bacterium. GTDB lineage: Bacteria > Bacteroidota > Bacteroidia > Bacteroidales > VadinHA17 > LD21. The sequence continues at coordinate 397,031 of CAWHSA010000002.1, read as the reverse complement.
GCGGCAAAGCCGCTGAAGAAAAAACGAGATGCAGACCTGAAATTTACTATCCTCTCAGCCATGTAAATAGTAATTGGGTTCATCCCGATGACTACAAAAAAGAAAGCCCATTTCCTTAATCCCCAGACATCTATTATAAGATAGAATATGGAAAACAGAAGGAGACTCAGTCCGCCAACCCAGCATACAAATGAACTTGTCCAAAGGTTTTTGTTTATCGGGAACACTATATTCCAAAGCTTGCCGAGAATCATAAGGATTACAGCTGCGACAGTCATGTAAACGACCCTTCTGATCGGTTTGTCCTTCAGGTAGTCTGACATCAAGAATTCACCCGTAAACATTCCTAGCAGTGCGGTTGAAATTGCGGGCATTGTGCTCAGTATACCCTCGGGATCGTGATTGCCGAGGTAAAGCTTGCCAGGTAAAATAAGCCTGTCGATGTAGCTCGCAAGGTTCCCTTCCCTGGAAAAAACGTCAGAAGAACCAGGGCCAGGAGCGGGGAAGAGAAGGAGCAGAAGCCAGTAAACCAAAAGAAGGCTGCTGAACCAGATAATCCGGGAGGTACGTTTTGTGTTCATGAAAATAAGAGCCCCGAACATCCAGGCGAGACCTATCCTGCCAAGGACGCTTCCGTACCTGAGCTCTCCGAAATTGAATTTTACGGCATTGTTATATAGTATTCCCAGCAGAACAAGGATGAATCCCCTTGTAATAATGTGCTTATATACCGCAGCTTTGCTTTCATTATTCTGCCTTCGTTTTGCCAGAGAGAAGGGGAATGAAATCCCCGCAATAAAAAGGAACAGGGGGAATATCATATCATAAAAATGGAAACCGTTCCAGGGGACATGATCAAGCTGTTCTGCACACCATTTGAATACGGGCCAACCTGTTATAGCGGCCAGTGAAATGAAAATCCCTTCACCGCCCATGATCCAGAACATATCGAATCCGCGAAGCGCATCAAGGGAGTAGAGCCTTTTTTGGAGCGGTCTTGTTTCGGTTTCCATCGGCAGAATATTCAATTTATTTTGTTCAGATTTAAACAAATTTAGCTGAAATTACTTTAATGATAATAATATTTAAGATTAAATGCTTTTAACCAGATCTTACATTACTAATATAACAGTACAATGGTATAAGATTGTTTTCTTATCCATGGTCCTTTTTTGCCTGACCCATTCTGCTGGCAGGGCACAGATTCTAACAGACAGTATAGAAGTCAATCAGATCAAGAAGTGTATGGGTTATATCTACAATTTCAGGTTTAGTGAGGGAGAAAATATCTCCAACGAATTAAGGACAAAATATCCTGATAGTCCTGTCCCGTCCCTTATCAGAGGTATGATAATATACTGGAAGAATTTTCCTCTTCTGCCAGGGTCCCCTGAAAGGCAATTATTTGAGGACGAATTATTCGGGAGTATCCACAAATGCGAAGCGAAGGGACATCATGGAGATGATGTTGAATTCTTACTTACTGACTTATGTGCCAGAGGATTGCTCCTACTATTTTATTCTGATAATGAAATGAACAAGGAAGTATTCCCGCTCGCTGGGAGCACTTACAGGTTGATTAGAGAATCCTTCCATTATACTGATGTTTATCCCGATTTTTTATTTTTCACCGGGCTTTATAATTATTACAGGGAAAGATATCCGGAACTTTATCCGATTTATAAACCCTTTGCAATATTTTTCCCGAGAGGAGACGCTGAAAAGGGATTGAATGAGCTTCAGACAGCAGCAAGTGAATCGATATTTTTAAGTGCTGAGGCAAGCTATTTTCTTGCCTGGATATATGCAGTTTATGAGAATGATTTTACCAAATCACTGGATTACAGTACGTCACTCCATGGTAAATACCCGGACAACATCAGCTACCAGGCTGATTTCATTAAAAGCCTTTTGCTGGAAAAAAGATATGATGAAGCTGAGAAGCTTGTATCACTATTCGGAAGCAGGTCGGATAACAATTATTTCAAGGCACAATTATTGGTTTTTAACGGTATACTTCAGGAAAAAAAATATCACGATCTTAAAAGTGCAGCGCAGTATTATGATTCAGGATTAAAAGCTATTTCTTCTTTCGGGGTCTATGGAAATGAATATGCCGCCTATGCATGTTTTGGGCTGAGCAGGTTTTATGATTCAGAAAAATCAAATGACTTAACACGGAAGTACAGGAAAATGGCTTTTGATTATGCGGAGTCTCATGAGATGAATTTTGAAAACTGACCAGTCCGGACCTGACGCCTGTTTTATCTTGGCAAAGCTGTTGCACACCACAATACCGGGGCCCTGCCCCGTTTGATTTGCAGATTCCCGGGATTTGGTTTATATAAGTTTTGACTTTAGCTCAGGTAAGGCATTTGTAAGAAGAGAATGTTTTTCATGCCTGATTATCAGTATTTAATAAACCCTGGTAAACACTGATAAGTTGTTTACGTATCTCTTTTCTGTCAAACTGTGTCACAAGTTTTTCAGAAATTTTCAAACCCTTTAAATAAAATTCCTTATCCTTTATAATTCTTTTAGTGAGGTCAATAAACTCTTCCGTATTCCTTACTTTAATATAAGGGTTCTGGTATAAAGATTTATACTCTTCAAGGTCCCTGAATATTACCGGCATTCCGCACGCTGCAGCTTCAATTGGAGCCAGCGGGCAATTTTCCTGGTAGGATGGGAAAAGCAACAGGTCTGCAGCTGAATAAATAGCAGGCATATTTTCGAGTTCTACCTGGCCGGCATTAATAAAATTTTTACTGGCTTTATTTAATCTTTCATTTATTCTTATGATACCTTCAGTAAAAACTTTAAATGGTCTTCCACCAGCCCAGACAAATTTTACTTCAGGAATAGCTTCGGAAATATCCAGAAAATCTTCGATACCTTTTCGTTTCTCCAATTGGCCTACGCCAAGGACAACAAATTCATTTTCTGATATGCCAAGCATCCGCCTGCCTTTTTTATAGTTTTCTTCTGTTCTTTTCCATCTTTCAATATTAACCGGATTGTTTATCCCGACTATTGTTGTTTTGGCTCCTGAATCCAATATTGCTTTCTCGACCATAGGAGAGACAGCAATACAAACATCAGCATAGGAATATACTATTTTTAAACCCTGCCTGATTAATGGCATCATAAGCTTCCAGAGAGGGAGGGATCCTTTTATTGAATCAGGTATTACATGAGCTGTAAATACTCTTTTCCCCTTATATTTTCTTGCTTTAAACAAATAGTAGAGCCCATAGGTATGGCTGTGACAAATATCGCCGGTTCCTTCATTATTTATAACCACCTCAAGATCATCGGATTCCTTTAGGAGCTGAATATGATCGACGAAAGCAGTATGGACACCGGTTGCTTTCATCGTAAAAGGAGTTTCCGAGATAACATGAATTTTCATACATCCTCCTGTATTAAAGAAACGTGAAGGCAATTTTAGATTTTTCAGGAATTGTCAGTAACTGATTTCACTTTATTATTTTTTCCCTTCTGAATAAAATATTTAATTAAAACCACACAAATTATGATACCAAGTACTGCAAGCAGGACATATTTAAAATTTCCGGTATTCTTTGCAAACAGATTCCATGATGGTCCTATAATGTAACCGATAACTACATAAATTGTTGCCCATGTTACTGAAGAGATAAATGCAATTGGTAAGAAAACCCTGGGTTTAATCTGCAACAAACCTGTTAATACAGAAGTATATCCCCTTGTAAAGGGAGTGAGCCTGAATAAATATATATTCAAATATCCCCCGGTTTTAATTTTAGCAGTAAGGTTATCAAGAGTTTTTTGAGACAAAGGAAACCATTTAGGCTTTTTTAGCATTATGACCGATCCGGTTGTATAAAAAATAAAGTAAAGAATATTCGTCCCGATAAAATCTGCAGATACTACGGTAATAAGTACTGCAGGAATATATAAAATCCCTTTAAATGATAAATATCCGGAAAACAAAAGGAGGAGCTCATTGGGTAAAGGATTTGGCATTCCAATTTCCTGGAGGAACACCAGAATGAATATTGCCGTATACCCATATCTTGTTACATAATAAACTACTTCTTCCGGCATGTTATTTCAAAATAGTTATTAGTTGTTAATGATTCTCATGCTATGAAAAATTATTAGGTTAAAGGTAGTCTAATAAATTCACAATTAACGTCTAACAATAATGCATTAAGTAATTAACAATTAAAGTACCCTGAATTTACAATTTTAATTAACGGATCAATCGCACTAAAATCCCTGATTGACATTTTTTAATTTGCACGGATCATCCGTTAAAAACTTTCAACAAAAATAACACCAATTTAAATGAATCAAGACAAAAGATCTTTTTTTCAGATGTCAAATATATCAGATCGTATTAAATTTCACAATATCCTATATAAACCCTGCATTGCCAAAGATGTTTCCGTAGTATCATGGAATCCAAAGAACAATCCAGGCTTTATCCGGACTTATATGGGAATGCAGATCCTGTCCGGTTACCTGAATCTTATAAAAGAATTCATGAGAGTACCGATTTTGAAATATTCTATTTTTTGTATACTGATGGAATACTATTTGAAAAAAAGAAGGTGATTTATATGTATACGTTCACGTAAATAATTATTTTTACAGTAGCCCTCCTGTCACGTTGCCAAAGGGGGAAAACACTGGCTCATGGTTATATAATTTTCCTTATGGATCTTTATTGCACGATCTTTTTAAGGCGAACAGGTTCTGACCGGTAGCTGGATTTATAATTGTATCGAATCAATAATAAACACTTTAAACTACATTTTATGACGACACGCAGAGAATTTGTTCAAAAAGCTGCTCTGGGCACCGCAGGCATTACTTTAGGAGCAAGGAGCTACTCAAGAGTACTTGGTGCAAATGACAGGATCCGGGTTGGCATTGTTGGCTATTCCGACCGATTCAGAAGTTCTTTATCCCCGGCATTCCTTAGCCTGGCGCAGGAACTGAATTTTGAATTTACAGCAGTTTCAGATATATGGAGCCTCAGGCGTGAAGCTGCTGATACATTTTATAAAGCCAAAGGGATAAATCTGAGGCTTGCCCGTAACAATGATGAACTTTACAGTGGTAAAGACACAGATGCCGTAATAATCAGTACAGCTGATTTCCAGCATGCCTTGCTATGCGCTGAAGCGGTTGAGGCCGGACGTGATGCCTATGTGGAAAAACCATTTGCTGAGACAATGGCTGATGCCCGTGTTGCCAGAAAAGCAGTTGAAAAGAGCGGAAAGATAGTACAGATCGGCTCCCAGCGCCGAAGTGCAGCTAATTATATAGCAGCGAATGAATATCTTAACTCTGGTAAATTCGGAAAAATAGTAATCGTGGAAATGAGCTGGAATGTAAATCAGCCGGGAAGATGGAGAAGACCAGCTGAAGTTCCCAAACTTAAGGAATCCGACACCGACTGGAAGAGATATCAGCTGAACAGGCCACAGGCTGCCTTTGATCCCAGAAAATACCTTGAATTCAGATTGTTCTGGCCGTATTCTTCAGGTATTCCCGGACAGTGGATGGCACACCAGATTGATACGGTCCACTGGTTCACCAGACTCGCTCACCCGAGGAGTGTCGCCGCAAATGGCGGAATCTATTTGTGGAGAGACGGCAGGACAAATTTTGATACTATGACGGCAGTTATGGATTATGGTGATTCCAACAATCCTGATATGGCTTTTCAGGTTGTTTACACATCACGTTTTACCAACTCTGCAGGAGGCACGAAAGAGCTTTATTATTCAAACGGAGGGATGCTTAACCTTGATACCAATAAAGTAACATCTGAAGGAGGTCTGACCCAGAGAGACGCAAGCGATATGAAAATGAAAGCTAATCAGCTTGAACCATTCGAGCTTCCCGGCATCAGGACTGAGACAAATGCAAACACAGGTGGCGATCCCATGACTACCGCTCATATGAGAAACTGGATGGAATGTGTCCGCGACCGAAAGAAACCTCATGCCGATGTTATTGCCGGATATAACCACTCAATAGCCTGTATTATGTGCACGGCCGCACTACGTACCGGCGAGAAGGCATCATTTGATGAATCAACTCAGGAAGTCCTTGCAGGGGGTAAAGTATTTCAGTATTAATTTATCCAATATGATATTTCAATGAGACAAATGTTATCATTTATTGTGACTGTTGTACTTGTACTTTCTATGGGAACAGTCCTTAACGCCCAGGTTTCAAAAATCAAACTTGTCAGGTTCGATGATAAGCAGAAAGTCGATATAATGGTTGACGGGAAACTGTTTACATCATATATGTACCCCTCTAATCTCGAGAAGCCGTTTCTATTCCCTGTTTTTGCTCCTGATGGCTCTGTAATTACCAGAGGATTTCCTATCGAACCAAGAAAAGGAGAACGTGTTGACCATCCGCATCAAATTGGAATATGGTTTAATCACGGGAATGTCAACGGGCTGGATTTCTGGAATAACTCTTCTGCAATACCGGTCGGCAAGAAAGATGCCTATGGACATATTGTTGTTAAGCAGATTGGTAAAATCAAAAACGGAAGCAAAGGAACTCTTGAAGTGATTTCAAACTGGGATGATAATAAGGGTAATACACTCCTGGTTGAGAAAACCACCTATATTTTCTCGGGTGACAGAAATTCAAGGACCATCGATCATATCTCAGTTCTGACTGCTGCCAATGATCAGGTTACTTTCAATGATAACAAGGAAGGAATGTTTGCCATCAGGGTCGACAGGGCGTTTGAAATGCCTTCCAATGAATCCCTGATCTTCACTGATGAAAAAGGGAATCCAACAACAGTCAGTGCAACAGATAATACTGGAGTTACCGGAATGTACACTTCAAGCTCAGGATTGAAGGGCGATGCGGTATGGAGTTCAAGGAACGACTGGGTAATGCTTTCAGGTACAAAGGATAACGTACTTACAACGATGGCAGTTTTTGACCACCCTAAAAATATTGGCTACCCGGCTCATTCCCATGCTAGAGGTTATGGTTTGTTCTCGACAAACAATCTGGGAGCAAACGCATATGTTCCTTCTGAAGCAAAAATATCTCTGACTCTTCAGAAAGGAGAATCGGTTACGTTACGTCACAGGTTTTATGTTCAGTCAGGGTCTGATCTGACACCTGATAAGGCAAATCAGATATTCGGGGAGTTTTCGAAACTTTACTAATACGTATTCTCAAATATGAAAGACTATAAGATGTCAGGCTCAGGATTGCTACTTTCTGTAATCCTGCTTTTCCTTTCAATGCCCTTATGCAGTTTTAGCGCTTCACCAGCCAGACAGATGTATTACGAGATCAGGATGTACAGGCTGAACAGCACTTCACAGACTGAAGCAACTGATAAATTCCTTAAGAATGCTTTTATACCTGCTCTGCACCGGGCCGGAATAAATACTGTCGGTGTTTTTAAACCTGTTGAGACGGATACCGCATTCGGGAAATTTATTTATGTTTTTATCCCTTATAAAACAATTGATCAGTATATTAAACTTTCATCAGCTCTTGAAAATGATCAGGCTTATCTGCTGCAGGGAAAAGAATTCCTTGATGCACCGTATAATAATCCTCATTTTGTGAGATATGAAAGTATTTTTATGAAAGCTTTTTCTCATATGCCTAAGTTCAGAATTCCTTCATTCGCCACTCCGAAAAGTGAAAGGATTTATGAACTCCGCAGCTATGAAAGCGCCACTGAGGCAAAAGCACTGAAGAAAATCCAGATGTTCAATGAGGGGGGAGAGATTGGCATATTTGAGAATATAGGAGCCAATGCCGTATTTTATGGTCAGGTCCTGTTTGGAAGCCTGAAGCCAAGGCTTATGTACATGACCACCTATGCCGACATGAAATCTCATGACGAGCGCTGGACAGCTTTCAGGAATCATCCTGACTGGAAGGCTCTCTCTTCGAAGGAAGAATATGCTCATGCAACATCAAAGACAAAACCTTACCTGCTCCACCCGACAGATTATTCTGACTTTTAAGAATATTTTGAGCATGGTTGCGGCAATCTGCGGGATCAACGGGAAACTAATTATATTTCCCGCAGATTACGCAGATTAAGCAGATTTACACAATTTATTTAAGAAGGGAAATCTATTTTCGATAATCCCTCTTCGACTTCGGCGCTTGTAAGCTCATGATCGGGAAGGTTGTTCTCGAAATATTTCTCGTAGGCTGATATATCGAAATGACCATGACCACTGAGATTAAACAGGATTGTCTTTGAGACACCCTCCAGGTCGGCTTTTCTTGCTTCGTCAAGTGCACCTGCAATTGCATAATTTGACTCAGGAGCAGGGAGAATACCTTCTGTTCTTGCGAAAAGCACACCGGCTTCAAAGCATTCCCTCTGCATCTTGGCCTTTGCTTCAATAAGTCCATCCTTAAGCAGCTGGCTGACAAGCACTCCGGCACCATGGTAACGCAAGCCGCCTGCATGAATCTTCTCGGGTATGAAATTATGACCAAGTGTAAACATGGGAAGAAGAGGGGTCATGCCTGCAGTATCACCAAAGTCATACATGAATTTCCCTTTGGTAAGTTTCGGGCATGAAGCCGGTTCCACTGTCAAAAGCCTGATATTCTTACCGTTAATAAGCTTTTCGCGAAGAAATGGAAATGCAATTCCGGAGAAGTTGGAGCCTCCGCCGAAACATCCGATCACGACATCGGGATAATATCCGGCCTTTTCCATCTGAAGAAGCGCTTCCTGGCCTATAATTGTCTGGTGAAGGACAACATGGTTGAGAACGCTGCCCAGGGAATATTTTGTATATGGATCCTGTACTGCCACCTCAATTGCTTCTGAAATTGCTATACCCAGACTACCCGGAGAGTCAGGATCAGATTCGAGCACCTTCCTTCCAGCTGCAGTCATGGTACTGGGTGAAGGAATTACTTTGGCGTTGTATGTATTCATTAAAAGTTTGCGGCCAGGCTTTTGAGTGAAGCTGACCCTAACCATGAATACCAGAAGTTCAAGACCGAAATGCTGACAGGCAAAACTCATAGCACTTCCCCACTGCCCCGCACCAGTCTCAGTAGTGATCCTCCTGACACCTTCTTTTTTATTATAATAAGCCTGGGCAATAGCTGTGTTGGCTTTATGAGAGCCTGAATAATTTCCTCCCTCATACTTGTAGTAGATTTTGCTTTTTGTACCCAGCGCTTTTTCAAGGCTGGCAGCCCTGAACAGGGGAGACGGACGGTAAGTCCTGTAAAGGTCCCGGACCTCATCAGGTATATCAATGTACCTCTCGGTTGACACTTCCTGCTTAATAAGCTCCATCGGGAAGATAGGACTCAGATCCTCCGGTCCCACTGGCTGCCGGGTGACAGGGTGAAGCGGAGGTAATGGCTTATTGGGCATGTCGGCCACAATGTTATACCACTGACGTGGCATTTCTTTTTCGCTTAATAAAATTTTTTTGATCTTTTCCATTGTTTCAGTTATTAAATGTTTATAGAAGCATTAAAAACAAAAAAGGCACGCTGTGAACAGCGTGCCTGATAAATATTTATATCCATTAAAGGTTATACAACGGCCTGTTACACAGCATCAACTGATAAGCTGCACCAGTACCAATCGTATATCCTCATTGTTTTCATATCAGCAAAACTAAACAAAAAAATCATTTACGGGTAAAAAAGTATAAAAAATTTAATATTTTTTATCTTTTAAAACGAAATTAATACCTGATTGATTCATTTATAATTTATTCGTAAACAGTTACACCGATCTGTCGCAGGTCTTCAAAGAAACCCGGGTATGATTTTGAGATACAGTGGGAATCTTTTATTACCACATCGCCCGATGCTCCGAGGGCAGCAACTGCAGCTGCCATGGCTATGCGATGATCGTCATGCGAGCTGACATGCGAACCTTTCACTTCTCCTCCTGTGACCAGCAAATAGTCGCCGCTTATTTCAGTCCTGATGTTCATTTTACCAAATACCTCCGACAGGGCGTCTGCCCGGTTACTCTCCTTATATATCAGCCTGGAAATCCCCTTTATCCCTGATGTTCCCGTGCAATATGACGCAAGAGCTGCAAGCGGTGGGAAAAGATCAGGCGATTCGGTTGCATCAAATTCAAATGCTTTCAACCGGGATTTCTTTACTTCAATGGAGTTGTCCCTGATACTCATTCTGGCTCCGGCTTTATCTAGGGCTGAAAGGATAGCTTTATCGCTCTGCCTGCTGTCAGCCCGGAGCCCGTTTACTACAACGTCACCGCTTATAGCGCCGGCAACCAGAAGAAAGGCTCCTCCGCTCCAGTCGCTTTCCACTTCAAACCGGACAGGGTTATATTTCTGATTTCCGGGGATCCTGAAGAGAGTGTAGCCATCATTAGAAACCATTATTCCGAATTTATCAAGGACCTGCAGAGTCATATCAATATATGGCTTGCTTTTAAGGTTATTCACTTTAATTTCGGAGTCATTTTTTGCTGCAGGCAGAGCTATCAACAGGCCGGTGAGAAGTTGTGAGCTGATCGATCCGTCGATCTCGCAGTTGCCGCCTTTCAGCGGACCTTTTATTTTCAGAGGCAGAAATCCGTTTTCGCTTGAGCATTTTACCCCGAACTGGTGAAGCGCGTCCTCAATCATTGACATGGGTCTTTTCTTAAGGGATCCGGTACCTGTCAGAATTATTTCCGATTTGTACAGAGCTGCAACAGGCGAGAACATACGTATCGCCAGGCCTGACTCACCACAATTGAGTTTTTTTTCTTTAAGCTCACCGGCTCCCCGTATTTTAACATCATTTGTATCAGGCCTGACCTTGGCTCCCAGGCCGACAGCAATGCTCAGAGCTGCCAGTGAATCGTCACAATAGGAGGGATTAACGATTATGCTTTCACCCTCGGCAAGGATTGAAGCGGCAATAGCCCGCTGTGACATGCTTTTAGATGCGGGTGCCCTGACAGTACCTTTAACCGGAGAAGGCACTACAATTCTTTCCATTGATTTTGATTTTTAATGACCGTTGTGGTTTTCAATACCGTCATTCATTATTCTCATCTGCCTGTTAATTGATTCCTGGTGGATTGCCCTGAAAATATTATCTATCAGCTCTTCACTGAGTCCTTTTGATTTACCCAGGATCATGACCCTTCTTACAATTTCGTCCCACCGGGAGCTTTGTAAGATAGTAATATTATTTTCTTTTTTATAACGGCCGATTGTTTCTGAGATTTTCATACGTTGCTCTACAAGGTCAATAAGATGATCGTCAAACACATCAATCCGCTGCCTGAGTTCCCCAAGCACATCCAGAAGTTTCGGATCTGAGGGTGAAGCATTTCGTAGTATCAGCCTGCTGAGCAGCTCCCTCAGTTCATTTGGCGTGACCTGCTGGGAAGAGTCGCTGAGTGCCTTGTCAGGATCGATATGTGATTCTATCATCAATCCGTCGAAGTTCAGGTCCATTGCTTTCTGGGATATTTCGTGCAGATACTGCCTGGCCCCGGCTATATGGCTGGGATCGCATATGATCGGCAGATCGGGGATACGGCGGCGGAGCTCGATCGGGAGCTGCCAGTTTGGCTGGTTACGGTAAGTTGTTTTTTCATATGATGAAAAACCGCGATGAACAGCGCCCAGCTTTCTTATTCCTGCTTTTGCTATCCGTTCAATTGCACCTATCCATAATTCTATATCAGGATTAATAGGATTCTTGACGAATACCATGACATCAGTGCCTTTGAGAGCATCGGCTATCTCCTGTACAGTGAACGGATTAACAGACGTTCTTGCTCCGATCCACAGCATATCGACTCCATATTTTAATGCTTCGTATACATGCTTTTCATTTGCCACTTCAGTGGCTACCAGCAGTCCGGTTTCCTTCTTCACATTCCTGAGCCATTTTAGTCCTGATACTCCCACACCTTCAAATGAATTAGGTCTGGTCCGTGGTTTCCATATCCCTGCCCGGTAGATGCTTACCATGTTCAGCGCTGCCAGCTGCCTTGCAGTTTCCATTACCTGTTCTTCGGACTCCGCACTGCAGGGTCCGCAGATCAGGTAAGGTCTGCTCCTGTATCCGTCCCACTCTTTTAAAAGTGAAGTATCAAGCTTTACTACCATCTGTAAATCAATTATTTAATTTAATATTTTTCTTATTTTATTAGCTTCTTCCATAAGGAATTTCAGTCCATTTGTATCTTTCCTGGCAATCATATTTCTGAAAAGATTCATCTTTTCAATATATGTATCAATTGCTTCCAGGATATATTCTGCGTTTTCAATAAATATAGGTGCCCAGGTCTCCCCGTTGCTTTTAGCCAGACGCACCGTGCTTTCAAAACCTCCCCCTGCCAGCGTCAGGATATTCCCCTCTTCCTGTTCTTTCTCAAGTACACTCAATGCAAGGGAGAAAGAAGTAATATGGGAAATATGTGAAATATATGCCACATGAATATCGTGGACAGAGGAATTCATGTACACTATCTTCATATTAAGGAGCCTGAGAAAATTTTCAACCAGTTCCCTCGCATCAGTATCGCACAGTTCGGGATCGCAGATTATTGCTGTTTTATAATCGAAGAGCCTGCCTGTAGCTGCAAGAGGTCCAGAGTATTCTGTACCGGCCATTGGATGGGCTCCCACATATCTGCCTCTTGCGGGGTGGTTTTTAGATACCTCAGCAATACTGGCTTTTGTCGAGCCCATATCCGTAACCACTTTATTTGTTCCGGCTATTCTTTCAAGTATACCCGGAAGCATCTGGCAATTTGTGCTGACCGGTGTTGAAAGAACTATAAGATCACTGTGGTCTATTGCATTTTCGAGAGTATCAGCTTCATCGATAATACCGGAAAGAAGGGCAATATTCTGATGCTGAAGGCTTGAATCAACGCCAATGATCCTGTCTGCAAAATGTCTCTTTCTAAGATCAAGCATCAGAGAACCTCCTATCAGTCCGATTCCTATTACTGCTATTGTCATGAATGGTTTAAAGTTTCAAGTTTAAAGTTTCAGGTTTATATTGTCATGTTTTACTGGCTAAATACTCTATTATTCTCTTTTTTGCCACTGTCAGAGTTTCTTCGTTTGCACAAAGGGAGATCCGGATATAGCGGTCGCCCTTGCTGCCGAAGATAAAACCCGGGGTAATGAATACGTGTGCATCATTCAGAACCTTTTCAACAAAAGCATCACATGCCGGAATATCATCAGGTATCCTTCCCCAGACAAAGAGGCCTGCCTGATTTCTGTCAAACCTGCACCTGAGGAGATCCATGATATCTTCCACAATTTTACGACGCTTTATGTATACACTGTTCACTTCGTCATACCATGAGGGAGGATTATTCAATGCCTCCACTGCAGCAATCTGCATAGCCCTGAACATGCCGGAATCCATGTTGCTTTTGACTTTCAGTACACTATTAATATAATTACTATGTCCGGCCAGCATCCCGATTCTCCAGCCTGCCATATTGTGTGACTTACTTAATGAATTGAGTTCAAGTGCGCATTCCATGGCTCCTTCAACAGAAAGGATGCTAAGGTAATCTTTATTCAGGATAAAGCTGTACGGATTGTCATTACAGAGCAGGATCTCATGCCTGGAAGCAAACGATACAAGTGTTTCAAATAATTTCAAAGAACCTTTTGTGCCGGTGGGCATATGAGGATAGTTCACCCACATCAATTTGACCTTTGACAGATCTTCATTCTCAAGCTTCTGAATATCAGGCTGCCAGATGGTTTTCTCATCAAGTTCATAATATTTTATTTTCCCCCCTGCAAGGTTCGTTACTGAGGAATATGTCGGATATCCCGGATTTGGGACAAGCACTTCGTCTCCGGGATTTACGAAAGCCAGACTTATATGCATTATTCCTTCTTTGCTTCCCATAAGCGGGAGGATCTCATTCTCAGGATCAAGAGCAACATTAAAATATTTTTTATACCAACCGGCAAATGCGTTGCGGAGAGCTGAAATACCTGTGTAGCTCTGGTAACCATGAGATGTTGGTTTTGCTGCTTCATCGCCCAGAGCTTTAATAGTGCCCGGAGAGGGAGGCTGATCAGGGCTTCCGATCCCGAGGTTTATGACTTCGATGCCTGACGCGCGCATCTGGTCTATCTGTCTTAGTTTCCGGGAGAAGTAGTACTCCTGGATGGTATTGGTCCGATCTGCAGGTTTAACTTTCATATAATTTGTCACCTTTATTATAAATTCCCAGAACCTCGAGGTTCGTGGTATAATTTTCAAGGACATTCTCTATAAGGGCAATATCATGATCGGGATTAAGTTCCAGGTCGAGGAAGAACATATACTCCCATTCACCATTGAGCCTTGGAACCGACTGGATCTTGGAAAGATTTATATCAAGCTCAGCCAGCCTGACGAGGACTGCCGCCAGTGAACCCGGCTTATGTCCTGTGGCGAAACAAATCGAGACTTTATTTCCATCTGTATTGGCATCTTTCTCCTTTCCCAGAACAAGAAACCTTGTATAGTTCTTTTTATAAGTCTCTATACCAGGGGCAAGAATTTCAAGACCATATATTTCGGCAGCTGCTGCAGAAGCTATTGCCGCCACTCCCTTTAGCTTATTTACACTTATATCCCTGGCACTTGCTGCAGTATCATCGCTTTCGACCAGAGCCACACCACGCAGATGGTTAAGGTAGGTCATACACTGTGCAAGCGCTATAGGGTGAGACCGTATTTCTCTTATCGAAATTATCGATTGACCGGGGAGGGCCAGGAGATTTTGTCTTACCCGCAGATTGTGCTCTCCAAGTATTTTCATCCCTGACTCCCGGATAAGAGTATAGTTATACAGGATACTGCCTGATCTGGCGTTCTCAATTGCCATTACGGCAAAGTCTGCTGTGTCTTCTGTCACTGCCATAAGTGTGGAATCAAACGTGGCGCAGGGCACAATTTCTATTTCTTTATGGAAATACTGCTTTGCGGCAACTTCATGGAAACTTCCCAATTCCCCCTGTATGGCAATTTTCATAATAATATGTTTAAAAAAAAAGTCCCCTTTTCCGGGGGACGTTGCTTTAGTATATTTTTTAACTGTACACAATAATCCCCTTATTTCCTTTTAAAAAAGAAGTAATAAAAATAAGCGGCTATATAATTGTGAACGATATTCATTATTTCATCAGATTGGTTTACAAAAGTAATTGAATTATTAAAAAAACAAAAGAAAATACAAAAAAATCGTTTTAGTCATTAAAATCCGAAATCCTCCTGAGGATAACCTCTGAGCAACTCTGTGGTCCGCATTATCCCTCACTGGATGTTTATTATAACTTTTTTGTTACACCGGGTTCAGCAGAGTAGCACAGAGATCCGCGGAGAATTAAATATCTGCATCAGGATTATGACGACTAATCAGCACCTCTTCAATTTCTGTTAATCTGGTTCCTTTGACTTTTAATAATATTAATAAATGGTACAGCAGGTCGGCGGCTTCATTTTTGAAGAGGTCAATATTATTGTCTTTAGCCTCAATGATAAGTTCAACGGCCTCTTCCCCGACTTTCTGAGCCGCCTTGTTTATACCTTCCCTGAAGATTTTATTGGTATAGGAATCCTGAACATCATCATTAATACGCTGATCAATAATCTTTCCGAGTTTATAAAGAAAGCCTGAAGTGCTGTCATTATCAAAGCATGATGTTTTTCCGGTATGACAAACCGGTCCTGCAGGATCAACATTTATCAGAAGAGAATCATTATCGCAATCTACTGTTATTTTATTAACAGTTAAATAATTACCTGAAGTTTCGCCTTTTGTCCAGAGTCGTCTTTTACTTCTGCTGTAAAATGTAACCCTGCCTTCTTTTTCAGTTTTTTCCAGGGCTTCCTCATTCATAAATCCGACCATCAGCACCTGAAGAGTCGTATTATCCTGGATGACAGCGGGGATAAGGCCGCTACCTTTCTTAAAATTGAGTTGATTCATAACCTGAGTACGATTTTTGTATTAATAAATCTTATAGTTTTTTTTGTAAAATCTGCCTCACCCCAATCCCCTCTCCCGGAGGGCTATATAATTCATAAACAATACTATGCACCCTCCTTTCACTGGGGGAAAAGGTGGCGTTGATAAGCACATATTCTTAAATTCTTATAGCTATATTCTTATTTTTAAGATACTCCTTTAGCTCCTTTATATCAATTTCACCATAGTGAAAAATACTTGCTGCCAGTGCAGCGCTGCAACCAGCCTTTAAAAATACTTCACTGAAATGTTCCATTTTCCCCGCACCACCCGAAGCAATTACCGGTATATTCACTTTCCTGGTGACTTCAGCTGTAATGTCAATTGAAAATCCCTTTTTCGTCCCGTCGTTTGTCATTGATGTCAGTAAAATCTCACCAGCGCCCTTTTCTGCCGCATGCAGAGCCCAGTCGGTCGTTTTAAGTTTTACAGGTGTACGGCCCCCGTCGACAAACACCAGCCAGTCATTACCGATAAGGTTTGTATCAACAGCAAGGACGACACACTGGCTGCCAAACTCCTTTGCGATTTCACTAATCAGCTCCGGCTTTCGAACTGCGGCCGAATTGATTGTAATTTTATCAGCTCCGGCTTTCAGAAGGGAGCCGACATCCTCCACACTGCTGATCCCGCCACCCACAGTAAAAGGTATGTTTATTTCAGCAGCGATCCGTTCAACAAGACTGATAAGCGTCTGGCGGTTTTCAATCGTTGCAGTAATATCGAGGAATACAAGCTCATCAGCACCCCGGGCAGCATAAATTTTAGCAAGCTCAACGGGGTCCCCGGCATCCCTGATATCCAGGAATCGAACGCCCTTGACTGTCCTTCCGTCCCTGATATCAAGACACGGTATGATTCTTTTTTTCAGCATAAATACCTGAGTTCCTTTAACCTGATCTGTCCTTCATAAATTGACTTTCCTATAATGACACCTTCACAGCCGGATTCTCTCACGTCTTCAATATCTTTTAATGAAGATATTCCGCCGCTGGCAATGAGATTAAGCTTCACAGATGATAGTATCCTACGGTAAAGGTCTGTTGCCGGCCCGGACATGGTCCCGTCTTTTTCGATATCAGTACATATTGAATAAAGCACTCCCTTTGAAAAATAGTCAGTAATATATTCAACAACATCTTTTTCCGAATCTTCAATCCATCCGTTAATTGAAATTTTATTGTTTTTTGAGTCAGCACCAAGTATGACCTTTTCTTTTCCGTAACGGTTGACCCAGTCTAAAAATATTAATGGTGATGTCAGCGCAATGGTTCCGCCGGTTACCTGGCTTGCCCCCGATTCGAAAACTATTTTCAGATCATCTTCTGATCTTATTCCACCTCCGGCGTCAATTATCAATCCGGTTTTTGAGGAGATACGCTCAATGACCCTGTAATTGACAACCTTTTTGCTTTTTGCGCCATCAAGATCGACAAGGTGAAGATACTGTAAACCGTTATCTTCGAACTCTTTAGCGACCTCAAGCGGATCTTCATTATAAATCTTTGATGTTGAGTAATCGCCACGTATAAGTCTGACACACTTTCCTCCCATTATATCAATTGCAGGTATGATTCTCATAATTCAAGGAAGTTTTTTAGTATCCTTTCACCCACAGAGGCTGATTTCTCAGGATGAAACTGTGTCGCGTAGAAATTATCTTTCTGCATGGCAGCGCTGAAAGGCACAATATATTTGCATGTTGCTATTGTAAAGGAAGATATTTCCGGGTAGTAGCTATGCACGTAATAAACATCATCTTCAGGGAAAATTCCGCCAAAGAGCTCACCGGTTGCTGAAAGAAAACTGTTCCATCCAATATGAGGAACCTTGTCCACCGGAGGAAAAAGCAGAACATCCGAATCGAATATCCTCAGGCAGTCGGTATTACCTTCTTCAGAGTGTCTGCACATAAGCTGCAATCCAAGACAGATGCCGAGTACAGGCTGCCTCAGGTTGGTCAATGCTTTATCGAGGCCTTTCGTCTTAAGGTAATTCATTGCTGAACGTGCCTCGCCCACACCCGGGAATATCACTTTATCTGCATTACGGATCTCATCCACATCGTCGGTGATTTTGCATTTATAGCCCAGGCGGTGAAGTGCATTTTCAACCGATCTGATATTGCCGGCATTGTATTTGATTATTGCGATCATAGCTTTCCTTTTGTAGAAGGAAGATTGAAGTTATCTGTTTGTCTTACAGCCGATTTAAGAGCTCTGGAAAATGCCTTGAAAATAGCTTCAGCTTTATGGTGATCGTTGTCCCCGTCAGCTTTGATATTGAGATTGCATTTTGCACTATCACTGAATGATTTGAAAAAGTGGAAGAACATTTCAGAAGGTATTTCACCGATCATGGTATTTTTGAAAGTTGCGTTCCATACGAGCCATGGCCTTCCGCCAAGGTCGACAGCCACCTGTGCCAGGCAATCGTCCATCGGGAGTATAAAGCTGTACCGGTCAATTCCTTTCTTGCTGCCCAGCGCCTTGCTAAAAGCTTCGCCGAGAGCGATTGCAATGTCTTCAATAAGATGGTGGTTATCGACTTCCTTGTCGCCGGCAGCATCAATTATAAGATTAAAACTTCCATGGCGTGCCACCTGATCAAGCATATGATCGAAAAATCCAATGCCTGTGCTGATCCTGCTTTTCCCGGTTCCATCCAGATTGATCTCAATGCTTATGTCTGTCTCCTTCGTTTTCCTGCTTATTGATGCCATTCGCGGTTTAGATTTCAGGAACATGTAAATCTCATTCCAGTCCGTTGTTGAAAAGACTGCATCCGCAGAACTCTCTTTATTGAAAAATATAGCTTTGCAGCCCAGGTTTAATGCCAACTGAATATCGGTCCGCCTGTCACCAATAACATACGAATTCGCAACGTCAACTCCTGATGCCAGGTACTGAATAAGCAAAGCAGTACCAGGCTTGCGTGTAGGAGCATTATCTTCGGGGAAAGTTTTGTCAATAAATACTTCAGCAAATTCAACCCCTTCACCTTTAAGGATCTCAAGCATTTTATTCTGGCCGGGCCAGAAAGTATTTTCCGGAAAGGATGAGGTTCCAAGCCCATCCTGGTTGGTCACAATCACCAGCTCAAAATCGGTTTCCCGGGCAATAGAGGCTAAAGCTGTGATAGAACCGGGAATGAACATGAACTTTTCGAGACTATCGACCTGCTCATCTTCAGGCTCCCTGATAATTGTGCCATCCCTGTCAATAAAGAGTACTTTCTTCATAATCAGATGTTTTTAAATGCCTCAAGGAGCTTATTGTTTTCAGTTTTTGTTCCCACAGTGATCCTTATGCAATTGTCCACAACACTGCTCCTGTTCCGGACAATAATCCCCAGGCTTACAAGGTAATTATAAATTTTGCCGGCATTGTCGACTTTAACTAGCAGAAAGTTGGAGTCAGACGGAAATACATACCTGATTACTGATATCCTTTTGAGCTCATCTGCAAGCCTTTTCCGTTCAGCGAGGATTTTCTTTACGTTATCGTGGAAAAGGTCAGCTCTTTTTAACCTTCGGAGTGCAGTTTCCTGGTTAATTGTACTTATGTTGTATGGTGGTTTCATTTTATTGAACCAGCTGATAATCTGCGGTGAGGCGAAAGCCATACCTACTCTGACCGAGGCAATGCCGAATGCCTTGCTGAGTGTCTGCATAACTATCAGATTCGGAAAAGAATCAAGATCCTCCTTCAATGATCTCTGGTCCGCGAAATCAATATAAGCTTCATCGACAAGAACGATTCCATCGAATGCCTCAATGATATTAATTATGCTTTCCCTGTTCATACAATTCCCGGTCGGATTGTTAGGTGAGCAGATCAATAAAAGTTTCAGACTTTTGTCTCCCAGCCAGGGTTCCACTCTGCTGAACGGTATCTGAAAGTTCTTATCAAGCGGGATCTTAATTATCCCGACATCATTCATTGATGCTGATACTTCGTACATTCCATAGGAGGGTGAGAAGGTAAGGGCCTTTTCTGATCCCGGGTTACAGAATATCCTGAAGCACAGATCTATGATCTCATCGCTTCCATTGCCCAGGAATATTTTATTCACAGCAATGCCCTTGATCAGGCTTATTGCATTTTTCAGTTCCTTCTGGTAGGGATCGGGATACCTGTTCAGGCTGCCATAGGGGTTCTCGTTGGCATCAAGAAAGATACCCTCCTTCCCCTGGTAATCATCGCGTGCACATGAATAGGGGGTGAGTTCTCTTACATTCTTTCTTACAAACTTTTCATAATCAAACATTTCCGATTTCTTTTAATCTTATACCTACTGCATTACTGTGACCATAAAGCTGTTCTGCTTTTGCCATGACCTCGATAACCGGTCCAAGTGTTCTGATCCCGTTGCGATCAATCTCCTGGAAGGTCACCTTTTTCATAAAGCTCGCGGTTGAAACACCGCCGTAACTCCTGGCATAACCATTCGTCGGCAGGGTGTGGTTTGTCCCGGAAGCATAATCTCCGGCGCTTTCACAACTATACTTACCTATGAATACTGAACCGGCGTTGACGACTTTTTCGGCCAGAGAAGCTGCCTGCCTGGTATTAATAATAAGATGTTCCGGGGCATAATTATTACTGAAGGCAATGCAGTCTTCAATTGAAGGAAGAAGGATCAGGATGCTGTTTTTCAAAGATTCAATAGCAATTGCTTTCCTTGGAAGCACCTTTAGCTGCTTTTCTATCTCAGTGCCGGTTTTTTTCATTAACAGCTGGTCATCAGTAAGAAGAACTACCTGACTGTCGGGGCCATGTTCTGCCTGTGACAGAAGATCAGCAGCAATGAACCGGGGATCTGCAGAATTATCAGCAATTACAAGTACCTCACTTGGACCCGCTGGAATATCTATTGCAACACCCTCTGACTGAACTATTTCCTTGGCTTTTGTGACATATTGGTTCCCCGGGCCAAATATCTTCAAAACCCCAGGGATTGTTTCGGTACCGTAGGCCATTGCTGCTATTGCCTGTGCACCGCCGGTCCTGAAAACTTCCGAAACACCTGAATATTTTGCTGCATAAAGAATCAAAGGATCTGTTTTGCCGTCTTTACCCGGAGGAGTACAGACTATTATCCGGCTGCAGCCTGCCAGACGAGCCGGAATAGCCAGCATAAGAAGGGTAGAGAATAAAGGTGCTGATCCTCCGGGGATATATAATCCCACTTTTTCTATCGGGATACTTTTTCTCCAGCATTTTACCCCGGGAACTATTTCGACAGCAGGTTCGGTTACAAGTTGGGCTCTGTGAAATTTTTCGATATTGCCGGCGGCAATCCGGATTGCGTTTTTTAGTTCTGTTGGGACCAGTTTCACGGATCCCGAAATTTCATCTTCCGGTACTTTCAGATTGTCAGGACTGAAATTATCGAATTGTATCGAGTAATCCCGAAGAGCTTTATCGCCCTCGTTTAAAACCTTTTTAAGGATGCTTCTTACTGAAGCCTCCAGATCTGAATTATTAACATATGGCCGTTTGCAGAGAAGGTCCCAGCTCTCTTTCAGGGGATTCAATATTGTTTTCATTACTGGATCATTTTTTCGATGGGTATGACGAGTATTCCTTCTGCCCCGGCTTCTTTGAGCTGGTCTATTCTTTCCCAGAATTCATCTTCCCTGACTACAGAGTGAAGGCTGCACCAGCCTTTCTCAATAAGCGGAAGAATGGTAGGGCTTTTCATCCCGGGAAGTATTTTACATATTGCCGGTACGGCTGACTCAGGTGCATTCAGCAGGATATATTTATTTTCCCTGGCGCTCTTTACAGCACGGATCCTGAATAAAAGCTTGTTCAGAATAATCTTTTTCTCATTTGAAAGGTTTTTATTCCCTATTATTACAGCCTGGCTTTTCAGTATTGTTGTTACCTCACGGAGCCCGTTGGTGATAAGAGTGCTGCCGGAGCTGACGATATCGCAAACTGCATCGGCAAGACCTACTCCCGGGGCTATCTCAACGCTGCCGCTGATCTCTTCAATCTCTGCCTTGATCCCATTTTTTGACAGATAATCGGAGAGGAGCCTGGGATAGCTGGATGCTATCTTCTTACCATTAAAATAGTGGAGTCCGGTATATGGATCCTCTTTCGGAATAGCCAGGCTGAGTCTGCACTGTGCAAAACCAAGCTTTTCAAGGACTTTCACATCCTTGTTCTTTTCAAAGACCATGTTTTCTCCCAGGATGCCGATATCGACAACCTGCTGCTCAACATATTGCGGGATATCATCATCCCTGAGAAAAAGGATCTCTATCGGGAAATTCCTTGCAGTGGTTTTAAGGACACTTATTCCGTTTGAGAATTTTATTCCACATTCTTCAAGAAGCTTGTGTGAATTTTCACTGAGTCTTCCGTTCTTTTGAATTGCAATTTTCAGATTAACCATTTTTATAAATTAAAAAAACCCGTCTGGTTCGTTCAGACGGGTCTATGATATCCTTAGTATATGCACATCATTATCTCCTCGCCTGAGAGCAAGTATAAAAATGATGGTGATATAACGCAACAACAAACACTTTTTATAATTATGGGGACAAAGGTATAAAATATTAATTAATTATCCAAAATAGCTAAAGAATTTTTATAAAAGTCCAATATTTACTACTGAAGCCGCAGGCCTGACATATGTAAAGCAGGGAGTAACCCTGCGGAAAAGACTGAGAATGATACCACAAAGGCCGCAGGCCTGACATATGTTAAAGCAGGGCAACGCCCTGCGGAATATGCTGAGGATGATGCCACAAAGGCCGCAGGCCTGACATATGCTAAAGCAGGGCAACGCCCTGCGGAATATGCTGAGGATGATGCCACAAAGGCCGCAGGCCTGACATATGATAAAGCAGGGCAACGCCCTGCGGAAGATGCTGAGGATGATACCACAAAGGCCGCAGGCCTGACATATGATAAAGCAGGGCAACGCCCTGCGGAAGATGCTGAGAATGATACCACAAAGGCCGCAGGCCTGACATATGCTAAAGCAGGGCAACGCCCTGCGGAAGATGCTGAGAATGATGCCACAAAGGCCGCAGGCCTGACATATGATAAAGCAGGGCAACGCCCTGCGGAAGATGCTGAGAATGATGCCACAAAGGCCGCAGGCCTGACATATGATAAAGCAGGGCAACGCCCTGCGGAAGATGCTGAGAATGATACCACAAAGGCCGCAGGCCTGACATATGCTAAAGCAGGGCAACGCCCTGCGGAAGATGCTGAGAATGATACCACAAAGGCCGCAGGCCTGACATATGCTAAAGCAGGGCAACGCCCTGCGGAAGATGCTGAGAATGATACCACAAAGGCCGCAGGCCTGACATATGATAAAGCAGGGCAACGCCCTGCGGAAGATGCTGAGAATGATACCACAAAGGCCGCAGGCCTGACATATGCTAAAGCAGGGCAACGCCCTGCGGAAGAGGCAACTAAACTGAATAATAGCCCCGTATGGGGCGAAATAGAATACTCTCAGAGATATCTTTCCTCATACAATATATTATACTCTTCCAGAAGACCTTTATACTCATCAATGAATTCTACTTTCTGATGATGTGCTTTCTGATTCCTTATATAATTTTTAACTACATCCACCATGTTACTGCTTACCGAAAACCCTCCATAGCCATCCTGCCAGTAAAAGGCTGTGTACCGCGGACCCTTTGTTTTGATCCACTTTGAGGAACTCTTCTTGATCTCCTCGACAAGATCTGACAACGTCATGGTTTTTGGCAGAGTACATAAGACATGCAGGTGATCTGACGTTCCTCCAATCTGTATGGGGACAGACTTATAGCTTTTAAGGATACCGCCCAGATAGGAGTAGAGCTCAGTTTCGATATCTTCCCCGATAGATTTTACCTTGTTTTTCGTATGGAAAACAATATGACTGAAGAATTGCACATAAGATTGAGACATAATTATTCCGTTTTTACCAAAGTTATTAAAACTAAACGAAGTTCAGTAAATACTTTTATAGAAGATGTTGCGCCCCTATGGGGCTTAGTCAGACCTGTGGTAGCTCTACGACAGGGCGTTGCCCTGTCTTAACATATGGCGCCCCTTAGGGGCTTTCATGTATCTGTGGTAGCTCTATAACAGGGCGTTGCCCTGTGTTAACATATAGCGCCCCTAAGGGGCTTACATGCATAGATGGTAGCTCTATAACAGGGCGTTGCCCTGTCTTAACATATGGCGCCCCTAAGGGGCTTTCATATATCTGTGGTAGCTCTATAACAGGGTGTTGCCCCGTCTTGACATATGGCGCCCCTGTGGGGCTTTCATGTATCTGTGGTAGCTCTATAACAGGGCGTTGCCCTGTCTTAACATATGGCGCCCCTGTGGGGCTTACATGCATAGATGGTAGCTCTATAACAGGGCGTTGCCCTGTCTTAACATATGGCGCCCCTAAGGGGCTTTCATATATCTGTGGTAGCTCTATAACAGGGCGTTGCCCTGTCTTAACATATGGCGCCCCTGTGGGGCTTTCATGTATCTGTGGTAGCTCTTGGACAGGGCGTTGCCCTGTGTTAACATATGGCGCCCCTCCGGGGCTTTCATATATCTGTGGTAGCTCTATAACAGGGTGTTGCCCCGTCTTGACATATGGCGCCCCTAAGGGGCTTAAGATACGATGTAAGCGTTTCTTAATTAACCATCCTTATATTAATTCGACGCCAGAACTAAACCCTTTCGGCTACCAGGTCTCCTACCTGTGTGGTTGAATAGCCCATCCTTCCTGCACCAAGATCTTTAATCTTGTTTGCTGTAACATCCATTATGGCGCTTTCGACAGCCTTAGCTGCTTTTTCCTCTCCAAGATGATCCAGCATCATTGCACCGCTGGCGATAGCAGCCAGCGGATTGATTATATTTTTACCGGTATATTTCGGTGCCGAGCCTCCTATCGGTTCAAACATAGAGACGCCTTCCGGATTAATATTACCGCCTGCTGCAATACCCATTCCTCCCTGGGTTATTGCTCCGAGATCCGTAATGATGTCCCCGAACATATTGCTTGTGACTATAACATCGAACCACTCCGGATTTTTTACCATCCACATGCAAGTAGCATCAACATGGTAATACTCCCGCTTAATATCGGGATAATCAGCTTGTCCAATTTCATGGAATGCCCGCTCCCAGAGATCAAAAACATATGTGAGCACATTTGTTTTTCCGCAAAGGGCAAGCGTATTTTTCTTCTTCCTTTTCCTTGTATAATCAAATGCGTAGCGCAGGCAGCGCTCCACCTGCATTCTTGAATAAACCATATTCTGAACTGCAACTTCATGCGGTGTTCCTTTCATGGTTACGCCGCCTATTCCGGTATATACATCTCCTGTATTTTCTCTTACTACCACATAATCAATATGTTCCGGACCTTTGTCTTTTAGCGGAGTTTCAACACCCGGGTAGAGCTTTATTGGACGCAAATTGATGTACTGATCAAGTTCAAAACGCAGTCTGAGCAGAATACCCTTCTCCAGGATCCCTGGCTTTACATCAGGATGACCAATTGCGCCAAGAAAGATAGAATCAAATTTTTTCAGCTGCTGTATTGCGGAATCAGGAAGCACTTCCCCTGTTTTAAGGTAATGTTCCCCTCCAAAATTAAATTCCTCATAATTAATACTGAATCCGAATTTTGAAGCCGCCGCACTTAGGACTTTCTTCCCCTCCCTGACAACTTCCGGGCCTGTACCGTCGCCTGGTATTACCGCAATATTGTATGATTTACTCATCAGATTGAAATTATTTGTGGTTATTCGTGTGTCATATTAAGCAAAACTCTTTTTCCGATTTTATGCCCATAATTCTCAATTATGTTCAGCATTTTTTCGGTTGCTTTTATAGCCGATTCTGTCTGATCGGCATCAAGACCTTTTGTCTTGAATTCCCTGTTGTCAAGGTTCCAGGTTATTACTGTCTCTACCAGTGCATCGGTTTTTCCTCCGGGTGGTATAGACACTTCATAATCGGTAAGTGAAGGAAGGGCTTTCCCCAAACTGTCATAGATCAACCTCAGCGCTTTCATAAATGCGTCATACTGACCGTCGCCTGAAGATGTCTCCTGGTAATGGTTGCCATCAATCTCTATCTGCACACTTGCAGAAGGTTTCAGGCCAAAGGAGAGTGAGAGCGAATAATTCTTGATAAAGATCCTGTATTCAGAAGTATCATCACCGAGAACATCGGAGATGATGAACGGCAAGTCTTCAGTAGTTACATTTTCCTTCTTATCGCCCAGCTCAATTACCCTCTGGGTGATTTTGTTGATTGATTCGGGGCTCAGAGACAAGCCGAATTCTTCGAGATTCTTCCTTATTGTTGCCTTGCCGGATTGTTTTCCGAGCGCATATTTCCTTTTTCTTCCGAATCTTTCAGGAAGGAGATTATTATAATAAAGATTGTCTTTACTGTCACCATCAGCATGGATTCCTGAAGTCTGGGTAAAGACATTTTCCCCGACCACCGGTTTATTGACAGGAATTCTGATACCGCTGAATGTTTCTATGATCTTGCTGGCCTTTGTAATTTCGAACTCATTGATTCCTGTCTCGGCATGAAGCTGATCACGGAGGACCGCTATAACACTCGATAATGGAGCATTACCTGCTCTTTCACCCAGACCATTAACAGTAGTATGTATCCCTTTGACACCTGCTTTTACCGATGAAAATACATTTGCCACGGCAAGGTCATAATCATTATGTGCATGAAAGTCGAAGTGGTGACCCGGGTAACGGTCAACAATCATTTTACAAAAGCTGAAAGTCTGCTCAGGATTCAGAATACCAAGAGTATCAGGAAGCATAAACCTTTCAACCCTTTCATTCTTCAGCGCATCGAGCATGAAGAAAACATAATCAGGCGAGTTTATCATGCCGTTCGACCAGTCTTCAAGATAGATGTTTACCTCCATATCGTCTGATTCAGCCATCCTGATAATATCCTTTATGTCACTGACATGTTTCTCCGGTTTTTTCCTGAGCTGTTTTTCCAGATGTCTGAGTGAACCTTTACAAAGCAGGTTTATGACTTTGCCGCCTGCCTCTTTTATCCAGTTAAGTGACACGTCGCCATCAACAAAACCAAGGACTTCG
The DNA here is from genome assembly GCA_963831855.1 of uncultured Bacteroidales bacterium. Classification (GTDB taxonomy): domain Bacteria; phylum Bacteroidota; class Bacteroidia; order Bacteroidales; family VadinHA17; genus LD21. The sequence goes on along the minus strand of CAWHSA010000002.1, from coordinate 369,888 downwards.
ATTTTTCTATCCAGGCCGTTATGCCTTGCCCAATCAGTCATCTTCCGGAGGGCTTCAAATTCTCCCGAAGAGACACGTGCTGAGGCTACCTCAATACGGTCAACGTTAAGGTCTTTAAGGAGAAGCCTGGCTATATGGAGTTTTTCCAGAGGTCTGTAGGAGACTCCCTGGGTCTGTTCTCCATCCCTGAGAGTAGTATCCATTATTTCAATTTTCATGGCCTTAGTTTATTTCTGAATTCATAAGCCGTAATTAAATCCCTGATACTCAACAGGTAATCAATATCATCAAGGCCATTCATAAGGCACTCTTTTTTATGCGGATTGATATCAAAGCTTACTGATTCCCCATTTGGAAGGACTGTAAATAACTGTTCGCCAAGATTGATCCTGACAGTTGTTTCAGGATTCTTCTGAACAACGTCGAGCAGCTTCTTAAGGAAATTATCCGGAACCACTACCGGAAGGAGACCATTATTCAGTGAGTTATTTCTGAAAATGTCAGCAAAGAAGCTTGAGACAACTGCTTTGAAACCATAACCCGTTATTGCCCAAACGGCGTGTTCACGGCTGGATCCGCTGCCGAAGTTTTTTCCTGCGACAAGCACCTGTCCGCTATAAATTGGATCATTAAGGATAAAACTCTGGTTTTTCTTACCCGATTTATCATACCTCCAGTCGCGGAAGAGATTTTCTCCGAATCCTTCGCGTGATGTTGCACTGAGAAAGCGTGCTGGTATGATCTGATCAGTATCAATATTTTCCAGCGGAAGAGGAACACATTTTGACTCCAGAATATCAAATTTGACTTTTTGCATTTCAGATTTTTTTTGAGTGTTTTTTATCGGAAAGCATATCCCTCGGATCGGTTATTTTTCCGGTAATAGCAGCAGCTGCAGCTGTTAAGGGGCTTGCAAGAAGGGTTCTTGCTCCCGGACCCTGCCTTCCCTCAAAATTCCGGTTAGATGTGGATACTGCATATTTTCCTTCAGGAATCTTGTCTTCATTCATTGCAAGGCATGAGGAACATCCTGGCTGTCTAAGCTCAAATCCTGAAGCTGACAGGATAGAGGCAAGTCCTTCATCGACAGCTTGTTGCTCTACTTTTTTGGACCCCGGCACTATTAACGCAGTAACCGAAGGCGCTTTGTGTCTGCCTTTTACAAACCGGGTAAATTCCCTGATGTCTTCAATCCTTCCGTTAGTGCAGCTTCCAAGGAATACATAATCCACCGGATGGCCCAGCATCTTCATTCCCGGTTCAAATCCCATATATTTAAGAGATTTAAGAAATGAACCCGAAGCCTCACTGTTAATGTCGTCGATTGACGGTATGTTATCATCGATAGCAATACCCATTCCCGGATTTGTTCCGTAGGTGATCATGGGTTTTATCTTTTTTGCATCAAATGTAAGCTCCCGGTCAAAAACAGCTCCTTCATCGCTTTTAAGATATCTCCAGCGCAGCAGCATTGATTTGAAATCAGGCCGTTCAGACATTGAAGGGATTTTGTTTATATATGAAAATGTGGTCATATCAGGAGCGATAAGTCCTCCGCGGGCACCCATCTCAATGCTCATATTACATACTGTCATTCTGCCTTCCATGCTAAGAGATTCGATTGCAGATCCGCTGAACTCCACAAAATGACCCGTTGCTCCGCCGGTAGAGATCTGTGAAATTATGTAAAGTATAATATCTTTTGCAGTTACACCTTTCTGAAGATTGCCGTTTACAGCGATCCTCATCCTTCTGGGTTTTGGCTGCACTATGCACTGGGTTGCAAGAACCATTTCAACCTCGCTTGTCCCGATCCCGAATGCAATGGCCCCGAATGCACCGTGTGTTGAGGTATGACTGTCTCCGCAGACGATGGTCATACCTGGCAGGGTATAACCCAGTTCAGGACCCACAACATGGACAATGCCATTTTTGGGATGCCCGAGGCCGAAATAATCTATGCCGGATTCAAGGCAGTTCTTATCAAGAGTTTCCACCTGCTTCCGTGACAATTCATCGTTTATCGGGAGATTCTGATTTTTGGTGGGAATATTATGATCGGCTGTAGCCAGTGTCCTGGCAGGATTTGATACTCTTAACCCTCTCTGTCTCAGTCCGTCAAATGCCTGTGGACTGGTTACTTCATGGATATAATGCTGATCGATATAAAGAACATCCGGCCCGCCTTCAATTGACTTAACGATGTGGCTGTCCCAGATCTTATCGAATAATGTTAGTGGTTCCATTAACTAATATTTTTTTTCTCTATTATACTCTCTCTACGTGCCACCACCCCCCGCAGCGCCAGTTGGCGGTGCACCCCCCTTGAAGGGGGCTGATATGTGGTACAGGATCAATCTATTTTATTTTCGAAATTGCATCAATAAAAGCTTCCACTGAAGCGGTAATTATATCGGTGCTGGTTCCGAATCCATAGGATATCTTGCCTTCATGTTCAACCTGGATATGGACCTTTCCCAGGTCATCGCTTCCCCTGGTTATAGCCTGTATCAGGAATTCCTCAAGATGTATTGTTTTGCTTATCAGATGTTTGACAGCTGTAAAAGCTGCATCAATTGGCCCGTTCCCGGAAGCAGTTGATGTATGGACCTCACCGTTTATTCTTATTCCGACCGTTGCTACAGGTACTGTCGATTTGCCGCAGGCAACCTGAAGGAGTTCAAGCTTAAGGGATTTCTCGCCCTGGAAGACCTCTCCCGTCAGGATCCTGATATCTTCATCATTGATCTCCTTCTTCTTATCGGCAAGAAGAAGAAATCGGTGATATATATCATCCAGCTCCTCTTTCCCCAGGGTAAATCCCAGCAACTCAAGCCTGTGATTCAGGGCAGCCCTGCCGCTCCGCGCGGTAAGGATTATTGAAGACTCTCTGATCCCTACTTCAACAGGATCAATTATCTCATAATTTTCACGGTTTTTAAGAACTCCGTCCTGGTGAATCCCTGAAGAGTGGGCAAAAGCGTTACGTCCGACAATGGCCTTATTAGCCTGGACAGGCATGCTCATAAGTGTTGAGACAAGGCGGCTCGTACTGAAAATAAGCTTTGAATTTATATCTGTCCTGAGATTCAGATCATGATGACTTTTGAGTATCATGGCTACCTCCTCGAGGGAAGTATTGCCTGCTCGTTCACCGATGCCGTTAATAGTCACTTCTACCTGCCTGGCACCATTGATAATTCCCATCATGGTGTTAGCCGTTGCCATACCAAGGTCATTGTGGCAGTGAGTTGAAATAGTGGCCTTATGTATGTTAGGGACATTTTCTACAAGGTATCTGATCTTTTCACCGTACTCCTCCGGCAGGCAATAACCTGTTGTATCAGGGATATTTACGACTGTGGCACCCGCGTTTATGACGGCCTCTATTACTCTGGCAAGGTACTCGTTATCGCTCCTTCCTGCATCTTCGGCATAGAACTCAACATCTTCAACAAATTTCTTTGCATATTTTACTGCATCAGCAGCACGTTTGAGGATCTCCTCGGGTGTGGTCCTGATTTTATACTGAATGTGGAAAGGAGATGTCCCTATCCCCGTATGGATCCTTTTATTCTTTGCATACTGCAAAGCTTCGGCAGCTACCTCTATATCTTTTTTAACAGCCCTTGTCAGAGCACAGATAACAGGATTTGTAATAGCCTTGGATATCTCCATAACTGAGTTGAAATCTCCCGGGCTTGATACCGGAAAACCTGCCTCGATGACATCGACACCGAGTAGTTCAAGCGCCTGCGCAACCTCAATCTTTTCAATTGTGTTTAGCTGACAGCCAGGTACCTGTTCCCCATCCCTGAGAGTAGTGTCGAAAATGATAACCTTATTTTCCATCTATATGTTTTTTGAGGTGAATTACTTGTTTCCCGGCCTCAGTTTTCTGACTGCAGCACCTGTGGACCACATTTCTGATGTGCCAAGTTCTTTAAGCTCAGCATCAAGCAGTTCTTTATAATTTGGTGAACCTGTAGACTGAAGAACCCTGACACACTCTTCACCTGACTTAACTCTTCTGTATAGTTCTATGAAGACAGGCAGAGTAGCATCCCTGAATTTAGGTCTCCAGTCAAGAGCTCCCCGCTGGGCCGTAGCACTGCAGTTCGAATACATCCAGTCCATGCCTTTTTCATCAACAAGACGGATGAGACTCTGAGTGAGCTCTTCGACGGTCTCATTAAATGCTTCGGATGGAGAATGGCCATTGTCGCGCAGGACTTTGTACTGGGCATCCATAATGCCGGCCAGTGCACCCATAAGAACTCCTCGTTCTCCTGTAAGGTCGCTGAATACTTCTTTTTCAAAAGTTGTCGGGAAAAGATAACCTGAACCTATTGCGATGCCAAGGGCAATGGTCCGTTCTTCAGCTCTGCCGGTGAAGTCCTGAAATATTGAGAAGCTTGAATTTATGCCAGCTCCGGCCAGAAAATTCCGACGTACGCTTGTCCCGGACCCCTTTGGTGCGACAAGGATTACATCTATATCGGGAGGAGGAACTACTCCGGTATGATCTTTATAGGTAATCGAAAAACCATGGGAGAAATAGAGCGCCTTACCCTTTGTGAGGCATGGCTTTAGTTTTGGCCAAAGGATACGCTGTGCAGCATCAGAAACAAGATACTGGATTATCGTCCCTTTTATAGCTGCTTCTTCAACCGGAAATAAAGTTTTACCGGGAACAAAGCCATCCTTTAGTGCTTTTTCCCAGTCGGCCTTGAACTCCGGAGCCTGACCGATGATAACATTTATCCCGTTATCTTTCATATTAAGAGCCTGTGCAGGTCCCTGGACCCCATATCCGATTACTGCAACAACTTCGTTTTTAAGAGCTTCGCGGGCTTTTGAAAGTGGGAATTCTTCTCTTGTAACAACATTCTCCACAACTCCGCCGAAATTGATCTTTGCCATGATTATTAGTTATTAGTTATTAGTTATTTGTTATTAATTAGGTTAGGGCAGATTTATAATCCGTGCCAGTATTCTTACATGTTAATTGTGATGATAAGCATCTATTTCATCCTGTTTAACTCTGTGTGCCTCATCCATTTCTTTCAGATAGGAAGTAAGCTCCCTTACCTGTTTGGTAATTGCTACCCGGCCTGACCTCGTAAACTGAAGTACCCCGTAAGGTTCAAGGTGAGTCAGCAGCTCCGATATCTCCGTTTTATGGCCGGTTTTCTCAAGTACAATATATTCGGGAGAAACATCAACAATCCTTGCATGATGGGTACGTAAAACATGGTCAATTACGTTACCTGACATCAGGCCTTTAGTTGTGACCTTAAACAATGCAAGCTCCTGATATATTATTTCGTCGGTTGAATGAACAAAGACTTTAAGAACATCAACCAGCTTTTCTATAAGCCTGGATACCTTCCGGATCATATCCGGGGTAGTCTTTACGACCATTGTAAGAAGATGAACCCCTTTTACCGCCGATTCCGATGCAGTAATACTCTCAATGTTTATCTGTCTTCTTGTAAGAATTATTGTGATCTGGTTGAGGATCCCTATATGATTCTCGCTGAAAATTGATAATGTGTACTCTTCCTGTTTTCCCATATTCCTTATGATTTATAATTCAATGTTATATCCGACACTGAGGCCCCGGGTTCCACCATCGGAAGGACGTTGCCCTCCTTTTCGATCGAAATGTCAAGAAGATAGGGTCCGTCTGCTGCAAGCAGTTCCCCGAGCGAACTTTTAAGCTCATTCCTTTCCGACACCTTTTTTCCCGGGATATCGTAACCTTTAGCGATAGTTACAAAATCAGGATTTACAAGTTCCGTTGAAGCATATCTTTTGTTAAAGAACATTTCCTGCCATTGTCTTACCATGCCAAGATACCCGTTGTTCAGAATAATAATTTTAACAGGAAGCCTGTATTGGAGTATTGTACCAAGTTCCTGGATGGTCATCTGGAAACCACCATCACCAATAAAAGCAATTACCTGCTTATCGGGCCTGCCGACCTTTGCACCGACAGCGGCCGGAAGACCGAATCCCATAGTTCCCATACCACCTGAGGTGACAAGTCTTCCCGGCTCGGAGAATTTAAAGTAACGTGCTACTGACATCTGGTTCTGTCCTACATCAGTCGCAACTACTGTATCTCCGTTTGTCATATCCGAAAGTAGCTTGACAACCTCGCCCATCCTTATATTTCCTTTATCAGGTTTGGTCTCTGCCCTGATAACTTTCTCATATTCGGTCTTATCACAAATTCTGAATTCCCTGATCCATAATTCATAGGTTTTCTGATTCACAAGCGGTATAAGGTACTGAAGCACCTCTCTGGCATCATTGTGGATCTCGAGGTCGACCTGGACATTCTTATTGATTTCAGCTTCATCAATCTCGATATGAATTATCCTTGCCTGTTTTGCATATTTTTTAAGGTTCCCTGTGACCCTGTCATCAAAGCGCATGCCGATTGCAATTATCAGATCTGCCTCATTGGTAAGGAGATTCGGACCATAATTTCCATGCATCCCGAGGAATCCTGTATAAAGCCTGTGTCCTGAAGGAAATGAAGAGAGGCCGAGTAAGGTTACAGCAACCGGTATCCCGGTCTTTTCTGCAAATTCTTTTAACTCTTTTTCAGCTCCGGCGATAAGAACCCCATGTCCTGCAAGTATCAACGGTTTTTCCGCATGGTTTATCATGATGGCTGCCGATTCCACCGCTCTTTTATTAAGAGGAATATGAGGATTATAACTTCTCAGGTAATTACATTTCTTATATTTAAATGAGAGCTTTTCCTGCTGAGCATCCTTCGTAATATCGATCAGAACCGGGCCCGGTCTTCCCGTGGTTGCGAGATAAAAAGCTTTAGCAATTGTTTCCGGGATATCCAGCGCTCTTTTGACCTGGCAATTCCATTTTGTCACTGGCATTGATACTCCAAGAATATCTGTCTCCTGGAAGGCATCTGAACCAATAAGTGTTGATACTACCTGAGCTGTTATGAAGACTACCGGGACTGAATCGAGGTAAGCATTTGCAATCCCTGTTATAAGGTTCGTAGCACCCGGACCTGAAGTTGCAAAACAGATCCCTGGCTTACCGGTTACCATTGAATATGCCTGTGCAGCATGTGCTGCTCCCTGTTCATGACGTGTGAGAATGTGCCTGAGCTTATCTTCATAATCCAGCAACCGGTCATATACAGGCATTATTGCTCCACCCGGATACCCGAAAATGGTATCAACACCTTCCTCAATAAGGCATTTCAGCAGAGCTTCTGCACCGGTAATATGCTCATAGCCATTGGCTTGCAGGACCGTCTCTTTTGATTCGTTTTCAGTTTTCATATTTTGTTTCTGTCAATGATCTGTATTAATACTTTTAAGTTGCTTGTTGCTTGTTACCTGTTGCCTGTTGCTTGTAATTACCCTCAACCGTTAACCATCAACCAGTAACCAGTAACCTCTTATATCATCCTTACTGCTCCTTTATCCGCCGAACTTACTGTTGCAGCATATGCCCTGAGAGAAGCCGGTATCACCCGGTTTCTTTTCACAGGAGTATAAGCCTGTTCTCCCCGTTTCTCTTCTTCATTCTGTCTTTTCTTAAGTTCTTTATCAGAGAGCATGACATTTATTTTTCTTCCCGGGATATCTATTTCAATATTATCTCCGGTCCTGATAAGTGCAATTCTGCCTTTGGATGCTGCTTCCGGAGATACATGGCCAATTGACAGACCGGAGGTTCCGCCTGAAAAACGGCCGTCGGTAATCAGGGCACATTTTTTCCCCAGTCCTTTTGATTTCAGGTATGAAGTAGGATAGAGCATTTCCTGCATTCCCGGTCCCCCTTTTGGACCTTCATACCGTATTATTACCACATTGCCTTCCTTTACATTTCCGTTAAGGATTCCTTCCGAGGCATCTTCCTGTGATTCAAAAACCACTGCCTCACCATTGAATTTAAAAAGTACAGGATCAACACCTGCTGTTTTAACAATACACCCGTCTTCAGCTATGTTCCCATATAAAACGGCAAGACCCCCGTCTTTACTGTAAGGATGATCAGCGTCCCTGATGCATCCTTTTTCCCGGTCGGTGTCAAGCTTGTCATAGAAAGTATTGTGGAAACCCATCTCAAGGCTTTTTTTCATTGACGGAGCACTCAGGAAGAGATCAAATGATGGGGGTTTAGCTGTTTTGCTCAATATATCCCAATCGGCGACAGCCTCTTTAAGGGTATGGTAATCAACCCTGTTTACTGTCGTGTCAATCAGGTTATTACGTTCAAGTTCGCCCATTATTGCCATGATCCCTCCAGCCCGGTTAACATCCTGAACATGAAAATCTGAACTTGGGGCTACCTTGCAAATATTTGGTATTTTGCGTGAGAGAGAGTCGATATCCTTCATAGTAAATTCGACTTTTGCCTCACGGGCAATGGCGAGCAGATGAAGGACAGTATTTGTTGAGCCACCCATTGCAATGTCGAGTGACATTGCATTCATGAATGCTGCTTTAGTAGCTATTGATCGTGGAAGAACGCTGTTATCACCTTCAGAATAATACCTGCGGGAAAGTTCCACAATGAGATTTGCTGCTTTGATGAACAGCTTAAGCCGGTTTTCATGAGTGGCTATCACAGTACCATTCCCCGGCAAAGCCAATCCGAGAGCCTCATTCAGGCAGTTCATTGAATTTGCAGTATACATCCCGGAACATGAACCGCATGTGGGACATGCATACATCTCCTTGTCGTACAGCTCATTATCAGTTATTTTATCATCAGCTCCGGCCACCATTACATCTACCAGATCGAGGTACCTGCCATCATGGAAACCAGCCTCCATTGGACCACCTGAGACAAAAACTGCAGGGATATTCAGTCTCATTGCGGCCATTATCATCCCGGGGGTTATTTTATCGCAGTTGCTTATGCAGATCATAGCATCAACACAATGTGCGTTACAAACATATTCAACGCTGTCGGCAATGAGCTCCCTTGAGGGAAGCGAATAAAGCATCCCGGTATGACCCATTGCAATACCATCGTCAATAGCAATAGTATTGAATTCAGCAGCAAAAAAACCGAGTTTCTCAATCTCTCTCTTGACAATTTGCCCTGTCTCATGAAGATGAACATGGCCGGGTACAAACTGGGAAAATGAATTTACAATTGCTATGACCGGTTTGCCAAAATTTTCCTCTTTCATTCCATTTGCACGCCAGAGGCTTCTGGCGCCTGCCATTTTTCTGCCTGTGGTTGTCTGAAGGCTTCTAAGGGAGTTTGTCATGATAAAAAACTGGTTTAAAAAAAAAGCTTTCCGGATTTTCCGGAAAGCTATGTCTGTTTATAGTATTACACATTTCTCCCGGATCATGTGCGAGGCACAATAATAAGGATAAGGGCAATAATGTGTAATAAATAAATTCTCACTGTTTTATGTAAAATTGATGCACAAAAGTACATTTTTTTTTAATATTTCAAATAAAAACCATAAATTTTTAAAAAAATTAACTTTTTGTGTCGAAAAATCTGATCATATGCTCCGGTTATTACGGGGTACAGGAGGCCGCAGTGGAAATAATTATTACTGTTGTGGAAGCGGTTTATTCGGTACTATTCCCCGGACATCAACCCTTATAACAGATGCAATCGGGTCCGGGGCACTTGCCGGCAGAAACAGAGTAAGTGTACCATTTTTGGATAAGGATGTCTTTATTTTGGATCCGTCAGCGAGAAGCTTTGAAGCTACCACCCTGTTATTCATTCCCGTGATGTCCAGCCTGCCGCCTGCTGGCCATTCAAAAACAGAAAAATAAAGGCTGGTTCCGTTTTTTGTCTCTTTTCTGGTACAACGGCCCCATGGGAATAATCCCCACGGACTTGCTTTTGTGCCATACACCGCCTCACCGTTGACCTTCATCCACTGTCCCATTTTGGCAAGAATATCTATGCTTTCGGAAGGAAATTCGCCGTCAGCGGTAGGCCCGACATTGAGCAAAAAGTTACCCCCTTTCGAAGCAATATCAAGCAGGTTCCGGATCAGAACCTGGGGTGATTTATAATTATGATCATAGCTCTTGTAGCCCCAGGTACCGTTCATGGTCATGCAGGTTTCCCAGTCGGTTCCATCAAGATCGGCAAGATTAGGAATCCTTTGTTCCGGAGTCTTATGATCACCCGGAAAGTCAGGTCTCTTGAGCCTGTCGTTTGTAATTATCTGAGGTTGAAGTGACAGGAGGGACTGAAGCTTGGTTGCGGCTTCACCGGTCATACCGGTGGGAGTATCCCACCACAATACACCCAGCTCGCCATAATTTGTAAGAAGCTCTCTTACCTGGGGGACAGCAACATCATCGATATACTGGTCGAATGTCCTTTTTTCCTGCCTCGGGTCCCAGTGCCCGTTATGCTCTCTGGTATAGGCATCTATGATCACAGAATCAGGATTGTCCCAGCCTTCCCTGGTTATTCTCCGGACTGCCGTTCCTCCGGGATTATTCCAATCCTGCGCCTGGGAATAGTAAAATCCCAGTTTTATACCGTATTTTTTACAGGCTTCAGCAAGAGGCTTGAGAAGATCTTTCCCATATACAGTTGCATCAACAATATTCCACTTGCTGGCTTTTGATCCGAACAGTGCAAAACCGTCGTGGTGCTTGGAGGTGATCACAATATATTTCATTCCCGCATCTTTTGCCATTCTTACCCATGCATCAGGATCATATTTCACCGGATTAAATGCCCTGGCCATAGCCTGATAATCGGCTACAGGGATCTTGGCCCGGTTCATGATCCATTCTCCGATGTTTCCAATCTGGTGCCCATTCCATGTACCGGCCGGTATTGAATATACACCCCAGTGTATGAACATACCGAAGCGGGCTTCGCGCCACCAGGCCATACGTTCATCTCTGGTAAGCTCTTTCTGGGCAGAAATGTTCTGCCCCATATAAAATGCAATTAAAACTACAATGATTGTTTGCTTCATACAGCCTTATTTTGGTTAAAGATATTAATAAAATGATCTTAACAGTAAATGATGATCCCACTATAAGTTACGCTTTTTTCTTAAAAGTATTTCTTGTAACTTTATTGTAGGAAATTAACAGTTATGAAAATATTATTAGCTTCCCTGTTACTTGTTATCAGCATAACACCACTTAACGCCCAGAAAAATTTCTCCGAGCTTAAGAAAAACCCGCGGGCAGAGAAGATAATCAATTCATATTGGACATTCAACTACTTCCCTGATGAAAATGCCGATAAGGGATATGAATCGCCGGGTTATGATGATTCAAGATGGCCGGCAGTGAGCATTCCCCATACCTGGAGTACTTATGAGACTACCGGAGAAGTACATCCTTTTTTAAGAAGTGCAAGTGAAAAGGATAATCCCTACTGGTGGACAGGGTGGGGCTGGTACCGGAAACATTTTACAGTTAACCCTTCCCATGACGGACAAAAGATATTCATAGAGTTTGAAGGAGTACAGAAATATTGTAAGGTATGGTTCAACGGAAAATACCTCGGCGATCATAAGGGCGGTTACGGTTCCTTTGATTTTGATATTACTGAACTGGTAAACCAGGGTAAGGATAATGTGCTGGCTGTTGCAGTTAATAACAGACAGAAAGACCAGTTTAATATACCTCCAATGGCAGCAGGCAATTTTAATGTTTATGGAGGTATTTACCGGGATGTGACTTTAGTTATTAAGGATAAATTGTACATTCCTATGCAGGGCTCTGCATCGCACGAGGGGGGTACATTTATAACAACTCCGTCTGTTTCTGTAAAAGCAGGTATAGTACGCATACAGACTTATGTCAGGAATGACAACTCCCAGCCAAAGAATTGTATCCTTAATTCTTATATAATTGATGCATCGGGAAAGGTGGTACAACTGCTTAAAGCAAATTATGCTGTTGGTCCAAACCAGATCTATAAATTCGATCAGACCTCCAAACCCGTTAATAATCCTCACCTGTGGTCACCGGATGATCCGTACGTTTATAAAGTATATTCAGAAATAGTTGATGGGAGCAGGGTTACAGACGCATTTACCAGCCCGTTGGGATTCAGATGGTTCAAATGGGATTACAGGGAAAACTTTTTGTACATAAACGGGAAAAAAATGGTAATCCATGGGGGGAACCATAATCAGGAATATCCCTGGCTGGGTGATGCTGTTCCAAAGTGGATAACTGAGATGGATTTCCGCGATATGTCAGAAAACCTTAAATATAATTTCATAAGGAGTGCCCATTATCCAAATGACAGGCTTGTCTATGACCTTGCCGATAAATTGGGAACAGTGATCGAGGAGGAGTCTCCAAGTATAAGGAATCAGGAGTTTTCAGTGGCGGTCCAGGAACAGCAGATGAAAGAAATGATACGGCGCGATCGTAACCACCCGAGTATTATGTTCTGGAGCATGGGCAGCGAAACCAACCGTGCTGTCGATTCAAAGTTTGCTGTTTCAGAAGACACCACAAGGATACTGACAACAAACAGGGTAACCGGGGGATCTGCAGGGAAATATATTAAACTGACTGAAAAAAACCTTCAGGTCGAAAACCTGCTCCGGTGTACTGTCAGGGGGTGGTATAATACGGATGTAAAAGACCTTGAGCCGGAAGACACCCAGCACTGCGGAACCGAAGAACAACAGCAAAATATACTTAAAGCCAGCGGCCTTCTTGGAACAGGGAACCTCTGTTCGTGGCTTTATGAAGATTATGGCGCTGACCGTGAAAATCTGAATGCGCCTTTGTATCATGTGAATCCTGAAGGTTATGTCGACCTGTACAGGGTACCAAAATATGCATACTATTTCTGGCAGGCAACATATTATGACAAACCAATGGCGTTCATTCTTCCTCATTATTGGAGGACACAATATCTCGGACAAAAAAAGGATATTGTAGTTAACTCAAATTGCGACAGGATTGAGCTGAAAGTCAACGGTAAAATCATTGGAACTCAAACTCCTGACCAGTCTAACTTCCATAGCCTTACATTCAGGAATGTTATGATAGAAAAAGGTACAATTACTGCTACCGGAACAAAAAATGGATTGAGTGTCATGGGAAAAGTCACGATGGCAGGAGAACCTGCGAAAATATTACTAAAGAGTTCTGCTCAGAAAATTAAAGCCGATCGTGCTTCTGTTGCAATAATAACAGCTGATATTACTGATACACAGGGGAATCACGTTTATGGCGCGGCAAATACTGTAAAATGGTCGGTATCAGGACCAGCAACTCTTGCCGGTCCCGATCTGTACGAATCTGATATGAACAAGCTCCATTCACTGGAAGGCATCTGGTATATCGATATGCCGGTTGCGAATGTGATAAGGTCAACCGGAAAACCCGGAAAGATCCGTGTAATTGTGTCAGGAAGCGGATTGACATCAGGTTCAATCGAAATTGATGCAGAAGAATTAAAGCCGGATAATTCAGTTATAACAGAACCCATAGTTGATGACAAAGAGAAGAATGCTGTCATACGACCGGTACTGGTTGCCAGCAGACTTGAAGAAGTCCCTGAGGAAATCAGAAAAGCATATGATGATCTCAGTTTTACATCAGCTGACAGACAGGGTTATATTAGGAGTGTCAGGGATTATATAATGAAGAACAATCCTTCTGTTGATTCAGCAACAATTGAATTCAGGACACTGACCGGCAATTTTGCGACTCAACTTATTACCAGCAGTGGCCGTCTGATAGCTGATGAGTATAATTTCGGCGTAGATCATTACAATAATTGCAGATTGATATCAGGCTATATTGATGCAACTAAGTTACCCCCGCTGTTTAAAGAGGGGGTCAGAAAATATTATTCCGATTTAATCATTAAACAGGGAAATGAAAAAAATGCAGGTGAAGAAATGAACTGGCTCAACTGGATACCTTCAGGAGGCACCGTAGTGGTTTCAGTCAGCGACAACAAGGTAATCTATCCGAAAGGAACGATCGTTACTGCACTTACTGATCTCCAGGATTTAATTGTACTTGTTTATCCTGTTTTCCGGTCGTACTCAGATGAGGCAAAGGAACGTGCATTGACATTCATCGGGAAAATGAATCCATATGCACATGCAACTACATTATCCGGACAGGCTGCAATAGTCGATCAGAATCAGGGTCCGGTGAAATATACAGTCGAAAAAGATAAACCAATACTTATCCCTTTAATCAAATTCATCACCGAATAAATACCTCCGGGGATCAGCTGCCGGCAACACGGACATGTTTTTTGATATAATCCGGATCGATTTCAATACCCAGTCCTGGACCTGATGGAAGTGTTACGATCCCATCATCGCTTGATAATGATGAGGTTGCACAGGTAAAAGGCAGCTCATCATTGAAACCTTTGAATTCATGATAGGGCCCTGCATTTGGTATAGAGGAAACAAAATGCATCATATAAAGGTATCCAAGCCCAGAACCGGAAATATGCGGAGTGCACTGTTTCCCAAAGGCTTCTGCCATTCGCGCGACTTTCATTGACCTTATCATTCCTCCGAAATAGAACATATCCGGCTGAACGATCTGAAGGGCGTCATTGGCTATCAGCCACCGGAACATGTGGAGGGATGGTTCCTGTTCACCTCCGGCTATGGGTATTTTTAAAGCATCGGCAACCTCCTTTGTCTCTTCATACCAGTCGAACGGAACAGGTTCCTCATAAAAATCTATCTTATACTCTTCCATTACCCTGCCTATTCTGATAGCCTCATCAGGTGTGTAAGAACCGTTTGAATCGGCATAAATGACCATGTTGTCACCAAATGTTTTTCTTACCAGCGGAATAAGCTTTTCTGACCTGCCTGCCGGGGATTCAAAATTGTTGCTCATCCTTCCTCCAACCTTGAATTTCAGGGCCTTTGCCTTTGTACTGCCAACCTCCCTGATGAGATGTTCAATTGTCGTTTCAGCCGAGATACCACGTTCACCATTAGCCTGATAAACAGCTATTTTCCTGTTATGAATTTCACCAGTTAGCTCACCCATCGGTTTACCCGAGATTCTTCCAAGCATATCAAGAATCGCGAATTCAATTGTAGCAAGAGGTACCCATAAAGCAAGGCTTTGCATTTTGTAGTTGCTCTGGTAGACATATACATCATCGATGATTTTCTCAAGATCACGGGCATCTTTGCCATTGAAAAATGGTTGCAGGCGGTTGATGAAAATGGGATAAAGAGATATCATCTGATCATTATTAGCCACAGAAATCCCGGAAGATCCATCCTTTGAGATCACTCTGCAAAGAAAGGAGTCATCGAACCTCAGGAGTTCAAGTTTGTCAATGATAACCGGTGATGAAAACAATTCACTTTTAAGGACAGGCCTTTTTAAGATCTCATCGAGCGTGGAATATTTTTCCTTAAAGTCATCCTTTCCCGGGCCAAAATTTGGCGCAGTGGCAGCAATTCCTGCCGCGAGAGATGTTTCTATGAACTGTCTGCGGTTAGTTTTCATACTTCTCTTATTGCAAATTTATTTTACCCATTTTGCCTTCCAGATCGGGTACATGTCCATAACCTCCTGAGGATCATTAGTATACCAGCTATAACCATTTCGTCTCTCATAGCCGATTTCTTCAATGGTCTTCTTTTTGATGCCGTCGCGGTCGCATACGAATGGCTCTTGTGTTTCTAGATCATAAAACCTTGCCCATATGTCGCCGGCTGAAGGGTCCTTAACAATTCTCCTGTCTCTTTGTCCGTCACTGTTGATAAAGTAGTCCCATCTGGTATTTTTTATTCGGTGCAAATCGAGCCATTCCACTGCACCTTTGACAGACTGGATAATTTCAGGAGAGGGGTCCGGAACCTCCATCAAAAATAAAATTATGCCGCATGATTCACCTCCGCTGAAGGATGGCAGCTCATAAGAACGGGCTTTAGCAGGAAGTAACGTTTTTTCATCATGCTGAGCACACCAGACGGTCGGTTTCCCGTTTACCCTGATCTGAGTTTTTAAAATACACTCAATTCCTTTCTCATATGCTGTCAGGGACCGTCTGGTCAATTCAGGTAAAGCTATCGGGACAAACAACGGATTCTTATTATTTATTTCCCTGAGCATTGAAAGAATATTGACTATCGCATTGTCGTTGAAGGTGATATGAGTATAATAACCTTTTCTCAAAGGCCAGAACATTGGCCATCCGCCGTTATCGTACTGGGCATCAAGGATAAATTTCAATCCCCTGTTAAATGAGTCTTTGTATGCCTGATTTCTTATTTTACCGTACATTCTGGCAAGAAACTTCATCTCAGTGGTTGTGGCGCTGTTATCAAAGATTGCGTCATTGAGCCCTTTCTCATCATTGATTGTAGCTTTTTCTGTTTCAGTGAGGGGTTTATGAATCGGAAGATTCTTGGGCCAGCCTCCCGCATCCCTCTGATAAAGAAGGACATTCTCAGCCACTCTTATTGATTCATCCGATCCATACCATTCATCCGGCATCTGTGTCGCAACGTACTGCCACGACCGTCCTATAGCCGGCGTCTGGCATTTTGAATTTATGGCAAATACAACCAGGATTATAATTGACAATATTTTTCTACGTCCTCTTTTCATAAAATATATCATAAAATGACATTTATAAATAAGCTCAAATTTAGAATATTTGCCGAAAGACTACTGATACGCAGCTCAAAATACTTTCAGAAGAAATGTTCCCACTTTGAAATTTGACCGGCCTTAACTTTCCCGGAGAAGTGGTAATTTAGGCTATCAGTTTTAAAATAATAAATGTTATTTTTACAATTATTATGCATAAATGGATCCGGATGCTTTTACGTTCGTTAACCTGTCACCTACATCTTATTATTCTATGAATACAAATACATTATTTCAGTCTGAAAGAATGTCAGAAACATGTTTTATGAAGAAAATACTTATTCTTCTTTCCATATTAATTGCAGCCGGATTTATTTCGGGATGCAAACAGGGGAATAAAATTGATTCCGGGGTGCCCGAATTTCACAAATGGGCCCCGACTCCCCCGATGGGTTGGAACAGCTGGGACTGTTACGGCCCTACTGTAGTTGAATCAGAAGTAAAGGCCAATGCCGATTATATGTCAAAGTATCTTAAAAAATACGGCTGGAAGTACATAGTCGTGGATATCCGCTGGTATGTCGAAAACGACAAGGCAGGAGGATATAATCAGACAGATCCGGTCTACACAATGGATGAGTACTGCAGATTCACTCCTGCAGTAAACCGGTTTCCTTCAGCAGCGGGTGGAAATGGTTTTAAATCTCTCGCAAAATATGTTCATGGAAAAGGATTGAAATTCGGCATTCATATTATGCGGGGAGTCCCGGTTGAGGCTGTCAAAAAAAATTCTGCGATCCTCGGCAGCAATGCCAAAGCTCAGGATATTTATTCTCCGCAGGGGCAGTGTAATTGGCTCAGGGATATGTATACAGTTGTTGCCGGGAAGCCGGGAGCACAGGAATACTATAATTCGCTTTTTCAACTTTACGCTTCATGGGGTGTGGATTTTGTAAAAGCAGATGATCTATCAGGAAGAACCGAAGAGATTGAAATGGTCAGGAAAGCCATTGATAATTGCGGAAGACCCATAGTAATCAGTATTTCTCCGGGAGGTGACAGACCTGAAACTGCTGAATTCCTTAAGAAAAACGTAAATATGTGGCGTACCTCGAATGACTTCTGGGACAACTGGCAACAGCTGAAAAATCAGTTCACTATTCTTGAAAGATGGGCAGGACTGGGTGCAGAGGGCTGTTATCCCGATGGAGATATGCTGCCTCTGGGAAAAATCGGACTCAGGGCTGAAAGGGGAGAGCCGCGCTGGTCGGGATTCACAAAAGATGAACAGTATACTTTAATGACGCTTTTTTCAATTTTCCGGTCGCCACTTATGTTTGGAGGTGACCTTCCTTCCAATGATGAATTTACTCTTTCGCTTATTACCAATAAGGATGTCCTGAATGTAGATCAGTTCAGCACAAACGGAAAGCAGCTTTCCAGGGAGAATGACCTTATTGCCTGGAGTGCTGATGATCCCAAAACCGGAGATAAGTACCTCGCACTCTTTAATGCTTCTGATCAGAAACAAATAGATGAAAACAAAGCTGTCTGGAAAAGTAACCAGATAACCAATGAAGAAACTGATCAGATCGTTGATATTGATATTGATTTGACCGGCGCAAAGAAATTATACCTTGTAACTTCCTATGAGGATGTAATAGGATTCGCAAGCCACAACTGCGATTGGATTGAGCCAAAGCTTACCGGGCCTCGTAAAACAATTAACCTCTCTGATCTTAAATGGATTAAAGCTTCTGCCGGCCGCGGGATGCCTTCAGTGAATCAGACACCAAGAGGAGGAAAGCTGACCGTCAATGGTAAGGAATATAAAAATGGCATCAGCGCAAATGCGGTCTCCATAATTGAATATGATCTTCCTGAAGGTGTGACAAGATTCGTGGCGAAAGCCGGACTCGACAATGGTTCATCAGGTCGTGGGTTTCAGGGGCAGCAGCCCGGTTCACAGGTTACAAGACCAAATAATGCCAAATTTCTGGTATTCACCGAAGATCCTGCCGGCCCGGTACCTGCCGACAGTGCAATGGTTACAGTAAAATTTGAACAGCTTGGTCTTACCGGGACTCATTCTGTTACAGATCTGTGGAGCGGGAAAGAGCTTGGTGCATTTACTGGCTCGTTTGCACAATCAATTAACCGCCATGGTGCAGGACTTTACAGGATTAAATGATTTCCAATTCATGAAAAACAGGGCACCTTTAATAATAGCTGCTTTAATTTGCTTGTTTTTTAAATACTCCTTATAATATGAAACGATTATTAGTTCTGATCTTATTAATGACCGGAATATCGGTTCACTTTGAACTGAAAGCACAATTCAGGATGCAGTCTGAACCAAAAGATATCAAGCTTGCTGATATCCGCTGGCGTGATATGTGTATTCTTCCTGACCCGGCAACTAAGACTTATTATATGGTAGGTCCTGGCGGGAGAGGAGTAGGATGCTATACGAGTAAAGATCTTCTGAACTGGTATGGACCAAAAAGGATTTATGATGCTCCGCAGGATGTCTGGGGAGATATCCCCATAGTAAGTATATGGGCTCCGGAAATGCATAAGTATAAGGACAAGTATTACCTTTTCCTTACATTTGATACACGTAATAAGTTATGTGAACAATGGCCCAACTGGGAACGCAACGGTCGTGTGACCCGTGGATCCCAGATTTTTGTAAGTGATTCACCAACAGGCCCTTTTACGGCTTTTCAAAAACATTCCACCCTCCCTGTCGACCTGATGACCCTGGACGGAACCCTGTATGTCGAAGACGGAATCCCGTATATTGTTTTCTGCCACGAATGGGTGCAGATAACCAATGGTTCCATCTGTTACATGCAGCTTAAGGATGATCTGTCGGAAACCATAGGCGGACCAGTTAAACTCTTTCATGGAAGCGAGGCTTCGTGGAGCAAGATGAGCAAGCAATATGGGTGTTATGTAACCGACGGTCCTTATTTCTACAAGGGGAAAACCGGTAAATTGTATATGACATGGACAAGCGGTGGTTATACAGGATATACATGCGGAATTGCAATATCGGAATCGGGAAAGCTCGCCGGACCCTGGACCCAACAGAACGAACCTCTGTATAAAGATGACGGAGGCCATGGGATGATCTTTAAGACTTTCGAGGGGAAAATAATGCTTATTCTTCATTCACCTAATAATGCAGGATCACGGCCAAGGATTTTTGAGATGGAAGATACGGGGAATACACTGGTCGTTACCAAAGAGCTGAAGGAATAAAGATTAACTGCAAGATCAGTAAAAACTGAAATTCATTAGAATGTACATAAATTGTGATAGCATAACATTAACCATTGATTATTGTGATGCGCTACGCTAATCCTGCTCCGGCCCCTGGAAATGCATTTATTGATGACCGGTTAAAGCTTTTTATGGTAACATCCGGTACTGAAGATATGCTTTATGCAAACGTCACCAGTTTCGTCGAGCTGCTTAAAAAGTATAATGTGAAACATGAAATACTTTATCCATCCGGCGGATATACGTGGATGAACTGCAGGCTTTACATTTCGACGTTTGCTCCTAGGATTTTCAGATAGTATTGAAAAAAATACAGATACATCTTAGTAAAATTCACCATATGAGTAAAAATCTGATTTTCATTTGGATTCTTCTGGGATGCTTTTCATTGCAAGGGACAGCAAAAAAAGTAACTGCGCCGGCCCCGGCTTTTAATGTCCGGAATTATGGTGCCAGGGGCGATGGTAAGCAACTTGACTCTCCTGCGATCAATAAGGCTATAGATGCTGCATTTCAGGCAGGCGGCGGAACCGTATATTTTCCATCGGGTACATATTTATCAGGATCGATAAGGTTGAAAAGCAACATAGCTTTGTATATCGATCATGGAGCTGTCATTGAAGCAATTATGGATACTACTGCTTATGATAAGGCAGAGCCCAATGAATGGGGAGACAAGTACAAGTATCAGGATTTTGGCCACAGTCACTGGCACAATAGTTTGATCTGGGGGGAAGATCTTGAGAATGTTTCTATTATGGGCCCGGGTCTGATTTACGGAAAAGGACTCACCCGTTTTCTTCCTCAGGATAAACTTCCCAATTCTTTGGGTAATAAGTCCATCTCATTAAAAAATTGCCATAACGTCATTTTACGGGATTTTTCTATTTTACACGGCGGACACTTTGGTATCCTTGCAACGGGTGTTGATAATCTCACTATAGATAATCTCAAGATTGATACCAACCGCGATGGCATGGACATTGATTGCTGCCGCAATGTACGGGTATCAAATTGCTATGTAAATTCTCCATGGGACGATGCTATCTGTTTAAAAAGTTCATTCGGACTGGGATATGCCCGTGCGACGGAAGATGTTAGTATTACCAACTGCTGGGTTTCCGGCGGATTCGAGGAAGGAACAATGCTTAAAGGTACCTATAAGGCAATTGGTCCCGGTTACAGGGCGAATTTCACAGGTCGTATAAAATTCGGAACTGAATCGAATGGTGGCGGATTCAAAAACATAACAATCTCGAACTGTACCTTTGAAAGCTGTCAGGGTTTGGCTCTTGAGTCTGTTGACGGAGCCCTTCTGGAAGATGTTACCATCACCAATATCACAATGCGAAACATCATCAGCGCACCTATTTTTCTCCGTCTTGGAAGCCGTATGCGGGGACCAGAGGGAGTACCGGTGGGTAAACTCCGAAGGATAATCATCAGCAATATAGTGGCATACGATACCAGGCCGAACTATTGTTCTATCATCAGCGGTATCCCGGGCTTTGACATTGAAGATGTGCAACTGAGCAATATTCAGATTTACTGTACAGGAGGAGGTACAAAAGAGATGGCGGCGATTGAGCCCCCGGAACGTGAAAATGCCTATCCGGAACCGGGAATGTTCGGTTCAACTCCGGCCTATGGTTTTTATATAAGGCATGTTAATGGAATTGAATTCAGTAATGTCAGGGTGAGTTACGATGGCGAAGAGGCGCGTCCGGCATTTTCGCTGAAGGATGTAAAAAATATCGATTTTATGCATGTAAAGGCTCAGCATGCCAACGGGGTACCGGAGTTTGTCCTCCAAAATGTATCGAATTTCAGAACACATTTTACAACTTCCTTACCTGACACTGTAATTACAGAAACCGGCAAAACAATATTTTAGATTGCATGAAATATTATAAACAGTAAAAAAAAATATTATTTTAAGTCATTAATATAATCGCGAAAGCGAAATGTAAAAATTGAAAGGAATTAACCGTTTCAATAAATAAACCAGCCTGATGATTAAGAGCAAAAATCCAGATCGCCTGCCTGAACCAGGGTTATCCGGGCGATCAGGCTCAGGAACAAAAAGAGATCTGAGGTTTCCTTTCAGGCTTTGTCTTGCCGGGGGCTGGATCGACCAGCCGTGGGTTTCAAAAATTTATCCCGGATCTGTTGTGGTATCCCAGATATTGCCGACTATGGATTTCGATAACAGATCAGGTCTGGCTACCAGTTCGAGGGAAATTGGCATAAAACTATGGGGCGACAGATACCCTGACGGCGATCCTCTCGAAAATGCCAGATTGCTGTTTTGTGCTGAAAATACACCGGACCGGCAATATGTATCAGGATCACAGGACCATCTCGGATTGATGTTACCCGGTATAAACAGGTTGTTTTATAACGGGAGTTACTGGCCAGATAAGATTGAATCAGAAATAAGCAGCAATATTTGCGACTGGCTTTCGGAAGTGATCTGGCTGATAAAGCTTAAACCACGACCCATTGGATACGATCCTCTAAAAAAGATGCACCTGGAAAAGACATATATCAAGGCGTTAGGTGAAGCAGGTGACCTGTGCTGGGAGAGTATCCTTAAAAAAGATATTAATGGATTTGGAAAAGGGATGACTGCCACTTACCTTGCATGGAAGAAAATACTGCCTCTGACAGTTCCAGACGATATCATGAAGGAAATGGAATCAAAATATCTCCGGGTTTACCCGGGTGCTATTACATCAGGAAGCGGAGGAGGTTATGTGATTGTTGCTTCGGACAAGCCGGTGGAGAATGGCATTAAGATTAAGGTAAGGTATTGAAAAGGCGACAGGAGTAAGGTTAGATTGGTTAATAACATTATGTATCAATAATAAAAATTAATAAAATGAGAACAATTATTACCCGTTTTATCAGCTTAGCACTTCTGATCTGCTTTGTAACATCTGTTACAATTTATGCTCAGAAAGGTAAACTCCCCATCACAGAAGGAACCTTTAAGCCTGCAGATGAATCATTGACTCAATACCAGTATCCCGACTGGTTCCGTGATGCCAAATTCGGAATCTGGGCCCACTGGGGCCCTCAGGCTGTTCCCCGGCAGGGTGACTGGTATGCTAAAAGAATGTACCAGGAGGGCGGCGATGCTTACAAGTATCATCTCGAACATTATGGTCATCCGTCAGTTTTTGGCTACAAGGACATTATACCCTTATGGAAAGCAGAGAGATGGGATCCTGATAAATTAATGGAGCTTTATAAAAAGACAGGTGCAAAATACTTTGTATCCATGGGTACCCACCATGATAACTTCTTCCTTTGGGATTCGAAAATTCATAAGTGGAATGCCGTAAAAATGGGACCTCAAAAGGATGTTGTGGATCTGTGGCAGCAGGCAGCAAAGAAACAGGGAATGAAATTTGGAGTTTCAGAGCATCTTGGAGCAAGTTATACCTGGTTCCAAACAGCACATCTGGCTGATAAACAGGGACCTAAAGCAGGTGTACCATATGATGGCGCCAACCCTGAATACAGTGACCTCTATCATGCTCCGGCTACACCTGATGATAAAGGATGGCTGACCAACAATCTTGTATTTCAGATAGAATGGTTCAGCAGCATCAAAGAGCTTATTGACAACTATCATCCCGACCTGCTTTATTCAGACAGCCAGATGCCATTTGAAGATGTCGGACGCAGTCTTGTTGCTCACTTTTACAACCAGGATATGACACGGAATAACGGAACACTCAACGTGGTTTATACCTGCAAGCAACAATCAGGAGGTAAATGGGTGCAGGATGTTGAGCGGGGGGTACTGGATACTATCAGCCCCTTTCCATGGCAGACTGATACATCAATCGGTGACTGGTATTACCGGACCGGGCAAAAATATAAAACTTCAAATGAAGTGATCCAGATGCTGGTTGATATTGTGAGCAAGAACGGAAACCTTCTGATAAATGTAGTTCAGACTCCCGAAGGTGATCTTGAGCCAGATATGCTCCAGATTCTGAATGAGATAGGTACCTGGATCTCAGCAAATGGCGAAGGAATTTATGGAACGCGTCCATGGAAAACATATGGTGAGAAATCGGCTGAGGCAAAAGCTGTGAAACCCGGAAGATTCAACGAAAATTATAAATTCAACTCAAAAGATATTCGTTTTACCACAAAAGAAGGTATAATGTATGCTTTTTGTCTGGGTGCCCCCACTGAGGACATTTTGATAAAATCACTTGCCAGAAATTCAAAATTTGCAGACAGGCCCGTGTCATCAGTGAAAATGCTGGGTAGCGATTTAAAGGTAAGATGGTCGCAGTCGGAATCAGGAATGGTAATCAGGAAACCATCAAAGCTTCCATCATGGCAGGTTATTGGATTTAAAATAGAATTTAAAAGCCTTTAATAAGCCGGCCGGAACACCTTCCTTGTGATATTATTGATAACCTATGGATAATAAGATATTGCAGAACTCACCTTAAAAAGCCTTACGCCGGACTTTTGAATTTACTTTTAAGAGTATAATATATTTATAAATCAAATGTTATTAATTGAAAATGTAAAATAATATGAAAAAGAACCGGACTTTCACCGTTGTATTGGTTGCAGCCTTAATCGCTTTCAACCTCTCAGGGCAGAAACCATTGCCCATCGTCGTTAATGCCGATAAGCCAAAGGCTGAAGTTAAATCTACCATGTGGGGCATCTTTTTTGAAGACATCAATTTTGCTGCTGACGGTGGTATTTATGCAGAACTGGTCAAAAACAGGTCGTTTGAATTCAATAAACCGCGAATGGGCTGGTCAGTACCTGTAATTAGTAATGATTCATCTCATTTCATAATAATTAACAGGGGTAACCTGAATGAAAACAATCCGCGTTTTGCGCGTATAACCCTGAACCCGGGAATGAAGCCCTTTTCTATTTCGAACTCCGGATTCAGGGGCATGGGGATAAAACAGAATAACAGGTACAATTTTTCAGTATTGGCTTCTCTTCCCAACAATGAAAATATAAGGTTGAGGGTTCAGCTTGTTGGTTCAAAAGGTGAAAATCTTGGGGAAACAGTTGTAACTCCGAAAGGGAAGGAGTGGAAAAAATATGAATCCGGATTTGTTGCTTCAGGGACAGATTTAAAGGCCACCCTCAGAATAGGATTCGAAGGGACAGGGATTGTTGATATCGATATGGTTTCCCTTTTCCCTGGTGATACCTGGAAAGGCAGAGCCAATGGTCTGCGGGCAGATCTGGTTCAGCTGCTGGCCGATCTTAAACCGGGATTCCTGCGATTCCCCGGAGGATGCATTGTGGAGGGTTACGATCTGAGTCTCCGTTATCAGTGGAAAAAAACCATAGGTAATGTCGAGGACAGGAAAACCATAATCAACAGGTGGAACACTGAGTTTGCACACAGACTTACCCCTGATTATTACGAATCATTCGGACTCGGGTTCTTTGAGTACTTTCTGTTGGCAGAAGACATTGGTGCTGAGCCACTTCCGATATTAAACTGTGGTATGGCATGCCAGTTTAATTCTGCCGAAGTGGTTCCGCTGAACCAGCTTGATCCGTATATTCAGGATGCGCTTGACCTGATTGAGTTTGCCAACGGTTCTCCCGATTCAAGATGGGGAAAAATAAGAGCAGGTATGGGTCATCCGGCACCATTTAACCTGAAATACCTTGGAGTAGGGAATGAACAGTGGGGGCCGCAATATTTTGAACGCTATGCGCTTTTTGAAAAAGCAATCAAGGCAAAATATCCTACATTGAATCTTGTTTCCGGAACCGGTCCTCAGCCTGATGATCAACTGTTTAAATATGCTGTTGGCGCTTTGAAAAACCTTAATCCCCAGCTGGTTGATGAACATTATTACAGACCGCCGCTATGGTTCAGGGAAAATGCGGCAAGGTATGATAATTACGATCGCAACAGTTATAAAATTTTTGCAGGAGAATATGCCGCCCAGAGTGTTGCCACAGTGAGTCCTGATAATAAGAACAACTGGGATTGCGCATTATCAGAGGCTGCCTTCATGACAGGCCTTGAACGAAATGCCGATGTCGTGAATATGTGTTCATATGCTCCACTGTTTGCTCATGTAGACGCATGGCAATGGACACCCGACCTTATCTGGTTCAACAATCTTAAATCCTATGGCACAACCAATTATTTTGTTCAGAAATTATTCTCCACAAACAGAGGAACTCATGTTGTGACTATGCTTCAGGAGAATAAACCGCTCACAGGGCAAAACGGAATATATGCTTCTGCCGTAATTGATAAAGGGTCAGATGAAATTATTCTTAAGATTGTCAACACATCAGCAACAATTCAAAATAATATTATCGAACTTCAGACTTCCCGGAGGGTGAGCACAAAAGCACAAATGACTGTTCTTAGAAATGAAAACCTTTCAGCAATGAATAACATTGATAATCCTGATTTGGTGAGGCCTGAAGATCAGGAAATTACACTGAAGGGTAAAAAGATCACTATTCCTTCGGCACCCTATTCATTTACCGTTATCAGAATTAAGTTATTATAAGAATGTCAAATATGGAACTATTGGACACCTCCCGCCTGAGCTTTCTGAGGGACGCTGTATCAGGCACTCTGGCTGCCATCAGATGCCCGGGAGATGGCTGGTTTAGCTTTCCAGATAGACATTTCCCTTTAGTAGAGCGCTTCTGAGGTCTGCATATTTCAGTTCGCGGATCCCTATCTTTCTTGCCGCACAGATGCCTGCAGCAGTACCGGCTGCCTGTCCCTGACCCATACAGCAAACTGTATTCCGGGTTGACATATGAGCCTGGAATTCGGAAGTTATGAGCATTCCTGCCGCCAGCAGGTTATCTATGCCTTTGACACATAATGCTTTAAAAGGTAATCCATATGTACCTCCGTTCTTTATCTGGTACCTTGGTGCAGAATCATGGAATCCGTAGACCATAATATCATCATCGAAGTGTTTACCGTCAATCACATCTGAAAGTGAAATATCATAATCACAGGTAATTGTCCTTCCGCGCCTGATATTAAGTGAAGGACTGGTCCTTGCTATGAAGGCATTCTCACATCCCGGGAGATATTTTCTGAACAGCTGAAGAGTTTTATACTGGTTTTGCCTGATAATAAGCTCAGCCTTTGATACCTCATCCCGGTTTGTTGGGCTGACAGGCATTTTATAATTTACCTTTATGAACATCAGGTAGTTATCATGAACAGTGGTTGTGATTAACCCTGATCCAAGCTTTACAACGCCATCAACAAATTCCTGTGGAAGTTTGCCTTTTATTGTATAGCCACTTTCACTTCCAAATCTGATTATCTGCCCTTCCTTTCCGTCTCGGATTCCATAGGCCAGATCTCCAAGGGCATTGTTTTTTACCAGGTATGTGTAAAGCTTTTCAATATTAACGTTCCCCAGACCCATACTGTTGCAGACAGGATGGTCATTGAGCTCTTTGAATTCTGCGCCTGCCCAGGCTGACAGATCTCCGTAAGCGGTACTGTCTACAAAGCATTTCGCTTTGAACATTTCTCTACCCATCCTGCTCTGTGTAATAATTCCATCGATGGAATTTCCTTTTTTTACAGCCCCGGCTACCAGGGTGCTGGTGAAAACAGTAACACCTGCTTCAGCAAGCATTTCAAAAACAACCAGTTTGTATAATTCAGTATCTATTGCAGTACAAACGTCGTCATAATCTATTTTACCTGTCACATCACCATGACCGGTAGTACCTCCCACCAGAAGAAGCCGGTCAATTATTTCCTGCGGTATACCTCTTACAACCTGACGCTTCTCAACTCCCGGAAATGCTTTCCACAGGTTGAAGAAGCTATGCAAGGCTGTCCCTCCTTCAACAACAGTTCCACCTACATAGCCCTTACTTTCAATAAGAGCAGTTCCGGCGCCTGTCCTTCCTGCAGCTATTGCAGCCACCACGCCGGCTGTGCCTCCTCCTGCAATAACTACATCAAATTCCCTTACCGGGATATTCTTTGTATCTTCCTTAAAATATCCGGTTTCTTCAGAAACGGGAAATGCTCCGCTGTTAATTGCAGGAATTGCCATTCCTGCATACATTATCTGTCTTGAAAAATCTCTTCTGTCCATATCGGTTAAGTTAATTTCTTTGCTAAATTTAAATGCTTTTTACAGTTTATGATCTGAATTCTGTGATATTTAACAAGATTTAATAGATAAGTTGTAACTTCAGTAAGGTGATCCTGACAATATTTCGTATTTTCCTCCTTAAAACCATCAAATTCACAGACTGATACTAAAACATTAATTCACTTAAGTAATGAAATATTCTACTATAACCAGACGAACGTTTCTGGGAACTGCAGCTTCAGCAGCGGCAGCTGCTCTGATCCCGGTGAATTATTCATCTACCCCTCTGCCAAAAAGAAAGAAGCCAAATTCAAAGTTCGGGGGAGTCCAGCTGGGATGCACAACCTACTGCTACCGCGACATGCCTCATAAGGTTGATGATGTGGTTCAGTATCTGTTGCTGGCGGGGATTAATTCTATTGAACTGAGAATTGTTGCCGAGGAGGATCTCGGGATTCCTCAGATGCCTGTAAGACCCAGAGGTTTAATGACAGAAAAAGATAAGGCTGATTTTGCCAGAGCTTCTGATGAAGCAAGGGAAAAACAGCGACAGTGGCGCCTCTCAATGCCTATGCAGAGGTATGCCGATATGCGGAGGAAATTCAACGACGCTGGCATTAAGGTCAATATTGTAAAATTTGCCCCTTCAGGATGGACAGATGAAGAAATAGACTATGCCTATAATGCAGCGAAGGTTCTGGGTACCATAGGGATAACTGATGAATACAGCGAAATGGCTATTCAGCGGCTTGGCAAATTTGCTGAGAAGCATAAAAGTCTTGCAATGTACCATACTCATCAGCAGCCTGCAGAGCCTGGTTTTTCATTTGAATCCATTTTCAAATATTCTCCTGCCAACTATCTTAACCTTGATGCCGGTCATTATTACGGTGCAACAGGCCTCCATCCTAATGATATAATAATCAAATATCATGATAAGATGAGAAGCATTCATATAAAAGATAAGACCGGACCTAAGAGCACACCGGCCGCAGCTAACATGCCGTTTGGCAAAGGAGAGACACCAATTGCTGATATACTTCTGCTCCTCAGGAAGGAGAAATGGCCGATCAATGTTGATATTGAACTCGAGTATAATATTCCTGAGGGATCTGATCCTGCTAAGGAAGTTGCAAAATGTATTGAGTACATGAGAAATATCCTCGAATAGGAATCCCGGCCCTGTCAGATATATTATGTAAACCTGAAACCGATGGGGCGCAAAAGTGCAAATAATAAACCTATGAAGAACCACCTATCACGACGCCAGTTTTTACAGACAAGCTTTGGTGCCGGAGCATCTCTTGCTTTTTTCAGAGATTTCCCGGCATTTGAAATCCCTATGGCCTCCGGGATGAAGCTTGGTCTGGTTACCTACCAGTGGGGTCGGGACTGGGACCTCCCGACACTTATATCCAATTGCGAAAAAGCAGGATATGCCGGGTTGGAGCTCCGGGTCCAGCATGCCCATAAAGTTGAAACAAATCTTACATCCACCCAGCGTTCCGATGTAAAAAAACAGTTTGCTGACAGTTCAGTAAAATGTGTCGGCTATGGTGCAAACTTCGAATATCACAGTCCTGATCAGAAAGTTGTCCGGGAGAATATTGAACAGACAAAGGAGTATATCAAGCTCTGTAAGGATATCGGTGCCTCAGGCATAAAGGTTAAGCCAAATTATCTTCCTCCGGAAGTTCCCTCGGAAAAAACAATTGCACAGATTGCAGCCTCTTTGAATGAATGCGGGAAATTCGCCAGGGATTATGGCCAGCTGATACGTGTTGAATGCCATGGTGAAATAACTCAGGAGATCCCGAATATGAAAGCTATTTTTGAACAGGTTACCCAGAAGAATGTGAAAATGTGCTGGAATTGCAATGATCAGGACCTTCTTCCTCCCGGACTTGAAGGCAATTTCAATAGTGTGAAGAAATGGTTTGGTGACACGGTTCATATCCGCGAGCTGAACGATGGCAATTATCCTTATCAGCAATTGTTCAATCTTTTTACGGGCATGAAATATAAAGGGTGGATATTACTTGAAGCCCGCACGGAACCAAATGACAGGGTTGCAGGAATGAAGGAGCAACTGGCTTTATTTAATGAAATGATTGAGAAAGCTAAAAATTTATAAAGCACATTCTGTGAATATCACCAGACTGATTTTTCTTGTTTTTCTCATTTGGATAACTGGCATCAGTGATGCTCAAAAACCTGATCCATATGCCCCCGATTTCAGGAAACCCGCAAAAATGACGGGAATGAAACTGGTATGGAATGATGAATTTAACGGAACCGGCAAACCGGATACAGCTTCCTGGAGTTTTGAAAAAGGATTTGTAAGGAATCAGGAGCTTCAGTGGTATAAGCAGGAAAACGCTGACTGTGCCAACGGAGTGCTTCTTATTGAAGGGAGAAGGGAGCAGGTTAAGAATCCAAACTACATTGCAGGAAGCTCCAGATGGAATGTGAACCGCGAATATGCCGAATACACATCTTCAAGCATAAACACCCGGGGCAGGAAACAATGGAGGTATGGTACTTTTTTGATACGTGCCCGGATTGATACTGCCATGGGGGCATGGCCGGCGATCTGGACGCTGGGTACAGGCGGGGGATGGCCGGGTGGTGGTGAAGTAGATATTATGGAATTCTATCGCCGGGGCGGTAATCCCATAATTCTTGCTAATGTCGCCTGGCTT
This sequence comes from uncultured Bacteroidales bacterium, assembly GCA_963831855.1. Taxonomy (GTDB): domain Bacteria; phylum Bacteroidota; class Bacteroidia; order Bacteroidales; family VadinHA17; genus LD21. Next base: position 339,207 of record CAWHSA010000002.1, on the reverse strand, counting down.
GGAAACCAGCGCAACGCCAAATGGCATACCGAAATAAGACCTCTTAAGGATTTTACGGCAAAAGATCCTGATTGGGTGAAAAAATTTCACATCTGGAAAATGGAGTGGGACAGCGTTTCAATCAGGCTCTCCCTTGATGATCTGCTGATCAACACTACTTTACTCAGCGAAACAATTAATCCTGATGGTAGAAATCCCTTTATTCAGCCTCATTACATTTTATTAAACCTTGCTCTGGGAGCAAATGGAGGGGATCCTTCAAAAACCATGTTCCCGGTAACCTACGAGGTCGATTATGTGAGGATCTATCAGCCTGTACAGAAATAATTCTTACCTGAAACCAAAATACTTAACCAGATCGAAATGAAAGTAAAAATGTTGAATAAAGGTTTGATTAAAGGATTAATCCTTGGCCTGGTTTTACCTGGATTTGCTCACATTGCATTTTCCCAGTCGACTGTAAAGATATATGAGTCTGATGAGGTAATCCCTACCTATACGGCAGGCCCGCCTGATCCAAATCCTATGTTCTTCTTCGGCAAACAATCACAGGGTGCAGAAGGCAGGATTTATCCGTATCCCCTGTACGATAATCTTACAAATATTAAAAGCAACAAGACCTATCATGTTGTTTATCTTGAGAATGAATTTGTTAAGATCAGTATTCTCCCGGAGATTGGAGGCCGTCTTTTCTCGGCACTGGATAAGACCAATAATTATGACTTCATTTATAAGCATAATGAAATCAAACCGGCTTTAATCGGATTAATTGGAGCCTGGATTTCAGGCGGTATAGAATGGAACATACCCCATCACCACCGGGCATCAACATTTATTCCTGTCCAGTGGAGCCGTGAGGATAATCCTGATGGAAGCAAGACAATATGGGTTGGAGAGCTTGAAGTCAGACAGCGTATGCGATGGGCTGTCGGCTATACATTATATCCGGGCAGCTCGGTCCTCGAATGCAAGCTCCGGATCATTAACCGCACACCGATGGAGAATACAATGCTCTGTTTTGCAAACGTTGCTGTTGGTCCAAACGATAATTACCAGGTCATTTTTCCTCCCAGTACACAATATTCGACCGGCCATAGCAAACGCTCATTTCAACCATGGCCGGTTACAAACGGAGTCGATGTAAGCTGGTATAAAAACAATAAAAATTCAGCCTCCTGGTTCTGCGTGAATGATAAAGAGGATTTTGTTGCCGGATATGATCATGGACTGAATGCCGGTATAATGAGCGTCAACGACCGGAATATAGTTCCCGGAAAGAAATTCTTTACCTGGGGTGTAGGATCCATGTGGGATAAGATCCTTGCTGATGACGGAAGACCATACCTTGAAATCATGGTAGGTGCTTACTCTGATAATCAGCCCGATTATTCCTGGCTTCAGCCTTTTGAGGAGCGTTCCTTTGAAATGAACTTTTATCCCTTCAGGGGCATCAGGGGTGTAAAGAATGCCAACCTTGATGCAGCTGTTAATCTTGAGGTAAAGGATGGTAAAGCAGCGATGGGATTTTATACGACGAAGTCATATACAAACGCAACTGTCACTCTCAAAACAGGTGATAAAGTTCTCCTTGAAGAACAAGTTGCAATCAACCCCGGAAAACCTTATGCAAAAGAAATAGCTGTACCATCCGGTGACGATGAGCACGACCTGCGTGCCTCAATCTCGGCCGAAGGGCGTGAGCTGGTAGCCTATTCGCCAATAAGGATCCTTCCAGAACCCAGACCAGTCGGGGTTCCGAATGTTCAGCAACCTGCTGATTATAAGACAGATGAAGAACTTTTCCTTGCAGGACAGCGGATTTATGAATTTCACAACCCTTCTCTTGATGCAGATCCTTACTGGCTGGAATTGCTGCATCGTGATTCAGGCAACGTCGCAGCAAACACCGGGATGGGAATTATAAATCTGAAGAAGGCAAAATATAAGGAAGCTGAGAAATATCTTGACAGAGCAATCAGCCGTCTCACAGCACAATATACTAATCCAAAGGATGTCGAACCTTTTTATTATCTGGGAGTAGCCCTTAAGGGGCAGGGCCGGTTTGATGAAGCTTTTACCGCCTTCTATAAAGCCACCTGGAAAGAGGAATGGAAATCGCCTGGATATTATTCAATAGCTGAGATCGCCGCAATGCGGGGTGATTTTAAATCTGCTCTTAGTTTTGCTGACAGGGCTCTCGATGCAAATTCTTTTAATGTTCGTGCTTACGGTCTCAAGTCGTCTGTACTCAGGCACCTCAATCGAACTGATGAAGCCGTTAAACTGTTAGTCATGGCCAGGGAAAAGTGCGATCCTCTTGATGTTCATCTTATGGCTGAGCAATGGCTCGCAACAAAAGATCCGGCCATAGCAAAGACTCTCTTCAGCACGATGAATTCATTTTCTGCCACCGCGCAGGAAACCGCGGCCGAATATTATAACTGCGGCCTCTGGAGTGATGGCAGCACAGTGCTTCAGCAGTGCATTTCATCTGCCCCGTCCAAAGCAGGTATTTCTCCTCTGGTTTATTATTACCTCGGATATTTCGCTGAAAAACTTGGCGATATGGCGAAAGCAGTTGAATATCGTAAGCAGGCTTCACTTCAGTCAGCTGAATATGTCTTTCCCTTCCAGGATGAAGCAATTAATGTTCTGCAGAGTGCAATCACTGCTAATCCTGATGATGCACGTGCTTCATATTATCTTGGCAACCTGCTTTACGACTGGCAGCCTGAAGCTTCAACTGAACTATGGGAAAGATCATCTTCGCTCGATCCCGATTTTGCAATAACATGGAGAAATCTTGCAGTTGCATACTCACACCGGAAAGACGATGGTTCACAGTCTAAAGCGATAGCAAGCCTGGAAAAAGCAGTAGCTATCAATAATCCTTACCCGGCGCATTTTACTGAGCTCGACCGTCTCTATCAGGCAACCAATGCGACGGTTGAAAAACGTCTGTCAATACTTGAGAAGAACCAGAGTGTCGTTGTAAGGAACGATGAAGCTCTGGGGAATCTGATTACACTTAAGATACTTGCCGGGAAAGCTGAAGAATCAATTAGTCTGATGCAAAGCCGTACCTTCTCCATCTGGGAAGGTGGTACTCCTTTCAACAGCGGTCAGGCGTGGTCAGATGCAAACCTGGTCCTCGGACTGAAGCAAATGAAAGCCGGGAACTATCGTGCGGCTGTTACAAGTTTTGAAAATGCTTTGAAACCGCCGGAAAACCTTCGTGCGGAACAACGATTTGATCAGCGTAATGCTATCCTGATGTATTGGACCGGCTGTGCGTATGCCGGTGCCGGAGATAAGGAAAAAGCCAGAAAAGCATGGAATGAAATTATCACACCCACTCAGTCTGCCAGAGCCGGTACAGCTGGTGGCGGTGTTGCTGCCGGTGGAGGTATGGGAACAGGTGCTGCAGGTGCGGGAGCTGCAGGTCGCACGACAAGCAGTGGAGGGAACTCCCTGACCCAGGGGGAACAGCGTTATTATCAGGCTCTTGCTAAAGTGAAACTGGGCAGTAAGGAGGGTAATGAAGAAGTATTTAATGAGTTAATTTCATCCGCAACTGATGCTTTGAACCGGTCCGCAGGAAATGAAACGGAAGCATCTCAGGGTTCCAGAAGGCAGCCGTCGCGTTCTAGCGTTGCTGTGGCACACTATAATGCAGGGCTGGGTTATGCCGGGCTTGGCAACAGGAGAAAAGCTATTGAGGAGTTTAATGCTGCTTTGGCTGTTTCTCCCGACTACCTTAATGCCAGGATCGCTCTCGGGCAGCTTTGATCAAATTTTCTTTAACAGGCGGATACATAATTAACTAATAGCCTCGGATTCGGGAACACTATCAAGTCCGTGGAGTTTCTGATTACATCATCCACCCCGTAATTTTCTGATTTCATTGAAGTGATCCATACTCATCTTTTCGCGCTCAAGACGTGTTTTCTGACGGTATCCTTCGAATTCCTTCTTAAGCTCTTCCAGCTCATTTTTAGTTTTGGAGGTTGCAACAAGGTTGCGTTTGAAAATGAGAAAGCCTGCTGCCAGTAAAAATATCATCACTGCCAGTATTGTCCACATAATGCTGTTATAGGCAGTCTTATTCATACCCATGCCCAGAATACTAATATTGTTTTTTGTGCGCGTGGTCTCATTAAGATCAGCTTGTGTGGAGGCAAGACTGTCCCTCAGTGAACTTATCCTGGAATTAAGAGTGCCGGTGAGTGCAACATATGCGGATATTTTTCCTTTAGCTGATGTCAATGAATCAAGGGTATTGCCCTTTATCTTTTGGAACATATCCTCCCGTATAGCACGGTAATTCTCGTAAATTCTGGTCTTCTCCTCAAGATATTTCATTTGTTCCGGAAGAGAACCTTTGTTCAGGACTTCGGGTATTTCGGTCTGGCATAATGCGGAAGTCCATGAAAAGGCCAGACCGCATAATGAAATGAATAAAATTGATCGGTTCCGATTCATTTTAGGATAGAATTAATAGTTGACAGAATTGTAATGGCTTTCATACCTGTAACGAAAAAAATGAAAAATTATTTTAACGGATGGATGACTGAAACTGTTCCATTTGTACAACCGAATTGATTATTTTTCTGCAATATACACATTTCCTGCCTTTTATCATCAAGAACCTTGCTGTTATTTGAATATCATTTTTAAATTACTTCCGTATTCGTTTAGTATTAAGACAATAGAAAATCACATTATGCTTTTAGCTTTCTTTTGTCAGAAATACATAACGATAAAACTTAAGAAATCTTAAAAAAGTTTAAAATTTCCAATTTCATATCTTTAATTATCCATCAGAATAAAGACAAATGTTTTAAATTTATGATAAATGAATCCTGAAACTTAATCTGAACAGAATGGGGGAATCGATCATTATAATCGGGTCTGGAATGGCAGGCTTATCTGCCGGCCTATATGCACAGATGAACGATTTTCAGACCTCAATTTTTGAAATGCATAATATCCCCGGAGGCCTTTGTACGGCATGGCAGAGAAAAGGAAGTTTGTGACAATGTAACCTTACGACGGTAAATAATTGATTTATAACCTTTTAGCTCAAATGAATAAATCTTATCACTCATCCTGATCATCCTTGGGTGATTTAACAAAATAATAAATTATAATTGAAATGGAATATTTTAAGCCACATAACAAGGCAGGTGTGCGTCCGGTTTCCGTAATCACAGATTGTACCAAAAAAGTGGTCAAAACCCCTTCACCTGCCGTCTGACAGGTCAAACCTATAAATGAGGTTAATATAATATCCTGACGCGTATTGTATGCGGAATATTCTTGAGACCTTTCAGAACTGATGGTGTAAGCTCACTTTCGGTTTCGATAATTACATAACCAATATCGGGATCAGTCTGAAGGTATTCAGCAGAAATATTGATACCCCTGGAACTGAAAAAATTGTTTACTTCGCGCAGGATGCCCGGGACATTCCTATGGATATGCAGGAAACGCTGTTTGGAAGAATTTGGCTGAAGAGAAATCTCAACAAAATTTACTGCACCAATGGTGGACCCTGTGTCACTATATTTTACAAGCTTTTCAGCCACCTCCAGTGCGATATTTGCCTGTGCTTCCATAGTGTTTCCGCCGATATGGGGCGTCAGGATTACATTGTCAAACTCCTGAAGTTCATTCACAAAGGGTTCGTTGACAGACGCCGGCTCCCGTGGAAATACGTCTGCAGCTACTCCGGCAAGGTGTTTCGATCTCAATCCGTCAGCAATTGCTTTGTAATCCATGACATCTCCCCGTGAAGCATTTATCAGGCAGGCTCCCGGTTTCATCATTGCAACCTGTTTTTTTGAGATCATATTCCTTGTTAATTCAGTCGAGGGAACATGGATGGTTACTGTATCCGATATTCTGAGCAGTTCATCAAGATTACCGGTGGGTCTGGCATTGCCAAGACTCAGTTTCTTTTCAATATCAAAATAGAATACATTCATACCCAGGCTTTCAGCAAGAATTGAAACCTGAGATCCTATATGTCCGTAACCAATTATACCAAGGTTTTTACCCCTTACTTCCACGGAGTTACTGGGTGTTTTCATCCAGATCTTCCTGTGTGCCATGACACTCTTTTCAGGAATGCCTCTCATAAGCATAATACACTCGGCCAATACCAGTTCTGCAACTGAACGCGTATTTGAGAACGGGGCATTGAATACAGGTATGCCGAGCATTTTTGCAGCAGATACATCAACCTGATTAGTTCCTATGCTGAAACATCCGATTGTGATTAATTTAGGTGCTTTATTGAGCAGACTTTTATGGAGTTCAGTACGGCTTCTGATCCCTAATATATGTGCATTATGAAGCTTTTTTTCAAGCTCCGTACCGGTCAAAGCTTCTTTATGGTAATCAATATTAGTATAACCATTTTCCTTAAAGTACCGAATCGCATTTTCATGGATACCTTCAAGTAAAAGAACCTTGATCTTGCTTTTGTCGAGGGAGAACTTTTTCATCAAAATTTTCTTAATAACGAAATTAAACCAGTGATTTGTAAAATAAATTCATTCCTGCATGATTGAAACAGACCTCCTTCAGGATTAATGTTCATCATGCAGGGTATATTAACAAGCTAAATTATAAAATTTTTAAACTGATCTGATTTCCATTATATTAACAGATTCAGATATTTTGGCGGCGAAATATAGAAATAAAATACAATAAATGTAATAAGTCAAAACAAATTTGGCCAAAAATAAGCCGGATTGTAATTTGTCATATTGAACCGGCAGGACCGCAGGATTGCACAGAGGCACAAACCGCCTTCGCTAAAGCTTCGGCGGTCAAAGGGCACAGAGGCACAATGGACCTTAGCTGGCAGGAAATAGAATTTTATGATCGCACGATCAGAAAAGCATCGTGCTGAGCCTTAGTTTAATTGACCGTATATTCAATCTGACCGGTTGTCATACTGGTCATAGGCGGAGCTTGTAACTGGGTTGAATTTTTTAACTGCCCATCAACATATATGATTAAAATATAGTGTACCGTTTCGGCAGTATTGTTATTTACTTCTACTTCGAGTTTGGCAGTAAATGGCTTCTGTGAGACTGAAATATCTTTTGTTCCATTACCGAACTGATCAATACTGTTAACGCTTTTCAGGATACCCGACTGATCATTATAGCTGATCTGGATTATTAAATTGTTAGCTGGTTGAATTTTGTATTCGACCAGAAAGTCATTCGAGCTTTTCTTACATGAAGTGGCAATTAAAATAATTACCAGTGTAATCATTAAAGAGAGATTCCGTTTCATTCGCAAAAGATTTTAAAAACCGTTCATACTATTCAACTAATGATCCATATAAACATTAAAATACAATGTTTTGTTTAGTGGAATGGTCACAAATTCTCTTTTTAATGGACTATCTGCCAGGTAAAAAGCCGGCAGTCAATTTTTTGCTATCCCGAATTTTTCAATCAGTTTGTTATGTTCATTTCCTGAGATAGTGATCATACATCCATGGCGTACAGAAGGAGGGAAACTATATTTATCCCAGGTAATTAAATCTTCAGATACCCATATATTCATTAATCTTTATGGGTCATATGTGCAAACAGATAAGCCTGAAATTTTGCTTCTTTTGGATCCTTAACCTGCCCCGGGGAGATCAGGTTGCTGAGACATCAAAACTAATGTAAAGAAGATAAAAAGAATCGAAATGCCGGATTTTGTTATTCCTTCTTTCATTATAATCCTTTCGATCTTATTTAATTACAACACCCTCTTTCCTGATTGTAAGTCTGTCGCCGGAGTCATCAACTTCAATGAACATAGGCTGACGGCCCGGTCTCTGATCCGCTGCATCAACGTAGTGCATGCTGAGCATGAGCTTACCTTCAAAAGTACGGAACAGCATTCCATGACCGCCATTGTTCTGGAATAACAATTCTTTATCCTGGACCCACGGACCTTTTATCTTACCTGATTTGGAATAAGCAGCCATTAAAACATAATCCTTACCCTTCCAGCTAGACCAGATCATTCCCAGCCTGCCTGTCTTTGTTCTGAAAAGGAAGCATCCGTCCGTGACATAAGATTTTCGTGGATCGGGCTGGGATTCAGTAATAAATGGTGCATCGAAACCTGTAAGAAGAGTAAAAGGTGTTTTTACGGGGAGCCCCAGATTTTCAGGTAAAGGTACCGCCTCTACAGTGCCGTTCATGATCTGGGTCCATTCATGACAAAAGACCAGGTAAGGTTTGCCCCCCTCCAGCCAGAGTGTACCGTCAAGGCTCGGCCACTCTGCCGGCGTATGAGGTGTATTATTCGTAAAATCCCTGAAAGGGCCCCGGGGTGATTCGGAAACATAAATCTGAGTTGCCCTGTGAGGATAATCATTGCCCAGGATATTCTTACCAATTGGCTTTCCGTCATCAGATGTGGTAAAGAGATAGTATTTACCTTTATATTGATGTACTTCAGCTGCCCAGGAGGGAGCTTTAGGACCTGCCCAATGCTCTGCAGGAAACTGATAAACAACAAACCGGTCAGTCCAGTTTTTCAAGTCTTTGCTGGCACGGCACATTACTGTACCGGCACCACCTGATCCATACATATAATATGTTTGATCGCTTTTGTCGGCAAATATGAAAGGGTCGCTCAGGCGAATGTCACTGACGGATACATTGTATTCATCTTTAGCATTTTGTGCCGGGCATGATAATGACAGGACGACAAGCATTACCAATTGAATAACATTCTTTTTCATAGACGGATTAATTTAATATATTGAGAATCAGTCAATATTTGATTATCAGATTTTGATTTAAAAACATATATAAATATAGTTGGATTTTTTTCCTGATAATTAACCAGGTACTTCCAAATGACTTTTATCTTCCCGGTGAGGAAGATACCGGGATATCCCACTCTTCCCTGAATTCCTTCTCTTCAAGCATGATGTGAAACGAGTTGGTTGCTGAAAGTTGAGTTTTCGCTGGTATTGTAAATGTAAAGTTTTTTCGCTCCGGCGATTTACTCAACAGGATAGCATCAGGTTTCGTTCTAATTTCATTTTTATTCCAGGAGATGGTTCCTGAAATGTGACTATCAAGAGGTTCCCTGAGTGTGATTATTAATTTCCCCTCAACAGGTTGCCGGATGGTTGTCGGGAAAGTTCGTTTCGCCCAGGCAAGCCTTGACCGGGCCGCAACTTTTTCGTTAATTTTATTTTCAATCGATTCGTCGGCAAACACTCCTGAACCTATCAGTTCGAATGCACCTATATCAATCGATCCGTCATAAACAGGGTTACCAAAGAAATCACGTTTACTGTTCCACGGTACAAAAATACCGGCGTTTATACATGGTGACTCCGGTTTAAGCCTGTATCCCCCCAGTGATGACAATCCCTGTCCACCGGTGCCGGGAGCTGTAAACAACGGATCAGCCACTAATTTTTCCGGATCATCAGGCAACCCGTTTTTCCAGGGACCAAAATAACAATTGTGATAGAATTGAGTTTTTGGCCTGTGAGGAAATGTAATTGAATCGTTAAACTGCCGTGTTAAGACATTGCCCTGGGTATACACAGTCCTGAAGCGCCCCTGTCCCGTAGCATAGAAGATGTTATTATATAAATTTGCACCCAGCCTGGATTTATCTGTATTACCGGAATGATAGTCGAGATCGGCGGTACCATAATCGACATAAAAAACATTGTTGTGTATTATATTTCTGTCGGTAGTATCACATTGAAATTGAATAAGATGTGTTTTATCATTTTCACTTATATTGTAACGCGCAACATTCCCGAATGTCTGGTTCATGATTAGTAAAAATCCATGATTATTCTTACTGTAGTTATACTGGCAGATACAATTTTTACAGTTGAAATCGAAGTCATAGGCGTTACCGTCTCCATTAGCCTTTTCTCTTCCTGTGTCGTAAACTTCATTAAATTGCATAATTGTTTCGATGGCATTCTGTATCCAGATTGCTGCAGTATGAGGCCACCAGTCTTTTCCGCCCGGCAGGTCAGGATTACCTGACCGCATACATGAGCGTTTTACTAAATTGTACTCTATTATCCCTCTGTAGGTGCCGTTCACAAATATCCCGTCACCACCGAGATTATCCATAACATTGTTTCGTACGATTACATTGTTGACAGGTCCCCAGGATATTATTCCGCATTTATCAAAACGTTCAATCCTGTTATTCTCTATAAGCACATCATCGATTGTCGTTGTCACAGGACGGCTTCTGTCTCGGTTCCTGTCACGCTGGATATTAACAAGTATGCCGCAACTGTAATACCCCACATACTCGGTATTCCCACCAAGCTGACCCCATATATCATGAATAAAACAATTCCTGATAACTATATGCTTTACACGCTGATCCTCTCCCTTTGCTACTGCTACGATTCCCTGACGGCCGATGCCGGATTCCGGTGCGGCACCGCTTGTAATCTCCATATTGCTGATCTCCCAGTATGACTGGTTGGTAAGCCTGATGCCGGCGCCTTCGGATCTTCCGATATTGAATACAGGCCTTGCATCGCCTCCGTAGCTGCTCAGAATGATGGGCTTACCTTCTTCTCCGGAGCCCTGTGGTTTTAACTGCCCTTTCCAGATTCCGCCCGATTCGAAAAGGATCCTGTCACCGGCCTGAAATGTTATCTGGTTCACTTTTTCAATGGTCCTCCATGCTGTTTTGATTGAAAGACCGGATTGATCATCGTTTCCGGCGGAGGAAACAAAGTAGATTTTTGACTGACTGTTTGCATTTAGTGCTATAAACAGAAACGCCACTGTTATCAGATATTTAATTTTCATTCGGGCTGGTACTTCAATTTAAATAACAGGTTAGAAACTGGAAAATCAAATGCTTTGATGTTCCGGAACACTCAACCGGTCAATATACTTAATTAAATTCTTAAATTTTGTTAAATGTACCTGACAATGCAAACACCTGTAGTAAACTGTAATATGAGATCTGATGTTTCTTTTCGTAATGAAATCAGCAATTACATTTCTTCCCTTTTGCTTTTTCGAAAGCTTCCCTGCCTTCAGATATGGAAAAGTAAGTCAGACCCGCAGCACCAATAGCGTCGGCATAGGCAAAACCAGTGAATTCGTAAACAAGACTTGATACGAGCAGTACCAATGACATATAGACACAAACCCTGGTACAACTTGCATCAGCAATTATGGGTTCGGAATGTAACTTTTTGCCGATGCTCATTTTTGCCTTCATAAGCCAGACCATCACTATAATAGAAACTAATGATATTATTACCCCCCAGAGCGTAGATTCAGGTTTGTTATGATTAACTATATTCAAAACAATACCAGCCAATAAACCTGCTGCCAATAAATAAAATGCAGTCCCTGTTATTTTCAATGCTGTAATTTCAAACCCGCTTTTTGGACTGCCTGGATTCTTTCTGATACGCAAGATCATAATAGCAATGCCAATTCCGGACATCACCTCGATGAAACTATCTGCGCCAAAACCAAACAAACTTAGTGTTTCATCCTCATATCCAAAGGCCATGGAGATTATCCCTTCGGCGATATTATAAAATATGGTGAACAAGCTTAAGCCAAAAGCTCGTCTGTAGAACTTTAGTTCTGAATCTGTCATCAATGCAATTCCCTGTATAATGAATAAGCTCCTAACAAATTTTACATTCACTTGTTTAATCCAGAGTCAACTTTCTCTCAGCAAGCTGAGTAATTATTTACAAAATTCTTAAGTAATATAAGGCAAACCGGATAAATGTAATTATAAACACTAATGTTAATATCTTGTTATATATGTTAGTTAAATTTATTTATCATTCTTCCGGATTGCATAAAATATTTTCAAAATCATATACCTTAATCAAACTGGTATTTAAAATGAAATACCCGGCTTTATTAGGCATATTGTTTTTAATAAATGTTCAATGTGATTTCGCCGGTCCGCCATTTGACACAGACGATCCTGAACCGGTAATGTATAAACACTGGGAGTATTATATTTCTTCAGTTAACGCTCATCAGTTTGGAGTCTGGTCCGGCACGAGTCCTCACATTGAATTAAACTATGGAGTAATTCATAATGTTCAGCTTCACCTTTTGTTGCCGATGAACTATAGCTATACTCCTGGAAGGGGTGCTGATTTTGGATATGCCGATACAGAGGCAGGAATTAAATATCGTTTTATCAAGGAAACAGATAATTGTCCTCAGGTAGGAGTGTTCCCGATAATAGAAATCCCCACTATAAAAAACAGTGAATTCAGTGATGGTAAAGCTAAAATATTTCTGCCTGTCTGGGCGCAAAAATCGTGGGGCAAATTAACTACTTATGGTGGTGTTGGTTATTGGATAAATCCTGGTAACGACAATAAAAACTGGATTTTTACAGGATGGGAAATCCAGTATGATATCTCACCAACGTTAACACTGGGAGGGGAAGTTTACTTTCATTCTGCTGACACCAGAAGCAGCAAATCAGGAACCGCTTTTAATCTGGGGGGATCGATCAATCCAAACGAAAAATTTCATATAATTTTTTCCTTTGGTCATAGTATAACAAATGATCATCAGTTTAACTCCTATATAGGATTATTGTGGACGATTTGATATTTTCGACAATAATTGATGATAATGATATCTGATTATAAATACTCTTGTGGTCCAGATGAAAATATTTAAAAAAAGTAATTCCTTCAGCTTCTTCACCAGGATGGCATTAGCCTTTGCAGGATGTATTATCCTGTTTGCATCTGTGTCAGATCCTGAACGTAATCAGCCTGCAGAAATAAACAATTCAATACGGGAACGTATATCGATTAACGAAGGGTGGCGTTTTTTCAAGTATGATTCAATAACTGATAATCTCCTTTATGATGAACGTCCGGCAGTCAGAGGCTACAGGGATGACAGACCGGCCGATTCCAGGCCAACCGAGGCAGAGGGTGTTGAAGCAACTCAAAAGGTACTCAAACCATGGATTTTACCCTCGGGCAATGATTTCATCAGGGATGCTGATAAGCGTTATGTCCGGCCTGATGGAAATCCGGGCAGCAATTTCCCTTTTGTTCAGAGCGGTTTCGACGATAATTCCTGGAAGATTGTGAATCTGCCGCATGACTGGGCTATCGAAGGTCCTTTTATTACCGGACAGGATGCCGGGGTGGGGGGTAGTATGGGACGTCTCCCAAGTCCGGGAGTTGCGTGGTATCGGAAGAAACTGGAGATTCCCGCATCTGATGCTGCCAGATCCATATTCCTCGATATAGACGGTGCAATGTCTTATGCTATGGTCTGGATTAACGGCCATCTGGCAGGAGGCTGGCCTTTTGGCTACGCATCATTCCGCCTTGATCTGACATCCTATATTGTACCCGGAGGTGAGAACCAGCTGGCTATCCGCCTTGATAATCCGCCCGGTTCGTCGCGTTGGTATCCGGGAGGAGGGATTTACCGCAATGTGTGGCTGACCAAAACCAATCCGGTTCATGTCGGGCAGTGGGGCACTTTTGTAACAACCCGGGATATTTCCAGGGCCTCCGCCACAATCGATCTGGCAATCAATATTGACAATGACTCAAAGAATAATGCAACTGTTAAAGCTATTACGCAGATCTTCATTCTGGATGCTGATAATAAGAAAGCCGGTAATGCAGTCCTGACTTTCCAGCCTGTAACCAGTGGGGTTGAAGCCGGGAAGAAAGTGAAAGTCAAAAGTTCTGCCATACTAAAAAATCCCCGGTTATGGGGACCACCACCTGCCCAGGTTCCTGACCGCTATTTAGCTGTCACCACCTTGTGGCGGGATGACAAACCGGTTGATCAATACGAGACACCCTTTGGCATCCGCTCACTTCGTTTCGATCCGGACTCAGGTATCTACATAAATGGAGAGCTGATAAAGATTAAAGGCGTTAACCAGCATCATGATCTCGGTGCCCTGGGTGCTGCATTTAATACCCGCGCTGCAGAGCGACAACTTGAGATTCTCCGTGAGATGGGCTGCAACGCAATCCGTACGTCCCATAATCCGCCTGCTCCGGAATTATTGGAATTAACGGACCGGCTGGGATTCCTTGTCATGGATGAGGCCTTCGACGTATGGGTCCGGAGAAAGACCCCGCTTGACTTTAGTCTCATATTTCAGGACTGGCATGAACAGGATTTGCGGGCGCTTGTACGGCGTGACAGAAACCATCCTTCTGTGATTATGTGGAGCTTTGGGAATGAAGTCGGAGAGCAATATTCGGGGGAGGAAGGCGCAGCCCTGGCAAAAGAGCTGGATAATATTATTAAGGAAGAGGATAACACCCGGACCACAACCAGTGCGATGAACTATGCCAAGCCGGAAATGCCCTTTTCCGCAACTATGGACGTCATCAGTCTGAATTACCAGGGCGAAGGGATCCGCAACACTCCGGAATTTGAAGGGACCACCCGCATTCGCACTTCACCGCAATACCCGGCTTTTCACACGAAATTTCCCGGTAAAGTGATCCTCAGCAGTGAGGCCGCGTCAGCATTCAGCAGTCGCGGAATCTACCTGTTCCCTGTATCGAAAGATATCAGCGGACCAGTCAGAGATGGAAGAGGAGGGGACTCCAGGATCCGCCAGGTTAGCTCTTACGAGCTTTACGCAGTTGACTTTGGCTCTTCTGCCGACCAGGTGTTCATGTACCAGGATCAGAATCCATTCGTTGCCGGCCAGTTCGTGTGGACCGGATGGGACTACCTTGGGGAGCCGACACCTTATTATGAGTCCCGCAGTTCATATTGCGGAATCATAGACCTGGCGGGATTTAAGAAGGACCGCTTCTATATTTACCAGGCATACTGGCGTCCGGAACTGCCTATGGCCCACATTTTACCTCACTGGAACTGGCCTGAACGGACAGGAGAAGTTACACCGGTACATGTTTTTACTTCAGGTGATGAGGCAGAACTGTTCCTCAACGGCAAATCACTTGGCCGCAAGAAAATGGGGCAATATGAGTACCGCCTGCGCTGGGACGATGTAAAATATGAACCGGGTGAACTGAAAGTAGTGGCTTATAAAAAAGGTAAGAAATGGGCTGAAGATGTGGTTATATCTACCGGGAAACCAATAAAGCTGCAGGCTACAGCTGACCGGAAAGTAATAAAATCCGACGGAAAAGATCTGGCCTTCATTACAGTGAAGGTAACTGATGATAAAGGGCGCATAGTACCACGTACCGATAACCTGATCGAATGCAGTATTGATGGACCCGGTGAAATTGTTGCAACAGACAACGGTGATCCGACGGATATGGTCCCATTCCCTTCGCACAATCGCAAAGCTTTCAATGGCCTCGCAGTGGTTATAGTACGTTCTCTTCCGGGAAATAAGGGTACAATTACGTTAAATGTAAAATCACCAGGGTTGGCAACGGCTCAGGTTAATATCAAAGGGCAATAAGGTAATTCTACTTAACTGGTATCTCCAGCTGTGTCAGTGAATGTGCGGGGAAACTATAGCTGATGGTATTTCCCTTAAATTTCACCTCTTTGGTGCTTATACTTATACCCTCTTCAGTCTTTGTATTCGTCGAAGTTATTGCTTTTCCGTTTACCTCA
Source organism: uncultured Bacteroidales bacterium (assembly GCA_963831855.1). Classification (GTDB taxonomy): domain Bacteria; phylum Bacteroidota; class Bacteroidia; order Bacteroidales; family VadinHA17; genus LD21. The sequence continues at coordinate 323,587 of CAWHSA010000002.1, read as the reverse complement.
TAAGCTTTGGCACTCCCGGTAAAAGTACCAGTCTGCAAAACAATATCTGTCGGGATAGCTTTTGTTTCATGCTTGTTGATGACATTTACTACCAGCACTTTAGCTGAATCATTCAATACTGCTGTGACATCCAGGTAAGGAATATCTTTAAATACAGTAGTACTGTATTTTTCACAGTTGGTATAAACATCGAGGGAGATGCCATGGCAGTTATTGGAATACAGATAGAATGATTGAAACAATGCATTTTTGAAATCACCATCCGGTGAATTACCAGCAAGACTTGACAACATGGTAAGATTAGCCATCTTGACTATATCTGCATGCCTGATAAAGGAGTTCAGCTGTTGAGCCACCATTAATGATCCGGTAAGGGTATTCCCGCCACCTGAATATTCATCAAATGAAATATATACAGGTCTTTTTGATCCTGATTTCATCATTGCCTTCTCAATCAGGGCTTTTACCATATCAATCTTTTGATCAACATCAAGACCTAAAGACATCATACCCGAGAAGCTCCGGTCACCTGCTGGTAATGCTTCTGTTGCATATCTATGGACAGAAATATAATCAATGTTACCCACCATATGCTGCAATACATAATCATTCCAGTCGATCCAGCCATTATCGGGTTTGTAATTTGACGCCCCGGAAGCAACAAGTTTTACGTTCCTGTCGACAAGTTGAATAAGTTTCCCTGCTTCAAGTGCAAACTTGCAATAGTCTTCAACATTCTTCTGACCTATCTGCCAGGGTCCGTCAATTTCGTTTCCAAGAGCCCAGTATTTGACATTAAATGGTTTTTCATTCCCGTACTTCCTCCTGAGGTCTGAATAGTAGGTTCCTTTTTCAACATTACAATATTCCACCCAGTGCCTTGCATCGTCAAGAGTGCCGGTTCCGGCATTAATACAGACAAAGTTTTCAGCCCCGATAAGACTAGAGAGCTTTGCATATTCATCTGTTCCCATCTGGTTGCTTTCAATCCTGTTCCATGCAAGGTCGCGCACGGCCGGACGTTTTTCCTTCGGACCAATCCCGTCTTCCCAGTTATAACCAGATACAAAATTTCCACCCGGCCATCTTACGACAGGTATTTTCAGCTCCTTTATAAGCTGGATAAAATCTTTCCTGAATCCGTTCTCATCGGCAAGAGGTGAAGAAGGTTCATAAACGCCCCGGTATACGACCATAGATTCCAGAAAACTACCATAAATGTTCGGATCAACTGCACCTATTGTACGGTCAAAATCAATTTTAATGACAGCTGGTTGCTGTGAAAGGAGATTCCCGGAAAACACTCCGGATAAAATCATGCAACTGAGTAAAATCCTAAGCTTTTTCATAGGTATTGTATTAAAAATATTAGTGTTACAGGATACTTTAAGATTCGTCGAATTAGTGCCTGTTTCTTCCTGGTATTCAAATTAATGATTTTCCGGATACCAATTTCAAACAGTCAGATAAATATAAATAAAACTCCTCAATTTATTCCGATTTCTGACCTCCCATTGTTATATTTTTAACAGCTCCTTCCCCAAGTCGTTCTTTTAATTGTGTAAGGTATAAACTGCGGGGTGTTACATGGTAATCCATTGATTCTACATGACCATTTGGTTTGGTCAGATCCTGCAAGCCCGCATTAAATATTACAGCATTCACCCCGATATGTCCGAATGAATAGTTTTGCGCAGTCGGCGGATTCTGAACCAGAAAATCTCCCTCACAATTCCAGAAAACAATATTAGCGCCGGCCCAGCCAATAATGTAATCCCAGTACCTGGCTGTAAGCGGCGCTTTTACGTTATCATACAAAACACCATTCACCCAATGGTTATGTGGTTCACTCGTCGAATAAGGATTTACCGCTGTACATTCAAGATAAACATTCCCGCTAGCTTCAGATCCCTGCAAAACGAATGAATGTCGTCCTTTTTGTGAAAAACATCTCTGTACAAGACATAACTGGCCATTCATCTGGTAAATAAACCGCCTTCCTCCTACCCTGGGAGAAACCGGTTCCCTTGATTCACAATCCTGCACTGTTATCCATTTCGAACCCGCGTTGCTTTGTACTACGCTGGTGACAAAGTGAAGAGCGCTGATATTCCTTACCCATACATTCTTCGAATTGGAAATGACTATAAAGTTACTGACATGATTTTCGTCAGAATAATACTCATCCCCCTGGTACTGAAATTTGGAATTTAATTTGTCACGATCCATATTGCCATAAGTCCTGGTACGGACTTTAGGATCATATTCTGAAATACCACGCAGGTTTTCTACTCCTGCCTGGTCGATACGCTCATCATTGTATTTGAGGATCTCTCCTCCGCCCCAGCGGATATCTATGGCAGTAAAAATGGTAACATCGGTGGTAATTGTATTCCCCCTGATATCGATAATTATTCTGTCATATGTAATATTAAAAGGTCTCCATCTGTTCCTTCCTGCAGCAACACTGTCTTCACCAATAGCTTTTATCCAGTCCTGATTACCAATACGTCTTACCAGAACCTTGTCTCCAACTTTAAATCCTTTAGCTGATATCACATTAAAGCTACGGGCGCCGACAGGAACATATTTATCAGTAATTATCTGTTTTGTTTCTTCCTGAGGGGTTATACCAGTTGTACCACTTATATTTATCAGTCCGCCTCTGCCATAGGTCTGTCTGTCTTTAGGTATTTTGCCGATAAGAATGGTTCCGATATCGCTCATCCCTTCTCCACGGAGCACAACACCTGATGCTTTTATATACAAAGGCTTTTCAAGTTCATAAGTTCCCATTTTCAGAAGGACTGCACCCCTGAATCCTGAAGCATCCGGTTGAAGCGCTGAGACCCGGTCGATTGCAGCCTGGATATTGCCGGAATTGTCTCCCAGAACAGGCCAGACTGTTTCTTTGATGGCAACATACGGGATCGGGATTCCTCCGCCTTTGTACCCCGCATTTGAAAAATCCGGGATTCTGTTGCCCAGGCTATCTGCAACATATACCAGTCTCCCATCTGTTCCCGGATATACAAGTGACGTTGTTGGCTGAATATCCTGAGCCTTGATCATAAAGGTGTTGATAAATAACATCAATGCTGCTAAAGAATAATTTTTGATTTTCATAGTGAGTTGTTAAGTCAATTATTTAGTCATATAATATAAATTAAATCGGTACTATAACCGGAAATCTGTATAAAACGCCTGTTCTCCGCCCATTGACAATCCGGCGATGGCCCTGTTTGCAGGATCTGAGACCCGCACTCCGTCTTTTCTTATTTTATGAATCAAGAATTTCATCTCTTAAAGATAGGTGATTGCAATAACTTAAGAAAGGTTTAATTTCCCATTAAAAAAAGGGAGCCGGAAATTGGCTCCCTGGTGTAATAAAATTATGGAAAATAAAAAATCGGATACATCATTTATCGAAAGCAATTCTGAGGCAAGGAAGATCAGGAGAATACTTTGTCATTAATCATATATCCGTTTTGAGTGAAATCCAGAAGTTTACTTTATCCGGGTTGTGCGCCAGATAATACAATAATTATCAGGTACAACAAACAATTAAACAAAACTAGGTTGCCTCCTTACAACAGATGAAAAAAATCAACCAATTGCTTTAAATAATCTGTCAAAGGTAATTTTGTCTGCTCATATTACCGGTCGTTGAACGAATTTCAAAAGGAATTGATAAATAATTAAATGACCTTGGATTATCTTTGAGTAATTTTCATTCTTCAACAGGAAGTTAATTTTACCAAAATGAGATTATTCTTTTTATCATTTTTTCTTTCATTATTGTCCATTACAGGAAATGGGAGACCCTATTATTTCAGGCATTACAGGAATGAAACCGGTTTGTCGAATAATTCTGTTATGGCATGCATTCAGGATAGGAGGGGTTTTATCTGGTTTGGTACCAAGGAAGGACTAAACAGGTTTGATGGGTTTCATTTTAAAATTTTCTTTAATAATCCATCTGTCTCAAATTGCCTGGTAAACAATTTAATTACCTCTTTATGCGAAGATGGCGACGGATGGATTTGGATCGGGACCTCTAAAGGTATTTGCTATTATATGCCAGATAATGATTGTTTCGGAACGATAAAATTTCAGGATAAAAATATTGAAGGATTAATTCTTGATATTAAGACTGATATCAGGAAATGCATATGGTTTACAACTTTTTCAGGGATATATAAATATGATAAAGAGAGTAATAAGCTGAATTTTTATCCTGCAACTGAATATTTCACACCAAGGGGCATTGATCTGACCAATGCGGGTGACATTTGGTTGTGTGCTGATGACGGGAAGATTTATAATTATGACGCCCGGATGGATAACTTTATCGGCTACAAGATTCTTACTGAAAAAGAAATATCGGCATCCGTTCATCTGGTAAATATTTTGGATGCAGGCAGTATGGGGTTGATAGTATCCACTGATATTGCAGGCCTGAGGCAAATAGAACCAAATTCCGGAAGAGTTACCAGTCTGTTTGCAAAAGACTTTAGCTGGAATACAAGGATGATACGTACAACATTTTTAAATAATACCGAAGAAATCTGGGTAGGCTCAGAATCCGGGATTGATATCTGTAATCTGAAGACAGGTGATATGACAAATCTTCAGGTGGTTCCGACAGATCCTTTTTCTATTTCAAACAATGCAATCCGGACAATTACAAAGGATAAGGAAGGGGGCATATGGATTGGGACCTTTTATGGAGGTATTAACTATCTTCCACAGGAAAACAAACCTTTTGAAAAGTTTTATCCGACAGGATTACCAGGTTCACTTAACGCAAATGTGGTGAGAGAGATACGTGCAGACTCATATGGAAATATCTGGATTGGTACTGAAGATGCAGGGCTGATGAAATTAGACCATAAAACAAAGCTGTTTTCAAGCTTCACAGATGGTTCTAATCATGTACCAATTGAAAGCAGAAATATTCAGGGAGTCCTTATTGATGGTGAGAATCTTTGGATTGGAACCTATGATAATGGAATATATTTATTAAATATTCCGAGTGGGAATATAATAAATCATTTTGAAATAAGTGATGGAAGAAGCGCCCTCAAAACAAATTCATTTATCACTTTCCTGATAACTTCCGATGGAACAATTCTTGCCGGAAGTGTAATAGGATTATACAGGTATAATCGTGAGACTTCATCATTTGAATTCATGGATAATGTTGCTGCAGGAACGTTTATCCATTGTCTATATGAGGATCATAACGGAAATGTCTGGATTGGAACATATGGAAGAGGGATATTTAAATATGAAAGATCGTCAGGATCCTGTAAAAAAGTATTATCCGACAGAGGGGATTATGCAGATTTGGCAAATGAGCGTATCACCTCAATCTACGAGGATAATAGTCATAGAATCTGGTTTACTACGGAAGGTAATGGCTTCAGCTATATTGATGTGGAAACAGAAAAGATTACCAGATACATACCAGGTAAGGGGATTGATTTTGCAATATATTGCGCTATGCTGCAGGATGATCATGGAGATCTTTGGATAACGTCAACCAGGGGTCTGCTATGTCTTGATCCAGACTCAAATAAATTTGTGACATATACTGAAGATGATGGACTTTTAGATAACAACTTCAGCTATAATTCAGCATATCAGGATAGGAATGGTAAAATGTATTTCGGTACAGTTACCGGCCTGGTATCATTTAATCCTGTCGATATAAAAGAAAGTACATATAATCCGCCAGTCTATTTTACCGGATTCCAGGTCAATGGTAAAGAATATCTTGTCAATCCCGCAGGATCTCCTGATTTTAAATCAATTCTGGTAAATAACAGTATTTCTTTAAAGTATAATCAATCCTCAATCAGTATTGACTTTGTATCCCCTGGCTTTACCGGCCCCAATCTGACAAATTATAAATACAAAATGGAAGGCTCTGATCCTGACTGGGTTTTGATTTCCGGCAACAGGAAAGTATATTATACCAATCTAAAACCAGGCAAATACAGGTTCAGGGTCATCTCTTCTGCTAACGGTTCTGTCTGGAGTGAAAAAGAAGCTCTTCTCGATATAAAGATATCGCCTCCTGTTTTGCTATCTGTTCCTGCTTATATTCTGTATTTTATAATTTCAGCATATATAACTTACATGCTGATAAGTTTTTATAAGAAAAGAAATGCCCTTGAGCATCAAAGAAAAATAGAAACAATTGAAAGTAATAAGGAGAAGGAGATATTAAATGCTAAAATTAATTTTTTCACCAACATTACTCACGAAGTCCGTACTCCTTTAACTTTAATTAAAGGACCCCTGGACAGAATTTTACAGTCAGGAAAAGATTCAAAGGATACTGAAGGTAACCTTTTAATTATTAAAAGAAATACCGACAGACTCCTGAAGCTTACCAACCAGCTGCTTGATTTCCGGAAAACCGAGAAGGAAATGTTTAAGCTTAATTTTATTAAGACTGACATATATGAGCTGGTTGAATCAACATTCAATTTATTCCTCCCTTACAGTGAAGAAAAAATGATATCAGTTCAGCTGCATTCCCCGTTAAATCATTTTAATCTGGCTGTGGACAGGGAAGCTATAACAAAAATATTAAGTAATCTTTTATCAAATGCGCTTAAATTTGCCGAATCGAAGGTTGACGTATTCCTGGAACCTGAAACGGTTCAGGGAAACCTGAGAATTCGTGTAAACAGCGACGGTAAATTGATTCCAAATGACCTTAGCGAAAAGATCTTTGAACCATTTTATCAGTTAGATTTTGATAAGCCGGGTGAAAAAGGTACAGGACTTGGACTTTCGCTGGCCCGTTCCCTTGCAGAACTTCATCATGGCAGACTTTTTCTGGATACTTCTTATAGAAAATATAATTCATTCGTCCTGGAACTGACTAAATATCAGGAAGAATTTCCTGACAGTTATATAGAGAAGGACGAGATTAATCATGGTGAACATCAGGAGTATGATCTATTTGGATCGCTTGAAAATTCTCGTCCGAATATACTCCTTGTTGAGGACGAAATTGAAATGGGGCGATTCATTGCCAAAGAAATCTCAGGGGAGTATAATGTTGTTCTGACTCATAACGGAGATGAGGCATTGAAAGCACTTAAGAAATATAATATTATTCTTGTTGTAAGCGATGTAATTATGCCGGTCATTAATGGATATGAACTTTGCAGTCAGATCAAATCAAATATAGAATTCAGCCATATACCTGTTATACTCCTTACGGCAACCATACATCTGAATGCAAGGATCGAAGGTCTTGATTCGGGCGCAGATGCTTATATCGAAAAACCTTTTTCAACGGATCTTTTGATGGCTCAGATTGGAAATCTTATTAAGAACAGGAGTCTGGATCGCCAGAACTTCATAAATACTCCTCTTGCTCATTTCAAATCAGTTGCAATGAATAAGACTGACGAGGAATTCCTCAGAAAACTTCATGCCACCATGATGGAAAATATCTCTGAGAACGATTTAAGCGTGGAAAGAATTGCTGGACTAATGGGAATTAGTATCTCAACTCTGTACAGAAAGGTAAAAGCCCTTACAGATCTTAATTCGGTGGAATATATCAGGCTTGCCAGGCTTAAAAAAGCTGCAGAACTATTGTCGGAAGGGAATTACAGGATCAATGAGATCTCATACCTGGTTGGATTCTCCTCTCCATCATATTTTGCAACCAGTTTCCAGAAACAGTTCGGGATTTCTCCTTCTCAGTTTATCAGGAAACTAAAGTAAGTATAATAGGTATAAGTCCTGGCTTCCCGGTCATGATCCCTGCAGGTTAAACTTCCTGATGAAGGCTCGCCTCAGATTATGGAATTCATTATCAATACTCCTATAAGTCCCATAAAAGAGATGGTTGTCTCCATCAATGTCCATGAAAAGAAAGTCTCTTTTAAGGAAAGATTGAAAAATTCCTTAAACATCCAGAAGGCGGTGTCATTGACATGCGACATAAAGACACTTCCTGAACCAACAGCCAGTACCAGCAACTCGGGTGAAACATGAGTTGTGGCGAGGAGGGGTGCAACAATCCCGGAGGCTGTTATTCCGGCAACCGTTGCGGAACCCAGTGTTACCCGTAGTAATGCAGCAACCAGCCATGCAAAAACCAGTACAGGCAATTGCCACTGCCTGCTCAGAGAAGAAATATATTCTGCAGTTCCACTATCGGTCAGCACCTGCTTGAAAACACCCCCTGCTGTAATGATCAGCAAAATGACTGAAATCCCGGCAATTCCTTCATTAAGCCACTTCATTACATTTTCCATTTTATGCCCCGACCTTAATCCAAAATACCAGAAAGCAATTAGTACGGCACATAATAAAGCTATATTGGCATCGCCCAGAAAGCCAAGGATTCTGTTGGCTAATGATCCCCCTGGCAATAAGTTCCCTGAGATCACCGAAAGGGTTATCAGAAAAACTGGAAGCAGCGCGATTATGAAGCAGGGTAACGCCGGCGGAAGTTTTTCATAGGGAATATCTTCTTTTGATGCAAATAATCCCACAATTTCTGTTTTCCCTTTTTTAAAGAATTTTCCCAAAAAGGGACCGGCAACAATTATAGCCGGTATAGCTATAACAGATCCATATATCAAAGTTTTTCCAAGATCGGCGTTGAATGCATTTACAAGGATAACAGGGCTCGGATGTGGCGGCAGGAAGCAATGGACAGTCGAAAGGGAGGCAGCCGTCGGGATCGCCAGATACAACAGCGGTAAGCGTGTTTCTTTGGCAATTGAAAAGATCAGGGGAACCAGAATAATGAATCCGGCATTGTAGTAAAGTGGAAGTCCGACCAGAAACCCTGTAAGAACAAGAGACCACTGAATGTTCTTTACTCCTAAACCGTTTATAAGAGTCGCGGAAATCTTTTTTGCTGCACCACTGGATTCAAGTGCCTTTCCAAGCACTGCCCCCAGGCAAAGGATCAGCGCCAGACCCGATAGCGTGCTTCCAACACCGTTTTCCATGGATTTAATAACTTCCATGGGTTTCATGCCAAGAAACAAACCTGAAAGAATTGCTACTAAAAGAAGTGAAATGAATGGGCTTACTTTCTTAACAGACAGGAAAATCTGTAAGGCAATTGCCAGTGCAATAATAACGAATGTCATTCCGTTCGGTTCATTCAGTATACCAGGAGAAGCATTTTTTAATGGAGATCTCTCAGGACTACAGATCCCGACCCTCCCTTAAGGAAATCAAAATCGCAGCCTTTGTCAGCCTGCTCCACGTGCTTAATGAACATACTTACATATCCGCGTCGGGCAACTGGTTCCGGAGGTATCCAGCCACTTCGCCTTTTTTGCAGTTCTTCTTCCGGAACCATAAGCATCAGGGACCGTTTCTCCAGGTTAAGGTCAATTATATCTCCTGTTTTTACCAGTGCCAGGGTTCCGCCAACGGAAGACTCCGGGGAGATATGCAGAACAACAGTGCCATAGGCTGTTCCACTCATGCGGGCGTCAGAAATACGGACCATATCTGTGACTCCTTTTCTAATAAGCTTTTCAGGGAGTTCCAGGTTTCCCACTTCAGGCATTCCCGGATATCCGACAGGTCCGGCCCCTTTTAATACCATTACACAATCCTCATCAATATCAAGTCCCGGATCGTCAATCCTGGCATGGTAATCTTCAATATTCTCAAAGACAACTGCTCTGCCCCTGTGATTAAGTAATTTCCCGGAGGTAGCGGAAGGTTTTATGACAGCACCATTTTCACACAGGTTACCTTTCAATATTGCAATTCCGGCTTTTTCTTTTAACGGTTTGTCAGGAGTTGAGATCACATCGCGATTATAACAAACAGCCCCTTTGCAGTTTTCACCTATTGTTTTTCCATTAATGGTCAGCACATCAGAATGAATTATATTCTTAAGCTGGTCTATGATCACCGGTAATCCGCCTGCATAATAAAAATCTTCCATCAGATATTTCCCGGAAGGCATAAGGTTTAACAGGAGCGGCATATCGCTTCCCAGGCGGTCAAAATCATCAAGGGTAAGATCAACTCCGATTCTTCCGGCCAGGGCTATCAGATGAATTACAAGGTTGGTCGAACCACCAACAGCAGAGCTTATTCTGATTGCATTTTCAAATGCTTTCCTGGTCAATATGTCTGACATCTTCAGGTTCTCATTCACCATTTCAACTATTCTGTTGCCAGACAGGTGAGCCATAACCTTTTTCCTCGAATCCACGGCAGGAATTGCAGAGGCCCCGGGTAAAGTCAGTCCGAGAGCTTCGACCATGGTAGCCATAGTCGATGCGGTACCCATAGTCATGCAATGGCCGGCACTTCGCGACATGCAACTTTCTGCCTCAATTAAGTCTTCCCTGGTTACAGTTCCCGCTTTCATTCCTTCCGATAACTGCCATGTAGCTGTCCCGGAACCGATATCTGTCCCCCTGAATTTGCCGTTCAACATCGGTCCGCCGGGTACCACAATTGTGGGCAGATTCACACTGGCTGCTCCCATCAGGGTGGATGGAGTTGTTTTATCACAGCCTGTCAGAAGAACGATGCCATCCAGCGGATTGGCACGGATAGTCTCTTCCACATCCATGCTTGCCAGGTTTCTCCATAGCATCGTGCCTGGTTTCATAATAGTCTCTCCAAGCGACATTACTGGGAATTCCAGGGGGAAGCCTCCTGCTTCATAAACGCCGCGTTTCACTATTTCTGCAAAATCCCTTAAATGACCATTACAAGGTGTCAGGTCTGACCATGTATTACAGATACCAATTACAGGCCTGCCTCTGAACATATGGTCGGGATGACCCTGGTTTCTGAGCCAGCTGCGATGAACAAAACCCATCTTGTCATCTTTCCCGAACCATTCTGTACTCCTTAGGTAAGATTTCTTTCCCATATATTCTAAAATTACTTATTAATTCCAATTAAACCGGACGAACGAGGGCTCATAATTATTATATCAATCCTTCTATTTTTGTAATTCTGTTTCCGGGTGAAATACTGTCACCAAAATCGATTTCTGCTTTACCATCGTCAAAATGGAAGGTCATTCTTTGCGTATGCATACTATCGATATAACGTAAGGTGAGTTCGAGTGACTGATCTTCTTTCCAGGTGTAAGCTCCGGCTGTTTTAAAAGGTGGTAATCCGGATAAGTTTCCCATAGCACGTCCAAAAATGCTTGGCCCATGCATTGTGGTCTCACCAGGCTGCCAGCTACCCGAACCAAATGACAAATCATAAGAAGCACTATCTGTTTTAATATTGAGCAGACACATTTCGTCCCTGAATTTCAGAGTCATGCTTTTAATTTGCCTCTGGTTTTCGGAAAGGTTTATGGTTTTACCCGAGATCTTTGAGACCATTTCTTCATTATTGCTCTTTGCTGGAAATGCCAGAGCAAGAGATGCTAATTTTTGCTTCATTTCTGCAACGGACTTTTCATCTTCCGGCAATTTTTCATCCCTGATACCCGGATAGAGATACTTCCATACCATGTCCAGTTCACCCCACATATCTGAAGATTCTGCAGTAAATATTACTACCGCATCTTTATCGGGCATTATCAGTATAAACTGGCCAAAGGCTCCGTTGGCCATATATGAATTATGCCGGGCACGCCAGAACTGGTAGCAGTATCCCTGCATAGAATCATTTGAGGAATCTCTTTTAGACAGTGAAATATCGGGATTCTGATATATTTTAAGAGAGGTAGCTTCTTCAACCCATTTTTCCGGAAGAATTTGTTTCCCGTTCCAATTGCCCTTCTGAAGATAGAACTGTCCGAACTTTGCCAGATCTTCTGTCTTCAGTCTCAATCCCCAACCACCTGTATTTATTCCGTCCGGATTTGTTTCCCAGTCAGCTCCTTCTATTCCCAGGGGATTAAATAACCTTGGAGTAAGGTAGTCTATTACTTTTTCACCGGTTACTTTCTGGACTATAGCTGATAACATAAAAGAGGCCATTGAACTGTACCGGTATATTGTTCCTGGTTCAATAGTAACCGGCGTCTCCAGATATGCTTTAACCCAACCGGCTGTCATTGTTGAAGATTCACGCCTTTGTCCTGTTGACATGGACAGCAGATCCTTTATTTTAAGCTCTGCTAAAAAGGGACTTACCGTATCAGGTAAGGATTCAGGAAAGAATGAAATTACCTTATCATCGATACTTAGCCTTTTTTCTTTAATCGCCAGGCCTATTGCCGTGGATGTAAAGCTTTTACTGGCTGAGTACAGAGTGTGCTTCAAATCAGGACGGAAAGGATTCCACCAGCCCTCGGCAACAACCTTGCCATGCCTGAGAAACATAAAACTATGGAACTCCTGGTTGCTTGTTGCAGCAGAGTCGAGGAAAGTTATTATAGCTTTTGATGAAACTCCCTCAGCTTCCGGAACGCTTCTGGGAAGTGATTCGGGTGCCGGTTTTTCTGTGCAGGAAATTAAGGTTAAGCATAGTAGAATTGCCGCAAAGAAAGAATTTTTTAAACTGGTTTTCATTGATCAGGGCTTTATTAATCTTTTGAATTTTTAAAATTAACAGATATTTACTTTAAATAATCTTTATGTCCGGAATTTTATAAATTTGGTCATTATTTAAACTAATCTCTGGCAATGAAACATTCATTTATTAACCAGCTGAGACTAACAACCTTTGCTGTTATAATATTTCTTTCTGCGGAAATGCCCCTCTTCTCCCAGGCTGAAAAACAACTCGTAATAGGACAACAACCGGTTTATAAAGTTTCAAGAGCCAGGGAGCCTGTTATAGTAGATGGTAAAATGGATGAACCATCCTGGAAGAATGCAGAAGTACAGTCATTCAATTATTTCTACAGGGGTGATAAGCCTGTTGAGAAACAGAATTCCAAATTCAGAATGATGTGGGATGATGTTAATCTCTATTTATTTTACGAATGTGAAGACACTTCGCTTACCGCACGCGAAAAGAATTTTGACGCCCGGCCTTATCTGGACGATTGTGCGGAATTCTTTTGTGTTCCTGTTCCAGACAGCCTGTATATGCACTTTGGATTTGAAATTAATATAACAAAAGCTGCATATGACTATATTGTACTTTGGAGGTATTATAATAACAGAACTATCTTTATCAGGGGCTATAACCCGGTTTATAAAGTTGAGGTAACCTATGAGGGAACAATAAATAATGACAAAGACAAGGATAAGATGTGGCGAATGGAATTTGCAATTCCATTTGCGGTATTTAGTGATTTTCAAAATATTTACCGTCCAAAAGCCGGGGTAAGATGGGCATTCCAGGCAGTCAGGCAGGACAGGAATTTTGTGGATGACAGATTCCGTTCAACGTCTACTCTCTTTCCGATATATGATATAAGGAAAGATGTTCATCAGCCTTCACGTTTTGGATTGCTGGAATTCACTGACAATTGACACAATAAGGATTCTTACTTTTATTTTTCTTGCATTTACTTTAGATTTTCGGTTACCTGAACAATAAAGAAGTTAATGAATCTTAAATTTTTTTTTTAGCAATCAGGTTTATCAGAACATTTTTAATCTTGCAATATTAAACCTTAAAGGATAGCATATCATGCAGCAAATGAAATTTGATATTTCCAGGTTAAAAGGTAAGTTAGGACAAATGAGAGACTGGCTTTTAAGACATCGTCTGCCATATAAGCTGATATTTTTTTTAATGGGTATTGCTTCAACGATATGGTTTCTGATAAGGGTAATTCCAAAACCATCGAGGGCCACCTATCCATGTATGAGAGTGGCAGCACCATTTATGTCGGGATTTGTTACTTATCTTCTGGCAGTTGCCGGACTGACTGCGATATCAAGGAGGTCGAAGCGTAAAATAATAAATGTGAGATTAGGAGCTACGATGATGCTTCTGGCGGGAGTTATAGTAGCTATGGCAGTAATCCCGGTCAATAATACTGAGTCATTATTTCAGACAACAGAGACAAGGACAGGACCTGAAGATGGACCAAACCAGCCTTTCGGTGAGGCAAAGGGTATATTCCCCGGACGGGTAGTGTGGGTATGGAATCCGGATGCAACGAATGAAAAGTTTGAACATAATGATCCTGATAAAGGCGACTGGTTTGCAAATCCGGAAAACAATAATGGAACGGTCCAGGGCAAGATGTTCCGCGACGGAGTTCTTAAACTTACCGGTAAAAATACGACTGCTAAAGCCTGGGATGCAATGTTCAGGTTTTTCAATGAAAAGAAACATGGTAAAACCACAGGATATACAAAAGGAGAAAAGATTTTCATTAAGATAAACCAGGGACAGGCAGGCTGGACCCTGAGCAAAGCTGATAAAGAGAATGGTTATGCACTTCCTAAATCACTCCCTGAAAAAGACAGCAGGAGGGCAAGCATGGAACCTACTGAAAATGGTCCCTACGTTGTGCTTGAATTGCTGAAGGAACTTGTTAATGAATGCGGGATTGATCAGGCAGACATAGCTGTAGGGGACCCTATGAATCCGATCTATGCTCATAATTATAATGTGTGGGTAAAAGAATTCCCAAATGTTAAATATATAGACAGAGGTTCAACAACATTTGGGCGTACTCTTATCAAAATGACAGAAAAGCCGCTTGTGTTCTACTCCGATAAAACCATTACTGACAAACTTTATGATATTCTTGAAAATGCTGATTATTTGATCTATATGGCAGTTCTTAAGCCTCATGGAGCTGCGGGAGTTTCATTGACAGCAAAGCTTAATTTCGGGAATATAGGAAGAAACGGTGCAGGCCATCTTCATTATTCACATGTTGCCAACAGGAGAGAAGGTACTGCTACTAACACAGGCTACCATAAATACAGGGTTTTCGTAGATCTTATGGGAAGCAAATACCTCGGGCAAAACTCAGTTTTATGGTGTGTTGAAGGAATGTTCGGAGGAGGTTCAAGTGAAATAAAGGGTCCTGTAAAATATCTGATGCCTCCGTTTAATAACAGCTGGAGTAACTCCATATTCATGTCACTTGATCCTGTAGCGATAGAATCGGTTGGTTTCGACTTCCTGAGGTCAGAGTTTGACGGAGTTCATAAACATGATGCTGTAAATAATGGATGGGAAGCTATACCCAATATGTTTGGCGTTGATGATTACATGCATCAGGCTGCCGACGCCGCCAACTGGCCGCAGGGAATTGTTTATGACCCGGATAACAGCGGTAAGCCGATACCTGTCCTTGGTGTTCACGAACATTGGAACGACCCGGTAGATAAGCAGTATTCACGGAATCTTGGAACCGGGAATGGTATAGAACTTGTATCTGTACCGGAAGCTCTTGTTAAGAGTGTGAAAAAGAGGAATTAAAACCTGGTTCATAGTAATGAGGAGGAGGAGTGTCATATCTTTCATTTTTATAAGATCAATTAAACCAAACTATACAAAAAATGTACTCAGGTAATCCGATGATTAAGGTCCTTAAAGTCAGGATAACTGCCAGGATAAATGCATTACTGATTACCTCTTTAATGACAGGTCTGTTCACCCTTGTTCTTAACGCTCAGACTGCCGGATCAGAGCAGTCATTTGGAGAGGGGATCAGCGCTAAAAAGTTCTATTCATCAACCATTGATAAGGATAATACGGTATGGTTCCTTACTGAATCGGGAATTGTCAGTTTCGACGGAGCAAAATGGACGGTGCATAACAAGAACCGTAAGGTAGCTGCCACCGGCCTGAAGAGTGTGGTATTTGACTCTTCTTCTTATGGACCGGAACTTTGGATAGGTACTTCGCAAGGTGCAACTGTTGTATCTCTTCCGGTCGATGCAAGATCGGGTGCCACCACATATTATCCTGATAACTCCAAAATCGTTAGCGAAAATGTGCTGGCAGTCGCAGTTGGGAAAAAGGAGCTGAGATGGTTTGGAACCGATAAGGGGATCTCCGCA
This sequence comes from uncultured Bacteroidales bacterium, assembly GCA_963831855.1. Taxonomy (GTDB): domain Bacteria; phylum Bacteroidota; class Bacteroidia; order Bacteroidales; family VadinHA17; genus LD21. The sequence continues at coordinate 307,670 of CAWHSA010000002.1, read as the reverse complement.
TTTAAAAGCAGGAATTGGCTAACCAACAGCTATACAAGAACTTACCCGGAGGGTATTTTCCAGGATTATCCTATCACGTCGATGGCAACCAGTTTAGATGGCGATTCTCTTTATATCGGAACACTTGGCGGAGGTGTCCTCAGGGTATTCAGGAATGATGTTGATGCTGTTTCCGGAGCTTCGGAATATGCGGCCTGGGGGCCCATCCTTATGCCTTCCGATACTGTTTACAGTGTTCATCTCACCGCTGACGGAACGCAGTGGATCGGCACTAAAAGGGGAGTGGCCAGGCATTCAGGTTATAAAACACTTGAAGGCTGGACTGTATTTACCACAGCGCAGGGACTGGCAGATGATAATGTTCAGGCTATCAGTTCAGATTCAAAAGGGAATATATACCTCGGAACGAGGAACGGATTATCGATATTTGACGGGACAATCTTGACGACTTATAAAGCAGTCAACGGGCTTGCCAGCAATAACATTCTTTCGATTTCTGTCGACAAAAAAGATGTTATATGGATCGGGACCGATAATGGAGTGACCTGTTATAAGAACGGGAAGTTTACCGTTTACCGGTAGGTTACTTAACGTGTAACCTCATTAGCGGTATCGGGCACTATTATTCGCTTTCGATCTTTTCACTTTCATCGTCAAACTTAATTTAAATTAATGGACCGTAAACCAAGTCTTCAATCTTTTATTTTAATTTTCAATCACCAATTTTAAATATTTAGTCTTCCCTCACTTTTATTAATTTTAGTTCCACACTTATTGAAAATTTTAAGATAAATTTATAAATAGCAATCTGTAATTAGGTCGGTATATTTAGTTGCACTAAGGAGTTCTTACTGCTTCTTTTTAAGGATTGAATAATAATTACCATAGAATTTAAATTAAAAACTCTATCATTAATTAACTTAGGAGGTCTTGAAATGAAAAAAACATTATTTTCTATTTTACTGATTGTCATGTCAGTTAGTGGAGTCTGTTTAGCCCAGTCAGGACAGGCTTCCAACAACTTCAATGTTGTTGATTCAGTGCGTCCTTCGCCCTACAACCTGTACGGTAATCAATTCCCGAGGATTGAAGCCGACAGAAGGGTGACATTTAAAATCTATGCACCGAATGCACAGAAAGTTCAGGTCTCAATAGTCAACGTTCCCTTTGATATGACCAAAGAAGAGAATGGGGTCTGGACTTACACCAGTGAACCGCAGGATTTAGGTTATCACAATTACTGGATGATTGTTGATGGAGCTATCGTAGTTGATCCGGCTACCAACGCATTTATTGGCTATAGTCATATGTGCAATGGATTTGAGATACCTGATCCCGATGGCGGATTTTATGAGTTAAAAGATGTGCCGCATGGAAATGTACTGATAAGGAACTACTATTCAACGGTGGCAAAATCATGGCGTCATATTTTCATTTACACCCCTCCGGATTATGATATAAGTACTAAAAAACGTTACCCGGTGCTCTATCTTCAGCATGGCGGCGGTGAAGATGAAAGGGTTTGGATTGAAATGGGACGTACCAATTTAATACTTGACAACCTGATCGCAGAAGGAAAAATAACACCATTTATTGTTGTTATGGAAACCAGTGCAGTTGGCGCTTCCCGTTCAATTGTTCCTGGACCACCGGCTCCCCGTCCGGCTGCTCCCGCTGCCGGCGCTCCTGGTGCCGGCGCTCCCCCTGCCGGTGCTCCCCCTGCCGGTGCTCCTGCCGGTGCAGCGCGCCCGGGTGGTATGTTCGGTATGGGTGGCCCCGGAGGTGGAATCTATGGCCAGCTTATGACTACTGATCTGATACCATGGGTGGATAAAACATTCCGTACACTATCCGATCAGAAGAACCGTGCAATGGCCGGCCTTTCAATGGGTGCAATGCAAACCAGGACTGTTACTCTGGCCAATCTCGACAAATTCTCCCATATCGGATTATTCAGCGGCGGTACCATTGCTCCTGAAAGCATTACTGACAAAACCAAGGTCAGACTGGTATTTATGAGCTATGGCAGCCGCGAACGTGGCGCCGATGGTCTCAAAGCAGCCGCAGATGCGCTGAATCAGGCCGGTATAAAGAGCGTCTCTTATGTTTCTCCGCTTACTGCACACGAATTTCAGTCATGGAGACGCAGTCTGAAGGAATTTGCTTTACTGCTCTTTAAAAACTGAATATCACTCTGAAAAGAATTATTGCCCGTAAAGGGTTTATGTTATATTTTAATTATTAAAACTATGAAATACAGACATTTAACTTTTTTATTTGTTATTCTTTTAGCAGGAAATCTTTGCCTGGCACAGGACAAGCCTGCAATTAAAGACGATTTCAAACCCTCAACCAAGAACCAGCCTTTGCAGCAATACCCTATGGTAAATTCACAGGGTTATGCAAAATTCAGTGTTACTGCACCCGATGCAAAGAGTGTTGTTGTGAGTCTCGGATTAGGCGGAACCAGGGGAGGTACCCCACTCGCCAAAGATACGGCCGGTGTATGGGTCGCTACCACCGCAGGTCCTTTGGAAGAAGGATTTCACTATTACCACCTTACAATTGACGGCGGCGTTTTCAATGATCCCGGCACAAACAACTACTATGGCTCAACACGCTGGGAAAGCGGTATTGAAATACCTGCACATGACCAGGATTTCTATGCACTTAAAGATGTTCCTCATGGTAAAGTTGAGCAGATTCTTTTCCCTTCAAAGAGCACAAAAACTGACCGCAGGGCATTAGTATATACTCCGCCCAGCTACAACAAAGATCAGAATACCCGTTACCCGGTATTGTATCTGCAGCATGGCTGGGGCGAGGATGAAACAGCATGGAGTAGCCAGGGTCACGCCAACCTTATCATGGACAACCTGATTGCTGCAGGCAAAATCAAGCCATTCATTATTGTTATGACCTATGGTATGACTAACGAAGGCTTCAGGCCAGGCGCTATGAGACGTCCTGCAGGCGCTCCAGGTGCTGCTCCTGCAGGCGCTCCAGGTGCTGCTCCTGCCGGCGCTCCGGGTGCCCGTCCTGCTGCTGCTCCGGGACAAGCTCCTGCTGCAGCCCCGGGTGCCCGCCCTGCCGGCGGTATGGGTGGAATGATGAACAACGGCTTTGAAGCAGTTCTTGTTGATGAACTTATTCCTTATGTTGACGCCAATTTCCGTACACTTACCGATCAGGCTAACCGTGCTATGGCAGGTCTGTCAATGGGTGGCATGGAAACAAAAACAATCACCCTTGCCCGTCCTGAAGTATTTTCGCACTACGGACTCTTAAGCGGTGGCACCTATGCACCGGCTGATATCAAGGATAAATCGAAGGTCAAACTTATCTTTTTGAGCTGCGGAAGCTTCGAGAATCCCGATGGTGTAAATAAAGCAGCAGTTGACCTTAAAGGTGCCGGAATTAACGCAGTCTCTTTTGTATCTGAGAATACACGTCATGAATTCCAGACATGGAGAAGAAGCCTTTACGAGATGGCACAGCTTCTGTTCCTTGATAAAAAATAAAAAATGGTATCAATTAAATAATTAAAAAACTTTAAATGAAATACAGGTATTTATGCCTGTTATCATCGCTCATGATAACAGGTGGAATGTGTATAGCACAAATGAACCAGGCACAGGCAGTTGAGGATTTCAAAGTATCCTCAACAACCCAGCCCGGCAAACAATATCCCCAGGTGAATTCTGAAGGTCGAGTCCGTACCAGCATTCTGGCACCTCAGGCTTTGAAGGTACAGATTGATATCGGGGCTAAAAAATACGATATGACAAAGGACGAGAAGGGTGTCTGGACAGGCGAATCAGCACCACAGGATGAAGGATTCCATTATTATCAGCTGAATATCGATGGAGCTTCGGTTCCCGATCCCGGAAGCTTGTATTTCTATGGCGCCAGCCGGTGGGGGAGCGGTATCGAAATTCCTGCCAAAGATCAGGACTTTTACGCTAACAAGAATGTTCCTCATGGCCAGCTACGGGAGAATCAATATTTCTCTGCGACCACAAAGAGTGTTCGTCGCGTTTACATCTATACACCTCCGGATTATGACAAAAATAATAAAACTCGTTACCCTGTGTTGTATCTCCAGCACGGGATGGGCGAAGATGAAACTGGCTGGGGTAACCAGGGACACGCGAACCTGATCATGGACAACCTGATTGCTGAGGGCAAAATTACTCCCTTTATCATTGTAATGGAAAATGGCAGTGTCAATTTCGGTGGAGGTCCACGCGGACCCAGACCAGGAACTGGTGCACCGGGACAAGGTGGTGCTCCGGGTCAGGCTGCCGGACAGGCTGCTGCAAGACCTGCCGCACCGGGACAACCTGCTCCTGCAGATACCGCACGCAGGAGACCTGGCGGTCCCATGGGTGGAATGAATATTGCAGGACAATTCGGGAGTATACTCTTTAACGACCTGATCCCCTATATTGAATCCAATTATCGCGTCCTTGGGGATCAATCTCATCGGGCAATGGCAGGACTCTCTATGGGCGGTATGCAGACAAAGTCCATTGCTATTGCTAACCCGGACAAATTCTCGTATTTAGGTATGTTCAGCGGCGGGACCATCTCCCCATCTGAAATCAAAGATCTGGATTCATTCAAGAAGAAAGCCAAAGTCGTGTTTATGAGCTTTGGCGGTCGCGAAGGCGGCTCATCGAGGATTCAGGGTGTTGCTGATGAATGGAATAAAGTCGGCATCAAGGGTGTCTCCTACGTTTCACCGTTAACCGCACATGAATGGCAATCATGGAGACGAAGCCTGCGTGAATTTGCTCTTCTTTTGTTTAAAGACTGATCTTCTGGATGAATAAATCAGATTACTTTTTGTTTATAGAGATTTTTAATATAATCATTTAAGGAGGTTATTAAATGAATTACAGGTCTAAAGTTATTTTATTAGTGGCCCTGTTAACCGGTGGAATCTGCCTGGCTCAGACTAACCAGACTGCGGCTGTAGAGGACTTCAAACCGGCATCTACCAATCAGCCTGGTAAACAATATCCTCAGGTCAATTCTGAAGGTCGTGTCCGCGCCAGCATATCGGCGCCCCAGGCTCAGAAAGTCCAGCTCGATATAGGCGGCGTCAGATACGACCTGATTAAGGACGATAAAGGTGTTTGGACAGGCGATTCGCGTCCACTGGATGAAGGTTTCCACTATTACCAGCTCAATGTGGACGGTGCCCAGGTTCCTGATCCGGGAAGCCTGTTCTTCTATGGTGCCAGCCGTTGGGGCAGCGGTATTGAAGTTCCGGCCAGGGATCAGGATTTCTACGCTCTCAGGGAGGTTCCCCATGGTCAGATCCGGCAGAATCTCTATTTTTCCAGGATTACTGACGCATGGCGCCGGTGTTTTGTATATACTCCGCCTGATTATGATAAGAACACCACTGCCCGTTATCCTGTCCTGTATCTCCAGCATGGTATGGGTGAAGATGAGACAGGATGGGCTGTTCAGGGTAAAACTAATCTTATTCTTGACAACCTGATAGCGGAAAAGAAGGCTGTTCCGATGATCATTGTAATGGACAAGGGCTATGCCACAAAACCAAATCAGACACCTCCTCAGGGTGGAGCAGCTCCGGCCCGTGGAACTAGTGGTATGTCTGCTTTCGAAGAGGTCATGATCAAAGAAATCATCCCGATGATTGATGCTGCTTATCGCACTATTTCAGACCGCGACCACAGAGCAATGGCAGGACTTTCGATGGGTGCCAATCAGACTATCCAGATCACTATGAACAATCTGGACAAGTTCTCCCACATTGGTGGATTCAGCGGTACATCGAACTACCCGGGCACGGAAGCCCTTGATCCTGCGACATTTTCCAACGGGAAATTCAAAGACGGTGAAGCTCTCAACAAGCAGATCAAACTCTTCTGGCTTGGTTTGGGCACGAAAGAGCCCAATCCATTCCCGGGCTCTGTTGGAGCGTTTCGTAATATGTTAGACAAAGCAGGTATCAGATATGTCTATTACGAATCCCCGGGTACTGCTCATGAATGGTTAACATGGAGAAGAGACTTGTTTCAGTTCGCACCATTGCTTTTCAAATAACATTCACATATATACAGATTAAATGAGAAAATCAATAATCTATTTGTTTCTGCTTTGTTTTGCTGGTACTCTATGTAAGGCACAGACATTACAGACAGTACCACCTCCGGCCGATTCAAAACCGGCATCTACAAACATCGTTGGAGCTGAATATCCACGTGTTGATGCACAGCGCAGGGTTATTTTCCATATGCGGGCCCCTGAAGCACAAAGCATTACAGTAAGTCTTGGGAGAGTTGCACTTACGAAAGGTGAAGACGGTTTCTGGGATGGGATTACCCAGCCTCAGGATCCGGGGTTCCATTATTATACTCTGAAAATTGATGGCGTTGACGTTGCAGATCCCGCCAGTGAGTCGTTTTTCGGAGCTGGAAAAGTTATGAGCGGGATGGAAATTCCGGAAGAAGGGGTTGATTTTTATGACGTTAAAAATGTGCCCCACGGTGATGTCCATTCTTTCTGGTATTATGCTGCCTCAACAGGTGAAAACCGTCATGCTTACATCTACACTCCTCCGGGATACGATAAAGATCTCAAAAAACGCTATCCGGTGATCTATCTGCAGCATGGCATGGGTGAAGACCGCCGTGCCTGGTCAAATCAGGGCCGCGCCAATTTTATTCTCGATAACCTGATCGCGGAGGGAAAAGCCTTACCCATGATAATTGTGATGGAAGATGGTGGTATTGCTGCCGGAATGGGGGGTGCCCGCCGTAGTGCTCCCGGTCAGGGTGCTCCCGCACAGGGTGGTGCGGGTCAAAATCAAGGACAACCTGCCCAGGCACCAGGACAAGGTGCCAACAGAGCCCCCGGACAGGGTGGGAACAGAGCTCCGGGACAAGGCCCCGGAGGTATGCCCTCTTTCTGGGACGGTTTTGGCAAAGTAATTATTTCAGACCTTATACCCACAATCGACGCCTCTTTCCGAACTCTTACTGACCGCGACCATCGCGCAATGGCTGGACTTTCATTAGGTGGTACCCAGACTTACCAGATTACCCAGGCCAACCTTGATAAATTTGCCAACATTGGTATTTTCAGCGCTCCTTTTGGTTTTCCGGGTGTTGAAACCGGCTATAACGGTCTGCTGGCTAAACCGGCTGAGTTTAATAAACAGGTAAAAGTTTTCTATATTAGTATGGGTTCCAAAGAAGGTGCAAACACTGGTCGCACCATCCACGAATCTCTTGATAAAGCTGGTATAAATAATGTTTATTACGAAGCTCCCGGAACTGCACATGAATTTCAAACCTGGCGCAAGAGCCTGTTTGGCTTTGCTCAACTTTTATTTCGGGATAAATAAGGTTTTGGAAATGTAATGCTTCCTGATAAGCTGTCGTATTCTTCCAAACTAACTTTGTTTGTTTGGGACAGGAAGATGATATACCGGTACCGGCTGGAGCATATGAACCATCTTTTTCCTTTGCTTCCCGGGAATCGATTTCATTTTATATTCTGACAATGATTCATTCTTAAACACAAAGTCTACAAGGTGTAATAGCCAAAAGCGTAAAGCACATATCAATAAATAATATTCTGAGATTATGAAACAGTCAATTACTTTTATCACGGTGTTTCTGGTGTTATGCTATAATGGTAACTCACAAAATACGGTAACACCTGCACCGGCAGGCTATGATATTGCACTTACCGCTATTCCTCACGGGAAAATCGACACCATAACTTACGATTCGAAGACAGTTGGTAACAAGCGAAAAGCACTTATTTATACCCCGCCGGATTTTTCAAAAGACATTAAGTACCCTGTGCTATACCTGCTGCATGGCATCGGTGGTGACGAAAAGGAATGGCTCAACGGCGGCCAGCCTCAGGTAATCCTTGATAATCTTTATTCAGGAAAAAGGCTCGCTCCTATGATAGTTGTAATGCCTAATGGAAGGGCCATGAAGGACGACCGGGCAACAGGGAATATTATGGCTGCCGATAAGGTCGAAGCTTTTGCAACATTCGAGAAAGACTTGCTTAAAGATCTGATCCCGTACATCGAAAAAAACTATCCCGTGATTAAAGATCCTGAGCATCGGGCCATTGCCGGTTTATCTATGGGAGGCGGTCAATCCCTGAATTTTGGTCTTGGAAACCTTGACAAATTTGCCTGGGTTGGCGGATTTTCTTCAGCGCCGAATACTAAAAGACCTGAGGAATTAGTACCTGATCCCGCAGCAGCCAGGACCAAATTGAAATTGCTCTGGATTTCATGCGGTGATAAGGATGGTCTGATTACCTACAGTAAACGAACCCACGACTATCTGAAAACTAACAATGTTCCGCATATTTATTATGTAGATCATGGCTATCATGACTTTAAGGTCTGGAAGAACAGCCTGTACATGTTCTCACAACTGCTGTTTAAACCTGTTGATTTGGCTGCTTTCGAAATAATAGCCAATTCCGGCCGACCGGCTGAATCAAATGTAAGGTCAGCCAGATACCCGCAGATTTTGCCCAATAGCAGGGCTGTTTTCCGGATTAAAGCTCCCGATGCTCAAAAAGTGCAACTCGATTTAGTCAAAAAATATGACATGGTAAAAAATGGTGAAGGTATCTGGGAAGTAACTACCGATTCTTTAAGTGAAGGTTTTCATTATTACTCATTGATAATAGACGGTGTTGCTGTTGCCGATCCTGCCAGTGAAACTTACTACGGTATGGGACGCATGGCAAGCGGTATAGAGGTGCCTTTCAAAGGTGACAGATATTATGAAGTCAGGAATGTTCCGCACGGCGATATCAGGATCAGGCATTATTATTCAAATATAACCAGTACATGGCGTGAGTTTTACATGTATACACCTCCGGGTTATGACGAAAAGACCGGTGAAAAATATCCTGTGCTTTATATATTGCACGGCGGAGGCGAAGACCAGCGCGGATGGGCCACCCAGGGCAGAACCGATCTGATAATAGATAATCTGATTGCAGAAAAGAAAGCCATACCTTTGATTGTGGTCATGGTTGATGGAAATCTGCCGGTAAATGGATTTAGTGAAGATGCCCTGATAGTGTTTGAAAAGGAATTGAAACAAAGCATAATCCCGTTTGTGGAGAAAAATTACCGGGTGAAAGCAGAGGCCGGATATCGTGCCCTTGCGGGATTGTCGATGGGCGGCATTCAAACGCTTTATGCCGGTGTGAAAAACACAGACATGTTTTCATACCTCGGTGTATTCAGCTCCGGGTGGTTTGCCGACAGAAAAGAACTTTCTGATCCGCAGTATGAGTTTATGAAGAACAATACCGAAAAGATCAACAAAAATTTAAAGCAATTCTGGATCTCCCAGGGAGGTAAGGAGGATATTGCATGGAAGAATTGCCAGGCTATGCTTGCCAGATTTGATGAGATGAAGATCAAATATACTTATAGTGAGTATCCTGGCGGACATACATGGCCGGTCTGGAGGAACAACCTTTACAATTTTGCACAACTTTTATTTAAATAACTAAACAGATAATGTATTATTCAATAACCACCAAGTTGAATCCTGGTACGGAAACTAATCTATCGTATAATTTAAAATATTAATTATGAGATATTTACCGATCTTTTTACTGGATTTGATCTTCCTTTCTTATAATCTGTCGGCCCAGCAGGCACATATCAATCTTGACTGGGATCCGCAGAAGAATAAAGAGAACCTGGTTCCATTTTCTGCAAATGTCATCTCTCCCGAGGTCTATGATGATCATACTGTAATTTTCCGGCTGAAAGCGCCCGACGTTTCCAGGGTTTCGCTTACAGGAACCATGTGGGTAGGGGAAGAAGCCGGTAAAATTGTCCCTTTTACCAGGGGTGATGATGGCCAGTGGACATGCAAAATCGGGCCGCTGGTTCCGGATATTTATCTTTATCATTTTATTATAGACGGAGTTAAGGTTATCGACCCTAACAATACTTTCGTCGGATTTGCCAATATGCCGGCGTTCAGCATGCTTTTTGTTCATGGCGATGGTCCGGCATTTTATGATGTGAAAAACGTACCACACGGAGCAATTACAACTCATTTTTATCATTCTGTTGTCACCAATGGCGAAAGAGAAATGCTCATTTACACCCCTCCGGGGTATGATAAGTCTAAGAGATATCCAACACTATATCTGATGGGAGGGTCGGGCGACCTTGCACAAACATGGTATATGCATGGACAAGTTAACTTCATAATGGATAACCTGCTTGCTGAAAGCAAAGCGGTTCCGATGGTGATCGTAATGCCAAACAACCAGGTCGTTAACCGTTCACATCCGCAACATACCGATCTGACATTTAAATTGACCGAAAGGGAATTTAAAGAGGTGATCATTCCGTTTGTTGAAAGCAATTATAGTGTCATTAAGGACAGGCATGCCAGGGCTATCAGCGGACTTTCAATGGGCGGAAGACATGCCCAGTATGTCGGGTTAAACAACCTTGACCTGTTCGCATCAATCGGTATACTGAGTGCGGCAATTCCGGTCGACCAGACCCCTTCACTCAAAGACCCTGATGTCAACTCCAAGCTTGATTACCTGTTTGTCGGAGCCGGGAAATATGAGACCAGACCAGGTGTCAGGCATGAGGTTTTGCATAATGACCTGGTTAAACTAAATGTAAAACATGAGTATTATATTGGTTCCAATGGTGCTCATGATCTTATTACATGGCGCCATTTGTTATATTATCGCTTTTTGCCAAATCTATGGAGGAATCAGGTTGTGCCGAAAAAATAGCTTCGATCAGAATTATCGTTTGATTCACAAGCACTCAGGAAAATAAAAATTTATTTAGTTCAACAAATGAAAAACCGTAAACCATTTTTAAAAGTCTTTTTCATATCTGGAATAATCGCCGGGTTATTACTGTCATGGATCGAACTTAATGGACAGGATGCAATTTATTCAAACGAATTTCCTTTAAAAGATGTGATTCTGCTGGACGGTCCGTTCAAGCATGCCCGGGACCTGAATATTGAAACATTACTGAAGTATGATGTCGATCGCTTAATTGCTCCCTTCCGCAAGGAGGCCGGTTTGCCGGAAAAAGCTCCCCTCTTTCCTAACTGGCAGGGTTTGGATGGTCACATTGGCGGCCATTATTTGTCAGCATTGGCAATGAATTATGCTGCCACAGGTAATGCCGAATGTAAAAAGCGGATGGACTACCTGATCACTGAATTGAAAATTTGCCAGGATGCAAACGAAAAGAACAATTCCGGCTGGGGAAAGGGATATCTTGGCGGGATTCCAAACAGCAAGGGTCTCTGGAGTACGCTGATGAAAGGAGATTTCAAGGTATACAGGTCATCCTGGGCCCCCTGGTATAATTTGCATAAGATGTTTGCAGGTCTGCGGGATGCATGGGTTTATACCGGCAGCAAGGAGGCTAAAGTCATGTTTCTAAAATATTGTGACTGGGGTATTTTTATTACATCTGCCCTTACTGATGAACAGATGCAAACAATGCTTGACTCTGAACAGGGGGGTATCAATGAAAGTTATACCGATGCATATCAGATTTCCGGTGATACAAAATACCTGACTGCAGCAAAAAGATTTTCACACAGAATGCTTCTTGATGCAATGTCTGATGGTATTGATAACCTTGATAACAAACATGCCAATACCCAGATTCCCAAAGCAATTGGTTTTCAGCGGATAGCGGAACTTACTTCTGATCAGAAGTATGCAAAGGCAGGCAGCTTTTTCTGGGAAACCGTTACCAGAAATCGATCACTTGCATTCGGGGGCAACAGCAGACGTGAATTTTTTCCTGATGTATCATCGTGCATCGATTTTGTAAATGATATAGAAGGACCTGAATCGTGCAATTCATATAACATGCTTAAGCTGACAGAGGATCTGTTCAGAGCTGACCCGTCGGGGAAATATACAGACTACTATGAAAGGACACTTTATAACCATATACTGGCAACCCAGCATCCCGTGCATGGCGGGTATGTCTATTTTACTCCTGCCCGGCCGCGTCATTACAGGGTTTATTCAGCCCCGAATGAAGCAATGTGGTGTTGTGTGGGGACCGGGATGGAGAACCATAGTAAATACAATCAGTTTATATATACTCATAGCTATGACTCATTGTTCCTTAACCTCTTTATCCCTTCAGAACTAAACTGGAGAGATAAAGGGATCCTGATAAGACAGGAAACAAGGTTCCCCGATGAAGAACAGACAAAACTTATTATAAAAGAAGGATCTTCAAACTTTAGTTTAATGATAAGGTATCCTGCCTGGGTAAGGGAGGGGGACCTGAAAATCCTTATCAATGGTAAGCCCATAAAATATAGAACCGCTCTCTCGTCTTATATCGCCGTAAAACGGAATTGGAAAGCTGGAGATGAAGTACAGGTATTTTTGCCAATGCACAATACCATTGAACAACTTCCAAATGTGCCTGAATACATCGCTTTCATGCATGGACCTGTTTTACTCGGTGCCAGGACCGGAACAGAAGATTTAAAAGGTCTGGTTGCTGATGACAGCCGATGGGGCCAGATTCCATCAGGGAAAAAACTCCCTGTCGACACGGCCCCCATAATAGTTGAGGATGACAGATCAAAAATTGCAAACGGACTAATACCGGATAAAGTAAGTCCATTGACCTTCACGGCCCCGGCACTTAATATGGTAAATGCTGAAAAAGTTGAGTTCGAACCGTTTTTCCGAATCCATGATGCAAGGTATATGATGTACTGGATGACTTTGACAAAAGATCAATACCGTTCCTATATCGACTCATTGAGGCAAGTTGAAAAATAGAAGATAATTAAATCTTAATAAAATGAAAATAAAGCCAGTATTGTTTGTATTTGCAGGATTACTCTTTTTAAGTGTGAATGCTCATTCACAGGATAAGAATTTTTACATCTTTTTATGTTTCGGACAATCAAACATGGAAGGTAATGCCCGAATTGAACCACAGGACACGACAGTAGACAGTCGTTTTCAGGTCATGGAAGCTGTGGATTGCCCAAACCTTGGCAGAACCAAAGGTAAATGGTATCCTGCTGTTCCGCCTTTGTGCCGATGTCGTACAGGTCTTACGCCTGCCGATTACTTTGGCAGGACAATGGTTTCCAACCTTCCAAAAAACAAAAAAGTAGGTGTCATCAATGTTTCCGTGGCCGGCTGCAAAATTGAACTTTTCGACAAAGATAATTTTCAGGTCTATGCATCAACAGCTCCGGCGTGGATGACAAATATTATAAAGGAATATAATGGAAATCCGTATGCCCAGCTTGTTGAGATGGCTAAGTTAGCCCAGAAAGATGGTGTTATCAAAGGAATTCTGTTACATCAGGGTGAGTCAAATACAAATGATAGTTTGTGGACCCAAAAAGTCAAAGTAGTTTATGACAATCTGATAAAAGATCTTCATCTTAAAGCCAAAAAAGTGCCGCTTCTTGCCGGAGAAATGGTTAATGCCGATCAGGGAGGAGTTTGTGCAAGCATGAATAAAATTATTGCAACTCTACCCCGGACAATTCACAATTCATATGTCATTTCTTCGAGCGGTTGCACTGATGCGCGCGACAACCTTCATTTCAATGCCGAAGGATACAGGAAACTGGGAAAGAGATACGCTGCAAAAATGCTTTCTGTAATGGGCTATAAGATCACTATACCTGAATAACCAGACGTCCTTCACAAGGGTACGCCGCCGGCTAAATCCTGGTAGCTATACCCGGCCGGTTTATTGATAAATATACCGGGAAATTGATCAAATTACTAAGTGGACTTTTAATAAATATCCCATGATCCTGAAGTATAAATTTAAGCATTTAAGTCCAATTACCCTGTCAGGATTTTACTTGCATTGTCCCTAGTATTGTTTAACGCTTTCACTTCGGATATTGCCAGTAAAACGCGAAAATTTGAGGCAGAATCTGCCAAAATCATCGGAGGAGCCTCTAAATTTTCTGATAGAGAGGCCTCAGGAGGTTATTTAGTCAGTTTAACCAAACCCGAAGATGGGATCAGGTTCGCCGGTCTTCCGGCTTCAGGTAAACTGGCGATTCGCTATTCATCATTGGGAGCGGGTTTGATCAGTGTTACTGTAAACAATCAACCTGTACAAAAACTGAATGTCCATTCTTCAGGAAACCTCTCAGACTCATTCATTTATGCAATAATTGACATTTCAATTCCTTCCAAAGCTACCCTGACTGTAAGTCTGGTTACAAATGATACCACCTTGAATATTGATCAGATAATTGTCGGCAACGGTGACCTTGGACTACCTCCGGATATCTGGAACCTACCGCCGTTGCATGTGACCGACGGTCCGTATCCTGCCGACTGGAGGGGATTGAGCCGGCTTTACACCGTGCCGGATTGGTGGCGCGAAGCCAAGTTTGGCGCCTGGGCACATTGGGATCCGCAATCCATGCCAGAACAGGGCGACTGGTATGCCCGCGGCATGTATATTCAGGGCAATAGACAATATGAATACAACCTGAAAAACTTTGGTCATCCATCAGAATATGGCTATAAGGATATCTGTCATAATTGGGTAATTGATCGATGGAATCCTGCCGGGTTAATGGATTTGTTTGTCGAAATGGGAGCCCGTTACTTTATGGCTATGGGTGTTCACCATGATAACTTCGATTGCTGGAATTCTGCTTACCAGCCCTGGAATTCTGTTAATGTTGGTCCCGGGCAGGACATTGTCGGCACATGGGAAAAGGTCGCACGTCAGCGAGGTCTTAGGTTCGGTATCGGCTTTCACAACTCTCCGCCTCGAACCTGGGGTCAGTTTATGACCGTACGGTACACAAGCGACAAGACAGGACCGATGAAGGACGTTCCTTATGACGCCCTGCAAACTATCCGGGATGGAAAGGGGAAGTGGTGGGAAGGAATGGACCCTGTGGACCTTTATGGACCGGTTCATGATAAGAATAATCCTCTGCTTTCTCCTTTCGCCAACCAGTTTATGTGGCGGATAGATGATGCAATTACTAAGTATCATCCTGATTTAATATATTTCGATGAACATGCCGGCGATTCACAAGTTGATTTAGGTGTGCACATGGGCTTAGGTTTTCTCGCTCCCCGGCTGATTGCGAACTATTATAATAAATCTTTGAAATGGAACGATGGAAAAATGGACGTGGTAATAAATCTCAAAGGAGTGGGCGGGCGTTACAACAGCTTCCAGAACAACCCCGAATTGCTGCCTTATGTTGACCGTTCACTGGTTAAGAGCACTGAAGCCTTTATAGAATCGGAGATTATGGCCTATCCTTTCCAAACTGAAACCAGCATCGCTGACTGGCATTATCAAACCGGGCAGAAATACATGGATGCCGGTACCGCAATCAGGTTGCTGATGCAAAATGTTTGCCGGAACGGAACAATGCTACTCAATATCACCCAGCATGGTCGCGGCAATCTCGACCCGGAGGTAACACAACTTTGCAAAGACATCGGCGTTTGGTTGAAAATCAACGGTGAAGCTGTCTATGGGTCCCGTCCTTTTGAAGTCTATGGTGAAAATGCAGTTTTCTATACACGCAACAACGGCAATGTTTATGCTGCACTTCCTGATTGGCAGGGTGGCCCAATCACGCTCAAGGCTCTGCATAGTGGCGGTGCAACGTTGGGTAAAGTATCCAAAGTCGAAATGCTAGGCTCAAATGTTCCGCTTACATTTGTTCAGGACGATCAGGGACTTACAGTTACGATCGACGGATCAGTACAGCCAATTTCCGGGATGGCTGATCAGCAGCTGGCTTCGAAGTGCCGGGTTCTCCGTGTTACCCATGATAAGGGTTGGATCAATGATGATGACCCGGGTGCAGTGGCGAAGGGATGGCTCCGAAAGTGCAATCTTGGAACAGGGGATTTCAATAACGATCTTACAACCAGTAATACATCCGGTGAGATATGGAGCTGTTACTTCACCGGAACCAGCATCTCAGTAATCGCCCCGAAAGAGGAAGGTGCCGGAAAAATTGAAATTCAGATAGACGGAAAAACCAGGGCAACGTCCGATCTGTCATTAATTGGATCGCGCCAGGGTCAGAATGTGGTATGCAAAATAACTGATCTGACTCCGGGCAGACATGTTGTAAATGTTGTAAATCGCGGACCCGGACCAGTGGCGGTTGATGCAATAATTGTTCAGTAAACGACATTGGGAATTCACCTGTTATTTGAACTTTTATCAGAATAAATCCAAAGAAAATTGAAGACATTTAGTAAAAGAAGAAGCAAAGAAATTTATTTCACTTAATGTATGTATTATGAAGAAAACAGCATTTCTGATTGCGATGTTTGTGGTATTAATTACCGGATCTGGCATCGCTCAGCAACCTTCTCCCATAAAAGTTGATGGAGGGCTGGTACAGGGAAAAACTGAAGATGGTCTTACAGTGTACAAAGGAATTCCATTTGCAGCACCACCCGTTGGAGATTTGCGTTGGCGAGCTCCTCAACAGCCTTCAAAATGGGAAGGTGTCAAACAAACGCTGGAGTTTGCTCCCGGCCCCATTCAGGGTGGGAATCCTCCTTCGGGAAAAAGCGAGGATTGCCTTTATCTTAACATCTGGACACCGGCGAAATCCAAAGGCGATCGTATCCCGGTGCTCGTATGGATCTACGGCGGCGGATTTGGTGCTGGAGCCACATCAGAACGGAATTACAGCGGAGAGAATCTGGCCAGGAAGGGCGTGGTGCTGGTCAGCATCGCTTACCGTGTCGGCCAGCTCGGTTTTTTAGCGCACCCGGAGTTGAGCACAGAGAGTCCACGTCATGTTTCGGGTAATTATGGCCTTCTCGATATGATCGCTGGTCTCAAATGGATACAGAAGAATATAGCCGCATTTGGAGGTGATCCTAAAAAGGTTACAATATTCGGAGAATCAGCCGGAGGAATAGCTGTCAGCATGTTGTGCGCATCGCCTCTTGCAAAAGGATTATTCCATGGTGCCATTTCTCAAAGTGGAGGAAACTTCGGACCTCCAAGGCCAACTACCTTCCCGGGTGAGAACCAGAAACGTCTTGCCGATGCAGAACGTGACGGACAGGCATATCTTAAAAATGCCGGCATATCTTCAATAGCCGAACTAAGGAAATTGCCTGCCGATAAACTGCCGGCTGTACGCGGAATGTCATGGCCGATTATAGATGGATATGTAATACCTGACGATCAATACAAGCTCTATTCAGCAGGCCGGTTTAATGACACTCCGATACTGGTTGGTTATAACTCCGATGAGGGTGCAAGTTTCTCCCCGCCCCGTACCCCTGAGGCATACATTGAAGGAGTAAAGTCGCGCTATGGAACTTTTGCAGAAAGCCTTATCAGGGCTTATCCCGCCGGTACAACTACGGTTCCGAAAACAGCCCGCGATCTGGCACGCGATGCAGCTTTCGGCTGGCATACATGGATCTGGGCAAGGCTGCAATCCAAAATGGGAAAATCTAAAGCCTTCTATTACTATTTTGATCAGCACCCCGACTACCCTGAGGATTCCCCGCAGGCCGGACGTGGTTCTCCCCATGGTCAGGATGTAGCCTATGTATTCCAGCACCTGAATGCTTCAAATCCGCAGATTACAAAAACTGACCTGGAAATTTCAGAAGCTATGGCTACTTACTGGACAAATTTTGCCAAAAACGGAGATCCGGGTGGTAACGGAGTTCCCGTGTGGCCGGCTTTCAGTGATTCAAACCCGGTTGTAATGTATTTTAACAAGACTCCTCACACAGGTCCGGTACCGAGTGCAGAATCACTTAAAAGCCTTGACGCTTATTTCGCATGGCGACGGACACCGGAAGGAGACGCATGGGCTAAATGATTTAAATAACCATAAAATAATCACCTTCTATTATGAGAGTCAGACGGAAGATTTTACAGTGTGTAATTCTCTTTTCAGTAATACTCCAGTCGCCGGATATTATCATCGCACAGGAAGATTTTGATGTCGGAAAAACCGGCTGGGATGTTAAAAGGCCGGTAATGGCTGGTGCCTGCGACAACGGATGTCCGTGGGGAGAACTGGCCGACTATGTCCAGGAGGCCATGAAACCCCATGGCTATTCTGTAATTATTTGCCGTAATTGTAACAGGTCGTACGGAGCACGTCTTGTCTCCCAACATGATTATCCGCCACCACTTGATGAAATTAACCTTAACGATGGTGTTAATGTACGAGTTGATGCGCGTGTTGATTTTGGCGTTACATCAAGTTCCATGTTAAGTTCTGCCTTTAAAGGTCCCTATCAAAACCTTCGTCTGATAGCAAAAATCGAAGATCCGTTCTATTATATGGTTGCCGTAAGAAAGGAGTCGGGGATAAAAGACTTTGCACGTATCAAACAGCAACAACTTCCTGTCAGGATTATGGGTGCAGATGGAAATATGTCAGCAATTCTGAAATATTACGGTATAACTACGGATGACATTAAAGCCTGGGGCGGAAAAACGGGAGTTACAGCTGAAGAAGCCCTGAAAGGCGATTTTGATATTTTTGCCGGTTTTCTTGCAAGCCCGTCATTGAACCCTGAATCTTCTTTATGGACCACCTTAAGCCAGAAATTTGACCTGTATTTTATGGAATTGCCCGAGGATCTGCTAAAACTAATTGCTCAGCTAAATGTTGATGCAGAACTCGTTACAGCACATAATGGCCTGATCAGGGGAGTTAATCGCAGGATTAAAACTCTGGGCCGCTCAGGCGAATCTGTCTTTGCCCGTGACGACACTCCTGAACAGGCAGCGTATGATCTTGCCAAAGCTATCGATGAAAATCGCAGTGCACTTAAATGGTTCATCAGGGTTTACACTTACGATTCCAGGACTGTCTGGCAAAATTTTGGCGTTCCGTTGCACCCCGGAGCTGAGAAGTATTACCGGGAAGTCGGATACCTTAAAAAATAGTAGCATATAATCCATAAGCAGAGTTGTTTATGTCGTAAAATTACGGAAATAAGATCATTAATTAATTCAATAAAAAGAGCCTTATACTTCTAATAAATCAGTAAGTTATCTTTAGAACAGTTCGCACCACTCTTTTAGCTGCAGACCAAGATCATAAGCAAACTTACGAATTTCCCCTCTTGCTTTTTCTTTATCTTCGGCAGACATTTTCCTCCAGGTTTCTATTTTAGCAGTAGGCGACTCCCTCATTGGAACCATTTCACCGCCTTCAAGCAGGTTTGCGCAATATTCGGCAGCTTCCAGAATATCATCAACCGAATTTCCCGAAGGTCTGTTTCCCGAAGCTCTAAAAGGTTCAATTCCAAATACATCTGGAAATACATCAAGATCGCCATCAAGTACTTTTTCTAAAAGAGCGATGGCTTTCTCTGCATGTTCTTCCCTGTTAGGGAGTGCTTTTACTGTAGTATTTAAATCGCGTTTTCTGTAAAAACCGTAGATTGCAGCAATTGACGAAGGATCCCGGATAGTTCCGTCAGGATAAATCAGTCCGTGGATATCGCTCCAGTAGCCGCTGATTATAAGGTTAAAAACATACCACCCTACATTATGCTCATCGGCAATTTGAATAGCCATGTCATAAGGATTGGAACGGCCAATGCAGCACAATTCACTGTTGATTAAAGGTTTGTTGTATTTTTTTGAAAACTCCTCGGCAATAGCATAACTTTTCTCAACGCGGGAACGGGTTTCAAGATAATCGTGAAAAGAAATCACATCGACCAAATCAGATGTATTTGCACAAAATTTTGATAGCCAGTGACCAACTGTTACAGCATTTACCGGGTCAATTTTTTTTACGTATGTAATAAAGTGACGAACAAAACCTGCAATTTCATCATTGCGTTTCTCCTGTTCTTCCGGTGGTGCCTTCCTGTAGTAATCATTCATTTCGGGTTCGTTCATAATATCCCACATTAAAAGGCCTTCTTCATTTTTTAAAGCATTGACAATTGCTGTTACATATTTTTCACCACTTTCTTTTGCATTCTTTTCCAAAAGTGCAGGAAAAGTGCCGTTAAAGAAAATGGGCATGACAGTTACTCCATATTTATTACATGTCCGGACATAATTAACCACTCTTTTAATATACTCTTCAGGATTACTCTCATAAGCCCTTTGACTAAGCCAGATACGAGTGCTGTTTAACTGAAGCCTTTTCATAAATCCCAAATCCCTCTCCAGGATTTCCTGGTTGGGACTTAAGTTGTGGCAAACTCCACGGATGAAACTGTAATCTTTCAGTGGTTCTTTCGCTGTTAAGGAACCTGTCAACAGAAAAATGATTCCAATAAAAACTAATAATTTTTTTTTCATAGGATAAATTTTTACATCGGATTTGTTGTTTTCTTATTTACATTTTAATTTGGTTTTCAGCGGTATTGAACTGGCATTATTAAAGAAATGAGATGGTCTGATGAGACTGGACGATTTATTTATCAAATTTAAGTGTATATGTTGAAATGAGGGGTTTTGGATAGCAAAAAGTGTTTATGAAGTACTTATATTTATCAGTGAAACTACAAGGTTTAGTCAATTAACAATTTAATTTAACAGGAGATATTTCTATGTTTAAGAAATCCAAAAAAGACAGAACATTTATTTTGACGTCTATACTTATATCTTCTCTATTTATTATGGCAACCGGTTGTACCATAGTAAATGGTGTTTTGTCGACTCCAATTATAAGTATGAATTACCAGCAATTGGTATCTTCCGGGGATGTACTTCATACAGGTATTATAACAACTTCTCGTCATGGAATGCCGATGGGAACCGGCAGTATGGGCAGCCTTGTCTGGAGCAATAATGACCATTCATTAAACCTCCAGATTAATCGTGTTGATGTTTTTGGCTGGAACAGTGCAGCTACAGGTTCATTGGACGGACATAATGATAACGGTTATGGCTGTGGATTTCTTATTGTGAACCTGGGAGGCAATCCATTAACATCTTCAACAAGTCAGCACCTTTCCCTGTATGATGGTAAATTGGTAATTCAGGGTAATGGAGTGAATGTTGAATTAATCGGTGATACGAACTCGGATGTATTTGTCTTAGAAATCAATGATAACAGATCTTACCCGTCTTCCATCAATATTGACCTTGTTATGCTGAAGGATCCGGATGAAGTAATCGGTACTCATACAGCTACTACTAAAACAAGCAATAGCGGCAGACAAATAAGGTTGAAGCAGATATTTGAGCAGCCTTCGGCAGCAGGATATAGTTGATAACCTCGCATCTTACCCGATGAGCGGACAGCCGAATACTATCGGTTCAATTACACATCCCCTTGGCTATACAACCTGGGGACAGGCCAGAACCCCGGCAGCGCAAGTGAGATATGACGCTATTGAAAAAGAGCCTCAAAGTCCTCGTTTGCGGATGCTTGAAAACTATGATATATTGACCCTTGAGACCAAAGACCAGGGACTGGAAGGTGGAGATTGGGCGATTGCCAATAATTCTTTTGAAGCTAACGTCGCGTATAACACGAACTTGTCATTGGGCGATTACGGTTCCAACCTTAGTAGATTTCTGCTTGATGCTGCAGCACTTGGACGAAGTGAGTTCAATATTGTATTAAACAATCTTAATAGTGAAATAAATAGTAAAGTAGGAAGTAGTACAAACCGTCTTGGTTTTGTCACATCCGACTGGGCAGAATTTGGAGGATATGGCATTTTAAGTGCAGGGCTGCAGGATGGACTTATGCAGAGTATATCTGCAACGCCGGGAGGAGATCCTGTTATAAGAGTATTCCCTGCATGGGATAAAAATAAACCTGCATACTTCAAGCTTCTTGCAAAAGGCGGATTTTTGGTTTCGTCTTCCGTAAAGAACAGCGAAGTAAGCTTTTTAGAGATAAACTCACAGCCTGGAGGGACATGCAGGATAAGAAACCCATGGCCCGGGAAAACCATATCTCTTTACAGGAACGGGGTAAAGACTGAAGACCTCACCGGTTATCTCATTAGTTTTGCAACCAGTGTAGGGGAAGATATAAAAATAGTGCGACAGGGTATAAACCCTGATTCTTTCTATGAAAGTATTCCTATGTCAAAGGTAGGGTGGCAGTAGTATTGTGTTTTAAAGTCTGAAAAAATGAAAAAATATTTATTCTTATTCACATTCTGTGCAAATATTGTATTACCGGGTTTTGAAATTAACGCACAAATAATTAATGATTGGGAAAATCCTGCTGTTAATGGCATTAACAAGGAAAGACCTCATGCGTATGGATTTCTGGCTGAAGAGAAAGCCGGTAATCCATTGATCCAATCTCTTAACGGCATCTGGAAATTCAAATGGTCGCCCGATCCACAATCCCGGCCAACCGATTTTTATTCAGAAAATTACTCAACCGATAAATGGGATAATATTCTGGTTCCAGGGAATTGGGAACTTCAGGGATTCGGTATACCGATTTATTCTAATATCGCTTATCCGTTCAAACCTGATCCACCTAAAGTTACAAGCGAGCCTGCAAAAAATTTCACAAGCTTCCTTCAAAGGAATCCGGTCGGCAGCTATTCTACAACCTTTTCTATTCCTGAAAGCTGGAATAATAAGCAGATATTCATAAACTTCGGCGGCGCTCAGTCAGCTATGTATGTATGGGTAAACGGACAAAAAATAGGGTACAGTGAAAATTCAATGTCCCCGGCTGAATTTGACGTTACAAAATACATCCGTAATGGTGAAAACAAACTGGCAGTTGAAGTATACCGTTGGTGCGATGGCAGTTATCTTGAAGACCAGGATATATGGCGATTCAGTGGAATTTTCAGGGATGTGGACTTAATTGCCAGGCCAAAAACATTTATTAGCGACTTCTTTGTTAAAGCATTGCCCGATAATACTTATGACAATGCAAACATTTCCCTGAACATTAATATTGAAAACCGTTCAGCCCAGTTTGTTCCCGGACTAACCCTTGAAGCTGAAATAGATGGCTATTCAAATAAGGGAGATATTGTGCATATCACTTTTACTGGTAAAGTAAAGGAATTATCAGTATCAAAACAGGTTTCTCTGGAAATGGAGTCTTTATTAAAGAATCCCAGGTTATGGTCTGCTGAAACTCCTGATCTATATCATCTTACTATATTACTTAAAGATACCGGGAACGAAATTATCGATAAGGCTGAATGTTATTTTGGTGTGCGTAAGACTGAAGTACAGAAGGATGTCTTCTTTATCAATGGCAAACCGGTTAAACTTAAAGGAGTAAACCGTCACGAGCATCATCCCCGAACCGGCAAGTATATAAGCAGGCAGACAATGGTCCGCGATTTGGAACTGATGAAACAGGCAAATATCAACATGATAAGGACCAGCCACTACCCGGACGACCCTCTGTTTTATGAACTTTGTGATCAATATGGTTTCTATATAATGGATGAAGCAAACCAGGAATCACACGGGTTTGGGATTGGGAACAAAGTAATGGGGGATAATCCGGTATGGAAGAAATCACATATCGAAAGAGCTGTCTCTCTGGTTCAACGCGATAAAAATCATCCATGCGTCTTATTCTGGTCGTTGGGGAATGAAGGCGGCAGGGGACAAAACCTGGTGGCAATGGCAGACACCATAAAGAAACTAGATCCAGGCAGGATCATATACTCGGATACACAGCGTGATGTTTCACCTATATATGATGAAGGTTATCTGCATCCTGACGCTTTGAAAAGACTGGGGGAAAGAATGAAAGATAAACCGGTATTCCTCCGTGAATATCTTCATGTAATGGGAAATTCCGGAGGAAATATGCAGGAATACTGGGATGTTATCTATGCCGACTCCAGCCTTACAGGCGCTGCCATCTGGGAATGGGTAGACCAGGGACTTGCAAAGAATAAAGATGGATCGCCGTTAAAACTAAACCCGCATCCTGATGACTATAGGCTGAATGATAATGAATTTTGGGCTTATGGTGGTGATTTTGGTGATAAACCAAATGATGGAAATTTTAGTATAAAAGGATTAGTCTCTGCAGACAGAAAACCCTATCCGCACTATTTTGAAGTTCAGAAAGTATATCAGCCAATCACTTTTCAGCTTTTAAACGACAAGAAAATAACGATTAAAATTACAAATCGCTTTGATTTTCTTTCGTTGCAAAATTTTGATTTTGAGTATGAATACACCCTGAACGGAAAGTCTCTCCAGAAAGGCAAGTTTCAGTGCAATGATATATTACCAGGAAGTTCTTTCGAAAAAGTTATTCCTGAACTACAGGCAGGTGATACACTCTTTTCTGATGTATGTCTGAATATTGATGCGAGGCTTAAAAAAGCAACACTTTGGGCAGAGAATGGATTCTGTATTGCCCGCGAACAATTTCTAATTAAGCCATATGCGCTTAAAAAAATAATACCTTTCGGGAAGACGGTTAATGTTACAGAATCACCTTCCCACGTGGAATTGAAAACAGAAACTATGACCTTTGTTCTGAGTAAAAGTAATGGTGCCTTAGTAAGTTGGAAAGTCAATCAGCAGGAACTGCTGAAAGGTGCACTGGAGCCATATTTCTGGAAAACGCCTAACGATAATCAGAAGCACAGTGGTTATGTGAAAGAATTTGGTAAATGGAAAAAAGCAGCGGAGAAAATTGTAGTCAGTAAAATAGAAATCTCAAAACAAGACGATCCGGTAACAGTTAAATTTGAAATGAATTTGCCAACAATTGGTGCAAATTACACTCTGGTATACCAGTTGAACGGGAAGGGACAATTACAGACAGAAGCTGAATATACACCTCTCTGTGATACAATTCCGCATATACCCAAATTCGGTATGCGTGTAAGGATTCCTGCGGATTTCAACTCCATTACATGGTATGGACGAGGACCTTACGAAAACTATCCCGACAGAAAAACAGGTTCCTTTATCGGTATTTATAATTTGAAACTGGAGAATTTCATTATTCCTTATCCGGCACCACAGGATAATGCTAACCGTTGTGATGTCCGCTGGATTGCACTGAGCACTCAAAATAATAATATAATAAAAATATCGGGGTTACAACCTTTGTGCTTCCGTGCATGGCCTTATTCCGAGGAGGATCTGGAAATAGCTCTGCATGATTATCAGCTTCCGCATCGTGACTTTGTAAACCTGAATATTGACCTGAATATTCATGGTGTCGGCGGCGATGATACCTGGGGTGCCAAAACAATGGAAAAGTATACCATTCCGGGTAATATGCCTTATCATTATGGATATATTTTAGAGTATGTCGCGAAACGTTAAAATAATAGAATATGGATAGGAAGACACTTGTCACATTATTCCTTTCATTACTTATCGGAAACAGTCTTTTTTCTCAAAATGCAGCCGCAAAGAAGCTCCGGTTATGGTATGATAAACCCGCTGATTCCCAAACAATAGATGGGAAAAAAGGCAGTGGCAATGAAACTGAATGGCTAAAAGCACTGCCGGTTGGCAATGGGTTTATGGGGGCTATGGTATATGGCGATGTAAACCGGGAACTTATCCAGTTGAATGAAAAGACATTGTGGTCAGGCAGTCCTGACGATAATAATAATCCGGTAGCTGCCGAGACATTAGTCAAAATCAGGCAATTGCTTTTTGAAAAAAGGTACAAAGAGGCTAATGAGCTGACGAGTAATACACAAGTTTGTAAAGGTGTTGGAACTGGAAGGGGAAGCGGTGCGAAGGCACCTTATGGAAGCTACCAGACTATGGGTGAACTCGTGCTGGATTTTGACAAGAACTCATTGTATAGCGATTATACCCGTGAACTGGATCTTAACCGTGGAGTTGTAAAAATCTCTTATAAGCAGGAAGGGATCATCTATCAGCGCGAAATTTTTGTCAGTTACCCTGACCGGGTTTTGGTAATGCATTTTACTTCGAGCAAAATGGGCGCAATAAGTTTTAAGGCCAGGCTGACCCGCCATGAACGGTTTATAACAAGCAATGAAAAGAATAACCTGATGATGCGGGGGACATTGAGCAACGGTAAAGGAGGCGACGGTATGCAATATGCAGAACGGTTAAAAGCTATTGCACAAGGTGGCAGAGTAATCTATTCCGACAGCCTTATTATAATTCAGGGGGCTGATGATGTGACGATGCTGCTGACTGCCTCAACTAATTACAAACAGGAATACCCTCTATACCTTGGCGAAGATCCCAAAATCACGACCCTCGACCAGATCAACATTGCAGCTTCGAGGCCCTATCAGGCTCTCTTAAAAAGACATACCGATGATTATTCTTCTCTCTTCAATAAAGTAAGCCTGAATTTGTCAGGTTTTAAGCCGGATACTGTTCCGACCGACATGCGCTTGAAAAACCAGTTGAAGAATCCCGATGACTTTTATCTGCAGGAAGTATATTTTCAGTTTGGACGCTACCTGCTTATTTCCTCTTCACGGGAAGGATCACTGCCAGCCAATTTGCAGGGTGTGTGGTCAAATAAGATCCAAACACCATGGAACGGCGATTATCATACAAATATCAACGTTCAGATGAACTATTGGCCTGCCGAGGTAACAAATCTTCCGGAATGTTTCGGACCCTTTTCTACTCTGATCGAATCGCTTGTAAAACCTGGAGAGGTAACGGCAACAGTACAGTATAACGCAACAGGATGGTGCGTTGAGGCTATTACTAATGTCTGGGGATATACTGCCCCGGGAGAAGGAACATCCTGGGGTATGTATGTGGCCGGTGGAGGATGGTTATGCCGGCATCTCTGGGAACATTATCAGTTCACTATGGACCATAAATACCTTGAAAGGGTTTACCCGGTGATGTTGAGAGCAGCACAGTTTTATCTCGACTGGCTTGTAAATGATCCGGTGACCGGTAAGCTGGTATCGGGCCCGTCGACTTCGCCGGAAAATCAATTTGTTGCATCAGATGGCTCTGTAGGCTCAATATGTATGGGACCTTCTCATGATCAGGAAGTCTTATATGAATTGTTCACAAATGTGCTTGAAGCATCGAAAATCCTGAAAGAAAATAATTCATTACTGCCAAAGATTGGAATTGCTTTGAATAATCTTGCCACTCCGCAGATTGGTTCGGATGGAAGAATTATGGAATGGAGCGAGGAATTTAAGGAGACTGATATAAGACACAGGCATGTTTCCCACCTGTACATGCTTTACCCGGGAAATCAGATCGACCCGTTAACAACACCTGATCTGGCCAAGGCAGCAAGAAAAAGCCTTGATGTCAGAACAGATATCGGTACAGGTTGGTCGTTGGCATGGAAAGTTAATTTCTGGGCAAGGCTGAAGGATGGTGACCGTGCTTACCAGTTGCTTAAAAACCTTCTCAGACCAACAGAAACTACATCTCTGAATATGTCGGACGGGGGTGGATCCTACCCGAACCTGTTCTGTGCCCACCCACCTTTCCAGATTGACGGGAACTTTGGCGGAACAGCCGGAATCGCTGAGATGTTGATGCAAAGTCAAAGTGGATGTATCGAATTACTGCCTGCTCTTCCAAAAATATGGAAAGACGGGGAAGTAAAAGGCCTTGTTGCCCGCGGAGGTTTCGTTGTGGACATCAGTTGGGAAAACAGCATACCTCTAAAAGTGGTTGTAAAAGCACATGTGAATAAAAAATGCATAATCCGTTCAGCTTTTGCCTTGAAAGTGCAGCGATCGAATGAAAAATCAAGGGAACAGGAAGGCTCTTAT
Source organism: uncultured Bacteroidales bacterium (assembly GCA_963831855.1). Taxonomy (GTDB): domain Bacteria; phylum Bacteroidota; class Bacteroidia; order Bacteroidales; family VadinHA17; genus LD21. The sequence goes on along the minus strand of CAWHSA010000002.1, from coordinate 279,938 downwards.
GTGCTGGAATTCTTTACCAAACCAGGTAAAAAATATGTATTGTCGCCAGTTTAATTATTGATCAATTTATCAGATATATTTATAACAAAGTTGAAGTATATGAATTTTCAAACACTCAGCACATAATGATCAGAAAGATTATCTGGGGAATAATGTTTTTCTCTCTTATGACCGGCACATCTTATGCCCAGACTCAACCACCTGAACCATCCGGGCCGGTTCCGAATTAGAATCAAATGAGATGGCAGAAAATGGAATATTATGCTTTTCTCCATTTCTCTTTAAATACCTTCACCGATCAGGAGTGGGGAAATGGAGGCTCAGGCAATAGCTTATGATCCTGGAATGTTTCTTCTATACTCTTTCTTTCAGTATTGTTAATTGGCCGGATTTATGTATTTTGTCAAATAATTCATATGAAAATAAGAAGATCTTTTTTAAGCATTATATGGATAGTAGCAATGGCTGTACTGACGGCATCTTTCGTAATGGCTCAGGAGGGCGCAGTTGCGTCTTATTATCAGCAGGTTAACTCCCGACAACGAGCGAGCCCATTTGGTCCGGAAAGAAACTGGCCACTATTATACTGCTATAACCAGGGTTGTTCTGGATGCAAGCGATTCAGCTGCCAAAACCGGAATTTACCTTATCAATGGCATATTAATCGCGACAATACCTGGGAGTTCGACCGGAGGTGAAAATAACCTGAAAGCTTTCTCAAAAGCCGTTAAAAATATATCAGGACAACACGATGTATTTATAAAATTCCCGACAGGCAAAGAGGACGCTATATTTATCAGATCATTAAAGTTTGTGAAATGATTCTTTCCGGGCATATTGCCAAATATTCAGTCCTCATTCGCTGATTAAGAGGAATGTTGTGAATGTCCCTGGACCGGGTTTGAACGAATTTAGTTAAAAGAAAGAAATAGAAATTATGAAGATTGCGTTGATTTTTACCTTCTGGTTTCTGGTTAATTATTCACTTTCAGCCCAGGAAAACTATGTGGTCCCTGTCAGGCCCGGAAACGAAAAGGTTGCTACCGGGAAGTTTGAACCAACCTGGGAATCGCTTCAGCAGTATAAAGTACCGGAATGGTTCAGAAATGCCAAATTTGGAATCTGGGCCCACTGGGGCCCGCAATGTCAGCCCGGACAAGGCGACTGGTATGCACGTCTGATGTATAAAGAAGGTACCAGCCAGTATAAATGGCATCTCGAAAATTATGACCACCCCTCAAAGGCTGGATTCATGGAAGTTATCAACAGCTGGAAAGCAGATAAATGGGATCCTGAGAAACTTGTTGCATTATACAAAAGGGCAGGAGCTCAATACTTTTTTGCCATGGCTAACCATCATGATAACCTTGATATGTGGGATAGCAAGTATCAGGAATGGAATACGGTCAGAGTCGGACCAAAAAAAGATATACTTGCCGGCTGGGCTGCCGCTGCAAAAAAGAATAACCTGCCATTCGGATTAAGTGTCCATGCGGCCCATGCCTGGTCGTGGTTCGAAACTTCTCAGCAGACCGATAAAAATGGTGAATTTGCAGGAGTGCCTTACGATGGTAGGCTTACCAGAAAAGATGGCGTTGGGAAATGGTGGGAAGGACTTGATCCACAGGAATTGTATTCTCAGAATCATCCTTTAAGCGAAGGCAGCGAGGATATCAACAAGATCCATAGCCAGTGGACCTGGGGCAATGGTGTGGTATTGCCATCACAGGAATACACTGAGAAATTTTATAATCGTACAATCGATATGATTAATAAATTTCATCCCGACCTCCTGTATTTTGATGACACTGCGCTACCTTTATACCCTTTTAGTGATGCCGGTTTGAAGATTGCTGCTCACTTCTACAACAGTAATATGGCAATGCACAACGGCAAGCTGGAAGCGGTTCTGTTCGGAAAAGTTCTGACGGATGAACAGAAAAAGTCTTTGGTTTGGGATGTTGAACGGGGTGCACCCGATAAAATTCAGGATCTTGCCTGGCAAACCTGCTCATGCATTGGCGATTGGCATTATAGCACTTCAGTATATGAGAATAACCGGTATAAATCGGCTAAGGATGTAATCCACATGCTGGTTGATGTTGTAAGCAAGAATGGGAACCTGCTCCTGAATATTCCTGTCAGAGGCGATGGCACCATTGATGAAAAAGAAATTGCCGTTGTGGAAGAAATCGCCTCATGGATGGATATAAACAAGGAGAGTATTTTTGATACCCGTCCATGGATAGTGTTTGGTGAAGGTCCGGCAGCTGAAGCTTCAAATCCTATCCGGGCACAGGGATTTAATGAAGGCAGAGTGAAATTCACTTCAAAAGATATCCGGTTTAACCGGAACGGGAAAATTCTTTATGTTACCCTTATGGGGGTTCCCGAAGAAGCCATATTAATTACAAACCTGGGCACTTCAATTACGCCGGGTAAAATATTGAAAATTGAACTGCTGGGCAGCAAAGAAAAGATAAAATGGACTCAGAATGCTGAAAGTCTGAATATTGAGGAACCCACTACTATCCCAAACAAGATAGCTATCGTATTTAAGGTTTACCAAAAATAAAAGTAATTGATACTATAAACCATCCAAACTTTATAAAAGCAAATGAAACGTAAAATATTAGCGGGCCTGTTTATCTTATTTACATTAACCGCATTACCACAAAAAGTAACTGTCGTTTCGCCAAACAAAAAGGTTAGTATTGCACTTTTCAATACCCGGAATACTGATGCCGGAGAATGGTTTCTGACAGTAAACTATCTCAATGCTGATAAAAACACTGTAGCAATACCCCGTATTAAACTTGGGATGTCTCGCAGTGATCAGGACTTTTGTACTGACCTTAAGTTTCTGAAAGCCGGCAAAACACTGTTAATAAATGAACAGTATTCTGCTTTGGTCGGGAAACGTACTAACCGCAGTAATTCGGCCAATGAAATTGTTGTTTCTTTTGAAAATCCGGGGAAGGCCAGATTAGATTTAATTATAAGAGCCTATAATGACGGTGTTGCCTTCAGTTATGAGTTCCCTGAGAAAGAAGGCTCATTTATTGTTAAGGACGAATTTACTGCCTATGATATTCCATCTTCTGCAAAGCGATGGCTTGAAAAATGGAACACTGCAAATGAGGGGCTTTATACTGCTATGACAGACGATAATACACAACAGGGCTGGTGCTATCCCGCTCTCTTTAATCTGCCTGAAAATGAAGTCTGGTACCTCATCCATGAAGCTAATGTGAACCGAAGTTATTGTGGTTCAAAACTTAGTAACGCAGCTGATAAATCCCTTTACAAAATTACATTCCCCGACCCCGGAGATGGGAACAGACTGGGGGAATCGACCCCTACTATTAATCTGCCATGGAAATCGCCATGGCGTATAATAATTTTGGGCAGCCTCTCTGATATTGTAGAATCAACGCTTACAGATGATGTTAGTCAACCTTCTGTAATAAAGAATACCGATTGGATCAAACCCGGCCTGGTATCGTGGAACTACTGGTCAAGCAACCATGGTACTAAAGATTTTAAAATTGTTTGCGATTTTGCAGATCTTGCAGCCAGCATGGGTTGGCCATACACTCTTCTCGACTGGGAATGGGATGCAATGGGCAATGGAGGAAATCTTGAAGATGCATTGAAATATATTCAGTCGAAGGGTGTAAAACCCCTGATGTGGTATAATTCGGGAGGACCGCATACCGGTGTGACCGCAACACCGCGCGACAGGATGCTTACTCATGAAAACAGGGTGGAGGAATTTACAAAACTGAAAAAGCTGGGAGTTTCCGGAGTTAAAATTGACTTTTTCGAAAGCGAAAAACAAGATATGATTAAATATTATCTTGATATTCTGGACGATGCAGCAGCATACCAAATGATGGTCTACTTTCATGGTTGCCTGGTTCCACGGGGATGGGCGCGTACATATCCGAATCTGATGACTCTGGAAGGGGTACGTGGAGCCGAATGGTATAATAATGGTCCCGACCTCACTGCCACGGCACCTGAACATAACACTACACTCCCGTTTACAAGAAATGTTATCGGTTCAATGGATTATACACCGGTAACATTTACAAATTCTCAAAATCCGCACATCACTTCATTCGGTCATGAACTTGCTCTGAGCGTTGTCTTTGAATCGGGGCTTCAACACCTTGCTGACCGCCCCTCAGGATATCTGGAATTACCCGATGCTGCCCGAACTTTCCTTAAGGAAGTCCCGAATGCCTGGGATGACACAAAACTGCTTGAGGGATATCCGGGGCGCAACATAATTATTGCCCGTAAAAAAGGTGATTCCTGGTACATTGGAGGGTTGAGCGGAGAAAGAGTTGAAAGAATCAAAACCCTGAATTTCGGATTTTTACCTGAAGGCGCCAGGTATAAAATGACTCTGATATCTGATGGTGTGCATGATAAAGAATTTACCACACAATATATTGTTGTGGATAAGGCAGGTTCCGTTAATGTAAAACTATTGCGCAGAGGCGGTTTTGTTGCAAAATTAAGCCCTTTACAATAAAAATATCTCTGTATATTCCATGCAGTTATAATTAATACAAATAGTATGAAGACAGCTATATTTATTATCCTGAGCCTGATTCTGACATCAGGCCTTTGGGGACAGCGATATCCTTTTCAGAATCCGGGTTTAAGTTCTGAAGAGCGGGCCAAAGATCTGATATCACGTCTGACAATTGAAGAAAAAGCCGCATTGATGTGCGACCAGTCAGAGGCTATACCGCGTCTTGGTATTAAGAAATTCAACTGGTGGAGCGAGGCTCTTCACGGCCTGGCCAATAATGAAAAGGTTACGGTTTTTCCTGAGCCAATTGGAATGGCAGCTTCGTTTGATGACTCTCTGGCTTATCATATTTTCAACGCTGTTTCTGATGAAACCCGCGCCAAGTATAATGAGGCTATACAAAAAGGCCTGGAAAACAAACGTTTCCTGAGCCTTTCTGTCTGGACTCCCAATATCAACATCTTCCGCGATCCTCGTTGGGGACGTGGACAGGAGACCTATGGTGAAGACCCATACCTTACTTCAAGAATGGGAGTTTCCGTTGTTAAAGGATTGCAGGGACCCGCGGATTCAAAGTACCTGAAACTGCTTGCCTGTGCCAAGCATTTTGCAGTCCATTCGGGGCCGGAATGGAGCCGGCATAGCCTCAACCTGAACAACATCAACCCCCGCGAACTTTGGGAAACTTATCTGCCGGCTTTCAAATCGCTTGTTCAGGAGGCAGACGTAAGACAGGTAATGTGCGCCTACCAGAGATTAGATGATGATCCTTGTTGCGGGAACAGCCGTTTGCTTCAGAATATTCTTAGGGATGACTGGGGCTATAAGTATATGGTTGTTTCAGATTGTGATGCAATAGCCGATTTTTATTCGGGTCATAATGTTTCATCCGATCCGACACATGCGGCAGCAAAAAGCGTTCTGGCGGGTACTGATGTTGAATGCGCCTGGCAGTCATATGCATTTAAAGACCTGCCTGAGGCGATTGAAAAAGGACTGATTTCCGAAGAAGAAATCAACAGACATCTGATGCGCTCATTAATTGGCCGTTTCGACCTTGGTGAAATGGATGAGGATGCATTGGTTCCATGGACTAAAATACCTGTCTCGGTCATAAATAATGAGGATCATAGAAAACTTGCTCTCGAAATGGCCCGTGAATCGATGACACTTCTTCAGAATAAAAATAACATTCTTCCCTTGAAGAAATCAGCCAGAAAAATTGCAGTAATCGGACCTAATGCCGACAATGAACCCGTATTATGGGGTAATTATAACGGAACTCCTGTAAGGACAATTACAATCCTTGATGGAATCACTTCCAAAATACCGGCTGACAAAATTCTCTACGATAAAGGATGTGAACTGGTTGATAATAATGCAATTGAGAGCTATATTCCGGATTGTTCGTTTGACGGCACAAAAGGATTTAAGGCTACTTACTGGAATAACCCTGACTTTAAAGGAGATGCAGTATTAACACAATTCATTCCAAATCCGATATTGCAATCAGTTTCAGGTCAGAATACTTTTGCAGCCGGGGTTAATCGGAATAAATTCTCTGTTAAATATGAAACACTCTTTGAACCAACCATTGATGAGACCATTGTCCTGAGATATGGCGCCACAGGATTATTTGAACTTACGATTAATGGCGAATCAATAAAAAAGTACAGTAACTGGAGAACTGTAATCGCTAAAACTCCATTCAGGGTTGAAAAGGGTAAAAAGTATAATATTGAGATCAGACTTACTCAGCAGAACGATTGGCTGGCAAACATCGATTTCAATTTTGGGAAAGAAAAGGATGTTGATTACAGTAACCTGGTAAAAAAACTTCAGGGAATTGATCTTGTAATCTTTGCAGGGGGGCTTTCAACACAGGTTGAAGGTGAAGAGATGCCTGTGGAACTACCTGGTTTCAAGGGTGGCGACCGTACCGATATAGAACTTCCTGCCACTCAGCGTAATTGCTTACAGGCGTTGAAACAGGCCGGGAAGAAAATTGTATTCATAAACTGTTCAGGATCTGCTGTAGGCCTGATACCCGAAACGGAAAGCTGCGATGCTATTCTCCAGGCCTGGTACTCAGGTGAATCCGGTGGTCAGGCTATAGCCGATGTTCTTTTTGGCGACTATAATCCTTCAGGCAAGCTTCCAATCACCTTCTACAAGAATATGAAGCAATTGCCTGATTTCGAAGATTATTCAATGAGAGGCCGGACATATCGCTACATGTCTGATCCCCTCTTCCAATTTGGGTTTGGACTTAGTTATACAACATTCTCAATCGGGAATGCAGAAATCTCAACCAGTAAGATCAGAAAGGGGGGAAACGTTGCCCTCACTATTCCGGTATCAAACACAGGAAAAAGGGATGGAACTGAAATAGTCCAGGTATATATTCATAAAGTTAACGATACCGATGGTCCGCTTAAAACATTAAAAGGCTTTAAACGGGTTGACATAGCCGCCGGGAAATCAAGCGATGTTAATATTAATCTGCCAGATACCGCATTTGAGTTTTATGACAAGACAAGTGGAAAAATGGCTGTAACCCCGGGCGAATATGAGATATGGTATGGGAACAGCTCCGGCACTAAAGATTTGAAAATGACAATTGTTTCCATTATTTAATAAAACATGAAATTATATCGTTTCAAATTTGTAAAACCAATCGGATAATTTATATTATAAGGGAGTTATGAAAAGATTCAGATTTTGTTCCAAAACAATTGTAATATTAATAGCTATAATATCGCTGAATATCGTACCCGTATCTGTCGCTTCTCCTCCATCTGATGGAAATATATACCATGTCTGGGAAAAGGTGGAGATAACCTTAACCGCCAGGAATGCATATAAAAATCCTTACACAGAAATGACGGTTTGGCTGGATCTTAAAGGTCCTGGTTTCGACAAACGTTGCTATGGTTTCTGGGATGGCGGAAACACTTTCCGTGTGCGCATAACAGCAACAGTACCCGGAACATGGACATGGAAAAGCGGTTCACAACCTTCAGACCCGGGACTTGAAGGGAAAAGTGGATCCTTTACCGCCATAGCCTGGACAGAAACACAGAAAGCGGATAATCCATCCAGGCGTGGTATGATACAGCCTTCGGCCAATGGCCACGCATTTCAATATGCTGATGGTACTCCCTATTTTCTGATTGGTGATACATGGTGGGCGACCCCAACGTTCAGATTCCGCTGGCGGGATGATGATACTATTCGCCAGATGGGACCGGAGGCTGGATTCAAAGAGTATGTTGCATACCGGCATAAGCAGGAATACAACTGTGTTGCAATATTGGCGGCATTGCCAAACTGGAACAATGATGATCAACCACCCAGACTCATTACCGGGGATGGAATTATTATCCGCTCAGGCTGGGTGCAGGCTGGAACAAAAAGTGCGAAATCGATGAATGATGAGGCTGGTCATCGGGCTTTTATGTTTCCGGGTAAAGTTCCGGGATTTGAATCTTATTTTCCCGACGTGGACAGAATAGATCCCGCCTACTTTCAATCCCTTGACAGAAAAATTGATTACCTGAATGCGCAGGGATTTGTTCCCTTTATTGAGGTAGCAAGAAGAGACATCGGACAGGCATGGAAGAAATACTATTCATGGCCTGATTCTTATGTACGATATATCCAGTACATCTGGAGCCGGTACCAGTCAAATATCTGTCTGTTCAGCCCCATTCATTTTGACTATGACAGGGAAACCATCCCCGCTGACGACTGGAATAATGCAGCAAACAGGGTCATAGAGGAATTCGGACATCCGCCATTCGGGACACTTGCAGGAACTAATCCGACAGGATCTTCTCTGCATAACTGGGGTCATACAGACAGGGCCAGGTGGCTCACCTTCCATCAGATAGGGAACCTCCGCACCCATGACAGCTTTTCCCTTCTCACCGAGATATTCAGGACTGAACCAGCAGTTCCTGCAATCAACGGCGAACCATATTACGATGGCATGGAGAATGCTGAGGGAGGGTCAGATGAAGCAGCTTTATGGTGCCGTTCAGCTATGTATGGCAGTGTACTTTCAGGTGGACTGGGCGGCCATATCTACGGAGCCGGGGGCTGGAGCGGCGGTGTATGGAGCGGCGAGGTGGAACCGGAATCGAAATACCCGATGTGGAAAGTGTTTCAATGGATATCAGGTGACCAGATGCGACACCTGAAGAGTTTCATGCTTTCTGAAGGGAAAAGATATATGGAGCTTATTCCTTGTACAGAAAGAATATTGCCACATCAGTCAGCCGGCCCAAAGGTTACCACAGGATGGGCTTATGGTTCTGCTACTCCCGAACAGGATCTTATAATGCTCTATTTTGAAAAGGATTGTCCTCGTTCTGTTTTTACTGGCCTCAATCCTGGTAAAATGTTCCATGCCAGCTGGTTCGATCCGCAAAAAGGTACATGGATCAGCACGGACAATCCGATAACTTCTGATTCGTCGGGGAGGATCATTCTGCCACCATTTCCTGACAAGAAAGACCGATCGGAGACTGATTGGGCTCTTAAGCTGATTTTGTAGCAAGATACCCTGCCATGATATAGTTCAATGAAGCATGAAAATAAATAAAATTGTAAAATATCCAATATGAAAAAACAGCTATTCTTATCCACATTTATTTTTTGCAACTTGTTTCTGACTGTCAATGCCCAATCCTATCAGAAAACTGATCTGGGAATAAAATCGGTAATCAATTCTGTCGGAGTGGAAATTCAGTTTTATGGCCCGGCAACAGTGAGGATAATGAAATGGCCTGAGGGCAAAACCTTTAATAAAGAAAGCCTGTCTGTTATTAAAACTCCGGAGAAAACAGCTTTCAAAATTAAGAAATCAGGTGATGAACTTTCACTGAAAAGTGATAACCTGCTGGTAGTATTAAATCTTAAATCAGGTAAGATTTCTTTTGCTACTCTTAAAGGGGAATCTCTTTTAGGTGAGAAGGAAAAGGGTGCTTCGTTTACAGATTTTAATGATGCAGGTACAAAAACTTACAGTGTGTTTCAGTCATTTCTTCTTGATAAAGATGAGGCAATTTATGGATTGGGCCAGCAGCAGAGAGGCAAGATGATTCAGCGTAATATAAAGCTTAATATGGTTCAGGGAAATACTGACGATTATATCCCATTTTTCATTTCGGTTAAAGGCTATGGTCTTTTTTGGGATAATTATTCACCTGCTCTTTTTGTTGACGGGCCGGATGAAACATCATTCAAATCAGATGTCGGCGATTGTATTGATTATTATTTTATGTACGGAGCTACAGCAGACGGTGTAATTGCCCGGATGCGCGACTTAACAGGTCAGGTGCCAATGTTTCCGTTGTGGACATTTGGCTACTTTCAAAGTAAAGAGCGCTATAAGAGTCAGGATGAATTGGTAGGTGTTGTGAAAAAATACCGTGAACTGGGCGTACCATTGGATGGAATTATCCAGGACTGGCAGTACTGGGGTAACAATTACCTGTGGAATGCCATGGAATTCCTCAATGCCGAATTTCCCAATCCTCAGAAAATGATCGACGATGTACACAACCTTAATGCCCACATGATTATATCAATCTGGAATTCGTTTGGACCTCAGACAAAACAATACAGGGAATTGGATAAAATAGGTGCGCTCATGAATTTTCAGACATGGCCTCAATCCGGTTCTGATAAATGGCCACCCAACAGAGATTACCCTTCCGGTGTACGAGTCTACGATCCGTTTAACCCTGAAGCCCGCGATATTTACTGGAACTACCTGAATAAAGGCATCTTTGCGCTTGGAATGGACGGCTGGTGGATGGATTCATCAGAGCCTGACCATTTGGATTTCAAACCTTCCGATCTCGACAATAAGACATACCTTGGGTCATTCCGGAAAGTACGGAATGCGTTCCCTTTAATGACTGTGGGCGGAATATACGATCATCAGCGGGCCGTGACTTCTGACAAACGTGTGTTTATCCTGACACGGTCTGCATTTGCCGGTCAGCAACGCTATGGTGCAAATACCTGGTCTGGCGATGTTACGGCATCATGGGAGGCATTAAGAAACCAGATCTCAGCCGGTTTAAACATTTCACTCAGCAATATCCCATACTGGAACAGCGATATAGGCGGTTTCTTTCTCAGCAGGTTCAGAAAGAAACTCGATGATGCCGGATACCGTGAACTTTACGCACGGTGGATACAGTTCGGGACATTCTGCCCGATGATGCGATCACATGGCGCTGATGCTCCCCGGGAAATTTATCAGTTCGGGAAAAAAGGCGATAAGGTGTATGATGCAATTGAGAAATTCATAAACGTAAGGTATAGTTTGCTGCCTTATATCTATTCTGCTTCCTGGGATGTTACTTCCAATCAGTCTAGTATGATGCGCGCCCTTATGATGGATTTTCCAAAAGACAAGCAGGTTCTCGATATAAACGACCAGTACATGTTTGGCAAATCGATTCTGGTCTGCCCGGTTACCGAACCGATGTATTCGAAAGATACGAATGAGGATTTTGGTCCTGTCAAAACTAAAGAAATATACTTACCCAAAGGATCCGACTGGTTCGATTTCTGGACGGGCAATAAATTTTCAGGCGGACAAACAATAAAGAAAGAAACCCCTTTAGACATAATTCCATTGTATGTAAAAGCAGGTTCAATACTTCCTGTTGGCCCTAAAGTGCAATTTGCAACTGAGAAGAAATGGGACAATCTTGAAATTCGGGTTTATGAAGGTGCAAATGGTGAGTTCACATTATATGAAGATGAGAACGACAATTATAACTATGAAAAAGGTGTATTTTCCACTATTACCTTTACGTGGGATGACGTCAAAAAAGTATTAGCTATTAGCGCCAGGAAAGGCACATTCCCCGGAATGTTATCCGAACGAAAATTTAATATTGTAAAAGTCGCAACAGGTAATGGCACAGGTACTGACCCGGAAGTTAAATACAATCAGGTTGCAGTTTATAAGGGAATGAATGTTATTGTTAAGCTATAGTGTTGATTGTGAATCTGATAATTGACTTAAATTAACCGAAATATATGATGAAATATTCAAAATATATTTGTGTTGTAATTGTATTGTTTACAGGCATTATTATGAACGTAAAAGCTCAGGAAAACATTCAAAGAAAACAGCTTTTCGATTATAATTGGAAGTTCTTTCCGGGAGATTCACCAACAGCAGTGAATAAGGATTTTGATGATGAAAGCTGGAGGGATCTTGATTTACCTCATGATTGGAGCATTGAAGGAAAAATAGATCAAAAAAATCCAACCGGCGGAGGAGGTGGTTATTTCCCCGCCGGTATAGGATGGTACCGGAAAAAATTCGATGTTCCTCCTGCATGGAAAGGTAAATGCATTTCACTTTATTTCGAAGGTGTTTACATGAATTCCGAGGTATTTATTAATGGAAAATCACTTGGCGTCCATCCTTATGGTTATACAACATTCAGTTACGACCTTACTCCGTACCTGGATTTAGGCAGGGAAAATGTACTTTCGGTAAAGGTCGACAATTCAAAGCAGATGAACTGCCGCTGGTACAGTGGTTCGGGAATTTACCGCCATGTCTGGATGATTGTTACAAATCCTGTGCATGTTGCCACCTGGGGGATGAATATCACAACACCTGAAGTCTCTTCAGAAAAAGCAACAGTTAAAATAAAAACGCTTTTAAAAAATGAGACATCCTTATCACAAAGTGTCATTCTCAAAACCCGGCTGCTGGCCAAAAATGTCTCCTCTGCAGGAGAAAATCAGATAAATGCAGAACTACCTGCAAATAGCGAAAAGGAATATGAGCAGTCCATTTCTGTAATAAAACCATTGTTATGGACTCCTGAAACGCCAAATCTTTATCAGGTTGAGGTAACGATATTAAAGGATAACAGGGAAATCGATAAAACCCAAAATACCTTCGGAATACGGTCCATCGAATTTTCCACCGAAAATGGTTTTCAGCTTAACGGAAAAACCGTGAAGATAAACGGTGGATGCGTACATCATGATAATGGTTGTCTGGGTGCTGCTGCTTTTGACCGGGCCGAAGAACGGAGGGTAGAGCTTCTTAAATCAGCAGGATTTAATGCAGTTCGCACGTCACATAACCCTCCATCGGAAGCATTTCTGGATGCATGCGACAGATTGGGGATGATGGTAATGGACGAAGCGTTCGATGGATGGAAGGAGAGTAAAACACCTTTCGATTATTCTGTTTATTTTAATGAATGGTGGCAGCGCGACATAGAAGCAATGGTTTTGCGCGACCGTAACCATCCTTCAATTATTATCTGGAGTACAGGTAACGAAATAATCGAAAGAAAGAAGCCGGAAGCTGTTGAAACCGCGAAAATGCTCGCTAATTGCATTCGTAAAATTGATCCGACACGGCCTGTTACCTCAGCTATGACCACATGGGACAATGAATGGACAATATTCGATCCTCTCTTTGCTGCACATGATATAGGCGGATATAATTATCAATTGCAGCGGGCTCCATCTGACCACGTGAGGGTTCCTTCGCGGGTTATTGTTCAGACAGAATCATACCCGAGGGATGCTTTCTCTAACTGGAAAATGGTACAAAGCCATGATTACATAATTGGGGATTTTGTCTGGACGGCTCTGGATTACCTTGGTGAATCAGGAATTGGCCGCTGGTACTATTCAGGTGAAAAACCCGGTGAACACTGGGAAAGTGATTTATTCCCATGGCATGCTGCTTATTGTGGTGATATTGATTTGACAGGATGGAGAAAACCAATTTCCCACTATCGTAACATGTTGTATAATAATACCGAAAAAATCTATATGGCAGTACGGGAACCTGATCCGGATTCAGGAAAAATACTACTGACCATCTGGTCAGTCTGGCCGACATGGGAAAGCTGGACATGGCCAGGTTATGAAGGAAAAGATATTCAGGTTGAGGTTTATTCCAGATATCCAAAGGTCCGGCTTTACCTGAATAAGAAACTCATTGGTGAACAGCCGACAACCGGGGAGCAACAGTTCAAAGCTGTATTTACAGTACCTTATGCTCCCGGGATATTATCCGCAGCCGGTGTGGCAGATAATAAAGAAGTGGAAACAACCATCCTGCAAACATCGGGCAATGCCGCCGGAATAAAATTGATACCAGACCGGACTAAGATATCTGCTGACGGACAGGATTTATCATTTATTTCAATTGAAGTTACCGACAAGGAAGGGAAACTACAGCCAAATGCTCAAAATCAGCTACAGTTCAGCATCAGCGGACCTGGTGTAATTGCGGGAGTTGATAATGCAGATATTAAAGACCTCGATCCGTATTTTGGAACTGCACGCAAAGCCTGGCATGGACGTGCACTTGTTGTAATCAGAAGTACCAGAAATGCAGGCGTTGTAAATCTTAAGGTAAGTTCAGACGGTTTGGCTGATGCTTTTGTGAATATCGAGACTGAAAAGGAGGATTATTAGGGACTGTCACAAAAACTTAATTCTGTTACATAGGGGTTCAAAATTGTAACATCTGGCTCTACCCTTTGGGCGGTTCAAAAAATCAGAACATAAAAATTACAATTATGAGACACTTTTTCTTTTCAATTATCATCCTGTTCCCTGTGATTTGTCATGGTCAGGCTGTAAAAAGTTTTAAACAATCTCCAGACAGGATTGATGTCACACTCTCTGAAGGGACACTTAGTATTTACCCAGTAACAGAAAATGGTGTGAGGATCAGGTTCTTTAAAGGAAACGGGGTGCAGGTACCTGAGCTTATTTTTACTTCAGGTGTTCCAACTCCACACTTTAATGTTTACGATTCGCCTTCGAAAATAAAGATATCTGTAAAAACCATAATTGCAGAACTGGATAAACAAACCGGCAAACTGTCATTTGCAGATAATTCCGGGAAAATTTTCCTGAGAGAAAAAGCAGAAACCCGGAAGCTGATACCTGATTCTGTTCTTGGCCAACCTTGTTATGTGGCAGAACAGAGTTTTGAGTCACCAGCTGACGAATATCTTTTTGGTCTCGGGCAGTTTCAGGATGGATTTTTCAATTTAAAGAATGTCACCCGCCGGTTAACACAGGTCAACTCCCAGATTTCGCTACCATTTATATATTCAAGCAAAGGATACGGGTTACTGTGGCATCAGTACGGTCTGACTGATTTTAATCCTGCCGGCAATTTTATTAAACTGGAAAAACAAGAAAACCCGGAAGTAAAAAATCAGACAGCAGATGTTACAACAACTTCCGGAACCCAACGGCGATCACAAAACCAGTCAGTTTACAATGGCACCTTTAAGGTTCCTGCAAATGGAGTTTATTCTGTTTTTATTGATTATGGAGACATGGAAAACCGTCATTTTCTGACAATAGACGGAAAGACCTGCATCGATCAGAGTAACATGTGGCTTCCCCCGACTGTCGGCACCCTGGTAAATCTTACTGCAGGCGAACATCAGATACAGCTGGTTTGCAAAGCTACCAATATACCAAGAGTGTCGTGGAAAATTAAGGATGATTTTACTACATTCAGATCACCCAATGCCAAGCTGCTCGATTATGTTGTGTTTTACGGCCCATCCGCCGATAATGTAATTGCCGCATACCGTAGTCTTTCGGGGGATGCTCCGATGTTTCCGTTATGGGCATATGGATTCTGGCAGTGTCGTGAACGCTACAGTTCGGGTGATCAGCTGGTGGAAACTGTGAAGGAATTCCGGAAAAGGAACTTCCCCATGGATGTCATTGTACAGGACTGGCAATACTGGGGCAAAAATGGCTGGGGTGTTCCACAGTTTGATAAAATTAATTATGCCAATCCGGCAGACTTCATTAAAAAATTGCATGATTCAAATGCACATTTCAACATTTCTATCTGGTCAAACCCCGACAAGAATTCAGAGATCGGTCAGGAGTATGTGAAAAGAAATCTTTACATACCGGAGACTCCATGGTTGGATTATTATAACCCGCTTACCAGAGAAACTTACTGGAATACCCTAAGAGATAATCTATTTACTTATGGTGTTGATTCCTGGTGGATGGATGCCACCGAACCGGAGAATGATGCTTTAAAGGGGAAAAATACATATATTGGATTGGGCGATTTTTACCGGTTAACTTATCCGTTAATGGTAAGCCAGGCTGTTTACGAGGGGCAGCGAAAAACCACTTCTGATAAACGGGTTTGTATTTTAACCCGCTCTGCCTTTCTTGGGCAGCAAAGATACGGCATAATCAACTGGTCAGGCGATATAGGCGGAACATGGGACGCTTATAAACGCCAGATTGTGGCAGGTTTAAACTTTACCATTACCGGATTACCTTACTGGACAACTGATATTGGAGGATTCTTTCGCCCTGGAAAATCTCAATATACCGACGAAAAGTATCAGGAGCTGCTGACTCGGTGGTACCAGTGGGGAGCTTTTAATCCCATCTTCCGGATACACGGCTATCAGTCTGAGACCGAACCCTGGAAATTCGGACTGCAGGTTGAGGATAACATGAGGAAAATGCTTAACCTGCGTTACCGTTTAATTCCTTACATTTATTCAGAAGCCTGGCAAATTACACATAACAAATCAACCATGATGCGTCCGTTAATAATGGACTTTTATGGTGATTCACTTGCATTGAAGCAACCTTTTGAATATATGTTCGGCAAAGCCCTGCTTGTTGCACCGGTTACAGAACCCAATGTTAAGGAATGGAATGTTTACCTGCCTCAAAAGGCAACCTGGTACGATTTCTGGACCGGGAAACGATTTAATGGTGGCCAGACAATAAAAACCTCTGCTCCCCTGGATAAGATTCCCCTGTTCGTCAAAGCAGGTTCCATAATTCCTATGGGCAAAATTATCCAGTATACCGGGCAAAAACCATCCGACACTCTTGAAATACGCGTATATAAAGGCGCAGATGTCAGCTTCGATTTGTATGAAGATGAAGGCGACAATTACAATTACGAGAAAGGGAATTATACAGTTATTCCTTTTAAATGGAATGAAAAACGCCAGACCTTAACAATAGGGGAAAAAAAGGGATACTATCCGGGTAACCTGACAAAGAGAATTTTTAACGTCATTTTCGTAAATGAATCTGAAGGATCGGGTATAACCCCTGGCGAAGCAAAAAAGAAACTGGTTTATATTGGAAAAGAAACCAAAGTAAAAGGAAATGGTAAATGATAATCTGAATATCTGTTTATCTTCAAAATAATGTGAGATACATGAATTGCCATTCACTATTCTATATAAACTTTTTGTAATGTCTTAAACAATTACTCTATGAAAAAGTCACCCGCTGTTATGAATGCATTATTCATAGTAGTGATAGCTGGTTTTATCACTCAAACATCCTGTTCAGGCTCTGACCGAAAATCGGAGGATAAAAGGGATATGGTCATTTGGTACAATAAGCCTGCTGACAGGGCGTGGCTCGATGGGTTATTCATCGGGAATGGTTATATGGGAGGCAATGTATTCGGGAAGATAATTAATGAAAGGATTGCTTTAAATGAATCCACTTTCTGGTCGGGAAGACCACATGATTATGACGATCCGGATGCAGGCAAATATTTTGGAAAAATAAAGGATCTTGTCTTTGCCGATAAATTCAAGGAGGCAGAGAAAATGGTAAACGAACATTTCTACGGAATACCAGCAGCACAACAGGCTTATGAACCAATAGGGGATCTGCTCCTGAAGTTTAATGCAACAGGAGATTCTATCACGGATTACCACCGCGAACTGGATATGGAAACGGGTGTGGTTAAAGTTACTTATACCGATGGCAATGTAAAGATGACCCGCGAAGTATTTATGTCATACCCCGACCGGGTGATGGTGATGAAAGTGTCGGCAAACAAACCCGGACGGATATCTCTTGAGGCAAAACTTAAAAGTCCTTTTCTCGAGAAAACAACTGCAAAAGATGGTAAGCTGATTATGAACGGTAGATGGAAATATCTTTCCAAAACAGTTACCTCGCTTATTGCCAAAGTTGAAGGGACCGGGCTTAATTTTCAGACCTCCCTGGTTGCAATACCGGAAAAAGGTACTATGGAATCTACTGATTCAAGCCTTGTTATTAAAAAGGCCAATTCGGTAACATTCATGCTTACAACTGCAACAAGCTATGTAAAATATAATGATATTTCAGGGAATCCGGCAGCCACATGCCAAAAAATTATGGCCGGAGTCAGTGGGAAAGACTTTAATACATTAAAGGATACCCATATAAAAGATTTCACCGGGTTGATGGGGAGGGTCCTTTTAAAAATAGGCGACCCGATAATGAATCAGAAGCCGACAAATGAAAGGATCGCTGATCTCAAGCAAGGACAATCCGACCCTGATCTTTTAGCCAAAATATTTCAGTTCGGCCGTTATATCCTGGTTTCAAGCAGCAGGAAAGGCAGTGAACCTGCAAACCTGCAGGGACGATGGAATGAGTCCGTACTACCTAACTGGGGCAGCAAATATACCATAAACATAAACACCCAAATGAACTACTGGCCGGCTGAGGTCACAAACCTGTCGGAGTGTCATCAGCCATTATTTGATATGATCAGGGATCTTTCTGAAACCGGAGCAAAAACGGCAAAAACATATTACAATGCCGGCGGATGGGTGGCGCATCATAATACAGACCTGTGGAGGGGCACTGCTCCTGTTGATGCAGCAAGGTATGGTATGTGGCCTGTGGGTGGAACATGGCTATGTCTGCATATATGGGAACATTACCAGTTTACCGGTGATGTCGAATTCCTTAAAGAGTACTACCCGATTATGAAGGGCTCGGCCCAATTCCTGATGGATATCATGACAATTGAGCCAAAACACAATTGGCTGGTCATACCTTTCTCTATGTCACCTGAACAGGGATTTTTTACAGATGATAAAGCGCCGGAGGCATTTTTATCTTCCACAACAACAATGAATCTTGGGATGATCAGAGATCTGTTCCCGCATGTCATTGAAGCAGAGAAGATTTTGAATATGGACCAGGAATTTGGTGCAAAGCTCGCTGAAGCTTTGACAAAGATACCACCTTATCAGATTGGGAAAGATGGTACTCTCCAGGTATGGATCGAGGATTGGAAAAAAGGCCCGGAGAATCATAATATGTCTGCAAACTTCGGATTTTATCCTGGCAACTCAATAACTCTCAGAGGGAATCCCGAAATAGCCGCAGCCATAAAGAAATGGCTCGAACCGCGCAAGATAGATCCAGGATGGTGGAACGGCATCTGGGATATATGCGATTGGGCAAGGCTCGAAAATGGTGAAATGGCAGAGAAGGTTATAGGGGATTTTTTCCGTACCACCTCAACCAGGGGAGGACTGGGAAATAATCTTCAAAATTCAGGTGCTTACCAGTCAGATTCTAATTTCGGATATACCGCTGCTGTTGCTGAATGCCTGCTGCAGAGCCATGCCGGTGAAATCTCCTTATTGCCGGCTTTACCTCCCGGCTGGAAAAACGGATCAGTAACCGGACTCAGGGCAAGAGGCGGATTCGAAGTCAGTATGAACTGGGAAAACGGTAAACTGGCATCCTGCAACATTAAATCAATTCTCGGGAATCCTTGCGTTGTAAGACTTGCAGGAAAAACCAGGACTTATAACATCACAGCAGGTAATTCAATAAAAATTACGAAGGAACTTTAATAGAAATACTGCCGGTTAAAGCACAAATACTGAATTAAAAGCCTGTACATCAATACTATACGCATTTAATGCCAAAATTCTGAATCTATGAAAAATATAAAAATCCTCTCATTGAAAATTTTCATGATCATCATGATCATCATGACTCCTTTCCAGGTCATGGCCCAGGGAAGAACCAGGGCTATAGTCTCCCCTGAAGTGCATCCTGACCAGACTGCCACTTTCCGGATCACGGCAAAGGAAGCAAAGACAGTAAACCTCCTTATACCGGATATTAAAATAAATCAGGTTATGGAAAAGAATGAGTCCGGCGTGTGGAGTGTTACAGTCGGGCCTCTTGACCCTGATATTTATTCGTACGTCTTTATGGTGGATGAAACACACACAATTGATCCCATGAATCCATTTATGAAGAGGGGTGTCGGATTAACGACAAGCCTGGTGGAGATACCCGGAAAACAACCTATGTTCTTTGCAGAGCAGGCTGTGCCACATGGAGTTGTCCATATTCACCGGTATGATTCAAAAACAACAGGAACTACAAGAGGATTATATATATACACACCAGCAGGTTACGACGCGCGTTCCAGAAACAAATATCCTGTACTGTATCTGCTACATGGTGTTGGTGATACAGAAAACGGCTGGATTGAAATAGGTCAGGCTAACCGGATCGCAGATAACCTTCTTGCGCAAGGGAAAATGAAGCCTTTGATCATTGTAATGCCTCTCGGTCATGCATCATTTCCAGGGGGTGCATCATCTTCCGGTGGATTCAATCAGACATCGACTGCATTTGAAAAGGATCTTCTTAATGATGTGATTCCTTATGTGGAAAAAAATTACAATGCATCCACTAAAACTAAAGACAGAGCTATCGGAGGGTTATCAATGGGGGGGAGACAGACGCTTAATATCGGTTTAGGTCATCTCGATAAATTTTCCCATATATTAGCTTATAGCTCAGCTGTCCGTAATCCGGAACAGGATTCGGTAATGGTGAGATTGCTTTCTGATCCTGCTAAGATAAATAAAGCGCTGAAGGTTTTTTGGATCGGGTGCGGTACTGAAGACGGGTTGTTTGCCGGGAACAAGAGTCTTACCGAAATGATGAAGAAAAAAGGTATTACTCACACTTTTTACCCGACCGCAGGTGCGCATACATGGACTAATTGGAGACTGTATCTGTCTGAAACGTTGCCACTTATCTTTATATAGGATTTGCCAGACGATAAATCTTGCCGGTTACGAAAATGTTTTAAACGGTTCATAATATTAAATGAATACGATATGATTACATTAAGAAAAAGCTTACTTTTTATGACAATATTATGCCTGCTTGGTCAGGTTGAAGCTAAGAATACTAAGACCACAGATGTTATTGCTGTCAAAAGTCCTGATGGTAGAATTTGGGTAGAAATAAGCAAAGGCCCGGATTCGAAGCTCTATTACAAAATTGAGACAAATGGCAAAGAGATCGTCGCGCCTTCACGGCTTGGAATAATATCTGATAATATTGATCTGGGTTCTGAGTTCAGCTTCGGTCCCTTTAAATCGAATGTAACAAATGAGACCTATCCGGTCTTTGGCGCTCACAGCAGAGCAATCAATCGCTGTAATGAAACGACGGTGGAAATTCAGACTGCAGAAGAAAAATGGTTCCTTGATGTACGTGCATTTGATGATGGCATTGGTATACGTTCCCGTCTGGCAGCAAGAAAAGATCGCCAGATTCAGGGAGAAGCAACTGAGTGGAAAGTACCGTCGAAAACTTGCTTCTGGTACCAGAGTGATCTTGGCTCATATGAAGGGACATATACAAAAGTTATGGCCGATACCCTTCCTTCCGATAAGATCATAGCTTTACCGGTGACGGGTCTTTTACCTTCAGGTAATTATGTTATGATAACGGAAGCCAGCCTGGTTGATTATACCGATCTGGCTGTGAAATCGGCAGGAGGACGGGCATTGAAAGCATTCTTTCATGCTGAACAGGGAGGATGGAAGACAGATGGTGAAGTTATCCAGCCATGGAGGGTGACACTTATTGCCAGGGATCTTAATGCTTTGGTTAACAGTGATTTATTGCGTAACCTCTGCCCTTCCCCATCACCGGAGCTCGTAAATGCAGACTGGATTAAACCAGGTCGTGCCGCATGGAACTGGTGGTCGACACCTTCCCTGATTTACAACCAGCAGCATCAGTGGGTGGACTATGCAAAGCAAATGGACTTTGAATATTACCTGATTGACGCAGGATGGACCAGATGGCAGGATGGTACCAAAAATGCATGGGATTGCCTTACAGAGGTGGTTAATTATGCAAAGTCGGCCGGAATCAAAATCTGGATATGGGTTCATTCTAATGAGGTTGCCAAAGAAGCTGACCGTGCTAGAATATTTGAAAATGCAATAAAAGCAGGTGTGTCGGGCATCAAAATCGATTTTGTTCCAAAATGTACACGCGAATGGTCAAACTGGTACGAGGCAACTTTACGGGATGCTGCAAAAGATAAGCTTATGATAGATTTCCATGGGGCCGTAAAACCAACAGGACGTGAACGCACCTGGCCTAATGAATTGACCCGCGAAGCTATCAGAGGACATGAGTATCATATTATAAGGTATAAGAGAGTTCTTTTGCCTGACCATGATTGTATCCTTCCGTTTAACCGCTTTGTGCAGGGTTTTGGTGATTATACCCCTACTGTCCTTAATCCGGCAGAGCTCCTCGGATATACATGGCCCAGGGAAATTGCACAGGCTATTGTTTTCACATCCCCGTTTCTCTGCTATGCCGATCACCCGGATAATTATCTGAAAAATCCTGCTTTGGACATTATAAAAGCGATACCTTCAACATGGGACGAGACAATCGTACTTAGTGATAGTGAGATAGGAAAATGTGCTGCTTTTGCAAGGCGCAGCGGAGATACCTGGTTCATTGGATTATTAAATGGCAGCGAAAAGAAAACAATTGATATTTCGCTTAGCTTTTTGACAGGAGGGAAATATACCCTGAATGCTTACGAGGATGATCCGGACAGGGGTGATGCGATAATTAAAAAAGTCAGTACAGTCAGCAAATCAGACCATATAAAGCTTTCAATAAGAGGTGCCGGAGGTTTTGTGGCAAAATTATCTAAACAGTGATCGGAATATCTTAGGGGAAGCCTTTATATTGCATCCTGTTTATCGAATGGTAAAATTTTCAAGGCAGTAGGTACCGCTGAAATCATGTTAAAGGATGTCAAAGCCGGCATAATAGTCTGTAATGGTGTTCCACCAACTGGAAGAGGTAATAACCAGCGGATGCAACAGCAACCCGCACAGAACGAAACACCATTTGAAGTATGCTTACGATTATTTCCACATCGTTAACAGCTGATTTGAAATATAAAAATGCTTTGACATCTGATTAAATATAATAAGTACAATAATGTATATTTACATTTATGATTAAGTAATGCAATTCAATGAAAAAAATCTATTTTAGTTTTATTACGGTAATCGTTTTATTCATTTGTACCTCAGTTTCCGCACAGGAGAAACAGGCACATAATCCGGTTATTTTTGCTGATGTTCCGGATTTATCTATGATCCGTGTTGGTGATTCTTATTATATGAGCAGTACTACTATGCACATGAGCCCGGGTGTACCGATAATGAAATCAAAAGATCTTGTGAACTGGAAGCTCGTTAACTATGCCTATAGTACCCTTGGCGAGAACGATGCTTTAAATCTCAATAACGGAAAGAATGCTTACGGGCGCGGTACCTGGGCCAGTTGCATCCGTTATCACAACGGAACCTTTTATGTATCATCCTTTTCAGCAACAACAGGTAAAACATATATTTGGTCAACAAAGGATATTGAAAAAGGCCCCTGGAAAGAGATTTCATTCAGCCCGAGTTTTCATGACCATACATTAGTTTTCGATGATGATGGTCGTGTTTATCTCATCTATGGCAATAAAAAGCTGACCCTTGTCGAACTTAATGCTGATCTTTCAGGGGTCAAAACCGGCGGTTTAAATCAGGTTTTACTTGAAAATTCAAGTGCACCTTCAGGGATCGATAGCGGACTTGGGGAAGGTTCACAATTGTTCAGGGCCAATGGCAAATATTATCTTTTTAACATAACCTGGCCAAAGGGAGGTATGCGTACTGTAGTAATTCACCGGGCAGATAAGTTAACAGGTCCGTGGGAAGGCAGGGTTGCATTTCAGGATAAAGGAGTGGCGCAGGGCGGTATGGTCGATACCCCTGATGGCAGATGGTTTGCCTATCTGTTCCGTGATTATGGTTCAGTCGGTCGTATTCCCTATATTGTTCCGCTTAAATGGGAGGATGGGTGGCCTGTAATCGGAGTTAACGGCAAAGTTCCTGATGTTCTTGACCTTCCTGCGAACACTGGGTTAATACCCGGGATCGTCGCTCCGGATGAGTTTACCCGCCGGAAGGGAGATCCCGCACTGCCTCTGGTATGGCAATGGAACCATAACCCGGTTAATGACTTATGGTCCGTCACCGCACGTAAAGGATTTCTGCGTCTCACTACCGGACGTATTGACACTCTTTTTGTACAGGCGCGAAATACTTTAACACAGCGTACATTCGGTCCTGAATGCTCCGGTTCTACGGTAATAGATGTAACAAACATGAAGGAAGGGGATTTTGCAGGACTGGCTCTTCTTCAAAGAAAATTCGGTCAGGTCGGGGTAAAATATAATAACGGCTCTAAATCGATTGTAATGGTAAGTGCACAGACCGGCAAACCTGTCGAGGTCGAAAGGGTACCTTTAAACCAGAAGACCGTTTATCTGAAAGCCGAATGCAATTTCAGGGATCTTGCCGATGTGGCAAATTTCTATTACAGCCTCGACGGTAAATCCTGGACAAAGATCGGATCACAGCTTAAGATGGAATATAGCATGCCGCATTTTATGGGTTATCGCTTCGGATTGTTCAACTATTCTGCCAAAACACCCGGCGGATTCGTCGATTTCGACTGGTTCCATATCAGCGATCAGATTACAAAATAGAATTAAATTGAGACAGGTTTTTGAAAACTAAAAACTAACAGTAATTATAATGAAACGTTATTTTGATAGCAGCTGTGGTGCTGACCGATTTACTGGGTTTCTGAAAAAATCCTGGTCATTAATTTTAAAAGTGTATTAGGTACATTTATTACAGGAGCTGCTCTTGTCTTATTCTCATATAATTCTTTTGGCCAGAAACTGCAACTGAACGATTTAGGATATTTTGAGACCCCGGGAGTAAATGTGTTTGTCTATAGCAATCAGAACCCCGGGATGTTTAATGATATATAAAACAGATAAAATGAAGAAAATCAAACATTTATTATTAGTCATTTCAATGACAGTTCTTTCGCAGAATGGTTTACTGGCTCAAAATCCGATTATCCGGGACCAATTCTCCGCTGATCCTACTGCAAGGGTATTCAATGGCAGGGTTTATTTATTCCCTTCGCACGATATTCCTGCACCGAAAGAAGTGACCCGCAAAGACTGGTTCTGTATGGAGGATTATCATGTATTCTCTTCCGCAAATCTTACCGACTGGACAGACCATGGTGTCATAGTGACCCAGACCAAGGTCCCCTGGCTTACACGAATTAATTATGATATGTGGGCGCCCGATTGTGTTTTCAAAAACGGTAAATATTATTTCTACTTCCCGGTTGGCGGCAGAATAGGTGTTGCTACAGCTGACAAACCGGAAGGCCCTTACACCGTCCTGGATAAGCCGGTTGAAGGTATTCGGGGTATTGATCCATGTGTCCTTATCGACAAAGACGGGCAGTCCTATATTTTCACTTCCATGGGACGTATTAGTGTTGCCAGACTTAATGACAACATGATCGAAACAGATGGCCAGCCCAAAGCAATTGACAACCTGCCAACCAAAGGCCTCATCGAGGGCCCCTTTGCTTTCGAACTCAATGGAAAATACTATCTTACTTATCCCCATGTCGAAAATAAGATCGAACGCCTCGAATACGCCATGAGCGATAGTCCTATGGGCCCGTACAAACCAGTTGGAGTCATCATGGACGAATCACCTTCCGGCTGCTGGACTAATCACCATTCTTTAGTCAATTATAATGGACAATGGTATCTCTTCTATCACGACAGAGACTACTCTCCGAATTTCGATAAAAATCGATCCGTAAGGGTTGATAGTCTGTCATTTAACTCAGATGGAACTATCCGGAAAGTAATTCCGACATTGCGAGGTGTTGGTGTAACGAACTCATTAAGCCAAATCCAGATTGACCGTTATACGGCGATTAGTGATAAAGGTGCATCAATTGCGTTCATCGATACTCTGAATACATTTGATGGCTGGAAGACAATTCTTGATAACAAAGGTGCCTGGATTAAATATAATACTGTTGATTTCGGAAGCAAGAAACTAAAATCGGTCCTGGTAAAAGCCGCTTCACAAACGGGAGGCACCATTCAGGTCAGACTCGACAAGCCGGACGGTCTTTTACTTGCTGAGGTCGAAATTCCAAAAGGAACAATATGGAACACTGTAAGTGGAAAGATGTTAAAATACCAGAAAGGAATTCATAATCTTGTGCTGGTTTTGAAAGATGACAATCCTGTTGAAATAGACTGGTTACGATTTAATTAAAACTCAATTTCTATTTAAAAATTGAGTTAATACTTCTCAGAGTATCTTGCAATATTTTTTAAGGATCAATCCAAACTCATAGGCAAAGGTACTGATAGTTTCAGGATATCTCTTCTCCTCAGGCATAGCCAGTCCCTCTAATAAAATATATGACAGTTTATTAACCTGGCTACCTGCTCATAAAACTACCTGCAGCCATGAAGAATATTGAATTCCCGAATCCTAGACAGGCATTAATTTATTACATTTATGCCCGGGAAAATTTTAATTTTACAATACTTTATCGTCAAAGTATTTGATAAAGTTTAAAATGAAAACAAATCACATCACTCAGCAAGACATAGCTGACAGGTTAAAAGTATCACGCATTACCGTATCAAAAGCGTTAAGAAATCATCCTGACATTTCAGCCGGGATGAAGGAAAAGATCAATAAGGCTGTCGAAGAAATGGGATATTCCCCAAACCTCATTGCCAAACAATTATCACTTCAGAAGACCTATCTGTTGGGCATTGTTATTCCGGATCTCGAGAATAGTTTTTTTGCCTACCTTGTCGATAGTATAATAGATGCAGCTAAAGAACATAATTACAATATCCTTCTAACGGTATCCCGGGAAAAAGAGGTTTTTGAGAAGAATAACATCATGAATCTGATCGGTATGCGCGTGGACGGTCTCCTGGTTTGCGTTTCGCAGGAAACAACCAATCATAAGGTATTTGATTATACCCGCAAAGTGAAAATTCCTCTGGTATTTTTCGACCGTGCTATTAAGGGAATGAATTTCAGTTATGTTGCATTTAACGATAAAGTCGCCACTATAGAAGCGCTTAATCAATTAATTTCAGGCGGCTATACTAAAATCGCCCACTTTGCAGGCTATTCCGGTACCAGCATTGGAAGTGAGCGATGCAATGGTTATAAAGAAGCTTTGATAAACAATGGCATTCCAATCCGGGATGAATGGATTATTGAAGGAGGGTACGAGATTGATGATGGTATAAGGGCATTTGAAAAGCTAAATACAACCAGGGAATTACCTGAAATAATACTTGCAGTTAATGACCGTGTTGCCTCAGGGGCGTACAAGGCAATAAGAAAGACAGAGCTGAAAATCCCTGACGATATTGGTATTTTAGGCTATGGCTTAGACGATACAGCCCGCTTGTTCAGTCCCACTTTATCAATTATCAACCAGGACCCAAGAAAGATGGGCAGGATAGCTGCTAATTTATTGATCGATGAAATTCAGGGCATTTCACAGAATTCACATACCGAGATACTGATTGATGTAGATTTTCACTGGAATACTTCTATCTTAAAACGATAAAAAATTCTTCATTGGAAATAAGTATAAATTCAAATATATTATAGAGCCCTGAAAAAGAATACACAACGTGTATCCATTTATTTAATTTCCCAAAACAGTATTATTTAATCCGGGAGCTGTGTAAAAATTCTACTACAAGGCCCTGAATTTTTATTACCCGTTAGCGATTACTGATGACAGTTTTAAATATTTAGATGAAATATAAGTATGCTTATTTAATACATATGACATACGTAAATATTGGAACGTCTGTTTTTTCACACCTTCCCGGCAATTTTTTATTCTGATTTATTGCAAATTAGAAAATTAGGGTTTAACTTTACACGTGTAAGTTACCGCGATCGAAAACGGTTAAGCTTTATTCAAGGGCTATTTAAATGGAGGGAATGATAAATTAAATTGGTAACGGGAATTACAGGCAATGACTATGAGCTTATCTGACTGATAACAGGGGAGGTCGCCTGACTAATAGTTGTAAATCCTTTTGAGATTATAGCAATAAACGACTGCTGATATGTACCAATTAAGCCGAAAATATAAAAACCATCCTGCTCTGTTAATCAAAACGAACACAAATTCATGAAAGACAAAAGACTTGGCTCGTTTGGGATTTACATCTTTATGCTGATCTTGATTCCTTATCAGGTTAAGAGCATTGCCGCTATTATTCTGCTAAATGCCGGCCAAATAAGACAAAAAACTAATGATGGATACTAAAAATATATAATACTTGACTAACCCTAGTAATAACCTAAATCTATTTGCCTATGAAAAATTAACCACCGTAAAAAAACGCAGGATGCTACAACATCCTGCGCCGGGTTTTTACAAATTTTCCTAATGAAGCCTCCTTTAGCAGGCTATTAGTTTTTTAAACTTCTAAAAACTTTGCAATATTATGAAAAAAAATCTTCAATGTTATTTCCCGCTGCCAAAAACGGGAATAAAAAGATTTCTGTTAACCATAAACCTGTCTCTTATTATCGCCTTTTTAAGCCTTTCGCAGTTAATGGCTGCCGGAGTAACTGACCTGCAGCAACTACAGGTCAGAGGTAAGGTCACGGACTCTAATACCGGAGAGCCTCTGATTGGAGCAACCGTTTTGGTTAAAGGAACAAATACCGGAGTTACAACATCTGTTGATGGTACATATTCAATTGGTGTTCCTGCCGGGTCTGATATGTTGGTATTCTCATTTATCGGATATACAGCCAGGGAAGTAAATGTATCGGGCAGAACAACTATTGATGTGGACCTGATTCCTGTAATTACAGGACTGGAAGAAGTTGTTGTAGTTGGTTATGGAGTTCAAAAGAAAGAAACATTAACAGGATCGATTGCTACTGTTGGTGGAAATGAGATATTAAAAAGTCCTCAGCCCAATGTGGTCAATTCTCTTACCGGAAAGTTACCTGGTTTACTTGTAAATGAACGTTCGGGTGAACCGGGAAGGGAAGGGCTGAATATATTAATTCGCGGGTCAGGTACGCTAAATGACAATACTCCTCTTGTTATCATTGATGGTGTTCAACGCGACAATATGGAAAGGTTGAATCCTGAAGATATCGAGAGCGTTTCTGTTTTGAAAGATGCATCTGCAGCCATTTACGGTGCCCGTGCAGCAAATGGAGTGATCATTGTGACTACGAAATCGGGAAAGCTTGGTAAGCCTGTATTTAGTTTATCCTACAATTTTGCTTTCCAGCATCCGACCCAGATTCCTGATATGCTGGATGCAGTTGCTTATGCTCAGGTATATAATGAAGGAGATTGGTACAGACAAGGCAGGCCGGTCAATTATATCCCCTTTTATTCCGACGCGGCTATTCAGAAATTTCGGGACGGTTCCGATCCCATTTTATATCCAAATACTGATTGGATGAGCGAAGTTTTGAAACCTTTTTCACCTGAACAACGCGTGAGTTTTTCTGTTAACGGCGGAACAGAAGCTGTAAAGTACCTGCTTTCTTTTGCATCATTGGAGCAAGGTAGCGCTTTTAAGCACTATCCTACAAATTACAATCAATATAACGCGCGCGTTAAAGTTGACGTAGCTTTAAATAAGAATTTAAGTATAGCGGCCAATTTAAATGCAATAATTAATAAAAGACAATATCCACATATTGCTACCGGCGTTAATTTCGTAAATATTTTAGCAGCCAATCCCACATTACCTGCAGTATATCCGAACGGGCTAATTGCCCCTGGAAGACTTGGGGAAAGTCCGCTTTTACTGGATCAGAGAGGTTCTCTTAAATACGATGATTCACCCTTGTATTCAACATTTACTGCAACGTATAAAATACCTTTTGTAGAAGGGCTGAAGCTTGACGCATCATTCAATTATGACATGAGAAATCAGTTTCAAAAAACATTTCAACTTCCCTATTACTATTATGAATATAATGTAATTACCGGGAATTATGACAAGAAACAGGGAACGGGCGCCTCAACTGTAGAGCTTACTGATGTATATAGCAAGTGGACAACAATGTTGTATAACTTCAGAATTGCCTACGACAGAACGTTTGGATCTCACCATATTGCCGCCATGTTGGGTCAGGAACAGCAAAAGAATACTTACACCTGGGCCAGTGCTTACAGGAAAAATTTTGTTAGTCCTGCCATCGACCAGATTAACGTGGGAAGTACTAAACCGGAAGATAAGGACAATGGAGGTTCAGCATCAGAGGGAGCTTACAATAACTATTTCGGACGTTTAAATTATGACTTCAAATCAAAATACCTGGTTGAGTTTTTGTTCCGGTACGATGGTTCCCAGATTTTCCCGGCAGGAAAACGTTATGGCTTCTTCCCCGGAGTTTCGTTGGGATGGCGTTTGTCTGAAGAGAAATTCTTTCAGGACGCTCTTCCCGATGTTGACCAGTTGAAGTTAAGATTTTCCTATGGCGAGATAGGTAACGATCGTGTAGGACAATATCAATATTTACAATCCTATTCATTTGGAAACAATTATGTATTTGGAGGTAGCGATGTTCCTGGTATTTATGCCAATACAATGCCAAATCCAAATATTACCTGGGAAGTAAGCAAAAAAACCGATATAGGATTGGAAACATCATTGTGGAAAGGCTTGCTGGGAATGGAATTTACCTATTTTATGGAAAAAAGATCGAATATTCTTGTAGCGAGAAACCTTTCAATACCAGCCATTTTAGGTTTCTCCGGCTTGCCGGATGAAAATATTGGGAAAGTAGATAACCATGGTTTTGAATTGATATTACGTCACAGAAATAATATAAGCCAGTTGAATTATACTGTTGAAGGTAATATTGCTTATGCCAGAAGTAAAATCATATTTATGGATGAAACTCCACCGGCTGAACCTTATCAAAGTCGAACTGGTTATCCGGTCGGGGCAGGGTTATATTATAAAACCGATGGGATCTTTCACACACAGGCAGAATTGGATGCTTACCCGCATCAAAACGGAACCCAGGTTGGCGATGTTAAAGTTCTCGATCTTAATACCGATGGGGTAATTAATGCAAAGGACCAGTTCAGGTTTGATTTGACAAATACACCTGAAATTGTATTCGGATTGAATATGGGACTTCAATATAAGAATTTTGACCTGACGCTATTTTTCCAGGGACAAACCCGTGCTTTCACTTATGACGGGAATTTTGCAGCTCTGGGTGGTGCTGATTTTAGTAATACCGTTGTTGAACGTGCAAAAGACCGCTGGACGAAAGATAATCCAAATGGAACCAAGCCACGGGCAGATGCATTTCAACCGGGAAATTCGACATTTTTCCTGTTTGATGCTACATTCATAAGGCTTAAAAGCATGGAATTTGGATACTCACTACCTAAAGGAATACCTTCGAAAATAGGATTGGAGGATATCCGGGTGTATGCAAGCGGATATAACCTTTTTACCTGGGCTAAAGAAATAAAATGGGCAGATCCCGAAAGTAGCGGTGGATACCTTTATTACCCGCAGCAACGCATAATCAATTTAGGTATTAATGTGAAATTCTAAAATTGAAAAAGATGAAAAAGATACTTATTGTAACTGCATTAATGTGGGCACTTATTTCCTGCAGTGATGATATTCTTAATATTGAACCTAAGGATCGTGTTGCCGAAAATGCAGTATGGACAGATCAAAAACTGATAAATGCTTACGAAAATGAATTGTACAATTCTATTCAGCACGGACTAAAAATACACATGCAATCAAAAGCAACCGATGAAGCAATTTGTACTATCACCTTTGATATTGGTCAGTTTCCCAAGGGTTCTATTAATGCTGATAACATTACCAGCGTTGCGAATACTGCATGGAATGGAGGCGGAAATATCTATTACTGGAATACCGGATGGCAATACGTCAGAAAGATTAATATCTTCCTTGAAAAAATGCAAAGTCTTGGGATTACAATTGATAATAAGGAAAGATTGATAGCTGAAGCAAGGTTTTTAAGGGCATACATTTATTTCGAATTTATAAAAAGATTTGGAGGTGTGCCTATTATTGATGGATCCTATGAACTGGCTGATGCTACCGGAATTTCTTTCCCAAGAGATTCATTTGACGATTGTGTTAAGTTTATTGATGATGACCTGACTGCAGCAATTCCGGATTTACCGCAAAAATATGCTGCAAACGATGGTAACTTTGGCAGGGCTACTCAGGATGTCTGCAAAGCTTTACGTTCCCGCTTATATTTATATGTTGCCTCACCTCTTTGGAATCCGTCACACGACACGCAGAAATGGCAAAAAGCGGCTGACGCTGCTTCCGCCCTGTTAAGCAGTGGATATTCCCTGTATTCTGATTATAGTAAGCTGTTTAACCAGCCCAGCGGAACGGCAAACGGAGAATTAATATGGGCCAGGACCTTTTCAGCCACCAACTATCAACAGGCGCCAATGCATAATCTGGGTCGCCGTTATGGCGCTTATGGCGGATGGTGGGCAAGTAACGGACCTTCCCAGAACCTGGTGGATGATTATGATATGACCAATGGAGAACCTCCTTTTAAGTGGGTAAACGGAGTTAAAACAGATAATCCTGCTTCAGGATACGATCCTCAGCATCCCTACCTGGATCGCGATCCTCGGTTCTACTCGACTATAATTTTTGATGGTTCTGTATATCATGGAGATCTCCACGAAATGTGGATATCATCCGATGGTAATAGCTGGGGATATGATTCCTTCAAACAAAGTAGTGACAATCCCCGTGGCGACTATATCCTCAGAAAATTTATGCCGGAAGATCAAGCTCTTAGCTGGCAGGGACAATATACACAACCATGGCCGATTTTCCGGTTAGCCGAAATTTACCTGAATTATGCAGAAGCTAAGTTTGAGCTTGGAGATGAAGCAACTTGCAGGGAATATATCTCGAAAGTCAGGGAAAGAGTTGGTATGCCTGCAATTCCGGCAACCGTTACAGGGGAAGACCTTAGAGCAAGACTTTACAATGAACGGAGAGTCGAAATGGCTTTCGAAGAACAAAGATTTTGGGATCTTCGGAGATGGAAAATAGCCATGGATGTCGAAAACAGGCCAATGTACGGGATGCAAATCATTAAGGATCTGAATACAGGGGTGAAAACATATACTCCTGTTAAATATCTTGACAGAACATTTTTGGCAAAAATGTATTTGCTCCCGATAGAAACGAATGAAATTCTTAAGACTAATAGTACGTTAATACAAACTACTGGTTGGTAATAAGGGTTGGTTGAATAATAGTTTCCTGGTATGCAAATCAAAACCAGGGGTTACTATTTGATAAAGGGCGCGTTGTCGTTTTAATAAATCTGATAACGCGCCTTTTATAATAAATCATAATATCAATATCAGGTGATTTTTTAATTACATTTTCCCTGGTTATTCTATTAAGGTGACAACCTGATACGTTTTACCTGCTTCTGCATTAAATTCATAAACATTAGGTTCCGGGCTGTAAGTTTTTATCTCATCCCCGTTACAAAGTACTGTTGCAGTGGTTTTAGTTCGTACTATGCATCTATTTTTGAATTTTGAATGTATTTCAGCTTTTGTTAATTTTCCATCATGCCATAAGATAGTCACGTCGTAACCACCTCTTGCAACAAGTCCCTGAATGCCTCCATCTTTCCATTCATCAGGCAAAGCAGGCAAAATTGATATTTCAGAAGAATGACTTTGCATTAACATTTCTGTAATTCCTGCAGTCACCCCCTGGATGGCCTGATTTCCCTCAAAGGAAGGAGTAATACGACTATCTTCCTCCCTTGGATGGAGACTTACATCTGTTAACATATTTCTTAGAACCTTATATGCTAATTCCGGCTCCTCGAGCCTTGCATGAAGGTTTATTTTCCATGCACCGGACCATCCGAGATTTATATTGCCTCTTCTTTCAAGTACTACATCAACTGCTTTTGCCAGTTCCGGCGTTTTTCGTAATGTAATATCATCATCCGGGTATACTGCGAAAAGATGTGATATATGACGATGAGTAGGTTCTGCTTCTTTAAAGTCATACAACCATTCCTGCAATTGTCCGAAGCGTCCAATCTGATGTGGAGGAAGCTTTTCCAGATCAGCTTCAAGTTTTTTTTGCATCTCACTGTCCCTGTTTAGTGCTTTGCATGCTTTGATACAATTACGAAAGAGATTGCGGATGAGTTGATTGTCCATAGATGTCCCCATAGAAACAGAACAAACTTCTCCTTCCTCAGTAAGAAAGCTATTTTCAGGGGTTGTTGACGGACAGGTAACAAGCCAGCCTGTTTCAGGATCAGTTATCAGAAAATCAAGAAAAAACTCAGCAGCCCCTTTAAGTAATGGATAAATTCTTTTCAGATATGATGTATCGCGACTATATTCATAATGATCAAATAATTGTTGCATTAACCACGCTCCTCCCATTGGCCAGGTTGCATACTGAGGATTCCCATCGGTTGGCGCCGTATTAAACCATATGTCTGTCCCATGGTGGGCTGTCCAACCTCTGCAACCGTAGAGTTCATTGGCTGTCCGTGCCCCGGCTTTGGCTAAATTCTCAACAAATAACAGCAATGATTCATTGATATTCGGAAGATTTGTACTTTCAACAGGCCAGTAGCA
This sequence comes from uncultured Bacteroidales bacterium, assembly GCA_963831855.1. Classification (GTDB taxonomy): domain Bacteria; phylum Bacteroidota; class Bacteroidia; order Bacteroidales; family VadinHA17; genus LD21. The sequence goes on along the minus strand of CAWHSA010000002.1, from coordinate 245,608 downwards.
TTCTTCAATATTTATGTTTAATGTCCATCTGCCTCTCCAGCGTCCTTCCATATCATCCAACCATATATTGTGGTTATTAAAAGCCATCGTATTTTCTCTGGCTCCCGCAAGTAAAAGATATCGGCCATATTGGAAGTACTGTGATATATATAATGGATCATCTTCTCCGGCTCTTAGTTTATCCATCCTATCAGTTGTTGATAATTTTGAATTTTCATTTTTACCTAAATCAATTTTACACGAATGAAATAATGGAAAATAATCTTTAATATGCCGTTCCTTAAGTTGGGCAAAAGTGTACTGCGATGCCTTGGAAATATATTCATTACATTTTTCTTTTTCATTTTCCGAAATATCATTCCAGTTCTTCCAATTCGTCGCTCCGGCTAAAATCAGAGTAACTGCATCGGCATTTTTAATCATTATTTTATTGCTGTCGTCAACTGAACCTTTTATTAAACTGCCGCCTTCATGAATTATTTTTAATCTGGATTGCCATTTCATTTGTGCAGGCAATATTCTCAGGTTATAAGGATTTGTAGTATTCTCGATGGTTGTACCTTCCATCACGATAACATCGTTTTCCAAATGAATAGATGCTGACGGTTGAAGACTGGATAACCATGTGTTAACATCAATTGAACCTTTTTTACTGGCTGTTAACCTCATTACAATCACCTGATCCGGATAACTGGCAAAAATTTCCCTTTTATAATTCACACCTCCCAGTTTATACAACACAGTAACCACAGCACTGTCCAGGCTTAATTTTCTTATATATTTTTCCACTTTATCCTGGTTATGTCCGGGAAACTGAACATTCAGCCGTCCCATTGGCTGGTAATATTGTACGCTCATTGGCCTGCTGGATAGTTTTTCTGCTTCCTTATTGGCGGCTACCCAATCTTTTTCTAAAACATATTTTCGAATATTTTTTACGATTTCCGGGCCATCCGGATTGTTTGGATTATAAGGTCCTCCGGTCCACAATGTTTCATCATTAAATGGCATAACCTCATCTAAAGTCTTACCCAGAACCATCCCTGCAAATCGTCCTGTCCCCACAGGGAGTCCTTCCCAGTATTTAGTTGCAGGTCTGTTATACCACCAGTTCATTTCATCCTGTACAATTTCTTCGTTTTTATTTTGGGAGTGGACCGACCGGACAACCAGACTGAGACAAACCAGAATAATAATTTTTATTTGCATTGTATCATATTTTTATTAATCCAAATAATATTCCAGAATGATATTTTTAAAATTCAACATTTTTTAAAAATATTCACGTCTGTAAATACCAATTTAACAATAATAGTATTATGTTTTTACAACGACTGTTTTTAATAAAATTAATTCATCAATTATAAAAGATTACAAGTAAGAGATTTTATGCACTTTTTCAGAACATTGATATTAAAGGTAATCCTTGTTCCGTGATAAACCTTTATCACTACAATCTATATTGTATTGGGAAAATGTCGTGCTTAAAATTCAGATTCTTTGCTATCTGAGCCAAAACTTTTATACCAGAAATTTGAAAATTGTAACGGTTATGGTTTTTAATATTTTAAAAAAATCATTATATTTATATCTTGAAAATCAGCTCATTGCTTGTTCTTACAGATACTTAATGAGGTTGACCTGAAAAAACCTTTTATTTTTTTACTAATCATAAATAATCATGACAGGAAACAAATCTGCTGTTAAGTCACTAAGTGTTGTGTTTTTAGCAATTTTAGAGTTACTCGCATCATGTTCTTCTTTTAATAAAAAACCATCTGATTCAAAGGAGATGGTTATATGGTATAATAAACCCGCTGACAAGGTATGGCTCGATGGATTATTCATCGGTAATGGGTATATGGGGGGTAATGTATTCGGGAAAATACATAATGAAAGGATTGCTTTAAATGAATCGACATTCTGGTCCGGAAAGCCTCATGATTATAACGATCCGGATGCAAATAAGTACTTCGGGAAGATTAAAGATCTTGTCTTTGCCGGCAAAATAGAGGAAGCTGAAAAAATGGTTGATGAACACTTCTATGGAAAGCCAGCTGCCCAGCAGGCATATCAGCCAATAGGGGACCTGCTATTGAACTTCAATGTTTCAGGTGATTCTATAAAGGATTACCGCCGCGAACTGGATATGGAGACCGGAGTCGTAAAGATCAGCTATACCGAGGGCAAGGTAAAAATGACCCGCGAAGTATTTATGTCATACCCCGACAGGGTGATGGTAATGAAGGTATCAGCTGACAAACCCGGACGCGTATCGCTTGAAGCAAAACTTAACAGCCCTTTTCTGGAGAAGACAACAGCAAATGGCGGTAAACTGATAATGGACGGTACCTGGAAATATCTTCCCAAAAATGTAAACTCGCTCATTGCCAAAGTTGAAGGGACGGGCCTGCGTTTTCAGACTTCACTGGTTGCGCTACCGGAAAAAGGGACCATTGAATCGACAGATACAAGCCTCCTGGTGAAGAAAGCCAATTCAGTGACATTCATCCTCACAACAGCAACAAGCTTTGTTAATTATAATGATATCAGCGGAGATCCGGCTGCTACCTGCGAAAAAATTATGGCTGCAGTAAATGGCAAGGATTTTAATACATTGAAGGAGACGCATCTAAAAGATTTCACTGGCCTCATGGGCAGGGTCCATCTAAAAATAGGCGATCCTGTTATGAATCAGAAGCCAACAGATGAGAGGGTTACAAATATTAAGAACGGCCTGCCTGATCCTGATCTACTGGCTAAAATCTTCCAGTTTGGCCGCTACATTCTTGTTTCAAGCAGCAGGACGGGGAGTGAACCGGCAAATCTTCAGGCCAGATGGAATCAGGATCTCCTTCCTAACTGGGGAAGTAAGTATACCATTAACATCAACACCGAGATGAATTACTGGCCGGCTGAGGTCACAAATTTGTCTGAAACTCATATGCCATTGTTCAGCATGCTCAGGGACCTGGCTGAAAATGGAGCAAAAACTGCAAAAATCTATTACAATGCCGGTGGTTGGGTAGCACACCATAATACCGATCTGTGGCGCGGTACCGCCCCTGTGGATGCAGCACGTTTCGGAATGTGGCCGGTTGGTGGAGTATGGCTGTGTCAGCATATCTGGGAACACTACCTTTATACCGGCGATGTCGAATTCCTGAGAGAATATTACCCGGTAATGAAGGGCTCAGCTGAGTTCCTGATGGACATAATGACATATGAACCAAAACATAACTGGCTGGTAATTCCATTCTCAATGTCGCCTGAACAGGGATACTTTGTCAAAGAGGGTGCAAAAGAGGCTTACTTATCTACAACAACAACAATGAATATAGGTATGGTTAAAGATCTCTTCCCTCATTGCATTGAAGCAGGCAAAATTTTGAATGTTGATCAGGAATTCGGTGCAAAACTTGCCGGCGCATTGGGAAAAATTCCTCCTTATCAAATCGGTAAAGACGGCCTTCTCCAGGTATGGATTGAGGACTGGAAAAGAGGTAATGAAGGCCATAATATGTCTGCAAACTTTGGATTCTACCCTGGAAATTCAATTACTCTCCGGGGGAACCCCGAGATAGCTGCTGCTATAGAGAAATGGCTTGAACCACGAGTGGCCAGAACCTCATGGACAAGTGCCTGGGATATCTGCGATTGGGCAAGACTTGAAAATGGTGAAAAGATTGATACTGTTATAAAGCAATTTTTCACAGTAAGGTCACCTATGGCAGGCTCACCCGGACCGGGGGCTCCCGCAGGATTACCGGCAGGAGGCCCGCCCAGAGGAGGAATTGGCAATAATCTTCATAATACGGGAAGTAACCAGTCGGATGCCAATTTTGGGTTTACTGCCGGAATCGCCGAAAGTCTGCTGCAGAGTCATGCAGGAGAAATATCTTTGCTGCCTGCGTTACCGGTAAGCTGGAAAGACGGATCAGTAACCGGACTAAGGGCAAGAGGAGGATTCGAAGTTAATATTGAATGGAAGGATGGAAAGCTGACTAGGGCTGAGATTAAGTCCCTGCTTGGTAATTCATGTGTGATAAAGGCTAACGGAAAAACGACGAATTACAGTCCTGCTAAAGGTGAAACAATTGTTATACAAGGCGCCTGATGAATCTAATAAAAAATTAAGTAGTGCAACAATTAAAACTATACCAATATTATTGAAAGAAGAATTACCTTGGTTCCGATACCTGGGGTTCAACTGATGAAAACATAACACAGAGGCTATCGCCTGTTGAAGAGCTGTTTGAAAAGGAATTTCTGGAATACCTCCATATCCGTTCGGGCAATAAAGCCAGACAGCCTTACTGGTGGGGCATATTATTATTGCCGGAACATCTGTTCCCGGATAAATTATTTAACGATTTAACGAATGATGAATTAGCAGCACCGGTTGAATCCTTTAATTTTAAAAATTACAAAAAGCACGGCCGTCCTGAAAATATATTATCAGGAATGGAAAAATAAAATACTAACCTTAATTAATCTCCAAAAAATGAAAACAAAAACAGTCCGGATTCTTCTGTTAATTTTCACTAGTATTGCTATAATGGCTTTTTTCCGGGATGGTGAAAATGCTGAAAAACCAATCTATCTTAACACCGCCTATTCCTTTAAAGAAAGGGCTGCCGATCTGGTTTCCAGAATGACACTTGAAGAGAAGCAAAGCCAGTTGGGCAATACGATGCCTCCGGTTCCGCGATTAAGCGTCAACAAATACGATGTTTGGGGAGAAGCGCTTCACGGAATTATGGGGAGAAACAATAATAGTGGAAAGACTGCAACTTCCTTCCCAAATAGTATTGCGGCAGGATCAACATGGGATCCTGAATTGATTTTAAAAGAAACATCAGTTATTGCTGATGAAGCCAGAGGTTTTAATCACGATTTAATATTTACACTTACATATTGGTCGCCGGTTGTTGAACCAACCCGTGATCCAAGATGGGGGAGGACTGCAGAAACTTTCGGAGAAGATCCGTTTCTGGTATCACAGATCAGCAGCGGTTTTATACGTGGATTAATGGGAAATGATCCAACCTATCTTAAAGCTGTACCCTGTGGTAAGCACTTCTTTGCAAACAATACCGAATTTAACCGTCATACAGGCAGTGCTGATATGGATGACAGGGATATGAGGGAGTTCTATCTTTTGCCATACAGATCACTGATTGAAAATGATAACCTTCCTGCTATAATGACCGCTTACAGCGCTGTAAATGGTGTTCCGGTATCGGCCAGCAAATTTTTTGTAGATACCATTGCAAGAAGAACTTATGGAATGGATGGTTATGTAACAGGTGACTGTGGCGCTATATCTGATATGCGTTCAGGCCATAATTATGTAAAAAGTAATGAAGAAGCAACAGCATCAGGACTGAAATCAGGAGTTGATACCGATTGCGGTAATATTTTTCAAACTAGTGCTCTTAGTGCTCTTGAAAAAGGTTTGATTACAGAAGCTGATATTGACAAGGCTTTAATTAACATTTTCGCAATCCGGATGAGATTAGGGGAATTTGATCCTCAGGATATAGTTCCTTATGCCGGTATTAAACCAGGTGTTATAAACGATCCTTCACATAATGATCTTGCTGTTGAAATTGCAACAAAGACACCAGTACTCCTGAAAAATGAAATTGCATCAAAAACCGGAAAGAAGGCCTTACCTCTTGGTTTAACCGGCATTAAAAAGATTGCCGTATTAGGTCCGCAAGCCGACAAAGTAGAACTTGGTGATTATTCAGGTGAAGTTGAACCTGAATTGAAAATTTCTCCGCTGGCAGGTATCCGGAGCTTTATTAAGCAAAATGGACTTGATGTGGAGATTGCATTCAGATCAGGAGGAAATACGGAAAGAAGAACTGATTTCTTCACACTTAATAGTTTTGCAACAAAGGCAAAAGATGGAACTACAAAGGAATATGATGCAACAAAATTCATCGCTTCAGCCAGCGGTATTATCACATCAGCAAGATTTGGTGGTGTTTCGCTCAGGGGAATAAAGGATGGTGACTGGACTGCTTATGATAATATTGATTTAACCGGACTTGATTCGATGAAATTTATAATGTCTGTAGCTGCCGGTGGTTTCATTGAAGCAAGGGTAGGAACAGCAACAGGTAATATAATTGCATCACAAAAAGTTGAAGCAAATCAGCAGCAGGGTGGTGGTGGGTTCAGAGGATTTGGTGGAAGAGCAACCACTATCAGATCTAAAATAAACACATTGGGTATTACCGGGCCGCAGACAATTGTCATTGTTTATCGTGAACCTGATGTCCCGGCAACTGATAAAGAAACGCTTGATTTGGCAGCTTCTGCCGATGTTGCGCTTATTTTTGTAGGTACTGATCAGTCAACAGGCAGAGAGGAGTCTGACAGGTTTTCTCTTACATTACCGGGAAATCAGGCAGAACTTATTAAAGCAGTTGCTGCTGTCAATCCAAATACTATAGTGGTGATCCAGGGAATGGGAATGGTAGAAGTGGAAGATTTTAAAAATGATCCAAATATTCCGGGTATGATATGGACCGGATACAACGGACAGGCACAGGGAACAGCAATGGCTAAAATATTATTTGGAGAAGTTAATCCGGGAGGAAAACTCAGCATCTCCTGGTATAAATCGGTTAGAGATCTTCCTGATTTTAATGATTATACACTCAGGGGGGGCAATGGTAAAACCGCAAGAACATATTGGTATTTTAATAAAGATGTTTCCTATGAATTTGGATATGGACTGTCATATACCACTTTCGGTTACAGTAATTTTGAAATCAGTAATAACAGCATTACACCGAATGGCAAGGTGACGGTTACTTTTGACATAAAGAATACAGGTTCTGTTGATGGAGATGAAATCGCACAGGTTTATGTCAGAACTCCCGATAGCAGGGCATCTTTACAAAGACCAATAAAGAGACTGAAAGGATTTAAAAGAGTTACCATTCCGGCAGGACAGACCAAAACGGTTTCAATTGATTTGGATTGCTCTGATCTTTGGTTCTGGGATGCTGAAAACGAAAGAATTACTTTTGATAAAGGCAGATATGTCTTCGAAATTGGCGCTTCTTCAAAGGACATTAAAGGAACGGTTGAAGCAAATATGAGCGGAGACTATAATGCAAAATTAAAAACCGTGGTTATTGATTGTAATAATGTAATATTCCGTCCGGGAAACAAAGGGCAAACAAGCTTAACAGCAAGTTTGTCAGACGATAGTTTTATTGATATCAACAAGGCTGAAATTGTATATAAAAGTAATGATCCTTCAGTAGCAGGTATTGATGAACATGGAACGGTTACTGCCAATAAACCTGGAATTGCATCGATATTTGCTTATGTTACCTACAATGGAACTACTGTTTCAAATAGCTGTCCGGTAAAAGTAATGCCTGATCTTACTCCGGCAGAAATCACAGTTGGTGGAAAGAAAATAAAAGATTTCGATTCAGATGTGAAAGCATACAGTTATTTATTAAAAGAAAACTCAAAAATTCCTGTGGTTAATGCTACTGCATCAGATAAAGATATCGAAGTTGATATTACCCAGGCAAAAACTGTGCCCGGGACTGCAATGGTGATTTTTGTTGATAATAATACCCTTGAAAAGAATACCTACTACATTAATTTTGATGTTAATTCAACCAGCGATGAATTTAATAGTGAATCTGTTGGTAATCAGTGGGAATGGGTGAGAGAAAACAAGACGAACCATTCTCTTTCAGTTAAATCCGGTTCCCTTACTATTACCAGTGAAACAGGAGATGTTTCGGAAGGTAGTAATAATGCGAAGAACATCTTGCTGCAAAGTGCAAACAACGATTGGACGATTGAAACAAAACTGGTGTGTTCAAGAGCTCCTTCTCAACCAGAAAATGCCGGGATTCTTGCTTATGAAAATGATGACAATTTTGTAAAACTGATGTTCAGGGCTGTTATAAAAACAACCAGACAAAGAGGTGTACAACCCGGAACATTAGACTTTCTTATTGAAGAAAATGGTATTGCCAAATCAGTTGCAAGTTTTAATCTCAGAAGTGAAATTGTTGGTGATAACGGATTAATTCTGAAGCTGGAGAAAAAAGGCAATAAATACACCGCATATTATTCTGCAGGTGGTGAAGCTTTCAAAATTCTGGGGTCAGATGTAGCTTTATTAAAAGATATCAGGGCAGGATTAATTGCATGCGACGGAGTAATTACACAGAGCATGACAAGTACCTACTATTTTGATTCTGATACCACTAAACCGGATACTCCTTTCGATGTTTCATTTGACTATTTTCACATCCTGAGCAGCGGACTGAAATAGATTCAGATACCCGACAATCGTATTAATATTATTTAAAACAGAATTTAAATGTTAAAAGAAATCCTCCGGTTCAGTTCATTCTGCCGGAGGATATTTCCTGATTTGTGCGAGGGACCCCAAGTTAAAGATTCCTGATAATTCTGGTATTGGAGCATGAGATACCTCGCCATCACCCGGGATTGAGAGCACATATACAATAAATATACCGGGAAAAGGCATCATTTTAAATAATGATTCTTTTGTGATTGAATTTATAACGTTCCGTTTAATTTTGGTTATTATAGATATGACAAATAATTTTTTTTAATCTGTTTATTTTTAAATCGTAATTCTTTTTGTTAATTTCTGATAAATAAATAAATTTGATATTTCACGTGTAAGTTACCGGGTAAGTAATCAAAATTACTATTTTTCTTTTACCATGATTTATATCTACTATTTTATATTACAAAAACAAATTATTAAGCAATGAAAAAAGCAATAGTAACCGGAGCAGGAGGATTTATAGCGGGCCATCTTGTTGTAGAATTATTAAAGAGGGGGTATCAGGTCAGGGCTGTGGATAAGAAGCCGTTAAACCAATGGTACCAGGTATCAGAGAAGGCAGAAAACCTGGTTCTTGATCTGACTATTAAAAAAAACTGCTACCAGGCTGTTAATGGATATCATGAGGTCTTTAATCTGGCCGCAGATATGGGTGGTATGGGTTTTATCGAAACACATAAAGCCGACTGTATGTTAAGTGTACTTATCAATACTCACATGCTTTTGGCTTCAAAGGACAGTGGGATAGATCGCTATTTTTATTCATCATCGGCATGTGTTTACAATGGCGATAAGCAGACCGACCCGGATAATCCAGGGTTAAAAGAGTCTGATGCCTATCCTGCCCTTGCCGAAGATGGTTACGGATGGGAAAAACTTTTCAGCGAGCGTATGTGCCGCCACTTTATGGAAGATTATGGATTAACAACTCGTGTGGCAAGGTTTCATAATGTTTATGGTCCTTTCGGTACATACGACGGTGGAAGGGAGAAGGCTCCGGCTGCGATATGCAGAAAAGTAATTGACAGGGAACTCTATGGAAAAGATGAAATTATTATCTGGGGCGACGGCCATCAGACCCGCAGTTTTATGTATATCGATGATTGTATTAAAGGAATTCTGGATATTATGTACAGCAATATAGAGGAGCCGATTAACCTGGGCAGCAGCGAAATGGTGTCGATAAACCATCTTGTTGATATTGTTGAGGATATTGCCGGATATAAGCTTAGCCGGCAATACGACATGGATGCACCTAAAGGCGTACGCGGACGAAATAGTGATAACGCCCTTATCCGGAAACTTCTGGGATGGGAACCCTCAATCCCTCTTAAAGGCGGTTTGAAAAAGACATACATCTGGATCAGGGAACAGATGATGAGAGATAAGGAGATCATGGAAAAGAATGCAGGAAAAAAGGGACACGGATACAAATCGGTCTTCAATGATTGACTCTTTATAGACTGAATACACCCCCCTGTTCATTACAAGGGAGAATGATTCCTTAATTTCCTCCCCCCGGGGACAGGTTCGTGTGCAGGTGATTTGGTCTTTGAAAAAAGTGCATAATGATGAAAGAAAAAACAGTTATGATTAGCGGCTGCTTTGATCTTCTGCATGGAGGTCATATTGCGTTTTTTAAAGCGGCAGCTGCCTATGGGAAGCTTTATGTAGCTATCGGTCAGGACAATAACCTTCTGCAGCTAAAGGGTAAGACGCCTTATTTTTCAGAGAAAGAGCGTCAGTTTATTGTAGGATCAGTTAAATATATTCACGAGGCATTTATTTCATCGGGAAAAGGTATACTTGATTTTGAGCCTGATATGAGAAGGATCAGGCCTGATATATTCATAGTAAATACCGACGGACACACACCGGATAAGGAAAATCTATGCAGGGAGCTGGGAGTAGAATATATTATACTTGAGAGAATACCTGAACACGGGTTACCTGCCCGTTCCAGCTCAGGCATCAAACTTGACTTGCAGTTCCCGTACAGAATCTGTATTGCAGGAGGCTGGATGGATCAGCCATGGGTATCAGCGGTATATCCGGGCTCTGTGGTTGTTGTGCAGATCCGGCCTGCTATTGAATTCAACGACCGGGCAGGGATGGCTACCAGCTCCAGAAAAATTGCACTTGAACTATGGGGGGGAAAAATTCCGGAAGGTGATCCCATCAGAAATGCAAAATTATTATTCGGGGCTGAAAATCCTCCCGGTTCTAAATATATTTCGGGTTCTCAGGATCAAATTGGTCTGATGGTGCCGGGGATCAGCCGTCTTTATTATGATGGAGAGTACTGGCCTTCCGATATTAAAACCTCCATAGATCCTTCCATATGTGAGTGGCTTTCTGATGTACTTTACCTGATTCCTCTTGGTCCGCGACCATCTGGTTATGATCCCATTGCAGTGAAACATATTGACAAAGAGTTTGTGGAAGACCTTGGCAATTCAGGCAATGAATGCTGGGAAAGTATTATTAACAAAGATATTTACGGATTGGGTAAAGCAATGACCAAATCGTTCCTTGCCTGGAAAAAAATGTTACCAAATACCGTCCCGGATTACATCATGAGTGAAATGGAAACCAAATATATTTCGAATTATCCGGGAGCCATAACTTCCGGAAGTGGTGGTGGATATGCAGTAGTGGTCTCTGAAACAAATATTAAAGGAGCTTTAAGGATCAAAGTGAAGTTTTAGCATGAATCATAGTATTATTAATTTGATTATGGCAGGAGTTTCCGGTACTCGTTTCTGGCCCCGCAACTGTGATAAAAAACCCAAACAGTTCCTTTCCTTTTTTGAGAACGAAACACTTATCCAAAGTACCATCAACAGGTTTCTTCCGATTATTCCAATGGATAATATATATATCATTTCCAAACAATAAAAAAAGGAATAGATTTTAAGGCAAAACCTTACTATAAAAAGCGACAATATACTTAAAACGAAGACTGAATAATAACCCTAAAACCGACCTTTATGAAATCTGAGAAATTAACTACCAGGGAAAATCTTGTACCCTTTATCCTGATCTCGGCTCTTTTCTTTCTCTGGGGCATTGCTCATGGAATGCTCGATACATTGAATAAACATTTTCAGGATATGCTGGAGTTATCGAAGGCTAAATCAGGAATGATCCAGTTTTCGGTATATTTAGCATATTTCAGTATGGCGCTGCCTGCCGGATATTTTATGAATAAATTCGGATATAAAAAAGGAATTATTCTTGGTTTATCCCTTTTTGCCACAGGTGCCTTATTAATTGCCGGAACCGCTTCCTTCGAATCATTCTGGATTTTTCTCATTTGTCTCTTTATACTGGGTTGTGGACTGGCCACGCTTGAAACCGCTGCAAATCCCTATACTACCAAACTTGGACCAAAGGAAACTGCAGAACGCCGTATTAATTTTTCTCAGTCGTTTAATGGTTTGGCCTGGGTCATTGGTCCTTTAATCGGATTATATATTTACAGGAGAGGGGATGCAACAGAGGGTGAAAGACTTAGCTCCATGATCCTGCCTTACGTTGTTATCGCATCAGTCGTCATCGCAGTTGTTTTCATCTTCTTAAAGACTCCCCTTCCTGAGATTTCGGAAGAAGAAAGCGGAAACACACCAGAACGAGCCGGACCGGCCGATGATACCGCATTAAGCAGGCCCCTGATCAGACAGAGACATTTTGTATTGGGTGTAATTGCCCAGTTTTCATATGTTGCCGCTCAGACAGGTGTATTCAGTTACCTGATTAACTTTGTCACTGATGAAAATCAAAAACTTCATTTCGATAAAGACCTTGGTCCGGTTTTTCTTGCTTTGGGATTTGCTCTTTTCATGATCGGACGTATGTCAGGAAGCTACCTTATGCGGTTTTTCAAACCAGCCAGGATGCTTGCTCTTTACGCCTTAATGTGTGCCGCGTTGCTACCTGTTGTCAGTGCAGGGCTCGGATTGATTTCTCTTATCAGCCTTTATGGAGTGTTTTTCTTTATGTCTATCATGTTCCCAACCATATTTTCGCTGGGGATCAAAGATCTGGGGCCTAAAACAAAGAAAGCTTCATCATTTATTGTTATGTCTATTGTCGGAGGAGCCGTCTTCCCGCCGCTGATGGGACTTATAGCCGATAAGTCCGGAATGTCGGCAGGCTTCTTTGCCCCCATTCCATTTTTCCTCTTTATTCTTTACTATGCAATGTATGGTTATAAAATTATACCAAGACAATATAGTTAATCCACCAGAGAAGTTGAATACCAATTGATTATCATATAGACAATGCTTTTTCTCCACCATATTTTTCCCATATTGATCTTGTAATCCTTATAATGTAATTATGAAAAGAAGAAAATTTCTTAAAAAGAGTGCAGTTGCTGCAAGCCTGATCAGTATCCCCGGTTCCTTCCTGCCCCTCACATCTTGTAAGGAATCCCCTCAAAAGCCGTCCCGGATTTCCGGATCTTCCGGAACGGAACAGAAGGAGATCCGTTCCACCGATTATCTTCAAAGGGTAAAGTCGGAAAAGAATTTACCCAAACCAATAGTATCCCTGGAATCCTATCAGCCATCACCCGGAGTTCAGATCTCCCCGATGCCGCTGGCGGAAAGGATCAGGCGGAAAATTGTGCCGCGGCGGGGCTTTTGCAGTCTGGCGCCTGGTGGTGATGCTCTCATCTCAGGCAATGGAGCCGTAAACATTGAGGTGGCAGGCGATCCCTACACCGAACGGATTCCTTTCAGCCACGAGAGCCTGTTCACACCCCGTAAGAAGTCCTCAGAAACGTCTAAGATCGCAAATGTTTTCCCAAAGGTGCGGCAAATGATACTGGACGGGAAATACCACGAAGCTGTAATGTTAGCTTACGACGAATGGCAAAAAAATCCCGTCAGCCGGGGGATGGGTGGGTTTGGCGGCGGGAGATTCTCCATGCTTGTGGAGTATCCGGGCAACGCATCAGTCAGGAACTATCTCCGCACGGTTGATTTCGAAAGTACTGAGGTGAAGGTTCACTGGACCGACGAGCAAGGTGACTGGATTCGCCGGATCTTCACATCGCGGCCCGACAATGTTGTGATCCAGTGGCTCACCGCCCCCGGCGGAAAGTCGGTGAATGTCCGTATCAGGATGACGGAGGGAGGAGGAGGAGGACGAGGCCCGGGAGGAGGGCAGGATTTTGCAGGAATACGTAGCCGCGGAGGAGCTCAGGAGGGAAGCGGCGGATCCGGCAACACTCAGACGGACTTCAACGAGCAGCGGCTGATTATCAAGGGCCGTTTGGACCCTTCGGTGGACAACAGGGGCTATGCCAATGTCACCCGTGTGGTCCGTGACGGTGGCTCGGCCCGTATGGATGGCGATACCCTGGTGGTCGAGAATGCTTCGTCCGTGATGCTGCTCACACGCATTGAATATTTGCCCGATTACAGTGAAGACAAGGTGGAAGCTGTACGTCAGTCGCTTGAAGGACTCACGCCGGACTATCCTGTGTTACTGGAGAGGGCCCGTAAGGTACAGTCCGGGATGCTCAACCGTGTCACCGTGGATTTTGGCGACACCTCCAAATATGGCCTGTCATCCGAGGAGCTTTTATCTGATCAGCGGTCCGGCCCCGGCTATTCGGGCGCTTTTCTCAAGACGTTTTTCGAGATGTGCCGCTACTGGTTCATCATCACCACTGGCAAGTATCGCAGCGTGTCGGCCCTGACCAATGTCAATATCAACCTGCAGATTGCGCCAATATCCCTGGGCAATTACATCGAAGGAGAGATGGCCTACTTCGACTGGGTTGAAAGTCTGGTCCCGGACTACCACACTAATGCAAAGAACATTTACGGCATGCGTGGCTCCCATTATCCTATCGCACCGTCCAAAGATTCCGGCGTTTTTAACATGTTCGACTACGCCGATAATACCGGGGAAACATGGCCGCATCCATACTGGATCAGCGGCGGCGGCTGGGTTGTGCGCCCTTTCTGGGACCACTATCTTGTAACCGGCGACCTGGATTTCCTGCGCAATCGTATGGTCCCGATTTATAAGGATCTGGCATTGTTTTACGAGGACTTTCTGACGGTTACGGACAAAAATGGGAATTACATCTTTGTTCCATCCTTCTCTCCGGAAAACAACCCCGGCAACCTTAACCCCGGGTGCATGGCGGTGATCAACGCCACCATGGACATCTCGGTGTGCCGTGAAGTCCTTGCCAATTTGGTGGAGTCTTGTGAGCTGCTGGGTATTGAAGCCGAAAATGTGCCGAAATGGAAGGCAATGCTGGCCAAGCTGCCGCCATATCTGCTCAATCCGGATGGTTCCCTGAAGGAATGGGCATGGCCCGATCTGGAAGATCGTTATAATCACCGGCATATCTCTCAATGCTACGGTGCATGGCCCGGCGACGAAATTGATCCTGACCGCACGCCGCAACTGGCCAGGGCTGCGGTAATAGCAGACCGGAAGCGCGTGCCGGAGCGCCTGGCTGCACATAGTCATTGCCAGCGAGGTCTGGTTGGAGCAAGGCTCAAAGACAACTTTATTGTGGACACCCAGTTACGGATTCTTCTTGAACAGGGCTTCGTGAACACTGCGCTTCTGTGTCCTCACGACCCATACGCCAACATGCGAATACCAGATGCGCAAGGCGGGATTCCCGCGATCATGATGGAAATGCTGGCTTACTCACGTCCCGGTGTGATTGAGGTGCTTCCTGCCCTTCCTCCTTTGCTGGTCAAAGGATCTATCAATGGAATGCTCCTTCGCACATTTGCGAGACTGGACAAACTGGACTGGAACATGGATGCCCGGACCGTGGACCTGACAATCACTTCTGTGAGAAACCAGGATGTGACTTTAATTGCCCGGTATGGCATAGAAGATATTTCCTCTTCTTCCGGAGTTTTGAAGGCAAAGCCACAATCCGGCGAGGCTACCTGCGATTTGCATTTACCGGAAGATAAACCGGTGGAAGTTCATTTAAAAATAGGCCAGCGCAACCCGCTGGATTGGGTTAATTGGGTGTAATCAGCAAGCAAAAATCAAAAGAAATATGAAACGCAGAAAATTTGTTAAAACAAGTGCGGCTGCTGTCAGCCTGGTGGGTACTATGGAGTTATCGCCATTGCTCGCTGCAGATGAAAAGAAATCACCTGAAACAGGAGTGTCGGAGGAGGACAATCGTCCGGCAGAATATCTTGATCGCGTGCAGGGAGATCCATTCCTGCCCAAACCTCCGCAAGCCGGGAGATCGTATCCGATCCCCCCGATGCCTCTGGAAGAACGGATCAGGCGCAAGATTGTACCGCAGAGGGGCTTCTGCAGCATTGCCCCAGGGGCCCTGGTCAGAGAGGCTCTAACCTCCGGCAATGGAACGATGAATATAGAGTTGATGGGCGATCCCCGCTCAGAGCAAATCCTGTTCCACCACGAAAACCTGCTTATGCCATGGAAGAGGCCCGTGGAGGCTCCCAACGTTGCAGACATTTTTTCTCAAGTGCGGCAAATGGCGCTGGATGGGAAAAACAGCGAAGCCGTCGCTCTCGCTCTTCAGCATATGAATGAAAGTCAGGTCATGCAGGACACTGAGCCACACCTCACCATTCCGGCGTTCCTGATGAGGCTCGATCTTCCTGAAACCGCATCGGCAAGTAACTATCTGCGCACCGTCAATTTCGAGAACAGCGAGATTAAGGTCATCTGGACTGACGAATACGGCGACTGGATTCGTCAGACTTTCACTTCCCGGCCCGACAACGTTGTCGTCCAATGGCTCACTGCCCCGGAAGGTAAGACAATGAATGTCCGGATCTCTTTGCAAAAGTCAGCGGGGTGGAGCATGACCTCCGGGATGGACTGGGGCGCCCGTCGGGGAATTGGCACCACAGATCCGGACATGAAGGCATTCGTTCAGCTGGCATCGGTCCAGAAAAAACTCGCCCCAAAGGGTATTGAAGCCAGCGAGGTCCGGCAGGACTCCAGTGAGCAATGGCTGATTTACAAATGCCGTTTAGATCCTTCCGTGGATAATAGCGGCTATGCCGGAATGACCCGTGTGGTTCGCAACGGTGGCTCTGCCAGGATAGATGGAAACACCCTGATTATCGGGAATGCATCCTCTGTAATGCTGCTTACGCGCATTGAATATTTTCCAGACTACAGTGAGGACAAAGTCGTGGCTCTTCAGAAGGCGGTGGAAGGACTCACGCCCGATTATCCTGCATTGCTGGAGCGGCATCAAAAGGTCCAGTCGGAAATGCTCAACCGCGTCACCGTGGATTTCGGAGGGGACCCGCAATATGGCATGTCTTCTGAGGAGCTTCTGTCCGATCAGCGGTCAAGACCGGACTATTCGCCCGCTTTGCTGGAGAATATTTTCGAAATGGGACGCCATTGGTTCATCCTTAACAGTGGCAGGTATCCTGGCATGGCAGCCGGGATTAACTCCTCCATTAACCT
Source organism: uncultured Bacteroidales bacterium (assembly GCA_963831855.1). Taxonomy (GTDB): domain Bacteria; phylum Bacteroidota; class Bacteroidia; order Bacteroidales; family VadinHA17; genus LD21. Next base: position 228,780 of record CAWHSA010000002.1, on the reverse strand, counting down.
GCTTACCGCGGGCGCTGTACAGGGCGAACTGCAGGAAGGTATGGAGGCTTACTTCAGATGGATGGAGGAAATCGTGCCGGATTGCCGAAACAATGCCAGGAATATCTTTGGCTTTCGAGGCGCTTCGTATCCCCTCTTTCCAGATAAGGAATTAGGCGTCAGTTTCTATTATACCGCCGCCGCCGAAATAGGAATCTGGCCCTATTGGATTTCTGCCGGAGGCTGGCTGTTGCGCCAGTTCTGGGACCATTATCTGGTTACCGGAGATGTGGATTTTCTCCGTAGTCGGGTGGTACCTGCTTATAAAGAATTAGCACAGTTCTACGAGGATTTCCTGACAGTCACTGACAAAGACGGGAATTATATCTTCGTCCCATCCATCTCACCGGAGAACATGCCCCGCAGTACGGTCCCGTCCGGACCTGTGCTGATCAATGCCACCATGGACATTGCAGTGTGCCGGGAAGTGCTGACCAATTTAATTCAGGCTTCAGAGATTCTGGGTGCCGACGCCGACAGCGTACCGAAATGGAAAGCAATGCTGGCTAAGATGCCACCCTACCTGATCGAACCGGACGGCACACTGAAGGAATGGGCCTGTCCCACGCTGCAAGAACATTATAGTCACCGGCATGTCTCTCATCTGTACGGTGTATGGCCCGGTGATGAAATAGATCCCGACCGCACGCCACAACTGGCTCTTGCTGCAGAGATCGCCGACCGGCGTCGCACTTTCGATACTATGTCCACCGCGGTCGCGGGTGAAACTTTGGCTGCTTATACCCGATGCCATCGGGCTTTGGTTGGGGCACGGCTTAAAGACAACATCATTGTGAATGTCCAATTGAGGCAATTGATTGAACAGGGATACTTAAGCGCTGCGCTCAGATGTTCGCGTGAGCCTTATGGGTTACCTGTGCCGGATGCACAGGGCGGAATCCCGGCGATCATAATGGAGATGCTTCTCTATTCGCGCCCCGGTGTGATCGAAGTGCTTCCTGCTCTTCCTCCCTCTCTGGATAAGGGATCGATCAACGGGATGCTGGCCCGCACTTTTGCGAGAATCAACAAACTGGCCTGGGATATACAGAAGCGGACAGTTGACTTATCAATCACCTCTTTGAAAAAACAGGACATCACACTGATCGCCCGGCATGGAATAGAGAATATCTCAGCACCCTCAGGAGTTTTAGGAGCGTATAAGAGGGGCAATGCCGACTGTGAACTGCATTTGCCGGAGAAAAAACCAGTTGAAATACATCTGGAACTTGGTGATAACAAACCATTGGACTGGGTTGCTCAGGTGAGTTAGTATAATGCTATAATTGTATATTGTGAAATTAACCATAAACTACCTTATATGAAAAAAATATTCTTGTATTGCCTGCTTGTTTTTGCAATAAGTGCAGATGTTACCGCTCAGGATGATTCTTATTTAAAACTCTGGTACACCAGGCCAGCAAAACAATGGGTTGAAGCCTTGCCTGTCGGAAACGGCCGCCTGGGGGCGATGGTATACGGGGATCCCTCAAAAGAACTTATTCAACTTAATGAAAACACAGTCTGGGCAGGTTCACCCTACCGGAACGATAATCCTGATGCAAAGGGTGCATTGCAGGAGGTCAGAAAGTTGATTTTTGAAGGCAAATACAAGGAAGCGCATGATATCGTTAACCAGAAATTCATCAGTAAGATTTCAAATGGTATGCCTTATGAAATTATGGGAAATCTCAGACTTATATTTCCCGGACATGAAAATTATTCAGATTACTACCGGGAACTTAATTTAGAAAAGGCATTGGTTTCGAGCAGGTATACTTCCGGCGGAGTAAAATATGAGACCAGCATTTTTTCATCGTTTCCCGATCAAATCCTCATTGTGAGATTGTCGGCCAATAAACCGGGCTCAATAAGTTTTTCTGCAACGCTCGACCGGCCATCCAAAGTAGATCTCTCCTCAATAGGGAATAACGAGCTTATAATGTCAGGTAAAACAAACAATTTTGAAAAGGTCAAAGGAAATTTACTGCAGTTCGAGACTAAAGTAAAGATACTTACAACGGGTGGTTCAGTAACTGCCCTGGATACGGCTCTGAATGTATCGGGGGCCGATGTTGCCACAATCTATATTTCCATGGCGACAAATTTTGTTAACTATAACGATATAAGTGCGGATGCCCGTGAAAGGGTAAACAATTATCTTCAGAATGCTTTGAAAAAAAATTATGACCAGGTATTAAAGGATCATATTGCAGATTATCAAAAGTATTTCAACAGGGTCAGTCTGAACCTGGGTGTTACTGATGCGGTAAAGAATCCTACTGATATCCGCCTTGAACAGTTTGCTCAGGGTAACGATCCGCAGCTGGTAACTCTTTATTTTCAGTTTGGACGTTATCTGCTGATATCCTCATCGAGGCCCGGAGGGCAGCCCGCCAATCTCCAGGGAATCTGGAACGATCAGCTCAATCCATCGTGGGACAGTAAATACACTATAAATATAAACACTGAAATGAACTACTGGCCCTCAGAGATCACCAATATTACTGAGATGAATGAACCGCTTGTTCAGATGGTGCGCGATCTTTCACAAACCGGCAGGGAAACAGCATTGAATATGTACGGAGCTCAGGGATGGGTCGCCCATCACAATACCGATATCTGGCGTTTTACGGGCCCTATCGATGGAGCAAGCTGGGGACAATGGCCTATGGGCGGTGCCTGGCTTTCCCAGCATCTTTTCGATAAATATGATTACACTGGTAATAAAGAATTTTTAAAATCAATATACCCGGTAGTAAAGGAAGCCTCGCTGTTTTTCCTTGACTTCCTGGTCGAGGAGCCTGAACATAAATGGCTGGTGGTTAGTCCTTCACTTTCTCCGGAAAATGCACCCTCAGTTCATCCAGGGGAAGCTATTTCTGCCGGAACCACGATGGACAACCAGATTGTTTTTGACCTTTTTACAAGAACAATAAAAGCTGCACAAGTCCTTGGTGCTGACAAGGATCTGTCCGAAAAACTGGAAGAGGCAGTGAAGCGCCTTCCCCCGATGCAGATAGGGAAATGGGGTCAGCTTCAGGAATGGATGTTCGACTGGGATAACCCGAAAGATAATCACAGGCACGTTTCACATCTTTATGGCCTTTATCCATCCAACCAGATATCACCATACAGAACACCTGAATTATTCTCTGCAGCAAAAACTTCACTGGTTGCCCGGGGAGATGAATCTACAGGATGGTCCATGGGTTGGAAGGTTAACTTTTGGGCACGCCTTCTCGATGGAAACCACGCATATAAACTTATTACAGATCAGCTGACTCCTTCCATACAGCCCGGAGGAAGGCAAAGAGGCGGAACATATCCCAACCTCTTTGACGCCCATCCGCCTTTCCAGATTGACGGTAATTTCGGTTGTACTTCGGGTATTGCCGAAATGTTTTTACAAAGCCAGGACGGCGCTGTTCATCTTTTGCCTGCCCTTCCTGATGCCTGGAAAAACGGAATCGTTAAAGGTCTGAAAGCAAGGGGCGGCTTCGAGGTAGATATTCAATGGGAGAATGGGGAAGTTGCTTCAGCCACAATAAAATCATCGTTGGGAGGTAACTGTCGCCTGCGCTCTTACGTGCCATTAAAGGGAAAAGGGATCAGGGAAGCCCATGGTCAAAATCCTAATGCATATTATAATACATCTGAACCGGCCAAACCTTTGATACATTCCGATATAATCTCATCACCTTTGAACCTGAGAAAAATCTACGAATATGATTTATCTACCCGGAAAGGTGGAATTGTCGAAATCAGAAAACTATAGTTTTCACCAGCTTATTTCAGACAGGCCTGTCATTTTATGCTTTTTGTCCCGCGGGTAATACCGGACTCATTAAAAGAATCCACACTGAAATAATATGTCACATCTTTGTTCAACGCGGTAAGCATAAGTGAATTGGAGCCATATACTATAACAGAGGTATATAATTTATCAGGCTCCGTGCCATAATTCACAATATATCCCGTGGAGTGCGGATCTTCAGGCCACTTTATTTCGGCCTTCCTGGTATCCGATTCATTGCGCTGTAAGGTAAAGCCGGTAACCTCCGGAGGAACCCTGCCTTTCCTGGTGCCAAAAACCCGCAGATCATATATGGAGAACTTTCCGTCAGGTACTTTTACATTTTCAATCCTGATATATTTTGTCTTAACCGGTTTTTCCAGTTCTATATAGTCATGGCAGGCATCTCTGGTATTATTGCTTTTATCAACAATTACATCCCAGTTCTTATTATCGGCAGATGCCAGAATCCTGTAACTGTAAAATATGTCTTTACTATCCGGTTTAAGATTTGATTCGTTATCAGCAAAATTAACCTGTATCGCATTCACGGTTGAATTATCATCAAGTTCCACGCTAAGCCATTCCCCTGCATCTCCTGAACTAGCAGACCACCAGGTTCTTATGTCTTCATCAAAGGCATTTTTTACCGGATAAGTTTCCAACGATGATGAGGCTTGTGACTTCTTATTATAGGAGAGCAGCATCCATCCTCTGAAAAGACCCTCTTTTTCAAAATCGATTTTATGATCCGGCATTATTGTCGGATAATCACCAAAAGCCGTAAAGGTTCTCAGCACACCATCCTTGTCGAAGGCTGCAGGGAATAAGCCCAGCCTCCGTTCAAACATATGACGGACTGAAATTGACATTGTGGAGATATGCCAGTAATTTCCGTACTTGTCCTGGAATGTTGAGCTGTGTCCGGCACCCCCCGCAAAACCTGAAGGTTTATAGGAAAATGGACTATATGTTTCATATTTGAACGGTCCCAGAGGTGAACCGGAAGTATAAACACCATCGGCATAAGTTTTGAATTCGGTTCCGGGGGCGGCGTACTGAAGGTAATAAAGGTTGTTATGTTTTGTCATCCAGGCTCCTTCGTTCCAGCCATTCCTTGTTAACTCATTATGCTCTCCCGGGACTTCCCACCCATATATATCCTGATTATGTTTTATAAAGACTTCAGGCCCGGTTTCCGGCTGCATTTTTGAATTAAGCCGGACTCCATAGATGGGCAGTTCATTTGAACATCCCCAGTAAAGATATCTTTGACCGTCATCATCCCGGAAAAAATTCGGATCCCAAACCGCAAATGGGAGGGTGTCGGGTCTGGGTTTCCAGTTGTCCAGTAACGGATCGGTAGTATAATAGATGGGTTTCCTTTCACCTGCTGATGCAACATAATATGCTGTGTCATTTATGGTTATCGCATCAGGGGCATAATCCTCAATCGGGAGCGATTTAACAGGCAGGTAGTTCCATTTAAGCAGGTCGTCCGAAAACCAGTACCCGCCGCTATGTGATGCAAACAGAATATACTTGTCCTTAAATCTCATCATTGCCGGATCAGCAGCCTCCCTGTACGAGTTGCTGTCAGTGAACTGAAAACGATAGTTGAGATTAACCGGGTTACAGAATGTTTTTCCCTTGTCAGGGATTCCCCCCGAACAGGAAACCAGAATGAGGAGGTAAAATACAAATGTCTTTTTCATATTCAAAAATTAAATATCCAGGTAAATTCAGTATTTTAAAGAATAAAAATAACTGTTTTTTCAATACTTACAGATACCGGACGTTCTGATAACATCAGTTTGGTTCAATTGAAATTATCAAAATAAATAGAGAAAAGGGTCATTAACAATTCTTTTCCCTTACAGCTTATGCAGAATCTGCCTGTACAGCTTCAATTTTTATTGAACTGAATTGCAGAAAACCGAAAATAATAGTCTGATTTAAATATAAATCAGGTAATTTTAAATGGAGATAATATTTATAATTATTACGTCAGATCATGAATCTTACAAATCTCCGGTCCACCTGGAATCACCTGAGAAAAAATAAATTTCATGCATTATTGAATGTATTTGGCCTTGCTGTGGGATTGCTGTTTTTTGTTCAGCTTGTCACATACATTGGCTATGAAAAAGGATATGACAAGTACTTTAAATCCGGTGACCGGGTCTACCGGATAAATTACGACATTACCCAGAATGGGGAAATAGTGCTTCATTCTGCCAAGACTCCGCGCAGACTTTTCAGGGTTCTGAAGGAAGAAATTCCTGAAATTGAAATGAGCGCCATGACCTATTATGAAGACGTACTTGTCCGCTACAATGAGCAGCTTTTCAGCGACCAGAGTGATCTGTGGGTGCAGGGCGATTTTACGGATATATTTGAACTCGAAATGATCCGGGGAGAAGCAAAATTAAATGATGCCTGGAATTGCATAATATCTGAATCAAAAGCCAGAGAAATATTCAGGAATGAAGATCCAATCGGGAAGGTTATTCTGGTAAACGAGGGTATGCAGCATAAAATCACCGGTATCTTTAAGGATCTGCCGGCAAACTGCCACATACGCTGCGATTATTTTATGCCAATTCAGACATGGGTGGAATCAGGAGGGATCCCGCATGAAGAAAATTTCCTGGGTTCAGGCTGGTGGACCTATATAAGAATTAAGAAAGGTGCCGATCCCCGGATAGTTGAAAAAGATCTTGAACAAGTCGTTAAAAAATATTTTACTTTTCTTGAGAGACAGAAACGTACCGGGAAATTAACTCTGCAACCCCTGGAAAAGCTGCATTTCAGTACAGATCGCGCCGGCGAATTCGGTACGAGTACACGTGAAAGAACAGTAGACGCCCTGATTCTTATTGCTGGTCTTATTCTGATTGTAATATGGATGAATTATGTAAACCTGTCAACAGCAATCGCACGAAAAAGGCTCGATGTATTTGCAATCCACAGGAAGCTGGGCGCCACCAGGCTCACATTATTCTGGATGTCATTTATTGAGACTGTCATCATCAATTCAGCCGCAGTAATTCTTTCGTTGCTCCTGTATTTTCTTACCTCGAATTTATTCAGCCGGCTGATTAATACTCCTCTTTCAGATGGATATATCAACTATCCGGAGATCATAGTTTTGACTGGTGCGTTAATTGTAGCGGGGATCATCATAATGGCTTTGATAGGTTCTGTCCCCTCTTTAAAGGTCAATCCTGCACTTCTGAGGCAAAGAAAAATAACGAAAAACAGCGGTTCTCTCTGGCTGGTGGGGATCCAGTTCTTTATGTCATGTTTCCTGGTAATATGCTCATTAACAGTAAACAGGCAGATACGGTTTATGGAAAAGGCCGATCTTGGTATTAACCTGAATCAGGTCGTAGTACTCAGAGGGGCAGCATCGACACATACAGATTCATTACGCAGGGAACACTTCAATGCATTTCGTGAAGAGGTCCTTCAGCTAAATGATTTTAAAAGCGGGACGGCAAGCATGAATGTCCCCGGACAACCTATGAGATTTAGAATCAATAACCTTTCACGGCCTGATATTTCAAGTGAACTCAAAGGTGAAGTCACGTTAGGCAACATAGACGACGGGTATATCGAGACTTATGGATTGAAGCTGCTTGCTGGAAGAAACTTCGAACAACCAATAAGACTTGATTCGGCTAAAACCATAATTACTGAATCGCTGGTAAAAATTCTGGGCTTTACCTCGCCCGAAAATGCTGTCGGGAAACAATTAAGAATGGGTAACAATAACTTTATCATCAAAGGTGTGGTAAACGATTTTCACCATGAAGGATTGAAAAAACCTGCCGAACCTGTCATATTCGTTCACCGTCATCCGTTTGAATTTGGATTTTATTCCTTCCGGATTAAGGGGGATATGCAAAAATCTTTGGCTCAGCTTCAGGCTGTCTGGCCAAAACACTATCCCAATGACCCCTTTGACTACTTTTTAAGCAATGAGTATTTCAACCTGCAATACAATGAAGAGATCAGGTTAATCAGGATTTTAACGGCGTTTATGTTATTTTCCATTATGGTGACCGCACTCGGTTTGTTCGGTCTGGTCAGTTCTATTGCCGAACAACGGACAAAAGAGATCGGTTTCAGAAAAGTGAACGGGGCTACGATAAAAGATATTATGTTACTGATGTTGTCATACTTCATCAGGTTTGAGATCCCTGCCTTTATACTGGCCTGCCTTCTTGCATCGATAATCATGCGTAAATGGCTTCAGGGATTTGCCTATCAGACTACTATCAGCTGGTTGATATTTGTTCTGACAGGGATCATTGCATTTGTAATAGCAACAGCTTCGGTTATGACTCAAAGTTACAGGGCCTCAACAAAGAACCCTGTTGATGCCCTGAGGTATGAATAATTGTAACTTTAAATCTATTTATTATACCTCCCTTTAAATGAAATTTCAATAATTACGCCCTTTTTAATTATTATTACGATAACCTTATTTAATATTTTCATTTTCATGATAAAAACCAGATTATATAATGGCTAATTTGTTATTTTAGCTCTATATTTATATTTATGCATTGACATTTGATAAGCTCAGAATTTAATAAATCGAAATAATTACTTTGTATAACCTTAAAACTTACTTGAATGAAATCCAGACTATCCACTTCCAGAATTTTGATCGCATTCATTCCGGTGTTTCGCTTTAATCACCGTGATAATGCTATTTTCCAGTTGCGGAGGCTCAGGCGGTAGAAATGCTCTCAGTGCAGCCGATTCCCTTAAAGGTCTGAAAGACTTTTATAAAGATTATTTTTTAATAGGAGTGGCTATCGGGCCCAATAACCTGCAAGGGGAGCAGGCAGAAGTTATAAAAAGACATTTCAATAGCCTGACGGCTGAAAATGTTATGAAGCCGGCTCTGATACATCCTGAGGAAAACAGGTACAACTGGGAACCTGCTGATCAGATTGTTGAATTTGCTGAGGCAAACGGTCTGAAAGTACGCGGGCACACACTTTGCTGGCATTCCCAGACCGGAGCCTGGATGTTTGTAGATTCCCTTGGAAACCCGGCCTCAAAAGAGTTAGCGCTGAAAAGACTGAAAGATCATATAACCACAGTCGTGTCAAGGTATAAAGGGAAAATATACGCATGGGATGTTTTAAACGAAGTGATAACAGACAATGATACTGCAAAATCTATATACAGGCAGACACCCTGGCTCAGGTTATGCGGTGAGGAATATATTTCCAAGATCTTTCAATGGGCACATGAAGCTGATCCTGATGCAGTCCTTGTTTATAACGACTATAATTCAGAGAACCCGGGAAAGAGAGACAGGATCTATACCCTGGTCAAAAGACTTCTTGATGAAGGTGTACCGGTGGATGCAATAGGACTTCAGGGGCACTGGAGCATAGGGGATCCCACAGAGCAGAATCTCAGGGATGCGATTAAAAAATTCTCTTCACTCGGAGTGGAATTACAGATAACAGAGCTGGATGTTTCAATTTACGCATCGAGAACTGATACTGTTGGAATAGGGTTTACTCCGGAAAGAGAGCAAAAACAGATTGATGAATATAAAATGGCTTTCAAGGTGTTCCGTGAAAATAATAAAGCTATTACCGGTATCACTTTCTGGAATGTATCCGACAGGAGCAGCTGGCGCGACAGAAGAGGTCCGAGAGGAGCTACGAAAGTATACCCGCTGCTTTTAGATGAGAATCTAAAACCCAAAAAAGCTTTTTGGGAGGTTGTAAAATTCTGAGAACTAAAGTATAATTCATCGAATGATTAAAATCTTAACAGTCTGAAACTGTTAAGATTTTTTCTTGTTTTGTGCGAAAGAGACCCAAATTAAAGATTTGTTCTAGATAATTCTGGTATTGGAGTGTGAGATCCCTCGCTTGAGCTCGGGATTGACAAGGCATATGAGGGGCACAAGGGGGAAGAAACGGCGAGCCGCAAAAACGAAAATACTTTTAAGTAAAACACCTCGGCGGCTCGCCGTTTCTTCCTTACAAACACCCGCATGAGTCGTCATCCCGAGCGTCAGCGAGGGATCTCCTTGATAACAGCAAGAATATCTGATAATATTATGACATTGAGGAGTCTTGAATCGAGTTTTCAACTATGGCGAGACACTCATATTTACAATAAACAAATCCCTTATTTGCTACTTATAAAACACTTATGTTTTTAAGGGGCTAAAAACCGCTCCATACCAGAAAGGGTTTTGACAGGTTCTACTGTTTTGTGCGAACAGCACCCGAATTAAAGATTTGTTCTAGATAATTCTGGTATTGGAGTGTGAGATCCCTCGCTTGAGCTCGGGATTGGCAAGGTAGATAAATTGCAGCTGAAAAACAATTTAATTTTAAGTCAATATTTTATAGTTTTCAGTCAGGCAAATCATTATTGGAATATGAGTGACTATTCCATTCCTAATTTATTAAAAGGCTCATAATCAGATATTACATGATCGTGCTCTGAGTTTTTTAAGATTATATTTATCTGGATTCAGCTACCTGATCATCAATTTCACTTATGATTTTTATCATGTATGATTGTCACAAATACATAAGAGAAAAATACAACTTAAGTCCGGTTTATTTTGAGTTTGTCTGGTAAGAACAGACAATGTCAGAAAGAAAATCTGTATATTTCTATAAAGACTTTATTGATCCCGTAAAGATTATTTGGTTTAGATAACCCAGGAATAGCTATAAGATATTAAATTGCAAATCGTCAGCTAAATGTTTACCGGTAAAAGCATAAATTTATGGTGTGGTTTTGAGTAAGCTTTAATCACTAAACCACATTTAAAAATGGAAGGAAAGAACTAAAAACAGACGAAATGGGAAATTTTAATTCTTCAATCAAAAAGATGATTATTCATTTTCTTACAATTTTATTATTTGGAGTGGTATTTTCCCCGGAAACCAACGCCCAATACCCTGGCATTGACGAAGCGATAGCTAAGAACCGGAAAGGACAACTTATAGTACATGCAAAACGAGGTTCCCAGGTAACTGTTGAACAGTTGAGACATGAATTCTGGTTTGGATGCGCCATACCAAACAGTTTTGCCGGGGGTATGTCACAGGCTGACCTGAAACAATTCAAAGAAAAATTTTTGGAAAATTTCAATGCAGCTGTACCTGAAAACGCTCTGAAGTGGGTTACTATGGAGCCACGGAAGGATCAGGTGAATTATACTGTAGTCGATTCCATCCTGAGCTGGACTGAGAAAAACCACATCCCTCTCAGAGGACATAACTTGTTCTGGGGTAAAGTTAAATATATTCAACCATGGGTGATGGAAATGAATGACAATGAGTTAAAACAGACCCTTCAACGCAGGGCTGAGTCAATAACAAGACATTACAAGGGAAGGTTCGCAGAATATGACCTTAACAACGAGATGCTGGATGAGAATTATTACCAGGACAGGCTTGGTCCTGACATAACCAAACTAATGGCACAATGGGCCCTTAATGGAGACCCTGATGCAAAAATTTTCCTGAATGAGCATGATATTTTTATTCCCGAAGCTCCGGCAGGCAACAAGCTGGCTCGCTGTATGGCTCTGATCAGGAGTTTGCTTAAGCAAGGAGTTCCCATTGCAGGGATTGGTATACAGGGGCATAGTCACCTGCAGACATTCGACCGCCAGGCTCTCAGGAGGGGCCTGGATTCATTGACTATTTTTAAAATACCAATCTGTATTACTGAGTTCAATATGCCGGGCAGAGGTTATCCTGCTTCTTCATCTGCCGAGGAGAGGCGGGCTCTGCTGACGCCTGAGCAGGAGGAATCAAAGGCAAAGGAGATTGTTGATTTTTATTAAATATATACAGTCCACCCGGCAGTTGAGGGAATTCTTATGGAGGGATTTTGGGAAGGGGCTAATTGGATACCCTCTTCTGGCTGTTAATTAATATTTTATATATCATGTGGAATATTATATATATTAGTTGCTGAGTTATGGTTAATTTTACTTTTCCTGATTAAAGTATAGAAATTACCGGATGAACACAGTAAGAAGGACTGCTCCCTGGCGAAAGTATCTTCAGATGAGAGAGCTGAATGTATTCAGCGCTCTCATTGTTATAGTCATTCTGATGAGTATTCTAAGTCCTTACTTTTTGACCCAAAACAATATTTTCAATATCCTCAGGGGGATGTCAACTATAGGAATAATGGCCATTGGTCAGACAATGGTCATTATTACCGGTGGTATCGACCTTTCCGTAGGATCCCTTTTGGCAGTATCTTCCATGTTAACAGCCAGATTAATAACAGTTCACGGTGAGAATGCATTTTTAGCCTTACTTTGTGGTCTCTCCTTTGGATTATTATTAGGGACAATCAGTGGGTTGATTATCACACGATTTAAGATCAATCCTTTTATTACAACTCTGGGCATGTTAAGCATCGGACGTGGTCTTACATATCTTTTGGCCACCGGAGTAAAAGGTACTGTTGCATCGAATATTCCCATGGAAAATGAATCGATAGTTTTTCTGGGCAGCGGCTATCTGGGGAAAGTGCCATTCTCCGTGATCCTCTTGCTTTTCCTGGTCATCCTGGCGACTATCTTTTTAAAGCATACGGTTCTTGGACGATATATCTATGCTATTGGCAGTAACGAGAGGTCTGCAAGGTTATCAGGTGTTCCTGTGAATAAGGTGCGTATTTTTGTTTATGCTATATCCGGATTTTTCTGTGCCCTGGCTGGTATCATTGTAGCGGGCAGGCTGTCAACAGCTTCTACAAATATTGGCATAGGTAATGAATTAGATGTCATTGCCGCCGTAGTAATCGGCGGAGCGAGTTTACAGGGTGGTGAAGGTACTGTTGCAGGAGCAATTATAGGTGCGACAATAATGGCCATAGTGAGAAACGCATTTGTTCTGCTTCACATTCCCAATCATTTTCAAACAATTACCATTGGAATTGTAATTATACTGGCAGTCGGTATTGATCAAATATTAAAACGAAAGGTACAAAATGTTTAAATCCGTGAAAATGTCAAAATATCTGATACTGTTATCGTTAGCTCTTCTGACGCTTGATTACTCCTGCCAGAGATCATCATCCCAGAAAAGCTCCCGGGTATTGCCTGCACCTCCCCCGTATTTCTCTCAGGGAAGGGCTGAGGACCAGGGGAAAGTGATGCCTGTGGAAAATAAAAAAAATGAAAAAATCAAAATTGCCTTCCTGGCAATGGAGACGAATCCATGGTGGACTCCTGTCAAAGAAGGTGTGATGGAGGCACAGGCTATCCTGAAGAATTACAATACGGAAGTTGACTGGATAGTGGCGGGTGATCGTCATACGGCGGAGGTATTTGGTGTCGCCATTGAAGCTGTGATTGCTCAGAAATACGATGGAATCGCAACTCTTGCCGGAGATGAGGGCATGATCCCGTTTATTCAAAAAGCAGTCGAAGCCAATATTGCTGTAGCCACTTACAATTCTGAGACAAACAAAGAATCGGCCCGGGCATTTTTTGTTGGTGCTGATAACTACCAGCAAGGGAGAGCGTGCGGCGAAAAAATGGCTCAGCTTATCGGCGGTAAAGGGAAAGTTGCCATTATCACAGGATTCTTTGCAGTGGAGGCTCACGAATTAAGACGGACAGGTTTTAAAGATGTGATCGCTGATAAATATCCTGACATTAAAATTATTGGCGAAGTGGAAAATATTGACTTAGCTGATGTTGCCTATACTCAGGCTACTGATTTCATGAGTTCATTTCCAGATTTATCCGGCATTTACATTACTGCAAGCGGCCAGTTTGGAGCAGCAAACGCAGTTAAAGATTATGGTAAAAAGGATTCTGTCAAAGTTGTCTGTCATGATTTTTTGACAGAAACCATGGGACTTGTAAGAGAGGGTGTCATTCAGGGCACAATAGATCAGAGCACTAAATTGCAGGGAAGGGACGTCGTCATCAGGCTTTACAATTATATTGCCGGAGGCATTGTACCTCCTTTCGGAAAACTCCTGCTTGATACACCAATGGCGACCCCTGAAAATATTGATCAATATTGGCCAGGCTCCCTTAAATAAGTATATAACTCTTCATATCATTCTGCAGCAGGATTAAGACTCATCTCAATGGAATCCGGGTTTATTTTGCAGGCAAAAGGTATCTCCAAAAGTTTTGGCGGTGTGCAGGCGCTCTCAGATGTTGATTTAACAGTGTATTCTGGCGAGGTTCACGCCGTAATTGGGGAGAACGGCGCAGGAAAGACGACTCTGATGAATATATTTGGAGGGATCATTAAGCAGGATAAAGGAATGATCTTTTTCGACGGAGAAAAGCTAGATTTAAATTCACCGCAGGAAGGATTTAAGAAAGGGATCTCAACCATTCACCAGGAACTGACAATGATTCCCCATTTAAGCGTTATGGAAAACATATTTATGGGAAATCTGCGAAAGTTTAAAATCTCCTCCGGAGGTATTATCAACCGGCACAAGCTGATAAACGCCGCCAGAAAAACACTGGATTTACTCGAACTTTCCATTGATCCGCAAAGACTGGTGAAAGATCTGAGTGTCTCCGGGCAGCAGGAAATAGAAATTATTAAAGCGCTTTCCGGCGATGCACGTCTGATTATTATGGATGAACCTAATTCTTCTTTAACAGATTCAGAGACAAAGAGGTTGTTCGACATTATTGTTAAATTGAAAAAGAGGGGCGTATCTATTGTTTACGTATCTCATAAAATCGAAGAAGTCATACAAATTGCTGACAGGATTACTGTGTTACGGGATGGCCGGTTTGTTGGTGATCTTGAAAGAAGTGAAGCGACTCCTGAACGTTTGTTTAGTATGATTGCAGGGAGGGAAAAGAATATAGCCCGACAGCGAAAAAACAATGTAACGGAGCAAATCCTCCTCAGTATAAGAGGTCTTAGCGGTACTGGATTTAACAACATCAGTTTTGACCTGCATAAGGGTGAAGTGCTGGGGTTTTACGGTCTTGTCGGATCTGGCAGAAGCGAACTCGGACGTGCATTATTTGGTGCTGATCCGGTTAGAAGAGGCTCCATTTCTGTGGATGATCAGCCTGTTTCTATTAATTCACCCGGAAAAGCAATAGCGCATGGGATAGCAATGGTCCCCGAGGATAGGAAAGAACAAGCTCTGTTCATGAACCTGCCTGTCGTGCTGAATATGACCATCTCATGTTTACCGGAACTGAGTCGCCTGAATTTTTTTATAAGACCAATGCGCGAGAAAAGCATAATTAATGAATATATCCGGCTGCTCCGGATTAAATTAAGTGGGTCCAGTCAGGCCATAAGCGCTCTCAGTGGCGGAAATCAACAAAAAGTTGTTCTGGCACGATGCCTGATGATTCACCCCCGGATACTCATTTTAGACGAGCCGACACATGGTATTGACATTGGCTCAAAGGAAGAGGTGCATCACCTGATAGGGCAGATTGCTGCCGAAGGACCGGGGATAATTTTGATATCATCAGAAATGCCTGAAATTATTTCTTTGTCCGATAGAATAGCTGTGTTGCACGAAGGAGAACTGGCTGGGATTCTCAACAGTGCGGAAATCACCAAAGAAAAACTAATAGCTTATGCAACAGGATATAAGTTACCAGTTGCGGATTGAATATACCGGTGCCTGCAGAATTTGCCCATCCAGACTTCATCAAATTGGCTCATAATGGCCTTAACCAATCCGGGATCACTTGTAACGAAGTCCTGATTCAAAGTTGCTGGTCGGTAATAAAATTAATATACATTTCTCCTGCGGAAGGAAAGCCTATTTGCTATCCACAAGTATTGGAAGGTTCTTCCCATTGGTCATAAATATCAGCTTGGCGTTGGGTGAGGCAGAAATGGCTTTGATCATTTCATACTGTAACAGTCTGTCGCTAAGTCCTGTACTCAGTATTCTCTGGTAATCGGCGATACCTTGTGCTTCAACTCTTTTACGCTCAGCTTCCTGCCTTTCCTTCTGCAGCACAAAAGTCATTTTTTGGGCATCTTGTTCAGCATTGATTTTCGATTCGATAGTAGCTTTTACTGATGCAGGTAAAGTGAGATTCCTGACTAAAAGCTGCTCCAGCATAAGGCCTCTTTCTTTGAAATTTGATTCAATAGTTGAGAATATCTTGGATTGAAACTCATCCCTCTTTGTGGAGTACAATGCAACAGCGTCATAATAAACTGCATTATCCCTGATCTTTGTTCTGCAGATTGGCCGGACAAGAACATTCCGGTAGTCCGTTCCGACCTCTTTCAAGATACGGGGAGCTTCAGCCGGGATAACTTTATACAGAACTGTTAGGTCCACAATTACCTCAAGTCCGTCAGCCGATAAAACACGAATTGCATCATCACCCTGCTTTGTCCCCTCATCTGTCATTCCGCTCATTGTATAATTTTCTGTTCTGATGTCGAACATAACAACCTTGGCTAAGGGATTTATGAGATTTAATCCACTTTCAAGAATATTATTATTCACTTTGCCAAACAGCTTTTGTACGCCCACTTGCCCCGGTTCTACCTGAATAACAGATGAAATAGCCACTCCTATCAGAATGACAACAGCTCCGGCTATTTTAATCATTGATTTGTAAGGCTGCAAAGGCGTGTTACTTTTTGCGGCTGCAAATCCTAAAACAACTATTATGATACCTATTAATATTACTGTCATGCTTTTAAATATTTATCGTCAGTAAAACAATTTAAATGAATTGACCAAGATACTTCAAATTCCGGTAATATTGAGTACCATACAGTTTCTTCCTGCTTCACCATTTCAGGCTCCAGATGTATTCGATGGTAGCGATAACTGAATACCTTTTCCTTCCCGATGCTTTTGTAATGTTGCGGATGTGGCTTTCTTCAATTTTTCAGCGGGTCATACCGGATAGTTTTAAACGTATTATAATACCTTTTCTAATACGTTGTGGAAAAGCCAGTGGCCCTGTCCACCAATGGCCGGAGAAGCCAGACCATCCCATGCCGGCGATATGCTTATTATTATGTTTTTTATTTCTATTGTAATCTGACCGGCCAAATGTGGTCAGGATGTCCGACTTTTGAAATAAAGATCTGATTACCACTTCAATCTTCATATTTAGGATGTCATTAATATGGCTTAATCGCATTTTGTATAATAAAGGGTATTTGTTAGAATGGCTATTTATTCTTACCAGTTTGACCTGTTTTTCTGACTGATAAGTTCTATATCTGTCAGAACTTTGATTTAAACATTTCATTTTTAAAATCTAAACCTTATTAACCTAATTGATTATGAAAAGGAGATTAAAATTTACAAAATTGCTTTGTGGCATTGTAATTTTAATGAGCTGGATAAATTGTCAGACTATTCTGGCTCAGCAGTTAAATGTCACAGGAAAAGTAACCATTGACCAGACAAATGAACCTCAGACCGGGGTTACTGTTCTGGAGAAGGGTACGGCAAATGGGGTATTGACAGATATTAATGGTAACTATTCTTTAACCGTCACCAATTCAAATGCGACTCTTGTGTTTTCTTTTATCGGATTTGAAACTCAGGAGATAATGGTGGGAACTCAAAGAGTAATTAATATCATTATGCGCGAAACTGTGACACAACTGGATGAGATTGTTGTAACTGGTTATCAAATACAAAGAAAGGTGGACCTTACAGGAAGCGTTTCTGTCGTTAAGATGGATCAAATTACGGATATCCCAAGCGGCAGTCCCTTACGCTCAGTTCAGGGAAAAATAGCTGGAGTATACATAACCCAAGACGGTTCGCCATCCGGGGGAATTAGAGGCATTAATATTCGAGGCTTAAATACATTAGGTAATACGAATCCTTTGTATGTAATTGATGGTGTTCCAACAACAAGTTCCGCTATTTTGCAAAACATGGACCCCAATTCGATTGGTTCTATACAAGTACTCAAAGATGCTTCAGCAGCATCAATTTATGGTTCGAGAGCTTCTAACGGGGTCATTATCATTACTACAAAAGAGGGAAAAGATAGAAAATCAATTTCTTTTTCCTCAAGTGTGACCTGGCAGGAAAATAAACGAAGGCTTGATATGTGTAATACTGATGAACTTGGCAGAGAAATGTGGCAAGCCGCAATCAATGATAAAGTTAAAATAGCTGGTGTGATTAACCCCAACACAGCATTATATACTTATGATTGGCATTATGATGCAGATGGTGTTGCAATTCTTGATGCTGTGCATCCAAAAGACTTTATTAATAATGATCCAGGTTTACCAGGAGCAAACACTAATTGGCAGAATGAAGTATTCAGAACCAGCCTTATAACAACAAACAGCTTGACAATCAACTCCGGATCTGAAACATCTAATTTGTTGGCCAACCTGACATATTATACAAATAAAGGAGTGGTAATTAATAATGATTATAAAAGGGTAAGCGGACGTATCAATAGTTCAGTTTCATTTTTTGAAGGCAAATTTAAATTTGGAGAGAATCTTCAAATATCCGCCTCCTCTGAAATACCTGTACCTTCTGACCTCGGTGGCAATTCAGTACTCCAGCTTGCCACTGTAATTCAGCCAATTCTGCCAGTGTACCGTTCTGATGACGGCACATTTGCAGGACCTGAAGGATCAGGTTTTTCTGACAGGGGTAACCCTCTTCAGATTTCCTCAATAAATAATGATGACAGAGATAATAGCCTCAGGTTGTTCGGTAATTTATTTGCAGAAATATCTCCGGTAAAGAACCTTTTATTCAGATCAAGTTTTGGATTGGATCAAAGTTCCGGGAACGGTATAAACATTGAAAGATCCTTCGTAAATGGTACTCAGATTCGTGCGTTAAATAGCCTTAGTGTTTCTGAGAATTCTGGTTTTGCATGGACATGGTCAAATACTCTCAATTATCAATTAAAAATTAATAAACATTCAGCAACTTTTTTAGTTGGAATGGAAGCAATTAAAAGCCGGTCCAGAAATTTGAGTGGAAAAAGAGAAACTTTTGCTATTCAGGATGTCGATTTTTTCATCCTGGATGCTGGTACAGGCACTGTAACCAATGGTGGAGGTAGAAGTGGAAGCTCATTAGTTTCATATTTTGGGAAAGTAAACTACAATTTAAATGATAAATATTTGATATCATTAACAATAAGGGATGATGGATCATCTGCATTTGGACTAAATAATCGTTTTGGCCTGTTCCCTTCAGCCTCTATAGGCTGGGTTTTAAGCAGAGAAGGGTTTATTTCTGATAACTTACCCTTTATTTCATTACTTAAATTGCGTGCATCAACGGGACGGGTAGGTAATCAGTCAATTGGAGCCAATGCAAGATTTGGATTATTTACACCAAATTATAATTCGACATCTTATGATCTTTTAGGAGCCGGTACTGGAACCCTGCCTTCTGGTTTTGTTGCTTCTCAGACTGCAAACAACGATTTAAAGTGGGAAACCACTGATGAAATAAATTTAGGTGCCGATTTTGGATTTCTGTCACAAAAATTAACTGCTTCCTTTGATTACTTTACACGAAAAACTAAAGATATCCTGATTACTCCTTCAATACCAGCTGTTACGGCAGAAGGAGCACAACAGTCTGTAAATGGTGCATCAGTCTCTAATAAAGGATGGGAACTTGAAATCGGATATAATGGGTCAATTGGAGATTTTAAATATAATATAACTGGTACAGCTGCTCATTTTGCCGATAAGGTTACTTATTTACCCGCTTCAGTGGTCTCATCATATGGTGGTAATACGGAGAAAAATATTCTTGGTCGTTCCAGAACCTCTGTTTTTGGTTATATAACTGACGGATTGTTTCAAAATCAGGAAGAGGTTGATTCCTCTGCTACCCAGGCAGGGAAAGGAATTGGTAGAATAAAATATAAAGATCTGAATGGTGATGGTAAAATAGATGCATATGACCAGGATTGGCTTGGAACCACATTACCTGATATTGAATATGGCATTAGTGTTTCTCTATCTTATAAGGGTTTGGGATTATCAATGTTTATGCATGGACTAAAGGGGGTTACAGTCAATGATGGTTCAAAATCTACAACAGATTTTATGGGTACTATTCTGGGAGTAAATAAAGGAAGAGCGCTATTAAATGCCTGGACTCCTCAAAATACCGGATCGACTATACCTATGTTATCTATGACTAATAGCAATAGTGAGACCCGGAGCTCTGATTATTTTCTGGTAAATGGCTCATATTTTAAATTAGCCAGTTTGCAACTTTACTATAGTTTACCAAAGAAAATTATTCAGACGGTAAAATTAAGCGAAACCAGAATATATGTTCTGGCAGAAAACTTTTTCCTATTGAAAGATAAAAAAGGAGTGAATGCATTTACTGGGCCGGATCCGGAAACCCCTGGGAACATTTATCCACAACCAGTTAAATTAACCATTGGATTGGACGTTAAGTTTTAACCAGTAAAATTTTAAAAATCATGAAACTTATGAAAACAAATAAAATACTTTTAATGGTAATTACTCTTGTAATTGCTCTGGGATTGTTTGGTGGATGTAAAAAGTCGTTCATGGACTATACACCACCGGGAACAGTAACCGGAGAATTGATAAATACCCCGGAAAAGATAGACGGGTTGTGCACTGCAGCTTATGCAACCCTTGTAGGCAACAGGTGGAATATTCCCCTTAATTCTATGTGGCTTTTTGGCGGTGTCCGCTCGGATGATGCTTATAAAGGTGGGGGTAGTGTTGCGGACCAGGGTGGGATGCATACTATTGAGGTTTTCAGTTCAATGCTTACTACTGATGGTAATGCTAGAAATGTGTGGTCCACCTGCTACAATGGGGTTGGCAGAGCAAACCAGGCGCTAAGATATCTTGACCTATTAACAGTGGATAAATTTCCTCTTCTCAATGTACGAAGGGCTGAAATGCGGTTTCTCAGAGGTCATTATATGTTTCTCTTAAAAACTTTTTTTAAGTATGTGCCAGTTATTGAGTATAAATATCCAATTGATAGCTTAAAGAATGTTTCAAACCGACAATATACTGATGATGAGTTATGGAATAAAATAGCAGATGATTTTCAATTTGCTGTAGATAACTTACCTCCTACTCAACCTCAAATTGGAAGAGCAAACAAATATGCTGCTCAGGCATATCTTGCAAAGGTTCGTTTATACCAGGCGTATGTTCAGGATGAACAAAATAATGTTACTTCAATAAATCAGGCACGTCTAAATGAGGTTGTAACGCTTTGTGATGCAGTAATCAGTTCAGGCAAGTACAGTTTATTTGGTGATTTTGGATTTAACTTTCAGTGGGGGAAAGAAAATGGAGTAGAATCAATATTTGCTGTTCAGTTTTCTATAAATGATGGAACAACAAACGGCAGACTGAATCAGGAAGACGGCTTGAATTATCCGGTACCACCAGAATATGGTTGCTGCGGATTCTTCGTACCGTCACAGAATCTGATAAATGCTTTTAGAACAGGAGCAGATGGGCTGCCATTGTTTAATACATTCAATAATGTGGTAATGAAAAACCCGGCTGACTTTACGACCAATTCTGTTGATGTAAGACTTGATCATACTGTCGGGATCCCGACACACCCTTTTAAGTACAGATCAACATTCGTTTATCAAAACAGCTGGTCCAGAGCACCTTCGGTATATGGCTATTTTTCAACCATGAAAGCCCTTCAACTGGCTGATTCACCAGGGTGGAAGAAAGTTGGTGCATATCCTTATGTTGCTCAAAATATTGACCTTTTAAGGTATGATGATGTACTCTTGTGGAAGGCTGAAGCACTTATTGAATTGAACAGGGCTAGTGAAGCTTTACCTATTATTAACCAGATAAGGACAAGGGCTGCCAATAGTACAGCGATGATTAAAAAATCGGATGGAACCTTTGCATCAAACTATCTTTTAAATACATATGTTGATGGTGTTAATTGTAACTGGACCCAGGATTATGCCAGAACAGCTTTGAGATTTGAAAGGAGGCTTGAGTTCGCAATGGAAGATCCACGTTTCTTTGATCTGGTTCGTTGGGGTGTTGCTGCCGAGACTATCAATGCATATTTTACAACTGAAATACCAAGGTTTTCATTCCTTACGGGGGCAAAATTCACAAAAGGTAGAGATGAGTATTTCCCTATTCCGCAAGCACAAATAGATTTAGTTGTGGGATTATATCAACAAAACAATGGGTGGTAGTCAATTTTGATATTTTTCGGTTAGTTGGAATACGATTATTGGATTTGTCTGGTTGGAATAGTACTCAGGTGTTAGCATTTGCAAAAGAAATTATTGCATGAATAAAATGTAATCATAATTCCAACTAACTGAATATCAAATTGTGCTTAAACTGAATTTTAAGGCAGAACTTAATGCTTGTTTGGGTTTAAGCACAATTTATTTAAGACAAGTTTCAAATATTTATTAATATTATAAAAGCAAATGAACATGAAATTTAAAGTTGCAGGTATAGGTGAAGTATTATGGGATCAATTGCCACAGGGTGATGTATTAGGAGGAGCACCTGCAAACGTTGCTTACCATGCAGGTCAACTTGGAGCTGAAAGTTACATAATCAGTGCCGTTGGAAAAGATAATCTGGGAGATGAAATTATTTCCAGACTATCGGCAAATGGTATTAATCTGTTTATTGACCGGGTATCTCATCCTACCGGCACTGTTAAAGTTACCCTCGATGATAAGGGAGTACCTGATTTCATAATAATTAAAGACGTTGCCTGGGATTATATTGAACTCACTGACGAAACCATAAACCTGGCCAGACAACTTAATGCAGTTTGTTTTGGAAGTCTGGCACAAAGGAATAATATTTCACATGATGCAATCGTGAAATTTATAAACCTTGTCCCTGAGAACGCAATTAAGATATTCGATATTAATTTACGACAGAATTTCTATAATGAACAATTAATCATTGAATCGTTAAAGATTTCCAATATCTTAAAGATAAATGATGATGAACTTTTGATTATTGCGAAATTATTTGATTGGAAAGGTGACGCGAATTATTTATGCCGTAAATTATTAAATATATATAAACTCAATATGGTAGCTTATACATGTGGAACCAATGGTAGCTACTTGTTTAAAGACAATGAAATATCATTCATGAAGACTCCGGTTGTAAAAGTTAAAGATACTGTCGGCGCAGGTGATGCTTTTACAGCAGGCTTAATTATTTCCTTACTAAATGGCAGTTCATTGAATAAATGTCATGCACTGGCTGTTGAACTTTCCGCATATGTATGTGAAAATGAGGGTGCTATGCCGGATTACTCAAAAGAAATAAGGAATAAATTCAACAGTTATTTAAAAATTTAATCAGCTGATAAGGACTTTAATACTTTTTTTCAACGCATGAAGTATTCCGGGGTATTCATTAAAGATACAAACGTGTGGTCGAACCTGAATAATTTCTGAGATAATCTTAAATGCAGAAACATGAATAACAACTGGATCCGGTACGTTTATTTGGCGTGGATGATGCTTCTTATTTCTCCACCTGCATTTTCTCAACATAATAAAGTGCCCCCTTTTCAAATGATTCAGGCTAATGGCAAAGTTTTCAAAGCAACAGAGTTACCCATGGGCAAGCCAATAATTATAATTTATTTTTCACCGGATTGTGATGATTGTCAGGAGTTGATACAAGGCTTACTTACCAGAATTAACGAATTTAAGAAAGCATCTATTGCTATGATTACATATTTACCGGTTGAAAGTATTAAGAAATTTGTATCTAAATATGACTTGAATAATTATTCAAACATATATGTTGGAACAGAGGGGGATTATTTTTTTGTCAGAGATTACTATAAGATTGAAAAATTCCCTTTTATGGTATTTTATAATGAAAATGGTGATTTGATAAAGATTTATAATTATGGCCAAAAAAACCAGCTTGAGGATTTGTCACTCCGACTCAGGGCTTTCTAAAGATTAATAAAATTATTTTATCATGCGAATAATTAGAAAAGCATCAATTGCAGCCCTGTTTTGCACTTTGATTGGATTAATCAGTTTTGATGATGTTAATGCACAAGGCAATTTGAAAGTTGGAGCGAGTAAGGTAAATATCTCTCCGTCATCTGAAATATTTAAATCCTTGCAAAATTATAGTGGACTTCATGATTCATTATTTGTCAGGTCAGTTGTAATTGATAATGGTGTTGTCAAGGCGGCCTTGGTGACATTTGACCTGATCGGTATTCCAGGCGGTGACGACCTCATAAATACAGTTATTAAAGAACTGGGAATCAAACCAGAACATCTTTTTGTCACTGCAACACACGACCATAATGCTATGATCAGGACTGGTTCATATAATGAGTTTATCAAAGAGGCGACTATTCAGGCTGTGCGGAAAGCGAATTCAAATCTTAAACCTGCCCGTGTGGGTTTTGCGACTGGGAAAGCTTTTGTAAATGTAAACAGGGATCAGAAAATCGGTGAAGGGTATCATATGGGATATAATCCTGAAGGACCTTCTGATAAGACAGTTGCAGTTGTATCATTCACGACACTTTCAGGTGAGCCCATTGCTGTGTATTCTAATTATCCGGTGCATGGCGTGGTAATGTATCTGGCTAAAACAAAGGATGGCAAACCGGAGGTTACCGGAGATCTTCCGGGAGCGACCTCGAGGTATGTTGAACAGCAATTTAATAACGCTGTAGCTTTATGGACAAGCGGGGCTGCTGGAGATCAGAACCCATTATTTATGGCTAATTATAACCAGGATGGCCCCGATGTATACGACGAAGGAGTGAGTGGTTATGCTATTCTGGATGTTCAGGCACGGCGGCTGGGTGAAGAGATTGTACATTTAACCAGATCAATAAAAAATACATCGCCAGATGCAGTTTTATGGGGTAAGAAAACTTCAGTTATTATACCCGGACGGAAGCGGGAATCTCCTCCGGTACCAGGTGTCCCCACACAGGGATACCTGGCTACCGAAAAAGTTAAAATGATTGACGGAGATCCGGTAACTATTCCTTTGTCGCTGCTCATGATCAATGATATTGCATTTGCCGGTGTGTCAGGAGAAGTATTTACTGAAATTGGCCTACACCTGAAAGAACAATCCATCTTTGATCGCACAATAATGGTAACAAATTTGCCTATGGGTGCGGGATATATTCCTACTGATGCTGCTTATCTGATGCCTTCAGAAAAGGCAATGACAAACCGGATCAAACCCGGGTATGTTGAACCAGCCATTATAAATGCTTTTCTTGAAATGATGAATGAATACCTGAAGGGTCCCAAATGAAAAGGAATAATTAAAAAATATGAAAATAAAAATTCCTGGAATTATTTCCGTATTTATTGCATTACTATCTGGTTATAGTCAGTCATCGGGCCAGGTGCCAGCAGGTCAGCGACCTCCGGCACCGGTGTATCAGCCACCTTATACCTCTGCTACACCTCACTTTACGTTTGGTAAAACACTGAAGGAGCAGGAAGATCAGCTTAAAAATAATCCCTTGATTCTGCGTTTTGCAGAGTCTCGTAAGGCATTGATGGCTGCAAATCCCAAACGTCCTATATATCATATGTTTGCTGCTGAAGGACGTCTTGGAGATCCGAATGGCCTGGCTTTCTGGCAGGGAAACTGGCACCTTTTTTATCAGGGTTGGCCAACTGATGACAGTCGCCAGCATTGGGGCCATGTTGTCAGCAAAGACTTAGTGCATTGGAGAGACCTTCCTTATGCCATTTACCCCAATCCGGAAATAAAAGTTTATTCAGGGGCCACCCTTGTCGAGGATAACAGGGTTATTGCTATGTATTATGGAACGGCAAAGGGAGACATGATTGCCGTATCGGATGACCCTTTACTTTTGAATTGGGATAAGATCTTAAAAAATGGCGGGGCCGTTATTCCTGCCATGAGTTCTGATGGCTCTATGCTTCCTTATGTTGTTTTTGATGCTTGTATCTGGGAAAAAGATGGTACCTATTACTCATTGTCCGGAGGTAAGAGAGCACCGGAAACCGCATTGGGTGGCAAACCTCCTCAGGCAATGGCATACTTATTTAAATCCAAAGACCTTGTAAACTGGGATTATGTTCATGAATTTGTGGAGGGAGACCGCTATACCTTGCTGGGGGATGATTATGCATGCCCCTATTTCTGGCCTCTTGGCGACAAGTATATTCTGAGTTTTTTCAGCCATAATAGCGGGGGACAATTTTTACTGGGGGATTATGATAAAGCCAGGGACAAGTTTATAGCCACCTCCGGCTCAGGTCCTTCAGGCTTAGCTCAACCCTCTTCTACTCCTGACGCAAAAGGAGGAGTGATTGTTGTCTACGCAGTAGGAGGAGTTTTGGGAATTCCAAGGAGGTTAACATTGCTAGGACCAGATGAAGTAGGACAGGAACCAGCATCAGATTTTTCCTCCCTTCATTATGATGCCAGGCAAATTGGTAAAACACTGCTTCCTGCAAACCAGGAAGTCGTTATGAATGGCATCAGTGGCAATACCATGGAAATCTCAGCTGAAATTGATCCGAAGGGCTCTCATTCAATAGAATTGAATGTTTTGCGTTCACCAGGCAATGAAGAATATACACGAATATCGATCTCAAAAGGGCCCAGGACGTATGGCAGGGGGATAGCATATATACAAGGACCGGGAACAGCGCTGATGCCTGACGACTTAATGCCTTTGTTTATACCCGGTCATCCCGGGCGAGTGAGCGGAGGCGGCGGTCGTGGTGCAGGAACCTCAGGTCCACAACCTAAATTACTTACAATAGAATCTTACTATGCAGGAAGTTTTAGCGCGCCTTTAATCGCACCCTTCCTCCTCAGTCCTGGTGAGAGTATCAAATTAAGAGTATTTGTTGACAAGGGCCTTGTTGAAGTTTTTGTTAATGGGAAACAGGCTCTTTCAACTAATGTTAACCCGTCTCGTGAAGATAGTAAAGGTGTCTCCATAAAATCCCAGGGACAAGATGCTGAACTTATTTCTCTCGATGCATGGCAAATGAAGGGTATTTACGACTTGACTACAGGCATGGTTAGCAAATAGAAAGTTGAATCATAAACTGATTGTGAAACATGAAAGAAATGATACATGAAAATCTACTTGAAAAGAAAGTTACTGTATAAACCACTAAAATTTAAAATCATGAAAAAATTATTATTATTGTTTTTCACAGGTTTGCTTACCATTCAAATATTTGGACAGCAGCCGACCGTACCAGCGGCTCCCACACCTGTAAAGAGCCGCGACATTCAGATTAAAAAGGGACAAACATTATTGAATTTGCCGGTTGGTTCGTCATCCCGCGCTGTAAGGGCCACAATCAGACTGGACGGGAAAGCCATTACTCAATTCAGTATTAACCTATCAGATAAACCTGATTTCTGGACTTTTTTTGATGTTTCTCCATATCAGGGGAAAACATTAACACTGGAAATAGGAAATTCTCCACAGAGAGGCTTTGGCCCGGGGGGACCGGCTGGCGCTCAGGCTAATGCAACTCCGGCAGCGCCACCTGAACTTAATACCAAAGCACTGGATCTGGTTTTTGCTGATGTAAAGTATCCTGGCCAGGATAGTGTGTATAAAGAGAAGGGGCGTCCTCAGGTGCATTTCTCTTCACAAAGAGGTCATATAAACGATCCTAACGGGCTGGTATATTACAAAGGTGAATACCATCTTTTTTACCAGCATAACCCGTATGGCAATGGTGGAGGCAACCAGCATTGGGGACATGCCGTAAGCAAGGATATGCTGCACTGGATACAATTACCCGAAGCGATATATCCTTATATGGGTACAGAGGGTGGAAGAGGAGACCTGGCATTTTCAGGTTCTGCAACGTATGATCCAGGGAATACTTCCGGTTTCAGAAAAAATGGCATTGACCCTCTGATTGCTTTTTATACCAGTACAGGGCGCGGAGAGTGTATCAAACTTAGTTATGACAATGGACGTACTTTTGTTGAATATGAGGGAAATCCAATACTTAAACGCAAAACACAGGGTCGCGATCCCAAGATAATGTGGTATGCTCCAGGTAATCACTGGGTGATGGTGGTATGGGATGGAGGACAGCCTAAAAAACTCAGTACCGGCGATACAGTACTTATTCGTGAACATTCTATCTACATCTCTCCGGATATGAAGAAGTGGACCTACCAGTCAGGAGTTTCCGGCTTCTTTGAATGTCCCGATCTTTTTGAATTACCTGTTGAGGGTCAGCCGGGTGTATCCAAATGGGTGATGTATGATGCTAACGGGCGGTATGTACTGGGGAGTTTTGATGGGAAAAAGTTCACAGTTGAGCAACCCTTCAGGGATTATGTTTATGGCAGACGCGCCTACTATGCTGCCCAGACTTTCAATAATTCTCCGGATGGAAGACGGGTACAGATAGGCTGGATCACCCTTAATTTTCCGGGAATGCCATTCACTTGTGGGCAAGGTTTTCCAACGGAGCTGAAACTTAGAAAAACTTATGATGGTATTCGCCTGACTCCCACGCCAATTAAAGAGATATCTGCGTTATATAAAACCAACCAACTGGTTCAAAACAAGGTTGTAACATCCGGGAATAGTGCAAGTATCGCTGTTAACCCTGATGCGCCTATACATGTTATTGCCGAAATTGAACAGGGTGACGCTCCGGTTATATTAAGTATTCTCGGTTATGAAATAAGGTACGATAATGAATGGCAGGTTACTTTAGTACCGCCACCGGTCCCGGGAGGACCGGCCCCAGCTGCCAGACCTGCTGGTGGAGGTCAGGGTGCTGCATCTGCAGATAACACTATTATAAGATATGTCAATACTAAACCTGCTTTAAAAATTGAGATTATTCGTGATAAAAACATTCTGGAAATCTATGTAAATGATGGTGAGTTATACAATGTAGCGGAGATTACAGGAACGACCACCAACAAAGTTGAAGCTCTTGTTTCGGGACCGACAGGTACGGGTTTTGGTGGAGGAGGTGGTGGTGGAGCTGCATCATCGCCCCGCAAATTCCTCGTAAAGAGACTGGAAGTTCATGAACTAAGCTCTATCTGGCCTAAGATGTAATTATAAGATCAAAATCCTGAAAGAATCATTAATCTTTCAGGATTTTTATTTTAATTGCCAATCGCCGCCGCTCTGTGTTGAACCGCCGCGGATTACAACGGTAATTGCGTTAAAGACCAGCTTTTATCTTGAAGATAGGGCGCCGAATTAACCCGGAAACACAGGCCCGAATGGGATATATGTATTAAAATACTATTATAATCATTAATATGGAAGGCAGGATTTTGTTTTGCAGTTTTGAACTGCTTTTGTTACCATATTGATCGGTTTTTCCCCCTATGTAAGGTCTATATACATTAATTTTAAAATAAATAAAAACTTGTGATAATATTAGAATTGGCAAAATTGTAAAAGTATAGAAGTCGATATTAATTTTAACCTGAAAAGTTTAAGTAAGGATAATTGTCTGGTTTAGAGAATTTGGATTAAGTAGTAAGGGTTGGTTTATGTTGAAGGAGTATGAGAGGAGATTAAATCCTTTTTCGCTAGATTTTTTTCTCTTCTCATTTACTCAGAAAATGGAGTATTTAATCAATGAATTAATAATTAGAAAAATGAAAAAATCATTAACATTTCTTGGAATAGTCCTATCGCTATCCTTTTCATCCGGAATAAATGGGCAGAACGTTCCATCCACACCGGCGCCTGCAGCCCCCAGACCTAACCGTCAAATGGGACCACGTATTATCTCTCCTCAAATCCAGCCTGATAACAAGGTAACTTTCAGGATATATGCACCTCATTCTATAGGCGTTGCTATAAATGGTGAATGGATGTCAGGTTCAGTACCCAGGGAAAACCTGGTCAGAAATGATACTGGCTTATGGAGTACTACGTTAGGTCCCTTAAACCCTGAGTTTTACGGATATTCATTCATTGTGGATGGTGTAACTGTTCTGGATCCCTCCAATCCACTGATCAAACGCGATGGCATGAGAAATGCAAGTGTCCTTCTTGTTCCAGGTAAAGAATCAGATTTATATTCTGTAAAAAATATTCCGCATGGAACATTATCTAAGGTTTGGTATGAATCACCAACATTGAATTTAACCCGAAGAACGTACATTTATACTCCTCCCGGTTATGAAAGCAATGCGAAAACCAAATACCCTGTATTGTATCTTCTCCATGGTGCGGGTGGAGACGAAGATGCCTGGACTACACTTGGGAGAACCCCAATTATTCTTGATAATCTGATTGCACAGGGTAAGGCAAAACCGATGATTATAGTAATGACCAATGGAAATGCTTCACAAATGGCAGCTTCGGGTGAAGCTCCCGAACCAGCACGAAATGAAACACGCGTTACAGGTGGTCCGGGAGGTATGGCTTCAGGTAAATTTGAAGAGAGTGTCGTGAAGGATGTTATTCCTTTTATTGAAAGTCATTATCGGGTATTAAAAGACAAAAACAATCGTGCTCTTGCCGGTTTATCAATGGGGGGTATGCAAACACAAAATATCAGTAACAATAACCCGGATCTGTTCAGTTATATTGGCGTTTTTAGCATGGGAATTATGAACTTCAATCAGTCAAATACCAATGCCAATGCTAATGCTAATGATCTTGGCCTAAAGATCAATGCTTTAAAAAATAGCGGGATAAAGCTTTACTGGATTGGCTGCGGAAAAGATGATTTTGTATATGCCAGTGTAAAAACCTTGCGTGAAACGCTCGATAAGTACAATTTTAAATATACATATCGTGAAAGTACAGGTGGCCACACATGGGCTAACTGGCGGATCTATCTTTCAGAATTTGCACCCCTTTTATTTAAATAGTTAAGCAGGAATTAAATGTTTAATAAATTCTACTAACAAGTTACTAATATGGAAAGACCTGACAAATTATCAAAATTGATCGGAGCTGTCCTCATGATTTTAATCATGCCCATTGTAGTTAGTGGACAAAATGTTCCATCCCGGCAGCCTCAGGCAGCAAATGCCCGCGGGCCTGCCCAACAAAGAAGTCGTCGTATTATCTCTCCTGAAGTCCAGCCCGATAACAAGGTAACTTTCAGGTTATATGCTCCTCATTCTATAGGCGTTGCAATAAATGGTGATTGGGTGTCAGGTGCAAAGGCCAGGGAGAACCTTGTAAGAAATGATACAGGGTTATGGGTCGCAACATTGGGTCCTTTGACACCGGAGTTCTATGGGTATACCTTCCTTGTAGATGGTGTAACTGTTCTTGATCCTTCCAATCCACTAATCAAACGCGATGGCGTGAGAAATGCAAATGTCCTTCTTGTTCCAGGTAAAGAATCAGATTTATATTCTGTAAAAAATATTCCGCATGGAACATTGTCCAAGGTTTGGTATGAATCACCAACATTGAATTTGACCAGAAGGATGTACATATATACACCTCCCGGCTATGAAAATAGTAAAAGTAAATACCCTGTATTATATCTTCTCCACGGCGGAGGTGGTGATGAAGATGCCTGGACGACCCTCGGAAGGGCTCCTGTAATTCTGGATAATCTGATAGCTCAGGGGAAGGCAAGACCCATGATCATTGTAATGACCAATGGCAATGCCAATCAGGCAGCTGCGCCGGGCGATTCCCCTGTATTACCTGTCCAGGAAGTCAGACCTCCTGCCCCTGCAGGCGGAATGCCAGCAACTGGAAGATTTGAAGAAAGCCTGGTAAAAGATGTGGTGCCTTATATTGAAAGCCATTACAGGGTATTAAAAGACAAAAATGGTCGTGCTATTGCCGGATTATCTATGGGTGGAGGTCATACACAAAGAATTACTCTTTCTAACCCGGATATGTTTGCATATATTGGTATATTTAGTGCTGGCACCAGAAATGTCACTGAGGAGTTGGAAAACCAGTTCAAAGTACTTAAAACTAAAAATCCCAGACTCTATTGGGTAGGATGTGGTATAGACGATCCGTTAGCTTACCAGGGTTCTAAGACTTTAGCAGAGTTACTTAAGAAAGATGGATTTAATTATGTATTTCGTGAAACCCCTGGTGGTCATACATGGGCTAACTGGCGTATATATCTTTCTGAAATGGCCACTATATTATTTAAATAATAAATTAGAACTTAGTTTTTAATAAGTAATAATATGAAATCAGGCAGACGTAAATTTATCCAGACAATCGGCGCTGGTGCCGCCGGTTTAAGCCTCTCTTCTCCGGCAATTATTGGTTGTTCATCTGCTTCTCAGACAAAAGATAATAAAGATGGACAGATACTTTTCATAGGAGATAATATTGCAGTTGCAGAAACAAAATATGGGAAAGTAAGGGGATATATTTTAAGGGACATTTACCATTTTCTTGGTATGCCTTATGGAGCTGATACCTCCGGAGAAAACCGGTTCCTGCCGGCACAAAAACCTAAACCCTGGACTGACATTTTTCCTGCAATCTGGTGGGGAAATGCAGCTCCGCAAAATATGGAAAGAAGATATGCAGATAAATATACTGCATTTTCAGACCACTGGAACTACGATGATGTTAGTGAAGATTGCCTTAGAATAAACGTATGGACTCCCGGGTATAAAGATGGGAAAAAAAGGCCGGTTTTAGTATGGTTACATGGTGGAGGCTACACCAATGGAAATGGTATAGAGCAGGACGGATATAAGGGTGAAAATTTAAGCCGGCATGGTGATATAGTTTTCTGTTCACTTAATCATCGTCTGGGACCCATGGGATTTACTGATCTTTCAGGTGTGGCCAGGGAAAAATTTGCTGCATCAGGAAATGTGGGTATGCTCGATATCGTTGCTGCATTGGAATGGGTTCGTGATAATATTGAAAACTTTGGCGGAGATCCAGATAATGTCACAATTATGGGGCAGTCAGGCGGAGGAGGGAAAGTCTGCACTCTGACTGCTATGCCTTCAGCAAAAGGTTTATTCCATAAGGCAGTTGTTTTAAGCGGGGCAACACTTCAGTCGGGTGAAAGGGAATACTCACAGAAGCTGGGATCATATATCTTAAAAGAAGCCGGATTGACAGCTTTAAACATTAATAAATTGCAGCAATTACCTTGGCAGGATTACTTAATCCTGGCAAATAACGCATCCCGCAAGCTTATTCAGGAATCAGGTACTGCTGCCGGAGGTGGAATGAGAAGAGGATTTAATCCTGTTGTGGATGGCATATATCTTCCGCAACACCCTTATTATCCGGAAGCTGCGCCAACTGCTGCCAATATCCCGATGATAATCTGCTCGACATTTAACGAACAATCACCAAGTCGTTTCGATTCTTCCCTGGAGAACATAACCCTTGAAGAAGTTGTAGAAAGAGTGAAATTACGAGCTGGTTTTGGGGAAGGTTTAGGTGACAAAGCCAAAAGTGTGGTAGAGGCTTATGCTAAGGCATTTCCTGATAAAAAACCAGTCGAGATATGGTCTCTTGTAAGCAGCAACCGAAAAAGTGCGGTTGATCTGGCCAATGCAAAATCAAAACAGCCAGCTCCTGTTTTTATAGCATGGTTTGGATGGCAACCGCCATTATTTGATAATCGAATGAGATCCTTCCACTGTTCAGATATTTGTTTCTGGTTTTATAATACAGACCTCATGCTGACACACACTGGTGGTGGAGCAAGACCAAAAGCTCTTTCAGAAAAAATGGCAGGCTCGCTTCTGCAATTTATGAATACAGGAAAGCCAGATGGCGGTGGACTTCCTGAATGGACCCCTTACTCATCTGATAACGGGCCTACTATGGTACTGGACGATATCCCTGCAGTAAAGAATGACCCTGACCGGGAGGCGAGAAAAATGATATAATTTTAAAATACCCCATTGAAAGTTTTACAATCAACCTGGCCAGTGGAAATCCGCAATTATGGACATTCTTTGATGTTTCATCCTACGGGGAAAGACACTGACAATAGAGATCGGAAATGCCCAGATAAGGAATTAATTTAAGTAAACTATTTATTATATGAAAAACTCAAGACTTATTACAAAATTACTCCCAATAATGCTGACTTTTTTTGCAATGGGATTTGTAGACCTGGTAGGAATTTCGGCCAATTATATAAAAGCTGATTTTAAGCTTTCAGATACTATGGCGAATCTGATGCCATCAATGGTATTTTTGTGGTTTTTTGTTCTTTCCGTGCCGACTGGATTAATGATGAACAAAATAGGCAGAAAGAATACTGTTTTACTAAGTTTAATTGTAACGATTCCATCACTGGTAATTCCTCTCATTCATTATAGTTTCGCTACTATGCTCATTTCTTTTGTATTGTTAGGTATAGGAAACACTTTAATGCAGGTATCTTTAAATCCCCTTCTGGCTAGCATAGTTTCTGGTAATAAAATGTCAAGTGCGCTTACCTTTGGACAGTTTATTAAGGCAATTGCCTCCTTACTTGCTCCTATTGTCGCAGCATGGGCTGTTGTGAAATTTGGAGATTGGAGGATGATTCTGTTTCCGGGATTCGCAGCAGTCGGATTTGTTGCCCTTTTGTATTTAGGGTTAACAAAAATTGAAGAGGAAAAGATTGAAGGCAAAGGGGCATCTTTTATGGAGTGTTTTGCACTGCTGGGTGACAAGTATGTTTTATTTTTCTTTTTGGGAATAATGGCTCATGTTGGGTTGGATGTCGGAATAAACACCACAGCCCCAAAGTTGCTTATGGAACATCTTGGTATGGCGTTAAAAGATGCAGGATATGCCACGAGCTTTTATTTTATTTTTCGAACGGCCGGATGTTTAATGGGATCTTATCTTTTGTCAAAATTCGGGGATAAAAGAGTATTTTTTGTTAGTGTAATCTTCATTTTGCTGGGTATTCTGGCCTTGTTTACTTCTAACAAGGTTATTATGTATGCAGGTATCGCTATTTTCGGACTGGGAAATTCAAATGTATTTCCGGTAATGTTTTCGCAGGCGCTGATACGTAAACCTGCCAACCATAACGAGGTCTCCGGACTTATGATAACTGGAATCTCTGGCGGTGCAATTATCCCGTTATTAATGGGTGTTGGATCTGACTTACTGAAGAGTCAGGCAGGTGCTCTGGTCGTATTGCTTGTATGTATTGCATTCATGATAGGACTGGTTTTACCAAAAATTAAGACAGTCTGATAATTAATCAGGAAATATTGTTTCAGGTTATTTTCGTATTTTAAAATGCATAATTCTTTTCGTTTTCATCGCATTTCTTGTTTTAATTCAGGAGTGTTAATTTGAGAACTTACTATAAAAAGACTTCGGACGACTTATTCGATAAGTTTTAAAAACTACAGACTAACTCTCATGCTAATTAATTAAATATTAAGGTTAAGTATCTATGAAAAAAGCAATTCAAACTCTTGTTGCCGGCCTGATCATGATGATTAGTCCGGATTTGTCGGTTGACCTTTCAGGGCAGAATATTGAGAAATTACCAAGAAGTAATCCTGAAGCGGAAGGAGTATCCTCCGCAGGCATTATTGATTTTCTTAATGCGGTTGACACGGGTAGTGTCGAATTACATAGTTTTATGTTTATTCGTCATGGTAAAGTGATCGCCGAAGGCTGGTGGAGTCCGTATGGTCCGGATTATAAGCATCTTTTGTACTCGGCCAGCAAAACCTTCACTGCAACTGCAATTGGTCTTGCTTTATCCGAGAACAGATTAAAGATAACTGATAAAGTGATTTCATTCTTCCCATATTCACTACCTGATTCAGTGAGTGAGTACATGAAGAAGCTGACAGTGCAAAACATGTTAATGATGTCAGTAGGTGCTGATCAGGAACCCAGGAGAGGAGTGGGGAATGATGATCAGATCAAGTCATTCATAGCAACTGCACCATCTAAAGAACCGGGTAGTGTATTTAAATATAACAATACGGCTACTTTCATGCTCTCAGCCATTGTACAACAGGTAACCGGTCAGACAGTGTTCGATTACCTGATGCCAAGAATTTTTCAGCCATTGGGGATCCGTGGAATCGATTGGGATCTTAATCCGCAGGGAATAAACCTGGGTATGATAGGGTTAAGACTACGCACAGAGGATATGGCAAAATTCGGGCAATTATTAATGCAGAACGGTGTTTGGAATGGGAAGCAGCTTCTTCCAAAAGAATGGATCAAAGAAGCAACATCTTTTAAAATTGAAAGTAATGACCCGGGGAACAAACGTCCAAAAGAATTAAATGATTGGGCACAGGGATATTGCTACCAGATGTGGCGCGGCAGGAATAACAGTGTTCGGTTAGATGGGATGGCCGGCCAGTTTGTTGTGCTTTTCCCCGATAAGGATGCAATTGTAGTACTAACCGCCAATGCAAGGAATACGCAAAATGAACTGGACCTTGTGCATAATTATCTCTTTTCCGCGATAAAATCTGATAAGGCTCTTCCCGGGAATCCAGGGCTTAATAGCGAACTGCAGAAAAAACAAGCAGCTTTGAGTCTGAAACCAACAAACACTGCAGGATTGTCAAAATCAGAGTTCGAGTCAAAAATTTCAGGTAAAGAGTTTGATATATCAAACAACAGCAACAATATCCAGTCGGTGTATTTTGCATTCAATGGAGATAAATGCAGCTTTGCATTAAAAAGAGATAATAACATTTCTATTATTAAAACCGGGCTGGACAGATGGGAAATATCAAATTCGTTATCATCCTCTTTATTAGGTCTTCCCCGGGTCGCTTCAAAGTCAGTTGATGCGAATTATAAAATACTGCAACCAGTGATAAAAGTGGCAGCCAGTTATTCCTGGACCGATAAAAATACACTTGAACTTACGGCTCGTTTTGTTGAGGAAAATCTTGGTTCGGAGACAATTGTTTGTGCGTTTTCAGAGGTTAATGGTGCAGTTAGTGTATCAATTGCACCAAAAGCAGTAGCAGGACGAATGGGGGCTAGACCAACCGGACCGGCTGGACCAGGTGGCCCAGGGGCACCAGGTGTGACGCCATTAAGAGGGACACTTATTAATATAAAATAGATCAGGTATTACCTGGTTTATAGGATTAATTTTCAATTTTATATACAATAAACATATTCCAATGAAAAAAAACTTATTGAAATTGGTCCTTGTAACAGAAGTGCTCCTGCTTACCGGAGTTTTTTCGGTTAATGTTGCAGCACAACAACCACCATCACCACCACAACAACCGCAAACGCAACAACAACAACCCCAACGACGGATGATGGGGCCACGTGCAAAGTCGCTCGGGAGACACTACATACAGATGCCAAATTCACTGAAACCCCCATCAGAGAATTGGGCAAATCCGACGGGACCTTATAAAGTGGTAATGGAAGTCGATGAATCGCTTCCATTACATACAATCTATCATCCGGCCGACTTATCTGTATTCCCGACGAAAGATAAACTCCCGATAATTGTAACTTCAGGCCCGGGATGCAATTTCGACGGAGATTCCTTCCGCCCGTTCTATACGGAGATTGCTTCGTATGGGTATTTTGTTATTGCAGTGGGTCTTCCGGTTCCGGAGGGACTGTCGGCTGCCATTTTTTTTAACCAGGATGACGATGTGAAGGACGCCATTGACTGGGCGTTTGCCATAAACAAACGCAATGTCAGTAAATATTATGGCAAACTTGATACGTTGAATGTCGTTTTGATGGGGCAGTCATGCAGTGGCGGTCATTCAACCAGACTTAGGGATGACAAACGTGTAACAGGGCTTGTTTACTGGAATAGCGGATTTTCGTTCTTATGGGGTAGAGAGGTAGGGCGTTCTACTAATGGTGTCAATACAGGAGAGGGACTTTCTGCTGCTGACATTCTTAAAACCTTAACAATACCTATTGCATATTTTGTAGGCGATACTGATATGGCTAGGCAGGCTGGCACTACCGATTTCGAAACAAGTGTGAAAAATCCTACATTTTTGGGTGTGCTGAAGATTCCGGGCGATTCTCATGCCGGAACATTTCGTCAGAAAAACGGCGGCGGTTTTGGAGTAGCTGGCGTTGCATGGCTCAACTACCGGACTAAAGACGACAAGGAAGCTGCCAAAATGTTCAAAGGTAATCCATGCGGACTTGCAAAAGATCCGAACTGGATTGTACTAAAAGCTAAAAACTTAGATTGACAATGATTTAAACAATCTGACGAATTATTAATCTTTTAAACATCTGAAGCTTTCACATTTACTTCACGGGCACAATATGAGATAAAAGATGTTAACTTCCTCCCATTCTGATTTAAAAATTTATTTTATTAATTAACTCAATCTGTTATCTGGTTTAATTACGTAATCTTACTTGCCTGGGAAACCATCTCTTAATCTGGAAATAATCGATGAATCAATGTCTTTATCTTTTTAACTTTACATCGAAATTACGTTAAATAATAACGCAGAAAATGAAAAAATATGCCCTGATTTATTTGATGTTCCTGGCAGGATGCACGCATAATCAGGATAAAAGATCTGAGAAAGAGATAGTAATCGGATTTTCCCAATGTACCATGGTAGATGAATGGAGGAAAACTATGGTCGAAGAGATGCAGCGGGAAATCAGTTTTTATCGTAATTCTAATATCAAACTAATTATTAAAGATGCCCATGATGATAATAATCAACAGATAAATGACATTCAAAACCTCATTCAACAAAAGATTGATCTCCTGATAGTATCACCTAACGAAGCTCAGCAATTAACTCCAGTTGTTGAACAGGTATATGATAAAGGAATTCCGGTAATAATTATTGACAGGAAGATCAATTCAACAAAATATACCTCCTATATAGGTGCTGATAACCTTGCTATAGGACGGGAAGCAGCTTACTTCGCTATTAAATTATTAAATGGGAACGGTAATGTCCTTGAAATTGGAGGATTAAAGGGATCTACACCTGCAATTGAACGGTCAAAGGGATTTCACGAAATAATCGATAAATATCCGAAAATTAAAACTACAAAGAAAATCGAAGGAGACTGGCTTGAAGAAAAGGCTCTAAAGATTACAGATAGCCTTTTTTACTCTTTTTCTGACTTCAATCTGATATTTGCTCATAATGACTTTATGGCGAATGCAGCTTCAGTTTCAACAAAAAAACATAAAATCAAGTCATATATAATTGGTATTGACGGTCTGAATACTACAAATGGCGGGGTTAATATGGTGCTGAATGGTTTCATTGATGGCACAGTGCTTTACCCAACCGGAGGCGACAAAGCAATTCAGCTTGCTCTGGAGATTCTGAGTGGAAAACCTTTTGAAAAAAACACAAATTTGGAAACCTATCGGATTGATAATACAAATGCCAGGACACTCTGGTTACAAGGAGAACAAATCAGGTCTCAACAACAAAAAATTGATAATCAGGTAAGTCAACTTGATAATTTGGATTATTCAATCAAACGCCAAAATATATTCCTTATTCTAACCACTACAACCATAATTCTTCTGGTTTTATTCGTATCAATAATTTATTTAGCGCTCAGACAAAAAAATAGATTAAACAAAAGGCTCGATGATATGAATAAAA
Source organism: uncultured Bacteroidales bacterium (assembly GCA_963831855.1). Lineage (GTDB taxonomy): Bacteria > Bacteroidota > Bacteroidia > Bacteroidales > VadinHA17 > LD21. The sequence continues at coordinate 189,405 of CAWHSA010000002.1, read as the reverse complement.
CAATAAAAATGCAGAATAAAATTATTACGAAGCAACGAGATGACACTGTTAACCTGCTTATGCTGGCAGAAGAAACTAAAGAAACCAAGCAAAGACTATTTACTGATATCTCTCATGAATTCAGAACTGTCGTAACCTTAATTACGAATCCAATCAATAATCTTCTATCATCTACTGCTGATAAAAATATCAAAGAAAAGCTTGGAATTGTAAAAAGAAGCTCAGAAAGACTTTCACGGCTTTCTGAAGAAATACTCAAATTCAGAAAATTAGATGAAAATAAGTATTCCTTATCATTTTACAGTTCCAATATTGCAAAATATATTTCACAAATAGTTGAGACGTTCCGTCAACAGGCTGAAAACAAAAAAATTAAACTGGTAACTGAAATACCTCAGGAAATCTATGCAGAATTTGACCTTGAGGTCATTGAAAAAGTCATGTATAATCTGTTGTCAAATGCAGTGAAATATACCAATAATAATGGTGAAATTTCAATATCAGTTAAAAATGAGGATGCTAAGATATCAATAAAGGTATGCGATACAGGAATAGGAATTTCAGAGAATGAATTGCCTTTCCTTTTTAACCGTTTCTATAGGATCTCTGATTCCAATTATATTCAAGATTCCGAGGGTACAGGTGTGGGCCTGGCACTAAGCAAAGAACTTATTCAACTCCATGGAGGTCAGATCAATGTCAGTAGTAATTATAATCAGGGTACGATTTTCAATGTGATCATCCCGCAGTTCCATTCTATAAAAGTCTCAGATCAGATTATAAAGGATATTAAGCCCACAGAGGCTAAATTAGAACCATTTAAATACCATCACAAAGAAAGAACCGTTTTAATAGTTGAAGATAATTCAGATCTTATTTTAGTAATATCTGATATAATCGGGAAAGTGTATAATGTTATAACAGCACTTAACGGGAAAGAAGGTTTGGATAAAGTAAAGACTAATTCCCCGGATATTATTGTCAGTGATATATTAATGCCTGTAATGGACGGCATGCAGATGTGTATGGAAATTAAAAGAGATCCAAATACTTGTCATATCCCTGTTATATTACTCACAGCACTTGATACGAAGGAAGCCACATTAAAAAGTTTAAATATCGGGGCTGATGCATATATTACGAAACCCTTTAATGATTTTCTTCTTTTATCACAAATCAAGAACCTTATCGATTCCAGGGAAAAATTAAAGATTGTTCTTTACCCATCTATTTTTGGCAAAGCACATTTCAAATCTAAAGATTTTGCAGATCAGGAATTTATTAATTCATGCTTTGATTATATTTATGAAAATATTGAGACAGGAAATTTTAGTATTGAAGATTTATCCAGAATAATGAATATATCACGTTCATCTTTATACAGGAAAATCAGAGAAATCACTCAGTTACGGCCAGTAGATTTCATTAAAAAAGCTAAGCTTAATTATGCATCTAAGCTTTTACTTACCAAGAACTTCAATATAAATGAAATAGCCTGGCGCTCAGGATTTTCAGATCCAAAATATTTTAGTAAATGTTTTTTACAGGAATTTGGTTGTTATCCAAGGAATTATCCTGAAATATTTTTACAAAAGGAAAATGTAGAGATTTGAATATCCTGATAAAATTTTCATCCTTTTTCATGATAGGTGATTATGTGGAAAAGCAAAGCCAATGGCATTTCCGCTGTTGCAACATCGCCTGTTTTATTGGTTCCCCTTCCGCTTGTAAATAATACTCGACTAATATAAGTTGATTATTTTTTCATACCATTCTGGTCTGTTTTTCATACTTAACAATCTAAAAATTGGTTGAAATTTGATTTATCGACACCCAATTCAATTTTTGGTATTAGTATAATTTAATAAACTAACCGCAAATAACCCTGATTTTTTTTTCAACCTAAACTAATTTATCTATGGAAAAAAAATGTAAAACTATTAAAGGTCTGCTATGTGGTATTATGATCTTTTTGGGCTTAATGAATGCACAAGCTATCCTGGCCCAACAGATTAACATCACTGGCAAGGTGACAGATGACCAGTCCAAAGAAGCTTTGGCTGGTGTTACAATCCTTGAAAAAGGAACTTCGAACGGGGCACTGACAGATGCTCTTGGCAACTATTCCCTAAGAGTTGCTAATGCTAATTCAATTTTGGTATTTTCCTTTGTTGGAATGGAGCCTCAGGAAATAGTTGTTGGCGGACAAAAAGCAATTGACGTCGCAATGAAGGAAAGCGTAAGTATGCTTACTGAAGTCGTGGTAACTGGTTATGGAACACAACGAAGATCTGATCTGACCGGGGCAATTTCAGTTGTCAGGGTAGATGAGACCAAAGACCGAGCTACCGGAAGCGTATTGCAGGCCATTCAGGGAACAGTTCCAGGAGTGTATATCAGAACTACCGGTGATCCGGGTGGAGCAAGTACTATTTCTATCCGCGGGGTTAATACCCTTGGTAATACAAACCCTCTTTATATTATTGATGGCGTGCCAACAATTGATCCAAATGTACTCCAGAACATGAATCAAAACTCAATAGAGTCAATGCAGGTTTTAAAGGATGCATCAGCAACATCTATATATGGATCCCGCGCATCTAATGGCGTTGTTATTGTAACCACTAAGGCAGGAAAAGGTAGCATAAATGTTGAACTTCGCTCAAGCTATACAATTCAGAAATTTATGCGGAGATACGAAGTTTGTAACACCGACCAATATGGCAGAGTACTTTGGCAGGGTGCAATCAATGACGCTATGGTTGCTAATGATGCTCTGTATAATCCTGGTGTTGCAAATCATAATCCTAATAATGCATTGTTTAATTACGATTGGCACAGGGATGCCAATGGTGTTGCAATTCTTGATGGCGTGCGTCCGGTTCAATATTTAGGTTCAACGCTTATCGCAGGGTCAACAGAATACGGAAATGGTAATCCGCTTTATCCATCAGCAAATACTAATTGGCAGGATGAGGTGTTTCAAACAGGGTTGATATCTCAAAACAGTTTGACTATGTCGGGAAGTACCGACAGAACGAGCACTCTGGTGGACTTAGCTTATTATAATGAAAAAGGTACAATAATCACTACTGGTTTCAAAAAAGTAAATGTGAGAGTAAATAATTCTATAAACTTCTTTGACACAAAATTGAAAATTGGAGAAAATGTAATGCTTACCAGGACATCTTATGTACCTACTCCTGCTGACGCTGCAAGATCAGTCATAGCTTTATCATCCGATATTATTCCTATGATGCCTGTTTATAAAACAGACGGAACATTTGCAGGTCCTCTTGGTGCAGGATTTTCTGACAGGGCAAATCCGGTTCATATGGCTGATGTTAATAAAAATAACAGAAATCTCAACAATGGAGTATTCGGAAATCTTTTTGTGGAAATCAAACCGATTAAAAATCTGTTATTCAGATCCAATATAGGTCTTGAGTATGGGTTATTCAGAGTAAATGTATATTATCCAAAGTGGCAGGAAGGATCCCTGGGTAACAGCACAAACTATGTAAATCTTAGCGAAACAGAAAATTATAACTGGACATGGTCAAACACATTAACATATCAACTCGTCAAAGGCCAGTCAAGAGGGACTGTAATAGTTGGTACAGAAGCAATCAGTAATTATTCACTATCAATGCAAGCCAAACGGGAACAATTTGCAGTTGATGCCCCGGACTTTTATTATCTCAATGCCGGTACTGGTAGTCAAACGAATGGTGGATCAGGTACTGCTAGCAAGCTATTGTCCTATTTTGGCAACGTTAATTATATTTTTGCCGACAAGTATATGTTAACAGGTACTGTACGCTATGACGGATCATCAAGGTTTGGTCAGAATAACAGGTTTGGATTATTCCCGTCTGTTGGGGCAAGCTGGGTGATAAACAAGGAAGGATTCATGAAAGGGATAGGGTTTATATCCAATCTTAAGTTAAGAGCTGGTTATGGTATAGTGGGAAATCAGGAAATCGGAGATTATTCCAGGTTTCAGCTTTGGAGGCCCGATTATGCAGGAGTAGTAGGATTCTTTGGAGGCGCCGGTGGAACTGCTTATGACATTAACGGAGTGGATACCGGCACTTTACCCTCGGGTTTTCGATCTACCCAGTCTGCCAACCCTAATCTTAAATGGGAATCTACCAGCGAATTAAACCTCGGAATTGATTTTGGAGTTATGAACCAAAAGATTACGGGAAGCTTCGATTATTTTTCACGCGAAACCAGGAATATTTTAACTACTCCTCCAATTCTTGGAGTTATGGGTGAAGGTGCAAGCCAGACGGTTAACGGCGCTACGATGCAAAATAAGGGTTGGGAATTTGCTCTGGGTTATTCAGATAAAGCCGGTGATTTTGGTTATAATTTAGGTATAACATTATCACATTTTGCTGATAAAATCACTTATCTGCCACCTTCAGTTGTAAGAAATTATGCCGGAAACACCGAGCAAACCATTATCGGTCATTCTCGTACATCCGTTTTCGGTTATGTAACTGACGGCTTGTTTCAGTCACAGGCTGAAGTAGATGCATGGGCATCACAACCCGGTAAGGGGATTGGCAGAATCAGGTACAAAGATCTTAACACTGATGGCAAAATTGATCAATTGGATCAGACCTGGCTCGGAACTACCAATCCGAAATTGTTATATGGTATCTCAGGAGGAATTTCTTATAAAGGCCTCAGTCTGAGCTTTTTTGTAAACGGTGTGCAAGGTGTATTGGTCAACGACACATATAAGTGGGAGAAGAATAGTTTTCTGGGTAGTGTTGCAGGTATGAATAAAGGTCCATCTTTGTTGAATGCCTGGACCCCTCAAAATACAGGTTCAACTATTCCGATGCTTTCTTTCAACAATAATAATAATGAAACCCGCAGTTCAGATTATTCAATTGTAAACGGATCTTTTGTTAAACTTCAGACATTGCAGTTAAATTATAATCTCCCTCAAAATATACTTACTGCTATCAAACTGCAATCTGTAAGGGTGTACTGTTCAGGTGAAAACCTGTTGTTAATGTTTCCGAAAAAAGGTGCTTCTGCCTTTACAGGACCCGATCCGGAGACTCCATCAGGAAACTTTGGTGGCTATCCAAGACCTGTACGATTCACTTTTGGAGCCGATATCAAATTTTAACCATATTGATGAACCAAATAATTATACAATTATGAAACAACATATATTCAAACTTTCGCTATTAATGGCATTGGTAATGCTGATGTCATGTAAAAAAACGTTTCTTGACGTTTCTCCGCTGGGAACAGTTTCGGAGGCATCCCTAACAACTCCGACAAATGCGGACGCTCTCGTTATCTCTGCTTATGCCTTCTTATCAGAGGCCACTTTTGGAGCCAATTTTGATGACTTCATATTTGGAGCCATTCACTCCGATGATGCCTATAAAGGTGGAGCCGGACCTGGTGATGTTGGTGACTGGCACCCACTTGAGCTATATAACACCATAACTCCCGATCTCGGCGCATTAAATATGTGGGCTGGCGCTTATACAAAAATATCAAGGTGCAATAAAGCCCTTGTAGTGCTCAATAAGCTTACCGATGCACAAATGCCTCTGCGTCAGGTACGTATCGGGGAAATGCGTTTTCTCAGGGCCCATTACATGTTTATGCTGAAAAAGCTGTTTAAATATCCGGTTTATTTTGATGAAACAGTGTCACTTGATGATCTGAAAAAACTATCTAACAAAACTTATACCAACGATCAATTATGGGACAAAATAGCCGAAGATTTTCAGTTTGCATACGATAACCTTCCTGCAACTCAATCGCAAATTGGCAGAGCTAATAAAGAGGCAGCTGCTGCTTACCTCGCTAAAACCAGATTATATCAGGCTTACGAACAGGATGAGAACCATAATGTCACAAATATAAATCAGACAAAACTACAACAAGTAGTGGCCATGTGTGATGCTGTCATCAGTTCCGGCAAGTATCAACTGTTTGATAATTTTGGAAAAAACTTCACTTATGGTTACGATAATGGAGTGGAGTCTATTTTTTCCATTCAGTACTCTATCAATGATGGTGTCGGAGTTGGCAAGCTTGATATGGTTCATTTGCTTAATTATAACATGGCCCCGGGTTACGGTTGTTGCTGGTTTAATGTCCCCAGTCAGGCTCTGGTGAATTCCTACAGAACTGTCAACGGACTTCCCGGAGATAACAGTGTAACTATGCAAAATCCTGCAGACTTTCAGTCTAATACTATAGACCCAAGACTTGATCATACAGTAGGTATACCCACACATCCTTTTAAGTACGCACTTAATTTTGTTTACTCTACTACCTGGGCAAGAACTCCTGCGGTTTATGGCAATTATTCTTCAATGAAAGAAACCCAGTTACCTACCAGTCCATCTTTTAAAGCAGTTGGTCCATTTTTCGGATCATCAAAGAATCAGGATATCCTCCGTTATGACGATGTACTCCTAATGAAAGCTGAAGCATTAATTGAGCTTGGACAACATGCTGCTGCGCTTCCTCTGATAAATCAGGTAAGGACAAGGGCAGCAAACACAGCCTGGTTGAAATTTGCTGACAATACTACATTTTCCAATTACAATATTGCAACATATCAGGATGGAGTCAACTGTACCTGGACACAGGCTTTTGCCAGAAATGCGCTAAGGACGGAAAGAAGGCTTGAGTTTGCAATGGAAAGCCCTCGTTTCTTTGACCTGGTTCGCTGGGGTATCGCAGCGCAGACCCTGAATGGGTATCTTGCTAGCGAGAAATCCATACGATCCTATCTGTCAGCCGGTAATTTTAGAAAAAATCAGGATGAATACCTTCCTATTCCGAATACGCAAATTACTTTGTCTGAAGGACTTTACATTCAGAATACAGGTACCTGGTAAACAGTAACCATTATTTATTAACCTGAGCATGATGATTTAAACTGGTTTCCGGTAAGTCATGCTCAGTTTTTCTCATTTTTAAAAATATTTCATCAGCGGATGAATTTGGAATATAGCAATCATTTCTAAAATTCATCCTGGCGGAATTAATATTGTTACTATGTCATTCTCAACAGATGCAAGCTGGCTGTCCGGTTTCCTTATAGTGTATTTTGCACCAGTTCTTCAGGGCACTTTGGGATTTAATTATGTATTTCATGAAATCCGGCGGCCATCCTTGGGCAAATTGGCGAATTTACCTTTCTGAGATGGCCCCGGTTCTTTTCAAATTGATTAATAGAATTTTTAATTTATGAAAAAATGCAATGGATTACTTAAATGATTATATTATGAAAACCAGATCAGCATTTGTAATTATTCTGACTCTTTTGTTTACATTTTCTTACAAAAGTTCAATGGGGCAGTTTACAACGTCCCCATTATCGGAAAAATATCATCCGGAGTATCATTTCTATCCTTCAATCGATCCGACAGGTCTTTTTTATTTTGGAGGCAAATACTACCTCAACTGGGGATCGGCTGCTAGTACAGATCTGGTCCATTGGATAATGACACCATATGGGCTTGCCAGGAGAAATCGTCCGGGAGCTCCAACCGGTACGGGTACAGGTCAGCCACCAGCAGGCGGGGGCACAGGTCAGCCACCAGCCGGTGTAAACAGGAATCAACAAACTCCGGGTGCGGCTGGTAACCGTCAACCTCAGCTTAGTCAGCCACAGGTAATCGGTGGTTTGTCTGGATCGGCTGTGGTCGACTGGAATAATACCACGGGGGCAGGAAAAAATGGAAATCCGCCAATTATCGGATATAATATATCACCTCGGGGCACAAACTTTTATTATAGTAACGATACTGCAAAGACATGGTTCCTGTATGAAAAGCCTGCAGTATTGCCAAATAGTTCCGGAAGTGCCCGTGACCCGAAATTATTCTGGTACGAGCCGGATAAGAAATGGGTCATGGTAATGCCATGGTGCGAGATCCAGGAGATAAGGTTCTTCAGTTCAAAGAATCTGGTAGACTGGGAATACATGGGAAAATTCGGACCATGGGGTGCTATCGGCGGGCAGTGGGAATGTGTTGATTTTTTCCCGCTTACGGTAGATGGAAATCCGTCGAATGTGAAATGGGTGCTTGAGATCGGTCTTCAACCTCGTAACGGACAATATTTTATTGGTGATTTTGACGGTAAAAGATTTAAAATGGATCAGGCATACATTGACTACCTGTCATATGACAGATTTCATCCCCTGGGAATAATGTTGTTCGACTTTGAGAGGGGTATCGATGATTGGAAGATGGAAGGCGAAGCTTTCATAGATTGCCCGACAGTAGCAGAAGGAACCAATGGTAAATACGGGAGCCGTTGTATCAAAGCCGGAAGGGGAAGTGGTAAAATAACTTCACCGGAGTTTCCCATTACTAAAAATTATATAGACTTTATGGCAGGGGGAGGGTATGATCCTGGTGCAAAATGTATTAATTTGTTAATTGACGGGAAGATAGTACGTACTCAAACAGGGAACAGTGCAAATGCTCATTTAAACTGGACCGGATGGGACGTAACTGAATTCAGAGGGAAGAATGCACGGATCGAGATTGTTAATAGCCCGACTTCAGGTGCAGGCAGTATGGGCTCCAGAACATCTATTTCGTGTGACGAAATAATGTTATGTGATGAACTGCCGAAACCGGCATATAAAGAGTATAATGCCGGATGGGAAAAGGCATTCTGGTTCGATTATGGCCAGGATTACTATGCACAACGGACCTGGACCAATTATGCACCCGATGAAAAAAGGACAATTGTAGTAGGTTGGATGGGAAACTGGAGATATAACAATGAACCAGTACTCGGTAGCTTTTCAGTTCCAAGAAGTCTGGAATTGAAAACATTCCCGGAAGGTGTCCGGATAGTCCAAACCCCTATAAAGGAGTTAGAGTCACTCAGAACTTCTCATAAAGTGGCCGGTGAATATACCTTTGAGGGAACATGGGCTCCGAAAAAATTCGTTCCGGCACAAAACGCTTATGAACTTATTGTGGAATTTGAAAATATTAATGCGGAGGAGTTCGGAGTGAATTTGTGTATTGGCGGAAACCAGAAGACTGTCGTTGGGTATAATGTTTCAAAAGAGGAATTGTATGTTGACAGGCGTAAAAGCGGATATGCTGAATTCAATCCGTTATTTCCCAGTTTAACCAAAGGACCTTTAAAGAACCGGTCAAATATCACGAGGCTGCATATTTTTGTTGATAAATGCTCTGTTGAAGTGTTCGGGAATAACGGGGAAACGACAATATCTGATAAGATATATCCTGACCCGACCAGCCTGGGGATCGAACTATTCTCGAATAATGGTAAAGCGATAGTCAGATCACTGGAACTCTGGGATCTGGGATCCATCAATTTATACAAGGAATAAGAATATTGAATATCTGGCAAATAAGAACCATTTAAATATGGGGATTCTAAAAGTATCTAACATGAAAACAGACAGACGTAAGTTCATCCAGACCATGGGAGCCGGAACTGCCGGTCTCACAATTGGGACCGCTACCCTTTCTTCCTGTGCATCCTCTGCAGGAAAGAAAGAAGAAGACGGGCAGATAATTTTTGTTGGCGATAAGATTGCCATTGCAGAAACTGCTTATGGGAAAGTCAGAGGGTTTATCCATAAGGATATTTATAATTTCCTGGGCATTCCTTACGGGGCAAATACGGAGGGTAAGAACAGGTTTATGCCACCACAGAAACCTGAACCATGGTCAGACATTTACCCCGCAGTTTACTGGCCTAATGCTGCACCCCAGTTGCTCGAAAATTTCTATGCCAACAGGTATCTTGCTTTCACTGACTACTGGCATTATGATGATGTAAGTGAGAATTGCCTTGGCATAAATGTATGGACACCCGGGTATAATGACAATGTGAAACGACCTGTGATGCTATGGATTCACGGAGGCGGGTTTACTAGCGGAAATTCTATTGAACACCCTGAATATCATGGTGAAAATCTGGCTCGTAAAGAGAATATCGTTTTCTGCTCTCTCAATCACCGCCTTGGCCCTCTGGGTTTCTCGGATTTATCTAGCCTGGGTGGTGAGAAATATGCCTCATCGGGAAATGTTGGTATGCTTGATATTATAGCTGCCCTGGAATGGATTCGGGATAATATCTCGAATTTTGGAGGAGACCCGGGTAGCGTGACAATTATGGGGCAATCGGGCGGTGGAGCAAAAGTTTGCACGCTGAATGCAATGCCATCGGCAAAAGGATTGTTCCATAAAGCTGTTGCACTTAGCGGTCTTTCTATCAGATCAGGCGAAAAAGCCGGTGCTGATAAACTTGCATACTATATTTTGAAAGAAGCCGGGTTAAATGCCTCACAGATAGACAAATTGCAGGAAATGCCCTGGAGGGATTATTACCTGTTAACCAGGAACGCAAGTACAAAATTCAGGGAAGAAACCAGGAGTCAGGGTATCATGGGAGGGGGCTTCAGCCCGGTTGTCGATGGAAAAGTTTTACCACAACATCCTTATTCACCCGAAGCTACACCTCTGGCAGCAGATATACCCATGATTGTGTGCAGCACAGTCTATGAGAGATCCCCCAGTTCATTCGATTCAACTCTCGAAGACATATCCCTCGATAAAGCAAAAGAAGTAATCAAAACTCAACGTGGATTCGGAGGTTCACTGGGTGATAATACTTCTGCCATAATTGATGCATATGCAAAGAACTTCCCCGACAAAAAACCAATAGAAATCGTTGGCATGATTTTAAGTAACAGAAGAAGCCAGGTTCAGCTTTGCAATGTAAAATCTGTCCAGAATGCTCCGGTCTTTAATGCCTGGTTCGGCTGGAATCCCCCTGTTTTTGACGGCAGACTAAGGGCATTCCATACAATGGATATATCATTTTGGTATTATAATACTGATGTTCAGATATCCCACACTGGTGGAGGTGCAAGGCCAAGAAATTTGTCGGCAAAAATGTCATCTTCCCTGGTTCAGTTTATGAAAACAGGAAATCCGAACGGAGGTGGATTACCTGAATGGCCAAAATACACAGCCGATAAGGGCGAGGTTATGATTCTTGATGATAATTGTGAAGCTAAAAATGATCCTGACAGGGAAGCAAGAAAATCTTTACCTGTTTAAATTAAAATAAAAAAAGTTCATTTATGAAAAAGCATCGGAAACAATGTTAAATGACAATGTCAAAAATGCAAAAAACAATATTACCGGGAAAATCCGTCAGAAGCTTCCATGGATTCCTGAAGATATAAGGGACACTGACAGTATACCCAAAGGTGATATGCCCGGCGATAAAATCAGGATTGACCGTCAGCATATCCTTAAAGCTCAGGTGATTTTTCCAAAATTGCTGGATCTGCTGATAACGGCACTTGATGAAAACCCTTATCAGCGGGCTGTTATAACAGTATGCGGGGGATCCGGCGTCGGCAAATCCGAGATTGCATCCCTGATTTCCTACTATCTTAATCGCATGGGACTGGGCAGCTATACCCTGTCCGGAGACAACTATCCTCACAGAATACCAAAATACAACGATGCAGAGAGGCTCCGTGTTTTCAGAAAAAGCGGAATCGATGGCCTTATCTCACACGGACAGTATCTTGAGGGAAGGCAAGCCATACTGAAAGAGCTACAGGAAAGCGGCAATGATTCAAATCCCGATTACACCAGACATTACCCATGGCTCTCTGTTTACCAGAGCGCCGGCCGGAACGGACTCAGGAATTATCTGGGTACTGTAAATGAAATCGATTTCAAAGAGCTCACAGGAATCATATCCCGGTTTAAAAACGGTGAATCGAGTATTTTCCTTAAAAGAATGGGAAGAGAAGAGACGGAACTCTGGTATGATCAGGTTGATTTCAGCGATAAGAACATAATGATTATTGAATGGACTCATGGCAACAGCTATAATCTTCAGGGTGTAGATATACCGATTCTGCTCAACAGCACTCCCGGGGAAACACTTGAACACCGCAGATCACGTAACAGGGACGGCGCGACCGATAGCCCCTTTACAACTATGGTCCTGGCCATAGAACAGGAAATGCTGATTTCACAGGCGACGAAAGCAAAACTGATAATATCAAAGAGCAATGAAATATTGGCTTACAGGGATTTTGTCAGGCTCATGACAGGTGAACAGGCATAGGAGGAAGTGACAATGAACATCGACACTGATATGCCGGGAAAACGAATAATCAAAGCGGGCCCGATATTTAATGCCTACCCTGATAGTATCGGAGGGACATTGGGGGGAATAGTAAAATTTTTTCAAACTCCCGAACTTAAAGATGTGTTTCAATCATTTTATGTATTGCCGAGCATCTTCAATACCGATCTCGACAGGGGATTTTCAGTTATAGATTATGAATTGAACGAGCTTTATGCCTCACAGGAAGACCTGAAGGATCTGAATAACATTGACATAGCCCTCAAATTTGACTTTATATTAAACCATTCATCTGTGCTTTCCGCACAATTCCAGGATATCCTGAAAAATGGTGAGAATTCAAAATATAAAGACTTTTTCATTAACTGGAACAAATTCTGGGAAGGCTTTGGTCAAATGACGGAGGAGGGTTATATACGACCGGACCCCGAATATATCAGGGATATGTTTTTCAGGAAGCCGGGACTCCCTATACTTAACGTTCGTATGCCCGATGGAAAGGAAGTGCCTTACTGGAACACCTTTTACCAGGAAGTAAAATATGAAAAAATTGATGCCCCGGATCTGTTGAGAGCTATGGATATTCAGTACGCTGTGGCTCAGAAGCTGGCTGAAACGGTAAATATGGCTCTAAGTGAAGGAAAGAAACCATCTGAGATCGAATTCGGCAGGTTTGAGCGGTTCCGGAAAAACGTCATCGATATGCTCGAATGCAGGCGAAAATACCTGGGACAGATGGATCTGAATATTAAATCTCCATTGGTATGGGCATATTATGAGGATTCGCTGAAAAAGCTGGCAGGGTATGGGGCGGAGATCATAAGACTCGATGCATTCGCGTATGCGCCGAAAGAACCGGGCGCCAGGAACTTCCTGAACGAGCCTGGAACATGGGATCTGCTGGCAGGAATAAGGGAACTGGCTGACAAATACGGGTTGACTCTTTTGCCCGAGATACATTCAAGGTATGAGGAAAAAATACACGAAAAGCTGGCCCGGAAAGGTTATATGACGTATGACTTCTTCCTGCCGGGATTGATCATAGATGCACTGGAAAGGAATACAAATGAATTTTTGATCAGGTGGATCAGGGATATGCAGGAAAAGGGCATCAGGGTTGTAAACATGCTTGGCTGTCACGACGGTATACCGCTGCTGGATTTAAAAGGGCTGTTAGCTGATGATCAGATACAAAGGTTGATTGACATTGTCGTTAAACGTGGCGGTTATGTCAAAGATCTGCATGGTAAAAAGAACATTTATTACCAGGTAAATGCAACCTATTACAGTGCATTGGGGGAAGATGATGCAAAACTCCTTTTAGCCAGGGCAATCCAGATATTTATGCCCGGGAAGCCCCAGGTATGGTACCTCGATCTTCTTGCCGGAAAGAATGACTATGCTGCCGTTGAAAAAGCAGGACCAGCGGGTCACAAAGAAATCAACCGGACAAATCTGACATTAGAACAAGCCTGCAAAGGACTTGAGAAGAAGGTTGTCCAACAGCAACTCTCTTTACTGAAATTCAGGAACAGCTTGCCTGCTTTCGGTTTTGACGCTAAATTAAAAATCCTCGATTCCACCCAGGAAATATTAAAACTTCGCTGGGAGAATAATGGTTGTGCAGCAACCCTCGAAGCGAATTTGAAAGACTATTCCTGCAATATAGCTGCAACCGGCGAAAATGGCAAGGTTGTATTTAATTTCCCTTAATGCATTACCAGGTTCAGTAATAACTAATTATCTAAAACTTATGACAGTAAATTCAAATACAATAAGTCATCAAAATATAACTATTATTAAATATCTGACTTTTTTGATGTTCATGATGTTTGCCATGACCACAGATGCAGTGGGCGTTATCATACCGGAAGTGATGAAGCAATTTAAGCTAGGCATGACTGCTGCAGGATTGATGCATTATACACCCATGGTGGCTATTGCATTTGGGGGCTTTTTTCTTGGATTTGTTGCAGACAGGCTTGGCAGGAAAAAAACCATAATAATTGGTTTAAGTCTGTTTGCCCTTAATTCCTATTTATATATTATAGGAAATTCTTTTGCATTTTTCCTTAGTCTTATGATTATTGCAGGAATTGCAATCGGTATATTTAAAACCGGGGCTTTGGCTCTTATTGGCGATATATCTAAATCAACAACCGGACATACCTCAACCATGAATACTGTTGAGGGCTTTTTTGCAGTTGGTGCAATTATCGGACCCTTTTTAGTGACCTACTTTCTTTCAATTGGAATCGAATGGAAATGGTTGTATGTTGTGGCTGGCACCCTATGTGTTATCCTGATAATCATTGCTTTACTTGTAAAGTATCCTGTAACAATAAGAAAAACAGAAGAACCTGTCAATTTGAAAGGCACCCTGTTAATGATGAAAGATCCTTATGCCATTGGCTTTTCCATAGGTGCATTTCTTTATGTTGCTGTTGAATGTGCAGTATATGTTTGGATGCCCACTCTTATTTCGGGATATGAGGGGAAGGCTGTTTTCATAGCCACTTATGCACTTCCAATTTTCTTTATACTTCGTGCAGCCGGAAGGTTCCTGGGATCCTGGGTAATGGCTAAATTTAACTGGGCATTGGTATTGACTATTTTTTGTTTTCTGATTCTGGTTTGTTTTATTGGGAGTGTTATTGGTGGAGTGAGTGTGGCTGTTATCCTGCTTCCTCTTTCCGGCTTATTTATGTCTGTTATATATCCAACCTTAAATTCCAAGGGTATAAGTTGTTTCCCCAAAGCGAAACATGGTTCAGTTGCCGGTATTATTCTGTTTTTCACAGCTGCTGGTGCTGCTTTGGGCCCCCTGGCGATGGGAGCGATCAGCGATGTGTTCGGGCATAAAGTAAAATATGGCTTTGTTCTTGCTACAATTTTTGCCGGATTATTATTCTTTTGCGTGCTTTTAAACATGCTATTTAACCCGACTAAACAGAGACTGCTGAAACTCGATCAAAGCGAATATTAATATATTTATAGCTGCTACTGCATAAAATATTACGAATAATAGCATTTAATAAGTATCACCCAATTAAAATAAAAAATGAAATCATTTAAAATTATATTACTTTTTATTCTTGGTACTTTGTTTTTTTCTTGTACAGATCATACACTGTCAAGTATAGTTAAAACCAAAGGTGGAAAAATAGAAGGAATGGTTGAAAATGGGATCAAGATTTATAAAGGGATTCCTTTTGCCGCTCCGCCGGTGGGAGAATTACGCTGGAAAGCCCCTCAACCTGTTAAGCCATGGGAAGGAATTTTAAAAACAGATAAATTTGCGCCTGGTTGTCCGCAACCTCAAAAACTGGAACAATCGGAGGATTGCCTTTATCTGAATGTTTGGACAACTGCAAATTCAGATAAAGATAAATTGCCGGTAATGGTCTGGATTCATGGAGGTGGTTTTTCTATGGGCGCCCCTTTGGAACCTACTTATTTTGGACAGGAATTGACCCGTAAAGGAGTAATATTTGTAAGCATCGCTTATCGCTTAGGTGTGCTTGGCTTTTTCGCCCATCCCGATTTAAGTGCCGAATCGCCAAATAAAGTATCGGGGAATTATGGCTTGCTTGACCAGATTGCAGCATTAAAATGGGTTCAGAAAAATATATCAGCGTTTGGCGGCGATCCCGGTAATGTAACCATCTTCGGAGAATCAGCAGGTGCAATTTCGGTAAGCATGCTGTGTGCATCCCCTCTGGCCAAAGGTCTGTTCAGGGGGGCAATAAGCGAAAGTGGTGGTAGTTTTGGTCCGGTTGGAAACACCCGTCAGGATGGAATTATATCTTTACAAGGTGCTGAAAATTCAGGCATTGAATTTATGAAACAATTTGGGGTAAAATCTATTGATGAATTCAGGAAAATGGATCCACAGGAATGGTTTAAAAACTCAATGGCAAGAATGAGCTTCTGGCCGAATGCTGATGGTTACGTAATTCCCGATGACCAATACAAATTGTACGAGGCGGGAAAATATAACGATGTAAATGTCATTATTGGTACAAATTCAGATGAAGGGGCAATGTTTGCAAGACCGGCTGAGCCGGATGCTTATAAGTCAGGAATCGAACAACGATTTGGGGATTTCGCAGGCAAAATTCTTAAAGCATTCCCGGGCGATACTAAAGAACAAACCATTACTTCAACTGCCGATATTTTTACTTTAACCGCCTTTGCCTGGCCATCATGGACCTGGGCCCGGTTACAATCACGCACCGGAAAGTCAAAAGTATTTATGTACTATTTCAACCAGCAACAACCTCAGGCTCCGTTTATGTCGGTTAAACCCAGAGGTGCACAACATGCTGCAGAAATTAAATATGTTTTAAAAAATATTGACGCAAAAACGGCCAGCGAGGATGATTTAAAATTATCAGAACTGATGGCCACTTACTGGACCAATTTTGCAAAATATGGTGATCCGAATGGGAAAAATCTACCTGTATGGCCTGCTTTCACGGAAAAGAATTCTTCCGTTATGTATTTGAACAACACTCCGAAACAAGGCCCTGTTCCAAACCTCGATAAACTTGAACTGATGGAGCAATATTTTAAATACCGACGTGAGTCAAAGTAGTCCGTATTTTATATCTTTAAGTAATAAACTCAAATATTTATTATTATGAAAACCAGAATGAATAAATTATTTGTATTTACATTCTTATCATTATTTTTTGCAAGTAACATACAACCAGTTTGCTTTGGGCAGGTAAATCAACCTGACATTAATAAAAGCAATGCCAGGGTGCCACGATTTACTTCTGCACAACAGGATTCCATGCGAAAGGTTATGGATGAAAGATTGCGCAGGGATTGGGCATTCCTGAAAAAATACTCAGACGAAAATAAAAATCTTCCAGCTGTCGCTCCTGGAGAAAAACGTGTAGTATTTATGGGTAATTCAATTACAGAATTCTGGAAAACCATTGATGGCGAATTTTTTACTAAGAATAAATCTTTTATCGACAGGGGTATCAGTGGACAGACAACTCCTCAAATGCTTGTTCGTTTCCGGAATGATGTTCTTGATCTGAACCCTGCTGTAGTTGTTATTCTGGCAGGCACTAATGACATTGCCGGAAATACCGGCCCAATCACGGTTGAAAATATTTTTGGGAATATCGTTTCAATGGTGCAGCTGGCAAAAGCAAACAAAATTAAGGTCGTATTATGTTCTGTTCTGCCTGTTTATGAATACTCATGGAGCCCTGGTTTGGAACCAGCAGAAAAAATTGTGAAATTAAATGCTATGCTGCAGTCATATGCCCAAAAAAATAAGATAGTGTATGTTGACTACCATTCTCCTTTGGCGGATGAGAAAAAAGGAATGAAAGCTGAATATTCACCTGATGGCGTCCATCCAAATCTGAAGGGCTATAAAGTGATGGATGATCTGGTTGAAAAAGCAATTTCCAGGGCGTTAAAAATAAAATAGTCTTGTTCAGTAAATTCTCTATTTGTAAATATACCCGGGTGGATGAAAATTTCATTTGATTAAATTCACTTTAATTTCCTGCTGGTGACTGTTATTAAGCGATTTCCTTTTTCGGGCAATCCTGCCGGCTGGTCCTTGATAAGCCCGGATAAACGGCATAGTCTGATCCGATGAATCTTACTATCTATTTCATTTCTGAAACCTATTAAAATTAAGAATATGACAACAAAACTTAGATTTAATAAAACAGGAGTATTGATTGCCGCTCTGTTTTTGTCAGCCGTAGTATATGCGCAGTCCGGTGGGAAAGCCGCATCGAAAGCAGGAGCAGCAAAGCAAGCTGCTTTATCTGTGCAGCCCAATGGAAGAGGCGAATTAAAAGCCGGAGCAGCTAAGGTTGATATTACTCCTACTGAACAAGAAGTGCTGAGCGCTAAGATGCTCGGTATAGTGGACCGTATTCATGCCCGGGCCATAGTTGTTAACAATGGAATCACAAGTGCAGCTCTCGTATCTGTTGATGCCGGTATGATTTCTGCCCCTCTTTATGAGGCGGTGACCAAACGTGCCGAAACCGAACTGGGAATTCCTGCCGGCAACGTTCTTATCAACGCGACTCACACCCACAGTGGAGCGCGTATAAACAATAACAAAATGATTGAATACGTCTATGGGGTAATTAAAACAGCTTATGAAAAAATGCAGCCTGCAGTCATAAGTTGGGGAACCGGTGTCTCATATATCAATGTAAACCGCAATATTTTTGATAAGGACCGTCGCACCTGGTGGGAAGGTCCTAACTATGACGGACAATCCGATAAAACAGTCGCTGTGATTACTTTCAGGAATCTTAAGGATGACCCTATAGCAGTTTATTACAATTATGCGATGCACGCCGTTGCTTCAGGACAGCTCGACATGGTATGCGGCGACGCTCCGGGTGCAACATCTAACTATATTGAAGATAGTTTCGACGACGCTGTTGTGGCTCTTTGGTCTGAAGGCGCCTGCGGCGACCAGAATCCGCTCTATTTCCAGCAGACATTCGATTTGCGCGATATAAGGATTGCTGATTATGCCACCCGCGGTGAGGATATCAGCAACAGGATGCCTCCCGGCGGAACAGGCCTTGACAGGAACAATCCCAAAGTTGCGAAACTGATGAACCAGCAGAAAGAAATATGCCAGTCAATGGGACAGATGCTAGGAGAAGAGGTTATGCATGTCATGAGAACCGTTTTACGCAGTGAAAACTCCATACGTATATCATCTGCACAGGAAACTATTAAGTTCCCCGGACGCCGCCAGCTTAATTCTGGAGGCCGTGCAGGATACACAGGACAATATGAAGATGCTGACTCCGTATCAACAAAACTCTTCTATTTGCAGATTGAAGATATAGCTCTTTGCGCTATTGGTTCTGAAGTTTTCAATCAAATTGCTGTACGCCTGAAAAATGAATCACCTTTCGCACGTACTATTATGGTAACCGTAGCCAATGGAGGTTCGAATACCGGTTACATTCCCAGTGATGTCGCTTATGGCTATCAGACATTTGAAGTATTATCTTCCAGGATAAAGCCCGGTTATGCCGAAAGCGGAATTGTAAATGGCTTCCTTGACTTAATGGAAAAAACCAAATACTAGTTCGAAACAGGTTAAGAATTGTCAGGATTTGTTGGAGATGACTGATGAATCCGGACAAGCTTCAAAACAGGAGCAGATTGCGGATAAAGAAGGCAGAGCAATTTCAGGGTTGAGCACGGGAGGACATGGTGCATTATGTGGTCAGGATCTCCGGCTTTTGCACATACCTGAATTCATAATTTTGCACTTGAAAAGTGCAAAATTACAGGTCATTCATGCTTCACACATATTACCTTGCGAATGTGCCTTCCTTCAATTTCTCTGCTGGTCATACCGGATAGTTTTAAACGTATTATAATACCTTTTCTAATACGTTGGACAAGATAGTTCTTATTATGGGTGAGTTTACTAATTTGTTTTCGAACCGGTCCATGGGGGAGGTTAGGGGGGATAGGAGGCGGGAGCATTAATCAGAATCTGAATGCCGGAGTCATTCTTTCCTGCTCAGTTTTCGGAATGCCGATAGAATTAGCGTACTTTCTCCAGTCACTGACAATAAATCCTGTTTCCGCGATTATCTTATCCATTGAAGCCAGGTCCAGCATAAAGAATTCCCCGGCACTTCTTGCTAAATCAAAATCCAGGGCATTACTATCCATGTCAATATTAAGGGCCAGGCCCTGTTTATCTATGGAAGGGTTAACATCAAAAGCAGGAGACAACCTCCACCCTTTATCGGTTAGCACAAAACCATGATTCCTCAAATGATCATCAGTATTTGAAATTGAAATATTGAAAATAATCCGCTTCCATAATTGATGCAAGTCTTCTTTATTTGAGGCGCCTGAAAATTTAATAAACTCTGCAATTTCCAGGTAACTTGCTTTATTGTCTCTGATATTTTCTTCAGTGTTCCCTGTCATTGTCATTGCCGAAGCAAAATGAATGCGCTCTCTCTTAAAACGGTCAAACCGTTTGGTTAAGAATGTATTATAATTTCCGGATATTTTTGATATCTGTGAGTCAGCCATATTGACTCCGGCTTTTACAGCCATCTTGTAAGCCAGAAATTCCCATGCTGCTTTATCTATTGTATCATTTCTTGATGGAAATTTGGCTATCCATAATTCATTTGACCTGTCTGTAAAGTTCGCTTTTGGACGAGCTCCGCCTAAGGAAGTTCCCGGTGCAATAAGCATAAGAACCCATTCACGGATACTTTCATCATTTTCGTCTGATTCGACTGCTTTTACAGCCCTTTGTAACTCTCCCAATGAAGTCCATGGAGGAGTTGTCGTATTTGATGCCACTTCAAGAAATGGTCCGGCAGGATCCAATTTAAACCTTAAAGCTCCCATCCTGCTTTCATCATGTACCCCCAGCAGGTAATCAATATCATGCAGTGTTTTTGGCTCCCGACCTTCTTCTTTAGCTTTTATCGGCTCTCTTCTTTGCATCAGGGTTCGACCCCAGGAGTCTGGCATTGAGTCCAGAAAAACACCGAAATTCTCTTTTTCGTTTGGGTATTGCAGTCCGGAATACCAGCCAAGATCCGGATCCAGTAACATTTGTTCGTGTGAAGAAATCCATCCTTTGTCATATTCAAAGCTGAATGATTTTCTGCCTTTTCCAAAATGTGCTGACAGAATACCGATGCATATGGGATCCTTCATTCCAACCCAATGTGCGTAAACCCATATGTCGACTTTTGATTTGTCCATGTTACTTTTCGCCTAATAATTTAAGATCCTGAAGTTTCCTTCCAAATTCATCGTCAACTGCTAGCTTCAGAAAGTCATCCTGCAATCCAAGTACTCTAAGTACATTAAAATAAGCTCCAAGCGTAGCTTTTGGATCCCCCTTTTCAATCCTGTACAGAGTCTTACGATCAAGTCCTGCCCGCTCTGATACCTGAATAGTTGTAAATCCTCTTCTCTTCCTCGCTAATTTTATATTCTCACCCAACTGCTCAAGTATTTTTTGGTGCTTTGGGAATAGTATTTGCTTCTTCGTTTTCATATTAAATGGGGCATATATTCCACAAATATAGACATTTTGGGGATAATAAGCCCCTTTTTGTAATTATATTTAAGAATAGGGTAAATACTTTTATCATATATGTCCTGATTACAATACCTTAAGCAACATAAAAACATCCTGGAAAACATAAATGTGCAAAAGCCGGACCATTGACCATATTTGGCCGGAAGGACGCCTGGCACTGTTGACTGAATTATATCGGCCATCTCACCTTTATTATTACTTTTTTCGACCGGAGATCATTACATTTTCAATAATTCTCCCTGCAGAGCTGGTAAATATCACTAAACAAGATTTATATGGAGGTTTATAAAAGATTATAAATTTCGAATGAAATTTAATTTACTATTTGAATTAAAACAATATTCATTATATTAGGCCTCTTGACCTGTTAAGAATAACAATAATTAGCACTTATAAATATGTTACTTCATCAGCAATTTGTCCGTATCGCAAAAAAACATGCTAAAAAATTAGCAGTTATTGACAAAACAACCGGGAAGAATGTTACTTATGCCAGGGCATTGATCGGAGCTCTTATCCTGAGCTCTAAATTTCAGAAGTATGATAAGGGATTCATTGGCATAATGATACCAACTTCAGCTGGCTGTGCACTTGCCACAGTCGGAACACTTATGAGTGGCAGGATCCCTGTGATGATAAACTATTCAACAGGCGCTGAGGTGAATGCAAAGTATGCTCAGAAAAAATGCAAATTCAAAACTATCATTACTTCAAAAGCATTGCTGGAAAAGATAAACTGTCCTTTAATTGATGGCATGGTAACGATTGAGGAAATAATGGCCAGTGTTACTGCAGGCGATAAGCTAAAGGCAGCTCTTAAGACAAAACTTCCTGTAAATATGATCTTAAATACTATTTATAAAGGAGATGAATATGACACTGCTGCAATCTTATTTACAAGCGGAAGCGAAAAAGATCCGAAAGCTGTCCAGCTGACCCACCGTAATATTTCTTCGAATATTGAAAGTTTTGGCAGTTACATTAATATTTCTGAAGCAGATATATTATTGGCAAATCTTGTCTTCTTCCATATTTTTGGATTAACGGTAAATCTCTGGGTATCATTTTATTACGGTATGACAATGGTGTCTTATGCCAATCCTCTTGATTTCCAGACTATCAGCAATATTGCGCGTGATGAGAAGCCGACAATAATGGTTGGTACACCCAGTTTCTTCTGGGGCTATCTGAATAAATCCGAACCTGGCGATTTTAGAACACTCAGGTTAATGGTTGCAGGCGCTGATAAATGTCCGGATGCCTTGAGGGAAGGGTATATGAAAAAGCATGGAGTAACTCTTCTTGAGGGTTATGGAGCTACTGAAACATCACCGGTTATATCTGTTAACTCACATGAATTGAACAGACCCGGGAGCACCGGGAAAGTTATTCCAAAAGTTCAGGTCAGGATTGAGAATTTTGAAACCGGGAAAGAGTGTAAAACGAGGGAAGTAGGAAAGATCCTGGTTAAAGGTGACTCTGTAATGAAAGGATATTATGATGATCCGGTGCTCACTGCTGAAGTCCTTGTTGACGGCTGGTACAATACCGGCGACATGGGATATTTCGATGAAGATGGCTATCTCTGGCATGCCGGACGTTTTAAGAGGTTTGCGAAGATAGGTGGGGAAATGGTCTCACTGGTCAAAGTGGAGAATACCCTGGAAAAGTTTGTCCCGGAGGGAGTATACTGTTGTGTTGTTGAGATATCGGAGGAAAAAAAGGGATCATATATTGTGGCAGCAGTCTCTAAGGTTGTAAACAAAACAGAAATACTCAGGAAGATGCTAAATGAGTTACCCATTATCGCTCTTCCAAGGCAATTTATAGTTATCAGTGAATTACCAACGATGAGTACAGGGAAGATAGATTTCCGCAGCGTTACAAGAATGGTTAAGGAGATATTGAGCGCTTCCTCCTCTGCCGGTTGATTCTACAAAGGATTTCCCCGGAATGACTTAATCTTCCTGAGAGCCTGGCGGTATTACACCCCTGAATCATAAATCATGCAGGGGCTACGATCTGAAGCATTCTTTGTTCCGGAGGGTGATGGAGTCAGCGATATATTCAAAAATTTTATCAATAATCCGAATTATGTGATTAATAAATTAGTGTTATATAAATAACAGTAAATCAGACATAAACAGTTAATTGAACACCAGAAACGGTTTATTTCGCCATTCTGCCTGCATTCAGGTAACCATTGTATCTAAATTTTTCGTAAAAGCTGTTTAGAAGCTTTATAAATAGTTAATTATTAGGCTCGTAAATATCATTTTTACTTAGCGATAATCTTTAGAAAACTGACATTTGAAATAAATATAGATTTCAACATAAGTATTCTTAGCTATGAAGTTCTATATCCCACCTCAGTTGATCCGGCTAACTATCGTCTTTTCAATATTCATAGCACTATTTCTTTTGTTGAGAAGTTTTCTTGTTCCGGAATCATTCGGTCAATATGGTCATTACCGCGGAGACTCTCTCTTCGATAATGCCCGGGCTGGTATCCATTATGCCGGGCAACATGCCTGTTTTAAATGCCACCAGGATATTGAAGACTTGAAAAATACAGATGTCCATAGCAGTGTACATTGTGAAACCTGTCATGGTCCGGGCCAGAAGCATGTGCTAAGCTCACAACGAGCCGACATACTTCATACGAGCACAAGGGAATTTTGCGGTGTCTGTCACGAAAAAAATGCAGCAAAAAAGCAAGATGCAATTTTTCAGATTGACCTTAAAGAGCATAATACAGGAAAAAACTGTATTGAATGTCACAATCCTCATCAGCCATGGAAAATGAAAGAATAAAATCATCCAGGCGGAAGTTTTTGAAATCTGCCGCAACCATTGCAGGTGTTACTTTGGGATATAACTGGCTGAAATCAACTCAGTTTCTGGTTTTTGCTGCAGAACCTGATGATAAAAGCCTGCCATGGTACGGGATTGCCATTGATATTGAAAAGTGTATAGGATGCGGCAACTGTGCCAAAGCATGCAAAATTGAAAATGATGTTCCTGCGGAACCATTTTTCTTCCGGACCTGGGTTGAACAGTACACTGTAAGGAATGACGGGAGTGTAGATATCAAATCACCTGATGGAGGTATTGACGGGTTTAAACAAACAATCCCTGATGAGGATATATTTAAATCATTCTTTGTTCCAAAAATGTGCAACCACTGCTCGAAATCGCCATGTACACAGGTTTGTCCGGTGGGTGCGACATACCTGAGCCCTGAAGGTGTTGTACTCATTGATGAAAAGTATTGTATCGGGTGCAGATATTGTGTTCAGGCCTGTCCGTACGGATGCAGGTTCATTCATCCTGTGAAAAAGGTTGCGAGTAAATGCACTCTTTGTTATCACAGGCTTAAAAAAGATCTTGCTCCTGCCTGCATGGAAATTTGTCCGACAGGTGCCAGAATGTACGGTAATTTAAGGGATAAAGAAAGTGAACTGGTTAAGTATCTGAAGGAACATACAACCCAGGTACTCAGGCCAAATCTGAACACCGGATCAAAACTCTATTATAATGCATTAAGCTCGGAGGTCAGATAATATGGAACCCCATTACCAGCATCTGTATGAAATTCTGGCTAGTCAACAAGGTTATATCTTCCCTAATGAAATTGAGCTTCAGTGGGGAATATTAATCGTTGTATATCCATTCATTACAGGTTTAGTTGCAGGTGCATTTATTCTTGCTTCACTGGAAAGAGTTTTCAAGGTAAAGATCCTTAAGCCTACCTACCAGATTGCTCTTCTTACTGCATTTTCATTTCTACTGGTGGCAACTATGCCTCTCATAAGCCATCTTTCCCAGCCTCAGCGGGCATATGAAATAATGATCACTCCGCATTCTTCATCCGCAATGGCCATATTCGGATTTGTCTACCTGTGGTACCTGATGGTGGTCCTTCTCATGGAGATTTGGTTTGATTACAGGCACAGCATGGTTGTCTGGGCAGATGAGAAAAAAGGAATAATGAAGTGGATTTACAGGATACTCACTCTCGGATTGAGTGATATCTCTCCAAGAACCTTATCATGGGACAGGAAGCTCGGATATTTTATTACGGTAATCGGAATACCATCTGCATTCATTCTTCATGGATATGTCGGATTCATCTTCGGATCCATCAAGGCTAATCCGTGGTGGTCCACTCCGCTTATGCCGATAATATTCCTGTTTTCAGCCATGGTTTCGGGAATTGCAATGGTCATGCTGATATATATGGTTGTATCATATATCAGAACCAGGAACCTTGATATTAAAGTCCTTGATTCCATAGGGAAGTACCTTTTCTTTGTTCTGATCCTCGATTTTACCCTTGAAGGTCTCGATCAGATTCACAGGATATATGAAGCTGAAGAATCTTTTGAAACCATTAAATTGCTTGTTGAGGGGAAACTTTATCTTACACTATTTATTTCACAGGGTTTGGTCGGGACTTTAATTCCTCTTGGTCTGCTAGCCTTTCTGCAGTTTTATAAAGGCAGAATAAGGCTTCGTAAAAGTCTTTATTTCATCACAGGTATCCTGATACTAATCGGAGTTTATTCAATGAGATGGAATGTAGTAATTGGAGGCCAGCTTTTCTCAAAGAGTTTTTCAGGATTCACTAGTTTTAAAGTTGGGCTTATTGGTCTTGATGGAACTTTGATGGCTGCATTCTGGCTTATTCTTCCGTTCGGTATACTGGCATTCCTTCTTTGGTTATTGCCACCCTGGAAAATGGTGCAGGATGAGGAATAGTTTACCCTGATTCCATATTTTTTATTTCCGGGAGCTGTATTTAATAAGTTTTTATTTAATAAATATTTATTATGACAGAACAGGAAAGTGATACGCGGGGGATTGAAAATCGCCTTAATTCCATTGAACTTCGCCTGAATCGTTTGGAAGAAGTTCTTGAGAATCAGGTTAATGGCAGGTCTTACAGCTATGGTAATATAGAAAAGCCAGATTCTTCAACGTTGGTTTCAACACAACCGGATGAAGGAAAAGGTCTTGAGTCAAGAATAGGACGACTAGGACTTGCATCGTTGGGTAATATTGTACTTTTTTTCGCGATTTCGTTTCTTACCCAATACCTGACCATTCTGGGCCAGGCATTAATATCTGCTATCCTTGGATATTCAGCAGTAATTGCAATTTTTTTCCTGGCCAGGTATATGAAAAAGTCGAATGAGCATCTGGCATTTATGTTTAAGATAAACGGGCAGATACTCCTGTTTTATCTTACAATGAGGCTGCATTTTTTTTCTGCAACACCCTTAATCCAGCAGAAATACCTTTGTGTAGGGCTTCTATTTCTGATAATTGGTTATCAGGTTTACTGGGCAATCAGGAATCAGTCACAAACATTGTCTGTAATATCAGTAGTACTTGCCCTTACTACGGCACTATGCACCGATACCACCCATATAATGCTGCCACTGACAACTATAACAGCAGCTGCATCAGTATATTATTATTACCGGTTCAGATGGCAGCCTCTGGTTTTAATAACAATATTTCTGACTTATCTTACTTTCTTCCTGTGGCTTTTCGGGAATCCTCTACCTGGCAACCATATGGATATGCCCACCGGGCAACATAAGGGTATCATTTATCTTTTCCTTCTGGCCGGTTGTTATTCGTCACTTCTTTTGTTACGAAAGAAAGAATCATCTTCTGATAACTTTTTCGAAGGGATGACTTTTGCAAATGGCATCTTATTTACCTGTTTGCTTATTCTTACGGTGTTCAGGTTTTTCAAAACTGAATATGTCCCTTTGTTCGTTATAATAACAGTATGCTGCCTTATATTTGCAATAATACTCCATTCGAAATCCGACTGGAATTTTGCCTCAGCTTTTTATTCTCTATATGGTTTTATGGCAATGAGTATTGCCCTCTACGGCTTATTCGGGCTGCCAAAGATCTATCTTCTTCTTCCTTTCCAGAGTCTGATAGTTGTCTCCCTGGCCTTGTGGTTCCGTAACAGACTGATAGTTGTAATGAACAGTCTTCTTTTCCTTTCAATACTTCTGGTTTACCTTATTTCCCCAAAATCTATAGACAGTGTAAATTTTTCCTTTGCACTGATTGCCCTTATCTCGGCAAGAGTAATTAACTGGCAGAAGTCAAGGCTTAAAATAAAAACGGATTACATAAGGAACCTGTATCTTATTGAAGGATTTATTATGGTTCTCCTGGCTTTTTATCATGCTATGCCCAAACAATTTATAACACTTTCCTGGATCATGGCAGCGCTTCTTTATTTCCTGCTAAGTTTACTATTGAAAAATGTGAAATACAGATATATGGCTCTGGGAACAATGATCTGTGCTGCTATATACCTGTTCCTGGTTGATCTTTCCAGTATTGAGATAATTTACAGAGTTCTGGCTCTGATGTTCCTTTCGGCTATTTCAATCGGTATTTCCATGTATTACTCCAGCCGTATTAAGAAAGCAGAGAATTAATAAGCGTCAATTTCTGATTCTTCAATCTGATTGGAAAAGCCAGTGGCTTTGACCAGGGCACAATTTAAATCCTGTAAATATTTTTATTTACCATATTCATCAACCCGTTAAAGTCTTCATTTCTCATCATTTCCAGTATCCCCTGGTGATCAAGCGATTTTGCCAGGTTATAAGCACCCGTGGTTATTTCGGAATGACGTGTAAAGAATTCTACAATGTTGAATATCCTCGGTGATGCATCTGTTGTGAAATATTTGTCGTAATTACACTGCTGTGCCCAGAACATAAGTTCCACATAGTGAAGAAAATGGCGACTGGCACCAACGAGATCCCAGTCAGCTTTTGTATCGTTATCATTGGTATGGATATATGCATCAAAACCACTTTCATAGATGGTTACCAGAGACTGGGCCGGGTTTTCCTGGCTCTGAAGGGAATGCCCCATATCAATAGTAATTCCGGTTTTCGGACTGCCGGTTTCTTTAAGGAGAAGCAGGGCTTTTGCAGTTGAATCAAGTTGACAATGTACCCGGGTCTCCGAATACTTTGGCTCAATGAACAGCGGAATCTCCGGAAGATAATCTGCTGCTTCGCCCACCGTTTCAACCATATACTTCCAGGCTTTCCGGTAATCAACCTGGAAAAGAATATCATACCCATCGCTCAGGGGACAACATGTAACATGAGGGGCACCTACGGTTTTTGCATAGTCTTTACCTTTCTTTATCATAGTAACGGCCCTGTCGCGGATACCTTTATCCGGACGCGTCAATGCCCCCGGGACCCATTCTTTTTCTTTTTTGATATTTATATTTATGGCAGCAAATTTCAGTTTAAACTCATCCATAAGACCTTTCGTTTCTGACGGAATACCGGTCTCGTATGGAAAAACCATCTCTACTCCGTCGAAACCAGCAATTTTACTTACTATTTCCAGTTTCTCCCTGGTTGATAAAGGTTCCTGGTATTCTGAAAAACGGTCCTGTGTTTTCCCCAGGAACCCGATTATTACTCCCTGTTTCATATCATGTTATTTTTGCTGTTCAACGAATGTATTATGCTGAAACTAAAGTCTATGCCTTGTCAAATGTCAGAATCTTCCTGCAATCGGCTCAGGTTTTGTACCTGATGAGACTGTGCAGACATCAATAAGTACCTCATATTCTGTAATATACCTGTTTATTTTGTTAGTTCCGGCATTATTCGTGCCAGGTACGACAGACTCTCTTTAACCCATGCGTCAGGATCCTCAACTAACCCCCCGCTTGCTTCACTTCCCATCTCGATACCGGCCACGCAGGATACACCGTATTTTTTACAGTTCTCCTCTATACCCAGTTCAATAAGTTTCTCAATATACACTTTGAAATCAACTACTCCGGTACCAAGAATGCTGTTTGTGTGGGCAAACGACTCAGTCTCGCTCAGGTGTACGTGTAATAACCTGTTTTTCAGCTTTTCAATCTGTTCAGGCCCCTCCCTGGTTATTACCATGTGTCCTATATCCACATTTGGATAAACATTTGGCAAACCGATATCTTCAATAGCCTTCGCCAGTTTATGGGTATTATTGCAGATGAAATATACATGTGGATCAAGCTCTATTCCTACAAGGAGTTTCTTGTCGAGACACCAGGAGGCAAAACGGCCAACATTTTCGAGCATATAAAGCCAGGATTGCTCCCGTGTTACGCCAGTTTCATAAAGCCCTCCACCCCAGCAGACAAGTAACTGACGGCCCCCCATCTCTAACTGGAAATCGGCACAGGTTTTCATGTATTCGAATACAGCATCGCGCCTCTTTTTGTCAGGATGAGCAGTATCTTTTGTTGCTACCAGCAGCATTTGTGAAGAATTCAAGCCATTATCTTTGACTATCCTGATCACCTCCCGTTTTGATTCTTTAGTCATTGTTGCAGGATTCCCTTTCCTGATCGCTGCATAATCAATATACCTGAATCCGAAATTAACTGCACTTTTCAATGATTCCTCAGGACCTATATTCCCGACTTCGTATACTAGTGTGTTTAATGCAAGTTTCATTTTTCTTCCGGTTACTCAGATTGATTGATTAAGACTGCCTCATAAAGTTGAAATTTATTGTTTTTTCTGCATCTCAGGATATAATCGGTTAATTAATTTGTAATTGGTCTTTCAGGTTTCATGAATGACCAGAAAACTATCGCAAATAATGAAAGAGCGGAGCAGAGATAAAAGAAAAGTTCATGCGAACCTGTCCATCTTAACAGGTAAGGGAATGCTATAATAGTTATAAATGCACCCAGGTTACCAGCCATGTTCATGGTTCCGGAAACAACTCCGGAGTTTTCCTTCCCGATATCTATACAAAATGCCCAGGAGGGACTGAGAGTCATATCGGCTCCGAAAATTGCAATCGATAATGAAATTATTGACATCTCCGGAGTTTTTACTGCTGAAAGCAGAAGTATTCCTGTTGCAGCTAATGAAAAACCGATTATTGCCGGCAGCTGCCTAGAAAGTTTAAACTTTCCTTTTTTATAGATATAGTCGACCATGAAGCCGGAAACCCAGTTACCCGCAGCGCCGAAGATAAGAGGAATCATGGCATAAAATCCAGCTTCTATACCATCAAGGACAAACCGTTCCTGAAGATAGGGGTACATCCAGGTAAGAGTGAAGTAAAAGGTGAAATTGCTGCAGACATACTGGGCCATGGCAAGCCAGACATTACCTGATAAAAATATTTCAGAATAAGTAAGCTTATGGGGCTGTCCTGATTCAATTTTCTGACGGTTCCTGGTGATGAATTCTATTTCTTTTTCTCCGGGTAACTTTGATTCTTCAGGCTTATCCCTGAAAATAATATACCACAACAGAGCTATAAAGATCCCGGCAATTCCGAAGATAATAAAGGTCGAACGCCAGCCTGTTACACTTATCATCCATGCAACCAGGGGCATAGCAAAAGCAGCTCCCAGTCTTGAACCGGAGAAATTAATACCCTGGGCGATCCCTCTCTCCTTCACAGGGAACCAGTTGTAAACTACTTTTGCCAGACCTGGAAAAGCTCCTGCTTCACCGGCGCCGAAAAGGAACCTGATCACCAGCATTGAAACATAATTCCATGCTGCACCTGTTAATGAAGTCAGGATTGACCAGATTGCTACAATTCCGGATATTACCATTCTTGGACCCTTACGGTCCGCATATCTTCCGGAAGGGGTTTGAAAGAGGGCATAACCGAGTGTAAACACCGCCATTATCCAGCCAAAGTCTGTAAGCTCAAAGTTTAAATCTTCTGAAATTGGTATTTTAGCTGTTGATATGCATGCCCTGTCCACATACAATAGAACTGTAAGCAGGAAAGTGAAGAACAGCAGAAGAAAGCGAACAGGGAAATATCTTTCCTTCATTTATTATTATTTGAAGTCTTGTCGAATATACTTAAAATTAATACCGGTTTATCATTCAGGTGCAAAAGCCGGCTCTATTTAGTATATTTGGCCGGCCAGATTGAAAAAATTATATTTACCTATATCTCAATGATTTAACTCTGGTTTCGGGTGGTCAAATTAGTCCAGTTAGCTATGTTCAGAGATACTGGCATTTCCAGTATTCTGAAGTGACGAAGCAGGCTTAATAAGTATTACAGTATTTTTGCTTTGAATAAATTGCCTCAAACTTCTTGCTAAGAAAAAGATTGAAATGATTGTGAAAAATATTCCCACAACTTTCAATGTCCAGGTTTGAAATAATGCGTCTGTAATAGGAAGTTGTTTTAGCATCCAGACAGCCGCAATAAAAATTAATGTATAAATCAATGGTGGCGGAATTTAGACTCCAGGACCTTTCGATTTATTGATTTGATTGTTCATTTCTTTTTTCATTTTTGGTATCTCATAGACCTAAATATAACTGATTAATTATAAGCTAATTGGGGCACACCTAACAACTAAGTTCTGATATTTTCCTTTTTTATACTCACCAATGTAACAAGAAATAGCGCTATCAATTCCGCAATGGTCCTCATTATATGAAATGACCACCATTTATCCCGAAGTTCAGACAAATTGCCAGGAAGAGAATCAGGTTTCCATGTCATTATAATTTTATTAATTGGCTGATTTCCAAACCGGGATATAACGATACATGCAATAAAAAACAGAGCAGCAATTAGTAACGTAATGAAAACCGGCTTATTACTTTTTTGAAGAATAGCAGATATTATAGTTATTACTGTGGCACTAAAAACAAGTGTTATCATTAATAAATTGAGTGCCCCAATCATGTTTTGTTGTTGCTCAATATAAGTCGATGGTGATAAACTCAACGGATTAAATCCTATCCATATTCCAAAACTCACCCCGGCAAGCAAGGCAGCAATAATAAGGTTTAAAAATCTTATAATTGATTTTGTCATGATTTTATCCTCAAGATTATTGCCTTAAAGTTTTATCATTTCATAGAGGGTTTTATGTTCTGATTGACCCTGAATAAATTATTTGGGTCATATTTGTTCTTTATCGTTACCAACCTCCCATAATTATCACCATATGTTGCTTTCACTCGTTCTTCTCCTTCATCCATCATAAAATTCACATAAGCACCACCCGCTGAATATGGATGTAATGCTTCCCAATATTGTTTAGTCCATGACGTAATTTTTTCTTTGTTTGCTGGGTCAGGGTCAACCCCTACAATTGCCATCGCCCAAGTGGCATCCCGGTAACTCCATGCTGTATCTTTATTGCTTACCCTTGAAGCAGCACCATTAACAGGATACATGTGCATCGTTGAAAGCATAGTAGGAAGTGTCTTGCCAAACTTGATGTGTTCTGCAATTGCCTTATCGCTTAATTCCTTTACAAAGTCTGCTCGCCAGTACCATTGCAGTCCAGTAGGATATAACGCATCAAACATTCCTTGCAAAGCAGGTTGAGGTAATGGACCTACAAAGTCAAGAGCAGGCATCTTGAAAGCACGAATAGGTTTAAATATTTCTTCAGCTTTTTCTAATGGTCCTGAATATGCCCACACAATCCCGCACATTTTCTTCAGGTGAAGATATTCAGGAAAAGGAGGTCCTGGTGGTACAGTGAGAAAAGCAAAAAATCCATTCAGGTCATCCGGTGCATCTTTTATCAGTTTGCGATACCATTTCATCACATCTTCTGTCTCACTTATATCATATAACATCGGACCGCCATACAATATATCTATCTGATGCAGTTTAAATGTGAAGGCGGTAATTACTCCAAAGTTTCCGCCACCTCCTCTAACTGCCCAAAACAAATCCTGATTTTGTTTTGCATTCGCTGTAACAAAACTTCCGTCAGCCAGTACCATATCTACTGAAAGTAAGTTATCAATGCTAAGTCCGCACTTGCGGGTAAGATGTCCAACGCCTCCTCCAGTTGTCAATCCACCTACACCCGTAGTGGAAATAATTCCGCTTGGAGTAGCCATCCCAAATATATGAGTAGCATGGTCAACATCTCCCCATTTACATCCTCCGCCTGCCACTACTGTTTTTGCCTCCGGGTCAACACGAGTGTATTTGATAAGCGAAAGGTCAATCACTAATCCGTCATCACAAATTCCTAATCCGCCTGCATTATGTCCTCCGCCCCTAACTGAAAGAAGAAGGTTATTTTTTCTTGCGAAATTCACTGATTGTATCACGTCTGCCACATCTACACAACGTACAATCAATCGAGGTCGTTTGCTAATCATAGCATTATATACTTTGCGGGCATCATCATAACCCTGGTCTTGCGGTTCTATTATGCCGCCTCTTAAAGTTGCCCTAAATTCCTGAATAGAAGTTTCATTGAGCATAATTCTTTTTATTGGTTATAATTATTAAGAATATCGTGCATATAAACAATTTTTTGATGATTTTGTTCTCTTAACGGTAACCATGAAATACATTGAAAATCAATTACTCACTTCAATGAGGGGGCAAATCAAAATATTCCACCCTCGATTTTCCAACCTATAATGCTTCCAGAATCTTAGTCCACTGATTAGAGTTAAATTTAACACCTTGAAACCAATGAATTACAAAATCAAAAGACAAGTAGTTTCACGAGTTTTTACACTTATTAAAAATGTTTAAAATGACTACTTTCGAAAGCAAGACTGGATGTGAATTTACGAGTTCCGATTAGAAAATTCTACTACCAATTGGGGTAGTAGAAATATATGGTGTAAGAATTTTCCACTTTTTTAACCCATTTTTCAACTTCCGGGTGGTTGTAGCTACTTCTTGAGCAGTAGCTGTAAGTATTGGATATTAGTGTGTTGCGCAGGAGCAGTATTGCGTTTCCTCATTATATGCACGCTTGCGTTGCACACAGTAGCGGAAACGCTGAGTAATCCTGCGCTGCGTGAGGGTAACAAAAAGACCCTAACTGATTGGGTTAGAGTCTTTTGTGGAGCTGGCGGGAGTCGAACCCGCGTCCAGTCATGGAGACCATATGCTTTCTACATGCTTAGTCCTGCTTGTTTTTCGTGACCTGTCAGCTGCAGAACAACCTAACCGGCCCTTAGTTCCTGTTTGTTTCGTCGTCGGAGCGGAACGATCCTCAGACTAGCCCCGGATTGCGTGCGCCTCCTTGTCGGGTTGGATCAGGGCATGACCGCCCGGGAGACGTCTCGTCACAGCACATGTGCCGTGAGACCCCGCCGAAACGGGATGCTTAAGCTACTGTTATTCG
Organism: uncultured Bacteroidales bacterium; assembly: GCA_963831855.1. Taxonomy (GTDB): domain Bacteria; phylum Bacteroidota; class Bacteroidia; order Bacteroidales; family VadinHA17; genus LD21. The sequence goes on along the minus strand of CAWHSA010000002.1, from coordinate 154,951 downwards.
CTTAAGCAGCGAGAGCGTAATTAGATTCGCCTTTTTTTGTTTTGTGACACTGTTTAAGTGACGCGTCACCACACGCTGCATGCTTACATACCACCCCTCATGCTGTCAAAACCAGTCAGCCCCGGTAATATGTATCACAAAGATACTACAAAGTCAATGAACACCGAAATCATTCTCAAAAATCAGACCATATTTTGTATCTTCACCTCTGACTATCTTTGTAATCCATCTGTTGTGAAAACAATCAAAGTCGGCATCCTCCGCGAAACCAGAAATCCTCCCGACAGGAGAGTCCCTCTGACTCCTCCCCAGATAATTGCTCTTGAAGAGCTTTACCCGTATGTTGAGTTTTTTGTACAGCCCAGCGACAACAGATGCTACTCCAACGATGAATATGAGTATCTTGATATCCCTCTGAAAGAAGATCTCCGCGACTGTGATATTCTGATGGGAGTAAAAGAGATCGATCCCAGAACATTCATCCCGGAAAAAACTTATTTGTTCTTTGCTCATGTGGCGAAAAAACAACATCAAAATCAGCCGATGTTCAGAGAGATGGCCGATAAGAAAATTACGCTTATCGATTATGAACTTCTTACCACCGATGAGGGAGAACGGGTTGTTGCGTTTGGCAGGCACGCCGGTATTGTGGGTGCTTATAACGGCCTGAGAGCCAGAGGTATAAGGACTAATAAGTTTAAGCTGAAGCCTGCATACCAGTGCCGCGACCTTGAAGAAGTGTGGGCCGGATTAAGGCTTATCGATCTTAAGCCCGGACTAAAAATCCTCGTGACAGGAGGGGGGCGGGTGTCTCACGGAGCAATGGAAACACTGGGGGTTTGTAATATTGTGCAGGTGAATCCGGATGATTACCTGACCCGCGAATTCAATGTTCCGGTATTCTGCCGGATCGGACCCGAAGAGTATACGAGGCATAAGGATGCTATTCCTTTCAGGTTTAAACATTTTACAAAACATCCCGAAGAGTATGAATCAACGTTCCTTCCTTATACGAAAGTCACTGATATACTTATAACCGGCCATTACTGGGATCCGGGGTCACCCCGCTTTTTCACCAGGGAAGATATGAGGAATCCCGGATTCAGGATTTCCATAATTGCTGATATAACCTGTGATTTGGATGGTGCAATCCCATCTACCTTCAGGGCAACGACAATTTCAGATCCCTTCTATGGTTATAATCCTTATCTTGAGACTGAAGAACCTGCTTTTACCAGGCCAACTAATATTTCTGTAATGTCGATAGATAACCTTCCGGGTGAACTGCCAAGGGATGCATCCCTTGAATTCGGAAAGCAGCTGATAAGCAGTGCGTTGCCGGACCTCTTCTCGGACAACCTTACTCCGATGATCGAAAAGGCGACCATTCTCCTCGATGGCAGGCTCACTCCGGATTATTATTATCTTAACGAATATCTTCATGGATGAACATGTCAGTTGCGGGTTGCAGGTTGAAGCCTACGGTGGAAAAACCGATACTATAAAATCATTTTAAAAATCAGATATCATATGAATAAAAGAGTCTTTTCAATACTTGTATTACTGCTGGCAGTTGTTTACTGCTATTCACAAAATCTTCCCCGCCTGGGAAAAGATCCTGTAGCCAAAGTGATAGCTGCCATGACGCCCGAAGAAAAAGCAAACATGGTTGTTGGCGCAAGTATGCGCTTTGGAGGTACTTCTCCACAAACACAACAGGGTCCTGTTGTCGGACAGACCCAGGCTCTTGTTGCCGGGGCAGCTGGCACAACATATGCAATCCCGAGACTGGGAATACCTTCAATGGTCGTTGCAGACGGTCCGGCAGGACTCAGGATAAGCCCTACCCGTCAGAATGACAAGGAAACTTATTACTGTACAGCTTTTCCGGTCGGGACACTTCTTGCATCAACCTGGGATGTTGACCTGGTGAACTCAGTGGGCATGGCAATGGGAAATGAAGTACTTGAGTATGGTGTAGATGTAATTCTCGGACCAGGCCTTAATATTCACAGGAACCCGCTCTGCGGGAGGAACTTTGAATATTATTCCGAAGATCCGCTGGTAGTGGGAAAGATATCTGCAGCCATGGTCAATGGCATTGAATCACAGGGAGTCGGCACTTCAACCAAGCACTTCGCTGCAAACAATGCAGAGACAAACCGTAATTCACTCAACACAATTGCAAGTGAGCGGGCTTTACGCGAGATCTACCTTAAGGGCTTCGGCATTGCAGTAAAGGAAGCTCAGCCGTGGACAGTGATGACGGCATACAACCTCATAAACGGCACATATGCTGCAGAAAGCTATGACCTTGTGACAAAGGTCCTGAGAAATGACTGGGGATTTAAAGGTTTCGTTATGACAGACTGGAATGGTGGCAGGGATCCTGTTGCAATAGTCAGAGCCGGGAATGACCTTCTTATGCCGGGAAATCCCAGCCAGTCGCAGGCTATCCTCACAGCAGTGAAGGAGGGAAAGCTTGACGTGAAGGTGCTCGACAAAAACATTGAAAGAATACTAAATATAATTTTACAAACTCCCAGGTTTAAAGGTTACAAATTCTCGAACAAACCTGACCTTAAAGGACATGCTGAAACTGCCAGAAAAGCTGCAGTTGAAGGAATGGTGCTTCTTAAGAACGATAGTTCAATATTGCCTCTTGCGGCTGATATCAAAAAACTTGCAGCATTCGGGAACACATCATATGAAAGCATCACTGGCGGAACCGGCAGTGGTGATGTAAATGAGGCTTACAGCGTTTCGATTGTTGAAGGGTTAAAGAATGCAGGATACACCATCAATGAAAACCTCCAGGCAATGTATTCCGCTTATCTTAAAGCAACCAGAGAGGGCCGACAGAGTGGCGGCAGGGGGTTTATGGGTGCTTCAGCACCTTTGTCTGAGCTTGCTGTAAATTCTGATGTAGTTAACAGTATGGTGAATATTACTGATGCTGCAATCATTACTATTGGAAGGAATTCAGGGGAAGGCAGAGACAGGAGGGATGAACCCGGCGATTTTGAACTGACAAATACCGAAAAAGAGCTTATCAGCCTCGTGTCATCAGCATACAAGGCAAAAAATAAGAAGGTTATCGTTGTCCTTAATATTGGCGGAGTAATTGAAACTGCAAGCTGGAAGGATATACCGGATGCAATTCTGCTGGCATGGCAGGCCGGACAGGAGACAGGAAACTCTGTAGCCGATATTCTTAAGGGAAATGTTAATCCGAACGGAAAGCTGGCTTCGACATTCCCCGTAAAATATTCGGATGTGCCGTCAGCAGCCAATTTCCCGGGTAAGGTGATAGGATCGGCTCAGCCGGGACAGGAAAATCCAGCCACAGGCGGTGCAGGGAGATCCAGGAGTTCGCAGCAGGCAGAGGTAACCTACCGGGAGGGAATCTATGTCGGTTACCGTTATTATAATACATTCAAAGTACCTGTCTCATTTGAATTCGGGTACGGCATTTCCTATACAACCTTTGAATATTCAAACCTGAAGCTCAGCTCTCCTGAATTCAGCAAAACCATGACTGTTTCAGTAGATGTTAAGAATACCGGTAAAATTGCCGGCAGGGAGGTTGTTCAGCTCTATCTTTCAGCCCCATCAGTAAAGCTCGATAAGCCTGAGAGCGAGCTGAAGGCGTTTGGAAAAACACGTCTCCTGATGCCGGGTGAGGTTCAGACAATCACATTTTCTCTGGATGCTGAAAGCCTTGCTTCATTCAACACTCCGACTTCCTCATGGATTGCCGACCAGGGTAATTACACAGTCAAGATAGGAGCATCATCGAAGGATATAAGGCTGAATAAATCTTTTACCCTAACGAAGAATATAACTGTAAAGAAGGAGTCTGTGGCTCTTATACCCAAAGTGATAATAGATGAATTGAAACCAAGGTAAATTGCATGCAGGAATGCCCAAATCATTGTTCCATTAAAATGATATTCAATAACTTAACTATCAAAACATGAGAAAACTCTCTTATTTACTTCTTTTCCTTTTTCCTTTCAGCCTGTATGGTCAGCAGGACAACGCACCTGTTGCCGGGGTGAGTGATAAAAGGATAGAAGCGTACGGATTTAAAAATGCCAGGGTCGTGGTCGATTACCAGACTACTCTGGAAAATACTGATATCCTTGTATCCGGGGGGAGGATACAGGCTGTCGGACAAAATCTTAAGTTCCCCGCCGGAACGGTTCTAACCGATCTTACGGGCAAGACCGTATATCCTTCTTTTGTTGATGTTTATGCAGGCAACTACGGGATAAGAACTTCAGCCCCGGCAACTGATAATAATCCCTACTCCGCTTATTTGGTCACACAGCAAACAGGAAGGCAGGGAACCGTTGCGACCCCTGAGCCGAGGATTGCCGATTACTGGAATGATGGAATAAATGCTTCGTATGACATATCGCGCGAATTTATTCCCGATACCAGGACTGCCGGCGAGTACCGGCAGGCAGGATTCGGAGCTGTTGTGGCATTTAAAGCCGATGGGATAGCCCGCGGAACATCTGCCCTTGTAAGCACAGGCGACGGTAAAGCCAATAATATTTTATTGAAGAACAAGGCAACGGCAAATTATTCTTTCAGCAGGAGCAGGTCGGCAGATCCTTACCCGAACTCAGCATTTGGCATTATTGCACTCCTCCGCCAGCTTAACTATGATGCCCTGTGGTACAGGCAGCTTCCGGCAGGTTATTTCCATGATGACGGGCTTGAAGCATATGCTTCCGGTCTTTCGTTACCACAGGTTTTTGAAGTTTCAGGCAAGCTTGAGGTTATGAGAGCTGATAAGATCGGCAGGGAATTCGGAATAAGCTATATAATAAAAGGTGCAGGTGACGAATACCAGGCTCTCAATGATATCAAAAAAACGGGAGACAGGCTGATAATTCCTGTTAACTTCCCCGAACCGCCTGATGTTAAGGATCCTTACGACGCACCAAGGGTACCATATGCTACACTGAAGCATTATGAGCTGGCGCCTTCAAACCTTTCAAGGTTAACATCGGCAGGACTGACATTTGCCATAACATCTTCAGATCTGAGGCTACGTTCATCCTTCCTCACCAATCTCAGGAAGGCCATTAAATATGGACTTCCTGAAGCAGATGCGCTTAAAGCATTAACCATTACTCCGGCGAACATGATCGGAGCTTCCGATCTGGTAGGCGCTGTAAGGAAAAATATGGTCGCCAATCTGCTGATTACTTCGGGAAACATTTTCAACGACGATTGCGTGATATATGAGAACTGGGTTCAGGGTATTCCATACAGGTTTGTCGACCTGAGGACGAAAGACCTCAGAGGAACATACTCATTGAAAGTGGATACCGCCATCTTCAAAATGATATTGTCCGGGACTTTCGATAAGCCTGCGATAAAATTATTAAGCGACTCTACTGAAATAAAAGGTGCAACATTCACACCAGAAAAAGATCTTGTCAATCTGACTTTTGAAAGAGCCGGAACAAGATTCAGGCTTTCAGGATATATAAACGGGAAAAACATTGATGGAGGCGGACAGACAGATAAAGGAAAATGGATTGCATGGAAGGCAACCTGGTCTGACAGTAAATCAGAGCCTGATTCAAAGCAAAAAAAGCCTTCACCTGCAATACCTGCTGCCGGACCGGTAATTTACCCGTTCAATGCTTACGGCTGGACGGAGCTACCAAAGCAGGAAGATGTTCTCTTTAAAAATGCAACTGTATGGACAAATGAAAAAGAAGGTAATCTTCAGAATGCGGATGTCCTGGTACAGAAGGGCAAGATTGCACGGATCGGCAAAAACCTTTCAGAAGGAGAAGCCAGGGTTATCGATGCCACGGGAATGCACCTTACGCCAGGGATCATAGATGAGCATTCGCATGAGGCCCTTGATGCGACAAATGAATCGGGTCAGGCTATTACATCTGAGGTCAGAGCAGGCGATGTTGTTGATCCTGAGGATATATCTATCTACAGGGAGCTTGCAGGTGGAGTAACTGCCGCCCATGTCCTGCATGGTTCAGCAAATCCGGTGGGAGGACAATCCGTAATTATCAAGCACCGCTGGGGCCATTCAGCAGAAGAACTGAAGGTTGAAAACCAGGTTGGATTCCTCAAGCATGCCCTTGGAGAAAATGTAAAGCGCTCTGCAAGCCGTTATCCGATTTCGCGGATGGGAACAGAACAGATAATCAGGGATGCTTACCAGCGTGCAGTTGACTACAACAGGGAATGGAAAACATGGAATGCCCTTAAACCTGCTGACAGGGTTGGAAAAATTCCTCCGAGGCGGGACCTTGAGCTGGATGCGATTGTTGATGTGCTGGAAGGAAGAAGCTTTATTACCTGTCACACTTATGTACAGTCGGAGGGAACAATGATAATGAATCTTGCAAAGGATTTCGGGGTAAAGGTAAACACCCTGATTCATTTTAACGAAGGATATAAGATAGCCGATCAGATAAAGGAACATGGTGCAGCTGCATCGGTCTTTTCTGACTGGTGGGATTATAAATATGAAGTGTATGAAGGCACTGCTTATAATGCCCCGATGCTTTTAAGCCAGGGTGTTCTCACCTGTCTCCATTCCGATGATCAGGAAATGGGAAGAAGGCTCAATCAGGAAGCCGGGAAAGTAGTTAAATACGGAGGAATTCCTGAGACGGAAGCGCTTAAGCTTGTAACACTGAATCCTGCAAAAATACTGCATCTCGACGACAGGATGGGAAGCATTAAGGTTGGCAAGGATGCCGACCTTGTGCTCTGGACTGACAATCCCCTTTCGATATATGCCCGGGCAAGCAAAACAATGGTCGATGGGACAATTTATTTTGATGAAGAGACCGATGCAAAAATGAGAGAAACCATTGAAAGCGAGAGGAACAGGATAATCGGGAATGTGCTCAGGGAACCACAGACGACACCATCTGCAACGCTTAATATTCCAAGACGATGAAGAATATATTTTTAACAACTATGATATTGACCGCTGCCTTTACATTCAGGGCAGCTTCACAAAGCCCGGTTGTGGCTCCACCCCAGGTGAAGCCGGTTATGCTCACCGGGGGAACAATTCACACCGGAACGGGAAGTGTAATTGAGAACGGGATCGTCGCATTTGCTTCCGGTAAGATCACCTTTGTCGGCAAAGCCTCAGAAAGCAACATTGACAGATCTGCACATGAAATAATTGATATCTCCGGAAAACACGTTTACCCGGGACTGATATTCGCAAACACGGGAGTGGGACTTGTTGAAATAAGCGGTGTCGATGTGACAGTGGATAACAGGGAGATTGGCGATCTCAACCCGAATGTAAGGGCCCTGGCAGCATATAATACAGATTCACAGGTGATACCTGTTTTACGGTCGAACGGAATCCTGCTTGCCCAGATAGTTCCCCAGGGAACCCTTCTCCCGGGAACGTCCAGCGTTGTCCAGCTCGATGCATGGAACTGGGAAGACGCAGCCTACAAGCCCGATAACGGGCTGATGCTGGGCTGGCCCAGAAAGGCAGCGACAACAGGAAGGGGAGGTGCTCCTCCTGCACAACCTGCATCAACAACAGCTACCAGCTATGACAGGAATGTCGAACAGCTCGAAAAAATATTTACGGATGCCGTTGCCTATGCTGCAGCTGAAAAACCTGATAATATCAATCTGAGGCTTGAAGCAATGCGTGGATTATTTGACGGAAGCAAAACACTTTTTGTCAGCGCATCCGAACCAAAGGGTATTATTGCAGCCGTCTCATTTGCAGAAAGATATGGAGTGAAAAAGATAGTTCTGACAAGCGCCAATGAGACTGCATGGGCTGTTAAGGATTTTCTGAAGGAGAACAATATCCCCGTCATGCTGGCAAATCCGCTAAGCCTGCCCCAGTACGATTACAGCGATGTAAAGCTGCCATTCAGGCTTGCATCCATGCTGACACGGGAAGGTATACTGGTCGGACTGACATATTCTTCACAGGCTTATCCTAACCTGCCATTCACAGCCGGACAGGCAGCTGCATATGGTCTGACAAAAGAGGAAGCATTGCAGACCATTACCCTAAATGCAGCAAAGATCCTTGGCATCGACGACATGACAGGATCCCTTGAAGAAGGTAAGGATGCCAACATTGTTGTTTCATCAGGCGACCTGCTCGATATGAAAACCAATAACGTCGAATATGCTTTTATTACCGGAAGGAATATCAGTCTTGATAATAAGCATAAACAGCTCAGCAGGCGCTTCCAGGCAAAGTACGATAATCTTAAGTCGGCAAAGTAGATTTATTTAAGTTTCATAATTTTACTGAATGAAGATTGTAATTATCGGAACAGCATACCCTTACCGTGGTGGGCTGGCGGCATATAATGAGAGACTGGCAAGACAATTCATATCCGACGGTCATGATGTTTCGATAATTACATTCACTTTACAATACCCGGGATTCCTTTTCCCGGGGAAGTCCCAGTACATCGATGGCCCTCCTCCGGAAGGATTAAAAATAATGCGGAAGGTAAACTCTGTAAATCCATTTAACTGGCTTTCAACGGGATTAAAACTGAAAAAGGAAAAACCCGACATGATTATCATTAAATACTGGCTTCCTTTTATGTCGCCCTGCTTCGGGACTATTGCCAGAATAGCACGTTCCGGTAAAAAAGCAAAGGTCATCTGCATTTTTGATAATGTTATCCCTCATGAACGTAAGCCCGGGGACAGGCTTTTGACCAGGTATTTTACTTCGGCTATCGACGGTGCTGTAGCTATGTCGCAATCGGTACTTGATGATCTTGCATTATTCAGGAAGGATATTCCTTCAAGGCTGAATCCTCACCCTTTATTCGATAACTTCGGGGAACCGGTTGAAAGAAATGTTGCACTTGCGCAACTTCACCTCAATCCTTCCTTTACCTATTTGCTTTTCTTCGGATTCATCCGCGCTTATAAGGGACTGGATATGCTTTTAGATGCTTTCTTTGACAAAAGGTTGAGGAACAGGAATTTAAAGCTCATCGTTGCAGGTGAATTTTATGAAGATGAAAAACCTTACATGGACAAGGTAAATAAAATGAACCTTCAGGATGAGATAATTTTCTTCAGCAGGTTCATTAACGATGATGAAGTCAGATATTTTTTCAGTCCTGCAGAGCTTGTCATACAGCCCTATAAAAGCGCAACACAGAGCGGGGTGACCCAGATAGCCTATCATTTTGGTAAACCTATGCTTGTAACCGATGTTGGAGGACTGAGCGAGATTGTTCCTCACGGCAAATGCGGTTATGTTGTCAAACCGGATCCTGCATCCATAGCAAATGCAATAATCGATTATTTTGAAAACAACAGAAAGGAACAGTTTACCAGAGGAGTAAAAGAAGAAAAAACTAAATTTACATGGGATAAACTTACTTCATCTATCCTGAATGTTTACAAGGATAGCATAACTCATTGATCACTAACTAAATAACCTTACCTTGAACCTTAAACCTTGAACCTTAAATCCTTGAACCTTAAACCTTGAACCTTAAACCTTGAACCTTAAACCTTGAACCTTAAACCTTGAACCTTAAACCTTGAACCTTAAACCTTGAACCCTGAACCCTGAACATGACAATAACCATCAACCCGCACCATGATCTATAGAAGCAAAGCTCCCCTGCGCCTGGGTCTCGGTGGTGGAGGCAGCGATGTCTCGCCCTATTCAGATATTTATGGCGGCGCTGTTCTGAACGCGACAATTGACCAGTATGCTCACTGTACAATCGAAGAAACGACCTCGAAATCAATTGTCATTCACGCAGCCGATCTTGACATTAAGAAACGATACCCGTCGCTTCCGGCTCTACCTGTTGACGGTTACCTTGATCTTCAGAAAGGAGTATACAACAGGGTGATAAAAGAATTCGGCATAAAGAAACCCCTGTCTTTCAGGATGACAACCTGGTGTGATGCCCCTCCCGGAAGCGGACTGGGATCTTCATCTACAATGGTTGTTGCTGTTCTTAAAGCTTTTACCGAATGGCTTAACCTTCCGCTTGGTGATTACGACATGGCGTATCTGGCTTACCGGATTGAAAGGATAGACCTGGGATTCAGCGGAGGAAAACAGGATCAGTATGCCGCTACCTTCGGAGGATTCAACTTTATAGAGTTTTATAAAGACGACCGGGTCATCGTTAATCCGCTGAGAATGAAGCGATGGATCGTGGACGAGCTTGAGGTTTCTATGGTGCTTTACTATACCGGGGCTTCAAGGTCGTCTGACAGGATCATAAAAGAACAGCAGAAAAATACCAGCTCCGGAAAAAAGGATTCAATTGAAGCCACTCACAGGATAAAGCAGAATTCTTACGTTATGAAAGAGCACCTTCTTAAGGGCGATATTATTAAGTTTGCCAAAGCCCTGGGGAAGGAGTGGGAAAACAAGAAGAAAATGGCTTCATCAATAACCAATACTAACATAGAGAGGATCTATGCGGCTGCAATAAAATCAGGAGCCTATGGGGGAAAAGTTTCAGGAGCCGGCGGAGGCGGCTTTATGTTCTTTACAATCGATCCGGCTAAGAGACTTGATCTTGTTAATACCCTGGAACGCTTTAAAGGAAAGGTGTTGAATTTCCATTTCAGTGATAATGGCTGTCAGGGATGGAAAATAAATGAAAACCAGTAACCATGGAACAGATGCGTATTGAAATAATCAAGCATATAAATGAATCTCTGAAAGTTAAGAAGCTTCTTCTTGAAGATCCCATTTTATTGTCAGGGATCGAAAAGACAGCAGCAACAGTTATTTCAGCTTTTACATTTAAACATAAATTGTTCGTGGCAGGTAATGGAGGAAGCGCCGCTGATGCCCAGCATATTGCTGCTGAACTGGTCAACCGTTTCGGCTTTGACCGCCCGGGTTTGCCGGCAATCGCCCTGACTACAGACTCCTCAATCCTGACTTCGGTCAGCAATGATTCTGGTTTTGAGATGCTGTTTGCAAGACAGCTGGAAGCATTAGGCAGTGAAGGAGATGTTTTTATAGGCATTTCTACATCGGGGAATTCTCCGAATATTATTAATGCCATCAGGACCTGCAGGGAAAGGAATATAGTTATTGTTGGTTTTACAGGTTCAACAGGCGGAAAAATGAAGGATCTCTGTGATATATGCATTAAGGTTCCGTCAGATGAGACTCCCCGGATCCAGGAAACGCATATTCTGATTGGACATATCATCTGCAGCCTTGTTGAGGAAGAATTATTCGGGAAGCACAATACCCGGAAATGATGGAAGCAATAATTCTTGCCGGAGGAATGGGAACACGCCTCAGAGGTGTTATTAAAGATGTTCCAAAGCCCATGGCTCCGGTAAACGGCAATCCATTTCTTTATTACATTTTTAACTGGCTTAAGAGTTACCCTTTGAAAAGAGTAATTATTTCGGCAGGGTATAAATCAGAATCTATACGAGAGTACTTTGGAAAAACGGTTATGGATATCCCGGTCTCGTATGCCATTGAAGAGAAACCATTAGGTACAGGGGGAGCTATAATGAATTCTTTGGCACTGACAACTGAAGATAACATACTGATACTGAACGGAGACACCTATTTCCCTTTCGATCCGGACCGGTTCTTTATGTTCCATAGTGGTAACCGAAACCAGGTGACCATAGCTTTGAAGCGTATGAAAGATTTTTCCAGATATGGAAGCGTTGTCTGCTCAGGGAATACTGTAATTAAATTCAATGAAAAAAAATATTGCAGTGACGGACTGATTAACGGCGGAGCTTATCTGGTGAACAGGGAATTTCTCATATCGAGGCAGATACCCGGTTCATTTTCATTTGAAAAAGAGATACTTGAAAAGGAAGCCGGATCATCTCTTTTGAAATGCGTGGTATTTGATGATCCTTTTATTGACATAGGAATTCCTGAAGATTACCTCAGAGCTGCAGCTATTTTAAAACCGGATAGTTTCAGATGAAAAAAGCGTTGTTTCTCGACCGCGATGGAGTTATAAACATTGACAAGGTCCACGTTTATCGCAAGGAGGATTTTGAATTTTCAGAAGGCATCTTTGAATTGTGCAGGAGATACCTTGACACAGGTTTCCTGATCGTGGTTATCACAAACCAGGCAGGCATTGCTAAAGGCATTTATACCGAAGAGGATTTTGAAAAGCTTACAAGGTGGATGACAGGTCAGTTCCGCAAAAGAGGCATTAAGATATCAAAAGTCTATCACTGTCCGCACCATCCTGATATTAACGGGGAGTGCGCCTGCCGCAAGCCGAATCCGGGAATGATTTTGCAGGCAGTAAATGAATTCGATCTGGATATAACAAAATGCATTCTGATCGGTGATAAGGAAACAGATTTGGAAGCCGGAAGAAGAGCAGGAATCAACGAATCAAACCTGATCATTTTTAGGGAAAAAATCCATTTATAATTTTTCCTCCCCCTGCCAGGGGGAGTGTCCGCCGGTTGGCGGACAAAGGGGTCAATCACATATTTACCTTATCCCTGATGAGATAAGCATTCCTTTCTGAAGAGTTTCTGTTCACCAGTTCTCCAAGGAACCCGGTAAGAAACAGAAATGATCCTATGATCATAACAGTAAGGGCTATATAGAAATAGGGGCTGTCAGTTACCAGCGGGGCCCGCAGGTTCTGGTAGACGAATACAAGCTTCCTGATTCCTAAAAAACCAGCCATTATAAAACCTATCAGAAACATAAGCGTGCCCAGGAAACCGAAAAGATGCATCGGACTCTTTCCGAAACGGGTGATGAAGCCTATTGTCAGCAGATCGAGATAGCCTTTAATAAATCTGTCGGCTCCATATTTTGTCGTGCCATATTTCCTGGGTTTGTGCTCAACAATTTTCTCGCCTATCTTTTTGAATCCTGCCTCTTTCGCCAGCATGGGAATGTACCTGTGCATTTCACCAAACACCTCGATGCTTTTAACCACTTCGCTTCTGTATGCTTTTAATCCGCAGTTGAAATCATGAAGCTTTATACCTGAAGAGATTCTTGCGGTAGTATTATAAATACGGCTTGTAGAGCGTTTTATAAAAGGGTCATATCTTTTCTTCTTCCATCCGGATACAAGATCATAACCATCCCCCCTGATCATCCTTACCAGCCCGGGTATCTCATCGGGACTGTCCTGAAGGTCAGAATCCATTGTAATAACAATATCGCCGGTAGATTCTGAAAATCCTGTATGAAGCGCTGCCGCCTTGCCATAATTTCTCCTGAACCTTATTCCTTTAATATATGTGTGCTGAAGGGAGAGTTCACTTATCTTGCTCCAGGAACTGTCCGAACTGCCGTCATCAATGAAAATTATTTCAAAGGAAAAGCCGGCCTCTGTGCAAACATTTACAATCCGGTCTGACAGCTCGGGCAGAGACCCTTCTTCATTGTAAACAGGAATTACTAAGGACAGATCCATTTAGCCACTTCAATTTTGGTTTTCCGGGGTTTCGATAAGAGGATTACCTTCCTTGCGCACAAATGCTGCGGCTATAAGAGAAAATATCAATCCCAGGAACATGCCTGTAATGATGGTTGCCGGAACCATAAAAGCCGGTTTCATAAATTTAGCCTGCATCTTTATTCCCGCATCAATCTGTGCCTGGGGAACGCCACTTTTCTGCAATGTTTCCTCAGTGAAGGCAAGCTGTTTGTCTATAAGTCCGGTATCTATGACTGTGTAAAGGATATAAGTAAATACTGCCATGATAAGTGAGTAATAGAGGCAGATTATGACACCTGCTCCAAGAGCCTGTCCGTAGGAGATCATTCCATGCATAAAATTATCGCGGTACGACTTTATCAGGAAGTAAAGTATAACTATTTCCGCAAGCATGAAAATCCATCCCTGTACCTTGTTAAAATAGAGGTCAAGAAAATAAATCACAAGAGAATAAACTATCCCGATAAGTCCGAGTATCAATCCGTTGGTGAGGTTTGCACTCCAGGGGTTAACTTTTTGTTCCATCGCTTTAAAAATTGAATTAATTGAGGAATGACTAATAGTAACAAATATAATGTAAAAACAGTAAAGAGGCATGAAGTAATTACGGTTTATTATTTTGCTCCTCTTTCAAAAAAGTGTATTTTTGCAGGGGGTAAGTCTTATACGATCAGCTCCTGCTGAACTCCCCCAGGGCCGGAAGGTAGCAAGGGTAGGCAGTTGTAGCGGTGCGATGTAAGTAGCTTACCCTTTTTTTTATCTTTGCAGAAATCTTCAAAATAATGTTGATCCGCATCTATCCTGAAAATCCCCACCCGAAGCAGATCAGGAATGTAGTGGATGTGCTGGAATCAGGAGGTATAATCATTTACCCGACTGATACCGTTTATGCTATGGGTTGCGATATCAAGGCAACAAAATCAATTGAAAAGATAGCCCGCTTTAAGGGACTCAATCCTAAAAATCCGGATATGTCGCTCATATTTCATGATATGAGCCAGTTATCGGATTATACAGTCATCAGAGACAACTCAGTATTCAAGCTCCTCAAGCGTAACCTTCCGGGGCCTTTCACTTTTATTGTCCAGGCAAATAACCAGATACCCCGGATGTTCAAGAACAAAAAGAAGACTGTTGGTATAAGAATACCTGATAATAATGTCATACTGGAAATTGTAAGAGAGCTCGGCAGGCCCGTCATAACCACTTCAATTCATGATCAGGATGATATAGTTGAATATATAACCGACCCTGAACTTATCTGGGAAAAATATCGGGATTTTGTGGATATTGTCATTGATGGAGGATGCGGCAAAAACGAAGCATCGACAATAGTCGACTGCACAGAGGCAGAGCCAGCCGTTATCAGGCAGGGACTGGGAATACTTGAATTGTAAGAATGATTTCTGACAGGGATTGATAACGCAGAGATACGGAGCAGGCAGAGGATAATAATTTTTCTCTTTCAGGTCAGCGTCTGTAAAAGCTTCCTGTAAAAAGGATCAGGACTGAAAAAAGCTCCAGTCTTCCCACAAGCATCAGGAACGAAAAGAACCATTTTCCGGCTATAGGAACCTCAGCATAACCGCTGAAAGGACCGAATGTTCCTAATCCCGGCCCTATATTTCCAACCATGGCTGCCGATGTGCTGAAGGATGTTATTGTATCATACCCCATGGCCGATGACCCAAGAGCCCCAAAACAGACAACAAGAAAATATAAACTGATAAATACCAGGAGATTATTAATTGTTGCCTGAGGGATTATTTTCCTGTCAAGACGGACAGGGATAAAAGCGTTAGGATGAATCATCCGCCTCATTTCATGCCGGGCATTCTTTGTCAACAGGAGAAGCCTGATGATCTTAATGCTGCTGCTTGCGGAACCCGAGGTGCCTCCTGTAAACATCAGGATGAAGAGAATCAGAATCATAAAACCACCCCATTGTGTATAATCCATATGATAATATCCAGTTGTTGTTATAAGAGATACAACCTGGAAAGAGCCTTCCAGAATAGCTTTCCCGACAGTAAAACCGGAATTTTGCCATAGAACGACAGAACCCAGGAGTATAAAAGCAAGACAGGTGATACCATAAAAAACAAATTCGTTATTTCCCGTGATCTTTTTGAAATTACGCTTTACAGCAAAATAGATCATAGTCATGTTTGTGCCTGCCAGAAACATAAAAACTATAAGGACCACCATGATATAGGGCGATCCGAACGATGCAACACCGTCATTCCTCGTGGAAAAGCCACCGGTGGACATTGTTGTGAATGAATGACATAGCGCATCAAATACATTCATTCCTCCGATAATAAGCATGATTGCCTCCCCGAATGTGAGAATTGTATAGAGAGTAATGAGCCGCTTGCCTGCTTCCTGGATCTTTGGATGAATTTTATCACTTGACTGGCCTGTGAAATCTGTTATTGTAAGCTGGATATTTATGGTCTTTACTACCTGGAGCACTGAAAGGGAGATAATTATGAACCCGATCCCGCCCAGCCACTGGGTGATACTCCTCCAGAAAAGCAGTCCATGCGGCAGTGATTCAATATCTCGCAAAATCGTTGCACCAGTTGTGGTAAAGCCTGACATCGATTCAAAAAATGCATCAGTAAAGCTTTTGATTGAACCGCCAAGAAGATAGGGAAGTGTCCCGAAAAGACTCAAAACTAACCAGATGCCGGTCAGAATTATGTAACCCTCCCTGTTTCCGTAAAGCTTCTCCACATTACGCAGAGGAGTGAATACGAGGATACCGGTAACAATTGTTATTATCCCGCAGAATAATAAAGTGAGAGGTTCATCATATAAAAAAGAAACAGCTGCGGAAAGCAGCATGAACAGGCCTTCAATGATCAGCACGAGGCTGAAGACCCGGGCAATTATCCTGAAATTGATCATAAGGATCAGGTAAAGAATTTGGTCAGCCTGTCATAGGCTGAAGGCAGGGTAAATACAACAACCTTATCATTGGCTTTAATAATCGTATCGCCGGTGGCTATAAATGGTTCGCCATCCCTGGTGCCGCCACCAACTATGGCATCCTTCGGAAAATCAAGACTTCTGAGGGTCCCCCTGGTGATTTTTGCATTTGCCGGCACATTGAATTCCAGAACCTCTGCATCAGTTCCGGCCATATATTTTACCTGGGTGACATTAAGGTTCGTCGTGTGACGGAATATCCTGCTTGCCGCTGATATTTTTTTGTTGATTATAGTGTCGATGCCTGAATTTTCTGCAAGATGAATATATTCCATATTCTCAACTTCTGCTATAGTTTTCTTCACACCCATCTTTTTTGCAAGAAGACATGAAAGGATATTTGTCTCAGAATTTCCGGTCACAGCAATAAAAGCATCCATCTTTGAAGCGCCCTCCTGCTCAAGGAGACTGAAATTTCGTCCATCACCTGTAATGATCAGCGTACTATCGAGAATTTCGGCAAGAGCTTCACATTTATCAATGCTTATGTCAATAAGCTTCACCTCACAGTTCTTCTGCATATAAAGGGCAACATGTTTTCCTATCCTGCTGCCTCCCAGGATCATTATGCTCTTAGCTTCAAAGCTCTCTTTTCCGGAGCTTTTCATCATTTCATCGATCCCTTCACGGGTCGAGATGACAAATACAATATCCCCGGCCTGGAACTGTTCATTTCCCCGTGGGATGAGCGTTTTGTCATTCCGTTTTATTGCTACAGCCCTGTACTTGTCAGTTTTATTGATTATTGAAATCTCCTCCAGGCTTTTATTCAGGATGGGAGCGTTCTCATCAAGTTTCTGGACAAACATTGATAGCTTTCCGCCGGAAAATTCCATATATTCGGTTGTACCGGTCTCCTGAAGAAGTCCCAGAACTTCGCGGGCAGCAATAAGTTCGGGATAGATAAGGGAATCTACTCCCAGAGCCTTGAAAAATTCGAGGGTTGTATGCTCAAGATAATCAAGGTTATCAATTCGGGCAATAGTTTTAATGGCTCCGAATCGTTTAGCGAGAATGGCGGAGGTAATATTTGTATCCTCGGAATGAGTAAGTGCGATAAACAGGTCGGTTTTTTTCTGAAGGACTTCCTGGAGTATTTTTATCGATGTGGCTGACCCATGGTAGGTAAGAACATCCATTGAATATTCAATGGGTTTTAACCTTGTTTCCTCGGGCTCAATGATGATGATTTCGTGATTTTCATTAGACAGCATCTTTGCCAGATGTGTCCCTACTTCACCTGCTCCGCCAATAACTATTCTCATAAAAACTCAGATGAAAAACAGCACAAAATAATAGATAAATAGCGTAATCCTCAAGCTTTTTGATACATTTATTTTATTATCAGGCTATAACCTGAGATTAAATGCTCCATCCTTCCTGACAAAATGAACCGTGTCAGCTGCAATTGACCTGACCAGAGCTGAGTACCATACACTCTGCAGAGCTTCAGGAGAAACTATCACAGCTTTCAGCTTATTTTTAAGCCGCAGATTTCTGTCAATAACCGGCTTTCCGCGGAAAATCACAATATCAGGCGATGCCTGTTTAACAATTGAGTCGTTCAGGCTGCTGGTTATCAGGATATTATTGCCTCCTGCTCTGATCAGGGATGCATCACCATAAATCAGATTGTTCTTTACTTTAAGATTGAGAATGGATCTGTGCCTTTTAACTTCATTTCCCGGAGAACTTGTGTCAGAATAGATGTTGAGGTATCTTCCGTTTCTTAAACCTACTGTGGTATTCCCGATCGAGCTGTATACAACCAGGTCTGTTGTATTTCTTGTATTCAGGGTTTTGACCGTTCCTGCCAGGACAAATATAAGCAGAGCGGCAAGAGGGTACAAAACCGGTATTGATTTCTTCCTTAAAAAGAATAAAATGAAAAGAAAAATGGTCAATGTCAGAGAGATGCACTCTGCAGGATTAAGTCCTATGTTTTCCAGGGTGGAATATGGTAATGAGGCAGCTTTTTCTGTAAGGAGTTCAGTAAGGGCGGTGATATTGCCAAGGACCCATGCCACAAATGTTGAGAGGAATTTTAGCGGGTAAAAAAGAGGAACAAGGCAACCAGCTATTATTACAAGAGAGGAGACAGGTACTATAATCACATTCGATAAGATGAACCACACCGGGAACCGGTTGAACAGCATTACTGTCAGAGGCAGTGTTCCTGCCTGGGCAATGACAGTCACTGCCACAGATTGCCAAATGAGATCAGGGATCCTGTTTCTGAACCTGAGCTTAAGATACAGATCGCGATAAAAGCATATAATAAAGATCACAGCCGCATATGAAAGCTGGAATCCTGCATCAAATATCACCGACGGTCTGATAATAATCAGTACAAAGGCTGATGCAAGAACTGAATTTACAGAGTTGACAGGCCTTTTCATAATATATCCTGCCTGGAGGAAAGAGAACATCAATGTTGCCCTTAACACTGAAGGAGTCAGCCCGGTTACAAACGCAAATAACCAGAGAATCGAAAGAGTTATCAGCACTCTGATGATTGTCAATTTTCCTTTGAGGAAGAAAAGCACTTTAAAGATAAAGAGACTAAGGATCACTGCGTGCAGCCCTGAAACTGCCATAATATGCATCACTCCGGCCTTTATGAAATACTGTTTTTGCTCAGGATCGAGCATATTCTTCTGTCCGAGTGTAATGGCAGCGACAAGAGCCAGCCTGTCGCCCGTTATACCCCTTTCCCTGAACATGTCAATTATCCTTTCTCTGATCATTAACGCCCGGTGGGCCAGCTTCCTCCGATCCGGAGCAGAATGTTGCAGGATATCACTTCCGTCTGTGAACGCATAATATTCTGTCCCCTGGCACTTCATGTAAAAGCCATAATCGAATTCAAAAGGATTGCCCCTGCTGGTTATAGGTACCGGGGTGCATTTCACCATAAGCTTGTCACCGGGAAGAAAAGATCCGGCTGAACTCTCTTTTCTGTTATATAAAACTATTGAACCTCCAATGGGAACTGCGATATTTCCTGAAATTTTTCTCTCAAGTTTTAGTATAAGCTTTTCCGAGTTTTCCTTTTTCTCCGGGTAATCTGAAAGAGTACCGGCAAAAAGAGTTTCTTCCGGCTCAAGTATTGAGATCCTGTCAACTTCCTGATTGTAAAGTAATAAACCTGACAGAAACATGGCAAGGGAAAAGGTGAAGCCATATAATAAATTTTTGATGGTCTTGTTGAAGGCAATGCTTATACAAAAGCAAATACATAAAGCTGAACCTGAAATGAAGTAAAACATATTACCCGGGTGAAGGTACAGCCCGGTAATTATCCCGGCACATAAAGGTATGCCGATGCGGAGAAACGGAATTTCTTTATGAAGCACGTCTGCAGCTTATGAGACTATGTAAAGATAAAAAATAGTTTGGAATTTGGAGTTTGGAGTGACTATAGTTATTAATCCTTTCCGACTTTAGTCACTCCAAACTTTAGTCACTTCAGGCACTTTTTATTTTCTGTCCCGGAAGAATCGTCCTGTAATCAACTTCAAATTTCCCTTTGCTGATAGCCAGCAGTTTGCTTTTGATGAGTCTCTTCCTGAGGGGATTGATCTTATCGGTAAAAAGAATGCCATCAGTATGGTCATATTCATGCTGAATTATCCTTGCCTTGTACCCATCGTAAATCTCATTATGGAATTCCCAGTTCTCATCATAATATTCAATGCGGATATGAGATTCCCGGTTTACCTCCTCTCTCAGCTTGGGAATGCTAAGGCACCCTTCTGTCATTGGTTTCAGCTCTCCGCATTTTTCTGTTATATGGGCATTAATAAAGACTTTTTTAAAATCTGCCAGTGCAGGCTCATCTTCGGCAGCAGGTGCCCCGTCAATAACAAAAAGTCTTATGGATTTTCCCACCTGGGGTGCGGCAAGGCCTAAACCTTCAGAGTTATACATTGTCTCAAACATATCAGCAATGAATTGATTCAGGCCGGGATAATCCTTATCAATATCTGCAGCTTTCTTCCGCAGAATCAAGTGTCCATATATAACTATAGGGTAAGTCATTCTAAAGTTAAATAGTTGAAATCTTCTTATCCAGCCATGACTGCAGGATAATCGACGCACTGATTTTATCGATCATCCATTTATCCTGTCTCTTTTTCTTTTTTACTCCACCGTCAATCATCGTTCTCATAGCTATTTGTGAAGTGAACCGTTCGTCAATAAGGTGGACCGGAATTCCGGGGTATTTATTTTTAAGTTTCCTTATAAATGGATCAAGCTGTTTAACAGAACTGCTGGGTGTATTGTTCAACTGAACCGGATATCCTATTACAATAGCATCTACCTTTTCAGTCTTAAAATATTCTTCAATAAACCTGTCAAAATTACGGGTACTTATAGTTTCAAGGGGGGATGCGAAGATCTGCAATGGGTCAGTTACAGCGAGCCCTATGCGTTTTTCGCCAAAATCTATCCCCAGTAACCTGCCCATAATTTATTATCAGGGCACAAAACTACTAAAAATAATAAGACGGCGCAACGGCGCAACGGCACCAGGATGCAACGGCAGTTTTGTTTAATGGGTAAAGATCGCATGACCGATGAATTTCTTGAAAAAGGGCTGTCTCAAAAGCACTTTCTTATGTCTTCACCCCTAAATCCCCCGGGGGGGACTTACTGATTATCAAGAACATTATGAGGCCCCCCTTGGGGGGTTGGGGGTAAAGCCCGGCTTTTGAGACAGCCTCTTTCATAAAGACTATTGCTTTTTAAACTGGCTTTGCGAATTCCATGGCAGCCAGCCTCTGGTAAGATCTGTACCTCCATTTTGCATTTTCCTCGGCGGCTTTGAAAAGAACCTCCGCTTCACCAGGGAAGGATTTAAGCAGAGAAGTGTACCGTACTTCCGAATTGAGAAAACTCTGGAACCTGGTCCAGTCAGGCTCTTTTGAATCGAGAGTGAACGGATTTTTTCCTTCAGCTTCGAGCTGAGGATTATACCTGTAAAGGTGCCAGTATCCGGCTTCAACTGCTGCTTTCTCCTGTGCCTGAGTCTTACCCATTCCTTCCTTAAGGCCATGGTTAATACATGGTGAATAGGCAATTATAAGCGAAGGACCAGGAAAAGCTTCAGCTTCCTTAATTGCTTTCAGGTATTGATTATTGTTTGCACCCATAGCCACCTGGGCAACATAAACATATCCGTAGCTCATAGCCATTTGTCCCAGATCTTTTTTGCGGATCTTCTTGCCTGAGGCGGCAAATTTGGCAACTGCCCCTGCAGGCGTGGATTTGGAAGCCTGTCCCCCGGTGTTCGAATATACTTCTGTATCCAGAACAAGGACATTCACATCTTCACCGCTGGCAAGCACATGGTCGAGACCTCCGTAACCAATATCATAAGCCCAGCCATCACCACCGAAAATCCAGTGGGATTTCTTGACAAGATATTGTTTGAGGCTTAATATCTCTTTTGCCTCCTCCGATTTTTCCTTTTCGCATGCTGCGATGACCTTTGCGGCAGCAGCTTTTGATGCTACGGCATTATTCATGCCTGCCAGCCATTCGTCAAATGCAGCTTTGGTCTCAGCCGATACTGATCCGTTGATCTCATTCATTCTGAGTGCTATCCTCTCCCTGAGCTTACCGGACCCCAGGGATAATCCAAGTCCGTATTCTGCATTGTCCTCAAAAAGTGAATTTGCCCATGCCGGTCCATGACCTATCTTATTATAGGTATAAGGTGTGGAAGGAGCAGATCCTCCATAAATAGAAGAACATCCTGTTGCATTGGCAACTATCATCCTGTCGCCGAAAAGCTGGGTTATTGTTTTGATATACGAAGTTTCACCGCATCCTCCGCAGGCACCTGAAAATTCAAACAGCGGTTGTGCAAACTGGCTGTTCTTTACATTAAGGAACTTATCGACAATTGTATCTTTATAACCTACTATTTCGTGCATATATGTCCAACGCGGACCTTCACTGAGCTGAGTCCCGAGCGGTTTCATAATGAGGGCTTTTTTCTTTGAAGGACAAACATCAGCGCAGTTTCCGCAGCCAGTACAGTCATAAACACTGACCTGCATCCTGAACCTGAACTGCTTTAGCACCCCCGGTATACCCTGAATGGTCCTGGTATCTTCCGGTGCGTTTTTAAGCTCTTCCTCGGTAAGGAGGAAAGGACGGATCACAGCATGAGGACAAACATATGAGCACTGGTTGCACTGGATACATTCATCGGGTTGCCATTCGGGAACATTCACAGCAATACCGCGTTTTTCATACTGGGTAGTACCTGATGGGAAAGTGCCGTCTTCCCTTCCTTTGAAAGCACTTACGGGAAGATCATCGCCTTTCATCCTGTTGATAGGTTCAACAACTTCACGGATAAATTGCGGAACGTTGCGAGTCTCTTTTTCTGTTTCGACTTTTATTTTTGCCCATTCAGCAGGGATCTCAACTTTCGTAACATTGCTTCCCTTATCTACAGCGGCATAGTTCATGTTTACCACGTCCTCACCTTTTTTCCCATAGCTCTTGTAGATAGCCTTCTTCATTTCGGATTCGGCTTTGTCATAGGGTATTATGCCGGACAGCTTGAAGAATGCAGCCTGCATAATCGTGTTGGTCCTTGTGCCAAGGCCCAGATCTTCAGCAATTGCTGTTGCATTTATTATGTAGAAATTGATTTTATTCCCGGCCAGATATTTCTTCATGTGGTCAGGAAGACGTTTTTTGGTTTCCTCTGCATCCCAGATTGAGTTAAGAAGAAAAGTGCCTCCCTGCTTCAGTCCTTTCAGCATATCATACTTGTCGATATATGAAGGCACATGACAGGCTACAAAATCAGGTGTGTTTACGAGATACGGTGACCTGATAGGCCTGTCGCCAAAGCGGAGATGAGATGTTGTTATCCCCCCTGATTTTTTTGAGTCGTATGCAAAGTATGCCTGACAGTATTTATCAGTCGTGTCTCCGATAATTTTAATGGAGTTTTTGTTTGCACCTACAGTACCGTCAGATCCGAGTCCGTAAAATTTGGCAGAATGTGTTCCGGGAAGAGCTACATTGATCTCAGGAAGTATCGGAAGGGAAGTCATGGTGACATCATCTTCGATACCTACTGTAAAATGATTTTTTGGCTCTTTGAGCTTCATATTCTCGAAAACAGAAAGAACCATGGATGGTGTTGTATCTTTTGAGCTTAAGCCATAGCGTCCTGCAAGGATCATGGGCCTTTCAGACATGTCATAAAATATTTCCTTTACATCAAGGAAAAGAGGATCCCCGGTTGCTCCGGGCTCTTTGGTTCTGTCGAGGACCGAAATTCTCTTAACTGATTTCGGAAATACGTTAAAGAAATATTTCGTTGAGAATGGACGGTAGAGGTGAACACTGATAAGCCCAACCTTTTCTCCTCTTGCTCTCAGGTAATCAATTACCTCCTTGGTCGTATCAGTTATCGAACCCATTGCCAGGATAATATTCTCAGCATCAGGCGCACCATAATATGTAAATGGCTTGTATTCCCTTCCTGTAAGCTTCGAAATTTCACCCATATAATGATTGACATAATCAGGGATAGGTTCATAGAAAGGATTGATAGCTTCCTTGGCCTGGAAGAAAATATCAGGATTTTGTGCTGTACCTCTTTGTACAGGATGTTCCGGATTAAGTGCGTTATTGCGGAATCTTGTAAGAGCATCCCAGTCAATAAGCTTTTTAAGGTCGTTCATCTCAAGCATTTCAATCTTCTGGACTTCAGCTGATGAGCGGAATCCATCAAAGAAATGGAGGAACGGTATCCTGGATTTGATAGCTGTCAGATGAGCAATCCCTGCCAGATCCATAATCTCCTGGACACTGCCGCTTGCAAGCAATGCAAATCCTGTCTGCCTTGTTGCATAAATATCACTATGATCTCCGAAAATTGACAATGCATGTGCAGCAAGTGTGCGGGCACTGACGTGAAATACCCCAGGAAGAAGCTCAGCTGCAATTTTGTACATATTGGGGATCATCAGCAATAGCCCCTGTGATGCAGTGAATGTAGTGCATAACGCACCTGCCTGAAGAGCACCATGAACGGCTCCGGAGGCACCGCCTTCTGATTGCATTTCAACAACCCTGACCTGCTCGCCAAAAATGTTTTTCAGTCCGTTAGCCGACCATTCATCAACGAATTCAGCCATTGTGGATGAGGGTGTAATCGGATATATGGCAGCGACCTCGCTGAACATATATGCAACATGCGCTGCGGCCTGGTTACCGTCGCATGTTATGAATTTTTTTGTTGCCATGTGGTTTATAGTGGTTTAAATGAAAATTTTAAATGTTAATTAATTAACAGAGCGCAAAGGTAGAAAAAAATAAAATTGGTTATGAACCGTTCATCGAAACAAGGAATTCTTCATTCGACTTGGCCTGCATAAGCCTGTCGCGCAGGAATTCCATTGCTTCCACCGAGTTCATATCAGCGAGGTAATTGCGCAGCACCCATATCTTTTGCATGATGCTCTTGTTAAGAAGCAGATCTTCACGGCGTGTGCTTGAAGCCGGGATATCAATTGAAGGGAAGATCCTTCTGTTCGATAATTTACGATCGAGCTGTAGTTCCATATTACCGGTACCTTTGAATTCTTCGAAGATCACATCATCCATTTTGGAACCTGTTTCAGTGAGAGCTGTAGCCAGGATTGTAAGAGATCCTCCGTTCTCAATATTGCGGGCAGCACCAAAAAATCTTTTTGGCTTATGGAGCGCATTGGAATCAACCCCGCCTGAAAGGACTTTGCCTGAAGCAGGAGCCGTAGTATTGAAGGCTCTTGCTAACCTGGTTATAGAATCAAGGAGTATCACCACATCATGTCCGCATTCGACAAGCCTTTTGGCTTTTTCAAGAACAATGTTTGCGACCCGGCAGTGACGTTCAGCAGGCTCATCGAAAGTTGATGCAATTACCTCAGCTTTTACATTTCTTGCCATATCTGTTACCTCTTCAGGCCTTTCATCTATAAGCAAAATCATCAGGTAAACTTCAGGGTGATGCTTTGCAATGGCATTTGCAATCTCCTGGAGCAAAATTGTCTTTCCGGTTTTTGGCTGGGCAACTATCAGTCCGCGCTGACCTTTTCCGATGGGGGTGAACATATCAATTACCCTTACAGATAAAGAGCCTTCACCAGGCTGGCAAAGGGTGAATTTCTCATTCGGGAATAAAGGAGTAAGGAAATCGAATGGAACCCTGTCGCGGATAAAATCAGGACTTCTGCCATTTATCTCATCGACTTTAATAAGCGGAAAATATTTTTCACCCTCTTTGGGAGGACGGATTGTTCCCTTGATGGTATCTCCGGTTTTAAGACCGAAGAGCTTTATCTGCGATTGAGAAACATAAATATCGTCAGGTGAATTGAGGTAATTATAATCGGCTGATCTCAGGAACCCATATCCATCAGGCATGATTTCAAGAACCCCCGTATTATATATGATACCTTCGAATTCATACGGTCTTTCTTTCTTCTCCTCTTTCTGTGGCACTGGTACAGGAACGACTTCCGGAACCGGAGGTTCAATAATAATTTCTCCCGGATAGGTCTCTTCAGCCGGTTTCACACTTTCAATCTGAATATCATTACTGGTGCCATGGATATAATTATCCTGAACCGGTTCCGGAACTGATTCCGAAAGAGATTCCGGCAGAGATTCTGTCAGAGATTCCGGCAGAGATTCCGACAGAGATTCCGGCAGAGATTCCGGCAGAGATTCCGGTTCCGGCTCCGGTAAAGTCTCGGGAGTTGTTTCCCGCAACGGTTCCAGGGTATCTTCGCTGATCTTCATTTCAGTTAAATGGTTATCCTGCTTTTCGGATTTCATCTGGATCTCCTTTGCCTCCTCGGACCTGGGATGAGGTATCCACACGGGGGCTTTCTTTTCCTCGGGTGCATTCTCAACCGGCTTGAAGGCATCCGTCTTTTCTTCGGTCTTTTCATGGCTCTTTGAAGATTCATACCAGTCATCCCTTGATGCATTGTTCCTGGTAAGATCATCGGGAGTCACTGAAATAACGGATTCCACCGGCCTGTGAAGTAAGGGTTTGTTGGTTCTGGGCCTTTTCCCCCTTCTTTGACCGGCATCATGTTCCTGGTCCGATTTTTCATTATCAGGCGGGACGAGACTGCTATCCTTTTTTTCCGCATTTTTATTTTCTGTGGCTTCAATGGCTTGCTGATCCAGTATTTTATATACCAGATCCTGCTTTTTCAAAGTTTCAGCCCGTTTGATTTTAAGTTCTTTTGCTATCTCCCTAAGCTCGGGAAGAAGCATCTTACTTAATTCAAGAATGTCGTACATGTTTTATTTTAATGATAAATGGAATATAAGAGACCTTTTTGATTTTTTTATTGGAATCCGGGCGATGAATTGATTTTAATCCCCCCGTCGGATTATGCAACAATTACTTCACACATCCTAAAAACCAGTGCAAAAATAAAAAAATGATTTATTATCTAGTGTTAAATATCAATAAATGCAACGGTATTTTATCAAATCGAATTTTTAATTTGATATTCTGAGTGAAAAATAACCGTGCAATTTAATATTAAAACTCTGGTTTAGCAAAAAAATTGTTTATTATCTGTAGCAGGAGCGTAAATTTTTACTAAAATTGTACCTGATGCCCGCATTTTCTTTGAGAAACTAACCTCGGCCTGTAAATGCGCCAATTAAAAATTACGAAACAGGTCACTAACCGTGACACTCCTTCTCTCGACAAATATCTTCAGGAGATTGGAAGGGTTGATCTTATTTCACCTGAGGAGGAGGTTTTACTTGCAAGGAAGATTAAATCAGGCGATCCTGATTCCCTGCGAAAGCTGGTAAAAGCAAATCTGCGTTTTGTGGTTTCTGTAGCAAAACAATATCAGAATCAGGGAATGAGCCTGCCTGACCTGATAAATGAGGGGAACCTGGGGCTGATGAAAGCAGCGCAGCGTTTCGATGAGACACGCGGCTTCAAATTCATTTCTTATGCAGTATGGTGGATACGCCAGGCAATCCTTCAGTCCCTTGCTGAACAGGCAAGGATTGTAAGGCTTCCGGTCAATAAAATAGGTTCTATTAACAGGATAAACCGGGCTTTTGCCAGGCTTGAACAGGAGTTCGAGAGGGAACCCTCTTCCCAGGAGATTGCCGATATGCTTGAAATGATCCCTGAAGACGTGAAGGAAGCTCTTAAAACAAACGGACGTACTGTCTCAATGGATGCTCCTATAAGTTCTGAGGAAGATAATACAATGTACGATGTGCTTCAGAGCAATGATACTCCCAGTCCCGACAGAAACCTGATCAATGAGTCGCTCGCTTATGAAATTGAAAGAGCGCTGAGTACACTTTCTCCACGGGAAGCTAAAGTTCTGAAGCTCTATTTCGGACTGGGTATGAAACATCCCTTCACGCTTGAGGAAATAGGCGAAGAGCTCAACCTGACCCGCGAAAGAGTCAGGCAGATCAAAGAAAAAGCCATCAAAAGAATTCAATTTACCACACGGTGCAAAATTCTTAAGACATACCTTGGTTAACTTTTTGTCCTAACTTTGCCGAAAATATCATCTGATGAATCATCTTGTTTCTCCGTCATTCCTTTCTGCTGATCTGGGAAACCTGGCAGGAGTGGTTGAAATAATTAATAAAAGTGAAGCCGACTGGATTCACTGCGATGTCATGGACGGAGTTTTTGTTCCTAATATCTCATTCGGATTACCGGTTATTGAACATGTGAAGAAAATCGCAAAAAAACCACTTGACGTCCATCTGATGATCATCGATCCCGACAGGTATCTTTCGGGGTTCCGTGAAGCAGGTGCAGATTCATTAACTGTTCAATATGAAGCATGCATCCATCTTCAGCGGACTGTATCAGAAATTCACAACCTTGGAATGAAGGCCGGGGTTGCAGTAAATCCCCATACTTCTGTTTCATTGCTTAAAAATACGCTTCCATATATTGATATGGTACTCATAATGACCGTCAATCCCGGATTCGGCGGACAGAAATTCATTATGGAATGCTATAACAAAATTTCTGAGCTCAGGAAAATGATTGATGAAAAAGGATATAATGTATTGATACAAGTCGATGGTGGCATTGATACCGGCAATGCCCGGAAACTGGTCGGAACAGGGGTCAATGTACTGGTTGCTGGCAATTCCGTTTTCAGCTCAAAAGATCCCATTGAGACTATAAGGAGACTTAAGAGGCTTGAATGATTACAAGGCTGCAAGTTGAGGAATGAAGTGACAAAATCCCGGGAGCGGAGCGATTCGGGAACTGCAAGACACTAAGCCATTACTTTACTTTCAATATAGCGTATAATCGCAAATATATCTTCCGGATCAAACCATTTGATCGTCTTATCCTTCCCCCACCACGTTATCTGTCTTTTGGCATAGCGGCGGGTATTCCTTTTAATAAGGCTTATGGCCTGATCCCTTGAAATTTTACCATCAAAAAAGCTGAAAAACTCTTTGTATCCGACACTGTTTAACGCATTTAAATGTCTCAGTTCATAAAGACTCCTGGCTTCATTTTCAAGCCCCCGCTTAACCATGTCATCTACCCTCGAATCAATTCTATGATATAATTCTCCCCTTGACCGCCTTATTCCTGTTTTAATTACAGTAAAGTCCCGCATCCTTTTCTGTTTTTTAAGAAAGGATGAATATGGCCTTCCTGCAGATTCGCAGATCTCAAGCGCCCTGATTATCCTTTTGGGATTTTTAAGGTCGACTTTATGATAATGATCCGGATCAAGCAGCTTAAGAGCCAGTCTTAAACCTTCAATCCCTTCTTCGTGGTATTTTCGTGTAACTTTATCCCTTACAGCAGGATCGACATCGGGTATATCATCAATCCCTTCGCAAACAGCATCGATATACATTGCAGAGCCACCTGTCATAATTACAATTCTGTTTTTGGCAAACAGTGTTGGAAGAATTTCCACTACATCTTTTTCAAAAAGGCTTGCACTGTAATAATCATTTACGGAAAGGAATCCGGTGAAATGATGTCTGATTTCCGACATCTGGGATTCTGACGGGATAGCGGTCCCGATTTTCAATTCACGGAAAAACTGCCTGGAGTCGGCTGAGATAATTTCGCACCTGAATTTGCGGGCAAGACTGATGGAAATATCTGTCTTCCCGACTCCGGTCGGACCAAGAAGAACTATCAGGGTATTGTTCATTGAATTTCCGGGACGAGGCTATTCTTCCTCTTCGTTCAGGCTCTCTTCATTTTCGAATCCGCCCAGGGGCTCCTCATCATCGCCATTAAGGAAGAGATCATCAACTTCAGGTTCATCTTCGTCTTCCTCATCATCTGATACTACAATATTATTATATAGTTTCCTGGCGCTGCTGCCAAAAATGACCTGTTTTGGCGGGACCCCTTTGGAGTTTGTGCATATAGGATATTCACGGCCGTCGATCTCCTTGGATTCACCAGTATACTCAACGAAAAGGCCCCTGTCATTGAAGAAGTCGAAAACATACAGCAATTTCTGGTTTTTACGGAAGATTATATCCTCCAGAACTGCTACCTCCATAGTAGAGGATCCGGTTCCCATATCGAACAGTGTAAACTCCTCTTCCTTCTCCCAGTTATCCGTTGCCAGGTAGAAAGAAGCCATTTGAGATTTGTCAAACTCAAGTTCGTCCTGGATCGTATTATGAAAATCCATTAATGTATGCGAGTCAAGGAATTCAAATTCTCTCACAAACGACTCATCCTCATCCGATAACACAACAAATTTGTAAACCATAACTTTAGTGATTCGACTGGTGCAATATAATATTTTTTATTGTACAATATTCCCGGATTATTTTTTTTTAAGGAGAAATGACAATGTGTCAATTCCGTCTGCATAATCCCACAGGACTGGCGACTGAGCCTTACCAAACGGAATAAAACCATGTCCCGTTGTACACTGGATTTTTACCCGGTTTTCATCAATTGCCTTACTGACCTGTTCCATTGAATTATAATATTGCAGGTAGAGAACAGCAACAGGAGAGGTTAATCCCGGATCTTCCTTTATGAGAACATATCCGGTATCAGTGACTCGTTCTTTATTTACCAGGTATACAGCCTTGCTGAAATTGTAATTATTGGCATATTTTGAATGGCTTATCAACCCGGAGAACCTGCTCCACGTCTTAATCATCTCTGAAAGGTCGAACGACACCGGGATGAAGAGCTTGGATACATTCCTGCAGCCCAGTCCGAAATAGGAGAAAATATCTGTACCGAGAGCTTCCAGTTCCTGCTGACTTTCATTTCCTTCAAGAACTGCTATGCTGCTCCTGTTTTTCCTGATAATATTCGGGTATTTCCTGAAATAATATTCAAAGTAGCGGGAGCTGTTATCACTGCCTGTTGCAATAACTGAATCGAAACCCTTTAAAGTATCATTGGTGAATTCTATTTTTCCGGAGAATTCCGGATTGATATCGAATAGTATCTGTCCAATATATTGGATCAGTTCAGAATCCTTTGAGCTGGTTTTTGCCAATATATTATTTCCGCTGATCAGTACAGAAAGAAAATCATGGAACCCTGCCAGGGGAATATTGCCGGCCATTATAACACCGACTTTCAATGGTTTTCTGTCATGGTTAAGTTCCGGGTAACGCGATGTCCATTCTTCAAGTCTTTCCTGCGTGAGCTGCACAGCGATCGCCGTTATTGCCATCCTGACATTATCTGCCGTGAACCATGGATTTTTAAGATGCTGGGTCTCGATCATCTGATTTAATTGTGAAGAATACGCTGATGATTTGCCATCCATTTCATCCCGAAGGATTTTACCAAGAAGAGAGAAAGCCGAAATGCGGTTTTTGAGATTCATATAATATTATTGTATGAGCAAATTTAGTGAAATTTACCTCACTCCCTTCCGTCCCCTGCTCCCGGTTCTCTTCGACCTCACCCCCTCCAGTCCCCCTCTCCCGGTTCTCTTCGACCTCACCCCCTCCAGTCCCCCTCTCCCGAGGTGAGAGGGTGATGTAAAACATTGTATATAAATGAGATAGCCCCTCTCCCCTGGGAGAGGGGTTGGGGTGAGGTCGATTGAAAACGGGAGAGGGGCTGGGGGTGAGGTTTTAACGCCCCCGGAGAGTGGTATGGGGTGAGGTCGATCTTCCTCGTAAGAAGGGGGCAGGAGGATGAGGTCTGGGAAAAAGGGAGAATGGAACAGAGACACGGAAATAAAAAAGCTGACCCTCTTCCGATGGTCAGCCTATGTGTAAAATTGATCTGAATATTTATTTAAGAGTAAAAGCTATTGGCATCATATACCAGACCTGAACCGGTTTCCCGTTCTTGAGACCAGGCTTTTCGAAGGCAGGAAGTGAACTGACAACCCTCACAGCTTCTGCGCAAAGTTCAGGTTTATTCATTCCTGAGCCTCCGGCAACTTTCGCTCCGGTTACAGTGCCATCTTGTTTGACAATGAAGGATACCAGGACTTTTCCCTGGATATTTTTTTCTTTTGCAGCGGGCGGATAAGTGATATTATCCTCGATATAATTAGTCAGGGCAACATCACCTCCGGTAAACTGGGGCATTACATCTACTCTATGCCATGTCGTATCTCCGTCCTTTACAGTAAATGGCGGTGGCGGCGGAGGGGGTGGCGGCGGCGGCGCATCAGCCGGTATTGGTTGTCCTGCCTCAACCTTCTTATCAGCGGCAGCCACAGGAGGAGGAGGTGGAGGAGGAGGTGCTATTTCCTCGGTTGCATTTGCTGTCTGTTTGGCTTTATTCTGGCACGAAGAAAATGCAACAAGCACAATTGCAATTACCGGCAGTACCATCAGTATTTTCAGGTTTGCCATTGTTGTAGATCGTTTTTTCGTCATCATGATCATTCGTTTTTTAATGAGTGTTGGATTTGAGAAGCTGTTGGTTATGTTAAATACCCTGGCCCTGAATACCTGGTTCATCAGAAGCTGCTGGTAACTCAATATCGGAATGCCGTTCCTGATGCACTCCTCATCAGCCTGGTATTCATGTACCGCACGCAGTGACCTGTCAAAAAGGTGAATGAACGGATTGAACCATTGAAGAACTTTCACCACTTCCAGAAAGAGAATATCCAAAAAATGAAAATGAACCTGGTGATTCTGTTCGTGCCTGAGTATCTCAGCCGCATCACTTTCTGATAACCTGGAATTAATGAAAACATATCCCAGTGCTGAAAATCCGGCTGTAGCCAATCCATGGAATTTAATTAACCTGGAACCGGCCGACCTCCTTTTAATTATCAGTATAAAGAGTTCTGCGAGGTTAAATAAAAGAATCATACCAAATAACAGAAGGCCGGCAAAATAAATCGCGAGCAATATCTTCGGCAACCCGGCTGCAAATACCCCTGATTCCATGGGATTACCGGCAGACGAATCTTTAATAAGTACCTCTGAAAGTGTCTTCCCGAAAAAAAGAGAGCCAACAGGTTTGTTTGTCTCTATTGATATGAAAGGCAGAACCAGTGCAGAAATAACTGCAAATAAAATAAAGATCCTGTTCCTCGTATACATTGTGTCTCTGCTCAGCATGAGTGAGTAGACAAGGTAAAAAGCTGCAATGCAAAAGGCAGTTTTTATAATATATGTAAGGAAAGGATTCATCTTAATTCAAGGGTTTTAAATTATTCATCCGGAGACTGCGGCTTTACAACCTGCGGGGTTCCTGGTAAAGCAAAGGTGACAGGAGCCGTATACCATACCGGTACCGGAACACCACCCTGTTTACCCGGTATAAACCGTGGCAGGGATGATATTACCCTGACAGCTTCTGCATCAAGCGCCGGGTGAACACCTTTCAGTACTGAAACCTTATCTACGGTTCCTGTTTCGGTTACACAGAATCTGACAATTACCCTTCCTGTAATATTTTCTTTTTTAGCCTCTTCAGGATACCTTATATTATTGGATATATATCTTAGCAAAGCCGTGTCTCCACCAGGAAAGGAAGGCATCTCCTGGACTACAACGAATGGTTCATTCACATTCTGTTCATTAACTCTGAAGGGCGGAGGTGGAGGAGGTGGGGGAGATAATTTCTCACCACCTTTTCCGGTAAGTGAAAACGTAATGGGTAACATGTACCAGACCGGAACTTCCTTGCCACCCTGTTTACCGGGTTTAAACTGAGGCAGCTGGCTGACAACCCTGATTGCTTCAGCATCCAATATTGGATCGACGCCCTTTAGAACAGATACTTTTGAAACCATCCCATCGGCCCCGATTACAAACCTGACA
This sequence comes from uncultured Bacteroidales bacterium, assembly GCA_963831855.1. GTDB lineage: Bacteria > Bacteroidota > Bacteroidia > Bacteroidales > VadinHA17 > LD21. The sequence continues at coordinate 121,193 of CAWHSA010000002.1, read as the reverse complement.
ATCACCCTTCCCTGGATGCCTTGGTCCCTTGACTCTTTGGGATAAACCGTATTCCTGCCAACATAATTCAAAAGGGCAGAGTCCCCGCCAGGGAACATGGGCATTTCTTCCACCACAATGAAAGGTTCCGCTTCTCCGTTCATCATGGTCTCCTGGAGAATCTTTAAATTTTCCTGACCGGCAAATGGAGTCGGGGGTGGAGGCGGAGGATTAATTTCACCGGTAGCAGGACCCATCTGCAATTTCTCGGAGCAATTGGAAAATGTAAACAGTAAGAGAACAACAACAGGCAAAACAAGTAGTACCTTAAGGTTTGCCAGAGCTTTCGATCGTTTTCTTGTCATCATGATCATTCGTTTTTTTATTAATGTTGGATTTGAAAAGCTGTTGGAAGCATTAAATAAGCTGGTCCTGAATACCTGGTTCAGCATAAGTCCCTGGTAATTTTCTACGGGGATTCCTGAATTAAGGCATTCTTCATCGGCCTGAAACTCATGTACCGCCCGTAACGACCTGTCAAATAAATATATAATAGGATTAAACCATTGAATTATTTTTATCAGTTCGATATACAGGATATCGAAAAAATGAAACCTCTCGAGATGTTTTTGCTCATGCCTGATAATATCCTGTGCTTCAGTTTCACTCAGCCGGGAATCAATAAAAACATAACCGAATGCCGAGAATCCGGATGCTGCATGATTCTTAAGCTTTATAATATTATTTCCTTTGTTTTTCTGCCTGCCAATAAGAAAAAGGAGACTTAACGCTTCAGCCAGAAATTTAATTCCAAAAACCACTACTCCTCCCAGGTAGACTTTCAGGATAATTGAGCTCCAGGTTTGCAGGTTTGTAGCATTATTTATGAGGGGAGATGAATCTGTATTTCCGTCAATGATAATTCCAGTGAGGTCCTTGCCGAAAAACTGGATATCAAGAGGTTGTGAGGTTTTAATAATTATCAGAGGGAAAACCAGGGAAGCCAGAAAAGAAAGCAGGATGAAAAACCTGTTCCGTTCATACATGGTATCCTTATCAAGGAATATCCGGTAAACAAGATAGAGTGCCGCGAGGGACAATCCGGATTTAAACATATATAATAAGGTCGGATTCATTTTCCTGATTTTTGTTTTTTTACTTCATTTTCCATTAGTTTCATTATTTCCTCCATCTCTTTAACAGTTATACCTTTTTCCCTGGCAAAAAAGCTGACCATTTTACCGAAGGAATTGGAGAAATAGTCATTCACAAAGCTGCTGAGATGCGATTTGGAGTAATCGTCCTTAGATACTTCAGGATAGTATTCATGTGTCCGGCCATAGGCTTTATGATTCACAAAACCCTTGTCCTGCAAAATCCGGACAATCGTACTTATTGTATTATAAGCAGGTTTTGGCTCTTCAAAATGTTCAAGGATATCCTTTACGAAACCCTTTTTAATTTTCCAGAGCACCTGCATTACCTGTTCTTCTGCCCGTGTCAAGTCTCTCATAATATTGCCAATTTTATTGATTCAAGTCGTTGATACCTGATGAATCGTGTTTCAGAAGGATTAAATTTACCCTGCCATACACAAATATATAACGAAATGATTAGTTATGCAACTAAATTCTTAATTATTTTAAAAAAATTTATTAACAGGGGTCATCCCGGCAGAATGTAAAAAAAATTGTACTTTTAATTTTTTATTGCTGTAATACATCTGATATGTCTTTGAAAACAACAAGATATTTAAGAATTGGTCTTTTCTGGGAGAATGTGAGGATATCCGCCAGGGCAATAGGCTCGAACAAGGTCAGGGCAGTGCTCACAATATGTATAATTGCATTCGGAATTATGGCGCTGGTGGGTATATTGACTGCCATAGATGCCATAAAATCTTCTCTTACAAGCCAGTTCACCATGATGGGCGCCAATTCCTTTACAATATCCTCCCGCGGATTGAATATCCAGATAGGAGATGAGAGGATAAGGGCAAAGAATTTTTCTCATATTTCCTTCAAGGAAGCTATTGAATTCAAGGAGAGTTTTAAAGAGCCTGCCTGGGTGTCGGTCTCATTTTATGCATCAAATTTGTCGACTGTCAAATACGGGACCGAAGAAACGAATCCAAATGTTGAGCTGATAGGCGCAGATGAAAATTATCTGTCGGTTTCGGGGTATGAGGTAGAAAACGGAAGAAGCTACAGCTCACAGGAAATACAATCTTCCGGCAGGGTGGTTTTACTTGGCTCGGAGATCGCTTCAGATCTTTTCCCTTCCGGTCTTGATCCTTTAGGGAAGGAGGTCTCTGTCGCAGGGCTTAAGCTTCAGGTGGCCGGTGTGCTTAAAAGTAAGGGAGCAAGTGTAGTCAGCAGCGACAGAGTATGTATTATGCCTGTAACTACAGCCCGGTTATATTTCTCCCGGCCAAACATGAGTTTCAGCATAACGGTCATGCCCTTCAATCCTGCCCATCTTGACCTCCTTGCCGGTGAAGCGGAAGCCATTTTCAGGGTGGTTCGAAACCTTAATCCCAGAGATGAATCAGACTTCGTTGTTTCAAAAAGCGATAATATAGTCGCGCTGCTGCTTAAAAATATTAAATATGTTACCCTTGCTGCAACTATAATCGGGATGGTAACATTATTTGGGGCCGCTGTCGGCCTGATGAACATAATGCTGGTATCAGTTACAGAGCGGACAAGGGAGATCGGTGTGAGAAAAGCAATAGGAGCCAAACCACAAACAATCAAATACCAGTTTCTTTTTGAATCTGTTATGATAGGTCAGCTCGGCGGACTCTTCGGCATCATTCTTGGGATACTTATCGGAAATGGTGTTTCATCAATGTTGAAATCAAGCTTTATAATCCCATGGTTATGGGTCTCAATGGGTATTATAGTATGTTTTGTTGTAGGTGTTGTATCGGGATATGCCCCCGCTGTAAAGGCTGCAAATATTGATCCTATTGAAGCATTACGATACGAATAAATCAAAAGAATATGGAAAAGTATATAATTCAGGAAGAACTGAAAAATTGTCCCGGTATAGTCTACTTTGCCGATGAGAACAAGCTTGAAATTACAGGGCGGTCAATACCTGAAAATCCCGAAATTATTTTCAGACGTCTTGATGATTGGATTACCTTTCATTTTGAGAAGACAAATAAGCTAAATGTCAATATTCAGCTGGAATATATTAACAGCGGGTCATCCAAATATCTATATGAGATACTTAAGAGACTTACCGGTTTTGGCCGGACCGGCAACTCAGTTAAAATGAAATGGCTGTATGAGGAAGATGATGAAGCCATGCTTGAACTGGGGGAACATTACCGCGATACCGCAGGCATACCTTTGGAGATAGAGATGATCGTATAAGAATTAAATAATGTATAATAACAGTAGAGACGTTGCATGCAACGTCTCTACGAATTTAATGCGGTTTGATCTTTAATTTTTATTTTGCAACCAACGGTATAAGATCAACAACCCTGCAGGAATAACCCCACTCGTTGTCGTACCATGCCAGTACCTTGATCATCTTCCCGTTAACCATAGTGCTGAGGGAATCAAAGATGGCTGAGGCGGTGGTATGAATGACATCAACAGATACTATTGGATCTTCTGTATATTCAAGAATACCTTTCATCGGACCTTCAGCTGCCTTTTTCATTGCTGCATTGATCTCTTCCTTTGTAGCTTCTTTCTTGAGAACTGCAACCAGGTCAACTAACGAACCTGTGGGAGTGGGCACCCTTACGGAAATTCCGTCAAGTTTGCCTTTCAGATCGGGAATGACTTTGCCCACGGCTTTGGCTGCTCCGGTAGTTGTGGGTATTTGTGATATGGCAGCCGATCTTGCGCGTCTGAGATCCTTGTGCGGAAGGTCGAGTATCCTCTGATCATTGGTATATGAATGTATGGTCGTCATATAACCTATTTCAATTCCGAAATTATCATTAAGAACTTTTGCAACAGGGGCAAGGCAGTTGGTGGTGCATGATGCATTTGAAACGCACTGGTGCTCAGGTTTAAGGTCTTTCTCATTTACACCGAGAACTATCATTGCATCGATTGTATCCTTTGCAGGGACTGTGAGAATTACCTTTTTGGCTCCGTTTTTAAGATGGTCACCATAGCCGCCCTTGGGGCTCTCTTTTGAGGTAAAAATACCTGTTGATTCAATTACAACATCAGGTTTCTCTTTCCATGGGATACTGGCAGGATTTTTCTCAGCATGCACCTTTACTTTGATCCCGTTTACAATGATATTTTCTGCATCATGTGTGACCCCGGGGAATCTGCCCTGAGTAGAATCATATTTCAGCAGGTGGGCAAGCGTTGTTGTGTCAGTGAGGTCATTGATACCGATTATTTCAATATCCTTTCTTTCGAGGGCAATCTTGAACACATTACGGCCAATTCTGCCAAAACCGTTAATAGCTACTTTAATTTTTGACATACCTGTATAAATTATGGTTAATAAATCGAACGACAAAAATAGTATTTTTCAGGTAACTATCAAGGGGCGGGGGTGAACTCCTGCACTTTTTTCTTCTTAAACAGATTGTTGAACCTGGTCTCTTCAGGATGAAGGGGATCGATAATTACACCAAATCTGTAACTCACAAATAATGAGAAGAATATTGCTTTATTGTCGTTGGTATCCATTATTGGTATCTTTTTGGGAAATGCATTTATCTGGGCTCCAACCTCAACAGCATGGATAACTTTGTCCTCCTTGCTGTATTCAAAGTTGAATCCCGCCTTGGCATATAATCCCGGTAGCACTTTTGTCTCATTTAGCCCTTTAGTAAAGGATGCCCGGCTGTAAATATCACCAGGCAGTGCAATTGAGCTTGAAAACTTCTCTTCTCTTATTTCATATTCACTTGAGGAAATAAGATAAAGCACTTTGTAATATATGGGTTTATACAAGCCTAAAACCGGGCCTCCCGAATAAAAATATCTGATTGCGATACCTCCCAGGTCGGCTTTTTTGAAAATCTCATGCTGACGCCCTATTCCTGCCCGCAGGAAAAAGACAGAATTAAGCTTGCCGAAAACAAATGATCCCGTTCCTGTGGTATATGGATTGCTTTGTTTGAATTCTTTGGGATGTTTAAGAGTCCCGGCATCAATTTCGAGGAGAGTTTTGTTCAGGAAATCAACTCTTTTAGCTTCCCGGTAACTTAATCCGATTCCATCAGTATTTAAAAGGAAAGCAAAAGATCTCTCATTTCTGAAAAATACCTTTTGCTGTTGATTTAAATCCCCCTGTGCTTTTAATGAAAGTGCACAAATAAATACCCCGACCGCTAATATAAGCAGCTTTCTCATTTTTGTGCCAGCTTATAAATTGGAGATTAATTGAAATATAAAGAATCAGCCATTTTGTCCGGACTGTTCTGTCTGAGCATTGCTGTAAGCAGGGCACGCCTGTTTATTGCATGAACTGACAACAAGTGCAGTTATAAAAACAACTAACAGAACAACAGCAGCTTTTTTCATAAGTAAGACTTATTAATAGATTACAAAAATAAACTTTTCAATCAAAAAACAATATCTATGCCAGAAATTTAATTAAATACTTTGATGAATGAACCTGGTTAAGCCATTAATTAGAACAATAAAACGGAAAATATGTTTGAAAATTACTTGCTGCCGCTACCCCCGAACTCACCCTCAGCCTGATCAAAGGGGAATCAAGAGGCTGAGAGCATTCAGTCCCGAACATTTTTTTTATAATTTTGTTATTTCTTATTCATTCGCATACAATTATGTCCGGAAAGATTTTATCCATATTATTTACTGCAATTTTATATACCATGAGCACTAATTCTTCCTTTTCTCAGGAGAAACTTTCCTATAATGATCTCACAAAAGCTGAGTCGAATGTTATAAATAATAAAGGTACAGAGACTCCTTTTACAGGGAAATTCACAAATTATAAGGAAAAAGGAACATATATATGCAAAAAATGCGGAGCAGCTCTTTATTATTCCACTGATAAATTTAATTCTGATTGCGGTTGGCCAAGCTTTGACAGCGAAATTAAGGGAGCGGTTAAAAGAATCCCTGATCCTGATGGTCTGAGAACTGAAATAATTTGTGCTAACTGCGGGGCTCACCTTGGACATGTTTTCATAGGAGAGGAGTTAACTCCTAAAAATGTTCGTAATTGCGTAAATTCCGTTTCACTCGATTTTGTTCCTTCCATCATGCCGGAAGGCAGATACGGAACAGCAATATTTGCAGGTGGATGCTTCTGGGGTGTGGACTATTATATGAAGCAGGAACAGGGAGTGATTTCAGTGACATCAGGATATACGGGAGGACACGTCAAAAATCCTTCTTACCAGCAGGTATGCACCGGAACCACCGGCCATGCTGAAGCAGTTAAAATAATCTATGACCCTCAGAAGACATCTTACGAAAAGCTGGTCAGACTTTTTCTTGATATACACGATCCTACGCAGATTGGGGGCCAGGGACCCGACATAGGAGATCAGTACCGCTCTGTGATTTTCTATATGAATGATGACCAGAAAAAGATAGCCGGGAATGATATCGGTATTCTTAAATCAAAGGGGTACAATGTAGTCACTGAGCTCGTTAAGGCTTCAGAATTCTATGACGCCGAACAATACCACCAGGACTATTATTTCAAGAACGGCAAAACACCATATTGCCATAAATTCGTTCAAAGGTTTTGAGATTTCTGAAAAAAATGAAAAAAAATCCGGAAATCGTTTTTTCAAGTCCGGCAATCGATTAACTTTAACAAGTTTAATTGATCTCCCCCGGTATTGAATGAATTATAATAACTATTTCAGAAGCACTTCTGCCGGCAGACCGGCAAAGAGGTGGTTTTTCATTTTGGGCATTATCTTAACTATAGTATTGGCGTTTTCCGGAAGTAAAGCCATTACCTATACCTCAACTGATAAGTATTGTGTTTCATGTCATATTCACCCGGCGGCTGACCAGTCATGGAAATTATCGACCCATTATAATAATAAGTCAGGAACAATAACCCATTGTGCCGGATGTCACCTTCCTCCCAAGGGTCATGGATATCTGCCGGCAAAGGTAAAGCATGGATTTAAAGATGTTTACGGTTATTTTTTCAAGGATAGTGCTGCCATAGACTGGCAGAAGAAAAAACTTCTTGAAAATGCAAAAGGAATTGTTTATGAGGAATCATGCATTGATTGCCATCAGAACCTTTTCCCGGTAACTCTTTCAGTAAACGGAGGCAACGCACACCTCCTTTACACTACCAGCAAGGATCCGATTAATTGTATCAATTGTCACCTGAACGTTGGTCATTATGACAAGGGAGCGGCAGCTCATGCACATGATACAAGTTTCGGAGTTACAGTAACATCTGATGAGCCTCCGTTTACGGAACCTGCAAAAATCACAGGCTTTGAAAATTTCACTGAGATGATACCCGGAACCAGAGTATCTTTTGAAATGGTTGCTCTTCCGGGAGGAAAATTCAAAATGGGAAGCCCCGATACCGAACCTCTTCGCAGGCAGGACGAAGGGCCGGTAAGAGAGGTTACCCTGACGAAATTCTGGATCGCAAAAAATGAAGTTACGTGGGATGAGTATATGGCTTTTTTCAGGGCAACGGGTTCGCAGGGCAGGACAGAAGGCCAGACAGTGACTACCGGAAAGGTTGATGCAATAAGCGGGGCGACACCCCCGTGGGGAGCACCTGACCAGGGCTGGGGAAAAGGACAACGGCCTGCTATAACAATGACGTGGCATGCTGCCAGTGTTTATTGCCAGTGGCTCTCTAAAGTAACCGGCAAAAAATTCCGGCTCCCCACTGAAGCTGAATGGGAATATGCCTGCAGGGGCGGAACTGAGACTCCTTACTTCTTTAAGGGCGATCCAAAAAAATTCTATTCAGAGGGTTTTCTTAAAAAGCTCTTTAAACCCGACACTGCTGTTTTAGCCTCCATGGTCGTTTATAATATGAACAGCCCTTCAAAGACTGAAGAACCCTCTTTTGTAAAAAGTAATCCTTTCGGACTTAAGAATATGCCGGGTAATGTTGCTGAATTCTGCCTGGATTATTACTCACCTGACTTTTATAAAACCGATTCACTGAGGGTGAACCCTAAAGGTCCGGCAAGAGGCTCAGAGCATGTAATCCGCGGAGGATCTTTTAAAAGCAGCGCCAGGGATGTCCGAAGTGCGGCCAGGAATTTTACTAAAACCAAGGCATGGCTTGTCACTGATCCCCAGATCCCAAAGAGCATATGGTGGTACTCTGATTGTATTGATGTAGGATTCAGGGTTGTCTGTGAGGCTGATAGCGGAAATCTCTCAAAATAGATTGAAGAGGATTGAAGGAGGTTTGAAATGGTTGAAATAATTGATAAATGAAGAATATTAACAGGAGGAATTTTATCGGAAAAACCGCGCTGGCAGGAATAGGACTGGCAGGAGCAGGTGCTGTTTTGTCATCATGCAAAAGGAAAGCGGATGGCAAAGAGCTCGGGCTGCCTCCCATTTTAAGTGGCGCTCCAAAAGGTAAAAAGCTAAGGGCAGGACTCATTGGTACCGGTGCAAGAGGCACTGGTGCTGCAATTAATTTCATAAGTTCGGGCCCCGACCTTGAAATTGTGGCCCTGTCAGATGTTTTCCAGGACAAGATCGATGCATGCCGCGAAAGATTCGCTTCCTTCAGCCTGCCTGTACCAGCAGAAAACTGTTTTGCCGGATTCGACGGGTACAGGAAGCTTATGGCACTGCCAGATATAGATGTGGTCATTCTGGCAACACCGCCTCAGTTCCGGCCTGATCATTTTCTTGAGGCTGTAACCACAAACAAGCATGTGTTTATGGAGAAGCCGGTGGCAGTCGATCCTGTCGGTATCCGTTCAATAATCACATCGGGGAAAAAGGCGGAAGCAATAGGTTTAAATGTTGTTACAGGAACTCAGCGCCGCCACCAGGAAGACTATATTGCCACATACATACAAATCATGAATGGGGCGATAGGTACAATTATTTCAGCCAAAGCTTTCTGGAACCAGGACCACGTCTGGTACAGGGAACGGGAACCGCAGTGGAACGACATGGAATATATGATACGCAACTGGAACAATTTCTGCTGGCTTTGCGGCGATCATATACTTGATACTCATGTACATAATATTGATGTTATAAACTGGTTTTTGGGTAAACATCCTGAACGGGCAATAGGTTATGGGGGAAGAGCAAGGAGAATAACCGGCGATCAGTACGATTTCTTCAGTGTTGATTTTGATTATGGCAATGGTATATTCTCACACAGCATGTGCCGGCAGATAGACAGCTGTGCAAACGGAACAGGAGAGATGATCATGGGAACGGAAGGATACACGAATTGCCAGAATACGATCTGGGACCTTAAGGGAAACATTAAATGGCAATTTGAATACCCTAAAGATGAGAACGGAAATTCCACCAGTCAGATCCAGATTCCTGCCTATGTTCAGGAACATATGCACCTTGTATACGCAATAAGAACAGGTAATTACGTCAATGAAGCTGAACAGACAGCATTATCGACCCTGACTGCAATAATGGGCCGGACCGCAGCATATACAGGCAGGGCTGTAGTCTGGGATGACATATTTAAATCGGATATGGACCTCGGACCTTCAAAGTTAGAATTTGGTCCGGTAAACATGGCTTTTGAAGCACCGGTTCCGGGAACCCCTCTGATCCAGACAGTATTTCCAAATTATAAAGGTCAAATAATATAAATTACTATGTCACGAAAAACAACCAGAAGAGATTTTGTAAAGCGTTCCGTAGCAGCTGGCGCCGGAGTGTTTATTTTCCCGGAAATTATTCCATCTTCCGCTTTGGGCATGGGTGGAAGAATCGCACCGAGTAACAGGGTAGTTATGGGTGCTATAGGGACCGGATCACAGGGCATGTCCAATATGCGGGACTTCATTAATCTGAAGGATGCAATACAATATGTTGCAGTTTGCGATGTTGATTCCTCCCGGCTGGCCAAAGCCAAGGAGACTGTCGACAAGGCAAATAAGGATTCCGGATGCCGCAGCTACGCCGATTTCAGGGAACTTCTTGAAAAGGAAAAGCTCGACGCAGTTTCGCTCGCCCTTCCCGACCACTGGCATGGGATTATTTATACTTCAGTCGTAAATAAAAAGCTTAACGTTTATGGTGAAAAGCCAATCTGCCGTACTATACATGACGGACAGGCAATTGTTGCTGCTGTACAGAAAAATAACGTTATCTGGCAGACAGGAAGCTGGCAGCGATCATTGCCAAATTTTCACCGGGGCGCTGAGCTGGCGATAAACGGCAGAGCGGGAAAAATAACTCGTATAGAGGTTGGATTGCCTGACGGCGGGAGAGGAATCGGTACTCCTCCAGTTAAGGATGTCCCTCCAGAACTGAACTGGGAAATGTGGCTCGGCCCTGCACCAAAAGTGCCGTTCCGCGGAGTATCGCACTGGGACTGGCGATGGATCCTTGATTACTCCGGCGGACAGCTGACTGACTGGTCAGGTCATCATATCGATATAGCTAACTGGGGTGCCGGACTTGAGCATACAGGTCCGGTTGAAATTTCAGGAACAGGTATTTACCCTCCGGAAGGAATCTTCAACGCACCTGTCGAATATGACTTCACCTGTAAATATTCAAATGGAATTGAGATGAGGGTTGCTAATGCTTCAAGGCAGATAATGGGGATGGGAACTACATGGTATGGCGACAGAGGATGGATCCATACCGACCGGGGGAACAGACTCACAGCATCTGATCCTAAAATTCTTGAGGAGGTAATAGGAGAAAATGAAATTCACCTTTATAAGTCTGAGAACCACTGGCAGAATTTTGTCGATTGTGTTCATTCAGGGAAGCCGACAATTTCTCCGATTGAAGGTGCTTACCGTGCGATATCAGTCGGTTTACTTGGAGAAATTGCAATGACGACTGGTGAGACAATTCACTGGGATCCGGTGAAGGAAGAAATCATAGGAAATCCCAGAGCAAGCCGTTTGCTGAGCAGGCCCTACAGACAACCATGGACATTACCAACCGTTTAATCCTGAAAAGATGAAAAAGCATTATATAATAATACTGTTACTGGCTGCCCTTATTTCACTATTGCAATCCTGCAGTTCAAAAAAAGTTAAAGTGTTGATAGTTACCGGGCAAAGCGAGCATAACTGGAAAGCAAGCTCTCCGGTGCTTAAAGAGATACTCGATGCGACAGGGATCTTTACCTCGACCATAATGACAACACCTGAAAAAGGTGGTGATATGTCAGTTTTTAAACCGGATTTCTCGAAATACAAGCTGGTAGTTCTCGATTACAGCGGCGATCCATGGTCAGAAAAGACAAATAAGAAATTTGTAAATTATGTAAATAACGGGGGCGGGGTGGTAGTATATCATGGAGCCTGCATGTCATTCCCGTTATGGAAGGAGTATAATGAAATGATCGGGCTGGGAGGATGGAACGGCCGTAATGAAAAAAACGGGCCGTATGTTTACTATTCACGAAATCAGCTGGTTACTGATACCTCAGCCGGACCTGCCGGCAGCCATGGTGAACGACACGATTTTGAAGTAAGGACCCGTATTCCGGACCATCCGATTACTAAAGGCCTGCCGATGCGATGGATGCATGGAAGCGATGAGCTTTACCAGCAGCTCAGGGGTCCTGCAAAAAATATGCAGGTTCTTGCAACTGCACTTTCTGATCCCAGATTTGCAGGCACGAGGAGGGACGAACCTATGCTGATGGTAATCAGCTATGGGAAAGGAAGGATATTTCATACCGCAATGGGTCATGCTGATGAGGGTGGAGGCCCGGCTATGGAATGTACAGGATTTATTGTAACCCTTCAGAGGGGAGCTGAATGGGCTGCCACCGGTAATGTGACACAAAATGTCCCGTATGATTTTCCAACAGCCGCGGGAGTGGTTTTGCGACCCGGCTTTAAAGAATTAACAATAGATGATGCAACTGAAAAACTGGCAGGTTACGACATACCTAAGAGTACAAGATATTTTACTTACCTGCAGAGCCTGGTAAGAAAAGCTGCAGGCGATGAGAAGGCACTTCTGGATGTGGAAAAGAAGATGGTTGTTCTTTTAAATGACCCGGTTGCAACAGCGGAAGCAAAAAAGCTGGTTCTCCGCGAGCTCAGCTGGATGGGTTCCGAATATTCAGTGCCGGCAATAAAAGCACTTGAAAATGTTCCGGAACTTAAAGATGACGTGTTATATGCATTGGAAAGACTAAATGCTAATAAGTAATATCCCCTTCCCGAACTTCTTCCCCCGGGGGGCATGAGTAAAAGAATCAGGGATTAAGGTAGAGGGTAACTTGAAATAGAAACACTTATATGTTTTCACTTGTAATACCGGTCTACAACGAGGAAAAGCTGATCAACGAACTTTTAAGCCGTTCTGTTCCTGTTCTGGAATCATTCACTAATGACTATGAAATCATAGTTGTAGATGACGGGAGTACCGATGAGAGTCTTATAAGGATCCTGAAATGGCAGGAAAATAACATAAGAATAAAGGTAATATCCCTCTCAAAGAATTTCGGACATCAGGCTGCATTTACTGCCGGTCTTGAATATTCCAAAGGCGACATTGTTGCCATGATGGATGGCGATCTTCAGGATCCTCCCGAGCTGCTGGCAGATATGTACAGGAAAATTACAGTTGAAGATTTTGATATTATAAGTGCAAAGCGGGCAGGAAGGAAAGGCAGCAGACAACGTATTCTTTACGAAAGGCTCTTCCATTTTATTTTTAAGAGGATAGGGGAAATTAAGGGGATGGATAATTACGGCAACTATTCGATGATGAAAAGGATTGCCGTTGAAGCCATGATCTCCATGAAGGAGAAGGTGCGTTACCTCCCCGGGCTGAGAACATTTGTCGGATTTAAACATGGAGATATGGAATATGTCAGGGACGATCGCTTCGGAGGGAGATCTAAAATGAACTTCGGGAAATTATTTGTTCTTGCTACTGACGCTATCTTTTCATTTTCAAGGTTTCCCATCCGATGCTGTCTTATAATCGGGACGCTTGGCACTCTTTTTTTCCTTGGAGCAGGTGTTTATGTCATATTTGCGAAAGCTTCCGGGATTGCAGTACCCGGCTGGTCATCAACATTATTAAGTATTTATTTCCTTGGATCCATTCAACTTGTATTCCTTGGTGTTATAGGAGAGTATATTTTCAGGAATTACAAAGAATCACAAAATCGTCCGGTATATTTTATCAGGAAATTCTATGACGGGAGTCAGAATAAATGATAAGAAAGAAGTATTGAAATATATCTTCTGCATATCCTCGGCATTACTTCTTTTCCTGATGATTTTATTAAGTCGGAATGCCGGCATTTCCTGCGATGAAGTCCTTCATTACAACCACTCATTGTCAGTTTATAATTTCTTTGCTACGCATGGTCAGGATCAGTCAGCGCTTAATACTCCGGAAACTCATCTTAAATATTACGGCCAGTCATTTGATAATATTGTAACATTTCTTACTGAATGGTTCAGTATTGATGATATCTATGGATTTCGCCATCTGATGAGCTCTCTTGCAGGCTGGCTGGCCATATTTGTTACAGCCCTTTTTGCTGTGTGGCTCTCAGGCTACAGGACAGGGATTTTAGTACTTATTCTCTTTTCAGTATCTCCAACATTTATGGGACATGCACAGAATAACCTTAAAGATATTCCTTTTGCCCTTGCATATATTGCCGCTATATTCTATATGCTGAAATTCCTCTTTCAGGATATAACATCAAGGTCATCAGATGTCTTACTACTGATAATGAGCATAGGATTTTCTTTAAGCATCAGGGCAGGCGGGTTGATCCTGATTTGTTATCTGGTCTTTTTTTATTTAATCTTCCTTCTTTACCACAGGGTGAAGGCAGGCAAGCCTGATATCACCGGAGAAGGAAAAAGACTTGTTATTATAATTTTAGTTTCATTATCTGCCTGGTGTCTGGGCATTATTCTCTGGCCTTTTGCGCTTCAGCATCCGGTCAGTAATGTTTTGGAGTCTTACAGGACAATGCTGCATTTCCCATCCACATTCAGGCAGACATTTGAGGGAAGAATGGAATGGTCAGATTTCATGCCGTGGTATTACCTTCCAAAATCGATGGCAATTACTATTCCGTTACTGGTAACTGCTGGTTTGCTGGCCTTTTTGTTTTATTCACGGAAAATTTACAAATCCGGCAAATCCTTGTTGTACGGAATGATCCTGTTTACTGTCCTGTTCCCTGTCTTCTTTGCAGTAATCAAAAAATCAAACCTTTACAGTTCATGGAGGCAGTTCCTGTTTTTGTATCCGGTAATCGTGCTTGTCTCCGCTACCGGCTATAGTTTGCTGTTTGAATCATTGAAAAAAAAATATTTCAGATGGCTCCTTGTTGCGATAACGGTTTTGATGGCAGTTCATCCGCTGAAGTTCATGTTTAAGAATCCTTCCTGCTTCTATTTGTATTATAATCAATTAGTTGGCGGACTTAAGGGTGCCTATGGTAACTATGAAACTGATTATTATTATACTGGACAGACAGAGGCATCCAGATGGCTGATAAAATATCTGGAAGAAAAAAATACTGATTCGGCTGTCGTTGGAGCAACATTTTCTGTGCAGTGGCAGTTCAGGAAACATCCCGGGATAAGAACCTTCTATTTAAGAAATGATGAACGCAGCCAGTATGACTGGGATTATGCAATTATTACCAGCAGGTATATTCCGGTCAGTAAGCTTAAAAACAAAACATGGCCACCCGGAAATGCCATTCATATTGTATATGCCGATAATGTTCCGATATGTGCTGTGCTGGAAAGAAAAACAAAGGCTGATTACTATGGATATAAGTCCCTTGAAGAGAGCCGGGCAAAAGAGGCAGTAATATATTTTAATGAAGCCCTGAGAACTGATGATAAAGATGAAATGATTTTTTATAATTTTGCACGGGCTTTAAATTATGAAGGAGAATCCGTCAGGGCAGACTCCGTTCTTACTAAAGGCCTGGAAATTAACCCGGATTTTGAACCGATTCTTATGTACATGGGAAACCTTGCAAAAGAGAGAGACGACACACTGACAGCCGGACGCTTTTATAACAGGGTGCTCAAGGTTAACAGGAAGAATTTTGATGCCTATTTGGAATTGGCCGGCATAATGGGCAGGAAGGATTACATGAAAGCCAGAAATTTATTGCGGACCTGTCTGACCATGGATCCGGGATTCAAACCCGCAATAAAAGCTCTTGCCGACACTTACAGGAAGACTGATCCTGATATTGCAGAAAAATATGACAAGCTTATTGAAACTATTAAATAATCATAAAACAGTTTAAAATGAAAAAGTTAATTCTGGCACTGTCTCTCTCATTGATCATTATGGCGGGTAGTCTTGTTCCGGTCATTGCCCAGGAGCAACCGGCACCACAAAAAGACACCGTTAACATGGATACCAATGCCAAACCCAATTTTTATTACTCAGTTGAGGATGAAAATGCTAAAACCGGGAAAGGTAAAAGCAAGATTGGTATTTTTGCAATTATAGGCGGAGCTGTGATTGTTGCAGTAGGAGCCGGGCTGATTTTGAGAAAGAAAAAATAGTAATTTTCCTAGTTTCCCGGTGGCTCTTTGTGCTACTCTGTGCATCTCTGTACAACCAGAAATAAAAACTTACACAGAGTTACAGTGAGAAACACAGAGTTACAGGGAGATGTTAAGTGAGGATTTTCCTGCAGTAATCTACACATTTTTTTACCTCTACAACTGCATCTGATCCCTGCGGAACCGGGTATTCCAGCTCGATATCCACATATATGGGCCATTTTTTCTTCTTGAGTAAAAGGAGGATATCAGAAATTGGCGTTTCTCCTTTTCCCCACTCCATATTGGTATTGGGAGGATTACCTTTTGGACCGGTCTTGTCTTTTATGTGAATACTGAATATACGGTCATACAGTTTTTCTATTATTCCTTCAGGCGGAAGACCTGTTGCCCCGAAATAATGTCCGGCATCGAAATTCAGCATTATAGCGGGCGAATAAATAAGAAATTGCTCAAATGTCCAGCCTGGTTGGCCCGGCTGAAGATGCTGGTGCATAACTGCAAACATCCCATGCCTCAGAGCAAAGGGACCTAATTTCTTACAGGCTTCGTCTCCAATCTCCGTGGAAACTCCTCTTGCTCCCAGGGCTTTCGCGGCATTAAAGGCATAATCAATCTCGCCGTCAGACCAGTTTTCAGGGGAGAATTTTGCCAGGTGGATATTTACGCCGGCGTCATGATACATTTTTCGAAGCTCCTGGTATTTATTCATGCTGGCAGATAATCTCCACAGGCGCTGCTGACTGTCAATTTCCTTCCGGGCTTTTTCAAAATCTGCCTTTGCGACATCAGTAGCATCATTCCCGGGGCGGGGCGGTAACTGGGGTAATCCCGCATATTGTTCTGCAGTATTCCCCATAAGTTCAATTGAACTTATGCCGCATTCGAGACAGTATTTAAGTGTATCTTCTACACTTCCTGGCATGCTTCTCCAGCTGTATGTTATGGCACCGATCTGTACACCTCCGAATTTTGAATCCGGCTTAATGACTTTTGATTTTTTGGTACCCGCACATGATCCAGGAATTACAGGGACAATTGCAAAAGCAGCAGCTGCAGCTGTCAGCCCGATAAACTTTCGCCTGGAAACCTGATTTCCGGATTTATTTTCCATTTTAATTATTATCAACCTTAAACATTGAACCTTAAACCTTAAACCTTAAACCTTAAACCTTAAACTCTAAACTTTCATCCATACATTCCCTTTGGCGTTGGAATTTACAGCCGCATGAATGAATTTCATTCCCCTCACGCCATCATGAACTGTCGGGAATTCTGCCGGATTGAATTTCTCCCTACGGATCGATTTTGCAGCACCTTTATATATATTTGCAAGCGCTTCATAAATACCTTCAGGATGGCCTGCGGGCATAGTATGCCCCTCCTCAGCAAGCTTGCCGTTATAACCATGTGCAGGCTTGAATATCTTTGTCGGCTCGGAATCGCTGAACATGTACAGGTAATTAGGATTCTCCTGTCCCCATCTTAAGCTGGCTTTAGAACCGTAAACTGATATTATAATGTCATTCTCAAGTCCGCCGCAAACCTGACTGGCACGTATCACTCCTTTCAGTTTTTTACTGAACCGTACCAGCACTGTTCCGTCGAGGTCGAGCTTAATTCCTTCCTTCACAGGGTTCAGGTCGGATAATACCTCTTTAACCTCAAGTCCGGTAGTATATTCAATAAGGTTAAATGCATGAACACCTATATCTCCCATACAGCTGCTCACACCGGCATGTTTTGGATCCAGCCTCCAAACACCGGTTATTCTGCTGCCGGTACCATAAATAATAGAGTTTATCCATCCCTGATAATACTGGGCGTCAATACGCTGGATGGTTCCAAGCACACCCTTTGCTATCATCTCCCTCATCTGCCTCACCATAGGGTATCCGGTATAAGTGTGTGTAAGTGCGAATGTAAGCCTGGTCTTTGCGACAAGCTTCTCAAGATCAAGCGCCTCCCGGACAGTCATGGTCATAGGCTTTTCACATACAATGTGGAATCCGTTGTTCAGTAGTTTTTTAGCGAAAGGAAAATGAAGGGCGTTAGGAGTTACTATGGCAACAACCTGGATTTTATCAGCTGAAGGCATATCTTTTTCAGCCTTTATCATGGCATCGACACTTTTATAGCAGCGGTGCGGGCTGATACCTTCCCTGGAAGCAAACAGTTTGCTTTTCTCATAATCGACGTCAAAAACTCCGCCGACAAGTGCAAAATCATTACAGATTCTTGAGGCACGACGGTGTGCATCGCCAATAAATGCTCCGATACCGCCGCCTATCATCCCCATTTTAATTTTTTCCATATAATAAATGTTTTGAATTCTAAATTTTTTCCGGATCATTTTTATTTTCTTTTCCGGAGATGCAGGAAAATAAAGCACACAATAAGAAAGGCCGGAACAAAGGAAACATACCTCAAAGTATGTGCGCCTCCGGCAAGCTGGGCCTTTGCCCAGACAGCTGCTTCAGCAGTCCCTTCGGCAGCCGATTTCAGAACATCCAAAACCTGACCTGCCGGAATCGCTGCCGCAGTTTGTGAATCGAAAATTGCACCCAGTGACGGCTGGGCAATTGCGCCTCCCAGGAAACCTATTCCACCCATTATTGCCAGTCCAAGTGCACCGCTTTGCGGAATATTTTCAGAGACAAAGCCAAGCATTGTGGGCCAGAAGAATGCAATTCCCAAAGCAAAAATTCCAGCAGCTGCAAATATCATAATGCCGGTTGTATAGCCCATAAGTATTAGTCCGATAAATGCAAGTATCGAGGAGATCAGCAATATAAGCGTGGATCTGACATTATGAATAAGAGTACCCCCAAACTGTCGGGCTATCGCCATAATCCCGGAGATCCATACCAGAAGAAGGATAGGATTGTCGGAGACATTGGCAAGGAGTGCCGCAATCCATTGATTGGTACCAAGTTCAGTGGAAGCGGTCAGGATCATGCAGAAAGCCATAAACAGGAATAATGGACTCACGCAGGCTTTTAACATATCATTATAAGAAAAACCTTCAACAACACGTTCAGTCTGCGGGAATTTTTTGCTAAGGAACATAAAGCCATATATAAATGTGGGTATAAGCATAATTCCCATGGCATACCGCCAGTCATTCAGTCCGATGTTGTTAAACAGGTATACAACAAGTCCTCCAATTACAATTCCAGTCGGGAACCAGGCGTGGAACCTGTTTAGCCGGCGGGTCTTTTCATCAGTATACATGCTTGTGATCAGGGGATTACAAGCAGCTTCCACGCTTCCATTGGCAACACCAATAAGGAGAGTGGAGACAAACAGGGTCCAAAATCCGGTTGCCGCTATTGTCAGTACAATACCCGCAACATGGCAGAAAAATGCAATCGATATTATCCTGCCAAGTCCGATAATGTCGACCAGCGGGCCTCCGAAAATCATTGCCAGAGTAAAACCCCAGAAAGCTGTACCTACTATCCAGCCTACCTGGGTATGGGTAAGGTTAAATTCAGTAGCCCAGGCTTCCACGAAAGAACCCCTGGTGGCAAAAGCAAGTGCCGTAACGACAAGAGCAACACAGCTTGCGTTGAATAGTTGAGTTTTTTTAATTGCAGTATCCATAATATATCAGTTAAGAAGTTAGGTAACGGTTTATTTTGGTCTGGTCAGCCAGATCATTTATCGAATGCTGAATCAAATGCTATCCCTGACGGAGGAAAATCAACAGCCCTAACGTACTCACAGGCTTCTTTTGCCCCGTGTTCGCGGTCCATTCCACTATCTTCCCATTCTACCGACAGAGGACCGTTATAGCCAATCCTGTTCAATGCCCTTATAATTTCCTCAAAATTAATGTTGCCGCGTCCGGGGCTTCTGAAATCCCAGCTTCTGCCTTTAGTCCCAAATTCTGTGTGGCCCCCAAATACACCTGCCTCAGCCGGGTTATCCGACCACCACACGTCTTTCATATGGACATGGAAGATACGATCACTGAAGGCGTAAATGAACGCTATATAATCCACACCCTGGTATCCAAAGTGGGAAGGGTCATAATTAAATCCGAATGCAGGATGATTGTTCAATGCTTTAAGCGTTCTGCGTGCCGATGCGATATCAAATGCAATCTCAGTCGGATGAACTTCCAGCCCGAATCTGATTCCAATTTTTTTATATGCATCAAGGATCGGTCTCCAGCGTTTGGCAAAATCTTTGAAGCCATCCTCTATCATTTTTTGAGTGTTTGGCGGAAAGGAATAGGCAAGATGCCATATCGGACTCCCTGTGAATCCATTCACCATCGAAACACCCAGCCGCCTGGCAGCCTCTCCTGTTTTGATCATTTCCTCAGCAGCCCGCTTCCTGACACCTTCAGGATCGCCGTCTCCCCAGACATGACCGGGAAGTATACTTTTATGGCGCTCATCGATGCGGTCTGAAACAGCCTGTCCCACAAGATGATTGGAGATGGAGAAGACCTTTAGCCCATATTTTTCCAGAAGCTTGCGCTTTGCCCTGCAATAGGATTCATTGGCTTTGCTCACTTCAAAATGATCTCCCCAGCATGCGAGCTCAAGGCCATCATATCCGAATGATTTTGCTTTTTTACATACCTGCTCCAGAGCAAGATCTGCCCACTGGCCTGTGAATAAAGTTACCGGTCTGCCCATTTTTTATAGTATTAGTTTGTATTTATTTTTATGTTTTGCTTGTTGCTTGCTGCTTGTTGCTTGTTACAAACTGGTTTATAACATCAGCAACCAGTAACCAGCAACCAGAAATTAAAAATTAAAGTTCTCTGATCCATATATTCCTGAATGCTACCGGATTACCATGGTCCTGAAGCTGAAGGCCGGCCGGCCCGTGAAACCTGATCGCAGTTGCAGGTATTCTGACGTAATCAGTTGGACCGGTTAAACTTACATTGTTCTGTACCAGAACTCCATTATGAAGTACTGTAACCCGTGGAGGCGTAAAATATGTAATAGAATCTTTATTAAAAGTCGGAGCAGTATAAATGATATCATAAGTCTGCCATTCGCCCGGTCCCCGGCTCGCATTTACCAGAGGCGGGAACTGCTTATATATACTTCCTGCCTGACCATGACGATAGGTACGGTTATTATAGCTGTCAAGTACCTGAACTTCATAACGCCCCTGAAGAAATACACCGCTGTTTCCACGACCCTGGCTATTGCCGGTTACTTCGGAAGGCGTCATCCATTCAATATGCAGCTGGATGTTGGAGAATTTACGTTTTGTCTGAATAAAACCCGCACCCCTGACACTTACCATGGTGCCATCCCTTATGATCCACTTTGATGGATTTCCCCTGGTATCTTCCCACTCCTGGTTTATTTCTTTCCCGTCAAAAAGGATAATAGCATCTGATGGAGGCTCCGGATCTGTGGCACCCGGCTTAATAATTTTTACTTCAGGATCCCAGACCTCAAGCATGCCAGGGGTCATCCTGGTAGGATCAACCGGGGTTTGGGTTTGAAGTGTCTGTTGTTGTTGTTGTTGCTGTTGCTGTTGTTGTTGTTGTTGTTGTTGAGTTTGTTGTTGTTGTTGAGTTTGTGCATTAACTGTGATTATTGCTGATATAAAAACCAGCACGATACTTATCTTTCTCATATTCAGGTTTTGTTAAAGTTATATTTTTTTAATTAGTATGTTCCTGTTAAAGCTTTGGTACTCTTCCGGGAGTCCAGGGAGCTTTTATTTCATCGAGCTGTATCTCAAGGTTCTGAAGATCCTTTCCTGCTTTTGTCACTCTTTCAAGTACAGGCGGAAAATCTGATTTGAGAATCGTCAGCTGGTTTTTTGCAATCTGCGAAATATTGCTGCTTGTGCTGTAACTCGTAATTGCAATTTCATTAAGCCGGTCGCTCAGTGGAACATCCATGGGAGGCAACTCCTCGCTGCTTGCCTTTGCCTCAGGACCTCTGAATCTGAGAATTATGGCCTGAATCTCCATATTAAGCCTGTCTGCCTCTTTTTTCATAACAGGTGTAACGGGAACCGCATTCTGTAAGACCTGCATTATTGCATTTACCCTGTTCAGAAGTTCATTTGTATAATTTATAGTCCCATATACTGTTCTGGCATAATCTGATGCTTCTTTGAGCCAGGCAAGCTTTGCGCTATTATCAGTAGAAGGGAATGTCACTATATCAAGCGGTTTGCAAACAAAAGGCACCGGCCCTGCAAGATCTTTAATTTCGCCTTTGGCATACATTGCGAGTGATACTTTGTAGGTTCCGGGCATAGCCATTATCCCATTTCTGCCTGAGCTGAGAGGGTCAAACTTCGTTGTAGTGACAGGAGAAAAGCCTGCGTAAGTATAATTCCAGGTTGCCCGGTTAACTCCTTTTGAGGCAGATTTATATAACCGGTTCACGATATTGTTACTCTGGTCGGTGATAGTCAGAATTATATAGGGTTTGATTTCATTCTCTTCAGCCTGGAGGGTTTCAAAAGAAGGTATTGGAATTTTTTCTCCCTTGTCGAACAGTTCTTTTTCCTTATCGTGCCTCAGGTCCTTATCGGTTTTGGGCACATCTTTGAGAAAGTATGTAATTGAAGCTCCGTAAGGAGGATTTGGAGCTTTGAAATACATTGAGCCCTGCTGGTCAAAGCCGTCAGATTCAACGAACATTTTCTGCTCTTTTACAGGAAATATAAATCCGTCTTTATCGAGGATATCCTTCCTGTAGTTCCTTATGGGAGAATAATCATCAAGTATAAATATTCCTCTTCCGAAGGTGCAGATTACCAGGTCCGTTTCCCGTTCCTGGATTGTTATATCCCGAACTGCGGAGGTAGGAAGCCCGGATTTGAATTCTGTCCATTCATTGCCTCCGTCAGCCGAGAAGAAGAAGCTGAACTCAGAGCCGGAAAATAGCAGGTCAGGATTGACAGGGTCCTGTTCAAGAGTATGAATTGTTCCGTTAACAGGCAGCTTGTTTGTTATCAGGGTCCAGGTTTTGCCTTTATCAGTACTTTTAAGAATATATGGTTTGAAATCGTCCTGCAGCATATTGTTAAATGAGGCATATACCACATTCTCATTAAATCTATCCGGGAGGATATCACTTACATAGGTATATTCCGGAACACCCGGGAAAGAGATAGTTCTTGTCCAGTTTTTCCCTCCATCCTCTGTCACCGCGATAACTCCGTCATCTGTACCGGCATATATCAGGTCTTTTTTTACTTTGGATTCTGCCAGGGATACAATCAGTCCCCACAAAGAAGTGGAGACATCCTTTCCAACTGCATCGACACCCCAGTATTTACCCATTACCTTAAACTGGTTGCGGTCTTCATTTCTCGTAAGGTCGCCCGAAATGACCTCCCAGCTATCACCGCTGTTATCGCTTCTGAAAACCATATTGGCTCCCATATATATTCTTTGCCTCTGGTGGGGGCTTATTATAAGAGGCGCATCCCAGTACCAGCGGTAAGTTTTCTCACCTTTTGGCGGAATTGGCTTTATGCTGACTGCCTCTTCGCTTTTTTTGTCATATCTGAATGCGTTCCCGTACTGGTATTCAGTGTAAATAATATTCTCATCCACCGGGTCGATCGCAACCCAGAATCCGTCACCACCCATGGTGACGTACCAGTCATCATTTACAACACCGGTCCTGCTTATATTCCTTGACGGTCCACCCATTGAATTATTATCCTGGGTTCCTCCGTAAACATTGTAAAAAGGTAATGCATTATCGGCATTTACCCTGTAAAACTGGGTTACCGGCAGGTTGGTTTTAAAAATGTAGTTTTTGCCTTCGTCAAATGTTTCATAGATACCTCCGTCGCCGCCGATGTAAAAATGCTTTGTATTGTCCGGGTCAATCCATAATGCATGGTCATCAACATGTCTCTGGTTATTACCAACTGAAGTCCATGTTTTTCCTCCATCGAGGGTGACCTGTGAGATGGTTTCAACACTGTATACCTTGTTTACGTCTTCAGGATCGCAGTATATTTCATTATAATACTGACCCTGTGATGTATGGGAACTCATCTTTTCCCATGAAACACCCCTGTTAACGGTTCTGAAAAAACCCCCTGCATCATCCGCAGCTTCAGCTATAATGTAAATTATATCAGGATTGACCGGTGAAATTGCAATGCCCATACCACCAATATCAACTGACGGGAGCCCTTTCATTATCTTTTCCCAGGTCTTGCCTGCATCAACCGATTTATATACAGCTGATTCCGGTCCGCCTCCGATCTTTGTATAAACATGCCGTCTTCTTTGTTCCGAGGTGGCATAAAGGATATCCGGATTGCGTGGATCCATTACTACATTGTTTACCCCGGTATTTTCGCTTATCGACAGCACTTTGTTCCATGTCTTTCCACTGTCTGTAGTTTTAAACAGACCACGGTCGCCACCTGGTCCCCATATTGAGCCTTCGGCAGCAACATAAACAACATCCGGATTGCGGGGGTCTATCTCAATCATACCTATCTGCCTGGAATCTTTCAATCCCATGTTTTTCCAGGTTGAACCCCCATCTTCAGATTTGTATATTCCGTCGCCATATCCAAGCTGACGCTGGTGATTGTTTTCTCCGGTTCCCGCCCAGATTACAGAAGGATTATTGGGATCGATTTTCAGGCATCCAATCGCATAAGCTCCGTATGTATCAAAAACAGGTGACCATGAGGTTCCATTATTTGTTGTCTTCCAGATATTGCCTGCTGCAACTCCAACATATATTTCTGAATGATTCGAAGGATTGACGGCAAAATCGGCGATCCTTCCTGAAGCCCAGGCCGGACCTATACTCCTGAACTTTAATCCGGAGAAGATGGTGGAGAGACTTGTTTCCTTTTTCTCAGGTTCTTTGGCTGCTTCTTTCTTTTTCTGCGCCGTGACAGGAATTATTCCAATAATCAGAACGAGGAATAAAATGGTGAGGCAAATCTTTTTCATCTATAAATAGATTAGTTTATTCGAGTAATATGCTAAGATAGGAAAAACCTTGCCAATCACTCATCAGCTTTTATCAGAAATTGTTTCCTTTGTAATAAATACTACAAATTTTAAGAATCAATGTTTTCAGACACAATTCTTAATCGCAGGTCGATCCGAAAATATTCGACAGAACCGGTGGAAGAGGATCTTCTTAGTGAAATTCTTTTAAAGGGATGCAGGGCGTCAACGACCGGGAATATGCAGGTTTACAGTATAATTGTGACCAGGGACATCAAAAAGAAAGCTGAACTGGCTCCATCGCATTTCTATCAGAAGATGGTTACGGAGGCTCCCGTAGTTCTTACCTTTTGTGCGGATTTTAACAGGTTTAACCAGTGGTGCAGGGAGAGGAATACTGTCCCGGGCTATGACAATTTCCTTTCATTTTTCACCGCAGCCATTGATGCGTTGCTTGTCGCACAAACTGTATGTATTGTTGCTGAATCACATGGCCTTGGTATCTGCTACCTCGGAACGACGACTTATACAGCCGACAAGATTATTGAAACCCTGAATTTGCCTAAAGGTGTGGTTCCGGTTACCACTGTTACGCTTGGATGGCCTGGTGAAAACCCGGAACAGACCGACAGGCTTTCTCTTGAAGCCGTTGTTCACAGGGAAGTATATCATGATTATAATGATGCCGATATCGACAGGTACTATAATGAAAAGGAGAACCGTTCTGATTCGGTGCAATTTGTAAAAGAGAATAACAAAGAAACTTTAGCACAGGTGTTCACTGATGTGCGTTATAAAAAAGCTGATAACATCCAGTTTTCGAAAATATTTCTAAAAGTACTTGAAGATCAGGGATTTATGAACCAGTAGAAGCTGTCTCAAAAGCACTTTCCTATGTCTTCACCCCTAAATCCCCCGAGGGGGACTTACTGATTATCAAAAACATTATGAAGCTCCCCCTCGCCTTCGCGTAGCCGCTATGGCGGAGCAAGGCTTGGGGGTCCCGATAGCTATCGGGATGGGGGTAAAGCCCGGCTTTTGAAACAGCTTCTGCTGATTAATAATATTTTCATTTAAAATCAATATTCAGTTCCCTGGCAATTTCTGCAAGATCGTCTTTGATAGAAGGAACCAGCTTTATTCCTTCTCTCATATTTATTTCTTCGGCTTCTCTTTCCGGATCGCCTGGTATCAGCACCCTATCGTGTCCTTTTGCCGGAGCAGATGACCGGAAGGTTAGAATCCATTCATCCATTTTTGATTTGAATTCACCGGCCGGCTGAAAGGCATCGATCCTCATAGCACCGAAGAAATGTCCGGTACCTTTACCGACCTTTTTATCAAGGAGTGGCAGATAGGCAACGCTGGGCGGAACAAATGGCCCGAAATTGGCTCCGCTGAAAACTGCTGAAAATATATCTACTATGGACGACAGGCAATAGCCTTTATGACTGCCATGGACCCTGTCGCCACCCAGTGTAAGCATGGACCCGCCCGATTTAAGTATAGCTGGATCATCGGATGGCTTCCCGGTCTTGTCCTGGACAAATCCGAAAGGGACCTTCTCACCTTTCTTCTCAGCAACAGCCAGTTTCCCTCTTGCAATCGGCGTTGTAGCAAAATCGGCAACGAAAGGAGGCTGCTTGTCTGCCGGAATAGCAACGGCTATCGGGTTTGTTCCCATCATCCTGCTGATTGAAAATGTCGGTGAAACAAGAGGATTTGCGTTGGTGAGACAGATTCCGATCATATCTTGCCTGAGCGCCATCATGGCATAATAGCCAGCAATTCCGAAATGATTTGAATTGCGGGCTGCAACCCATCCTGTTCCTGCTTTTGAGGCTTTTTCCATTGCTACTTCCATCGACCTTCTGGCTGTTACCATTCCTACGGCATTATCACCGTCAACCACGGCGGTGCTGGGCGATTCGTGAACTGTCTTTACATCGGGTGTTACATTGATCCTGCCAGCTCTCCATAATTCATAGTAATCTTTTATCCTGATCATTCCATGGGACGCATGATCACGTAATTCAGCTGCCATAAATACTTCAGCGATTATTTCAGAATGATTATCGCTGCATCCCATTTTCATGAATACTTTCTTTGTAAAATTGAAGAGATAGCTGTAGGAATACATTTTTATCATGGTATTTTGCCAATTATCTTAAATCACAAACCAGGCGAAGGGTGATAATAATTCTATTTGTTCACTTTTACAGGATATGGAGGACGGATCGGTTCTTCAGGTGGATTTTTTTCAAGTTCTTTAAGGGCAACTTCAATAGCTTTTTCCAGCTGTGGATCTTTCCCATTTATAATATCTGCCGGGAGTTGTTCTATTTCAATATCGGGTTTAATGCCAATATTTTCTACAATAAACCCATCCTTGGTCCAGATTCCGACATTAGGCGCTGTGACAGACCCCCCGTCAATTAATTCAGGGTAACCCAATGTTCCGACAAGCCCACCCCATGTACGTTTCCCTACAAGTGTTCCGACTTTGAATTTTCTGAACATCCAGGGAAGCATATCTCCGCCCGATCCTGCAGTTTCATCAATTATCATAACCTTGGGTCCCTGGATCGAGGCGCTCGGAGACTTTAAATCTTTGCCATAACGCATATTCCAGTAAGATTGCAATGGCCGTTGAAGAATGTCGATATAATAGTCTGCCAATGACCCACCACCATTAAATCTTTCATCAACAATAATTGCCTTCCTGTTTGCCTGCGGAAAGAAATATCTTTTAAAGTACTCATGTCCGGCTGTCGATGTGTTTGGAACATAAACATAAGCAACCTGCCCATGGGTAGCTTCAGTCACTTTCCTCAGGTTCCCTTCAACCCAGTCACGGTTTCTGAGTCCGGCTTCATTTCCGACCGGAACAACTTTAACGACTCTTGATCCCTTGTAATCAGGATTTGCTCCTATTGTCAGCTCAACAATTTTACCATCAGTATTCTCGAAAAAGCTATAAATACTTTGATCTGCAGTTACATTAACTCCATTTACTGCAAGGATATAATCACCTGTTTTTGCGTTTACTCCCGGTTCTGTAAGAGGAGACCTGAGGTCAGGATTCCAGTTTAATCCGCCATAAATCTTTTTAAGCTGGTATCTGTTATTTAAAATCCGGAAGTCTGCTCCAAGCAGACCGCCACCGATCCTTTGTGGAGTATACAATCGCTCTCCTCCACCAACCCTGTGATGGCCGACACGAAGTTCACTGCCCATCCACTGAATAACTCTGTTAAGGTCGCTTCTGCAGGCAAGATCAGATAAAAACTGTGAATATTTTATCTTCATGGCATTCCAGTCAACTCCATGCATACCCGGATCATAGAAATAATCCCGGTTAATTCTCCAGGCTTCATCAAAAATCTGGGGCCATTCAGCAAGCGGATCTATCTTGATTGATATGCTTCCGGTATTTAGAACTCCTTTGCCGGGTTCCGGTTTCTTACCTGTTGCAGTTATTCCAAATACCTGTCCTTTATTGTATAACATCTTCTTTTTGTCAGCAGAAATTATATAACCGTCTAGCTCCATTACTTCGTTGTCTTTACGCTCTTTCAGGTCATATTTATGAAGTGTCGCTGACATTGACGGATCTGAAGGTTGTATTATATAAAATACCTCTCCGGTCGCACCAACTCTGAGGTTTGTATAATTGCCGGCTCTTACCGGTATATTTACAATTCTCTCCTGAATTCCATCAATTTCAATCTTTAAGTCAGCTTTTTTTTGCTTTACTGATGTGGTATCCTGTGGTGCCCCGGTATCTTTCTTCCCTTTAGCGGATGTTTTTTCGGGTTCAACTTTTTCTGGTTTCGCAACAGTTTCTTCATCACTCTCTTTTGCAAATGGCGATATAATATCTTTTTGAAGGGTTACCAGGTAAATCGAATTTGTCATTCTCATATCCTGGTTTGAAAGATCAAACCAGTTGATTACAGGGCCAGCGTCAGTTGAAGCAAAGAAGTAAAGATACTGACCGTTAGGATCGAACGCTGGTTCTGAAGCATCACTTAAACCATCAGTTACAGCAAAAGATTTTTGCTCATTAACGGAATAGAGATAAACTGCCCTGAAGTTTGTTTCAAGCACTTTCGTATAAAGTATCCACCTGGAATCAGAAGACCAGTCATTAATAATTCGTCTGAAAGCTCCTGGTCCGTATATTTCATCAGAATCGATTTGTTTAACAGTACCTGACTCTATGTCAATCATATACAGGTTTCTTCCATTATCGGTATAACAGATCTTTTTACTATCTGGCGACCAGGATGGAAATGCGTAAAATCCTGTACCTGTCAGCTTGAAAATTTTCGGATTTCCCTTTCCATCCTGTGGTTTTATATGCAATGCATATTCTCCGGAAGC
Source organism: uncultured Bacteroidales bacterium (assembly GCA_963831855.1). GTDB lineage: Bacteria > Bacteroidota > Bacteroidia > Bacteroidales > VadinHA17 > LD21. Next base: position 92,217 of record CAWHSA010000002.1, on the reverse strand, counting down.
ATCTGAAAAATAAGCTATTAATTTACCATCGGGTGACCAGGATGGGGAGTTTTCATGAACCCCGGTAGTCATTGTAATATTCCTAGCATCTCCTTTTTCTGCAGGAACAGTGACGATGTCGCCTCTGAAATCAAAAACAACCCTTGCTCCTGCGGGTGAGAAATCAACTCTCCTGATATATGAAGGTCCCTGAACATATCTTGGTCTTAATTCCAGCAAATCAGCCGCAATGCCAATAACCAGCCTGCTTGTTCCTGATGAGTTAATATCATATATATGAAGGTATCCTCCCTGCTCAAGAATGATCTTTCCTTTTCCGGCAGAAGCTTTAATAACCGGAAAGTCTTTAAATGAAGTAAGTTGTTTAATATCAGCAGTTGAAACATCGTATGAAAACAAGTTAAACTCTCCCTTTCTGTCGCTGTTAAAATAAATTTTGTCTCCGATCCACATGGGATCTGTATCGTTGCATCCTTCCTGTGGCTGGGGGATTTTTACTACCGAATGGTCAGAAAATGAATAGATCCAGATGTTTGAGATCATACCTCCCCTGTAATTCTTCCATTCCTGGTATGCCGGTCCAAGAGGATTATATGCCATCCTCTGTCCGTCAGGCGAATATGATGCCGCCCATCCATTTGGAATCTCAACTTGCACTGGATAACCTCCTTTAACAGGAACCAGGAAGAATTGGGTGTACCTTGATGTGAAGACCGCCCGTTGGGAGGTAAACAGAACGTTGGCCCCATCAGGTGTGAAACCTTTTGCCATATCGCTGCCCGGGTGCCAGGTTAACCTGTTTGGGACTCCTCCTTCAACAGGCACAATAAATACGTCGGTATTTCCATCATATTGAGCGCTGAATGCAATCAATTTACCATCGGGAGAGAAATATGGATCTGATTCAATACCTTCATCCACTGTTAATCTCCGGGGTTGCGAACCATCAGAATTGGCGATCCATAGATCCTCCGCATAAATAAAGGCAATATGATCAGCACTCATAGCCGGCTGAGCCAGCATCCTTGTGTCCCTGGTATTGATTCCTGATGAAATGCCTGAGGTCAAAGCCAATACGACAGAAAAGCCAATAAAAAGACCAGTAATTCTTTTCATAAGGTTTGCTTTAAGGTTATCAATAAAAATTATTCCTTTAATTACCAAATTATTTTCTCCCTGCAGATTTAATCCTGCTCTCCGCAGCCCGCGCATTTTATTTCAGTACGGCGAAAGTAAATATCATTTTTCTCTCCTGAAGCTATGATTTACGCTGGCCTGCTGAGTGGGTGTGATTACCAGGTCATTAATACAGACATGTGCGGGTAAGGTAGCACAAAAGTAAATAACGCCAGCAATATCTTCGGGGGTAAGGGCATCGAAGCCTTTATAGACAGCCTTTGCTTTTTCTTCATCACCATGAAAGCGGACAATTGAAAATTCGGTTTCAGCCATACCCGGAGCAATATTCGTCACCTTTATATTATGTTTTAAGAGATCAATTCTCATCCCTTTTGAAAGGGCATCCACTGCGAATTTAGAGGCGCAATAAACACTTCCGTTTTCATAGACCTCCTTGCCGGCCACTGAAGAAATATTGATTATATGTCCTGAATTTCTGGATACCATAAGCGGAGCAATGCTTCTTGTGACATATAAAAGTCCCTTAATGTTGGTGTCTATCATCCGGTCCCAGTCATCAGTATCTCCGCTGTCGATATGCGAAAGTCCTGCAGCCAGGCCGGCATTGTTAACAAGAATGTCAATGTTTTTCCAGGCATCCTGAATTGCTTTAACGGCTGATATTGTGGCTTTTCTGTCCCGGACATCAAAATTCAGGGCAAGCACCTTTATATTATATGAAGAGAGCTCTTTTTCAAGTTCGTCCAGTCTCTCTTTTCTGCGTCCCGTAATAATTATATTGTATCCGTTTTCAGCAAATTTAATAGCTGTTGCCCTGCCAAAACCGGAAGTAGCACCTGTGATCATAATTATTCTGTTCATTGGCCATTGATTTTTTATTATCATGTAAAAATAGAAATATTATGGATATAAAACTGGCTATATTTGCGATCTGGATCATGAAAGAAGCACAGTCAGACAGGAAAAAGGAAGTTGGCTCCATGTTCGACAAAATTGCCCTCAGGTATGATTTCCTGAACCACTTTTTGTCTTTCGGGATTGACAGCCTATGGCGCAGGAAAGCAATGAATCTGGTTGCTGCATCATATAATAATCCGGAGATACTGGATGTCGCTACCGGCACCGGCGATCTGGCTGTCGAAGCAATCAGGATTAATCCGTTACATATAACCGGAATCGATATATCATCAAAAATGCTTGAAATTGGAAGAGAAAAGATCAGGAGAAAAAAACTCACCGGTAAAATAGATCTTTTGGAGGGAGATTCTGAAAACATTCCGTTCAGTAATAATTCATTTGATGTTGTTATGGCAGCCTTCGGAGTAAGAAATTTTGCAGATCCGCTTAAAGGTCTCTCTGAAATGACCAGGGTTGTGAGGACTGAAGGACTGGTGATGGTTCTTGAATTCTCTAAACCTTTGAGTTTTCCTTTCAGGCAGTTATATTTTGTTTATTTCAGATATATATTGCCGTTGATCGGAAAGGTAGTTTCAGGCGACAAAAAAGCCTACCGTTATCTGCATGATTCGGTTATGTTGTTTCCGGATAATGAGCAATTTCTTGATCTGATGAAAATGGCAGGACTTGCTGAAGTACGGCAAAAGAAACTCACTGGTGGGATTGCAAGCATTTATACAGGTTTAAAACCGGTTGCGCAATAATTGTAATTCAAAGCAGTTTATTATCTTGTAGCATTAAATCCGGCTTAAAGAGAAGTTGAAAAAAAGAGGCATTTACATATCGATCTTCCTGGTACTGCTTGCAGTAAATCTTGATCTGTCAGGACAGCAACAAAAACCTAAAAACAGATCCTGGTATGATGATAAGGTTCTGCATTTCGGCTTCAGCATTGGTTTTAACACAATGGACTTCAATATAACTCCCTCACAATATTATCTGAAAACTGATTCTCTTTATCCTGAGGTGAGTATCCTTAATCCCGGAATAAACATCCAGATCATAACTGATTTGCATCCGGTAAAATATTTTGATATAAGGTTCCTTCCGGGCGTCTCGTTCGGACAGAGAAATGTAAGATTTTACAGGAATCAGGTCGTCTATAACACTCAGCAGAGACTTGAATCATCATTTATTGAATTTCCGTTGCTCCTGAAATATAAGGGAGACAGGCTTAATAACGTGAGGCCATATCTTATAACCGGACTTAATTTCAGATATGATCTGGCCGGCAAGAAGGAATTTGACGAAGAAAAACCGGTTTACATCAGGTTAAAGCGATCAGATCTCTATTATGAGGCAGGCGCAGGGCTGGATTTTTACCTGACATATTTTAAGCTGAGTGTGGAGCTCAAAATGTCTAACGGTTTGCGGAATATTGTCGTGAATGAGGTTGCTTCCGGTCATGAACAGTTCAAAAATGCCATCGAAAAGATGAGATCCCGGATATGGGTGCTTGCTTTTCATTTTGAATAATAATGCCAAAACAGGTCAATCTCACTCTTGATCCGGAAGCTGCTGCCGACGGCGACCTGATCCGGAAAGCTGCCGCCTCAATCGCAAAAATAGACCTTTCTGATATATCCGGGATAAGGATACTCCGGCGATCTGTTGATGCACGTCAGCGAAACATTAAGGTGAACCTTTCTGTGGAAGTTTTTTTCAGGAATGAAAATGTAACTCCAGTCCTGAGTCCTTTTGTTCCATTGAATGTTTCCGGCAAGAAGGAAGTCCTCATTGCCGGAGCCGGACCTGCAGGATTATTTGCTGCCCTGCGGCTTATTGAACTCGGGATACGTCCGGTGATAATTGAAAGAGGGAAAGATGTTTCGGCACGTAAGATTGATATTGCAAAAATCAGCAGGGAACAACTTGTGAATCCTGACAGCAATTACTGTTTTGGTGAAGGCGGAGCAGGCACTTACTCTGATGGAAAGCTCTACACCCGGTCAAAGAAAAGAGGTGATAATTCAAGAGTCCTTGAGCTTTTATGCCTTCATGGTGCAAATAAAAATATCCTTTACGAAGCTCACCCGCATCTTGGGACGGACAAGCTTCCCCGCATAATTTCAAATATCAGAAAATCAATTATTGGGGCGGGAGGAATTTTCCTGCTTGAAAAGAGAATTACTGATATACTGATAGAAGACAGTTGCTTTAAAAGTGTTGCTGTAACTGGTAATGAAAAGTTTCCGGCATCAGCTCTTATCCTGGCTACAGGTCATTCGGCCAGGGATATCTATAGTATCTGCCGCAACCGGGGGATCAGACTTGAAATGAAATCATTTGCAGCCGGTATAAGGATCGAGCATCCCCAGGAGTTGATCGATACCATTCAATATCATGGAAACCGCCGGGGAAATTATTTACCCGCAGCCTCTTATAATCTTGTCAGGCAAGTCGAAGGGAGAGCGGTTTACTCCTTTTGTATGTGCCCGGGTGGATTCATTGTTCCTTCAGCAACATCTCAGGAGGAAATAGTGGTCAACGGGATGTCGCCTTCGGAACGGAATTCACCCTATGCCAACTCAGGGATAGTTGTGGAAATCAGGACTGAAGATCTGGGAGATTATAAAAAGTATGGTGAATTTGCCGGACTTGAATTCCAGAAAATAATCGAGAGGGAGGCGTGGATAAACGGCGGACAAACACAAAGGGCTCCCGCTCAGCGGCTTGACGATTTTATAAACGGGAAGGTATCCTCAACTCTCCCTAAGGTATCATACTTCCCGGGAGTTACATCCTCCCGCCTTAACGAATGGTTGCCACCATTTATCGCATCGAGGCTGAGAGATGGATTAAGGCTATTCGGAAATTCAATGAAAGGATTCATGACCAATGAAGCAGTCATTCTTGGCGTTGAGTCAAGGACTTCATCCCCGGTAAGGATTCCAAGAGATCATGAAACAATGGAACATATTCAGATCAAAGGCTTATATCCATGCGGTGAAGGATCAGGTTATGCAGGTGGTATTGTTTCATCGGCAGTTGACGGAATGAAAGCGGCTGAGGCTGTTGCAAAAAAGCTCCCAGTTCACAGCTCGTAGCTCACAAAAAGAAGTATCTGGCAATGAACTGTGGGCCATGTCCTACATTTGTCTCCCCTTGCTTCTTGTAAATTCTGAGAAAATTACAGACGCCGCCATACTCACATTCAGTGAATCAATTCCGGTCCCGGATCCGACCTGTTTCGGAATCATAATTCTGTCGGTTATATAAGGGAAAAGTTCTTCCGAAATACCCCTGGATTCGTTTCCCAGAAGTATTATGCCGGTTTTGTCAAGATTATGGGAGTAAATTGAATTGCCTTCAAGCATTGCACCAAAGATCCTGATATTGTTCCCGGCCGCTGTCTTAAGTAATTCAGGAAGGCTGGTATAAAAAACATTCACATGCAAAATTGCCCCCATGCTTGACTGAATGACTTTAGGATTATAAATATCAACGCTGTCTTCTGAACAATAAATACTCCTGATGCCAAACCAGGCAGCAGATCTGACAATAGTTCCAAGGTTACCGGGGTCCTGAACGCAATCTATAGCCACTGAAAGTCCCTTCCCAAGCTCGTTCAGGTTTATGTTCTTTTTCGGTATCTGAATGACTGCCAGGGCATTATGCGGTGTTTTAAGAGAACTGATTTTTTTCAGCTCATCATTGTCTGCCTGGATGATTTCTTTCACCCCCTGCTTATGAACCAGAGGGAGAGAATTCAGAAATTCAGGCTTCGCCACAAGAATACGGACCTCAACCTTTGCTTCAAGAAACTCTTTGACCAGCTTGTCTCCTTCAATTACATATAATTTCTCCTCCTCCCTGGTTTTCCTTTTCTGAAGCGAAAGAATGAAACTCGACTTGGTTTTACTGATCATAGCAGCGGGATTATTATAGATTTATTTCAGTGTTACGACCTCCACGCTGAAACAGAAATCGGGGAAAAGCATCAGTAGAGGAGTAATATTATTATTAATATATTTGCGTAACACTTGGAATACAAAATTTGGAAAAAAATAGCTCAAATAAAAATATAACTTTCCTGAGATCTTCTCTCCCTTTTCTTTTGATATTTATCATCATTTCTGCCTGTAATCCTACTAAATATGTCCCCCAGGGTGAGACTTTGCTTGATGAAACCAGGATAATGATCAACAAGGAAGGAATTAAAAAAGCTGATCTGGAGCCTTATATCAAGCAAAAACCCAATAAAAGAATTTTCGGCGCCAAGTTCTATCTGGGTCTTTATAATCTTTCCAATATCAAAAAGGATAAATGGCCGCATAAATGGCTGAGGGAGATAGGAGAGGAACCGGTCATATTTGATCCGGTATCAACTGAAAAATCAAAAGAGCAGATTCAGTCATATATTACTTCCAAGGGATTTTTCGACAGCCATGTCATGGAAACTGTCGAGACTTCGAAACAAAAATCCAGGGTGTTTTACAATATCGATCTGAAGACTCCATATACGATCCGGAAACTGATTTATGAAATGGAGGATACAACTATCAGGAATTATTTCTACTTCGACTCTGTAAACTGCCTTATAGTCAGAGGCAAGCCCTATGATGAAGCAGTGCTGCAGGCGGAGAAGACACGATTTGAGCGTTATATCAAGGATCGTGGTTTTTACAATTTTTCGGGCGATCATATCTATTTCAGGGTGGATAGCCTGGCAGGTAACAGGAAAGTAGATATTTATTACGGAGTAAAAAAATTCCTCAGGGTCGATCCATCAAACAGGGTATCCCTGGTTCCCCATTCTGTTTATTTTGTCAGAAACGTATACATTTATCCCGATTTTATTCCCAAGGAAGCTCTCGAGGGAGGAGACACATATTTAAATAGTTTCGATACAACCAATTATAAAGGATATTACTTTATTTCACGGCAGAAAAAGCCTGATATTAAGTTTGACGTGATATTGCAAACTCTTTATCTGAAGCCCGGGTCGTTGTACAATGTTACCAATACGGAGCAAACACAATCGCATCTGTTAGGACTTAAATCCTTTCGACTTGTTAATATTTCTTATACAGAAATTCCGGAACCGGATGGCAATCCCGGATCCCCGCTTACGCTTGACTGCAATATTCAGCTTACTCTCCTTAACCAGCAATCATTCAAGGTTGAGCTTGAAGGAACAAACTCCGAAGGATTTATCGGTGGCGCACTGAACCTGATATACCAGCATAAAAACCTGTTCCACGGAGCAGAGCAGTTCAACTTCAAACTGAATGGTTCGTATGAGGGTTTGTCCCAGAACGATACTTTACGGAGCATTCAGGAATACGGTGTCGAGACAAGTGTTCGGTTTCCGAAATTCATGCTGCCCTTCCTGGCGAAAGAAAGTTTTATAAAGAAATATAACCCGACAACAACACTTGTTGCCGCTTATAATTACCAGAATCTTCCATTTTATACCAGAACCATTGCCAATGCAACATTCGGTTATAACTGGAATTCCGATATCTTCAGGACACATATCGTTAATCCTGTACAACTCAATCTTGTAAAGCTCCTGCATATCGATCCGAACTTTGAGAAGCGGATCGATACCAGCTCCTACCTGGCCTACAGTTATAAGGATGTGCTTATTTTGGGCGGCAGCTATTCATATATTTATAGTAATCAGAATATAAAGACTTCCAGAGATTACTGGTTTATCAGGATTAATGCCGAAGCAGCGGGCAACCTTCTGGGTCTGGGCAGCAGGCTTGCAAAAATCGGGAAAACCGAAGGCAATTATCAGCTTTTCGGGCAACCGTTTGCACAGTATATCCGGGCAGATATCGACTTCAGGTACAATGTAATACTTAATGATGCAAGCTCACTGGTATATCGGGGTTTTGTTGGTGCCGGAATACCATATGGTAATTCAAAAGCTATTCCTTTTGAAAAACAATATTTTGGAGGAGGCGCCAACGGAATAAGAGCCTGGCAGGTCAGAACTCTGGGTCCGGGGTCTTTTGCACCTGATACCCGGTATTTTCTTAATCAGACTGCCGATATAAAACTTGAAGCAAATGCCGAGTACAGGTTTAAGCTTTTCTGGATACTCGAAGGTGCACTTTTCCTTGATGCCGGGAACATCTGGTCGTTCAATTATGATCCTTCCACTCCCGGTTCGCAGTTCAGATTCAATAAGTTTTATGATGACATTGCTATAGGTACCGGTACCGGGCTGAGATTCGATCTGAATTTCGTACTTCTGAGGACCGATATGGGCATTAAGCTCCGAAATCCAGCCATTAGTCCAGGGTCAAAATGGATTATCATGAACCGCCCATATAACTTCAAAAAGGATTTTACTCTGGTTGTTGCAATCGGGTATCCATTCTGACCAGGAAATAAATTTTACCTTCTGTTTCAGGTAATCACTTCACCGGGAATTTGTATATTGCAGGGTCCCACTGCATGGAATATGAAATTTAAGTTACCTGAGCCGTTAAAAGATTGGTTTGGCTATTCAAGGAGGGAGAGAAGAGCTTCGTCTGTTCTTCTGATATTGATAGTCGTAGTTGCCGGATCGAGATTTGTGTTACCTGAACAAAAGATTAGCGTGGAAGAGATCCCTCTTAAATTCAATGAAGATAATTCTGATTCATCACCAGTTAATAATCCTTATCCTTTGAATGTCAGCCAGACAGGGAAACAAACTTACACCAGAAAAATTAAAATGCTTGATTTGAACACCTGTGATTCGGCATCGCTGGAAGCTCTTCCGGGGATAGGGCCTGTGCTGGCAGTCAGGATCATCAAATACAGAAACCTTCTGGGTGGATATGCCAGAGTTGCCCAATTGCTGGAGGTTTATGGTCTTCCCGAGGAGACTTTTAATCTTATTTCTGGCAGGCTCACGGCCGATTCATCAAATGTGCGGAAAATAAAAATAAATTCTGCTGATTTTAAGCAGATTATCCGGCTCCCATACTTTGACAGGCAGGAAGTTACGGCAATCCTTAAGTACAGGGAAGTAAAGGGAAGAATTTACAATATGGATGATCTGATAAAGAATAAACTACTGACAATAGAGAAAATAAAAAAGATCAGACCATATGTGGAGTTCGATTAAAACATCCTAAAGCCATTTCAAAGAGGGACAACTTAAGAAACCCATGCCCGGTGTTCCACCAGGGTTGAAAATGACCCCCTTCCCGGTCTTCTCAAGGGTTGATTATGACCGCCTTCCCAGCCTTCTTAAGGGTTGATTATGACCCCCTTCCCTGCCTTCCCCCAAGGGGGAAGGAGTAAAAGAAATTTAGATTTAAGAAAAGATGATTTAAAGACTTATGAATTTGGAATGGTGGCTTATAGTAGAATAATAAATGAGGCTAAACATAATCATGGAGCAAGTTTTGAAACAATTCAAAGAGCTATTGACTTGCGAAAGAAAATGACAGGCTGCGAGAAAATACTGTGGGAGAAACTCAGGAAAAGAAAGCTAAATAATAAATATTTTCGAAGACAACATCCTTATGGGATTTATATTCTGGACTTTTTTTGCTTTGAAACGAACCTTGCAATTGAAATTGATGGTAAGGTTCATGATTACCATGGGAATTATGATTGTGAAAGAACCAGATATCTTGAATCTTCTGGATTAAAGGTAATAAGGTTCAGAAACGAGGATATTGAAACCAGAATTGAGTGGGTTATTAAAGTAATTAGTAAATATACAGGTTAATCCATAAGCTCTTTCTCAGTTTTACTCCATGAGTGAGGGAGTGTTTAAGCCTTTCCACCCTGGGGGAAACGGGAAAGGGGGTCTCTGAATCAAAAAAAGGAAACGGGAAAGGGGGTCTCTGAATCAAAAAAAGGAAACGGGAAAGGGGCAAATGATTAAAATGAAACAGAGTAGTAAGGAAATTAAAAGAAGAAAACAAAAGAAGAGTTAGTGAGATTTAAGAAACCCATGCCCGGTGTTAACTTAAAACCTGTGAGCTGAATTTGTATGAAGAAACTACTCTCTTGATGCGACATGATTTTAACGGGCATGGGTTGGGTAAGATTTTTCTGATCAATGAGAAGCTCTGTCCAATTTCCTGATGAAAGTACAAAACTGTAGAAATTGTATAAGCCCGATCTGACAGATGGCAGATTTGATCTTCCCGTTTGTAGGAAGCAGGAAATATTTTACCATATGAACCATGAGCAGGAGGAACTTTTCCGGAACCTGTCAGAGGGCATTATTTTTTGGCTATTATTTGTTATTTCATCAGAATTTTTGTATCTTTAGAATATTCGTATTAATGTGAATTGGGTACCGGAAATTCTACATAAATAATCAAAAATCAAACGCTATGGATAATTTATTTCCCTAAATGTTTTGAAAAGTTTTTTTATATTAATATCTTTGCGCCTCGTTTAAAACTGAATTATTATCATGATAATTGTACCATTAAAAGAAGGCGAAAATATTGAAAGAGCTTTAAAAAAGTTCAAAAGGAAATTTGAAAAGACAGGAGTTATCCGTGAATTACGTTCACGGCAGGCTTTTGTTAAGCATTCAGTACGCCGGAGGGAAGAAATCAAGAAGGCAATTTACGTTCAGAAGATGCAGGAGAGCGAAGAATAATCCGCCTTCTGGATCCGAATTTTAATGTAACAGTTAAGGTGGTTCCTTCATGGATTATAAGGAATCGTTCCTACAATATCTGAAAGCAGAAAAGCGGTATTCGCCGCATACTGTCCGGTCATACCAAAACGATCTGGATCAGTTTTTTTCCTATCTGACATTGAATGAAATGCCGGTCAGCCCGGGAGAGATTACTTCTCATCAGGTTCGCGCATGGATTGTGATTCTTATGGATAACAATATTTCGTCAGTAAGCGTTCACAGGAAAATATCGTGTCTGAGAGTTTTTTTCAGGTATCTCAGGAGAGAAGGAGCAGTAAAAGGAGATCCCCTTGAAAGGGTAGTTCTTCCAAAACGGAAGAGGCGTCTGCCAGAGTTTGTAAGTGAGGAAGCCCTTCACCAGCTTCTGGACAATAATAATTTCGGACAGGATTTCAGGGGAATCAGGAACCGTACAATAGTTGAAATGCTATATATGACAGGCATGAGACGATCAGAACTTATTGGCCTGCAAAACAATGATGTTGACATTCGCGAAGGAACGGTAAAGGTGACAGGAAAAAGGAACAAACAGCGAATAATTCCTCTCACAAGGCCTTTTACGGTGAGACTTGAAGAGTATATAAGGTTAAAGGAAGAGATGACCGATGTTGAGAATAATGGCTGGTTTTTTATTACCGATAGTGGGAACAAGTTATACGATAAATATGTTTATATTATAGTAAAAGGGTATCTTTCTATGGTTACCACAATAGAAAAGAAAAGTCCTCATATTCTGAGGCATACCTTTGCCACACACATGCTCAATCATGGGGCAGACCTGAATGCGATCAAAGAGTTCCTGGGCCATGCCAATCTGTCAGCCACCCAGGTTTATACACACAATACGTTTGAAAAACTCAGGAAAATATATAAACAGGCCCATCCGCGGGCTTAAATATTAAACAAATAATAAGGAGGTACTACTATGAACGTGCAGATTCATTCAGTTCGGTTCGATGCCGACAAAAAGCTAATCGATTTTGTTCAGCAGAAACTTGGCAAGCTCAGCCTTTTAGGTGAAGCAATTGTAAATGCCGAAGTATATCTGAGACTTGACAACGATCAGGAACACGAGAACAAAATTAGCGAAATCAAATTGGATCTATCAGGTGGACCCGTATTTGCCAGGAAACAAAGCAAGTCTTTTGAGGAGGCAACCGATGACGCTGTTGATGCACTTAAGAAGCAGATTACCAGGCACAAACAGAAGAAGAGAGGTGTATAAAAAAGCTCATTTCAAAAATATCCCATTTTTTTTTGAATTATAAATATTAAATTCATACATTTGCACACCGTTTTTTAAGGGTATATTATGCCCTTGGGGTGCGTTCTTTAAATTGCCGATGTAGCTCAGTTGGCCAGAGCAGCTGATTTGTAATCTGCAGGTCGGGGGTTCGAATCCCTTCATCGGCTCTTGAAAGAGTTGAAATGTATGTCTTAGGGGATCAACTCTGTTTCAAGAGGGGAGATACCAAAGCGGCCAACTGGGGCAGACTGTAAATCTGCTGGCGAATGCCTTCGTAGGTTCGAATCCTGCTCTCCCCACTTCAGACAGAAGATATCCGTAAACAGGGAGGGTTTTAAGCCTGATTTATGGACCTCAATGGAAGATATCAGGCGGGAGTAGCTCAGTTGGTAGAGCATTAGCCTTCCAAGCTAAGGGTCGCGGATTCGAGCTCCGTCTCCCGCTCACTTTTTGAGGCCAGAGTAGCTCAGGGGTAGAGCACTTCCTTGGTAAGGAAGGGGTCGGGGGTTCAATTCCCCCCTCCGGCTCAATGAGAAGAATGATTTTAATTAGAGAACAGATATATTAAATTTAATACGCTTGGAGTTATGGCAAAAGAAAAATTTGACAGGTCTAAACCGCATGTGAATGTGGGTACAATAGGTCACATTGACCATGGCAAGACCACCCTGACAGCAGCTATCACAATGGTTCTTCACAAGAAAGGACTCTCTGAAATCAGGGATTTTGATTCAATCGATAATGCCCCGGAAGAAAAAGAGAGAGGTATTACCATCAACACTGCTCACGTTGAATACCAGACGGCAACCCGTCACTATGCACATGTTGACTGCCCCGGACACGCTGACTATATCAAGAATATGGTTACAGGAGCGGCCCAGATGGACGGCGCCATTCTTGTGGTGGCCGCTACTGACGGTCCCATGCCACAGACACGTGAACATATCCTTCTTGCACACCAGGTTAATGTGCCTAAGGTGCTGTGTTTTATGAATAAGGTCGATATGGTTGATGATCCTGATCTTCTTGACCTCGTTGAAATGGAAGTCCGCGATCTTCTCAATTTCTACGAATTCGATGGCGACAATGCACCGGTGATCCGCGGATCAGCCCTTGGTGCTATGCACGGTGAACCGAAATGGGAAGAAAAAGTTATGGAGTTGATGGATGCAGTAGATTCATACATACCGATTCCAAAACGCGAAAATGAAAAACCGTTTCTTATGCCGGTTGAGGACGTTTTCTCAATCACAGGACGCGGTACTGTTGCTACAGGTCGTATCGAAACGGGTGTTGTTCTTACAGGCGACGAGCTTGAGATGATCGGACTTGGCGCTGAGAAACGCAAAACGGTATGTACAGGAGTGGAAATGTTCCGCAAGATCCTTGACAGGGGTGAAGCTGGTGATAACGTTGGTCTTCTCCTTCGTGGCGTTGATAAGAAAGAGATCAAAAGAGGTATGGTTCTTGCAAAACCGGGTTCAATAACTCCGCATACGAAAATCAAAGCAGAGATTTACGTTCTTAAAAAAGAAGAAGGTGGACGCCACACCCCGTTCCACAATAATTACAGACCTCAGTTCTATGTAAGAACTCTTGATATTACCGGAGAGATAACTCTTCCGGAAGGTACCGAAATGGTAATGCCAGGTGATAATGTTACAATTACTGTTGACCTTATATACCCGGTTGCTATTAATGTAGGACTTCGTTTTGCGATCCGCGAAGGTGGCAGGACAGTCGGCGCCGGTGCTGTTACGGAAATTCTTCAGTAAAGGTTTTGGAAATAATATTGATGGAAAGCAGAATCGCAATACTTCCCGATTCTGCTGAAGTCCATCATAACACGGGTGTAGCTCAGTTGGTAGAGCACTGGTCTCCAAAACCAGGTGTCGGGAGTTCGAGTCTCTCCTCCCGTGCTAAAAATTTAGGAAAATGGGTTTAAAAACATACTTTAAAGAATCATACACGGAACTCGTCCACAAAGTCACCTGGCCGACATGGAGTGAACTTCAGAACAGCGCCGTACTTGTGATGGTCGCTTCAATAATTATTGCTCTTATCGTTGCTGCTATGGATTTTTCATTCAGCAAGATAATGCATTTCATTTATGGATTATTGTACTAAACAGGTAATCTCACCGGGATGAATGAGAACATAAAGAAATGGTACGTGCTCCGGGCTATCGGCGGGAAGGAAAAGAAAGTTAAGGAGTACATCGATAGCGAAATTGCACGCCTGAAGCTTGGGGAATTTGTCTCACAGGTTCTTATCCCTACCGAGAAGGTTTATCAGATAAGATCCGGTAAGAAAATAAGCAAGGAGAGAACTTTCTTCCCGGGTTATGTCCTCGTTGAAGCGGTACTGGTGGGCGAAATACCTCATCTGCTGAGAAATGTGCCCAATGTCATAGGATTTCTCGGATCGCACGACGGCGAACCTGTCCCGCTCAGGAAATCTGAAATTAACAGGATCCTCGGGAAAGTGGATGAACTGAATGCAAGTGATGAAGAACTTAATGTCCCTTTCTTTGTTGGAGAATCTGTGAAAGTGATCGATGGTCCGTTCAACAGTTTTACCGGGATAATTGAAGAGGTAAATGAGGAAAAGAAAAAGCTAAAAGTGATGGTTAAAATATTTGGAAGGAAAACACCTCTTGAGCTCAGTTTTATGCAAGTTGAAAAAGAAAATTAACTGAAGATATTGACGGTTATAATATTCATAATGCTTCCTGAATAGCCGTCAGATTCTCGCAATAAACACGCAAATTTTAAATTATGGCAAAAGAAGTTGCTGGACTTATAAAGTTACAGATTCGTGGCGGAGGAGCTAATCCATCTCCACCGGTCGGACCCGCTCTGGGTTCCAAGGGTGTGAATATAATGGATTTCTGTAAGCAATTCAATGCCAGGACCCAGGACAAAGCTGGAAAAGTAATACCGGTTGTTATCACAGTATATGCTGACAAATCATTTGATTTTGTTACTAAAACTCCACCGGTTGCTGTTCAGCTTCTTGAGGCTGCCAAATCGAAGAAAGGCTCCAAAGAGCCCAACAGGGATAAGGTGGCACAGGTGACCTGGGACCAGGTAAAAGCAATTGCTAAGGACAAAATGGAAGACTTGAACTGTTTTACAATTGAGTCGGCCATGAAGATGGTAGCTGGTACCGCAAGAAGTATGGGAATAACCGTTAAAGGCGATTTCCCGAACAAAAATTAACTAGAGAAAAATGACTAAACTATCCAAAAACCGTAAAGCTGCCCTTGAAAAAATCGAAAAGGACAGACTCTATACGTTAAAGGAGGCATCAGTGCTGGTCAAAGAAATGACCACCACTAAATTTGATGCTTCTATCGATCTGGATGTTAGGTTAGGTATCGATCCGAGAAAATCCAACCAGATGGTTCGCGGTGTAGTTTCACTTCCTCACGGAACAGGCAAGCAGACAAGAGTACTTGTGCTCTGCGCACCCGATAAGGAAGCTGAAGCAAAGGAGGCCGGGGCCGATTTCGTTGGTCTTGACGATTATATCGAAAAGATCAAGGGAGGCTGGACAGACATCGATGTGATAATAACCATGCCATCCGTTATGGGAAAAGTGGGTCAGTTAGGAAGGATACTCGGTCCCCGCGGACTGATGCCCAATCCGAAAAGTGGAACTGTCACAATGGAAATTGGGAAGGCTGTTAAAGAAGTGAAGCAGGGTAAGATTGATTTCAAAGTAGATAAAAGCGGAATCATCCATGCCTCTGTAGGGAAGGTCTCATTCGAACCTCAAAAGATCGCAGAAAATGCCAAAGAGTTCGTCTCAATGGTAAACAAACTTAAACCGGCTGCAGCTAAAGGAACCTACATACGTAGCCTCTTCCTTTCCAGCACAATGAGCCCCGGTATTAAGATCGATCCCAAGGGCCTCGACGAATAATTAATTAAAGTCTGAAAGTAATTATGAGACAAGAAGATAAAAATGCTATCATAGAAAGCCTTGCTGAAAGATTAAAAGAGTACAGCCACTTTTATTTGACTGATACCGCTCAGCTGAACGCCGCTGATACAAGTGCCCTGAGGAGAAAATGTTTTGAATACGATATTAAGCTTGTCGTTGTGAAAAACACCCTCCTCAAGAGAGCTCTTGAGCTGTCAGGGGTGAACTTTGAAGAACTCTACCCGGTTCTCAAAGGTACTACGTCCATCATGTTTGCAAACTCAGGAAATGGTCCTGCAAAACTTATAAAGGAGTTCCGCAGGCAGCATGATAAGCCTGTTCTCAAAGGCGCTTACGTTCAGGAGTCAATCTATCTTGGAGATAATATGCTTGAAGCACTTGTCTCCATAAAGACAAAACAGGAGCTGATCGGAGATATAATTCTCCTTCTGCAATCACCTGCCAAAAACGTTATATCAGCCTTACAATCAGGAGGAAATACAATCCATGGTGTTCTTGAAACACTATCAAAGAAAGAATAATTATATTAAGTATAATCAAACTAAAATTCAATAGAAATGGCAGATCTTAAGAAATTTGCAGAAGAACTGGTTAACCTGTCTGTTAAAGAAGTAAATGAACTGGCGAAAATACTCAAGGATGAGTATGGTATCGAACCTGCCGCAGCAGCTGTTGCTGTAGCTGGTCCGGCTGCCGGTGGTGCTGCTCCGGTAGCTGAAGAGAAATCAACATTCGACGTCATACTCAAAGCAGCAGGTGGCCAGAAATTACAGATTGTTAAACTGGTTAAAGATATTACTGGTCTTGGACTGAAAGAAGCTAAAGCAGTAGTTGATGCTGCTCCCGCTCCTGTTAAGGAAGGTATATCTAAAGATGAAGCTGAAGCTATAAAAAATCAATTAGTAGAAGCAGGAGCTGAAGTTGAACTTAAATAAGTTATACCTGTTTACCGGGTTATAGGTTTAGTTCCGGAGATCCGGGACTAAACCTTACGTTCTTTTAATTATAAGTTCACTTAATCCCTTTAAAATGTCCTCAAAAAATACCGAAAGAATAAGTTTCGCATCCAGGAAAAACCAGCTCGAATATCCTGATTTTCTGGAAGTTCAGTTAAAATCGTTCGGTGAGTTCTTCCAGTTGGGAACAACTCCCGAGAATAGGAAAAAGGAAGGACTTTTCAAAGTATTCACTGAAAACTTCCCCATAACTGACACAAGAAATAATTTCGTCCTGGAATTTCTGGATTATTACATTGACCCTCCACGTTATACCATTGAAGAGTGTATCGAACGCGGTCTTACATTCAGCGTTCCGCTCAAAGCTAAACTGAAACTGTATTGTACTGATCCTGAACATGAGGATTTTGATACAGTAATTCAGGATGTCTACCTTGGTACCGTTCCTTATATGACCGAGCGTGGTACGTTTGTTATTAATGGTGCTGAGAGAGTTGTTGTGTCTCAGTTGCACAGATCCCCCGGAGTATTCTTTGGACAAAGCGTTCATGCAAACGGAACAAAACTCTATTCCGCCAGGATAATTCCTTTCAAAGGATCCTGGATAGAATTTGCAACCGACATCAACAATGTGATGTATGCTTATATCGACAGGAAGAAAAAGCTTCCTGTTACAACACTTCTGCGCGCTATCGGTTTTGAAAGCGATAAGGAAATCCTTGAGATCTTCAACCTGGCCGAAGAACATAAAGTCTCCAGAACAAGTATTAAGAAGCTTGTCGGCCGCAAACTGGCTGCAAGAGTTCTGAAAACATGGGTCGAAGACTTTGTGGATGAAGATACCGGAGAAGTGGTTTCTATTGAAAGAAATGAAGTGATCCTCGACAGGGAAACGGTTATTGAACAGGAACATATTGACCAGATAGTCGACTCCGGCGCAAAAGCTATACTTCTGCATAAGGAAGAGACCTCCATGTCGGATTTTGCTATAATATATAATACACTTCAGAAAGATCCGTGTAATTCGGAAAAAGAAGCGGTAATGTACATTTACAGGCAGCTCCGGAATGCCGAGCCACCTGATGAAGCAACTGCACGCGACGTTATTGATAAGCTTTTCTTCTCCGACAAGAGATATGATCTTGGCGAAGTGGGCCGTTACAGGATCAATAAGAAACTTGGTCTGAATACCGATATGGGTACCAAGATCCTTACCAGGGAAGATATTATAAAAATTATCGGTTACCTGATTGAGCTTATAAACTCCAAGACCGATATTGATGATATCGACCACCTGAGCAACAGGCGTGTGCGGACAGTTGGCGAACAGCTTTATGCACAGTTCGGTGTCGGCCTTGCCCGTATGGCAAGAACGATCCGTGAAAGGATGAATGTCAGGGATAATGAGGTGTTCACACCTGTTGATCTGATAAACTCAAAAACACTATCATCAGTTATTAATTCATTTTTCGGGACGAACCAGCTGTCACAGTTCATGGATCAGACCAATCCTCTGGCTGAGATGACCCACAAACGGCGTATGTCGGCCCTGGGTCCTGGTGGTCTTTCGCGTGAAAGAGCGGGCTTCGAAGTAAGGGACGTCCACTATACACATTACGGGAGACTGTGTCCCATTGAAACTCCTGAGGGTCCGAATATCGGACTTATTTCCTCATTATGCGTTTACGCAAGAATAAATGAGCTTGGGTTCATTGAAACTCCCTACCGTAAGGTTCATGAAGCGACTGTCGATTTCACCAGGGAAGGAGTTATATGGCTCAGCGCCGAAGAGGAAGAGGAAAAAATGATTGCCCAGGCCAATGCCGCGCTTAGAAAAGACGACCATTTTGAAGAGCCAAGGGTGAAATGCAGGTATGAAGCTGATTATCCGCTTGAGGAAGGTAACAGGGTCGACCTTATGGATGTTGCCCCAAACCAGATTGCTTCCATTGCAGCATCGCTTATTCCATTCCTCGAACATGATGATGCCAACAGGGCACTCATGGGATCAAACATGATGCGCCAGGCAGTTCCACTTATAAACCCGGAAGCACCTATCGTAGGCACCGGTCTTGAAGCCCAGGTTATTAAGGACAGCCGGATACTGTATGTTGCTGAAGGTGACGGAGTTGTTGAGTATGTCGATTCCAACGAGATTGTTATCAGGTATACACGAACCGATGAAGAGAAATTCGTAAGCTTTGATGATGATGTCAAAAAATATGTTCTTCCCAAATACAAGAAGACAAACCAGAACACCTGTATAAATCTGATCCCCGTAGTTAAGAAAGGGGAGAAAGTTAAAAAAGGACAGGTTCTTACCGAAGGGTACGGAACAAAGAAAGGCGAGCTTGCCCTGGGAAGGAACCTGAAGGTTGCATTTATGCCCTGGAAAGGTTATAATTTCGAGGATGCAATAGTTATATCCGAGAAAGTTGTCCAGGATGATATGTTTACCTCGGTCCATATAGATGAATACCTCCTTGAGGTACGCGATACAAAACGCGGTCTTGAGGAACTTACTTCAGATATTCCCAACGTCAGTGAAGAGGCAACAAAGAACCTCGATGAAAATGGTCTCATCAGGATAGGCGCACACATCAGGCCCGGGGATATCCTTATCGGCAAGATCACGCCAAAAGGGGAATCGGATCCTTCACCGGAGGAGAAGCTGCTTCGCGCCATCTTCGGTGACAAAGCCGGTGATGTTAAGGATGCGTCCCTGAAAGCCGGACCCTCCCTCGAAGGTGTTGTTATTGATAAGAAGTTGTTTACAAGAGCAGTAAAAGACCGTAAGGCAAAAGCTGTAGAAAAGCCGATGCTCGATAAAATCGAGAATGAATTCAACAAGGCTGCCGAAGAACTCAAAGCAAGGCTTGTAGACAAGCTGTTCATTCTCGTAAACGGCAAAACATCTCAGGGCGTCAGGGATTACCTTAATGTTGATGTAATACCAAAGGGAAGCAAGTTTACCCTGCGCCAGCTTCAGGATGTTGATTTTCTTAACGTCAATCCGAACAAATGGACCACCGACAAAAAGAAAAACGACAGCATCAAACAGCTCCTGCATAACTATATAATAAAGTATAAGGAGATAGACGGTAACTACAAGCGCAAGAAATACAATATCACGATCGGTGATGAACTGCCGGCAGGCATTGTCCGTCTTGCGAAAGTTTATATAGCAAAGAAGAGAAAAGTAAAGGTAGGCGACAAAATGGCCGGACGTCATGGTAATAAGGGTATAGTTGCCAAGATCGTACGTGCTGAAGATATGCCGTTCCTTGAAGATGGTACTCCTGTGGATATCGTTCTCAACCCGCTTGGCGTGCCTTCCAGAATGAACCTTGGACAGATCTATGAGACTGTTCTGGGCTGGGCAGGCAAGAAGCTCGGGCTCCAGTTCTCCACTCCCATATTCGATGGTGCAACAATCGACCAGATAACCGAATACACGGAACAGGCTGAACTGCCCAAATATGGCAAGACATACCTGTATGACGGAGGTACCGGAGAAAGATTTGACCAGCCGGCAACCGTAGGGGAAATATATATGCTGAAGCTCGGCCATATGGTAGACGATAAAATGCATGCTCGTTCCATCGGACCCTATTCGCTTATCACACAGCAGCCCCTTGGCGGAAAAGCACAATTTGGTGGCCAGCGTTTCGGTGAAATGGAAGTATGGGCCCTTGAAGCATTCGGAGCTGCCCATATTCTCCAGGAGATACTGACAATTAAATCGGATGATGTTGTCGGACGTGCCAAAGCATATGAATCAATAGTAAAAGGTGAACCGATGCCTCAGCCGGGCATACCGGAATCCCTTAATGTGCTGTTGCATGAACTTAGAGGCTTGGGACTGAGCGTTATACTTGATTAATTTAACTGCTCATCCTGATTATTTATTATTAAATGAATTTTAAAAATTCACTATATGTCATTCAGAAGAGATAACAAAGCTAAGACAAGTTACTCAAAGATCTCTATAGGTCTTGCCTCACCTGAGGAAATCCTGGACAGGTCCAGCGGTGAGGTACTGAAGCCCGAAACAATAAATTACCGTACCTACAAACCAGAACGTGATGGATTATTCTGTGAGAGGATTTTTGGTCCGGTAAAAGATTATGAATGCCATTGCGGAAAGTATAAAAGGATCCGTTATAAGGGCATTGTTTGCGACCGATGCGGTGTTGAGGTTACAGAAAAGAAGGTGCGTCGCGAAAGAATGGGGCATATCTCTCTGGTCGTTCCGGTTGCACATATATGGTATTTCAGATCGCTGCCCAACAAAATAGGTTATCTGCTCGGGCTTCCAACCAAGAAGCTTGATTCTATAATTTATTATGAGAGATATGTGGTTATAAATCCTGGCATTAAAGCCGCCGACGGTGTGAAATACCTCGATTTCCTGACCGAGGAAGAGTATCTTGAGATCACTGAATCGCTCCCGAAGGAGAACCAGTATCTCGAAGATAATCACCCTGATAAGTTTGTTGCTGACATGGGGGCAGAAGCTCTTTACAAGCTGCTGGGCCGTATTGACCTCGATGAAATGTCATATACACTTCGTCACAGGGCTAATACCGAAACATCGCAACAGCGTAAAAATGAGGCTCTTAAACGTTTACAGGTTGTTGAGGCTTTCAGGGATTCAAAACATGTGAATAAACCTGAGTGGATGATAATAAAGGTGGTTCCTGTTATTCCGCCTGAACTGAGGCCCCTGGTGCCTCTTGATGGAGGGAGATTTGCAACCAGCGACCTTAACGACCTCTACAGAAGGGTAATAATAAGGAATAACCGTCTGAAAAGACTTATCGAAATCAAAGCTCCGGAAGTTATCCTCCGCAATGAAAAAAGGATGCTCCAGGAAGCTGTTGATTCACTTTTCGATAATTCCAGGAAGGCAAATGCTGTCAAAACAGATGCCAACCGGCCTCTTAAGTCGCTTAGCGATAGCCTGAAAGGCAAGCAGGGAAGGTTCCGTCAGAACCTCCTCGGTAAGAGAGTTGACTACTCAGCCCGTTCTGTTATCGTTGTAGGACCCGAGCTGAATCTGCACGAATGCGGTCTTCCAAAGGATATGGCAGCGGAGCTTTACAAACCGTTTATAATCCGGAAGCTTATCGAGCGCGGAATAGTCAAGACAGTAAAATCGGCAAAGAAAATTGTCGACAGGAAGGATCCTGTTGTCTGGGATATTCTCGAAAACGTTCTTAAGGGTCATCCTGTTCTGCTCAACCGTGCCCCGACACTTCACAGGCTTGGTATACAGGCATTTCAGCCCAAACTGATCGAAGGAAAAGCAATTCAGCTTCATCCTCTGGTATGTACGGCTTTCAATGCTGACTTTGATGGTGACCAGATGGCGGTTCACCTTCCGCTTGGGAATAGTGCAATACTGGAGGCACAGATGCTTATGCTGGCTTCACATAATATTCTCAACCCGGCAAACGGTGCACCGATAACAGTTCCTTCCCAGGATATGGTTCTCGGACTTTATTATATTACAAAAGGCAGGAAGAGTACTGAAGATGACAAAGTCAGAGGCGATGGACTTATCTTCTACTCCCCTGAAGAGGTTAAAATTGCGTACAACGAAGGTAAAATTGACCTTCATGCCATCATAAAAGTAAAAGTAAAGGACAGGATCAATGGTGATTTTATAAATCATATTATTGAAACTACTGTCGGAAGAGTTCTATTCAACCAGTTTGTACCCGGGGAGGTTGGATTTATAAATGAGATCCTTACAAAGAAATCTCTCAGGGATATTATAGGCCGGGTCCTGAAACTTTCCGGCATGGCAAAAACCGCCGACTTCCTTGATGCAATTAAAAATCTTGGGTTCTATTCTGCATTCAAAGGCGGCCTCTCGTTCAACCTCGACGATGTTATTATTCCTGAAGAAAAAACTAAGCTGGTTACAGAGGGATACGAACAGGTTGAAGAGGTGCTCTCCAATTACAGCATGGGTTTCATAACAAACAACGAACGTTATAACCAGATAATCGATATATGGACACATGTAAACGCCAGGCTTACCCAGTCACTGATGAAGCAGCTATCGAACGATAAGCATGGCTTCAATTCAGTTTACATGATGCTTGACTCCGGAGCCCGGGGTTCCAAGGAACAGATTCGTCAGCTCTCAGGCATGAGGGGCCTTATGGCCAAGCCTCAGAAATCAGGATCGACAGGCTCGGATATCATTGAGAACCCGATTCTTTCAAATTTCAAGGAAGGGCTGTCTGTTCTTGAGTACTTCATATCAACTCACGGTGCCCGCAAGGGTCTTGCTGATACGGCCCTGAAAACTGCCGATGCCGGTTATCTTACCCGTCGTCTTGTCGATGTTTCGCAGGATGTAATTATAAATGAAGAGGATTGCGGTACACTCAGAGGTCTTATTGCGACTGCAATCAAGAAAAATGAAGAAGTGGTTGAATCACTTTATGAAAGGATCCTTGGACGTACCACTGTCCACAATGTCTATCACCCTCTTACAGGAGAAATGATCGTTGAAGCCGGACAGGAACTTACCGAAGAACTTGCACTTAAGATTGAAGATTCACCTATTGAGCAGGTTGAGATCCGCTCGGTGCTTACCTGTGAGTCCAAGAAGGGCGTTTGTGCAAAATGCTACGGACGTAACCTGGCCACGGGCCAGATGGTTCAGAAAGGTGAAGCGGTGGGTGTTATTGCAGCACAGAGTATCGGAGAACCCGGAACCCAGCTGACACTCCGTACATTCCACGTTGGAGGTACCGCTTCCAATATTATGAGTGAATCACGACTTGTTGCCCGTTACAGCGGTATTGCTGAGATCGAGGAACTGAGGTCAGTTCCCAGAAAAGACGTGGAAAAAGGTGATATTGACATTGTCATCGGGCGTCTTGCTGAACTCAGGATCGTTGACAAGAAGACCGGGATTGCTCTTACAACACATACAATACCTTATGGTTCAAAACTTTATGTAAAGCCCGGACAGGAAATTGAGAAAGGGAAGCTCATCTGCGAGTGGGATCCCTTCAACGCGGTTATTATTGCGGAGATGGGAGGCAAGATCGGATATGATTACCTGATTGAAGGTATCACTTTCCGGGAGGAGTCAGATGAACAGACAGGCTTTAAGGAGAAGGTCATTATTGAGAGCAGGGACAAAACCAAGAACCCGGCAATCAAGGTGCTCGCTCCCAAAGGCGGGGAAGAGCTCAGGGTTTATAACCTCCCTGTTGGCGCACACCTTGTTGTTGAGACAAACAGGTCAGTTGAGGCCGGTGAAGTTCTCGCCAAGATCCCACGCGCAGTAGGTAAGTCAGGAGATATAACCGGAGGCCTTCCGAGGGTAACAGAATTATTCGAAGCCAGGAATCCTTCCAATCCGGCTATAGTGTCTGAAATTGACGGTGAAGTGACTTTCGGAAAGATAAAAAGAGGTAACAGGGAAATTTCCATTAAATCCAAAACTGATGAAGTAAAGAAGTACCTTGTCCCGCTTTCAAAACAGATACTTGTACAGGAAAACGATTATGTAAAGGCAGGTATCCCGCTTTCTGACGGAGCAATTACT
The DNA here is from genome assembly GCA_963831855.1 of uncultured Bacteroidales bacterium. Taxonomy (GTDB): domain Bacteria; phylum Bacteroidota; class Bacteroidia; order Bacteroidales; family VadinHA17; genus LD21. Next base: position 67,780 of record CAWHSA010000002.1, on the reverse strand, counting down.
CCTTCCGATATACTGGCAATCAAAGGGCCAACCAAAGTTCAGGAGTACATCGTAAATGAAATACAGGAAGTGTATCGTTTGCAGGGTGTCAAAATAAACGATAAGCATTTTGAGATTATCGTACGCCAGATGATGCGTAAAGTTGAGATTGTCGATCCGGGTGATACTAAATTTCTTGAACGTCAGGTGGTTGATAAACTAGAGTTCATGGACGAAAACGACTGGATCTATGGCAAAAAGGTCATTGTTGATGGTGGCGATTCCCAGACGCTTCGTCCGGGTATGATTGTGACTGCCCGCAAGCTGAGGGATGAAAACTCAATGCTCAGGCGCAAGGACCTGAAAATAGTTGATTCAAGAGATGCCATACCGGCTACCTCAAGCCAGGTACTTCAGGGAATAACCCGCGCGGCACTTCAGACAAACAGCTTCTTCTCGGCCGCCTCATTCCAGGAGACAACCAAAGTCCTGAATGAAGCAGCAATCCTTGGCAAAGTTGATAAGCTTGAAGGTTTGAAGGAGAATGTAATTGTAGGACATCTTATACCAGCCGGAACCGGTCAGAGAGAATATAACAGCATCATAGTTGGTTCCCTTGAGGAATATGAAAGTCTCGTCGGTACCGGACAGGAGGCAGTATCGGAAGTTGAAGCCGAAACCGGGACGGGTTCAAAGAAATAAACTTAAAAATCATCGAGATGACAGATCCGAAGGACCAGAACCAGATCAGTATTGAACTGAACGATGAGATTGCCCAGGGTATATATTCAAACCTTGCGGTTATTACACATTCTGCTGCAGAGTTTGTTATCGATTTTATAAGAATTGTACCCGGTACTCCCAAAGCTCAGGTCAAGTCAAGGATCATTCTTACTCCCGAACATACAAAACGACTGGTTTCAGCTTTGCAGGAAAATATAGCAAGGTACGAATCCGTTCATGGTCCGATAAAGGAAATTAAAGGCACCGGGCCGGTCATGCCTCTTACGTTTGGAGGTCCTGCGGCCCAGGCCTGAAATGCCACTAACACCATCAAAACCGCCTGGATATACTTCAGGCGGTTTTAATTTTTTGATATCAACGAAATAAAACCTTACTTTGCCGGTTAGATATTAAACCAAGAACCAGCTTTAGTGAAAAACAAATATTTAATTCTTAGGATACTTGTCGTAGTGATCATTCTCCTGCCTGTTTTTTCCTGGTCGGGATGTAAAAAACAGGCCAAGTGCGGCTGTGGCAAAGATATTGTCTCAACAATTGACAGTATGCTTATAGATCATTCTACAATTGTTTATAGCGCCGAAGGCGGCAGTGCTTATTTCCAGTTAGGTTATGATACTTATTATCTTTGCAATCCAACAGAGATGTATCCAAAATTTACGGCCATGAACAATAGCGACCAGATGCTTCTGTCCGGTGATCTGTTCTGGGAATGCAATTACCTGATGAGCAGCAGCAATAATTATTATTACCAGATGTACCGGGTCTATAATATTCAGGTGACATTAATGGAGCCTTACCTGTACGGGAAAAAATAAAATTCCACATGGTCCGGTATAATTTGTCCTTTGCTGGTGCGGGCCGTGTTGCAGCTGCTCTTTGCCGGGAAATGCACCGGGCCGGTCATTCAATACTTCAGATAGTTTCCAGATCAGCATCAACCGGGAAGGCGCTTGCGGAATCGTGCAACGCAGCCTGGTCTTCCAGCCTGAACTTTGAGAAATCAAATGATATAATTATTGTGGCAGTGCCTGATGCCGGTCTGAAGGATGTGCTGGCACAGATAAGATGTTCTGAAAAATCAATTGTGGTCCATACAGCAGGCAGTTACGGAATGGAAGTATTTCCTGACAGTATCATAAAAACAGGCGTCTTCTACCCTTTACAGACATTCACTAATGACCGTAAAGTTGATTTTAAAGATCTTCCGTTCCTTCTGGAATCGTCATCTGCCGGGATTGATCAGGTCCTTGCAAAACTTGCCATATCAGTTGGGGGCAGAGTCCATTTTGTTGACAATGTGAAGAGAAGGATGATCCACCTTTCGGCTGTATTTGTATGTAATTTCACAAATTTCATGCTTACTTCAGGAAAGGATATTTCATCCAGGGTCGGCATGCCATTTGAGCTGCTTATACCCCTGATCAATGAAACTATATCCAAAGCACTGGAAATCGGACCTGAGAATTCGCAGACCGGTCCAGCCATAAGAAATGATCAAAACACTATCGAAAAGCATTTAGAATTATTATCTTTCTCACCCGAACTCCGGAATATCTACAGAGAGATGACACAGGCAATTATAAAATATTATAGAGAAGCCTAATGACAAATTTCAAAGAGGGTCTTACAAGTGTAAAAGCCTTTATTTTTGATATTGATGGCGTCCTGTCGTTGCAGACAATCAGCCTGAACACCTTTGGCGTGCCTAACAGAACCATCAACCTGCGTGACGGATATGCCCTGCAGCTTGCCGTCAAAAAGGGGTATCATGTAGGGATAATATCAGGCTGCAATTCAAAGGAGTACCAGAGAAGGCTTAAGTTTCTGGGAGTTAATGAAATATATCTTAACTCACGGACAAAGCTGGAACACTATAAGGCCTTTAAGAAGAAGTATAGCCTTATCGACTCGGAAATCCTTTTCATGGGCGACGACATCCCGGATTTTGAGGTAATGAAAGTCGCAGGTATTCCGGTATGTCCGGCTGATGCAGACAGCGAAATAAAACAGATCGCATTGTATATTTCGGATAAAAGGGGAGGAGAAGGGTGTGTCAGGGATATGATTGAACAGGTGCTCAGGCTTCATAACCGGTGGATGGATGATGATGCATTTACATGGTAGTATGAGGGGATTTATTAAACTCATAAGGTGGCAGAATCTTATCATTGTGGTCTTTACAATGGTACTGATGAGGTATTTCGTTATTGAGCCCCTGATAAGCAAAGTCATTGTCATACCAAGGAGCGGACTTGGGGAGGGGATACCGATGGTGCTGCAATTTAAATGGTATGATTTCATGGTACTTGTTGTATCGACTGTGTGTATTACTGCCGGGGGTTATGTTATAAATGATTATTTCGATATAAAAACCGATCTTATCAACCGCGGAAATGTAATTGTCGGGACCAAAATACCAAGACAGCAGGCTATGTTATGGCATAGCATATTCAATGTTGCAGGGGTGGCAGGTGGTTTCTATGTTTCATGGAAGGCAGGGTATTTCTGGATGGGAGTTTTATTCCTGCTTGTTTCAGGGTTGCTCTATTTTTATTCTGCAAGCTATAAGAGGCAGTTCCTTATAGGTAACTTGCTGATCGCACTCCTGACAGCCATGGTGCCTGTGCTGGTAATCTTCTACGAGTGGCCCGCACTTTTCCGCTATTACTCTGCAAATGCTGTTGAAATGCCAAAACTCACATTCCTGTTTTACTGGACAGGAGGTTTTGCTTTATTTGCTTTCCTTACTACTCTTGCCCGTGAAATAATAAAGGATATCGAAGATTTTGAGGGTGATCAGGCATATGGGCGGAATACCCTGCCGGTTATAATGGGTATACCTGGCTCAAAAACCGTGGCTGTAAGCCTCGTAATTGTCATACTGGCAATGCTTTACATAGTCTGGTTCCTTTTTGTACATGATATCCGCACTTTTATTTATCTTACGGTACTCCTTGCTCTCCCTTTATTCTATATAATTTACCTGGTGGCGATCAGTAAAAATAAAAAGCAACTCCATTGTGCCAGTAATCTCATGAAGTTTGTCATGCTTACCGGGATCCTCTACTCACTTTTGGTTAAAGTAATTATAACCTGGAATCTTGTCTGATGATGCCAGATAACCTTAAAAAGTACAGGATAATACTTGCTTCAAAGTCTCCCAGAAGGCAGCAGCTGCTCAGAGACCTGGGCCTTGAGTTTGATGTGGTCATAAGAGATTTTGACGAGACATGTCCCGCTGATCTCTCAGGAAAAGAAATTGCAGTTTATCTTGCTGAGCAAAAGGCCAGATCTTTCCTTAATGAAATTTCAGATGATGAAATAGTTATAACGGCAGACACTATAGTCTGGTGCAATAACCAGGTTTTGGGAAAACCGGCTGGTAAAGGGGAAGCTATTGAAATGATAAGGAAGCTTTCCGGGAACACCCATGAAGTAATTACCGGGGTTTCCATTTTATCAGCAGAGGGAATCAAAACTTTCTGGGAATCAACCAGAGTCACATTTGAGCAGCTTAGCGAGAGTGAGATTAACTATTATGTGGAAAATTTCAAACCTTATGACAAAGCCGGCGCCTACGGCATCCAGGAATGGATTGGACTGGCTGGCTGCAGCAGAATTGAAGGTTCTTATTTCAATGTTGTCGGATTGCCGGTACACAGACTTTACAGGGAGCTCAAGAAATTAGGGAATAAAATAAAAAATAATTGAGATGAAAAGGATAATTCTGATTTTAACTCTTCTGGCGTCTACTTTGCTTTCGGTATTATGTGTTCCTGATGAAGGTATGTGGATCCCTCTCCTCATTGAGAAGTACAATATCAGGCTGATGCAGGAGAAAGGTTTTAAGCTTAACGCCGATGATATCTACAGTATCAATAAGGCTTGTATGAAGGATGCTGTGGTTTCATTCGGCGGAGGCTGCACAGGTGAACTCATCTCACCTGACGGTCTTCTCATAACAAATCACCATTGCGGCTACAGCCAGATACAAAGACTTTCCACTCTGGAACATGATTACCTCACAAATGGTTACTGGGCAATGTCGCGGGAGGAAGAGTTTGCCTGTCCGGGATTATTTGTGACATTCCTGAAGAGGATGGAAGATGTGACCGATCTCATGTTCAAGGGAATTACTGATGGTATGGATATTGCAGCACGGGAAAAAATATTGAGTCAGAATTCGGGGGAGCTTGCACGGAAAGCAGTTGAAGGAACAAATTATACGGCAAGCATCAGGCCTTTTTATATGGGGAACCAGTACTTCCTGTTCGTATATGAAACCTTCAATGATATCCGTTTTGTCGGTGCTCCGCCTTCAGCAATTGGAAAGTTTGGAGGCGAGACCGATAACTGGATATGGCCGAGGCATACCGGTGATTTTTCACTGTTCCGCGTTTATGCAAATAAGGATAATAAGCCGGCAGGTTATTCGAAGGATAATATACCATACAAGCCTCTTTACCACTTCCCTGTTTCCCTCAAAGGGGTCCATGAAGGCGATTTTACTATGGTATTCGGTTATCCGGGATCAACAACCGAATATGCACCTTCATATTATATCGATATGGTAAAAAACTTCATAAATCCTAAGAGAATTGCCATCAATACAAGGAAAATAGATATTATGGAAGCAGCCATGAATACAGATCCTCTGATCAGGCTTCAGTATTCAGCAAAAAAATCAGGGATTGCCAACGGGTGGAAAAAATCGATAGGAGAGAACCAGGGATTGGATAGAATGAAAACTATCGAAAAGAAACAGGAGTTTGAGAAACGTCTTACAGACTGGATCAATGCGGATGAAACCAGAAAAGCAAAGTACGGGAATCTTCTCCCGTCTTATGCGAAATTGTATTCCCAGCTTAAAGATTATACTCTTGCCAACAGCATAACAGGCGATGCTTTTTTCAATTCCGGGGCAGAGGTTGTAGGCTTTGCCAGAAACATGATAACCCTGGCTGGCCTTTATGAAAAGAATTCTGATGCAACCAGGATAAGTGTTGTTAAAAGTGATCTGATAACCAGCGCAAAAGGATTCTTTAAGAATTTTAACAGGGAAACAGACGAGAAGCTGTTTGTTGCAGTTATGGCATTGTATGGCGAAAGCCTTGATACTAAATGGCAGGCACCGGAATATATTAAGATCAGGAGTGCATGCAAAGGCAATTTTCAGGCTCTGGCCGATAAATTATATCCCAAGACAATTTTTGCTGATGAAGCGAAATTTACTGCATTTGTAACAGGATTTAATAAAGGAAGCCTGTCCAGATTGAAAAAGGATCCGATATACATGCTGGCTAAAAGCGCCAGTGACTTTTTATCGTCAAATGTAAGAGGTGAACTGAACCGCCTGAACTCTGAAATACAGAAGCTTAATCCCCTCTATATGACTGCTCAGATGGAATTCGGCAAAGACCGCCTCTTTTACCCCGATGCAAATTCCACTCTCAGGGTGGCTTATGGTTCTGTCAAAGGTTATTATTCAAGGGATGCTGTTTACTTTAAATATTACAGTACTCTTAAAGGTATTATCGAAAAAGACAATCCTGCGATCTATGATTATGATGTCCCTGAAAAGCTCAGGCAACTGTATGCAACGAAGGATTATGGTCGGTATACGCAGGATGGCGAAGTACCAGTTTGCTTTATTGCCGACAACCATACAACAGGCGGGAATTCAGGCAGTCCGGTGCTTAACGCTGATGGTCAGCTCATTGGAATAAATTTCGACAGAGCATGGGAGGGAGTCGCGAGCGATATTGCATTTAATCCGGAACAGAGCCGCAACATAAGCCTGGATATCAGGTATGCTCTGTTTATAATCGATAAATTCGCCGGAGCAGGCTATCTGCTTAAGGAAATGACTATTATTGAATGACCGGGGTAAAGAATTATTAAACCTTTAGAGATCTGAAAAACAGGCCTCTAAGATAAGTATAGTGCGTAAAAAGTTCCCTCCGGGAGATAGCCTGGTGTAATCAAATATTCAGGTGGATATTATTTCTTTTCAAGCAATCCCTTAAGGTTTTCCAGTCCTCCCTGGAGATCTTTCCCCAGCATTTTATCCATATCCATGAATAGCAACATTATATTCGTCGGATATTTCATTTTTCCGTAAAAACCCCATCTTACATTCGTTGTGGAATCATTCACAACTGAAAATTCCAGAAAGGCATTATTTGTCGTCTTCATCGGTTTAAGAAACCTAAGCTCATAATCGATTCTCTCTCCTTCCTTTATACCTGTAATTTCCTGTTCGCCTTTACCGGCCTCTTTTACCGGACTGTCCCATGCAGATACAAAGCCTACGGTACCATCAGTGCCCCGGTAATCAACTTTCATATTTGGATCAATTTTTGCCCAGACGCTGAAATTACTCTGATTCTTAAGCAATTTTACATAATCAAAAACAACCTTTTCAGGCTTATTTACTGCAATACTTCTCTCGACAGTAAAATCCTTTCTTACAAAAAGGGCTGCTATCAGGAAAAGGACAAGAAGAGATGCCACAATGATTAACAGAATCACCAGAATATTTTTCATATTATCGCTTGTTTTAATTGTTATAATAATTGAAATTAAACAATTAATTAAAAGGAATGTTTAACCCGGACAAGACAGATAACTCTCCCGGTAATTCAAAATATTTTTTCAGGATTTTCTAGAAATGGAAATTATAATTCATTAAAAAGGTAATACCTGATCCGTCCCGGTTCAGAAGTTCAGGATCGGATGGATTATTTGAGCTTCCCCCGGTTGCAAATTTATAATGAATATTCCCGCGCCTGCGCCTGCTTTAGGCCTTAGCATCTCACCTCCCTTTATCGGAATTATGAAGGAAGGTGTTATTGTGATTTCCATGCGGTTAAAGGAAGCCTTAGCATTTTTCAGATTTTCAGATAATGAACTTCCAAGAAATGTACCGTTCAGACTTATATCAAAAAAGTTGCTTATAAGATAACCATATTCAGCACCTATACCAAAACCTCCTCCGGCACTGAGCGTTACATCTCTGTTTTTTTCATCAATAAACCATGGGTATTTTTCAAAACCGATTCCTGCGCTTACCATTAGATTTCAGAGGAGGTTGTTCCCGACTGATTATCCTGGGAAAATGAAGAAAAGCAAGACAAAATGAGCAGTGCGGAGGCAAAGAAGAATTTCATATGGCATAGATTTTAAATTTATAACAAATCATTTTATCATGTATTCATCTGTTAAATATAAAAACTTTCGTGGAACCAATTTTTATCTTTGAGATATAATATTATTAACTTTCAAAGATAATAACCTGGATATGATCAGGGTGGTTGCAGATGATAGAATACCTTTTCTGAAAGGAGTCCTTGAACCTTTTGCAGATGTTGTATATTTACCCGGGAAGGAAATAAATAATAAAGTTTTGCAAAACGCCGATGCATTGCTTATCCGGACAAGGACAAAATGTACTGAGGACCTGCTTAAAGGTACTGCAGTCCGTTTTATTGGTACTGCAACTATTGGTTTTGATCACATCGACAGCCAGTACTGTGAAAAGGAAAAGATCTTCTGGACAAATGCTCCAGGGTGCAATTCATCCTCTGTTCAGCAATATATGGCAGCTGCCCTGCTCAGAATGTCTTATGAATTCAGATTCGCCCTTAAGGGCAGGACCATAGGCATCATAGGTGCCGGTAATGTGGGTTCCAAAGTAGAGAAATTTGCGCGGCTTATTGGAATGAATGTCCTCGTAAATGACCCTCCGCGTTCAAGGAAGGAAGGTAAACAAAACTTCGTAAATCTTGGAACAATCCTGTATGAGTCTGATATTGTGACTCTTCATGTGCCTCTGAATATTGTTGGTGAAGACCGGACCTGGCATCTGTTTAATGAGAAAACATTTAAAAAGATGAAAAAAGGGACCTGGTTCATCAATACTTCCAGAGGTGAGGTCACTGATACCTGGGCGCTTAAGAGAACTCTTGCTTCAGGGAAGCTTGGTGGTTCTATTCTCGACGTATGGGAGAATGAACCGGATATCGACCTCGACCTGATGTCAGAAGCATTTCTTGCCACCCCTCATATCGCCGGATATTCCGCTGACGGGAAGGCTAACGGAACATCAATTGTTGTAAATGCATTATGCAGGTTTTTCAGTCTCCCGCTTAAAGACTGGTATCCGGATAATGTTCCCGGGCCTTCACATCCTGTTGCAGAGATCATTTGTACCGCGAAGTCTGATGAAGAAATCGTGAGGGAAGCCATATTCCATACATATAATATAGATGAAGATAATATCAATCTCAGGTTCTCTCCGGCAGATTTCGAGAAACAGCGGGGTAATTACCCCCCAAGAAGGGAGTTTCCTGCTTATACAATTAAATTAAAAGCAGGAACGAAACGGATCAGCAAATTGCTGAAAGACATTGGATTCAATATAGAATAATTTATTGAGTCTGCAGAGCAGTTACCGGCGACCAGCCTCAGTCTCCTGTAATCCAGCCGATACTGCTGCAAATTCCCTGACCTGGAAAACAAAAGCCTGTAACCTGGTATCAAGCGATACTGAGTCCTGTCCGTCGTATGCAATATTAATGAATGGGATATTATTATGATCCTTCCGGAAGGAATCACTTACTGATGCTATCAGTGTCCCGGGCATGCATGTGAATGGAAGGATTGCAGCCAGTCCGGAAACTCCTTTTTTTGTAAGTGCAACAGAAGTTCCCATTGCTATCGGCGGATCACCGTCATAGAACTCATTCACATATGTATTGCACAAATTAAGCATGTCATGGAGGGAAACATCCTTTTCGTGATCAGTAAATTTTTCAATACCCCTCAGGAGTGAATGAGCAATAACATCCTGTCCAAATCCCTGTATTTTGGATTTGATGATTCCCTTTGTGTCATTCTTCCAGATGCTATCCCTGGTAAAACGATATGTTGAGTAATAGATCCATTCCGAAAATGGTCCAATAAGCACTTCGACACCCAGATCTTCAAGCCTGTTCGCAATGTTCCCGTTGCATCCGGCATTATCGCGCATAAATATTTCACCGATAATCGCAACAACCGGTCTGCGTTCGGTTTTATTGACCTTTATTGCCATGAAGTCACCGGCTATACCGGCGAGAACCTGGTGCAGGCCGTGCGCTCCGTTTTCAATACACCTTTCAAGTCTGGCAATAGCGCTTTCATACAATCTGTCAGACTCACCTTTGTTTATTTCATAGGGTCTGGTTTCCCTGTGTATCTTCCTTATATAATCTGCCACAATGAACCCTTTCCAGGCATTTATCCTGAATTTCTGCCCATGTTCACCCGCTACATCTTCATAGGAAGTATCATTTGAAGGCGTGATTATCTCAGCTTTTTCAAATCCAAGCCTGTCGAACAGAATACGGTGGAAGTGGTTATATTGTCCGAACCTGCAGGGCCCGTTATGATCTGGCATAAAAAAACTCATTTTCGAAGGGTCGGCGCCTGGTTCAGAAAGTTTCTTAATAAAACTTCCCGTAACACAGATCATCGGGAAACATTCTTTGGATGATGTATATTTTCTGCCAATTGCAAGATCTTCTTCCGTTTGTTTTGGGAGGACTTCCGAGGGGACTCCGATGCTGCGTGCTGCTGCCGCAAGCATATATGCTCCGTCGTTCATGTAGGGAAAATAAAGTACCCTGTCAGCAGGCGGTGATGGAGGACTTGGTCTCGGCCGGAAAATAACATGTTCTTTCTTTTCGTTCATTTCCGATCCTTTCAGGCTGTCAAGAAATGCTTCAATACGGGTGACCATGCCGGCATCGGCTGAATGTTCATCAACTTCGAGATGGAGAAAAGGTTTTCCCTTGAGCTCTTCAGTAACATAATGCCAGATAAAGGAATCCGGGCCGCACCTGAAATTGCTCAGGTAAACTGCATAAAGCCCTTCAGTCTTTGCAACATGCTGGGCCGCGGCAATTATCTTCTGACCATTCGGCCAGTACATGTTCCGGTAGTTTGTGAAGATGTTATAAGGCGACAGATCAAGCATATCAACCGGAATGGGCATCACATTCTGAACGATCAGCTTCTCAATAAGACCGAGATTCAGGTGCGGGTCAGTACTGTTGTATGGTCGTCCAAGAAGGACCACAGGCCTGCATTGCGGAGGCAAATCTTTCAGAACATCCCTTCCATAATCCACAAGTCTTTTTTCAAAAGCAACCTGGATAGCATCGGCATAATAAATAGCTTCCCTGATATCATTTTTTCTAATCCCGAACTTGTCAGAGAAATATGCTGTCATCTCCCTGACGAGTGCCCTCTCAAAGAACCTGAAATGGAGGGTCGGGATCAGCAGCTTCGATTCATCAATCTTTCCTCTGAGGGCTGCCTTGACCATGAAAGGGTAAGTTTGAACCCACGGGCAGTTACAGTTATAGGTATTATTACCTTCCCTGAATTTACTGTTGACAACAAATGGCAAAAAAATGTAATCCACACCTTTGTTGATAAGGTCAACTACGTGTCCATGCATTATTTCAACGGGCAGGCAGGATTCAGTTGTAATTATTTCAATTGATTCGGTCAGAAGGGATTTGTCGGATTCCCGGGAAATAACAACAGTAAATCCAAGGCGCTCAAAGAAGTTTCTCCAGAACGGGAACTGCTGGTAGAAAACCATCAACGCCCGGGGTATTCCAATAGTTGTGCTTTTAAATTCAGTGGGTTCCTCATACCCTTCCATAAGTATCTCAAGCCTTTTCTGGAATAGATTGGGGATATTACCGGAGGATTTTTTCCTCCCGTCAGTCTCATATTTTTCACAACGTCCGCCATAGAACAGTGATTTCTTTTCACCTGTTATATTTACTCTTCTGATCTCGCAGTGATTGGTACATGCCTGGCAGACAAACCGGCTCATATCATAGGTGGCATTCCTGATCCCAAATCCTTTGAATGTGGTTTTCTGTCCTTTTACCATCGATCTTTTGGCAAGGATTGCTGCACCTATAGCGCCGGTAACATCAAAATGAGGCGGGATGATTATTTTTTTACCAAGCACCTGTTCAAATGCTGCCACAACCGCCTTGTTATTTGTAACCCCTCCCTGGAAGAATATCTTGTTGCCGATCCTGCGGTCAGCAACCACCTTCTGCAGGTAATTATATACTATGGAATAGGCAAGACCTCCGACAAGGTTGTCATTCTTAGCACCTTTCTGCATGAATGAATTGAGATCGGATTCCATAAACACAGTGCAACGGTCGCCAAGCTTGACCGGGCATTCAGAATTGAGCGCCATACAACCAAATTCCTCAACAATATTAATATTGAGTTTTTCTGCCTGTTCTTCAAGAAATGAACCTGTTCCGGCTGCACAGACTTTATTCATTTCAAAATCGACGACAACTCCGTTTTCAATGCTGATATATTTTGAATCCTGTCCGCCTATCTCGAAGATAGTGTCTACTGTCGGGTCATAATCTATTGCTGCCGTAGCCTGGGCGGTTATTTCATTCTGTATTGTATCGGCACCTATGAAATCGCCTGTAAGGTAACGTCCTGACCCGGTTGTTCCCGCACCTATAACTTCTATGGTCTCGCCAGTTTCGTCATATATCTCGGTTATGCCTTTCTGGATGGCTTCGAGCGGCTTTCCTGCCGTTGGAAGATAGCGACGTGCAATTACATTGTGGTTTTCATCAATAAGAACAACATTTGTGCTGAGCGACCCGACATCAATACCCAGATAAACCGGCAGTTTGACCGCTCTATCCTTTACCCTGATAATTTTCTTGTTATATTCCGCTTCAGATTCAATAAGCCTCGGCATGCTTACAAATGATGATGAATTATCTGCCAGGTACTCTTCGAGTTTCGTCAGGCTTTTAAGATGGTTCATATCAAGCCTGTTTGCATGGGCATACATTACTGCACCTATCGCACCCATTGATGCATAATGCTCCGGAATTATCAGCTCCCCGTCCTTCAGATCAAGTACTTCCCTGAAAGCCCTTACCATACCTATATTTGCTGCAACCCCGCCGGAAAAAATAACAGGCTTATTTATATCCTTGCTTCTGGCTACATTGCTCCTGAAATTTCGTGCCAGCGCAAAGCAAAGTCCTGCAACAATATCATGCAGAGGTGTTGCAATCTGCTGGTGATGGATCATATCGCTTTTTGCAAAAACGCTGCATCTTCCTGCTATTCTGGGGGGATCAATGGATTTTAACGACATCTCCCCGAATTCCTTAATAATTGGCACTCCAATTCTCCGTGCTTGCTGGTCAAGAAAAGATCCGGTGCCTGCTGCGCATATACTGTTCATTTCAAAATCGACAAGTCGCGTAATTCCGGTGGCAGGATCTTTCTCCAGCAGGATCAGTTTGGAATCTTCACCTCCTATTTCGATTACAGTTCTTGTCTCGGGATATAGTTTCCCGGATGACGTAGCCTGGGCAATAATTTCGTTTACAAATACACCTCCAATAAGGTCTGTGGCTAATTTACCCCCGGTCCCGGTAAATGCAATACCGGAAATGGAATCAGAGGAGATTCTTCCAAAAATGGAAGAAAGACGGGTAAATAATACATTAAAAGGTCTGCCGTGAACATAATCATAATACTCCTCAAGAATATTGTTTTCTTTATCTATTAAGATAGTATTTAGGGAAACTGATCCAATATCACATCCAATAAAGATTTGATTCTCAGTATTAGGTTCAGGTGTTTTAGCCATTATTGTTTTGTTTAGGTCAAACTAACAGGATCAACAGTAAAGTTAATCAGGTTCAACTGGGGCCAAGATAACAATTTTTGATTTCAATGGCCTTAAAAAGTGCTGAAAATCTAAATCCACTCCTCCTTTATTACATCACCCGATATTCCGGTAATCATCATTTTAACCGGTACTTTCCTGGTAGCACCTGACTGAGCTGCTTTCACCATCCGGAGAAGCCCTCCGCAGCACGGAACCTCCATCATCATAACAGTGATCGTATTTACCTTTGCTGTATCCATCATTGATCTAAGCTTTTCAATATACACTTCGGTACCCTGATCAAGCTTCGGACAAGCAATTGCGAGGGATTTTCCCTTTAGATATTTACTGTGGAAGTTACCAATTGAGAAAGCAACACAATCAGCAGCAAGAAGAAGATCTGCATTCCTGAAATATGGAGCATCAGGATTTACAAGATGCATCTGTACGGGCCATTGTCTTAGCTCCGATGGCTGATCTGCTGAAGCAGCCTGATTATCAGATTGTTCCGGCTTATTTATTACCATGGTACGGGAACCGGGGCATCCTCCATTGTCACGTATCTGTGGCTTCAGTCGATTATGAGAAGGTTCCGGATTAGAATTCCCATGATGATGGACATCAAATAACACTTCCTCCGGATTGAAATCCAGGTCATTTCTGTGTTCTCTGAGGTACATAACACCCTCACGGAGATATTCATGTTCTCCATGATCTTTAAGGTGTTTCAGATGAGCAATGATCGTGTTTTTCCCTTTGTTTTTCATCTGTTCCAGAACTTTAGTTTCGCTGTATGGCTCGGCTTCCCTTTTTTCAATGGTTATTGCACCTTCAGGACAATGACCTATACAGGCTCCAAGTCCGTCGCACATAAGCTCGCTGACCAGCCTTACCTTACTGTCGATTACCTGAAGCGCACCCTCATGACAGTTCGGAACACACTTACCGCAACCATTACATAAATTTTCATCAATTTTTAAAATATCCCTTTTCATACCTTTTTATTTTAGGACCCTTTCCCGGAGACCCAGTTCCGGAAGGCGGGAGCCCGGGGTTAATAATAAAAAATCAAAATCCGGGTTTCCTGGTGTCAAAGATGGAAAGAATGGAATTCTAAATTTGTAACATTTGTTACAATTTTAGTTTTTTCTTTCTCACTTCAGAAAAAAGGGATCTGAATAAATAAGATACCCCCTCGTCCGCCATATTGATCAGACCAACATAAATCATTCTGGCAAAATCTTCGATGATATCCTGTGTGAGAGCATCAGCATCATGTATACTGACCGGTGAAATAAAACTTATAAAATGAGAATCAGGAGTATTTTGAAGTTCTTCATTTTTTATTGATTTTTGTGGCATCTATTATGAATAAAGTATGGAGTGGAAAGTCATAAGAAATGCGTCATTATTTGACGGGCTTACAGAAGAAGAAGTTGAAAGGATTTTCAGGAACATCCCTTACTCTCTGCGGAAGTACAGGGCAGGTACAATGATAGCTCAGAGCGGCGAGAATGTGAATTCATTCAGAATTGTGGCAGAGGGCACAGTCAAAGGTGAAATGATCGATTATTCCGGACGGGTAATAAAGATTGAGGACATTCCTGCTCCGGGCGCCATCGCACCGGCATTTATTTTCGGTGCCCGGAACAGGTTCCCTGTTAATGTGGCAGCTGTTTCTGATGCTGAAATCCTTGTAATCGAAAAACCTGCTTTCCTGAAGCTTCTGATGCTGGACGACAGGGTACTGATAAACTTCCTCGATACGATTTCCAACCGTTCACAGTTCCTGTCGGAAAAGATCAAGTTCCTGAACTTCAAAACCATTAAAGGTAAGCTTGCACAATATATCCTTCAGATTGCAGGCACAGGTAAATCCTCAATTGTCCTTGGGATGAAGCAGGAAGGTCTGGCCGAATACTTCGGAGTCACCAGGCCATCTGTTGCCAGGGCTTTGGGTGAAATGGAAGATGAAGGACTGATCGTAGCAAAAGGAAGGAATATAAAGGTAATTGACAGAGCCAGGCTTCTTAAGCTGACAAGCGAAAAAGAAGATTAAACAGAAGGAACCCGGATATCAGGATTGTCCTTCCGGAAGGCTGATGGAAAAACATGTGCCTTCACCCTCGGCACTTTCTACTGTAATCGTCCCTTTATTTATCTGAACAAGCTCATTACAAAGTTTAAGCCCAAGACCCGTACCTCTTTCATCCTCTGTTCCGGGAGTGCTGGTTATCTCAGTGGAGGTGAACAAATATTTCTGTTTTATCCGGGGTATCCCTATTCCATTATCACATATTTTCAACAGAATCCCCTCTCCTTCATTTCTTTTATCCTTGAGAAGAATGCTTATCCTTCCTCCGCGGAGCGTATATTTAACTGCATTCGACAGAAGATTCCTTATGATTATATCAATTAGGTCCTTATCGACATAAGCATATGAATTGCCAACCTGTGTAAAATTCACTGCAATATCTTTTTTGTCGGCAGTCTCCTTAAATATGCTGAGGTTGGTAAGAATAATATCAGCAAGATTCAGCCTTGTTGGAGAGTATTTTATTTTGTCCTCCTGATCCCTTCCCCACACAAGCATATTTTCAAGAAGTGAGATTACCTGCTGAGCGTACTGGATACTTGAATTGGCAAAAGTGTCATATTTCTCCCGGAACTCATCTTCTTTAAGAAGGTTGAGCATGTACAGGATATTTACGACCGGACTTCTGAGATCATGGGCGATTACAGAAAATATTTTGTTCTTAAGCTGAATAGTATCCGAAAGCTGCTTGTTTTGCAGTGCGATTCTGCTGGTTTGATTTTCTATTTCCTCGGTTCGTTTTTTGAGCTCCTGCGTCCTTTCATCAACGAGAACGCCAAGGTTGCGATTCATAAATTCCAGCTCGCTTCGAAGCTTATCCATTTCATAGTAAGACCTGACCCATCTGTAAAGCAGAAGAGCAGCCTGCATAAGAATAAAAATAACCACAATGTATGTCAAAACATACCCGGTAGAACTTTGGGATTTGCCAAGCGACACCCTTATATCATGAATCCCGCCGATTACGAGTAAAAGAAATGCACAAAAATATACGAGATCAAGCCAGTTCCTTTTCAGAATACCCATGAAGCTTCTGAAAAGAGAATGAATCATAACTATTAATATGGTAGGGTAAATAATCAGCATAGAATAGCTGAATATCTTAACGGGCAGGAAAAACGTAAGAATAAATGCCAGTGCAAATAATATAGTGATTACCCGCGAAATATACTGTAGAAACCTTGAAGGATACAGAACTACAATAAACCACAACCATCCGACGATAACTATATAAAGTCCGAGGTATTCCAGTCGTACCAGCCATGTCCAACTAATTGATATTAAAGAATTTATAAGAAAATGAGATGTGAATAAGGGGCGTAATGCCAGCCCTATGGTGGCTACAGAGAACCAGACAATTGCCTTCTCCTTTGGATAAATAAGGAAGAAGAAGAGGAAGAAAAGGGAGAATCCCATCAGCAGTGAGATTGTTGCCCATTCCACCGCCCAGCTGTTTGCAAGTTGTTTTTGCACTTCGCTGAATGCCCCGAACTTCATAGGCAGCCAGAAACCGCCCCTTCTGTGATTATAGTTTGATACGTTTATAACAACAGAAAGGGTATCTGATAAAGGAACCAGGCGAAAGAAATTCCTCCTGTACTCCGGTCTGGTCTCCTCCGCCGATCTGCCGGGAATGCCATTGCTGCAATAATACTGATCATTTATATAAAGATCATAAGAAGAGTCAAAAACCGGGACATCAAACGCCATGGGCTGCCGGAAATCTTTTGGCAGCAGGAGAATCAGACGATAGGTTGCATAGCCCTCTTTGTCAGGGGTAAATGAGCCCGAATGGTAATCGGTCCAGTATGACGGCACCCTGCCATAAAGGTCCGGAACGCGATTGGCGGATTCAAAATCATGGGGATGCAGCATTTTCATCCAGTAAAATTCCCATTCACCATTCAGCTTTATAATGAAACGGTCGGAATAATTAGCCTGCCTCAGGTCGATAACTCCTTTTACTGCAGAGGGAGCTATTTCTTTACCAGCCAGGCTGATGGCAACATTAAGAAATATGATGGTAAAATACAACTTGCTTTTCATGAGCAGGCCAGCGGGGTAGTAAGGCCGTAAAGATATTAATTTCCGCTAAAAAGGAAAGGAGACATCGCCCGATGTCTCCCTGATTAACTATAAACCTGATCGTAGATTGGCCGAATGGCCATAGTTGAGACTTGTTAATTCAACTTAAAGACGTTAAACTTCTTCAATTGTTGCAGATACTTGTGTTAATGTTGTGTTAAACATTTGTTAAGTATTTATAATTGAATAATAATCAGAAATATAGAGCATAAAATTTATTCAGATTTTAAGAAAAATCCCGGATAAGTCATGGACAGAGAATAATTTCAATGATACCTCCTCCCGTAATAAGGAAAAATTCTTTAACTTGCACCCCGATAAGATTTATGATCTCAAAGCTCAGACATATGTTTATGATGCAGCGGCTTGGCCGCCGTTTGTATTGCTGCCTGATGTTCTATTCTTCATGATTCTCTTTATAATCCGGGTTCTTCCGGACAGTTCTCAACGTTAGATCCCTGAACATTAAACTTTATTCTTCCTCTTAATCCTTATTTTATGAAGGGTCTTATTTTCAGCATTAAAAGATATTCTATCCATGATGGTCCGGGCATCAGGGTGACATTCTTTTTCAAAGGATGTCCGCTCTCATGCTGCTGGTGCCATAATCCTGAAGGTATCAATCCTTTGCCTGAAAATATAGATATGATCGATAAAGTTGGAGAAAAGGAGTATTTAAGAACGGAGAGTGCCGGCCGGTATTATTCAGCTGGGGAGATAACTGATATTCTTGAAAAGGACAGGATTTTTATAACAAAGTCTGATGGAGGGGTCACTTTCTCAGGCGGAGAACCTTTGCTTCAGCCTGAATTTCTGATTGAGGCTTTGAAGAGATGTAAGGAAAAGGGATTTCATACTGCAGTTGATACATCGGGATTTTCCCCGGCTAAGAATTATATGAAAATAATACCTTTCACTGATCTGTTCCTCTTTGATCTAAAGCACCTGGATGAGACCGAGCATATCAAATATACCGGTGCGTCTAATTCATTAATAATCAATAACTTCAACTTAATTATTGAATCAGGAATAAATATTATGGTAAGAATACCGGTCATCCCCGGGTTAAATGATTCACCTGAAAGTATGGACAAGTTAAAAAAGTTTCTTTCTGGCTCAAAACGTCCGAATCTGATAAGGGTCTCTCTTCTTCCTTACCATAAAACAGGGTCTTCAAAATATAAGAGACTCAACCTCCCCGCTAGAATGGAAAATGTTGTGCCTCCATCCGGTGAAAGGATGGCTGAGTTGAAGGAATTTTTCGGAGGAACAGGGATTAATGTAAGGATCGGAGGCTGAACCACGGATTTCAATCCGGGGATTCACCCACTAAACCAGAATTGTATGATACTTTCCGAACGTGTCAAAAAACTAAGGGAACAGAGTCTTAATGCTGTTGAAAAGATCTCTCCCGAGAGAGCCCTGCTGATTACCCGATTTTATAGAACGGAGGAATCTGCCGGACTTTCTGCTCCTGTAAAACGTGCAAGGGCGTTCGAATACCTCCTGAAAAATAAGAAGTTGTATATCGGTGACGGTGAGCTTATTGTTGGCGAGAGGGGACCTGCTCCAAAGGCGACTCCCACCTATCCTGAAATTAACCTGCATTCAATCGCTGACCTTGAGATCCTCAATTCACGGCCTAAAGTATCCTTTGCTGTCGATAACGAAGTAAAAAAACTTTATGAGGAGGAGATCATACCTTTCTGGCAGGGCAAAAGTAACCGTGACAGGATAATGAGCCGCATGACTGACGAATGGCTCAATGCCTACAACGCAGGCCTTTTTACGGAATTTCAGGAACAACGTGCACCGGGTCATACGGTTCTCGGAGATAAGATGTTCAGGACAGGGTTCCTGGATCTGAAGAAGGAAATCAGGGAAAGCATATCACAGCTCGATTATTCCGATGATCCTCTGGCATATGAAAAGAATGAGGAGCTTAAGGCAATGAATATAGCATGTGATGCAATAATAATGTATGCCGGCAGGTTCGCTGACCGACTTACTACCCTTGCAGAGAGTGAACCCGTACCGCAAAGGAGATCCGAGCTTGAAAAGATGGCCTCGGTGTGCCGTAAAGTTCCTGCTTATGCTCCGGAAACAATTCATGAAATGCTCCAGCATTACTGGTTTATTCATCTTGGAGTAATTACTGAGCTTAATCCCTGGGATTCGTTCAACCCCGGCCGGCTTGACCAGCACCTGTTCCCGGTATTTAAGAAGGAGATGGCAGAAGGAACACTTACCCTGATTGAATTATATGACCTGCTGGGTTGTTTCTGGGTGAAATTCAATAATCATCCTTCCCCGCCGAAGATGGGCGTCACTGCTTACGAAAGCAGCACCTACACAGATTTCTGTCTGATAAATCTCGGAGGTTTAAAACCTGATGGCACAGATGCCGTAAATGAAATGACTTATATTTTGCTTGATGTTATCAGGGAAATGAGAATACTCCAGCCCGGTTCCATGATCCAGATCAGCAGCAAGAGCCCTGACAGATTCATTCATATGGCTCTCGATATAATCCGGACAGGCTTCGGGCAACCTTCCTGTTTCAACTCGGAAGCAATTATCGGAGAACTCGTCAGTCAGGGAAAAGATATAACAGATGCCCGCAAAGGAGGCGCTTCAGGTTGCGTTGAGACCGGCGCTTTCGGGACTGAAGCTTACTGGCTCACCGGTTATTTCAATCTGCCAAAAATCCTGGAGCTTACTCTTAATAACGGTTTCGATAAAAGGACCGATAAGCAGGTAGGGTTAAAAACAGGTTATGCCTCCGGATATAAAACTTTTGACGAGCTCATGGAGGCTTTCAGAGTTCAGGTGGAATACTTTGCCAATATCAAAATCACGGGAAACAACATCATTGGCAAAACATTTTCAACATGGCTGCCTGTACCCTTCCTTTCACTTTTGATCGAAGATTGTATCCTTAACGGTAAGGATTACAATGAAGGTGGCGCCAGATACAATACTTCTTATATCCAGGGAGTAGGGCTGGGCAGTGTGACAGATATGCTCACCTCGGTCAGATACAACATCTATGATATGAAAAATATCACCTGGGACGAAATGAACGAAGCTACAGGTGCCGATTTTGAAGAGTTCGGGGAAATCCAGCACGACCTCATTTATAACACGCCGAAATATGGTAATGATGATGATTATGCTGACCATCAGGCTGTTGCTGTATTTGAAATTATTTACGATGCTGTAAACGGAAAACCTGATTCAAGAGGCGGTGTTCACAGGATAAACATGCTTCCGACGACTTCTCATATCTATTTTGGGAGTGTGACAGGTGCAACACCTGATGGCCGCAGGGCCTATAAGCCGCTTTCGGAAGGTATCTCCCCAAGCCAGGGTGTTGATAAGCAGGGTCCAACCTCTGTTCTTAAATCAGCTTCAAAAATTGATCATCTGCGGACGGGAGGAACATTGCTTAATCAGAAGTTCACACCCCGGTTCTTTGAGGATGAAGATAGTTACGCCTGCCTGACAGCTCTGATCAGGGGCTATTTCGGTCTTGGAGGACATCACATACAGTTCAATGTTGTCAATGCTGAAACATTGAGAGATGCACAGAAGCATCCTGAGCTTTACCGCGACCTTATTGTGCGAGTGGCAGGGTATAGCGATTACTTTAACGACCTCGGTGAAGATCTGCAGAATGAGATCATTCTGAGGACAGAACATAAGGACTCCTGACATATAAAAAAGGGTTCCCATGATCGGAACCCTGAATATTCAAAACAGGTTTATAGTTATTTCTTCTTGTCTCTTATTTCGCTGAATACAGATGTTGCTGTTGCCACGACTCCCGCTATATCGGCAAGGTTCGATGGCAGTATCATAGTATTGTTGGTTTTGGCGAGGCCGGAGAAAGCATTAAGGTATTGTTCAGCTATCCGGAGATTGACAGCATTCAAACCATTCTCTTCAGATATGGCTTTTGATATTGCCCTTAGTCCGTTTGCTGTTGCCACTGCAACCTGCTCTATTTCAGAGGCACGGCCTGCGGCTTCATTGATACGCCTTTGCTTTTCGCCTTCCGATTTCAGGATAAACTCCTGCTTATCACCTTCAGCATTATTGATCTTGGCCTGTTTGGTTCCTTCAGATTCGGCAATAACCGCTCTTTTTTCCCTTTCGGCTCTCATTTGTTTTTCCATTGCATCGCGGATGCTCTGCGGCGGTGAGATGTTCTTAACTTCATATCGGGTCACTTTAACACCCCAGGGTTCACTGGCTTTATCAACTGCATCAACAATAGACACGTTTATTGTCTCACGCTCTTCAAATGTCTTATCGAGTTCGAGTTTTCCGATCACGCTTCTCATGGTTGTCTGTGCGATCTGGATAGATGCAAAACGATAATTATCAATACCGTAAGATGCTTTTTGCGGATCAAGTACCTGGAGGTAAAGTATTCCGTCAACCTCCACGGCGATATTATCACGGGTGATGCATATCTGGGGAGCAACATCGATAGCCTGTTCCTTCAGGGTATGCCTGTACCGGACTTTATCAAAGAACGGAATGAGTATCTGGAAACCGGCTGTAAATGTAGCCCTGTATTTTCCAAGTCTTTCGACGATTATTGCTGTTCTCTGAGGAACAACTTTTACCATTGAAGCAATAAGGATGAAAACAAGGAATATTGCCCCGATAAGTATGAATGTTACGCTGGATCCTGCCATTTCTTTATTTTTTAGGTTCAACTTTTAGTTTAAAATTTTCTTTTTCAAGGATTATGACTGTTTGTCCGGTGGCGATTTCTGATTTGGATTCAGCCTTCCATGTGGTACCCTTGAATTCTACTTTGCCATCCCCGCCGGGACCAATATTTGTTTTTGCAATAGCCTCTTTTCCGGTAAATTCATCTTCAACCGCGTCGGAACGGTCCTCCCTGACATAGAAGAATTTCTTCTGTATCATTTTCCTGAACGCCAGAAGAGATAGAATTGAAGTAGCCGCAAAAACAATAACCTGGAGGTTTGTACCGGGTTCTGCGATCAGGCAAAGAAGGGCTGTGATCCATGCACCCACGCCGAAGAAAAAAATTACAAAGCCCGGCAGCACAAGTTCAAGTATGAACAGGACAAGGCCTATTATGAACCAGACGATTTCCGGTTTTGAAAAAATTGATGCGCTCATAATTTAATGGTTAAATAAAAGGAATTATTATTCAGTGATAAAGTCAGGCAAATCAGCTTAAATTCACCACAAGATAAGGATTTTTGCATTAAAATGACACTCCTCCTGTCAGAAAAATGGCAACCAATAAATAAATTTTAAAATATCAGTTATTTTTCGTAAATTTTAGGGATTAAAATCCCTTTCGGGATAGTACTGGGACCAGCAAAGTTCCATCCGTTATAAAGACGGGATTTATGGCATATTTTTTGAGCGATAAAAGCCAGGATTATAAGCTTCTGTTTTAGATCAGTAAAGAGAAAGGGGGAGCGTCAGAATGGAAAAATTCTTTGATTATTTTGACAACCGGCAACGTGAATCGATACTGAATAAGCCGCCCGGCGATGATGGTCCGGTAATTACCATTTCACGTCTTACAGGTTGTGATGCCCGCCAGGTTGCAGAGCATGTGGTTGACAGCCTTAACAGGAACCAGGGAACCGATAAATGGAAATGGGTTGATAAAGATATAATATTTGCCATTGCCAAAGAGCTGAATACAAATACCGAACGGGTCGAAAATTTTTACAAGGGCATTGAGCTTTCAAATATGTCAGAAATGATCATGGCATTTTCCGGAGGGTTTGTAAGCGATCTGAGGGTCAAAAAAGCTATTAAGGATGTGGTCCTGTCAATGTGCAGGGAGGGTAATATAGTACTTGTGGGAAGGGGAGGGGTTTCTCTTGCCCGTGATATATTGGATTCTCTCCATATAAGGCTGATTGCCCCGTTTTACTGGCGTGTGGAAAATGTAATGAAAAAGAAAGAGATGGATATTGAGACAGCCGAGGAGTATGTTGTTGATACCGATGAAAAAAGGCATAACCTTATTACGACATTTCTGGATAAGAAATCCGTTAATATTGATTACCTGTTCGATTCAACAATTAACCGCCAGTCGTTCAGCATTACCGAAACGGCTGACCTTATTGTCTCAATGTATGAGAAGAAGATAGGCAGGCAGGTTGCCGAAAGGAAGAAGAAGACGCAGGTATTTTAGTATCTTATTTGCAGCCCGCCAGTACTCCCAGCTGTTTAATATGTCCGCTGAGTCTTTTATCGAGACTCTCTTTGTATGCCTTCCAGTCAGTTATGGGATATTTTGCAACTCCCGATTCAATAGCTGCTTTTGCAACTGCTGAAGCTACATGTGCAAGAAGCCTCGGGTCGAGTGGTTTGGGTATTATGTAATCCTTCCCGAATGAGAGTTTTTTAAGATTGTAAGCTTTAAGAACACATTTGGGTATAGGCTCCTTGGTAAGCGAGGCAAGTGCTTTGGATGCAGCAAGCTTCATCTCCTCATTTATAGTTGAAGCTCTTACATCCAGAGCCCCGCGGAAGATGAATGGAAATCCGAGTACATTATTGATCTGATTGGGGTAGTCGGACCTGCCTGTGGCAAATATCAGATCATCCCTGGTCGACATGGCATCTTCCCAGGAGATCTCAGGATCAGGATTGGCCATTGCAAAGACAATCGGGTTCTTTGCCATTGCAGAGAGCATCTCTTTTGTGAGCATATTGGCTACTGACAGGCCCAGGAACAGATCAGCCCCTTCCACAGCTTCAGCGAGCGTGTCAATGTTCCTGTCAGTGATAAACTCCTGTTTGAATTTGTTCAGGTCTTTTCTTTTCCTGTTTATTACGCCCTTTGAATCGACCATAACAATGTTCTCCTTTCTGACGCCGAGGGCAACATATAATCTTGAGCATGAAATGGCTGCAGCACCGGCTCCGCAGACAACCAGTTTTAAACTTTCAATTTTTCTGCCGGTTATTTCAAGGCAGTTGAGTAGTCCTGCACCTGAGATGATTGCAGTTCCATGCTGATCGTCATGGAATACGGGGATATCGAGCATCGCTTTAAGCTTTGCCTCTACTTCGAAGCATTCAGGTGATTTTATATCCTCAAGGTTTATCCCTCCGAAAGTGGGTGCTATTCTTGCACACACTTCTATTAGTTTTGCCGGATCCTTTTCATCGACCTCGATATCAAAAACGTCGACATCAGCAAAAACCTTGAATAATAGGCCTTTACCTTCCATTACCGGCTTCCCTGCCATTGCTCCTATATCACCCAGCCCCAGCACCGCGGTCCCGTTGGAAATTACTGCAACGAGGTTTCCCTTTGCTGTATACTTATAAACAAGCTCGGGATCCTTTTCGATCTCAAGGCAGGGATAAGCTACTCCGGGAGTATATGCAAGACTTAAATCGAATTGTCCGGTATAGGGTTTTGTGGGTATTACTTCTATCTTTCCGCGGCGGCCCCTGCTATGATAGAGAAGTGCATCTTCTTTTGTGACTTTTAGCATGAATAAGATTTTTTAGAAAAAGTGTTTCACTTGCGTTTAACTAACCGAAGTTACGATTTTGTATTAAAATATTGCATGAGAATTATCATTATGTTTACAAGCCTTCGTCCTTTAATAATTGCATAATTTTCTTTTTGTCGACATATATTTTGTATTGATGTCAAATTTAAATATTTTCAAAGCCTGTTATATTTATTAATCAGGACCGGATCCTTTTTTATTCAATTTAAATATGGAGCGTAACATTGCAATCGGCACAGATATTGGCGGAAGTCATATAAGCTGTGCAGCTGTCGATCTTGTCACGGGTCAGATCCTGAAGGAGACCCTGTCTGAAAGGGAAGTTGACAATCAGGCCCCCGCCGGCATAATAATAAATGTCTGGTCAGAGGCATTGCGCGGAGCCCTGGCAAAAGTGCCTTTCAATAAAGTTAAAGGAATAGGTTTTGCCATGCCAGGGCCATTTGATTACGTAAAAGGTATCTGTTATATAAAAGGTGTGGCAAAATATGAAAACCTTTATGGATTCAACATCGCTCATGCAATAGCTTCCGGCCTGCAGGTCCATGATAAGTTCCTGATAAGATTCATGAATGATGCCTCAGCATTTGCAGTCGGAGAAGCATGGACAGGAAGCGCCGCGGGATATGACCGGTCGATGTCCATTACACTTGGAACCGGATTTGGTTCAGCATTTATCAGCAACCGCATTCCAGTCGTCGATGGTGCCGGGGTGCCTGAACTGGGATGTATATATCATATTCCTTACAGGGACGGAATAGCCGACGATTATTTTACAACGCGGTGGTTTATTCGTCAGTTTAAGGATTCCTCAGGCAGAGAGCTCACAGGAGTAAAAGAACTGGCCGATCTGGCCGTGTCTGATAAAACGGCTGAGAATCTCTTCACTGATTTCGGTACCAGGCTTGGGATCTTCCTGGCTCCATGGCTTAACAAGTTCAATGCTGAAATCCTTGTCATAGGCGGAAATATCTCCCATGCCTATAACCTTTTCGGGGAGGTTTTCGTGAAAAGCCTGAAAAAGGAAAAATGTAATTGCCGGGTAGCTCTCTCCTCACTTAAAGAAGATGCTGCAATACTTGGATCGGCATATCTTCTTAATGATGATTTCTGGAACTCAGTACAGCACGCATTGCCGCTAATGTAGCGGCTACAGGGAACTTTAAACCTCAAACCTTAAACCTTAAACCTTAAACCTTAAACCTTAAACCTTAAACCTTAAACTCTAAACTCTAAACTCTTTGATATGGCCACAGAAAAGATAAACCTTAAAAGAATTGCTCCGGTCCTTATGGCTTTCTTTGTGATGAGCTTTGTTGACCTTGTGGGTATTGGTGTAGACCGCGTAAGCAAGGACATGAGCCTGAGTGCGACCCTGGCCCAGCTTATCCCATCGGCAGCTTTCCTGTGGTTCCTGTTGCTTTCAGTTCCGGTAGGCGTTTTGCAGGCGCGATTAGGCAAGCGGTTTATGCTTAATATCGGGATGGGAATCACTGCACTGGGTTTACTGGTACCTTTCTTCTTCTATTCCTTTGCTATGGTGCTTGCCGGATTTGCTTTGCTTGGAATCGGCAATACAATTGTACAGGTATCTGCAAATCCCCTTCTTGTAGATGTGGTACCGGGGAACAGGACTTCAAGCTTCCTTAGTTTTTCACAATTCGTAAAGGCAATAGGTTCAATGTTAGGTGCTCCCCTGGCAGTTCTTTTTGCAGCGAAGTTCGGTGACTGGAAGCTCATCTTCCTTGTTTTTGGCATTGTTTCTATTTTATCGGTACTCTGGCTCGGCGCTACAAAAATTGAGGAATCAAAGTCTGAAGGTATAAAGGTGTCGCTTGCATCATCATTCAGGCTTCTGGGTACCGGATTCATCCTGCTGATGGTACTTTCCATTTTTCTTGTCGTAGGCGTTGATGTCGGATTCAACTCGAACTCGGGACAGTTCCTGATCAGGCAATTTGGCATTGAGCCTGAGGCTGCCCAGTCGGGGAGAAGCGTTTATTTCTTCGGACGTATGCTTGGGACATTTGCAGGAGCTTTACTGCTGACAAAGATATCATCGCGTAAATTCTTTATGTGGACGTCCCTTCTGGGAATTTTGTTGTTTGTCGCAATACTTCTTATCAGGTCCACAGCTGTTGCATGGGTCCTTGTCTTTATGATCGGACTTGCCGTTGCGAATATCTGGCCGCTGGTATTTTCTCTTGCAGTTGAGAAATATCCTTCACGCAACAACGAAATTTCCGGACTTATGATGATGGCAATATCGGGAGGTGCAGTTATTCCGCTGCTGATAGGCTGGATAAGCGATATGAGCACCATGGCGCTGGGAATGACAGTGCTTGTAGCCTGTATGGTCTACCTCTTTGCAGTTTCGGTTTATTGCCTTAGATCCGGCCCTTCAAAATAACAGTTAAGTCTTCCGGTCAGGAAACTCTCAGCGTGGTTCTGAGAAGATCTTCATCACGCGATGAGTTTCCTACCATTATCTCAAATTCGCCCGGTTCAACAATGTATTTCATATCTATATTATGAAATGCAAGATGTTCGGATCTGATATCAAATGAAACGGTTTTAGACTCACCCGGCTTAAGTGATACACGTTTAAACCCTTTAAGCTCTTTAACGGGCCGTGTTACAGAACTTATTTTATCGCGGATGTACATCTGCAGAATTTCATCCCCGGCTCTTTTCCCTGAATTGGTAATATCGACCTGTACCTTTGTGGATCCATTTTTCCTGATCTCTTTATTTGCAAGCCTTAAGTTGCCGGTCCTGAACCTGGTATAGCTTAATCCGAAACCAAAATGCCAGAGTGGTTTATTATCCATAGAAAGATATTCATTCATCTGGGCGCTGGGCTTAAAGTTATAATACATAGGCAGCTGACCGGCAGATTTTGGGACGGTGATTGTCAGCTTGCCTGAAGGATTCACATCACCAAAAAGGATATCTGCTGCGGCAGTCCCTGTCTCCTGACCCATATACCATCCTTCAATAATAGCGGGGACATTTTGTTCTATATAATTGACTGACAGCGGTCTGCCGTTCATAAGATATACAACTACCGGTTTCTTCAGAGCAACCATGGCTTTTACCAGATCATCCTGCTGGCCGAACAGATCCAGGGTCATATCGTCGCCAATATGTGTTTTTGCCCAGGCTTCACGGCAGAGATGCTCATTTTCCCCGACTGCCAGAATTATTATTTCGGCTTTTTTTGCGATCCTGACAGCTTCAGCTATCAGCTTCATATTTTCCTCCCTGGAAGGGAATTTTATTTCATCACCCTTCCAGTTGAAAAACGGTATTGTATAATTTGTCGTAATTCTGCAGCCCTGGGCAAACAGGACTTCCGTTTTCTTGCTGACCTTGTTTTTAATACCATCCAGAAGGGTTACCTTCCGGTAAGGCTCACCTGCGTAACCTCCGAAGAATACATCGTTTGCGCACGGCCCGATAACTGCTATCTTCCTGAATTTATTCCTGGAAAGAGGTAGCAGATTGTCATTTTTTAAAAGAACAATCGACTCATGGGCGGCTTTCAGGGCAAGATTCTTTGAAGCCTGTGATTTACTGACCGCTATAGCATTTTTAAGGTCAACATAAGGATTTTCAAACAACCCCAGTCTGAACTTAAGCTCAAGAACCTGTGACACAGCTTTGTCAATGTCCTCCCGTCTGACCTTTCCTTTTTTCACTAACCCGGGAAGGTGATTAAAGCAATTTCCATGAGGAAATTCATACTGTACTCCGCTGTTGAATCCTGTCTCTGCAGCTTTTTTCATATCTTCAACCAGAAAGTGCTTGTTAAAAAGCTGTTCAACACCATAATAATCAGAGACGATCATCCCTTTAAACCCCCACTCTTTTCTCAGAAGGTCCTGAAGCAGCCATTTATTGGCGTGCGATGGTACCCCGTCAACCTCATTATAGGAAGGCATGACACTTGCTGGTCTGACATTATCAATGCACATTTTAAATGGCGGCAGATGGTAATCTCTCAGCACCCTCATCGAATAGTTTCCCGGTGCAGTATTCTGTCCGCCTTCCGGCTGCCCGTGCCCAGTCAGATGTTTCAGTGTCGCGGCAACATGTCCCGGAGCTATTGTGCCATTTGATGAGCCCTGTAATCCTTTCACAGCTGCACAACTTAGCGTACCATTAAGCCAGGGATCCTCACCATAAGTTTCTTCGACTCTTCCCCATCGGGGATCGCGGCAGACATCAATTACCGGTGTCAGGGCATGATGGGAACCACGTGAACGCATCTCTCTGGCAATTGTACTGTAGACTTTTTCAAAAAGAGCGGGGTCCCAGGAACATGCGAGTCCTATGGCCTGTGGGAATACTGTTGCTTCAGGGCGCATCATCCCATGCTGTCCTTCATCAACAAATATGGCAGGTATCCTTAGCCGGGTTTTCTCAACGAGATATTTCTGGATCCTGTTCCTGATCCCGACAGTATCCTTAATTCCCAGGAATGTCGGGTGCACCGAGTTAACCCCGTTTCCGAATGCCCCCTTCATTTTTTCGGGATCGTTCTGGAAATCGTTGTCGAATTCTTCTATTCCGCCTTTCCAGATGCCCATTAGCTGTGCGACCTTTTCTTCAATGGTCATTCTTGAAAGCAGGTCGCTGACCCTCTTGGATATTGCCAGCTTAGGATCCATATACGGTGCTTTTTTAACCGTACCGGTTCCCTTTTTTCTGTTTGTTGATGCTTTAACCATATTGTCTGTTATTAAATTATTTATTCTGGTCCTGAGTGTAGGCTTTTCGTCTTTCAGCCAGCTCGTCCTGCATTTTGAATTCCGTCTTTTTGTTGATCTCATAGAATGACAGCAGGATAATGCCAATGGCCATTGCAACTGCAGGGTAAACGCTTGTGGTCAGACGTATCCCGGTTATTGCATGCGGCGTCTGGGCGACGTTGGCCACATACCCGTATAGACTAAGAAGCCCTCCGGCAACTGCGCCACCTATTGCCAATCCGACTTTCAATCCTATGATAATGCCGGCAAAAACTATTGCAGTGGCACGGCGGTTATTTTTCCATTCAGAAAAATCTGCAACATCAGCCATCATTGCCCATGGCAAAGGCATACAGAAGCCCCAGCAGAAATTGAATAAAACCTGAAGGATCAGAGTAAGGATAATACCTTCAGGGCCTATAAAAAAGAATAATGCAGCGACAATAACAGCTGAAATAAGAGCGCCTTTAAATACGTCCCTCTTTCCGAATTTTACAGCAAGGTAATTTGCACTGAATATTCCCAGGATGGCAGCAAGCTGGGCGAAAATATTTATAATGCTGAATGCATTCCCTGCAACATCGGCAGCCTGTGCGCCCATACCTAATTTATCCAGGAATCCGAAAAGTCCGCTGTTCAGGCCTTCAAGGAAAGTCATCATGCTCTGCTTATCGAGATAGTATTTAAAGAAGTAAAGAAGGATACTGTTCCTTATTCCAAGGAATATGAACATCATTATAAACAGAAGGAACATTATAACCCAGGGCTTGTTCTTAAGGAGGTCAGATATATCCTGTTTCAGCGATGTTTTTTGTTTCGGGTCAGGTTTTACCCTTTCTTTGGTTGTAAAAAATGTTGTTAAAAAGAAAACAAATGCAAGAACGCAAAATATACCCATTGTTATCTGGTACCCTTTTGCACTGTCCCCCTGCCCGAAATGATTGACCATCGGCAGGGCAAATCCCTGAATGGCAAGGGTTGCGAGAGTCACGAAAATGAATCTTACCGAAGAGAGGCTTGTGCGTTGAACCATATCACCTGTAATGACACCGCTGAGAGCTGCATATGGAATGTTATTGGCAGAGTAAATAAACAGCAGGAGTATATAGGTTGCATAGGCGTACACAAGTTTGCCTGCCTGACCGAAATGAGGAGTGGTAAAAGCCAGGAATCCTATTACAGCGAACGGAAGGGCCGTCCATAGAATCCAGGGACGGAATTTTCCCCATCTGGTTTCAGTCCGGTCAGCAATTGCACCCATAACAGGATCAAATACTGCTCCCATGAGGCGGGCAACCAGGAATAGCACTCCGGCTGCAGCAGCGGAGATGCCGAATGAATCGGTATAAAAGCTGAGCTGCAGCAGCATCATTGTCTGAAAAATAAAATTGGCAGCACTGTCACCCAGGCTAAAGCCAACTTTTTCTCTCATTGATAGTTTTTCGGCCATGTTGATCTGAATTTAGTAGTTAATTCCTATGAGTCACGAATTTAGTAAATAACATTTATAAAATAAAGCCTGTAAAGTCAAAAGTCCATAAAGTTCGTAAAGTTTGTAAAGTTTTTGAATTTGCCAGGTCTTTAAAGTTTTAAAATTCATAAAGTTGGGATTTGCCTTTGGAATCAGGAGGAATTTTACAACTTCACGGGATTTCTCATAACATGTTAAAAGTTGAGGGGGATCTTTAAAATACATTTCCTATATTTACGTATAAACACAACTATACCTGAATCTTGGCAACGAGATCTTGCAGAGAAAAGAATTCTGTAGCCTGTATTGCTGCAAGGATTTGCTTTATCATGACCTTATTCGTAATTGTCAGGCCATCAGGTGCACAAAACTATCCTTTTCGCGAATATACAGTTCTGGATGGACTGCCTCAAAGTCAGGCGACAGCTGTTTTTCAGGACAGCCGTGGCTTCCTGTGGATCACAACCAGAAACGGCATTTCAAGGTTTGACGGCATTGAA
This sequence comes from uncultured Bacteroidales bacterium, assembly GCA_963831855.1. Lineage (GTDB taxonomy): Bacteria > Bacteroidota > Bacteroidia > Bacteroidales > VadinHA17 > LD21. Next base: position 35,881 of record CAWHSA010000002.1, on the reverse strand, counting down.
TTTAAAAACTATTTCAAAAAAGACGGTCTGCCTTCCAATATTATAACCAGCTTATTTGAAGATTCCTCCGGTTATATCTGGGCCCTTTCCTCCAGCGGAATTTCAAAATATGATGGCATTAAATTTCAGTTCTTTCCGTGCCCGGATAATGTTGCAGAAGGGAAGTTTTTCTTTGGAGCCGGACCGGGCAGCAATGACACGGTTTTTATTCTTCACGGAAGTCAGGGTGTTAAAAGGAGACGTATAATCAGCTTTAATGATGGTGTTTATTCTGACTATTCCTCACGATTTCCGGCTCTGGATACAATGGATATTGGTGCTCTTCATTTTGACTTTCCGGCCAGATGTTTCTATCTTATTGACAATAACCTGAATTGCTGGAGATGGGACCACAGAAAGATGGAATTATTCTCCCCCCTTAAATTCACTTCAATTCTGGCTGACAGGGGAAAGATAATTTTCCTTGACAGGGATAAGAGGTATTCTATGTCGGAAGGCAGACTTGTTGAGAGTCCTTTACGGAACATGGAAAAACGCACGGAAATTTTAAAGTATAAAGTTGGGGGTGAAGATTTTATCAGATTATTTGACGGTTCAGGGATTACTGATATAAATCTGCCATTTAATTCGACAGGTGCACTGATTGACAATGAATCGAATGTCTGGTTCAGCTCTGAAAGAAATCTGTACAGGTTAATCTCAACTGCGTTTACTGACATAATTGAGGTAAAAGGGCTTGTCAGTGATATATGGGCGCTTGCAGAGGATAAAAATGGTAAAATGTGGATGGGTTCCCTTTTCGGCGGACTTGAAGAATATGATGGAAAGATTTTCAGACTGAGAGACGATTATAGATTTTTGTTTGGCAGCGGAAGTGCCTTCTATAAGGGAAGTATAAGGAAATCAGACGGGAGTGTATATTTTTCCCTTAACACCGGAGTCCTGGTCTGGGATGGATCTTCCTTTTCCAGAATGAAGGAGATTCCGGACCATACTCAGGTTTGTACAATTTACGAAGATCCGGCCGACAGATCCCTTTTGTTCGGGACCGACCACGGGGTCTATCACCTTAAGAACGGGGTATTGAAGAACTTTCCCGAATTTAACTCTGCAGGATACGGTGTAATTGAGGGAGTGTTACGGATTGATGAAGGCAAATACCTGCTTTCGGGCGAGAAAGGGCTTGTAGTTCTTGACAGGGACAAAATCTCGCCTGTAAGGGACACACTTTTACCGGGAGGTTATACTTTCACTATGGTAAAGGATAAGAATGGCGGCATCTGGGTGACCTCGGAGGAGGGGCTCTTTTTTGAATCCTCACCCGGATCAGGATTCAGAAACGGGCTCCCTGAACAGATTAACACCTCAGCAAACTCAATCATCCTTATGGACACTTCCCGCATCCTGGTTGGCAGAATGAAAGATATTTGTGTAATAGATATTGATAAATTCTATGCAAACCTTCATAATTATTACAGGATTTATGACCAGAGTTACGGATTTTCGGGAAGCGATTGCCTTGATAATGGAATTATAAAGGACCGCAACGGAAAATTCTGGATACTTACTTCCGGCAGGATAGTAATTTTTGACCCTGATAAGGTTAAGCGTAATAATTTCCCTCCGAAGCTTCATATTACAGGCATTGATTATTTAACGGACACTCTTACATGGGAACCACTGATTATCCCGGGCCTCTTTTACGGAAGAAATAACAATATACTGCTTACCAGGAAACAAAATACAATACGGATCAGTTATACCGGTATTTCACTCTCTAATCCTGAAAATGTCACATATCAGCACAGGCTTATCGGTCATGATGGATCATGGTCGGAGCTGGTTCATGAAAGCGAGGTGGTTTATGAAAATCTTCCCCCAAAGGCATTCACTTTTGAACTTAAAGCATTTAATTCAGACGGAATCGGGTCGTCCACAGCTTTGAATCTCAGGTTGATGGCGGCAATCAGGCAGACCCTGGTCTTTAAGCTCCTGGCAATAATTACGGCAATCCTTTTTATAGCTTTTGTTACATGGCTGATTGTAAAATTTTATATGAAGAAGAAAAGCGAGGAGGAAAAAATCAGGTCCGAGCTTGCCCGGTTGCAGATGAATTCCGTTATCAGGCAGTTTGATCCGCATTTTACATTTAATGTTATTTCTTCAGTCGGATCTCTTATTATGAAAGGGGAGAAGGAATCAGCATACGACTATATCCTGAAGCTCTCTGGTTTGCTGAGATCTTCCTTAAGCGACGGGTCAGTTATGATCAGGTCATTGTCTGATGAACTTGATTTTGTAAAAAAATACTGTGACCTCCAGAAACTGAGGTTTAAAGAGAGATTCACCTGCTTGCTCGACCTGGATGATAAGGTAGATTTACAAAGGGAAATCCCGAAAATGACTATACAGACTTTTGTGGAAAATTCCATTAAGCATGGAATCGAAAACAGGATTGAAGGCGGCATTATTTATGTTAAGCTGGAGGAAATCGACAACTGCCTGGAAATCACGGTAAGAGATAACGGGATCGGCCGTAAGGCTGCTGAAGCCGGTAATACCGGAGGAATTGGGTATGGTATGAAAACTATGAATGACCTGTTTGATTTCCTGAATAAAATAAACAGGACAAAGGCAAGGATTGACGTAAAGGACCTGTTTGATATTAATGATCTTCCTGCAGGAACTGAGGTAAAAGTAATTATACCTGATGATTTTATATTTGAATATGAGAAGCTGTTGACTCTTTGAAATATTCGTGAAGTGAACCAACCTGTGATAAGGTAATTACGTAAGATGTTGTAAATAAAATAGTAATGACCGGAAATATGAATAAGAATCTGCTGCGGGCAGTAATTGTTGAAGACGAAAAAGAATCTCTCAATCTTCTCAATAACCTGATAATATCGAATGGAATAGCTGAGGTTGCCGGATCTGTCACTGACCCTGCCGAGGCGGTTAAAATAATTCTGTCAAATGATCCTGATATTGTGTTCCTCGATATAAAAATGCCCGGCAAGAGCGGGTTTGAAGTTCTGGATGACCTGAGAAAAATGAGGGCTGTCAATCCATATATTGTATTCACCACGGCATTTGACGAATATGCAATAAAAGCATTTGAATATGCCGCATTCGATTACCTGTTAAAACCAATCGAACCTGGCAGACTCAATGAAACGTTTCTCAGATGTATCCATAATAAGAAATCAGGGCGAATGCAGAAGACCGATCTCTTGCTCGACTCTTATAATAAGCTGATCTTCCGTGATATATCCGGTGTGGTATTTATTAATCCGTCCGAGGTAATTTATATTGAAGCGGAAGGTAATTATTCCATTTTTCATATAAACGGGGGCCGTACGGAGACAGTAACAATGCTTCTCGGCAAGGTGGAGGACCAGCTCCCGCCTGATCGTTTTCTCAGGATCAGCAGATCAGGTATTATAAACCTTGAGTTCCTCAAAAAAGTCAATACCAGGCAGTCGCAGGTTGTTCTTTTAAAGGACGGATCAGATTTTAAATTCGATATATCCCGAAGCAGGATAAGCGAATTAATAAGTAAGATGAAGGACAGGAGAAAATAGAATTCCTGTCTCCATACATACCCGATATTGCTTTATACAATTATCAGCCCCCTTCATACAAAAGGCCGGTTGTTATGCTGTAATAAGCAGAGTTAGAATTAATTTAGTACCGGTTTTCAGGTTTATTGGGGTAATCAAAACTGACATATTATATTACCTGATTTAGAAAGGAACAAAGATTAAAAGGATATTTTAACAGATATTTGGTGTTCCGTGGCCATTTATTCCCCCACTTTCCCCCGAGGCTCCGGAACAGTATATGCCCCCTGAAGAAAAGTATTCCCGTACATTCTGAAGGGGGTTCTTTTTTGCACAATACAAAAAATTACGTGGCACCCTGTTTGTATTTTGTCCGCAAAACTTGCAAATTGCATAGATTAATTTGTTTAATCCTGAGAATCCTGATAATAATATGGATTATATTGTAAAATATTTTATCATAATTTTTTTCTTATTATCATGTGCCCGGATAGAACCACCGGAACCATTCGGCCCTGTGCCGTCTCAACGCCAGCTTGCATGGCATGAGATGGAGTATTATATGTTCGTGCATTTTACTGTTAATACTTTCACAGATAAGGAGTGGGGATACGGTGATGAGCCGGAATCTGTCTTCGATCCTTCTGCTCTCGATTGCAGGCAATGGGCTAAAGCTGCAAAAGATGCAGGAATGAAAGGAATAATAATTACTGCCAAACATCATGATGGTTTCTGCCTCTGGCCTTCAAGGTATACTGAGCATTCTGTAAAGAACTCTCCCTGGAAAGGCGGTAAAGGGGATATATTGCGCGATCTCCGGACAGCTTGTGACGAATACGGCCTTAAGATGGGAATTTATCTCTCCCCCTGGGACAGGAACAGTGCAGTTTATGCCACACCTGAATACCTTCTTTATTACCGCAGCCAGCTTCGTGAGTTGCTGACAGAATATGGAACTATTTTCGAAGTCTGGTTCGACGGCGCCAATGGCGGTGATGGCTATTATGGCGGTGCACGGGAAGTCAGGAGGATCGACAATAGAACCTATTATGACTGGACCAATACCCACAGGCTGGTCAGGGAGTATCAGCCTGAGGCAGTCATGTTCAGCGATGCAGGTCCCGATGTCAGGTGGGTCGGGAATGAAAAAGGGGTGGGCAGCCTGACAAACTGGTGTCTCCTCGATAAGGATGAGATGTACCCGGGCGGCAATTTTGCCGGGATCCTTGGAGAAGGACAGGAAAACGGTAAATACTGGGTGCCTGCTGAAGTTGATGTCTCTATCCGGCCGGGATGGTTCTGGCATGAAAGCCAGGATTCACTGGTAAGGTCACCTCAGAATCTTCTGGATCTCTATTATTCCTCAGTCGGCAGGAACAGCAACCTGCTGCTTAATGTCCCCCCTGATAAAAGAGGTCTTTTAAATGAGAATGATGTAAAATCCCTGATCGCATTCAGGGAATTGAGAGAGAAGGAATTTCCTGCTGACCTTGCAATGGGGAAAAAGGCAATGGCTTCCAAAACAAGGGGAAAAGATTACAGTGCGGCCAATTTGACTGACGGGGATCCTTCTACTTACTGGGCTTCACCGGATGGCATAACTTCATCAGTGATCACAATTGATCTAGGAAATGAGACAGAGGTGAACAGAATAATACTCTGTGAGTACATAAAGCTGGGACAGCGGGTCGGGGAATTCAAAGTTGAGGCATTTTCCGGCGGAGAATGGAAGCCCCTGCTGGATGGGACAACTATTGGACATAAAATAATCCGGAAATTTCCGGTGATAAAAACCTCAAAAATCAGGCTGACTATAAGCAGATCAAAAGCCTGCCCGGTACTTTCCGGTATTGAACTGTACCGTTCTCCGGGGGAATGATCATTTTTGAGGCACTCCGGCTGTTTGCGAAAGGATTATGTTTTCCGGAACATGCGGGCGATCTTTACTGCTCCTGCGATACGTTTTGTAAGAGCATCCCAGTCTTTTTGCTGGATGATCTCCTTTGTTATCAGATTTGACCCGATACCAACACAGGCCACACCTGCTTCAAACCATTCCCTCAGGTTTTCGACACTGGGCTCCACACCGCCGGTAGGCATAATACTTGTCCAGGGGCATGGTCCCTTGACAGCTTTCACAAAATCAGGACCTCCGACCGCAGAGCCCGGGAATATTTTTACAATATCGGCGCCCAGCTCTTCGGCATAATTTATTTCGGTAAGCGATCCGCAGCCGGGAGTCCAGAGTACTTTTCTCCGGTTGCATACTTTTGCCATTTCAGGATTCAGGATGGGTGAAACAATAAAATTGGCCCCAAGCTGAATATAAAGAGAAGCAGTCCCGGCATCGACAACAGAGCCTGCACCCATTACCATTCCGGGGACTTCTTTCTCGGCCCATTTATTAAGCTCGCTGAACAATTCATGAGCATAATCTCCGCGATTTGTGAACTCAAAGACTTTTATTCCCCCTTCATAACAGGATTTAATTACATTTTTACAGACAGCAGGATCCTTGTGGTAAAACACAGGAACAATCCCTGCTTCACGCATCTTAATGATTACATCTACACGTGTGAACCGTGCCATGTTTTCAGTTATTGGTTTATACAAATATATCTAAAAAAGAGAAATAATTTCAAAAAACAGAATCTCAGCCTCTTTTTCCGGCATTTAACCTCACCCCCTCGGCCCCCTTCTCTGTTCATTAAGCTCACCCTCTCAGCCTCCTTCTCTGTTCATCGACCTCACCCCCTCATATCCCCCTCTCCCGAAGTGAGAGGGGGATGTAAGACATTGTATATAAATAATATAGCCCCTCTCCCCCCGGGAGAGGGGTTGGGGTGAGGTCGGTAGAAAACATAAGAGGGGTTGGGGTGAGGTCGGTAGAAAACATAAGAGGGGTTGGGGTGAGGTCGGTAGAAAACATAAGAGGGGTTGGGGTGAGGTCGGTAGAAAACATAAGAGGGGTTGGGGTGAGGTCGGTAGAAAACATAAGAGGGGTTGGGGTGAGGTCGGTAGAAAACATAAGAGGGGTTGGGGTGAGGTCGGTAGAAAACATAAGAGGGGTTGGGGTGAGGTCGGTAGAAAACATAAGAGGGGTTGGGGTGAGGTCGGTAGAAAACATAAGAGGGGTTGGGGTGAGGTCGGTAGAAAACATAAGAGGGGTTGGGGTGAGGTCGGTAGAAAACATAAGAGGGGTTGGGGTGAGGTCGGTAGAAAACATAAGAGGGGTTGGGGTGAGGCCGGTAGAAAACAAGAGAAGGGTTGGGGTGAGGCCGAAGAAACAGAAATGGACTTAAACGATAGTATTGGCTATATAGTACACCGGAACACTTAATTAAGTCATTGGATAAATGTTTTATTATTTATCTTAGCAACATAAACCTATATCATGGCCCTGAACTATATCTGGATCGCCTTTTTCGTTATTGGATTCCTCGTTGCGCTCGGAAAGCTGATATTTACTGGTAATACTCAGATATTCAACGATCTGGTCAATGCAGTTTTTGCTAATGCCAAAACAGGATTTGAAATATCTCTTGGACTTACCGGGGCATTAACCCTCTGGATGGGATTGCTTAAGGTTGGTGAAAAAGGAGGAGTCGTAACAATTCTCGGGAAAGCTATGGGGCCTTTGTTTCAGAAACTATTTCCGGGATTGCCCAAAGGTCATCCAGCCTACGGATCGATAATGCTCAACCTGGCAGCCAACATGCTGGGACTGGATAATGCCGCAACACCGATGGGATTAAAAGCAATGAAAGAAATGCAGGATGTCAATCCTGATAAGGAAACAGCCTCCAATGCCCAGATAATGTTCCTTGTTCTCAATGCAGCAGGACTGACAATTATTCCGGTAAGCGTCATCGTTTACAGGATCCAGCTTGGCGCCGCGAATCCGGCAGATATTTTTATCCCCATACTGATTTCGACTTTCTGTGCGCTTATAACTGGGCTCATAAGTGTTGCCATAATTCAGAAGATTAACCTCTTTGACAGAGTAATAGTTTCTTACCTCGGCGGTTTCATTGCCATAATTGCAGGGATCATAATCTTTTTCACCCGGCTTCCCAAAGAGCAGATATCAGCCGCTTCAACTTTTGCCGCCAACTTTATCCTTCTTTCAATAATAGTAATTTTTATCGTCCTTGCACTTGTCAGGAAAATAAACGTTTATGATGCATTTGTCGAGGGAGCAAAAGAGGGTTTTAATGTGGCAATCAGGATTATTCCGTTCCTGGTGGCAATTCTTGTTGCTATCGGCGTATTCAGAGCTTCAGGGGCGATGGATTTTATTATTGCAGGCATAACTGCTTTCTTTGCCTGGCTCGGACTCGACACAAGATTCACGGGAGCCCTGCCCGTAGCCTTTATGAAACCTCTCAGCGGCAGCGGTGCCCGCGGACTGATGATAGATGCCATGACAACTCACGGAGCCGATTCGTTCATAGGGCGCCTTGCCTGTACAATGCAGGGGACAACGGATACTACCTTTTATATTATAGCAGTTTATTTCGGATCAGTTGGAATTAAAAATACCAGGTACTCAGTCGGCTGCGGACTGCTTGCCGACCTTGCAGGATTTACAGCGGCGATATTAGTGGCGTATCTCTTTTTCGGTTAAAAACTATTTATGAACAAAGTACTCATCCTTTGCCTGATCACGACTTCTGTCATCCTCATGGACTGCAATAGAAAACCTGCCTTAACGGAATTAAAAGAAAAAACTTCTTCAGTTCAATTCATTGATTCAACTGATATGACTAATAATTTTTACGATAATTCAGCTACGTACCAGCTTCCGGTAAAGGAATTAACTATCGATGGAGAAATTGCAAATCCCGGTAAAGTAGATCTCTCGCTGCTTCCTGAACGCTCTGTCATTGTCAAGGAAACGCTTCTTGACAGCACCGGCAGTGATAAATTCACTGGAGCCTTCAGGTATGACGGTTATTCCCTTTTCGATATCCTGGAAAAAGTAATTGTAAAGAAGTCAAATGCTGAAGAATTCAATCCGGTCATCGATATGTTTATCGAAGTTGAAAATGATAAAGGCGAAAAGGTCGTCTTCAGCTGGGGCGAGATCTTTTACCCGAATGAGCTTCACAGGATACTGATTGCCGGTAGCGTGTCACGGATAGTACCTTCCAGCACAAAGGAGCTCTGGAACCTTCCGGAAACAGGTAAAATAGTTGCGGCTAATGATCTCATCACCGAACGTAACATCTCAGATCCTGTAAGAATAACCGTAAAATCCTTTCCGGAATCTTTTAAGGTTGTCAGGGGAATGTCACCGATGTATTCTCCTGAGATGCTGATATTCAGGCAAAATGAGCCCGCCGCCCGGGTATCCCGGGTTCCTGAAGCTGTCAGAAATGTGACTTTCAATACAATTTTTTACGGAAGAGGGAAAGGAATTCACAGCACCTCTCCGTTTACGGGAGCCCCGTTGAAAGATGTTATTACCGGATACATTCCCATTACCCGTAAAAACATTATGACCGGATTAATCTGCGTGACAGGTCTGGACGGATACAGATGTGCAATTTCATATTCTGAACTTCTGAACCGGAATGACCAGCAGGAATTTCTCCTGGTGAGGTCAGGACCGGGAGAGGACGGTGGATTGTTCAGGATGTTCGCAGCATGTGATTTCTTTTCAGACAGGGCTGTTAAGTCGATAAGCGAAATCCATTTCGTCAACTAAGAAAACATTAAGTATTTATCTGGATCTGAATGAACTGATACATGAGTCTTGTCACACTTTCAATACTTGTCGGAGTCAGCATAATCGCAATCATCTGGCTCACATCCAGCCTCAGGCTCAAAGCTTTCATTGCACTGTTCATCGTATCTTTGTTCCTGGCATTCACAACATTACCTCCTGATACCATAATAACCAGCATAAAAGAAGGTTTTGGCAGTACAATGGCCTCGATCGGCTTCCTGATAATATTCGGTGCGATGATCGGGATTACGCTTGACAGGACAGGCGCTACATTAAGCATTGCAAACTATATCCTTTCCAGAACCGGGGAAAAAAGAAGCGCTCAGGCAATAGGGATAACCGGCTTTATCACAGGACTTCCTATTTTTTGTGATTCAGGGTATATTATCCTGAGCGGACTGGCAAAATCATTCAGTGCGAAATCGAAAATAGCAATGCCTTTCATGGCAACAGTCCTTGCTACCTCGCTCTATTCTGTTCATTGCCTTATACCCCCGCACCCGGGGGCGCTTGCTGCAGCCGGTATATTTGACGTAAACGTTGGTAACCTGATTATTACAGGGATAGTGTTTGCGGTACCCGGTGCCCTGGCTGCATGGTTCTGGAGCAAACTTATGATAAAGAATAAAAATTATGCGCCCGCAGTTATCCCGGAATCAGAATCCTTCATAAGAAAAGAAGATCTGCCTTCTGCATTTCTTTCTTTTCTTCCTATAGTAGTTCCGCTCCTGTTGATTACAGTAAAGTCATTTATAAATCTTTTTGATAAAGAGGGACTTAGCTTGTTTTACAGTATCTTCCGCTTTCCGGGGGAACCGGTGATTGCCCTGTTTATCGGTGTCCTGCTTGCTTTGCTGCTTCTGAAGAAGAAGAATATTGAGTCGATGAATTCAATATTTACCGATGCTATCGAGAAAGCCGGCCCTATACTTATCGTTACTGCTGCCGGGGGCATGTTCGGAATGGTCATCAAATCTACAGGGATAGGAGCAGAAGCCGGAAAGTTACTGGCCGGGACAGGGGTAGGACTTCTCGTGCCGTTCCTGATTGCTGCTGTAATGAAAACTGCACAGGGTTCTTCGACCGTTGCAATTATAACCACGGCTTCTTTCATGGTGCCGATGCTGCCCATGCTGGGTCTGAGCTCGGAATGGGGAAAATTGCTCGCCATGCTTTCCATGGGTGCCGGCTCAATGATTGTTTCCCATGCAAATGATTCTTACTTCTGGGTCATCTCAAACTTTGCCGGACTCGATGTCAAAACAACTTTAAGAGTATATTCATCATCGACTATGGTCATGGGAATCGTCGTTTTTATATGTGTGTGGTGCGCATCATTGTTCTTGTTGTAAAGAAGAATAATTTGTATATTCCGGCATGATGAATATGCGGAAATCAGCTGAACTAATCCTCCTGGCAGGGATTAAAGGTGTAATGCCTGACAGGATCATAGGTGACCTTGTATCCGTGAAAGGCGGGGCGCTTAAGATCGGGTACCATGAGTTTGATCTTAAACAGTTTGAGAATATAAGGATCATTGGAGCCGGGAAAGCCAGCGCTGCTATGGCTCATTATGTTGAATCCATTCTTGGCGACAGAATTTCAGGAGGACACATTATTACGAAATACGGATGCTATTGCAAGCTTTTAAAGATAAGTGTGACTGAAGCCGGACACCCTGTACCGGACGAAAACAGCTTCCGTGCCACCGGTGAGATCCTTAAAATTGCTGATGAGGCCGGTGATAAGGACCTGGTGATATGCATCTGGTCAGGCGGCGGTTCTTCACTTCTTGCCGATTATCCCGAAACATCGACTGCTGAAGAGATTCAGATACTGAATGATTTGCTGGTAAGGTCCGGGGCAGATATCGGGGAAATGAACAGCGTCAGAAAACATCTTTCAAAGGTAAAGGGAGGTCAGCTCGCACGTCATATTTATCCGGCGCGGAGCATAAATATTATCTTATCGGATGTTATTGGAGATCCTTTTGATGTAATTGCTTCCGGTCCGGCTGTTCCCGATAATTCAACATTTGCCGATGCATTGGCAGTCCTGGATAAATATAATCTTACCGGTCAGGTTCCTTCGGGCCTTGTACAATATCTCAGCCAGGGCATAAATGGAATGAGACCTGAAACTCCCAAGACCGGTGATGCAGTTTTCACAAGGGTTACTTCTGTTCTGGCCGGCAATAACAGGTCGGCCCTTCATGCAGCGCAAACCGAAGCGGAAAAGCGCGGATTTTCATCATTTATAATTACAGACAGGCTGATGGGGGAAACGGTCAGCGCCTGTTCTTTTTTAATTGATACCATCAATAATTACAGGAACGATATCAGCCATAAAAAGCCGCTTTGCCTGTTATTCGGCGGCGAAACAACAGTGAAAGTTGCCGGCGGAGGTACCGGAGGCAGAAATCAGCATCTTGCATTATCCGCTGCCATCAGTATCAGGGATATTCCGGGCATAACATTGCTCTCTGCAGGCACTGATGGCAATGACGGTAACACTGAAATGGCAGGAGCTGTCGTGGACTCTGAAACAGTTCATGATGCATTGTCAATGAATATCGCTCCGGAGAGATATCTTAATAATTTTGATTCATATAATTTTTTCAGAAATGCCGGTGGACATGTATTTACCGGGCCAACCCTTACTAACGTAATGGATATGACAGTAGTTATTATTGAATAGCGGCTTTATTCATTTCCATCTCCTTCCTGTAAATCCGGCATGTCTCCTCAATTGATTTCCGTACAGGGATAAATGACATACCTGTCTCCCTGATAATCTTGCTGTTATCAAAATATAAGGAGGAGTAAGCAGAACGTATGTTATCTGCGGTGACCGGCGATTTTTTCCCGGCGATACCAAAAGAAACCTTCAGGATCCACAGGGCGGGCCAGGATACTGACCTGGGAACATAGATGAATGGCTTACGCACGCCAAGGTTTTCAGCTATCAGGCTGAATACTTCGTGAAATGAAAGGTTTTCTGAAGATACAATATAGCGTTCACCTGAAACAGGGCTCTTCATCAGCCTGATCATTGAAGACGCCACATCCCTTACGTCAACATATCCCGTGACGCCACCGGTATAGAATAGCATTCCTTTCCTTATTCCTGAAAAAAAAGCAGAGCTCCCGTGGTTCCAGTCACCGGGGCCCAATATGATCGATGGATTTATGATTACCGCATGCAATCCTTTTCTGATCCCTTCCCAAACCACCTCCTCCGACAGATGCTTGCTGGCGGCATATGGCGAATATTTTACCGGATTATCCCATTCCCGGTCCTCGGTGACAGCTGCTCCTTTTTTATATTCACCCAGGGCAGACACTGAGCTTACATGACAGAGTTTGGATATTCCAAGCTCAATACATGACTCTACAACATTCCTGGTTAATTTGACATTATTCCTGATTATTTTGTCCTTTTCCGACGGATCGTAAGAAACTTCAGCGGCACAGTGATAAACAAGGTCAGAGCCGCGCGCTGCATTCTTAAAACTATCAATATCATCGATCCTTGCTTTAACCCATTCAATTGAATCAAACAGGATCGCAGGTTTATCGGAATAATACCCGAATACTTTTTTTACAGATTCAAGCTTTGCCTCTGTCCGGTAAATAGCCCTGGGTTTTTCCCCAGCCTCTGCCAGAGCATATAAAAGGTGACTTCCGACCAGCCCGGTCCCGCCTGTAACCAATATTGATTTTTGATTCTCTTTCATAAAAATCCCTGAATGATCAACTGATTTCTCCTGATCGGGTAAAATTACCAATTAATCGCTATCAGAATATAGGCAGGCAAAATCAATAAATCATGTTTTTATTATATTTGAGAACTGACGTTCATCATTACCATTTATCTGATATTTATGAAAGCCCTCGTTCTTGAAAATTATAATCAGCTTGTCTACAAAGATGTTCCTGATCCGGTCCCCGGACCTGATGAGGTTCTGGTAGAAGTTAAAGCCTGTGGCATATGCGGATCTGATGTTCATGGCCTTGATGGGAGCACCGGCAGAAGGATCCCTCCACTTATAATGGGACACGAAGCTTCAGGAATTATTGCTTCCATGGGAGCCAATGTTAAAGGATGGAAGAAAGGGGAGAGGGTGACTTTTGATTCAACGGTTTATCCCCTTGACGACTGGTATACACTTCATGGACGGTATAACCTCAGCGAAAACCGTGAAGTCCTCGGTGTATCTCCCGGAACCTACAGGCGCAACGGTGCATTTGCAGAATATGTGGTCATCCCTCAGCACATTCTTTACAGGATACCCGGGAATGTAACATTCGAACAGGCTGCCATGGTGGAAGCGGTAGCTGTAGCATTGCATAGCATAAAAATATCAGGTATCAGCCCGGGCGATTCATGTGTTGTCACAGGTGCAGGGATGATTGGCATTTTCATTATTAAACAATTGAAAATTTCAGGTGCATCCTGCGTAATTGCCACAGATATAAATAAAAAGCGGCTGGAGATGGCTGAAAAAGCGGGCGCTGATTATATATTCCCGGCTGATGAGGCTGATCTTCAGGGCAAAATAAAGGGTCTTACAGGAAACCGCGGAGCAGATATAGCATTTGAGGCTGTAGGTAAGAACGAATCTGTAAATTCATCGATAACAATTGTCAGGAAGGGAGGCAAAGTGGTTCTGGTGGGAAATATAACTTCAGTCGTCGATTTCCCTTTGCAGAAGGTTGTGACCGGGGAGCTTGAAATTCTCGGCAGCTGTGCAATATGCGGGGAGTATGAAGCGGTGCTGAACAACCTGAGAACGGGCAAGATTAATGTCGATGACCAGATATCTGCCGTGGTTCCGTTAGCCGAAGGCGCTTCCTGGTTTGAAAAGCTTCGGAGTAATACCGGAGATCTCGGGAAAGTGATCCTGGTTCCTTAGTTTAACAGATTATGTCAGAAAAGATCTATAATATCTCAATTGCAGGGTGCGGGAAAGTGGCGCATCTTCATGCCAGGGCCATTCAGAGCATACCTGAAGCAAGGATTGCCGGTGTCTGGAGCAGGACACCTGAGTCAGCAAAGAAATTTGCCGCAGAATTTAATACTCAGCCATACCCGGATATAGGACAGATGGTCAGGGATAATAAAACCGACCTGGTAATTGTTTGCACTCCTCATCCGTTTCACCGGGAGCCTGCAATTGAAGCAGCTGGAGCCGGTGCCAATGTACTGGTTGAAAAACCTTTGGCTTCGGACCTGAAGGATTGCGACGATATTATAAATGTCTGCACGACAAATCATGTACGACTCGGAGTAATAAGCCAGAGGAGATGGTTTCCGCCCGTGATAAGGGTAAAGGAAGCCATTGAAGCCGGGAAAATAGGCCGGCCTCTCCTCGCAACTGTAACGATCCTGGGCTGGCGCGACAAAGCTTATTATGATTCTGATGCCTGGCGCGGAACGTGGAACATGGAGGGAGGCGGTGTCCTGGTAAATCAGTCGCCCCACCAGCTCGACATCATGTTATGGTATATGGGTGATATTGAGGAGGTATATGGAATATGGAGAAATCTTAACCATCCTTATATTGAAGTAGACGATACGGCCCTTGCAATTGTTAAATTTAAAAGCGGGGCAATAGGAAATATCCTTGTAAGCAATTCCCAGAAACCCGGAATATATGGCAAGGTCCAGGTCCATGGCGAAAACGGGGCATCTGTCGGAGTTCAGACTGACGGTGGTGCAATGTTCATTGCGGGTATGACCGGTGTGGCTGAACCGCCTGTAAATGACCTCTGGACAGTTCCCGGGGAAGAGCACCTTTTAGATATTTGGAAAGATGAGGATACAAAGCTATTCGGGTGGATCGATCCGACTGTTTATTTTATGAAATGCCAGATCGAAGATTTCATAAATGCTTTAAAAGAAGGAAGGGAGCCGGCTGTTTCAGGTGAGGCAGGTCGCAAAACAGTTGAGCTTTTCACAGCTATCTACAGATCATCACGCGATAATGCCCCAGTCAGGTTTCCCCTTCCCCCTGAACCCAAAACCTTAAACCTTAAACCTTAAACTTTAAACTTTAAACCTTTAAACCTTAAACCTTAAACCCCCAATGCCCTTACTTATCGTAGTCCTTGGAATCTGTTTACTGCTTGTACTAATCCTCGTTTTCAAGTTCGATTCCTTTGTTTCCTTTGTAATTGTCTCTCTGCTGGTAGCACTTGCCGAGGGAATGTCAATTGGGGATGCTGTAGTCTCTGTTCAGAATGGTATTGGCAGTACGATGGGATTTATAGTGATGATACTCGGATTCGGGGGGATGCTGGGTAAGCTGGTATCGGAAAGTGGTGCTGCTCAGAGAATTACAATAAAGCTGGTAGCTGCTTTTGGCAAAAGATATATTCAGCTGGCCCTGATGCTGACCGGATTTATTGTCGGGATCTCCCTGTTTTATGATGTCGCATTTTTCATAATGATCCCGCTCATATTTACTGTTGCGGCTACAACCCGTCTTCCTTTGCTTTATGTCGGACTCCCGATGCTTGCAGCTCTATCTGTAACTCATGGCTATCTGCCTCCTCACCCGGCCCCGACAGCCATTACCGCCATGTTCAATGCCGACCTTGGAAAAACTATGGTATATGGAATAATTGTCGCCATTCCCGCAATAATTATTTCAGGTCCCATATTGTCAAGAACGTTGAGCAGGATCCAGGCAAGCCCCTTGCAGGAATTCAGTGGCAAGCTGTTGAAAGAGGAGGAGCTTCCAGGATTTTGGGTAAGCTTTTTTACGGCCCTGTTGCCGGTAATCCTGATCAGCATTTCAACGATTGCCGGTTTTATTCTGCCTGAGGACAATATTATAAGGAAAGTTCTCGGCTATACTGGCAATCCTGTTATTGCCATGCTGGTTTCCGTGCTGGTTGCTGTATATACTCTCGGCCTGGCAAGGGGAAGGAAACTGACTGATATAATGACCTCACTCACACATTCTGTTGTAAGCTTAACGGTGATCATGCTTTTGATCGCCGGGGCAGGGGCCTTAAAGCAGGTGCTTGTCGACAGCGGAGTGAGCAAATACATTGGTGAAATGCTGAGTCATTCAACACTCTCTCCATTATTTCTCGGATGGCTGATTGCTACAGTTCTCAGGTTTTGTGTCGGTTCCGCGACAGTTGCCGGGATCACGACTGCAGGTATTGTCCTGCCTCTGGTTACCGCATCAGGTGTAAAGCCCGAGCTTATGGTACTGGCCATAGGATCCGGCAGTCTTATGCTTGGTCATGTGAACGACGGAGGCTTCTGGCTTTTTAAGGAATATTTCAAGCTCAGCATTAAAGATACTCTGAAGTCGTGGACAATTATGGAAACATCCATAGGCATCTCCGGACTGGTTGGCGTGCTCATCCTGAGCCTTTTTGTCTGAAACAGGGTAACAATGACTTCGCCTCTGCTCTGAAAGGAGTCCGGCAGAACGTTCCTGCAGGATTTAAAACGGAACACTGGGGAATTTTATATCTTTACTCTGAAAACTAAAATAATTATGAAAAAAACAATTTTTTTTCTGCTATCAGCTGTGCAGATTATATTCTTATTATCAGGTTGTTCTGATATGAAGCAGCCAAAGAAAGATAATAATAAAAGTTCCAGTTAACGAAGCATGGCTTAAGGTTTCGGGTGATCAGATAATCAATCAGAAAGGCGATACTGTTTTTTTACGTGGTTTTGGCCTGGGGGGAATGCTGCATATGGAGAATTTCATCATTGGTTACACTGCCAGTGAAGAGGCCATGAGGGAAGGGTTATTGAAAGTGCTTGGCGAAGAAAAGTACAATCTGTTCTTTGATAATTTGATGAAAAGCTATTTCACAGAACCGGACGCCGAATACATACACAGCCTGGGACTGAACCTGATCCGCATCCCTGTTAATTACCACCTTTTTGAAGATGACATGAATCCCGGTGTCATTAAGGAAGGCGCATTTGAACACCTTGACAGGGTTATAGAGCTGTGCGCTAAGTATCAGATCTATACAATAATTGACCTGCATGCTTTGCCGGGATTTCAAAACCAGCACTGGCATAGCGACAATCCAACCCATGTGGCATTGTTCTGGAAGCATAAGGACTTTCAGGACAGAGCATTGCACCTGTGGGAAGTAATTGCAGAACGCTATAAGGAACAGCCGTGGGTTGCAGGCTATGATCTGATAAATGAGCCGGCGGACCCTGCAGGTGAGAAAGTTTTCCCTTATTACAAGCGCCTGCGTGATGCTATTCTGAAGATCGATCCCCAGCATATTCTGTTCCTTGAAGGTGACCGTTATTCTACCGATTTTGATAAGTTCACGGAAGTCTGGGATAATGTTGTATATACTAATCACGATTATGCTGGTCCGGGATTTATCCAGGGAGGTGACTACCCGGGTTATTCCGGCGGGAGGTATATTAACAGGGATACCCTTGAAAAGGATTTTCTTAAAAGAAGTGAATTTATGTTTACGCATAAAGTACCTGTCTGGGTGGGTGAGTTCGGTCCCGTTTATACCGGCAATCCTGTCAAAGATGAAATGCGGTACCAGGTGCTTAAAGATCAATTGGCATATTACCGTAAGTACAAGGCAAGCTGGTGCATCTGGCTTTACAAGGATATGGGACTTCAGGCCATTTTGCATCAGAATGAAAATACTCCGTACATGAAGCTGGTTTCCTCTTTCCTGGAAAGGAAAAATTTTCTCGGGGCTGATGCCTGGGGATCGACCAGTGAAAATATCCGGCAGGTAATGGCGCCGATAGAGGATCTTTTTAAAAAGGAGTTCAGCGGTTTTAATCCCTACCCGTCAGGTCAGCTGAGCCACATTAACCTCCTGGTAAGAAATATTCTGATATCGGAAGCTCTGTTGCCGGAATATTGCAATTTGTTCACCGGCTTGTCTGAAAAAGAGGTGATAGCACTTGCTGAGTCATTTCGTTTTGAAAACTATGTGAAACGGGAGCGGTTGGAAAACATATTGACGGGTCGCGAAAAGTAAAGATATAAGTACCCGGTGATACCCGGCTTAATCTTAAATTGTTTATTGTCAGATTAATTGAATTACATATCCTGATAGTATAAATTTTAAAGAATATGAAACCAAAAATACTTTTATCCGGGTTATTTATGAGTCTGGCATTTATCTTATGCATGACTGAAAAGAAAATGTCGGCGCAATCAGCAATAAAAAAAGTTGCTCAGGATTATCTGACAATTGACGAAGCAATCTCCTCTCTTAAAGTTCCTGAGGCAGCAGCTCCGCTGGCTGCTAATCCTGGTGTTTCCCCAAAATTGCCAGCCGCCTTCAGTCCCCCATACAGATCTGTCGGTCCAGTTAAACTCTTTGATAATCTGTATTTTGTAGGTACGACCTCTGTTGGCGCGTTTATAGTGGATACAGGCGATGGATTAGTTATGCTGGATACCGGCAATGGTGATGCTGACATTGCAATGATGGTTGAGGATATGAAAAAGTTGGGACTAAATCCTGACAGGATAAAACTCATTTTCATCTCACACGAACATTTTGACCATTATGGCGGAGTCCGGTATCTTAAAAAGAATGTATGTCCTGATGCTAAAGTTGCAATGAGTCTGACAGGCTGGAATTTATTGCAGACAGTTCCGTCGGAATGGGCATATATCGGAACAAGACCACAATCGGTTGATATTTATCTTACCGATGGAATGAAAATTAAAACCGGAACTGTGATATTTCAGATTATTGCAACACCGGGTCATAGTCCGGGATGTTTGTCCTTCATCTTCCCGGTTACCGACAAAGGAGAAACTCATGTGGCAGGCATTATGGGGGGATCTGCCGTATGGCCTACCCAGGTTGAAGCAAGACTTTACAAATCTTCGGTCGAATATTTTAAAGCACTTGCCAGGGCGGCAAAATGTGATGTTGGCCTGGTATTTCATTCGCAGGAGTCAGATTTTGCCCGGCTTCGGGTGCGAAAACCAGGTGAACCAAATCCGTTGGTGATAGGGCAGGAAAAGTTTGATACTGTATTCCTGGAAAAATTCAGGGACAGGTATCAGATGATGCTTGAATCAGGAGCTATTTATCCATACAAACCTTTATAAAAAGAAAAGTAATTATTTATAAATCAGATTCTCTGCTACCTTGACTGTAAAGTGCATGCGACCACCTGACACGGACAATAAAGTAAATAAATATGGCAGCCGGTAACCGGTTGCCGGCCTGAAAAACAGCTTGCAATCATATGTTCGAAAAGTTGCCAATAGCTATTACACCCCTATGCCTCATTAACTGAACCGGCGAAAGCTTATCCGAAGCAGTGTAATGAAGATTATAAAATGATGATTTTTGCCTTGAGAAAATTAAGATTATCCCTGTTATTGATTTTATTTGAATTATTTTCAAATCATGCTCACTGTCAAAATCTTACGGTAAGCGGCACCATCGCTGACAAAAGTTCAGGCGAATCCCTGATTTCAGCAAACATTTATGAAGAAAATGGAACAAAATGGACTGCTTCGAATAACTATGGGCATTTCAGCATGAAACTTCCCCCCGGTGAAAAAAAGATATCATTTTCATATGTCGGGTATGAACCAATTACTATTGACTTTGATCTGAGAAAAGATACAGTATTATCGGTCTTTCTGACCCCAAATGCTTTTATTGAAGAGGTTGTAATTACCGCTGACCGGCCGTCCCAGAGAGTTCTGAATTCCCAGATGAATGTGATAGAACTGCAAATGGCAAGAGTTAAATCACTTCCCTTTCTTCTGGGTGAACCGGATATTATAAAGGCACTTCAGCTTACGCCAGGTGTAATGTTTGGCATGGAGGGTTCAAGTGGTTTATATGTCAGGGGCGGTGGACCTGATCAGAACCTGATTTTGCTTGATGGCGTTCCGGTTTATAATGCAAATCATCTGTTTGGATTCTACTCGGTTTTTAACTCGGATGCCATTCAAAGCACTACTCTTATCAAAGGAGGATTGCCGGCCAGATATGGGGGAAAGCTATCCTCAGTGCTGGATATAAGAATGAAGGAGGGAAATATGAAGGAATTCAGGGGAACAGCATCAATAGGTACGATTTCTTCAGCACTGACCCTCGAAGGTCCGCTGGTTAAGGATAAAACCTCATTTATCGTTTCAGCGCGCAGAACATATCTTGATGCTTTAAGCTATCCTGTTCAGATGATAATGAATAATCATGACAGTAAAAACATTATAGGTTATTTCTTCTACGACCTGAATGCAAAAATAAATCATAAGTTCTCTGAAAGGAGCAGGTTATTTATAAGTGCTTATACGGGAATGGACAAGTATTTTAAAAATTCCAGATCTGAATATGAATATTCAGATACATCGCAATATCTTTTAAATAAATCAAAAAGCAAAGACGAATTAAAGTGGGGAAATATAACCGCGGCGCTTCGCTGGAATTATCTGATCAATAGTACAACTTTCAACAATCTTACTCTTATATATTCCCGGTACAACTATAAGACAAATGTTGAGTATCTGGATCATACTGAAAGAATTATCAATGGGAGAAGCGAAATCTATTATAAAGATGTCCGGAATAGCTATTCTTCAGGTATTAAGGATTATGGTCTGAAATGGGATTTGGAGAATACATCCATTCCCGGCCATTATCTGAGGGTGGGAATTAACAATACCATTCATTTATTCACTCCCGGGGTAAAGGTTTTTCTTGATGAAGGGGTCATCAGTTCAGGAATCGATACAACATTTGGAAACAGAAGAATTTTTACGAATGAATTTCATGTCTACGCTGAGGATGATTTCGATGCAGGAAGAAGGTTTAAGCTTAATCTGGGTATTCATTATTCTGATTATTTGGTAGATGGAAAGCTTTATCAGTCATTGGAACCCCGGTTTTCAGGCCGGTTTCTTATCAATGAAAATATAAGTCTGAAAGCATCTTATGCCAGGCTTAAGCAATATAATCATCTTCTTACTAACTCAATAATCGGACTTCCGACTGATATGTGGGTACCTTCCACTAAAATAGTCAAACCACAAAAAGCATGGCAATTATCAACCGGTGTTGAGTGTAATTTTGGAGATAAATATGAAATTACTTCTGAAGTTTACTATAAGAATATGACCGGCCTTATTTCATACAGTGACGGGGCAAGCTATTTTAATTCATCCTCATCATGGGAAGAAAAAGTTGTTACCGGAAGCGGTAAGGCTTATGGTTTTGAAATCATGTTGCAAAAAATTAAAGGGAAGCTTACAGGCTGGATTGGTTATACACTCTCTAAATCGACCCGAAAATTTGACGGAATAAGCTTCGGAAGGGAGTTCCCATATACATATGACAGACGGCACGATCTGTCAGTTGTATTGAATTACCGGCTGAATGAAAAAATAGATATCAACGGAACATGGGTTTTAGCTTCCGGGAATCACATCACCTTGCCTGATCAAAAGTATCTGTCCTTCCAGGGATTAGATGTAATGTGGCTTTTGAGAACCGGTTATTTTACCAGGGAGGAAATGACTAATGATATAGGTATTGTTAACCATTATGACATAAGAAATAATTACACTATGCCAACATACCACAGACTTGATATTGGCGTAAACTTTAAAAAAGCAAAAAAATGGGGTGAAAGAATATTTAGTTTTGGAGCATATAATGCTTACAACAGGCTTAATGCATTTTATGTATATTATACATATATCGACACTCCGGCACAGGAACAGGTTCTGTATAAGGTAACTTTATTCCCATTCATTCCCTACCTGCGTTACAGCATTTCATTTTAATCGCGATGAAAACCACCAAAGTAATTTCAATCTTTATATTTCTTATTACGCTTTTACTGTCAGGTTGCGAGAATCAGATTACCCGCATGGATACCGGTCCCATAATTAAACGTCTCGTACTTAATGGTTCATTGGGCCCCGATAAGCCTTTTAAAATTCATGTCAGCAGCAGCATGGAATCTGTCGGACCTGAGCTGGTTGATATTGTTGCGGATGCGGAAATTACCGTTTTTAATGACAATATAAAGGTCCTTGTACCAGCCTATGATTCATTGGGTTTCTATGATGCTGATTGGTTTCCGGAAACAAATAAGATATATAAAATCTCGGCAAAAGCAGGAAATTTTGATCCGGTTTCAGTAATAATTAAAGTTCCTGAACCGGTCATATCCACATCATTGACGGTGGATCCGGCAGATTATAAATACCCTTATTCCCTGGTAATTAATGATCCCGGGGAAGATGCTAATTTCTATGTGGTCCGCGCCTGGTATCAGAAAAAGACATTCAGACACTTATATTACGGTAATGGCATGGAGGTAAATGACACCCTGATTGAAAGAAAAAGCATTAATATTTCTTCTCCCGATGAATTAATTGACCTTTATGCAGATGGCAACCACTTTAATGATGAGCTGCCTGGATCAGGAGAAAGAAATTCCTCTGGTTTTGTTATTTCCGATGCACTTTTCAACGGCAAAAGTCATATACTCAGATTTAATATTGGGCATTCTGGTAATCTTGATAATGACCGGCCATATTTGTTTACTGACCTTCTTTCAGTCGATAAATCTTTTTATGATTATGCCAGGTCATATGCTCTCTATTATGAAAGCAGAACGGCCCCTTTTGCGGAACCAATAGCCATGCTGAGCAATGTTTTAAACGGACTTGGATTTGTATACGGTTATTCCATACATACAGATAGTATATTACTAAATAGGTAAATATCTTAAATCAGTTACAGGTAATTTCCGGCAGCCGGTAACCGGAAGCCGGCTACCGGTTACCGGTATTGACCCCGGATACATTGTTATATCCTGTCAATATGATCAGTAACTGAAAATCAATTCTTGACAAGCGGGGATGATTTCATAACTTAGCTGATTATTAATCAATCAGAGTACTGGTTATCAGCACATTTTAATAATTACGAAACCTAAGATTAAAGCATTATGAAAAATCTCGTTTCCCTTTTATTTTTCTTCATTCTGGTATCCTGCAACACTCAGACAAAGAAACAGGTTGACTATGGATCAAACCCGGCATCCGGAAAATATGCCGATGTAAATGACATTAAAGTTTATTATGAGGTCTATGGAGAAGGCGAACCCTTATTACTTCTTCACGGTAACAGCGGTTCGATTGAAAGCTTCATTTACCAGATTCCGGAGCTTTCAAAACATTTCAAAGTCATTGCTGTTGACAGCAGGGCCCAGGGGCGTACTTCTGACTCCGATCAGGAAATCTCATACGCACTTATGGCGTCAGATATGTCAGAACTGATCGATAAGTTAAAGCTGGGGAAAGTTAATATTGTAGGATGGAGCGACGGGGGGAACATCGGATTGGAATTAGCTTATGCACATCCGGAGAAAGTATTGAAAGTGATCACTTTTGGAGCAAATTATTCTAATGAAAATTTTCTTGCTCCTCCTGACAGTGTAACAATGGAACCTGATGATCCCAGGATTGTCGCCACTTCAACATTGATGAAAAAGTACAAAACGGTACTTGAAAGACTCTCACCTGATCAGGAAAGAATACCTGTTATCAAGAAAAAGCTTGAGGTCTTAATGACAAAATATCCAAATTTTACTCCTGACCAGTTAAAGACTATCAATGTTCCGGTCATGGTAGTTGTCGGTGATCACGATTTGATTAATATTGACCATACTGTTACATTATTTAAGAATCTCCGTAAAGCCCAGCTTTATATTGTCCCGGGAGCTTCACACTTAGCTCCGGCTGAATATCCTGAAATAATCAATAGTGAAATCATCAGATTCCTTAAGACCCCCTGGCGGGAAACAGATAATTACTATTTTTTAAAATAAGCACCGATTCCCCTGTGCCCCTGCGCCCTTGACCGCCGAAGGCTTCGGTGCACACTGTGCGCCTCTTGCACCGCCTGAAGCCATGCGCCAAGGCGGTCTGTGCCCTGCGCCCTGCGCCCTGTGCCCTGAGCCCTGCGCCTCTGCGCCCTGTGCTCCTGCGCCTCTGTGCCCTTTGACCGCCGAAGCCATAGCGAAGGCGGTTTGCGCCCCTGCGCCCCTGTTCCTGAACCCCATATTTTGAAAAATACTTGCCAAAACCGGGTAACAATTCTGCCCCTATTCCTATTAAGCAATATAAAGCCTGAACAAAATCCTGTCTTTCCCTGTGGGACTGGCATGGCGAAAGCATGTCCGGAGCAGTTCTGCTCCCGACCGCACAGTTTGATTTTACCGGGATTTCCGGAAATTAACCAGGAGGTAATATATTCATTACTACTATAAACAAGTTAGCACATATATTTGATAACGTGAGACTTAACCCTCGCGCCGATGTAATATAGTTTATCTTGACAATTTAAATTCAGCCCTTTTTCCGGGACCTGCCCTCGCACGACAGAAAGCAGGCCCTCCCGCCGTCACCAGAAAATTCTGTTATTTAATTAACAATGCTGCTTTCTACCGGGACTCTTCCATAGCGCGACGAAAAATACATGTGCTAACAGCTTAAGTCAAAGCGGGACTCAAATATTTTAAATTATAAAATATTTACCTACAAAATTAGTTTATACATTTAACATCCATTACCGAGACATGACCAGACTTCTTCTACCTTACAATAAGACCATTCTGAAATTAAATATTATTTTCTCAATTTTTCTTACCTTCCTATCTAGCTTATCATTTCTATTAAAGGAATCCAAACACTCAATTATTTTTCTCATTATTGCATACTATTCTTTCTGGATTATGACCGGAGGATTCTTTCTTTCAGCTTACTATTTTGAGATCAGCAGAAAAAACGAATACTATTTCTATTATAATCTTGGTATAGGCAAAATCAAGCTTTTACTACTAGCTTACAGTTTGCATGCGATATTCATTTTACCATTATTAATCATTCTGCGATATGTTTAGCCTTCTTGAAGTAGATAGTATTCGAAAATCATTCGGGGACAAACAGGTTTTGACAGATATTGCACTAAAATGCCAACCGGGAGATATTATTGGACTTCTTGGGAGAAATGGGACAGGTAAATCGACTCTTTTAAAGATAGTTTTCGGTACTCTATTCACCGACTACAAATTCATCCGGATCAATGATGAAGTAATAGCCCAACCTTTTAAATCAAAAAACAAAATCGCATATCTCCCACAGGACAATTTTTTACCCAAAGATATTACAGTAAATAAGGTGGTTGAGATATATTCGGATGACTTTGATCAAAAAAGATTCCTTGAAGATGAAGTACTTTCAAAAGTAACAGGGACTAAGATTGGTAATTTATCCGGTGGAGAATCAAGATATCTGGAGGTTAAATTACTGCTGAATTTGGATTCTATCTTTATCCTTCTTGACGAACCTTTCAATGGGATTTCTCCCCTTCATATTGAGCTAGTTAAAAACATGATCCTAGACAAATCCTTAAAAAAAGGGATTATCCTGACTGACCACGATTACAGAAATTTACTTGATGTCGCAAACAAGTATTATCTACTATTTGATGGCGGACTTAAATCGGTAAAAACAAAACGAGACCTGATCGACGGGGGTTATGTTCCGGATAACAAATAATAAAAAAAATTGAGCTGACTTCATATTATTATTATAGGGTTGACAAATTGAAAGCGCATGATAAAAAAATGAGTTGCGTTAAAAACTAAACCTTTAGAACAATTTTGGTAAATGGATACATTTGAGCAACAAGAAAATGTAATTAAATCGGGACTTTATAATTCAAAACAATTATTTATTGCAACTATCATTGGAGGTCCTGCAATAGCTGGAATTATAGTTGCCTGTAATATTTGGGCTAGAGGGAAAAAATCATTATCAATTATTCCTGTACTTTCAGGCTTACTTCTGGAGTTTTTTCTGATCTTTTCATTAGATAATAATGCCCACTATATCAAGTCATTCGCTTTAAGGCTTATATTGGTCTTTGCATTACTTTATCTTTTACATACAGTATTTGCTTTCTTAATTCGATTTATTTTAAAGAATAATAAAAATATCGGCACATTCATTTTCCCAGAAACTGATGAGAATATTTATCATCGCAGAAAGATATTTCCTGTTTTAATCATAAGCATCGTTTATTTTCTGACAATTGCCACATTTAATGTCTATTTGTGGACAGTTCTGAGCTTCTACTTGTTTATGCATATTCATGGCTATATCTTAATTCATAGATCATTTGGTAAAAGTAAATTTGCAAACACTGTTCTTTCGTCTATTGTATTTTTTGCATGCCTTTTACCCTTTGTTGACACAACCGGTCAAATCGTGTCCCTCTTTACAAGAAAAGTATTTTTATCTTATACATACTTGAACTTAATTATCGGATATTATGTAATTTTTGTCTTCTATATATTCCTTTTTACACTTGGTTTAAATATCCTGCTGTTATTAAACCGGCTTATCAGGATTATTCCCGTAAAAACTATCAAAAACAAAACTGCAGTATTTGTTACAATGATTATTTCAATGTTGTTTTCAGCCATTATCCTGGTAAATGGAACCCATATCAATAACAATCCGGTAATCAGCATGTACTCCATAACCATACCCAAAAAGTCATCATCACTGAATTCGTTGAAAGTTATCAGTATTTCAGATCTTCATTTGAAAGACATGACGAGTAAGAACTTTGTAGAAAAACTTGCAAAGATTATTCGTCTGTCAAACCCAGATATTATTGTTTTGCCGGGAGATGTTGTGGAGACATATAGAATTCTTAATAAAGAAAAACTTAACGGGTTTATCGAAATATTAAAAGATATAAAACCGGAATATGGCATATATGCTGTAAAAGGAAACCATGATTATCCTGGAGACGTGGACGCAAGAACTGATTTTTATAACCGCCTTGGCATAACTATGATGGTAGATTCGTTAATAGAGTCAAACAACAAGTTTGGCCTGATTGGACTAGACTATCGTGGAAATAATGAAAAAAGACCGATCGATTCCCTTCTTAGATTTAAGACCGAAGATCTACCTATATTGTTACTTGACCATGCGCCATATTGCATGGAAGAAGCTTGCAAGAACAAAATCGATGTGCAATTTTCAGGGCATACACACTATGGACAAATCTGGCCACTTAATTATGTTACTGATGCATTATATGATATTGCCTGGGGTTCTAAAAAAATTGATAGCACACATATTTTTGTTTCCTGTGGTGTGCAAGATGCTTTGTTACTCGGGAGCCAAGATTTCAGTATTCCCGTAAGGACTGGAAGTATTTCAGAGGTAATGGAAATAAATATTATTTTCAGATAAAGAAACTTTTGTGATTTCTATAGTATTATAAATCAGTCTATTTGAAATTATAACTAGATTGACCACCATTCAATCTAACCGATTAAAAAACAAATATACACCCATTATCTAGATAATAATATTAATACATGTGCTAACACGGACGGTTGGGGTAATAAACTTGTCACAATTTTTGCGCGCCATCTTGACTGTTTTATCGTGACACAAAACTCTTCACTCATCTGCCAAATTCGTGACTTCGGCTCTGGACTAATCCTCCAACCGAGACAAATTTATCTTTCGCCGGGATTTGCAAAAATTGCGCCATGGTGGCTTGCCCGCCGGGACAACTTTTCGGCTAAAGTACCGGGACTCGTATCGGCGGCCGGCGCCACCAACGTTTACTCCCTCAACCGCCGGGCCGTTAGGTTTAAGGTGGGCGCCCACGAACCGGGAAAGCCATTGTTCAAAAACATGAGTTTTGCTTACTCCAAACAAATTCTTTTTTTGCTTGTTTTTAATTACAATATAACATTGAGTTCAAAACTTTAATATACAACCAGGTAATTACTGCTAACAAAGATTAGGTGATCATGGAATGCAACAATTGCTTTTTCTATTACGTAATCTTATGTTAAGCCCTGAATTACAGAGAGGAGAGAGCACCATGATCAACGAACAAATGACACCTGAGACGAAAGGTGTTACGGTGAAGTTACTTGCGACGATTGACCTTGGCCCTGAGATTGAGGGAATGGCAGGGCGCCAACTTCGAATGCGTATGGTAACTATCGGGGCTGGAGGGATAATCGGCCCGATCCACAACCATATTGACAGACCAGGTACCGTTTACATATTGCAAGGAACGATCACTGACCATCGAAATGGAGTCGCAACGGACTATGGGCCGGGAGTTGGCTGGCCCGAGGACAGGAACACCACACACTGGCTTGAAAACAGAGGAACGATTCCTGCGGTAGAGATCTCCGTCGATATCTTCAAACAAGAGTAAGCTCAGGCGAACAACCAATGTTTCCCGCCTTACGGAACACAACCTCCCAATATCGCCGGGGTATGCGTCAAGCGCGACTACTCTGACAAAAGATTTGGCATATTAGAAAATAATACTTATCTTTGCCGTTAGTAACGCAACACGTAATATGATTATCTCATTTGGTTCCAGGGTAACTGAAAAGATATGGAACGGTGATAGGGTCAAAAACCTGCCAATAGAAATACAACAAATTGGAAGACGGAAACTTAGAATGCTAAACAACTCTCAAAATCCGGGTGATCTAAGAATACCACCCTCAAACAAATTAGAAAAATTATCAGGCAAGTTGACTGACTTTTACAGTATCCGAATTAACGACCAATGGAGGATTACTTTTAAATGGGACAATAGAAATGCCAGTGAAGTTACAATTATGGATTACCATAAATAGAAAATTATGGAAAAGTTATCAAATATTCACCCTGGAGAAATTCTCTTTGAGGAATTCCTCAAACCTTTGAATATTACTGCCTATAGATTATCAAAAGATATAGGTATCCCTCAAACCAGGACTTCTGAAATTATAAAAGGAAACAGAAGCATCACAGCTGATACAGCTATCAGACTTAGTTATTACTTTGGCAATTCTGCAAAATTCTGGCTGGGACTTCAGAATGATTTTGATCTTGAAGAAGAGAAAAAATCAAAAGCAGATGATTTCAACAGAATAAAAAAAGTAAAAAAACCTGCTGCATAATAACAATTTAACAGAGCTCGAACGCATAACACGGACAATAAAGGTCATTTGTTTCCCGCCTTGCGGGGCAGGTCGTCACGGTTTTTGGAACCACTGCTTATTATACGGCTTTTAATACGTAGTTGTACCCGGACTCCGCACCAGTGCCGGCAATATAGCGTTGTGTAACTTGACAAATTCATAACTTCGCCACCAGTTTGTACCGCGACACTGCGCCCCTGCACCTCCGCCACCACCTCCACTTCGTTTCGGCGGTCAATGAAGGCTTCGGTGCACACTGTGCGCCCTTTGACCGCCGAAGCCATAGCGAAGGCGGTTTGCGCCACTGTGCCGCCGTTCCTGAACCCATATTTTGAAAAATACTTGCCAAAACCGGGTAACAATTCTGCCCCTATTCCTATTAAGCAATATAAAGCCTGAACAAAATCCTGTCTTTCCCTGTGGGACTGACGTGGCGAAAGCATGTCCGGAGCAGTTCTGCTCCCGCCCGGAACAGTTTGATTTTACCGGGATTTCCGGAAATTAACCAGGAGATAATATATTCATTACTACTATAAACAAGTTATAGGCAAGCTATTGATTACCAGGACAGTTCCTGCTTGACGACAAAAAAATCCTGCTTCTTGGATACATTAATCTAGACATGACAATTCCCTGCTTTCTATCGGGACTTTGCCAGCGCGCAAAAATTTTAAAATTCTGCATAAAGATATTTGGCACATTTGCAGGTCGCACTACCCCACACACAGCCAAAACCTGCAAAAGAGCCAAATATATTTTACCAAATTCATAGACACTAATAATCAATATTTTAAAAACCGCAATATGTTTATCCAAGAATTAACCTCAAGATTTAGAAACTTAACTATAGAAGTTACAGTTGATCCTCTATTGTTACCAACAATTGATGATACTGATAAAATTACGACAGTGCGAACAATCTCTTTTAACCTCTATAAACTTATCTATGCTATTGGAACAATCCAAACTCGACGATTTGCACCATCAAATCGTATGAAATTTTTGGATAAGTCAGACTTAATTGAGAAAATCCACCCTGACACTAATGAATTTCGCGTTAAATTGGGCGAGTTAAGAGATATTAACGGATCAGAAGTACTATCAACAATTTCAGAAGATTTTGGAGTTGGGATTTCAGTTGTAGTTGCTGAGGCGCTTTATAATATACGATTTTCTACAATTCAAAGAATTTATGGACATGATAAAAGACCAGATTGGAAATGCCAGACTGCAGATAATAGAACATTAATCATAGAAAGCAAAGGAACATCTTACCAATTTGCATCAATTGTACTAGAAAAAAGAGCTTTAATTCAAAAAACCAAAAGAAACGGAAATGTTAAAATTGCTTCAATATCGGTTTTCAACGAAAATAATATTTCAACAAATAGGTTTTTAGATCCTCCTATCCAATCTGAAAAAATTGATTTCGGAATGCAAAACAGAATATTAAGGGCTGGGCATTATTCTTCAGTTTTTAGCTTTCTAGGGATCCCTATATTAAGCAGATATTATTCTCAAATGAGAGATAGATTATCAAAATCGATAACCCGTGAAGATCAAATTGAAAAGAATAATATATTTTTTCAGACTTAGAGATAATTTTCCAAACATTGAATTCAGGAAAAACGACTATACTGGTTCATTTTACCATTTAGAAGGATCTAAATACTTATTCGTAGGTATTGATCGGCATCTAATTTCATATGAAGGATTTTTACATTTTATCGATTATGAAAGTGAGATTGATGAGACTACTAATCAAAATCACTATATCCTGTTTAAAGACGGGATCTTAATCATTGAGATTAAAAATATTGAAGCGTTTTCAAGTCTTGTGGACACTAATCAAATTCTTAATTATCAAGACAATATTACTATTAGTGACATTGACTCAATGACTGAAAATTCATTTTCTAAATACTTTAATTACCTATTAAAACAGAATGGCTTCGAGACTCAAAAAGAAAATAAATCACAAAAGGGTATTCCAGATATTATTGCATTAAGAAATAATGCAAAATATGCTTTTGAAATAATGCTTTTTAGACATAGAAAAGTGGATGCAAGAATATTTGATCAACTTTTAACTAATTATCAATTTATCAATTTTGACAAAGTAGTC
Organism: uncultured Bacteroidales bacterium; assembly: GCA_963831855.1. Taxonomy (GTDB): domain Bacteria; phylum Bacteroidota; class Bacteroidia; order Bacteroidales; family VadinHA17; genus LD21. The sequence goes on along the minus strand of CAWHSA010000002.1, from coordinate 4,416 downwards.
CTTATAACAAATGTTAAGATTATCAGTGATTTGAAGATCAAGGATAAGAGAATTATTATTATTGATCGAAATGAATTAATACAAATTCTCAAATCTAATCTAATATTAAATGAAAAATTGAATCAGTAAAAGCTAAGTAGAAGATATCAAATATTATAAAACAATTTTCTATATTTACTCTTTTCTGACAAGTCAAAAAATGTGTACTCAAACGTTATGACTAATAGTACAAATAACCAATTTGGTAAAAAGATTAAGCTACTGAGAGAATCTAAATCTATTCTTCAGAAGCATTGGCCTACTCTCTTCAGATTGATACTCCTCTCTACAGCAAGATAGAGCGAGGCGAAAGATCTGCAAAACGTGAGCAAGTTTTAATAATTGCCAAGACTTTGGATGTCGAAACAAATGAGTTACTCATTCTTTGGCTGGCAGATAAAATATTAGACCTTGTTGATGGTGATGAAGTTGCTCTCAAAGCCCTCAAAGAAGCTGAAAAACAAGTTAGAATAAAATACAAGTAAAAATAATGACCAATAAAGAGCTGATTGATAGAATTTTCAGGGATCCTACGATTAAATATGAGTTGTCTGAGTTCGAATCCCCTTATATAGATTATGATAAGGCTCTAACAATAATTTCCCGGCCAGGGACTGGCAAAAGCACCGGAAAAACGATTTACTATCTAAAAACATTAGCCTCCTTTCATTCAGATAAAGAAGAGGTGCAAATTTATGTTGATGATGGTAAATCAAATCCGGAAGAAATCGTGCGCCAGCTGTGGATTTATAGACTTATTCATCACTATGGATATGATAAAGATGAGATTGCACTTGAGAAACCAGTAACATTTGGGACTGAAACAGGAACAAAATTTGCAGATATAATTGTTTACACAAACAAAGCAAAAACAACTCCAAAAATTGTTCTCGAAATTAAAAAACCGAAAAGGAAAGATGGCATTGAACAACTTCGTAGTTATCTCAATGCAGAGGGATCACCCATTGGAGTTTGGTCAAACGGTAGCGAAAAGGTTATTTTATACCGTCCCTATCCGAAAGAGTTTGACGCTTTACCAGAAATTCCCAAAAGGGGTCAGACAGCCGACGATTTGCAGGCGGCAATACTCACTCTGGCACATCTCGACCGGGATTTTGATTTTAAGAAAATACTACTTGATCTCGAAGAATTGGTGCTTGGATCATCGGGAGTAAATGTTTTTAATGAGATTTTTAAGATTATTTTTGCCAAGATCTGGGACGAAAAGCAGGCGCTTGAAACCAGGAAGGACCAGTCGCTAGAGTTTAAATGGTTTAAAGATCCGGAACTGACTTATGAGCGTATTAACCATCTTTTCCAACAGGCTGCTGAAGAATGGAAAGGGGTCTTTGATGAAAACGATAAGATCAAGCTTCAAAAAGAACATCTAAATGTATGTATTGCTCCATTGGAAAGAAAGCGTTTTCTGGGTTCGAACCTAAGAATAATGGATGATGCGTTTGAGTATCTTCTTCCAACTGAAGCCAAAAAGAAGAAAGGTCAATTTTTTACACCTCGCTTTGTTATTGACATGTGTGTCCGTATGCTTAATCCAAAGCGTAATGAATATATTCTTGATCCTGCCTGCGGATCTGCTGGCTTCCTGGTACATGCGATGGAATGGGCATATCCGGTTGAAAGCACAAGTGAAATGGAAATAAGGAAAAGTCGTTATGCCTCCAGATATTTGTGGGGAATTGACTTTGAAGAACAGGCAGCCAAAACATCAAGAGCTTTGATGTTAATTGCCGGTGACGGACATACAAATATCTTCGGACCTGATGTAGATACTCTGAATCCTAAGACATGGTATCGCAGTCCATCCGGGAGATCCCTTATGGAATCATTGAAAAAGTATGGTTTGTCAAAAGAATCTATCCCACAGAATGAGATATTTACAGATGAAGATAATGCCTGGAAATATTTTGAGGAATTGAAATTTGACCTCATCCTTTCAAACCCGCCGTTTGCCGGAGAGATTAAAAACAGGGAACAGTTAGCTCATTATCAGCTTGCTAAGAACGCCCTCAAACGTGCTATCGATAAACAGGCAAAAGAGGAACGGGACGTTCTGTTTATTGAACGGATTATTAAGATGCTTAAGCCCGGTGGAAGGGCTGCTATTGTTTTACCACAGGGTAAATTTAACAACTCATCCCTTGCGTTTATTCGTGAGTGGATACTCCGAAAAGCTCGGTTGCTGGCAGTAGTTGGGTTACATGGAAATACATTCAAACCACATACAGGAACCAAAACTTCTGTTTTGTTTATCCAAAAATATTCCGAAAAAGAGTTAGCAAACATTGAGAAGGTCCAGAACGAAGTTAAAGCTTCTTGCCCTGATTACGGAAAACAAATTGAACAAATTATTGAAAGTCATAAAGAAGAAACTGACATCCCTGATGAGAATATTCCGGAAAATATATTGGAGCTTTTAATTGAAGTGTTCTCACAACCAGAGAATGAAACGGATGAAGAAGTTGTTAAAAATGAAACTAAAAACACTGAAGATCTGGAACCCGAAATTGAGTTACCAGATCTTCTTGAAAAGGCTGAAGCAAGAATAATAAATCTTAGAACTGAGCTTGTAAATACGAAACAACAACTTGCAGGTTTAGAGGATGAACTGGAAGCGCTGCTAAATAAACAAAATGCAGAAATTAATTTGTTGCTCGAGAAAAAGACTGATAAAGAGGAACTTAATAAGATAAAGGAGGAATACAAACTTCAGAACAAAATGCTTAAGGAGCAACATAAAATTAAAACCAAATCATTAAAGAGCAGCATAAAACAGTTAGAATCAGAACATTCCTGTAGCAGAGTATGAAAAGAACATACTAACTTCCAAAGGCAAGTTACAAATAGTTCTGGTTGACGAAGATTTAATACAGAGACTAAGCGACCGCTATATTGATTCTGAGGTGGCACGCAGACTTGACTATCCCATTTTTATGGCAGTAAGTGAACGGGGAGGAAAGAATAAAAGCGGAGAATATGAATTTCTGACTGATGGAGGGAACTTAATTCAGGATTTAAACGGGAATCCTGTTTATAACCAGGACCTAGTAAACTATTCAATTACTAAAGCATCTCTTCTTGGTATGTCTGAAGATAATGCTGAATATGATGCTGCAGCAGAGTATAAAGACTATTTGATAACTCCTGGTATTGCAGAAGCCTTAGTAGCATTTGCAAAAGAACAAGGGTTTAACTTTTGGAAATAACACTATGGCTGTTTGGAACATACTAAACTTAAAGCAAATCAGGACTGACAGGTTTGATGCTGAATATTTTCGCCCAGATTATCAAAGCAATTTAAATAATTTGAAGTCTACTGGCGAGGTAACATGAATTGGAAGACTCTAAGTTTAATGAGCAGGGGCACACAACCTTCCTATTCAGAAAATGGTAAAGTTAAAGTTCTAAGAAGTGTGAAACGTTCGCAACCTCACTTTTAACGAAACTAGACAAGAATACATAACTAAAGTCTTTTATGATTTGACTTCTAGGGGACATGTTCAAAAAGATGATATTCTAATTACTTCTACAGGAGTAGGTACATTAGGCAGAGTGAGTATTTGGCCATATAAAGAGCCAGCTTTTTGTGATGGACATATTAGTATATTGCGAGATTCTGAAACTAATCCTTATTTAATAGCAGCATATTTGAATTCCAAATATAGCAAAATGCAATTCGCTCAAAACTATAGAGGATCAAGTGGCCAAATTGAAATTTATCCATTTGATATTTCTAGAATAATCGTTCCAGTACTGTTACTCCAATATGGCGATAAAATTGGAAAAATGGTACGAGATTGTTTGAGTTGATTAGTAATTCTGAATCGCTTTATACCCAAGCTTCTCAGCTTTTAGAGAAGGGATTGGGATTAAATGAATATAAGAAGAATGAAAGGAAATTTAATAAAGTATTCCTGTCAGAAATAACTCAAGAACATAGAATTGATGCACAATGTTTTAGACCAGAATTAATACAATATGAAAAATGGATTGAGCAGAATCGTAAATTTGAAAAACTCGGAAACCTTTTAACTGGAACAATCAAAGGCCACCAAGAAGATATTCTAGAAACCGGCTTCCAACCTTATGTAAGCATTAAGGATATTGACAATCTCGAAATAATTCCCTCTGGTTTCTGTAATTCAATTAATAGCTCTGCCAAGAAAAATGATGTGCTCTTAGCAATTACTGGTGCGACAATCGGAAAGGTTGGTTTAGTTAGTAGAAATAATCAATTATCATTCTCAGGTGATTTACTTAATCTTAAGGTAGATTTAATAAAAATTTCTCCATTCTATTTAATTGCAGTATTAAAAAGCCCTATAGGACAAACACAATTAATCAGATGGATTACAGGAT
>CAWHSA010000001.1:0-471227 GCA_963831855.1 uncultured Bacteroidales bacterium | reverse complement strand
AGGCAAATCGGCGCCAGCGTTCCGCGAGTTCGCCGAAGGCAAATCCGCACTCGCAAAGCCTTTGCGCCTCTATGCCACTGCGCCATTAATTAAACCCACCTGCTAACTTCCGAACAGAGTTTCCTGTCGGAGGCAACCAAACTCTAAATTATTTAGTCATATATTGTCATTCCGGACTAAATTATTATTTAATTTACACCTGACCAGGCCCTGAATATCTGAGATGGAAAAAAGCAGGTTCCGAACTATTACCCTGATTGCCGATATTATCATCCTGGCAATATCGTTCCTGCTTATGGTCTGGACCAAGCCGGCGAGCCTGAGAGTGTACCTTCCATCACACAGTATCTTCTTTGCCGGATTAGCCGTGGTCTGGCTTCTGGTTTCGCTCATAAACGGGAAGATGCACCGGGGGAAGATCATTAATTTTTCTTCATTATTTAACCGTGTAATCGGAAGCAACCTTATTGCAATTTCCATTACTGCTCTATTGATGTATGCGTTCAGGGATCTTCACTTTTCCCGGACAATTGTTTTCGGAACAACGATTGTCGCCACATTCCTTGAGCTGATATTCGGCTCGGTTTTTATTGCCTATAAAAAAGCAACTCTCCAGGATTATGAGGAATATGAAAAGTACAAATCATATAAGAAACCGACAGAATACGAGCTTGTCGGTGAGCTGAACGGGAACGGGAAACGTAAGGTTACTATTGGCGATGTAAATCCCGAAATCGTCCATACCATTGAAGAAGAGGCGGGCGCCGATATGGCAGAAGCCATAGTTCATATGTCAGGATCAAAGCTTTCTGACAAGACTGCCGTCCTTTCAACGACCACATTATTCAATATCGCCAGCTTGCCTGAGCCAAAATATAATTATATAATCAATCTTCATAAGATCAACGACATCAAAAAACTCGATGAGTTTATTGATTCGGTCAGCCGGAAGCTTGAAATGAACGGTTATTTCCTTTGCTGTGTGGAAACAAAAGATCAGAGGAAACAAAGAATTCTGAAGAAGTTCCCGCCCGTGCTTAATTATATCTATTATACATTCGATTTCGTACTTAAACGGGTTATGCCCAAGCTTAAGCTTACACGTCCTCTTTACCTTTTCCTTACTAACGGGAATAATGCCGTTATTTCAAGGGCAGAGGCGCTTGGAAGACTTTCCAGAGGAGGATTCAGGATAAGACAGGAATCCTTTATCGGGAACAAGCTTTGTATTGAATCAAAAAAAATATTTGATCCCCTGCCTAGGAACGGTACTTACTACGGACCACTTATTGCTCTTCCCCGGATCGGAAGGAACGGAAACATAATGAAAGTCTACAAGCTGCGCACCATGCATCCTTATTCGGAATATATACAGGATTATGTTTATAAGCTGCATGATCTCCAGGAAGGAGGGAAGTTTAAAAATGATTTCCGGGTGACATCCTGGGGTGGAGTCTGCAGGAAGATCTGGCTCGATGAATTTCCCATGCTTTTAAATTTTTTCCAGGGTGATATGAAGCTTGTAGGTGTGAGGCCTCTCAGCAGGCAATATTTTGAGTTATATAATGAAGAGGTCAGGGCGAGGAGAATAAAGTATAAGCCCGGACTCATACCTCCTTTTTATGCCGATATGCCCGGAGATCTGGAAAGTATCCAGTCATCTGAAATTAAATATCTTGATTCATTCGACAGGCACCCTTTTCTTACTGATTTTAAATATTTCTGGAAGTCCTGGTGGAATATTCTGTTCCATCATGCGAGAAGCAGATAATCTACGGCGCAGAGGCGCAGAGGCTCAATGGTGCAGTGGCGTTAAAGGTTTAAGGTTTAAGGTTTAAGGTTTAAGGTTTAGGTTTAAGGTTTAAAGTTTAAAGTTTAGCGTTCAGGGTTCAGGGTTCAGGGTTCAGCGTTCAGGGTTCAGCGTTCCGGGTTCCGGGTTCCGGGTTCAGGGGCCGGGGAACTGATTAATTATCAGGTATAAGCAACCTTTTGAGGTAAATAAACAGTCTTATAGTTAAACTTATCTGAAGAATTTTCGTTTAAAGATTAGAAGTCAACCTGATTCTAAACAGAAGATCATGAAAATCAGATTATTCCTGACAGCTATTTGTATCTGCTCAGCCCTGGTTCTGCGGGCTCAGCCTGTTGAAACTATTTATCCCGGGACACTCATCCAGGCCGGATATACAAATGATGAGTCCTACGGGCCTTTCAATATCGGGTTTAACTTTACATTCTTCGGTAATGTTTATTCCCAGTTTTATGTTAATACCAATGGCCAGGTTCTGTTTGGCGCCGGATCCACCAGCGGAGATAATGTTGCCATTCCCAATGCTTCATTGCCAAACAATTTCATCGCCGCTTTCTGGGACGACCTCGCAATAAGCTTTACCGGGAAAATGTTGTACACGACAATCGGAGCTGCACCAACAAGGAAGCTTATTATTCAATTTGTTAACATGGATTTTTATAATATCCCGTCTGCATTTGGCACCTATCTTGTAATCCTGTACGAGAATACAAATGCTATCCAGGTTCAATACCGGTTGATTCTTGATTATACTTCAACAAGAGCTCATGGCGGGACAGCAACGATAGGTCTTGAAAATGCAAATGGATCGGCCGGAGTGCAATACTCTTACAATAATTCGTCAGCTATAACCAATGAACAGGCTATTTCTTTCACTCCGGCAGGTTCGACATATACAATTAATCCGGATGCGATTTATGATGGCGTTTTTCTTACTACGGATATTGACCTTCCTGACCCCGGCATTACGGTTTTGGCCAGCCCGGCTCAGGATGCGGTCATCGGTTCCTCTCAGACATTTATGTGGGAAGAAGCTTCAGATGCAGCATCTTATGCATTATATATTTCAGGCAGGTCGGATCTGGCTGATGCAACAGTCTATAATGCAGGTTCAAACCTGTCATATAATGTAACAGGCTTAACACTTGATGCTACCTATTACTGGGGTGTATTTGCTACCAATGCCACCGGCACAACCTGGTGCGAGATCAATAAATTCACAACAGTATCAATACCTCCTCTTGCTGCCATACCTCAAACCATCTGGATTGAACAGAACCAGGAAAAAACCATAAAACTTAATTATTCCGGTGGGGACGCGAGTGCCAAAACCGCGATAATAACAACATTGCCTTCACAGGGCCAGCTGTTTCAGTATAACGGAGGAATTAAAGGGGATCCGATCACATCACCTCTTACAACAGTCACCGATGCAGGCAGAAATGTGATCTATGTTGCCAATGGAAATTCCGGCAACGGAGCAGGGAACTTTAAATTCAAAATGCATGATGATACAGGCGATTCACCGGAGGCACAAATTACTGTTAATGTAAGTCCCCCCGGAATGCCAAACCTGCTTTATACCGGGAAGGCAACGACTTATGTTGAAATGCAGTTCGATCTTAAAATGTCAAATCCGGCCGGCAAAGAGAGTCAGTTTGCAGTTACAGTGAACAGCTCACCTGCAACCATAAGCTCCCTCACACTGAAAACCGGAGATCCTTACACAATTATCGGCAATCTTGCTTCACCGGTATCACTTTCCGATGCAGTTACTATAGCGTACACAGCCGGGGATATAACTGCAGCAGAGGGAGGATTGCTGGCCTCGTTCAGTTCACAGACAGTGACTTTGTATGCCCAGACCATTACCTTTCCAACAAACCTTACCAGGAAATTCAACGAATCGCCGTTTACGCTTTCCGCAACACCATCCAGTGGCCTTCCGATGACTTATTCGAGCTCAAACCAGGTTGTTGCCACCATAACCGGAAATATAGTTACGCTTAAGGCTTTGGGGACTTCAGAAATTACCGCCAGGCAGGCAGGAAATCTTACCTGGGCGCCTGCCAAATTCATCAGAACACTAACTGTGACCATAGGCGATCAGACAATTACTTTTGGTGTTCTTCCCGAAAAAATTGTTGGAGATCCTGATTTTTCGCTTACCGCAACTGCGAGTTCAGGATTAAGTGTCAGCTATACCAGTGATAACCTGTCTGTAGCAACCGTAACAGGGAACAGCGTTCATATAACTGGTGCGGGAACTGCCAATATAAAAGCATCACAGGCAGGTAATGTGAATTATAATCCTGCTCCGGATGTGATACAGCCTCTTGTTGTGAATCTCGCAACAGGTGTTGAAAATCCTTTAATTGCAACAAGGCATTTTAGTATATATATCGCCTACAACCAGATCAATATCAGGACCCTTTCGGAAGAATGGGACGGAAATTCGGGTTCTGTCACTATTTATAATATTACCGGCAAAACTGTCTCCAAAGTGCAGAATACAGATTTTAGTAAGAGTTCCCCGATAATGGTCGCGGCTCCGGACATCAGGGGGATTTACCTGGTTGATATAAGGTCCGGTCAGAGGAAGTATATAGCTAAGGTAATAGTGAGATAGCGGCACAGAGGTTGAGGAACAAAGTGACGAAATCCCGCGCAGCGGGACGCAGGGGCAAACCGAAAATCGTGCGAACTTCAGGCTTTTTGGTGGCGCCATTAAGTCCTTGTGTAGCGGGCGGCAAAAAGGCTGAAGTTGGCATTTTCGGCGCCCTTTTTTGGTTCGTTTTTTGGGCGAGCAAAAAATGATCAGAAAAATCAATAACTGAGGAATGAAGCAACGTCCATTCATTCTGCTGGTAAAAGAACCTAATTATTGGTACAGATTACAACCGAACGGTGCAGAATGCTCGGATTTCAAATCCGCGCTAGCAAAGCTTCCTCCTCCTTCGCAAGCCTCGAAACAGTCGCTATCCTTGCAATCCGGCTATTTCGTTAAAATTGCTCCTGATAAATCAGGACAGGCTTACCGGGCAATTTTATAATGCTCATCCCTCCCAAAATTCTCTGAGGCCTTTATAAACCCATCTTGATTTTAAGGACTGATTCGCCTTTCAGCAATGTGGTCTTCAATAGAAGTGATTTGATAACAATTTTCTAAATGATTAGTAAGTAAGGTCAAAAAACAAACTTTTATAAGTAAAGGCGTGTGGGCAAAACCCAAAATGGTGCGAACTGCAGCCTTTTTGGTGGCGCCATTAAAGCCTTGTGTAGCGGGCGGACAAAAAGGCTGAAGTTGGCATTTTGGGCGCCCTTTTTTGGTTCGTTTTTTGGGCGAGCAAAAAATGAACAGAAAAATCAATAACTGGTGAATGAAGCAACGCTCATTCATTTTGCCGGCAAAAGAACAGAATTATTGACACGGATTACAACCGAACGGAACAGGAAGCCCGGATTGCAAATCCGCGCTATCTGCCGTGAGCTCGCCGAAGGCAAATCCGCGCCAGCAAAGCTGAGCCACTGAGCCTTTCCACCGCTGCGCCGCTACACCTCCGCCACCACCTCCACTTCGCTTCGGCGGTCAATGAAGGCTTCGGTGTACACTGTGCACCTATGCGCCAATCAACTTAAATATTCTTTATAAGTTTGTGTCAACCCCTCATCCAGATTGAGCTTTGGTTTAAACCCAAGCGCCTTCAACGCACTGGTATCAGTGATTTTACGCATAGTGCCGTCAGGTTTGGAGCGATCGAATTCAATTTCTCCTGAAAAGCCTGTAAGGGCTTTGATCTTATATGCAAGATCTTTTATTGATATCTCCTGACCGGTGCCAATATTAAGAAAATGAGGCGGATGATACTCCGGATCTGATTCACCGGATTTATGAATTTCTGTAATATCCTTTACATCGATGTTCTCCATCAGGAAAACACAAGCTTCTGCCATATCTTTTGAGTTCATAAATTCGCGAAGTGGCGTTCCGGTGCCCCAGATTGAAACTGAGACTTTATTTTTTAACGTGGTTCCGCCGGCAAATGACATTTTTATTCCATGCTTCTCAAGAATAGTTCTGATTGCCTGTTCTGTGGCTGTCCCCGTAATATCTTCGACGGGGCGCCTGTTCAGGTCTTTCCGGATTGCATCCCAGTCATTAGCTTCAAGACATTTCCCGAGATGAAACCTGCGAAGAAGAGCCGGCAGGACATGTGATGATTTAAGGTCGTAATTATCGCTTTTGCCATATAAATTTGTCGGCATTACAGAAATGAAATTCGTCCCATACTGGATATTAAAAGACTCGCACATTTTAAGTCCGGCGATCTTGGCAATTGCATAGGGTTCATTGGTGTGCTCAAGCGGAGATGTAAGCAGATAATCTTCCTTCAATGGCTGGGGAGCATTTTTTGGATAGATGCAGGTTGATCCCAGGAAAAGCAGCTTTTTAACGCCATATTTCCATGAAGCATGAATTACATTGCTCTGGATCATGATGTTCTCATAAATGAAATCAGCCCTTAAAGTATTGTTGGCAAGGATCCCTCCCACTTTTGCAGCCGCAAGAATGACATATTCGGGATGCTCTTCATTAAAGAATGTTTCAACAGCGCGGTGATCTTTCAGATCAAGCTCCTGAATAGTCCTGAAGATCAGATTACTGTATCCTTTTTCCCTGAGGACACCGGTTATAGTTGATCCGACAAGTCCTGTATGCCCGGCGACATATATTTTTGAATTCTTTCTCACGTTATCAGAATTATTCAAAGTAGTTGAGGGTCCTGAATCCGCCGTTTTTCAGATGACTTTCCCTTTTCATAACCTGAAGATCTGCCTTCACCATATCTTTTATAAGAGAATCCAGGTCATACTCCGGAATCCATCCCAGCTTTTCCCGTGCTTTTGTTGCATCACCCTGAAGTATATTTACCTCAGTGGGACGGTAATAGTTTTTATCGACCTTAACCATAACCGGATTAGAACCGAGTCTTTTTTGCATTGCTCCCAGATATTCCTTCCCGGCTTTTTCACAGAAGAGTGCCTCATCAATGCTTTCCAGGCGTGCGGACTCATTATCCCCCTCACCTGAAAATTCCAGATTCATTCCTGCTTCACCAAAACTTCTTTTTATAAATTCACGTACCTCTGTAGTTATGCCGGTTGCAATGACATAATCATCAGGTTTTTCCTGCTGGAGGATCAGATACATTGCTTTGATATAATCCTTGGCATGACCCCAGTCGCGTTTTGCCGACAAGTTGCCCATGAAGAGCGTTTCCTGCATTCCGAGTGCAATACGGGCCGCGGCCCTGGTGATCTTCCTGGTAACGAATGTTTCCCCCCGGATAGGTGATTCGTGGTTGAACAATATTCCGTTGCTTGCATGGAGACCGTAAGCTTCACGGTAATTGACAGTTATCCAGTAAGCATATAGCTTAGCCACGCCATAAGGACTTCTGGGGTAAAAGGGTGTTTTTTCCGTCTGTGGTACTTCCTGAACTTTTCCGTAGAGCTCGCTTGTAGATGCCTGGTAAATTCTTGTCTTTTCTGCCAGCTTCAGCAGCTTCACGGCTTCAAGTATCCTCAATGTGCCTATTCCATCAGCATTTGCAGTATATTCAGGTGTATCGAAGCTCACCTTTCACATGGCTCATAGCAGCCAGGTTATATATCTCATCAGGCTGAACATCATAAATGATCTTTGTGAGATTCATGGAATCGGTCATATCGCCATAGTGCATAATGAAATTCCTTCCGCTTGCATGAGGATCCTGGTAGAGATGATCAACACGCTCGGTATTGAACATAGAGCTGCGGCGCTTAATCCCATGGACCATATAGCCCTTTTTCAGAAGGTATTCAGCCAGGTATGCGCCATCCTGCCCTGTGATTCCGCTAATCAGTGCGACTTTGCCCATTATGTTACATATTTGTCTGTATAAAGATACTTAATTATCGTAAGTCAGAAAACATGATTGGCTTAAGACAGGTCAGCATGAATAAATTTAAAATTATCTTTGAACCATTTCCAAAACACTGATAAATGACCAAATCCATTCCTGTGGAAAACAAAAAACTGTTGCCTGCAACGCCACGGCCCGTACCAAAGTGGTACGCTCTCTATACCCATCCCCGCGCTGAGAAACAGGTCCACGCCCGTCTGCTGGAAGCAGGAATAGAGACTTTCCTGCCACTGCAGAAAACATTCAGGCAATGGAGCGACCGGAAAAAGCTTGTGGAGAAACCATTACTTTCATCTTATGTATTTGTAAAGGTAATACCGAAGGTTTTTCCGGCTGTTTATAAGACTATCGGGGTGGTCAAACTCATCTCCTTTGAAGGACATCCGGTTTCCATTCCTCAGAACCAGATTGATAATCTGATGCTCCTGGTTAACAGCAATGCAGAGATTGAAGTAACAGGAGAAGCCCTTGAACGGGGTGATAATGTGGAGGTTGTAAACGGCTCACTCACCGGACTTACAGGCGAGCTTATAAGAATTGGCGGTAAAAAGAGAGTTATTGTAAGGATCGACAGGCTTGATCAGAATATTATTGTAACTATTCCGGTAACTTTCCTGAAAAAGCTCTGAAGGTGAACAACAAATATTTTTTACATTTGATTTTCATTATTTCCTAACCGGATGACGCCATGAGCGCTAAAAGAAAGAAGGTCTTTGTTTCAGGATGTTTTGATATGCTCCATTCGGGTCATGTTGCATTTTTGCAGGAAGCATCGGAATACGGAGATCTTTATGTAGGGATCGGTTCAGATAAAACCATCAGGGAATTGAAAGGCAGGGAGACAATCAACTCTGAGGATGAACGGATCTTCATGCTGAAAGCTCTCACCTGTGTGCATAATGCCATTGTAAATAAGGGCAGCGGACTTATGGACTTTTCAGATGACATGAAGGTTCTGAAGCCTGATATATTTATAGTGAATGAAGACGGGCATACACCTGAAAAAGAGAAGCTTTGTAATGATTCAGGCATCAAATACAAGATCCTGAAAAGAATTCCTTTTGCAAATCTTCCGGCCAGGACAACCACCAGCCTGCGTTCGATCAGGCCAATCCCTTACCGTATCGATCTTGCCGGTACATGGATCGACCAGCCATATGTCTCAAAATATTGTGCCGGATCTGCAATAACCGCTTCAATTGAACCTACAGTGGAATTCAATGAGCGGTCCGGAATGGCAACCTCAACCAGAAAAAAAGCAATAGAATTATGGCATAACCAGCTTCCATTTGAAAAGCCTGAAAAACTGGCAAAAACATTATTCAGATATGATAACGACCCCGGGACAACAGAGGTAAGCGGTTCCCAGGATTCAATCGGCATTGCCATGCCGGGAATTAATAAATTCTATTATGAAAAGGGGAAATACTGGCCTTCAAAGTTTGAGACAATTTCAGATCCGGAAGTGATCAAATGGCTCGAGGACCGCTTATATATGAAAACACTCTGGCCGAGGCCGGTAGATTTCAATGTATTATCTGAAACTTATATCAACAGGAAAAATGTAATGGCTCTGACTGAAGCTGCTGAATTTGCCTGGGAAGGTATGAAGACAAGAAGTATGAACATATTTGCGAAAGGATTCATTGATTCTTTCAATGCACAGGTAAAGATGTTTCCCAAAATGATGAATCCCCGGATTAAGAATATTCTGAACCAGTATAAGGAAAGAGCTATAGCATGGAAGCTTTCCGGTGCAGGCGGAGGAGGTTATCTGATCCTGATCAGCGAGGTCGATATTCCAAATTCCATAAGGGTTAAAATCAGGATGAAGGAACTTGGGATTTAATCACAACAATTTACACTATTTTTAACATTTTAACCTGAATTCCCTGCATTTTTAAATTAACCAAATTTAACTACCTTTGCGCAGATTTAACACGTTATGCTATGGCTGAAAAGACAAGATATTCGGATGAGGAGCTCGAGGAGTTCAGGCAGATCATCCTGGCGAAGCTGGATAAGGCCAAGAAAGATTACGAAATTCTTAAATCCAGCATAACCCATGAGGAGAGTAACGACACTATGGATACATCTCCCACCTTCAAAGTACTTGAGGAGGGAGCCACTACATTATCTAAAGAAGAGGCCGGCCGGCTGGCTCAACGTCAGCAGAAATTCATCCAGCACCTTCAGGCTGCTCTTGTAAGAATTGAAAACAAGACTTATGGAATATGCCGCGAAACAGGAAAGCTTATTTCCAAGGAGAGACTGAGAGCAGTTCCTCATGCAACGCTTTGCATTGATGCCAAGATGAAGCAGAAATAACGGCGCACAGTGTACACCAACGCCTTGGCGGAGGTGTAGAGGCGCAGAGGCACAGCCACTTCTGAAACCGGAAGAATAAAACTGAATTTTAGAAAATAAGGCCGTCTCAATTTGAGGCGGTTTTCTTATTATTTGTGTTGTGCCATTTGAAGAGGATTGCTTCGTCGCCCCGCTAACGCGGTACTCCTCGCAATGACGTTTAATATTAGTTAAGTCCGGTTTTGAGCGTACCAGCAGTTTATCGATGAATCGGGTCATTGCGAGGAGTGCAGCGACGAAGCAATCCTTACTTGTCAGCCACCATTTTAAAATACTCAATTGTCTTAGCAAGACCCACTTCCAGACCAACCACAGGCTGCCAGTCCAAAACTTTTTTTGCAAGACTGATATCAGGTTTCCTTTGCTGAGGATCATCTTCAGGAAGCGGCAGGTAGACAAGCTTTGACTTTGAACCGGTCATCTTTATTATCATTTTTGCGAGATCGCCGACAGCCACTTCATGCGGATTACCGAGATTAACCGGGCCAGTGAATGTATCGGCAGTGGCCATAAGCTTTATCAGTCCCGGGACAAGATCATCAATGTACTGGAAGCTGCGGGTATGGGTGCCGTCGCCAAAGATGGTAATAGCATCGTTTTTCAGCGCCTGGACAATGAAGTTTGAAACTACCCTGCCGTCATGGGCATTCATGCGGGGTCCGTAAGTGTTGAAGATCCTCGCGATCTTTATCTTCACTTTATTCTGCTGGTGGTAATTCATGAAAAGGGTCTCGGCACATCTCTTGCCTTCATCATAACAAGCTCTCGGACCAAGAGTATTTACGTTACCCCAGTACGTTTCGGGCTGGGGATGAACGTCCGGATCACCATATACCTCACTTGTGGATGCCTGCAATATTTTAGCTTTTATCCGCTTTGCCAGGCCGAGAGTGTTTATCGCTCCCATAACTGATGTCTTGATGGTCTTGATGCCGTTGTACTGGTAGTGTACCGGCGAGGCAGGACAGGCAAGGTTATATATCTCGTCCACTTCAAGGAATATGGGCATTGTGATATCGTGACGGATCAGCTCGAAGTAATGATTATCAAGGAGATGAAGGATGTTCTGCTTCGAACCCGTGAAATAGTTATCGAGACAGATTACTTCGTTGCCATCGGCAAGTAGTTTTTCACATAAATGGGATCCGATAAATCCGGCTCCACCGGTGACGAGTATTCGTTTCATTCTAAATATCATTATTTATACAAATGTATATAAATGAATAATGGGATGTTGCCCCAAACCCCAGTTACTTTTTTGTCTTTATTCTGTTCTTTAATTGTTCGTCTCGAAGAAAATGGGGCGTTGCCCCATACCCCAGTTACTTTTTTGTCTTGATACAAAAAAGTAACCAAAAAAAATCAAGGCTGCAGATAATTTTGGGGCTCCTGTTTTTCGGCTTGCCCACGCAATACAACTCGCCCCGTCGAAACGGGGCTCAAACAGTATTGCTTACTTAGGGCTATACTCTTCGCAAGCCTTAAAACAGTCACTTACCCTGCAATCCAACCCCCCTCGCTAAAATTGCCTGGAAGGCAATTTTTTAACGCTCTTCCCTCCCAAAATTATCTGAGGCCGCTTTAACTCCATTTTTATTATCAGAGACAGTTTCGCCTTACAGCGATATAAAAAATTTTATGAATATTCTAATGATTTTAGATTTATGATTTGGAATATAATTCTTTAGGCAGGATTAACCATTTACGGTGCGGGGGCAAATCCGGAAATGGCGCGAACTGCAGTCTTTTTGGTGGTGCCATTAAGGCATTGTGTAGCAGGCGGACAAAAAGACTGAAGTTGGTATTTCCGGCCTCCTTTTCTTTGGTTCATTTCTTTTGGAGGAGCAAAAGAAATGAACATAAAAATAAATAACTGGAGTTTGGGACAACACCCTATCTTCTTCAAAGCAAACAATGAAAGAACAAAAAAATCATAATAATAATCAAAGATATAATTACCAGCAATCTGAGGTAGCGGAAAGAAAAATCCACTTTCACCCCTCGCACAAGGGGATCTTTATAGATTGTTCCTTGCAACAAGAACCTTGACGATAACATCGTCAATTTCGATATCGCGGACATTAGCGCCGGCAAGGCTGGTTGCCAACGATACCTTAGTTGCCAAAGTCTGTGAACCAATATAGGAACCATGTCGTTTTACCGCTTCGCGGACAAAATCATGATCTTCGATCTGAACGGTTATTTTATCGGTAACATCATAACCATTTTCCTTGCGGATATTCTGGATACGGTTGACGAATTCCCTTGCTATACCTTCATAACGAAGCTCATCGGTAACAGTGATGTCGAGAGCCACAGTGAGCCTGCCATCATTGGCGACCTGCCATCCCGGGATATCCTCGGAGATGATCTCAACATCCTCTGCCGTTAAGGTTACCTGCTCACCATTGACATTGACAGAATGGGTTCCGCTGGCTTCAAAAGAAGCAATATCATTCTGCGTGAGCGATGCGATAACGCTGCTGACCTCTTTCATCAGCTTACCGTACCGGGGACCGAGCGTCTTAAAATTGGGCTTAATCTTCTTAACGAGTATCGATGAGGTGTCATCAATATATTCAACCTCCTTTACATTAACCTCAGCCAATACCAGATCTTTTACCGCTTCAAACTTCTTCTTAAAAGACTTGTCAGGAACGGGGATCATGATCTTTGCCAGCGGCTGGCGGACTCTTATGCTTACCTTTCGCCTCAGCCCAAGGATCATTGAGGATATTTTCTGCGCAATGGCCATTCTTTCTTCCAGATCCCTGTCAATAAGGTCCTTATCATATTCAGGAAAAGGAGCAAGATGAACCGATTCATCAGAATGCCTGCCGGTGGTCATATTAAGATCGCGGAAAAGCTGATCCATATAGAAAGGAGCTATCGGGGCAGCCAGCCTGCTCACTGTTTCAAGGCATTGATAAAGAGTCTGGTAGGCAGCCAGCTTGTCCTGGTCATAATCGCCGCCCCAATAACGTTTCCTGTTAAGACGTACATACCAGTTGCTCAGGTTCTCGGTAACGAAATCCTGGATAGCTCGTGCGGCCCGTGTGAGATCGTAATTATCGTAGCACTCGCTTACTTCCTTCACGAGAGAGTTCAGAAGAGAGATGATCCACCGGTCAATTTCCGGCCTCATATTCACCAGGATATCCCTTTCCGTAAACCTGAAATTATCTACGTTTGCGTAAAGTGCAAAGAATGAATAAGTATTATATAGTGTTCCGAAAAATTTGCGCTTAACCTCGTCGACTCCTGCGATATCAAACTTCAGGTTATCCCAGGGCTGAGAGTTGGTGAGCATATACCACCGGAGCGGATCGGAACCATGCTCTTTTATAGTGGAGAACGGATCGACAGCATTGCCAAGCCGTTTCGACATCTTGTTGCCGTTCTTGTCCAGGACAAGTCCGTTTGAGATAATATTTTTATATGCAACCGATCCGGAGATCATTGTTGCAATCGCATGAAGCGTGAAAAACCATCCCCTGGTCTGATCGACACCTTCGGCTATATAATCGGCAGGGAACATATCAGAGAAATTCTCCCTGTTCTCAAAAGGATAATGAGCCTGTGCATAAGGCATGGCTCCGGAATCAAACCAGACATCTATAAGATCAGGTTCGCGGAACATTTTATTTCCGGAAGGGCTGACAAGAATGATCTCATCGACAAAAGGACGATGAAGATCAAATTTATTGTAGTTCTCCTCGCTGTTATCTCCCGGAGTGAAGTTCGCCAGAGGATTCTTTTTCATGAATCCTGCTTTGACCGATTTTTCTATTTCAGCTTTAAGATCAGCAGCTGATCCGATGCACTTCTCTTCCTTCCGGTCTTCTGACAACCAGATCGGAAGCGGTGTTCCCCAGAAACGCGACCGTGAAAGGTTCCAGTCAACGAGGTTTTCGAGCCATTTGCCGAACCTGCCGGAGCCTGTTGAAGAAGGTTTCCAGTTTATGGTGTTGTTGAGCTCGATCATTTTATCGCGGAATGCCGTTGTGCGGATGAACCATGCATCCAGGGGATAATAGAGTACAGGCTTATCGGTGCGCCAGCAGTGAGGATAGCTGTGGATCATCTTTTCGATCCTGAAAACCTTACCCTGCTGCTTGAGCATCACAGCAATATCTACATCGAGAGTATCAGCATCAGCAGGAATAGTCTCATCATATTCATTTTTCACGGGCCGGCCGGCATAACCTTTGTAAGTATCGGTGTTAACCCTCTCCCTGACAAATTTATCATCCAGATCAGCTATGGGTACCATGTAGCCACGTTTATCAACCATCGGACCGATTGAGCCATCCTTGCGCCTGAGCATCATCGGCGGGATTCCGTATTCCTTTGCGATCTTGTAGTCATCGGCGCCGAAAGTAGGTGCAATATGGACAATGCCTGTTCCGTCTTCAGTTGTCACGAAATCGCCGGTAAGCACCTTGAATGCACCCGCATCAGGTTTCACCCAGTCAATAAGCTGTTCATAATTAATGCCTTCGAGCCTGCTTCCCGGAAATTCATCAAGAACCTTATAGGGTACTTTTTTGTCGCCCGGCTTGTATTCTGAGAAATGAAGCCCGACATTTGCTTCAGGGAACAATGAATAGAGAAGGTCCTTCGCGATGACAACAGTTATTGGTGCACCGGAATAAGGATTGAAACTTCGTACTCTTATATAATGTATCTCCTTCCCTACCGCAAGGGCAGTGTTTGAAGGAAGTGTCCATGGAGTGGTGGTCCATGCCATTATATGGACATCAGCAGTATCGATGTGCTTAAAGAGGAATTCTGATTTTGCATCACAGATAACCTTAAAAAGGGCAATGCAGGTTGTGTCCTTTATATCGCGGTAACAGCCAGGAAGGTTAAGCTCGTGTGAGCTCAGGCCGGTACCCGCCGCCGGTGAATAAGGCTGTATGGTATATCCCTGGTACAGAACACCTTTATCATAAAGCTGTTTGAGCAGCCACCAGAGGGTCTCTATATAACGGTTATCATATGTCACATAGGGATGCTCCATGTTGAGCCAATAGCCCATCTTGCGTGTGAGGTCTTCCCATAGGTCGGTATACTTCATCACGTCAGTCTTGCACGCCTTGTTGAAATCGATTATTGAGATCTTCTTCCCGATATCTTCCTTGGTTATCCCCAGGGCTTTTTCAACGCCAAGTTCAACAGGGAGTCCGTGAGTATCCCATCCGGCTTTGCGCCTGACCTCATAACCGCACTGGGTCTTATAACGACAAATTGCATCCTTGATGGCACGGGCCATCACATGGTGAATTCCGGGAATACCGTTGGCAGAGGGAGGTCCTTCATAAAAGATAAATTCACCTTTACCGTCCACCTGTCGCACACTTTTGCGGAAGGTGTCCTGTTCGTCCCATATCTTAAGTATATCCTTGTTTACCTTCGGAAGGTCAAGAGCTTTATATTCCGGAAATCGCTTTCCCATCTTATTAATCAGCATATTAATTAAAAACGGGCAAAGATAATAAATTTTGGAGAAAGGTAATGTTGTAGTGAGGGCGGGAGGGCGGGAGGGCCCTATCGTCCTAATCTTACTGAATAAATTGTACTTTTGTTTCAGAACATCTTTCAATGAAAAAGCTGGTTATACTGACTGGAGCCGGCATGAGCGCCGAGAGTGGCATAAAGACGTTCCGGGATTCGGGCGGATTATGGGAGGAATATGATGTGACAGAAGTCGCAACTCCCATGGCATGGGCAAAAAACAGGGACCTGGTGCTGCGTTTTTATAATGAAAGAAGAAGACAGCTTGCCGGGTGCGGGCCAAATGCGGGGCATCACGGAATTGCTGCTCTTGAGAAATACTTTGATGTACATATAATTACCCAGAATATTGACAACCTGCATGAACGGGCGGGAAGCACCAAGATACTCCATCTTCATGGTGAGCTTACAAAAGCAAGGAGCACTGCGGATCCTTTGCTGATATATGATATTGGCTATAATGACATTAAAGCCGGCGACAAATGCGAAAAAGGGAGTCAGCTTCGTCCGCATATAGTCTGGTTTGGCGAGGCGGTCCCGGATATGGATGAAGCTGTCCGTATTACTGAAAAAGCTGATATTTTTGTGGTAATTGGTTCATCGCTTAATGTCTACCCGGCAGCGGGGTTGATCGAATATGCGCCTCAAAACGCCTCTGTTTGGCTTATCGATCCGAAAGAGGTTCCTGTTCCGGCATTCCGGAAAGTGGAGGTCATCAGGGCCGGAGCTTCGGAGGGAGTGGCAATACTGAAAACGAGATTATCAGACAAATATGGAATTAAGTAATGAATGGGTTTGTTTATATATTGGCAAATAAAAATAATTCAGTGCTTTATACAGGCGTCACAAGTAATTTGAAGGAACGGTTAAAACAGCATAAAACAAAAAAGTATCCTGACAGTTTTTCTTCAAGGTACAATACAGATAAACTTGTTTATTATGAACAGTTCGATACAATCGGAGAGGCAATTAAACGGGAAAAGCAGATTAAGGGTGGAAGCAGAAAGAAAAAAATTGAGTTGATAAATAACCTTAACCCGGAGTGGGTTGATCTTAGCGGATTACTGGATATTGGTTAAGGTTGCTTCGTCGCTTTGCTCCTCGCAATGACGGCTCGGGTGAGTTGGATCGGATAAAATCGTGAAGATTGCTTCGTCCCGCCGATTCGGGACTCGCAATGACAATGCAATTAACCAGGAGTCGGTATGTACTTAAAACAAATATTGATAGAGGGTACCGTCATTGCGAGGAGCGCAGCGACGAAGCCATCCTGACGACCAGTATAAATACTTCTAATAGACGATCTGTCACCGGCATAGCATATAAATAAATGTATATTATTCAATTACAGCTTTCCCGGACTGCCTCTTAATCTACCTCCTTTATTTTGCCCTCTCCTGTTCTTTGAGACCGGCCATCTCTCTTTTACCGGTTTCTTCATCTACCACTTCAAGCTGTGACTGTAATCCCAAACCCTTCATAATTGAACATCGGAAATAATAGGTCTTACCGGGCTCCAGGTCTACTTTTAATTTCCCCTCGTTTATGGAATAGATCCCGGTAACAAATTCACGCTGACCTGTATATGAGTAATCTGACCTGAACCAATGGCCATTTCGCAAATTTACTATTACCTCATCAGGGACAAAAGTACCGACAATAATCTCAGGGCTGCTGCCAATCAGTTTGGATGGCCTGAAAAAATAAATTATGGCTGGAGAGCCGGAAGCCGGCGGTAAAGAGGAAGATACATTTGTTTCCGGCTTTTCGCTTCCAAAAACATCTTTGGTTCCGTTTTCATATTTGATCATGAAAACCTTGTCCTTACCTACCGAATAAGATGGTCCGGATAAATTGTCTGATTTCTTATAAGTAATATTCTCTGCACCAACTTCAAGGACTTTGACAATCAGGATATCTCCCGTACGGAATGTTATCTCATCCTGGGAGAATGCATGCAGGCACCCTGCAATAAATAACATCAACACCAACAGTTTTTTCATGTGTAAAATAACTTTGAATTTAATGGTCACATGGAACCCACATGCTTTAAAAATATTATCATTCTTAAGCGGGATGTGGGTTTCATATTTTAAAAATTGATCCTGAATCCCATTGTAGTGTAATTGTTCCCGTTAAAGTCCCTTACTGTGCCAATTGTCGGCTGGATGCTCACGGAGGTTTTAAGCTGTTTTGCCTGATTTGCTGTCTGGCTGGCTTCAACAGCCATTATTATTGAAGCGACAGATCCCAGGATAGCAACAGAGTAAGTAGGTCCGCCGCTTGTATCATATCCACCGGATGCAAGTCCAAGAATCAAAACGGCATCACTTAATGCCAACCCGTAACCTATCCATCCTGCAAGTCTTAGCCCCGGATTTCCCTCAACTCCTGTCAGATTTCGTGTCTTTCCTGACATGTGTGCAACAATGGGAATGCCAATCCCGCCTATAAGTGTCGCAACTGCACCCATTGGGATTGTCAGTCCGGGGTTATCGTAAATTGCACCTGAAGTTATTCCCAGGGCAAGGATCGGGACCACCAGGGCCCCGCCAAGAATGGTTGCATTCTTTGCAGGTTTGATATCCATGTCAGAAATACTTACCCTTTTTTCCGGCGCCTTCTGCGGAGTTGCCGTAACAGGCTGGTCGCCAAAAACATCCTTTGTCCCGTTGGCATACCTGATCATAAAGATCTCTGCTTTTTTAGCTGAATAAATAGGTCCGGTCAGGTTATCGGATTTCCTGTACTTAATTTCTGTATCGAGGATCTGTTCAACTTTGGCTTTTATTTCCTCGCCGTTTTTCAAAACAATAACATCCTGTCCGTGTGCCCGCAATCCTGTAATTAAAAGAATTGACAAGACAAGATAAATTTTCAATAATAAGGAGTAGATTTTCTTCATACAAGGTCAGTTTTACAGATTAATACCAGAATCTCATTCAAAACCATTTTGATAATCAGTTTCTCCGGTCCGTAAAGTACAAGATGGAGAACCTGACTGAATAAATTTATGCAAAATCATAATACATGTCAAGTTTTTTTAAAAGAGTGGATAAATAATTGATTTAATTTGGTTCGTCGCTTCGCTCCTCACAATGACGGTTCAGGTGAGCTGGACCGGATAAAATCGTGAAGATTGCTTCGTCCCGCCGATGCGGGACTCGCAATGACATTGCAATTAATCACGAGTCGGTATATACTTAAAACAAAAATTAATAGAGGGTAACGTCATTGCGAGGAGCGAAGCGACGAAACAATCCTGACGACCAGTACAAATCCTTCTGATAAAGGACCCGTTACAGAAGCTATCATACAACCGTCACTTACCTGAACTTTTCATCCCTTCTTCTGTTTTAAGAATTAATTTGGTTTCAAACTTAAAACGGATGCTGTATGAAAACAATCAATCCCTTTAAAATAATCCTTGTCTCTTTGAGTATGATCAGTATTTCATCTTCCGGTTTTCCGCGTGGATCAGTTCCAGCCGTCAAGGAAGAGCCCGTTACCTACACCGCATCAGGAACGATATTGAAAGGATATGTTGCTTTTGATGAAAATATTAAAGGTAAACGTCCGGCTGTTGTAATCGTTCCCGAATGGTGGGGAGTGAATGATTACGTCAGGATGAGGGCCAGGAAGCTTGCTGAGCTCGGGTATATTGCAATCACTGCTGATATCTTCGGCGACGGCAGGATCGCTTCAAATCCTACCGAAGCACAGAACCTTACTTCGCCATTTTACAGTAATGCTTACCTGGCAAAATCAAGGCTTGATGCCGCCATCAATAAAGTAAAGGAGTATTCACAGACAGACCCTTCTAAAGTAGCGGCCATCGGATATTGTTTCGGCGGATATGTGGTTATTAACTCCGCAATAATGGGTTCTGACCTTTTGGGAGCCGTGAGCTTCCATGGCGGACTGACAGGTGTTAAGGTGAATAAAGGCCAGCTGAAGGCTAAGCTGCTGATTTGTCATGGCCTGGCCGACCAGTTTGTTCCCGGACCGGCTGTGAAGAGCTTCACACATAAGCTTGACTCGATTGGAGCAGTATATACGTTGAAGATGTATCCCGGTGCAGGTCATTCATTCTCCAATCCTGAAGCTACAAAGATCGGCAGGCAGTTCAATCTGCCGCTTGAATACAATGCAGCGGCTGATGCTGAATCGTGGAATGAGATGAAGGCGTTCTTCGGGAAGATCTTTGCCAGATAATTTTTTCGTTACGATATTTTTCATATATTTACATGCGAAATATTTCGCAACGAAAAATATCGCAACCATGAAGAGCAATCCTTTTAAATTCGGAACTGTTGTAGACGGTGCTTTTTTTACAGACCGCGAAGAAGAGCTTGTCAGAATAGGCTCATTCCTGAAAAGCGAAAATCATCTCATCCTTATCAGTCCGAGAAGGTTTGGGAAAACCAGCCTGATCAGGAAGGCAGTTGCAGAGTCAAACCGCAGACATATATACCTTGACCTTCAGATGGTTATTTCCGCAGATGATCTCGCTGCCCAGCTGCTCAGGAGGATCTACCGCATTTACACTATCCAGAAATTAAAAAGTTATCTTAAAAGCTTCAGGCTTATTCCTTCGGTCATAATGAATCCGGTAACAGGTGAGGTGGAGATTTCTTTCAGACCCGGTTCCGGGGAACTTACACCCCTCGAAGATGTTCTGGACCTCATTGAAAAGCTGGCGACAAAATCAGCCAAAACAATCGTGGTTCTTGATGAATTCCAGGAAATATTCAGGATCAATGAGGGACTTGACAGAATGCTCAGGTCTGTAATGCAGAATCACCACAGGGTAAATTATGTCTTCCTGGGTAGTAGCGAATCTATTATAAGGGAGATCTTTGAGAAGAAGGGCTCGCCGTTTTACAGGTTCGGATCGCTGATGACCCTTAACAAGATCCCGGAAGAAAAATTCAGCAGGTTTCTGGAGGATAAATTTATAGGGATCTCCGACAGGAAGAAAGAATTATCGGTGAGCATACTGAAAATAACCGGTTCACATCCCTATTATACCCAGGAACTTGCTTTTACGGTATGGGAGATTCTTACCAGGACAGGAGATTCCGGTAATATTACCGGTGTTGCTGCAAAGGAGATCATGCAGAGTCACGATAACGACTATGAGCGGATCTGGAACAGCCTGAACCGGACCGATATGACCGTTCTGGCAGGGATGGCATCAACTGATCTGTCGCCGTTATCCGATGAATTTTCCAGGCTCTTCGGAACAGGCGCCACAAGCACTGTCTTCAGCACGCTGCAACGCCTGATTCGTAAAGGGTTAGTGATCAGGGAGAATTCATCTTACAGAATTGATGATCCTTTTCTGAAGATGTGGGTTGTAATGAGAAGACAGATCTAGGTCAGGTCGGTGTAAGTTTTTCATTACTTTGCGGATAAATATTTTCATAATGAAAAGAATTTTAATATCTGCTTTCTTGATCGCCGGCTGGGCTGGAGCATGGGCTCAGGGGGAAGGGACAAAGGATTCCGTGGTTTATAAATGTGTTACTCTATCGGCTGAGGATTTCAATGCAGTTATGAAATCAGGAAATGATGTCCTCTTAATTGATGTCAGGCTGCCGGCGGAATTCAGGGCAGGAAAGATTGAAAATGCAGTTAATATCCCGTTATTAAAGATCTCTGATAAGAAAACAGGCAGACTTAATAAAAGCTCCATAATCCTTCTTTATTGTACCTCAGGTATCCGAAGTTGTCGTGCTGCATTAAAGCTCCATGCTCTGGGATTTAAAAATTTATTTTCTCTCGCAGGCGGAATTAATGGATGGAAAAAGGCAGGTCTTCCTGTCAGGAAGCGGTTGGGTAAAAAAGTGTGATTTACGATCATTTTTCCATGGCAGGAATGACCAGATATAACTAAATTTACGAAAATTAAAAACTAATCATCCATGTTTTCAGGAATAGTCGAGGAAGCCGCTACAGTGGTGAAAATTGAAAAAGAGAAGGAGAATATTCACATAACGGTGAAATGCTCATTTTCCAATGAGCTGAAAATTGATCAGAGCATTTCCCACAACGGCGTTTGCCTCACGGTGGTTAAAAAAAACAAGGATACTTATACTGTCACAGCTATAAAGGAGACACTTGAAAAATCGAATCTGGGCCTTCTGAAACCCGGAGACAAGGTAAATCTCGAACGCAGTGCAAAGCTCGACGGGCGGCTCGACGGTCATATGGTCCAGGGACATGTCGACCAGACTGCCGTATGCAATGAGGTAAAAGAGGCAGAAGGAAGCTGGTATTATACTTTTGAGTATGAGCCGCTGCAGGACGATTACCTTACTGTCGAGAAAGGATCTGTGGCAGTGAACGGGGTGAGCCTTACAGTAGTGAACTCAAAACCGAAATCATTCCAGGTTGCAATTATTCCCTTCACATACGAGCTGACCAATTTTCACCAGATTAAAAAGGGCACAATAGTCAATATTGAGTTCGATATACTCGGTAAGTATATTGCGAAAATAGTGAGGCAGCAATCAGGTAAATAATTGTCTTTAAGTCTTGCAGTCTGGTCGCTACACCCCGTCGTGCAGAATTATTCCATCTGCTTTTCTTTGGCCCAGATCAGTTTCTTACCGAAACCAAGCCTGTTATCGGTATATTTTATATAAGTAAGCTTTAAAATCCACAGATGGGTATCCATCAGCATTGCGACAGGGAATTTTTTCAGGTATGCACTTTTCACTTTTGTTGCCGGATCTCCATCAGGCTCCGTGACTGTTCCCTGAAACTGAATACCACGGATCTTTCCTGTCACCATTGTCTCCAGAACCACAGAGCCTGCAACCAGCTGATTTTTCAGGAATTCCTTTCCGTGCCGGGTGCCGGGATCAGTTGTAAATACAAGGGTATTCTCCTTTTCAAGATAAACGTAGAAGCAGCTGGCACACCATGGTTCATTGTTCACAGATGTGGCAATTGTCAGCACATGATGCTTCCTGAAGAATTTAATGACCCGGCTGTCAACCATTTTCCATCCAGCGGTAAGTGTCAGTCCCGAAGCCGGCAAGTGTGATCACTCTCTCAACAACAGTCATAACCAGTTCGTCAATAGATTCCGGTTTGCTGTAAAAAGAGGGTGATGCAGGGCAGATTATTGCCCCTGCCAGGGTCAGCGTTTCCATATTTCTTATGTGAATGAGATTGTAGGGAGTCTCCCTCGGGACAAGAATAAGCTTCCTTCTCTCCTTCAGAATCACATCTGCAGCACGAGCTATCAGATCTTCAGAGGTACCATTTGCAATACGTCCCATGATACCCATCGATGCCGGGCATATAATCATGGTTTCATAATCTGAAGACCCTGAAGCGAATGAAACAAAAAATTCCTTGTTGTCATATTCCTTCGCAGGAAGTTTGGCCAAAAATTTCTTTCCGGTCTCGAATTTCCAGATTAATCTGGCATTCTCCGAAAATATGACAGCAATTTCCGATAGGGGGTTCTTAAGTGTATGTAATTTTTCAAGAAGCTTCAGAGCATATATTGAACCGCTTGCGCCAGTGATGGCAAGGATAATTTTTTTATTAGCTGTTCCCATTTGCTGCAGATTTCGTTTGTAATATTACTAAATTTTCATTTATTTGAATTCTTTCGCACCTTTTCAACGTCTTCAACTCTCTTAAACTTCTTCCACCCTCTTAAACTTTTTCAGTATTTTCCTGATATCTTTGACCGTATGATCGACAGACAGACCATAGACCGTATTCTTGACGCCGCGCAGATCGTTGACGTTATACAGGAATTTGTTCCGCTTAAAAAACGGGGTGTGAATTATCTGGGGCTCTGTCCGTTCCATAACGAGAAAACTCCCTCATTCACGGTTTCGCCTTCAAAGGAAATATTCAAATGTTTTGGATGCGGAAAGGTTGGCAATTCCGTCAATTTCATAATGGAACATGAGCATCTGACCTACCCCGAGGCGCTTAAATTCCTTGCAAGAAAATACCATATTGAGGTCGTTGAGAAAGAGCTTACTCAGGAAGAACTGGAGAAGCAGAATGAACGGGAAAGCCTGCTGGTTGTTTCAGCATATGCCGCAAGGCAGTTCACTGAAAATCTTTTCCACAGCGATGAAGGGATGACAGTAGGGCTCACCTATTTCAGGGAGAGAGGATTCAGGCAGGATACTCTGAAGAAGTTCGAGGTGGGATACTCCTTTGAAAAACGCGACGCATTCACCCGGAAAGCCACCGACGATGGATATAAGCAGGATTTCCTGCTGAAGACCGGACTCTCTGTTCAGCATGAAGATCGTGTTTTCGACAGGTTCAGCGGAAGAGTGATGTTCCCGGTACACTCCCTTTCGGGACAGGTCCTCGGGTTTGGAGGAAGGGTGCTGAAAACAGATTCAAAAACTGCCAAGTATCTCAATTCTCCTGAATCGGAGATCTACCATAAGAGCCGTATCCTTTATGGATTATACCAGGCGAGAAAGAGAATAACACTGGAAGACAAAGTTTATATGGTGGAAGGATATACTGATGTTATGTCTCTCCACGAAGTGAACATCGATAATGTCGTTGCATCGTCCGGGACCTCTCTTACCCAGGAGCAGGTGCGGCTCATTAAAAGATTCACTCCGAACATAACAATACTGTATGATGGCGATGCAGCAGGGATCAAGGCATCAATCCGAGGGATAGATATTGTCCTGGAGGAGGGAATGAACGTGAAAATAGTCCTTCTTCCCGATGGCGAGGATCCGGATTCCTATTCCAAAAAAGTATCCAATGAAGAATTCACAGAATATTTAAAAGAGAAGGAAACCGATTTCATTAGGTTCAAGACGCAGCTACTGCTTGATGAGGCACAGAATGATCCTGTGAAAAAAGCCAACCTTATCCGTGATATTGTAAGGTCAATAGCAGTGATCCCGGAGGCGATTTCACGAACCGTATATATTAAGGAGTGCAGCAACCACCTGGCGATAACCGAGGAGATCCTTTACCACGAGGTCAACAAGATGCGACAGCAGACGGTCGTTCCAGGACAGGAACAAATATCCCGGCCCCGAAGACCTTCCCGTTCCTCCCCCGGTGTTAACAAGGACAACTGTCCGGGAAATGACGACCGATCATTCTGAAAGAGCCGTGATCAGACTTCTTCTTAAATATGGAAGCCTTGAATTTGAAAGGAAGGTCAGGATCGAGGATGGAAGCGAGGAGGTCACAACTGTACTTGATTATATTGTCAGGGAAATCGTTTCTGATGATCTTTACTTTGACAATCTCCTTTATGCAAAGATCTTTGATGAATTCAGATTCGCTTCCGAACAAGGTTTTTTCACCGACGACAAGCAATTTATAAAGCATCAGGATCCTGCCATATCGAGTCTGTCGGCAGATCTTCTCTCGGAGCACTATATTCTCAGCAGGATATGGAAGGAGAAGCAGGCATATGTAGCTACCGAGGAAGAAAAGGTCAAGGATCTTGTTCCGGATACGGTGCTTAAATTCAAGGGAGACAAGATCAAAGTCAGGCTGAAGGATATAATGACCCAGCTTGAAGCGGCGGTTAAAGCAGGAGACACAGAAAGGGTGCTTGTCCTGCAGAAGAAAGATCAGTCGCTGAAGGTGGCCCTGCGGATGATTTCGGAGAAGCTGGGGAAGAGAATTATTTTGTAGAATAATCAAGCTTTATTTATTACGTCTAATCCCCCCTGCAGGATAAGGGGGTTAGCAGAGCTTATCGAAGTCAGCAGATATTTCGTTTAAATTACTAAATTTGTTAAGACAAACCATTTTCTATGAAAAGTTCCCTCTCTTTTCCGCTATTATTCATAATTTTCACAATTGCTTCCTGCAGGAACAAGCCGGTTGAAAAAGAGAGTGTCACACCGAGCTTTTCAACCTACAGGTCCGACTCCACGGGAAACATGGCACCTACTGCAAAAAAGGAGACCTATTATGGCCTTCTTACTCCCGTTGAGGTATGTGCAATTTTCAACAGGCTTGGAGTTACCTATAATCATGCGGCTCTGAATCCAGTCTCCAATGTGGATCTTTATCTCAGCAATTCCAGGGCTGCAATAAATACAGGCATTTACGGAGTCGATTTTGGATACCTGAAGATGTTTGGTGTCGGCCAGGAGGTAATTGATTATATGGTTGCTATCAGGGATCTGAGCGACAAGCTGGGGATACCCGGCAATCTTCTGATCGAACCGATCAGGAAGGTGCAGAATAACATGGATGATCCGGATACAATTACCTTCCTGATGGAAAAAGCATATAAGGATATTGAAAATAATCTCAGGCAAAGCGGAAGGGAGAGTACAGCAGGCTTAATAATTATGGGTGGATGGATCGAGGCGATGTTCATCGCGACTCATCTCGTCTATAATCCGGCAAATCCTGATCCCCAGGTGGTCCAGAAAATCGCCGAACAGAAATATACCCTGACTTCATTGATAAGCTTCATGAAAAATTATTACGACGATCCTGTAGTTGTTTATTTTACCAAGAAGCTTAAATATCTGAACCACTATTTTGAAACTTTCGAGATCTATTTTAAAAAGGGCGATCTTGAGATTGACACCACCAGACAGGTCCTGCGTTCCTCCGGTGCCAGGATGACCGTTACTGTTGAGACGCTCAATAAGATTCGTGATTATGTTGCAAAGCTGAGAACTGAGATGGTGACTCCCTGATAAGATTGACTCACTTTAATAACAATGTGAATATAACAGGTAAGGGTCTGCTCGACATTTTCGTAATTTTAGATTACTTAATTAATCCTTCAATATGAAAGTTGCAAGATTTTTGCTTCCCCTGCTGACAATAGTACTAATCCCATCCTGCGGCCCGAAAGAAAAAGGCGCCGTAAAAGAAGTTATTCAGAAAATTAGAGAACAGCCACAGGAAATTCTTCCCCTGGATAGAGGATTCAGTGAATATATAACGGGCTATACCTCAGGCATCATCCCCGCCAATTCAGTAATTGAGATACGTTTTACTCCGGAATTTGCAGCAAAAGCAGCAAAGCAAACACCTCCCGGACTTTTCAATTTCAATCCTGCTATCAAGGGCAAGACTGAATGGACTGACGAATTTACCCTGGTCTTCAGGCCGGCAAACCTGCTGGATCCCGGAAAGACATATACCGGTGAGCTCAACCTTTCAAAGCTGGGAGAGGTTAAGGAGAGGCTGAAAGTGTTTCCAATCAGGATCCAGACTCTTAAAAAAGATTTTTCCATAACCACGGGAACCATTGAAGCTTCTTCTGACGGTATCTCATATACACTTACGGGCGAGCTTACAGCTTCAGATTACATTGACCCCCGGGAGGCTGAAACATACCTTGATGCAAAGCTCGAGAGGAGGAAGCTTGCAATAAAATGGGATCATTCTGAAAGCCCGGTGCATAAATTCTCTATTGCCGATATAACCCGCACCGCAAAACCTCAGGAATTAGCATTAACCTGGGACGGGACCCTTACCGGATCCAGGAAGAAAGGATCTGCGATTGTGGCTATTCCTGCACTCGATGAATTCAGGGTCATAGATGTAAAGACAAAAGCTGGTGAAAATCAGAAAATGGATGTTGTTTTCTCCGATCCCCTGGATCCCTCACAGGACCTTGAAGGCCTTATTTATGTTGCTCAGACTGCTCCACCTGTAATAACTATAAATTCAAATGTGGTTACTATCATTCCTTCCAGTCCGTGGCTGAGAATAGTTACGCTAAATGTTGAAACGGCAGTAAAGAATGCAAAGGGAAACACACTATCAGCACCTTTCACAACAAAACTGGATTTTACGCCTGTTAACCCCGGGATCCAGCTCGTTGGCGAAGGGATTATTCTGCCTTCATCACAAAACCTGATCTTCCCTTTCAAAGCCGCAAATCTTAAAGCTGTTGATCTGAAGATCGTCAAGATCTTTGAGAATAACCTCCCCTATTTCCTCCAGGAAAACGAAATCAATTCGGGCTATTATGTGAAACGGTTCGGCCGCCCGGTATGGTCGGGAAGAATCGATCTCACAACCGGGATGGCAGTTAATGCAGGTACATGGAACATGTATACCATTGATCTCGCCGATTATATTGACGTGGAGCCGGGTGTACTTTATAAGATTCAGCTGAGCATGAGAAAATCTTATTCCCTGCTTTCCTGTCCGTTAACTCCTGAAGAGAGCCGGTATGAAGAGCTTCTTCAGGATTCACAGGATCTGAGCCGCAATGCATGGGACGATGCTGAAAATTATTATGAAGATTCGGATGAGTCCGTCTATTATTCCTTTGGTTTTAACTGGAAGGACCGGAATGATCCTTGCAAGGAAGCATATTACAGTCCTGACAAAAGTGTAAAGAAGAACATACTGGCCTCAAATCTTGGACTGATGGCCAAGAAAGGGGAGGATAACATTCTTCATGTAATGGTCAACGACCTCCTTACAGCTCTGCCGGTAAGCGAGGTTTCAATTGATGTTTACGATTACCAGATGCAGCCGATAATTTCAGGCAATACCAATCAGGATGGTTCAGTGGACCTGTACTGTGGCAGAAAGCCTTTCCTTATTATCGGCAAAAAGGATAAAGACCGCAATTACCTGAAGACCAATGATGGTAATTCACTTTCACTGAGCTCTTTTGATGTATCAGGGACAAAGCCGGATAACGGCATCAAAGCATTCATTTATGGCGAAAGGGATGTCTGGCGCCCTGGTGATTCCATATATCTGTCGGTTTTCATAAAGGACCTGAAAAATGATCTGCCGCCCGATCACCCAGTTCTATTTGAGCTTATAAATCCGCTTGAACAGAGAGTCGATAACCAGGTGCAGAAATTCTCAGGCGCCAATCTGCTTGTTTTCACTACAGGAACACCAGCTGATGCTGTCACCGGGGCATACCGTGCGCAGTTCAAAATAGGCGGCGCTACATTTACCAAAAGGATCAGAATAGAAACAGTAAAACCTAACCGCTTAAAGATAAACCTGAGCTTCCCGGATGAAGTTCTTGGAGGTTCAAACAAAGTTTCTTCAGGAACCATCAATGTAAAATGGCTTAACGGATCAGTCGCGAGGAATCTTAAAACGTCCGTAGATTATATCCTGAAGCCCGTTAAAACTGAATTTGAAAAATACAGCCAGTACATTTTCGACGATCCTGTCAGCAAGTTTTATTCGGAATCGGTCAATATATATGATGCCACTATCGATGAAAACGGTAATGCAACTTTCAGGTTCGAGCCCGGGAAAGATATAAATGCTCCCGGGATGCTGAATGCCGTCTTTACAGCTAAAGTACAGGAACAGGGCGGGGATGAAAGCATTATCCAGTCGACTTATAAATATGCACCATTTCCGGTTTTTGCAGGGATAAATATCCCCGGATTGAAAGGAAAAAGCAGGATGCTTTTCACTGATGCCGATAATGAGGTAAGAATTGTCACAGTTGATGAAAAGGGAAAGCCTGTCAGGTCGGAGGTTGAAGTGACCGTTTACAAACTTTCTTACAGATGGTGGTGGGAGTCGAGTGATGAAAATCTCGGATATTTTATTTCAAACCAGGCAAGAAAACCGGTAATTCGCAAGACTATCATAACATCAGGCGGTGAAGGAAGCTTCACTTTCAACATCAATAAAAACGAGTGGGGAAGGTATCTGATAAGGGCAACCACGCCTGCAGGACATTCGACAGGCAGAATTCTTCTTATTGACTGGCCATGGGAATACGGGATGAAAGGCAATGCCGAAGGAGCAACACTTCTCACAATAAGCACTGATAAAGAAAAGTATAATCCCGGTGATGAGATAAGGCTTTCATTCCCGTCACCTGAAAATGCAAGAGCGATAGTGACCCTGGAAAATGCGACAGGAGTCGTTGAAGAGATTAGGGTAAGCACGCAGAAGGGAAATACCGAAGTAAAGATCAAAGCCAAACCGGAGATGGCTCCGAATGTTTATGCTTATGTGACTGTCATCCAGCCACACAATCAAACCATAAACGATATGCCGGTCAGGCTTTATGGTGTTGTACCTGTTCTGGTCGAAGACCCCGGAACACGTCTGACACCCCAGATCACTGTAGCTGCTGAAATTAGATCACAGAGGCCATTCGAGATAAGTGTGGGAGAAGCAAACAGGCGGGCAATGAACTATACTCTGGCTGTCGTTGATGAGGGATTGCTTGACATTACCGGCTTCCGCACGCCTGATCCCTGGAATTATTTCTTTGCCCGTGAAGCGCTTGGTGTACAAACCTGGGACCTTTATGACTATGTATTAGGTGCATTTGGCGGAACCCTGGAAAGGATCTTTGCCATAGGCGGTGATGAAGCCATTGCCGACAGGAGTGCCAACAAAGCAAAGAGATTCATTCCTGTTGTGAAATTCCTGGGACCATTTACCCTGGCACCCGGAAAGACAAATACGCATACACTTATACTTCCGCAGTATACTGGTTCTGTAAGGACAATGGTTATCGCCGGAAGCGAGAGGGCTTTTGGTGCTGCAGATAAATCGGTGTTGGTCAGGGATCCGCTTATGGTTCTTGTCACTGCTCCCAGGGTAATAAGTCCGGGCGAGAAAGCTGCACTTCCGGTCACTTTGTTTATTCAGAAAGAGGAAATGGGGGAAATAACCATAAAGGCTGAAGGTAATGAGCTAATAAAGTTTGAAGAATCCGCAAAGAGCATATCCTCCCGGATAACAGGTGAAACGGATACTGAATTTACATTTACAGCAGGTGAAAAGACCGGCATCGGGAAAATAAAAGTCACAGCATCAGGCGGAGGCGAGTCAGCGGTCTATGAACTGGAGATCGAAGTCAGAAGTCCAAATCCATCAGAAACAAGAGCTGAGCTGAAATTGCTTCGGCCGGGTGAGAAATGGGAAACATCATTCAATCCGTTCGGAATAGAGGGATCAAATTCTGCAAAGCTTGAACTTTCAGCACTTCCGTCAATCAATCTGGAAAAACGTCTGGACTATCTTGTCAGCTATCCTTATGGATGTTCCGAACAGGTAACATCAGCAGTATTTCCGCAGCTATGGATCAAAGACCTGATAACCAATGATGAAGAGGCAGTGAAAAGTTCCGCGGAAAATGTCAGGGAGGGTATAAACAAGCTTGTCTCCAGGCAGATGGCAAGCGGAGGGATCGCAATGTGGCCAGGCGCGTATCAGCCCGACAACTGGATAACATCATATGCAGGACATTTCATGCTGGAGGCGGAACGGTCCGGGTATAATATTCCTTCAGGATTCAGGCAGAAATGGATCGCTTTCCAGAAAAATACTGCACAGGAGTGGCGGTTTGATCAGCGATTTAAATATTCAGCAACCGACCAGGCTTACCGCCTCTTCACACTTGCACTTGCCGGACAGCCCGACAGGGGCGCAATGAACAGGCTACGGGAATCAACCGGTATTCCTCAGCTTGCTAAATGGCTCCTCGCTGCTGCTTTTGCAACATCCGGAAGACCCGAGGTCGCAGGAGACCTCCTCGACATCAGAACCACAACAACTGAACCGGAATATTACGGTTACTACTACGGTGATCAGATCCGCGACAAGGCAGTGATACTCTATACCCTCACAGTTCTTAAAAACCTGGATATTGCCTTTCCTGTTTTAAATGAGCTATGTGATGATCTTAACCGTGGCAGCTGGTACAGTACTCAATCGCTTGGCTGGGGCCTTTTCTCCTATATGAAATATGCCGAATCGCTTCCGGGAGATAAAACCGGACAGGTAAAGGCAGATGTCACATTCAATGGTGAAAAATCAACCCAGATAATCGGAGGGAAACAGATCTGGTCAAAAAATATGAAAATGACTTCCGGAAAAAATACCCTTCTGCTGGAAAACAGCTCCGGAGCACCAGTCTATGTATCGCTTGTAAAGAAGGGCATACCGCTTGTTTCCGGCACTGAAAAGGTGGAAAATGGACTGTCAATGAAAGTTGAATATGTTGATCTGAACCTCAAGCCGGTTGATCAGAGAAATCTTTCCCAGGGCACTGATTTTATGATGATCGTAAAGATTGCTAACAACACTTTCACTTATGTTGAAAATATCGCCCTGACAGAAATGGTGCCGTCGGGATGGGAGATTCAGAACACCAGGCTATATGAAGCCAACTGGGGAATAAAGGAGGGAACCTATGATTACCGCGATATAAAAGATGACCGGGTATATACATATTTCTCTCTCAGCCAGGGAGAAACAAAGACATTCTTAATGATCCTCAATGCGGCTTATAAGGGTGAGTTCAATCAGCCGGCAATATGGTGCGAAGCCATGTACAAGGAAAACTGCTATGCACGCTGGCCCGGAGCACCTGTTAAAGTAAAGGGACAATAATTGACGCGAAAATGTAAAATAGTACTTATTGCAGCCGGAGTATTGATTACTCCGGTTTTGCTTTCACCTCTGCCCCGGTTCAGATCACCTCTTTCCACGGTTGTTGAAGCATCTGACGGAACCCTTCTGGGAGCCCGCATCGCTGATGATGGACAATGGAGGTTCCCTGCATCAGATTTTGTTCCGGTGAAATTCGAAAAAGCGCTCATGACCTTTGAGGACCGGTATTTCTACTGGCATCCGGGCATAAATCCCGTTTCCATATTAAGGGCTATAAAAGATAATATCAAAGCCGGAGAGATAGTCCGTGGAGGAAGCACAATCACAATGCAGGTCGCAAGGATCTCCCGGGGAAACAAGCCACGGACCTATCCCGAAAAGATAATCGAGATTCTTTCTGCCCTCAAGCTTGAATTGTTCAGATCGAAAAAAGTCATTCTCAGCATCTACGCTGCAAATGCCCCATTCGGCGGAAATACTGTGGGACTTGAGGCTGCAGCATGGCGCTATACAGGCAAGCCTGCAGAAGAAATGACCTGGGCACAGGCAGCCTCCCTGGCAGTACTTCCCAACTCCCCTGCCCTGGTATTTCCCGGGAAGAACCAGGAGATACTTAAAGCCAGAAGGGATGCGCTTCTTAAAAAACTTTACGAAAGAGGAAATTTCGATTCGCTGACACTGGTTCTGGCTCTTGATGAACCTCTTCCGGGCGATCCGAAGCCGCTTCCCTCGCTGGCTGAACATCTTACTGATTTATTTTTCAAGGACAAGAAAGGGGCAAGGATAAGAACTACCATCAATCATGAATTGCAGGAAAGAGCTTCCGAAATAATCGATATGCACCAGAAGGAGCTGTCAGGTAACTTCATCAATAATTCCGCATGCCTGATAATTAAGGTTGAGACTGGTGAAGTGCTTGTATATATCGGAAACAGTCTCTCCGGAAATCCGGGGGATCACGGAAGCGATGTTGATATTATCAGGGCACACCGAAGCACCGGAAGCATACTTAAACCTATCCTGTTTGCAGGCTTGCAGAAGTCGGGCGATATTCTTCCCGGCACCCTGATACCTGATGTGCCAACGAGATTTCCGGGTTTCTCACCAAAAAATTTTGATCTTTCCTACAGTGGTGCAGTGCCGGCATCCTCTGCCCTTTCCCAGTCGCTCAATATCCCGGCAGTGAAGATGCTCCAGAAATTCAGTCCCGAAAAGTTTCTTGAGATTCTCCATAAAACAGGATTCACCACTTTCAGCAGGAATGCCGGTTATTACGGATTATCGCTTATTCTTGGCGGTGGAGAAACATCTTTATGGGAACTTTCAGGCGTATACGCATCACTCTCCAGGGTTCTGAACAGGTATAACAAAGAAAAGAAATATTACCGGGAAGATTATCATATGCCGGTGTTTGTCGCTGAATCACAGTATGTTAATAAATTAACAGAAGAATCTGATCCTCCGCTTAGTGCCTCTTCCATATGGCTTACTTATGAAGCTCTGAAAAAGGTTAACCGTCCCGAAGGTGAGGCAGGATGGCAATATTTTTCCTCATCGCCAAACCTTGCGTGGAAAACCGGAACAAGTTTCGGATTTCGTGATGCCTGGGCTGTTGGCACAACTCCTGCTTATGTCATTGGTGTGTGGGCAGGCAACGCCGATGGTGAAGGAAGGCCCGGGCTGACAGGGATAGCTGCTGCAGCTCCGATCCTTTTCGACCTTGTGAACATGGCGGGATCTGTTGAATGGTTTTCATCTCCTGATGAAGATCTTACAATGATTAAAGTCTGCTCCAAAAGTGGCTTCAGGGCTGGCCCTGACTGTCCGGAGACAGAGAATATTCCTGCATGCATCAATGGATTAAGAAGCGATGTTTGTCCTTATCACAGGATCATTCATCTTGATAATACAGGAACAAAGCAGGTCACGGCAAACTGCGTTTCGCCCTGGGAAATAAAAAATGAACCCTGGTTTGTACTGCCGCCTGCAATGGAATATTTCTACAGACAGAAACATCCGGAGTACAGGCCGCTGCCGCCATTTTCTCCGGGATGCACAGGAGAGAAGAACATTGAGGTTATGGAGTTTATTTACCCGACACCTGGCGTTAAGATCTTCATCCCCCGTGACCAGTCGGGGTTACAGACGAAGGTCATTTCTGAAGTTGCGCACCGCAATCCTGCGAAAAAGCTCTTCTGGCATCTGGATGAAAAATATATTGGTACAACCAGGTACATTCACCAGACTGAGATATCAGCTGTTGCCGGGGAACATGTGCTGATAGTGGTTGATGAAGACGGAAATAGCATAAGGTGTACATTCAGCATTACCGGAAAACCTGAGTAAGGTCATTTCGACCTCACCCCCTTCTGTCCCCCTCTCCCCTGGGAGAGCTACCCCTTATACACATCTACGCTAATGAATTTTCTAATTGATGATGAAAATTCTACTTCGTTGGACTTATTCCTAATTAGATCTTAATTCTTATTGCAATGTATTGGTAAAGAGGGAGATTCCTCACTTCGTTCGGAATGACAGGGTGTTAATGGAATATTAGGGGAAGAAGTGGCGATTCGCAGAAGATTTCTGATCCAGAACATACAACCAATGGCGAATCGCCACTTCTTCCCCTCTCTCAAAAAAAGATCCTGTCATTCCGAATGAATCCGACGAAGGAGGATGAATGAGGAATCTCCCTATCACATTTAGAATATACTTTTCAGTAAATTTTTTAAGTTGTGTATAAAGCGTAGCCTGGGAGAAGGGGCCGGGGGATGAGGTCGACTCTTCCCGGAGAAAGAGGGAAAAATGAAGAGGAAGTATCCTTGAAATTTGTACTTTTGCCAGCCATGAAAAACATTTCAAAAGAAGAAATATTTCCCATCGTGGACGAGGATGGCAACCAGATATCAACTGCTCCCCGCAGCGTTTGCCATGACGGGAAAAGCATGCTCCTTCATCCGGTGGTTCATCTTCATATTATTAATAAGGAAGGCGATCTGTTCCTGCAGAGAAGATCAATGACAAAGGATCTTCTTCCCGGAAAATGGGATACCTCTGTGGGCGGACATGTCAGTCCGGGAGAAAGCATCGAGGAAGCCCTGAAAAGGGAAGCTTATGAGGAGCTTGGACTTAAGAAATTTGACTTCACTTTCATTAAAAAATATATATGGCAGTCGTCACGTGAAAGAGAGCTCGTTTTTTCGTTTACCGGTAGCACCGGAGAAAATATTATAATAAATAAGGAAGAAATTGATGAAGGGCATTTCTGGTCAGTTAGGAAGATTACAGCTAATCTCGGGAAGGATGTTTTTACACCGAACTTTGAATACGAGTTTGGGATGCTGAGGCTCGATTAATCTAACTCTGTGTAACTTATTCTTTCCCCTCCTTAAACTTTTTAAAAGCTAAACTGTCATATTCTTATAGAAAGGACCAGATTCTATTTCAATCCATATGAAGATCATTGCCGTTTTGCTGTTTTCAGTATTGATATTCCTGTCATCGTGCAAGTATAATAATGAAGAGGATCTTTATCCGTTGCCGTTTAAATCATGTGATACTACCAATGTGACATTTAACCAAAAGATAATCTTTGTCCTGGCCAACAACTGCCTTTCATGTCATTCCCATCCCTCTGCTGACATATGGGGAGACGGTATTCATCTTGAGACTTATGCTGACGTCAGGTCGAGGATATCCCGGATTTCAGATGCAATAAACCACACCGGAATCGTTTCACCTATGCCAAAAAACGGAGGAAAGCTCAATGCCTGCGACTTAAAACTGTTCGAGATATGGATCAGGACCGGGGAACCAAACTAATGAAATAAACTGCTCAGATATGAAACGCCTTCTGCTTCTTTTTCCTTTTCTGATGATTTTTACCGGCTCTCATGCCCAGGATAATCTTATGAACATGCTGAACCAGAATACCGGCAAAGAGACTATATACACAACTGCCGCTTTTAAATCGACCAGGATCCTTAACGGGCATTCAATTAAATTAATGCCTCCGGGTCAGCTTGATTTCAGGATTTCCCATCGTTTCGGGCCGATGAACCTGGGCCTTTATGAATTCTTTGGCGTTGATCAGTCAGTTACCCACTTCAGCCTTGAATACGGAATTCTTGACTGGCTTATGGTTGGTGCAGGGAGAGGTACTTATGAGAAAACTTATGACGGATTTGTTAAGGTCAGTATTCTCCGGCAATCGACCGGCGCCAGGGTAATGCCGGTTTCGGTGTCGATGCTCG
The DNA here is from genome assembly GCA_963831855.1 of uncultured Bacteroidales bacterium. Lineage (GTDB taxonomy): Bacteria > Bacteroidota > Bacteroidia > Bacteroidales > VadinHA17 > LD21. Next base: position 434,961 of record CAWHSA010000001.1, on the reverse strand, counting down.
GTTCTGCTGCAGCATTTTCAACACACTGGACCGATACCTCGAGAACCAACTTATTCTCCTCCAGATTCTCTTATGTTTACCAGCTCTTTGTTGCAAGGAAATTCAGCGAATCGCTTACACTTCAGGTTGCGCCGATATTTGTGCATCGTAACCTTGTCGCAACAAAGGGAGATCCTAATGACCTTATTTCAATAGGTGCCGGAGGGAGAATGAAGATAACGAAACGGATAAGCTTCAATGCCGAATATTATTACCTTCTCAATTCACGTAACAGCATGAGCCAGAGGATCTATGATCCATTATCCCTGGGTTTTGACATTGAGACAGGGGGACACGTCTTTCAGCTCCTTTTCACTAATTCATTCGGGATGATCGAAAAAGAATTTATCGGTGGAACCACGGGAAACTGGTTTAACGGGGATATTCATTTCGGGTTTAATATTTCGAGGGTATTTACGCTGAAAAAATGAAACAAAACTTCATTTCATTTGTCTCACATTCAAAAAAATGAAGAATATAGTACTGACTTTTTCACTCTCTATTCTGGTTTTTACAGCCAATGCCCAGAAATACATGACAAGGAACGGGTTTATCGGTTTTTTTTCCCATACGCCAATTGAGGATATAAAAGCCGACAACAACCAGGTGGCCAGTGTTCTTGACATTTCGACCGGTGATCTCGTATTCCAGGTCCTTATAAGATCTTTCCACTTTCCAAAAGCACTTATGGAGGAACATTTTAACGAAAATTATCTGGAATCGGATAAATTCCCGAAATCGACATTCACAGGGAAAATTACCAATCTCTCAGCAATCGATTTTACCAAACCGGGCAATTACGATGCAACCGTTGAGGGTGATCTTAACATTCATAACGTGACAAAAAAGGTTGCTGTCAAAGGGAGCATTGAGGTTCTTGCCGGCGGGGTCAACGCAACTTCGAAATTCAATATCGTCCCGGAAGATTATAATATCAATATCCCCGGGGTGGTCAGAAATAATATTGCAAAAACCCTCGAGGTAACAATCAACGTAAAATATGATCCGGTGCAGCCGGAAAGCAAATGAAACCATTAATTAAAATATCCCTGCTGGCAATATTAATTATTGCACTTTCAGGAATCTTTGCCGGCGTCTATCTATTTAATAAACAGGACCGTGATGTTCGGGGTGTTACCCCCGATTTTAAATTGACAGCTGCCGAACTTCAAAAAGCTTTTGATGAAAATGAGGCGGATGCCACCTCAAAATATGTAAACAGGATTATTGAAGTTACCGGAATTATTCAATCGGTTAAGGCAGGAGAGCAAAACATAGCAAGTATATCTTTGCAAACCGGAAGTGTACTCTCATCAGTAATCTGTACCTTTGTCAGCAAGTCGGATCTTTCAGGACTTATTCCCGGGAAACAGATAACCGTCCGCGGAGAATGTTCCGGGTTCCTGATGGATGTCCTTCTTAACAATTGTGTACTAATAAAATAAGTATTTCCGGCATGGAAAAGACAGTAAAAATCCTGATCCTGAAAAATGCAGTTGAAGCAAACCTGCTGGCTGAAATTCTGCAGGAAAAAGATATACCCCATATTATCCGTTCGTACCATGATCTTGCATATGACGGCTTATGGCAGACGCAGACAGCCTGGGGACAGCTTGATGCTCCTGAAAAATATAAGGAAGAGATACTGAAGATTTATGAGGAAATGTCCCTGTCTGAAAACCTGCCGGAGAATTTATCGGATAACCAGCCGGAAATCATATAAATAAAAATACATATATTTGGTGCGGATTGCCTGAAAATTGATTTTTTAGACATTCCGGGGGATTTTTTTATCCAAAGAGAGGACATATATGGCAGATAATCAGAATCATAAACAAAAACCTGATTCGCTGGTCTCTGAGATAATTTCATCACTGATACCGCTTTTTAAAAGCAAGTATTTTTATATCAGCATTCTTGCCGCTTTTGCAGGGGCAGCATTGAATTTTGCCTCACAAACCTATCTTCATAATTATATGATCGAAGGCAAGACCCTCCCGATGCTTTCCGATCTTGTTCTCGATAATGTGCCGGTAATAGATGTTGCCATTTTTTATGACCTGTTCTGCATCATCGTTTTTATAATCGTTGCCGTTTATATTGTCCACAGGAAAGATTATGGACGGTTTCCGTATATCCTGCTGCTTTGCGGGATTTTCTTCATTGTCCGGGGAGTATTTATCATCCTCACACCATTTGGCAACCCGCCGGAGTTTAATGGTTCCGATCCGCTTTTCAATGGATTTTCAAAGTTCGAACTCGGGGTTTATCCCTCCGGACATGTTGGTAATTCATTCCTCCTGCTGCTCCTGGTCAATGATAAGGTGTACAGATATATATTGTGGTTTTGCCTCCTTATGATTGTTTTCACACTTATACTTGCGCACAGTCATTACAGCATCGATATCCTTTCGGGTTTCTTTTTCGCCTATGCAATTAAAACTTTCGGCGATAAATATCTGAAAGCCTTTGACCTCGACAGTTGTAAACCAGCCACTGAAGCGGCTGCCGGCAAATGAGGAAATTGCTGCGTTAATCAGAATTTTGCTGCTCCTCTTTTTTCAATAAGCCGTATAAGGAAATAATTGACGCCCGCAATAATTCCCATCCCGAGCAGGAAAAGCGGATAGGAGATCTTCCAGTTACCGGGACCTGTCATCATTGACCATTCCGACATTCCGCCTATGCTGGCTAATAATGTGAGAGGCATGAAGATCGTTGCAATAAGCGTGAGCCTTCTGACAGAGGCATTTGTCTGATTCGACACTTTAGTCATCTGGTTGTTGATGAGAGAGGTATAAAGTTCCATGAGGCTGGTGACATTCTCACGGTTTGTCTCAGTAAGCTCAAAGAATTTTGCCAGGTGGTCATAAACGTCACGGAAATGGAATATTGCCTTGTCCTGAATAAAGGGGCAATCCATCCTGCAGATCTTTATCAGGATTTCCCTTTCATGGAAAAGCCCCTTACGAAGATGTATGAGATATTTTTTAAGCCTCAAAAGCTCGGATGGCTGAAATTCTGAAGGGTTATTAAGAACCTGTTCTTCTACATCCTCAAGCTCATCCTCAAGGGCTTCAAAAGCATCAAGCTTTTCATCCACAACATAATCGAGAATCACGTGCATCAGAAATGCCGGACCTGATCTGGCAAGACCGGGATCGCCTACCACTATTCTGTCAATATTGTTCAGTGGTTTCCTCCCTTCCGAATTTATACCGCTGACAGTTACAAGAAAGTTTTTCCCGATAAAAATATCAATCTCGTCAATCTTCAGCATTTTATCTTTGTAACAGAATCCATTAAAAATAAAGAATGTGTTATTGGGAAAATGTTCGATCTTGGGAACCTGACTGTTATCAAGGCAGTCTTCAACAGATAACGGGTGGACCTGGACAGTATCGACCAGTGAGTGCAGCTCTTCAACCGAAGGATTATAATAATCAAGCCATATAAATCCTCCTTCATCAAGAGACCGTAATGCCTCATTGATATCCTTTATCCCGTAAAAAAGTCCCGATGGTGAAAAATGATAAAATCTGGATTCTGACATAATTCTATTGATTTATTTCATGCGGGTAATTAAAACGTAACCAAATTACTACAAAAGTTTGAAGTGACCGGAGTTTGGAGTTACTAAACTTTCAACATAATTCATCGCAGGTTGTTTCTATCCTGAAGACTTAAATCTTTTGAATATGAATAATGCTATATATAACTTCAGGGAGCCGAAAAATGAACCTGTACTTACTTATGCTCCTGGCACGCCTGAACGCATAAAACTTATTGACGAGCTGGAAAATCAGTATAAAACGGTTATCGACATTCCCCTGATAATCGGTGGTAAAGAGATACGTAACGGAAAAACCGGGAAGGTCGTCATGCCATCTGAGCATGGACATGTACTTGCAACTTATCACATGGCCGGGGATAAAGAGGTAGAGATGGCGATCACTGCTGCCATGAATGCAAAATGTGATTGGATGTCGCTGGGATGGATGGAAAGAGCTGCCATAATGATTAAAGCTGCTGAGCTTATTTCTAAAAAGTACAGATTTCTTATTAATGCAGCTACAATGCTGGGCCAGGGAAAAAACGTCTACCAGGCTGAAATAGATTCAGCATGCGAGGTTATTGATTACCTCCGCTTCAATGCATATTTTGCCTCGCTGATATACCGTGAGCAGCCGGTTTCAGATGGTCAGAGCATCAACCGTCTGGAATACAGGCCGCTGGAAGGATTTATTTTCACAGTCAGCCCCTTCAATTTTACCGCAATAGCTTCAAACCTTAATGCCAGTGTTGCCATAATGGGAAACACCGCCATATGGAAACCTGCAAGTACCGCCCTCCTTTCGAACTATTATTTAATGAAAATCATGAAAGAGGCAGGTTTGCCTGACGGTGTAATAAACTTCATTCCCGGATCCGGAGCTCAGATCAGCAGTATCATACTTAAAAATAAAGATCTCGGAGGAATTCATTTTACCGGTTCAAATGCTACTTTCAACTCCTTATGGAGACAGATCGCTGAAAATCTTTCAGCATACAAATCTTATCCGAGAATTGTCGGAGAGACAGGCGGAAAGGATTTTATCTTTGCCCACAGATCGGCAGATCCGCTGGAACTGGCTTCAGCAATAGCCCGGGGAGCTTTTGAATACCAGGGACAGAAATGTTCTGCGGCTTCACGTGCTTATATACCCGGATCGTTGTGGAAACCCGCAAAAAATCACCTTATGAGGATGCTGTCAGAAGCTTCAATGGGAAGCGAAAGAGACTTGAAAAATGCAATTAATGCGGTTATTGATGAACCTGCTTATAACCGGATAATGTCATATATTGAGCTTGCGCGTAAATCACCATTCGCAGAAATAATTGCAGGCGGAAAGGGAGATAAATCGAAAGGATACTTTATCGAACCCACGGTCATAGTTGTCTCAGACCCGCATTTTACCACTATGGAAGAAGAAATATTCGGCCCTGTTATCTCTCTCTATATTTATGATGACGACAAATATGCCGAAACACTGAAGCTTTGTGATGAGACTTCACCTTATGGGCTTACAGGTTCCATTTTCTGCAATGATAAATATGCAATGATAGAGGCATTGAGGGCATTGAGGTATTCTGCGGGTAATTTTTATATTAATGATAAGCCTACAGGTGCAATGGTCGGCCAGCAACCTTTTGGAGGCGCCAGGGCGTCAGGTACCAACGATAAAGCAGGCAGCCACCTTAACCTTACCAGGTGGGTAAGCCCGAGGACAATTAAGGAAACACTTATCCCCGGAACTGATTTCAAATATCCCTTTTTGGAAAAGTGATGATCGTTCAGACCTCTACCTGCCTGATAGTTTCAGGTAATTTTGATTTCTCCGGATAATTTCATAACCTTCGCAAACCATTTAATTCACGGGTGCCTGTTGCGAATGGAATCAAAAGAGATAAAAAGATCGCTTTTCATACTTAATCCCAACGCGGGAATTGTCCCGGTAAATCTTATTATTTCAAAAGAACTCCAACGCCGGAAACTTGAACTATCGACTTTTAAATCTTTAAGCATCGATGAATCGGGGTCTCACATTAAACAATCCTTTAACAAATATGATGTTTTCATAGCTGCAGGTGGCGATGGAACTGTAAGAAGCGTGGCAACCGAACTTGTCGGAAGTAAAAAGATACTTGGTGTTTTACCTTTGGGGTCGGGCAATGGTTTTGCAAAGGAATTCGGATTCAGGACCAATATCAAATCCCTTCTGAAAGACATAAATAAGTTTGAGAGCCTTGATGTAGATGTCATCCAGCTGAATGATCTTTTTTGTCTCAATGTGGCTGGAATAGGGCTCGACAGTTTTGTTGCCCATTCATTTGACAAGCTTAAGACGCGGGGATTCTGGTCTTATGTCGGGATTACATTCAAAACATTCTTCCGGCTTCACCCTGTGAAGATTAAAATCACTGTTGCCGGTGAGAAACCTGTTTCCGAAGAACTTTTTGTTCTCACAATTGCCAATACACGGCAATTTGGAAATAATGCATTTATAGCCCCTGACGCCAGACCTAACGACGGGGTCATTGATATTGTGATGATAAGGCCTTTCCCAAAAATATTATTCCCTGTATTTATTTACCGCCTTTTCAGGGGCACTCTCAATAAATCTAAGTATGTAAGATATATCAAGACTGACAGCCCGTTTACAATTCAGACAGAAGAGACCAGGTTCCATATCGACGGCGAACCAATTGAAATAAAAGGGGAAGTCAGAGTGCAGATTAAGCGTGATGCACTTACAGTGCTTAAAACAAAGCATAATAAGCTGTAAATGAGACTCCTTTGATTTCATTTCCTGAATTTAATCTTGTGATCCATTAATTTAAAATACTTCCATGAATAATTCAGCAGTGCTTCTGATATCACTCTTGTCACAATAAGTAAAAATCAGGATCCTGCATTTCCGACGGATTCAATCAGTATCTTTGTGTCCAGTGCAATTATTAAGTAACAGATTAGTTATTTTCTGATTAAACCTTATCAATGATACTAAAATCAATAATATTAAGGGTTATTGCTGTCAGCATGATGATCCCGGCTGTTTCTCCTTACATTCTGGAAGGGCAGACTTTAAGCGAAATTGAATCACACCGGGTATCCCTGCCAAACGGATGGTCCCTTACACCGTTCGGGAAAATGCTGCCCCTGGGAGATCTGCCGTTGAATATTGCTGTTTCCCCGTCAGGAAAGCTGGCGGCCGTTACAAATAACGGGCAGAGCGATCAGTCCATTCAGCTAATTGATCTTCAGAATGAGACCATAAGCGATTCCGTTCTTATCGGGAAATCATGGCTGGGTCTTGTTTTTTCCTCCGATGATAAATACCTGTATGCTTCCGGCGGCAACGATAATCTTATTATTAAATATGCCATTGTTAAGAATCACCTGTTTCCTGATGATACCATAAAGCTGGGAAAACCGTGGCCTGAAAAAATCTCGGTAGCAGGAATTACAATTGATAAAAAAGGCAAGAAGCTTTATGCTGTCACTAAGGAAAATAATTCCCTGTATGTAGCAGATATTGCTTCAAACAAGGTCATATTTAAACAGCAGCTCGAAGGGGAAGCCTATACCTGCCTCCTGTCGCCTGATAATAGAATTCTGTATATTACATGCTGGGGCTGCGACAAGGTTGTGCTGTTCGATACACGGACGTTGAGAATTACCAGCTCTGTAGCGGTTGGTGACAATCCAAATGACATGTGCCTGTCCGGAAATGGTAAGTATCTGTTCGTTGCAAATGCCAATGACAATAATGTTTCAGTCATTGACACAAAGCTGAAAAAGGTGATAGAGACGCTGAATGCTTCACTTTATCCTGGTGCACCGGCAGGTTCAACTACAAACAGCGTTGCTCTCAGCAAAGATGAAAAAACCCTTTTTGTTGCCAATGCTGATAATAACTGCCTTGCACTTTTTGATGTCTCAGTTCCCGGAAGCAGCAGAAGCAAAGGATTTATGCCCACAGGATGGTATCCGACATGTGTACGGTTTGTAAATGACAAGATCCTGGTATCAAACGGGAAAGGCCTTTCCTCAATGGCAAATCCCTATGGCCCTGATCCCACCCGCAGGGGACAGGTTGTCACCTACCAGTCAGGAGGAGAGGAGCATAAGATCAAGGTTCAGTATATCGCCGGACTTTTCAGAGGCACCCTTAACATTTTGCCGGTCCCTGATCCGGGTCAGCTGGCTGCATATTCAAAAGCTGTCTATAGTAACACTCCTTATTCAAAGGAAAAGGAACTTATATCTACGGCACCGGCAGGTAATCCTGTTCCTCAAAAAGTAGGAGATCCTTCACCCATCAAACATATTTTTTATATTATAAAGGAGAATCGTACATATGACCAGGTGCTCGGGGATATGCCTGAAGGAAACGGAGATCCCAACCTTGTTCTTTTCGGGGAAAATATTACTCCGAACCAGCATGCAATTGCCCGTGAATTTGTCCTTCTTGATAATTTTTATGTAAATGGTGAAGTTAGTGCCGACGGTCATAACTGGACAATGGGCGCTTATGCCACTGATTATCTTGAAAAAACATGGCCCACAAGCTATGGAAGCAGGGGTGGAACTTATGATGCCGAAGGAGGAAGGGCAATTGCCAACAATAAAAACGGATTCCTCTGGGATAATTGCAAACGTAACGGGGTCACTTACCGGACATATGGAGAATTCATGGGAGATAAAGAACCCAATATACCTGTGCTGAAGGATCATTTTTGTAAGTATTTTACCCCGTGGGTGCAGACAATCCGCGACACTGCACGGTTCCGTCAGTGGAAACGTGATTTTGATTCCCTGCTTGCAATTAATTCAGTTCCGGCATTAAATACTATTCGTTTTATAAATGACCATACTATGGGATTAGGGCTTGGCAGGCCCACACCTTTTGCCCAGGTAGCTGATAACGATCTTGCCGTAGGAATGTTTGTTGATTACCTCAGTCACAGCCGGTTGTGGAAAGAAAGCCTTATTATCATTGTTGAGGATGATGCACAGAATGGTCCTGACCATGTCGATGCACACCGAAGTCCGGCCTGGATTGCCGGAGGATTCGTAAAAAAAGCATTTGTTGATCATACTCCATATACCACAACATCAATGCTTAAAACAATTGAGCTGATACTTGGTCTTCCTCCAATGACCCAGTATGATGCTGCAGCAACTCCGTTGTGGAGGTGCCTTAATAATACTCCCGATCACCCTCCTTTTAATTTCAGAGATGCCAGCGTCAGTCTTGATGATAAAAACATCGCAGAGAACAGATGGCAGAAGCTGAGTGAGACTTTCGATTTTACTGCTGAAGACAGGGTCAATGAATCCGAGTTTAACGAAGTAATATGGAGAGCTGTAAAAGGGCTCGATTCACCTTGTCCTCCGGTAGTAAGGGCAGCATTCCTGCAAACCGGGAGCCTCCCCGAAGATGACCAAGACTAGCTGTTATTTTTCGTTATTATAAAAAGGTGCGGACATCTCCGCACCTTTAAAAATTAAACTTATCTGAACTGGAAAACCTTTTTATTTTGGTGTCACATCAGGCTGCAATAAAAAGTTAACCGGAACCATATACCAGACACTAACTGCTTTACCACCCTGCATCCCCGGTTTGAAACCTTTCAGCAGTCGTACTACCCGTAATGCTTCAGCATCAAGGAGCGGATCAACGCCCTTCAATACTGATGCATCATCAGCATTACCCTGGGGGGTAACTGCAAACCTTATAATTACCCGCCCTTCAATCTTATTTACCTTTGCCTTTTCGGGATATCTTATACTATTATTTATAAAATTCAGCAATTCACCTTCTCCCCCCGGATATAGAGGCATTTGTTCAACAACAACAAATGGCTGTTGATAAATGGATACTTTATCCGGCAAGTCAAATTGTATAGTAACATCATACTTATAGCTTTCATCAACCAGCTTATTTTTCGGCGGATCCCATTTGGGTGAAGACTCAATTACTTTAGTTACTGCGGAAGCAAGAACCGGATCAGGAGTTCCGGTAACTTTAATGTTGCTGAGAGATCCGTCAAGTGCTACTGAAAATGTAACCGGAACTCTTCCCTGGATCCCTTTTGTTGCTGCGTCGGCAGGATATTTTAGCTGACTTATAATCCAATCATTAAAAAAGCCACGAGGTTTGCCCTGGAAGGCAGGAAAGTCCTCCGATGTCAGTCGGGGGAATGGCGGTTTAAGCCCCATTTCGAAGGCTTTTTTCCTGGAAGTGATTTCCATAACACCGTTCTTGCCCTTATCCCCGTATTTCTCAGCTGCTTCTTTTGATGAGATCATTTTCATCATTCCGAAATTATAAGCAAGTTCTTTCCTGACTTCATTGTACGATTTCTCAACAATAACCCCGTCCAGGACAACAAGCGGTTCCGGCCTTTGCTGCGGGGTTTCTGCGGGACCTTTATATTCAGGATCTTTAACCATTATAACTCTCATATCAGTTGTAAATAAAGGCTTAAGATTCTGCCTTTTATAACCCGGGCCGGAGAACATCAGTATTGCATCAGCCTGTACCCCGGGAATAATAAACCGTCCATCTGGTCCTGAAGAAACCAGATACGCATTACCCAAAGTACCTGTATTCATAATGTTTACTCCCGGAATTGGTTTTCCATCTTCTGTCAGGACTATCCCCCTTACCTCCTGCTGAACATTCTGAGATGCCTGGTTCTTTAAAGTTACCAGGATAACTCCATCTTTCCCTTTTTCGCCATATGCTGCCGTTGCGGATTCATTCTTCAGCACGGTTACAGAACCTATGTTATCAGGATTTATTCCACTCAGGCCCTTTTCACTTATCACCCCATCAATTATTATTAATGGTGACCGCTGAGGTGTCTGTCCGGGTGGGGTTACTTGTGGCGGTACATATCTGTACTCAACTGTCTTGGAAATTTCAGAATCTTTTTTCATTCTGATGGTCATCTCTTTTGAAAAATCAGCCTTTAAAGTCTGCGTTTCGTATCCTGAATATGCAAAAACCAGCGATGAACCTTCCTGGACATTCCCAATAGTAAAGCGGCCATTCTGGTCACTTATGGTTCCGGTTGGTGCTCCGGACACAATTACCGTAACACCCATCATTCCTTTGTTCTCATTATTTACTATGATCCCTTTGACTACTCCGTCATTAATTCCGGACGCATTGTTAATTGTAATTTCAGGTTCTGTGGGCGACATATAATGGTATTCAGGTTTGGCAAACGCATAAAGTATGATTGCAAAAACCGGTAATACCAGAAGGATTTTAAGCTTCCTGTAAGGAGAAGTAATAATTTTTTTCATCATGTCAAATCGTTTTTTGTTAAGTGAATAACTGAATGAGTTGGAAAAGCTGATTACCGGGGAACTGAAGAGCTGGTTTACAAGAGCTGCTCTGTAAATTGCCGGGTTGGATGTCCGCTGCAGCGCCACCTCATCGGCAAGATATTCATGGTTCACCCTGATAAATCCGGTATATAGCCAGGCAAAAGGGTTCATCCACTGGAACATACGAAGCAATTCTGCAAGGAGAAGATCGAACCAGTGTTTCTGCCTGACATGCACAAGCTCGTGGTTCATTATCTCGCCCGCTTCTGCTTCGCTCGCTGAAGAATTAATAAAAATATAATTGAAAAAGGAAAATGAGGAAGTATATCCGGATTTCCTGACAAGCCTGGCTCCATCTTTGCAGACAATTGCCGTTTTATTAATAGTTTTATATAATGACTTCATATGTAATATAACCCTGATTAAAAGAAATATAACCCCTGCCAGATAAAGTGCAAGCAGAAGAAACCTGTAATCAATCTTATCTGCCGTAATATTCTGCTGTACGCCGTCAGGATTCAGGTTTACTCCTATAAGAGCATTGGCCGGATTGGCTGACTGAACAGGCAATTCTATCTGATAATGCAATGTAATCACAGGAAAGAGGAAGGAAATTATAATACCAGCAATTAAGAAATAGCGTTTAATAAGAAAGAACCGCTCATTCCTAAGAAAAAGATAATATATGACCGTGAATCCCGTAAGCCAAATTACTGACCTGATCAGGTAGCCGGAAAATGCTTCCATTATTTACTTTTTTTAGTTTTTTTCAATTCACGTCTTGTATCATCGAGAAGCTCATTCAGCTCCTCGATCGAGAGATCTTTTTCCCTTGCAAAAAATGATGCCATTGCTGGAAATGAGTTGTTGAAATAACTCTCCATAAGTCCGAAAAGCTGATTTTTGGAATATTCGGTCTTTGAAAGGAGGGGGAAATAAACATAAACATTCCCGTAAGCTTTATGTCCTACGAATCCTTTCTTTTCGAGGACCCTGACCACAGTTGAAACTGTGTTCCTTGCAGGCCTGGGTTCACCGAAATGGTCCCGGATATCTTTTACCAGGCCCTCTTCCATGTCCCAAAGGATCTGCATGATCTGTTCTTCGGCTTTTGTAAGTTGCATATATTAATTATTAAATGGTATAATGGCGCAGGGGCGCAGGGGCGCAGGGACACAACTGGTCCGGCACTTTCTACTTTCTTCTTTTGCTTTACTCCTTTACCCATGATTTTCAATCCTTCATCACAAATATATGACTATTATTATAGTCGAGCAAATATTTTTGAATAAAAATGACTATTATTTTAGTCGGGTATTTTCTTATTCCCCCAACTACCTTTCCGGCGATATTTAATCACACACTCCCACCTCATTCATTGCGACGGCGAGGGCTGGCCGTTAAGGAGCCATATTGCAGTGTGGGGCCGGGGTGATGGGATTGAGTACACAAAACCCTGAATTATGTTAAAAAATCTTTCAAAACAAACCATAGTTTAATTTTTACGTAATTTGCACCCGAATTTCATCGTCAACAAGGCCTCACAGGATCCTGGATATCAGGTTTTTTTCAGATCTATAAGGATCAGGGAATTATAAAACAGGTTGAGACCGTATGAAATGAAAGGAATTTTAACAAAATTAATGGCATATCACGGGAATAAATTGTGTCCCGATGTTGTCATAACCCTAATGATTTTATAAGGATCGTTTAAAAATATTTTGTTTAATATGAAAAAATCAATAATTATTACTGGATCAGTTCTCCTGGCAATAACAGCCTTGATTGTTTTCAATAAAATCTTTTCCAAAAAAGATACTGCAAATGTTTTTGCAGAGGTTAAGAAAGGTTCGTTCGAAATTGTTATTACCAATGCAGGTGAACTGATAGCCGAGAAATCCACTGATATTATGGGTCCTCAGCTGGGAATGGCGCAAGATCAGCAAAACCAGCAACAAGGAGGCAATCAGCAAGGAGGCAACCGCAACCAGCAGGGTGGCGGTCAGCAGGGTGGAGGAGGTCAGCAGGGTGGTGGTGGCCAGCAGAGGACCGGACAACAGGGAAGTGGAACCGGGCAGCAAGGCGGGGGCCAACAAGGTGGTGGAGGTGGTCAGCAGGGAGGTGGAGGTGCCCAGCGAGGGGGTGGCGGTCAGCAGGGTGGTGGCGGCCAGCAGGGTGGCGGCATGCAGGGTGGAAGAGGTATGGACATCAGAGCCCAGGAATTCAAGATCCAGGATATTGTACCAGAAGGAACTCTGGTAAAAACGGGGGACTATATAGCTCAGCTCGACAGGTCCAGCTATAGCAATTCCCTGACGGACGCTCTGACAACGCTGACAACCTATCAGCAGAACGTTGAGATGAAAATTCTTGATACAACAGTGACACTTACAAACCTCAGAGATGAAATAAAAAACCAGAAATATGCCGTGGAAGAGGCAGTTATTACACTTGATCAGTCTAAATTCGAGCCGCCGGCAACTATCCATAAAGCTGAAATGAACCTTAATAAGCAGCAACGTGCCCTGGAACAGCTTCTCCAGATTTATAAGCTGAGGAAAGTACAGACAATGGCTTCTATTGAACATGAGAAACAGCATCTTGACAGGCAGGAACGTCTTGTCGCCGATCTCCAGGAGTTCCTGTCAAAGTTTACAATACGGGCTCCTGCTGATGGAATGATCATATATAAAAAAGACCGGAACGGATCCAAAAGAAAAGCAGGATCTTCGGTCAATCCGTTTGACATGGTTGTAGCCACGCTTCCTGATCTTACAACTATGATCTCCAAAATGTATGTCAGTGAAATTGAAGTCATCAAAGTTGTGCCTGGACAGAAAGTAACAATTACAGTCGACGCTTTCCCACAGAAGCAATATTCGGGTACTGTACTTTCTGTTGCAAATATCGGTGAAACGCTTCCCAATTCAGATACCAAAATGTTTGAGGTCCTGATAAGGCTTGAGGGCACTGATCTCGCTCTCAGACCGGCAATGACTACCTGGAACAAGATCATTTTAAAGATCATCGACAATGCGGTTTATATTCCTCTTGAATGTGTTCAGGCCGGGATTGACAGTGTTCCGTTTGTCTACAAAAAGAACAATACCAGACAGATCGTCATCCTTGGCGATCAGAATGATAAAAATGTGATTGTGAAGGCAGGACTTGAACCCGGTACTGATATTTATGCAGTTCCGCCTCCGGAAGCAGCAAAATTCAGAGTGGTGGGTAAAGAACTTTTATCAGCGTCAGATAAATAAAAGGAAGCCTGCGGATTATTTCTGTGGGGCGTACTGGAATCGAACCGGGCCGACTGTAAAAAATTGCCCGGTGGGCAATTTTAGGGAGGAGCCAGTTTGAGGCGGTGGCAAAATAATAAAGTAGTTTAATGACTGTTCATGTGGGTTGTACTGGATTCGAACCAGTGACCCCTACCCTGTCAAGGTAATGCTCTAAACCAACTGAGCTAACAACCCGTTCACGTGCAAAAATAATATAATATTCTTTTCTTTAACAAAAGAATTTCGGGGATGCATTATGCACTGGAGATCAGGAGGATGCTTTACGCCAACTTATTCTCCTATAATCTTGATAAGTTTGCCGGCTGCCACTTTGGTAGTCAACTCCATATTATTTAACAGTGCCAGCTCAGTCATCGATGACTGCGGTACTTTATAATAAGCAAATGCATCGGAAAGCGTTCCTGCCTTCGTAACAGCCTTAACAACAATCTTCTTCGGTTTCACATTGATCTTTGAGGCATCGGTAAGCTGTGCAAAGGATGCCATTGACGATTCGAGCGCCGGTAAAAATGCAGCGAAATCGGCTTCTGTTGAAACACCATGAAAAACATATACAACACCATTATAATTTATAAAGTATGACAGAATCATGTTTGTTTGCTGTTGTCCGGTTGATTGATCCTGTGATATCTGCTTTGCCATTGTAACTATAGCCGGCATTCCGTTTACTGTAGCTGATTTGGTGCTCTGCAATGTCAGGTTAAGATCTTTGACAGTTGTCTGGGCCGCTTCTTCAGGTGTTTTCTGCTGAGACATAGTAAATACCAGCATTGCCTTGCCATCCTCAGGAGCCATGGTAACCTGAAGGGGTGAATTCTCCAGCTTCCAGCCAGCCGGGAAAGTAAACCTGAATTTAAGTTCAGGATGATAAAACTGGTTGCCTTCCTTATATCCCTCCCTGGGATCCTCTCCATATATAATTCCATCGACCATTTTCAGATAAGAATCACCATTTACTTTCCACTGGGGGAATTTAAGGCTGTCCTGCCATTGAGTTGCCATCTGATTTACAGCAACATAACGGTCACCTGGATCAGGATGGGTTGACAGAAAAGTTGGTATCCCGGCCTGATTACTGGCCAGGCTCATCTTGTTCAGGACATTAAAAAAGTCGGCCATCTTATGTGCATCATAATCAATTTTTGATGAGTATTCGACCCCCAGCTGATCGGCCTGACGTTCATCCTCACGGCTGAAGCTCAGGAATAGCAACTGCATGCCCTGCATAGCATACTGGGCATAGCTGGCAAATTTCTCCGACGCTATCATCCCTCCGATAAGGAGAAGTTGCCCCAGTTGTTGCTTGCTCTGCTGGCTGACTGTATGACGTGCTGCAATATGACCCATCTCATGACCTATAACCCCTGTCAGCTCTGCTTCGTTATTCAGCTGGGCAAGAATTCCCCTGGTGAGATAAACGTATCCACCTGGAACAGCAAAGGCATTGACAACCGGTGAATCGAGAATCCTCAAATGATATTGGATATTGGGACGGTGGGATATTTTTCCCATTTCATCAGCCCTGGCCTGGACGAATGCAAGAATATTGTCATTTTTATATTCGCCGAAGCTTGCCATGACCTGGGGATCATATTCCTTGCCCATTTCCAGCTCCTGGGCTTCAGAGACCAGCATGATCTGTCTCTTCCCGGTTACGGGATTCACTGCACATGAATATACCAATGCAATGGCGGCTATCATTGCCGTCAGGTTCAGATAGAATGGATATTTTCTCATAGCGAATTATTTTTTTACGTGAAATAATAGCTGCCCAACGGTCTTCATCTCCTTCACCACTAAGAAAAGTCAAACCCTGAAACATACGCAGGAGCATCATAGAAATACTCCTTCTCTTCATCTGTAAGGTTTATAAATTTTGCATAGACAAGTCCCGGTTTTGCATTTAGCATCCTGTTCAGTGCCCCCATTCTGACACCTGATCGTATTTTGTCAAACAGCTCACTCCTGTCATCGAGCCAGGTAAGACCAGTATTAAAACCTTCCGATGCACAGGCTGATTCGAACAGATTTGCAAGAAGATCCTCCCTCCCCTTTTTACAGTAAATTGCATCAAAAACAAGGTATTTGAATTCCCCCGGTCTGAAAAGCCTTTTGAAATAAGGTGCATCCGGAAGAACCTTCATAATAACCCATCCCCAAACTCCCGGGATATCATAAACTTTATAAGCTGATGGTATTACACAGACACCCGCAATTATCTCACCTTTTTCCCTCAGAATATAATACCTGTCGCCATAAAATGAAAATTCAGGTGTGAAAAATGAGAAACCTTTATAATAATCAAGGAGAAGCTTCTTCATTTCAGGCTTTCCCTCATCATTAAGCTTTGTAACGCGTGGATCCGGCTTCGGCGAGAACCTGCTGAACGCTACAGTAAGAAATGATCTGATGTACTCATATCCTGCCTGGGTTACGAGATTTTTTGAGCGTTCATTCATGCTTTCAACAAAAGCATACATTATATGCCTGTCTTTCTCGAAGACATCAGGCAGGTCCAGTAAATGAGGTTTGCTGAATATTTCCAGAGTTTTTTGCTTGAAAGTGAGGTCAGACTCTGGCTTTATGACCGGTTTTTCCTTTCTTCTCCAGTTTATACCAGACTGGTAGGTGGATTGAACAGCAAGATATCTTATGTATGTTGTCGGGTATCTCAAAGGTCCCAGTCCTGATATCCGGAAACAGGCACCCACAGTACCGGTTATGCTGTTCTTTTTATACAGGGAAACAAACCTTATAAGGCTTCCGTAGGCATTAATCCGCGGTCCGATATTCTGTAGCGAAAACCTTAATCCCCCTTCAGAACCCTGCACTGCATGGCTGAGGATATCAAGTATACCTTCGTTGGCATGATCAGTAAGCCTTACTTCGAGACCGTGAAAATTTAAAATTGTTTTGTCAAGCATTACAAATTACCCGGGTTATTTTGCTTTATTATCGAGGCTTCCGAAGACTCTCTGTAATATAGGTGTGACCCTTGCCGACACATCTTTTCTTATTTTGAGTTCTTCAGCCTCCACTTTTGAGAACATCCCTGAAAGGGCTTTATTGGTCAGGAAGTCATTCAGATCGGTATTTACAGGCTTCAGGCCTGCAAGCCTTCCTGCTATCGAATTGGCTACCGTATTCCATTTAGATGTAAGTGTCACCCATGAGTCTTTGGTTGAGATGTTCCCTATTATTTTCTTTTCAGTTGATACCTGAATCTTGGGTTTATATAACGCGTAGAGCTCATTGTATGTTGTGTTCCTGAGATACGTGGTTGCGGCATTATCGGCGCCGTTTAAAATGTTGAAAGCATCCGTTATTGACATTTGAGTCACACTGTTGACGAAAATCGGGGCAGCTTCCTTTGCAGCGTCTTCAGCAGCCCTGTTGATGCGGAGGATTACATCCTGGACCAGCTGGTCTCCGCCCGGAATTTTTGATATATTATCAACAATAGGTTTTGCTTCATCCGGCAGAAGTATTTTGATAGCTGCATCACCGTAATAACCGTTTTCCGCTGCAAGCTTTTGAGCAGCGTTTTTAGCCCCCGTTATCAGAGCTTCCTTTAGTCCGCTTATCACCTCACTTTCTGTCAGTGGAAGATTGCCTGCAGTTTGAAGAACATTAAGCAGCTCTGCACAACTGGCAAGTAAAATCATCAGCAGAACCAAAGAGAATGTCTTAGTTTTCATATTTCATTAAGTATTAATTACAATATGCCCGGGAGAAGGGCATTTGAGATTATAAGGTCTTCAGGCGTGGTTATTTTTATATTTTCCCTGTTGCCCTCAACAAGATTTATCTTCACCCCGGAACTTTCAAGTACAGTGGCATCATCAGTGAACTCAGGCCGGTATTCCTGCAGATACGCTTTCTTGATCAAAGCGGCATTGAATACCTGGGGGGTCTGAACCTGCCTTACCAGCAGCCTGTTAATTGGAGAACTCCCTTTACCTGAAATCATTCTCAGAGCGTCAACAGGTGGTATAACAGGAATCGCATTTCCATCTCTTTCGGCAATGTCGAAACATCTTTTAATAGTTTCAATGCTGACAAAGGGCCTTACACCGTCATGAATTGCTACCAGCCCGGGAATATCAACAAATTTTAACCCGTTCCTTACTGAGAAGAAGCGTGATCTGCCTCCTTTAACCAGGGTATGGGGAATATTAAAAGAGTATTTTTTCTGGAGATCGGCCCAAAACCTAAGCTGGTTTTCAGGAAGTACAGTAATTATTTCTACTGATTCGTTAAAAGCTTTAAATCTTTCCAGAGTACGCATCAATAACGGTTTGCCGGCAAGCTCAAGATACTGTTTGGGTATCTCAGCGCCCATTCTCTTGCCGCTTCCTCCCGCAACTATAACTGCATATAACTTCATTCTTTCGTATACAAAAACCTCTTTATACTTCTCTTTGGCGTTTTTGCAAATTCCTCAGGATGAAGCCTGAATTTGCTTACAGCCATGAATTCAGGTATTCTTTCATTTACTGCCTTCCTGGTTTCTTCAAGTATAGATAACAATTTGTCCTCGGAAATATTTTCTTTTTTTACCTTTTCATAATCAGGGAATATAAGCCCCACAAGCTTATTATCTTCTGAAACTACGAGGGATTCTGCGATGTAGTTTGTATTGTTTATAACAGCTTCAATTTCTTCAGGGAATATATTCTTGCCTGAAGGACCCAGGATCATAGTCTTGCTTCTTCCCTTTATGAAGATATATCCTTCTTTATCAATTATGCCAAGATCGCCGGTATGCATCCATCCCTTGTCATCAATTATTTCTTTTGTAGCTTTCTCGTTTTTGTAATAACCTGTCATTACATTCTCACCTCTCAGAATAATCTCCCCGATCTCTTTTTGAGGATCAGATGAATCGATTGTAACTTCCAGGGTATCAACTGCGCGGCCTGAAGCACCTAATTTATTGGTATCCCACGATGCATAGCTTATCAGCGGTCCGCATTCAGTCATGCCATAACCTATAGAAAATCTGAATCCTATCTTCTTGAAGAACTTTTCAGCTTCTGCATTGAAAGCAGCACCTCCGATAACGATTTCATGGAATCTTCCTCCAAAGGTAGTGGTTAATTTTTGCCTTATTTTATTATGGAGAATTTTATTGACCCCCGGAATAGCCAGGAGAATTTTCATGGAAGGCTTGCTGATAACCGGGAGAAGCTGTTTTTTGAATATTTTTTCTATAACAAGCGGAACAGAAAGAATAAGTCTCGGTCTTATTTCCTGGAATGCCTGAATAATAATCTGTGGTGAAGGCGTTTTTGACAAAATAGTAATATGACAGCCGAATGTGAATGGGAACAGGAATTCGAATGCGCATCCGTACGTATGGGCAAGCGGAAGAAATGAAACCAGGGGATCACCCGGCTTTAGCGGCATATTGTTCTGTGCATAGCGCACATTTGCTGCAAGGCTGTTATGAGTTATCATAACACCTTTTGAAAATCCTGTGGTCCCTCCGGTGTAGCTTATAACTGCAAGCTTGTCGTTCGCAATATCCGAAAATCTGATATCGTCCTGTTTCAGTTCAGGGTATGCTTTGGAATATTTCTCATCGAGCCCTTCATAGATCAACTTTATATTTGAAGATCCTGACATTATCATTCTGAAATCGTCAAGCGATACAACTCCGGTAATCATTGGTATTTTTGAAGAATCAAGTGATTCAAAAATTTTGTCGTCTGCAAACAGAAGCGTTGAATCTGAATGATTTATCAGGTTGGTCAGGTCCTCGGGCTTGAAATCCGGTAGTATCGGAACTATTACAGCACCGTAGGTTACAGCAGCAAGGTAGACAACACACCAGTTGGCCGAATTCCTGCCAACAAGGGCTATTTTGTTCCCTTCTTTTATTCCTGCCTCCCTGAAGAAGATATGAAGTTTCAGGATCTTTTCTGCTATCTCCTTGTAAGTATATCCCTTTTCCCTGTAATTAGAAAGTGCCTCAATGGCCCAGTTCTGGCGTATACTCTGTTCAATGTAACCGACTAAGCGTTCCTTGATCATAGGTTTTAAATTTGGTTAGTGATATCAAAGGTACGATATGAATAATATTAAGGACAGTCTAGTTACCCTTTTTTCACAAACGGGGTTTAAACCGTATCATTATACAAAGTACATTACAAGTATCGCAATGACTGATAAGACATTTACCACAGTAAAGAAATAATTATATCCCTCACGTTGTTTGCTGAAATGTCCCAGCTTACGGGCAAGGATCCCAATATTAGGGACAAACAATACTACCAGGAATGCGAAGAACTCAATACCCATAAATACGTTCTCAAGCCCTCCTTTAACAAGCGCAGATAAATAAACAATTATAAGAAGCACCAGCAGATAAAAAAGATAGCTTATTTTCAGCAGCAGAGTTGAAACCAGCCTTCGTTTATGAAGCTGATGGGGCTTCAGATAAGCGTACGCAAGCGAAAAAATAATAATAATGAAAACGACACCTAAGATATGATTAAGTATCTCGTTGAAATTGGCAATATTTTCAGGTTTAAGTTTCAGTATCATGATTTTATACCTGACCAGATTAATGAACTTGCTTCCAAAAGTGCTTCTCCATGTATCAAATCAGTATCCATCTCATCAAAACTGCATTTACGCAGTTCGCCGGATTCAATAGTCTCCTTTGTAATGGTAAATATATACCATTTAAAAATTAAATAGTTTGCCCGTACTGTAATTTTTACAGTTATACCTCAGTATATTCATTCCCTACTTTCCTTGCACGCTCCGGCTTATCCAGGTTAATTCCGAGAATTATCCCTGTCTCGACCAGGATATTCCAGCCTGCGCAAAGCTGAACATATTCAGCGTACTCTTTTCCGTCGGGAATGATAATTGTCGGAAATATTGTTTTTTTAGTTGAAACTGCTATGATATGCATTCCGACGCCTTTTACCAGACAGTCATTAAATTTTCCCTGTTCGGCTTCAAATGGTTCTATCCATATGAGAACTTCATTACTGTTCATTACCTCTTCAATACCGTGGACTGCAAAAGTTCCTTCAAGAAATGCAGATTTTTTCCTGGTGATCTCATTTGTCTTAAGGGCAAGCTCTTCAGCCACACCGTTATTTCTACCCGCGAAATAGATAAGTCCTGCATTGCTGATTATTTCAGTAATAGCGGGATCGATTTTATTTGTAAGGGCTATGCTGGCATTGCCGGCGAGATCATCAAGGCCCTCCATTCTTTCCTTTCTTATCATGCGGAGAAGAGCGTCATAGAAGAGACCCTGTTCAACAACCGATTTTGTGGCTGCAACAGCATTTTCCTTACCGCATTTCAGGACACTTGTTTTTACTGCAAGCTCCTCAAGTTTGGTATTCCTGCTGGCTGTCAGCCCGAATAGTGCTTTGTGATTCTGTTTCCGGAGATTTGACAGGAGCCTTATTACCTCTTTGGTCTGACCTGAATTTGATGCGGCGAAAACTGCAAGATCCTTCAGGTTATACTCTTCTGCCTGGGTATCTCCGTCTGTCATCACGGGGAATGTAAATCCTTTCTTCAGTGAGGCGTAAATGGCTCTTTTTGCAGGGAAAATCCGGCTGCTGCCCTCACCGGTCAGAAAGAGACCTTTCCCTGAGGTAACAGGTTTTACAAAGTCGCGTGCTGCGGCCGGATCAAATTTTCTGATTATTTCAGGTGTTTCCATCATTTCCCTTACAAGGGCATATTTGCTGTACTTTTCTTCAATGTTGTTCATAGTGATCAGATTTTATTTAATCGTTGAGTTTATCCCAGATAAGGGCTGCCGCGCCAAGCACAGCTGCATTACTTTCAGGTATTCCCGAAGGTAATATTTTTACAGAACCTTTAAATATAGGCTGTATATTCATTTCGACATATTTTCTTACCGGCTCGAAAAGAATTTTACCGGCATTCGCGAGTCCTCCAAACAGAAAAACAGCTTCGGGGCTCGAAAATCCTATAGCATTTATTATTCCGAAAGCAAGTCTTTCAGCTGTAAAGTCCATAGCCTCAAGGGCTACAGGATCTTTTTTTGCTGCAGCTTCCGCTATCTTCTTTGACGTCAGTTCTGTCGGCGGGATATCCCGCAGTAAACTGTCCTCCTTCATTTCACTAAGCATGTAAAGTACTGTTCGCACCAGTCCTGATGCTGAGGCATAGGTTTCAAGGCATCCCTGCCGTCCACAGCCGCAATCCCTTCCTCCGGGAACTATAATGGTATGACCAAGCTCCCCTGCAAAACCTGTATGCCCATAAACTACCTGCCCGTTGATCACGATCCCGCTTCCAAGCCCTGTTCCAAGAGTAAGAACGATAAAATCCTTCATTTTTTTTGCACCCCCAAAGATCATTTCTCCCATAGCAGCGGCCTTGGCATCATTCGTAACCACAACCGGAACATTGATCTTTTTCTTTACCAGGTCTGCAAGCGGTACAACATCTTTCCAGGCAAGATTTGCGGCAAGCTCAATTGTGCCTTTATGATAATTAGCGTTAGGTGCACCAATTCCGATTCCCATCAGGGTGAAGCTTTTTTTACCCGACAACAGCTTATTTATGCCATCAGTGAGCGCTTTTATAAAGTTATTAATTGCCGGATAATCTTTAGTCTTAAGCCTGTTTTCCGCAATGACCTTGCCGGATTTATCGACAAGACCGAAAATTGTATTGGTACCACCGATGTCAACTCCGGCGACTATCTCTTTCATATTCTGATAATTAAATTGTGAACCTATCTCAAATCCAGCGTTGTTTTTTTGATTTTTTTAATATTTTGTTCACCTATATCCCAATCCTGTTCTGCGCTCCAGTTTTCTCTTATATCAAGTTCCTGGTTATAAAAGGAGACCGGTTCAGGTTGTCTCCCTGAAAGAAAATCTCCGGTTGTCCATAATCCGTCATTATTAAGATCATAAATGACCCGCAACCGGTATTTTCCCTGATCGAGATATTTGAATTCAAGCTTACCGTCAGCCTTCATTACTCTCTCAGTTAATACCTTTTCATTCTGTGAAAGGAGCTGGATTATCCTGGCCCCCTGGTAATTTTTGATGTTCAGAAGCAATTTTCCGAATGATTGATTACTTTTAATAATAAAGCTGATTCCCGAGGAGTCTGAAACTTCACCGTAAATGTTCCCGAATGCAGCAGATTCTGCAATAAGCAAGTATTTTCGATCCTGAGTCAACCTGGCGTTTAAAGTGAATATGCATGAATTCGCTGAGTCTTTGATTAAACTGTATGGAATTTTTATTTTGTTTGTTTTTTCTGTCTCGTAAAGCCTTATTCTGGAAGTATCAGGTTCCCTTAAAGGCGTGGGAGAATTAAAAATAATCCGCTGCTCAGGTTTCAGAAATCCGGAAGTCAGATTAGAAATTACTTTTAAGGATTCTTTCCTAGGTCTTGTTCTGGGGGCACGGGGCACAATATAACGCATCATTAATGAATCGCGTTTTATATCAGTTTTACCCGTGCTGTCAGTAAAAGGATAATGAACAACGGTAGTAAGCTGTGGTCGGGAATATAATGTGCTATCGGTAAGCCAGATGATTATTGTATCTTTTTCCCTGCTGTTTTCCCTGATATATTTTTTTTCATCGGCTCCCGGAATTGTAAAATCAAAACCCATGGAACCGGGTGGCATAGATAGGGTGTAAGTCAGCTTATAAGGAGCACTCCGTGATGAAGAAGTGAGGTAATGCTTCTTTCTGGCAGGCTGAAAAAGTATCAGTTTATATTCACCTTTTTTAGTGATGGTATCGGCACCTTTTACTTTAACAGGCGCAGTTTTTAATGTATCTCCGGTTAAGGTAGCAGGCAGGTAGTTTTTTCCCGGTGTGATCACAACAGGGGTATTCATGAAGGCAATTTCTTCATCCGGCAGGTTAAAATTTTTACTGTTGTCAAGATCTTTAATGGCATAAAGCCTGTATATTCCACCTCTTACATTATCGATCCTGAAATATCCCTTCTTATCTGCTTTCGAAATATAATCCGGTAATTTTTTTATAACGGCTGAATCTGTCAATTCGCGGTAGAGCAATACAAGAGCATCTTCCGGCGGATCAAGAGTAAAGGAACTTAAGATATTTCCTGTGACTGACAGGGAGTCAATAATTTGTCCGGTGGAAAAAACAAACTGGTAATTGTCAATAATGTTGCCTTCATTCAGATCTCTGATGGCATCCTGAAAATAAAATGTATAAGTTGTACTATCCTTGAGTTTTTCATCAAAATCAACAATGACGCTTTTGCCTTTCAAATAAATCCTGGGTTTTTTGGCCATGGGAGGAGATACCATAAATTTTTCATTGATCTTGTCAAGAACAACAAATTCATTGAAGGTAATCGAAATTCTTGTCCCTTTATAATTCTTTTCGCCGTTGGGCGGTTCGCATTTTACGACAAAAGGTGGCTCTTTGTCCTTTGGCCCGCCAGCAGGAGAGCTTACTTTTGCACAACCGGCAATCAGTGCAAACGCCAGAATGACAGGAAAATATTTCTTAGCAAGGAACCGTATCTTCATCAGGGTTGTTTTGTGAAATACAAACTTACATCATTTTAATGAAAATCGTGCCTGACTGTCACTTCCGGATAGAAACAGATCTGCAGTTACTGTAAATGATATTATTTTTTAACTTTGACAATCAATTAAAGAGGCTATTATGCATTTTCTAATAGTTCCATGGGATGTAAATCCTGAGATCTTCCGAATCGGATCTTTCGCTGTCAGGTGGTATGGGTTGCTGTTTGCTTCTTCATTCCTTTTCGGTTATATTATCATGCTGAAGATTTTCAGAAATGAAAATCTTAGCGATGCGCTCCTCGATAAGCTGACAATTTATATGGCAGTTGGAGTGATCGTTGGAGCCAGGCTCGGGCATTGTTTGTTTTATGAACCCGGTTATTATCTTTCGCATCCACTCGAAATACTTAAAGTGTGGCATGGTGGACTTGCAAGCCACGGAGCGGCAATAGGGATACTGACAGCAATATGGCTGTTTGTAAGAAAAGAAAAGAAGGACTATACCTGGGCAATCGACCGGATAGCGATAGTGGTTGCACTGTCGGGGTTTTTCATCAGGATGGGAAACCTGATGAATTCAGAAATATATGGTGTTGAAACTACGGTCCCGTGGGGTTTTGTGTTTTTAAGAAATGGCGAGACCGCCCCAAAGCATCCTACCCAGATTTATGAAGGCCTTTCATATCTCATTATTTTTATTATTCTCTACACAATTTACTGGAGAAAGAAAGGCCTGCATATACAGGGAACGCTTATCAGCCTGGCATGCATACTTATCTTTACTGCACGTTTCTTTATAGAGTTCCTTAAGGAACCTCAGGTTGGTTTTGAGGTTGGGATGAAGCTCAATATGGGTCAGCTTTTAAGCATCCCTTTCATCCTTCTGGGTATCGGGTGGTTATGGTACAGCATTAAGCAGAAGAAAAGAGCTGTAATCAAAAGGTGACCGGTTTCACCAGGATACCGTTAAAGAGGACATCCAATACCCCGGCCAGCCTGTCCTCAAGATGAACCTCTTTTTTCTTCCAGAAAAGGGGCACCTCCAGCCCTTTCAGAGTTGTCTGGACAGCCAGGGCAGTATACTCGCTGTTCTGAACATTAAATACTTTTTTTCTTGCCCCGTCATAAAGAATCAGCCTCAGGATAGCAAGCTCCTCGCGGTCATATTTTGAACGTATATTTTCAATAAAATCAAAGTGATCCAGGTTTTTGTCAAAAATGGCATTGTAAAAATTGGATAGTTTTTCGAACGTTTTCATTCTGACAAAAACATAATTCCTCATCTTTTCAATAGGTGATTCGACCGATTTAATAGCTTTGGTCAGTTCATTCCTCAGAATATTGGCTTCATTCAGCACAACTGCTTCAAATATTTCTTCCTTACTCTCAAAATAGTAATAAACAGAGCTTTTCCCCATTTTCAGCGCTCTGGCAATCTCATCCATAGTAGTCTTCTTGAAACCATAATGACTGAAAATCTCTCCTGCAGTTATAATGATCTTCTTCCTAAATTCCTCTTTATTAATCATATATTACTTTATTGGAGAAAGAGTCTTGCTTCCTGCAAAGTTAAGATATATGAATTATTCATCAAAATCTTAGATAAGATTGGTCGACAAATCGAAACCCCTGTCTTTGATTCTCCGGCGTGCCCACCTTTAAAATCTAAAGCAATGAGTATTCTTATATTTTGTAATTTTGATCTTTATTTACTTCAAAATCTGACTCTTTAAAATGCTGGTTAATAATAAATATTATCAGAGTATCTGGCTTGATGAATCGGATAGTTCAGTCATCAGGGTAATTGATCAGCAAAGGCTTCCTTTCTTTTTCGAAATCAAGGAGCTTCGTTCTGTCGACGATACCTATTCTGCAATAAGGGATATGACAGTAAGAGGTGCTCCGGTCATCGGAGCAGCCGGTGCATTCGGCCTCTATCTTGCTACCCTTGAGGCCAGCGCTGCAACCAATTTGCGGCTTCATATGGAAAATGCTGCCAGATATCTTGTTTCCTGCAGACCTACAGCAGTCAACCTTCCGGTAGCAATAAAATATGTAATGGGGAAGCTTGATTTCAGCGACGGAATTAAATCATTATCAGAAAAAACTTTAAATGCCGCTCTGGAAATATGTGATCATGAAAAAGAGAATTGCCGGGCGATCGGCAGGTATGGATTACCTCTCATCGAAGCCATCAGTAAAAAAAAGAACGGTGAACCTGTGAATATTCTTACACATTGCAATGCCGGCTGGCTGGCCTGTGTCGATCATGGAACAGTCACATCGCCGGTATACCTTGCTCATGATTCAGGTATTCCGGTACATATCTGGGTCGACGAGACAAGGCCGATGAACCAGGGATCCAGACTTACAGCCTGGGAACTAGGTCAGGCGGGAGTCCCGTATACCCTGGTTTCAGACAATACCGGAGGTCATCTGATGCAGCACGGTATGGTTGACATGGTGATCGTAGGCTGCGACCGCGCTACCCGTAAAGGTGATGTTGCAAACAAGATAGGCACTTACCTTAAGGCTCTTGCCGCATTTGATAACAATATTCCCTTTTATTCCGCACTTCCTTCCTCATCAATTGATTTTGAAATAAGTGACGGACTTACCGGGATCCCGGTTGAGGAGCGTGACCCGGAAGAGGTTTTGAATGTTACAGGATTATCAAAAGGAAATATTGAATCAGTCCGGATATGCCCTGAAAATGCCACTGCAGTTAATTTCAGCTTTGATGTGACGCCTGCAAAACTAATTACCGGGCTGATTACGGAAAAAGGCATTTGCCGGGCTTCGGAAAAAGAAATTAAAAATTTGTTTTCAGATAAATTCAAATAAAATGGAAGGGGTTGTAAAATTCAATTGTCACTGGAGCCAGTCAGGCCCTGTTATTTCCGATGAACAGTATGAAATGATAAACTACTGGCGTGAGATATTATATAATATGGACCTTATAGGCGCTTATGAGAACGGCGTCGCATTCGGTAATTTAAGCATGCGCATCAGAGGTGGTAATCAGTTTGTCATAACAGGCTCAGCTACCGGAGAGATTCCGGAGCTCGAGCCCGGCCATTATGTAAAAGTCACTTCGTTCAATATCGACGACAATGCAGTTCAGTGTGTAGGTCCCCTTAAGGCCTCATCGGAATCCCTTACTCATGCAGCAATTTACCTGGCTGATCCGGGGGCCAATGCTGTTATACATGTTCATAGCATAGATCTCTGGAATGAGCTTATCTATAAAGTACCTACCACTAATCCTTCGATGGATTATGGAACAACAGGACTTGCCAAAGATATTTTCAGACTTTTCAGCGATTCCGATGTTTTTGAAAAGAGGATTATTATAATGGCAGGCGACAGGGCCGGGATACTAACATTCGGCCACGATATGGATGAAGCGGTAAATGTCCTGATGTCGTATCTGAGGAAAGAATAGGGCTTATCAATCTTTAGCCGGGTCTTGCATAATTAGTAGTAAATATATAATATTGCAGTCCGTTTTAACGGAGGGCCCATAGCTCAGATGGTTAGAGCACCTGACTCATAATCAGGGGGTCGCTGGTTCGATCCCAGCTGGGCCCACATAAAAAAGAGCGAGAGTGAGAGCGAGAGCGATCAGTCTCGCTCTTTTTCTCAAGCCTCGCACTCACACTCACACTGTAAAGGAGACAGAACAACCGACAGTTCCTGATTAAGATATTTTTGCCCTCGCGGCAGGCTTGCTCCTTCGCTATCCCGACATACCATGTCGGGACTTTACGCTCGGACAGGTGCCAGTTTGGTGCCAGGATTTGGATGAAAATAGGATAGTTTTGACCAAAAAAATGAGTTGAAAATCTTTCTCCGCCGATAAGTGCAATTTCTGGCAAATTTTGATTTGGGTGAAAACAGTAAAATATTAGATTTTATAGCTCGATGCATGAACCATGTCCATAGGCAATTGTGGTTCATTCACCTTACTGTTATAACTACATTTCCCTTTTTGTGTCCTTTTTCTACATATCTGTGAGCTTCTACAATCTCCTCCAATGTGTAACATCTATCGATAACAGGTTTTATTTTCCCTGTCTCAATCAGCTCTTTGAGTAGTAATAAATATTCGATATTTATCTTTGGGGTTCCATCATCGACTGAAATGTATTTTCCGTTTGGATTTAATACCTCCTTGCATTGTAATTTTAATTTGGAACTTTTCCTTTTTCCAACAGCATCAAAGATAAAATCATAAAGCTCCCCTCTTTTTGTAAATTCCTCTTTTGTGTAATCAATTACCTCATCGGCTCCCAGAGATTTCACTAATTCTAAATTTGTGGTACTGCAAACCCCAGTAACTGTTGCTCCAAAGTGCTTGGCAATCTGTACCGCAAAAGTACCAACTCCTCCAGAAGCGCCATATATAAGAACTTTTTGTCCGTTTTGGATATTCCCATTTTTAAGAAAATACAAAGCTAAAGTTCCCCTGGTAGGAGCAGAGGCAGCTTCTTCATAGGTCACTTTGGAAGGTTTTAATGCCATAATACAGTCTGCAGGCATACACAATCCGTCTTCAGGCAGACAAGTATATTCGGCGTAAGCACCAACACGCTTCCCTGTAAATGCATAAACTTGGTCACCTTTTTTAAATCGTTTTACATCTTTGCCTGTCTCTTCAACTTCTCCAGCAAGCTCTAATCCCAATATTGGTCTTCTTGGTTTGGTGAAACCTAAGAATATCCTCATTGGGAGCCATAATAAAATATTTACTTTGCCACTTCTAATGATACAATCCGATATTGTAGCTGACGCTGCATGTATTTTTATCAGCACTTCATTGTCTTTAGGAATTGGTATTTCAACTTCTTTGAACTGAAGAACTTCTGGTGGTCCGTATTTTGTGCATACAATTGCTTTCATTTTTCTATCATTTCAGATTTATATTTTCATTGAGTTGTTATCGATTAATAATGACGCATAATTTCTTTATATGTCAACTAAGGTAAGCATATTTGACCTATCAGGGAGTCAGTGTAAAAACGGACTCATTGGCCATATTTGTTCGATCAGAATGAGCTCCCCAATCCAGAGTTAAATCCTTGTTGTTTCCCAATGTATGTTAAGGAGTTTCAGACCTCCCTCTGAAGTGGTCAAAGAAGGACGGATTTTGAAGAATATCAATCAATTGCAAACAAAAATTGAAGGTGTAATTATTTTTGTGCCAGGATTTGGACAAAAATGGATTGAATAGGAGAGTTTTTTAACTAAAGACCATCAGCAATTGCACTTCCCAAACTCCTGAACTGGTGGACATTTTATCGTTCCATAAGAACAAAAAACACAACAATCACCAGATTTTGGTTTTAACATCATTCCACAATTTGTGCATTCATAAAAGAACTGGCAAGAATCAGTCGGCATTGTCTCTTCTTTTCTAAATCCGCACTCAGGACAGGAAATTATTGATTGTAATATTATATTCTTGGTCATATTGCTGCACAAATTCAAAACACTTTTTACCAGATCCCTGGTATTAATCGATATTTTACTCTTTCAGCATATTCTTTATAGCCTTCAAGCTTATTTTTCAGTGTATCATCTTCAAATGAAGTACGAATTATGAATAGAATAACTGTCATAATTGCTGGTATTAATGCCCAAAAGGATCCAAGAAGTATCGGGGTTGATAGAAGGAAAATGATCATCCCAAGATATCCTGGATGACGTATATAGTGATAAGGCCCACCACTTGATACTGTATGACCTCTATCATATTGAATACGAACTTTTGTTGAAAAGTAGTTATTAGCTATCATAGCCCAACTTACTAAAGCATTTCCTAATAAAAAAGTAATTAATGCAGTGATATGAACCCATAAAGCTAACTCAGGAGACCATCCAAAGCGGATATCCAATCCTGCTGTTAAATAAAGTGTAAACCATGGAATTATAATAATTCCAGTAATGATTTTATCCCATTTCTCAACATTTTCTTTCTTTCGACCTCTTTCAGAGATTAATTCAGTGGGAAAAATAAACGCATTTGTGATTATGACCAACAAAGATGCTAAAGTATAGATCCATGCATAAATCCATTTAATTATTCCAGCTGAGACAAGTAGAATAATTAAAGTTATTATTATTGAAATCGATACCTGTATTAGCCGCCTTAAAATGTTTTTCACGGTATCAGGTCTTCTTTTATCCTGTTCTATTTGATCTGTCATTTTTTGATGCCTCCTTAATTTATTTATATATCTCGGACTTTAATTCGATTTAATTGTGTTATACGCAGTCCTATTTCAGTTTTCTTATTAAAGGTAGGAATAAAATATTAAAGCATTTACCTGATTTGAATTGACAAAGAGCTTTACGATAGCTGTCCGAAATAAATAAACCACCCATTAATTGAGTTAAATCCCTTTTGTTTCTTAAGTATGTTAAGTCTTTTCAGACCTTCTTTTGAAGTGGACAAAGAAGGACGGATTTTCTTGACCGAAAAAACGAGTTGGAAATAGGCTTCCCCCTACGAGAGCAACATCTGACATATTTTGATGAGGCAGAAAATAGTTTATTATCAGGTAATCATTATATTATGAAATAATAAATACCCTAAAATGTATATTTTAAGGTATTTAATATCTAATATGGAATCCGAATGCTTTAAAACAAAAATGAATCTTACTCTAATGCCTTATTAAGTTTTCCAATATCTTCATTGTTTGGTATAAAACTGATACTGAAAAAATCAAATAGCCAATTATCATTGCCTTTCACGAGATGATAAATAATACGAACTGGCATCTTCTGACTAAAAGATTTAAAAAGCGTTTGTTCCAGTGCGATTGCTGAATTACCATCCTTTGAAACTCTAATTTCACGTTTATCAATTGTATAATTCATATTCAAAGAGGTATCGGCAAATGTCTGAACCATCATATTTGACCAATCCGCCTTGTCTAACATTTCCTTGGAGTCAGTACCGCAAATAAGACAATCATCAGTAAAAAGGGATGTTAAAGCATTTGCATCTTTGGATTTCATTCCTGAACCGAATTTATCCAATAATTCAGTTACAGCAACTTTTGCAGCAGCTAAATCAACAGGGGCAACTTTTGTTTTAGTCTGGCAGGAAGTAATAATCATTGCTACCACGAATAAAACGTATAAGACTTTTCTCATTTCTTTGGAGATTTTAGTGAAAAACCAACTAAGTAACTGTAAACAAATAACTTCAATGAAATATACAACTTATAAAAGCCAAAGTCAAATTTATTTCCCCCACATAATTATTAAACACTACATCTTAAACAATTTGGTGAGTAAGCCCGAATGGTAGATTCACTTATGCTTAATCAGTACTACACCATTAAGTACCATTTTCATTGTGTCCCCGTCTAAATATGGATTTCTATCTATTCGATATTCCCTTGCCCGAACAGTTGGCTTACTAATTATTAAAACACTGTCAGCTCCAAACCCAACCAGCATACCAATGGCATATTCTGGAGTTACCCCAATATTTAATTTAATGTTATCGGGGTTCATTGAAATATTACCTTCAGTAACATCTGCTGTCCCTGAAGCTTTGATAATAACCTTAAATCCTGATCGTGCCTGCCAAACTCCAATGAATGGTTCCTTTTCTTTTGGAATGGGTTTGGGATTACTACAAGATAGACAGACGGAATAGAAGATACCAATAAGGATTACACCCTTTAATAAGATATCTAAAAACTTTTGTTTCATAACCAGGATTTGTTTTATGGTCAATTATCAAAGTTATGCCAATAAAAAACTGAAGTCAAATAAATTTAAGTCACTTCTGCATAAATCAGAGAGTTACAACCGAGAGCCATGAATACATTTGCTATCAGTAAGTTGCCCCCCAACTGCTGGAGTTAAATCCTTGTCGTTTTTGATGTATGTTATGTGTTCTCAGATGGTCTTTTGATGTGGTCAAAGAAGGACGAATTTTGAAGAATATCAATTTTCCTTCTTCAATCTTTCTATCAAGTAAATAATTGACAGGTTTATTATTATAACTATGATATCTTTGATGGACACATTTACAAAATTATGGACCCAATTCCGAACTTTACTTTGTTCATCACAACAGTCTTTGTAGGGTTCTTCGCTATCCTGAACCCTATCGGGAATACCCCCGTATTTCTTACAATGGTTGGAGATGCAGATCGGGAGATAATTAAAAGGGTAGCACTAAGAGCTGTGTCCGTAGCATTCATAATAATCACAATATTTAGTCTTTTTGGTCATATAATATTCAGGTTATTTAATATAACTCTTCCAGCTTTCCAAATCACTGGAGGAATAATTGTTTTCTTCATAGGATATGACCTCCTCCAGGGAAAGGCGGCAAAGACTCAAAAAACAAATGCGAAAGACACAATGGCTACCTATGATGATATGGCTGTCTCTCCTCTAGGGATTCCTCTCCTGGCTGGCCCTGGAACCATATCAACAGCCATGAACTTTGTAGGCCAGGGGAGCAGCTTCATAAATACGATTTTAATAATAGCTGTATTTGCTGTGGTATGCGGCATTACTTTTTTGCTCTTCATGCTTAGCAAAAGAATTGCAGAGAGATTAAAACCTGCAATAATCAAAGCCATATCAAGGATCATGGGACTTATCCTCTCAGTGATTGCCGTCCAAATGCTGATAAATGGAATTTTTAATGTAATTCATGAATTCCCTAAATTATAACCGGTCATTGATGATCAATGCACTCCGGCTTCAGGTCGGCAGTGTCACCTGTTTATTTTACTAAATTCTTAAAAGCTGATCCAAAAATTAAATAACTGGTATTTCCACCAATAGTGCCCTCGTTTTGTCCCCACAGGAAGGGCCAGTCGTCGTAGTTTTCAAAGTGGTCGGGTTTTCTGAATAATATACCTGGAGCAACATTGCCCGGAATAAATGAGAAATCAGCTCTGTTATTACCATAAAAGACTGCTTTGGGACGAGCGGCGCCCACCGTTGCCACTAACGAATAATTGTGATACGGATGGCAGCCAAATAGCCAGTTGATGGGCTTGAAAGCATGGCTGGCGGCGATAATATCAGGGAAATATGTGCTGGCAAAGCAAATAGTGGTACCAAAGCTCACCACGCCTCCGCTTCCTGCCCAGTTACCAAGGCCGATGGGAACTCCGTAGGGATTATCCTTTTCAAGCTGGTCGATATATTCTTTATACTTTACAACATACGGCCGAAGCTTTTCTTTGAAGGATGCGTCCATGTGCGGTATGGCATTTAATGCCGTCAAAATGTTGCTACTAACGTTACGCTCAAGTGCAGGCCATAAAAGTTCCTGAAATTTATCGACATATTGTTGCTCCCCGGTTGAGATGTACAGTTGAAGATTGGTGGCAATATCTGCTGATCCGCCGCCCCTGCCAGCGCGATCCTGCGGCTGATTGGCAAGTAATTCCGTTGCCTCTTTCAGAAGTCTTTTTGACTGTTGCAGCGCTCTTGCCGAAAGATCGTCGTTATATCCCTTCAACGCCCGGCTTGCTGCGGCAAACATCGTTGCTGCCCTGATATCGAGGCCAGGATTACGGCTTGTAAATGCCCACATATCATCCTTAACTCCGCTCGACCGGCCGTCACTGGCTACTTCGTAAGGGCCAAGGTCCGGATTATAATGAAGGCCGTCTGTTATTGAGGCTGCGTCACCAAGGTGATGGTAATTATCGAGAACAGAGTTAGAGAGAGCTTGTGCCATGTGGCCGATAATCTCTGCCTGAGCTACCAGGTGCAATGTTCCATGCTCGATAAACTGCAATATGTCTGGCGTCCCATCAGGACGGTGAAGATCAACATAACGTTGCTTCTGATCCACAAAAGTTTCATCGCGTAAGGGTTTGAAAGATTCCCATGTTTGGACAAAGTTTTGCACCACGCCAATATTCGATCCTGTCTCGATATCAAAATCTCCAGCGTCGAAAAAACCACCTATGTTTAGTCCAGGGATCAATTCCAGCCCTTTATACTTGGTATCGGTTGTTGGTCCTTGTCTGTGGAGGTCGAAATGATCGGTGTTTGGCGGAGCCTGAAGATATCCTTCCTTAAAAGGTTCGCCGTGCCACACCCTGTAAGCTTCGTTTACAAACATATGATTCATATGTATTGGGATCCATATATCGCTGGTGGCGTCAGTGATCTTATCGTAAACGTTCTTTTCTATTAAAAAGTTATTTGTTTTAAAGGCGCCATACTGAATATAGTATATACCGGGGGTGTTAACTGAAGAAAAATCGAATTTTACATAGTGATATTTATAATAGTCACCCCAGGGTAAGATTTTGCCGGTGAATACCTGAGTAGCTTTGCCATCGTCGTCAACTTTATATATCGATGCATTTGTTTGCGGTTTGTCTTTCTTGTCGAGTTCAATGACAGAGACTTTTTGTTGCGAAGGGATGTATCCTACCTGAGAGAAACCGATATTTGGCTCTCTTACCCAGCCCTTAATGGCATTTGGTTCAACTGTCCAGGTCAAAACCCTGCCTGTTTTTCCTGCGGGAAGTAAACTGCGAACTACAAACCAGCCGTTTTGTGCCAGCACACGGCCGTCGAAAAGCATAAGATCGGCATCTTGCGAGGTGATTTTTACCAAACGTTCGGGTTCATCCGGTGCAAGAAGAAAGATACGGCCGGTTTCGAGAGGAAGTGGATCGATAAATCTGCCGGTCCCTCTATCGTCGGAAGTTATATACCCCTTGAATTGCTTTATTTTTTCACTGTTAGGCCTTGTAATGGTGTTACCTACCACATAACGCGGGAATCGATCGTGACGCCCATCCATCAGATAGGTTTTTCCCCAATATTGCGATGGTAGAAACTCAAGATTAAATCCGGCTTTTCCTTCAAGTGCCGTGGGAACAGGTTTATCAAGGTAAACAGATATCTCAACACCTTTACCCTTAGCCGTGACAACCACCCGTGAATCAAAATCGTAATCTGCATACCTTAACGTAGACTCAATGGTATTCGAAGCACGGTTTACCGTCCGGGTTGGTATTGCCGGAACAAGATCCCACTGCTCTGGTGTGCTGGAAAGTCTCACAGCGCCGCCTTGAGCTGTTCTGACGCCATGGTGAATCAATTCTATACCGGCGGTCTTCTCATCGTTAAAACCTCCGGTAAATAGGTTATTGTACACAAGGACATTGACACCTTGCGTCTCGAAATACTCAAGATCATTGAGTTTCAAATCCTGGCCCGAAGCATAATTGAATGCCGCTAATAACATCACTACAAGTGATGAAATTGTTAGTCTTTTCATATTGATTAAAAATTTAAAAATTTGATAGTGGTTTAAATTTAAGATATGCTGCCATAAATATTAGATAATCAGGGAATAAAGTAATGACATTGGATTCTGTTAATAAAAATAATCCCCTATTACCCCCGGTTCCTAAAGTGTAAAGGTAAAAAAAACAGTCAAAACCCACTCTCACACTCACACTTTTCTCAAGGTGCCAGTATGGTGCCGGGATTTGCAGGGGTGGCGAGGCAGGATTACAAGTTTTCATAACGAGTTTAATAAGGCCGAAAGGCCTCTTTCGATAAATCAAAGAGAAAGACGCCGTTAATTAAACGTGCGTCTTTCATAAAGAATATATTTAGTGAGCCTTAAAATTCCATTTGGAATTGTCACTATTCATATCAAACGTTGCAAGTGTCGGTGTGCTATCTCCTGAAGATACCAGCGCTACTTTCTCTTTTGAATTTGGAACTACCTTAGGCATTATTCTATATGTTCCATCAGTCAATTGATCGATTCGCCATAATTGTTCCGGTGCGCCGGTAAATGTTGGAACCGTTATTACTTCAGCTTCTGCTGTTGCTGTCAATGCCCGGTCTGTTCCTGCTATTACTATTTTATAATATGGTCCTCCGGGATATCCTCCTGAATCAGGAACTGCTGTAATTGTCCATTTCTGATGTGGGCGGAACATGTAATCTCCTATTCTTACACCAATGTTTCCGGTTGGCCAGGTCTTAATTACATCTGCTAATTCCTGGGATGGAACGGGTTTTACCGGTTCAGCATTGTTACGATTAAATCCTCGCATTCCACCTGCCATTCGTACAAAATCTACAACTAACTCCAAGGCATATCCTCTTCTCTCGGATTCAATTTCATATGTTCCTTCTTTGAAATTATCTCCTGCAACCGGCCATTCATTTTTCCATAGTAACGGACGGATGCCTAATACGCTACGTCCGCTTTGATCTAAATCTGCTTCATAATGGCATGACATTTTTTGAACTCCGTCACCAAGGTCTAAAAGTCCAAAGTGTCCTGGTCCGGTAACTCTTCCGCCTGCTGCAACTACCATCTTGCCGCCACCTTTTAACATGTCTCTTCCCATATTATCAAGGTAAGGACCGGTTACTTTTCCGGAACGACCAACAACTATATTATATGTTGAGTTTGCGCCATCGCAGCAGGTTCCATGTGTGCCAAGAAGATAATACCATCCGTCACGATACATCAAATCTGTGGCTTCACAATCAATTGCTATATTTAATGCCTGATTACCTTCTACACGTTTTCCTGTTTTGGGATCAAGTTCTACAAGACGAATGAACCCGAAAAAGGTGCCGTATGATAACCATAATCGTCCATCGGTCGGATCCAGAAGAAGTCCGGGATCGATTGCATCACAATCTTCCGTACCATCGGATGAAGCAACTACGACAGCTTCTGAATATTTAAAATCGGGAGATTTTGGGTCAAGAGTCTTATTCCACATTGTAAGTATTCTTCCATTATGTCCGCCTGCCAGGCCACCACCAGTTGCGCCATAGGCTATAAGGTAGCGATCACCAATTTTTATTGCATCCGGGGCGGCTCCTCCGCCAGGCCTTACTGCACCACTGTTCCATGTCCAGCCATCTTCGGATATTAATCCTCCCCCACCTGTGCCAAATGTATAATACTTTCCTTCACATTCCATGATTGTTGACGGATCATGTATAAATGGTTTTCCGATTTGTGCTGTCACTGTTCCGGCTAACAGTACTGATAAAAGGGCTGTTGCGCCTATTATTCTAATTCTTAATTTCATAATAACTTCAATTTCTATTCAATTGAGATCTTTAATAGGATGACTAACTAATTTCATTCATAAGTAATAGTGAGATCTTTTATCGGCTCTCCTTTTTCATCCAGGAAGCGAACACAGAAATCACTCATTCCAGGACCATTGATCACTGCTCCCCTGATAATATTCTTTCCCTGGTTAAGCGTCAGACGTGGCGAGACACAATCATCCATTACCATACGTCTGTCTCCGGAAAGAATAACTGCTTCCTTTCCATTGAGCCACCACATTGATGCTGAATTTGACCCTACTGCCATTCTGACATTTTTCATTTCCACAGGACTGTTAACAACGGTTACCGCCCAAAACAGAACTCCGTAAATATCTTTTCTTAACCCATAGGCGAAACGAAATAGTTTGACATTGAAATTTGTGCTCTCCAATGCATGCCATGTAAGTTCCTTCTCTCCAACTTTTACTTTTTCTCCATTTTTGGGAAGAACAGTAAACTGGTTAGGAAAATACTCAGTTGTAAAGGCTGTCCTTATGTAGCTATCTGTAAATACAGTATTGCTACGGTTTGGTTTGCTGATAGGTTCCAGGAGTAACCAACGTTGAATGAATCCATCAGGATCCGGTGTCTTTTTTGCTGGTGTGGCAGGAATGAAGTACGGTGCGATGCTTCGTGTAGTATCGCTTTTAGCGGCAACATCAGTTTTGCTTTTGGCGGCAACATCAGTTTTGGTGGTGCTATCAGTTTTGCTCTTTGATGTTACGGAACATCCTTGTAATCCTAATCCCACAATAATTACAGAGCTCACCGCTAATAATAATGTTTTACGTTTAATGTTCATAGTAGATCTTTACAGTGTTTATGATTGTTGCTTTTGAAAAAATAAGCATACTTTTTTCTAAAACTACAAAAAAAATTTCGCTTTGTACTACATTGCTAATAAATATTGTAACTAAATAGTGATGGAGAAAGCAGACAGCAGGAGTAATCCCGATGCAATCGGGAGCAAAAACCGTGACAAAATCAACCTTGCTGAAGCTTCAACTGAGGATGAAATGTTATTTTCCGGGCTGGCGGACGGCTTCTTGAGTGGAAAAACCAATGCTTCCGGCTTATGCAATACTTTCATCTGATATAAAAATCGAATGTTATTTTGGTCCATGTTTCCATTCCTTCATAAAATTCAGCTAAACTGTGTTTATCTATCCAATCTGCGGTCATTTTATCCGTTTCATTAATATATACCTCTTTATTTGATACATGAATATTATACAAAAGCCCAATATGAACTCTGCCAACCGGAATTGTATCATCATTTATAAAGCCAATAAATTCAATATCCTCTATTAAACATCCATTTAATAATTTGACTTCTTCATATAATTCTCTTTTTAATTCATCAATTAGATATTGTTCTTTCGATTCTACAGAGTCATTAGGGTTCATATGACCTCCTACTCCTAAAGAGAATTTATTGTGTAATCTTTTTTCTGTCTGCCCGGATGTCCTTTTGAATAAATAAAATGATTGGCTTTGCCGAACTCCGATTCGCTCCGGTTCTTTATTAGAGATAATTGCATACGGAATAATTTGTTTAAAGGAAGGGTCTTCTTCTAATTCACTTCTTCCAAGGAACTGACCGTTTTGAACAATTCTTTTTAATACTTCATTATTTCCCTTTATTAAACCTTTCCTTTTATAGGTTATTAATTTCCACAACTCTTCTGTTGGAAATGCAAATACTAACTCCTCCATGTTATTCATTGTTTATAATAAGATTGTACATCCTGAAAGGCTTAAAAGCTTAACGGCAAGGTAGTCTTGCAGTCCCTTCGGCTGACAAGGCAGGACCGCGTTATACAGCCATACTCCTTCTGATCGGAGGATGAGGATTATAATCTTCTACAACAAAATCATCAATAGTTAGTTGATCAAAGGATTTTTTTGTAATGCGTAATTTAGGTAAAGGTTTGGTTTCTCTTGACATTTGTTCAAGAATTGCAGTTACATGATCATACTTTTCTTCATTGCCGTCACCGGGAGCATTTTTATTAATCCAATCCACAACTTCTAAATATTCTTCTCCTGCAGAAACATTTCTTATTCTTTTTTGCAGTTCCTTGAAATTATCTCTGTGCCATTGAGTTCTCTTCCCAATACCAGCATAAAAATGTGAATCTCCAAAAGTATGGATAAATGTTTTTGGGACCATCTCTGCTTGTTGAGCAATTATTTGGGTAAGAGCAGCATAACTGGCAATATTAAAAGGAACACCCAGGAACTGATCACAACTTCTCTGGTAAAGCTGCAATTCTAACTCGCCTTCTTCATTTGCAGTTGCCTGATATAAAACATGACATGGAGGTAAAGACATTTTTGGAGTGTCTCCGGGATTCCACGAATCAACAATGTGTTTTTTCCCGGTTGGTTTCTTTCTAAGACCATTTATCAATTCTTCAAGTTGATCTATTTCAACAAACCTCTCTTTGTCGTGATCAAAATATTCCCATCTTCTCCATTGTTTCCCATAAATTGGTCCTGCATCACCCCATCTTTCTGCAAACTCAGGATCTTCTTTTATTCTCTGACCATATTCTTCCATTGCTTTGTCCCAATCAGGAGAATACTTTACAATACCTTCTGGAAAAATTCCTTCTTTTTGCATCCCGGGAAGATTGCCCTGAAAAGCATCAGGTCTCCAGACAGGTGCGTTATTGTCTTCAAGATATTTAATATTTGTATCCCCTCTTAAGAACCATATTGTTTCATGAAACATAGATCTTGTAGCCATCTTTTTGGTAGTTAATAATGGATACCCTTCTCTGAGATCATATTCGTTTTGATACCCAAATAAAGAGATTATCCCGGAACCTTTGCTACCTCCCTTAAAATTTGAACGGTTTGATGTCAAAATTGCTTTTGAATGATCTAAATATTGTTGCGCCATTTCTTATTCAGTTAAAAATCAATACTATTTAATAGGGATAATTATGGTCTGGTTATTTTTTTAAAAGTAGTTATTATTCCTGTCTGTTATCAGACTCCTGGCGTTTACTTAACAGAAAAATTGATATGAGAACCGGCGAGTTGTGGTTAACAGGTCTGGAATCTGTAGCCGGGCAGGCTACGGACTCAAAAGACAGTACAAGCACCGGGGAATTATACCTAGTTACATTTAAGGTTTGTTCTTTCTGCTTTTGCTGCCTGTGCAAATGTTCCGTACAAGGCATTCTTAAATGAAGCGCAGGCATCGGTGGTCTTTCCTTTACCCGCCTGCGCAATTCCCAGCTGAAAGTAAAATTTCGCCCTGGCTTCAGCATTACCGGTTTCAAGATTCAGGCCCTTCTGGGCATATTCTGCACCATTGTCGAAATTCTTCTGTTTGTTGTAAACATCGGCAAAGTAATAGAAAAGATCTTTGTCGTCGCCGTATGTGGCAGCCTTATTTAGCAGGACAAGTGCCTCATCAAGTTTATTTGCCTGATTTGCCTGAGATCCGGATGCCCGAAAATATTCAAGTGCAAGCCTTGATGCCTGTTTTGCTTTTACTGAATCATTTGCACTTTTCATCTTTTCAAGAAACGAATTAATATTTTCCTCGAAGGCGGCGCTATTATTCTGACTTCTGTTTATTAAAGCCTTATTATAAATTGCTGCAGGATAACCCGGATTGATCAATAAAAGAGTGTCAAACGCCGACAGGGCACTATTATAATCTTTCCTGGTAAAAAATTCTGTCCCCATGTTGTAATAAACTTGCGTCAATATCTTCCTGGCATTTTCCTTACCTGATGTGCTCCCATATTTTTCAGCTGCCCGATCTGCTGCTTTTGCAGCCCTGATTATTTCCGTCGCGGGCTTTTTTTCATTCAGGGCGTTGGAAGCAACCCTGACATACAATCCGG
This sequence comes from uncultured Bacteroidales bacterium, assembly GCA_963831855.1. GTDB lineage: Bacteria > Bacteroidota > Bacteroidia > Bacteroidales > VadinHA17 > LD21. Next base: position 393,216 of record CAWHSA010000001.1, on the reverse strand, counting down.
GTAAAACCTGGACAGCCTTTTGTTTGAGATCGGCAGCGCTTTCCCCTACCTTATCAGAGAGTACAATTACATTTTCAAATGCATTAATAGCAGCCTGAACATCAGTTTGGATCGACTTCGCGCCTTCATTATAAGCCTTTATCACATCATTCCGTTCCTGAGCACGGAGGTTTGTACCGATAATTGCAGAGGCGACCAGAATCCATGCAAACATTCTCATTTTTTTCATATTCATCTTAATTCAGATTATCAGGTTATTATAAACACTTTTTCTTTTAAAGTTTTTAAAATTAAAAATAATATTTGATTTATCAATTCGCGGAGCAAACTCATTTTCTCTCTTAAAGTCTGCCGACTTTAAATTATCGATATCATATGAACCTTTGAACTTTAATTTTGTTGATCTGTTTTGTAAAAACAACATGGGAAAAACCTCAGGCAGTAGAATTGCGTTTTATGACGACAGGACTGCATTTCATGTGGCCGGTCACATTTTTATTCATCTCATTACCGGAATTAAAATAAAAGAAGAAAATATCATTGATAATGATAAGCAAATTAAAGTGATTGTTCATGAAAGTTATGATTTGCCACTACGACAACGATCGCGATCTGGTTGATTCTCTGATTATGTGTCTTAGAGCCGGTTTCCTCTCCGAACAATATTTCTGCAGGTCCAAATGTATAACTTATGATCCAAATATATCCGGTAATGATTTGTGGCAGATTTCCAGAATTTTTTACAAAGGAGTTCATGAATTCAAAATGCCGGAGAGTTTTGAAATACACCTGAAAGGTCTTGAGGTTAAAACAATGAGACTGATAAAAGGGAACTGGTCATTTATCGAAATAATTGCAGCGAAACTTCTTTCAAAAGAATACCTGACAGTTGATGGCTTAAATGAATTGTGGAAACTGCATCAGTTAAAAAAGTAGGCGGACTTCAGCAATACTGAAATTGGAATAATAGTTCTGTTGAACCGGATCCTTCACCCGGCTGGTCGGCAACTGTTGAATCCCCGATGATATACATATTGGTTGAGCTGTCAGCCAGTAAAATTTTAAAAGCACATAAGGGTTCACTCGTTTTATATGTTAATTGTAATCCGGCACGACAAAGGTGGTCAATAAGCCAGGCTTAGAAATTTGCTGCAGAGCTTGTTTTCAGACTTTAAAACAAAATAATTATATATTTGTCTTATATGAATAAGATCAGACCAGAAGGAATAAGTTAATGAAGATTTACATCCAGAATATGGTTTGCATCCGGTGCAAAATGGTTGTAAAATCAGAACTTGAAAAGCTTGGTTTGCATTACATCACTGTCGATCTGGGTGAAGCCGAAATCATGGAAGAGATTTCCCCGGTTCAGCTGGCCACTTTAAGCTCAGCGCTTAGGAAAACCGGACTTGAACTGATGGATGATAAAAAAAGCATTCTTGTTGAGAAAATCAAAACGATCATTGTTGAGCTTGTTCATTATAACGATGAACAACTAAAAATAAATCTTTCTAATTACCTGAGCGAAAAACTTAAATACAATTATACGTACCTGGCAAATCTTTTCGCCGAAGTTAAAGGGACTACCATTGAACAGTTTTACCTGGCACATAAAATCGAAAAAGTAAAAGAGCTGCTGGTTTATGATGAACTTAATCTTACTGAGATTGCCTGGAAACTGCATTACAGCAGCGTGGCACACCTGTCAAACCAGTTCAAAAAAATGACTGGCCTTACTCCAACCCACTTTAAAAACCTGAGACTTAAAAGACATCACTCCCCGGGTAATGTGTGAGCCAGTGAATTATTCCAGCGATTAAACCAGCAAATTATAAAGCGGAAAGATATAACAGTCATTGGCATGGATTTTCCTGTCCTGCTATAATTAAATGTGTGAATGATGTAACTTTTTCCTTTAATTATGTAACTGTTCGAAGATTTCGCAGACATACCTTTGTAAGAAAATATTCAGTTAGTACACTGACGAATTAAAGTAAGATATTCCATTCATATTAATTTAAAATGTAAAACATGAAAAAGATTGTTCTCTGTTTAATGGTAACATGCTTGTCATTAACATTTATCCCGTTACAATCAAGTGCCGCGACTGTTGCTGATCCTTCATCATTAGTTGATCCAAAACCGGCAGAAACTCCCGAAGCCAAAACCTTGTTGTTAAGGTTAGACGAAATAAAAGCGAAAGATGTGTCAATAATGAAATCGTCAGAAAAGAAAAATCTGCGAAAAGAAGTTCGTTCCATCAATCACAGACTTAAAACAATAGGCGGTGGAATATATATATCTGCGGGTGCAGCAATTATCATCTTACTGCTGCTTATTATATTATTATAAACAGTTAAGACAAAAATCATGGGGAATCTACTTTATACAATTGCCATAATCCTGCTCATTGCCTGGGCAATAGGATTCGTTGGCTTCCATGTCGGAGGTATCATACATATCCTCCTTGTAATTGCAATTATTGCTGTATTACTCAGGTTAATCCGGGGAAGAAGAGCCTTTTAAAATTATTGCTTTAATAACAATCATTGAGTCCACTCAGAAAAGTTATTGCGAAGTAATAAAACCTGACAATCAGGTTCGGAATTTCACACTTCTATTTGGATTTTTCTGTGTGGACTTATTATTTAAAAAATTTAGTTATGAGCTCAGGAAAAATATTATTAGGAGTATTGGCCGGTCTTGCTGCAGGTGCATTATTAGGGGTTTTATTCGCTCCTGATAAGGGTTCGGTTACCCGTAAAAAAATATCCAAAAAAGGAGAAGATTATGTGGATTCTTTAAAAGAAAAATTCGATGAATTTCTGGATAATATCTCTGAAAAAATTGAAGAGGTAAAAGAGGAAGTATCTGATGCCGCTGAGCAGAATAAGCCTAAATCAGAAAAGGCAAAGAAAGATATGAAAACTGCCACTGAGTGAAATGGGCTAAAGATAATCTGACCATTTTGAAAGGTGTTTTATAACCGCCGGAAAATCAATTTTCCCGGTGTAAATAGAATTTTACCAAAACAGAAACCATGGAAGATAATGCCAGGTTCATTGAATCGTTGCTGGAAAAGGCTGCTGAATATGCCAAATCAAACTATGAATTGATAAAGCTTAAAGCTCTGGATAAAACGTCTGATGTAGTTTCCTCATTTATCCCTCATTCTGTTGTCTTTGTCCTATTTATGTCATTCTTTCTTTTTTTAAATCTTGGATTAGCTTTCTGGCTTGGTGAAATCATCGGTAAAACATTTTTAGGATTCTTTACGGTAGCTTCTTTTTATGCCCTAATCGGAATCGTCATGCATTTTTTTATGCACAAATGGCTAAAAAAGACTGTCTCCGATTATTTCATCAAACAGTTGCTAAAATAACCGCATATGCAAAATATAACTTCCGCCCTGGAGCTTAAAAATGCAATTCAACTATTAGAAGTTGAAAGAGAAGCTAAAAGACATCTGTTGAAAGAACAATTCTATATTGCTTATGAAAGTTTTAAACCTGTTAACCTCCTCAGGAGTGCCTGGAAGGATTTATCATCCTCACCATTTCTGGTCAATAACATTTTAGGCACCAGTTTGGGTCTGGCTGCCGGTTCTCTTACGAAGAAAATTATTATTGGTACATCAGAAAACAAGGTTAAAAAACTTATCGGAACTATTCTGCAGGTTGGTATTACAAACGTCATTACCCAAAACTCTGACGTAATTAAATCATTCGGACGATTTGTATTCCAACATTTTTTCAATAAAAAAGAAATGAATAACGGAAAGCAGTGACAGATGATAATCTAAAATTTCCTTTATACGCAAAAGGATCTATTTTATTAGTCGGCTTAATTGCGTTGTTGGCAATACTGTATGTAGCTAAGGGCATTATCGTTCCTGTAGTCTTTGCTGTCATTATCGCAATTGTGCTCCACCCGGTCGTAAATTCTTTATTACGAATTAAAATAAACAGGGTGGTAGCTATTTTGATTACCATATTACTTACCCTATTAGTCATTGTCTCATTTGGAGCCCTGATAATTTCACAAATAAGCCGGTTTAGCGAAACCCTGCCGAAGCTGGTCGATGAATTTACACTGGCTCTTAACCAGACTATCACATGGGCTTCCGGATATTTTGAAATAAATCCCCAAAAAATACATGAATGGATTTTAAAAACCCAGGGAGAACTCATCAATACCAGCACCGCTGCAATAGGGCAAACACTTGTTATCCTGGGCAACGGTTTAGTAGTACTGTTTTTAATTCCCGTTTACATTTTTTTGATTTTATTTTATCACCCCCTGCTAATTGAGTTTATCCACAGGCTCTTTGGCACAAGTAACCAGGGTAAGGTGAGTGAAATAGTTACTCAGATAAAAGATGTTATCCAGCGATATCTTACTGGCCTTGTTATAGAAGCAGTTCTTGTAGCAACCCTTTATACCATTGCTCTTTTAATACTTGGTATTGACTACGCCCTCCTGCTTGGCATAATTGGTGCTTTGATAAACGTCATTCCATATCTTGGAGGAATTGTGGGAACGGCATTGCCCATGATGGTGGCTCTGGCCACTAAATCGTCAATCTGGCCCGCAGTTTATGTTCTGGTAAGCTTTTTTTTCATCCAGATGATAGACAATAATTATATCGTTCCCAAAATAGTAGCTTCCAAAGTCAAGATCAATGCGCTGTTCTCAATAATAGTCGTAATTGCCGGTAATGCCTTATGGGGAATCCCGGGTATGTTTCTTTCAATACCTCTTCTGGCCATTGTAAAACTTATTTTTGACCATATTGAACCATTAAAACCCTGGGGATTTCTTTTAGGCGACACTATGCCCCAGTTAATAAAAATCAAAACGTTTTTTAAAAAGAAGGTGAAATAAATCTTTATGATAAAGCTAAAAAAAGAAGGTGTTCTGTTTACGAAGACGGATTTGGAATTTGAAAATGAAGGAGTGCTGAATCCTGCGGTAATTCGCGAAGGGGACAGTGTTCACCTTTTTTACCGCGCAGTGCGAAAAGGAAATCATTCAAGTATCGGATATTGCCGGCTGGATGGCCCGCTGACAGTGGCTGAACGGTGGGAAAAGCCTTTCATGGTTCCGGAATTTGAATATGAAAGTCATGGCGTTGAGGATGCCCGTATAGTCAAGATCGATAATCTTTATTATATGACGTATACAGGATATGACGGTACAAATGCACGTGGGGCGTTAGCTACCTCCGGGAACTTAAACCTTTTTACAAAACAGGGAATAATTGTCCCTCCGATAACATATTCGGAATTTGTATTTCTGGTAGAATCGGCTGGTAAAGTAAATGAAAATTATTACCGGAATCATAAGTTTTATTACCAGGAAGCAGATCCTGAAAAAAAAATAATGTTATGGGATAAAGATGTGATTTTTTTCCCCAGGAAAATTAATGGTAAACTGGTATTTCTCCACAGGATCAGACCTGGAATTCAACTTGTTTCTGTAAACAGCTTAAAGGAACTTACCCGTGAATTCTGGAAGAATTACTTTTTAAACCTTCAGGAGAATATTGTGCTGGACCCTGTTTATGCACACGAGTCAAGCTATATTGGCGGTGGTTGTCCTCCGATCGAAACAGATCAGGGATGGCTGCTTATTTATCATGGAGTGGAAGAAACCCGGAATGGGATTGTTTATTCAGCCTGCGCCGTTTTACTTGATCTGAATGATCCTTCAAAAGAGCTGGCACGACTTCCTTATCCTCTGTTTTCACCGGAATATGAATGGGAACTGCATGGAGAGGTGAATAATGTCGTATTCCCCACAGGGAGTGCTTTGTTTGGCAACACCTTATTTATTTATTATGGAGCCGCAGATACACATATTGCCTGTGCTTCAGTGAATTTACCTGCCCTGATGACCGAATTACTAAAATTTAAAGTGAATGACAAAAAATAAATCTATAGATCTGGCTGAAATCCTTATTGTAACCTCATATCCGCCGAGGGTGTGCGGCATAGCAACTTATTCACAGGATCTCATTAAGGCACTTAATAATAAATTCAGTAATTCATTATCTGTAAAAGTTTGTGCTTTGGAATCAGGAGAAACAGGTTATTCATATCCTGAAGAAGTAAAATATATACTTAAAACCTCATTATCTGGCGGTTATAAGAAACTGGCATTAGATATAAATAAAGACGAAAAGATTAAACTCGTCCTGATCCAGCATGAATTTGGCTTTTTTAAAGAGCAGGAAGGAACATTTCAAAAATTCCTGAATATTATATCAAAACCGGTTGCGATAGTTTTTCATACAGTCCTGCCTCATCCTGACAATCAGTTAAAATCCAAAGTAATCAGCATTGCAGCTGCCTGCGAGTCAATCATAGTAATGACTCATAATTCGGCTGAAATTCTGGTTAATGAATATGGTATACAAAATCAAAAAATCACTGTCATTGCCCATGGCACTCACCTGGTACCTCATTTGAGCAAAGTATATTTGAAAAGAAAATACAGATTAACAGGAAGAAGGGTCCTTACTACATTTGGCCTTCTGAGCTCGGGAAAAAGTATTGAAACTACCCTGGAAGCATTGCCCACCATTATCAAGACCAACCCTGATGTTGTATTTCTCATAATTGGCAAGACCCATCCGGAAGTGGTGAAAACAGAAGGTGAAATATACAGGCAAAAGCTTGAATCCCTGGTAATACTCAATAAGCTTTCTCATCATGTAATATTCGTAAACAACTTCCTGCCATTACCGGAGCTTCTCGAGTATTTGCAACTTACAGATATTTATCTGTTTACATCTAACGATCCTAACCAGGCCGTAAGCGGAACTTTTGTATATGCCATGAGCTGTGCCTGCCCCATCATTTCTACGCCTATTCCTCATGCGAAGGAAATACTTACCAGGGATCTGGGGATTATTTTTGATTTTCGCGACTCTCAGCAATTAGCTGATGGAGTAATAAAATTGCTCAATGATGAACCATTACGAAGGAATATCAGTTCTAATACCTTGCAGAAAATAGTTTTCACGGCATGGGAAAATTCTGCTGTTGCACATGCAATGCTGTTCAAAAAGATTTGTGGCAATAAGATTTCATTAGGATATAATTTGCCGGAGATCAAGCTTAATCACCTTAAGCAAATGACCACAAATACCGGTATGATCCAATTTTCAAAAATCAATCAACCCGACGCCTGTTCAGGTTATACACTCGATGATAATTCCAGGGCCCTTATTACCATGTGTATGAATTTTAAATTAACCCACGATGAAAAGAACCTGGTTTATATACGTAAATATCTCAGTTTTATTAACTTTTGTCAGCAACCCGCCGGTGACTTTTTGAACTATGTAGATTACTATGACAGTTTTATCGGTCAGAATAAAGTTAACAATCTGGATGATTCCAACGGAAGGGCAGTCTGGGCCCTGGGGTACTTAATCTCAACAAAGGATCTGCTTCCGGAGGATATTATAACCAGGTCTATTGCAATAATTCAAAAAGCAATACCTCATATGAGACCCATGCATTCCACCCGGGGTATGGCTTTTACCATAAAGGGTTTGTTTTATTATAACAGCGCTATAAGACAAACCGGGATTCCTGACCTGATAATAACTCTGTCTAACCGCCTGGTGCAAATGTATAAGCACGAATCGGTTGAAAAATGGGAATGGTTTGAGGGTTACCTGACGTATGCTAACAGCATATTGCCTGAAGCTATGTTGTACGCATGGTTGCTGACTGGTGAAACAATATATAAAGATATTGCCATATCGTCGTTAGATTTTCTCATGTCGCAGACCTTTAATAAAAATGGAATAGAAGTCATCTCGAATAAAAACTGGCTGAAAAAAGGGCAGGAGCCCGGTCATTTTGGAGAGCAGCCAATCGATGTTGCTTATACCATAATGACACTAAGTAAGTTTTATGATGTCTTTAAGAACGAAGATTACTTTCTGAAAATGGAAACGGCATTCAACTGGTTTTTAGGTAATAACCGCTTGCACCAGATAATTTATAATCCGTGCACCGGTGGTTGTTACGATGGACTGGAGGAGACTCATGTGAATCTCAATCAGGGTGCAGAATCAACGGTAAGCTACCTGATGGCACGATTGACTGTTGAAAAGTATCAGCGTGCCAGGGAAGTTATGGATGATCTGACTTATAGCCAGGGTAGTATAAAACATAAACCTGTGTATACATTTAAATCTTCAAAGGAAATTCTTGCTGCACAAATAAAATAAACTAATGATAACGCTAATTGTTGGGATTTTTGTATTTTGTGTGTGGTCAGCATTATCGACTCGTATCTTTAACAACAGGATAAAAGGACCAATTAAGAAATATGTTAAAGTGGAAGCTGAAACAGTGAGGGATAAAGATTCTGCAAACAAAAAAACTGTCACGGATTTAAAGTGACAGCTTTTTTGTGTTTAATCCTTGATTTAAAACCTGTACCCTGTTGATAGGCCAAAACCAGTATTTTTAATTGATGATTTATCACCGGTAATTCCTGAGTCAGGATTAATCTTAAGCATTCCTAATTGTGTATTTAACTGGAAAAATATCCCGCCAGACAATTCATATCCGGCAAAAATATTTCCACCTGCATCAAATGCTTTATAATCTCCACCTTTTGTAATTATAGCGTACCCAACATATGGTCCAAAACCAAGCATAAATTTCCCGTTACCCAACAGTGCCTTATAAACAACATTCATTGGCAATTCAATATACGAAAGCTTTGCCGATGAGCCATTAGTATATTTAGCTCCTTTTGTGGTAAATAGTAAACCGGGTTGAAAAAAGAACTGTGGAGCAATAGGTATCTGGACATTGAACCCGGCGTGAAAACCAAGGATCATATCATTTGTAAGTTTGTCTCCATTACTTGCTTTCCCATTCAGATTCTGGAAATTAATACCACCAAGAACAGCCTTGGTAATTTTTGCCTTATCAGTACTCTGAGCGATTGCCAAAGGAGCCGAAAGCAAAAAGACGATAATTAAAGAAATCAGTCTTGTTTTCATACTAATATTTTATATCTTGATAAACGATTTATTTAGTTGCTTCTTTTTTAGCTTCAGCAATCATTTTTTCATTTGCGGAGATCAGGAATTCAACTCTGCGGTTCTGAGTGCGCCCGTCTGCAGTTGCATTGTCATATTTTGGGATAGTTTCTCCAAATCCTTTAATGGTAAGGCGGCTATCTGATATATTTTTACCTGAAAGATAACCTGATACTGCCACAGCCCGCTTCTCAGACAAGGTCTGATTATACGATTCACTTCCTTTAGAGTCAGTATGTCCCTGCACTTCAATATTCGTATCAGGATAACCGTTCAGAACTTTAACCAGTTTATCAAGGCTGATTTTAGCATCATCTGAAAGGCTCGATTTGTCAAATGCAAACAGAACCTTACTGCTGAATTCCACAACGATTCCTTCACCTACCCTTTCAACTTTTGCATCAGGGACAGTCTTCTTTATTTCCTCTGCCTGTTTGTCCATTTGATGACCAATTATAGCCCCGGCTCCGCCTCCGACAGCTGCTCCGATAATTGCACCCAGGGCAGTATTGCCTGAAACCCTGCCAATTACTGCACCCATTGCACCACCTGCTGCTGTTCCGACAACAGCTCCTTTCTGTGTTTTGTTCCAGGATGCACAGCCTGCCATAACTAAGACAATGCTTAAAATCATAATTAAACTCAATTTCAACTTTTTCATAATAGATGTAATTATATTAACAAATATTCCTCCCTTAGATGTTCTAAATAATATTTTCTGCAAGATAGGTCTAATGAGAGTTAATAGTGTTACACAATTTCTTACTAGAATTACATAATTCCCATAATTTAATTAAGTGTAGGGTTGCTTTAAAAAAAAAGAACCAATTATTCTATATCATCTATTTTTAAAAGCCAGGTATTCCTGTTACATTGAAAGAAAAGTGGGAATAATGTAATTTTTCCTGAAGATTATGTAACAAATAACCCGGTGCATAAACCTAAATTTATACTCTTAAACTAGATCATCAAAGTGAAATCCAAGAATCTAAGACCGGCAGTCCCTGTAAAAGAAAAAACATCTGATTTAGATACCCGACAGTTTCCTATAGTCGGTATAGGTGCATCGGCCGGCGGACTGGAAGCATTGGAACAATTTCTGGGTAATGTACCTGAAAACAGCGGAATGGCGTATGTCGTCATACAGCATCTTGACCCTACTCAGAAAGGTATGTTGCCCGAATTGCTGCAGCGGATTTCCCGGATGCAGGTTTTTCAGGTGAAAGACCGTATGACTGTGAAACCAGACTGTGTGTATGTAATTCCTCCAAACAAGAGCATGTCTATATTAAATGGTGTGCTTCACCTGTTTGAACCAATAGAAGCCAGGGGATTGCGTCTGCCTATTGATTTTTTCCTGCGCTCCCTTGCCGACGACCGCCAGGAAAGAAGTATTGGCCTTATTTTATCCGGGATGGGATCCGACGGCAGTTCAGGATTAAAAGCAATTAAAGAAAGGAACGGAATAGTTATGGTACAGGAACCTTCCAACGCAAAATTCGACAGTATGCCCCGCAATGCGATCGATTCGGTTTTAGTGGATATTGTTGCCCCTGCAAATTTATTGCCTGAAAGACTTATTGAATTTCTTAAACTTATTCCTATCGTCAGATCAGATCTGGACGTTGAAATCAAAGATAAAAGCTCACTCGAAAAGATAATAATTCTGCTTCGGACCTATACCGGTAATGATTTTTCTTTTTATAAAAAGAATACCATATATCGTCGCATTGAAAGGCGTATGGGGGTACATAAAATCGACAAGATATCTTTGTATGTCGTTTTCTTACAGGACAATCCTATTGAAGTGAATATACTTTTCAAAGAATTGATGATTGGTGTGACTAATTTTTTCCGCGATGCTGAAGTATGGGAAAATCTTAAAGAGAGAGTCATTCCAAATATTATTTCCAACCTTCAACCCGGTTCAATATTACGGGCATGGGTACCAGGATGTTCAACCGGGGAAGAGGCATATTCGTTAGCCATCGTGTTTAAAGAAGTAGTAGAAAAAGTCAATCCCCACGGAGGCTTTTCATTACAGATATTTGCTACCGATCTGGATGGTGATGCTATTGAAATAGCCAGGAAAGGTATATTTCCTCCAAATATAGTTGCCGATGTATCTCCGGCTCGTTTGAATCGTTTTTTTCTTGCAACAGATGATGGCTTTTTTATTAATACCGAAATCAGGGAAACTATTGTTTTTGCACAGCACAACATCATAATGCATCCCCCTTTTACTAAGATTGATATACTTTCGTGTCGCAATCTGCTTATTTATCTGGAACCCGAATTGCAAAAGAAATTGCTAAGCCTATTTTTCTATAGTCTTAACAGTAAAGGAATTATGGTGCTTGGCAGCTCTGAAACTCTGGGAAATCAGAATAATCTGTTTTCATCACTTGATGTAAAACTGAAAATTTTTAAACGCGCTGTCTCAACCAGAGGAGCTGAATTATTTGATTTCCCTTCTACTTTTTCCCGGAACAAACCACCCGGCGTTGAAAAGCTACCTCCTGCAAAATCAACACTGAATATTCAGACTCTTGCAGATCAGCTATTGTTACAGCATTTTGCACCTGCCGGTGTTCTTGTTAACGAAAATGGCGATATAATTTACATCTGTGGTCATACAGGAAAATACCTCGAGCCGGCAGTTGGCAAAGCAAACATGAATATTTTTGCAATGCTGCGTGAAGGATTACGCAATGAGTTTCCCGTTGCTTTTCGCAAAGCGATAATGAAAAGAGAAACAGTGGTTCTTCATAATGTCAAAGTCAGTACAGATGGAAATGCACAGAAACTGGATATTAACATTCAATGGATTGAGAAACCTGAGCCTCTGTACGGCATGATTATGATAATCTTTATGGATGTGTATGAAACATCCGATATTAAACTGCAATCAGTAAAAGAAAAGAAAACAGTAAGCAGTGTCAGGCAATCAGCGCTTGAGAAAGAGTTAAAGGATACACGCGAAAAGATGCAGGATACCCTCGAAGAAATGCAGACTTCACAGGAAGAACTTAAATCTTCGAACGAGGAATTGCAATCTACCAATGAGGAATTACAATCTACCAACGAAGAACTTACAAGTTCAAAAGAAGAAATGCAAAGCCTGAATGAAGAACTTCAGACCCTGAACGCTGAGCTGCAATCGAAAGTGGATGAATTTTCGCGGGTGAACAATGATATGAAGAACTTGCTTAACAGTACAGATATTGCCACATTGTTTCTCGATAAAGAATTGAATATCCGTCGTTTTACATTTCAGGCAACCAAAATATTTAAATTGATAAAAAGCGATATCGGCCGGCCTTTTACCGACCTGGTTACTGACCTCGTATATCCCGGATTGTCTGCTGATGCACTGGAAGTATTAAAAACGCTGGTATTTATACAAAAACCTATTCCTACAAAAGACGGGAGATGGTTCAATATTCGTATTATGCCATACCGTACTTTGGACGACCGTATAGACGGCCTGGTAATTACATTTATCAATATCTCTGAGCTAAAGAAGGTGGAACTTAAATTGCATGAAACAGAGCAGATGAATAATTTGCTATTTAATTCATCCTCAGATATTCTGATTAAATTATCAACTGCCAATAAAATTGTTGAATTTAATCCGACTGCTGAAAAGTTCTTTGGAATGAAACGTGAGGATGTACTGAACCGCAATTTTATTCAAATGTTTATTCCTGAAACTGAAAGAAAAAGTACAGAAAATAATATCAATAAACTGCAATCCCAATTGCTGCCTGGTAAATTAAAAATGCAGGTAACAGCAGCCGGAGGCACTACATCAGATGTTAAATGCTCTGTAAATGTTCTTCTGGATAGCCTGAAAATGGCAGCAGGAATGATTTTATCACTAAAAAAATAAGAATACCATGAGTACCAGGGACCGGAATTTCACGGATGAGCAAATGCTCCGCAGGAAAGCAGAAGAACTGCTGAAAAAGAATCAAAAAAAAGCGAACCTGCCGGTAATTGAAGCTGATGTGAAAAAACTCCTTCATGAACTGCAGGTACACCAGATAGAACTGGAAATGCAGAACGAAGAGCTGATCCAGGCAAATCTGACTGCAGAAACGGCTCTTAAAAAATACACCATGTTATACGATTTTGCACCGATGGGATATTTTACACTTGATAAAGAGGGCAGTATCATTGATCTGAATTTTACTGGCGCCGAAATGTTCGGCGAAAAACGCTTTAGCCTGGTAAATGCAAATTTTAAGCTATTCATTTCTGAAGATTCGCAAGCTGCATTTAATAAATTTTTTAAGAAAGTTTTTACCAGTAACGCAAAAGAATCGTGTGAAGTAATGCTTGGGTATGAAAATAATCCTTTAGGTCTTGTCTATATGGAAGGAATAGTTTCAGGCGAAGACCGGAAATGCTTTTTGTCAGTAGTTGATATAACCAGCTTCAGAAGCCACAACAGCCGGTAAAAGCAGAATAATCTTTAGCTATTAATCTTATATTGCACAACGCTGGTATTTACAACCGCACCATTGTTGGTGATATTATCAGGGATACGGTTTGGAAACTATAATTTTGTCTTGCCTGGATTAAGTCTATCAAGCCTGAAAACAAAGCGGATCCTGTTTTTGAATGATCCGGTAATTACGTCGATATTGCCGGAAACAAGCAAAGGAATATAGATTTCGAAAAAGTTCCAGATGCCTGTTTTCAAACCTGCCTCAAAAAACAGCGGTGATTTATGATTTGTCCCCAGACTATGATCATTCAATAATAAGTTAATAAAGGGTTTCAAAGGGATTTTTGAGGTTTTTCCCGGCAGGCTGCTGGTCAGTGAGAGTGAACAAATCCAGCGACTGTACCCAAGGCTGTCATTGACAGGAGTAACTAATCCCCCTTCAGACAGGGTCATTTGTCTTGACCAGAAGGTTTTCGGAAATTCACTAAAACGATCAGGATATAATCCCTGGTATAAATATTGTTCGGAGCCGCTCCTTCCGCTGACAGAAAAAGAATAAATTGGATATGCTGAAGCATTTTTCAGCAGAGCGCCTGTAAATATTCTTATTTCCATTCCGTTATTCTTACCATAATAACTATATTTATAGTTGAACCCGAGGGAAACTTTTTGAAATAACTTGCCTGCTTCAAAAGATACTGTCATATTAAAAGGATTGATTATCCCGGTCCTTTCCATAAGGTATCCAAATTGCAGATATGAACGCATTTTTGCCTTTGCTAGAAGTTCAATCTGCGGAAGATCCGATGCGGAAAAATAATATCCATAGACCTTTTGACTTACAGGATTAATCATTTTATCAGGTCTGAAATTAAGATCTAACCCTAACTTCACGACCTGATAGTAATGATTCCCCGGAGCTCCAAATCGTGATCCTTCTACCGAGAATGTAGCAAGTCTGATTAAATTATTATATGGGGTTTTGTTTATTGCAATTTTCCCGTAACCCGTTAAGCCCGGATTCCGGAAAGTATATAAAGGAATGATAAAATATTCCACTGGTTTTGGAATGAGAGTCCCATTATGAAGAGCCATTCCCGCCATAAAACCATCCACACTGTTCCAGTCAAAAGCAGGAAAATATATCAATGACCGTTTATCAGGGTCCTCAACTGTATATAATAACTGAAACTGAACAGGATCAGCTTTCCGGCAAATACCAGACGTGCGGATGTTGTTATTAAGCCTGTATAGTTCAGTCATCTTATGGCGTGGATCGATTTTTATCTCAGAATAATTATTCCATTCCAAATCGATCCATTTCTTCCCTTCAAAGCCATCTTCCCATCTTTCAGATAAAATTGAATCTCCGCTTATTCCTGCTATCAACAGGGGTGCATTCAATTCGCCCTTATTTTTTATAAACAACTTCCTGTTCTCCAGGCGGACAATTTTATAATCAAGCCGTTTGGTTGTGCCCAGAAAATCATCAAAGAACCATGATAGATCTTTATCTGTATGTGATTTAAAGACAGCCCTGAAATCGTCAGGCCGGGGATGTCTGTTTTTCCATATCCCATAATAATCATGCATTATGGAATCAAAGAGGGAATCTCCCAGATATGCCCGCAGATAACCGAATCCCTGGGCGGCTTTATTATAGATTATGCTGCCGTAATTCATCTGGCTGTAATCAGTGGCTGAAAGATTAACAGGCTGTTCCAAATTCCTCCGGGCCGGCACAAGCCACTCGAGCTCCCGGATCCGTTGTACAGGCATTTCGTCTATGTGGAAAAATTTTGCCAGTTTCCTGTTCTTTAAATCAACTTCCCAGAGCTTCTTTCCCGGATATCTTTTCTCCATATATATTGATTCATAAGTACTTGCAAGACTTTCATCCAGAAAAGGGTACCTGCGTTCGTCGGATCCGATTGCGCTGTAAAACCAGCTGTGACAAATTTCATGGGCCAGCACTTCATCGAGCATATAACTATCTTGTGCAAGACCAATAACCGTCAGGCCCGGATATTCCATCCCGGATCCCGCATTAAGCGCACTCTGAACAGCGGTAAATGTACTATAAGGATAGTCCCCGATAAGTTCAGAAAAATACAGGATAGCATTATTAACGTATGATACTGCATTCTTCCAGAGTGGTGCTTCCTGATCAGTAAACATTATCCATGTGGTCACTTGCCTGCCGGAATCGGGAAGATTTACTTTTCCTTTAAGTACATGGAATCTCTTATCAGCAAACCATGCGAAATCATGTATCTGATTCTCTGTATATCGCAATGTTTTCATCTTATTTGCTGATACGGGAAATTCTTCTTCTCCGGTAACAGGTGTTGTCATCCAATAGGTATCTGCTGAAAGGCTGTCCAGCAGTTTCTTTTCTTCTTCATTTTGAAGGTTTCCTGTTGCGCCTACGATATAATTTGCAGGCAAGGTGATGCTTACATCAAAATTGCCAAATTCCGAGTAGAACTCCGCTTCATCCAGATAAGGCATTTGATGCCAGCCTGATTTGTCATAAACTGCCGGTTTGGGATACCATTGAGAAATCTGATATGATTCCCCGATATGACCTAATCGTGAAGTGATTCCTTTGGGGATCCTGACATGAAAAGGAGTGGTTATATATGCAGTGTCCCCAGGCTTAAGAGGATTATTCAGAATAATCTTGCAGATATCGGGTACCCCGGGCAATAAATTCCACGAAACAGGATAGTTTTCTGCCTTAAAGTCCAGAGAATCAATATAACCTCTTAATTCCGGATCGTTGAACAATTTACTTTTTCCATTCACTGTGAAAAGTTCTCCTGCTAATCCGGTTTTGTTGTCAGAATATGCATTCGGCCAGAGATGAAAAAATAAAAATCCGAGAGTATCGGGAGAATTGTTAATGTACTCAACAGACTCGAATCCATTCAATTCATGCTTCCTGTCGTTAAGAGTCACCTGAATCTTATAATTTACCTGCTGTTGAAAATAATCCTGAGACGAAATATTCAAAACAGGCAGGAACATTCCAAGACTTAATAGTAAATATTGACGGCTTTTGAATATTGTAGAAGCACTCTTAACCATAACAAAGCTATTCCGGAAGGATAATCATGACCTTACATCTATCTTTTCAAAGTTACTTCGCATTAAGTAGATATACAATTATTAAAGCTGATTAAAAAGCAAAACCCGGCTTCCATTTTTCTTCCGGTTGATGAAAGTTTTGCTGTCTACTCTGAGGCGAGTCCGGTCAGATCAAACATGTGAATGATGTAACTTATTCCCGAAATTATGTAACACAAGCGAAACCTGGACCACTTAACTTTATTATTAATAAAATTTCATAAAAGGAGAAAATTATGAGTACAAGAAGAGAAACAACAATACTCTATTATGTAATCGCATTTGTGGTTATAGTGGTAGCTTTCCTGCTTTTAGGCGGTGGACCGTGGATGAAAGGAATGATGCATGGAAGCGGGTCGATAAGCGTATCCGGCTTACACTGGGGACAGATTCTGATTAGTCTGGTTCTTGGATTCTTGCTGGGCTGGTTGTTCGCCAGAAGGAGGTAGTAATAGAGTGTTGGAATCCGGTCAAAAGTACCGGTGACCGGACCGGATGGTAATATTGCAGCCGGACAAATTATTGTGTTAATTTAAAAGTAATAGAATATGTTTAACAGGAAAATTGTGCAAAAAGCACTGATGCAAACCCTGGCTCTTCAAGGGCAATTTGTTTAGCAAAAAAAAAAGATTTGCCCTGTATCGCACCCAAAACAATTTTTAATTACTTACTGGTCAGCTATAAACTGATCATAAGAACATCCGAATGATGTAAAATATACTAAATGTGTGAATTATATAACTAATATCAATAATCGTATAACACATGGAGGGTATGTTGTCCGTACCTTTATTCTTTATAATTTAATTAAACTTAACATTTACTAAATGAAATGAAAAAATCAGGGATCTTTGTTTTAATACTTGGTTTGGTACTGACCATTTTTACAGCAGTTACTTTCTTCACAAAGGAGAAAGTGGTTGATATCGGTGACGTAAAAATCATGAGAAATAAACCTCACCATTTAAGCTGGTCCCCATTAATCGGAATTGCTGTAATGGGAGTTGGTGGTGTTATGGTATGGTTGTCGCCCAAAAAATAAATAGAAAGGATTAATGTGAAATTACGAAAGTTGGGAATATTTAAAATAGCAATAGTATCAGGTTTTTATTACACTTGAATTCACCTGCTGATTCAAGGATCATTCCTTCGCAGCGGGTTTTCTTTTAATTCAGGAAGTCTTGTTTTCACCGGTTTTCCCTTCCTGGTGGTAAGTGAAAAACTTCTGAAATGGATCTAATATTGTTCTTAGTAACCTCCCGGGATGTATAAATAAATTTGCAATCATGTATTGAAAAAGGGTTCCGATAATAACCTTTAAAGAACTGGTGTTTTTTCCAAAAAATATTTTCTTTGAAATATATCCTGTTGATATTCCCATTACTGCCGTGAGAATATTACTTCTTAGCTCTTCGGATGTTACTACCTCTCTAAAAAGATCCTTAATGATATTGACAGGCCTGAAACTTTCATAAATATCACTGATCTGACCGGTTAACAGATGTTCCTGTTCTGCTACTTCATTTTCAAGCAGAAGTATAGCCTGTCTGAGTTCGCCTGCATTGTTTATATTATACATTTTTCGTTGTTCTATTTGAGAAATTGTTTTATAAGGTAATTGGCAGCGACTTTTTTAAACCATCCGCGCATAAAGAAATGGGATACAAATAACATTAAAAAATAAAAAGCAGCTACCACCAGAAATCCTAAATAAAGTTTCCCGAGAATATCTCCCAGCCATAATGCCAGTCCCAGATTTATGAACAGCATGAACACCAGAAACAATATACTGACTATCACATCAGGAAAAACCGTGGAGATCACATCAGTTATTTTGTTAATCGCCTTAAGCTTAATGAGCTCAAAATAAGTTAAACTGTATTCTGTCACCCTCCTGAAAAGGGTTTCTGCTGATGCGGGATCCTCTTCCATAATATTATAACCGGGAATAAATAAAACTTTAAACCTTCATAAATAATTAAATGGCAGGTTTAATAATGACCTCATTTTCATTAATACCTGCCATTTTGCTGTGTACCTGTCCAATTGAATCAGGCTGCACTTTCACTGACTTTTTTCTCCCTTTCAGATCCATTATGCAGAATTCCGTTGATTTTCTCCTTGAGATTTTCAACATAGTCTTCGCCTTTATGAACAATCTTCTTGCGGGTCACTGCACCCTTTTCAGGTGCGAACAAGATGCCTATCAGTGCACCGGCAGCTACTCCTCCCAGTACACCCAGAATTAATTTACCTCTTGACATGGTATTAATAATTACAGAAAATTTTTAAGATCTTTATCTGTATATTTCCACTATCACAATTTCCCCGGCATACATTTCATTTCCCTGGAAACCGGATCATGTGGAACCATTGAAAATATTTATTGTCCAATACCTCAATGGTGCACGGCCCTTAATCCTGACGTAATTTTACAGGACCATAGCCAACAGCATTCTATTTTAATTTCAACTCAAGTTAAACTCTTAGATAAAACCGAAATCATGAAAAATAGTTCAATTATTCAGGAAATAAATGCAACTATTTAACAATGGAAATAATTTTTCAGTCAGGTTCGTTGCAGGATGATAGATATTCCAGGTCAGATGTGGCAATCAGACCAGAATAACTGGGTTGCTGCCGGCGGGGACCTATAATGATTTAATCAGGTTAAGAATAAAATAAATTATGCCGTAAATTAAGCATAATGAGAAAAATACAATACTTCCCACACCAAAGGCCAGAAGAATTGCAAATAGTGATTTTGCATTTGTTTCATCACTTTCGATGATCATTTCATTCTCTCTTTCCATGGCTATCTGTTTTTATTCTTTTAAGTGAAGCGTTTTTTATTTTTACTTCAACAAAATTATTCCATAAAAGAGCAGATAAGATTAAGACAGAATTAAATTCAAATTAGGAAGGCATTAATGCCATTGAATGCCGGTTTGTGACAGGTACCTTTTGTATCGAATAAATTTTATTTTGATATTGTAATTTTATTACCTTGGTGCAGGGATTGTTTAAAAAATAAAACTACAACAACAATAATATGAAGGAACCAGACAAAATTGATAATACCGGGGAAAACGGTCGTAGTGTTTCAAGAAGACAATTTGTTAAACTGGCAGGGATCACTACTATCGGGGTATCCTCGGTGGGATTTTCTGAATTCTATTCCAGTGGTGTTGCCGTAATAATTGATCCGGTCGATCCTGTTGCGGGATCTCGTCCTGTTCAATGGGCAGTCAGTGAGCTGGAAGGGGCACTCCGGACTCATGGAATAATTCTGAAAAGGTATGAAAAACCAGCCAGGGCTAAAGCAGGCGATATAAACATTATTGTTGCAGGCGGCGGCTCGCCTTTAGCCGTGAAGATGCTTAAAGAAGCGAAGGCAAAAATACCTTCTGTACCTGAAGCTCTTGGCCTGGTGCCTGTAAAATCAGGTAGCAGACAATTTTTATTGGCCTGTGGTTATGATCCCCGCGGACTGGTCTACGCATTACTTGAACTTTCTGACCGGGTTCAAAACTCAGTTCAGCCTCTCGAATCACTGAATATCCTGAAGCCTGTTATTGAGCAGCCGGCAAATGTCATCCGTAGCCTCAACAGGTTATTTGTCAGCGATGTGGAAGACAAACCCTGGTATAACGACCGCGAGATGTGGCCAAAATATCTGACGATGCTTACAACACAGCGTTTTAACCGTTTTAATCTGAGCCTTGGCATCGGTTATGATTTCCTCCAGAATGTAACTGACGGCTATTTTCTTTTTGCATACCCGTTCCTTCTGTCTGTACCCGGATATAATGTCCGGGTTCCCCAGCTGCCTGATTCAGAACGTGACAGAAATCTGGAAATGCTTAAATTTATTAGCGAAGAAGCAGTTGCCAGGGGTATACAGTTTCAGCTGGGTATCTGGATGCACGGGTACCAGTGGCTAAATAGTCCTAATCCTAATTACACAATAGAAGGTCTGACCCCGGAAACTCACGCCGCATACTGCCGCGACGCACTGAGGTTGTTGTTGAAAGAATGTCCTGCAATCAGCGGCATTACGTTCCGAATACACGGGGAAAGCGGCGTCAGTGAAGGGAGCTATGATTTCTGGAAAACCATATTTGACGGAGTGGCTACCTGTGGCCGTAAGGTAGAGATAGATATGCATGCCAAGGGTATTGATTACACGATGATTGAAACAGCACTTGCTACCGGGATGCCGGTAAATGTTTCGCCAAAATACTGGGGTGAGTTCATGGGAATGCCTTACCATCAGGCCGATATACGTGAACTTGAGATACCAAGACAGGGAAGACAGGGTTCCGGCTTAATGAACCTGAGCTCCGGATCACGCAGCTTTACACGTTATGGATACGGAGATCTTCTGCGTGATGACAGGAAATTTGGAGTGCTTCATCGCATCTGGCCCGGTACACAGCGTCTGCTGGTATGGGGAGACCCGCTTGTAAGCGCTGCGCACTCTAAGGCATTCAGCTTCTGCGGAAGTGCCGGAGTTGAACTTATGGAGCCGCTCTCCTTCAAAGGCCGCCGCGGATCAGGCATTGCAGGAGACAGGTGCGGTTATCTTGATAAAACCCTGAAACCCAGGTGGGACTGGGAAAAATATAAGTACAGCTTAAGGGTTTTTGGCAGGCTGACCTACAATCCTGATACCGATCCTGATATATGGCGCCGGTATATGAACATGCAATTCGGTACAGGCGGAGAGGCAGTCGAAAGAGCGCTGGCAACTTCCACCCGAATTCTTCCGGTTGTCCTTACAGCTCACGCAGCATCGGCAGGAAATAATACATACTGGCCTGAAATGTATTTAAATCAGTCTATTCCTGACCCTAAGAAAAGAAATCCATATTCTGACAGCCCTTCTCCCAGGGTATTCGGTAATGTCAGTCCTCTTGATCCTCAGCTGTTCCTGCGTATCAATGATTTTGCCGCGGAATTGCTTAATGGTGAAAGGAGCGGTAAATATACGCCGGTCGAGGTTGCACAATGGCTTGAAGATTATGCCGATACCTCAGCCAGATATCTTCAGCAGGCTGAATCACAGGCCGAAGGGAGGAGCAGACCGGACTACAGAAGAATTTCTATTGATGTGGCAATGGTTATCGGACTGGGACGTTTCTTTGCTGCTAAATTCCGCTCAGGAGTATTATTTGGAATATTTCAGCAAAGTAATGACAGAAGGGCACTTGAAGAATCACTTAAATATTACAGGAAAGCCCGGGAATTCTGGGCCGGGCTTGCAAACAAGGCCCGTGATATCTATATGCCGGATATTACAATCGGAGAAAATGAGGTGATTCGTGGTCATTGGCTCGCAAGACTCCCGGCTATTGATGAAGATATTACCTTTATGGCCGGTCTGCTGGAGAAAACCCAGACCACAGAAACGATGCTTCAGGACAAAATTACAGATGCCATTAAAGAAGCTACAAGCCGCCCTGTCCGTAGTTCTGCTCTCTGCAGGCATATACCTCCTGAGGGATTAAAAACCGGACAGCCTGTGAATATTGAGCTGACAGTTGATAAAAAACCTCTGTCGGTCCATTTATATTATCGTCATGTGAATCATGCAGAGCGATATGAAAATGCAGTAATGCAAGTGCTGGGTGACCGTTATGTTTCGTCCATCCCGGCGGCTTATGCCGATTCACCGTATCCGCTTCAATATTATTTTGAACTCAGGGAAGGGCCGGGAAAGGCATGGCTTTATCCGGGTTTCAGTTCAGATCTGATGAATCAACCCTATTTTGTGATCAGGCATAAGGGATAGATTAAAAACCCGGGGAGCCGGCAGATCAGATCAATTGACCAGATTGCCTGCGGTCCCCGGGCTGACAGCAAAATTTAATCACCAGAAAATCTTTTATGCATTTAATAATTTTTCAATATCCAGCTTTTTCATTTGCATCAATGGTTTGGTGACTCTTTCCGCTCTTGAAGGATCACTCATTAATTTTGGCAGAATTGAAGGAATAATCTGCCATGAAACCCCGAATTTATCTTTAAGCCAGCCACACTGCACCTCCTCACCCCCGTCGGTGAGCCTGTCCCAGTAATAATCAATTTCTTCCTGGGTGTCGCAATATACCTGGAGCGAAATTGCTTCACTGAATTTAAACTCAGGTCCACCGTTTAATGCTGTGTAAGACTGTCCATTGATCTGAAAATCGACAGTCATCACGCTACCAGGTTTATGACGGTGAATATCAGAACCTTCCTGTGTAAAGTAACTTATCTTGTTAATTTTTGAATTCTTAAAAACCGAAACATAGAAATTGACCGCATCTTCAGCCTGGGTATCAAACCAGAGACAGGGTGTGATCTGGTGAGTAATTTTCCGGGGCTTGCTGAATGCTGATTTTATTTCAGCATATTGTTTAAAATTATTGAGGATTGACTGCCAGCCATCATGCTGCATTTCGACAGGATTTTCAGATTCAGGTTCGAAATTTTCAATAATCCTGGTTTTCCCGTTCGTTTTTGAAAACAGAACTGATACCTTCCTGTTGTCACCCATTGTATAGTCAATCCTTTCTTTCGGGATTATGTTATCATATACTCCCCAAAAATCAAAACCTTCACTGCCGTTTTTAGCTTCCATCCTGCAATTGAATTTACCACCGATGCGCAGGTCATTTTCAGCACGCGGGGTATGCCAGTCCTCAGAAGCATAATTCCATTTCATAATATCTTCCGGAGTTGTCCAGAGCTTCCATACAATGTCCAGCGGTGCATCAATTTTTGTCTGCACCGAAACGATCTTTTGTTCCTTTGTTGTTTTCATGGTTATATTCTTTAAAGATTAAATTCCGACACAGGTATTATAGAATAGTAGCAACAAGCAGGAACATTTTTTGTTCGTTCATTTTAATGAATTCACAAATGCACCTGAATTAATAAAAAGGTGAAAGAAGCAGTAATTCAGATATTATCAGGATCTATTTTTTTAAAGCAGCTTTTGTAAAAATATAGTCCGGGATGTTCTGGTCAAATCTGACGCTTGTTAATCTGAATTCAGTTCCGCTCCCCTCTTTAAGTACATCCTTGTAAATCATGCTCATAGGAAACCATCGTCCCTGCACCTGCTTTATATCTGAAAGAGTAAGGCGTTTAAGAAGCTGCCCGCCGCGTGCAAACATTTCCTGCTTCAGAGGTACATAGCGCCCGGCATCAACCCAGATCTTCTGAGTGAAATATGCTGCATCTTCAACCTTTGCAATTAACTCAAGCACATATGTATTTCTTCCGTCAATAGTCTCATTGCCGGTGACTTTTGCAGAATATACATCGGTAAGCTTACGGTCATCCATCATATCTTCATATGACAGGTCGGAACCCATGACCGATTGCCGCAGCATATGTCCGGAGATTTGAATTATCCTGTCCGTGGATGGAGAATAAATCCAGAGCTGATTCTCAAGCTTTAGCATCTTGGTTCCCTGGTCGCGCGCCGGAGACAGGTACTCGGTAAATGATTGCCTGGTACCGGCGGAATAGGATATTGCAGTTATTGTCCTGCTTGCCCTCCGGCCGTGAATTATCATCTCTGATTCAAAAATCCGGTTTTTTGACGACATGTTCTTATCCACCCTGTTCAGTATCTCATTCGCATCTGGGGTTTGAACACCAATAAATAACAGGGCCGGGGCTATGAGTGTAATTATTTTTTCCATCTTGAATTTGTAATCTCTGAATTATTTACACGTAAATCGGTACTCGCAGAAACCTTAGACTTCCAGTTCATGAAACAATTGTGATGTTCTTCTCTTGTATATGGCAAAACCGGCCAGGGAACTGCCAAGAACCGTTGCGATCAATCCCGGGAAGAAGCCGATATAAAACAGTGAAGGTGTCACTTCGGCTCTGTAAACAGAAGGGATCATCATGCCGACATTACCGATGACTCCTGACATGTCGATTCCATATTTCTGCAGGTAATAAGCAGCTCCCAATCCAATAGCTGTTCCTGCTAGAGAACCTATAATACCTATAAGTATTGCTTCATAAATAGTTGTCAGATAAATGTGCCTCTTTTCCTCGCCCAGTGCAAGGCGGATGCCAAATTCACTATATCTTCTCAGACCTCCAAGAAGTCCAGTGTTCCACAGTACGATCGACATGGCAATTACAAATATTGAGACCATCATGGCACCTGCGCTGTCGGCAAGCTTTAAATAATCGCCCAGCCCTTCCTGTTCTTCCAGTCTCGACATAACGGGAGAAAATTCATCATCGGCTTTGCTAAAGCCGGCATTAAATGAAGTTTCCAGTTCCCGGGCCTTAATGTCATCATAGGTACCATCTCTGAAATACCCGAGCACTTCACTTGCTGCGTCGTCCATATCAAGGGCCTTTTGCGCATCGCTGATATCCATAAAAATGGCTCCCCGGTCGAGGACACTATTCCCGAACCTTACTGTTCCGCTGACAACGAATGAATAAAACATCATGCTTCCGTTCATTGTTGAGCCGAACAGGGTCACCTTATCTCCGGGCGATACCCTGAATCGTTCAGCAAACTCATCGCTGATTAGCGCTTCCCCCTGTTTAACAGGCAGTGATCCTTTTACAAGTGATTTCATGAGGTTCATTCGTTCCACTTCCCCGGTTCCCGGTGATAAAAGATCGACGGCCGTTGCCAGGGCCTGCCCTTGTCCTCTTGTCTCCCCCAATGAATCCGGAACATCCAGCAAACCTCCGGTTGTTATTCGTTCCACCCAGTCCATTTGCGGGTAATCGGCCTGAAGCCGGATGATGAGCTTATTTACTCCAAGTAATGCCAGGTCATTAGGCATCTGATCTGCATTTTCAGCATACGCCCGGGTTTCTATTTTGACATGGCCGGTGGTAAATTTTGCATTGATGTCGGTAATATCATTGAAAACACCATGCATAAATCCACTCATAAATACTGTCAGGAATACTCCCATAGCCACAACAATAACCGGCAGCAAGCTCCTGCTCCTGTCACGTATGATCCCTTTAAATAAAAACTTTATCATGTCAATTTTCCTTTAAGTGCATCTGTTGGCTTCATTTTGGCAATTTTCCGGGCAGGCAGATAACTTACTATCGTGGCTGATATAACTACAAGAACTATAGTTATGAGTATCAGCCCGATACTATAATAGGGGAATATTTTTTCAGCCACTGGCAGATCTGTTACCTGTGCAGCTTTCATCGGGATCCCGGCTTTGCCGAGCAACAGGAAAAGAGGTATACCATAAGCAGCTCCGAGAAGAGTAGCAAGAATGCTGTGGGCTCCTCCTTCAACTGTAAAGATACCTACTACCTGCGGTCTGGTCATGCCGAGGGCAATATAGGTGCCAATCTCTTTCTGGCGACGGAATATTGACAGCACCTGGGTATCGAATATTGCTATAAGGGCAATGATCAATAACAGACCTTCGATGATAGTTCCTCCTGCTTTTTTAGCCTGAATTATTTTATCAATATCTGCAAGAAGATAGCCTGGATCCCTGAATTCCCATTTTCCTAAATTCCTGACTTCAAACCCGGGACCAGCTACCAGAATTGTTGCCTCATTTCCCATGCCCATCATCTTCTGAAGCACTTCAAGACGAAGGTAGATTTGTCCTTTGTCAGCGGTGGGAACATCACATTTGAATATAGAAGCGATCTGAATTTCGCGTGCATCAAATGTACCGTTCTTATCCCGCCATCTTATCAGTAAGTTATCGCCGATATTAAGTTTGGCTGATTCTGCCATTCTTCTCCCGATAATTGCATAATCGACATCACCGGAAGGTCTCAGCTTGTCAGTCGGGATCTTAAGTACACTCTGACCGGGATCAATACCTTTGAGGATAACCCCCAGCATACGACCCTGTGGAAAAGCTGTTGCCTGGGCTACCAGAACAGGCACCAGGTTCTTATTCCTTACCTCAGCCTGAATTTCCTCCGACATTGGAGCATGAGAATCCTGAATGGTATAAGGATCATAGCGGTCATACCCGGGAAGCCAGTACTGTCCGGTTCCTGTCTCCCATTCTTTGGTATCGAGGCGGCTTTGCCTGTTCCATCCGTCAATTATTCCATTATAAAAAACTATAATAACAAACGCAAATGAAAGTACAGCGACATTAAGCCAGGTCCGGAGACCGGCACCAATAAGGTTCTTAAAAGCCAATCTTAAAGCTAGCATGATCCTAGTTATTAGAGTCAGTTATTTGATTATCCCTGACAATTCTGCCATCTACCAGGGAGATGATCCGGTTAAGGTATTTCATTACCTTTTCATCATGTGTGGCAAAAATAAAGGTGGTCCTAAGCTCCCTGTTCAGATCTTTCATTGTTTTGAGAATATGATTGGAGTTATTTGAGTCGAGGTTTGCCGTAGGTTCGTCGGCAAGCACAATCTCCGGTCTTTTTACCATTGATCTCGCGATAGCTACCCGCTGACATTCACCACCTGAAAGCATCGATGGCTTCGATCTTAATTTATCGGTCAGCCCTACCCATTCAAGGGCATCCATCACAGCTTTTTTTCTTTGGGAAGCCGACATCTTCTGTAATAAAAGTGCAAATTCAACATTTTCATAAACTGTGTATACCGGCAGCAGGTTATAGGTCTGAAAAATAAATCCGATATGGCGGTTCCTGAGTGTTGCAGATTGTTTATGGCTGAGCGATGAAACTGACTTGCCGAGAACCTCCGCCTCTCCTTCCGATGGTGTATCAAGTGAACCAATTATATTCAGAAGAGTGGTTTTTCCCGATCCGCTCGGTCCGACAAGACCGGCAAACTCACCGGTGCCAAAACTGACAGTGATGCCGTTCAGAGCTGTGAAATCGGTTTTTCCGACCGGGAAACGCTTAACAAGCCTGTCAATTTTAACGATAGAAGAATTTTCCATAAAAATTAATTTAATGATTTAATACAAGCATTACCTGGATTCCTTTCCCGGCAAAAAGATTTTGTCCGCTATTCTGGGTCGGGATATTATAAATTTCAGGATTCCAATATCCCAACAAGTAAAATGTCAAATTGTTGAACTGTTTTTGCCAGTTCAGGAAATTATAGGCTTTACTGTTTGTCCAGTCATAATAAACTATAACACTCAGATTGTCAAACAGTCCAACCGGATATGAAAGGGAAAGAAGAGAAAAATATATTGAGTTTTTAAAATTAAAAGGCTTTTCATCATTTGCGGCAGCCAGCTGTTCGAATATTACATATAAGCCGTTGCCCAGGCCAAATGTATAGTCTATACCGGCATTCAGGATTTCCTGGTTGGTTAAAAGCCCGACATTTTTACTTTTTCTGACCCAGGAGCCTTCCAGCCAGAATCCTGCAACCACATCGAGTTTAACATCAAAGCCGAACCTGTTTTCGGGAACCTCATTGAATTGAGGAATTGATCCGCCAATGTCTCTGGTGTCAGCAACCCGGTGATGATATGTAAATGCAGCTTCACCAGCAGGCACCGGCATCTGGATCCGTCCTCCGATCTCGGGAAAATGTTTATTTGTGGCGGCCGGTTCCCAGCCCCGCGGCTTATTGTTCCCGTAAAGACCCCATAGCCAGATATTGGCATTGTTGAGAAAGTAGTATCTGCCAAGGATTCCCCAGACACCATCGGTCAGCTTCAAAGGATCCCGTGGATCGACCTGGTCGAACCACATCAGAGGTCTTAGAAGGGATGCTGATCCGAAATTGATTTTTTGCAATCCTGCCCGGATCTCAAGCTGGTCCGACGAATACCTGGCCCAAAGCCTGTAAGGTTTTAACTGACCATAATGTCCCAGGGAATCAAACGGCCTGATACCAACGCTCCCGTTTATATTTACCGATGCTTCAAAATCTATTTTATGATTATCTTTTAACGGCAATACATAATTTAACTGTGGGATATACCGTCCTCCCAGGTAAACCGGCAGGACGTTAGTTCCGTTATAAAGCATCCAGGCTGAAGCCTGTCCGCTGAAATTCAGACTGTCCTGTGCTGACAGGTTTGCTGAAATGCCTGAAATGATATTTAATATTAATACTAAGACAATTTTTTGCATTACTTAATTAACCGATGCAATATTATAAACAATCATTCCGCCTATTTTTCCTGATCAGCCCGGGGTACAACTATACTGACATAATGCCTCATAAATGGAACCGGACTCCAAACAGTATACTGTAGCCGGAATAATTGACCTCATGGGCCTCAATACCCATCAGTATCCCGGTAAACGGATGAATCTGCTTATGTTCAGGAATGCTGACGGCGGGAAGAAACGATTTTTCAAACATGGCATTCAGAGAAATCCATTTAAGGAGATAATAATCAAATCCTGTTTTTAACATCAGACCAGGCTTGGTCTTTGCATCATAATAATCAAAATATTCTCCGGTAATGAATGTATCTCCGTCGGGTGTTTTAAAAAAGTACCCTGATCTTGTTAAAACAGGATTCAGGGAAAATCCGGCTCCGGCAGACAATTCTATCTTCCTTGTCAGAAAACCGTCAGCCCTTACCGGGAGCCAGGTGAAATATAATGAATGACTTTTAATTTCATAACTTTCTGATCTGGTTACATAATTACTTCCATAAATATCGAAAGCATGGAAATCTGCTGCGGGCATATAAGAGTATTCGATCAGGAATTCCGGGGAAACACTATAACCCGCACCGATCCGGAAAGAATATTTCTCATATCCTCCGGTCTGAATATAATCAGGATGTTTTGCATTTACGGAAGGTATATCAAACCGGCCTGCCTGGAAAAAAATGTTGAATCGTTTCTTCTCCGACCAGTTTCGCACCTGCGGCGAATATGTAATAATTTCACTGATGTCATTTGCAAACCGGTTACCGTGCAATAATCTGCCGGCTTCGTCAATCTTTAAAAAAGATGGGGGAAGGGAATCGGGAAATAGTTCATATTTATTTAACGTTCCCGGGCCGCTAATCGATTTACCGTCGCGGCTAAGATCAAATGGAACAATTTCTCTGCTGTTACGGCCATATCTTTCGCCAATGGTCGCACCGGCGCCACCTCCAATAATTACCAGGGGTGTACCAAAGTAAAAAGGAATCCATCCGTGTCCGATAAGATATAAGACAATTCCGCCTGCGGTTCCAAGTACTCCACCCCACACTATACCCCTTACAAATCCACCGCTGTTGAAATGATTATTTGTAATTGAGATTTTGATTATGTCTCCGGTTTCAATACTGGTAAGTGAGGTATCTATCTGAAAGGGATTGAAAAAAGTATGAGGGTCATTCCAGAATAATAGCTTATTGTTTTGAATGCTTATAATCTGGCCGTTTGAAATCTGGCTGTCCCTGGTGATTATCCTGGCTTCATAATTTAACCGCTTCCAGTTATTCTGTATCCGCTTCCATTCAGCTGACGAATAACCATAAGGGATCTGGTTACCCTTGATTATATAATTTTTTTCGAAAGTAGTTTGCTGTCCCCATAAACTGGCAGGTATGAAATTATAACCAGTAATAATGATGCAGAACAATAATTTTATCGGGAAACATAATTTGCCGGTCTTTTTACACATTTGGTACGGATATATTCTTTTATCGCTGAATTAATTCAGAAAAGTTAAATAAAATATCCGGTATAAAATGAATATCAGTGATTAAACCTGAATTTATGCTTTCCCGGGTGATTCTGACCTTTTACCGGTAAGGATGAAGACAATCATCAGAACTGCTGCTAAAAAGGCAGCTAAGGCACCAAAATAAAACGGGATCCTCGAATTTACTTTATCGTACAGTTCACCGGCAATTAAGCTGGCTGGTAAAAGGGTAATACCAAGCAGGGCATTATAAATACCCAGTCCGGTCCCCTTTTTGTTTTTATCTACCAGATCAGAGATAAAAGCTTTCTGGATACTGTCCGTTGCGGCTGAATATAAACCATATACGGCAAACAGGGAAACGATTGCTCCCGTACTTGTTGTAACACCAAAACCATAATATACAACAGCATAAATCAGAAATCCCACGACGAGGATCTTCTCTTTGCCGATTTTGTCGGAAAGCGTGCCTACCGGGATTGCAGCAATAACAGCAACAACGCTGGTTATCAGGTATACAAGTGGTATAAACGCAACTTTTATACCTGCTTCATTTGCCTTGACCATCAGCAATGCATCAGTCGAGTTCCCAAGGGTGAATACAAAAATTATCCCAAGAAAAAAATAATACCTGGCGGGAAAGTCTTTAAAGTGGAACCTGGCAAAAAGTTCCTGCTTGTTTTTTTTGGCTTCCCTGATACCAAAAATTATGACGAAGATTGATAAAATGCCCGGGATTCCTGCAAGAAGAAAAATCAGCCTGTAATTCCCTGGCAGAAAAAACAACAGTACAAATGCCGCCATCGGTCCTACAATAGCACCGCTGTTGTCCATAGCTTTCTGAAGTCCGAAGCTCCTGCCAGACTCGCCACTGGTAACAGATCCCGCTATAAGGCTGTCGCGCGGAGCTGTCCTGATACCCTTGCCGAACCGCTCCACAAACCGGAGGTACAAAACCTGCATTGGAGAAACTACCAGGGTATAAAGTGGAATAATTATTGCCGACAATCCATATCCTATAATCATGAAGGGCTTATTCTTCCCTATCTTGTCGCTCCAGAAACCTGACAATGCTTTGATCAGAGATGCTGTACTTTCGGCAATTCCTTCAATAAGCGCCAGGCTGGTCTTTGATGCACCTATCGACATGAGGAACATGGGCATGACCGAATAGACCATCTTGACTGATGTATCTGTAAGAAAGCTGGTAATGCCGGTAAATAATATATTACGGTTAAATCCGAAAAATTTTTTCCCTGGTATTGCCTCCATGTTTTTCAAACAGTTTTTGTTTAATTTTTGTTGCAACATAATGAAATTTTGAATGAACTGCCTGAAAATAATGATAATATTATCTTAAATTTCCTGGTAGGTTTTTTCCGGGTTATCAAGGATAAGGTTGTTCAGCCTCTATATATTTTTCCTTATTCCGGCTTGTTATTTAATAAACTTTTTACCATCTTTATAAGTGTAATATTTACACTATAAAACTAACTTGGACATTCTTCTATTCAGCGATCCGAAAATACTATAAACTTATTGATTATGAAAACTATCCATGCTTTCCAGATTATTCTCATGGCATTTGGTTTTGCCATCAGTCCGGCTTTATTATCCGGACAGGCAAACCAGAACAACCAGACACCAAGACCTCAAAGGCAGCGGCAGGCTCAGCAACCAGTCCAGACACTTGTACAGAATCCCAATGCAAATCTATATCCTGCTCATGACCCCGTTATGGCAAAACAGGATAGTGTTTATTATCTTTTCACAACAGGCGGCGGAGTAGCATCGAGCACCGATATGGTGAACTGGAAAAGGGAAAAGCCGGTATTTGAAAAGGCGCCCGAATGGATCACTCCTGATATTATTCCCGGTTTCCGGGGTGGTAGCTACTGGGCTCCGGATATTCAGTTTGTAAATGGTACCTATTACCTTTATTATTCTTTCTCCGCTTTCGCAAAGAATACATCTGTTATCGGAGTTGCAACTAACAAAACTCTCCATCCGACAGATACCAGTTTCAAATGGATCGATCATGGCCCTGTTGTACAGTCAATTCCATACAGGGATTTCTGGAACGCCATTGACGCTAACCTTATAATGGATGGCAGGCAGGGATGGCTTGCATTTGGCTCATTCTGGGGTGGGATAAAGCTGGTTAAAATGGCGCCCGATCTTTTATCTGTTGCCAAACCTGAAGTATGGTATACTCTCGCCCGTCAGCCAAGAACATTTGCCCTTGATGATTCTGATCCGGGTGACGGAACAATTGAAGGGGCTTTCATCTACAAGCGATTCCAGTACTTCTACCTGTTTATTTCAGTTGATTATTGTTGCCGCGGACTCAACAGCGATTATAAGGTCCTGGTCGGCAGGTCGAGAAACGTTACCGGTCCCTATGTCGACCGGGACGGAAAACTTCTCAGCGCCGGCGGCGGTACCCTTGTTGCCAAAGGAAACGACCAGTGGGCAGCAGTGGGCCATTCAGGACATTATAATTTTAACGGAAAATCTGTTATGATCATGCATGGGTATGATAAACTGGACAACGGCCGTTCAAAGCTTATAATCAGGGAAATGAAATGGGACAGAGCCGAATGGCCTTCTATTGATCTGTAATTTTTATTCAGGGAAACAAAAAGAGGTCTCGGAAAACCCGGAACTTCAATTCTTATGACCGGCGGAACTTTTTTAAATCCGGAGTGTTTAAGCATTGGATAAAAAGTTTGCAATATGCAGGTCATCAACAATCAGGATCTGTCAGAATTTTCAGTAGATCCCGATCCTTTTCGCCAGTTCCGTAAATGGCTGAATGAGAGAGTTCTGCCAGTGTACGAAGAACCTTATACTGTGGTTCTTGCCACTGCTGGAACCGAAGGACGCGTTTCTGCACGCATAGTTTTGATCAGGGAAATCGAAGAGGATGGCTTTGTTTTCTTCACAAATTACAATAGCCGGAAAGGAAATCAGATAACTGAAAATCCTTTCGGCGCTCTCCTTTTTTTCTGGCCTGATATGCAGCGCCAGGTAAGAGTGGAAGGAAGATTTGAAAAAGTTGCTGCCTCAAAATCTTCCGAATATTTTGAAAACAGACCCCGGCAAAGCCAGCTGTCATCATGGGCAAGCGAACAAAGCAAAAATGTTCCTGACCGGAAGTTCCTTGAAGACAGGGTAACTTTCTTTAAAAATAAATTTGACAAACAACTTGTTCCCAAACCTGCAGAATGGGGTGGCTATAAGCTTATTCCGCTCTGGTTCGAGTTCTGGCAGGAAAGAGATTACAGACTCCACGACAGGATTGCCTATTCAGTTTCCGGTGATAAATGGATCATCAACCGGCTGGCACCCTGAGATAAACAAATCTTCTTTCAGACAAGGTCACATGCATCGGGTGGCATCCAGTGCGCGTCCATTCCTTCCCATTTGATGTTACATCCGATTGGATTTGTCAATGGGTTAGAAACTGGCTTTCCGGAAGTTAGTTCCTCCAGTGCAATCTCAAGGTTATTTATAGTCATCCTCGAAACATCCCTTGGGCTATCCACACCTCTTCCTGTATAAACAAGAATTCTTTTTTCATCGAATACAAAAAAATGAGGCGTGCGCAAGGCACCGTATAATTTGACAACAGTCTGATCCTTGTCCCGGAGATATACCCATGGGAACTTATACTTCTCCATTCTGGTGACCATATTCGCAAAACTGTCTTCAGGATAGGTGTTTTCACTGTTCGAATTTATCCCTGCAAATCCAACACCTTTCTTTAAGTACTTTTCTGCTGTTTTACGAGTAATCTCATCTGATCCAAGAACATATGGACAATGATTACAGGTGAAGAATATCACCAGGTATTTATATTTGTCAAAGTCAGAAAGTTTGTATGATTTGCCGTCCGTAGCAGGAAGACTAAAGTCAATAACGTTCTCACCAGGTTGTAATGTATATGCCATAATAATTTCTTTCTATAATGATTACCTTTTAACAACGGTTGATATTTTTTGTTTAGTACATTTTTCAGATTCACCCGTGCGCCTTTAATTTGAAGTCTGCGGCAAGGATTTCCAATCGTTTCCGGTTTATTTGATCATCAGTCTGAAAGCAATCCGGAAATACCTGATCCCGGAAAGAAATAAACCCAGCCCGATTCCATTGTAAAGTATCGATAAATACTGTTTCGGAATTGCCGAATGCCTCAGGGCAATTCCCATTGAAACCATAATTATTATCATGAAATAGCTTTTGGGTGTAATAAATGAGAAAATGGACTTTCTCTCATCTGCAGACATTAGCCTTTTCAGGTTTTTGTCCGCCAGTCTGAGAAATCCGAAATGATGGATCGGCATTGCAATAAGAAAACCTGCAACATAAAGAAGTATTTTGCCCGGTCCGTTGTAATGCCTCAGCCAGGTAACGGCAAAACATATGAGCATTACTCCTACACCGTTCCACATCAGCCCGGCAATAAGAATAAGAAATTTCTTGTCAACGGCCGGATCCAGTTTCCTCAACAACATTATGTTCAATTTTAGCCATCCGGAATGGCTTTATGTCAATTTTCTCCCATATCTTATTATAGATGTAGGGCTCATCAAGTAATAACCTGTCAAGTTCACTCCGGTCGGCGACTTCATAGATTATCATTGAACCTATCATGATTCCTTCCTCGCTGAGTATGGCTCCACCGCAAACAAACTGTCCTGCCCTTTTAACATGGGCTATTTTTCCCAGATGTTCCGGCCGGCTTTTCATTCTCCGTTCCGGGGCATCTTTATCTGTTCCATCATAAGCTATTAATATAAACTGCATATCTGAAAAGGATTTATGTTTATTAATTTTTCTTCCAAATTTAAAACAATATAATTACAGAGCCGTAAGATCTCTTTTACATGAGATTATCAACAGTTGTTTTCTATTTTTGTTATATATTAGTTATGGCTCTTTAATCAAAATCTCATTTCACCGGAATTTGATATGGCTGATTTAAAATCAAAATTAAATCCATTTCGTTTTTTTAAAGACCTTAAAAATCAAGAACACGGACAGGTTTTCGGAGCGCTCGATATTCTTAAATATATAGGACCGGGTTTGCTGGTAACCGTAGGATTTACTGATCCGGGCAACTGGGCCGCAAATATTGCTGTGGGTTCTTCATTCGGGTATTCACTTCTCTGGATCGTGACCTTATCAACAATAATGCTTATCATCCTTCAGCATAACGTTGCACACCTCGGAATTGCCACAGGTTATTGCCTTGCGGAAGCTGCGGCAATATACACCAACAGGAAGATATCAAAGATCATGCTGTCATTTGCCACACTGGCATCGGTAGCAACTTCGGTTGCTGAGATCCTTGGTGGCGCAATTGCGCTTCAGATGCTTTTTAAAATCCCTGTCAAAGCCGGCGCATTGCTGGTAACATTATTCACTGCCATTATGCTTTTCACCCATTCCTACCGGAAAATTGAAAAATGGATAATTGGGTTTGTTTCGATCATTGGCCTTTCATTCCTTTATGAACTTTTCCTCGTTGATGTTGACTGGGTCCAGGCAGGTATTTCCTGGGTAAAGCCCTCAATACCGGCAGGTTCCATGCTTCTTCTGATGAGCGTTCTTGGTGCCGTGGTTATGCCTCATAACCTGTTCCTTCATTCGGAAATTATTCAGAGCCGGCAGTGGAATCTTGAAGATGAAAAAATAATAAAGAGGCAGCTGAAATTTGAATTTGCCGATACTTTGTTTTCAATGATGGTCGGATGGGCCATAAACAGTGCAATAATAATCATGGCTGCAGCGACATTCTTTAATAATAAGATTGAAGTAAATGAGCTTCAGCAGGCAAAATCACTTCTTGAGCCTCTCCTGGGAACAAATGCATCAGTCGTTTTTGCAGCAGCGCTACTGTTCTCTGGTATATCTTCGTCTATAACATCAGCAATGGCAGGGGGATCAATTGTCTCGGGGATGTTCCTTGAGCCCTACAACATTAAAGACAATCATACCAGAATCGGTGTCCTTATATCTCTTGCGGGAGCTCTGATAGTCATTTTCTTCATCAACGATCCGTTTATGGGACTTATACTGTCACAGGTATTCCTGAGCATTCAGCTTCCTTTTACGGTTGGTATTCAGATATATCTGACCTCTTCAAAAAAAGTAATGGGGAAATATGCCAATAGCAGGTTTCTTGTAGTAATTTTATCCGTTATTGCAGGAATCATTATTTATCTGAATCTGAAATTATTTTTTGGCTTCATTTTCAGTTAATCACAATCTGATTGTATGTCTGAAGAAAAATATAATGTCGGATTGGTCCTTAGCGGCGGCGGGGCAAGAGGATTCGCCCATCTTGGAGTAATACAGGCACTGAATGAGACCGGTATTTTCCCTGATGTCGTTTCCGGAACAAGTGCAGGAGCCCTCGCCGGTGCATTATACTGCGACGGCTATCCGCCCAGGGAAATTATGAAGTTTATGAAAACCGACAGCCGCCTCAGCTATATGCGTCCGACTCTCCCACGGGACGGCCTCTTACAGATTTCAGGCATTATAAAGATCCTGGAAAGTCATCTCCGTGCAAAAACTTTCGAGGAGCTTAAAATTCCCCTGTATGTTACTGCCACGGATCTTAATAATGGCAAAGCTGTTTATTTTTCATCCGGCAAGCTTTTAACCCGTATCGTAGCATCAGCAAGTATTCCTGTTTTATTTAAGCCTGTAATAATGAACGATATATACTATGTCGACGGGGGAGTTTTGGATAATCTCCCTATTGCGCCGATTGAAAATAAATGCCACATTACAATTGGTTCTTTCGTAAATCCTGTCGGCTATGAGAATATAACCAACAGTCTTATTAAGATCGCAGTAAGAACCTTCCTGCTGAGCATGTCGAAAGAGATTCTGGAGAAATCCCGGAAGTTTGATCTGTTTATTGCCCCAGTGGAGCTAAAGAACTATGGCTTCCTCGATCCCGAGAAAGCTGAAGATGTTTATAATCTGGGATATAAGGCAACAAAGGAAAAGTTGAAAAATCCCGGGATACAAAAACTGTTTACTTTAAAGATACCGGAATAATATTATATCACCATAGAGTACAATTTCTTGATCTCTGCTTCCCAGAGAGATTCTTCCGGTGTTTCTAGTATCAGAGGCATATCATCGAAACGGCTGTCATTCATTATCAAAGAAAAAGTTTCTTCTCCCAGGAAGCCCAATCCCAGGTTTTCGTGCCTGTCAACTTTTGTAGCGAAATCTTTTTTGGAATCGTTAATGTGCATTCCTTTAAGATATTTAAATCCTACAATATCATCAAATTTTTTAAAGGTTTCATGGAATCCGGCCGGCGATTTGACGTCGTAGCCTGATGTATATGCGTGACAGGTATCTATGCATACCCCCACCCTGGATTTATCCTCAACATAATCAATTATGAATTTCAGCTGCTCGAATGTATAGCCTAGATTTGTCCCCTGGCCTGCAGTGTTTTCAATGACGGCTGTAACACCTTTTGTCTTGTCATGTGAAATATTTACTGATTCGGCAATCCTTTTCAGGCACTCTTCCGGTGAAATTCCTTTCAGGTGACTGCCGGGATGAAAATTAAGTCTGTCGAGACCCAGCAATTCGCATCGTTTCATTTCATCAAGGAAAGATGCCCTGGATTTTTCCAATGGTTCCTTTTCTGGATGCCCGAGATTGATGAGGTAACTGTCGTGCGGAAGTATCTGATACTGCCTGTATTCTAATTTTTCGCAGTTTTCCCGGAACTCTTTGATGGCTTTTGCAGAGAGTGGATTGGAAAACCATTGCCGCTGGTTCTTTGTAAAGAGGGCAAAGGCTTTTGCCCCTATTTCCTTTGCATTAAGCGGGGCGTTCTGAACTCCGCCTTCAGCACTTACATGTGCACCGACGTATTTCATATTCTGGTTGCTTGTTAATTGTTACTTATTGCTTGTAGTTGGTAAAGGGTCAACCTGTCATTTATTCACATTCCCTGCACCCTGAATCCCGTATCAATAAATCCCATTTATTTTTGGTCTTTGATCTTTGGTCTTTGATCTTTGATCTTTGATCTTTGATCTTTGATCTTTAAAAATAACTGCTTCCGTCCCAGCAATGTGTACAAAGCTTTTCCTTTGGAAGGCCTATTGCATCAACAAGGTCGTCCAGTCTCTGGTATAACAAAGAATTGAGGTCAAGGTTCTCAGCAATCTTATTAACCATCTTTTTATACTTGCCGGAATCCGGATCTGAGAATTCTTTAATGTCATTTCCATCACCATACATCTCTTTTATAGCTCTGCGCGCAGCAAGCTCCATTGGTGTGCGGGACTGTGTGAAATTCAGAAAATCACATGAATATAAAAGAGGCGGACAGGCAATTCTCATATGTAATTCAGCAGCGCCCGATTTTCTCATATCGTTAGTATTATCCTTCAACTGGGTGCCTCTGACAATACTGTCATCGATAAAGATCATTTTCTTTCCCTCAATTACCGCCTTGTTTGGAATGAGCTTCATCCTGGCCACAAGGTCTCTCTGTTCCTGAAAAGAAGGCAGAAAACTCCTTGGCCAGGTAGCTGTGTATTTTGAATATGCGCGCATATTGGGTATCTTCTTTTCATTGCCATAGCCGATTGCATGTCCGACTCCCGAATCGGGGATTCCGCAGACAAAGTCGGCTTCGACATCATCTCTCCGGGCGAGGGATGCTCCACACCTGTAGCGGCATTCATCAACATTTATACCCTCATAAAAAGAAGGAGGATATCCATAGTAAACCCAGAGAAAAGCGCATATCTGCATTTTATCCCCGGGCTTCCTTAACTGTGTATAACCTTCTGATGACATGTGAACTATTTCGCCCGGACCAAGGTAATATTCGATTTCGAAACCTGTGTTCGGAAAAGAGCAGGATTCAGATGCAGCTGCATAACTGCCCTCTTTTTTCCCGATAATTACAGGGGTTCTGCCAAGCTTGTCCCTGGCAGCTATAATCCCTGTTTCGGTAAGGATCAGTACCGAACATGAACCTTTGATATTTGAAAAAACATTATCAAGGCCCGAGACAAAACTCTCCTTTTCACAAATAAGATTCGCTATTACTTCGGTTGGATTGATATTTCCTTCAAAATTCTCAGTAAAATGGTTTTTCTGCTTTAGTATCTTTTCTTCGAGTTCTTTGATATTCACCAGGCGGCTGACTGTTGCAATTGCAAACCGCCCCAGATGTGAATTGAACAGTATTGGTTGCGGATCCGTATCGCTTATTACACCCATGCCTGAAGTGCCGCTGAAATCTTTTAGTTCATCTTCGAATTTATTTCTGAAGTAGGAATTCTCAATTGTATGGATAGAGCGGCGAAAACCTTTTTCAGGAACTATAAATACCATGCCGGCCCGTTTTGTCCCAAGATGTGAATGGTAATCAGTACCATAAAATACATCATTAACGCAATCCTTATTTGAAACAACACCAAAAAAACCACTCATTTTACTGAATATTAATAATTTAACAAAGATTCCTGTGTTTGTAAATTTAATCATAGAATCGGAAATTATTATATATTACAGGATATTATTATTTTTGCGAACCATATCTTTTTTAATATCACTAAAATGGCAGAGTCAAACACAAATATCCCCATAACACAGGAACCTAAAAAAAATGTTCCTGTTGGAATGATAGCTTTAGCAATAATCCTTTTAGCCGCTCTTATTTTTATGATTGTAATGTATGCCGATAAAAAGAGCAAGATGGCTGAAATGGAGACGATCCTGACGCAGGAAAAGGATTCACTGGCTAATGAGTTGAGAATTATGGTAGCTTATTCTGATACCCTGAAAACAAATAATGACAGTCTGAAATCCAACCTGGAGAATGAACGGGTGAAAATAGTAAGGCTCCTGGCTGTCAATGCCTCTAATGTTCAGCTTATTAAAAGTTATAAAGCAGAAATCGGCACTATGAGGGAGATCATGAAAAGCTATATTGTCCAGATTGATTCGCTCAATACCAGGAATAAAATCCTTGTTGCTGAGAACTCACAGATCAAACAGGAAATATCGAAAGTTCAGAGTACTAATACGGAACTTGAAAAAACCAGGGAAGAGTTAACCTCTAAAGTTGAAGTTGCTTCAGTAATTCAGGCTAAGGATATAGTTGCAGCCGCTTTGAATAAGAAACGGAAAGAGACTTCAAAGCTTAATCTGCTTGATAAATTAAGGGTCTGTTTCACTCTCCGCGAAAACCCGATTGCAAAAGCCGGGCAGAAAGATGTGTTTATGCGTGTCCTCCGACCTGATTCACTGATTATCACAAGCAGTCCTGATAATCTGTTTGATTATAAGGGTAAAAGACTGATCTACTCCGCAAACCGTGTTGCTGATTACTTGAATCAGGATATAGATATATGCATTTTCCTCGATAATACCGGTGATTTTATCCCGGGGAATTACAGCGTTGAATTATATCTTGAAGATAATATTATAGGAAGAGCAACATTCATGCTTACCAAAAGATAAGCAGGTCAGGGCATCATAAATTCGGTAATAATATTGTCAGAGATCATTTTACCCTGGTTCGTCAGGACAAGGTGATTTTTTTCCTGGTTCATCATCCCGTAATTTATAAACTTCCCGGCCAGGTTGATTACATAATCATAACTCTCTTTTTCAAACGCCCTTTCAAGATAATCGAGATCTATTCCCCACATGGTTCTGAGTGAAGTCATAATATATTCGTTGAACCGGGTTTTAAAATCCAGTTCTTCCCTTTCATAAAAGGGCTTACCTTCATTAACCAGCTTTATATATTTTTTCAGATCTCGAACATTCCACTGACGCGAATATCCGTTAAATGAGTGTGCCGAAGGGCCCAGGCCAAGGTATGGCACCTGTTTCCAGTAATTTGAATTATGCATTGAAAAATATCCCGGTTTACCAAAATTGGATATTTCATATTGAATAAATCCTGCTGATTCTGCTTTTTCAATCAGGACATTAAACTCCGCAAGGCTATCTTCCTCATCAATCTCCTGAAATTTGCCTTTTTGTTTCATTTTGCCAAATACCGTTCCCGGTTCTATCGAAAGATGGTATGCAGATAAATGCCTGATATCGAAAGAGAAGGATTTGTCGAGGTTCTTTGCCCACTCTTCTGTGGTCATACCCGGAATACCATATATCAGATCAATAGTTACATTTTCAAACCCCGATTTGATTAATCTGTTCAGCGCTTCAGATGCCTGCCCTGCGTTATGACGACGGTTCAGCAGCTTGAGATCTTCATCACGCCAGGATTGAATACCCAGGCTGATTCTGTTGATTCCCAGTTTTTTAAGATCCTTTGAGTAATCTTCGGAAATATCGTCAGGATTGAGCTCAATTGTAATTTCACAGCCGGATTCAATTGTAAAGAGATCTGAAAATCTATTGAAAATGATTTCAAGCTCTTTAACAGTGAAAACAGAAGGTGTTCCTCCGCCTAAATATATAGTGGAAATTGTCTCTTTTCCCGTATAATCCCTCCTGATCTCAGCTTCTTTTAATATCGCATCAATGAAAAGAGAACCGTTATTATTATATATTACATGATAGAAATCACAATAATTACAGAGCTGCTTGCAAAATGGTATATGAAGATATAATCCTGCCATAAAGGACAAGTGTACTAAATAAATTTATATATAAAATATTATTCTATTCACTAATTTTACTGCAAACCAAAAGAATGATAAAGAAGAATATATTTTCAATTATAACTGCACTGGTTATTTTGTATCTGAGCTTTGCCAATCCTGAAAATCTTAATAAAATCTCGCCTGTTCATTTCCGCGGATTTGATAAGCTTGTTCATATGGGTATGTATTTTATTTTTACATCAGTTATACTTCTGGAGAATAAAAACCTGCTTGTAAAGGTAAATCAGTTTTTACTTATTACTCTCATTCCCTTAATTTTTGGAGCCCTGGTTGAAATATTTCAATCATTGCTGACAGTAACCCGGACAGGTGATATATTTGACCTGCTGTTCAATATGACGGGAATTTTGATTTCTGTTCTGGTATTTATTTTCCTGAGGTCAAAAAACTATATCAAATAGAAATATCAGCTGTTCTTCCGATTTTCTGTACCAGGTCATAAATAGTATTACCGGTAAAAAGCCTGAGAATCTCCGATCTGATATTTTCATAATAATCATGAAGCGGACATGGCACCTTGCTTTTATCCACACAGCTGCAGGTATCGTTATGCATAAGACAGTTTGTGAATATGTCCTCCCCGTCAATAGTATTTACAATGTCAAGAAGTGTTATCTTATGAGGATCTTTAAGAAGTGAGAATCCGCCATGTGGTCCTTTTGAGGAATCCAGTATTTTTTTCCTGGCAAGCTGCTGGAGTATCTTGGCCAGGAAAGGTGTTGGCAGATTAAGATCTTTTGAAATTTGCCTGATTCCCAGCTTGCTGTTTTTCTTCGACCTGCTGGCAATATAAATAACTGCCCTTATTCCATATCTGCATGAATTGGATAACATATCAATACATTTTAAGCGGGATCTTGTCTATTCTCCTTTTGTGTCTTCCTCCTTCAAATTCAGTTTCAAGGAAAGTCTTTACAATCAGATAGGCCTCAGATTCTGAAATGTACCTTCCGGGAAGGGCACAGATATTTGCATCATTATGGGCTCTTGCCAGCTTGCTGATCTCTTCGTTCCAACATAAAGCGCCCCTTATTCCCGGATGTTTGTTAACTGTCATGTTTATTCCGTTGCCTGTACCACATATTGAAATACCCATATCATATTCTCCTGAGGAGACTGCATTTGCCATTGGATGACCAAAATCCGGATAGTCAACTGTTTCATCTGTCGGACATCCGAAATCTCTGACCTCATATTTCTTCTTTGCAAGGAAATCCAGCAGTTTCATTTTAAGAAAAAAACCTCCGTGGTCAGAGACAATTGCAATTTTTATTTTTTTCAAATATCTTAATATTAATACGTTAATTATAAATGTTGCACATTTAAACAGTGTGTCAATTTAAAGAAAAAAACATACTTATATCCTTATTGATGTGTTAAATTTGTAAGCTAACAAATAGTGGTTTCAATTGTTTTAATAATTATGAATTGTTCTTTGCTGAATACCCCTGTCCCCGAATGTTAAGATTGTGTAAATAACTTGTCACCAGGTTGGATAAACTGGTTGATATGTACCGGATTTTCCTCTTTGAATTTATATTGAATAATGTTATAATGAATTTTGAAACAAATAACCCGGGAAATGAACTTTAAATAAACATAAATTTGCATGGTGATGTTCTTTAATTATCATCAATCCTTACTTCTTAACAGGTGTTAATTCAGTTGCTAAGTGCCTTATTATCAAAAATGGTATATTTTTTGAGCTGTTAATAAAATGTTTGCTTAGTAGTATTTTTGAAAAAAACAATTTAATCACTTGTTTTATTTTAACATCATTAACAGTATATCATAATCATTATAATTAATAATTTAAATTATAAATGTATTTATGTATTGTTAATTTGCATAAAAATCGAAAGTGCATAATATGCTGGATTATATATCTGAAATAAAGAAATTAAAAGCATCTAAAAATGCCATAATTCTGGCGCATTATTACCAGACAGGGGATATTCAGGATATTGCTGATTTTGTTGGCGACTCACTTGCTCTATCCCAGAAAGCAGCGTCAAATGATGCAGACATTATTCTTTTTGCCGGTGTTAGATTTATGGCAGAAACTGCTAAAATCCTTTCTCCGGAAAAGAAAGTTCTTATACCCGATATAAATGCCGGCTGTTCTTTGGCAGATTCATGCAAAGCCGGGGATTTTAAGAAATTCAAAAAAGAAAATCCGGGAAGAACCGTTATCACATATGTGAATACAACAGCTGAAATAAAAGCATTATCAGATATAATTTGCACTTCTTCAAATGCAGTTGAAATCATTAACTCCCTTCCGCCCGGAGAAAAAATAATATTTGCACCTGACAGGAACCTTGGAAACTATGTAATGAGTAAAACAGGAAGGGATATTATTGTATGGAACGGAACATGCCATGTTCATGAACAGTTTTCACTTGAAGCCATATTGCAGCTTAAAGATGAAAATCGGGATGCTAAAATAATAGTTCATCCTGAATGCGAGCTTCCTGTAAGGATGATTGCCGATTTTATAGGTTCCACAACTGCGTTGCTTCATTTTACAAAATCTGATAATGGAAACTGCTATATTGTTGCAACAGAGCCGGGGATTTTCCACCAGATGAAAAAAGCAAATCCTCATAAAAAATATATTGCAGCTCCACCCAGGGATTCAACATGTGGATGCAGCGAATGCAACTTTATGAAGCTTATAACTATAGAAAAAATTTACAGATGTCTTAAGAATGAAGAACCGGAAATATCCGTACCTGATGAAATATTGACAGAAGCACGGAAACCTATAAAAAAAATGCTGGAAATATCCGAAAAGCTCGGGTTATAGATCATGAGAAAAATATTGTTAATTCTTATCATTGCTTTACCAGGATTGATTGTATCAGCTCAGGGAGCCGAAGTGCTTCAGGATGGATACCATGTATATAAATATCCCAACGGAGCTGTTTCGGGTC
This sequence comes from uncultured Bacteroidales bacterium, assembly GCA_963831855.1. Classification (GTDB taxonomy): domain Bacteria; phylum Bacteroidota; class Bacteroidia; order Bacteroidales; family VadinHA17; genus LD21. The sequence goes on along the minus strand of CAWHSA010000001.1, from coordinate 348,344 downwards.
AAGGCATTATAAAAAACGGCAAACCGGATGGATTCTGGAAAAGCTATTATGTAACTGGTGTTAAAAAATCAGAAGGTAAATATTCAAGCTTCCAGCTTGATAGCATATGGCTCTTTTTTGATCAGGCTGGTGATACTACAGTTAAGATAAATTATCTGTTCGGAAAGAAAAACGGATATTACTTCACATATAAAAAAGATCCTTCTGCAGGCCTTTATATCTGGTCAAAAGAGCTCTTTGCCGGAGACAGGAAAGAAGGAACCGCATATATTTATTTTCCTGACGGAAAAATACAGCAGACCATTTCTTACAACGAAGGAAAGAAAGAAGGATTTTCAAAGGAATTGGATAAATACGGCAATGTGATCACATTGATGGAATACAACAATGATTTCCTTATTAGCCGCGAAAAAATAAACAGGAGTGACAGCAAAGGTCTGAAACAGGGAAACTGGATTGATTTCTACCCGGATGGAAAGAAGAAAGCTGAAAAGTTCTATAAAGATGATTTGCTGCATGGATATTATAAGGAATATGATTCTAAGGGAAATCTGGTGCTTACCATGCTGTATGACAACGGTTCCATTGTCAAGTCGAAAGTCGAAGATGAACAGGATATAGAGATCCGGAATAGATACAATTCTGATAATAAAATAATTTACAGCGGTCCTTACAGGAATAATGTTCCGGTTGGTGTCCACCGGGAGTTTGACAACAATGGTAAAGTGACTAATGCCTTTGTTTATAATGATGTCGGATTACTTATCTCTGAAGGAATTGTTGATGAAGCCGGAAACAGCAACGGCAAATGGAAAGGTTATTATCCCGACGGAAAAACTGAGGCAGAAGGGACTTATACTGATAACAGACGGACAGGTCTCTGGAAATTTTACAGTAATTCCGGTAAAGTGGAACAAACCGGTTCTTATAACAATGGAAGACCCGATGGATTATGGAAATGGTATTATGAAGATGGGGCTATCCTGCGTGAGGAAGAATATTTCCAGGGGCAAAGGGATGGAGCCAGCACCGAATACTCTCCTGCCGGTGATATCATCGGACAGGGCCAGTACTCAGACGGTGAAAAAAATGGTGACTGGAAATTCAGGTCTGGTGATTTTATGGAGGAGGGTAAATATATTGTCGGTCTTAAAGACGGAGTGTGGAAAGCATTTTATCCTGACGGAACTCTGAAATTTAAAGGTAATTTCATCCAGGGTAATCCCGACGGACCACAGCTCTATTACTTTGAGAATGGAAAAATAAGGGAAGAACAGTATTACAGGATGGGTATCAGACAAAAAACCTGGAAGAAATTTGACGAGGAAGGTCTGCCGGTTCTTACTATAGCCTATAAAGATGATATTGAAGTAAGCATTAATGGAGTTAAAATAAATCTTCCTGAGAGCGATACAAAACTTATAAAGTAGTTACTTTGCTTTATGGAAGAGACCTTCAATATCAGGAAAGATGATATTTCAGTTACTGACAAAGAATTTGAAAAACAACTACGGCCGGTAAGTTTCAGCGATTTCAATGGACAGAAACAGGTTATCGATAACCTTATAGTCTTTGTAACAGCTGCCAGACAGAGAGGAGAATCACTTGATCATGTACTTCTTCACAGTCCTCCCGGGCTGGGAAAAACAACTCTTGCGACAATTATTTCAAATGAGCTCGGAGTGAACCTGCGGGTTACTTCTGGCCCTGTCCTTGACAAACCCGGTGATCTGGCCGGGCTTCTTACGAACCTCGAGGAGGGTGATGTTCTGTTTATCGATGAGATCCATCGCCTGAGCCCTGTAGTTGAAGAATACCTGTACTCTGCCATGGAAGATTTCCAGATCGATATAATGATCGATAAAGGTCCAAGTGCCAGATCTGTCCAGCTTACTCTGAATAAGTTCACCCTCATAGGTGCAACAACAAGATCAGGCTTGCTGACAAGTCCGCTCAGGGCAAGATTCGGCATTAAATTCCATCTCGAATATTATGACCAGGATGTCCTTAAAGGTATTATAAAAAGATCAGCAGGGATCCTCAATGTCAGAATAAATGAAGAAGCAGCTATGGAAATTGCCAGAAGAAGCCGGGGCACACCGCGAACTGCAAATGCCCTTCTGCGGCGGATAAGGGATTTTGCACAGGTAAAAGGTTCCGGGAAAATAGATATGGAAATAACAAAATATGGGCTTAATGCACTTAATATTGACCAGTATGGGCTGGATGAAATGGATAACAGGATCCTCTCTGCGGTTATTGATAAATTCAATGGCGGACCGGTCGGACTAAATACCATAGCGACGGCGGTTGGGGAAGATAGCGGAACCATTGAGGAAGTCTATGAACCATTCCTGATAAAAGAAGGATTTTTAAAAAGAACCCCGCGCGGCAGAGAAGCCACGGAACATGCCTACAGGCATCTGGGAAGAACTATCAGGAAAGATTTAAACGGATCACTTTTTTAATTCTCGAAAAATCTGCTATAAAACATTACTGATCTTCTCAAGTTCTTTCCGGTTCAGGATCTTTATCTTCCTTCCGTTCAGCTCAAGGATCTTATCTGACTTGAATTCAGACAATAAACGGATAACAGATTCTGTAGCAGTACCAACAATGTTCGCAAGCTCCTCCCGGGTAAGGGAGATCTGAAGGAAATTCTGATCATTAAGTCCGAAATCATGGACAAGAAGAAGCAGGATCTCAGCCAGTCGTTCCCTTACTGTTTTCTGGGCAATGTCTGTAATAAAGGAATTGGCTTCCCCAAGCTCATGACAGGCTAGTTTCAGAATTTCAAAGCCATAATTCGAATTTGATTTTACCAGTGATATGAGTATCTCGGAAGGAATAAAGCATACCCTGCTGTCTTCAATCACTTTTGCCGAGGTACAAGCCACTTCATTGGAGAGAACACTCCGGTATGCAATTATATCCCCGGATTTGGCAAACCGGATTATCTGTTCTTTCCCATCGAGACCAGTCTTGAAAACTTTAATTATACCGCTGTGGATGCAGTAGAAGCCGCTAATACGGCTTCCTTCATTGTAAAGGACATCACCACGCCTGTATTGCCTGAACTCTTTTTCATAATTCATCAGGTCCGTTTCCTCACGCGTCAGATACCTGAATAGCGACCCTGATTCCACAGCACATTTATCACAAAAAGGAACAGATATATCCTGTTGTCTCATAATTTCATATCACTTTAACTGATGTACTAACAAAAGCTTAATTTAAATGTTCGGATGTTTAAAATGCAGTTTTAAACTGATCCAGAAATCTTATATCATTTTCAAAGTACAGGCGAAGGTCATTGACCTGATATTTAAGCATTGCTGGTCTTTCTATACCCATGCCAAATGCAAAGCCAGTATATTTATTACTGTCTATATTGCTGGCTTCAAGTACAGCAGGATGAACCATACCACATCCCAATACTTCGAGCCAGCCGGTATATTTGCAAACATTGCAGCCCTTTCCTCCGCATATGCTGCAGCTGATATCCATTTCTGCAGACGGTTCGGTGAACGGGAAATAAGATGGTCTCAGACGTATTTCAGTATCCTTCCCGAACATCTCCCGGGCATAAAACAAAAGAGTCTGCTTAAGATCTGCAAATGAAACATTTTCATCAATATACAGGCCTTCAATCTGGTGGAAGATACAATGAGCCCTGGCTGAGATGGCTTCATTGCGGAAAACCCGGCCCGGGGAAATTGTTCTTATCGGCGGTTTCTGACCTTCCATAACCCTCACCTGAACTGATGAGGTGTGGGTGCGGAGCAAAATATCCTGCGGACTGGAATCTTCATCGGAAATCCTTGAAATATAAAAGGTATCCTGCATATCACGGGCGGGATGTTCAGGAGCAAAATTTAGTTTCGTGAAAACGTGATTATCATCCTCAATCTCAGGGCCCTCGGAAACAGTAAATCCAATTCTTTCAAATATGCTTATTATCTCGTTCCTTATTATGGAAATAGGATGTCGTGATCCGAGCAGCATCGGGTATGCCGGACGGGTAAGATCGTTCACCCACTCAGGATATTTAACTGATTGAATCTGATCTTTAAACTGGTTGTACTTTTCCTGTACCTCCTGCTTAAGGAGGTTAAGCTTCTGCCCTATTTCCTTCTTCTCCACTGCCGGCACATTCCTGAAATCCTCGAATAATTCAGATATAATTCCTTTTTTACTCAGATATTTGAGACGAAATGCTTCAAGTTCTTCATTCCCTTTTACTCTGATTACCGATATTTCAGAAAGAAGCTGTTCAATTTTTTCACGCATTATCCTTTTGTTTTAGATTTATCCCTGCATTATTTATTCGTAACCTGCATTTTGAGGATCTTTACGTCAGTAACAGGTTTGTCAGCAGCATCAGTATTTACAGCTGCGATCCTGTCAACTATATCCAGTCCTTCAACAACTTCACCAAAAACAGTATACGTCTGATCGAGACGCGGAACGCCACCAATGTTTTTATAGACTTCACGTTGTTCGTCCGGAATTTTATAATCACCAGTCAGGGAAATGAAATTGAACATTTTAAGCGATGCTTCGCCCTGGATCTCTGAATCATTCATGGGTTTGCCTGATTTGCGGGCACTGTCAGCAACCTGAAATAAGAATTTGTTAAAGACCGCCTGCCGGATATTGTTATTTATCCTTTGTTCCTGCTGATTAATTTCATCATCGGTTAATTTTTTACCCTGGACGATATAAAACTGAGTTCCTGAGGACCGCATTTCAGGATTGACATCATTGCCTTCACGGGCAGCAGCAAGAGCCCCTTTCATATGAAAATGAATCTTATTAAACTCGGCAGGTATTGTGTAGATGTTAAGCGAATCGGCACTTTTGGAAATGGGGAGCGTCCTGGTTAAAGGATCGCCAGCCTGGATCATAAAACCGTTTATTACCCTGTGAAATGAAATACCATCATAAAAGCCCGAATTAACGAGTTTAATGAAGTTTTCACGGTGAAGCGGTGTATCATCATATAACAATACTTTAATGTCTCCCATGCTGGTTTTAATCAAAACCAGGCTTTTTTCACCGCCTCCGGGAGCATTACAAGCTGCTGCCAGCGAGAAAAAAAATAAGGCTGAAATCCTTATGAGGATTTTGTTCATGATTATTTTCTTTTGGTTAATAATGTTCTGTAAATCTGAATGCAAAGATATTTAACTTTGCCCGATCATAAAATATTTGATTTTTAATTTGGGCTGAAATAATATTGAATGGCAGATGAGCCCTGTAAATAATCGGATAATTTGAACGAAGTCAGGACATTAGCGAAACAAACTGCAATATACGGATTTGGAACAATTGTCCCGAGATTCCTTAATTACGGTATTCTTACATTTTTCTATACGAGGATTTTTGAAAAGGCTGAGTATGGTGTTGTCACTGAACTTTATGCCTGGATGGTCCTGCTGTTAATAGTCCTGACCTATGGAATGGAAACAGGATTTTTCAGGTTTGCACAGAAAAGAGAAGACTACGAAAAGGTTTACAGCACGTCGCTTTTAAGCCTGTTAATTACATCAGGACTGTTTCTAATACTTGTCAATATTTTCATAGGGCCTGTTTCAGCAGTACTCAATTACAGGAATAATCACGATTATATAAGATTGTTTGCAGCAATTTTGGCAGTGGATGCATTTACTGCAATTCCATTTGCCAGGCTGAGAAAAGAAAACAGACCGGTTGTGTTTAGCATAATTAAGATAACGAATGTTGTTATAACAATTGTTTCAGTACTGTTCCTTTTATTATGGGCGCCGGGTATTTATGAACGAAGCCATGGATGGTTCAGGAGTGTATATAACCCCGGTTACGGAGTCGGATATGTATTTGTTGCCAATCTTATTGGCAGCATTTCAAGTCTGATCATGCTTTTGCCCTATATAATTGATATCAGGATCATTTTTGACAGGACAATCTGGTTTAAAATGATAAATTATTCTTTTCCACTGTTGATTGCAGGTCTGAGCGGAAGCATAAACGATGCTCTCGATAAAGTTATTCTGCGAAGAATTGTAGGAGAGGAAAATGGCCTGGCTACTGTCGGCGAATATGGTGCAGGATATAAAATCGCCGTACTTATGGCCCTTTTTATTCAAATGTTCAGATTTGCAGCTGAGCCATTTTTCTTTGAGCGGGCAAAACATGCCAATGCGAAAGAAACATATGCGTTCGTTATGAAATATTTTGTTATAGCAATGCTGGTGGTTTACCTCGGAATTAATTTATATATATCAGGATTTCAATTAATTATAGGCCGAGATTTCAGAGAAGCTATTAAAGTGGTACCTATCGTGAGCATGGCTTATCTTTTTTATGGAATATATATAAACCACAGTATTTGGTATAAGCTTAATGATCTGACACGTTTTGGAATTTATATAACGTTGATCGGAGCAGGAATTACTGTTTTTATTAATGTTATTTTTATTCCGGTTTATGGGTATATGGCTTCCGCCTGGGCACATGCAGCATCTTATTGTGCAATGGTAATCATGTCATTTATCTTTGCAGAAAAATATTACCGGATAGAATATGAGATTTTCAGACTGGTTCCCTATTTTCTGCTTGCTGTTGCGATGGTAACATTTGGCCATTATTTTAATTATCAAAACCTTGCTATGGAATTGTTGTTAAACACGTTTATGATAATTTTGTTTGTCATGTTCGCTCAGTACAGGGATAAATTACTTACTGTATTGTTTAAGAAAAATAATTAATGAAGTTCAGAACTGTAAACGGGCCAAAACATGAAAAGCGGAATGGATAGACGTCGAAATACTTGAAGAAACTAAAAGTAAAAGGAGGTTTCGGACATACCGGGAGAAAATAATTATGGGAAAAAAATTAGGTTTAGTTCTGATTTTAACAGGAATTTTAATTTTTTCGTGTCAGAAAAGAATAGCACCTGTCGATTCGGGAGTTTTGATTAAGCCCTATGACACTGCTACATTCGATTACCTGTATGTTGAAGCCATAAAGCAAAAACTTTCAGGAAATAACGGAGATGCACTGAAATTACTTGAACAGTGCCTCCGGATTAATCCTAGCAGCGATGCTGCAAATTTTGAAATGGCGCAAATTGCATTTTCGATAGGAGATAATAATGCCGGTAAGAAATATGCTTTGAAGGCAAATTTACTTCAGCCAGGAAATTTTTGGTACCTGATGATCCTGGGAAGCACGTATCTTCAGGAAAATAATCTTGACAGTGCTGGTATTTATTATGATAGGGCAGCAAGATTATATCCGGAAAAAGAAAATATCCAGCTGACCCTGGCCAATATATATTCGGAAAGCAAGAAATACGAGAAAGCTAAACTAATATTTGAAAATCTGGATAAAAAATATGGAATAAATAACGTTACAACAGTTTCTGAAATTCAAAACTTATTGAAGGAAGGGAATTTTGATAACGCTGAAAAAAAGGCACAAATGCTTATGAATAAATATCCGGACGAAATATTATTCCAGGGATTGATGGCTGAGGTATACAGGGCAAAAGGAGAAAATGGGAAGGCAGAGGAATTATATAAGAATATAATTGAAAAAAATCCGGGAAATCCTGAAGCTCAGTTATCATTGTGTGATTTCCTGATAAAAGAAAAGAATTATGAAGAGCTGGTTATTTTTCTTAATACTGTCGTGCTGAATGATAAAATAAAAAAAGAAGATAAAATATCACTTTTCGGCAGATTAATTGGAATACCGGAATTTGTGAAAACCTACAGTGACAAAATGAAGCTTTCAATAATGGTTCTTGAAGCCACGTATAAGAACGATGAAGTAATTTTGCTTCTTATGCCTGAACTTATGATAGCCAAAGGAGAATTGGCAGAAGCCTCAGTAAAGCTTGAAGGAATAATAAAAATAGTCCCGGAAAACTATTACGCATGGGAAAAATTATTATTTGTTTATCTTCAGGAGGGAAACTATAAAATGCTGGAACAAAGGGGTAGTGAGTGCGCTTCAAAATTTAATATGTCGTTTGTAGCCAAAGTTTTATATGCAACGGGCGCTTCTGAGAATAAACATTTTGAAACTGCTTTGGATGAGCTGAGGAAAGCTACTATAATTGCTGGAGATGATAAAGAATTATTATTGCAGGTTTTATCGCTTAAAGCGGATATTTATTATAAAATGGGTAATTATGATGACGCCTTCAGTACTTTTGATGAAGCGCTCAAACTGAACAGCAACGATTTGACAATTCTGAATAATTATGCATATTATCTGGCAGAGAGGGACATGAAGCTTAAGGAGGCTGAAGAAATGGCTAAAATGGTAATCGAAAGAGAAGGCAAGAATACCACTTTTCTTGATACATATGCATGGGTGCTTTATAAGAGGGGCAAAATAAAGGACGCGGAAAGAATTATGAAATCAGTTATAAACAGTGGTGAAAAACCTGATGCAGAGTGGTATGATCATTTAGGATATATCCTTAGAAAAAGGGGAGATTGTATTGAAGCTGTCAAAAACTGGGAAATTGCTGTCAGGCTGGATAGTACAAAAACGATTTTGATCAAGGAAATAGAGAAATGTCAAGGTGGACGCTGATATTGATTTTTTTGATTTTTTTATCGGGCTGCGGTGTATTTAAAAATCGCAGGAACGTATCTGAAATTTATGAAATTAATCAGGTTCATACATTGGCTGATATTAGAAACTTTAACATAACAAAATCAGGATTTTATATTCAAAAAGCAGAAATTAAGATTACCGATGAAGGAAATGAGAGGAAGCTGCTCGGAAGCTTGAAATTCAATCCTCCGGGAAAATATTTGTTTAGTTTTAAAAGCCTGACAGGAATTGAGGCAGCGCGAATAATGATAACTAAGGATACTTTATTGATTAATGACAGAATTAATAGAAAGCTTTTTTATGGTTCTCCTGACAACATTGGAAAGAAATACGGAATAACATTCGGGATGCTCCCTTTATTTTTAGGTGATATTTTAGATAATAAATTAATTGGAGATAGTGTAATTAATTGCAGAAACGGTATAGGACAGACTGAAAGTAATGTTGATAATAAGAAAGTCTATTTTGAAATAGACTGTAAAAAATCAAAAATTGCGAAAGCAGATTTTTTGAATGAAGAAGGAAATGAAGGATTGAAATTCAGAATGGAGAAAATTGTCAGTGAGGAGGGAATGTATTTTCCAAAACTTGTTGAAATTGAAGACTATAACAAGTCAACAACTATTGAGATTAAAATAGGTAAAATAAAATTTGATGGAGAAGAAGATATAGTGTTTGTACCTGGTAGGAATTATGAAAAGATATTGCTGAAATGAAGATTTTCGGACTGAATGCGGTTTTAATAATTTTTTATTGCTGCTCCTCATTCGGGCAAACTAAATCTGAACTTGAAGAGCAGAGAATGAAAACGCTCGAAGAAATTTCATATGTAGATAATCTGTTAAAAAATACGACAAAAGAGAAGAATGAAAGTATTGGTACTCTCAGGATACTGGGTAATAAGCTTTTTTTACGGGAAACGGTTATTGGAGGAATGGGTAGCGAAATTAATCTTTTAAGCGAAAGGATTGAATTAAACAGACTGGCAATTGAGATGATGGAAGATGATCTGAAAGTATTAAGGAATGATTATACTAAGACAATTATATACTCTTACAAATCGAAAAAGTTATATCCCGATATAGTATATATTCTCTCAGCAAAAGATTTTAACCAGGGATATAAAAGATTGAAATATTTACAGCAGGTCACAAAATTTCGTCGGAATGAATCTGAAATCATTGGCGATCTAAAATCGGAGATAGAAAATACTAAAACTCATCTTGAGGAAGATTTAATGAAAGTCTCCGATTTAAGACAAAAAGAAATTTTGCAGAAAGATTTATTAAAATCGGAGCAGCAGAGAAAGCAAAAAATGCTTAAATCTCTGGGTAATAAGGAAAAACAGCTGCAGAAAGAATTAAATGAGAAAAAAGTAATTGCAAGAAAGCTGGAAAATGAAATAGCCCGGATAATAGAAGAGGAGAGAAGGAAGAATATAAAAACAGATTTAACACCAGAACAGAAACTCATTGGTGATAATTTTTCTGAAAACAAGGGTAGGTTGCCCTGGCCTGTTGAACGGGGTTCTATAACGGGCCATTTCGGAAGTCACCAGCATCCGGTATTAAAGTATGTTACAGAGGAAAATCACGGAATAGAAATAACTTGCGCCGGGAAAACAATTGCAAGAAGCGTTTTTAAGGGAGAAGTAAGTGCAATTTTAACAATAAATGGTGCAAATATGAGTGTAATTGTACGACATGGAAATTACTTTAGTGTTTATAGTAACCTGGTTAATGTAAAAGTAAAAAAGGGAGAAAAGATAGAGACAAAGCAGGAGATCGGAGAAGTATTTATTGATAAGGGAGCGAATAGCAATTGCACTCTTGGATTGATGATATGGGAACAAAGAACTGCACTGGATCCGGAACTATGGATTTCAAAAATTTGACATTTGATGAAACAAAATGGTAATTTAGTAGTATAAAGGAAATCTATTGGGTAAAAATGGTAAAAACTTTAAAGATACAATCTATAATAAATAATCTAAGTTTGGTTGAAAATGTAATTGATTCTATTACAATTGAATATGGAGTTACACAGGAAAATTACGGAAAAATTCTGATTTCAACTTTAGAGGCAGTCAACAATGCAATAGTTCATGGAAATAAATCAGATAAAGAAAAGCTTGTAAATATCGAAATATCGCTTATAAAAGGAATATTAAGAGTAACTGTTGAGGATGAGGGACCTGGTTTTAAACCTGATGAAATACCTGATCCGACAAAGCCTGAAAATATTGAAGCGATAAATGGACGCGGGGTTTTCCTGATGTCAAAGCTGGCAGATGAGATTAAATTTAACAGAAAGGGTAATAAGGTGAAATTGATATTTAATTTATGAAATATTGAGCATAAGGATTTATTATGATAAAATAAATTTCAGACTGCGGGAAGCGGGGAAGGCAGTTAAAATTATTAATAAGGTCATCGAGAGTGAAAAAATGCTTGCAGGTGACCTTAATTTTATTTTTACGGATAATAAGACCATAAAAGGCATCAATAAAGAATTTCTTGAACACAATTACTATACTGATGTTATTGCATTTGACTATAAATCGGAAGGAATCATCAACGGTGAAATATATATCAGCATTGATACAGTAAAAAAGAATGCAAATAACTATAATGTTAGTTTAAAAGATGAAATAATCAGGGTAATGATTCATGGTACACTTCATTTATGTGGAGATGAAGATCGAACTCAAATTGAAAAATCAGGGATGAGGGAAAAGGAGAATTACTGGTTAAGGATATTTAAGGAGGAATAATGTCGGATTATAAATACGATATAATTGTTGTAGGTGGAGGACATGCAGGATGCGAAGCTGCACATGCATCTGCAAAAATGGGAGCAAGAACGCTTCTTATTACAATGGACATGACCAAATTGGCTCAGATGTCATGTAATCCTGCTATGGGCGGAATTGCAAAAGGTCAGATAGTGAGAGAAATCGATGCACTGGGTGGAATGAGCGGGCTTATAACTGACAGAAGCATGATACAGTTCAGGATGCTAAACAGATCTAAAGGTCCTGCTATGTGGAGTCCAAGGGCACAGTGCGACAGACAAAGATTTACAATTGAGTGGAGAAAAGAGATTGAGAAAACTGAAAACTTATTTATCTGGCAGGAACAAGCTAATAAGATATTAGTAGAGCAAGGCAGAGTTTGTGGCGTTGAAACTGAATTCGGAACAAGATTTTACTCCCATTCGGTAATTCTGACAAACGGTACATTCCTCAATGGTTTGATGCATGTAGGATTTAATCAGATAAAAGGAGGAAGAGCAGGGGATAAGTCATCCACAGGATTGAGTGAGCAGCTGGCAGATATAGGATTCAAGATAGAAAGAATGAAGACAGGCACAAGTGCCCGCATTGATGGCAGAAGCATTAATTTCAGTTCTATGATGGAGCAGAAGGGAGATAATGAAGGAAATGCATTTTCATTTCTTCATAATCAATTTCTGATTAAGAATCCGAGAAGCTGTTTTATTACGCATACAAATGAAGCTGTCCACGAAGAGTTAAGAAAAGGATTGAAATACAGCCCTCTGTTTACGGGAAGGATTAAAGGAAGAGGTCCAAGATACTGTCCAAGTATCGAAGATAAAATTGTTACATTTAAAGAAAGAGATGCTCATCAGCTATTTATTGAACCGGAAGGAAATGAGACTATTGAATATTATGTAAACGGATTTTCAAGCAGCCTGCCATTAGAGTTTCAGCTGAATGCATTAAGGAAAGTAAAAGGTCTTGAAAGAGTAGATATATTCAGGCCGGGTTATGCAATTGAGTATGATTTTTTTCAACCCACGCAACTAAAAAGTACACTGGAAACTAAAATAATTGAGAATCTATATTTTGCAGGTCAGATAAATGGAACAACAGGATATGAAGAAGCTGCAGCTCAGGGACTAATGGCTGGGATAAATGCTGTATTGAAATTTCATGTAGATGATAAACTGGTCCTGGGAAGGGAAGAATCTTATATTGGAGTACTTATTGATGATCTTGTAACAAAAGGTGTAGATGAACCCTACAGAATGTTTACGTCAAGGGCTGAATACAGAATTTTACTCCGGCAGGATAATTCAGATGAAAGGCTTACCAGGAAAGGCTTTGATATAGGACTTGCAGATGAGAAACGTCTGAAAAAGCTTGAAAGGAAAGAATCATTAATAAAGGAATTGATAAGTTATACCAAAGAGACAAGTGTCCTGCCTGAAGAAATTAATGGGTTTTTATTGGAAAGAGGATCGAATAATATAAAACAGAAAGTTAAAGCAATTTCTATAGCAACAAGACCTCAGGTTGACCTGAAAAGTCTTTTCGGACTATTGAAGGATGGAATTAAGCCAGAAATTGACAGGGAGAAAAATGCAAATGAGATATTTGAAGCTGCAGAAATTAAATTGAAATATGAAGGTTATATACAAAGAGAGAAAATTGTTGCTGAGAAAATAAGCAGGCTTGGGAAGCTTTTAATTCCGGAAGATTTGAATTATAACGAGCTAACTTCAATTTCAACGGAGGGTAGGCAGAAACTTTCGAAAATCAGACCTGAAAATATTGGACAGGCCGGGCGGATTAGCGGGGTTTCACCGTCAGATATAAACATACTTCTAATGTATATGGGTAGATAAAAGGTTCCACGTGGAACATTTTATTAAAAAATTATTTATGAAAATTTCAGGAAGGATAATTGATCTTGATAAGAATGAAGTTTTCCCGGGTTTTATTTTAATAAAGGAAGGCAAAATTACCGGGATTGAAAAATCTGATAAGTCAGACGCGCAATACATTGTTCCTGGTCTTATTGATGCACATATACATATAGAAAGCTCGATGGTAACGCCGGGCGCATTTGCTTTTGAAGCTGTTTCACGTGGAACAACGGGAGTTGTTTCAGATCCACACGAAATAGCAAATGTTCTGGGAATTGAAGGTGTAATGTTCATGATAAAGGATTCAAAGAAAAGTCCGCTTAAATTCTGGTATGGCGCACCTTCATGCGTTCCGGCAACAACATTCGAGACTTCAGGAGCTTGTCTTAATTATAGAGGGATCGAAAAGCTTTTAAAATTAGATGAAATATATTACCTGGCTGAGATGATGAATTTCCCGGGAGTAGTTAATAATGACACGGAGGTTTATAAGAAGATTTCAGCAGCAAAAAAAGCCGGGAAAAAAATTGATGGCCATGCTCCCGGCCTTTCAGGAGAAGATCTGAAAAAATATGTAAATGCCGGCATTTCGACTGATCATGAATGCACCTCATTAGAAGAAGCAAAAGAGAAAATTGAGCTTGGCATGAAGATTCTGATAAGGGAGGGAAGTGCAGCCAGGAACTTAAATTCCTTAAAGGATCTTTTCAGAACAGATGCCGGGATGATCATGCTGTGCAGTGATGATCTTCATCCGGAAATGCTTATGAAAAGACATATAAACAAAATTGTGGCGGGTCTGATCAGAGAGGGATTCAATATGTTTGATGTACTGAAGAGTTGCACTGTAAATCCGGCGACGCATTATAACCTGAATGCAGGATTACTTAAAGTTGGAGACCCGGCAGATCTTATCGTAGTGGATGATCCGCATGAAATGAATGTCTTCGAGACATGGATTGATGGACATAAAGTATTCGACAGGGGGAAGGTATTATTTGATTATCCAGGGACGATGCCTTTGAATAAATTCAATTGTTCTGAAATCGGTAATAAGGATATAAGTATTAGAAGATCGGGATCAAGAATGCGTATAATTAAAGCATTCGATGGAAACTTATTTACTCAGGAGCTGATTATTAATACATTAAATGGCGAATTTGTAACAGGAGACATTAAATCAGATATTCTGAAGATTGTCGTAAAGGACAGGTATAATGATGCACCACCTGCTACCGGGTTCATAAATGGATTCGGATTAAAAAATGGCGCCTTTGCAAGTTCAGTCGCGCATGACAGCCATAACATAATATGTATTGGAACAAATGATGATGATATAGTAAATGCAATCAATGAAGTGATCAGATTAAAAGGTGGTCTCGCAGTTTCTTTTAAGGGAAAAACAGATTCACTTTCATTACCTGTAGCAGGCATTATGTCGGACCAGCCTGTGAAAAAAGTTGCTGTAATATATGAAGCCCTGTCAGAAAAAGTAAAGTCATTGGGCTGCAAAATTTCTGCACCATTTATGACTTTATCATTTATGGCTCTTCTTGTTATACCGGAGATTAAAATCAGCGACAGAGGTTTGTTTGATGGTAAGAAATTCAAGCCGGTGCAGCTGTTTGTTGAATGACAGGACCAGGGATAACAAAAGTTTAATAATCCCCCTGGTAATTCGCCAGCGGCGAATTACCACTCCCCCTCAAAGGGGGAGAAAATACTGTGTATTTAGTTGAATATTAATAATTTGCTGTGATCTTTCCCCCCTCAGGGGGGAATTAAAAGAGGGGTCCATCTAATAAATACCAATCATTATCTTTGTCACAAATATTTTATTAATATGCCAATAAATTCAAAACAAATACTACCTCTTCTTCCTGACAAACCCGGAGTATATGAGTTTATTGATTCAGCCGGTCAGATAATATATGTTGGCAAAGCCAGGAACCTTAAAAAGCGGGTAACTTCCTATTTTGCAAAAAACCAGTCAGGAAAAACTTCAGTAATGCTCAAAAGAGCCGCTGATCTGAAACATATTATAGTTGAAACAGAATCAGATGCTCTTTTACTTGAGAACAACCTTATTAAACAGCATCAGCCCAGGTATAATATACTTCTTAAAGATGATAAAACATTTCCATGGATATGCGTTAAAAACGAACCATTCCCCAGAGTATTCAGTACAAGGAAACCGATAAGGGACGGATCATTCTATTTTGGTCCTTATACCTCTGGACTTATGGTCAAAACACTTCTGGAGTTAATCAGGCAGCTTTACCCGTTAAGGAATTGCAATCTGAATCTTACAGAAGAAAATATAAAGGCACGAAAATTTAAAGTATGCCTGGAATATCATATCGGAAATTGTAAAGGTCCGTGTGAAGGTCTGCAGGACGAGAAGAACTATTCAGATAATATACAGCAGATCAGGAATATACTAAGAGGAAATATAGCCTCAGTAATGGATCATCTGAAAAAACTTATGATTATTTATTCCGGAGAGATGCGTTATGAAGAGGCGCAGGTAATTAAAGAAAAGATTGAACTCCTTACAAAATACCGGAGCAGGTCAGCTGTGGTGAGTGCCAGCATAAAAAATGTTGATGTTTTTGGTATGGTCCAGGATATTGACAACACATATATAAATTATCTTAAAGTAGTCAATGGAGCTGTAATACAGGCATTTACACTTGATTTGAAAAGCCGGGTGGATGAGGAGAAAGAATACCTGCTGGGATTTGCAATAACAGAGATAAGAGAGAGATTATCAAGCGATTCACCGGAAATTATTATTCGGTTTAAGCCGGAGATCCTCTTTAGCAGAATAAAATATACGATCCCTGAAAGAGGAGACAAATTAAAAATTCTTGAACTGGCAGAACGAAATGCCGTCTATTATAAGCTGGAACAAAGGAGAAAGCATGATGTTCTGAAATCCGGGGACAGAACATCCAAAAATCTTGAAAAAATGAAATCAGATCTTCATATGCCCGAACTGCCTGTTCATATTGAATGCTTTGATAACTCAAATATTATGGGTAAAAATCCAGTGGCATCATGCGTGGTTTTCAGGAACACCAGACCTGCAAAGAAAGAATACAGGCATTTCAATATAAAGACCGTAACCGGACCGGATGATTTTTCGTCGATGGAAGAGATCGTTTACAGACGCTACAAAAGGATGATTGATGAAAAGCAGACACTTCCCCAGCTGATAATAATTGACGGAGGAAAAGGGCAGCTATCTTCTGCAATGAATAGTCTGGAGAAACTAAAATTGAAGGACAAAGTAACCATAATCGGGATAGCAAAAAAGCTGGAAGAAATATATTTCCCGGGAGACAGCATTCCTGTCTATTTTGACAAAAATTCAATTAGCCTTAAAATTATTCAGAATATAAGAAATGAAGCTCACAGGTTTGGAATAAACTTCCACCGTGATAAAAGATCTTCTGAAATGACAAAATCAGATCTGGACCAGATTACTGGAATAGGAATCAGGACAAAAGAAATTTTATTGAGGGAAATAGGATCCCTGGATAAGATTAGATCAACGACGATTGAAAAGTTAAAAAACCTGGTGGGAGAAAAAAAAGCAACAATTTTGACACAATACCTTAAGAAACAGGTCTAGTTTCCACGTGGAACAATTATTTATTATTATATTATAATATACTGATTAACAGATAAATAAGCTGAATTACCTGCGGCCTTAACTCAATGAGGTTTGTTTATTTTAGAAGATATTGCGTATGGGCCTTGAATTTTAGCCTGTAAAGCATGAAAATTGAAGACAGATAAATAAAAGTTGTTTTCGCTTGTGGCATTCTGAATTTTGGGCATAATAACCAATTATTATTCTGAATGGTTATTCCTGGATGTTATTCATATGAAAATCCTTTACAAGGTTCTCAAGAACATTGGAAAAATCAGTCGACCCTCCTGTATAAAAGCCTTTCATTCCCAATGAATCTGCAACATTGACATTTGCTTCAAGATCATCGATATATAATGACTCTGCCGGATCAAGATAATATTTTTTCAGAAGGATATTGAAAATTGCAGGATCTGGTTTGGAATAGCGGACCTGTGCGGAAATTATTCCACCGTCAAAATATCTGAAAAAGCTATACTTGTTTTTTACCACATCAAAGACATCCAGGGGAAAATTGGAAAGATAAAACAGCTTATAACCCCGTTCTTTTAACGCAGGAAGCATCCTGACGTTATTGTCCAGGGGAAACATTATCTCAACGCGCTTTTTGAAAATAAGGCCTATTTCCTCTCTTCCAAGAGAGGATTTTTCAGATATAAGACTTATGGCTTGTTCTGTGGTGATATTTCCATTGTCAAGCATAAGCCATACGCTGCTTTGGAAAATATCAGAAATGATCTTCTTTCGCAGGTCTGCCGGATATTTATTTTTTTCGAGATATTCATCCGGTCTGAAACTGATAAGGACATTCCCAAGATCGAAGACAATATTTCTGATCATATCAGGGATTCTTCATGCTGATTGGCTGGCCCGTAGCTTCAAGAACGTTCCACCACAACTCTCCCTCGACATCGATCTTTTTTCGCTTGGCAACAGCCATAGAGATTGGAAGGAGGGTGAATTCATTATTCCAGTAACCGACAACAAAATCTGTTTTCCCTGCCATTGCAGCATGAACGGCATTCTGTGCAAGCAGGTTGCAGAATTTACTATCGTTTGCATTTGCCGGAGCACTCCTGATGATATAACTGGGATCAATATATTTTATTGAATACGGGAATCCTTTTGTATCAAATTCTTCCTTGATTTTTTCTTTCAGGTAAACGCCAATATCTTTATGTTTAATGTTTCCTGATGCATCTTTCTCGATGTCTTTTGACTCAAACAGCTCCTGACCGGCTCCTTCGGCCACAACTACAACTGCATGATGCCTCTCCTCAAGACGTTTGCGAAGAATCTTAAGGAAACCGCGGGGTCCATAAAGATCAAATGATATCTCCGGAACAAGCACAAAATTCACTTCCTGGATTGCAAGGACTGCGCTGGCTGCAATAAATCCGGAATCCCGTCCCATAAGTTTCACCATTGCAATGCCGTTATGAGCTCCGGACGCTTCATTATGGGCATTTCGGATAATATCGTTTGCAATTGAAAAGGCTGTTTCAAAACCAAAAGATTTCTGAATAAGATCAATATCATTGTCAATAGTCTTCGGGATACCGGCCACTGCAATCTTAAGCTTCCTTTTCTGGATTTCCTCATGGATCGCATGGGCGCCGCGCAACGTTCCGTCTCCTCCGATGCAAAACAGGATATTTATATTCAGGATCTCCAGGGTATCAACCATTTTTCCAACATCCTGATTACCGCGTGATGTACCGAGAAATGTCCCTCCGGAAAGATGAATGTCACTTACCATGGGTGCAGTAATCTCCACAACCGGATGATTATAATCCGAAATAAATCCTTCAAAGCCATATTTGATTCCCAGTATCCTGCTTACTCCGTATCTGTAAAACAGCTGGTTTACAAGGCTCCTGATAACATTATTGAGTCCCGGGCATATTCCACCACATGTTACGATAGCAACTTTGGTCTTAGCGGGTTCGAAAAATATTGTTTCTTTAGGACCTGCCTTCTCAAATGAGACAGGTAACTCCCCGCTTTCCCTGCACTTGTCATAATAGTCCAGGGAAACATCATGAATTATTCTTTCATTGTCGTCAACAAATTTATAAACCGGGCTGTCTTCCCGCTGGCTCTTTTTAAGCGGTGTTACTACATTACCTTTTCCAAGGCCTTCCACAAGAAAATCCTCATACTTCATGTTTTCAATATTGATTTTATAATGACCGGAGGTCAATAAAATAACATGTCAATAGAATTCAAAAATAGATAATTTTTTGAATCATTGACATATAAAGAGTTATGATAAACAAATCGGGTAAATTACCGGTTCCTCTCAGATAATCTGCTTAATTCTTCCGATAAGACCGTTTTCGAGAATCACCTTTATCCCGTGAGGATGATTTGGCGATGATGTCAGAATTTCTCTGACTTTTCCCCCTGTAAGCTTTCCGGTGCGTTTATCTTGTACAAGCTCAACCAGTACCGCTATTCCGGGCTTGATATTTGCCCTGCGAGTTCCATCCATAGCTGACTAAAATAATTTTTCCCCGTAACTTTTCCGAATTTTGAAATAAGGATACAATGATAAGAAATTATTGAAATGATACTTTCGGAAAATGACTGATGTTTATCACCATTGTTAATAATTTCCGGCAATGGCCGGCCTGCCGGTTTATCAGCCGGTTGTTCCTTTTACCTTCAGCCTGATCCTGTAGAGGCTTTTGCTTGCTGTAATAAACAGACTTTTCAAAGCCTTACCTCCGAAGCATACATTTGCAGTCCAGCTTTCGGGAACAGGTATATTACCAAGCTTTTTCCCGGACTTGTCAAAGATAGTGACCCCTCTTCCGGCAAGATATATATTCCCCCTGGAATCAATTGTCATGCCGTCTGAACCCATCTCGCAAAAAAGCCTTTTGTCTGAAAGAGTGCCGTCAGGATTTACGGAATATGACCACGTCTTATTACCCCGCATATCTGCAACAAACAATGATTTGCCGTCAGGCGTACCAACTATCCCGTTTGGCTGGAGAAGATCATCCACAATCCGGATAAGTGTTTTATGATCAGGTTTCAGATAGTATACACACTGTTTATCCTGGGGCATTTCACTATGATCCCACCAGGTACGCTTAAAAAACGGATCTGTAAAGTATATCCCTCCGTCAGGAGCTATCCACAAGTCATTCGGACCATTGAAAACATGTCCATCAAATGAGCCGACAATCTTTTCTATCTTTTTGTCAGGAGAAATCTTCCATATTTCGTTCCTCTCGTCGGCACAAACCCAAAGGTTACCTTTGCTGTCAAGAGCCATTCCGTTAGCCCGGCCGCTGGGTTTTACAAATGTGGAAAGACCTGTCTTTTCGTTCCAGACAAGTATTTGGTCATTGGGCTGATCAGTAAAAAAAACATTTCCTTTTTTATCTGCAGTCGGTCCCTCGGTAAACTGGAATCCGTCAGCTACCTTCTCCAGAACTGCACCTTTTGCCAGAATTTCATTCAGGCCGGATTCCTGAGCCATCGTCAGGAATGAGATGATACATAAAAAGAATAATGGGATAATTAACTTTTTCATAATCACAAATTAATTATGCAAAAATATAAATCTGAAAGAATCTATTGTTTGACGATGTGTTAAAATGTCTTTAACCAGAAGAGATCACCAGGGCCAACAAGAAGTAGTTCAAAGGATTAAATTGCTTATTTAAAATATTTTTTTCTTTTCATTTAAGGATATTTACTTTAAGATGTGAGGGAAAAGCAACATCATGATAAATTCTCTGGGTTGCTTTCTGGAAGTCGGCATCAGTACACTGATAAATATTCACGAATTTCTGGGGATTACGGTCAACCAGGGGAAACCACGAATTCTGAACCTGAACCATAATACGATGTCCTGTTTTGAAAGTGTGAGCAACATCAGGCATTTCGTATTTTACTTCTGTTACTTTTCCAGGAATAAAAGGCTCAGGTTTTTCAAAACTGTTCCTGTATTTACCCCTGAATACTTCACCGCGTACCAGCATCTGGTAGCCGCCGAGGGGAACTTTAACATCCTGATCCTGTGCGGCCCTGATATCAGAAGGGAAAACATCGATCAGCTTGACTATATAGTCTGCGTCGGTACCGGTTGTTGAAACAAAAAGATCTGCTGTAAGCGGTCCGGTAAGGGTAATATCTTCAGTCAGAATATCTGTCTGATAAACCTTTACATCCGGCCGGCGGGAAGCAAACCTTTGATCATCAGTCATATATTCTGTAGTTCTTTGGGTATGAATGTCTTCTGTATATGGAACAGGATTCATTGGATCAGTGCAATACTCATCAAAGCTGTTTTTAACTGAAGGAGAACTGAAAGAAGCAACTTCACCGGGAAGAAAAAACAAGTTCTTTTCAATAATATTTTTTGGCGGCCATGTTTCAAAATCCCTCCATTCATTGGACCCTGTTACAAAAATTGTGGCTTCAGGGATCTTCAGATCTCCTTCACCCTTAAGATAATAATTGAAAAAATCCTTTTCCTGTTCAACAAATTTCGTATTTGCATCCAATCCCCAGTATATATTTCCCAGGTTATTGGCTTCGCCTGTTGCCCACTGGCTATGGAACCACGGACCCATAACAAGGTAGTTTTTTACAGAAGGCGGATTCTGTGTTTCGATTGCCTCATAAGTATGAAGAGTTCCGTAAAGGTCTTCTGCATCAAACCATCCGCCAACTGTCATGACAGCTGGAGTTACATTTTTAAGAAACTGGCGGGGATCCCTGGATTTCCAGAATGAGTCATAGTTTGGATGGGAAAAGGCATCATTCCAGAATTTTATGCTGTCGCCGAAGTATTTTGGTGCAATATTCCTGATAGCACCCAGAGACAGGAAGAAATCATAGTTGTCCGGTTCGGGCCAGCTGAAACCAGGCTTTCCCTTTCTTGTGAGCTCCCTGTGGGGCTGTCCAAAACTGAAGTAAAAAGGAAAACAATCAAGCAGGAAAAATGCACCATTGTGGTGAAAATCATCCCCTATGAACCAGGCAGTTACGGGCGCCTGAGGAGAAACGGCCTTTACAGCAGGATGAGCATTAATAATACCCATGGTGGAATAAAAACCAGGATATGAAATACCGAATATCCCAACCTTGCCGTTGTTATTCGGCACGTTTTTTACCAGCCAGTCAACACTATCCCATGCATCAGTGGATTCATCTGTATCCTTATTGCTTTGTTTAACCGGGATCAGAGGCCTTATATCCTCGAACTGCCCTTCACTCATATATCTTCCTCTGACATCCTGGTAAACCATGATATATTCTTCATCAGCATATCTCGAATAAATCTGCATGAAGTAATTAAAACTTTCAGGCCCCCCTGGCTCTATGTCATAAGGTGTACGGTTAAGAAGTACCGGGTGGGTGACGTTGTTATTTTTAGGAGTATAAATGGAGGTGAACAGTTTGATCCCGTCACGCATTGTGATATAAACTTCTTTTTTGTCATATTTCTGTTTCAATGCGTCTGCACTGCCAGGGGCCGCAGTAACAGGATTTCTTCCAAAGACAATAGGCATTTTAACAGTTCCCTGTTCAAGGGTCCCTGTAATTTCGGTATATGAAGCATTTACCTTCCCTCTGTAAATTACCCCGCTGCCGTCATGAGTAAATGAGAAATCAGGAAAACTGAATGTAGTAGCAGAGGAAGGTATGGCAAAAGCTCCCTGATCAGGGCTGTCCCAGGTAGAGATGAATCCCTGCCCTTCGGCTTTCACATGGACTGTAATCCGGAGCTCTATTCCCTGAATGACCGCCTTTCCATACCAATCGCCTTCAATAGACTGGGTAAATGAAACGGATGCTGTAATCATCAGAATAATTGCTGACAAAACTGATGCTTTAAATAAGGAAAATAATGATTTCATTACAAGAGTATTTAAAATATCTGGTCAATATGATTATTATTGTAAAATCAGAATTCCGGTTCATTTTTCAGAGCTCATTATAATCCGAGCTTCGCCACAAGGTCACCCGGTGATACAGGCCTGCCATTCCTTGTAGCCACTCCTGTGACTTTTGCCCTGACCACAAGCTTCTCATCAGGCAGCTTGAAAATATCCTGAATAAACATAAGGCGTACATTACCTTCCCGGATAAGGCCGGTTCGGATCACAAATTTGTCGCGACTTTTAAGAGGCATTTTATAATCTATTTCTACCCTTGTGACAACGAGGTCAATACCTTCATTATGCAACTTTGAGAAATCCACTTCTTTTGAAATGAGCAGTTCATGCCTTGCATGTTCCAGGTAATGCTGATAATTGGCATTATTTACAACACCCTGAATATCACATTCATAATCCCTTACGGCAAACTCAGTGCTGTGAATATACGCCGGATCTTCCATAAAAAAACCTGAACAATTTCATTTAGGGTACCTGCCAAAAAACTTCTTGATCCTGCTGTGGAATTTATGTATACCATGAGGTTTGTAGTACATAAGAATACATTGACCGGAAATAGCATTTATACCAGTTCCCTCAAGTTCTTTCAGTGCTTCACTGCTTTCAGACATCTGCTGGATCCAGATCTGTTTGATACCTTTTTCTTTTGCCTCTTTGACAATGCCCGCAGTTTTGTTTTTCTGGGTCATGATCAGCAGTGAACTGATTTCCGGTGGGAGGGCTTTAATATCAGGGTATGTTTTAACTCCATGTATTTCTGATACATGAGGATGTACAGGAATTATTTTCATTCCCTTTTCCCTAAGCTCCCTGAAAGCAGTAAAACCAAATTTTTGAGGGTTACGCGATACCCCAACCATTGCTACCGGTTCCGACGCGATGAAATTTTCAATTTGTTTAAATGAAACCATAGTTTTAGTTATTTGTAGTTTTAGTTATCAAATTATAAGGGTTAACAAATTCGCTAAGTATAAAGACTTAAAATTACAATAAAGATTTATCAACTGAAACTTTTTTATTTACTTGGTACGAGGGTAATTAAAAACTTTCAAAATGAATAAACCGGAAGAGCGTCAGGGGTACCTTTTTTCAAAAGGATATTCAAATTACGTATTTATTCTCCTATTTCTCCTGTACCTCTTTGACTATGCCGACAGGATGGTTGTAAATTCAATGTTTACATCCATACAGAAAGAATGGTTTATTACTGATACACAATGTGGATGGCTGGTTTCTGTAATCTACCTCGCGATTGGCATTCTTACATTCCCGGTTTCAATTCTCATAGATCGCTGGAGCAGGACAAAAACTATAGGCATTATGGCAATAGTATGGAGTGTCGCCACCGCCCTTTGTGCTCTGACTGGTAATTATGTTCAGCTTTTTATGGCAAGAATAATGATCGGATTCGGAGAAGCAGGATATGCGCCTGGCGGGAGTGCCCTTATTTCAGGCATGTACCCTCTTGAAAAGCGGTCCAGGATGATGGGATTATGGAATGCCTCCATTCCTCTCGGGTCGGCAATCGGTGTTACCATGGGAGGGATCATTGCACAGGCATTGGGATGGAAACATGCCTTTGGGCTGGTAGCCCTGCCGGGCTTTATTGTAGCTCTTTTATTTCTTTTTGTTAAAGATTATAAAACAGTCGACTTATCCTTTATCGATAAGAGCAACAATAAAATAAGAATGGAAAAAAAAGATATGATCAGGGAATTTCTCAGGAAACCTTCTGTTCTTTTCACCTATTTCGGGATGGCCGCAGTTGTTTTTGTAACAACCGCAATGATCGTGTGGCTTCCGAAATATTTTGAGACAGAATTAAAAATTGAACCCAAGACAGCTGGAACTCTTGCCGGGGCGGTAATGCTCCTGGCCCTGATAGGAGCTCCACTGGGCGGATTCCTTATAGATAAATGGCGTGTGAAGCAGCCAAGGGCAAGGCTTCTCTTCCCGGCACTATCCACTCTGGTTTCAGGCATATTGCTATTTATTGCTTTCTTCCTCCTTAAAGGAACCGGACAAATCGCCGTTCTTTTTGTTTTCGGTGTTATAATAATGACATTTATTGCAGGCGCAGCAGCTGTTACCCAGGATGTGATTCATCCCGGCCTGAGAGCGACCTCATATGCCATCGCTGTAGCTGTACAGAATTTACTGGGATCATTTACTGCACCTATTGTTCTGGGGAGAATCTCTGATTTATCAAATTTAAGAACATCAATGTCAATCCTTCCATTCGTGCTGATGATAGGGGCTTTGCTATTCTACCTTGGATCGAAGCATTACCTGACCGATATGGAAAAGGTTGCTAAAATAAAACTTGAAACTGTATAAAATCCGGCATTCCCCCTACAGGTTCCTTGAGGTCGTGAAACAGGTGAATCTTTTCAGGGATTCTTTTACATCTGAATCGGGATAGGAATCAAGTATTGCCAGGGCTTTATCACGGAACTGATTCATTTTCATTTCAGCATATTCCAGTCCGCCTGAGGTTGAGACAAACTTAATAATATCATGAATTTCGGATTTTGTCTTTTTCCTGCTTTTAACAACCGAAAGAATTTCCCGTTTCCTCGATGGTGATGCAAGCTCCAGCGCCTGGATTAATGGAAGGGTGATCTTCCTTTCCTTGATATCATTACCCAGGGTCTTTCCTGTCAGCCCATTTGATTCATAATCCAGTATGTCATCCCTTATCTGGAATGCAATGCCGATGTTTTCACCAAAATCCTTCATCAGCTGTATGGTATCAGGATCTTCAGTTACTGATCGGGCACCAGTGGCAGTACAGGCTGAAATGAGCGCAGCTGTCTTACTAATTATGATCTTATAGTAATCTTCTTCCTTTATGTTTAATTTTCTTGCTTTCTGAAGCTGGAGAAGTTCACCTTCAGCCATTGATTTAACGGCTTCTGAAACTATTTCCAGCATTTCGTATCTCACTTTTTCCACGCTTATAAGCAGACCCTGTGCAAGCATGTAGTCACCTACAAGAACTGCAATCTTTGAATTCCATATAGCATTTATTGAAAGGGAGCCCCTTCGTTCACGGGCATCATCAACAACATCATCATGAACAAGCGATGCTGTATGCAGCAGCTCGATAAGCGTTGCAGCCACAAATGTTGATTCCGATATAGTGCCGTTTAATTTTGCTGTAAGGAACACAAGGAGAGGCCTCATCTGCTTCCCCTTGCGTCTTAGTATATAATTCAGAATAATTTTCAGCAGCGGGATATCGCTTTTCATCGTCCTGTTGAAGTAGGATTCAAACTGATCCATCTCCATCTCAACCGGTTTCCTTATTTCAGTGAGGACAGACATCTGTTGTTATTTCGCTCAAATATAGCAAATTCAGAATTACCCTCAGTTTCCCTGATTAATTGTTAATTGCTTCGGAATAAAATCTATTTTATTTCCGGATGCTACACATCAACGTATTTATATATATTTGTATGTCAATTATATTATTATGGAATTAAAAGGTATTGATCCGGATTCACTCGAAAAGGCAGCAAACATGCTTAAAGCTATAGCTCACCCGGTCAGAATTTCTATTGTAGGATATCTTGAAGACGGTAAAAAACATACCGTCACTGAAATACATATGAAACTGGGAATCGAGCAGGCGACAGCTTCACATCATCTGGTTATACTTAAGGACAAAGGAGTCCTGATGTCGAAAAGAGAAGGGAAGAATACCTGGTATTATCTTAAGCATCCAAATTTCAGGAGCATACTGAACAGCATCAGCGAATGCTGCAAAGATTGAGTTCCAAAAAAATAAAGATGCTCATTTCAGATCCCTGAACATTCTCTTCTGGAAAAGAAGTATAGAAATAACTCCGCAGGTTATTGAGGAATCAGCAATATTAAAAACCGGTCTGAAGAAGATCAGTGATTCGCCTGGTCTGAATGGCGACCAGGCCGGCCAGTGAGTATCAATAACAGGAAAATAAAACATATCAACAACCCTGCCATGGAGGAATGATGAGTATCCGCCTCCCGGAGGGAACATAACAGCCGGCTGGCTGAAGCTTTCGCTGAAAATCATTCCATAAAAAGCGCTGTCGATGATATTCCCGATTGCACCTGCCAGGATGGCGCTGACTGCCAGAATAAGGCCAATATTAGCTTTTTTGTTGATTATGGAATTCAGGAACCAGGCTATTCCGAAAATTGCAATTATTCTGAATATACTCAATACAAGCTTTCCTGGTTTGCCTCCCATTTCCATCCCAAAAGCCATGCCGTTGTTCTCAATGAAATGAAGCATCCCCCATTTGCCAAAAAAATGAATTTCATCGCCAATCATCATATGTGTCTTGACCCATATCTTAAGGATCTGGTCAGCAACGAGGATAAAAACGACCAGCAAAACAGACTTTTTACGCAGAGACATAATTTTCTGATTAAAAACAGGCCCGCAAAATAGCAAAAAAAATGTGACAAAACATCTTCATCTGTAGAAAAGAAATGCAGCAGGCCCACGGACATAGACTCACTGCTGCATTACCAGGAATGAAATGGGAATCAAATCATTTTTCAATTGCCGGTGATCCGGGATTTCCTGTTTCCTGTTCCCTTGTGAAAAACCGTAGTTTTACAGATAGCCACATTGTGACTGAAAGGAGAATAAAGAGCCCGATGTTTCCGGCAAGGTAGGCATAATCATTAAGGCTCAACAAGATAAAAGTAAATGCATATAGTAAAACCAGCAGTCCTGATAAAAGCAGGACCGGGCGATAATTTCTGACCAGCACCCGCAGAAATAATGTAATCAGGATTATTGTCGAAGATGCGGAAATGAGATATCCAAGGTTAAAGCCAATTTGTTCACTGGTAGCATTGAGCAGGGAAAAGAAAAGAACCAGGGCAAGCGAAACAAGAAGATAGTGGAATATATGAAACTTTTCTTTTGTAGTAAGTTCTGCAAAAAGGAGAGCCAGAAAAGTAAGGGCAATAAACAGGATTCCATATTTTGCGCTTCTCTGGGATTTCTGATAATGATCAACCATGAGAACAAAACCTACCCCGAATGAATCTCCTGAAGTAGTGTAAGCGTTGCCGGACCATACCTGCGGAAAGTTCCGGTTCAGATTCGTTATCAGCCATTCAGCACTGAATCCACGGTCATTTATTGTCCGTTCCGAGGGAAGGAAATTCCCCCTGAAGCCTGGTGATGTCCAGGAAGAGCTGATACTGACACTTGTTGTTTTCCCCACCGGAACGAAATTCAAATCTTCAGACCCTGAAAGACCCATTTCAATGGAAAATGGTATCTTTTTACCGTCATTTTTCAGGCCTGCCGGGAAAGTAATTCCTGAAATGAAGACATCCGCATCTTTAACTCCTGGAACAGCTTCAATTTCAGAATTATAGGTCTTGAAATGGACGATTCCTTTAAGTCCTCTGTTATCGCTGATTCCAAGGGTGTAATAAGCCTCATCCCAGAGAATTTCATTTTTTTCACTGCCATTAAGCTCCGGTACAATGAACTCACCTGTAAGATCCAGATCAGCAGTATAGACGACGGTCTGGTAAATACTCCTGTGTCTTTTCTCGGTCTGCACCGTGCCCGCTATCTTAAGACTCTCAGGCATAATATGAAAAACCGATCTGTAAGGTTCTGCCTCCTTTTTTGAGGGGAATATCTTTACGGGGATATTCAATACCGGACCGGAAATAGTTTGCTGCCCTGCCCACTGGGATGCAATCTCTTTTTTTACCTTTTCTGAGTTTTGCTGCCTTTCTCTGATTATTGACTTGATCATTTCGAGAGGGATGAGCAGAAAAAGTCCCATAACGGCAAGAATTCCTATTTTTAAAGTAAGTGATTCCTGCCATTTCCTGTTGTCACTGATTTCGATTTTCATTGTCTTATTAAATTAGTTTAAAGTACTTTGAGATACAAAGTGAGTTCATAAAAAAAATTACCGGGATTTAATGATTGCTTCGAGTGCTGCGAGATGGGACCTGAAGGAACTCATCCCTGTTTCCGTGATGGAATAAGTTGTGTTTGGTTTTCTGCCGATGAATTGCTTGTTAACCTTAATCAGATTATTGTCTTCAAGAACTTTTAAATGGCTCGCAAGGTTTCCGTCAGTGACTCCTAGAGTATCTTTAAACCCGTTGAAATCGTATGAGGAATTGACTGACAGAACCGACATTATGCCAAGACGGATCCTGTTTTCAAACAATTTATTTACTCCGGAAATATCAATTTTCATCATTCGTATTTTCTGAACATTATGAAGCCATACACAATGTGAAGTACTCCAAATCCGAAGACCCAGAAGAAAATTCCATATCCGGGAAATAATGCTGCAGCCAGACCTGTAATGATTTCAGTCAATCCAAGATAAAAAACTTCACTGTATGTAAATTTCCCTGCGTTTACAAGTGACAATCCGTAAAATATTAGCATTGAAGGGAGAATAAGCTGCCACAGGCTTTGCAGGTAAAGAATTATTATTAAAATTCCGCCGGTTGCAAGAGGCACTAATAAGCTTACAAGAAGCCTGCGGGAAACAGGCGTCCAGATTTTTATTCCTTTCTGCGCAGATTTTTTGTAAGAAAAATAAACAGATATACCTATTGCCAGTCCGAGTACAATAAGTGCATCAATTATTAATTTTACTTTCACGAGGTTCAATTCATAGGCAGACAGTGATTCAAAATATTCCCATGAAAGAGCTATTCTGCTGTTCAGAATGCCGAAAACTGCAATTGCAGCTCCCGTTATTGCCACAAGTCCGGCAAACAAGCCGGAAAGGCCGCTCAATGAAAGAAACCTTGACGATTCTTCCATGACCTTTTTAATTATTTTCAGATCTTCTAAATAGTCAGTTTTATTCTCCATTTTATAAAATTAAAAGTACTTTGAATTACAAAGTTAAATAATAATTTTCAATTAATCAATAGAATTCACTCAGAATTGATCAGCAATATAAAGCCAGCTGATTATAAAGGGAATATTTCTCCTGCAATGATGAGATAGTGAAGAACCGGAAGAATTGATTCAAGTATTTTCAGATCAGACTTTGAATAAATAACAATTCAGATTCTTCTCAGGGGCATATTATATTGGCATAATTTGCATCCCAGCAATGCCATTGCGGATTAGCGGTATCCTGGAAAAAAGCAGGACATTTTACATGTCCGATTTTGGAGGTTGAATTCCATTCGACATTGGCGTCGGAGAATCCTAAACCATCATAAAAGTGTATTGCATAGTATGAATTATAAGTTCCTGTCATTTTTCCATAGGTGATATAACTATTCTTAAGCGGATCCGGATTACGGCTATTGTCCTGAGTTCTTACGTAGGTATATGTTACGCTCCCGATATTGGTTCCGGTCCTTGTCCAGTCGATCTTAAGCACAGGTTCCTTAAATGCTGAGCTGTGGTTCAGTGTCCACTGTCCACCTGTACCGTCAAGCTTTGAAGTGCCCTGGAACCATTCAAATTCAGCGAACGCTCCGGTCCCCTCTTTGGTGATAAACATTTGCCAGAAGACATCAACCGTCCTGATCTGGCCTACCAGCCTGGCTTTGAAAGTTGATTGAAGTACAGTTACATTAAAACTCCATTGCCAGGTATTGGTGTCAACAAATGTGGGAGTCTGGTCGATCGCATAATTGAATGCAGCTACGGGAACCGCAAGCACGCTGCTGATAACAGTCTGCCAGATAATAGCCTGGGTCACAACAAAGGACCAGTTACTGTTTTCCACTCCTTTGGGAAACTGAATGGTACCGGATTTGCCGGTGGATTGGAAATTACTGAAATCTATTGTCATCGATTCTTCAGGAGGAAGAGTCGGGGGATTTCCTTTATGTTTTTTGCAGCCTGTGAGCAGACTGGCAATGAGAACCATTATTACGAACAGAAATAAGAGCTTTTTCATAGGTGAGAGGTATAAGATATTCATATAACGACAAATTTACGTGAAAAGTTGCATATACAAATAAATTTGGTTAAGGGGTTGAGTATATTGATTGAACAAATACCATTAAGCGTTGTTTTAAGTTTAAACCTACGAATATGGAACGCAGGAGTTTTATAAAAGATATTGGCCTGGGGATTGCTGCAACTTACATTTCAGGGAAATCACTGGCCGGTGTATTAAATAAACAAAAATCAATAACTATGGAAAATATTTCGACTCTTGAATTTCCTCCCCTGCCATATGCTTATGACGCACTGGAACCATACATTGATGCAAGGACTATGGAAATTCATTATGACAGACATCACAGGGCTTATTTTACAAATTATGTGAATGCAGTAAAGGGAACTTCTTATGAGAACCTTTCTCTTGAAAAAGTTTTTGCTGCTGTTTCCAAAGCAGGGGATGCTGTAAGAAACAATGGTGGAGGATTTTATAACCATATTTTCTTCTGGAAAAGTATGGCTAAAAGTTCTTCGGGCTTATCACAGGAATTATCAACCGGGATAAACAATAATTTTGGTTCTTTCGATAAATTCAAAGAAGCATTCACCAATGCAGCCAAAACACGCTTTGGCAGCGGCTGGGCATGGCTGTACATGACTTCCGATAAAAAACTGGCAATAACCAGTACGCCAAACCAGGATAATACTCTTATGGACCTGGCTCCACTGAAGGGAACTCCGCTCCTGACCCTGGATGTATGGGAGCATGCTTATTACCTGAAATACCAGAATAAAAGGCCGGATTATATTGAAGCCTGGTGGAATGTGGTCAATTGGGAAGAAGTGAATAACAGGTACAGAGAGGCTCTGAAGTAATATAAAGGGTTGAGATTTATACAGGGGAGATTTCTTCGTAAGTACAACAGGGGTTATCAGATATACAAAAACCTCTTTATCTTAAGTGTGGCTGTCTTCTGGAATGGCACAGGCTGAAGGATAACCTTATTAATCTGACTGAATTTATTTACATGGGAATTTACATATTCCTTGATTTCAGCCAGAAGTTCGGCTTTTTTCTCATCGATTCTGTCAGCCATATCCTGTTTCATGTGCTGATATTTCTTTTCAAGCTCATCAATATTCAGATGCACGAGAGCTACAAGCTTACCTTTTTGCTGGATCACAAGTGATTCAACTACAAAACGGAAATTATTAATGACGGACTCAATCTCTTCAGGATATATATTTTCACCGCTGGCACCGACTATCATGTTTTTCAAGCGTCCTTTTATAAACAGATTCTTTTCAGAATCAAGAACCCCCAGATCACCCGTTTTAAACCAGCCATCCGGTGTAAGAACCTCTGCAGTCATCTCAGGTTCTTTATAGTAACCTTTCATTACATTTTCACCTCTGGCCCATATTTCTCCTTCGCCGGTTTTTTTATCAGGATTATTGATTTTTAATTCAATGCCATCAATTGCCGGGCCGGTCGAATCGAAAACAATCTTTTTAGGGTCGGCACCTGCAAGAAGAGGTGCAGTCTCAGTCAGACCATAGCCTATTGCATAAGGGAATTTTGCTTCAGCAAGAAATCTCTCAACTGTCCGGTTCAGCTTGGCGCCCCCGATCCCAAAAAAGGTAAGCTGTCTGCCAAAGGTTTCCATCAGCTTCTTGCCGGCAATTCGGTTTAGCAGCTTCCTGATGAAGAATATTTTATATAATATCCTGACGATCCATTTTTCCTGGAAGGAAGGCAGGACCTTGTTGAAATAGATCTTTTCAATAATCAGGGGAACAGTCAGCATTGCCGTTGGCCTGACTTCCTCAAGTGCAGGAAGGAGTACGGCCGGCGTTGGCGGCTTTCTCAGATAATAGACACATGCTCCGCAAAGCATCGGCAGGACAAGTCCAAGAGTGTTTTCATAAGTGTGGGAAAGAGGAAGAACAGAAAGAAAACGGTCGTTCTCATTCATATAATGGATATTCCTGCCCTTGGATGCATTAAAAGATATGTTCTTATGTGTAAGCATTACACCTTTGGAACGGCCGGTAGTACCTGATGTATAGATAATGGAAGCAAGGTCGTCTTCTTTAACGTTATACTTCTTCACCGGAGATGAAAATTTGTTAAAACCGGGAATTTTATTTTCTGAGAAAATGATTGAAAAATCATCTATCAGTATTGCCGTCTTCAGATTTTCACCTTTGAATCCATCAATCTTATTTTGCAGGGCTGAGGAAACAAACATTATTTTTGCTCCTGAATGATCAAGGACATTTGCTACCTCAGTCTGGGTAAAATCAGGCAGCACAGGTACGGCAACTGCTCCCATAAAGGTAACAGAGAAATAAGTTATTGCCCAGTTCGGCATATTGTTGCTCAATATTGCAACACGATCGCCTGGTGTGACCCCGGCTTTTTCCAGAAATGCCATCAGAGCATTTATCTGACTACCCGCCTCCTCGAAGCTTATCGGCTTTTCACCTGCAAATGCATAAGCATCGCATTTCCCATTTCTTTTTATAGTTTCCTCAAAAAGTGCCGGGAAAGTAAGAATTGACCTTTTATCTTCCATCCTAAAGATTCAAGTGAATTATTCGTCCTGCAAAATAACAAAAATTATGGCAAACTGTTCCTAAACAATGACTAATATTACTTTGTTAATCCCAAAGCATTACCCTTACGGTGCACTATAATCTTAGGGATTAATTAATTTTGAGGATTGTTAAACAAAACAGAATTTATGACTTCAATAATAAGGGTAACAAGAGAATTCAACTTTGAAATGGCCCACGTCCTGCACAACTATGACGGCCCGTGCCGCAATGTTCACGGACATTCTTACAAACTTTTTGTGACGCTCTCCGGTGTCCCTGTTGGTGATGGCAAAAATCCGAAAAACGGAATGGTAATAGATTTTACCCTGCTTAAGGAAATTGTCCTGAGGAAAATTATAAAAGAGTTTGACCATTCTGTTGTAATAAGCAGGGATTTTGACAGGGATAAATCAGAAATGGCTTCAAAAATATTCGGTAATACGGTGATTGTCAATTATCAGCCTACATGTGAAAACCTTGTGGCAGATTTTGCAGACAGACTGAAATCTGAATTACCAGCCGGAGTGAAATTGCACAGCCTGAAGCTTTATGAAACTGCCAGGTCATTCGCTGAATGGTATGCAGCAGATAATTAATACTTGAACTATGTCAGACGATCAACCAAAAAAACTATTCCTCCTGGATGCTTATGCATTGATTTTCCGGTCATATTATGCATTCATCAGGAATCCCAGGATTACTTCCAGGGGATTTAATACATCAGCAATATTCGGATTTCTTCTTACCCTCGAGGAGGTCCTTCAGAAACAAAAACCATCACATATTGCAGTTGTCTTCGATACACCTGCTCCAACATTCAGGCATGAAATGTTTCCCGATTATAAGGCTAACCGTGATGAAACGCCCGAGGATATTAAGAAAGCTGTCCCTTATATTAAAAGAATTATTGAGGCTTACAAAATACCGGTAATTGATTATCCCGGATTTGAAGCCGATGACGTGATCGGGACTCTTGCTAAGAAGGCTTCTGAGAAAGGATTTATCACTTATATGATGACACCCGATAAGGATTATGCTCAATTAGTTTCAGAAAAAATCCTGATGTTCAAGCCCGCAAAGGGAGGTAACGAGTCAGTACGCTGGGGCGTGGACGAGGTAAAGCGCGAATTTGAAGTTGAGCGCCCTGAACAGGTTATCGATATTCTGGCGCTTATGGGTGACAGTGCTGATAATATTCCCGGGGCTCCCGGAGTCGGCCCGAAAACAGCTATGAAGCTTATTTCGGAATATGGTTCAGTCGAGGAAGTATTCAGAAATTCCGGCAAGCTGAAAGGAAAGCTTAAGGAGATAATCGAAAATAACCGCGCACAGATCGAGATGTCAAAGAAACTGGCAACTATTGAGCTTAATGTGCCGGTTGAACTCAGGGAAGAAGATCTGTTAATGGGGATACCAGATCCTCAAAAGCTTAAAACTTTATTTGATGAGCTGGAATTCAAAACCGTTGCCACAAGGATACTGGCGGAGGTCGATAAGAAAGAGAAAGTATCCGGAGAACAAAAATTGCCTGAGAAACCTCAGGCGCAACAGGGTACGCTTTTTGACCAGGCCGGCGCTGAGGCCCCGGTAACGCCTAAATCGACGATCGAGGATGTTAAGCATAACTATATCCTGGTATCTGACGAAAAGGAGCTGAAAGATATAATTAATAAAGCTTTGTCTCAAAAGGAGATATGTTTTGATACCGAAACAACAAGTATTAATCCGCTTGATGCAGAGATTGTGGCATTTTCCCTGTGCTGGGAAAAACATAGAGGCTATCTTGTGTACTTTACAGAGTCGCAGGAGGAAACAAGGAGAAAGCTGGAGATAATCAGGCCCCTCATGGAAAATAAAGGGATTCTGAAAATAGGACAGAACCTTAAATATGATATTCAGGTGCTTGCTAATTATGGCATCGAAGTCAAGGGTGCTTTTTTCGATACGATGATAGCTCATTACCTGCTGGAGCCGGATATGCGGCACAATATGAACCTGCTTTCGGAAATCTATCTTTCATACAGCCCGGTTCATATTGAAACTCTTATCGGGGAAAAAGGTGAGGCACAGAAAAATATGAGGTCCGCTCCGGTGGAAAAGCTTAAGGAATATGCTGTAGAAGACGCTGATGTAACACTACAGCTTAAGGAGGTTTTTGAACCGAGGATTAAATCGGAGGGGCTATCGGACCTGGCGGACAAAATAGAAATGCCGCTGATAAATGTGCTGGCAGCTATGGAAAGGAACGGAGTCATCCTTGATGAAGATGCATTGAAATCAATTACAGCCGGGCTCCGGGGTGATATTATAGCTCTTGAGAAGGAAATTTATGAGCTGGCAGGAACAGAATTCAATATTTCATCACCAAAACAACTGGGCGATATACTGTTTATACGACTTAAGCTCGATGAAAAAGCAAGGATCACTAAAACAAAACAATTTGTCACAAATGAAGAGATCCTCCAGCGTCTGGTCCAAAAGCATCCCATAGTTAATAAAGTTTTGGAATACAGGGGTTTAAGAAAACTCCTGTCTACCTATGTGGAGGCTCTTCCTCAGCTGATTAACATAAAAACAGGAAGGATACACACTTCATTCAACCAGGCAGTTGCAGCTACCGGACGACTTAGCTCCAACAACCCGAACCTTCAGAATATACCTGTGAGGGATGAAAGAGGAAGGGAGATACGCAAAGCATTTATCCCCGCTAAGGGTCACCTGTTTCTTTCGGTTGATTATTCACAGATTGAGCTCCGGCTTATAGCTCACCTGAGCAAAGATAAAAGTATGATCAATGATTTTCTGTCAGGAAATGATATACATGCAGCTACAGCCTCAAAAATCTTTAATGTTGATATAAAAGATGTTACAAGGGAAATGAGAAGCAGAGCCAAAACTGCCAATTTCGGTATTATTTACGGAATCTCATCTTTCGGCCTTTCAGAACGGCTGACTATAGGGAGGAAGGAGGCAAAAGATCTGATCGATGGTTATTTCAATTCGTATCCTGGTGTCAAGCTGTATATGGATGAAAGCATAAGGAAAGCAAGAGAACAGGGATACGTAACAACTATGTTCGGCCGTCGCAGATATCTGCGCGACATTCATTCACGAAACCAGGTTGTAAGGGGAAATGCTGAGAGAAACGCGATAAATGCACCACTTCAGGGATCTGCTGCAGACATCATCAAAATTGCCATGGTAAAGATCCAGGAAAAGCTTTATTCGGGTAAATTCAATTCCAGGATGATACTCCAGGTCCATGATGAACTTATTTTTGAAGCTCTTGAATCAGAGCTTGAAAAACTTAAGGATATGGTCATTTATGAAATGTCACACGCAGCTGAACTTGAAGTACCTCTCCTGGTAGGCTGGGGAACGGGCAAGAACTGGCTGGAAGCACATTAAAAGGCGTACAGGCCCCCCTGTTCAAAGACAAGAATTATTTTTTAAATTATGGATATAAGGGTTTTGTTTTTCGGGGTGCTGGCTGAGGTGGCACAGACCAGTTTTAAACATTACAGGGACATAGAGTCATTTGGTGATCTGAGGTTGAGGATTTCAGATGATTTTCCGGAAATTATCAGTTATAACTACAGGATAGCTGTAAATAATGAAATTATCGGCGATGATCCTCCCTCTCTCAAAGATGGGGACGAAATAGCTTACCTTCCTCCGTTTGCCGGTGGCTGATGCAGTATTAAATCAGTAGAAAATGTCTGAAAATGCATTAATAAACGGACCTATAACCAGGGATCTGATATCTGCAGAGCTTCTTTTACTGGCCGATAAGACCAATTTGGGCGGGCATTCAATTTTCCTGGGTCAGGTGAGGGGAGATATAAGGGAGGGGAAAAAAGTGATTGCCATAGAATATTCGGCATATGATTCCATGATTCAAAAGGAGGCTGAAAAGATAATTAAATCTGTTCTAAGTGAATTTAATGATGTGAAGTATATCAGGATCCTGCACTCCGCAGGCAGGATCAATGCCGGAGAAATCTCCCTGTTTGTCCTGGTATCCGGCGGCCATCGCCGTCAGGTAATTGATGCCTGCAGCAAGACGGTGGAACTGATAAAGACAAACTTTCCGGTTTGGAAGAAAGAGATCTTTGAGGATAATACTCATGGATGGCAGGAGAATCCTGTTGCCTGAATCTTATTCCAATATATTTCTTATTTTCCTGAAATAAGTATTGATCCTGCCTTTCCGTTCAGGATAGAGGTGTATTTTTCCTTGT
This sequence comes from uncultured Bacteroidales bacterium, assembly GCA_963831855.1. Taxonomy (GTDB): domain Bacteria; phylum Bacteroidota; class Bacteroidia; order Bacteroidales; family VadinHA17; genus LD21. Next base: position 310,739 of record CAWHSA010000001.1, on the reverse strand, counting down.
CGTTCAGTATTTTAATAGCACCGTTCACCTGCTCGTCTTTTTTGATTGTCCATGCAATTGCACCCTCTTCATAAAAATAACGTCGGATAATTTCTTCTTCAAGAAGCTCCTGAATTTCGTTCCGGAACAACGCAAGGTCCTGGTCAAGGCTGTGTGCTATATCCTTTTCGAGGTCAGTGAACAGATCCTTATGGAGATCGAAGTATTTTTCTTTCTTCGCGTTGGAAATAAGCTCCTTAAGGGATGCTTCTGTAGCCGTTGTATAATCAAATTTCCTGGTTATAAGGAAGTTATTGAAATCTGAATAATCCTTGTCTGTGAAAGAAAATTGAGAAGGCGATTTAATTTCAGGGTGTGCCCGGTAATATTGAGTGGCAAAGTCAAATATCAGGTTTCTTATATAAAGCTCAGAAGCAACCTGGCTTAATTGTTCGGATTTTACTTCGATATCAGGTGCAATGCCGCCTCCGTCCTTAACTATTCTCCCGTTCCTGGTTTTGAATTCCGAAATAAGCGAATCAGGAATGAAGCCGACACTGCCATCTTCATTCCGGTGCGAATAATCGACGGCCTGAATGCACCTGCCGCTTGGAATATAATATTTTGCTGTTGTGACCTTTAGCTGTGTATTATAGCTTAGCCCCCTTGTGATCTGTACAAGACCTTTACCGTAAGATCTCTGGCCTACAATAACACCCCTGTCGAGATCCTGTATGGCCCCTGCAACAATTTCGGCAGCAGACGCAGAACCTCTGTTAATAAGGACGGCAAGAGGTATTTTATCATCTATGGGTGACTTCACCGTCTTGAAATCCTCATCGAACTGCTTTACTTTTCCTTTGGTCGAAACCACTTCGTTTCCAGAATCTTCAAAGAAATTCACAATTGATACTGCTTCAGTAAGAAGTCCTCCCGGATTTCCTCTCAGATCAAGAATTATCTGCTGGGGCATTTGGTCTTTAAGGGCTATAAGTGCTTTTTTGACATCTTCATTGGAATCCTGGGTAAAGCTGGTAAGTCTTATATAACCTGTTTTGGAATCAAGCATTGCGAAGTAAGGAACAGGAGGTATCATTATTCTTTCTCTCTTCATCTTGAAGTCCATCTCCTTCCCGTTTCTTTCAATAGTGACAGAAATGTCTGTTCCGGGATCTCCTTTCAGCTTTTCACTAACCTTATCTGAGGCCATTCCTTTGAGTGCAACACCGTCGACCTTTTTCAGCAGATCACCTGCTTTTATTCCGGCCAGATCAGCAGGATATCCCTTATAGATTTCACTGATTACCACGTATTCACCGCCACCCCTGACCATCGATCCGATTCCTCCGTATTTACCTGTTGTCAAGAATTTGAATTCATCAGCGTCCGATTCAGAGTAATAAACCGTATATGGATCGAGCGACTTAAGCATATTATCAATCCCGGTCTTAATTAATTTGTCCGGGTTAATCTCATCAACATAGAACGTATTAAGCTCCCTGAAGAGAGAATAGAATATATCAAGATTCTTGGCAATCTTAAAATCGCGTGACTCCTGATTTGCCAGAAATGCTGTGCTTAATCCGGCAAAAAGCAATATGCTGAAGACTAATATCAGCTTATACGGACGTATCTTTTTCATATTGGGAAATATCTTATTAAGGAGTGCAAAATTAACATGAATAATCTGGAAATATATTGATTAAGAAATAATTAATAGAACTTTAACATTTGATTTTCCTTGCACTTATTATCCTGATGAATTTATCAAGCATCTCTTTCATGGCATTTTCTATGGTGATATAATCATGAACAATTTTACCCATGAAAATGATTATGAAGATTACCTGTATTTTTTCAGAAAAAAGGGATTGATAAAAATCAGATTTTTGCTTCCTGTAAACTTCTCTTAACCTTCTTTTCAGCAGGTTCCTTGTAACAGCTTTCCTGAAGGCTTTTTTTGAAACGGAGAAAGTAACCTGGGCCGGGTGAGGAAGGAGGGCGGTTTTTTCAAGCCAGACGATCTTAAACAGCCGGGAGTAAAAAACGTTACCCTCGTCAAACAGTGCTGTGATCATTTTCCTGCTGCAAAGTCGTTCAGACTTATAGAATGTTCCTCTGACAGAGTTCATATGGTAAAGCCAATCCGACCGGTTCGAAATTATGCCCGCCGGGTGTCAGGATATATTTTGGGTGAATAATCTTATTTAAGGGTTCTGTTATGTTCCTTTAGAAAATTATCCAGGGCCATAGTCATCGAGGGAGCCTTCGGATTAGGTGCATTTATATCCAGTCTCAGCCCTTCCTGCTCAACTGCGCAGGCAGTTGTTGGCCCGAATGCTGCAATTTTTATTTCCCCCTGGATAAAATCTGGAAAATTCTCTTTCAGGGATTTAATGCCTGTAGGGCTGTAAAAGACAAGTATGTCATAATCAAAATCCTTCACAGTTGAAAAGTCAATACTTATTGTTTTGTAAAGGGTTCCGATGGTGTATTTGATATTATTCTTATCAAGAAGATCCGGGATTTCAGCATTATGCGGCTCGGAAAGAGGCACAAAAAAATTGTCTTCCCGGTGCTTTATAATAACATCGATCAGGTCCTGGAATTTTGTCTGCCCGTGGAATATTTTACGCTTCCTGTAAATGATGTACTTCTGGAGATAAAAAGCAACGTTCTCAGTTATGCAGAAATATTTCATGGTATCAGGTACAACTATTCTGAGCTCATTGCAGATTCTGAAAAAATGATCTATTCCCGTTTTACTGGTAAATATCACCGCTGTAAAATCCAGAATATTTACCTTTTGATGCCGGAAGTCCTTCGAGGGGATCCCTTCAATTTGTACAAAGGGTTTAAAATCTATTTTTAAGTTGTATTTTTTTGCCAGATCGAAATACGGGGACTTTGGATTATTAGGTTCCGGCTGCGACACTAAAATCTTCCTTATTTTCAACTTCTTACAGTTTTAGTTTTACCTTCCAAACAACTGATCCCAAGCTAAAACAAGCCTGTAAAATATTTCAATGCTACAAGTACAGGCAGAAATTCCAGCGCACAAAGGTATAAAATCAAATATAAAATCGAAATATTCCTCTTTATAAAAATTAATGCCAGTCTTAAAATCCTCATCAGGTAAAGAGCTCCGATGGTAAAAATACCTGCAGAAATCAGGGTTTTCGGAAGAAAAATCCGGCTATAGGCAAGGAGGATGACAATAACGAAAAGGATTATTGCCATATAACGGTAAGATGAATATACTGTGATCATATACTCGGCAAAAGCCTCTTCTTCCCCGCTTAATCTTCCGGTGGCAAAACATATTATATGTCTGACTGTTATGGCTGCTATGATTATTGCAAGTGAGATTAGCCAGAACAATAAACCCGATAATGCTGATGGGATTAAATCATAGAAAAGGGCAGTGCAATATGCAAAAAAGGCAAGGTTTATAAAGGATGTCAGGTTGACAATCGTCGACTGCCAGTGGAACAACTCACCATAATCATGTTGACGGATTTCTCCTATTCCCCTGAACAGAAGGAAACCTGTAACTCCTTTATAAAGTGTTTTTGAGAATGTCCGGATAAGAGAATATAGAAAACCTGCAAAGAGCAGGGCGACAACAATCCAGTCACCGCTCAGCGGTTGATTCGGGAGTTCCTTTCCCTCTTTAAGGTGGCTGGTAAATGCTTCAAGGGACTTTGCCTCCGCGATCCTGTTATTTTCAACATAACGGAACGGGAATCCGTTCTTATAAGAATTATCGATCCTGGTGACGATATTAACAGAATCATAAAATGTAATGTCTGATATTGCGTTTCTGGCACAGACTGTTAAGGTATCTGCGGGTAAGGGTAATATCTCAGAAGTGCTCATGTCGCTCACCGGCAATTTCAGAGAGAATATTATTTGCAAGGCGGCTTGCTCCTATCCTGAAAAATTTATTGTTAAGCCATTCCCTTCCAAGGCAATAGCTTACTATCTTGTAATATGTAAATGCATCATTAGCGGTAATGATGCCGCCGGCAGCCTTAAATCCCACTTTAATACCTGTTTCCGAATAGAAATCCGAAATAGCCCTGCACATTACAAATGCAGCTTCCGGAGTTGCTGATATATTAATTTTTCCTGTTGACGTTTTAATAAAATCTGCTCCGGCATCCATCGCAATAGTTGAAGCTTTAAAAATTGATTCGTAATTACCCAGCAGACCTGATTCAACTATTACTTTAAGATGTCTTTCACCTGTTGATTCTTTTATTGCCTGTATCTCTTCAGCGACATAAGCATAATCATTTCCAAGAAATGCACCGATAGGAATTACAATATCTATTTCGTCAGCGCCGGCTTCCAGCGCCATTTTAATTTCTGCGATTTTTATGCTTCTGAATGTCTGGGAAGAGGGGAAAGCTCCGGCTACGGCTGCTATCCTTACATTTTTTGCGGTTAGCTTTTCCTTTACGACAGACACGAAATTCGGGTAAATGCATATTGCAGCCACATTTGGAATGTTGGTAAACCGGCTCTGAAAGCTGTTGACCTTTCCTGTAAGGTGGATAATTATACTTTTATTATCAGTGGTATTAAGGCTCGTCAGATCAATCAGATTCAGAATATTCATCAGCAAACGCTTGTCAGCAACTTCAGGAGCAGCGGCTGCAGCCTTTTTCAGCCCCTTAACTATTTCATTCTCTGACGGGCACGATTTAATAAGTTTCTCATATAGTTTTGTCATATGATTATTTTTAGGTTAAATCAATAATCAAACCATTGTAAAAAAGCACGGGGTCAATATAATGCTTTTTGTTTTCATAATTATTTTATTTACGAATTTAAGTCAATCGGAAAGATCCAAAACCGGCAATAGCGGAGTTTTAACAGAAGAAACTCAGGGAGTATTATTCATTTTTTTATTACGCGCCAGTGAAGCAAATATTCCCAGCACAGAGAGACCTGAAAAGATTATAAAACCTGTTTTCATTGAAGATATCAGCCCGGGAAAGGTTAATAGATTTATAGTTTGTTTTCCAATGTATAAAGCTATAAGCATCATGGCAATACCCATGCTCATCATCTGACCAATCATCCTCATGGTTCCCACCACACCTGAGGCAATACCCAGATGACGCTTTTCAACCGAGCTCATTATTGCATTTGAATTGGGCGATGAAAACAATCCGAATCCTGTACCCATGATTATCAGCAGAATAATAATTATATAAAACGGAGTAGTGGCTGTTATAAAGCAAAGTAAAATTAAACCGGCTGCGGTGAGAGCCATCCCAATCGAAGCTATAACCCCCGGATTCTTCCTGTCTGAAAGATGCCCGGCTATTGGCGAGAGAAGAGTCATGGCTACAGGTTGGGCTATCATTATAAGACCGGCGCTCCAGGCATCAAGGCCTTTAACGTACTGCAGGTAAAGACTCATAAAAAATCCTATTGCACTGGTGGCTGAATAGTTTATTAAAGCCGCCAGTCCTGAAAAAGCAAATACCCTGTTCCTAAGGATTAACCGGATATCAAAAACCGGATTATTGAGCCTCTTTTCAAACATCAGGAATACTAATGCGACCACAATACCGGAAATCAGACATATCCATCCTGTCGCAGACGGAAGCTTTGAAAATCCGTACATAAATCCCGAAAGGGCAATACCATAAATAACTGATCCCTTCCAGTCGAATTTTTCTCCTGCTGCCTCAGCCCATTCCGTTTTCATCTTTCTGAAAATGAGATATATTGAAATAAGACCTATCGGGACAAGAAATGCAAAAATGCTTCTCCATCCGAATGTTTGGGTCAGAAAGCCACCGATAACCGGGCCGGTTGAGAGTCCCAGATAAACTGCTGTTATATTGATTCCCATTGCCCTGCCACGCTCACCCTGCGGGAATACGGAAGTTATTATAGCCAGGCTTGTGCCGAAAATCATTGCTCCTGAAATGCCCTGAAACACTCTCAGAACAATAAGGGATTTAATACTATGACTGAAGATTATGAGAAAAGTCGATAAAGTAAAAAGCAATATGCCCCATGAAAATACTTTCTTTCTTCCTATTATATCGGCAAGCCTTCCGAATGGAAGCAGGAATATAGCTGATGAAAGAATAAAGCTGCTGATGACCCAGCTGAGTTCAATAGCATCAGCATGCATTTCTTTCCCTATTGACGGCAGGGCAAGGTTTACTGCAGAGCCCAGGAACGGTGTAAGAAACGCTGCAAAAGTTGCGACGAGTAGCACAGAACGTTTTAAGCTCCTGTCTTCGGCTTGTCCGGAACTGACTCCGGCGGGAGTATCCATAAATTCCTATTCTTTATCTTTTGTGTCAATTATTATTGTTACCGGTCCGTCATTAACAAGCGAAATATCCATCATAGCTCCAAATTCACCGGTTGCAATCTGTTTCCCGGTGATGCGGGAAAGTATCCCGATGAAGCTTTCATATACCGGAATGGCCTTTTCAGGACGTGCGGCCTTAATATATGATGGCCTGTTTCCCTTTTTTGTTCTGGCATAAAGAGTAAACTGGCTTATCACCATGATATCTCCTCCGGTATCCATAACTGAAAGGTTCATTACTCCGCCTGTGTCATTGAAGATGCGAAGCTGAGCTATCTTGCCTGCGAGCCATTCCGCATCGGAGCTGTTATCGCTCTCCTCTATGCCTGCAAATACAAGTAAGCCGGGACCAATTCCGGATGCGGCTTTGCCTGCAATGGAAACCGATGCCCATCTTACACGTTGAATTACAGCTCTCATAAGACTGGTTTAAGGGGTCAAATATATACATTCAGTTTTATAAATTTTTTAAAGCTGTTTTCTATTATATTTGCCGGAATTTAAGTCAGTCAATGGATTACCTGACAATTTTCGGAATAGCCCTGGGTCTGTGTTTCGACACATTTGCTGTCTCCCTGTCCTGTGGAGTAGTTCAGTATAAGATCCTGTTCAGGCAGGCGTTACGGGTAGCAATAGTACTTGCATTCTTTCAGGGAGGCTTAACTGTCGGAGGTTATTTTCTCGGATCAATTGTTTCAGATGCTCTTAAGGCGATCGACCATTGGGTAGCACTGGGTCTTCTTTCCTTTCTGGGCATTAAAATGATTATCGAGGGAATGAAAGAAAAAGAGCTAAGGGTAGTGCCTGATTTCACCAGCTTAAGGATACTTCTTACAATTGCGCTTGGTACTAGCATAGATGCATTTGCGGTAGGTATAAGCTTTGCCCTTCTTGAGGTCAGAATCTGGATATCGGGATTCATTATCGGCGCAGTCACTTTTCTGGCTTCAATGACTGCAATCAGGATCGGGAAATCCGCCGGCGAAAGGTTAGGCCGGAGGGTTGAAATTACAGGTGGAATAATTCTGATAGCAATAGGGTTGAAGATTTTTATCGAGCACATCCTGTGATAGCAGTTCTATTGACCGCATTTAATTCTGCCATAAGGGTATCATTTTCCGGTTTCATGCATCAGTCATGGGTTCAAAATAGGTCTAAATTTGGCAATAAATCAAATTACCGGAGCACTATGACAAGGAAAAATGTAATTTTGTGAAAATTTTGTTCTGATGAATGATAAGATAAAATACTGTATATGCGAAAACTGCGATTTCAGAGATATTGTTTATTCTCATCTGGATACTGAAACAATACGTGAATTATGCAATAATAAGGAGGAACAGTCCTTCAGGAAAGGAGAGACAATAAACCACGAGGGAGAAAAGATCACTGATTTCAAATACCTGAAAAGCGGTCTGGTAAAGCTTTTCAGGAGGACATCAAACGGTGAAGAGCAGGTAATAACGATAACAAGGCCTTTTGAATTTGTAAGCAACATGAGTATTTTTTCAGAAGAACGTTATAAATATTCAGTGTCAGCAGTCGAGGATTCGGTGGTTTGTGTTGTTCGACTTGATTTTATCAAAGATCTGTTCATGAAAAATGGCGGATTTGCTATGGGTCTTCTTACTAAAATTTCCAGAATTAATGATAAGATTCTTGACCAGACGCTTGATCTCAGACAGAAGAATCTTGTCGGCCGGGTCGCATATGTATTGTTGTATTTTGCTGAGGATATTTACAATACAAGAGTTTTTGACCTTCCTGTATCACGGAAGGAAATAGCAGATTATATAAGTATGAGTACTGCAAATGTCATAAGAACCCTCTCAGACTTTAAGCGGGAAGGAATTATCAAGGTCTTTGGAAAAACCATTGAAATAGTGGATATCGAGAAGCTTAAAATTCTGTCAAAGAGGGGATAAGCAGGAATATTGCTCCGGATCATAGCCATTTTCGGGTACTTCAGGCTTGGAACAAAAATCTGAATACTGTATCACTGTTGCCTGGAACCGACAAAAATTCAATTTGTAATAAATATAAAAAGTTTTACTTTAGGGGTCTCAAAAAAATCAGGAAGATGGCAACAGAAAAAAAACAGAAAAATATTATGATTCCCAAATCTAAAGGGATTATTGCAATATTAACCGGTGGTGGTGATGTTCCGGGATTGAACCCGGCTATTCGTGCTGTAACAATCCGGGCAAACCGTGAGGGCTATAGAGTGATTGGCCTGCGAAGAGGGTGGGCAGGCATTTCGGAATTAATAAGGGATCCCAAGGCAGATAACTCCAATTGTTTTCAAATGCTTACTGATGATATTGTCAATAAAGCGGGACGTACAGGTGGAACATTTCTTCACACCTCAAGGACGAGACCGAGTCATATGTCAAGGGAAAGTGTTCCGGAACATTTGAAAAGCACCTATAATGCCGAGATGAACGATATTACACCTGAGATTATAAAAAATCTTGAATGGCTTGGAGTGGATTATCTTATACCAATTGGTGGTGATGATACGCTCAGTTATGGAGTTCACCTTTATAAACAGGGAATAAAAGTGGTGGCAATACCAAAGACGATGGACAATGATGTTCCCGGGACCGATTACTGTATAGGGTTCAGCACTTGTGTAACCCGGACAATTCAGATGACAAACACCCTGAGGACCTCGGCGGGTTCACATGAGAGATTTCTGGTTTTAGAGGTATTCGGAAGATATGCAGGTTACACTGCCATGCTTCCGACTATGGCCGGATCAGCCAACAGATGCGTAATTCCTGAATACAAGTTTGATATAGATCTGCTTACCAGGCTGCTTGTAGAGGACAGGAACCATAATCCCAGCAGATATTCAGTTGTACTCGTTTCTGAAGGCGCCATGTTCAAGGGCGGAGAAATGATATTCTCCGACAGCGAAAAAGATGCGTACGGGCATGCAAAGCTTGGCGGAATAGGCGACGTAGTATCCCAGAAACTGAAGGAGCTCTCAGCTAAACACAATGGCGGAAAAACCATAAATGTCATTAACCAGAAACTTGGTTATATGGTCAGAGGCGGGGATCCTGATGCACTTGATTCAATTGTTCCGATGGCTTATGGAAATCTGGCTCTTGATCTGATTCTGAAAGGGATCCACGGAAGGATTGTGGTATTGAAAAATGGCAGGTATGATAATGTTCCGCTTGACGTTGTAACATCTTCAAAAAAGGTGGTAAATGTGGCCGAGTATTATAACACAGAACGATTAAGGCCAATATTCCACAGCTTTGAGATGAAACCGTTCCTGCTTATGGCATCAGATAGTTAATTGGAACAGGGTCTCGTTATAAAATCAACCGGCAGCCGGTATCGTGTGCTGCTTCCTTCAGGAGATATAATTGACTGCACCATTAAAGGCAAATTCAGGGTAAAGGATCTGCGTATCACTAACCCTGTAGCTGTAGGTGATAATGTCTTATTTGAATTAGAAAATAACAGAAGATCAGGTGTAATTGCCGAAGTCATTGACCGTAGAAATTATATTCTCAGAAAATCTTCAAACCTGTCAAAAGAGGCCCAGATAATTGCAGCAAATATTGACCAGGTTTTTCTTATGATCACTATAATAATGCCTGAGACACCGGTCGAATTCATAGACAGGTTCCTTGTAACTGCTGAGGCTTATCGTATACCAGCAATTATAATTATAAATAAAACAGATCTTTACGGAGAAATTGAAACAGAGAGGATGGAACATCTTAGCTCCCTTTATACCAGGATTGGTTATGAGTGTTTCATGCTATCGGTAAATGAGAATTCCGGAATTGGACCTCTGAAAGATAAAATGAAAGGAAGGATAAATCTTATTGCCGGCAATTCCGGAGTCGGAAAATCCTCCCTGCTGAATATAATGAATCCCGGCCTTAATCTGAAAACAGGGGAGGTATCAGATTATCACCGACAGGGGAAGCATATAACTACATTTCCTGAAATGCACCCTCTGCCCTTCGGGGGTTTCGTAATTGATTCCCCCGGTATACGCGGATTCGGAGTGGTAGATATGGAGAAAAATGAGATCTGGCATTTCTTCCCTGAAATCTTCCGGATCGCAAAAAACTGCAGGTTCTATAATTGCCTCCATCTTGATGAACCCGATTGTGCAGTCAGAGATGCGGTCGATTCAGGAATAATAGATCCTTTGCGTTACAGAAGCTACCTGAATATCGTAGGTGATAAAAATCGCAAATACCGGTGAGAAAGATAATTAAATTGCTTATTTAATTATCTTTATAACCTGCCGGGAAACAAATTCTTTGCAATGAAAAGGATTTTAATATTAGTTTATTCAGCATTTCTTGTGATAATGCTGGTTAACTTTTTCTATTACAAAAATCTGTACAACAAACAGATAAATTATATCACAACCCTCCTTTCCCGCCAGGTTCAGATTGTTGGCCTGTCAGTTGACGAAACAAACAATTATTTCATCAGCGACCTTAACAAGATTAACATTTCAGATGACCTTAATTTGTTCTTCACGGATAAAGAAAGGGAGTACAGGGCAAAGGAAAACATGAAGCTCTTCTTCTCGAAATACCAGGATTTTATAACGGGGATAAAATTATATGACAACAATAGGAACGAATTTACTCTCAAGAGGGAAGAATCAGGCAGCAACTGGACCTGGCTTGAACAAAAATATACGCTTCACTCTCAGGGCGAAATTTATTATATGGAAAAGCTGGTTCAGGATAACAGGAAATTCAATTATTACCTGCCCGTATTAAGTAACAGCGTTGCTACTGGAAATATTGTTGTCTCTGTCGATTACCAGAAATATTTTGACCAGATCTTCTCAGTTTTTAACCTTAAGGATTACCAGTGGCAATGGGTCGTAAGTGATTCAGGTGAAATAATTTATAACAATTATGATTCCGCGATAAAATACAACCAGATTGAAAAGCTGACCACTGCACTTGAGTCCGGTTCTGTATCCTATATGATGCATACCGCAGTTGTTGACGGCAAGACAAAAGACATTATCTCGTCATATTATTCAACACAGCTTCTTCAGAGAAACCTGGGACTTGTTTTTTCAGCGCCAACAGAATTCTTTCAAAAATATATCGTAAGGAACTCGATCCTTATTGTGATAATGACTCTGTTTGTGATCCAGGTCATAATACTCGTTTTCTGGAGATACATAAGGACACAGAAAACAGAGTCTGATCGGCTGCGTGAATCACAGAAAATGCTCTTTAAGCTCATTGAAGAGATGCCTGTAGGCGTAATAATCCATAATAAAAACAGGGAGATAATTAAGGCCAATAAAGTTGCTGCGTCTCAATATTCATACCCTGGCGAAGCAGAAATGCAGGGAAAGATATTTCCTGAAACTTCACTTCCCGAAGTGAGCAGCTATTTTTCGAAAAACCTTGGATCAGCCTTTAATCCTGATCAGTTTGTAATTATAAAGAAAGAAATCGGGGAGATGGTCCTTTACAGAAACAGCATCCCGGTTGTCTTTATGGGCACCGAAGCTACAATGGAGATCCTTATTGATGTGACAATGCTTGAATCGGCAAGAAAGCAGGAAGCCAAAGCAAATGTAGCCAAGTCAGAATTCCTGGCAAGGATGAGCTATGAGATAAGAACCCCGCTTAATGGCATCATCGGGATGACAGATATCCTGAATAAGCAGAAACTTTCCGATGAAGTCAGGGAACTTGTTTCCATTCTCAGGAGATCAACGGAGGTATTGCTTAATATTATCAATGATATTCTCGACTTTTCAAAGATTGAAACAGGGAAAATGATCCTTGATGAAATCCCCTTCAACATACGTGAAGAAATAGGTTTTTGTGCAGATCTTGCCAGGACATATATTTCAGATAATAAAGTTGTATTTTCATGCACTGTTGATGATAATATTCCGGAAAACATCATTGCAGATTCCTTCAGACTAAGACAGGTGCTGTCGAATCTGATAAATCATTCAGCATCCAATACCAGCGAGGGTGAAATACGGTTGACATGCAGGATGAAAAGCAACAAAAGCGGGTTAATCACTCTGGGGTTTGAATTACTTGATACTGGGACAAACTTTGACAAAGCGGCTCTGAAAAAAATCTTCGGGGAGTATGTAAACATAGAATCAAAATCTGTCAAATCCAGTGATGAATCCGGATTCGGAACAATACTGGCCCGCCAGCTTATTGAAATTATGGGCGGGGAGCTGAAGGCTGAAAGTCCTTCCGGACTGGCTGGAAATAAAGGCACCAGAATTGAATTTTCCATCACTGCCTATTCTAATGACAAAATCATAAAAAATATAAGCATAGAGAATATCAGGTCATTTGACAGGATCAAAACACTCGTTATATCAGGGTCATCCACCCGCGATGATGAAGTTCTGAGCTCCTTGCATAAGCTTGGACTTAATATTTCAGTGACCACATTCCAGAAATCAACTGCCGGACAAATCAGGACAAATCTTAATTCCGGAGGTGAAAGGTATTCATTAGTAATTATCCTTGACGATGCAGAATTTAACGGGTTTGAAGCAGCCCGGACCATATGGGAAAATAATCTGTCAGGGAAAATTATTATGTTTATGATCAGCTCTAACGACCTGAAGGGAAATTATATGAAATGCATTACGATGGGCGTCGATCAATATCTTGTCAGGCCTTTTGACAATGCGGAACTGATTAAGGTTATTCAGGAATGCTTTCCGTTTATTGACCAGTCATCTTCGGTGGATTTGAGCAATATTAAAAGTGATATTAAAATCCTGGTTGTCGAGGATAATAAAATGAATCAGAAAGTTTTAGGGGCAATGCTTAAAAACCTGAATTGTTCATTTGATTTTGCTGATGATGGTTATGAGGGCTATATGAAAGCAAAAGCCGGTAAGTATGATCTTATCTTCATGGACCTTATTATGCCTGAAATGAACGGTTATGATTCCGCCCGCAGAATCCTTGCCTTCGATGAGAATGTATTGATAGTGGCATTTACTGCAGATAATATGCCTGACACCAAAAGAAAAGCCGAGCTGTCCGGAATTAAGGAATTTATAACAAAGCCTGTTAGAATCGAGGAACTTAAAAAACTCTTTGCAAAGTATTTTAAGAAGATCCCTGTCTGATTACCGGATTTAAACAGGATATATGATTTGATAATCCCATAAGGTTAAATACCTTCTTCCCGATTTTTTCCCACGGGAAGGGCCGGGCAATTTTGTGACGCTCTGCCCTTCCCCTGGTGGAGACTGGAAAGGGCGTAATAACATATAAACAATGTCATTTACTGCATTTAACAAGATAGGTATTTCGTTATTTCTTGAGCTGGCTGAAACAATCCCTGTTGTAGATGTCAGATCTCCGTCGGAGTTTAATACCGGCCATATCCCCGGGGCATTCAATATTCCACTGTTTGATGACAGGGAAAGGGAAGTTGTAGGAATTAAATATAAGAAAGAGGGGAGGTTAAAAGCAATTCTTAAAGGACTTGAGCTGACAGGACCGACTATGACCCTGAAGCTTCAGCAAGCTCTTAAAACAGCTATAAATAACAAATTGCTGGTGCACTGCTGGAGAGGAGGAATGAGGTCAGAAGCTATGGCATGGCTCTTTTCGCTGGGAGATTTAAGGACCGAAGTGCTTGAAGGAGGATACAAATCATACAGACATTTCATTCTTACTTCTCTTTCTGAAAAGAAGAAAATTATAATTCTCGGGGGAATGACCGGAAGCAGTAAAACCCATATTCTCGGGAGGATAAAAAATCTTGGTAACCAGGTTATTGACCTCGAAGATATTGCAAATCATAAAGGATCGGCATTCGGTGCCCTTGGCCAGCTTCCCCAGCCTTCATCGGAACATTTTGCAAACCTGCTTTTTGAAAAGTGGAATAAATATGAGAGTGATCTTCCCGTCTGGCTTGAAGATGAGAGCAGAAATATCGGGACAGTTTTCATGCCTGATAATTTTTATAATAATATCCAGGTTTCGCCAACCATAGTTCTGGTGATAGACAGGGAAATAAGATTACCGCGGCTGCTCGAGGAATATTCGGAATTCCCCCCGGATTTGCTGAAAGAGTCTATTCTGAAGATCAGGAAAAGGCTCGGCGGCGATAATACGGCTGACGCCCTTAAAGCTGTTGATTCAGGGGATATAGCAAAGGCAATTGATATATCATTGAAATATTACGATGAAGCTTATATGTACGGGATATCAAAGAAGAATCAGGAAAAAATAGTTTTTGTTAAGACAGACACAAGTGATATTGAAGTAAACACTCATAGGATCCTTGAAGCTGCCCGGAAGATAAACTGGTGAACCGGGTTATTCACTGATTCTTAAGATCCTCGTCGCTTACCCATTTGTAAACTTTATCAGAACGCCTTAGATAATTGTCTATCTTAACCGAGCAAAGTTTTCCTTTAAGAGCCTTTTCTGTTTCTTTCAGGTCGACACGTATTTCTCCTGCTGCATATTCAACAACACCGGTCGTCGGTCCTATTACAAGGAGCTGGTCACCTCTGTTGAGATCTCCGTTTTCGAGCTTTATTTCTGCCACATTAAGTTTTGAAAAATAATTTGTAATCCTGCCCAGATAGACCTTTCTTTTAGCTGCACTGGATCCATACCTTGAATTCCATTCTCCAAGCTTCTGCCCCAGATAATAACCATCCCAGAACCCTCTGTTAAAGACAGACGACAATCTTTTCATCCAGCCTTCAACCAGCTCCTTTGAATATGTACCGTCAATAACAGCTCTCAGGGCCTCATTATAGCAAGATGAGACTACTTTTACATATTCAGCGGATCTGGCGCGTCCTTCAATTTTGAAGACCTGCACCCCGGCCCCGATCATCCGGTCAATGAATCCGATGGTGCACAGATCTTTGGGAGACATTATAAATTCATTATCTATTTCAAGCTGGTAACCCGATTCTTTCTCGGTAACAATATATGATTTACGGCAAGTCTGGTAGCAGTTTCCGCGATTTGCCGAAGTATTGTTTTCATGTAGGCTGAGATAACATTTCCCGGATATTGCCATGCACAGGGCGCCATGAACAAACATTTCTATTTTAAGCAATTCTCCTTTTGGGCCCCTGATATTCTGATCCTTAACAGCGTGGTGTATAGCTGCCACCTGGTCCAGATTTAATTCCCTTGCCAGCACTGCCACCTCAGCCCAGCGTGAATAAAATTTAAGCGCTTCGGTATTGGAGATATTAAGCTGAGTCGAAAGGTGAACTTCCATGCCCAAAGAGAATGCATAGCTTATTGCTGTAATATCTGATGCAATAATCGCTGTAATACCGCTTTCCTTAGCGGTATCAATGATTTTATGCATAAGAGGTATTTCATGATCATAAATCACAACATTCACAGCGAGATAGGTCTTTAATCCTTTTTCATTGCAGACGGTAGCAATTTTCCTTAGATCAGAAAGAGTGAAATTACTGGATGAACCGGCTCTCATATTGAGCTGTTCTGCGCCAAAATATATGGAATCTGCTCCTCCCTGGATAGCAGCCATAAGCGATTCGTATGAACCGGCCGGCGCCATTATCTCAAAATCGTTCCTGTTCATTATCAGAAATTACAGGGTGCAAAGATAGGAATTAGAGTTATTTCTTATTCATGACGATCCTTATGCAGGATCCTTGACCAGGTTCTGAATACCTCACATAAATATGGCCCTTATGGTATTTTTCAATTATTCGCCTTGCGAGAGAAAGACCAAGTCCCCAGCCTCTCTGCTTGGTTGTATAACCGGGATTAAAAATCTTTTTGAAAGCACCACTGGGTATACCCTTTCCTGTATCTGAAATATCAAGAATGATATTTTTTTCCGTTTCCAAAGTATGGTAAGTGATTGAACCGCTGCCCTCCATAGCATCAATAGCATTTTTTGAAACATTTTCAATAACCCATTCAAGAAGAGCTTTATTTACAGGTACAGAAAGGACTTCTGTTTTTTCAAAGTCTGTAATGAATCTTATTTTGGAGGAGGTCCTTGGTTTCAGATAGTCAATGGTATTCAATATTATCGGAACAAGGTTATCCCGGCTCAGGGAAGGTTTTCCTCCGATCCTTGAAAACCTTTCTGTAATCTTTTCAAGCCGTTCCACATCAAGGGCAATTTCCTTTGTTACGTGCAGATCGGGATATTTATTCTGCAACATCTCTACCCATCCGGCAAGTGACGAGGTCGGAGTTCCAAGCTGATGCGCGGTCTCTTTTGACATGCTTACCCATACCTGGCTGTCTTCCGCTCTCCTTGAAGAGCTGAACGCAAGATATGCCACCAGAATAAAAAGCATTATGATCGCCACCTGCACGTATGGATAATAGTTGAGCAATGTAAGAATTATGCTGTCTTTGTAATAGATCCGGTTTGAATACCCGTCTCCCAGATCAATAACGATCGGATTATTCTTTCTTTTGATTCTTTCAAGCTGGGAAACGAGGAAAGCTGAATCGCGGATCCCCGTCAAATCAAAATTTCCGGCACTTATGATTTTGTCCTTTTCGTCAGTAAGAATGACAGGGATGGTTGTATTTCCTTCTATAATTGCTGAAAGGATTTCAAGGTTCTGTGTAGTATCTGAAACTGAAATTAACATGTTGGTGGCTTCAGCCCATAATTCTACTTTTTTGCGCTCTTCGGTTTTTAAAAGCTCAACCAGATGACGGGTATATAAGAGTGAGCCTGTACCGGTCAGTATGGCGAACAGTAAGAGCACAAGCATCCACGGGGTTTTATTTCGGAGATTGTTCAAAGGCCCTAGAATAAGGTTATTAAGTTAACTATTTTTTCCTGAACACGCTTCTGACCGGATTCTCATTTTTAACCGGAAGAGAGTCAGTATCAGATTTAACCGTATCGGATTCTTCCCATGTTATCCTGAATCGGGGAGTGCGTGGAGTCTGCTTCCTGGTAATTGCCGTGTCATTTTTAAACCATCCGTACTCTTCGTTCAGGATTGTTTTAAGTGTTTGCCTTTCTGATCTGATATCATTTTTAATCTGATTCCCGGCTGCCCTGACATCATATGTAACTTTTACATCTTCTCCCTTATTCACAATCTTGAGCAGCACTGATGTACGCCCTATATCATCATCCTTTATCGCCCCGAATTCTGTTGTGTTTGGCTTTGGCTTTCTGATTTTTCTGCTAAGAATTTCAGATAAAAGAACTTTAACATGATATTCGTAATTATTATCAAAGTCATGCCTGCCGTTAATTGAAAGATCGGCAGCGGAAGACCTTACATCCATCTGAGGCATGTATAAAACATTGCTCCTGATGAAAAAGTCATTCTCAAGTCTTTCAAACTTTATGTTTTCGAGCTCGGAAAGCTCTATAAAATCGGAAAGCTCTTTAACAGGTTCAAAATTGACAAGAACGCCGTTCTCAAGAAGATATTTTCCTTCCGCGGTAACAGATTTAATTAACGGAGTCATCAAAGAATCCATTGGTATAAGAACAGACAGGGAACCGGAAAGCCGTCCTTCCAGGTTGTCCGATTTAATGAAATCCTGACCAAAATTCCGGAAAGAAACAAAGGCTTTCCTGACATTTATGTTATCAAAAATAAAGCTGCCCCTGCTGACATATGATTTATCAGGGTTCTGAAGAATGAAACCATTACCTGAAATAACGCCATCCTGTGAGCTTAAATTCAGCGTTTTAAAATTTACGAGTTTTGGTTTGTAGCTAAGAAGGCCGCTTATATTTTCAGCTGAGAAAGTCCGGTAATTGAAAGACCCGATCCTGAAATTAAGGTCCATAACAATATCATCAGGAAATGAAAAAGATTTCTTTTGCGAAATTGTTGTATTGCCTGCAGCAGGATTTCCGATGAGTTTATCGGGGTACATTTCATCGCAGGTCACATCACCGCTCAATGAAAGTACTGCAGGCTGACCGGCAAGCCATCCGGGCAGGTTCCTCACCACACCATTAAAACTTAGCTTGTGCTCATTTATTTGAAATTTAAGGTTATCTGCTGTAATAGTATCAGAAACATGCACAGTTCCGTCAGTATTGCTGATTTTTATCCTGTCGTTCCTGAGGCCGATTGCGAAAGAATTGAATTTAAGCTCAGCCCTGGGACATAAACTGAAAATATCCGGCAGGGTAACCTTTTCTTTTACCGGGATATAACCATTTATCTTCAGGTCAAAATCCACAGTCCCTTTCGTTGATGAGATATTCCTGATATTAAAGAATTCCTTTATTTCCGATGGAATTATCTTTCCCTTTAAAAGAAGATCTCCTCTTAATGAATCAAAATCAGATAATGTCAGCGATCCTGAATATTGAGCCGATCCCAATGTACCCTTAAAATCACTGAATGACAGAGAGCTGGTTCCAGGAACCATTCCGGGACCATTAGTAAAGTAACCATTAAAAGAGAGGTCCTTAATGGTAAGAGCTGAATTCCCATAAGTTGCTCCGCCATCTCTCAGGCTGAAGCGGATATCAATACCGGGATTGACAATACGGGAAATAAGCCCCAGGATTTTACCATTGATATTAAGAGTGCCGGTTGGATTATAAGAAGAAATTTTTTCCAGGTATTTTGCAGGAAAATATTTTTTAACATCACTGATGTCTATATTATCCGCAGTGAGAGAAAGATCAAGCACATCAGAGGAGGATATGAAGCCACTGATTCCAAAATCATAGTCATTGACTGTCAGTACGCTTTTTTCAAAGGAGATTCCTTTATCAGAACTGTGGAGCTTTAAATCAATATTTGTCATTACCGGCTCTGAAACAGTAAAATTATAAAGCCTGAAAAGGGATGTCCGGATCTTTCCTGTTGCAGTAAAATCAATCTGATCGCCGGCAATCCTGGTTTTAAGCCTTCCATCTTCCACTATTCCCCTGATTAAGAGTTTGGTAGCCTGGTTAAAATATATTGCTTTTAAATCGGACAGATTTATCCTCTCCAGATTCAGTTTAAAGTTGCTTTCCTGCCCTTTTGCCTCAGATGAGATTTCATAGTTGGCTTTGCCGGCTGTATCTGAGAACAGGTTGAGGCATCCTTCAATAACACCTATCCTGTCAATGTTATAAATGCCGTTAATGATATCAGTAATTGAAAACTCCGCTCTCACGGTCTTTGCCTTAAGAAGGGTGTCTGTATTGATATTACCAAAGCTGTGCCTGTCAAAGCCGGGGGATGAAAAAACAACAACCTCCTTAAGATCAAGGGAGGCTTTGGGGAATTTTCTTATAAAGGAAAGATGAGTTGATCCAAATGAGAATTTTGTTGAGATATTTTTGTTTAACGATTTAAGTATAATTCCCGCAATCTTATCCTGCATCAGAAGGGAAGCAGTAAATAATGTCAAAACAGACACAACTACCAGAACAGCAAATATTTTGAGTACTCTGAATAATACTTTCATAAACCAGACCAATTATCCTTAAACAGGCCAGATAACGGTGGACAAAGATAATTTATTTGGATTAACAGTAATTTATCATTTCAGAAGGAATGAGAAATCATCCCCCGCACCAATTTCACGCGGAGATTCTCCCCTGAAGAATATCCTTGCCTTGCGGGGGCCAAAAAGTTGTATGTTCTTATTTTCGATCAGCAGCATAGTGCCTTCTCTCAAACCCACTACATGTATGCCCGGGTTGATCTCTATGAATTCTGCAATGCGTTGCTCTCTTGTTTCTCCTGCATGGCCTTCCGGATTGGCATCCAGGTAATGGGGATTGATCTGGAAAGGTACCAGATCAAATGATCTGAATGATCCGGGATCCGTTACGGGCATATCGTTTGTGGTCATAATTGTGGGACAGGCTACGTTTGAACCAGCGCTCCAGCCTATATAAGGTGTACCTCCGAGGATCTTCTCCCTTACAGGCTCCATCAGTTTGTTATCGCGGATAGATTTAAGAAGCTTCCAGGTATTGCCTCCTCCAACAACAATAACAGATGCTTCGCGGACAGCCTTTACAGGGTCCTTGTGAAGATGTATCGGATCGATATCATGTCCTAATTCACGGAATCGCTCCCTGACCTTTTCTGTGTATACATCATACGAAAATGTAATAGCAGCATATGGTATAAAAAGAACTTTAACGGACCTGGTTCCCAGAAAATCACGGATATTGTTTTTCGGGTAATCAAGATAGGGTTCCCCCGGATTAGTTGAATTGCTGATAAGAAGTAACCTCATAGTGAATAGAATAATTTAAGCTGGTTGTTACTGGTTACCAACACGAGCCAGCCAGCAACTAAGACCCTATATTAATAATGTGAAATGAATAATTCAAAATGTTAAATATTAGCAGTTTGCCACTTAGGATCCCGTCGAGTCCGGTAACGATTTTAATTGCTTCGTTTGCCATAATCGAACCGGTTATGCCAGGAAGAACACCGAAAAGTCCGACATCTGCCGGTTGAGGGTTTTTATGATCTTTATTTTGAAGAGAGGGATTAAATGACCGGTATGACGATCCTCCTTTAAAGTTGAATACGGAAACCTCTCCTTCAAATTTGTAGATTGCCCCGTGAACCATTGGCTTACCAAGCAATTTACAGGCATCATCGATAATATACCGTGTTTCAATATTATCAGTTGCATCAATTATTATATCGAAATCTTTAAAAATCCGCAGTGAATTACCGTCGTCGAGACGGATATTGAATATCTCAATACCAATTAAAGAATTCAGATGTTCAAGACGATTCTTGGCAATAACTGATTTTAGCTTTCCCATGTCGTCAGAGCCGTATAAAATCTGCCTCTGAAGGTTTGTTTCATCGACCATATCAAATTCAACCACTGCCAGTTTACCGATACCTGCAGCAGCCAGGTATTGCAGGGCGGGACATCCGAGGCCGCCAGCACCGACGACCAGGACACTTGATTTTTTCATGTTTTCCTGCCCTTTTAACCCTATTTCAGGGATCATGATCTGTTTGCTGTATCTCCTTAATTCACGGGGAGATAAAATGCTTTCCGTCATAATCTGAATGATTTATTGGTGCAAAGATAAGGAGTGGCGTACAGGAAACAAAATATAAGCAGAGACGCCCGATTATAGCGTCTCTGCAATTAAATGTCATTGAAAATGCCGTTACAATTATTTCAGGAAGGAATTATTATTAATGATTGAAGGTGCATGCAATTCCCAGTTCAAAGGGGTATAAATCAATTCCTCCTGGGGTTTTCCCATTCTTAAACAGTGGAGTAAGGTAATAGGTTCCATAGATCTGGAAATTCCCATAACCGACACGGGCGGTTGCTCCGCATCGCAGAAGATTGAGACTGAAATCGCCCTCAGAGTGAACCTTGTCGCCATCTTCAAAAACCATTTTGGTGTGTGAGCCGAGTTTCACTCCGCCTATCGGACCGGCAGCTATATTTATGTGGTTATTTTCGGCAGGTATCTGAATTTCAAGCAGGAAAGGAAGATCAACATAAAATGTTGTAAGCTTTGACCTTTTTAACGGTGCACCCGGATCGAGCATTTCAATGACTCCATCTATACCCTTTTGAATATTGTTATTACCGTCGAACCTGTAATTATTCCAGTCAAAACCAAGACCGGTTACAAATCCGATGTGTCTGGTAATACCCATGCTTAACTGCGAAAAATTAATATTGAAGTTATTAGACTTGCCTGAATGTAAAGACATATAGTCAATACTTGCCGGCAATGTCATGCTCCTGTCGGCGGTGAGGAAATTATTAAAGCCCATTTCAACCCCGGCCCAGTGTCCTTTAAAATGCCTTCTGTATCTGTAATGGTCGCGGTCATCAGAGGAGTTTTCTTCCTGATCCTGATTATCTTTCTTAATATCAAATTTGTTAAATTCCACCTTTGGGGTTTTGCCTTCGAGGGACTCAAGAATTGTTATACCTCTGTCGCCTACCCTCAGCCTGAAGGCATCCTTTTCATTTTCGACGACTATGGCTTTGTCTCCCACAATAACCCTTGCGGTTTCATTTGTATCGGCAACAGCTGCCTGCTGAAGCGTATCCTTGTTTACAGCAGTGACCTCCTGGCTGAAAGCCTGAAGAATTAATGTTGCCAGCAATGCTATACTTCCAATTTTTTTCATGTCAATTACATTTTATATCATTCTGATGCTGGGACGTATAACCAACTTAAAAAGTTACCTGGCCTGTTCAGCTTTCCTGACAGGTGCGTTGAATTTCAGAACTTTTGAGCTGAAATATATTGATTTCAGCTCACCTGATTCATCGTTGGTTTTTACCAGAACCATATCCCAGCCGAACAGTTTATTAAGACCTCCGATCCCCACTTCTGCAATTTCATAAGTACTGACCGGGGTGTCATCAGGTGAATCCTCCCTGAGCAATTTTTCACGGAAGGTCCTTGCAAGGAACCGGCTCAGACGGCTTCTTTCCTCATCAATTACCGGTGCAATGAAATGATTGTTTGAAGCTATAAGATTGTTGGTCATAACTGGTGTCCTGAAGCCTGTTATAACCGGGATATTTACTAATGAAATTTCAAGGCTATCTGACCGTGAAGATATTACGGAAAGCTTTGTGATGTTGTTTACTGATGACAGGTTTTGTATTTCAGGGGATACTGGCGGTACTGTTAATTTATTAACAGTCATATTTTTCGCAACTAATTTAGCGGCTGCCTCCTGCCGGGCAGGGAGATCTAAAGTCCTTACCTCTATTGGTTCAGTATTTGATTTCAGGGTATCAATATTGCCGGCATACCGGTCTTCACCACCCGACAGAAGACGCGGAATGAATATATAACTTAGGATCAGTACTGCTATCGCTGCAGCTGCACTGATGACCGGAATTGAATTTCTGAATAACCGTCCGGAGTACTTCTTAAGCTGGCCCTTATTCCTGTAGCGGAGATCTGGCGGAATAAGCTTCATTTTCCTGATTGACTCATATATTACCTTATTTTCCGGATGCCGGCTTAAATTCAGATCAAGATCTGCCATCTCATCGGGAGTGAGATCATTCTCAAGTGATGCTACCGAAAGATATTCAACCTGCGATACAGTGAGATCAGAAGCAGACCGGAACAGATTTTCTTTTCCTTTGAAATTGCCGGTTCCGCCTGATAACCGATTGAGCGAAAGAGAATCAAATTCCTCCTTAAGATCAGGATTAGCTTCAATAAACTTCATCAGCTCACTGCTGAGTGATTCATCAAGATTTCCGTCGAGCCAGTCGATAAACCATATTTCATAATTTGATCTGTCTGGCTTCATGGTTATAGAACAGTTTCAATTTTACCGATATAATTTCTAAGTGATAATCTTCCCCTGTAGATATTGATTTTCACCTGTGCTTCGCTCTGTCCGGTTATTTCACCTATCTCCTTGTAGTTATATCCTTCATAATCGCGAAGCAGGACTGATGTTCTCTGTTGTTCGGGAAGCCTTTCAAGCGCCACATGGAGTATCTCATTGAGATCAGTATATTGAGAATCTGAAAGCTGATCAGCTTCATGTGATTTTTCCAGCAAAGTCATTCTCCTTTCCTTCCTGATGATATCAATCATTGAATGATATGCAGTCGAAAACAACCATGATTTAACTACAGAAAAGTTAATTTCTGCAACATGCATCCACAGCTTCTCAAAACTGTCCTGCACGATATCATTTGTGCGTTCCTCATCCTTCAGGTCAGCCCTGATGAAGCGAAAAACGGAATCAGCGTACTCTTCAACAGATCTGTTATATTCCCTTACAGTCATAAAATAAACTTCACCATAAAGACGGATGAAAAGTAGAAAAGTTACAGCCTAAGTAATGCCGTTGCAGACGGCGGCACTGTTAATTTTAAAATGAATAGCTTCAATTAATCCTTAAGGCAGCGAACAGACAATGCTGCATCTATTGTATTGGGCACAGCAGAAAAACCTTCCATTACAATGCATGGCAGCATCATAAAGGGAAGATAATTCATATTTACTTTTTAGGTTGATACACTCTGACCCAGTCGATTTCCATTGCCGTCATGCTGTTGACTGGCTTGTCGAGGCCTCCTGAAAATGAAATATACATAGGTTCCTGCGGCACATCAGCGGTCTGAGTCATTACTTCTGTATCATTAATTTTCCAAACCATCTTATCAGCCGTCCATTCAAGGGAGTAGATATAGAAATCGTTTGCATATTTAGATCCCAGCGAAGCTTTTACCCTCTTCTCGGGAGTAGCAAAATGATCAACAACCACCTTCCCGTTTGCAGTCCGGCAAACATCGACATGAGGTGTTATTTTATCAGCGATCATCCAGAAAGCGTTCTTAACTGACGGATTACCAAGCTTAACTTTGGCTCTGAAGATTCCGAATTTCTGCCGGAAGCTTTTACCTGTATTGATTATTCCGGAGGAATAACCAAATTCATGAACTTTAAAACCTCCGGAAGTCCATGCCTTGCCCTGGATTTTTTGTGGTTTTGTGATGATCTTCAGCAGGCTGTTGCGCATTTCGAAATTCTCTTTTTCTGTATATGCATGAAGATCAGTTCCAAATGTGTACCTGTCGCCAAGGAGTTTATCTCCCCAAAAGTAGTTTGTGAGCCATTTATCAGTGTCAAGTTTATCTCCTTCAAACTCATCATTGAAGATCATCTCCCTCGTCTTCAGGATATCGAATTTATTCGAATCCTTTATCTTGAAATACCAGAGGATATCTTCATTTTTCTTTAGCTTGTCATACTCCTGGATGCTCTTGTACATATCAGTCTTACTGAATCTCTTTTTGTCAAGAAGGTAATTCTTTCTGTCCTTGAATTCGCCTGTGGCAACATATTCCTTAAGCTCATTATATCTCGCAAGCCGGGTAGAGCCGTCTGTATTAAGAAAGTTAGCGTACTCCTTGGATTTCCTGAAAGTAAAATATTCCTTTATTTCGTTGCTTCCCTTTAGCCTGTTAAACTCTTCAATCTTTTTAGCATCTTCGGACCCTTTGAATTCTTTGGTCTTCATTTTTTCTTTGAATTCCACAGATTTGACCAGGTTTGCCAAAGATTCGTATTTCGAAATTTTCTCAGAGCCGTCCAGTTCCCGGAATTTCTTTAATGCATTACCGGCAACTGTCCTGAAATAAAGAACAATATCCCTGGCTTTCTGAAGCGACAGGAATTCCCTTTCCCTGGTATACTCTTCAGAATTCCTGTAACTGAGAGACTCAATCTCTTTCTTTTTCTGTAAGAAATCGGATGAGGTAACCAGATCCTTCAGCTCAATATATTTTTTCAGGGCGTCTGATTCCGAAAATGCTGTCAGCTTGTTAAATTCAGCAATTAAAGCTTTTTCTGACTGCTCAATTTTAGAGGTTGACGGGATCATTCCAAGGAGAAGCTTGAGACTTGCCATTGTAAAAATGTTTTAGGTACAACTGATAAAGATAAAGAATCTTTTCTTAAAAAATGAGAAGCCGGATTCAATTATTTCATTTGATGAGGATACTGGCTTGAACACAGGCAAAAAAAATATAAATCTCTGTCATGGAAAAACGAACTCCTATGAAGAAAATTGCTTGTTTTCATTTTTCGGTTATACTTATTCTTTCCCCGGAAGTAATGCAGTTTAAAAATATCCCGCCTGGCAGGCAGGACCCGGAAGCCTGAATCAATAATTATTAAAAAAAATTTGTTTTTTCTAAATCTGCGTTTTATCTTTGACTAACCGTTCAATCATAAAAGAGTTTTATTGCAGAAGGTGATTGAATGAACGATTAATCAAAGAATAATATGTCACCCAGAACAAAACAGCAGTTCAAGGAGATGAGGGAAGAAAAAATGACCCTTATTATGGACGTTGCATTACAGCATTTTGCAAACGAAGGATACTTCAATACAACTATTAATCATATAGCGAAACACGCGGGAATATCAAAGGGATTGATGTACAACTACTTTGAGAGCAAAGAGGCCCTGCTGAGGGCTATAGTTCATAAATCGGTAAATGAAATATTCAATTACTTTGATATTGACAGGGATGGATATCTTTCGGAGGAAGAATTTGATTATTTTATCAGAAAAATCAATGTTATATTAAAGGAAAAAAGATCCTTCTGGCGATTGCTGATGCAGCTTTTACTGCAAAATGAAGTAAGGGAGCAGTTTATGAAATCTTTTCAGGTGCCGGATTCATTAATACACCCGGGGCATGAACCGGGAGACAACCAGTACCCCTCACTGATGATGAAAATGATCACCGATTATTTCTTCAGGAAAAAGAAGAGAAAGGGTGATGAATATGATCCGGACGGCGAATTCAATATGTTTCTTATTACTTTAAAAGGTTTCGCCATAACCAGTATTTATTCTGATGAAAATGATGAAGCAAATAATGAAAAGTTAATAAACAGGATAATAGAGCTGTTTAAATAGGTTTTGTATGGAAAACAGGGTTACTTTAATACTCTTTCTGATGATCCAGGGATTCCGGCTTAATCCGCTTTTTTCCCAGGATTTGTCAGCAACAGAAATTGTGAAGAAAGCCGATGAGAAATTCAACGGGGAAAAAAGCGGATACAGTGTCATGAGTATGACTATAGTAAGACCATCGTGGCAGAGAACTGTAGAATTCCGATCATGGTCACTTGGAAATGAATATGCACTGACACTGATCACCGGTCCTGCACGGGAGAAGGGACAGTCATTCCTTAAACGTAAAACCGAAATGTGGAGCTGGAATCCTGCAATCAACAGACTTATAAAGCTCCCTCCTTCAATGATGTCGCAGGGATGGATGGGATCTGATTATACCAATGATGACATACTCCGGGAATCCTCAGTAGTTAATGATTACACTCATTCAATTGATGGTGAAGAAATTGTGGATGGCAGATCATGCTACAAAATAATGCTCAGGGCGAAGGATAATGCTGATGTCTTATGGGGGCACCAGTTGTGGTGGGTGGATAAGAAGGAATTCATTACACTTAAAGCTGAGTTGTACGACGAGGACGGCTATCTGGTAAGGTCTGAAAAAGCATCAGATCTGAAAACCCTTGACGGAAGGTTCATCCCAACGATTATTGAGCTGATCCCTGCTGAAAATGAGGGGTACAAAACAATATTAAAAATTGTGGAAATGAAATTCAATATACCAATCGGGGAATCTTTCTTTTCACAGCAGAATATGAAAAACATCAGGTGAAGAATAGTTGCTGGTTGCTTATTTAATTACAACCAGTAACCGGTAATCCGGGTTAATCAATTAGAATTCAAATAATGAAAGACTATCAGCTGGCATGGAAGAATCTCTGGCGCAATAAAAGGAGAACTATGATTACTGCAGCCTCTATTTTCTTTGCCATCTTCTTCGCTCTGGTAATGAGATCATTTCAGCTTGGTGCATATGACAGGCTTTTCAAAAACGTTATTGAATCATATTCCGGGTATCTTCAGCTTCAGCATATTGATTATGCCGATGACCCGAATCTTGATAACAGCATTGAAATTGATCAGTCTCTGATTGACAAGCTGGGAAAAGATCCGAACGTAAATGACGTAGTGCCAAGACTTGAATCTTTTGCCCTGGCAGCTTCGGGAAGCCACACACAGGGCGTGATCGTAATGGGGATCAACCCTGTGGAAGAAGATAAGGTTCTGAATATCAGCAAAAAGCTTGTTAAATACAAATTGACCGGCAAGGCTATTGAATACCTGAAAAATGATTCACTGCCGGACCGTACAAAAAGGCTCCTGGATGTTTTCAACAATGAAGCATATACCAGCGATATCCGCCTGATGCTTGATCTTGGCATAAGTGACGAAGATTCAGCTTCCATTCTTCCTTTGATCAGGAGACGGGCTTCTTTCAGCAATGCTTTCCTTAAAAGGAATGATGAGAACGATGTGGTAATCGGTAACGGTCTGTCAGAATATCTTAAAGCAGGTATTGGCGATACGATTGTTCTTATGGGACAGGGATACCATGGAACAACGGCGGCAGGAAAATATAGTGTAAGGGGGATTATCAGGCTTCCTGCACCGGATATTGACAATATCATTGTCTATCTCCCGATTGAGACTGCCAGAAATCTGTATGCAGCTCCTGGTATGGCTACTTCTGCAGTCATAAGCCTTAACAGCAATGATGATGATGATATCATTCAGACCAGGGATCGGCTGATGAAATTAATCTCTGATCCCATGACCGTAAAGACATGGCAGGAGCTGAATGCACTGCTGGTCAACCAGATGGAGGCTGATAACAGAAGTGGGATGATAATGATTGGGATACTTTACATGATAATTGCTTTCGGAGTTTTCGGTACAGTGCTGATGATGATGGCTGAAAGGAGAAGGGAATTCGGGATGCTTGTTTCGATAGGAATGCAGAAAAGGAAACTTGCTAAAGTAGTCTCCCTGGAAATGATTTTTATTGGTTTTATTGGTGTTGTGGCCGGTGTTGCAGCATCACTTCCGGTGGTGATTTACGGAAATATTCATCCTTTAAGATTTACCGGTCAGTTTGCCCGCATGTATGAAGATTATGGATTTGAACCTGTAATGCCAACAATGTTGCCTGATACATTTTACCTGTGGCAGATTGTGGTTGTACTGATCATTCTGTTGATTGCAGTGGCTTTCAGTACACGCAAAATTTTCAGGATGAATGTAATAAGTGCATTAAGAGCTTAATTATACAATAAAATGATTACAGCAATAGCCTGGAAAAATGTCTGGAGAAATAAGACCAGGAGCCTTATTGTCATTACAGCAGTAACTATTGGTGTTTTTGCCGGGATTTTCACGATGGCCGCAATAAACAGTTCGGTTGTTCAGAGAATCGATGCTGCTGTCAACGAGGAACTTTCGCATATTCAGGTGAACAATAAGGATTTTCGAAGCAGCGCCGATATTCAGAATGTTATACTTGATTATCCGAAAGTCGTATCTGTTCTTGAATCAACTCCCGGAGTGAAAGCAGTGACCGGCAGGATCATTGTCAGGGGCATTGCATCCACAGCTACAAAGAGCGCAGGCGTTGAAATTACCGGAATTGACGTCAGCAAGGAAAAGGGAATATTCACATTATCTGATAAGCTTATTCCGGGGACAGGCAGTTATTTTGGGACAGAAACAAAATATAACACTGTATTTATTGGTGAAAAGCTTGCCAAGGAGCTGAATATCATAAGATATATCCTTACTCCTGAAGCCATAACATCACTAAAGGTGAAGGAGATACCGGCAGATATTATATCAAGATTGCAAACAATTGAGGGGCAAAGATTTACTTCAGATAAAAAGCTCATAAAGGCAATAGGAAAAATACTTCAGCCGGACGAGGTAAAAAAATATGGGTGGAAGATAAGAGATGCAGCCTGGTCATACCGTGAAGGTTCAAAGCTGATCCTGACATTTCTCGATATCAATAACAATCAGACCGGCGCAGCCTTCAGGGTAAGCGGGATTTACAGGACCAACAATGACATGTTCGAAGCACTTTCATTGTTTGTTCCCATTGAAGAGCTTAGAAATCTTACCGGGATGAAAGAAGAAACATTCCATCGAGCCATTGCCAGGCTGGAAAACAATGATCTCACTGACAATGCCACCTCCTTAATCAGACAAAAACTGCCTGATTATGAGGTGCTTAACTGGAAGGAAATTCAACCCGATCTTGCTATGATCGCTGACTTTATGGGACAGATCTATGCTGTCTTTATGGTGATAATACTGGCTGCCCTTGCATTCGGAATTGTAAATACGATGCTGATGGCTGTACTTGAACGCACCAGGGAACTTGGAATGCTGATGGCGATAGGGATGAATCGCCGGAAAATATTCATAATGATAATGCTTGAGTCAGTATTCCTGTCATTAGTAGGTGGTTTTGCCGGGATGGCTGTAAGTGAGATCGTTATTGCGATAACAGGGAAAACCGGCATTAACCTTATGAAATACTCGGAAGGAATGGAAGCTTTTGGCTATTCGGCTCACCTGTTCCCCACAATTGATGCACAATTCTTTATTACGACAACAATTCTGATTGTCCTGACGGGAATAATTTCGGCCATTTATCCGGCCCGTAAAGCTTTAAAACTCAATCCCGTCGAAGCAATCAGGAGTGAATAATAACCTTGAAAAATCAGAGTCATGGCAGTAGTCGAAATCAATAACGTTTTTAAGTCCTATCATGATACAGAAGTTGAAGTGAAGGCTATTAACGGTGTGACGCTAAGTTTTGAAAAAGGAGATTTTGCAGTGATTGTCGGTCCTTCGGGATCCGGTAAAACCACATTGCTGAATCTGATCGGAGGTCTTGATCAGCCAACCGGTGGTGAAATCCTGATCGCCGGACACCGGTTATCAGAGCTCAGACCTTCAGAGCTCATTGACTTCAGGATGGACCATGTCGGGTTTGTCTTTCAATCCTATAATCTGATCCCGGTACTTACAGCATCCGAAAACGTGGGATTCATCATGAATCTTCAAAAATGGCCGCGTGAAAGGCGTAAAGAACGTACTGATGAACTGCTGGGCTCAGTAGGTCTGGCTGACCGGTATAACAGCCGGCCATCCCAGCTTTCGGGAGGCCAGCAGCAAAGGATTGCTGTGGCACGTGCACTGGCTACACACCCGGAATTTATCCTGGCCGATGAACCAACTGCCAACCTTGATTCCAAAACAGCTGAGTCGCTTCTGGATATTATGGAGAAGCTTAATCATGAAGAGAATATGACATTTATTTTTTCAACCCACGACGCCAGGGTAATGAGGAGGGCTCACAGAGTGATCACTCTTGAAGATGGCAAAGTTATTTCTGATGAGAAGGTTATGCAAAGTTAACCTTCTTCAAACGGCATGAAAAGATCAATTGTAATATTATTTTCCCTGGTTTATATGACTTCGTGGTTATTCCCGCAGGAGAAATCAAAAACAATTTCACTCGATGGTTACGTATCTACAATGGAAAGCGCAATTTTTGACACTCTTTCCGGAACAGGAGCCTTTGAAAATCTTCTGCATAACAGGCTCAACTTTAAAGCAATGATAAATAGTAATATTACTTTGGCTGCTGAATTCAGGAACCGGCTTTTTACCGGCGATATGGTCAGATCGGGTGCAGCATATTCTGAACTGATAGGCAGCGATCAGGGTTGGGTGGACATGTCGTGGAACCTATTAAGCAAACCATCATTTCTTCTGAATACCACAATAGACCGGTTATGGCTTGATTTCAATTATAATAAGATCCAGGTAAGGATAGGCCGCCAGCGGATTAACTGGGGACAAACCTTTGTATGGAATCCCAACGATGTCTTCAATGCTTATTCCTTTTTTGATTTTGATTATATCGAAAAACCGGGAAGTGATGCGGTCAGGATCCAGTATTATCCGACATCATCATCGGCGGTTGAAATAGCTGCAAAGGTTGACAGCAAAAATGATATTACGGCGGCAGGGCTTTACCGTTTCAATAAATGGGGTTATGATATCCAGGTGCTGGCAGGATTTGCAAACAGCACCGATATTCTTGCCGGTTTCGGATGGTCGGGATCCATAGGGTCTGTATCATTCAGGGGGGAAGGAACCTGGTTCCATCCTGTGTCACAGTTTAAAGATTTCCGTGGAACAGCCATAGTAACAGAGGGGATTGATAAGATCTTCAAGGATAACTCAATGCTTCAGGCCCAGATCATGTATTGCAACAATCCTCTAAGGTTAACAGATTTCACAAGTTTTTACAGTGGGAACCTTTCGGCAAAAGATCTTGCTTTTTCAAAATATTCAGTTTTCGGACAGTTTACTTGGGCGACCACTCCTTTGCTTAATCTTGGGATATCGGCAATGTGGCTACCCGACCTGAAAGGATATTTTACCGGACCTGCGCTTGATTATTCACTGGCGGAAAATGTCGATTTTTCACTTATCTGGCAGCATTTCAACAGCATAATGGGAACTACCAGGACCAGAATAAACCTTGCTTTTCTCAGGGTCAAATACAGTTTCTAGAATTTTAATACTTTTGCCGCAGAAACCGGCAGAAATTATGGCACTTGTACACGAATTTGAGAACAGCGGCAACTGGCTGTTCAAAAGACGGGGCTGGCTCCCGGTCTTTCTGGTTGTTGCCGGCATTGTAATGATGTACCTCGGCAACAGGCAGGCGATACTGTTTGATCTGCGCGATGAGATGATTTTCCTGGGAGTGAGCATTTTTGGTGAGCTGATAAGGATCTTTACAGTGGGATTTGCCCCCCGTAATACATCGGGCCGGAATACTGTCGCAGGGCAGATCGCCGATGAGCTGAATACTACCGGATTTTATTCCCTTGTAAGGCATCCTCTTTATGTTGGGAACTTTTTCATCTGGCTGGGCCCCGTACTTTTCCTGAGATCTGCCTGGTTCACAGTTGTTTTCGGACTTATTTACTGGTTATATTACGAGAGGATAATGTTTGCTGAGGAACAATTCCTGAGAAGAAAATTTGGTGAAGCATATGACAAATGGTCTGAAAAGGTAAGCGCTTTCTTCCCGTTCTCATTCAGGTTTGTCCGTCCGGCGCTGCCATTTTCAATTCTCAATATTCTTAAAAGAGAATATAACAGCATATTTAATATATTCCTTATATTTTTCCTGCTCGACGGATTCAGAAATTATTTCCTTTATGAAAGGATCTATTTTACAAGCACCTGGATATGGCTCTTTGCAGGGGCTGCACTGGTATGGCTCATTTTAAGATCCATCCACAAATACACTAAGTGGCTGGAGGTAGAAGGAAGATAGAACCTTACCCCTCCGGCGCCGGGGTCAGTCCCTCCTTGCTCCGGTGAAAATCATTATATAGTACAGCAGCGTGGCAAGCGAGCCTAGCGCAGCAACAACATAAGTGTAAGCGGCCCACTTCAGAGCGTCTTTTGCTTTATCCTGCTGTTCATATGAGGTTATACCTGATGTCGATAACCATGCCAGCGCCCTCTGGCTTGCATTGATTTCCACAGGCAGGGTAATAAAGCTGAAAAGGGTTGTTAATGCGAAAAGGATAATTCCGGCCAACAGCAGTGCAGGAAAGGTTTTTATGAGCAAAATGCCTCCAAGAAGGATCCACTGAATCCATCTTGAAGAGATACTTACAACGGGTACCAGCCTTGATCTGATCCCCAGCCACGCATAAGCTGTCGCATGTTGAACCGCATGCCCGGTTTCATGGGCAGCTACTGCAGCAGAAGAAATGCTTTTTCCGCTATAGACATCCTGGCTTAAATTTATTGTCTTATTTTCAGGATTATAGTGGTCGGTCAGCATTCCCTGAACACTTTCTACTTTTACGTCATAAATCCCGTTTTCACGCAGCATTCTTTCAGCTACCTCACGTCCTGACATGCCATTATCGAGAGGTATACGCGAATATTTTTTAAATTTTGATTTCAACACCATGCTTACAATCCAGCTAAGGATCATAAATCCAATGAAAATCACCCATATATTTGTGTTCATCATTTCTAAAGAAATTTAAGTTTCATTAGTATCAACAAATCTCCTGCCAGGATGTTGAACTTAACTGATTGTTGTCATTTTGTCAGAAGCGGGATTCAAACTGCCTTCAGTTGCTGCAGATTCATTTTATTTATCTTTGATACGTGGTAAAATTACTGAATACAGTCTTATCATTTTTCTTATCGCTTCCGGTTCATTTTTACCGTTATGCAATTTCGCCTTTTATGAGACCTTCGTGCCGGCATGTACCTTCATGTTCACGGTATATGCTTGATGCGCTTAAAATTCATGGACCATTTTATGGCTTTGCAATGGGATTGAACCGGATTCTCAGGTGTCGTCCCGGAGGAACGCATGGCTATGACCCGGTCCCGATAATCAGCTTTAAAAAGTATAATCAATTTAAGCGGTACAAAAAATGCAACCGGTTAAAACAATCCTGAAAAAGCAGGAATTTTATGCAAAAAAGGACCATACGATATTTAAATATTAAGTTCGTCCTTAAGATGTTTGTAACCCGACCTGCTTACCGGAAGCTTTTCGCCTGAGTGAAGGATGGCAACATGGTTATCTTTGCCATATGGTTCAATTTTTTTGATCTCTGAAACCTTGACTAGATAGGACCGGTGTATGCGGACAAAATCTGCAGCTGACAGGTTATCCTCATAAAATTTCATGGTCTGTTGCTTCAACGCTTTGCCGGTGGGGTAATGAATCATTACATAATCGTCCTGTGCTTCAACATATTTTACCTGGTCGACCGGGATAAGATTGATGGCGTTCCCTTTTCTTACGACTATCCTGTTTAAAGGTGATGACGGACCCGGAAGTTTAGCGAGAAGATTCTGAATCGGCTTTTCATCATCCTGCCCTTTTCCCGCTTTTTCTATAGCTTTCATTACGGCACTCCGGAGGCGTTCTTTCGGGAATGGTTTTAACAAATAGTCAATCGCATTGAGCTCAAAAGCCTTGATTGCAAACTGGTCATAGGCGGTTGTAAAGATGATTATCGGTTTATGAGTCAAGACTTCAACCAGTTCAAAGCCGGTAAGCCTGGGCATCTGGATATCGAGAAAAACCAGGTCAGGCTTCAACTCTGAAATTGTTTTCAGACCGGCAAAACCATCAGCACATTCAGCAATAATTTCAATTTCAGAGTAATCTTTCAGATAATGCTTTAAAATCTCCCTTGCAGGAGATTCATCATCGATTATAACTGTTCTGAGCTTATTCATAATGCTTTATAGAAGGTTATCAAGTCCTTTTCCCGGCTGATACCGCAGAATTTCGCAGATCTTGCCAGAGCTGACCTGCTAAATCTGCAGGAAAATTACAATTAATTAAGATTTCGAACACCTGAATTGTTATGAATTTTCCACCGGTATATATAGTGTGACAGTAAAAATACCATTTTCCTTGTTTGTCTGGAAAGATGCCTTATTCCCGTAAAACAGCTCAAGCCTTCTTGATACATTAATAAGACCAGTTCCCGTACCCTTTACAGATGAGGTCCCGTTTTCGTAGTTGTTGGTTATTGTAATAATCAGAAATCCATTTTTAACCGAGGCTTCAGTTTTGATTGTTACCATGCTGGTACTCTCATAAACCCCGTGCTTTACGGCATTTTCAAACAGCGGCTGAAGGATCATTACAGGTACTCTCACCCCGAGACAATTGCCATCAATATGTTCCTCTGTGGTGAGCCTGTCTCCGAACCTGACCTTCTCGATGTCGAGGTAAAGCATTAAGTTCTCAAGTTCACCTGAAAGCGGAACCGGCTGTTCGTCCTTGCGTGACAGGGCATACCTCATAAAATCTGATAGCTTTACCACCATTGTCCTTGCTTTTTCAGGGTCAGTAACTGTAAGAGAGCTGATTGAGTTGAGGCTGTTAAACAGGAAATGAGGATTAATCTGTGACCTGAGCATTTTGAGTTCAGTCTCTTTAACAAGGCTCTCAAGTTTAGCCTCTCTGGCATTCTTCTCGGAAAGGTTATGAAGGCTTACAAAGAGGTAATAAGAAAGGATAATCAGGCCGTAAATGAACACACCGGTGCCTACCCTGTAAGCTATTGTAGCATTCCAGTACTGGTTATAAAGACTTTCCTGAGGTAATATCAGAGTCATTATCAGTCTGGTAATCAGGACCCACAGTGTTATTGAGATTACTCCTGATGCAGCAAGGTTTATAACCAGGGATACCGGTTTTGCCTTTGCTTTATTGAAATAACTGAACGGATACCAGAGAGAAAGTGCAATGCCGGAGTAAATAACCATTGAAAGAAGGCTGTCGGTGATGCTTACCTCGATAAAGCTTCCGTACGCAAAATAATATAAAAGTGCCTGGCCCAGCGCCAGAAGGAGCCAGACCAGCCACCATGCTATAAAACGGACCCTGTTTACTAGTACAGGATGTCTCATCTGCCCTGAGATTAATAGCTTTTTACTTCTCCGCCTCCGAATACAACAGCACCCCTGATAACAAGCTGGCTTACTGAATCGACTGTCCTGCCGGGCACCAGCTTCCTGGAGTCGCTGAATCCGCCCAGGACAGGGGTGACCTCAATTGTAACGAACCAGGTATCAGGGACAATAATTGTGGCGCCGCCGAAAACACATGCTATCTCAAGTTCCACTCTGCCGGGAGCAAGCTTTGCCTTTGTAAGATCAAGCTCCATACCACCAAATACTGCAGATACTTTTCCACCCTGGAAATTTTGCGATACTATCTGGCGCTCTCCCCCGCTGAAGACATTCACATAATCGACATAATCGTCTCCTATCATCCCTTTCGAAGCGACTGAATTCCAGCCCCTCCGCCGTGTTACTATAAAAATTACCCCTATTATAATAAAAATCGATGGCCAGAACATATTATACATATGAAATGTTTCCCGGAACAACAGAGGAATCATAAAAAAACCTCCGACTGCCATTACAATTACTCCTGCTGTTTTTTCAGATGCCCCCAGTGTCATTATAAGTCCGATAGCCACCAGCAGCATTGGCCAGCTGAATACCACGTGATCAATAAAATCGGGGAAGATCCCGGTATTTCTGATTACCAGAAAAAGGCCTGCCAGAACCAGTAATATGCCTATAATTACCCTGTTATTTGTAAGATGATGATGCTCCCGCCTTTCCGGGCGGCGTTCTTCTCTGAAGTCATTTTTAGTTTCCATAATTGTAAATTTATATGTTTCTGAATTAATTACCCTTTATTTGACCTTTTGAATAGCGAGGAAATGATGAATGATGCTCCCACTATAATAATCACAGCTGGCCAGTACATGGTTTTAATTATTGAGGGAATTTCCTCATAGTAATGGTCCATCATAAACCATGACCCGCAGGCAATAAGAAGCAAACCTCCTACAAACCTGAGGTTAAGCAGAAGAAGAACGCCAATGAACACCATTGCTGTCTCCCAGGTGAAATATTCGTGTATTCCACCCAGATGAAGCATGTCGTTCGTTGCTACCAGGAGAGCAAGTCCGAGTACAATAAAAAATAATCCTATACTTACTTGCGGGTGATGCTCTCTGAGGCCCTGACGGAATTTATCTCTGTTTCCCATGATATTTATTATATTTTGAATCAAAAATAAGGTTTCGATATCCTGCCAGACAGAGGAAATCGGTGAACTGCGGATTTTTAAGGGTAATCTGCCTTTTCAGGAGGAAATTATTACTTTTTTAGTGATAATTTTTTTAATTGAATAAGCTTTCATATTTTTGCAAACCAAAATTTAAGGAGATGTCCGGAATATTTACCATACCTGTCGGGGGATTAAAGGTGGGGCAGCATACTTTCGATTTTGAAATTAAAAATGAGTTTTTTGAAAAGTTTGAAGAGTCGGAGGTAAAGCAAGGGTTACTCCTTGCAAAAGTGAGGGCAGATAAAAGTACTACTCATATGGATCTTATTATTGAGATAAGAGGAGAAGTAGTCCTTTCATGTGACAGATGTCTTGGCAGGATGTCTCAGCCTGTTGATTGTACAAACAGACTCCTTGTGAAATTCGGCAAAATTCATGATGACAACGACCCTGATATTATTACCGTGCCTTCTGATGAGCATGAACTCAATATGGAACAATATTTCTACGAATATATCCTGCTTGCCCTGCCGATAAGAAGAGTCCATCCTGATGACAAGGACGGGAAAAGCACATGTGATCCTGAAATGCTAAACAGACTGAAGGGACATATCATCAGCAATGAAGCTGAAACCGATCCACGCTGGAATGAGTTAAAAAAGTTAATGAACAACAATTAAATACATACAGAAAATGCCAAATCCCAAACGTAAACATTCGAAAACCAGGAGAGATAAGCGCAGGACACATTACAAGGCTACTGCACCAACAGTTTCCACATGTTCAAATTGCGGATCTTCGGTTAAGTTCCACAGGGTATGCCCGGAATGTGGATTTTACAGAGGCAGGCTCGCCGTCGAAAAGAAGGCAACCGCCTGACAGGGTGTAACCAATCACTGATACTATGAAAATCGGCCTGGATGTTATGGGTGGTGATTTTGCGCCGGATGCTATTATTGAGGGCGCAATAGATTCCCTGGAACATTTATCTTCTGATGATGAACTGGTTCTGATTGGCGATAAAAGTTCCATTCAGGGGAAACTGGAAGAATATAAAATAAAACCATCCCGGGTCCGGATCGTTAATACTTCCCAGATAATTGAAATGGGAGAAACTCCGGCAAAAGCCTATGCACAAAAGCCTGACTCAAGCATTGCCGTTGGTTACCGGATGCTGAAAGAAGGAGAAATTGACGGATTCTGCAGTGCCGGAAACACAGGAGCTATGCTTGTTGGCGCAAGCTATACGGTAAATGTGATTCCAGGCGTTTTCAGACCTGCCCTTGCAACCATCCTGCCTTCAATAAATAACAGGAATTCGGTGATTCTTGATGTCGGACTCAACCCTGATTGTAAACCCGATGTCCTTCTTCAGTATGGTATTCTTGGGTCGCTGTTTGCAAAATATGTGCTGGAAAGAAAAAATCCTACAGTAAGGCTTTTGAATATCGGCGAGGAAGAATCAAAAGGAACTCCTGCGGTTAAAGCAGCATATGAATTAATGAAAGAACATCCCGGAATAAATTTCCAGGGAAATATTGAAGCAAACAATCTTTTCAGCGATTCGATGTCTGATGTGATTGTTTGTGACGGATTTGTCGGGAATGTAGTTCTGAAATTGTCAGAAGCTTTCCACTATATTTATTCTTCAAGAAGCTTTAAAGATTCTTTTTTTGACCGCCTGGATTTTGAAAATATAGGTGGAACACCAATAGTAGGTATTAACGCCAACGTAGTTATAGGTCATGGCATTTCAAAGAGGAAGGCAACAATGAATATGATCCTCCAGACGTGGGCTGTTGTCCATGTAAACCTCGCCAGGAAGATAAAAGAGGCTATCTGATTATGGAAAAAATACGTGCAGCCATAACAGGCATTAATGCCTGGGTTCCGGAATACAGGCTTACAAATCATGAACTGTCAAAAATGGTTGATACATCCGACGAGTGGATTATGCAAAGGGTCGGAATAAAAGAAAGACGTATCCTCAAAGGTGATGGACTTGGAAGCTCGGATCTTGGCGAAATGGCTGTTAAAGGACTTCTTGAGAAAACCGGTACATCACCCGATGAAATTGACCTCCTTATCTGTTCCACTGTTACACCGGATATGCTTTTCCCTGCTACTGCAAATATAATTTCCGATAAAGCAGGTATAAAAAATGCGTTCAGTTTTGATTTAAATGCTGCCTGCTCCGGATTTCTTTTTGCCCTGCAGACTGGAGCTGCATATGTAGAAACCGGCAGGTACAGGAAAGTTATTGTCGTTGGCGCTGATAAAATGTCTTCAATTACAGATTATACTGACCGTACAACCTGTCCACTCTTCGGAGATGCCTCAGGAGCGGTGCTGCTTGAGCCAACAACGGAGGATTACGGGGTCATGGATTATATCTTCCATACAGACGGCTCGGGCCGTAAATATCTCCATCTTAAAGCAGGCGGGTCCGTAAAGCCGGCATCCCACGAGACAATAGAAGCAAAGGAACATTTTGTCTACCAGGAAGGTCAGACCGTCTTTAAATTTGCCGTCGTAAATATGGCCGACGTTGCTGTCGAAATCATGGAACGCAACAATCTTAAATCGGATGATATTGCCTGGCTGGTACCACACCAGGCTAATCTCAGGATAATTGACGCCACAGGCCGGCGAATGGGTTTGTCCCCCGAAAAAGTCATGATCAATATTCAGAATTACGGGAATACAACTGCAGCAACAATTCCACTCTGTCTGTGGGAATATGAAAACAGGCTCAAAAGGGGAGACAAAATTATCCTTGCCGCATTTGGCGGCGGATTTACCTGGGGATCGATATATCTGAAATGGGCCTACGATCCTGAATAAAGACGACTTTAAATCCGGGAAATGCCCCCTTTTTCATTCTCCGCGGTGGGGGAAGAATCCTTTATAACAAACAGAATTAAAAATATGATGGGAATGTTCTTCCCCTGGGAAAGATTCCGCGCAGCGAAAGAGAGATTCTGGCTTTTACGAAACTTTAGGCTAACCTGTAATTTTTATTTATAATAGTTTTTATATTTGTGAGTTATTAACTTAGTATCTCTAAAATTGAACCCGATGGCAAAAAATAATGAGACCGAACCAACCGCAATAAACCTTATCAGCAACGGAACTGATATTACAGGGGATGTTAAATCAAGTGGAGATATTCGCATCGATGGCACACTTACAGGAAATCTTAATACAAAAGGTAAAGTTGTAATCGGCCAGTCTGGCAAAGTAAATGGCGAAGTTTTCTGCAAAAATTCCGAAGTCTCAGGTACTGTAGAGGGTAAAATAACGGTAAATCAACTGCTTATTCTTAAAGCTTCTTCCAAAATTCTTGGCGATATTAATACATCAAAGCTGTCCATCGAACCGGGAGCAATGTTCACGGGTAATTGCAAAATGAGTGAAAGCGAAAACAATGGAGGAGCAGGAATCACAAAAGGAAAAGAACCCGAAAAAAACGTCAGATAAAGAACCCGGGGATTTTGCCAGATATACGGGAATGGCATTCCAGATGATCGGGATAATACTTGTTACGACATGGGGTGGCGTCAAGCTTGATAAGCTTACGGGATGGAGTACTCCTGTATTTACTATAGTTCTCTCCCTTTTTGGTGTTTTTGCCGCCCTTTATGTAACATTGAAAGATTTAATTAAGTAACCTACCGGTTGAAGCCTCTGCAAAAATATATTGTGGTTTTAGCCGTCCTTGAACTTATTGTCCTTCTGGCGGGATTCTTTTTGACGTCGAATCTAAATACCGGCTTGCGCTTCACAGATATTGTTATACTTTCAATTGTATTCTCCCTCCTTGGCCTCCTGGTTCTGATTATTTTTTTCAGGGGACAGAACAGAGATCCGGCAAGCCAGACAATGCACAGCCTGGTTTCAGTCAGCTCCAAATTCCTGTTAGAACTGGTTTTCATATTCTTCTGGTTTTTTATCGCTAAAAAAACAGGATTATCATCCGTGATATTATTTTTTGTTATATATTTAACATTCACTTTGTTTTCGGTAATAGTTATACTGAAAACCTTGAAAAACAAATCTTTATAACAGACACTGATTTGAAAACCAGGACTATAAAAGGACTCTTTTCTATTTTATTAGTAACTTCATTTTATATTCCGTTATCCGGGCAGGAAAGACCTTCAACTTCCGATACAGCAGAAAGTAAGAAAAGCACAGAGGAGTTTGATGCCAGCACCTTTATTATGGAGCATATAGCTGATTCCCATGAATGGCATATACTGACCAGGAAGGATAGCAGTACCGTTGCCATATATTTGCCGGTAATTCTTATCAGCAAGGAAAAAGGAATTGATATTTTTTCTTCAGGGAAACTTGCCCATGGGAAAATATTTAAAGGTTATAAACTTGAAGAAGAAGGTGATCTGAGCGGAAAAATTGTTAATGTAAACGAAGAAGGAATAGCAGATGAAGCTAATCTACCGGTAGATCTGTCAATTACCAAGACAATAGTCGGGATGCTTGCTGCCGCCATAATTGGATTATGGCTCTTCATTGCCCTTTCACGTTCCTACAAAAAGACAGGCATCAGTCATCCTCAGGGCATTCAGAGTTTTCTGGAACCAGCTGTCCTTTTCATTCGTGACGACATTGCCATACCCAATCTCGGACATAAATATGAAAAATATATGCCCTACCTTTTATCAGCATTTTTCTTTATCCTGATAAACAACCTGATGGGGCTTATTCCTTTTCCTCCGCCATTTGGCGCTACAGTTACAGGTAATGTGGGGCTTACATTTGTTCTTGCAAGCTTTACCTTTCTTATAACCCAGTTCAGCGGTAACAAAACTTACTGGAAACATATTTTTGCCGCACCGGGTGTGCCTTTATGGCTTTTACCGGTTATGATACCCGTAGAAATTATAGGCCTCATTTCAAAGCCATTCGCACTGATGATCCGATTATTTGCCAATATGGTAGCCGGGCACATTGTCATCCTGAGCCTTATCTGCCTGATCTTTATTTTCGATTCCCTGGCAGTGGCACCCGTTTCAATCTTTTTCGTTATTTTCATGGATTGCCTCGAGCTTCTTGTGGCATTCCTCCAGGCATATATTTTCACACTTCTTTCTGCACTTTTTATAGGTATGGCAATTGCAGAAGATCATCATTAATATTTTTGT
Source organism: uncultured Bacteroidales bacterium (assembly GCA_963831855.1). Taxonomy (GTDB): domain Bacteria; phylum Bacteroidota; class Bacteroidia; order Bacteroidales; family VadinHA17; genus LD21. Next base: position 268,198 of record CAWHSA010000001.1, on the reverse strand, counting down.
TTAATTAAAAACCAGAATTATGACAGGTACATTAGCAGCAGTCGGGGCAGGCTTAGCAGTAATTGGCGCAGGCATCGGCATCGGAAGGATCGGGGGTTCGGCAATGGATGCAATTGCACGCCAGCCTGAAGCCTATTCAAAGATTCAGCTGGCTATGATTATTTCTGCAGCTCTTATCGAAGGAGCAGCATTGTTTGCAATAGTCGTAGCCTTGATCGCGAAAGCTTAAATGAACACAATGAAGCCTGCAACGGTTGGTTGCAGGCCTTCACTTTTATTTGAAAAGATTAAATGAACAGCATATGATAATTCTAGCCAACAGCCTTACTTCCCCGGGGATTGGAATAGTCTTCTGGTCAGTAGTGATATTCGGTCTTTTCTTCCTTTTACTGGCCAGGTTCGCCTGGAAACCGATACTTGCCGCTGTAAAGGCAAGAGACGAAATGATCAAAGGCTCTCTTGCATCCGCAGAAAAAGCCCGCGAAGACATGCTTAAGCTCCAGAGCGACAATGAAGCAATCCTGAAGAAAGCGAGGGAGGAAAGAGAAGTGATATTAAAGGAGGCCCGTGAGGTCCGCGACAAGCTTATATCCGAAGCCAAGGGAAAAGCAACTGAGGAAGCTGAAAAAATTGTGGAGAAAGCAAGACTTGGCATTGAACGGGAAAAAGTCAAAGCCCTTTCGGAAATTCACGAACAGGTGGCAACTCTTTCAATAGATATTGCTTCAAAGCTTCTCGGCGAAAAGCTGAGCAGGAGCGGCGAGCAGGAAAAACTTATTGATAAATACCTGAAAGATATCGATCTGAACAAAAATTAGGGGATTGATAAGTAAATGAACGACAGCAAAATATCAGTAAGATACTCCAGGGCGCTTTTTGAATCAGCCCTGGAAATGAAGCTTCTTGATAGAATTTATGAGGATATGATCTTCATTTCCGGAGTATGCAGGATCCCCCAGATGAAAGAACTTCTGGAAAGTCCGGTGATAAGGCCGACAAAAAAGATAGATATCCTTAATAAAGTTATCGGAAACAATCTTCAGAAGATAACTTTTTCACTGGTCGGGCTGGTCGTGAAAAATGGGCGTGAAAGCTTTCTCCCGGGTATTGCAAGAGAATTCATTCACAAAACGAAAGAATACAAGGGAATAACCGAATCTGTTCTTACCACTGCTGTCGGAATCGATCCGAAGATCAGAAAGCAGATAATTGATTTTATCTCAGGGATCTTTAAGACAAAGGTAGAGCTCAGGGAGGTTGTTGATAAAGAGATACTGGGAGGATTTATTCTAAAGATAGAAGATAATTATATCGATGCCAGTGTGAAAAATAAACTACGGAAAATAGAAAAAGCACTCAGAAGTAATGAGCTTAAAGCCTGAAAATTAATGGTCTGTAAAAAGGAAATAATAAGGATAGAAACATGACAAATATTAAACCAGGAGAAGTATCAGATATTCTCCGGAAGCAGCTGGAAGGAATCCAGACTGGAGTTGAACTGGAAGAGGTAGGCACCGTACTTCAGGTTGGCGACGGGATAGTACGAATATATGGACTTTCAAACGCCGAGTCGAATGAGCTTATTGAGTTTGAGAATGGAATAGAAGCAATTGTTCTGAACCTGGAGGAAGATAATATTGGTGCCGTGCTCCTCGGACCCACCGAAGAGATAAATGAAGGAGATATAGTAAAGCGCACAGGAAGGATAGCATCCATCGGTGTGGGAATGGGACTGCTGGGGAGAATAATCACCCCGACCGGACAGCCGCTTGATGGTAAAGGACCCATCGGAGGTGATCTTTTTATCCTGCCATTCGAAAGGAAGGCCCCCGGGGTTATTTTCAGGCAACCGGTTAAACAGCCGTTGCAGACAGGGATCAAGGCTATAGATGCAATGATTCCAATCGGCAGGGGACAAAGAGAACTAATTATTGGTGACAGACAAACCGGTAAGACAGCTATTGCAATTGACACCATTATTAATCAGCGGCCCAATTTTGAAAAAGGAAAACCGGTATATTGCATTTATGTGGCTGTGGGACAGAAAGGATCAACGGTTGCAAATATAGCCAGGATACTCGAAGAGCATAATGCAATGGAATACACCGTTATCGTTCTGGCAACTGCATCGGATCCTGCCGCATCACAGTTCTATGCGCCATTTGCAGGTGCTGCCATCGGTGAGTTCTTCAGAGATACCGGACGTGATGCTCTTATCATATATGACGACCTGTCAAAACAGGCTGTCTCTTACAGGGAAGTCTCACTTCTTCTCCGCAGGCCGCCGGGACGGGAAGCTTATCCGGGTGATGTTTTCTACCTTCATTCCCGACTTCTTGAACGGGCAGCCAAGATCATCGAGTCTGATGAAGTGGCAAAGAATATGAATGACCTTCCTGAAACTATAAGGCACATGGTAAAGGGAGGAGGGTCGCTTACTGCGCTTCCGATCATTGAAACTCAGGCAGGTGATGTTTCAGCATATATTCCTACAAACGTAATATCAATTACCGACGGCCAGATATTTCTCGAATCAGCCCTGTTTAATTCAGGGGTCCGTCCTGCAATAAATGTTGGTATCTCTGTTTCCAGAGTAGGAGGAAATGCCCAGATCAAGGCGATGAAAAAAATTGCCGGCACACTGAAAGTCGACCAGGCACAGTACCGTGAGCTCGAAGCATTCTCTAAGTTCGGTTCCGACCTTGACGCCTCTACGGTTGCCACCCTTAATAAAGGTGCCAGGAATGTTGAAATACTCAAGCAGTTGCAGTACTCACCGGTACCGGTTGAAAAGCAAATAGCAATAATATACTGCGGTACCATGGGATTGCTGAAAGATGTACCCATTATTAAAATAAAGGATTTCGAAAAAGAATTTATTGAATTTCTGGAACTTAAGCACAGGGATATCCTGGATAATCTTCGCGACGGAATATTGAATAACGACATTACAAAAGTCCTTGAAAAAGTTGCAGCTGATCTGACTGCTAAATACAGAACCCGGTGAACGAAGGAACCAGGACAATAATTTAAGATAAATGCCGAATTTTAAAGCAATAAGGATCCGGATAACCTCTGTAAAGTCAACACGTCAGATAACGTCGGCCATGAAAATGGTGTCTGCCGCCAAGCTCAGAAGGGCTCAGGATAAAATTGTCCGGCTAAGGCCATATGCCAACAAGCTGCATGAGATCCTTGTAGGATTATCCCAGAGCCTGGCAGATGCAGAGGTCGAAAATATTTATGGCCGGATCTTACCGCCTGAAAAAATTCTTGTTGTTATTATAACTTCAAACAGAGGCTTGTGCGGAGGCTTTAACGCAAATGTAATAAAAGAGGCACGTAAGGTAGTATCAGAAAAATACCTGGATCAGTTCAACAAACAAAATCTCACATTCCTGACTATCGGGAAAAAGGGATACGATTATTTAAGAAATCAGGGCCTTAAAATGCTTCCTGAACGGAATAGCCTTCTTAATAATCTTACATTCGAAGGTGCTTCATCTATTGCCGAAGAGGTGATGGGTAAATTTGTATCCGGTGAATACGACAGGGTCGAAATTGTATATAATCAATTTAAGAACGCCGCAGTTCAAATAATTACCAGCGAACAGTTCCTTCCTGTGGAAACAAAAGCGGAAGGAACAAGAAATCTGTCTCCGGCCGATTATATTTATGAACCATCAAAGGAAGAAATAGTCCAGGAGCTTATTCCGCAATCACTTAAAATCCAGTTTTATAAAGCAGTTCTCGATTCATTTGTTGCTGAACACGGGGCACGGATGACTGCAATGCATAAGGCAACAGACAATGCCACGGGTATGATAAGGGATCTGACTTTACAATATAATAAAGCACGCCAGGCTGCCATAACAAACCAGATTCTCGAAGTAGTTAGCGGCGCAGAAGCACTTAAGGGTTAGCCTTATTTGCGTCTTCGCCATTATTCCTGAAACATGTACACTTATTCCGAACTAAAGGAAGTCGTTAATAAAGCTTTGATAAATCTTACGTACAATACGGAAGCATCAAGGCTGATAGACCCGGTTAAATATATTATTTCAGTAGGGGGGAAAAGGCTTCGTCCGGTAATGTCCCTTATGGCATGCAATCTTTTTAGTGACAAGGTTGACAATGCCATATTGCCTGCTGCCGGACTTGAGATCTTCCACAATTTTACACTTGTCCATGACGATATCATGGACAAAGCATCAGTACGAAGAGGATTTCCTGTAATTCACCGCAAGTGGGATGTCAACCAGGCGATCCTTTCCGGTGATGTCATGGCTTTTGTGGCAAATGAATGCTTTCTCCAGACACCCTCTGACTTCCTTATTAAAGTATTCAGAATATTCAACAAGGCAGCAATAGAGGTATGTGTCGGACAACAGCTTGATATGGATTTTGAAAAAGCTGTAGTTGTCACACAGGGGGAATACCTGCGAATGATTGAACTTAAAACTGCTGTCCTTCTTGCCGCATCATTGAAGATTGGTTCCATAGCCGGCAATGGGGATGACAGAGATTCAGAATTTCTGTATGAGTTTGGAAAAAATCTTGGACTTGCTTTCCAGATACAGGATGATCTGCTTGATATCTGGGGTGATGCCCGGAAATTCGGAAAGAAACCCGGCGGTGATATTGTTGCGAACAAGAAGACATTGCCGCTGGTGAAAGCATTTGAAATTGCGACAGGTACCCGGCTGAAACAGCTGAAGAAATTATTTTCAGGAAAAGAAGATGATACGGAAGAAAAAATCATCAAAGTAATGGAAATATATGATCAGCTTAATATTAAACGGATTACAGAAGACCTCGCAAATGATTATTTCACAAGAGCTTTCGGTTTTCTGGACAAAGTAAATGTTGACGGGAAAAGAAAGAAAGAGCTTACCCTTTCTGCCAGCTCACTTATCGGGCGCGATCGTTAAATTACAAAGGTGCATTCTCGTGCTTGATAAGCCAGTCGAGATTTATCAATACTCCTGCATTAAACATTATCTGATCCTTATACTTGTTGAGTACATATTTTGCCTCACCATACAAATCGAACTGCTCGGTAAGCTTTATGTAAGTGCCGGCACCAAGATTCAATCCAAATGCATTGTCCGATTCTTTTGATTTAAATGTTGATCCTGTAACCTCACTGATCCATTTCATTCCCAGTAATGTAATATTCATTCCCCCAACGCCATAAAATTCAAACCTGTCAAGAGAATTAAATACATAGTGACCGTTTACATCGAACATAATTCCCGACACTACCTGTTTTTGAGACTCTCCTGTGCCAAAGGTTGTCTTCGAAACTCTTGGCATAAACCAGGTAAAGGAGGGTTCAATATGGAGCATGATGCTGATTTCATAAATACCCTTTATTGTGATGGCAGGATTTCCAATTCTGTAATTTTTAATAGAATCAATGTTGTTCCAGGCAATCCCTGTTCCTGTTGTAATACCTCCGCCGATCTTTGTGAATTGGGCATTGATACTGGCAAGAACAAAGGTTATAATCAAAAGGCTTAATAAGAATCTTTTCATAATTTCAATTTTGGGTTTGATCACCAAGTTAAACAAAAGTTCCAAAACTATTTGCTACTGCCCGGAAAGAAAACTCGACAAATTGTTTTAAATTTGTTTCTTTACCAAAAATTTAAAAATCGTTTAATGATATGTCACAGAATACCGGCAAAATAAGCCAGATAATTGGACCAGTAATCGATGTAACATTTGACAGGCAGGGAATGGAAATGCCTGATATTTATGACGCGCTGGAAGTAAAAAGAAAAGATGGCACTACCCTTGTTGCAGAATGTCAGCAACATATAGGCGAGAACACCATTCGCGCAATCGCAATGGATTCAACCGACGGTTTACGCAGGGGCATGGATGTTATTGCAACCGGTTCGCCGATTACTATGCCAATCGGAGAACAGATAAAAGGAAGGCTGATGAATGTAACAGGTGAAGCTATCGACGGTATAGGACCCCTTGATAAAAAAGGCGGTTACCCGATTCATCGCAAACCTCCAAAATATGATGACCTCTCTACTGAAAAGGAAGTTCTTTATACCGGCATAAAGGTTATTGACCTTATCGAACCATACTCAAAAGGAGGCAAGATCGGGCTTTTTGGCGGGGCCGGTGTTGGTAAGACGGTGGTTATACTTGAACTTATAAATAATATTGCTAAGGCATATTCGGGATTATCGGTTTTTGCCGGCGTTGGCGAACGGACCAGGGAAGGTAATGACCTGCTTCGCGACATGATTGAAGCAGGAGTTATTTCGTACGGAAAGGAATTCCTTGAAAGCATGAAATCGGGAGGATGGGATCTTTCAAAAGTCGACATGAACGCATTGAAGGAATCAAAGCTTGCTCTGGTATTCGGACAGATGAACGAACCTCCGGGAGCAAGAGCAAGAGTTGCTCTGTCAGGACTCTCGATCGCAGAACATTTCAGAGACGGAGACGGTAAAAGTGGTGGAAGGGATATCCTTTTCTTTATGGATAATGTCTTCCGGTTTACCCAGGCAGGATCAGAAGTTTCAGCGCTTCTCGGAAGGATGCCTTCCGCTGTAGGTTACCAGCCAACCCTTGCCACTGAAATGGGAATAATGCAGGAAAGGATCACGTCCACCAGACACGGTTCAATTACCTCTGTACAAGCTGTTTATGTACCCGCCGACGACCTGACTGACCCTGCTCCGGCGACTACCTTCGCACATCTCGATGCAACAACTGTGCTTAGCCGTAAAATCTCCGAGCTGGGTATTTATCCTGCAGTGGATCCTCTTGATTCCACATCAAGAATTCTTACTGCTGATGTGGTCGGGGAAGCACACTATAATTGTGCTCAGAGGGTTAAAGAGCTTCTTCAGAGATATAACGAGCTCCAGGATATAATTGCCATACTTGGTATGGATGAACTTTCTGAAGAAGATAAGCTTGTTGTCCATAGGGCAAGAAGGGCACAGAGATTCCTTTCGCAGCCATTCCAGGTTGCAGAACAATTTACAGGTATAAAGGGCGCTCTTGTATCGATTGAAGACACTATTAAAGGATTCAATATGATCATGGAGGGCAAGGTCGACCAGTATCCCGAAGCAGCATTTATGCTGGTTGGGACAATAGAAGATGCAATAGAAAAGGGAGAGAAAATTCTGGCACACTCTAAATAATTCTCTGGTGAATGAAAATTGAAATCATCACTCCTGACAGGAAAATATTTGAGGGAGATATTAAATCAATAAGGGTACCCGGGAAAAAAGGATCATTCCAGGTACTGAAAGATCATGCTCCTATAATTTCGACTCTGGAGAACGGCCCGGTAATCATTGTCGACCAGGAGGATAAAGAAATAAGATACAATATCAACAAGGGAGTGATTGAGGTAAAACAGAACAAGATCATCCTGCTTGCAGAATCGGTTCAATAAACAACCTCCGATGACACCTGATGAATTTCGCAAACATGCCCATGAGCTGGTCGAATGGATGGCCGGATATATGGAAAATGTCGAAAAATACCCGGTTAAATCACAGGTAAAGCCAGGAGATATTTTTAAGCAGATCCCCGGAGAGCCTCCTTCAGAATCAGAGCCTTTCAGCAATTTGGTGCATGACCTTGAAGAGATAATAATGCCCGGGATAACCCACTGGCAAAGTCCTGATTTCTTTGCTTATTTTCCGGCCAATGTCAGCCCGCCTTCGATCCTGGCTGAAATGATCATCGCAACGCTGGGTGCACAGTGCATGAACTGGGAGACTTCCCCTGCCGCTGCCGAGCTGGAGGAAAAAATGATGGTCTGGCTAAGGGGAATGATCGGACTTCCGGATTATTTTGAAGGTGTCATACAGGACTCGGCATCTACAGCCACCCTGGCTGCTGTTCTGACAGCAAGAGAAAAGATTACAGCTTTCGCTTTTAACAGCGATGGTGGCATTTTAGCCCCGAAGTTGAGGGTTTATACCTCGGAACAGGCTCATTCATCGGTTGAAAAAGCAGTAAAGATCAGCGGAATCGGAAAGAACAACCTGGTGAAAATTGCTGTCAGCCAGGATTTTGCCATGGATCCTGCAAAACTTGATGAAGCAATAGAAGATGACAAAAAAAAGGGTTTTGTGCCATGTTGTGTGGTTGCAACGGTTGGGACTACAGGTTGCACTGCTGTTGACCCTTTAAAAGCGATAGGAGAGATCTGCAGTAAAAGTGGTATATGGCTTCATGTTGATGCCGCAATGGCTGGTACGGCTCTTATTTTGCCCGAATTCAGGTGGATGATAGAAGGGAAAGAATATATCGACAGTTTTCTTTTCAATCCTCATAAATGGATGTTTACCAATTTCGACTGTACGGCTTTTTTTATAAGGGATGCAGCAAGCCTTATAAAGACTTTTGAAATATTGCCCGAGTATCTCAAAACAAGGACCAGAGGCAGTGTTAATGATTATCGCGACTGGGGAATCCCTCTCGGGAGAAGATTCAGGGCCCTTAAATTATGGAGCGTGATAAGATCTTACGGCATTCAGGGTCTTCAGAAAAAAATAAGGGAGCATATTGAATTTGCTTCCCGGCTTAAGGTCATGATTCAGAATGAAGCTGATTTTGAAATTCTTGCTCCGGTTATCATTAATGTGGTCTGCTTCAGATATTCCCCGGCCGGAAGCAGTGAGCAGCAGCTGAATGACTTAAACGAAAAGCTGAATCACTTGTTAAACGATTCCGGGAAAATCTACCTGACCCATACATTGCTCAACGGCAAATATACTCTGAGAATGGTTACCGGCCAGACAAATGTGACAGATGCTCATGTCGAAAAAGCATGGGAATTAATTAAAAGTATGGCCAGGGATATAAAGCTGTAACCATTTTATATCCTTCTTCTGCCAAGCGTCAGTCCATAGATATCTATATTGAACAGAACCTTTATTGCAGGAACAGTGCCAAACGATTGCCACGAAGCCTGCACACCTCCCGACATCAGGAAGGGAATACGTAAAAGATAAAAATCTGACAGCAACTCCATGCCGAACGATCTGAAAGACTGAACGGTATTATGGTATACATGACCAAAAACCGGGTTTCCCTGGCTATCCTGACCTGATTGTTCCCAAATATAATTACCCTTGCCGGAGAGATAATCGTAAAAAAACCCGGAGCGTATCCTTTTAAGGTAAAAAAGACTTCCGATATTCAGATCGGGATATAACAACGGAATAACATAGTCAGATGAAATGAAATATGGTTTTGTCGCTATAAAGTCATACCTGTTATTATAACCCCTCGGAAAAGTAATATTATTAAGCGACAAAAAATCACCGAAATTCTCCCTCTCGGATTCAACCCTGACCCTGAGGCTGCTGTTCCTGACAGGTACCGGAAAATAAAAAGCTGTTCTTAAGATCATGTCCGATCCATAGATTGCCCTGTCAAGCGGAAAGAAATTATAAGTAAGATCGAATACCTGAGCCCACCTTGGATAAATATCCCTGTATGCCTGCCGATGATAATTTGCTAAATAAAACCTTCCTGTCATCTGCAGTCTTCCGTAACTGTAAATATCTTTATTACGTAAATAAGTATAACTATTGAAATATTCTGCAGGCAAGTGAAGAAATATAGAGTCTGGCTGAATCTGCCTGTTGAAAATTGAAGAGGAAGGGAGATTGTATTTGTAAAACTGAATCCGGTGTTGGCAGGTTCAGGAATCCAGGCGGCATTAAATTTATTGATCAGTGGTTTATATCCGTAATCTAATCTTGACTCAATAACCGGGTACCAGCCTTTCCAGGTAACGCTTGTATGAAGCATATTCCGGTGATCTGCTGAATATTCATAACCGGCAGAAGAAATAAGAGTACTGAGCTGATTCTGTGAAAAAATTGTGAATCCCGGACGGATTGAAGCCGGATCACTTTTAACAGCTTCAATATCAGCATATAACGGCATCCAGCTATGGAAGCCGAAAAGATGCTGCCATTTACGGTAAGGCTTCGGTATAAAATCCCCGGACGGTAATTTTTCGTCTATTACCGGATCGGTTTTAATACGATTAATAAGAAATTCTTCTGGTTGTTTCGGTGAAATTCGTCTGCCCTGATATTTGCAACTGATGTCATACATACATCATTTCCCTGAGCTGTATAATCACTGAAGATTATCGATGAACCGCTGACATTCATATCATTGGCGCTGAATCTTGACCTTGTGACCTGCGAAATACCTTTCCCCTCAGCAAGTAAATAAATGTTATCTGTACCCGAATAAGAGGAGATATAAAACAGTGAATCATTTCTCAGAAATGAGGATTGAAGATCATTCCTGTCAGCCTTTATAAGAGTGTGCCACGAATTGTCAGCTAAAGCATATGACATGATTCCCTCACCTGCTTCTGTTAAATAAATAACAGTGATTTTGCCGGCATCACCGGACCACTGAGGACGCTGCAGGGAGGCATTTTCGGGTGCCGGTATAGTTTTGAGCAGAGTCCCGTCCGATACATTCAGGATCACCAGGCTGTTCCTGTTATCAACACTGTTTTCCGAAGCTACAATATTTCTGCCGTCAGGTGATATGGAGGCTGCCAGATACCTCGATCTGAAGGTAAGCTGCTTTGTAATACCGGTCCGGATATTTTTCAATTTTATTACCGAATAATTCCTGTTTTCCCACCTGGGATCAGGAACGGTTTCCACCCATACAAGATTACCTTTGGCATAGGATATATTCCTGGGGTATATCGAACCAGGTACATGCAACGTTTTTTCAGATTTGTCAGAGGGTCTGAAAAGAACGAAAGAAGAAGGGCTGGATAATGATGTTTTAACAGCAATGACCGAATCTTTACCTGCAATGACCGGAGAATAATAATTAATAAACTTTCCCTTTTTGGAGGGATTTAATGATTCATATTTCACGGCATTATTCCGTTCCAGGTCTTTAGTCCAGATTGTTTTCAGGCTGTCAAATGTCTGATCAAACAACTTTTTCTTAGTCAGACCTGCATTTTTTCTAAGGGAGATATTCACCGGGTTAAGAGTGAATGGTTCTCCCCCTGTGAATTTTAAGGCTTTATTCCAGAGTTGCAGTCCGTTCTTAGCCATGGACCATGTAACCATCTGGTATCCAAACTGGTAATAGTCAGGGGTGTAATCTTTCCATGATCCATCCAGCATTTTATCATATTTATATAACCTGCCCTTTTCAATGACCATTGCCTTCAGCTCTTTCTGAAAATCAGGGCTTCTTCCTCTTCCTGATTCTGAGAAAACTGTTTCAGAAAATACAGCATTTCCCTCCATGTACCATAAAGGTAGAAGGGCTGAAACTGCTCCCGTGAATTGCTGGCCCGCTATATATGACATCACCCTGGAAAATCCGGTATTCAGCATTTCCATCTGCATAACATGAGTCATTTCATGCAATGCCAGCTGCCGGTCCGGATCAAGGGGTATTGAATTCTGTTCCGGTGTGGGGTATAGCTCCATTCTTTTTGGAGCCCAGGCCACATAACCGTTGGACTGGGTGGTGAAATTGTGTATGATAACAGGAAGCTTAAATTTCTTCTCCGGAAAAAGTGTTGTAAGTTCCGAATACGATTTTTCAAGCTCCCGGGCAAATTTAATTCCCTGGGATCCATATACTTCAGGGTAAATGACCTTAAACCGGCCTGTATTTATCTGGAGCCATTTAAGTTTTGCAGGATCCTGTCCTGTATCATAATACTGTCCGTTAAGGTTTTCTGAAATAAAAAGTAAAATACAGTATGTAATTATTGTCAGATATTTCATTCGTGCAAATGTTGCTCAAAATTAGCAAATTAAGTCAAACCCGGCAGAATGCCATTAGTAAGAAAAAAATAAGTATTTTCGTCGTCAGATCTGTTAATGACAGCCTTAATATAACTTTAACAATAATGAAGAAATACAGACTTGTAAATAACATTACCGGATGGATTGTTTTTCTGATAGCATCCTTTACTTATCTGAAAACAATTGAGCCGACTGCAAGTTTATGGGATTGCGGTGAATTTATTGCCACCGTATTCAAAATGGAGATCGGACACCCTCCCGGGAGCCAGGTTTTTATGGTTCTCGGCAGGTTCTTTACCTTATTTGCAGCAGGAAATGAATCCCATGTTGCAGCCATGGTGAACTCGATGTCGGCCCTTGCAAGCGCATTTACAATTCTGTTTCTTTTCTGGACCATTACCCATCTCGCCAGAAAGATAGTTATGTCTGATGAAGGTAAAATCACGTCTGCAAGAATGATTGTTGTTATGGGTGCAGGTATAGTGGGGGCGCTGGCATATACATTCTCCGACTCTTTCTGGTTTTCAGCTGTCGAGGGTGAGGTTTATGCAACCTCTTCATTCTTTACTGCTGCAGTTTTCTGGGCTATTCTTAAGTGGGAAGATTCAGCTGATGAACCAAATGCCGACAGGTGGATTATCCTGATGGCATTTCTTATGGGGCTTTCCATAGGGGTCCATCTTCTTAACCTGCTTACTTTACCCGCAATTGTGCTCGTATATTATTTCAGGAAATTTGAGTTTTCATGGAAAGGTTTTGGCTATGCACTTGGAGTTGGATTTATTCTGCTGATACTTCTTCTCTGGGGGCTGATTCCGGGGATAGTTAAGATCTCTTCCCGGTTTGACCTTTTCTTTGTCAATTCATTAAATCTGCCTCCCAATTCGGGAATGATTTTTCATGTTCTTCTTCTTATCGTATTGTTTTTCATTGGAATCAGACTTTCCCTGAATTCGGGTAAAAATGCAGGAACTGCCATAATCGCGATAGCTGTTATAGTATTTACCGGTATCTGGATAGTTTCACCTTCAGGAGTGCTCAATATCCTGGTGCTTTTAGCATTGGGCGGCGGAATCTGGTATCTCACATCCCGGAACAGAATTGCCCTTAATACCCTTCTCACTGCTATAATGGTAATCATGATAGGTAATTTATCAACTGCCATTATAGTAATCAGAGCATCAGCCAACACACCGCTGAATGAGAACAATCCCTCGAATCCAATCAATCTGCTGTACTATCTGAACAGGGAACAATACGGAAAGCAGCCTCTCTTTAAGGGAGCATATTATAATGCACCCGTTATTGATTATAAAGAGGGCAAACCTGTATATGCCCTTGAGGGTAAAAAATATATTATAACCCACCGAACCCTCGAAAGAGTATATGACCAGAGATTCATTACATTATTTCCAAGGATGTGGAGCGATCAGCCCGATCATGCGGAAGTTTACAAAGTGTGGGGAGGATCTAAAGGGATTCCTATCCAGGTGACCAATGAGGCCGGGGAGAAATCAGTTGTAAGAAAGCCTACATTTGGCGAGAACCTGAGATTCATGTTTTCATACCAGTTCGGGTATATGTATTTCAGGTACTTCATGTGGAATTTCGCCGGCAGGCAAAATGACACTCAGGGAACCGGAGGTGCGATAAACGGGAACTGGATTTCCGGACTTAAATTCCTGGATGAGCCAAGGACCGGGACTTACGATCTCCCTGCAGACCTGAAGAACGATCCCTCACGGAACAAGTATTACCTGCTGCCTCTCCTGCTGGGATTGGCCGGGCTTTTTTACCAGCTTAGCCGCGATAACAAAAACTGGTGGACAATAATGCTGCTGTTCATAATGACGGGTATAGCCATTATATTTTATCTTAACCAGTATCCGAATCAACCAAGGGAAAGGGACTATGCTTATGCAGGTTCATTTTATTTTTTTTGTGTCTGGGTAGGGCTCGGCGTTCTTTCTCTGTTTGAGCTTTTTACAAAGGTGGCAGGTGAAAAAGTCGCTGCACCGGTCGCTGGAATCCTCTGCTTTATGGCCGTTCCTGTCATAATGGGTACCCAAAACTGGAACGATCATGACAGATCAGGTCGCTACCTGGCAAGAGATGTTGCATTCAATTACCTGGAATCATGCGCCCCCAATGCGATCCTGTTTACTAACGGCGATAACGATACATTCCCCCTGTGGTATGCACAGGAGGTGGAAGGAAAAAGAACTGATGTAAGAGTCTGCAACCTGATGCTGCTCAACACTGACTGGTATATAGAACAGATGAAGAGAAAGGTATATGGATCGGATCCGCTTCCTGTCAGCCTTCCTATCAAAAAATATTATGACGGGGTCAACAACCAGACCTTCATAATTGAAAAAACCAAGGATCCGGTCGATATATCCACAGTAATCGAATGGGTTAAAAGTGAAAACAAAGCCACAAAGGTTCAGGTCTCCGCTAATGAGATACTTGATATAATACCTTCAAGGACAATCCGGATTCCGGTAGACAGGAAAAAGGTAATTGCCTCAGGTACAGTAAAACCTCAGGATTCTGCATTGATAGTTCCATATATTGATATAAAGCTGAAGGGGAATTCAATCCTTAAGAGCCAGCTGCTTGTCCTCGACATACTTGCCCATAATAACTGGGAGAGACCGATTTATTATGTTACCGGGTATCACGACGATGCATTTGGCCTTGAGGAGTATTTTCAGCTTGAAGGACAAGCCTACCGGCTGGTCCCGATCAAGTCGGAAAATAAAAGCTGGCTTGATTACGGCCGGGTAGATACGGACATTTTGTATGACAATATTATGAACAAGTTTGTCTGGGGCGGCGCAAATAATGAAAAAGTGGATATAGACTATAACCATCAGCGTACAATTCTGGTAGTTAGAGCCAGGCTTAACTATGCAAGGCTTGCCAAAGCTCTTGCAGGCGAGGGTAAATATGAGAAAGCAAAAGAAGTGCTCAATAAATGCATGGAAAATCTGCCACTCAGTAAGATCCCTTATGATCCTTATGTTCCTGACGTTATTGAAGGCTATTTTGCTGCCGGAGACACTGCTGTGGCGCTTAAAATGACAAACGATCTGTGTACCCATTATTATGGGCACCTCGATTATTATCTTAAACAGGCTCCCTACATCGTTAATTCGGCTGAATATGAGGTGCAGACCGCAATGCAAAATATGTCACGGGTTGCCAGTATTTGTGTGCAGTATGATAAAAAAGACCTGGGACTTGAGATTAGCAAAAAGATAGATGAATATTATTCAAGATATGTTGGTGTGAGAATGCCTGTCAAATGACAGAAGTCAGCTGATCAGGGAATGTGAGACTTCGTGTTTGAGATATTTTTCAAGAAGGAAAAATATCTTTTCAGGATAAATAGGTTTGAGTACATACTCATCGCAGCCTGCAAGGTAAGCCTCTGTCTTGCTTTGTTCCGATGAATAGGCGGTGAGCATCAGCACCGGAACATTTTTCCTGTCCCTCCGGAAGATCCTCAGGCATTCGATTCCGTTTATCAGGGGAATAAGAAAATCCATGAACACTATATCAATCTTCCCCTTTTCCCGACTTATATAATCTATGAATTCCTTACCGTTACGGAATACTTTTACATCAGCCCCCGAGCTTTTTAGAAGGGTTTCATAATACCTGATTGACGGAAGATCATCCTCTACAATAATGATATTTTTGTCAGCTAATTGTAAGTCATTGATACTCAATGCCATAGTAAAATTCGTGTATACTTGTATAAAATTACAACAACTAAAGCAGGGAAAATCCCTCAGATGATGCATTTATTAACAATTTATCAACATGTGTGAATTAATCCGGAAACAGAGGCATTTGCATTCTTGGATAAAAAGTTGCAAATTCGTGATAATAAATAATCCGGAAAATGAACACGTTTAAAGGCAAGATTAATATTACTGCTCTTTGTTTAGGTTTAACGGTTTCGACATTTAGTTCTTTCAGCCAGGGAGGATTTGATAACTCCTCAAGAGCCCTGTATATATATGATCTGGTTGCGAAATATGTAAATTTTGGACCCGGTTTTGCAGATTCGGCTAATTTCAAGATAGGAATAATGCTTGGGGATTATGAGCTCCTTTATGAGCTGGGGAACCTTGCAAAAACCAGGCCGGTCATCCAGGGTAAGCCGGTTCAGATAAGCGGATATAAAAGACTTGAAAGCCTGGCTCATACTCAGGTACTTTATGTTAACAAAGCAGCCGGATTCGATCTGAACAGGATCAGGGAAAAAATCACAGGGAAACAAACTCTTCTTGTTACGGAAGGATATGAATTCAGGGAGTCAATGATAAATTTTATTGTAGTAAAGGGTGTGCCTCAATATGATATAAACGAAGACTACATTAAAAAAGAAGGGATGTCGGTTCCCATGACATTCCTTGCAAGTGCAATAAAGACCAAAGAAGACTGGCAAAATCTTTTCCAGGTTACAGACGCTGATCTCCAGGTGCAGAAGGAAACCGTCAGGAAGCAACAGGCTGAGATTGAATTGCAGAAAGCGGAGATACTTAGGCAAAAAGCACTGCTCGATAGTCTTGATAAAGAAATAACCCTGAAAGAAAAAACGCTTGCAGAAAAACAAAAAGAGCTGAATCTTCAACTGGGTCAGATCTCCAGGCAGAAGGGTGAGATATCGGCGCAGAAACAAACAATTCTTGTACAACAGAAGGAAGTAGATATACAAAAAGATACCCTGACAGCCCAAAGGGGAAAAATAGCCTTGCAGGTGGCCCGGATGGATGAACAGCTGAAAAAGATTTCGGAACAGGAAGACAGGATCAAGGTTCAGCTGGCAACTCTTGAGAAACAGAAGCTTATCCTCTATTTTGTGATCCTTGCCCTCCTGCTTGTAAGCTTTCTTGGCTATTACATATACCGGAGTTATAAAATCAAGAAAGAGGCCAATATCAAGCTTGAAGAGAAAAACAGGACGATCTCAATACAAAAGGACGAGATTGAGCAGCAAAGGGATCTGGCGGCTGCACAAAGGGATCAGATTGCTTATCAGAAAAAACATATTACTGACAGCATCGAGTATGCCAAGAGGATACAAACTGCATTGATCCCGTCGCTTGAGCTTTTCAGTGATAAGCTCGATCATTTCGTTCTATATAAGCCGCTGGCTATTGTCAGCGGTGACTTTTACTGGGTAGGCTCAAATGGCAGCAAACAGGTAATAATTTCGGCCGACTGCACAGGCCATGGGGTTCCCGGAGCTTTTATGAGCATGCTTGGCGTAACCTTACTCAATGAGATTGTAAATGGCAAGCATATTCTGATACCTGACCAGATAATTGAAAATCTCCGTCAGGGGGTAATTAAATCCCTTAACCAGGTTGCCGATCCGGAATCAGTCAAGGATGGTATGGATATATCGGTATGTATGGTTGACTTTAATGAGAATACTCTTTACTGGGCCGGTGCAAATAATCCGCTTTATCTTGTAAGGGGCAAAGAACTTATTCATTACCGGGCGGACAAAATGCCCGCCTCTATTCACTACAGGATGCAGCCTTTTACGCTTCATAAAATTGAACTCCGCAAAGGTGATGCATTTTATATATTCTCTGATGGATTTGCTGACCAGTTCGGAGGACCCAGCCAGAAGAAATTCATGTCGCATCAACTGAAAGAAATCCTCGTAGCCCTTGGAGGTATTTCGATGCTTAAACAGGCTGAAAAATTAAATGAGATCTTTGAAACCTGGCGCGGTGATTCTCCGCAGGTTGATGATGTTACCTTAATCGGCGTCAGGTATTAACGGCATTCAAATTTGGTAACATCACCGGTTACCGGATTTGTGACAGTAGGATTTGCAGCCTGGGCGGCAATTAATTTGGCTCCACAATATTCAGCCTCTCCTAAAGAGGAAATTTCAGTTCCGCCGCTATCCCTCTTTACAATTGCACAGGTCTTACAATCCTTAAGAGATTCGCAGGAGGTGAACGCAAGTGTAAAGAGAAGGAAGGAACCGGCTATGACTAGATTTTTTTTCATTCTGTTCTATTTATATGTAAAAATAGAAAACTCTTTTATATAGTACATATAAAAGCCTGAAAGGTTGCTTTATTGACCGGAGCCTGCAAGGTGGAGTATCTTTCTATTTGCATTCCCAGGCTGTCCTGATATTTCCGTTTATATTGTCAGCCTGGGTTTCGATTGCAATCAGGGCTGCTCCGCAGTATTCATTTGGATTACCTTCATGGCTGTAAACCTCATTTACATATGTGACTTCCTTGCAGATTTTACATGAATTAAGCTCGCAGGAAGTGGTAAATACACAAGCCAGCAACAAAAAAGAACTCATAGAGACCAATATCTTTTTCATATAAATATTTTTCAGTTCAAAATTATGAAACTCTTTTATAATTCAAGGCAATTCACCAGAATAGAGTTCTTTATTTTTCTTTTTATAAAGAAACGATGCATCAATTCTTTAAATTGCAAGTCATTTAATCAGGAATGAAAATATTATTAAGGAATAAAAATTTAATGTCATGGAAGAAAATAAGATGAAAAAGCATGTGACCGTTGTTGGTGCGATCCATATTGGATTTGGTTTTATTGGCCTGATCGCAGCAATAGCAGTATTTTTTGTTTTTCAGTTCGCAAAAGGAGTTGTTGGTAACGATGAGATCCCTACGATGGTACTAAGCTTTCTGTCTATAAGCGTGCCGTTGCTTGTCGGATTTATGTCAACCCTCGGCCTCATAGGAGGTATTGGTTTGCTTGGATTTCAATCCTGGGCCCGTTACCTCGTAATTGTTGTTGCTGCCCTCGGATGTCTTAATATACCCATCGGGACCCTTAAAGGAGTATATTCATTATGGGTTCTTCTGCAGGATGAAACATTGAAACTGTTCGAGAAGAAATAATAAATTTACATGATTTTTTTAATAGCGTAGAGACGTCATACATGGCGTCTCTGCGTTTTTTATGCTAATTATTTGATATGCAAAAGAGGAATATCTAAATTGTAAAAAATTCAGGTCCATATGGCTGACGACAACAAGATCATCTTTTCAATGTACCGTGTTGGTAAGACCTTTCCTCCTCACAGGCAGGTACTTAAAGATATTTCCCTTTCTTTCTTCCTTGGAGCAAAAATCGGTATAATAGGTCTTAATGGTTCAGGCAAATCAACACTTCTGAAAATTATTGCAGGCAAAGAAAAAGAGTATCAGGGTGAAGTTACTTTTCTCCCGGGATTTTCAGTCGGACATCTTCCCCAGGATCCTCTTCTTGACGATACCCGTACAGTCAGGGAAATTGTTGAGGAGGGGGTAAAAGAGGTAATGGATATTATCAAGGAATATGAGAAAATAAATATAAGCTTCGGGGAACCGGAAGTCTATGAAAATCCTGGCAGGATGCAGCAATTAATAGACAGGCAGGCTATTCTCCAGGAGAAGATCGAATATCACGATGGGTGGAATATTGAACACAAGCTGGAAAGGGCAATGGATGCATTGCGCTGTCCTGAAAGCGAAGCAAAGGTCAATGTTCTTTCAGGTGGTGAACGAAGAAGGGTGGCACTATGCAGGCTTCTTCTTCAGCAGCCTGATATTCTTCTTCTTGATGAACCAACTAACCACCTGGATGCTGAATCTGTACAGTGGCTTGAAACAACACTGAAGCAATATCACGGGACAGTGATCTGCATCACGCATGACAGGTATTTCCTTGATAATGTGGCCGGATGGATACTTGAGCTCGACAGGGGTGAAGGGATCCCCTGGAAAGGAAACTATTCATCATGGCTTGAGCAAAAAGCAAAAAGACTTGAAGTTGAAGAGAAAGGAAATGTAAAGAGAAGAAAGATCCTTGAACGGGAGCTCGAATGGGTCAGGATGTCACCTAAGGCGCGTCGCGCAAAATCAAAAGCCAGGCTCGGGGCCTATGAAAACCTGCTCAATCAGGATGTAAAACAAAAAGAAGAGAAGCTCGAAATATTTATTCCGAATGGTCCGAGGCTGGGAGATAAGGTAATAAAAGCATCGCATGTGGCAAAATCGTTCTCCGACAAGCTTCTTTTTGAAGATCTCGATTTTAACCTTCCACCCAATGGTATCGTGGGAGTTATCGGACCCAATGGCGCCGGCAAAACGACCCTCTTCAGAATGATCATGAAGCAGGAACCTGCCACCGGGGGTTCATTTGAAATCGGAGAAACTGTTTCGCTCGGGTATGTCGATCAGTCCCATTCCGCAATAGACCCTGCAAAGAGTGTTTATGAAGTAATTTCAGGAGGTCAGCAGGACATAATGGTAGGAAACCGGCTGGTAAATGCAAGAGCTTATGTTGCCAGGTTCAACTTCACCGGCGCTGACCAGGAAAAGAAATGCGGCGTGCTATCAGGAGGTGAGAGGAACAGGCTTCATTTGGCGCTTACCCTGAAATCAGGGGCTAATGTTCTGCTTCTTGATGAACCAACCAATGATATTGACGTCAATACTTTACGGGCCCTGGAAGAAGGTCTTGAGAATTTCGCGGGATGTGCCGTTATCATTTCTCACGACAGATGGTTCCTCGACCGCGTTGCAACACATATTATCGCTTTCGAAGGAAATTCAAAAGTAGTCTGGTTCGAGGGAACATACTCAGATTATGAAGAAAACTATAAGAAGCGGGTATCCGATACAACGCCGGTCAGGATAAAATATAAAAAACTGGCTTAATGGCACAATGGTGCAATGGTTCAAGGGCCAGTAAGAACAGGACAAAAATAAGCATGTGTAGGAGCGGAAAATATTCGATCTTCGGAAATCTGCGGGATCTGTGTGAGAATAACAGATGATGACTTTATATTAAATACCTATAACTATGAGGCCTGACATCCGGAAACAATTCAAATTAGCATTATTAGTCTCGTTTTTTATTTCCTCTGTAGCCAGCGCTCAGATCGGAACACGTTTTCCTTCTGAGAAGAAAATTGTAAAAGATCCCGTTACCGGAACAGAACTTGCTTTTCTTACGAGTACTCCTGCAGGGGATTCAAAGATATACCAGACCCACAACCAGTGGACATCTGATGGTAAATGGGTCATATTCAGGTCGAACAGGGTAAAGGGAGAAGCAATGGCCGTAAATGAGCGGACCGGAGTGATTGTGCAGGTCAGTGAGGGTGGTTTTACAGGAATGCTCAATGTTGCAAGAAAGTCAATGAAGCTTTATTTCATGAGGAACCTTCCGCGTGAACAGGGCGCAGGTTCCCGTATGGGTGGCCCGGTGCAGGTGATCGAAGTTGACCTGGCGAAATTATTTGCCGATAGTGAGGCCGGGAAATTAAAGCCCGCTTCGGAATATCAGAAGGTATGCGGAACAACTCCTGCTGAGATGGGTGCCGGTGGTGATATGGCACTTGACGGGAACGAGGAAGTGGTCTATTTCAGAATCGGCAAGGAAGAATCCCTTCGCCATATGCCGGATGGGACAAAAATAGATCCGAATTTTGGTGCAAGGAACATGGGAGCCGGACCAGCTGGAATAGGGAGGATGGATCTGAAAACCGGTTTATGCGGATTTGTAGTTGCAGTTCCATTCCAGGTAGGCCATATTCAGGCTAATCCATGGATGCCCGGCGAGATAGTTTTTTGCTGGGAGACAGGAGGCAAGGCACCACAGCGCACCTGGACAGTCATGGCTGATGGCACAGGTCTCAGACCTCTTTATCCTGAATCGGAATATGAATGGGTCACACATGAAGCTATATTTTCCAAAGACGAGGTGGCAATAGCAATCATGGGCCATCGTAAAATAGGAACGCCTGAAATGCAGCCTGACCCGAAAAATCCGGGACAGGAAGTTAGCTGGGGACCTTCGGGGACAAGAGAAAAACCGACAGGGCTTGGAATAGTAAACCTGAGAACCAGGGAGATGATAATTGCCGGACAGACCGAATCAGGAAGCGGGCTCTGGCATGTAAACGGGTCTTCGGATGGACGCTGGGCTGTCGGCGATGATTTTTCCAGAGGCATTTACCTCATCGACAGACATACACGCGAAATGATCCTTCTTTCAACCGGGCATAAGATGACTGCTTCGGACCACCCTCATCCGACATTCAATGCTGACGGAACAAAAATCGAGATACAGTCAGCAATGCTTTCGGAAGATAACAGGTCGATGAATATCTGCATAATCCCTGTACCCGGGGAATGGCTGAAAAGAAAATATTAAACGGGAAGCTTATTATTATCCCGGGTATAAAGTGCACAACCAATAACCAGATTATTACCCCGGTTGTTATTGTGGCTGAGATTTTTATGTAGTTCAGGATTAAAGTATAATTAATATGATATTAAGCATTTCTTAATCTGAACTTAATCTTCAATGAAACAATTCCTTGCGCCATGTTGTTAATATGGCGATGAACAGAGCAAGAAGGATAAGTATTTTGATGGTTTTGCTGTTATTTTCAGTAAGACTTTTTGCCCCGTCAAGTGTATGTCTGGTAATTGAGCATCGAACTCCTGTCAATCCGTACAAACAGTTGATTAATGCCATCGGGAAGGTGGAAACAAACTATGACACCCTGGCTTATAATCCGGTAGAGCAGGCTGCAGGGTTTTTTCAGATCCGGCCGATACGACTTGAGGATTATAACAAAAGGACGGGAAGCAGGTATAAGATGAAAGATCTTTTCAATTATGAGATTTCTGAAAAAATATTCCTCTACTATGCTGCAATGACAGATCCCCATGATCTTGAGAAAATTGCGAGAAAATGGAATGGCTCAGGGGCCAAAACGATCGAGTACTGGAAAAGAGTCAAAAAGCAGTTATAGCAGGGAGCATTTCCTGCACTCTGATATAAAGTTTCATTCATCCCGGTCCATGAAAATCCGGACGTCAGGATACGGGTTATCTTTTCGCAAGGAGCCTGTCAATACTAAATTCTCCCGAACCCCTGGCTGATATGTACAAAAACAGGAAACAATAAACTACTGCCAGCTCACCCATATTCAAAAGTGGTAAAGCAGCATTCAGCGCGTGAACGGTCCAGTAGGCATATGCCATTTCCCCGCTGCATATAAATGCAGCATATCGGGTGCCAAACCCGATCATAACCAGGAGTCCGCCAAAAAACTCAACAATTCCGCCTATATACATTACATGAGGCGGAAAAGGATGTCCTGCAGGTGGTAGTGAGAAAAGTTTTTGAGAACCATGCCACAAAAAGAGGAATCCTGTAACAATACGGAGCAATGCATAAATCTGGCTCTCGTACTTTGAAAGAAACATTCTTTTGCTCATAGTAATTTGATTTTACGTTATAATTAATTGATCATAAAACCATTAACCAACAGAATGAACCTACTAAAAACCTGGTAAATAACAAATAAGGTACAAATAGGTTTAATCACAGGAAAACAAATTTACTCTTTCCCCTGAATTTTATGGAATTGAGCTTATAAGATCGTGATTGGAATATTTAAACTAATTGTATATAATGCTTAATGCAATATATTGATACCCTCCGGTGTTCCTGAACTGCCCGTTCGGTATAATTCCATTGTAGTACCTCATAAAAAATCCGATATTCCTGTCCGCATTCTTTGAAATATATTTCCATCCGATATAGGCGTTGAAGTTCCAGGTTCTCTTTTCCGGGACATTAAAATCGTAGCTGAATCTTAACCGGTTGTTCGCCTCGAAAGATGTCACCTGCATCCACCTTTCAGAACACAGAAAACCATATGTTCTCTGTAAATTAAACTGAACGTAGTATTCATAATTCTTATGGCTTGCCGGAGCCATAACCTTCTTTGTTTCAAGGCTGTCGGTAGTGTAATATCCCTTGGTACTATTCCAAAGTCTGTGAAATCCAATTTTCGCCGAGAATAAATTAGTTTTTATAGTGTCGGGATCATTAATAACAGCTGCTATTTCCCAGGCCTCGTAAGAGATATTAACCCTTTTAAAGCCAGGTATATCATTATAACCGTGCAGGGAAAACTCGTCACCGATATGAGTACTTTCATGAAATATAGGTACTAATTTTAATCCAACGTTCCTTATCAGCTCATTATCAACATATTTTATTATACCAGTTTGAAGTCCAAAGAAGTAGTCAATATTTATTATTGGTGACGTGATCTCTTCAAACATATCTATTAACAGAATATTCCCGATGTACCCGCTGGCACTGAATTTAAATTTCTTCTCAGGATCAACCAGGAAGAAAAAAGGTAATTCTGCACCCATGTGGACCTCAATAAAAGGTCTCCTGGTGTAATCATTAATATAGTAGTTATTATCCAGTTTATTAATGTATGCAAGTTCTCCCTTAACTATAGTACTTCTTATTTCGGATAAAAATGGTTTCAGAATATTTGATTCTTTAAAAAAGAAGTGTTCCGAACCTTGCCCGGATAGATAAATTGCTGAATAAGTCCACAGAAGCCAGATAATTATAACCTTACTTATCATTTTTGAGCTAAGATTTTTAAATATTGTCCTTTTGACGGTTGCTGATAATAATTTCATATTCAATCCTGGAAATGAGACCTGGCATGTTACTGATTCATTGATATAAAGTTAAGAAAGACCTGGACACAAGTCAAATTAAAATCAATTCAACCGAATCAATCAGGAATGGATGGATGGAATCAACACTTCGATAGCCTCCTTCGTCCGGAAATAGAAAACTCCGCGGCATTTCAGAATTCTGTCGGGCCGCGGAGTGCTATAAACATTTTAACTATATCCAGCTGTTGTCTCTGTTAAGGTTTCCTAATACTGGTTGGGTTGCCCCGGTGTGGGAAGGTTACTGGCTACCTGCGCACCTATGTCATGAGCCCTGGTCAGAGGCGTGCTGAGGGTGATTCCACTGCCGGAGACCTGTGCACCAACAGCATGCGCTTTTCTAAGCGGGACGGTGACAGTGATTGAGTTGACAGGGTTATAATTGGCGCTGCCAATGCGACCACGTGCCGGAGAGATTGTAGCAATAGCTGCTGTCTCGGAGTTTGCACCGCTGCCTATTGTGATGGTCTGACCGACGATAAAGCCTGTCAGGCCGGCAACAGTAATAACAGTAGCGCCCGCTTTGGTGGCAGCTCCCGCCGTGGTAGCTCCTGCTGTACCAACAGTCCCGATTACGGCGGTTTCGCTGTTTGCGCCTTTATCGATAATAAGCTTCTGACCACTGCTAAAGCCTGCAACACTGGCGACCTTAATATTGTCTGAACCGGCTGTTGCTGATGCTAACATGATGATATTGTTTTGTACCAGGAAATCGCGGCAATTGGAATCGTTGTCTTTGCCATCCGGGTAGCGACCTGTACTCTTTTCGGGCTGGAAAGGAATGGTTGCACCAGTCATCCCGCCACCGCCGGTAGCAGCAGCACCGGGTAAAGGTGCTTTGCATCCGCTCTCTCCTGCTCCTGAGACGGCCATATAACCCTCTGCCGACCATGGGTCTACGATCAGACCATAGTTAAGACCGTCAACAACATTACCGGCTGGGTCACGCAGCACCATATTACCTGCTCTGGAAGAAAAAGCAGGGCCGCCGAACCACTGGTTTGGCGCCGGTGTACCCTGGTAACCTGCGGTCGTTACCTTCTCGTCACGCACAACTGAGTTGATATCATAATCCATGGTCAGGGGCTGGTCAAGGGTGATTCCGGTTCCAAGCGGCAGGACCGGCTCGTTGCTCGAGTGAGCGAAGGCCGTAGCCGGCTCGAAGCTGATACCAGTTCCCCGGCAGCTGAAAGGCAGGTTGGACGAATGGTTGAACTTCAGCGGTTCTGCCAGAGTTAGTCCGGTGCCCGGATCCTCACCTTCTCTTAATGGGCCATTAAAAGTGTTACGAACCGACTGTGTTCCCACACTCGTCACAGTGACCCACTCGATCCCATGCCCTTCACTTTCAATGTCCAGTCTTATTTTGTCACCTACCGATATGTCACCAATCGGATATACCTTGATGTTTGTATCGCCTGCTTTTGCGTCCATTGATAGCCATCCCTGTGTACCCGGCTTACCGATTGCGGTTATAGTAACAACCTCATACTTTTCAATGGGGTTCGCGGCAACAGGATATATGGCGCCATGGCCGATAGCCATCTTCTGGCCAACTTCAAAGCCGACCACGCTGGCTACAGGCACGTTTGTTGAGCCTTTGGGGATTGTAATAACCGGACCATCAGGAACAGGTTGCCATATGGTTGGAGGGTTATCGGGTGCTGCTGAACGGATTCCCGTGGAGGTTCCCGGGGGAAGGCCCGCTGCTGTCCCGACACTTTTGATTGTACCTCTTTCCATGTTGGCACCTTCGCCGATTTCAATTACATCGCCAGCCGTCATGCCGGTTGTACTCCTTACATAAATGGTTGATTCACCCTTTTTCGCGGGAACAGCCAGCCCTGATGCAGAGAGACCTAACAGGTAAAAACCGCGTGCGGAAAGCTTTGTCCCGGACGGGATCTTCACGGATGAAAAGACGGGCAACTGGTACGGACGCATTGTCAGGGTCCAGTTTGAGATATCGATCTCACTTTCGCCGGCATTAAAGAGTTCAATGAACGAGTTCGTTGTATTGGAACCGTCACTGATACGGAATTCGTTTATCTTGATCGGGTTGACGTTGCGTACTTTTTCAATTGCAATCCCGGACTGTATCTTACTGTCAGATGAATTCGTCCATGAAGCTTTGCCGACCAGATCACCATTGAAGGCCTCCGGCCCTGAAGTGACTGTAAAGATTGCACTCACGCTCGCACCAGGTCCTATAGGATCAGTGAACCTTTTCGAAGTTTCTGTGGAGTTTAAAACTACTGAGTTCCATCCACTGGGTGCGGCAATGCTCAATGTCAGGTCTTTCACTTCAGCCCCTGTGGTATTTGTGAACGTCACGGCAGAGTTCTGTGAAGAACCCGGAGAGAACGTCTGGAGTCCCGGAGGCATGTCGGTTGCATTCGCCGGGGTCAGGTTCAAAAGCTGAACATCGTATCTGGCAGCCACGACATTGGCCTGAATCTTCCGGTTGGTTTCCTCGGTCGGGAAAGTACCCGCTGCTGTCATTGCGGCTTCGTAGACAGTACCCTGTGAGGAGTTGCTGTTGTCGCCTCCGTTGCCCAGGTCGATAGCTCCCTGTTTGCGCATCGGATCATAACTGCTTCTGTCATTGGCGACACGGGGTCCGTCGAACATAATTTTCAGGTCGCCTCCCTGTGCATCTCCGCCCATTGTTCTCCAGTGGTGCGGTTCGCCATCAGCCGTGGCGGTCACGAAGCGCCAGGAGACCACCGGCAGGTCGGGGCAGTATTTATTGGTCGGTGAATCTGTAACACAGCCTACAAGGTTGTTCTCCTGGTCGGTCATGATCCATGGACCCGGGGCTTGTCCATGATACCAGGAAGCGGAGTTGCCGTAGTAAGTGGTTTCCATGGTGCCGTCGCCGTCGTCGCGGCTATCGATCTCAGCGTTGCCGTAGTCGAAGCAGCATCCGGAGTTGTAGTGAAGGCCGTTAACGACCCAGTACTGACCTTCAGCCTGGTCATCGACAGCAGTGCCCTTCGGATCATTCAGGCGGAGGCCCATCCCGGGCTCGATAAAGATACCGTAGGCTTTGTGGCCCATGATCGTAACCGGCGCCATGTCGGCAATAGGAAGGCTGTTAAACCCACCCATGGTCGTGGGGCTGCCTGTGCCGCCGCGGGGTGCCTGAATGAGATGGTTGCTCTTACCTGACTGGTCGTAGAGTGTAGTGATCCAGCAATATGTATTGGCACAGAATGCGTCCTGAGCAGCTGCATTAGCATATCCGCCCGGATCACCTTTACCAGGCCGGACCACACCTATGTCCAGGGTCTTGCCGTCCGACTGACGCATAACCTGGTACAGCGGACCGTTGTAAGAAGAGTATAACGCACGTGTGCTGCTGTGGGCAGCCACGCACGGATTGCCTGCAGCGGCATAGATATCACACG
The DNA here is from genome assembly GCA_963831855.1 of uncultured Bacteroidales bacterium. Taxonomy (GTDB): domain Bacteria; phylum Bacteroidota; class Bacteroidia; order Bacteroidales; family VadinHA17; genus LD21. The sequence goes on along the minus strand of CAWHSA010000001.1, from coordinate 240,403 downwards.
GACCTTCCGGTCGGGGCGGAGCAACAACATTGCATCCTGCTCCGACTATTGAAATCAACATCATCATGGCGACAGGTAGTATGAGCGCCAGTGAAAGAATGACTAAAAAACGGCTTTTCTTTTTCATTTTTATTTTCCAGGGTTTTATTGATTAATAATGAGGTTTTCTTAAAGCTATATTTCTGCCAGGAATTCCAATAATTTCAAAATCTGGAGTACCCTAACCAAATATATACATTATGATTTAATAATTATAAATCTAATACAGAATTGTATAATGATTTTTAAAATGTAAAGTATACACTCACTGATAACCTATAATAACTCCCTGATTATGGTTCAATAGATAATTTGAAGGAATAAAAAGTGATTAGATATAATTTCAACACTCTAAAATCCCATATATACAGATCAATAAAAAAGCGCATTCAACTAAATATTAGCCGTTTGCACTTATTTACTTGTAGTCCCACCAGGAATCGAACCTGGATTTAAGGTTTAGGAAACCTCCGTTCTATCCATTGAACTATAGGACCATTCGAGAGGCAAAAATATATCATTTTTTCCGCATTGCAAACCTGCATGTAGAATATCACTGCAAGACAGCAGGACTGCAAGACTTTATTTTGATAAGTTCCAATTCTTTTCTACTTTCACTCCCTCAAATACCACGGAATGAACTGGATCGACCTCATAATCGTAGTGCTTCTTATATTATCCTTCGTTTCCGGTTTCATTAACGGTTTCGTTAAGGAGGTAGCTTCTCTGGCCGCATTGATCCTTGGAATCTGGGGAGCAATTAAATTTTCATCTTTCACTGCCGCAAGGCTTTATGACTGGTTCGATATGTCCGGACAGTACGTCGGGATCATCGCCTTCCTGGTCACTTTCGGGTTTATTGTCGTCATTATTCATTTTGTCGGGATTATCGCTGATAAAATAATCGATGCCGTTTCCCTGGGCTTCCTGAACAGGCTTCTTGGAATGGTTTTCGGTGTCATTAAATCTGTTATGATTATGAGTGTGATATTCTGTGTATTGAATGCACTGGATGTCCGTCATCGGTTCCTGCCAAGGGAGAGTATAGAAAATTCAAAATTATATAACCCTGTATCTGATATTGCCCCGGCACTGTTCCCTGTTATTGGCGAAGGTAATTTCAGACAGAGCTTTGACAGGTTCAAAAAGAAGCCCGATGATATTCCGATTTAACCCTCTTTGCTATATTTGCAATTCTCAAAAATGTACTTATGAATTTTGTTGAAGAACTTAGATGGAGAGGCATGATACACGATGTCATGCCGGGGACCAAAGAATTGCTTGAAAAAGAGGTTACTGCAGGATATATTGGATTCGATCCCACAGCCGACTCATTGCACATAGGCCACATGGTGCAGGTTATGCTCCTGGTCCATTTTCAGCGTGCCGGGCATGTGCCTATAGCACTGATAGGTGGCGCTACCGGGATGATAGGTGACCCGTCGGGAAAATCCGAAGAACGTAATCTCCTCGATGAACCAACTCTCCGCTTTAACCAGGAGGAGATCAAAAAACAGCTGGCTAAATTCCTCGATTTCAGTTCAGATAAGAAGAACAGGGCCATAATGGTCAATAACTATGACTGGATGAAGGAATATTCATTCCTGGGCTTTATACGCGATATAGGTAAGCATATTACAGTGAACTATATGATGGCCAAGGATTCCGTTAAAAAAAGAGTAGGGTCAGAAGCTAAAGAAGGAATGTCGTTTACTGAATTTTCTTACCAGCTTGTTCAGGGCACGGATTTCCTCCACCTTTACAATGAATTCGGATGCAAGCTCCAGATGGGAGGTTCCGACCAGTGGGGGAATATTGTAACAGGAACCGAACTGATACGCCGGAAAACCGGGGGAGAGGCTTTCGCCCTTACATGCCCCCTGATAACAAAATCGGACGGATCTAAATTCGGGAAAACGGAAGCCGGTAATGTCTGGCTTGATCCCGTGAAAACTTCACCTTATCATTTTTACCAGTTCTGGCTTAATGTGTCTGACGAAGACGCAGCAAAATACATCAGGATATTCACGCTCCTGGGACGGCAAGAGATTGAAAACCTTATTTCGGAACATGACAAGGCGCCCCACGAAAGGATCCTTCAGAGGCGCCTTGCCGAAGAGGTGACTGTGATGGTCCATTCACACGAGGAACTGGAATCTGTGATTGAAGCTTCCCAGATACTGTTTGGTAAAGGAACCACAGAATCACTCAGGAAAATGACCGAAAGTACCTTCCTTTCGGTTTTCGAAGGCGTGCCTGTGTTTGATGTGAAAAAGGAGATTTTAGCCGGCGGGGTTTCATTTACTGCACTCTGTACGGAACATTCCCCTGTTTTTCCCTCCAAGGGTGATCTCAGGCGGCTGGTTCAGGGTGGAGGTGTAAGCATCAACAAGAGTAAAATAGACAATCCTGACACTGTCATAAAACAGGATCAGCTTCTGAACAATAAATATCTTCTTATTCAAAAGGGGAAGAAGAACTATTTCCTGATAAAGGCTGTATAAAGATTACCTGAGGTCAGCGGTAATTATAGATACATCATCAAAGAGCCAGGGATTTGTGTCAGGAATTCCAAGAAACCTGATCATTTCCTTAATGTTCTTTTCAACAGGATCGTTGTTTGTAATGTGCCTTATGATCTCCCGTGTTCCAATATCTTTGCCATCATCGCCTTTTAATTCCGAGAGTCCGTCGGTATAGCAGACAATTTTGTGATGGCCTTTGATCTTAATTTCAGTTTTATGCACAGCCGGTATTTCATCGAGCATGCCAATTCCTACACAAGATGTTACAAGGTGATTTACTTCCCCGGTTAATGTATCGTACAGAACCGGCGGGTTATGAGCAGCATTTATATATTCGAGTATATGGGTTCTGTGATCGTACCGGGCAATAAAAAACGTAATGAATTTCTCACCGTTGGCATTTGCAACCACAATGGTGTTGAGCTTATGGATAAGTAATTCAAGTTCTATGTCGGAGGTAAGCAAAGCCCTCAGGCTGGCCTGGAAATTTGACATCAGGATAGCGGCCGACATCCCTTTACCGGAAACATCAGCGATGCAAAAACCAGTCTTTGAATCAGAAAGTTTCTGACAGTCATAATAATCACCTCCTACTTCATAATGAGGGAAATAGAAACCATTAACAATGAGACTCCTGTTTTTAGGCATATGGCTATTGTCGGGGATCAGCATCTTCTGCATACGTGCCGCCAGCTCAAGTTCCTTCTTCATGGCTTCCTGCTTCAGGCTTTCATTGTGCAGCCTTATATTCTCTATAGCGACAATTATAATGCTCGAGATTGTCTGAATGAAATTGAGATGCTTGATCACCGGGCTCATACCTTCACCTTCCTCTTCAATATCACCGATAAAGAGAAAAGCAAGCTGAACTTTGTTGTTATAAACAGGGACAATAATATCCACACCCTCGAAGCCCATATCGGATGAAACATAAGTGATATCATCAAAGCCCAGAAGACGGGATTTTACATCGATCTTTTCAAGTTTTTTCGGGAATCCTCCATTCATGAGGCATTCCCAGGTGGCCGACTTTTTGAAAATGAGAATCTTCCCGATCCCGAGATTATTCCTGAGTATCGACTCATATTTTGAAAGAAGGACTTCTGTCGGCAGGTTCGCATTGATAGATAGTGTAATGTCAAGCAGTGAATCCAGCTTGAATTTGGAGATCTTTAACCTGTCGGAGGATATTTTCTTTTCTTCCATCTCAGAATTTAACCCTTGACCCTTTCTGCATAAGTCCTGGTCCGGACATCGATCCTAATTTTATCGCCAGTATTAACGAATAACGGTACCATTATAGTGCTTCCTGTCTGGATTTTTGCCTGTTTATAGGCATTGGTGGCCGTATCACCTTTAAGCCCGGGTTCGGAATATACCACCTCCATGACCACAAACTGAGGCAGTTCCACAGAAAGTATGGTTTCAGTATCGGCATGAACCACCACTTCGACATTCACTCCGTCGAGCAGAAATTCAGGATAGTCTATAACATGCTCTTCCACATGAATTTGCTCGAAGGTCTCGAGATGCATGAAATAATACCCCAGTTCATCCCTGTAAAGATACTGATACGGCCTTCTTTCAACCCTTGCAACATTTACTTTGGTCCCCGAAGAAAAAGTGTTGTCGATGACCCGGCCTGTTTTTATGTTTCTTAATTTTGTCCTGACAAATGCCGGTCCCTTACCCGGTTTGACGTGTTGAAACGAAACAATAGTATAAAGGTCATTATTGAACTCAATGACCAGTCCATTCCTGAAATCTGCAGTACTTGCCATAAAAAGAATTAGTTACTCTTATTTTTAAATTATTTTTTCCTTATTTCAAGCGGGTAGATCAGTCCTTCATAGCTGACAAGATCTACCACAAAAGCCCCCACAAATATATCAAAACGAATTTTAACCGGTAAAAAATTTTTATCAGCCGAGAACCAGAAAGAAACATCCTCCTCTGTTTTAAAAAGTCTGCCGGTCTCAGTCACGGGATTGAATTTAAGGCACTTTATTTTCCCCGCTCTGGTCCTCACTTCTTCATCTCCTATGTATTTCATCCGGATAGGGTATAATTCGTCTGTGAACCAGGTCGTTATGGTTATTGTCTCGCCCTTGTTAATGTTTTGAATGTCAGGGAGAACATGATTACGGAACCAGTAAAAGCAGGAGAGGATATCATGTATCCCCTGCTGTGTAACATGCACACCTGTCAGATCACTGTTAAGAACAGCCGAATCCTGGCGGATACTGTGATCAAACATCACAACATTATATTTCCGGTATCTGCCTTCACTTATATTCCGGATCGATTTTACCGGAAGTTCAGTGACAGGATTAATATAACATTCATATATATCCTTTACCTTGAATATTACATCAGCCATACCGGTGGTTCTGGCAATCATTTCGGAATGCCACACCTCCATGCCATTGAGCGTATCCTGGTGTATCTCAAGGGATGCCACGCCTCCGGTAACTACTCCATAATGGATTATATAATTTACCTTTTCCCCCGGCTGGTAAGAAATAACCTGTCCGGCACCAGCGGAAATATTCAGAAAGAATATCAGGGATATAAATTGAAGTTTTTTCATTTCTTCTCAGGGAAGAATTGCAATTTACAGGCCAATTATTTCCCCAGAATATTTTTTACAGGTTTTGAAGTTAGAAAATCTTTCAGATAAAATGGTTCAAAGTATGCCACATCCTCAAAATGGTTATTTGTAAATGCTTCATATACAGGTTTATACATCGATGATGCAGATACCCTGAAACTATCGTCAATAATGATATTCCTGCGGGGTATAATTTCCCTGCATTTGGCTGCTCCATCGCCAAATAGGATGATCCTTGAAGAGTCAGGCAGATCACTGAATGTTTTATCATTCATGATCCCGGCTCTCACGCTTCTTATGGAATTTCCATTTTTATCAAACAATGAATAATATACCTCCATCCTCCGTGCATCAATAGCCGGACAAAAGAGATCGGTTTCCCGGATCTCAAAACTGCTCCCTTTTTTCTCCATGAATCCATGAAACATCGATAAAGTTGTATCAATGCCTATCAGCGGGACAGATGATGCATAGGCTATTCCTTTGGCTACAGAAACTCCTATCCTTAATCCTGTAAAGGATCCGGGTCCTTTGCTGACTGCAACAGCTTCAAGATCGCGCGTGGTTATTCCAGCCTTTTTCAGAATATTTTCTATAAAAACAGTCAGGACGGAGGCATGTGATCTCTCAGCATCACTTTCCTGCGAAATGAGCACACTGCTGCTGTCGCAAAGTGCAACAGAGCAGACAGCGGTTGCTGTTTCAAGACATAATATCATTCTTAATCAGCAGGTTCTGCAGACTATTTTACTTTATAAAGAGCTTCCTTTTTTACAATCTCTACCAGCGTGCTGTCAGATAATTTTTTACTGATTGCACTGAAAGGTGCTGAAATTACTTTTGCACTGTCCTGGACGCCTGATAAAATTTCGATATAGGTATTATCCTGGATCCCTGTTTTTACATCTCTGGCATAAGCATATTTTCCGTCTGTTGTGAATACCAGGGTTCGGATATCTTTATCTGCAGCAGAGGTAGTAATTTTTGTTGTGTCGGTTCTTGTGGTAACTGATTGGATTGGTACGGTAAGAATCCCATTTTTCGTTTGGGTCTGGATGTCCACAGTGCATGACATTCCAGGCCTGAACGGATTAATCCCGTTTTTCATCAGGGTTTCATATGATCTGGCAAGGACAAGTATCTTAACGTCAAAATTAGTAACCTGGTCAGCTGAAACGCCAGTGGTTTTTGCAGAATTGGCAATTTCGGTGACAATACCCTTGAATTTCTGATCGAGATATGCATCCACATCAATGAGGGCAGTATCACCAAGCTTAACTTTAACTATATCATTTTCATTTACCTGCACCTGTGCTTCCATTCGTGAAAGATCTGCTATACGCATTATTTCAGTCCCGGCCATAAGATTGGTCCCTGCTACTCTTTCCCCGAGTTCTACCAGGAGCATGGAAACAGTTCCGGCCATGGGAGAATAAATAGAGGTTTTTATCAGATTTTCGTTAGCTTCTTTAAGTGAAGCTTCGGCGCTTACAACTGAGTAGTTTGCAGCATCAACTTCCGATTTGGCAACGTTATGTGAAGCTTCAGCCTGTTCATAGTCCGATTTGGAAACCGTCTGTTCAGAATATAATTGCTTTGTCCTGTTGAAAGAAAGATCTGCCTGGGTAAACTGAGCTTCAGCCTGTGCAAGACGCGCCCGGGCAGAACTTATAGCAGCAAGTGAACGGTCTTTTTGTGAAATATAGATGTCGGGCCTGATCCTGAGAAGAAGCTGTCCTTTGACAACAGGATCACCTTCTTTAACCGTCAGTTCGACAATTTCACCCGAAACATCCGGGCTGATTTTTACCTCTTTTTCCGGCTGTATCTTACCGTTAGCGGTTATTGTCTCAGTTATCTGCCGTTTTTCTGCATATTCCACGGCCACTTTCACGGTAACAGCTTTGCCAAACCAGCCGGCCTTTTTGCCTATTATTGCCAGAACGAGGAGAGCCACTACAGCTATTATCAGGATCCTGAGTACTTTGTTCTTTTTCATGATGATAAACCTTATTTTGTTTGGGATATTTGATTCAGATTCAGGGGCAGCCCTTTATAGAAATCGAGAACTTTTGTCTTGAAGACGAACTCATATTTTGCCTGCGACATGTCCGATTGCGCATTTAATAACTGGGTCTTCGCAGCATTATAATCGACAGGGGTTACCATGCCCACATCAAATTTTTGCTCAGTATACCTGAATGCTTCTTCTGTGGAAGCTACAGCCTTCATACTGGCGCTGAATTTTTTCAGAGCAGCGACAGCATCAGCATAAGCTTGCTGGATGTTTTTATACAGCTGTTTCTTTTCCCCTTCAAGGGCATAACGGTTGTTTTCTATTGTAAGCTTTGAGTTGGCAATATTCATATTAACCTGCCACCCGTTGAGAATTGGAATATTAAGTGAGAACCCGACACCGTAGTTAATATTATCGTTAAGCTGCTGGGAGAAAGTATATTTCTCTGTCGGATTGCTCGGTTTTAATGCTATATCAGAATACCTGGTGTTAAATGAATGGCTCATCGAAAGCCGGGGACTTCTTCCGCCACTGGCAATCCTGAGATCATATTCGCTTGCCGTCAGTTTTAATTCAGCGCTCTTTATTTCAGGCCGTATGCCCTGGGCCTGTGCAAATATTTCATCAATCCTGCCGGTAACTACCGTGCTGGTATCTATTTTAATGTCCGGTGTTATGATCTGAAAACCCTCCGGAGTTTTGAGTTCAAGCAACTGAGTGAGATTGAGATATGAAATGTCGAGCTGGTTCTTAAGGTTGATAAGCTGCAGCTCTTCGCTTGCAGCCTGGGCTTCAATCTGGAGGAGGTTGCCTTTTGCCACACTGCCGGCAGCAAACATTTTTTGAGTTTTTGAGATCTGCTGTTTTGTTATCTGAAGCTGGTTTCCGGTTGTAGTTACAAGCTCATTATTGAGAAGGATCTGAAGATATGCGAGGGCAATATTCAGAGATATGTCATCCTTGATCCTCTGCAGGTCCAGCTCGCTGGCAAGCAGCTGAACTTTATTTCTCTTTATTGTATTATAATTCTGAAGCCCGTTGAAAAGATTCATGCTTCCCCCTGCACCAAAATTGTTCGACTGGATATTCTGGTTATTGGTGAACTGATAGGTTGTTTCATCAAGGGCGCGGCCGAAGGAATAATTTTGCGAAGCCTGGCCATTTAATGTAGGCAGAAGGTTAAGTTTAGACTGTTCGAGAGTATTCTTCTGATATTCTGTCTGGATAACCTGCTGTTTAATCTGAATGTTATTGTCGATTGCATATTTAATACAATCCTCAAGCGACCACACTTTCTGCTGGGATAAAAGTGGCCCCACGGATAAAAGAAAGCTGGCTGCTATGAAAAGAAATATTTTTTTCATTTTGTAAGAATTGTTTAGCTGGTATGATCTTGATTTTATGTTTATAAATACGACAATTACCCTGTAATGCTGCATCTCTTTATCATTTTGTTGAACAGTAATTTTAAAAAATGGACTACGAAGATAAATATTATCTTAATTTATAGAGCAGATTTCTATAAAAAGATGAAATCCAGTCACCTTTTTTCAGGTTTCTCAAACAATTTTACATGTCCGGCCAGGCATCAGATTTTACCAATTATTTTTGAAGCTGAAGCTAAAATAGCTATATTGTACGGCTTATTTAATAAAACTAAATTATGATAAGTTATAAAGAATTAGGGTTGGTAAATTCGAGAGAATTGTTCAGGGATGCGGTGAAAGGAGGTTATGCCATACCAGCATTCAATTTCAATAATCTTGAACAGATGCAGGCAATAATAAGTGCCTGTGTGGAGACAAAATCTCCTGTGATCCTTCAGGTATCAAAAGGGGCCCGTAAATATGCTAACCAGACTTTACTCCAATATCTTGCCAAGGGAGCTGTTGAATATGCAAAGGAGCTCGGGTATGCAATACCTATTGTGTTGCATCTTGATCATGGTGATTCATTTGAGACCTGCAAGTCGTGCATCGAATCAGGCTTTTCATCAGTTATGATCGACGGATCACATTTTCCCTATGAAGAAAATGTAAGGCTTACCAAACAGGTCGTTGATTATGCTCATCAGTTCGATGTGACTGTTGAGGGAGAGCTTGGCGTTTTAGCCGGCATCGAAGATGAGGTATCTTCGGAACACACCTCTTATACCAGACCCCAGGAAGTGGAGGATTTTGTCAAAAAAACAGGAGTCGACTCTCTGGCTATTTCTATCGGGACTTCACATGGCGCCTTCAAGTTCAAGGTAAAGCCAGGTCAGCTTCCTCCTCCTTTACGTTTTGATATTCTCGAAGAATGCGAAAGACGTATCCCGGGTTTCCCGATTGTTCTTCATGGCGCTTCATCAGTGCCTCAGGATATTGTGGCTGATATCAATAAGTATGGCGGGAAAATGGAAAATACAGCCGGCGTTTCTGAGGACCAGCTTCGCAGGGCTGCAAAATCAGCGGTCTGTAAGATAAATATTGACAGCGATGGCCGCCTTGCAATGACAGCCGCTATCCGCAAGGTTTTTGTTGAAAAACCAGGAGAATTCGACCCGCGTAATTATCTGGGACCGGCACGCGATAAGTTAAAAGAACTCTATAAGCACAAGATAATAAATGTGCTGGGAAGTGCTAATAAGGCTTAATGGTGCAGCGGCTTAGTGGCACAACGGCACAGAGGCAAAGAACATATCCGCTCTCCGGAGGTGGGTAATGCATAAAGTTGTTAATATATTAACAATAAGATAGCCAGCCAGTTATGAGCCGGCTTTTCTTATTCTGTTCAAAAACTCCCTGGATCTGCAGGTTCCCGGTCATCTGATATTTTCTATTTTAGCACTATAATCAGCTTATGCCAACTGTGAAACACTCAGGTTATAAGGAAGATATGCTCAGGAGGACTAACAGGCTCTCAGTTATGCTTAATAACAGGGAGATGAAGGCACTGGGCATATATTGCCACAGGTACAGGGTAAAAAATAAATCCGAGTTTCTCAGGGAGACAGTTATGAGAGCCATTTTGAAGAGGTTTGAGGAAGAACACCCTACCCTATGGGAAGAGCCTGAGCCGACACTTTTTACCCGGACGGCAGCGAAATAATATTTGTACAATTCCCCTCTTTTTCTAATTTTACAACATATGGATAAGTTATTCCGTTAAATGATTTTATCTTTATTGACCTTAGGATATTAATCAGGAACTGAAAAAGATGTACCCGGATAAGCTTAATATAGAACCGACAAAGAGGTCACCCTGGATAATGTTTGAACCGGGCCGGATATTTGTTATGGGCAGATCAATTATTGAGAATCCTGGTGCATTTTATGAACCCGGATTAAGCTGGGTAAACAGTTTCGTACAGACCTGGTCTGGCAGAACAAAAATTGACCTCGGATTTGAATATATAAATACGGGATCAATAAAATGGCTTTATATTCTGCTCAGACAATTGTCGGAAATAAAAAATATGGCTGAAAATGCCATTATAACATGGTATTATGAGCAGGGCGACGATGATATGCTTGAGCTGGGGTTTATTCTGAAGTCACTAGTTAACTGTCACTTTAAGATAGTTGAGGTTGAGGAGATGAACGATAATATCTACAAAAGTTTTCTTTCAGAAGGTATCTGATATTGCTGAAGATCAAATCTGTTTGGCTGATTCGAATATTTGCAATCAATTTTTTTTTTAGTTTTGCAGCGTCATAATATGAATTACTGACCCATGGTGTAATTGGCAACACGTCGGATTTTGGTTCCGCAGAGTCCTGGTTCGAGCCCAGGTGGGTCAACAAAAAAGCCCGCTTTCGCGTGGCTTTTTGTTGAGAGGCAAGCAGAGAGCAGCTGGGCGAGAAGTCTGTACCTGTAGTTATGCAGGTTGTGACAAGGGAAACTAATTCTGCAGGGACAACCGATATGCGGCCATTTCCTGACTGTTTCTAACTACCAGGACATCACCCACCAATGCCGGGTGGTTCCACGTCTTCCCATTAATTGCGGGGAATCGTGCTAGTTCTTTGAATTGCTTAGGGTCCGCATTAACTAATGCAATTTCTCCTTTCTCCGATGAAACCAGCAGAATATCCTGATCTGCCAACAGGAGAAGCTGACCCCCATAGCGTCCGCCTCTCCATTTGCGATCACCTTTTTCAATATTGATACACATCAGATTTGGGCCCTCAAAGCCGTAAATATGACCTTTATGAATGACGAAGTCGTTAAAATATGGCTTCAATTTGTCTGATGTCCATTGGTTTTCAATGGCCCATCCTCCTGATCCATTATTAATTGTAATTCGCCGCATCCCTTTTCCGGTTATTCCGCTGGATTCGCTGATCAGAACATCCCGTTCAGAAATAAGGGCCGGCTGAATAATTGGGCTTCCGCTCAATGGGAGATTCCATAACACTTTACCATCAGCAGGCAGGAAACTGGTCATACTTGTTTTGTTCATAAATAAAACCTGTCTGACACCATCAATTACCATTAAATGCGGAGAGCTGTAGCTTTCTCCACCATCCGGACCTGACCAAAGCGGATTACCATTGACAATGTCATAAGCAACAAGTTTACCGGATATTGCAACAATCACGATGCTATCGACTACTAACGGCGAACTCGTGTATCCCCAGCCTGGTAATTTTACGTCTGTGCCTTGCGCTGCATTTCGCGACCAGATTACAGAACCATCACGTTCATTAAGCACGTTCAGGACTCCTGTCGCTCCTAATGTATACACCCGGCCTTTACTGAGGGTTGGTGTTGAACGCGGACCCGGACCTGCATGTGAATCCCAGAAACGAGTAGAATCTTTATGTATCCACACAGGCTCGCCAGTTATCAGGTTGTAACAGCTAACCATTTCATAATCACCGCGCTGTTCCTGGGAATAGAGTAAAGAGCCATGGATTGCAAAGGATGAGCAACCCGGGCCAATAGATCGACTCCACATTAAGACCGGAGGTGATTTGGACCAGTCGGTCCGTATTTTTGTACCGTGGATGATGCCATCCCGATCAGGTCCCCTAAAACCAGGCCATTCGGCTTCATTTGCTATTGTTGCGGAATCGACTTTAATTGTTAATATTTTATCATTGGTTTTGGCCAGGAAACGTTCCTCGGCTGTTTTGGACCACCGCCAGGCTAAATCAAAATGTAATTCTCCATTCATCCCTTCTGAACGGAGCAGCGCCCATAAACCTGTAGAAAATATTACAGTAGCAACCATTGTTATATATTGAAGTCTCCTGGATAGAGGACGGCTGGCTACCGCCCATACAACAAAAGCCAGGCTGAGCACCGGAATGGAAAATAAAGGGAACATCATTCCCATATTCGCTGTTGCAATTGACTTGTGAAGGATTTGCGATGTTGCGGCTAGTGCTGCAATCATCAGAACAATAGCGCTCCAACGTTCAAATCGGGATGCCCTGCTGATAAATGCCCACCATACAATGATTGCCAACCCGCCAATAAGTCCTCCAACCACCCCGATAACAATAGCATCAGGCAGAAGAGCCGGGAGTGCAAACCGGACCAGCCACTGGAGTATTACGATTACTACACCCGGCCATAACCGAAGCGGTTTCCGTTGAGATGGTTCAGTGGTATTTGTATTAGCATTCATTTTTTGGTGATTTAAAATAATTTATAATAATAGAACTTAAAATTGGAAATATTGCGATAAGAATCGAAAATTGTACATCGTCCGCTTGTCCGGATCTATCGTTTTCAAAGTAAACAAATAGTGCGGTTTTTGCCTGCCGGTAGACCGGGGCAGGCTGTGACGGATAAATACCATTGTCCGTGTTAGCAACTGTAGTTATAAATTATTAATAAGGTGTTATTTACTTAAAAAGATAACCAATTAAAAAATAATATCTTGTTGCCCAGGCATTTATACTAGGAACATTAATCATTCCATCGCCTTTCTCCAGTCTGGCTTCGAAGGATAACTTTTTTGATTTTATGCCTACTCCCACGAGAAACCCTTGTTCATAATATTTTGTCTGAACAAAAGGAGAACCCTCGTATACAGATGTTTCTGAATAGGTGGTTGTGAATTCTTTTTTTACATATTCTTTTTCACTTAAACGAATTCCTGTCGAAATCCCACCATTAATAAACAGAGATATATTACTAAAAAGAAATCTATATCGAAGTAAATTATTAATTTTCAAATATGAATAGCCAAATTCAGTAGTAAATTTTTTGTGGGTATTATTGTAATCTAAAAACTCATATTGGCCATTAGTTTTGTACATTGAAAATAAAAGTTCATTATTAAGTGATAATTTACCCTGATTTCTAGGCATAATTATATCAAAAGACAGACCTCCCGAAAAATTAGTCGATAATTTATATTTCGTATTTTCCAGGTAGTCATAATCTGAAATATCACTGTTAAACTTTAATTCGGTTAATGAAGCACCTGCCAGAGCTCCAATCTGAAGATGAACTCTTTCTGGTTTTCTTTGAAAACCCATTTCAGAGGAGGAACATTTATAATAGTCCTGAAAGAGCTTAATTAAGTCACTTTTAGCGTATAATGTTTTTTCAATTTTGGTTTGAATAGTTTGACAATCGTTAAAATATAAATTTAGTTGACCAATATAGTCCTTCCTTGTAAATATTAGACTTGTTGTCCCTTGTCTTATTAAATATTTTTTATAAACTAATAGCTCGAAACGGCCATCTTTATTAGCATAAAAATTCACTCTACCTTTATTGTTCATATAATAATAGAGGCCTATCTTCCCTCTAATTAAAGTTTGTAAGAATATTGTATCAACTGTTATTTTAAGCCTGGAATCATAATCGAGTCTGTTATCTTCAATTGATGTGTTTTCAACCTCAACAATTCCACTTACATAAATTTCATCCTTAACACTAAATTCTTTAATGTCAGCTGGTAGAAATGTTGTTGGGTAAGATGTACCCGGTGACTTAAAATCCACTACTTTAGGATTAATTGCCCAATTCCTGTAATCAATAAATCCTTTCAATGTATCACCACTATTATTAATTACAAATCCAGCTAAAAAATTTTCTTGCGAGTAGGACAAACAGGAAAACAAAATCCATAAAGCAAACAATACAGGTTTTTTAAGTTTTAAAGTCTTTTTCATGGTTACATAAGTTTATAGATTGGAGAGTCTGGGAAATTATTTTTTCATTTTATAATACTCAATTTATTATGCTTTCACCTAGTCAGTTACATAAGAACCGACTACACCCAGGTCGAAAACTGAATTACAAGCTTAATAGGGAAAGGTATATATTTGTTACCCCGTTTTTGAAATTTTTTTAATCCCTAAACTGTCAGAGTTAATAAAGATTATATATAAAAGCCTAAATATCATATATTTACAGAATTTTTGGGGCATTAGATTATTTACTAAAAATTAATATTGTGTCGGGGAACCGGGTAGCAAGCTGACCGAGGGTGATGAGCAAAGCGGCGGATACCGGTTTGACAGGTAATTGAGCATCACCTGTTACTTTATAAGAGAATCCAGATTAAATATCTTAAGGTAAAAAATCCCCTGTAAAATGAATCTTATAATCCGTGAAAGTCCATAAATAAGATATAACCGAAACGGGTATTTAAACAAGCTTACAGCAATGACAACCATTGAAAACGGGGAGAAAGGAAATAAAGCAGAAATGATAATAAAAGCACCTCCCCATTTTCTAACCATATTAATATATTTGTCAAATACGCGTTCGGAGTAAGCTTTTATTCTTTTCCTTCCTGAAATCCAGTAGCCGATAAAATATGAAAGTACTCCTCCAAGATATGAAAGTACCCCCAGGATGGTCAGAAAAAGAAAAGGGGCATTAAATTTTGCAGTCCATATCACGAAAAGATCAGGCGGGATCATTCCCAATAATGATTCAGAAACTAAAAAAACGATCAAAACCAGCATATCAGGAAGACGGCCGGTTATATATCCGAAAACAGAGTTAAAATCGATAAGGTACTTGCCGATAAGAACTGCAGGAATCATAATAGCCAGGTAAATCAGGATTATTCTTAATCCTGTCCTCCACATGTAACCATATACTCCTTTTCTCTTATTTTCAAGATGTTTGGTTTTCAGTCTGGTCAGGAAGCTTTTCAGAAATGTGTTGAACATAAGATTAGGGAGATTACTTAATCAGGAGGCTGGACGATAGACAATAAGTTTGTTCCAAACTTCCTTATGATCAATAATCAATCTCGCTTGGGCTGAATCTCGGATTAACTATATTGTTATAAATTGATCCGAAAGTATAAGTTAATTCTACTCCACCTTCAACCCGGTATTTTGTCGCGAGCTCTCTAAGCTGCAGCAATCTTTCAGCTTCAGTAATGCTACCTTTTTTAAGATTCAGCTGATCGTTTATATGAGCTATTCCTCCGTTGATTCCTAATGACAATCCTTTAAAAATCCTGATATTGACAGATGTGATCAGTTCAATTCTGTTCTTTGAAAAATCATGGAAATAATTTGAGCCAACCAGTGCCAGGTTGATTGATCCCCACTTCTTCTGCACCTGGAATGCAATATTCACCATCTGGAAATAGAGGCTCTCAGCTGATTTATTATAGATTGTTGTATCGATATATTTATTAAACTGAAATCCGGCGCTGTAAAGTATACGTAATTGTCTGTGAGTCGATTCCGAATAAGGAAATATATCATATTCCACCGATGGCAGGAAATCGCCCCTGAAACCATAATTCTCCCTTGTTGAGGAGCCGGCGTTTGACATAAATCCTGCCGACCAGTGTTCCCCGAGGCTTTTGACAAAAAGCAAATTCATAAATTTCTCATTTGTTATATAGGTATTGGAGCTGACTGAATCAGTGTTGACATTTTCAATAAACTTCTCCCTGTTATAAAACTGATCCATTTCAATCTCCAGCTTTATTTCCGGTGTGACCTTTGATACGTTGATTGAATTTCTAAGCTCCAGTCGTTTATTTGCCTCCTCAGACTGATATTGAGGTTCTGTCGATAATTCAAATACCCAGTTATTCCAGCGGTCGGTTACCTTTTCCTGTTCAAGCCCTGAATTGTGATTTATCTCAATCTCATCTATTAACGGTGTCCTGGCAACATACCTCATTAAGCCCATCTTAAGAACCTTGGTTCTTTTTTCCCTTATCACTGTATTTGTCTGATCAGGACTGCTGGTGAAAGCAAGAGTATCATTCATGCCTTTAAAGTCTCCCTGCCCCTGGAAGGTAAAGGTATACTGCTGTCCGCCGCTTCCGGCATTCTGGCTTGTTTCAAGTATGTAAACCTGTGCCTCACGCACATCCCGGACATAGTTAATATATGGAATCTCCTGTCTTATATAGTTCATATCACATTCCTGACAATCAAGAAAGATCTTTACAGCATTTTGCCTTACAGTATCGGCAGCCATTTTGTTCTCCTGTCCAAAAACAGATTCAGATAAAACAATGAGCAACAAAAGAGTTGTCAGAAGTAATAATATATTCTTATTCATAATCAATGTATTTCTGTCAATTGCTGTAAAAATAGATTTTTTTCCCGTTTATACTGCCTGGAAGTACAATTTCCGGGAAAAGAATCTGCAGACTGAATAAAATGCATTTATTCCGGAACTCTTTAACTGTTTCTGATCCGCAACCGCGAGCTTTAAAAACCAACAGGGTCAATTGAACAAAAGCGATCTCGGGATGTTTAAATACACCGGCAATTTAAGGCAGGTAAACAGGAATCGATCTAAAACAAAATAATATGAAAACCTTATCACTAAAATTATTGTCATTTGGAGCAATTGCTGCAACTGCAGTATTTCAGCCAGGGTGCAAGAAGAATAACGATACCCAGGTATATGAGATAAAACTTGCAACCAGCGCAACTCTGGGACAATACCTTGTAGATAAAGACGGTTACACACTTTATATGTTTGCCAATGACTATAACGGACGGGCAAGCTGTACAGGTGCATGCGCAAGTTTGTGGCCATATTTTTCAGTTTCCGGACTGACGCAGGACAAGCTTGGGCCGGGATTGGATATAAGTGACTTTGACACCATCCAGGTCAACGGCATAGTACAGCTCAGGTATAAAACCTGGCCATTATACTATTATGCACCTGCATCAGGTTATTACGGAGATAATGTAAGAGAGCCTGCCGGTCAGATAAATGGTGAAGGTTTCAATAATGTCTGGTATCTGGCAAAACCAGATTATTCCATTATGCTTGAAGATGGTCAGCTGAAAGGGAATGATAATCAGGATTATAAAGGTGATTATACTGTCGGAACAGGAAAGACTCTTTATTTTACTGATGGACGGGGCAATACACTTTATATATTTACCAGGGACAGTCTCGACGTAAATGAATTCACTAAATCTGATTTCTCGAATAACCCTCTCTGGCCAATATATGAATCATCGGCAATAGTGACCCCTTCAACTCTTGATAAAACCCTGTTTGGTACCATAAATGTATATGGAAAAACACAGATGACTTATAAAGGCTGGCCGCTATATTACTTTGGGGCCGATGGTTTCATTCACGGGAATAACAAAGGGGTAAGCGTTCCGGTACCAGGCACATGGAAAGTGGCAGTCAAGGATTTGACATCACCACCGCCTCCTAAATCACCGGTTCAGCAACCCGGACCCTACGGATACTAAAATCCCAGTGATTTCAGCCATCGCAGGCAGAGATCCGGCCATGATGACTGAGTGCCGGAGTTGACTGATAATCCGTAACCATGACCGCCTTTCTGGAATATATGCAATTCAGACGGGATATTATATTTTTTTAAACCTTCATAATAAACAATGCTGTTTTTAACAGGAACTGTCCTGTCATCGCCCGAGTGGACAAGAAAAGCCGGGGGCGTCTTTTCAGTTACCTGCAGTTCATTGGAGAAACGATTTATCATTTCTACCGGTGGATTATCCCCAATAAGATTCCTTCTGGATCCTGAATGCGTAAATGATGAATCAAATGTGATTACAGGGTAGATCAGCAGTGAAAAATCGGGACGGGCACTTGTCGTATCTTTTACTTCATATACTTTTTCGGCATAGTGTGTCGACAAAGTAGAGGCCAGGTGACCCCCTGCTGAAAAGCCTATCACTCCGATCTTAAACGGGTCGATGTTCCATGTGACAGCATTCCGGCGGATTATACGAAGCGCTTCCTGGGCATCCTGGAGCGGTCCTATCGATTTGTCCTTCATAATAAGGTCAGAGGGGAGTCTGTATTTCAGGATAATTCCGGCAATCCCGTATTCATTAAGCCATTTTGCTATAGCAATGCCTTCATGATTGAATGCGAGCGCTGAATAGCCGCCCCCGGGGCAGATCAGGACAGCTGTCCCGGTCGCTGCTTCCTTCTGAGGCAGGTAAACGAAAATCATGGGATTGGTAACTTTCTCGAAACGGGTATAAATTCCTTCGCTCATGGTCGGCTTTTCGATATAGCTGTCATTGAGCACAACCCCGGGAATACCTTCAGGCCAAACATTTAATGTGGTTACCTGACCAGACAGATGATTTGCACCGAGGAATATCAGTGAAATGAAAAGGAGAAGTTTAGGGGTTTTCATATTTGCACTTACGGTTAAACAAATTTCGGATCAAGTTACATAAAACTTTCATAGAATTATTTCATTCAATCCCGGGGTGAGATATATGATTTTGTTACCGGGGAGTATTAAATCACATCTCATATTTCCTGGTATAGAAATATGATATTCCCTCGATTTTCCCGTATCCCTGAATTCCGCGATAATTGGTCCGCGTATTGTAGGCACCTTTATTTTACTATATTTAAGATTGCTTAGCTGAGGTCTGATCACGGCTTTGGAAAACCCGGCTTCAGCAGGTGAAATTCCCCACATAAATCCGGGGATTATATTTGCCGGGGCTGCTCCCCAGGCATGGTTCCAGTCGGAATTAGGCTTGTATTTCAAATCCCACGCTTCCATCGTAATTGTCGATCCGCTTCTTATCATATTCCACCAGCTGCGGTCAGAAACAGATGTAAGAAGGCTGAAAGCATAATCAGCTTCTCCGGCTTTATATAATCCCTCAAGAAGGTATTGAGATCCGTATACGCTGCATGCCATTCCTCTCGATTTAATGAAATCCGTTACACTTTTAACATATCTGTCAGGGACAAGGCCAAAAGTCAGGGCCATCATATTGGCATGGAGAGATGAGTGCACGGAATTCACTCCGTCAATATAATAACCTTGTGCCTTGTCAAGGAGCTTGTCATTAAAAGATTCCCTGGTTTTATCAGCCCGCTCTTTGAAAAAGACAGAATCATTGTTTTCATCAAGGATACCTGCAATTTCCGACATCAGGACAAGATTCCGGTAATAAAATGCATTGACCACAGTGTTAATCGTGGTCATGTCGTATCCGTCCCTTTCGCCTTCAGAAGCAGCGAGCTTCCAGCCTGTATCTTTTTGTGCGGGAGGCCAGTCAACAATGTCCCTTATCCTTTCTTTAACGTTAGCAAACCCAAGCTCTTTCATTGTCATATCAGTTGCATTCCCTGAGCTTATAAATCCTTCCTCTCCGGCAAGCGAAGTGAGCGTTTTATATTTAAGCGCTTCATAATTTGCTTTTAACGACTCTGGATTTCCTGTAAACATATAATCGTTATAAAACAGAAGAATTGTATGTAATATCCATTCGGTCGGCCAGGTAGGGTGATTTATAAAATACTCGGTTGTGGCTCTTGCCATTGAATACTCCCTGTCGGTATAATAGTGACCAAGCTGATTAATGTAAGCATCTCCCTCGTAGGGAATCCTTTCCCTGTCGCCGTCGATATAAACTCCAGCAAACGATGTTGCCTTTATACTGTACTTCGATATGTCCCATATCCGGTTAAGAATTGTATCGGAACTTGTGAAGCCGGATGCATTATCGTCAAAATAATAGTTATAAGCTTTCCTTGAAATGTTTTCCGGTTTCAAATTAAGATCTGAATTTTCTATTTCACAAAAGCGGAAAGGTGTTATAACCCCGAAGGAATCAGGAAGATGTACTGCGGAAGATCCGGTATTTCTTGCATCCGGGAGAAGATCCGGCAGATATCTGGTCTTCTCCGGATTTACTGTCAGGCTGACTTTCTGATAACGGATCGAACCTCCGGGGGTCCGGTCGATACTGCCAGGTCCGTTAACTTTTTCTCCAAGATGGATCATAATTGTATTGGTCTGAGCCGGTACAATATCTAAAACGAGCGCCCCGAAAGCATCCATGCCAAAATCAGCAAAGTAATGCTTTTCGCCCACCCTGATCAGCTTAACAGGTTTTTGCATCGTTGAAATAAACCTGTCCGGAGTAGTTGCATAACCTTTTGGATTACCGGTAGTGAATGACTGGATTTCCGAATATTTTGAGGGCCTGTTCCTGCTGTTCCATATCCTCACTTTCCAGTAAAATTTATTATTTGGAGAGAGGGAATCCCCGCCATATTCGACCTCTGCTGATCTTGATGTATTAACTTTTCCACTGTTCCAGATATCCCCGTAATTCTTTCCGAGATTGATCTTTGACGAAGAAACAAGTATCTGATATGCAGACTGGATTTCTGCATCAACAGGTACGATCCATGTGAATTCAGGTTTAAGATCGAGGATCTTTACCCGTTCCGGTTCACGGATGAATTCAATCATCAATCCACCGGGAGCCCTGGAGGATGGATCTTTTGCGCCGGTAAGAAGTATAAATATTAAATAGAGGCGGAACAATTTTTTATCAGTATTATTTTCAGTTCAGGTTGCTTACCATCAGGATTTTCATTTCATACGGGCTGAAATTAATAGTTCCATCAGGCTGGAATGAATCTGTGCCGGCAGAATAAGGATCTATCCACAACAATCTGCCTGTCGACTCCGGTCTGTCGCCCGAAGCATTAATTTTAACTTTTGTTGCAATCTCTGATTTACTTTCATTAAAAAATAAATAGTAGCTATCATTACCCTTAACCACATGCCGGTACCTGATCTCTTCAGAAAGAGGATCCAGTGCCATTTCAGGAGTATTTACAGCATTGACTGCGTTTATAAGATCATCGGAAGAATAATAAACCAGCGCCCCCCTGAACCGGGAAGCGAATTTGGAGTCAGCGTTAATTATCAGATGCCGGTCCCTTGCAAGCTTCTTAAGTAATGGCTTTGTCCGGGGAAGCAGGAATGAAAGGCTGTCAAGAATGACAGTTTTATAAGTCATTCCTGCAATGCTTATACCTCCTGAATTTATTCTGGCATCTTCCCTGAGATGATGAAGCCCGAGGTAATTAAAATCTCGCTGGTGCCGGAACAAGAGACTGGCTGATTTATCCGGAAGGAAGGTTGCATCACAGAGAATGGCAATATTGCAGACCTGTTTTGAATCGGTATTAAGCCAGCTCATCCGCCTGCAGGCATCAGCAAAGGATTTATAATTTGCCCACCATTCCGAATTTGGCCCCACATCGGGAGGACGCTCATCAAACCTGGGCCCTCTGACCGAATAAAAAAATGCATGCGGTATCAGAAAATTTTGTCCGCGGACGAAACACCAGTTTGCAAGCCAGACCATTTCGTCATATGTGAAGTTGTGTCCGTAGGCGCCATAAAGTTCGTTGGAATTACGACGGTAACCAAGATGAACCATCGCAGACGATGCACATTTTGCCATTGTGGAATGCTCTCCTTCAAGGGCTTTAGGTCCGGGTTCCACATAACGCCAGACAAGATCCTGTCCGGGTATCCGGAAATACTGCTCAGCACCAATATCCATCGATCCGGCAGGATGTCCCATTAAAGCGATATTATGAAGGAAGCACCAGTTAGCCAGCCTTTTATAGTAGTTTTCTTCAAGGCAGATATTAATTGCGCGGTTGTAATCGCTCCTGTGTTTTTTTGAATCAGGTGTATCGGCATACCAAAGGTCAGAAAGGAACGGAGTAATATCATATCCGAGAATTCTTTTTATCCGGGGAAGGAGAGAAGCATTCCCCGGAACAACTCCTCTTGCGCTGCTCCTTCCAAGTGGAGCCGGTTCATCAGTGAAAATACCAATAACAGTATTACCGAAATATTTTCCGAATGCTTCAGCGTACTTTTCATAGACAAGCTCAATGAAGCTTGTAACAGCATCCGGGTTGAGGATGTCACCTGCAGGGGGCGATTCTTCCCCGAGCCTTCCTCCTCTGCCTTCTCCAATATAATGAAGTCCGCGAATGACTCCCCGTGATGGTTGTTCGACAATTGCAACACGGCTGCCGTCGGGGCGGGTTGAAATTGTAACAAGCTCCATCCCCTCCGAAAGGAGAGGCTCTTCCCCTGATTTAAGGTCAATTTTTGCTAAGCCGCGTGCAGCATGTGCCGGATTCCTGGCTACAACCTGTCCGCCTGATGAACCTGAAGGATACATTCCTTCGTCATAAAGGACCACATACATTTTCCGTCTGGATGCCTCCGCAATCGCGACATCCATAGAGTGGATCATTTCAGGTGAAAGCCATTTTATATTCTCCGGAAGGCCAATCCTCGGATGGATGACAAAACCATATACTCCATGTGCTTCGAAATCAGCGATCTGCCGTATTATCTCTTCATCTTTCAGAGTGTCGTTCCAGAACCAGAAAGGCATCACTGAAAACTCACGGGGAGGATCAATGAATTCCTTCGGGAGATCCTGCGATAGGTGAAAGCAGATAAAGAAAATAATACAGAAAAAAGCAAAAACAAATGTCTGAAATTCCTCTTCATAGACATTGATTCATTAATAAGTAATCACCGAAAGTAATAGATTTTTCTTAAAGAAAGTTATTAAATTGTACGTTCTATTATTGATACAATTCACGATAAAACTTTTCAAGATGAAAATACGATTCTTAATGACTGCTGTTATTTTATTAACAACAACTTTCTGGATATCAGATAGTTTGTGTCAGAATGAGCCAAATAAAGTAGTTGCCGGTATCCCAGTCAATTACGATGAGGCGCTGGTTGGAACTTACACCCTTCCGGATCCTCTTCTCATGTTAAACGGAAAAATAGTAAGGAACGCAAATACCTGGATAAAAAAACGTCGTCCGGAAATTGTAAAACTTTTTGAGGAATACCAGTTTGGCCGAGTACCGGGGATTCCTGCTGATATGAGCTTCAATGTTTTCGATAAGGGAACCCCTGTCTTTGACGGAAAGGCCATTCGCAGGCAGGTGACAGTATATTTCACAAAAGATACATCAAAATATAAAATGGATCTTCTGATTTACATTCCGTCAAATTCCATTCGACCGGTACCATTGTTTTTCAACGTCAGTTTTTCCGCTAATTCTGGTATCACCGGTGACCCCGGTGTAAAAGCCGGATTTGTATGGGGCAGGGACGGAAAAAGGACACCGGCACCTAAAGGAGGTCAGTTCGGCAGGATGAATATTGACCAGTTCATTTCCCGTGGTATTGGATTCGCAACAGTTTGCTACGGAGATATAGAACCTGATTTTGCCGATGGCGTTAAATATGGAATAAGGGGTTATTATCTTAAGTCCGGAGAAACATATCCGGCGCCCGATGAATGGGGTGCAATCTCAGCCTGGTCATGGGGATTGAGCCGCGCGATGGACTATTTTGAAACGGATCCGGGGATTAATCCGAAAAAAGTTGCCCTGTTCGGAGTCTCCCGTCTTGGAAAAACAGTTTTGTGGACCGGCGCCCGCGATACTCGTTTCGGGATGGTAATTGCAAGCTGTTCAGGCGAGGGAGGCGCTGCAATCTCCAGACGAAACTACGGTGAAAACATAAACCATATGACTCATCCCACCAGGTACTTTTACCAGTTTGCCGGCAACTGGAGAAATTATGCTGAGGACCCGTCAAAGTCGCCTGTCGATGCAAACATGCTTGTGGCTTTATTAGCGCCAAGGCCTCTCTTATTACAGACTGGCGATACGGATTACTGGTCAGATCCAAAAGGTGAATTTCTTGCTGCTGTTGCTGCAGAACCTGTATTTAAGCTTCTTGGGAAGAAAGGGTTGGGGACTGATGTAATGCCGGCTGCCGGACAACCTGTTTTGAATGACCTGGGTTATTTTATGCATGCCGGGGGACATGGGGCAATGCCAGCTGATTATGAGGTTTTTATTAAGTTTATGACGATGCACTTCCTTTAGGAAACCAGGGCAGGAACGGACTGGTTGTTTCAATGTATTCCTTATATTCCGGTTTCTGTTCTTTCAGGCTCTTTTCAAGAAGCGCCACCCCGGAGACCTTGATAATAAGCAGTGTCATAAGAACAGATCCCAGCGCCGGCAGATAAGCTCCTGCTGAAAGACTTAATAATCCAAATCCCCACCATACAGCAGAATCTCCGAAATAATTAGGATGACGGGTAAATCGCCAGAAGCCGGTGTTAAGCACTTTTCCCTTATTTAATGGATTTGTCTTAAAAACGGCAAGCTGAAAATCACCTCCTGCTTCGAAAAGAATTCCAACGATCCACACCGCGAGTCCTGTATAATCAAGGATTCCCAGCTGCTTTTCCTGGCCATAAGACAGCGCTCCAGCCAGAGGAGCCGAAATAAGCCACATCAGTATTCCCTGCAGCAGGAAAGTCTGGAAATAACTGATCCACCAGTATCTTTTCACGCCATATTTTCTCCGGAATTCTTTATATCTGAAATCCTCTCCTTTTCCGATATTCCTCCATGTCAGGTAAGCAGAAAGCCTGAATCCCCAGAGTGAGACCAGAATCATCAGAAGTGTTTTCCTGGGAAAATAGCCCTGGCTTTTCAGGAAACAGAATACTGCAACCAGAACAAATCCCACTCCCCAGAAAAGATCCACTATGCTTACATTCTTGATTAAAACACTGACGATCCATAAACCCGTCATCATTATCATGATCACGGGAAGTGCCTGGATCCATATTCGAAAAAATTCCATAGAATGGTTTTGATTTAATCATAAAGAAGAGCAATAGCGGCAGCGCCGATACCGGCATTTGCTCCGATCACAGGGGAGATATTGCAAACCGAGACCGGCATCTTGCCTGTGATCTTCACCATCTTCTCTGAATACCATCGTGCAGCTTCATCATTATTGGCATGGAGAATAATATAATTCCATATGCTTCTTCCCGGTTTCAGTGATCTGATATAAGAAATGATCTTTTCCATATTAATTCTCTGGCTGAAAGCTTTTCCGAATACAACAGCCTTGCCTGAAGGATCAATCGTAACAGCCGGGTTGACATTCAATAATTTTGCTATAAATCCGCTGAACGCCGAGATACGACCTCCTCGAATCATATATTTCAGTGTCCTTACGCTGACAAAAATGCTAGTATCGCTTATCCATTTTTCAGCCATTGAAACTATCTGGTCATGAGAAAATCCCGATTCAATTGCCTGAGCCACCCGAAGGACCACCAGTCCCAGACCACCGGAGATGTTTCTTGAATTAAGTGATGTAACAGGTTTATTGAATTCATCGCTGACCGACTTTGCAGCCTTTACGCTGCTGCTGTACGTGCCGCTTAGCTTATCACTCAGATGGATCGATATTATTGAATCGTAATGTGATGCAAGGTGTGAGTAAAGGTTTACAAAGGCAGTTTCGTTAACCTGGGAAGACTTGGGATAATCCGGACTTTCTTCAAGCAGCCTGTAAAACTGTTCAGGATGTATCGTAACCTTATCAAGATAATGATTATCACCAAAGCTGATGTTTACAGGAAGGATATTGATCTGATAATTATCAATCAGCTCCTGTGCAAGATCACATGTTGAGTCAGTAACAATGGCAATCTTCCATTTCCTGCTATAAACAGCCTGGCTCTGCCTGATCATATCATCGGCTTTCTGGAAAGTGATTGTTCCCGAATGCCGCAGCTTATCAAAAAGATCAGCCGGTGCGCTTGTGTGTACATGTAACCTTTTGACTTTATCGGACCCTGCAATGACAATAGAATCACCATATCCTGAAAGCAATTCTTTCAGCGATAAATTATCGGTAATACAGTTTTTTATAATGGCTTCAGTGCAGTACCTGAAATTGACTTTTTCGGCAATCACCTCCTCGAGCCTCGGGAAAGATATGGTTTCAGCCCTTGAAAGTATCAGCTCTTTAAGGTTTCTTGAGTGAATGAATTCAATTATTCCCTCCACAAAAAGGACAAAACCTTTGGCTCCGGCATCCACAACATTATTGGCTGCAAGGATCTTAAGCTTTGTTTTTGTCTCCTGGAGAGATCTTAAAAGGATATGGTAGGAGCT
Organism: uncultured Bacteroidales bacterium; assembly: GCA_963831855.1. Taxonomy (GTDB): domain Bacteria; phylum Bacteroidota; class Bacteroidia; order Bacteroidales; family VadinHA17; genus LD21. The sequence goes on along the minus strand of CAWHSA010000001.1, from coordinate 213,954 downwards.
TTCAAGCAGATGATTGAAATCGGTGAAGCGCTGCCAGCTTTCATAGATGTACTGGGCCCATTCTTTGATGACAGTGAGCATAGTGCCTTCTACGGGATTGGCAACGGCCTCATAAATATATCTGACTGCCTTCTGTATGCTCTCGGCGAATTGTTCCAGAGTGACATACATGTGGTTGCCTGTCTCTGAGCTGAGGCCATAAAAAAACTGAGCAAAGATTATTCCTGAATTGCCTCTGGCATTTAAAAGGGTTGCTTCTGCAATGCGGTCAGCAGTAATCTTATATGATCTGTGAGGGTGGAGCGAGTCAATGACGGACCTTATTGTGGAAGCAAGATTAGTTCCTGTATCGCCATCGTTTACAGGGAATACATTTATCTTGTTAAGCTCTACCTGGTGTCCGATAACCTTCCTGGCGCCGGCAATGAATGAATAGTAAAGATTCCGGCCATCCATCCTGACAAGTGCTGTTGAGGAACTATCTGCCATTCAAAGGAATTTGAGTCTGCAAAGATAGCAAATATATTAAATGGATGGTTAAACTTTTTTCAGAAGTTGGCTATCCCCAGCACTAATCCAATCCAGGGTTTGTTATTGTAGATCCAGACGCTTTTATTATGATCAAGGAGATTGTCAAAGCCTAAAGCCAGCCCGACCGAAATATGCTCATAGGTAGCGAAAACCGAAAAACCTTTCTGAAAAATTATGCCGTCATATTCAAGCATTGTACCGCTACCTGTTACGGTCGGATTTACCGGGGTGATCCCGATTCCTGCAAATATACCAAAATCAAAACCGGTCTGCCTGATATAGGGAAGTTCCTCATCAATCCATGAAGGCTTGACTTTAATTTTAAAATAATCTTTCCGGAAACCGGTATAAATAACTCCGTTCACATTTGCATTCAGCTGGGGAGGCACATTTGCAGCAGCTGGCCGGAATTTAAGGACAACACTTGAAAGATCAATATCAGGTGATGTTTTAACAAATGTACTGTTGTACAAATACTCTCCCGGACCAATATTGGCAATGTGTTCAACTCTGGGTAACGATAACTCGATCTTTTTTGATGATCCGGTGCAGGTAACTGGATACACAATAAGGGAATCATCAGTCTCTTTTAAGTATACATTTTCAGAGCTGGCATCAGTCCTCTTTAGTTTAAAATACCCCGAGCTGAATTCATGCGAATATATCTCATCAAACGGTGCACAACCGCTTACAAGGAGAAAAGCGGTAACTGCCAGGCAGGAGATGGTGATTCTCATATTGAATTTTTGATTTTTACATCAGACATTTCTTCAGTTTACAGCCTTTCAGGGCTTTAATTCATTCGGCAACTGCTTTGGTATCAGTAACTTATTTCTTAATATACCCTCCAAAGGTATGAACAATCTCAAGTTTTTTGAAAAGGATATTGTCAATTTTATTATCTGGAATATTTTCGCAATTTAAAGTTTTAAAATTGGTTACATTCTTAAGGATAAATGCCGGAACGCCCTTTGAAAGCTGTGCATCTACATTTATGAAGGTTGCCCCGCTGACATCTTCAAGCATAAATGGCGGGCGGGAATCTTCATTTTCAACCTTCATCTCAATATCCTTCATTTCAATATTTTTAACATGTCTTATGAAAAACCCATAAGCAGGAATTTTACCAAATTCCTGAGGATCGGGGTATGCATTCTCTTTTTCAGGAACTGCAATTTCTGTCTGCTCTTTTGGAGCTCCGCCTTTCACAAGCATGGTGATATTACTTATCCTGACATCTTCGACATAGTATCCGGGAATGCCCAGGATCAAAGAGGCATAATCGGGATTAGCGCTGTAAACAATAATATTGCTGATATTTATTCTCCTTGCTTTTCCGACGGGTGCACCTTCAGGACCCCTCATCCTGGCTCCCAGGCGAATAAAGAACGGCGCTCCCATGACATCCCGCATTGTAACATTTGTTACATTTATATCTTCAAGAATTCCGCCATCAACAGTCTCAAGAGCGAGCCCGCGGCAGAATTCAAATGTGCAGTTTGAAATAGTAATGTTCCTGAAACCCCCGTTCGATTCAGTACCGAATTTTATTCTTCCTGTAACAACACCGCGATCAGGAACACGGTCATAATTTTTACGCTGGTAAGTGCCGTCAAGGAAAGTGCCGATATCGAAACCGCTTACAGAACAGTTAGTTATGGTAACGTCTTCAGTCATCCTCGCAAAACCAAGTCCATAAGAGCTTTTAAGAACAATAGCATCATCCCAGGGCGAATTTACACTGCAGTTGGACATCCGGACATGCCTGCAGCAGTCAATGTCGAATCCGTCGCGGTTTGTGTCGAGCTTAATATTATCTATAGTCATGTTGTCAACTCCTGTGGCCAGAAGACAGAAATGGCCACCCCTTAAAACTGTAAAATCCTTTAAGGTCACATTCCGGCACAGCTTAAGCGCAATGGCTTTATTTCCCAGTCCGGGATTTGTCCTGCCCGACCTGGTAAGTCCGTTGCCGATTATCCACCCCGAGCCGGTTATTGCTATATTTTCAAGGTTTTCACCCCAGATGAGGCTGTTATGCCAGTGGCTGTGTCCGAAATCCTGATATTCATCAAAAGCATTCGGTTCGGGAGCATCAAAGCCTCCCTGGCCCTTTTCAGGATCAGCGGCAATCAGGAATGCTCCGTTATCGAGGAAAACAGTTATGTTGTTTTTCAGCCTTATAGAAAAGCTCAGGTATTCACCGGCGGGAAAATAAACGGTTCCTCCACCTTGTGAAGATGCTGCCTCAATAGCCTTATTAATTGATTCTGTATCGATTGTTGAGCTGTCCCCTTTTGCACCGAACTGACGAACATTAAAAAAAATTGAATTCTCTTTTATCAGGGTTTTAACCTGGCCCTGATCGGGCAATGGCTGAAGAGTTTCAGCAAGCGTCGATTTATCCTGCCTGGCTTTTTTTGAGACTTTCTGACTATAGCTGTTCCGGGGGATCAGAATAATTAAAACCAGAATTGAGATAAAGGTTAATGATTTTCTCATCAAATTTTATTAATTGGTTCCTGAAGTGCTGACTTTTTCTGATTTCATCTCCCTGCGAAAGACGAACCAGAGATAAAATGAGGATACAAGATATGAGATATTCATTGAAATACAGGCACCAGTAATTTGATATTTCTTTACCATGACTGGCAAAAGAACCAGCGAGGCAACTAAACCAATGAGTGATTTATTCCTCAGGATTTTCAGCTTACCGGTTCCTGCAAAGTAGTGGCCATAAAGATTGGAAACAGCAATAGCGATTATCCCGGGCACCAGAAATAACAGGAATTTCCGGATGCCTGTAAATTCATCTCCAAAGATCAGGCTGTAAATATTATCAGGGATTATTATTCCCACCAGAAGGAGCATCAGGCTGATTAAAAAGCTTTGCTTTGCCAAAACTATAGTTTCCCTTCTGTTTTTAAGCTGATCGTCAGTATTGATTACATTCGAAAAATGAACTGTGGAGAGGCTCCTGCTGATGATCCAGACTGACTCGGAAATTGAAACTACAACTGAAAATAAGCCAAGGCTTGAAAGACCCAGATAAGTGGCAATAAAATAATAGGGAAGGCGGTAATTCAGGAATTGTACCAGATAGTTAAATTCATTGCTTAATCCATATCTGAAGATGTTCCTGGCATCAGAATATTTAATCGAAGAAACCTTAATCCTTTCATTGACAGCTAAACCGGCCACTCCAAAAAGCAATATAGCACCCAGGCCAATGTAATATGCATTGAAATAAGTATTTAATGCTGTTTTACTTAATATGAAATATAATATTAATAGCGAACCCAATATAAAAAAAGGGTTTAACAGGGTCAGAATATTGTACATTCGGATCTTATTCTTCCCGAGCCACCATGATGAAACTGAGGTATTCAACGACAACAAAAGGGCGATCAGAAAAAGTGGCACAAAACTGGTGAAGCCGAAGAATATTGAAAAAGCAACAGCACCTGCCAGTGATGCGAATAATGCTCCTGTTAAAGAGACAGTCAGCAGAGAATCACGGTGAATCCTTGAAGCATGATAAGCTACAGTACTGCCGCAGAAGATATTGCTGAAAATACTTATAATTGAAATATTAGTCAATACAAGAGCAATTTCCCCCCTTCCTTCTGTTCCCCAGATACGGGTTGTAAAGACTACCAGGATAAAATTTGAGACGAGAATCCCAAATTTTGTCATTATTGTCAGGGTCGTGTTTTTTGACAGCATTTTATGCTAAAGGAAAAGATTCAATAAATCTGATGAAAGCCGGACTTATTTGCTGCCAGTTATATTTTTCTTCAGCCAGTTTACGTGCAATCCGGCAATGTTCAAAGTAAAGATCCTTGTTTTTTATGTATCCTGAAATAATATTTGCAACAGCATCATCTTTATCGGGATTAACCAGGTATCCAAAATTTTCGATTTCTACCTCCCTCCGGATTGATTTAAGATCTGTAAAAATAACGGGCCTTCCCAGCGCTGCAAAATAAAAGAGTCTTATTGGAAGCGATCTCCGGGATTCAAAGTTACTTTTCCTGAGATCAAGGAAAATATCTGTTTCATTTATTTCGGAAAGGAATTCCCTTAAGGGCATTCTTCCTTTGATTTCGATGCTGATATTATTGTTTTGAAATTTTAACAGGGGCTGACAATGTTCCCTGTCTGTATCTGATTCATACCAGCCGACGATCTTTACTTCAATTAAAAGGTTATTATGAACTTCAGATAATTTCCGGATAACATCAATGAAATTACCAAATCCCTTTTCAATACTTATCCTGCCCGAATAAAGCAGCCGGATTTTTTCACCCGGGGGATCCGGTTCAGTTTGACTGAAAAGATCAAGATCAGGATAATAGGTAAGAAATAAGAATTGTTTAAACGGGAACAATAACTTGTACGGCTTGCTTTTATACCATTCCCCGAAGATAAATGCATCAGAAAGAAATGAAGCAACCAGGTTGAAAATAAGAAGTTTAATAAAAATGATCCCTTTCAGGAAGGGTTTACAGGGCGATAGATTTTTTCGGGACGGGTACCACTCGGTAATATCATAAATAATGATGGCATTCTGACGCAGTCGTTTCCTGTAACTGTTTCCCGCCAGAACAGGTAAAGGTTCTGAACAAATAATTATGTCGGGGTTAAACTCGCTGAGTTGTTCGATATAATATTCAATTTTAGCTTTTTTAGAGAGGTTATTCCCTTCAAAGCATCTTAATGATATTCCATATCGGGAATCCTTTAGAAATAACCTGCTGCTAACAATTTCAACGGCATATCCCGCTTCTGATAATGTCTTTCCCATATGCCAGAAAATTCGGTCATCATATGGCAAATGCCCGGAGGTGAGAAATGAAATCTTTGGTCTGTTCATTTCTGATTCATCAGGTTCAAATACCGATACGTGCCTGGCACCCATCAGGAGTTCTGATTATGCCGGGATCGCGCTGAAGCACTAAAATTTCTTATTATTTTATAAACCCTTTTTTTTGTTTCCTCCGGAGTAGGATTGAGCTCCTCTGCTGTGAAATTCCCATTACGGAGATCAATCCTTTCAAAAACCATCATATAGAGGTCAAAGATTATTTCAAGGCTAAGCTGGTACCTTGGTTCAAGCAGGGGCTTTATCTTTTTAATTATCTCCATTGTTTTTAGCCTGTTTTCATCTGCCAGAAAGTAATATTCTTTAATTAGATCACGGAAATTGTCATTGACGGGACTCCCATCCGCAAATCGTCTCAGATCACCGCGGGTAAGTGAGTGTTTTGTGATCATATCATCAGCAAAGTAATTCAGATTATTCAACTGGTCTTTCTGAAAATCCCGGATTATATGGACCACATAGCTGAAGAATGCACAAGGAGTTGCTGCATCCCTGACGTTAAATGCAGGTTCTGAATAAATGCCGTTATTCTTTGTCAGTCCGTTGAGATGTACGAAAATTGACGCAGGAGCGACAGATGCGCCCTGGGAATATTTCAGAAAATCATCAAGGGTACGGAACCCGTCATTATTTATATCATAGACCATTGATGCTGCAAATGTTTCAAGCGGCCAGACAGGGATCCTGAATTTTTCAATGATCTCAGCGATCTCCAGTTGAAGAGGATTGCAATCCCCGGAATCAATTACCATTCTGAGCCAGCTGTTCACATTGGCGGCAAATACCTTTCTTTCACCGGGAGCAATACTTTTATTTGCTGCTTTATGATTGTCTATCATATCATCGATAGTTCTCATGAATTTATAACAGACTCTGGCCGCACAATACCTGTCTTCCTCCCAGAATGCCGCTGCAATAAGAATATTGGGATGATCCCTGATGCTCTGAAAATCGATAGAATTAAATATTTCTAGGAATTTTTCTTCCTGCTGGTTCATTGGAAATCTGGAATTTGTTTGTGGTTATGGCTGATTTTCCTTTATGATTCTTTCGGCAACAAGCCTGGCTGATGTTAAAACATTAGGGATACCGTTCCCGGGATGTGTACTTCCCCCGACAAAATAGAGATTGTGATACCTGTCATGACGATTATGGGGACGGAAATATCCCATCTGGAAAATATTATGACCCAGGCTTCCAAATACCGCACCCCTTGATATATTGCATGTTTTTTCCCAGTCTGCCGGAGTGTAACATACCTCAAATCTGATATGGTCTTCAATATCATCAAGGCCCTGGCGTTTAAGCCTTTCTATTACAGCTTTGCGGGTCTTCTCCTTTATCTTATCCCAATCCTGATTTTTAGTTTTATCGACATGACCCGCACCAACGGAAATCGACAATGTATCACAGCCTTCAGGAGCGGCGTCTGTATCTGACCGGACCGGTGCGTAAACATAGAAGCTGGGGTGATCGTTCACTGATTTGTCAAACATAATGCTGTCAAGCCCTTCCCTGAAATCATCCGAAAGGAAGACACTATGCTGACCAATCTGGGGATAGACCTTATCAAGTCCCCAGTAATAACAGATTGCAGAGCAGGAATATTTCAGACGGTCAAGCTCTGACGATTTTCTTTTATCAGGTAACAGATTCCTGTATGTATATGGAAGATCGGCATTTGCAATTATAATATCACCTTTAATTTCAGTGCCGTCATCAAGCACAATCGCTTCTGCCTTCCTGCCATTTGTTTTTATTTCTGAAACCCCTGAATTAAAATGAAAAGATGTACCGGCAGATTCAGCTTTAGCTTTAAGCTTTTCAACAACAGAGAACATTCCTCCTTTAGAGAAAAAGGTCCCCTCGGTTAGCTCTGCTGCGGGAACCATTGAAAAGAGGGCAGGAGAGTTGAAAGGACTCTGTCCGACATAGATATTCTGGAAAGTATAGGCCATCAGAAGATGAGGATTCCTGAAGAATTTTTTTGCATACGACCAGTTGGATATATGAACTTTCAGCCTGGCCAGAAGACCGAGGTTGCGGAAATTTGCAAACTGGAAGATGTTATAAAAATTACGTCCTATAAGTTTATCCATGCCCAGTCTGAAAATATCATAGCCCTTTGAAACATATTTTTCAGCTTTTTTAAAACTGCCCAGTTCGATCTTTTCCAGTTGCTGCTTCATCCGTTCCTTATCGGATGTAAAAGCTAGATAACTGCAATCATCAAAATATATTTTGTAAAGATCTTCCAGGGGAATAATATCTCTGCCCTCTTCGAGTCTGATCCCGAGAGAGTCAAATACTTCATGATAAATGCCAGGCATCATGAGCATAGTAGCCCCCAGGTCGAAACGATATCCGTTATGTATAAGCTGTCCGCACCGTCCTCCGGGAGCAGAATTTTTTTCGTATACGCTGACACTATACCCGTTCTTTGCCAGGTAAGCAGCAGTGGTGATACCGCCTATTCCGGCACCGATAACAAGTGCAGTTTTGTTATTCCCCATAATGATCCCTCTTTTGATACCGTTCACGTTAAAGACAGGAAAAAATCTTTATTGCTTCACCGGGATGAAATGCAAAATTAATTTTTCTGGTGATATCTGACTCTAACCTCCATCTTCTTATCTCCCGCAAGATCGAAAAGCCACTCCCTGAATGGTTTAGGGCCAAATGGTCCGGAGGCATCATTTGAAAATCCGTAACCCTCCTTTGGTATTCCCAGAATGCCGGTTTCCATTTTCCCTGAAAGATCCTCATCATGGAAGAACCTGAAAGCATATTGTCCGGGTTTAAGATCCTTTATCATGATTACTGATTTATTCCCTGAGATCACGCCTTTAGCCTGTGTAACAATCTTTTCATTTTTGTCCAGGAGCTGAAGCATGATCAGCCCGTTATTGCTTCTCAGCCCTGTAACTTCAATTTCAAGAGAAGATTGTCCTTTGGCAAATGGGGTGCTAAAAGATAACAAAATCAGAAATAATAGCGCCAGGAACTCTTTCATCGGGGTCTTGGTGTAATTTTAATAAGTAATCCCGGCCCTGTAAGGACCGATAGAGTTACTTGTTTTACAGGTTCATTTACCTGTAAGTTGTCAGCCGGGGCTTAATTATTTCTTCAGCAGGTCGCGTATCTCCGACAGGAGGGTTTCTTCTTTTGTAGGAGCAGGCGGAGCAGGTGGCGCTGCAGGAACATCTTCGTCCTTTTTCCTGGCTGCATTGATGGCTTTGATAACAAGAAAGACAGCAAGTGCCACAATCAGGAAATCAAAACACACCTGTATAAAATTACCGTAATTCCAGAACACTTCCTTGGCAGGATTAGGATTTATATCCAGCTTCAGGTCAGTAAAATTGACACCGCCAATGAGCAGTCCAAGCGGTGGCATGATGATGTCGCTTACAAGGGATGATACAATTTTGCCGAAAGCTGCACCTATGATGATACCGACAGCCATATCGACAACGTTACCTTTCATTGCGAATGCTTTAAATTCATCTACTAGTTTCATAAAAGTTAGTTATTGGTTATTAGTTATTTGTTACTGGTTATTTGGATCAGAATTTATAAGAAAATCCGACTCCCAGGATTTCCTTGAACTGTACTTTAGATCCTACTGCCTCGCCAGTTTCTATTGTGCCATTGCCATTTTTATCAAATGGGATTTTTATATTATCATCATAAATAAGGTCAGTATTGAAGCTTACAGAAATGTATTTATTGACTTTCATTGCAATAAGCGTTTCCCAGTTCACCACCACATTCTGCGGATTACGTATATAGTTAGAAAAGAGGTCAATTTTAGTGGTAAAGGCTACATTTTTCAGGAATTCACTTTTAAAATCGCTTTTTGAATATATTGCCCTGATATAACCACCGATCTCGCTTTTTGATTTCTCACCGGGTTTTACCCCGAAAGCTCCGATTGCAGATAGCTCAGGGTCCCTTACAAAAGTGAATTTTGCAGTAAGAGGCGCTATAAAGGCACTGAAATATGCATCCGGTTTATAATCAAGCCCAAGGGCCAGAAGCAAATATCCCGGAGAAAGCAGATTGGAAATCTTTTCATTTGGTGTAACAGCGTAGTTTTTACCCACTGTCATCTGGGTTTTAAAATTTAAAAGAGTAGCGTAATAAAAATTTTTAAATGCTTCCCTGCCATATTTGGAGAGGAAATCAATTTTATCATCAGTTTTCTTGTAGTCTTCCTTACCCTGCTTCATCAGACCATAGCCAAGATCAAGCGAATTGTCCCATCTTGATTTACCCTGTTTCAGATTGGCAAAAACACTCAATATACCATTTATTGCAAAAGAATTCTGGCCGCCTGCTGCCCAGTTTGTCAGCGATGTCTGAGCAAGATTAACGGCAAAAACACCTCCTTTCTTCCATCCCTGGGTGGTATCGGTCGATTGAGCCCGGAGATTTTTTTCACCTTCAGTCACCTGGGCATAAGAGATACAGCCGAACAATGAAAGCAAAATAATCAGGGCAGTAATTCTGTTCTTCATGATGCTAAACTGTTAGTTTATGCTATAGTTATAAGTAATGTAACCACGCAGTAGCATGGCTGAAATACTTAAATTAAAACAGGGACTTGCTTTTGCATGTCCCTGTCTTAATTATATTTATTTCTTTAAATCTGCGATCTCAGCTTTAGCAGCATTCCTCTTTACCGAATCAATTCCGTTATTGCGGCCGGTTTCACTTTTATAATTCTGGCTTACGCCGATTATCTCATTATTCCCGGCAGTAACAGCAAAACGGAAAAACTTGCCCGGAGTCTGGGTTTTGTTGACTCTTTTGGGATCTTTTGAATTTTTCTTTACAGATGCAATACCGTTCAGGCAGGCAGCTTTTGATGAATAACCTTCACTGCTGAGGATAGTTTGTCCGTTATCGGCTTTCAGCCTGAAACGGAATTCATTTTTCTTTCCACTCTGGTAAACTTCAAACTTTGCCATCTTTTTACATTTTAAATGTTCCAAGTAGTTGTTCAAGCATGATTTTTTTAGATTAGTTTGATATACATCCATCAAATATACAGAATTTTAAGATATTTTGAAAGAATATTTTGTACTTAATGCTGGTCATATACTTTGACTAAAAGGTTATTAAAAGAGCCTGTTTCTGAATATCTTCTTTATTAAAAGATAAAAAATTATTACTCCTGTTTTTCAGGTTGTAAAATATCAGCTAAATTGCATAATAATAATCCCGTTTGATTTAAATAATCCGGAAATGAACCGTACAGAAGCATTTTCAGCTCATATAAATGAAGGTTATTCCTGCAAAGGAGAGAATATTGTACTGGGTGGCGCCATGATGGACGGCCAGCCTGTTGCTGGTGCACAGGTCAGAATTGCATTGAGGACAATGAACAGGCATGGACTTATTGCCGGCGCAACAGGAACTGGTAAAACAAAAACGCTCCAGGTGATCTCGGAACAACTTTCGGAAAAAGGTGTACCTGTCCTCCTGATGGATGTAAAAGGGGACCTCAGCGGAATAGCTATGCCGGGAGAGGAGAAACCTTTTATCACCGAACGCCATGCGAAGATAGGACTGCCATTTTCGCCAAAGGGATTTCCGGTCGAACTTATGTCACTGTCACAGCAGGAGGGGGTCAGACTCCGTGCAACAATATCTGAATTCGGCCCGGTTCTTCTCTCCCGGATACTTGATCTTAATGATACGCAGGAAGGAGTCCTGGCAATAATATTTAAATATTGCGATGACAACCAGATGGCCCTTCTTGATATTAAGGATCTGAAAAAAGTTCTGCAGTATGTAACCGATGAAGGAAAGGAAGAAATTGAAAAGGAATATGGTAAGATTTCTACAGCTACGACCGGAATCATCCTCCGTAAAATAATGGAGCTGGAACAGCAGGGGGCGGAATTGTTTTTTGGTGAGCTTTCTTTCAACATAAGGGATCTGCTCAGAGTCGACAGGAATGGATATGGATATATCAGTATTATCAGGCTTACGGATATCCAGGACAGGCCGAAACTTTTTTCTACATTCATGCTTTCGCTTCTTGCTGAGGTATACAGCCAGATGCCTGAAAAAGGTGATGCAGAAAAACCGGAACTTGTGATCTTTATTGATGAGGCTCATCTGATATTCAACCAGGCAAGCAAAGCACTTCTTAATCAGATTGAAACCATCGTAAAACTGATTAGATCCAAAGGCATTGGGGTGTTTTTTGTCACCCAGAATCCAATGGATGTCCCCAACGAAGTCCTTGCTCAACTCGGACTTAAGGTGCAGCATGCCCTGAGAGCCTTTACAGCAGTCGACCGGAAAGCGATAAAGCTGACTGCTGAAAACTTTCCTCTTTCTGAATATTATAAAACCGACGAAGCCCTCACATCTCTCGGTACAGGCGAAGCCCTTGTAACTGCCCTGAATGAAAAAGGTATTCCAACTCCTCTCGCTGCAACTATGGTAAGAGCTCCAATGAGCCGAATGGATATACTTACACCTGATGAGATAGGTTCAATAAACAGGGCATCCGGCCTGGTAAGAAAATACAGCCAGGTTATCGACAGGGAAAGCGCTTATGAAATACTGGGGAAGAAAGTAGAAGCAATTGAAAAGGAAAAGGCTGATGAGGCAGCACGATAACGAGTGGGAGAAGGGGAGAGGGGGAGATTGGGGGAGAAGCACCTACAGGCCTTCAGGACGATCATCATCAGGCAGTAGCAGAAGACCGGCAGCAAGCCCTGTTTTAAAAGTGCTTACAAGTGCAACTTTCATACGGGGGGTGATGGGTATTCTGAAGAAAGTTATGTAAAGATTTATCTCTTTAACTTCACACTATCAACAAGATACGGGGAATCTCCTCTCCAGAACACAGCCTTGTTCTTCTGTTTGTAATGAACAATTACCATTTCGCCCTGAAGGGTATCAAACTGCCTGATGAGTGTTTTGTTAGTGACAGTAAAAAGAAATTTCTCTGATGCCAGAGCGATATCCCTGTTTGATGAAACGCTGCTCAGGATCATTTCTCCTTCATAAGTTTTGAATATGGCACCCTTGTTTGAAAATTTCTGAAGAAGTCCCGCCCTGTATCCCTGACTGTATGTGAAAAAATACTTCCAGTAAATAAGAATTCCCAGAAACAGGATAACCAGGAATAAGATCCACTTAAAAATTCGTTTTGTCTTTTTTACTGCCGATGTCCAGGCAGGAGATTTTGTAAATGAAAATGCAGGGGTCATTGTCGTAAATGTTTTAGATGGCTGGAACAGGAACTATGATAATGATTCCGGATTTTTTGACAGGAGCTTTATATCCCTTACCTCGAGAACCGGCCTGTCATATCCCCTGAGCACCGAGTTTATCATTGCCAGTCCGAGTTCTTTTAAAGTGGAAACTGCATTGGGCATCAGGGCTTTTAATACAGGAATAACCGGCTTAAGAAGATAATAAAACCTGTGGACACGTTTCATATCCTTTGAGGGAATCAGGAGACCAGGACGGAAATTATAAACCTTTTTAAACGGGAGCTTCATGAGGTCATTTTCAGTCTTTCCCTTGACCCTTGCCCAGCTTATCCTGCCTTTTTCAGAGCTGTCGGTACCGGCACCTGAGATATAACAGAAAGTCATCCCGGGATTTTGTTTTGCCAGGATCTCAGCCATATGTATGGTCAGAGAATAAGTCAGGGAATAGTACTTTTCCTTATCCATTCCCACTGATGAGACTCCCAGGCAAAAAAAGCAAGCGTCAAAGCCATTGAGCTTTTCAGCGAAGGGGGAGATATCAAGAAAATTATTGTGAATTATCTCGGAAAGTTTAGTATGGATAATCCCGCACGGCCGCCTGTTAATGACCAGCACCTTTTCGACCTCCGGATGGATGAGAGCTTCAGCAAGGACTCCTTCACCAACCATTCCGGTTACTCCGGTAATTATTACTTTAATTTTCATTTAAGAGCAATTACCAGCATTTCAAAATCATCAGTCGAAAGTTTATCATTTCTGCTGAAAGCGCCAAGCTTACAACCGAAAATTTCCGTATTCCGGAAACCTGCGGATCTCAGGAGCCAGGTTATTTCTGATGGAATATAATACCTCTCATTGCAGTGGAGCACTTCCTGGTTCCCTGCATCATCTTTGGTTTCCAAAACCGAATATTCCCGGAATGTCATCAGATCGAAATTGTTTTCGCTTGTTTTTTCCCCGGATGCCTCACTGTTCACAAAATCTTTCACAGAATGGAACAATGGGAAAAGGCCGTTCAGAGTTGAAAAAATGAATTTACCTCCCGGTTTCAGTGATAAATATGCATTCTTCAGAATTGAGTAGTTCATCTCATCGGTTTCCATTAACGGGAATGCGCCCTCGCATATCATGATGGCAAGATCAAATTCCCGGTTAAAATTAAAATCGCGGGCATCCTTTGTAAAAAAAACTATATTCAGGTTTTCTTTTTCAGCAAGCTCTCTGGCTCTGCCGATCATTGATTCAGACAGATCAATGCCGGTGACATTATATCCGCGACGCGCCAGTTCCAGAGAATGCCGGCCGGTACCACAGCCTATATCCAGGATCCTGGCAGACTTGTTAGAATTCAGTTCCTTCTCAAAGAAATCGACTTCACCCAGTGTGCCCCTGGTAAAAATTTCTTTTTCATAATTTTCCGAAAAATCCCGGAAAAGTTCCTCGTACCATTGTTTCATTGTTAAAAATTTCAGGTTTCAAATTTCAGGTTCAAATTCCAGGTTCAAATTCCAGGCTGCAAAGAGCAATTTGCATCAGGGAAAATTATGTATTTATATTCACCGGAAAAGGTACGATTTTTTTAAGGGTTTTCATCGTAACGGCAAAGCTCAATTTGGCATTATGATCAGCCGGTATGTCGGAAATGACAAGTGATTCTTCAGATCCATCAAGGAATTCTATCTTCAGGATATAAGAAAAATACCTGTTTACACCCTCTTTCATCCTGGTGGAAGGCATATGCTTTGACAGTGTTAATTCTTTAACAATATGGTAATTATATTCAGTCAGGGAATCACCCAGCCATTTTTTCAAACCCGATTGGGTGACCTCAAATTCCCCGATTGTTTTAAGGTTGTTTATATCGGATCTGATTTTTCTGAGCAGGAAATAAATGACCAGGCTCAGGACAATAATAGAGATGAAAAAAATTATATAATGATATTTTGATGTCAGGGCAGCCATGTTTAAGGCAAATATAATCAAGGAGGGTATAGCTCCGTAAACCGAATAAAGCAGCCTGTCCTTTCTCCCAATACTTACAGGATCATAATGGTCGACACGGAGTATTCTGAAGCGGCTCATTAAGTTAAAGAAAAATTTTAATCATGGTAAATGGTTTTTGCGTCCATCTCATTATTCTTCAGTCTGACAGCTCTTAATGGCACTGTATAACAAAATAATTCTTTTTTTATCTGTTTCCGGTCCTGAACTTTCTGCCATCCTGCTTGCATATCTTCTTCAGAAGACGCCTTCCCAGCATTATGCCCGTCGGTAATCCTCCGCCCGGACCGACCCACTGGCCGCACATATGGAAATTCTTTAATCCGGGAAGCTCATCTGACATAGGTTTCATCATTGTATATGAATTTTCGGGTGTTATGAGCCATCCCTCGAAGCTTCCCTTCCAGTTACCCGTATAGCGTTCGAATGTCATTGGAGTTGCCACATCCGTGACCTCAACCAGTGAAGATATTCCGGGGAACCTGTTCTCCAGCTGCCCGACTACAGTCCTTGCAATTTCCTCTTTTTTCTGGTCATAGGCACTCCTGTCCATGGAAAGTTTTTTCCAGTATTCATAATCGGTATTTAAAATCACATTTATGCTCGTCTTTCCGGCAGGGGCAAGTGAAGGATCCTGGTTATAAATATGAACCCAGAGTCTTTCGCGCAGAGCTTCTCCTATTTCAACAGGCTTTTTAAGGGTAATGGCCATACCTGAAACCGACTGTGGAACATCATTAAATAACCTGTTCACTCCAAGACCGACAAATATAAGCGGAGGAAAAAGGGGCCATTTTTCATACGGCTCTGATGTCTTTACATCCTTGAACCTGCCGTCAAGCATTTTAAAGATTGTTGAATATCCGTCCGCAGCGGAAATAACTCTCGCAGCATTTACTTCAGTACCGTCATCGAGCCTTACACCTACAGCTTTATTATCTTCAACAATGATCTTATCAACTCGTTTTTTATAATGGATTATGCCGCCAAGCTCCTTATACCGCGTTTCAAGTGCATATGACAAGGGCAGTGATCCTCCCAGCGGATAACCGGCATTCTTATTATGCATATAAGCAAAGGTAAAAAGCATGAATAGCATTGAGAATTCCGGGTACCACATATCCTCCACTGCGCTGCGCAATACAGGGTCCTTGAATTTTTTAGCAAATTCACCCGCTGTTATCTTCATCCATTTCTGCATCTTTTTCCCGTGTATCATAAACCCGGAAACCATTTTTACCTGCATTCCTGTACGTCTCAGGAAAGGGATCTTTTTTGACGGTGAGTCGAAAGGAAGACACATCCTCATTCCGTCAGTGAACTCCTTAATAACTTTTTCATCCTGAGGTGAAAACTCAAGAAGGTGCTTTTCCAGGCGATTAATATCTGTATAAAAGATAACGGTGCGACCGTCAGCACCTTCAAAGCGCATATATTCATCCATATTTATGATTTCCCTGCCCCGGGCAACCCCGACCTCTTCCCAGAAATCGTGCATGCTGCTTTGAGGCGAAGAGCCTACAAGCCAGTGGATGCAACCATCGAATGTGAAATCCTTCCTTTTCCAGGCTGTACAAAGACCTCCTGGTTTGTCGTGCAATTCATAGATCTGCGTTTTGTAACCATTCAACCGGGAATAAATGCCTGTTCCCAGACCGGCAAATCCTGCGCCAATGATAATAATAGAATTGTCTTTCATACAAATGGTAAATATTACTTAAATATAGGAAATATATTGGTTCAGTGGGGGCAAGGATTGCAATCTCTGTCAACAATTTCTGGCACCGATTTCAAATCGGCGCCATCGGAGTGACTACATCTGGCGCGGATTTATAATCCATGCCAACAATATCTGGCACCGATTTCAAATCGGCGCCAGCTTAGGACCGGTGCCAGCGGAGTTATTCCACCAAAACAACAATCTTACCTCTTGTCTTACCTGATTCGATCTGGCGGTGAGCCGACCTTATATCGTCAAGCTTAAAGGTTCCTGAAATGTACGACTTTATAATTCCCTTCTCAAGCATATCAGCAATCTCTTTAACATTAATACCATCGGACTTTACATAGAAATTATAACCAGTTAATCCCAGTGCCTTTGCTTTTTCAGCAACCTGGGGTGAGGTTCCTGACGGCAGGGTAACTATTGTACCACCAGGCTTCAACACTTTAAGTGAACGATCGGTGTAATCGCCGCCGATGCTGTCAAACACCCAGTCAAGATCATGAACAACGTCTTCAAATTTCTCTTTTTTATAATCGATATGTCTGTCAGCTCCCAGGCTGAGTACGAAATCCCTGTTCTCTGCAGAGGAAGTCGCCGAGATTTCAGCGCCCAGGTATTTTGCCATCTGAACTGCATAATGGCCCACCCCGCCGGCTGCAGCATGAATTAGAATTCGATCTCCGGGTTTTATTCTGATCCTTTCCCCGAATATTTGCCAGGCCGTAAGTGCAGCCAGCGATGCTGCAGCAGCTCCGGCATGTGAGATATTTGACGGTTTCAGAGAAAGATGGGCCTCCGGTGCAGCAACATATTCAGCGTATGCTTTTCCATGACCGGGGAAATTAACCATCCCGAATACCTCATCACCCTCACTGAACATTTTAACTTCCTTTCCCCTGCGTATTACAATTCCCGATATATCCCAGCCAAGAATAACCGGAGAGGTCTCCCTGAGACTCAATGCTAGACGGCTTTTCCCGATTCTTGTCTTGTAGTCAACCGGATTGACAGAAATTGCTTTTACCTGTACCAGAACCTCATTATCAGAAATATCCGGGATTGGCAATTCAGCTATTACCAGGTTTTCGGGTCCACCAAAATCTTTCAGGATTATTGCTTTCATTTTTAACTGCTTAAAATGATAAGATAAAAACATTCAAAAATGTCAAATGTTTGAACTACATTTAGGTGTAAACAATTACGCTTTCAAAAACGTCTACATTATATAAAGCAATATTTTTTTGATGCCCAATTCCTTTAACGGCAGATATATCATATACCTGCTTGCAGTTTTCCTCATACGGGGATATTATATAACTGCCTCCCCGGCTTTACCTCAGAATGTTGATTCTGTCTATAACAAAAAGATATTTACAGGAGAGGAACTGATCAGGGGAGAAAGGCTTTTTTACGGACTTGCATATCCGGCTGACAAAGCTGTAAATTGTGCCCGCTGCCACAATACCAGGGTTCCCGATACGCTCAACTGGAACCCTGATGCAATGGTTATATCATTGAAATACAAGGACAAAAATGCCCTAGATCTGAGTAAAGTACTGCTTACCCCGTCAGGAAAGAAAATGACTGAAGTGCATATTGGATTTCAGCTGACTCCTGAAGATATTACTCTGGTAAAGGCATTTATGGATGAATTTGTATATATCGGACTTAAAGCTGATAAACCGGTAATTACGAATCTCCTGCTCTTCTTAATTGCAGTTGTTCTTTTCCTCTTCTCTGTTGTCGATCTGATCTTGACCAAAAAAGTTAAAAAGAAGTGGATCCATTACAGCATTCTTACTGTAACTTTTGTATTCATTATATCCACACTGGTGATTAATGCAATAATGATTGGCCGGACTCCCAATTATTCACCCGACCAGCCGATAAAATTTTCGCATGCAGTTCATGCCGGGCAAAACAAAACAGATTGCATCTATTGTCACAGCTATGCTCAAATAAGTAAAACGGCAGGCATTCCCCCTGTAAATGTCTGTATGAATTGCCACCTGCTTGTAAGGAATGGTACAAGATCGGGGACATTCGAGATAGCAAAAATTATAAATGCTCATGACAATAATCTGCCAATTGAATGGATCAAGGTTCATAATCTTCCGGATTACGTTTTTTTCAGTCATGCACAGCATACTGGTCCCGGAGCCATGGACTGCAGTGAATGTCATGGCGATACCAGGGAAATGAATTTAATAGTTCAGGTGTCGGATCTGTCTATGGGGTGGTGTATTGATTGCCACCGGACTAGGAAGATCAATTTCCAGGGGAACAAATTTTATTCTGATTACAGGGATATGACTGACAAAATCAGATCGGGAAGAGCTGACTCAGTCACAATAAATATGCTGGGAGGAACAGAATGCATGAAATGTCATTATTAACCGAAGATTTGTGAAAGAGAACTCAAAAAATAAACAAACCGTAAATCAGGGTTATAGCCGGAGGGATTTTCTTAAGACTCTTGGATATGGCATTGGTTCTGCAGTAGTTCTTGCAGCATGTAAAAGATCTGTTCAGAATGCTCTTCCATATATTATACAACCGCCTGAGATCACTCCGGGGAAGGGACTCTATTATGCCTCAGGCTTCTACGACGGACATGAATATGCTTCCATTTTAGTCAAAACACGCGACGGACGTCCCATAAAAATCGAGGGCAATTCTTTGTCTCCATTTAACGGTGAAGGTACTACAGCAAGAATTCAGGCTTCCGTATTGAGTCTTTATGATAATTCACGGCTAAAAAATCCTTCTATAGACAAGTCAGAAACAACATGGGGGAATATCGACGGGCGTATTATCAGTGACCTGGCTGAAGTTAACAGGAAGTCTGGTGAAATAGTACTGCTCACTTCGAGTATAATTTCCCCTTCCACAATCAGGCTGATCAGGGAATTCGGAGGACAATTCACGAAGTTCAGATGGGTGCAATATGATTCGGTCTCTTACTCGGCAATCCTTGAAGCTAACAGGATCTGCTTCGGTAAAGCTGTCATCCCCGATTATCTGTTCAGAAATGCTTCGATGGTTGTTTCTGTAAATGCCGATTTTCTCGGCACCTGGATCGCCCCTGTTCATTTTATCCCTGATTATGTATCACGGAGAAATCCGGATGATATAAAAGCTGGAATGCTTCGTCACATGCATTACGGGTCAGCTGTGACCATTACGGGATGTAATGCTGATGACTGCAGGAAATTAAAACCTTCTGATGAGAAGGGCATGCTCATCAGCCTGTATAACACTATCGCCGAAAAAACCGGATATGAGAAAATCCCGGATGCCGGCTTCAGGGAAAATACTGATGATGTAGCATACGGGCTGCTCGCTGCAAAAGGAAAATCGATAGTTATTTCAGGATCAAACAATATTGGCATTCAGATAATTGTTAACAGGATCAACCACTTGCTGGGTAATTATCCGGACTGTCTTGATCTCGATAATAATCTGAACATATCATCGGGGATCGACAGTGAAATGCAAAACCTGATCAGCGATATGAAAGCCGGTAGTGTAGGGGCATTGCTTATGTACAATGTGAACCCTGTTTATGATTACCCGTCTTCACAGGATTTTCTTACAGGGCTTAAAAATACCGAACTGACGATAAACATGGCAGTCAGCCGTAATGAAACAGTCGGCCAGTCAGGATATGAATGCCCTGTAAACCATTTCCTTGAGTCGTGGGATGACGCTGAAATAATTCCCGGTCAGCTCAGTTTGGCTCAGCCATGCATTAATCCAATTTTCAATACACGACCATTCCAGGATTCACTTCTAAAATGGTCAGGGAAAACAGCTACTTATCATGATTACCTTTCCGGGAACTGGGAGGAAACCTATTTCCCGGGTTCGGGAATACCGGTGTTCAGAGATTTCTGGAACCGGGCCCTGGGTAACGGTGTTTACAAATATAAAGACAATACACCAGGAGTGCCCGGCTTCAATGATGAAGCTATGAAGCATCCCTCTGTTGAGGCCGGCGTTCCCGCTTCAAAAGGATTCGATGTAATCCTGGCTGAGAGTATTCCGCTTGGGACAGGAATCCATGGCAATAATCCCTGGCTTATGGAACTGCCTGACCCGGTATCGAAAATTACATGGGAGAATGTTGCATCATTATCTCCTGCTGATGCACTGAATCTTGGGATTGTTTCAGGAGAGCTAATCAGGTTAATTGACGGATTCATTTTACCTGCATTCATTCAGCCGGGACAGACTGAAGGCACTATTTCGGTCGCTCTTGGTTATGGGCACACATACCTGGGTCCGGTAGCCGATCATAAAGGCATTAATGCTTATCCCTTTATGGAGACCAGGGATGGGAACAGATCATACGGATTCACAATCCAGGCTCCCGGAAAGGCAGGAGGAAGTAGTGAGCTTGCCCTGACCCAGCTCCATAACTCAATGGAAGGAAGGCCTATAGCCAGGTCAACAATCCTGAGCAATTATAAAACTGAAAAGGGATCCGGCAATGAGTTCCACGAGGAATTTGAAAAAACGCACAGGACACTTTATCCTGAAATAAAATTTGACGGTTTTCACTGGGGTATGGCAATAGATCTGAATTCCTGTGTGGGATGCAATGCATGCGTAATTGCCTGCCAGGCCGAAAACAATGTTCCAACGGTAGGAAAGAGTGAGGTGACCCGTCACAGGATCATGCACTGGCTTAAAATAGACAGGTATTATTCTGACAATCAGGATAACCCTAAAGTATTATTCCAGCCGCTTACCTGCCAGCACTGCGGCAATGCACCCTGCGAAAATGTTTGTCCGGTGTCAGCAACCAACCACAGCAGCGAGGGTCTTAACCAGATGTCATACAACCGGTGTGTAGGCACCAAATATTGTATTAACAACTGCCCGTACAGAGTAAGAAGGTTCAACTGGTTCCGTTACACAAACAATAAAGTATTCGATTTCGAATCTGCTTCCGATCTGGGTAAAATGGTTTTAAATCCCGATGTTACAGTAAGAGAGCGGGGTGTGGTCGAAAAATGCTCCTTTTGTGTCCAAAGGATACAGGAGAAAAAGTTGCAGGCAAAGCTTCAGAACCGCACGCTTAAGGATTATGAAATTAAAACTGCATGCATGCAGGCATGTCCTGCAGGAGCTATTGTATTTGGTAATCTGAACGATGAGAAGAGCAGGGTTTCAAAACTCTTCAAAGAGCGGAGGGCATACGGACTGCTGGAAGATCTGCATACGCTTCCCTCTGTAAGGTTCCTTACTAAAGTCCGGAATGATGAAAAAACAAATTCATAACCACCGGGAATAACCGATGTATAACAGGAAAGTAAGAGGTCCGCTGATCCAGGGTGATAAGACTCTCGGGCAAATTACCAGGGAAATACTCAACCCGATGGAGGTAAAGCCCGGTAAATGGTGGTACATTGCCTTTGGAATCGCGCTGGCGGCAACACTTTTCGGTGTTTATGCCATTTACATGACTGTGACAAAAGGAATCGGATTGTGGGGGGTGAATAATACGGTGGCATGGGGATGGGATATAATAAACTTTGTATGGTGGATAGGGATAGGGCATGCCGGAACTGCGTTTTCGATTTTCCTGCTTGTGCTCCGTCAACGCTGGAGAACCTCAATAAACAGATCAGCTGAGATAATGACTGTCTTCGCAGTTCTGTGTGCAGCGCTTTTCCCGACAATCCATATGGGGAGGGTCTGGAACATATTTTATCTTTTCCCATATCCGAATACACGGGGACCTCTCTGGGTAAATTTCAATTCACCGCTCTTCTGGGACTTTACTGCCGTTTCAACATACCTGCTGATTTCAGCAGCATTCTGGTATCTGGGTACATTGCCCGATCTTGCCGCCGTAAGGGACACGACTGCGTCGGGAATAAAAAAGAAAATCTACGGTTTCTTCAGCATGGGATGGACTGGTTCCAGCCGTCAGTGGGTGAGATTTGATTCCCTTGCTTTTATTCTTGGAGGCATAACCTCTGTGCTGGTGGTTTCAGTTCATTCAATTGTATCAACTGACTTTGCAGTAGGTATAGAACCCGGCTGGCACTCAACCATTTTCCCTCCGTTCTTTGTTGTCGGAGCTATTTTTTCAGGATTTGCAATGGTCATGACGCTGATGGTAATTATCAGGAAGATATACAAATTTACAGATTATGTCACTGATAACCACATGGATGCAATTGCGCGGATCCTGATTTTCATTTCGCTCATTATGGGTACATCCTATGCGACCGAGATCTTTATCGCGTGGTACTCAGGCAATGAATATGAAATATTTACCCAGTTCAGGAACAGGATAACCGGTGATTACTATCTCTATTTTGCCGGACTGATTCTCTGCAATGTTATAATACCTCAGCTTTTCTGGTTCAAAAAGATGAGGAGGAACTGGATTTCGCTCCTTTTAATATCCCTCTCCATTAACCTTGGAATGTGGATTGAAAGGTATATTATAATTGTGACTTCCCTCAGCAAGGATTACCTTCCTTCAAGCTGGGCCCCTTATACACCGACAATCATCGATGTCGGGGTGTTCTTATTCACAGTGGGATTGTTCTCAGGCGGAATTTTGCTGTTTCTTCGTTATATCCCGATAATGGCTATAAGTGAATTGAAAGGAGTTCTTAAAATTGGCGATAAGCCTGATGATTAAATATCAGATCATGGCAAGATCATTCAAAATAGGTGTGTTCAATGATGAGGAGAAATTCATTTCCTCAGTCAGGATATTGCTTGAAAAAGGATTCCCGATATACGATGTTTTTACCCCCTTTCCTGTCCATGAAGTCCTTCATATGCTGAAAAGGAAATCGAGAATTCCCACTGTGGCATATTTCCTTGGCCTGCTCGGAGCAATTGCGACCCTGGCCTTTCTGATATGGGCCTGTGTTATAAGCTGGCCAATTGTCTATGGAGGGAAGCCATTCAACTCATTTCCCTCATTCGTGGTAATCACGGTAGTCATTACAATTCTTTTTGTGGCAATCGGCAGTCTTGCTTTGTTTTCGGCCAGGGCGAGGATAATACCAGGACGCGAAAATACAGTCTTCGACCTGAGGGCGGTAAATGACCGGTTTGTGATTGTCGTGGAGGCTGTCCAGCCTGAGGATGCAGAAGCTGAAAAGGCCGGTACCCTGATGAAGGAAAATGGTGCGTCTGAAATAATTGTAAAGGAATTTGAAAAGATAATAGAATGATTATTAACTATATGTCAAAGAACATCTTCAGAATAATACTGCTGGCAGTTTTACCTTTGATCCACATGGATTGCAACAGGGACAGACGGGTTCCCGGATGGGATTATTTCCCTGATATGTTCTATTCCACCGCATATGAATCATTCTCTAAGAACCCGAATTTCGGCGACGGAATGACAATGAGGATACCTCCTGCCGGCACTGTCCCGAGGGATTATGCACTATTTGAATATACAATTGACGCTGATTCCCGCAAGAGGGCGGGTAATGAGCTTCAAAATCCCTACACCCCGACGGATGAGAATCTGCTGAGAGGAAAGGCAGTTTATACTACTTTCTGTATCGTGTGCCATGGTGAAAAAGGGGAAGGTAACGGGATCCTTTATACTAGCGGGCTATACCCGCTGAAACCGCGTGACCTGTCAACAGGTGCAACAGTAAATCTGAAAGACGGAGAAATATATCATACGATAACACTTGGATTTGGTTCAATGGGTGCTCATGGTTCACAGATACAACCTGACGACAGATGGATGCTGGTGATGCATATCAGGAAGCTGCAGGAATATGCGTCGGCTGTCCAGGCTGTCAACGGGAATAAAAGCAAGTGAAAACTCTGATTGAAGGGAAACCGCATGACAATGGAAAACAATCTGACTCAAAACAAAAATGCAATGAAGGATAAAGTGAT
Organism: uncultured Bacteroidales bacterium; assembly: GCA_963831855.1. Classification (GTDB taxonomy): domain Bacteria; phylum Bacteroidota; class Bacteroidia; order Bacteroidales; family VadinHA17; genus LD21. The sequence goes on along the minus strand of CAWHSA010000001.1, from coordinate 189,671 downwards.
TATTTCCGGCAGGTTCAGGTTAGGAATGATGATTCTGACCGGGATTGGTATAGCTTCCTTTATCGCAGGTATTCTGACCAATGCCCGGGAAGCGTGGGGAAGCTACCTTGTTGCCGGATATTATTTCTTTTCCATCGCCGTCGGAGCCCTTTTCTTCCTGGCTATCCAGTTTATTACCGGGTCGGGATGGTCCTCGGCATTCTCCCGGATTGCGGAATCGATAATAGCATTTATGCCATTTGCAGCACTCCTTTTCCTTTTGCTCTGGTTCGGGAAAACCGATCTATACCCATGGGCGGGACCTGACGCATCTGTCAGCGACCCGATTATACAGCACAGGTCCGGCTACCTGAATATTCCGTTTTTCTTCCTGAGAATGGTGATTTTCTTTGCCGTCTGGATTATCATTTGCTATATTCTACGGAGCCTTTCAAAAAAAGCAGATCTTGCTGACCCCGGGGATACTGCCGGGATCATGAAGCTTTTTGCTAAAAGCGAGCTCTGGTCCAAAATAACGTTGTTCGTTCTGGCTCTGACCTTTTCACTTTCGTCAATTGACTGGATATTATCAGTAGATGCTAACTGGTATAGTACGATTTTTGCTCTTAAGAACCTGGTTGGGGCAATTCTGCATGGAATATCAATCCTGACCCTGATAGTATTCCTTCTTTATAAAATGGGATATTTCCCTTTTCTTAATAAGTTCCACCTGCACGATTTTGCAAGGTATATCTTCATGTTTTCAATTATCTGGGGATACTTCTGGTTCGCCCAGTTTATGATAATCTGGTATGCTAATATTCCTGATGAGACAATTTATTTTTTTAACCGGTGGCAGAATGGCTGGAAGACTCTCTTCTTTGTTGAAATCGGGCTGAACTGGTTTCTCCCTTTCATGATCCTCCTTCCTGTAAAAACAAGCAGGAACATGACTGCTATAACCATCGTAATATTCATCCTTGTAATTGGTCAGTATGTCGATCTTTTCGGACAGGTGATGCCCGGTTTAACAGGGCCAATGAAATTCGGTTGGATAGAAGCAGGTATTTTCATTGGCAATGCGGGCCTGTTTTCATTAGTTGTGGCAACTGCCCTCAGCAGGACCAATCTTATTCCGCGTAACCATCCATACCTTGAGGAGAGTCTTAGACATAGCTTCAAATAATAAGTTTTATAGTCCGGATCCCCGTTCATGTTCTCCAGGGGGGAAATATATTTTCATCGTTTTCCCACGTGGGGGAAGGCCCGGAATAGATTAAATATATAATATTATCCACCTGTTATCAGCCTGTCAGAAATCAGCAGTATCATGATCAGAAGGAAGTAGGAATTGAGAAGTATGGAATACCTGGTAGTATTTCTGGTTTTACCATACTCTTTTAGCAAGCCGGTAAATTTCCAGATGAGAAACACTGATGCTGCTAAAAGGAGTATTGTAAGGATCCGAATCTGAATTATTTCAAAGAAGCAAAGATATAAGCCTGCTGCGACCGATGTCAGAACCCATGTGAATGTAAGCCGGTTTATCTGGCTGATGCTGAAAATAACTGTAAGGCTTGGAAGACCGGCTGCTTTGTACTCTTCACCATACTTTAAGATCAGAAGCCAGAAATGAGGGATCTGCCCGATGAACAGGAGAAATCCGATGAAGATAACCGGTTTCTCCCACACTCCTCCTCCGGCAGCCACCCAGCCGATTAATGGGGGCAGGGCTCCAACCAGAGCGCCTGGCACAACTGCAAAAGCAGTAATTCTTTTCAGCGGAGTGTATACTCCATTATACAATATGATAGTTATCAAACCAATAAAAACAGCTTTGAGGTTACCGGAATAGAAAATGAGCTCAATTCCGCATACCAGAAGAAATAGCATAAACAGTGCTGCCTGACGCCTGCTGATCCTTCCTGAAGGTATGGGACGATTTTGGGTCCTTTTCATCCTCATATCAAGATCAGCTTCCTGGATCTGATTGAGGACAGAGGCAGTGATTGCCATTAAAAGGATACCAAGTGTTACTATAAATATATCGGCAGAAAGTTTTGGACTGAAGATGAAATATCCGGTAAATCCGGTAAGGCTGACAGGTAACATTATCTTCAGCTTGCTGAGTTCCAGATAATCTTTTAATATTCTTCCTGCCCGTTTCATTTAAGGGTTTTCAGAAATTCAATGATCTTTGAAATATCGTTATCGTTAAGTGTGCCTTTATAACTCTGCATCAGTCCTTTGGGGTAACCCTGAACGATATCAGAGTTAGGATCATAAATAGATTTTTTTATGTATTCATCATCGACTGTAATATCAACTGGCTTTCCATCCCTTAGGACTGTTTCCCTGGAGCCATACATATGGAGGTAAGTAGGTCCCACAATCTTGTTGCCGTCAGTGGAATGGCAGACATTGCATCCCTGGGCTTTCATAATTTCAAGTCCCTCTTCACCCGGGGCCTGCCCTGAAGCAGCCTGCGGAGCCTGTTCAGCTGATGCATACCATGATTTAAAATCTTCCTTTGACAGGACTTTGACCTTTGATCGCATGTAAGAATGTCTCAGTCCGCAATATTCGGCACAAAAAAGATCATATTCTCCCACCTTCCCGGGGAGGAACCACATGAGCTTTTCCCTTCCCGGGACTATATCGGATTTTATCCTGAATTCAGGAATAAAAAGACTGTGGATCACGTCGATAGAAACCAGCTTCACCTTGACCGCAGAATCCACGGGGACGACCATATCGGTACTCTGTTTCCCGTTCTCGTAGGTGAAGGAAAAGCTCCACATCCTCGCAGTAGTAGTTATGTTCATGCCATTCTTCGGTGGCTTGTACAGGGGTTTCCATCCTGCCCAGCCATAGTGGAACATTGCCAGTGCAAGAAGTAAAGGAATAACTGTCCAGGTTACCTCCAGTGTATTACTGCCTGTAATCTGGGTTGCTGTTTTATGCCTCTTCTTGTTATACCTGTAGACAAATAACAGCATCATTACCGTCAGACCGATCAGGAGCACAAGCGAGATCACCAAAGTAAAATAGAAGGCTGTATTGAAGGTGGCCACATAATTTGATGCATCGATGCCGGTCGTAGAATACATAGTGATTATCTGTACAGGTAATCAAGAAAAGTGACAATAATAACCGTGCTAATCAGTAGCGCAACAGCTACTACAAGGAATGAGAACAACCTGATTTCTGATTTCAGGTGCATGAATATCCGGAGCACAAACGATGATTTTACTGCAGCAATTATAAGGGCCGCAGCCGCTGTCAGCGCTCCAAGGTATATTTGCGTCAGGGCTACAGATGTTAGCGTAAGTGCAATGAGCAGCGCCAGCACATACAGGAATGTCCGGTAAGGAGTAATATGATTTTCAGCGTTCTCCATTCCTGAGGTTAGTTTCATGTTATCAGATAAAATAGCGGGAAAAGAAATATCCATATCATATCGACCAGATGCCAGTACAATCCTCCGTTTTCCAGAACACTGTATCTTTCAGAATGTATCCTGCCCCGGGATATAAACACCATGGTTACAATTATTATGGTAACACCTATTATTATATGAAGAGCATGGAGCCCTGTCATAAAGAAGTAAAGACCGAAGAACAAAACATCGCCCTGACCTCGCAATGCAAGGGTTGCGGAGCCGGGATAAATGCCCTGCCTGATGTGTTCACCCCACTCAAAATACTTGTTTACCAGGAACATTAAGCCGAGAACAACGGTGATTCCGGTAAGGATAAGCGCAAGCTTCCGGTCGTTTTTCCTTATTGCGGTAATCGACATCGCAATTGTCGCACTGCTGATGAGAAGAATGATGGTGTTGACAGTGCCGATGAGTACGCTCATATCCTGGGCTGCAAGGTGAAATGCAGCAGCATTCCTCAAACGGTAAACGGAATATACAATGAAAAGGGCTCCGAAGAGCAGCATTTCCGTAAAGAGAAATACCCACATCCCGAATTTAGCTGTAAAAGCCTGATACCGTATGTCCGAAACGACGCTCATTTATAATCGTAAGCTCCTTTTTCTATATGAGGGATTTCATGAAAATTCTCAAAAGGGGGTGGTGATTGTATCGACCATTCAAGGGTCTTTCCTCCCCAGGGATCAGCAGGGGCTTTTACCCCTCTTCTGAGCGAGATGAAAAGGTTAATAATGATTATAGCAGCTCCTGAGATCAGGACCATTGCTCCGAAAGAAGACAATATATTTCCAGAATGGAATATCTCGTCATAATCATAATATCTCCTGGGCATACCCTTGAATCCCAGATAGAACATCGGGGAGTAAAGAGTTATGAAACCAATAAAGAAGATGATGAAACCTAAATTTGCCCAGACTTTGTCAAACATCTTTCCGGTGATCTTGGGAAACCAGTAATGTACTGCCCCGAAGAATGCAAAACCCGTACCGCCAAACAGGATGAAATGAAAATGAGCCAGTACAAAATGAGTACCGTGAAGATGTACGTTGGCTGCCAGTGATCCGAGGATCAGTCCTGAAAAACCACCTATCATAAAAACAAAAAGGAATCCCATTGCCCACAGGAAAGGTGTCTGAAGATCGATGGAACCTTTGTACATGGTGGATATCCAGTTAAAGACTTTAATTGCACTAGGGATAGCTACCAGGAAGGTCAGAAGTGAAAATGTGTACAGCGCCGTTCCGCTCATTCCTGATGTGAACATATGATGACCCCAGACAAAATATCCGACAAAAGCTATTGCCATAACTGACCCTACCATAAACGGGTAACCGAAAAGCGATTTATGAGAATGGGTTGCTATTATCTCAGATATTGCACCCATTGCAGGGAGTATCATAATATAGACTGCAGGATGGCTGTATGTCCAGAAAAGATGCTGATAAAGAAGAGGATCGCCTCCCAGGGCGGGATCGAAAAAGCCAATATGCAAAACCCGCTCTGCAATGACCAAAAGCAGTGTAATCCCGATTATCGGTGTAGCAAGTATCTGTACCCATCCCGTTGCATATAAGCTCCAGGGAAACAATGGCATTTTCATCCAGGTCATTCCGGGAGCACGCATCCGGTGAATGGTGGTGATGAAATTCAGCCCGGTAAGCACCGATGAAAATCCCAGGACAAATGCCCCGAGCACTGCGGGGATCATATTACCGGCCGTCCTGAAACTGTACGGAGCATAAAAAGTCCAGCCTGTGTCCGGCGGACCCTGTCCTGTAAATTGCGAGATCACCACCATGGATACGCCTGTCACATACATATACCATGACAACAGGTTGATCTTCGGGAACGCAACATCATTGGCACCGATCATTATTGGCAGTAAAAAATTACCAAACACTGCAGGCAGACCCGGGATTACCACAGCAAAGATCATTATAATGCCATGGAGGGTAAAAAAAGCATTATAGGTTTCCGGACCGACTATCGTTTTTCCCGGGGCAATAAGTTCCAGCTTCATCAGCAAACCGATTGTTGCTCCAATTATGAAGAAGGACATTATTGAATAAAGATAAAGCAGACCTATTCTTTTATGATCAGTGGACAGGATCCAGGCAAAAATGCCCTTATGCTTCCCCTGATGGTCATAAAAGCTTGATTGTTCCTTGATGTTCTCACTGCTCATTTCCGAAGTATCAGTTTTTTAATGTTTACCCGCGATAATGCCAGGTAAGAAAAAATAAGAAGTATTATAAACAGGATCACTATTGCAGAAACCCTTGTTACATTGAATACATACTGATTTCCTTGGGTGTCAAACGAATAGCAGACAGCAAGAAGCCTGTTTATAGGCGGACCGACTTTGCCAGCTGCAGCTTCGACCATTGTGATCTTGATATCAAATGGCAGAAAATCAATTCCCCTCATATACCTCGTGATCTTCCCGTCAGCGGCCAGGGCAATAAGCCCTGCCGGATGAACATACTGACCATTGATACGTTCATATTTGAAGCCGACAGAATTTGTGAGCTTTGCAATATCCAGGCTGTCGGAAACAAAAAACCTCCAGTTTACAGCATATTCTTTTTTCTTCATTGTGGCAACATAGCTGGCTTTCTTATTGATCCCCAGATCAATCTTTTCTGTCGGATCAAAGCTAATGGTAAATACGTCGTAGTCCTTGCCGGGCTGGAGATCAACGGCATCTATGAATTTCGAAATGCCCCACATTAAAGGGCTGCAGGTACCCGGACATTCATAATATACAAGACTCAGAATGGTCGGCTTGTTGAGGACATCCCTGAGGAATACTGTATCACCTGCTTCATTTACCAGCCTGGTGTCCAGAGCGATATACTGGCCCTGCTTTTCCTCGAAGCCAATCTGCATCTGCTGGTCAAATAGTGTAGTTTGCGGCAGTACAGGCATACATACAAGGGCAAGCCAGAATGAATTGAACAATTTGTATCGGATCATTTGGTTATCAGAAGAGTTAACAGGTTAAAGCCGCTGTAAAGTTACATTACTCGATCAACAAAATGTAATATTTATTGAAAAGTATCTAAAAAAGTAACGCTCCGGCAAACGGTTTTGTTTACCGTTTAATAAATTTGACACAAGAATGATCACTGAAGCGTAAGACTATTAATAATGAAATAAGAGGAGATCCGGAGATTGAGAGAGGAGTAAATTTATATCATCAACATTCATTTTTTGATTGCATTCAGGTTTTGAAGATATTGATTGTACCAGAATACCGATACATCAGCATAAGAATAGGTGTCGGCTTTGAAGAGCTTTGTACTGAAAAATTTTCTGTCTTCCATTGCCCTGATCTCCTCCATGGTTTTCCAGAATCCTGTATTATAAGCTGTGGCAAGGAACCTTATTTTCCCGATTTCATCTTCCCATTTTACAGGGAATCTCTTTTTACAGATGTTTAAAAATGCAATTAAATAGTTTAGCTCTCTTTGAGGATTTTCAAGATCATCGACAATAGATTTCCTGTATAAATAAGTTCCGGAATCGTTTACTTTTTTCGCAAACAGCTTTCCCAGGCTGTTGATCCTGGCTTCTGCACGGATGCGCTCCGCAAATGAAGGTTTTATCTGAAAAACGCCAATTGAAAAATCGGCGTACTCGTCTCCCAGGTTGCAGTAAAGGGCTTTCAGCACCGAGATCTCCATTTTATCCTGGAGAGCTGAATAGCGAACCAGCTCCGGAAAAACGACAGCAACAGCTTCAGGATATGAGATGTTATACTTTTCCAGGGCAGGTTTTATCCATGAGTTATTCACATCGAGAAAAGTAATGGCTTTATTCCAGTCGTTGCTGAAAATTTCACTGTAAACCATTGACTGGGCACAGCCCTGTTTTAGTAATGCAGATAAAAGAAAAAGGACAGGAAGATTTCTTCCTGCCTTTTTAATAATCATTTCTTTATATAATGGTTTGATCTTGGTCAAATATGATAAGGCTAAAATGGAATTTTACATTGTACTATTGCATTCCTCTTCGGGGAGTAATACATGTATGTTATATAAACCTGATTCCCTGATTTAATAAGGAGGGGATTCATAAGGTCCGTAAGGTTTTTTCCATCACTGAATGTAAGGGATCCGTAATTATACAATGCATATCTGCTATTTCCTGAATTGATGAAGATGTTGGAGGCGCCGTAATTTTCAGGTTTAAGGGTAATGAGATCCTTTCCCTGCAGGCTGGTTACTTTATTATTGCCAAAAAGAACCACTTCGTCAAATTTTGCATCAGCGTTAAGATTCGATCCCATAAAGCTCATAAAATCACTCAGAGCGTCGGGTACGCTGGTGATCAGCTTTGGTGTCATGCTGGACGGACCTCCTCCCTGCAACATTTTCTGGGTAATCTGCTGGGAATATTGCATGGCAAGCTCCATCTTCTCCTGTTCGGTTTTTGCATTCTTTATTGCTTCATCCATTTTTTTACCCTCATCTTCAGTTGCAACAATATTTTCAATTATTAATGCTGCAAACTGACCTTTTGATTTTGAAACTGCAAACTGATTTATCTGCGCATAGGGGCCATAAGTTTTGCCCCCGAAATTTATGACATATTTATCACCCGACTTGCTTATGTATTCCTTATATATTGTAAGCAATGATCCGGGGTCAGCATTTGCGCTGTCATCACATCTGAATCCTGTGATCCGTGCATCGCCTGCCTGCATGGGACCCTGAGTGACGCTTCCCTTTACTATATAGTAGCTGGCTGTAACACGGTCCTGAACAAGTAACGATCCGTCGTCCTTTGAGCATATTGTGATCTCACCATAATTCAGCTTAACCTTTCCCCCCAGGTCAAGTATCACTTCAGGGGCATCACAGGCGCATGAAGGCTCGGGGCCCTTGTTTTTGGAATCACCGGATTTATTTGTACCCAGAAGTTCGTCTTTCATAGCCCCTGTGACTTTTTTCAGCAATCCGCCCTGAGCATTTACCGGGGCTACATAAAGTAATGATAACGTTATGAAAATGAGAATACACTTATTCATGAGGATCAAATTTATATCTTTATAAAATTAGAGATTTTATTTCAGATTTTTCACCTGCTTCTGAGAAGCTCCAGATTTTTTTCAAAGACCGGAGAATTATATGAAGGATTAAACTCCGGATTCCTGGTTATATCCCCGGTCTGGTGATTTATATAACCCTTTATAAACCTGTTGGAAAGAAGGTAAACCATATCGGTATTTTCATTTAAATATGGAGGTGTCTCCGTCAGAACATTTTCAACAGAATAATCTCTGAAACCATTTTTCTTAAGAAGGTCAGAATAATAATTAAATATATTTCCATCAAATGAAATGACTATGAGGTAATCGCCAAATGATTTTCTCCCGTTATGCTTAATAAGGAGATCAAGCTTATCCTTCGTGACAGGCAGGGCTGTTTTATAAAATGAATCAGCAAACATAAATCCCTCTTTAAGGATACTCCTTGCATCAATTTCATTTTTTGTGTAATGCATAAAGATCCTGGAATCCTTCTCATTTTCAAGGAGGAATCTCATAGGTTTCTCATCAAACAACCTGTCGGTAAAAAATGAACTGTACTCACCTGCCAGCTTTATCTCCTGGAGGAACCTCATCGTTTCTTCAGTGCCCCAGGTTTTTTCAATTCCGCTCAACCTTTTTATTGTGGATTCAATAAACAGGTTCTTTCTTATCAGCTGTATATGCAGGAAAATAATGTACCCCAGCAGCACTATTATTACAGCTATAATTAATATTTCGGTTGCTACCATGGCATTATTTCATATTCAATTACCGGATTCCCATAATTAAGTTGCTTCCGGGAATTAAAAATTTTCCAGTCATTTATATTCTGCCATGCAAGTTAATAATAAAACACTTAAAATTGTCAGGATTTCTGATTTTCTAACAAATTGATATTGAGCAATATAATAGAAATGGGATTTTAGGAAAAGAAACATATACATATTTTGATAATTCTGAAAAATAGCACATTATCTAATAAATATTCGGAAATCCTCTTAATTTTGCATCGATTTGTATTAATCCAGGCTATTTTGTTAATAAATTGAAAAGAGAAATAACACAATTTGACAGGATTGCAATAAAAGTTGGCAGCAATGTAATTACGCAGGCTGACGGGACTTTAAATTCCGGCAGGATGCTCAGGCTTGTTGAACAGATAGCGGTTCTCTGCAAACAGGGCAAGGAGGTGATTCTGATATCTTCAGGTGCTGTGGCTGCCGGGAGGAATGATCTATTACCAGCAAAGAAAACCAATACAATTTCATCCAAACAGGTTTGGGCCGCCATTGGACAGGTAAAACTGATGTCAGGCTACCAGTTCCTGTTTGGCAAATATGGAATACCTGCAGGACAGATACTTGCCACCAAAGAAGCCTTCGGAGACAGGCTTCATTACCTTAACATGAAAAACTGCATATCGGCAATGCTTGAAAATAAAGTGCTGCCTGTAGTAAACGAAAATGATACCATCTCTATAACCGAACTTATGTTCACCGACAATGATGAACTTTCCGGAATGATATCGTCGATGATGGACTGCGGCTCGTTGATCATACTATCAAATGTGGATGGAATATATACCGGAATACCGGGTTGCAAAGAATCGGAAATTATACGTGAAATCGATGACGATTTTGAAGACCTGGAAAGGTTTATAACCTCCTCAAAATCGGGTTTCGGACGTGGCGGTATGCTTACTAAAAGCTCAGTTGCCCGTAAGCTGGCTTCGGAGGGAATTCATGTCTATATTGCTAACGGAACAAGAGACTCAGTCATAACAGATATTGTCATGGAGAAGGATGTACCCTTTACACATTTCATAGCTTCTCCAAAGAAGAAAAACGGTGTAAAGAAATGGCTTTCCCATTCCGTTACATTCGCAAAGGGAGGTGTTTATATCAATAAGGGAGCACATGAGGCTCTGATGGCTGAGAAAGCAACCAGCCTGCTTATGATAGGGGTCAGAAAAATTGAAGGGCATTTCAAAAAAGGTGATATCATACAGATTTTTGATGAAAAGGGGAAACAGGTAGGGATTGGTAAATCGCAGTATGATTCGAAAAAGGCTGAACAATCCCTGGGTGAAAAGCAGAAAAAACCGCTGGTCCTTTATGATTACCTGCTTCTGAATGAGAAGAATTAATGACAGAACACATGGATTGTACTGAAATATTTATAAAAGCACAGAATGCCGGCCGCGATCTTGCTTTCCTTGATGAAGCCACCTTAAACAGGATTCTCCTGCTCCTTGCTTCAAGGACTGAAAGCAAAATACCTTTTATTTTAAAGGAGAATAAAAAAGATCTCGCAATGATGGAGAAATCAGATCCACGCTATGACCGGCTTTGCCTTACATCTTCAAGAATTAAGGGCATGACTATGGATTTACGCAATGTGGCGGGACTTCCTTCACCGGTGGGAAAGACGCTTTATGAATTTAAAAGATCCGACGGGCTGATCATTACAAGGAAGAGTGTTCCCTTTGGAGTTATTGGTGTTATCTATGAAGCACGACCTAATGTTACCTTTGATGTTTTTTCCCTCTGCCTCAAATCTCAAAATGCATCTATACTGAAAGGTGGAACCGAAGCGGTAAACTCAAACACTGCAATAACATCCATAATAAAGGAAGTTCTGCACGGATGCAATATAAATGAAGATATTATTACTTTGCTGCCAGCCGGCAGGGAAGAAACAATCCAGCTGCTTAATGCACGCGGGTATGTCGACCTTATTATTCCCCGGGGCAGCCAGGGACTTATAGAATATGTAAGGGAAAACGCGAATGTCCCGGTAATTGAAACAGGTGCAGGTATCTGCCATACCTATTTTGACGAATTTGGCGACAAAGAAAAGGGAAGAGCCATAATAAACAACGCTAAAACCCGCAGGGTGAGCGTCTGCAATGCTCTTGACTGCCTAATTATTAATGAAACCAGGCTTGATGATCTGGCATATCTTGTCGCTCCATGCTCAGAATCAGATGTTGTGATTTATGCTGATAAAAAAGCTTTCGGATCGCTCAAAGGCAGATATCCTGATAACCTTCTTGAGAAGGCTACTGTGGAATCTTTCGGAACGGAATATCTATCCTATAAAATGGCCATTAAAACCGTGATCTCATTTAATGATGCAATAAGCCATATTAATCAATACGGTTCAAAGCACAGCGAAGCCATTATTTCGGAGGATACTGAAAGACAGGATGATTTCTGCTCGAGAGTGGACGCATCGGCAGTTTATACAAATACCTCAACGGCTTTTACTGATGGATCGGAATTCGGACTCGGAGCAGAAATAGGCATCTCGACCCAGAAACTTCATGCCAGGGGGCCTTTTGCTCTTGAAGCCCTTACCACTACTAAATGGATCATAAAAGGAAATGGTCACACAAGAGCCTGACCGCCGGAATTTCCAGGGCTGAAGAAGGATTATTTTTTCCTGGATTCCTTAATTCCCTGCCTGAACAGCAAAACAGCTGCCACTCCAAATGCAAGTATTACCAGTGATTTCCAGTCAAGGCTTTTTATGAAGAAATAAACGGCTATTATTAAACAGACCAGACTTAATGCATACCATAGAAGAGCTTTGCCTTTCATAGCTGGTAAATGATTTAATAATTCTCTTCCCTTATCTGCATGAATGCTTTTGGATGAAGACATACCGGACAGGTTTCAAATGCTTTTGCTGATTCATAAACATATCCGCAGTTAATACATTTCCACCACACCTTTCCCTTTTTCATGAATACCGCGTCTTCTGATACATTTTGCAGAAGCTTCATGTATCTGCGTTCATGTTCGGCTTCAACTTTTGCAATTAGTTTAAAGGCTGTGGCGATCTCGGTAAAACCTTCCTGCAGGGCAACCTCTGCAGCCATAGGATATATATCAGTCCACTCCTCGTGCTCACCTTCTGCAGCTGCCTTAAGATTTTCTTTTGTGGTCCCTATTGTACCTGCAGGGTAACCTGCATTGATTTCAAGCACGCCACCTTCAAGGAATTTAAAAAATCTTTTTGCATGTTCCTTTTCCTGAAGGGATGTCTCCTGGAAGATATTGGCAATCTGTTCAAATCCTTCTTTCCTTGCAACACTTGAAAAGAACTCATAGCGGTTTCTGGCCTGGGACTCACCTGCAAACGACTTAAGCAGGTTTTGCTCTGTTTTTGATCCTTTAAGTGATTTTGCCATTTCTTTTCTTATTTGGTTAAACTTCTGAATTAATCCGGTTTATTGTTTCCTGGAAGAAACGCAAAATACGATTTTTTTGAATGAATTGTTACAATTAGATCAAAACTAAAAATCGAATCTTCAAACGATCAGAATCAATGACAAATTCAATAGATCCCTCCGAACCTGGGGTTAACGGCATTATTGTAAATGGAACCAAAGGTATACGACAGACTGAGATTTGTATAATAGGTATATTGTGTCGCAATTTCCTTTCTTCGTAAAAGCATTTCCTCATAGGTGGCTCCCCCCTTTACAAGAGAAAGCTGGTCATGGACAATTGAAGCACCACCGCCGACTCCGAGGTTTAATCCCTTTGCAATTCTGAACGACATAGAGCCAGTTAAGCTAAGGTTGTTGTATTTCCAGTTCTGAAGGTAATTGCTCCAATTCATTCTCAGGCTTATGGATCCCCATTTTTCAACAACCTTGTATGAAGCAGAAAGACCATGAAATGGCAAAGTTTCCTGAGTCTTAAAATATATTGTTGTATCATGATAGTTATTATATTTCATACCAACCTGGTATAAAAGCCTCAGCTGGCGGCGGGTTGCCTCGGAATATGGGAACAAATCATATTCTATACCCGGACTTAAGGATATAGATAGATCATTATTACTATACACAGATGAATTCGCAGTTGCCGATCCACCTACAGACCAGTGATCATTCAGCCCTTTGACATAAACCAGGCTTGTATACTGACTTCTTGAATAACTGTTAAGATGAGTTCCGTTTATATCATAATTCGAGTTGCTCCAGCCGTAAGAGTAACTAAAGTTGAATTTATTCTTATCTGTGACATGATCTGCCGTTATTGAGGCATCAAGATAGGTTTGCTGATAACTTTGTTCACCGTCGAGATAACCATACAGGCTTGTATTAAACACCCAGTTTTTCCATTTATCTGTGGAAACGGTTTCTTTTATCGGCTTCGTAAAGCTGACATTGAAAAACTGTGACATGGGTGTTTTCAAAACATATCTCATCAATCCCATTTTCAGTGCATTCACCTGTTTTCTCCGTTCGACATCTTCAGTATCATCGGGCGAAGTGTTCACCAGTATTGTATCCTTCATTCCTTCAAATCTGTTCTGCCCGACAAGAAAATAAGTGTAAGCAGTCCCCCCTGATCCGGTGGACTGAGAAGTCGAAATGATATAAATATCGGCTTCCTTCAGATCGCGCACATAGTTGATAAAGTTTATCTCGTTCTTTATAAAGCTTGTTGCCGACATGAAAACATTCAGTGCATCTTTCCTCAAAGTATCAGTCTTTGGTGTGATATCCTGCGGGAAAACTATAATTGAAATAAATGCCAGACTGATAAGAAGTAACGTTTTTTTCATTGGTTATTGGTTAGGTTGTTAAACAGAAACGTGTTATTGTAAAACAATATTGCAGATTGAGCTTATGTTTATCTTCCAGTCTTCCGTAATCCGGCTGATGCCAAGACTTCCGGAAAGATACCTGGATTTATAAGTTTTTTCTCCCTGAAGATAACCGTATATCGAGGACTTAAAAACCCAGCTGTCCCATTTATCTGTTGAGATTGTCTGCGATAGCTGATTCCGGAATTTTCTTGCTGACCAACAAAAAAGTAAGTGTACTCAATTCCTCCGGAACCGGTTTTTTGTTGTGTTGCAATTATATATACTCCTGCGTCTTTAATATCCCTGACATAATTAATATAAGGTATTTCTTTTCTTATGTAATCGGTGGCTTCCATAAATACATTCAGTGCACCTTTACGCAATGTGTCTGATTGTGAGCCTGCTGATTGTGAAAACAGGCAGGAAGGGATCAGTAAAATCAGAAAGGGCAGAAAGAGTTTTTTCATCAGACGTCGGTTAATTAATATAAAACGGTGACTAAAATAGACAATGTAACGTAAGTGATTGCATATCAGTGAAGGTTTAACAAATCATTAACCTTTGATAAAGAATCCGGTGCCCTGGAACGGGGCACCGGAAGTCATGAAAATATAAGGAATGAAAAACCAGGAAGCTTATCAGTTCCTCTGATGAGGTTCAATATGGTCGGGTCCGTCCTCTGTCATTTTCCAATACCTGTTGTCTGAATCGGTCACAAAGTCATCATCTTCATAATGATGAAATAGTTTTTCGACAGTCTTATCCATATAAATTATTGTTCCTTCCGGTACATACACATTGACTGAAACAAAATCGAACGACCATTTTAAATCGGAGGGAACAGTAAAGAATTCATCAAGGTAAAGAGTTTTACCTGAAATACTTGAGTTGTACAATATTCTTTCACATTTTCTCTCAGCATCAAGCCTGCTGCGGCCGGCAGAACGTTTTCTGACCTCATAGCCTGCTGATTGCCCTTCGTCAGGCTGGATATTGAGTCTGGTAGGGAAATAGATCTCCTTCTTCTCATCTGAAATATAGAATACGTAGTGCTGGTCGTCAGGAAGGATAATTTCCTTATCGACCTTGATATCCTGTATCTTAACTCCGGACCTGATAAAAAGTGTATCAGGTGATTCCTTAAAATATTCCCTGGAGCTTATCTTTCCGGTCTCTGAGAAACCTATACCTTCATTGAATAACATTATAGAAAGAGCAGCTGCGCTCATTACCCATAATACGAGCCCTGTGAGCCAGATATATCCGTCCCTGGCTCTGAACCAGAAGATCAGGCGGACACCTGCATAAATAAGTGCCAGCAATGGCAGTGCAATAACCAGCGCAATAAGACCTTTTACCCAGGGAACTAAATTGGGTGAAATTATATAATTGAGGAAATCAGGAAGATAGCTCAGGTTCACACCGGTTATGTCAGTAGAAAATGCTCCCGGATAATGGAAAACAGTTACCATAACGAATGCCAGTAAAGACAGAAATCCTGTCAGTACAAATGAAATTCCCAGAACAATCAGGAAAATACGGACCACAATGAAAAGAACCTTTCCCAATGCCCTGAAGATTTCATTTAATGCATTTCCAAGTCTGGAGGTTGTATGGTATCCTGATCTTATTTCCCTGCCTGTTTGATCCTGAATCAAATGGGTAGCTCCATACAACTCATTCCTTTTTGCATCGGTGTCAGCAGCAGGTAGTACAATCCATAATGCCAGATATACAAAAAGGCCAAATCCGAAGAAAAATGCAAATATTACAAACAGGATCCTTATCCAGACAGGATCCGTATTGAGATATGTACCTATGCCACCACAAACACCGCCAATAATTGCATCATCCTGATTACGGTACATTCTCCTGGACCGGGAATAGATCTGCTTACCGGGAGCAGCTTCATTTTCAGGCTGGTCAAAATCTTCGGGCCGGCCTATGATTGCGATCATTGATTCAATATTTTCCCTGGTGATCACACCGGCATTTCCTTTCTGGGACAGGAATATTTCTGCTATCCGTAATTCAATATCTTCGATTGTTTCATTACCGCCCGGTACATTTTTGAATTTCACGTTGATAGCATTCAGGTAATCACGCAGGATATGATATGATTCCTCATCAATGGTGAAAAGTGTTCCGCCGAGATTTATATTTATTGTCTTATCCATTTTTGTCAGTTTTAGATGGTTTATAAATGTTTATCTCGTGCGGATCATGTTAACTGATTCTACAAGCTCATCCCATGACTTATGAAGATCGTCGAGATATTCCCTGCCATCAGGGGTAAGCTCATAATACTTGCGCGGAGGCCCCTGCTGGGACTCTTCCCAGCGGTAGCTGAGCAGACCGGCATTTTTCTGCCTTGTAAGAAGCGGGTAAAGTGTCCCTTCGACGACAATCACCTTTGCTTCCTTAAGCTCTTTTATAATATCACTTGCATAACAGGAGCTCCTCGATAATACCGATAGGATACAGTATTCAAGGATTCCCTTGCGCATCTGTGCTTTTGTGTTTTCAAGATCCATGTCAATAGTTTTTAAATTTCACACTCTGATCAGCCTTCCCGGTCCGATCCCTACAGCTTCATGTTTTTCCTTACAGTGTCGAATTCTTTTTTTACGGATTCCTTGATGTTGTGAATATTTACAGGTTCACCTTTCATCTCAATTTTCTGAGCCGTGGTTTTTGCTTCAGGCAGAACTATATAAAGAATAAGGTAAACAAGAATTCCAAGTCCGCCCATCATGGCGAGCACAAAGAATATGATCCTGACAAGCCATGGTTCGAGGTTCCAGTAGACTCCCATGCCTGCACATACACCACCAATAATTCTGTGGTCAGGGTCGCGGTACATTCTGTGATAACCTGGTGTTGTGAACTTTTCCCCTGCTGACCTGCTTTGATCATCGGATATATCCTCCGGTGTTCCCAGGACAGATATAACCTGCTGAACATCAGTTATGGTTATCACCTGTTTAAAACTTGTAATTTTGGTGCGAAACAACTCTGATACCCGTGCTTCAATATCAGATAATATCTCTGAAGAGCTCTCTTCACCTGCAAAATGGATTTCAAGATTCTTAAGGTATCTCTTAAGCTCGGAATAGGCATCTTCGTCTATGTTGAACGACCAGCCTCCCAGATTGACGCTTACTGTTATTTTCATGGTCCTTTTAAATATTTACTACTATTTTATACATGTAACATGACAATGCAAAGATATATATAAATAATAATACTATGCAATACATAGTAGTAATAAAATTAAACTATTGGCATAATTATTTTATAAGATGCTTAAAATAAGGATTATATACTTTGTTATATTGTTGAATTAAAAATCAATAATATTGAACAATATATTTTTAACCCCCTTTTGTTCCCCCTGGCAGGGGGAATAAATTCTGAATTTTATTAGGATTCTGTCAAGAGCAAATTTTATCTCCCCTTTTAGGGGGAGTGCCCGCAGGGCAAGGGGGTATTAATATTATTCAGAAATCCATATATTTATGCAAAAAACCACGTATGAACATACACAAATGGGGAATTCTTGCCCCCGGCAAGATGTCTGCAAAATTTACAATTGGAATAAAACTGCTTGATAATGCGGAATTATATGCTGTAGGATCACGGGATACGCAACGAGCCAGACAATTTGCCAGAGAGTATGGATTCAAAAAATATTATGGCAGTTACGAAGAACTGGCAGAAGACCCTGAAGTGGATGTGATTTATATTGCTTCGCCTCATTCGCATCACAGGGAGCATACCCTTCTTTGTCTTAAGAATGGCAAGCATGTGATTTGCGAAAAAGCTTTTGCCTTATCGGCACTGGAAGTTGAAGATATGATTTCCGAAGCTGAAAAAAGGAATCTTTTTCTCATGGAAGCCTTGTGGCCGCCCTTTCAGCCTTTCTACAGGAAGGCAGGTGAGATACTTGAATCAGGCATCCTGGGCAGGATAATCCATATGTACGGATATTTCACCTTTATGCCTCCTTTTGACCCTGCTGAACGTAAATTCAATCTCGAACTCGGAGGAAGTTCACTTCTGGATATTGGAATATATCCTGTGATCGATGCCATTACTTTTATCGGGGTTCCTGATGAAATTAAAGCAACAGCATCTTTTTCGCCTTCTGGTTCTGAAGAATCAGTATGTGCAATATTCAGATACAACGACGGGCGAATGGCAACAATTTACAGTTCCTTTAAAACAGATATGGGCATTGGCTGCGAGATCTATTGCGAAAAGGGAAACCTCAAAGTGTTAAGGGGACGTGATATGAACCAGAAAGTAATACTGGGACGTCATGACCGGGAAGGCCAGGAATTTGATTTCAATCCCCCGGCAATGGGTTATCACTGGGAAGCTGAAGAGGTTATGAAATGCCTCGATAATGGAAAAACTGAGAGCAGTATTGTTCCGCTCTCATTCAGCCGCGACCTTATTCATACCCTTGACAGGATAAGGAAGGAGGCCGGAATTATTTTCCCGGGCAGAGAATGAAACCGGGAGGGAGAGAAAGGGAGAGTGGGAAAATAAAAAATCAAATTGTGGCACCTGAGAAATCTGATATATCAGCTGAGGGCGCATTTTACCGGAAGAAATTTTTCCTGAGCATAATTATTCCGGGAACATTTGTTTTCCTTATGTGGCTCGTTAAGATTGTTGAAGTTCTGTTTAATGCTGACTTTACCGGATTTGGTATATACCCTCTTTCTCTCAAAGGACTACCCGGGATTATATTCTCACCATTCATACATGCAAATTTCGAGCATCTGCTCAACAATTCCCTGCCTTTTTTTCTTTTATCAGCAGCATTATTCTATTTCTACTCTGAAATAGCTCTCAAAATATTCACCTGGACATATCTTCTGACCGGTATACTGGTATGGTTTGGCGGCAGGGAAGCCTGGCATATAGGTGCAAGCGGACTTGTATACGGTCTTGCATCTTTCCTTTTCTTCAGCGGGATAATCAGGAAATACTTCAGGCTTGTGGCGCTTTCACTGCTTGTAGTCTTCCTTTATGGTCAGATGGTGTGGGGCATTTTCCCGGGAGTGTATAAGAATGTATCCTGGGAATCTCATATGCTCGGTTTTTTTTCAGGCATTATCCTGGCAATATGGTACAGGAAAGAGGGTCCACAGATGCCGGTATACGAATGGATGGACGAGGAGGATGAAGCTGAGGAATCAGAAAAGGCTGAAGAAGGTCCGGGCGAGGAGAAAAAATTACTAAATTAGTTTCCCGTACAATTATGACAGATTTAAGCAGAGAAAAGCCGGCCCTGATATCAATAGGATTTGATGCAAAACGCGCATTCTTCAATAACAGCGGATTGGGCAACTATAGCCGTAACCTGCTCTCTGCCCTGGTGAGATATTACCCTGAAAACTCTTATTCCCTTTTTACTCCGAAAACAAAAAAACGGATAATACTTTCAGACGATCAGAAATTCAGGATCATAAGCCCAAAAATTCTATCCGGACCTTTGTCACCGCTCTGGAGGATGAAGTATATGATAAATGATTTCAAAAAGCTTAACATTCAAATATATCATGGACTGAGCCAGGAGCTGCCGGCAGGCCTTGAAAAAAGTACAGTCAGATCTGTGGTCACAATCCATGACCTGATTTTTTTGAGATTCCCGCAATATTATAAATGGATAGATACAAAGATTTATACCTGGAAACTGATCCATTCATGCAGAATTGCGGATCATATTGTTGCAATAAGTCAGCAGACCCGTAATGACCTTGTGCAGTTCCTGGGAGTTCCTGAAGAGAAAATATCAGTGATCTACCAGGGATGCAATACCTGGTTCTGGAATTACGAAAGGGAAAGCTCAGTCAAAGATATCAGGACAAAATACGATTTGCCGGAGAAATATCTGCTGTATGTTTCATCAATTGAACCACGCAAAAATCTGCTTGGGATCCTGAAAGCTTTGAATTCATCAAAGATTGACATTCCGCTGGTAGTTATCGGGCGAAAGGCTAATCCTTATTTTAATGAAGTCCGGAAGTATATTTCTGCAACTAATCTCAGAAATATAATTTTCCCGGGAGGAATAGAAAATACTGAATTGCCGGCAATTTACAGGAATGCTGAGTGCCTGGTATATCCTTCGTTTTTTGAAGGCTTTGGGATCCCGGTTCTGGAAGCCCTCATTTCCGGAACTCCGGTTGTTACAAGTAAAGGAGGGTGCTTTGCGGAATCCGGCGGACCCGGAAGCCTGTATGTCGATCCCAACAGTCCGGAGGAGATTGGTGCAGCTGTTTTAAAGGTATTGAACGATAAGACACTGAGAGATAAAATGGTAAAGGCAGGTTCTGACTTTGCTGTAAAATTCAGGGATGATATCATCGCAAAAAATTATATAGAATTGTACCATTCCATATTAAATAATGACAGAATGCCATGCACGTAAGATTCTGTTATAAAAGTCCGGAAAGAATATCCTGAAGATAATTCTTACAATTATTGACTGAGTCAGGCAAATTATTATCTTTAACGCCTGATTATTTCAGAACCTGATAATAAATTTTCTTAATGAATCACAAACCTGTAGCTATAATTACAGGCGCCAGCAGGGGTATTGGCAGGGCAATCGCCATTTCTCTGGCTGCGGAAGGTTTTGATATAGCAGCTATCGCCCGGTCGATAGATAGCGAAGGAATGGAAAATCTTGCACCTGAAGTCGAAAAAAAAGGCGCTGAATTTTTTCCGATAGGTCTTGATATTTCATGTACCGGCTGCCAGAAAGAAGTTGTTCAGAATATTCTCGACAGGTATGGAAGAATAGATTTTCTGGTAAATAATGCCGGTGTTGCTCCGCTCCAGAGAAATGACGTTCTTGACATGACTGAGGAGAGCTATGACAGGGTTCTTAATATAAATCTTAAAGGTCCTCTGTTTTTTGCCCAGAAAATAGCCCGGGAAATGATCTGGTTGAAGCAGCAGCTTACAGAATACCGTCCGGTAATTGTTTTCATAACCTCAATATCATCAGTCCTCTCGTCAACCAACAGGGCTGAATATTGTATCTCAAAAGCAGGGCTGAGTATGGCTTCAATGGTATTTTCAGACCGGCTTTCAAAGGACGATATAAGAGTTTTTGAAGTACGCCCCGGTATAATTCAGACCGACATGACCGTCAGAGCAAGGGAGAAATATGATAAGATGATAAATGATGGGGCCATCCCGCAAGGGAGATGGGGATATCCGGAAGATATCAGCAGGGCTGTTGCGTCAATAGCACGTGGTGACTGGGATTTCTCAACCGGAACAGTTTTTGAGATCAGCGGAGGATTAAATATTCATAAGCTCTGATCCTTCAGGAAATTTAATTCCCGGTAATTTTTTCTTTAGAAATCTTTTTATAAAGTTATAATTTGAAATCGGACTATTCATTTTTAAGGATTTCGATTTTTTTTCGTATTGATTTCCATCTGGCCTCCTTTATGCGTGCACCGATGATTGTTATAACGTTTCCTGCAAGGAGAGCTCCAATGGCAGCGCATTTGTCGAGTGGCAGGTCAATTGCATAACCGTAAAGAAAGCCTGAAGCATAGAGGTCACCTGCGCCGGTAGTATCCTTGCAAACTACAGGCAGAGAGCCGGCTTTTATCAGTTCATGTCCACGCCTTATAAAGGATCCTTCCTTACCCACTTTCACAACTGCGATATTACTTTTTTCAGCAATCCGGTCAAGTGCTTTATCCGGATCAAGGCCTGTAAATGATCTTGCTTCATCCTCATTAGCGAAGACGATATCAACATATTTTTCCACCACCTCCCTGAATTCATCCAGTTTAGCAGCTACGATATTATAGCTTGCGAGGTCCAGGGCTATTTCCATTTTATTATATTTGGCCAGTCTGCAGGCCTTTTCAACCAGATCTCTGTGGTTTATAAGGTATCCCTCAAGATACAGGATTTCATAATTGGTAAATTGTCCGGGATTCAGATCGTCAGGACCCAGCTCTGTTGCCGCTCCCAGGTGGGTTGCAAAGGTTCTTTCGGAATCAGGAGTTATCAGGGCAGCTGCTGTTCCCGTGACGGAATTGCGTCTCAGAAGCATAGTGTTAACTCCGGCTTTTTTCATATCGTTTTCAAAAAAATCACCGGTTTCGTCTCTTCCTATTGATCCTATAAATCCTGCCGGTACATTAAGCATTGCGAGTCCGTGGATAGTGTTTGCGGCCGAGCCGCCGGATGCGAGGCTTCTTTTAAATCCGGAAGTATTGTTTTTCACCATCTGTGATTTTTCCTCATCAACAAGTGTCATGCTGCCTTTTGGAAGAGAGAATTCTGCCAGAATATCATCATTGTCGATAAGGGTGATCACATCGACCAGGGCATTTCCAATACCAAGAATCCGCTTCATTTAAAATTTTTCGCAAAGATATTGTTAAATTCGCTAAAAGCCCTTATTTTTGGGACGCCAAATAAAAAGGGCAAATGTTTGAAATTCCTCAGTAGCTCAGTTGGTTAGAGCAACGGACTGTTAATCCGTGGGTCGTAGGTTCGAGTCCTACCTGGGGAGCAAAAGTCAATCTCATTTTCTTCACAACCGCTTAAAATCAAGGATTTCAGGCGGTTTCTTTTTTTCAGGTATTCAAAATGTACGCCAGAACTCCTAGAATAGGGTGAAAATTCGAGACTAATCTCAAAATTATCAAATTAGTCTCGCTGAACTCTGTAACTCTCTGTCTATTTTGCACTTGTTTGCAGCATTCTGCATAAAAGATAATGCTTCAAATAGGGGAAATTTGTACTGGAATCGAGACCATTTAATACAGAGAATTATGAAAAACAAAATCGTCATTCACTTTTATGTAAAAGAATCTTGGAAAGACAAGAATGGATTTGCTCCTATTTATTTGAGAATCACCATTAATGGAGAAAGAGCTGAAATTTCGACTAATAGGAAGATCAATTCTGAACTATGGGATAAAACCTCTCAAAGAGTCGCTGGGAGAAATGAACCCGCCAGGATAATTAATACCGTACTGAATAACTTGGTAAGTAAGGTTGAGATGTATTTCAGCAGTTTTGATGTCCGAGATGAAATAATATCGGTTAACCAGATAATCGCTGAACTGAAAGGTTCAGGGAGAAATCAAATGACTCTAATAAAAGCCTTTGAATACCATAATAGTAAGCTTGAAGAGCTCTCGGGTATTGAGTATTCACAATCTACTATCAATAAATATGGTTACGCTCCATTATATTGCAATTTCTACCAATTCTATTCGAGAAAAACTGGAATAGAAAAAATTATCCCCTTCTGGTTGGTGTCTATCTTTATATTCAAAGGATATTTTTCTTGACTTAAAGAAACTGCATTCATAATATAAAATCTTAGGAACCACTTTGAATCGACAGTTCATGTTCCATCAATATGGGCTATTCCTGGGTGGATGGATTTTTTATTTGACTCGTGTTATTGTTATTCATAATTTTAACAATATTAATCCTATTAGTAATTTAGTAATGAAGTACAAAAAGTTAATCCTCTTCTTCTTGATATATAGTTTCCTTATCAACCCCTCTTGCAAAAAGCTTGATAAAATGATGGCAGTTACGACAGGTTCTGCAACTAAGATTTATACCTCTTCAGCTGAAGTTACAGGTAAGGTTATAGATATAGGCAGAGGAGGAATCCAACATGGACATTGTTTCGGGCAAACACAGGATGTAACTGTTCTGGATTCAATAACAGAATTTGGTGTTCCATCCATTACGACAGAATTTGTCAGTAAGTTGACAAATCTTGAACCTGCTACAAAATATTATGTTAAAGCTTATATTGATAACGGAAAGGAAACTTCATACGGGAAAGAGATTAGCTTTACAACCCGACCTTTATCGATTCCAATCTTAACCACAATCATTGTTTCATTTGTTACAACAACTACTGCAAGTAGTGGAGGGAATATAGAAAGTGATGGCGGACTGTCCGTTTTAGCTCGGGGAGTATGTTGGGATATTTCTACTGGTCCTACACTGGCAGATTATAAAACAACGGATGGTACAGACTTGGGGAGCTTTGAAAGTAACCTGATTGGACTTATTCCAGCGACAACTTATTTTATCAGAGCATATGCAACAAATAGTCTTGGGACAGCTTATGGAAATGAACTAAGTTTTAATACTACTGTCCCAAATCTTCCGATAGTATCAACGTCGGAAGTTACTAATATAAAATTAACCACAGCAGAATCTGGTGGTAATATTGCTTCAGATGGAGGTGCTCCAATTATCGCACGTGGTATATGTTGGAGTATAGACCTTAATCCCACGCTTAATAACTCATATACTATTGAAGGGACAGGCACTGGTTCGTTCATTAGCAATCTGACCGGGTTATCATCCGGAACCAAATATCATGTAAGAGCTTATGCAACAAATTCCTCAGGTACAGCATATGGTTTAGATGTTAATTTCACAACCCCCATAGTCAGTATTCCTACCGTCACGACAACCTCAGTATCTCCTGTAAGCTCAACAGGTGCTTCATCCGGGGGCAACGTGACATCAGATGGAGGAGCAACAGTGACAGCGCGTGGTGTATGCTGGAACTCAAGTCCAAATCCTACAATTGCTGACAACAAAACATCCAATGGAACAGGACTTGGAATTTTTAATAGCAATCTTTCAGGATTGACACCAAATACCACCTATTATGTTTGTGCATATGCAACCAATAGCGTTGGAACAGCATATGGTAATCAAATGAGTTTTAAAACCACTGAATCTGTTGTAGATGTCGATGGAAATTTATACAATACTGTGATTATCGGCACACAAATTTGGACAAAAGAGAACCTTAAAACTACAAAGTACAATGACAATACTCCTATTCCTTATGTTCCGGTTGACTGGAATAACTTAACAACTCCGGCATTCTGTTATTACAATAACGATATTAATAATAAAGATACATATGGGGTATTATACGATTGGCATGCAGTTAATACAGGATTACTCTGTCCTACTGATTGGCATGTTCCGACTTCTTCAGAGGTGGCTTCACTTACAACATTATTAGGTGGTGAAAGTGTTGCGGGAGGTAAGTTAAAGGAATCGGGGACAACCCACTGGAATTTTCCTAACTCCGGAGCTAATAACGAAACTGGTTTTACAGCTCTTCCTGGTGGTTATCGTAGAAACACGCCTGAATATAATGGAATAGGAACTATTGGAATTTGGTGGACTTCTACTGAGAGTGGTTCAACCAGTGCATGGTGCATTCAAATGGTTAGTGGGAATGACGATGCAGGACAAGGTCCAATTGGAAAAACTCAAGGTCTTTCTGTTCGGTGCGTAAAGAATAATTAAATAAGGTTAAAAGGTGTTCAGGTCGCTCTGATTAACCATCTTTCTCTATTAAGCTAATAACGTTAAAACATGCACTAGAGTCCCATTGAAAGGGGACTTGGTTGAGTGGCTTAGTCATAAAATTATATAGACTTCCCATTAATCTTTCTCTGCTTGTCAAAAAAAATTGACTTACCTTCTATTTTGTCATAACTTGCTTATACAATTATCTCGTTTTCAAAGTCCTAATTCCTACTGCTATGAAAACAAAACTCCTCTTCACAATTCTTTTATCCTGCATTTATTTCCTTGCCTTTACTCAGGTTCCACAGGGATTCAATTATCAGGCTGTCGCAAAAGATGGTAATAGTCCGATAGCGAACCAGTCGCTGCCCGTAAGGATTACAATTCAGGCTGATTCACTTGGGACATCAGTTCTCTGGCAGGAGCTTCATTCGTCAGTGACCACTAACGGTTCAGGGATGTTCACGCTCATCCTCGGTAAAGGATCAAGACAGGCAGCGAGTACGGTACCTGCATTCAGTGACATAAACTGGAGTATATCACCTAAGTTCATTAAGACTGAGATAAATTACGGAGACTGGAAAACATTGGGGGTAACAAGGTTCTGGTCAGTACCTTATTCACTATACACTGCAAATTTAACGGGAACGCTGAGTAAACTGGCGGTTAAAGGAAATACAGCGATAAATGATGAAGCTCTGTTTGAAGTAAGGAATAAGGATGGACAAATTGTATTTGCCGTATACAATGAAGGGGTGCGGGTATATGTATCTGATGGAGCAAAGGGACTCAAAGGTGGTTTTGCAGTGGGAGGTTTCGGGACTGATAAGGCTGTATCGACACCATATTTTGTTGTTGGTAAAGACAGTGTGAGAGTATATCTTGACACCAATCCACTCACCAAAGGTCTTAAAGGTGGTTTTGCCGTAGGGGGATATGATCTTACAAAGGGTGTAGCTCAGGACTATCTCAATGTCAACTCGGACAGTGTCCGAATATACATTGATTCAAATCCTTTAACAAAGGGGCTCAAAGGAGGATTTGCTGTAGGTGGCTATGACATGACTAAAGGCACCAATACCAATTACATGAATGTGAATACTGATGCTTCTGGCATTATCAATCCTTCACAGAACAGGATTCTGTGGTATCCTATAAAGAATGCATTTCTTACAGGCAAAGTACTGGTAGAATCTCCGGATAGTGTTGGAGTAAACTCATTTGCCTCCGGATATGAATCGAAGGCAAAAGGACAATTTTCGCAGGCATTGGGTTTTAAGGCTATTGCCAGGGGTGATTATTCAACAGCTATTGGTAAAAATGCCGTAGCAGGCAAAATAAATTCCTTCGCATTTGGTGAGAATTCTACAGCTGCAAACAATCAGACATATGCTCTTGGTTATAATACTTTTGCTGGCGGATTGGGAAGCTTTGCTTTGGGATATAATGCGAAAGCAAAAGGTCAGGATGCATTTGCTTTTGGTTCCGGTACAGAAGCAACTGGGCAAGGCAGTTTTGCCATTGGATTTATTGGAAGGGATTCTGCAGGTATTGCTACTGGGAATACGAAAGCAAATGCAGATTGGGCAATTGCGGTTGGAATGGGATCCCAGGCAATAAAACAGGGAGCTATTGCAATTGGAACGAAAAATATCAGCAATGGTAATTATTCTTTGTCTACTGGATACGAAACAAATACGTCTGGGTGGTATTCTACGGCTATGGGCTATAAGACAAGTGCCTCCGGTAATGTTTCATTTGCAATTGGCAACCAAACAAAAGCCAGTAATGGAAGCTCAATAGCAATGGGTGCGTTGACAACAGCCAGTGGGTCGACATCAACAGCAATCGGTTTTATTACAACTGCAAGCGGAGATTTTTCAACTGCAATGGGATATAAAAGTACTGCAAGCGAAGAGTGTTCAACAGCATTGGGATATGATTCAAAGGCAACGGGAATTTACTCCTTAGCAACAGGATGGACAACTACTGCAAGCGGACAGGCTTCCACTGCTATGGGTGATTATACATTTGCCACCGGATATGCTTCTTTAGCGACTGGACGTTCAACAGGTGCTACTGGTGATATTTCAACCGCTATGGGTTGGTCATCTACAGCAACTGGAAAATATTCTACAGCAATGGGCAGCTATAATTCAGCGCCATCTGGTTTTGAAACATCTATGGGCTGTTTCAGCTCTACTTATACACCGGTATCAACTACCGGATGGAATGGTTCTGACAGATTGTTTAATATAGGTAACGGAACAAGTACTGCCAGATCTGATGCATTTACCATACTCAAAAACGGAAATGTCGGAATTGGTACAAATTTTCCGGCTTCAAAACTTGTGGTATATGGCGGGGACATTAGAATTTTGAGCATGGGATATGGAATATGGCTTAGAGATGAAACAACTGGAACTAACTGGCAGGTACATTCGCATGGAGATGTATTAAGAATGTACAATGGCTCTGTTGAAACCATCGTTGGAACACAAACTTCCTCGCTAAGGTGGAAGGATAGTATAAAACCGTTGGAGAATATGCTGGAAAAAATCAATCAGCTTCAGGGGGTAACCTTTACATGGAAAACAGGATATGGGAAAGGAGGTAATGATCTTGGGTTCATTGCTGAAGAAGTCGGAAAAATTTTCCCCGAACTGGTTACATATGAAAAGAATGGAGTAGATGCGGTAACATTGAATTATCCTGTTATGTCAGCAATAGCCATCGAAGGAATAAAGGAACTGTCAAAAAAGAATATATTGATGGAATATCAAATCGCAAACCAGCAGAAGGAAATCGAAAGCTACAAATCCGAAAACGACAATCTCAAATCCCAGCTTCAGACACTCCAGGAAAAGGTTGATAAGATTGAAACTTTTTTGGCAAAGTCACTTGAAGAATAATCAATTAATCAGGTAATCAGGTATTAGGGTTGTTCTCTTAAAGACGAATCATTTAATTGTCCAATTTCCTTTGGGTTTTGACAATTGGCCACCTATTAAATTTTTTAAATTTCAAGAACCACTGAAAACCAACCGTGCTAATTCCATCCATCTGGGTTAATTCCTGGGTGGATGGATTTTTCTAGATTTTAGAATGTTCGAGATAACCTAATTTTCATTAAATTTGGTCTCCTAGCTGTTTTTTATTAGGATTTCCGGAGTGTTTCTGTTCATTTGGCATTTTTCAGTTCTTGTGAAATAAATCGTACAATCGAAGAAAATGAATAAGACGTTTCACAACGATGAGTTCAGTGAAGAAACAAAAATTAAACTGGAGATATTGCGATTATATATATCTGGATGGATACCAGTATTCCTATCACGAAAAGAACTATTTTGGAATTCTATCTATCTCTATGATTTTTTTGCAGGCGCAGGAACTGACGGGGTGGGTAATTTTGGAAGTCCATTAATTTTACTAAATGAGCTAAGAAAATATTGTCAAATTATTTCTGATAAAGGGGTTCGGTTAACTCTTTTCTTAAATGAATATGATAATAATAGATCAACCCTCTTAAAAGAAAACATCGAAAAATTTATTATTGATTGTAGAACTAAAGGAATTCATTCCTGTTGTGAACAATGTATTTCAGGTAAATGCCCTGTAAATATTGAAATTGAAAGTCAGGAATTTCATGTAAGCTTTAATAATACATTTGTCAATAAGATCATGAATCCTGAATTTCCTCGCTTTATATTCTTAGATCAGTTTGGAGTTAAACAAATTACAAATGAAGTATTCCGACAACTTATCTCATTAAATAGAGCTGACATTCTATTTTTCATTTCTTCCTCTTTCTTCAGACGCTTTGCCAAAATGCCGGGATTTAATTCATATTTAAATCTTACTCGTGAGGATTTTGATGAATCGCGTCCAAGTGATTGCCATAGAGTCATATATGAATATTACAAATCTCTTATTCCTTCAAATGTAAGATTCTATCTTGCTCCATTTTCTATAAAAAAGGGTCCTAATATCTATGGTCTTGTTTTTGGTTCTCACAATCTTCGGGGAATAGAGATCTTCTTGAATACAGCATGGAGCATAGATAGAAATACAGGTGAGGCTAACTATAACATTGATAATGATAGAATAATTGATTCTGGTCAATTATCAATATTCGAGGAAGAAAATAAAATCAGGAAAATAAATGCTTTTGAAAAGAAATTAATAAACTGGCTTAGATCAGGAATAAGAAGTAATAAAGTAATTTACCAATTTACACTTGAAAACGGATTCAAGCCACAGCATACCAATTCTATACTATTAAAACTTGAACAGGAAGGGTTATTAAATTTCCAAATGTCTTTTGAAAGGAAACGGTTCTCATATTATATATCTTATTCTAGCGAGAAGATAATATACATCAGTTATAAGAAATAAATTATATTTTTATACTCTCACTTAAAACAAATTAAAAGTTTGGATAACAGCGACTTATTATTTGGAACCCATGAATGGGCTGAGACAAATTTTAATTTCATAGATGGTTGTTCCCATGACTGTAAGTATTGTTACAGCAAGGAAATGGCTATTCGGTTCAAAAGAAAAACTCCAATTACCTGGAAAGATGAAGAAATTCGTACAAAGTGTCTTAATATAAAATATTCATTGAAAAGAGGGACGGTTATGTTTCCTTCATCACACGATATTACTCCAAAATTCCTTGACGAAACAATACTTATTTTAAATAATATTTTAGCATTTGGAAACAGTGTTCTCATTGTAACGAAACCACATATAGAATGTGTGAAAGAAATATGTAAGACTTTTTCTAAATATATAGATCAGATACTTTTTCGATTTACAATTGGATCTTCGTCCAGCAAAGTTTTAAGATTTTGGGAACCTGGAGCACCTGTTTTCGAAGAAAGATTAATGTGTTTACGGTACGCATGTGAGCATGGGTATCAAACAAGCGTATCATGCGAACCTATGCTTGATAAGCAAACTGACAAACTTATTGATTTATTACTTCCATCCATTACTGAATCAATTTGGATTGGGAAAGCGAATTATCTAATAAAACGAATGAATATTAATGGTGTAAATGATAAAGAATCAATTGAGAAGGCAGAGAAGCTTTATGAATGGCAGAGCAACAATGATAACATTCTCAATCTGTATAATAAATATTGTGATAATCCGAAAATTAAGTGGAAAGAAAGTATAAAAAGAATACTGAATGAATCTGCTTTGATTTATTAAAAGTTCAAAGGATTTCGGATTGCTTTTATTATATTAAATCGTTAAATCGTAATTGATAATTGACTTCTCTAACTCCACCATCATAATAAGAAAGGCTATTATCTGTTAAATAGATTATTATCTTTGTAGGAGCAGATGTAGGCAGAGAGGAGTATTTTTCGAGACCTGTATAAACTGTACCTCTGTATTAAGTTGATTATAAGCGTTATGTAAAAATAGTTCGTCCCCTACATGGGGAGCAAAAGTCAATCTCATTTTCTTTACAACCGCTTAAAATCAAGGATTTCAGGCGGTTTCTTTTTTTCAGGTGCTCAAAAGGTTCGGTGTAACTCCCGGAAATGGACTCTTTTTCAACACCTGCGGAAATGACCTCAGACAGGTAACAGTGATATTTTCATCCCTCCGGTCTTTATTGAATCGGTTGGATGGTTTTTATTAAAAATAAATTTGACTCGAATAGAATTTGATCGTAATTTTACCATAATCAGGTTAATAATCTACATTTTCTCACTCCGTGTTAAACCGGATAAGTTCACTTTTCAGGAATAATCAATAAATCCTACTATATGAAAAGAATTCCTTTACTTCTGGCATTTTTTGCTGGTTCTTTAATATTATCAGCACAGGTTCCGCAGGGTTTTAACTACCAGGCTGTGGCACGGAATGCTTTAGGAGGTCCAATAGCTAATTATGCACTTCCAGTTAGAATCACTATCCAATCCGATTCACTGGGAGGAACAATCTTCTGGCAGGAGTTACATTCTTCGGTAACAACTACTGATCAGGGTGTCATCAATCTTGTTATAGGAAGAGGATCAAGGCAGACATCTTCAACAGTAGGAACCTTCAGCGCCATCGACTGGAGCTTAACACCCAAATTCATTAAGATTGAAATAGATTACAATGGGTGGAAAACTATGGGAGTAACGCGACTTTGGTCCGTACCTTATGCTATGGTTGCAAAGGAACTTGCAGGGACAGTGAAGAAATTGTCTGTAACGGGTCAGACATCAGTAAATGATGAGGCACTTTTCGAAGTAAAGAATAAAAACGGACAGACGATCTTTGCCGTTTACAATGAAGGAGTCAGGATCTGGGTCGATGACGGTGCAAAGGGTCTCAAAGGAGGCTTTGCGGTTGGCGGATTTGATATGACCAAGCTGACAAAGAGGGAGTACCTGGTGGTGTCGGATGACAGTATAAGGATGTACATTGATAAGAATCCTCTGACAAAGGGACTAAAGGGAGGTTTTGCTGTTGGAGGGTACGATGTGACTAAGGGAGTGGTTCAGGATTACCTTGATGTTAACTCAGACAGCGTCAGGATTTATATTGATTCCAACCCTGCGACTAAGTCATTAAAGGGCGGGTTTGCTGTAGGTGGTTATGATATGGCTAAAGCACCTCAGGAAGAATATCTTCGTGTTACACGTGATAGTACCAGAATATATGTGAAAAATCCTTCCTCAAAAGGATTAAAGGGAGGATTTGCTGTAGGAGGGTTTGATATTAACAAAGGGTCTCAGACAATTACACCATTTACTTCACTTACACCTGAAAACTATTTCATTGGACACAGGAGTGGTATCCGTAATTCATCAGGGACACACAATTCATTTGTTGGTTACGAGACAGGTTTTGGGAACACATCAGGAAGAAAAAATGTATTTCTGGGCTACCATGCAGGTTACTCAAACGATACAGCATCATATAATGTATTTATTGGTAATGAAGCAGGAAATTCAAACCGTTTTGGACGTTATAATACTTACCTTGGATATCAGACAGGCTGGTCAAACTCAAATGCTAATAATAATGTTTTTTTGGGATACAAATCTGGCTATTCAAATAACGGTGAAAATAATGTCTTTCTTGGAGTGGAAAGTGGTTATTCAAACACTTTGGGGACTACTGATGCATTTATGGGTTACAAGGCCGGACGCTCAAATACCACAGGATCGGCAAATGTGTTTGTCGGGAACTTAAGTGGTTTTAGCAATACGGCCGGAAGTAGCAATGTTGCAATTGGCGATCAGGCTGGTTATCTGAATCTTATTGGAAAATATAACGTATTTATGGGATATCAGGCTGGTTTCTCAAATGTGACAGATAATAATACATTCCTCGGTTACCAGGCAGGTTTTATGAATAATTCCGGAGGATATAATGCATTCATGGGATACCAGGCCGGATATTCAAATACTACCGGGATAAGTAATGTTTTTGTTGGCAACCAGGCAGGAACTAAAAATTCTACGGGCAGTTACAATGTTTTTCTTGGACGTAATGCCGGACTTTTTTCTAATGGTTTTGGAAATACATTTCTTGGAAACCAGGCCGGACTGAATAATACAACGGGAGAGTCCAACATTTTCATTGGTGACATGACAGGATATAGTAATACAGTCGGGGTTAAAAATGTGTTTGTCGGTGCCAACTCTGGTTTTAAAAGTACTGGTAACTATAATATTGCAATAGGAAATGAAGCAGGATATAATATAACCAGCGCAGGAAATCAGCTTTTGATAGGAACCTTTTCCGGTTGGAATTTATCAGATCCAAATAGTTCCGGGAATACATTTATTGGCAATTTCACTGGAACAAATACTACCTACTCTACGGGCAATACTTTTGTAGGTAGCAATTCAGGCAATAGCGTCACTGGTCATAATAATACGTTTCTTGGTGACTTTACTGGAGGGACCGGATCAGCCTCCGCCAATGTATTAATAGGATCCAATGCAGGTAATAACCTCGGAACAGGGAACAACAATAATGTCTTTGTCGGCTACTCAGCAGGATTTCATAATTCAGGTTCCGGAAATGTTTTTGTAGGGAATGGTGCGGGTGCTGATGAGACAGGCTCAAATAAGCTTTATATTGCCAATTCACCAGGAAGTCCACTTATTTACGGTGACTTTTCAACCAGCCGAGTTGGTATTGGAACAGCAAGTCCGGCGTATAAGTTCCAGGTAGGTAACGCCGGAGATGGCACCCAGGCCAGGGCAAATGCCTGGAATCTCCTTTCAGATGTAACCCTGAAATCCGATCTTATGATACCTTATAACTCATTAGAAATGATTGATAAAATAAATGGATATTATTTCTACTGGATTACCGGTTCAGATAGGACAAGACAATTTGGCTTCAGTGCACAGGAAGTGGAAAAAGTACTTCCTGAGATTGTATCAAAGGGTGAAGATGGATTACTTTCACTTGATTATGGTAAAATCGCTCCACTTCTTGTCGAAGCAATTAAAGAACAACAACACCAGATCGAATCATACAAATCAGATAATGATACCCTTAAATCCCAGGTGGAGATCCTTCAACAAAAGATTGACAGGATTGAGGCACTGCTGGCAAAAGGAGGAGGGAATTAATCATAACTGAAGCGACAGCGATAACCACTTGCGGTCTCCTCATGTCAGGGGGACTTAAATGAAAGGTAATTTGTAATCATGGTCCTGATTATTAGCTAAATATAATTTTCAGGCTTCTCTGCAATAATACCGACCTTTCCATCTCTGATGAGTCTTGAGTGATGAGAACAAAAATAGTTTCCAAATGTTAATGTATTCACCTATTTAGATTTGTAAAAAGTGAAAACATTTTGCTCTCAACAGAGGATTTATATTTGAACACACAAAACAGGATTTCTATGAAAGACAAATTAAAACTTAAGGTAAAAGTTAATGGTGAAGGATTGCCTTTGCTTCTTGTTCCCGGGGGGCTAACAGGTTGGAAAAGCTGGGAATCATTTGTGGAAACGTTTACGTCAATGAAAAGGAATGTAATCAGAGTTCAGCTTTTGAATGTTGAATATGGCATTAAGAATAAACAACTGCCTGCTGAATATTCCGTTAAAACTGAAAGTCAAGCTCTTGCGGCGATACTTGATTCACTTGGATCAATTTATCCTATTGATGTTTTAGCATGGTCATATGGCGCGTTGATATCGCTTGACTATGCCCTTGATCATCCGGGAAAGATCCGTTCCTTAACCCTTATTGAACCTCCGGCAATCTGGATTCTTCGTTCCTCCGGAACATTGGATGTGCAAACACAGCTTACTTTAGATTTTCTTGAATCTTTACATGGTGACATTACTGAGAACATGCTTGAAAGATTCTTAAAGGAAGTCGGTTTTGTAAAGCCCGGACAATCCCCCCGTGAACTTCCACAATGGAAACAATGGCTTCCATTCAGCCAATCCTTGCGTAACAGCCCTGCAGTTGCAACGCATAATGATGATTTAAAACGCCTACAAAGTATTAAGGCACCGGTGTTGCTGGTAAAGGGAACCGGGTCAGCTCTATTTCTGCATAAAATTATTGATCTGCTTGCATCAGAGTTCCCCAACTCTAAAGTTCTTGAGATGCCAGGGGGGCACGCACCTCATATTGTTTCACGGGACAGGTTTTTAAACGAGCTGCAAATTTTTCAGAAAGAAACTTCACACCAACCGGTAAATATAAGAATACCGCCTGCATTTTCTCCTTCTTCCTGGATCAAGTAATGCCATTTTTTTAATGTCAGCGGAGATAAAAGTGTTCAGTGGAAACCCCATTACCTTTGACCATTTTTCGCCGGATTGGATTGACCATGTACAACCGGAGGAAAATTATTATCAATTAATGTATTTCAACATTAACATGAAAACCGGCGAGATGTGGTCAATA
Organism: uncultured Bacteroidales bacterium; assembly: GCA_963831855.1. Classification (GTDB taxonomy): domain Bacteria; phylum Bacteroidota; class Bacteroidia; order Bacteroidales; family VadinHA17; genus LD21. Next base: position 154,342 of record CAWHSA010000001.1, on the reverse strand, counting down.
AGTCTGGAGCGTCGATAAGGAATCTCATCTCCCCTTCAGCAATGACTGAATTGTTTTGTAGTACTCTTCCGGTAATGATAGTATGACCTAACACTTCATTTTCCACTATTATCTCAGATTGTATTTCTGTATTTATTGCCGGTAATGAATGAATTTCAAGGTTTTTAATTACGCTGATAAATCCACGTCTTACCTCTTCCCGGGAAGACAATTGAAAATAACCATAATTAGCTGCAGCTGTCTGGGTAATAAATTCTATCAGGCCAGCTTCCTGCAGGTGGCCTTCATTACAAAACACATTTGATTCCCTGATAAAAAGGCTCCCTCTGGCAGACTTCTTACCCGAATGTGTCAGTCGATCAATCATTACCATAGGTGGACGATGGGGTATCAGATCAAGAATTTCGTATTCTTCGGGTTTCATCGCGTAAGCTATTTCTTTTGAAGGTAATCATCTATGTAATCGTACAAATTTCCCATAGTTTTTATGGAGGCTACTTCCTTTCCTTTCAGGGTTATTCCGAATTTTTTTTTGACAAATACCGCGATATCTACAAAATCGAGACTTTCAAGACCAAGATCATCTTTAAGACGGGCATCACGGGAGATTGCTTTCTCCTCAATCTCAAATTCCTGTATTAACAAATTGTTAATCGCTTTAATGATGTCCTCTTTGTCCATATGAATAGATATAATTCCCCGGTTAATGAAACTTTCTTATAATCAAACAAGAGTTAGTGCCTCCAAATCCGAAAGAATTTGAAAGGAAGGTATCAATCTCTTTTGGAGTTGTTTTTGCGATAATATTTAGTTTAGCTGAGAATTCATCAGGTTCCTCGAAGTTAATATCAGGAGCGACAAATGAATTTTGCATCATAATCATAGAATAAACAATTTCACTTGCACCAGCCATCCACAATTCATGGCCGGTCATTGATTTGGTAGATGAAATTGCCGGTTTATACCGGTTAAAGATATGGTCAATTGCCTTTGCCTCAATTTCATCACCAACAGGAGTTGAAGTTGCATGGGCGTTAATATAATCTATTTTATCAGGACCAATTTCAGCATCTTTCAATGCCATCGAAATTGCTCTGATCTGCCCTTCAACGTCAGGAACCGAAATATGCAAACCGTCGGAAGAGAAACCATAACCGATAACTTCGCCAAGTATGGGTGTTCCTCTCCGGAGTGCATGCTCCATTTCTTCAAGAATAACGGTTGCTGCCCCTCCGCTTGGGACCAGTCCGTCCCGGTTTATGTCAAAAGGTTTTGAAGCTTTTTCGGGCTCTGATTCAAGCTTTGAAAAAGCCCCTAATGCATCGAAGCTGGCAATAGAGAAAGGGTTTACTTCCTGAGCTCCCCCGCAGATTATAATCTTCTCATACCCGTGCCGGATCAGAAAAAATCCCATTCCAATGGCGTGTGATCCGCTGGCGCATGCTCCACTGATGCTAAAATTAATGCCTTTCAGGTGGAAGATCACTGACAGATTCATTGTGACTGTAGAATTCATGGATTGGAAAACAGATCCTGAACTGATCATCCCTGTATCTCTTGCTTTACGAACAATATCGGCAGCTTCAATAACCGGCACTGCAGAACTGTCATTTCCAAAGATGATGCCTGCATTATTTTGTCCAATGTATTCGGGTGTAATGGCAGCTATTTTTAAAGCTTCTACGGTGGACATGTATGCAAATTCAGCCTGCTGCGGCATACAAACACGTGCCCGGCGGTCAAGAATACCCTTGAGCTGGGGTGGATCAACTTTCCCGGTCAGCCCGGATTGGAACCCAAAGTTTTTTCTTTCAGGATCGAAAACTATGCCGGATTTGCCCTTGAAGAGAGAGTCTTTTACTTCCTCAAGGTTTTTTCCGATTGAGGAATAAATGCCCATTCCTGTAATTACCACTCTGTTCATAAAGTAACAAAAAACGACAATTTATGCATTTAATCCTCCACAGACAGAAATAACCTCTCCTGTTATATAGGATGATTTTTCAGATGCCAGAAAACAAACAACATCAGCTACTTCCTCAGGTGATCCAAATCGGTTAAGCGGAATCATGCTTTTTAATTCAACCTCATTTAAATCCTTTGTCATGTCGGTTCTTATTAATCCAGGAGCAACAGCATTCACTGTGACATTTCTCTTGCCTATTTCCAGCGCCAATGCTTTGGTCGCACCTATAACACCGGCTTTTGCAGCAGAATAATTTACCTGGCCGGGATAACCTTTCAGTCCTGATAAAGATGTTATGTTAATAATCCGCCCGTACTTTCTTGCAAGCATATTATTCAGAACCGCTTTTGTTACATAAAAAAATCCATCAAGATTAGTATTCAGCACGTCATGCCAATCGTTATTCTCCATCCATATCATAAGAATGTCTTTCCGTAATCCCGCATTGTTAACAAGAACCTCAATATACTCGTCCCTGTGTTCTTCCTCCCATCCATTTATAGCATCATTAACCTGCACAGGATCAGAAACATCAAATTTTAAAATGTCACCGTTGCCTCCGGCTTGTTTTATCTTTTCAAGCGTCAGAAGAGCTTCCTTTTCGTTAGATTTAAAATTTACCAGAACATAAAAATCCATTGAAACGAGTTTGATGCATATAGCTCTTCCAATGCCTCTGGAACCCCCGGTGACTAATGCATATCTCATCGTGAATATGGCTATAGGTCAGGTAATTAATTCAAATCTTCGATAAATCAGTATCAAATATAATCTTTAGTTATTTTATTTCTAAATATATTGAAATCGTCAGCCGGAAGTTTACCGGGAAAGGTATATATTTAAAGTGTGGTTTTGAAGAAATAGGGATGTACCTTAACGGTCTATATACTATAATACGTATACTTCAGGAAGGTGATAGCAATAAAATATCGATTCTGATCCGGCTTAATCCTTCTCACAAAATATTCAAAGGTCATTTCCCGGGGAATCCACTATTGCCGGGTGTCTGTATTGTTCAGATTCTGAAGGAGATTCTGATCTTTCAATTAGATAAAAAATTAATTCTTAATTCTGCGAGGTCGATCAAATATCTGTCATTTATAAATCCGGGTGTTCATAACACCATAAACTTTGATGTGGAACTGAAGGAAATGGGGAATGACAATATTTTTTGCAATGCATTCCTGTATTATGAATCAATTGTTTTTTGCCGCTTTAAAGGAAATTTTAAGGTTATTCAAAGATAAAATCATGTCAGGAACAACCTTCAGTTGTTAGCAGATAAGTAAAAATTTTCGGGATAGCCACATTCAGATCTGTAAAGTACCTTCCCGGGGTGTTGAATATGTACCTTCAGCAGGTTTTATTCTTTTTTTAGGCTTCGGATGCCAGATGCTTTTTATTGCCCAGATCGCAAAAGCAACGACAAGGCCGGCACCTCCAATACCGGCAACATAAGCTAATCCTACCATTCCGTTGCAGGAAAGACCGCACGCTGCTGCTGCCACCAGCCAACCTAATACCAATGTTGCCAGAACAGCCAGGACTGTTAAAAAAATCTTCTTTCCCCGGCTCGGTTCATTATACGGTGATGCTGGCTGTTCATCCTGAACCTGTTTATCATTCTGATAATATAACAGCTGTTTCGGTACCTGATTCTGATCATTCAGCATCTTCACATTTTGCTGTTCATGGCTTTTAAAATTGGCCATATTGGTTAATGATGCTCTCAAAACAGGATCATTTCCGGCATTGACCATAAGCATAAATCCGGAAATTGCCAGTGCAAGGTCAAACGCTTTCTGCCTTAAATATGAGTGTTTAAAAAGTTTAATTGAAGTATGCTTAACAGGATATAAAAGAGATGAAGCTAAAAATGCTCCCAGCAAAAGATCCCTTGAGAGAACTGAAAAGTGTATTCCGTTGTCAGCAAACTTTTCTCCAAGGAGAACACCCGTAGTACCCAGTGCAACCTGAAGTCCTGCAAACATGAATCTTGTTTTCCATGGATTCATGGCTGCCCAGAATGAAATATTTGCTGTAAGTCCTGGTGTGGCCCTGATCGCAGCTAACGGGATCAACCCGGCTAAAATTGCCATCATTAAAATAATGGTCTCCCTTTTATGAAAAGGTGTTCTCTGTGATTGCTCTGATTTTACAGTACCGGGCATTGATACCCTGGTTTCATCAGAAGACTCATCCGACATAATTTCAGTTATTTCCTCTTGCTTTAAAACAGCGGAAGAGTAACCAGATTCATTATTCACTTTGTTTATTACAGATTGTCTATATTCCTTAGAAGGATTAATGATAATATCCTTTGGCTCAATAATAATTTCTACCGGATCCGGAGGTTTTTTTAACTCATAATGATAAAGTTTAATCTCTGAACTTTTCCCTGTCTGCTGAAGAAACATTTGTTCGTTTTTTTCGGAATTGGCCAGAATAGGGGAATTAGTGTTTTCTCTAAAAGCATAAATAAACTTTTCCGGAAGCTTATCCTTTCCTGAGATAATTTTTGATAAATAACTGTTATGAGTGTTATTCCAGGCTGACTGGTATACATATCTGGAATACTTTCTGTTATTTGATTTAATTGCCCGGACTGGTTTGTTCCTGCCAAAATCATACCTTGATTTGGGTGTTTTGCAGGCCAGATCTGCTTTATTGGCGATTTGAATCCTGTCTGCTGCACATGAAAAGATAAGCATGCCAGACAAAAAGATAGCTGATATCTTTATTCCCCAATTCATAACAAATATTTTTAGGTACTTGAATAATGTTTTTTTGCAAGTTACATCAGTATAAATCCAAAGTCAACTTTATTTTAACGTGTCATTTGGCAGGTAAATAGAGACACCAGGCCGGAGCTTTTACAGACCTTTCAGGAAGAGATCAATATTATTACTAAATTAAGCCCTGATTTTTTTTAAAGAGGATACTTTGAACCATTATGAAACAACCATCAGATACATCGTCAACGGGAGGTCATGAATCCGGTGGCAGCGCTGAACCCTTATCCCTTCAGGACAAAGCTCAGCCCGGTACGGTTATTCTGAGCCCAGGGGAGTCGCGCATCCTCTATTCGAAAATCACATGGCGTCTTATTCCGTTGCTTTTTATCTGTTATATTATAGCTTATATTGACCGTATCAATATTGGATTTGCGAAGCTGCAGCTCCGGGAAGTTCTTGGTGTGGATGAGAGTGTTTTTGGCAGCGTGTATGGTTTGGGTGCCGGGCTATTCTTCATTGGTTACTTCCTGTTTGAAGTACCCAGCAACCTTATCCTGCAGCGTGTCGGGGCACGTATCTGGATAGCAAGGATTATGATCGTCTGGGGAATCGTATCCTCGGCGATGATGTTCATCAGCAGTACGACAGGTTTTTATTTTGTGCGTTTTATTCTCGGAGTGGCTGAAGCGGGATTCTACCCCGGGGTTATACTGTATCTTACATACTGGTTCCCGGACAAAGAACGGGCACATACGGTGGCCCTTTTCGCGACAGGTACCGTTATTGCAGGAATTGTAGGTTCCCCTCTTTCAGGTGCCATTCTTGAACTTCACAACATGGGCGGACTGGAAGGATGGCAGTGGCTTTTTCTTCTTGAGGGTATTCCGGCAGTATTAATGGGTATTGTAGTCATTTTTGTCCTTCCTGACCGTCCAAGAAACGCCCGGTGGCTCTCCTCAGCAGAAAAGGCCTGGATTCAATTACGTCTCGACGAAGAAGCACTTCAGTTCAGGGGAAGTGCGCATTTGCGTCTGTCAGAGGCTTTTATGAGTGGCCGTATCTGGCTGCTCTGTTTCATCTACTTTCTGCTGACGGTAGGAATATACGGCTATGAGATGTGGTTGCCATCGATCATTAAGGAATTTTCCGGATTAAGCTATTCAATTGTAGGACTGATCAATGCCATTCCCTACCTCATAGCAGTGGTGGTTATGCTACTGATCGGATATCATTCAGACAAAACCGGAGAGAGACGGTGGCACGTGGCAGTAGCAGCTTTCTCTGCCGCAGCCGGATTCGGCTTAAGCGCCTGGTTAAATAACCCATATATCGCTATGGTTGCACTTATGGTGGCATTGGTCGGTTTGAAATCCGCTATGGGACCGTTCTGGGCCCTGTCAACGACATTTTTAAGCGGAACGGCAGCAGCAGGTGGTATCGCACTCATCAATTCCGTCGGTAATCTCGGCGGATTTGTTGGCCCTACACTCGTGGGAGTCGTGAATGACAGGACCGGGAGTATAAAGCTGTCACTCTGGATCCTGGGAGGAGCCCTCCTGCTTATGGGGATATTAATACTTACCATAAGGCGGGGTTCACTTAAACAATAACCAGACATTCCCGCTATTTATTTCAGGAGGACCCAAATTATTTCTTACTATTTCGTTTGTCAATCCCACCCCGCTTTTTCTCCAGTATTATCTTATTTCCAATTTCAGGACGGATCGATTTAAATTATTCTTAAATGTTTTTCGGGAAGGGTCTTTTGAAGCTTTGAGTTTAAGCAAATTTTGATTGCTTCCTCTGTATCATCCATAAAAATCCATATAAAGAAAAGTTCCTGTTGTTGATACATTGTTTACAAAAGGGAATGAAATTAGTTATTTGACAGTATGTTATGAAGTACCTTTGCACAGTTGTAATTGTTTCTCTTTAATTCTAACCTATACTGTTTAATAGCCTGTGGTTATTAAACAAAATAAATACAATAGATTATTCTGCGAGATTTTAGAATTCCTTTTAATAGAAAGAAACAACACAAACTTTAAACGGTTTGGATAACAACAAGCTAATTTTTATTCTGATCAATTAATCCCGGGAATCATAATGACAGGCTACTTTAAAAAGATAATTTTTTTTACTTTCATATTTTTTTCGTGCACCTTCACTGTATCAGCTCCCAGCATTGATTCATTAATAATCGTTGACGCTGATCGCATTGAACCATTTAAAAATCTTATCCGTGCAATCGGAATAGTTGAAACAAAATGTGATACAATGGCTTATAATCCGATTGAGGAAGCAGCCGGATACTTTCAAATACGTCCGGTACGATTGACAGATTATAATAACAGAACAGGAAGCAAATATTCAAAGAAGGACCTGTTCAGGTATGAGATATCGGAAAAAATATTCTTATACTATGCTTCACGGATTGGTCCATATGATCTTGAAAGAATAGCAAAAAAATGGAATGGTTCCGGTCACAGCACAATCCATTACTGGAACAGGATAAAGAAATACCTGTAAATTAAATTGATCCGGAAATCTGAATTATGCGATTCATTTAATCTGCGCTGAATCTGTTGAAAGTGTTTTCATCAGCCGGTACATGAATTCAACTCCATTAAAGAATTCCTTTACCCCGATACGCTCATCCCTGCCATGAGCCCTTACATCATCAACATCCCCGAACATTCCGGAAACACCATATACAGGCATGCCGGCAGAGCGAAGATACCTTCCGTCGGTAGCGCCTGTGGCCATAACTGGAGTGACCACCACACCCTCCCACATTGAAGCTGTTATTTTATCAACTGCATCCAGTATATCTTTTCTAAGAGGTGATATTGGTCCCTGACTTCCGGAGTCGGTGCATCTAAGTTCAATCTGGGGATCATTTATAATATTTTTAAGAACAGCTGTAACATGTTCTATGTTATCATCAGGAAGCAAACGGCAATTAACATTTGCTGTTACAGTTTGAGGAAGGGCATTATTTGCGTGACCTCCGTTGATCCTTGTTGCGACACATGTTGTTCTCATCTGGGAATTATACTGGGGTGAACTTTTTGCAAGACGGTTGGCTGCAACTGTATCAACCGGTAACCGTGACACAGCTATCATATCTGCTTTACCCTGTCCTGTTGCGATCTGAGCGCTCCGTTCAAAAAACATCCTTGAGGTCTCATTAAGATCGAGAGGAAAATCATAAGCACCCAGACGTACGAGGGCTCCTGCCATCCTGTAGATAGCATTGTCTTTCAAAGGCAAAGAACTATGACCACCCTTATTATGTGTTTCAAGAGTAAAATCCGCATAAACTTTTTCACTTGTCTGGATAGTCATAATAATTTCACGCCCATTCTTAATATCCCCACCGCCACCATCAGGATTTATACAGTATTCAGCATTAATGAGTTCCCTGTGATTTGCCAGCAACCATTGAATGCCATTTGCATCGCCACCTTCTTCATCTTCCGTGAGAGCTACAATTATGTCACGCTCAGGAAGGAATTTTTCCTCGCGGAGACGGATGAGATTTGAAATCAGGTCGGCATCATCATCCTTCATATCGGTGGTTCCACGTCCATAAAAATAACCATCCTTTTCAGTGAATTTGAAAGGATCGATTGACCAGTCCTGCCGTAAAGCTTCAACTACATCAAGGTGACCAATGAAAAGAATAGGAGCCTTGCTTCCTTTTCCATGGTATCTGACAACCAGGTTCATATGTTGTGGCTGAGGTCCGACAAGATTGATATCGTTTTCCGGAAAGCCTGCCTTCCTGAGCCGTGCAGCCATCGCCTGAGCAGCTACTGTGCTTCCCATATTCACAGTCGTCCTGATCTCTACCAGTTCCCTGAAAATATCATGTGCCTGTTCCTGATAAGCATTCTGTGATTGTGGTACTTTTGTTGTCTGAGTGTAGGCAATTCCGGAAGAAAAGGAGATTGAGACAGCAAGTAATAAGGTTACAAACAGTTTCATAATGATTTATATTATTTAAGCCGTGAATGACCATGCGGCAAAATTCCTATAAATTTAAGTAAATTACCATAAGTAGAATTGAATAAAAAAAAAAGATACATTTGTTTCACCCCTTTTCAATAAGGGAGGTCTTTTATTAACTTATTTCAATTTATAGCAATATAATAATGAAAAAAATTTCAATTCTTGCGGCTGTTGTCCTCATGTATTTCATGATGACTGGGGATGCCTGGTCACAAATTGCGTCATTAAAAGATTCACTCGGAACGGCTGCTGTTCCCCCGGAAATTGAGAATCCGGAGTGCATCGGCATAAACAAAGAGGCTTCACATGCAACTCTTATGCCGTATGCCAGTCTGCAGGAAGCCCTTTTGGCAAACAGACATGCTTCAACGTTTTGCAGGAGCATGAACGGGATTTGGAAATTTAACTGGGTCTCATGGCCGCAAGCACGTCCTTCAGACTTTTATAAATTGTCTTACGATGTATCAGGATGGAAGGAAATTCCGGTTCCGTCAAACTGGCAGATATTAGGTTACGGAACACCTTATTACAGGAATGCAGGATATATTTTTAAGAGGGACTTTCCGCATGTAATGAGTGCTCCGGCTAAAAACTATACCGCTTATGCAGAGCGTAATCCTGTTGGGAGTTATCGTCGTGATTTTGATATTCCTTCAGAATGGAAAGGACGGCGGATCTTTCTGACCTTTGATGGTGTGGATGCCGGATTTTTTGTCTGGGTCAATGGCGAGAAAGTCGGATATAGTGTAAACAGCCGGAATGCTGCAGAATTTGACGTGACCAGATTTGTTAAACCCGGTAAGAATATGGTGGCTGTAGAAGTATATCGCTTTACTTCAGGCAGCTATCTTGAGGACCAGGATATGTGGCGGTTGAGCGGTATATTCCGGAATGTAACAGTTTGGAGCACGCCACAGAAACACATCCGTGATTTTTTCATAACAACTGATCTTGATGATCAATACCGCAATGCAACAGTCGAGGTAACGGCAAAGGTTAAAAACTACAGTGAAAAGGCCTCTAAGGCAGGCACACTATCGGCGATACTTTATGATGGAAATGCTGTCGTTCCATCCTCCGGCGCTGAGAGCCCGGTTCCTGCTCTTGCACCTGGCGCAGAGGCCACCCTGAAGCTGACTTTCAAGGTAACTAATCCGGATAAATGGACTGCTGAAACCCCGAGGTTATATACAACCGTTCTTAACCTGAAAGATGGTAAGAAGGTTATTGAAACGCTCTCAGCGAAGACAGGCTTCAGGGAGGTTGAGATAAAGGGAAGGCTCTTCCTTGTCAATGGTACGCCCGTAAAACTTAAAGGTGTAAACAGGCATGAAAACTGGCCGGACGTAGGGCATGCTGTTACAGAAGCACAGATGATACGTGATCTCGAGCTTATCAAACAGGGCAATTGCAATCTTGTGCGAACCAGTCACTATTCAGATGACCCGCGATGGTATGAGCTTTGTGACGAATGGGGTATTTTCCTGGTTGCTGAGGCCAATGTGGAATGTCATGGATTATCAGGCCGGTTCGATGAAGAGCCCACGATGAAAGCTGCAATAATCGACAGGAATGTTGCCAATGTCGAAAACTTTAAAAACCATCCCTCTATAATATTCTGGTCTCTTGGAAATGAAAACGGAAGGGGAGGTTCGAACTTCAGGGCAGCAATGAGTACAATTAAAAGTATAGATCCCACGCGCCCGGTACATTACCAGGGATTTGGAACGGGAGCCAGAAATCCTGCTGATATTGAGAGTTCCATGTACACCAGTGTCGCTGAAGTTGAAAGAATAGCAAAAGACACTACTTTCAAAAAACCATACTTTCTGTGTGAATATGCTCATGCAATGTTTAATTCCATGGGCGCAATAGGTGAATATAATGATCTTTTTGACAAATACCCTGAACTCCTGGGAGGGGCAATCTGGGAATGGCAGGACCAGGGTATTTATAACCGGCGCGATCCCCTGCACCCGCTGATTGCTTTCGGAGGAGGTTTTGACGAATTTCCCAACGATCACTATTTTATTCATAAAGGGGTTGTGGCTTCTGACCGTTCTTTGAAACCTCATTACCCTGAAATGAAATATGTTTACCAGTGGATCAAGGTAAAACCGGAGGACATGAAAACCGGGAAATTCCTTATACAGAATAAATACCAGTTCATTAACCTGAACGGCTTTACCGGCCAATGGACATTATCGGAAAATGGTACTGAGATTTCACATGGTGAAATTAAGCTGCCTGTTATCGATCCCGGTAAAGAAGGTCTCATTACCATACCTTATAAATTAACCGGAATAAATAAAGGATCAGAATATTTCCTCAGGGTATCATTTGCACTCGCTAATGACCAGCTCTGGGCAAAAAAAGGATTTGAAACGGTTGCGGAACAGTTTAAGATCCCCGTAGAATCTCTCGGTGCAGAGCCGGCTATAGCTCTTAATCCTGTTACTCTAAGTCAGAACGATAACGAGATTATAATAAAAGGATCTGATTTCAGAGTAGTTTTTGACAAGGCAGCAGGTACATTCTCTGCACTTGAAAAAAACGGGATTAATATGCTGCTTCCCGGCGGTGGACCGAGGTTACATTTGTGGCGTGCTCCTCACCGCAACGATGATATGTGGGCTGACAGAAGCTGGGTAACCTCCGGACTTCGCGAACTGAAATGGACAACTCAGTCAGTAAATGCTGAACAGAAATCACCATCTTCAGCAACTATTTCGGTAAAGCTCAATGCGGAAGGGAAGAACAACTTCACAGTCAGTCATGAAATTCTGTATACTATTCTGGGAGACGGAACTATTACAGCCAGCAATGTGATCAGTTCCAGCAATCCGCAGCAGGTTGTTGCCCATATCGGAGTCAGGATGCTAATCAATAAATTATATGACCAGGCAGCATATTTCGGACGCGGACCTATGGAGAATTATGCCGACAGGAAACGCGGCTTTGAGGTCGGCGTCTATAAAAGTACTGTTAAAGACCAGCTTACCCCCTATGAAAAGCCTATGGAATCAGGCAATCATGAGGACATACGATGGGCTTCCGTTACAAAGACCGATGGTTCCGGAATTATGGCACAATGTGACAGTACATTGCTCCAGGTCTCAATGCTTCCTTACTCTGATGAGCAGCTTGACCCTGTTGAATACCGTGTAGATCTGCCTCAGTCTAATTCAACAGTATTCTGCATAAATTACAAGACGCTTGGTGTTGGAACAGCAGGTTGCGGACCAAGACCTTTACCTCAGTATACAGTTTATGCTCAGCCATCTTCGTTTGTTTATAAGCTGCAGTTATTAGGTGCGACAAATAAATAGGATTACCTGAATTTAAATAGAAAAACTGATTTATTATTGCCGTCTGGAATGAATTATTTCAGACGGTTTTTATTACTGATGCATATGCCTGAGCATATCTTTTTTCATACAGCGAGTCATTAAACCGGCCCGATAATCCGGCCTTTTTCAACAAGGGAAGAATCTCTATCTAATGTTCAATCCTGAAGTCTTTGAAGCTGACAGGAGGAGCTGATTCAATATTAACATTTTCGACAACACTTAAGCCGGGTCCCTTTTTGCACCATTCAACAAAAGCATCCAGCTCCTCCCGCAGCCCTTCAGCCTCTATATAAACACCACCGTCCGGGAGGTTCTTAACATAACCATTTATATTCCGGTCACGCGCTTCAGTTGCGGCGCTCCATCTGAATCCTACTCCCTGGACCCGTCCCGAGATGTGAATCTTATAACGGAGTATCTGTTTCATGTCTCTGAGAAATATTATTAAAATGTTGAAGGCGCTATTTAATAACTTCTGATGAATTGAACTATAAATTTAAATCAATAATTTTAGTGTCAGAATTATCCATAAGCCTCGTTAATATCGCGGAGCTAAAATTAACTGACATTAAACTGTTTATAAGTTAAAAAACAATATATTAGCATTCATGAAGAATTTTTTCAGGGGTTTTAGGGTAATTGAAATTCTTTATCTTATTGCTGCAATAATAGTGTCTGCACAAAGGTATTTTCTTCATCATTATAATAATTTTGAGATATACCGGCATTCAACTTTCCATTTTTTTGAAAAAGTCAACCTTTATTTAGCTTACCCTGAAGAATACCATGACCGGTTTCTTTACACACCCGGTTTTGCCTTGCTATTTGCACCTTTCGCATATCTTCCGGAATTAATCGGAATTTTTTTCTGGGTATCAGTTGTACTGATGGTATATTATTATTCAATAAGGCTTTTGCCATTTGACAGAAAACAATTATTATTTATTTACGGATTTACTCTGATTGAACTTGTCACTTCCGCTCAGAATCTTCAGACAAATCCCCTGATTGCTGCTTTTATTGTTTTTACTTTTATTTATCTCGAAAAAGAAAAAATTTTCCGGGCCTCAGTATTTCCCAGTCTTGGGTTTTTTATTAAAGGTTTTGGAATAATTTCCGTCTCATTATTCATTTTGAAACGACCAAAATTCAGGAACTTTCTTTATTTGGCCATCTGGTTTGTTTTTTTATTATGCCTTCCGCTTGTTTATTACTCACCTGCCGGTGTCATTGACCTGTATAAGCAATGGGTGATTTCGCTTTCTTCAGGTCATGAAGTTTATGGTGGCATTTCGATGATTGGATTAATAATCAGTATCTTCAGTTTAAAGGTCAGTTTTATCTGGATCCAGATTTTCGGATTACTTTTATTTTTATCAACTTTAGTGGTTATATTGATAAGAAAGAACTACGAGCAGGTTAAATTAATTTTCCTTGCTTACATTTTAATCTGGGTCGTTATTTTTAATCATGTTGCTGAGTCGTCAACCTATATTATTGCCTGTACGGGTATTGCTATCTGGTATATCAAATCTGAACGGTCATGGGTTGATAATACCCTCCTTGTAATGACATTTATACTGACCATTCTTTCTCCGACTGACATATTTCCGGACTCCTTATACCAGCGATATGTATATCCTTTTGCTCTGAAAGCACTTGGCCCGTCACTCATCTGGCTGAAAATTCAATACTCCCTTTTCCTGAAAGAAATGAAACCCGTTGAAAATGTCTGAGGACAGACTGAATATTGTACTTCCATTTTATAACCCTCCTTCAGGCTGGGAGGACAAAATCGTCCATTCCCTTAATGAACTTGAAAAAGAACTGAAAGGAATTAACTTCAGGGTAATACTCGTCAATGATGGATCTACACTATTTAATTATAATGTTGAAGGGATCCTGTCCCGTTTCGGATTTTTAACTTATTATTCTTACCCGGTTAATCAGGGAAAAGGTTATGCTGTACGTTATGGCATTACCAGATCAGAAGCTGATTTTTATATTTATACAGATATAGATTTCCCTTTTGGCTACAGGGTGATTTACGAAACTTATCAATTGTTGAAATCCTCAAATGCAAATATTATAATCGGCACCAGAGACTCTACATACCTGAATTTGTTGCCTGTTAAAAGAAGAATAATATCATACCTGGTAAAAAAATTAAATTATCTTATTACCGGTTTAAGAATAAAGGACACACAGGCCGGACTGAAGGGACTTGACAATAAAGCCAGGAAAGTTCTGAGTGGCACTAAAATCAATAGCTTTATTTTTGAGCTTGAATTTTTAAAGGCCAGTCTGAAAAAAGGGCTTACTTTTGACACGATAGGTGTCAGCATAAGACCCGGCATAAATTTTACTGATTTCAGCTTTAAAATTATTGTCAGGGAAACCAATAATTTTCTGAAACTGATTTTCCGGGATGGCGAACCAGGTATTACTGACTTTTGATCTCGAGGAATTTGATCTTCCGCTCGAATTCGGGCAGGCAATTCCGGAATATGACCAGATAAATATCACAAATGGCGGTCTTCAGAGGCTTTTGAAAATCCTGGCAAAAGAAGATATCCCGGCAACTTTTTTCACGACATCTTTTTATGCAGCCGGAAATGAAGATCTTATAAGGCATATTTCAGACAAACATGAGATTGCTTCGCATTCATATAATCATTCCACCTATAAAGATTCCGACCCCTCTGCCTCAAAAGCGATATTGGAGAGAATAACCGGAAAGCAGGTTTATGGTTTTCGGATGCCACGTTTTCAAAAAACCGATATGACGAATTTAAAGTCTGCCGGGTATATTTATGACTCATCTGTAAATCCGACATTCATACCCGGGAGGTACAATAATTTACTATCTCAAAGAAGTAAATATTTGGATATCAGGAGCAATCTTATTGAAATTCCGGCATCAGTTTCACGAATACTAAGGTTCCCTCTTTTCTGGCTGAGTTTTAAGAATATTCCTTTGGGAATCTATCTGGCTATGTGCAGATATGCCATCCGGAAGGACTCTTATTTAAATTTATGTTTTCATCCCTGGGAATTTGGTGATATAGATCATTTTAAAATCCCCTGGTATATAAAAAAAATTTCCGGGGAACAATTCTCTGAAAGATTTGAAGAACTGATCGCCGGATTGAAAAAAATGGCAGATTTCTCAACAATATCAGACTTCCTGGGCTCCCCGGCTAATTCCGGATTGCAGGAACGGCATAAATATTAATGGTTTTTCTCCATTTTGATAAGTCATGCTTGCTTTCAAGCTTTATAATTCCGGCATTTATATCAAAATCTTCAAAATAAAATATATCATACCTGTGCCCGGTAATGACAGTAAACAATTCTTCCTTATCATCAGCAGAACTTTTACCAAAACTCTCGGCTATTATAACAGGTTTATATTTCTCAATTAAACCAGAAATTGATTTGATGATCTCTTTGTCATAACCTTCCGTATCAATTTTAATGAATGAAAGATCCCTGATCTTTTCCGGATATTCATGTTCAAGAAATTCATT
Organism: uncultured Bacteroidales bacterium; assembly: GCA_963831855.1. Taxonomy (GTDB): domain Bacteria; phylum Bacteroidota; class Bacteroidia; order Bacteroidales; family VadinHA17; genus LD21. Next base: position 138,747 of record CAWHSA010000001.1, on the reverse strand, counting down.
CAGATTAATTCCCCTGATTTTGTCAGGGTATATAAATTTCCCATGTTTACTTTCCTTCGTTGGTGATATGCCTCCATTGGCAAAAGAAGCTTCCGATGAGATATAATATAATTCTTCTTCCCGCATTGTTATTGCATAGGGCAAAGGAATAATATTCATCTTTTCCCTGTTCAGATCAGTATTCTTTTTTAATATTTTAAAAGCAAAAGGATTAGGCTCAAATCCAAGGGTAATGCCTGTACTGCCGGCAGCTAACGCCATGAGGACAGTTGTATCCCCAAAGTTTGCCCCGATATCAATCACCAGATCTCCTTTTTTAATGAACTTTTTAAAGAAGTCAACCCTGGCCTGAGTAATATCCATACGGGGAGCAAGAGGATTGTCCCAGTTTGCAAAATCTATACTTCCTTCTGTCTCCAGTTTAAACAATTCGATTTTTCCCGGATATTCCTGAGTTATTCTCCTTGCTTTTCTCCTGCGAAAATACTTTTTAAAATAGTTTGGGATCCCCATTCAATTCCGGTATTTTGATCTTTACTCTTCTGTTCAATAACCAGGGCAAATATCAAATTAAATTCTGAAACTTTACACCTATATAAACAAGATGATCGAACTCAAAGAGAAAGGCCTGATTAATCCTGTCTGAGTCAGTATTTCGGCAGGGCCCATCCGTTGTTATATACCGGGGTTATAAACTTGTTGGCACCTGCTGTTGAAAATTGCTGCTTGTCTTCATTCCAGAAGACTTTTTCACCTGAACGGAATGCAATGTTCCCCATCTGGGCAACCAGAGCCACATTACGGCCTATATCAATACCTGCGTTGAGTTTTTGAGGAGTATTGTTTTTTATACAATCAAGGAAATTTCTGGTATGTATATCCATACCATTCCCTACATTTTTCTGAAGGGGCACAGCTTCAATTCTCTGTTTTTCGGGAAATACCTCCCATCCGTTACGGTCGAGGACAAGCGTGCCATTCTCACCGGTATAGGCCATTCCGTGCGGTCTTTTCCAGTTGCCCAGACCTATGCCGATAGTATGCTCCCAGATCATCGTAAAATCCTTGAAATCATAAACGGCAGTCATGGTATCAGGAGTTACCATATCATCATCAGGAAATGCATACTTTCCTCCAATTGCCATTACCGAGTCTGGTATGGTTTTGTTCATGCCATAAAGAATATAATCGATGAGATGTACGCCCCAGTCAGTCATCAGACCGTTACCATATTCCCAGTACCAGCGCCAGGTAAAATGGAACCTGTTCTTGTTGAAAGGACGTTTTGGTGCAGGGCCCAGCCACATATCATAATCGACACCTTCAGGTACCGGTGTATCAGGAACCTTTGGAACAGAGCCCTTCCAGTCGACAAACGACCAAGCCTTGCATACCCTTATCCGTCCAAGCTTGCCGGATCTCAGGTAATTTATTGCGTCAACAAAATGAGGCTGGCTTCTCTGCCACTGGCCAACCTGAATAATTTTTCCATATTTTTTGGCAGCCTTCTGCATTATGTTTATTTCCGCAATTGAATTGCCAATCGGTTTTTCCACATAAACATGCTTGCCGGCTTCAAGCGAGCTGCAGAATATAAGACAATGCCAGTGATCAGGGGTCCCTATGATCACAGCATCAATATCTTTATTTTCAAGCATATTACGATAATCGACATATAACTTTGGCATTGGACGATTGAGCTTTACAACCGAATCAGTGACCCTGTTAAGGACATTTCTGTCAACATCGCACAATGCAACACATTCAACATCAGAGTTTTTGAGCATTGATGAAAGGTCGGCCCATCCCTGACTGTTCCCGCCAACAAGGGCAACCCTGATTTTATCCGAAGCTGCAACCTCTCTTTGTGTCTTTGAAATGGCATCCAGGGGAAGGACAGATCCTGCGGCGAGGACGGAAGCTGTTTTAATGAAATTTCTCCGTGTCGAAGACATAATTAATAAAATTTATTTAATCAACCGGAAAGATAATATTAAATCAGAATTGAGTCAACAGCCAGATAAAAAAAATCTATTTCAAAATTTGAATATCATTGGGCCGGTTTAAAGATCAGATCCACGACATTAGCCTTCTTAAAAGTTTTTAAAGCAATTTTCTGAATGTCTTTCGCTCTATATGATTTAAGGATATTTTCATAATTAGCAGGGTCATTGCTGTCGATGCCATAGTTGTAGAATCTTGAAATCGTCCCAATCCAGTATGAGTTGTGTTTTTTATTCTCTTCGCGGTTCTTTAGAATATTGTTTACGCTTTTTTCAAGGTTTACCTGAGACGGACCTTTGATCATTAAACTATCCAGCTGCTGGTAAATAATAGCCTTCAGGCTGTTTGCACGAACAGGATCACAATCAAATGTAGCCATTCCATCAACAAGCTGTTCCGGTCTTTTCTGTGCGCTCAGGGAAAAGCTGACACCGTATGTCCCTGATTCTTCCTCCCTAACTTTATCGGTGTAAACGAGGTCCATTATCCCCTGAATAACCTGGAGTCCCAGATAGTTAAAAGGTGTATATTTTAAATTCTTTTCAAAAGAAAGATAAATAGTCGATTTCGGAACAGTAAGCGGCATGCTTATCTCTTTTGTAATTGTTCCTTCAGGTTGCAGGATTTTCCTGTCGACCCAGGTTTCTTTTCTTCCTGATACCGGGAGCGATCCTATATATTTTTCCACCAGGGGGAGCAAAGTGTCTTTTTCAATGTTACCTACTATGAAAAAAGTAAATTCATCGGCACCTCTGAATCTGTCAGCATAAATTTTCCTGATCTCATCAAGGGTTATTTTCCCGACATTTTCCTTGTTAAGGATTATTGTCCGGGGATTGTACCCTGTTGTAATAAGTGAAATGCTGTCGCTTTTTATTTTGTCCGGATTTTTTTCCTGACTTGTGAGCATGGATGCGAACCTGCTTATTAATGCATCATGTGCCTCCTTGTCAAATCTTGGTCTGGCAAATCTGAGATATAGAAGTTGCATCATGGTCTCGAAGTCTTTCGGAGTTGCTGTACCGCTGATATTTTCGGTTACCTCACCGAGTGAGAACATTACCGAGGCTTTCTTGCCGGAAAGCATTTTCTGCAGGGTGATGTTATCAAAATCTCCTGCCCCGTACATTGATATCAGGGTTGGCATCAGGTTTGCAGCGAGAACAAGATTATTATCAAGTTTTGATATGCCTCCGTAACTGAAGGCTGAAAGCAGTATGTTATCTTTTTCAAAATCTGCTTTCCTGTAAACTACCTTAACTCCATTTGTAAGTGTCCATTCAACTGCATCAAACTGCGGAAGCTGACGGGTGGCTTTAACTGAAGATCCTTTTAGTTCTTCCCTGACAAGAGATTCTGAAGGAGCCTTATCCTCGTATGGTGTAAGGGTTGAGCTTTTCACCTTATTTACAATATCCAGGGCCTCCTTTTCAGAGAGATGTTTAATATTGTCTCCCTCCGGACCCTGAATAACAATGGTCCTGTTTTCATCAGTCATAAGTTCCTTAAATTTTGCTGATACCTCTTCAGGTGTAATACCATCTTTGATTTGTCTGAAAAAATCAAGATCAAAATCAGCTGATGTTGCAGGCTCCCCTGAAAGGAAATATTGCTGGATCCAGCTCACATAAGTGTCATTCGATATTTTATCCTTCTGGTTAAAGGTATTTTCAAGATTTGAAAGGTTCCTGGCTTTTGCCCTGTCGAGCTCGCTCTTCCCGAAGCCAAACCGCCTGGCCCTCTCTGCTTCTGTATAAATTGACTCCAGGGCAGTAGCCTCCTCGTTCTGTTTGGCAGTTGATGAGATTGAAAATGCATCATAGTTTTTTGGAAGGTAGCTTCCGGCTGTAACGGATCCGCTGATAAATGGTGGATTTCCCTTCTGGAGAAGTTCATTGATTCTGGCGCTCATCATGGAGTTCATAAGATCAATTATTTTCTCATCGCGCAGATATTTAAGATTCCTTTTCTCTGCGGGGACGTTCCGGTAAAGTGATATTACCGAAACAGATGTCTGAGGTGCCTCTTTATCCGTCGCAACAACAAAATTAGTTTCCTTGTGGAACGGAATATCCGGATAGTACCTGACAGGCGGATGTTCAACGGCGGGGATCTTTGAGAAGAGAGTTTTTATTTTAGATTCAATCTCATCAATATTAATATCACCCACAATCGCAATTGCCTGGAGATCTGTTCTGTACCACTCATGATAAAATTTCCGCAAGGTATCGTGGGGGAATGTCCTGACAATATTCATATCACCTATTACGTCCCTTTCTGCATACTTGGAATCCTTTAATACAACAGGGATCACCTTATCGAAGAACATCCTCCTGCTGGCATCCTGGCCGGTCCTCCATTCTTCCTCAATTACACCCCGTTCCAGGTCGATCTCCTTATCGGTGAGCGAAATAAAATCTGACCAGTCGTTAAGGATCAGCAGGCAGGTATCAACAAGGGCCGGATTATCAGAGGGGACATCTGAAAGGTTATAAACAGTTTCATCGAGGGATGTATAAGCATTGATGTTATATCCGAAAGCGACCCCGTGTTTTTCGAGCCCGCTGATAATTCCTTTATTGGGGAAATGTTCTGTGCCGTTGAATGCCATATGTTCAAGAAAATGTGCAAGACCATTCTGATTATCATTTTCCAGTATTGCCCCTACATTCTGGATTATATAGAAGCTAGCCCTTTTAGCTGGCTCCTCATTATGCCGGATGAAGTAGGTAAGCCCGTTAGCGAGTTTTCCCATCCTGATCCCGGGGTCCATGGGAGCAGGACCTGAAAGGTCAGTTTGCGCCTGAATACTTATAGCTGTCAGGAGAGTAATAACAGGATAAAGGAAAAGTCTGATTGGTTTCATGGTTACTCAATTAAATTTATACAGCGAATAATAGCCTGCTCTAAATAGAACAAGCTGGCAACCGTAAAGTTAAACAAAATGCAATTAATCAGAAAAGACCATGCAAAAGTGCGTTGATTTTGTCGATTACTTCACTCAGATGATCTTTGTTATTAGGGAAGTTGTAATGATCGGCTTCGATTATCAGGACCTTTCCGAGATCGTAAGTTTCCATCCACGCCTCGTACCTTTCATTAAGCCGTTTGAGATAATCGATCCTTATTGAGCTTTCGTATTCACGTCCCCTTTTCTGGATCTGACTTACAAGCGTGGGAACGGAAGCCCTCAGGTACAGAAGCAGGTCGGGGGGCTGAACCAGCGAGCTCATAAGCCTGAACAGCTTTGAATAATTCTCAAAGTCACGTGTCGACATCAGTCCCATTGCCTGCAGGTTAGGGGCAAAAATATAGGCATCCTCATAAATTGTTCTGTCCTGAATGATCGTCTTATTGGATTTTCTTATTTCCAGTATCTGGCTGAACCGCGAGTTAAGAAAATATATCTGCAGGTTAAATGACCAACGGAGCATATCCTCATAAAAATCGTTGAGATAAGGATTATCATCAACGTCCTCATAATGAGGCGTCCACCCATAATGTTTGGCAAGAAGACCTGCCAGAGTAGTTTTCCCCGATCCTATGTTTCCTGCGATTGCGATGTGCATGGTTAAGTAGCTTTCAATAATATTATAAAAGTATGAAAAAAGTTTGGAGTGACTAAAGTTTTAACTCTAAACTCTAAAATCTGAACACTAAACACTAAACACTAAACACTCTAGTCCCTCCCAACTTTGATGATCTTATATATCTCCTCAATATATTCCCTGGTATTGCAGAGTCTTGGAACTTTGTTCTGCCCTCCAAGCTTATTTTTTGACTTGAGCCATTTATTGAAAGTCCCGCAGGGAACAGCTCTGACAACCGGCATTACAAGATTGATATCCCTGAACCTTTTTGCCTCGTAATCAGAATTGACAGATTTTAACGTTTCATCCAGGACCTCAGTGAAAAGTTTAAAATCTGAAGGCTCATTTTCAAATTCGACCAGCCATTCATGGGTGCCCCGTGAAGATACATCCATAAAAACAGGTCCGGCCGTAAAATCAGTAATTATAGCGCCTGTCCTCCTGCATGCCTCGTCAAGAGCTTTTTCAGCGTTATCAATGATGACCTCTTCACCAAAGGCATTTATAAAATGTTTTGTTCTGCCCGATATCCTGAATCTTGGAGGATCAAGGCTTGAGAAAATTATCGTATCCCCTATCATATATCGCCAGAGCCCTCCGTTGGTTGAAATGACAATTGCATAATTCACACCTGTTTCAACTTCACCTGCTATATAAGCGGGCGCTGTGTCGCTGTTAACCCTGTCAGCGGGAATGAATTCATAAAATATTCCGTAGTCGAGCATCAGCAGCATATCATTTTTAGCCGGATCATCCTGGATGCCGAAGAAACCTTCCGATGCATTATAGGTTTCCATATAATGCATCTGGTCGCCATTAATTAGTTTCTTATATAATTCACGGTAGGGGGTAAAGTTTATCCCTCCATGAAAAAAGACCTCCAGTTCCGGCCAGAGATCAAGCAGATTTGATTTCCCGGTATATGACAGAAGGTATTTTATCAGGGTCAGATACCATGAAGGAACGCCGGATAAACTGGTTACGTTTTGTTTTATGGTAATTCTGGCAATCAGTTCAAGCTTCTTTTCAAAATCCTCAGTCAGTGCAACTTTTTTTCCCGGGGTTCTGATTAAATCCACCCATGATGGTGCATTTTCAATCAGTATTGCCGAAAGATCGCCGGTCAATGCCTTACTGCTGAATCTGTCAATCCGGTGACTTCCCCCAAGAGTAAGGGCCCTGCCTGTGAAGATTCTTGTTTTTGGATAATTTTGGGCATATATTAAAAGTACATCCTTGCCTGCACGGTAATGGCAATCATTCAGGGCCTCGCGGGTCAATGGTATGAATTTGCTTTTTGCAGAAGTCGTTCCTGAAGATTTTGCGAACCATTCTATAATACCGGGCCATAAAAGATCGGGTTCACCATTCCCTAACCTTTCGACCCAGGGAATCAGCTCTTCATAAGTTTGTACCGGAACTCTGGACTGATAATCTTTTATTGTGGTTACGCTTTTATAATCATATTTTTTCCCCCATTCTGTACGGGATGATCTTGAAAGCAAGCTGAACAGAGAATCCCTTTGGGTTTCCACAGGATATTTCTTAAAATGCTCTATTTTACTTATACGGCTGGTATTCAGAAAGTTAACAATAGAGGGAATTAATGACATAAAAGCAGTGATTTGCCATTAAAGATAAAGAAAAATCAAAGGCTGTTCTTTTTTTACCCGAAAACCTCCTTCAGGACTTCAAGAGATTTTATCTTCTTCAAACCGGGAAGATGAATCGAATAATACCTTACAATTACATCAAGTACATCATTTCTGAGAGAGCCATTAAGGATAATCTTATTTGCTTCACCAAAAGAGGAGGAGAAAAATGATGAAAGTATTGCTGAAATTTCACGATCTGCATAATTCCCATGCAACGGAGGCGAGGGTGCAAATATTCCGTTGAGCATATCAAAATAAATGTCATTTTTGCCGGACCCTGGCGCAGGCTCAAAGCCAAGGTAACTGCTCAGTGCGGCCAGGAATGCAATGTGGAAGTTGGCGAATCCCTCCCTGCTTGCATCAAAGTAGACAATTGACTCCTCGATAAAATCAAAAAGCCCCTCGTTGGGCGTCTCTTCTTTAAGCACCGATGTCAGCACTTCGCCAAGGAATATTGCAACAGAACTCTTTTTGATATTCGACTGGATGCCGGCCGGGGAGTAAGACACTGAGAACTCCTTCAGAAGCTGCATTTCCCTGGATGCCTTATAATAAATAACCAGGTCAAGAATAAACATTGGCTGGAAGAATACATTATGCTTTCCGGCCTTTTTATTTCTTAATCCTTTAACTAGGAATGATACTCTGCCGTACTTCCGGGTATAAAACTGGACAACAACGCCGGAATCTGAATATTTCAACTGATGCAGTACTATCCCCTTCGTTTTTTCAATCATCAGATCATGCTTTGTTCAAAAGTACAACATTTTGATATCGGTGGGAGTTGAAAATTGTGACAGGAATTATTATTTTTACTTTTCAACAAACCGCAATATGACCGCTACTGATAATGAAGAGCTTGTTAAGAGGATCGCCAGACTGGCCAGGCAGAACCAGGAACTCGATGATCAGCTGAAAAAACTTGAGAAGCGCAATGAAAAGCTTTCCAGGGATTATGAAAAAATCAGGGCTCTTTATGAAAAAGTATCTCCGGAAGGTCTGAAGGAGGCAGCCGAAGGAGAAAAGAAAGAGAAGTCGCTTAAATTTAATATGGCGACTGTGCTCTTCGCCGATATACATGGTTTTTCAAAGCTTGTCGAGGGCCCCGATTCCACATCCGTTATGGATGAACTTGACGAGATACTTTATGAATTTGATCAGATAGTTGCCAGATTTAAGATTGAAAAAATAAAAACCATTGGCGATACCTATATGTGCGCCGGCGGCATTCCTGTTAAAAATATTACCAATCCGGTAGATGTTGTTATGGCTGCCATGGAAATGAGAAATTTCCTGGAAACCTTTGAGTTAAAAAAGCGTGGAGAGCAGAACAGGATCTGGGATCTTAAGATCGGTATACATACCGGCCCGGTTACTGCTTCAATAACAGGAAAGAAGAAGATCAATTACGATATCAAAGGTGATACTGTCAATACTGCAAGCCGTGTTGAAGCTGTATCGGAAAAGGGAATGATCCTGATCTCAGTGATGACCTATGAGCTTGTCAAGGAGTTTTTTGACTGCCAATATTTCGGGAAGCTTCCTGTAAAATATAAAGGCGATCTCGGGATGTATGAAGTCACAGGACTAAAACCTGAGTTTTCGCAGGAAGCTAAAGGGATCGTTCCAAACGACGCCTTCAGGATTAAATTCGGACTTATCCAGTTCACGGATATACAGGAGATTATTCTTGACAAGCTGGAAATGGAGCTGCCAGATTACCTTTTTTATCATAATGTCAAGCATACAGTGGATGTGGTCACCGAAGTAGAGTTGATAGGCTGGGCGGAAGGATGTTCCGATGAAGAGATACTGCTCCTGAAAACAGCCGGACTATTTCATGATGTTGGTCATACCGTTGTTTATGACGGTCATGAATATCAGGGGACCCTGATCGCCAGGGAGATGCTGCCAAAATTTAATTACACACCCGGGCAGATCGAAAAGATTTGTGAAGTGATCCTGTCCACCAGGCTCCCGCCAATGCCTGCCAACCTTCTTGAGGAAATCATCTGTGATTCTGATCTTGATTACCTCGGGAGAAGTGATTTTATTCCTGTTTCAAATACATTGTTCGAAGAGCTTAAAGCGCAGAATAAGATGGGTTCGCTTAATGAATGGAACAAGATCCAGGTCAAATTCATATCAGGGCATCAATATTTTACCAGGACAGCCAGAAGCCTCAGGGAAGTGAACAAGCAGCTTCAGATTGACAGGATACAAAGTCTCATTACTGAGTAACTAATTTATCACAAGGATTTTCGTAACTGTTGATTGTGTTCCGTCACTGCTGGCGCAAAATACAATGTAGACTCCTGTAGCAACCCGTTTACCGTTGTAAGTAGTAAGATCCCATGATGCCTGGCCACCCTCCGATACAGTCTTATATACAAGGTTCCCGCTTACATCTGTTATCCGGATCCTCGTATCTTTCATCAGGCCTGTTATTGTCACATTCCCGGTAAAATCTTCTCTTACCGGATTGGGAAAGGAATAAACACCTGTAAACCGGTCATTTCCTTCAGTAGCCTCGCCCCTCAATGATATTGTCCCCCGTGATGTGGCGAACCAGATATTTCCTGACTTGTTATCAACCGCAATACCGGCTATTGTATTTGAAAATACCGGACTGTTTTCTTCATTGTAGTTTTTCAGCTTATCAGTTCCATCCGGGGAAAGAAGATATGCACCCGAACTTATTGTTCCAAGCCATTTCCTGTTTGCACCGTCTACTGCAATTGATGTTATTGACTCGGTGCCGAGCATATAATCTGCCAGTCCCGATCCGTCATTCCGGGGAATCTTGATCCGGTATGCTTTAATATCAGATTCCAGCACCTTATCAGGATTATAATAAATTACCGGTCCCTGATCTGTTCCGACCCATATGTTCCCGTCAAGATCCTCCGCAATACAATAAACCTCAGAAATTACCTTATTGTCAGTATCTGTAATCAGCATCTTAGTGTATTTGTCATCGGATGAAATGTCAGGGGTATTATTATCATCAAGAACAAAAAGCCCGTAACCCCTCGGGAGCACAATCCATTTAAGACCGCTTCTGGTAATTATTATATCTCCAATGGTAGGGGTCTCAATAGTTACAGGATTCACTATCCAGGTGCCGTCGGGTTTAAGGACCTTTATGCTCCCCGGAACCTCGGTCTGGGTTATCCATAAATTGCGGTTTTTGTCCATTGCAAGTCCGCAAACCCTTACAAATGGTTTACCCGGGATAATTGTTTGTAATGGTGAATTTGTTTCGGTATAGTGGTTTTTAAGAATGTTATCTTCATACTCGAGTAATCCGTTACCCCATGTTGCGACAAAGTAATGGCTACTGTTTCCAGGGTCAATAAGAGTCCTTACCGGGTCAATGATAGATCCTGTAGAAAAGGAGGTCCATGAATTATTTTCATTTACTGACAGCTGAAGAGGTCTGCTGAGATTATTCCACGATGGGTCCACACCCCCGCCGCATATAATGGTCTTCCCGTTAAGCGACGTAAGGCTTACAGCATTATTTGAAATTGGTCCCGGCAGTGTAAGTGCCTCATATTCATTTGTGCTACTGCCCTTTATGAGACCTGATGTTATATCGGCTATCCATATTATACCCTTTTCAACCAAAGCCTGCATGGCATCAGGGATTCCCCATCCATAGGAGGAAATTGTTTTCTGCAGAATGCCGTCATCGCTGAAATACCTGACACTTGTGCCTGATGAAACAGTGAATCCGCTTTCTCCCCGGTCAAATGACCTGTTTAGAACACCCGGCAACCAGGAAAAAAGAGAACAATCCGTTCCAATGACATATATCGAATCACCGGCCTGATTTTTGCCCGTCCTGTTAACATAGAGTTTATTACCGGCAAAAAGAGCAAGGTTATATTTAGCAGCCGGGGAGGGTACAGAATTCACCAGTGACCAGTTCCCATAGTATGCAAGGCCCGGATCGTCTGTATCCCCCGAAAATAATCCGGCACCTGTTGCGGCGTATACCCTTCCGTTGCCAAATGCTATATCCCAGACCTCATTTTCAGCTATTCCATCTCCGGGTTTCCATGTATCATAGATCTCCCTTTTTACAAGGTCGACCAGCACTATTCCGAAGCTGCATGCCAGGTATGCATATTTCCCGTCTGTACGTATCCTGTTTATCTCCTTTTTTCCTGGAATATATTTCCTGGCAATATCCGGGATATTATAGATTGTATTGTCTTTAATAAGGTCAATATTTGCGGATGAATATGCAACTATAAGAAAGCCATACTGATCCGACCACGCTATTGTACTTATTCCTGTTTCAGAAAGACCGGTTATCCGTGATAACTTTTTCAGTTCGGAGAACTCCTTGTTATAGACCATTATTGAAGAGCCGGTTGATGTAAAAACCTCCTTTGGACCAATTGCCACACTCCTCGCACTATTATAAATGAGATTATCGCTCCAGGTACCGACCGGAGTTTGCGCGTCGGAGATAGAATAAAATACAAGCAGGCAGGTTATTATAAACGATTTCCTCATCAGTGAAATAAACACTCAAACAGTTTCTTTATTGTCCGGACCGTCGTATGCGGAAAGAAATTTCCTGAGTTTCTCAAAAGCCCTGGCGCGGTGTGATATCAGGTTCTTCTCATTAAGAGGCATTTCAGCAAAAGTCCGGGTCTCCCCGTCAGGGACAAAAACAGGATCATAACCGAAACCCTGGCTGCCCCTTTCTTCCTTAATTATCTTTCCTTCCACTGTTCCCTCAAACAGATATTCATGATTATCAATAATAAGGGCTATAACAGTTCTGAACCTTGCATTCCTGTTTCCGGAAGATCCAAGCATAGTAAGTAATTTATCATTATTGGCGGAAGCATCTTTATTCTCTCCGGCAAATCTTGCGGAATGGACACCGGGCAGACCATTCAATGATCTGACTTCGAGGCCGGTGTCGTCAGCAAATACATTCATTCTCAAAATCCTGTATATGTAATGTGCTTTATACAAGGCATTTTCTTCCAGAGTTGGCTCATTTTCAGGTATTTCATCTTCGATTTTCAGATCCCTGAGACTTAACAGTTCAAAGCTCCGGCCAAGGATATTCCTTATCTCCCTCACTTTGTTTTCGTTGTTTGTTGCAAATACCAGCTGCATCTTGGTAGTTTTGGGTCAGGCTGCTAAAATACTGAAAATTGACCTTTCCTTTTGACCGGTCTGGATTTAGTATTACATTTGGGTTCGTTTATTTCATTATCAGTTATGTATTCCTGGCGGAAACCGAAAATCAGGGCAGGCTTACTTTTTATTCTTTTGGTTATTTCAGGCGCTGTCTCAGCCGGTTCTGTAAGTTCAGGATTTGAATTTCCTGTTCTCAGGCAGATCATGCTTAAAGGAGATTCTGTAATTAATATGCCAGTCGAGGGGCCGATTGTAATTGATTACAGGCATCACGATATTGCTTTTCAGTTATCGGGCGATACCCTGTCATTCAGTTTTCTTCTCGAAGGATATGATGACGACTGGACTTCATGGAAAACAGGGGGATTCAAGGAATACACAAACCTGCCTGCCGGAAAATATAATTTACGGGTCAGGTATACCGATCTGAAAAGCGAAGCAGGGGAACTCTCCCTTCTTGGATTCAGGGTACTCCCGCTATGGTATTTTTCACCGCTGGCAATAATCATATATCTGTGCCTCACAGCGTTTACTATATGGGCCTTATATACCCAGTTGAGTCTGAGATTTGCAAGGACACAACATATGCTGGAACAGATTATAAACAAAAGGACTGAAGATCTTATAATTGAAAAAGAGAAGAGTGAGACCCTGCTGGCAAACGTTCTGCCAAAAAATACCGCCAGCGAGATTATGGAAAAGGGGAAAGCCACAAAGATCAAATACAATTTTGTCACTGTCCTTTTTTCCGATATACAGGGATTTACAAAAATTGCCGAGGAGACAAATCCGGAAGTTCTCATTGATGAGCTGGATAAATTCTTTTTCTATTTTGATTCGGTTGTCGAAAGACTTGGCATAGAAAAAATAAAAACCATTGGTGACGCATATATGTGTGCCGGCGGGATACCTGAAAAAAACCGGACCAATCCTGTGGAAGTTATCCTGGCTGCAATTGAGATGCAGGCTTATATGAGCAAGCTCAAGGAAACCTCAGAAGTAGAAGGAATGAAATACTGGGATATAAGGATTGGCATACATACAGGTACTGTTGTGGCAGGTGTTGTTGGCCAGAAAAAATTATCATATGATATATGGGGTGACACGGTTAACACTGCCAGCAGGATGGAATCGTCAGGAGAAGCCGGGAAGATTAATATTTCAGGTACAACCTATGAATTTGTAAAGGATTTTTTCATATGTGAGCACCGGGGAAAGATGCCTGTCAAGTACAAAGGTGAGCTTGATATGTATTTTGTAAACGGTATTATCAGTGGATTGAGAGATAATGAAGGAAGGCCAAACAGGAAATTTATTGTAAAGATGCAGCTGATCAAGCTTCAGGATATAGAGGAGGCAATTATCAAGCTTTTTGATGATGAGGCCCCGCCAAATCTCTATTTCCACAATTCATCCCTCGTAAGAAGTATGAGCAGCCATGTTGAACTTCTTTCAACTGCCGAAAAACTGCCTGAAGAAGAATTCATAAAGCTGAAGCTTGCCTCCCTTTTCCTGATAACCGGATATATAACTGATTATGAAAAACCTCTGGAGGCCACCCTGCGGTTTGTGGATGAGATTCTTCCCAGGTATGGCATTGATCGTGAAACAATTGATGAAGTTGGCGAAATGATCAGTAATTCATTTTCCGGAAAGCAAAAATCAGTGACAGAAAATATTCTGCATGATGCCAGGTTTGAATATCTGGGGCGCGTTGATTATTTAAGGCTTACAGATAAGCTGCTGAGAGAGGAGTCGGAATTCGGAATATCGCACAGCCGCGAGCAATGGGTCGATCAGCAACGGAAACTCCTGATTGCCCATGAGTTTTTGACTGATACGGCAAGGCTGTTGAGAAATGTTCAGGTCGAGGATCAGATTGCGGCCCTGATAGCGGGGGCTGAATAAAAATAAAGTGTACTTTTACAGGATTTTTAAAAAGAAACCTATGGAAAAACTTGACTGGAAATGTTTGCCATTCGGATATATAAAAACAGATTATAATATTCGTTATCATTTCAGGGATGGCAAATGGGGAAAACCGGAAGTTTCATCATCAGAATATATTGATATTCATATTGCTGCTACAGGATTGCATTATGGACAGGAAGCTTTTGAAGGTCTTAAGGCTTATTCCGGCAAAGACGGCAGGATAAGAGTATTCAGGTGGGATGAGAATGCAAAGAGGCTGGTGTTATCTGCCGCTGGTGTAAAAATGGCCCCGGTTCCTGTTGAAATGTTCAGGGAAGCTCTTTTTGAAGTAATAAAGCTGAATAAGAAATTTGTTCCCCCTTATGGATCGGGTGCCTCATTGTATGTGAGACCGCTTTTATATGGAAGCGGTGCGGAGGTTGGAGTAAAGCCTTCTTCAGAGTATACTTTCATCGTTTTTGTAACCCCTGTCGGCCCTTATTTCAAAGAAGGTGTCAGGCCTGTTAATATGCTGATATGCAGAGATGTGGACAGAGCAGCGCCTCTTGGGACAGGTATTTTTAAGGTGGGTGGTAATTATGCTGCAAGCCTCCGGGCTCAGGTCGCTGCAAAAGAGCAGGGATATTCGAGTACAATTTTCCTTGATGCAAGGGAAAAGAAATATATCGATGAATGCGGACCCGCAAATTTCTTCGGGATAAAGGATAATACATATGTCACCCCAAAATCGGAATCGATTCTCAATTCAATTACAAATATGAGCCTTATCGAAATTGCTGGAAGTCTCGGAATGAAGGCCGAAAGAAGAAAAGTACCCGTTGAGGAACTTTCGGAGTTCAGTGAGACAGGCGCATGCGGGACGGCAGCAGTGATAAGTCCGATCGGAAAAATATTCGATCCTGAAATGAACAGGATCTATGAATATTGCAAGGATGGCAAACCAGGACCATTTACAATGAAGCTTTACAACAAGCTTACCGGTATTCAGAAAGGCGACGAACAGGATGAATTTGGCTGGATGACGGTGGTGGAATAAGACAAAAGATCAAAGATAAAAGACCAAAGAAGTATCTTCAATTGATTGATAAGAACTAAACAATAGATCTTTTCCCGGGAAAGCCAGTCCCGGGGAGAGGAAGACCAGGGGTGAGTTAAAAGATGAAAAAAACCGAATCAGGATTATCAAAAACAAAGCTCAGGAGCTCTTATATATCGCTCGTGATCAGCATTTCGCTTGTTCTCTTTATGCTCGGAATCCTGGGTCTTGTTCTTATAAACGCAAAAGAGTTATCCGATTACTTCCGTGAAAGCCTTTCGTTTTCTGTGATGCTTGATGATGATTCAAAAGAGGCAGATATAAGAATGCTTCAGAAAGATCTCGATGCAAAGCATTATGTAAAATCAACAGAATATGTCTCCAAAGATGAAGCCGCATCAAAAATGAAGGAAGAACTTGGGGAGGATTTCATCAGTTTCCTGGGAGATAATCCATTGCCTCCATCAATTGATGTGTACCTGGTTGCGGTTTATACCAATCCCGACAGTGTTGCAAAAATCGAAAAATATATACTGGGTTATCCGTTTGTCAGGGAAGTTTATGTCCATGAATCACTTCTATTCCTGATAAATGAAAATGTAAAGAAAATAAGTCTCTTTTTGCTGGTGATAAGTTCATTCCTTTTCCTGATTTCACTTACCATAATCAACAATACCATAAGAATTTCAATATATTCAAAAAGATTCCTGATAAGGACAATGCAGCTGGTTGGCGCCACAAGATCATTCATTCGCAAGCCTTTCATCCTCCAGAGCATAATTCATGGGATCCTGGCGGCTCTTATTGCATTGGTGCTCCTCATGGGACTGCTTTATCTTATAGAAGTAGAATTCTTCATGATGTTTACATTTGAAAAAACGACTCTGCTATTATTGCTTGGGGCCACTATCATTTGTACAGGTATAATTATTAATATCATATCCACTTACTTTTCGGTTAACAGGTATTTAAGCATTTCTGAAGACAAACTTTATTATTGAATAATCATGGCCACAAAAAATGAAAACAAGGAAAAGCTGAACTTTGCCCTGGGACGGGAAAATTACAAACTGATTGCAATTGGATTTGTAATCATAGTCATAGGATTCCTTCTTATGCTTGGAGGCAGATCAAGGGATCCCAATGTATTCAGCAATGATATCTTCAGTTTCAGAAGGATAACTCTTGCTCCGGTAGTTGTCCTGGCAGGATTTATTTTTGAGATATGGGCCATTATGAAGAAACCAAAAAACCCCGATAAAATAAAGTGAACTAAAATGAGCCGGAGTTTGGAATGACTAAAGTTATCCTCTTAACTATGAGTACTTTAGACACTCCAGACACTTTATCCACTCTTAAATCATATAAAAATAATATTTCATTTTAAATGAACTGGTTTGAAGCATTGGTCCTTGGTCTGATCCAGGGGCTCACGGAATTTTTGCCTGTAAGCAGTTCAGGGCACCTTGAAATTGCGAAACATATTTTCGGTGTAAATCCGGAAGCGAGCTTTTATTTTACTATTGCAGTTCATGGTGCTACTGTACTCAGCACTATTGCAGTATTCCGGAAGGAAATTGCGGGGCTGTTCAGGGGGGCTCTGAAGCTAAAAATGAACGAAGAAACCAGCTATTCCCTTAAACTGATTATTTCAATGATTCCGGTCGGGATTGCAGGAGTAATGCTGAAAGATCCGATCGAAAAGCTGTTTAACGGCAATATTATTTTTATAGGACTTATGCTTTTAGTAACATCTGCATTGCTGGCAGCAGCTCATTTTGTACGGAAAGGCGACAGGAGCATCGGATACCTTGATGCCATCATTATCGGCATTGCCCAGACTATAGCTGTTATCCCGGGGATTTCCCGCTCGGGAGCAACAATCTCAACAGGGCTCCTTATCGGGAACAGGAAAGATGAAGTTGCGAAGTTTTCATTTCTTATGGTTCTTATTCCTGTAATAGGCGCCAATGTTCTGGAGATAATGTCGGGTGAAGCCGGTTCAGCAAGTTCAGGAGCCATCATTATTCTGACTGGCGCAATAGCTGCTTTTGTCTCCGGATACATGGCCTGCCGCTGGATGATCAATATTGTCAGAAAAAGCAAGCTTATCTGGTTTTCAGTCTATTGTGCTGTTGTCGGATTATTATCTATAATTTTATTCCAGGGTGGAATCTGAAATTAAAAATCCATTTGAAGAAGGCCAGGTACTGTTGTTTGACAAACCTCAGTACTGGACATCGTTCGATCTTGTCAACAAGGTCAGGATAATGATCCGGAGCGAACAGAAGATAAAAAAACTGAAGGTCGGTCATGCCGGTACTCTCGACCCTCTGGCAAGCGGACTGATGATAATTTGCACCGGGAAAGCCACAAAGAGAATAAATGAATTCCGCGACCTGGATAAAGAATATATTGCAACCCTCCGGGCAGGTGCCACCACACCATCATCTGACCTTGAAACGGAAACCGATGGGATATATGCAACGGACCATATAACTGAAGATCTGGTCCTCAGGACTTTGAAGACATTTTTAGGTGAAAAGAAACAGATGCCACCGTTACACTCAGCTAAAATGATAGAAGGCAAAAGAGCTTATGAATTTGCCAGGAAAGGTGAAGTCAGGAAGCTTGACGCTGTTGATGTCATTTTCCATGAAATAGAATTACTGGAATTCAGAATTCCGGAAATAAAGGTAAGAGTGGTCTGCAGCAAAGGGACATATATAAGATCATTTGCCAGGGATTTCGGGGATGCCATAAAGAGTGGTTGTTATCTTTCAGGACTCATCAGAACCTCGATAGGTCCGTACAGGCTTGCTGATGCATACACCCTTGAAAAATTTAAGGATTATTTAGAACAATTGTAACAAAACTGATATTTATACGTATAAAGGAACTTATATTTTAAAAATAATCGATTAGATGAAATTATCACAATTCAGGTACAATCTGCCGCAGGATTTGATTGCCCTTTACCCTTCGGAAAACAGGGATGAATCGAGATTAATGGTAGTTAATAAAAAGACAGGCAAGTTTGAACACCGGATCTTCAAGGATATTACAGAATATTTCAAGGAGAGTGATGTTCTTGTATTTAACAACACAAAGGTTTTTCCCGCAAGGTTATACGGGAACAAGGAAAAGACGGGCGCTGAAATTGAAGTTTTCCTGCTGCGTGAATTAAACAGGGAACAGCGTTTATGGGATGTCCTGGTAGATCCGGCAAGAAAGATAAGAATTGGTAACAAGCTTTATTTTGGTGAAGACGATATGCTGGTTGCAGAAGTCATTGACAATACAACTTCAAGGGGAAGAACCTTAAGGTTCCTCTTTGACGGAACTTATGAAGAGTTCAAGCAAACCCTTTATAGTCTTGGTGAAACACCGCTACCTAAATTCATTAACCGGCCGGTGGAGCCCGAAGATAATGAACGGTACCAGACTATTTTTGCAAAATATGAAGGGGCTGTCGCAGCTCCTACCGCTGGTCTGCATTTCAGCAGGGAATTATTGAAAAAGCTGGAAATAATCGGTGTGGGATTTGCAGAAATTACTCTGCACGTAGGACTGGGAAACTTCAGGAGCGTGGATGTTGAAGACCTTACGAAGCATAAAGTTGACTCGGAAAGGATTATGATCTCCGATGAAGCAGCAGAGATAGTTAATAAGGCAAAAGATAATAAATTCAGAATTTGTGCTGTCGGGACCACCGTTGTAAGAACTCTGGAAAGTTCAGTCTCAACCAATGGGTACCTCAAACCCTTCGATGGCTGGACAAATAAATTCATATTTCCACCTTATGAGTTTAAGGTTCCAGACATGATGATAAGCAATTTTCATCTTCCCTATTCAACATTACTGATGATGGTTGCGGCATTTGCCGGCTATGACCTTCTGTTTGATGCATATAAAACAGCTGTTAAGGAAAAATACAGGTTCGGAACTTATGGTGATGCAATGTTGATATTGTAAAGGCACACAGTGTGCATCGAAGCCTTGGCGGAGGTGTAGCGGCGCAGAGGCACAGAGGTACAAGGGCTCTACTGCATTTTATACATTATATTACTGACGAACAATAGAATAATCTGAACCGGATGAAGTAACTCCATCCGGTTTTTATATGCTAAATATCATAAGTAGTTGACTAAAAAACCCTGCTCGTCAAAATACAGATTGTAAACCGGAATTATTTTTTATCTTTAAATTCATTAATTGGCGAAGTGGTGGACTGTGCAACCATGTGGATAAGCAATTAGTCTTGATAAAGAATGTTTAGAGTCCGTTTGGCTAGTGAGTGGCGGACACATGATATAAGTTTAAATATTTTCGGTTTTAAAAAAAAGAGATTAAAGCCGGATGTTATTTTTTTTCTTTTAACTGATAGTAAAATTGTTTCAGACAGGCTCTTATACAAGTCATATTATTACGGATAAAATCCATTATCCGGAGCATTTATTTCCGGTTAATCCCGATTCAGCCGGGATTACACCTTTTAAAAGTAAACAATCATAATACCACAAAAAATGAGGAGGTATATCATGAATACGGTGCAAAACAAATTCCTGGAACCTTCAGGCAGTAGAAGGTATGCCGGAAAGCGGCCATTTATGGATCGCTTCAAAATTGTATTGTGCATAGTACTATTGATACTGGCATGCGGGAATCAGAAGATTCTTGGACAGGGGGTCGGAATCAGTGAAGTTTCCATTACCCCGGAAACTACATCGATCCTTGAGCTAAGGTCGACACTGAGAGGATTCCTGGCGCCAAGGATGACAAGTGCGGAGCGGCTTGCTATAGCTTCTCCGGCGCAGGGGCTCCTCGTTTTTGATATGGATACAAAATCCTTCTGGTATTTTGATAACGGATGGAAATCCATTGCAGCTGAAGCTCTGGGTGCCTCCAACCAGTTACTTGGGATGAATGCTGCCGGTACTGCCAATGAATATAAGACATTAATTGAAGGTTCGAATATTTTAATTTCCCATGGGATTGGAAACATAACAATCGGGACTTCCCTTACTCCGGTATTTGACGGACTGACTTTAACAAATCCGCTTACGGTGCCAAATGGCGGAACAGGCTTAACGACCTTCGGAGGGACAAATACGGTGCTCTACACATCGGCGCCGGATGTACTGGCCAGTGTTCCTGCATCAACAGCAGCAGGGCAGTTTTTGCAGACCGTCCTTGCCGGAGGTGCACCCTCATGGAAGACTATTCTTGATGTACCAAACGGAGGAACGGGAATATCGTCGATCACAACGAATAACCTGATATACGGTAACGGTGCAGGGCCGGTTAACCTGCTGCCACCGGTCGGGACCACGGGAGCGTTGCTTACGGAGACAGCGACAGGAGCCCCGGGGTGGCTGACACTCAATACACTTCCATCGACATCAGGTATTTTACAGGAGGTCAACGGTGGTACGGGAGAGAGCCTATACTCTGAGGGAGATCTTCTTATAGGCAATACAGCCGGGGGATTAACGAGGAATCCACTGACAGGAACAAATAACCAGGTTTATGTAACAAACGGAAACGGGACGATCACATTATCGTTGCCTCAGAACATACACCAGGGAGCGACGCCGGAGTTTGTGAGTGTGCTTCTGAGCGGGCTGAATGCGAGCTCAGGGGTTTACACAGATATAAACAAGGTACTGACGTCACTGCCGCCAAGTTCAGGAACGATAGGATACTGGTCACGCAATGATGCCCTTGGATTACTGACACCAGCGAACCTTGGGGATGATGTAGCAACGACAAACGCAGGGACTATCACCTCATCGGGGTTACTGACCGGTCAGTCAGGGGCAACGATAACAGGAGTTACAACGATAACGGGAGCAACAACAGTATCTGGCGGGATAATAAATCTTAATGACAACTCCCCTTTTGCAACGAACATAAATACAGGAACATCCAATGGTAATGTAACGATAGGCAACGGGGCCAGCTCATTGTATCTTCCGAAGTTCACCATGCCTGGCATACTTCACAATGATAATTCCGGACTTATAAGCTCAAGCCTGGTATCATTGCCCGCAGATATAACCGGAATATTGCCGGTACCAAACGGAGGAACAGGAATATCGTCGATCACAACAAATAACCTGATATATGGTAACGGTACAGGGCCGGTCAATCTTCTGCCACCGGTTGGGACCACGGGAGCACTGCTTACGGAGACAGTGACAGGAGCCCCGGGGTGGCTGACACTCAATACACTTCCATCGACATCAGGTATTTTACAGGAGGTCAACGGTGGTACGGGAGAGAGCCTATACTCTGAGGGAGATCTTCTTATAGGCAATACAGCCGGAGGATTAACGAGGAATCCGCTGACAGGAACAAATAACCAGGTTTATGTAACAAACGGAAACGGGACGATCACATTATCGTTGCCGCAGAACATACATCAGGGAGCGACGCCGGAGTTTGTGAGTGTGCTTCTGAGCGGGCTGAATGCGAGCTCAGGGGTTTACACAGATATAAACAAGGTGCTGACGTCACTGCCGCCAAGTTCAGGAACGATAGGATACTGGTCACGCAATGATGCCCTTGGATTACTGACACCAGCGAACCTTGGGGATGATGTAGCAACGACAGACGCAGGGACTATCACCTCATCGGGGTTACTGACCGGTCAGTCAGGGGCTACGATAACAGGGAGTAACAACGATAACGGGAGCAACAACGGTATCGGGAGGGATAATAAATCTTAATGACAACTCAGGATTTGCAACGAACATAAATACTGGCACATCCAATGGTAATGTAACGATAGGCAACGGGGCAAGCTCATTATATCTGCCGAAGTTCACCATGCCTGGCATACTTCACAACGATAATTCCGGACTTATAAGCTCAAGTCTGGTATCATTGCCCGCAGATATAACCGGCACACTGCCGGTAATAAATGGCGGAACAGGATTAACAACCTTCGGAGGGACAAATACGGTGCTCTACACATCGGCGCCGGATGTACTGGCCAGTGTTCCTGCATCAACAGCAGCAGGGCAGTTTTTGCAGACTGTCCTTGCCGGAGGTGCACCCACATGGAAGACTATTCTTGATGTACCAAACGGAGGAACAGGATTATCGTCGATCACAACAAATAACCTGATATATGGTAACGGTACAGGGCCGGTCAATCTCCTGCCACCGGTTGGGACCACGGGGGCACTGCTTACGGAGACAGTGACAGGAGCCCCGGGGTGGCTGACACTCAATACACTTCCATCGACATCAGGTATTTTACAGGAGGTCAACGGTGGTACGGGAGAGAGCCTATACTCTGAGGGAGATCTTCTTATAGGCAATACAGCCGGAGGATTAACGAGGAATCCGCTGACAGGAACAAATAACCAGGTTTATGTAACAAACGGAAACGGGACGATCACATTATCGTTGCCTCAGAACATACACCAGGGAGCGACGCCGGAGTTTGTGAGTGTGCTTCTGAGCGGGCTGAATGCGAGCTCAGGGGTTTACACAGATATAAACAAGGTACTGACGTCATTGCCGCCCAGTTCAGGAACGATAGGATACTGGTCACGCAATGATGCCCTTGGATTACTGACACCAGCAAATCTTGGGGATGATGTAGCAACGACAAACGCAGGGACTATCACCTCATCGGGGTTACTGACCGGTCAGTCAGGGGCAACGATAACAGGAGTTACAACAATAACGGGAGCAACAACAGTATCTGGCGGGATAATAAACCTTAATGACAACTCCCCTTTTGCAACGAACATAAATACAGGCACTTCCGGAGGTAATGTTACAATAGGTAACAGTACAAACACATTTTATCTTCCAAAATTTACTACTGCTGGTATTTTGCATAATCTGGCAGCAACAGGAGAAATCACTTCTGGATTAATAATCAATTCCGATGTTGCTGGAGATGCTATAACTTCCGATAAGTTAGCTGCAAATGCAGTTGAGACAAATGATATAAGGGATTTAAACGTTACTTATTCCAAATTACAAAACGCATCTGCACCCAGCCTCCTTCTAGGAACTCCCAGTACAGGGAATACAATTGGTGAAATAAACTTGGGAAGTGGGTTGAGCATAACCGGAACTACTCTTACAGCTACAGGTATGGGTGGAACAGTAACTAACTTTACATCAGGCGATTTACCACCACTGTTCACAACCTCTGTATTAAATCCGGCAACAACACCTGAATTGTCATTTACACTTTCAAATGCAGCGCCCTGGTCAATTTTTGGAAACTTTTCAGGAGCCAATGCGCCGCCTGCATTCTTCTCACCAATTCTGTCATCAGCTTTATTTGCAGGACAGGGTACAATAAATTCAGTTCTTCATGGTGATGCATCAGGAAATCCGACCTGGGGTCAGATTGGAAATAATGACATTACTGATGGCGCGATTAATCTTACGTCTAAGGTAGCGGGAATTTTGCCTGTAGCCAACGGAGGAACAAACTCTGGAACGGCACTTGTCAACAACAGGTTGATGATTTCGAGAAATGATAAAATAGTTGAGTTATTTGGTTTGGGTAATGGTCAAATTATTGTGGGTAAAGATGGTGCTGAACCTCAGGTAGTAACTATGGGAGGTGATGTAAATATCAATGACTTAGGGAATGTTACTATTGATTTTGTTGGCACCTCGACAGCAGCAAATGTTCATTTAGCAGAACTTCTTGCCAATACAGCAACAGATGCCAATACGGTAAATACAATAGTAAGACGTGATGCAACCGGAAATTTTGCAGCAGGGAATATTACAGGTAATCTGCTTGGCAATGCAACCACAGCCACATCAGCAACCACGGCTACTACCTCAACTAATTTCACCGGAACACTTGCCGGGGATGTAACAGGAACACAGGGAGCAACAGTAGTGTCGACAGTGGGTACATCAACAGCAGCCAATATTCATTCAGCAGAACTTCTTGCCAATGCAGCAACAGATGCCAATACGGTAAATACAATAGTAAGACGTGATGCAACCGGGAATTTTGCAGCAGGGAATATTACAGGTAATCTGCTTGGCAATGCAACCACAGCCACATCAGCAACCACGGCTACTACCTCAACTAATTTCACCGGAACACTTGCCGGGGATGTGACAGGAACACAGGGAGCAACTGTGGTGTCGACAGTAGGTGGATCAACAGCAGCAAATGTAAATGCAGCTACGTTGCTTGCCAATGCAGCAACAGATGCCAATACGGTAAATACAATAGTAAGACGTGATGCTACCGGCAACTTCGTAGCCGGGACAATTACAGGATCATTAAATGGAAATGCAGTAACAGCTACCACAGCTGGTACCTCTACAAATTTCACTGGAGCATTAGCTGGTGATGTAACAGGAACACAGGGAGCAACAGTAGTGTCGACAGTGGGTACATCAACAGCAGCCAATATTCATTCAGCAGAACTTCTTGCCAATGCAGCAACAGATGCCAATACGGTAAATACAATAGTAAGACGTGATGCAACCGGAAATTTTGCAGCAGGGAATATTACAGGTAATCTGCTTGGCAATGCAACCACAGCCACATCAGCAACCACGGCTACAGCAACCAATTTCACCGGAGCACTTGCCAGGGGATGTGACAGGAACACAGGCAGCAACTGTAGTGTCGACAGTAGGTGGATCAACAGCAGCAAATGTAAATGCAGCTACGTTGCTTGCCAATGCAGCAACAGATGCCAATACGGTAAATACAATAGTAAGACGTGATGCTACCGGAAATTTTGCAGCAGGGAATATTACAGGTAATCTGCTTGGCAATGCAACCACAGCCACCACATCAACCAATTTTACAGGAGCCTTGTCAGGGGATGTGACTGGCACACAGGCAGCAACTGTAGTGTCAACAGTAGGTGGATCAACAGCAGTAAATGTAAATGCAGCTACGTTGCTTGCCAATGCGGCAACAAATGCAAATACCGCAAGCACAATAGTGAGACGTGATGCAAGCGGTAATTTCAGTGCAGGGACTATTACTGCGAATTTATCAGGTAATGCAACTAATGTTACAGGCACAGTTGCAATCGCTAATGGCGGAACCGGTCAGACCACAAATTCAGCCGCATTCAATGCACTATCACCTATGACAACTCTGGGAGATATAATTTATGGCGGAGCGGGAGGTACAGGAACCAGGTTAGCAGGTAATATTAATGCTGCACCAATGTTTTTGAAACAAACAGGAACAGGTGCTGCTTCTAATGCTCCTGTTTGGAGTGTTGTTACCAAGAACGATATTGGATTGGGAAATGTTCCTAATATAGATGCAACAAATGCTAATAATATTTCCAGCGGAATTTTGGGAATAGCTTATGGTGGTACAGGCTCATCAAGTCAAAATTTTGTTGATCTTACAACTGCACAAACAGTAGGGGGCGCAAAGACCTGGAGCAACCTTGGAACTTTTAATGCTGGGATTACATCAACTGGTGCAGTAATTAATCTTAATGCAGGATCAAGTTTTACAACCAATATCAATACCGGAATCTCAACTGGTGCAGTAAATATCGCCAATGGAACCGGAGCAAATGCAGTTTCAATCGGAAATACAACAGGAGGAGCATCAATAACTCAGAGGGTAGGTACAGGCAATTTCAGTCTTGACGGAGTTGGAGCATCAAATTATACAGTTGGAACATCCACTACAACCGGAACAATAACCATTGGAGGTGCAAGCCAGACCGGAATAATTACTCTTGGATCGAGCAATGCAGCTAATACACTAAATATAGCTAATGGATCTGGCGCTACTACTCTTAACCTGGCGAATATACAGACCGGTGGATCAGTTAACATAGGTTCAGCAATGACTACAGGAGCCATCAATATCGGAGGTTCAGGAACTTCCTCAGTGACGATACGTGCAGGATCCGGAAACGTCGTCATACCGGATGCAGTGATGTTAAACATGTCACAGATCAACAATTCTACAGCATCTGAGGGACTCAGATTGCCTCAATCAACTGATAACTCAGCGGCTATTAGTGAGGGTCAAATCTCCTGGGACACTGATAATGATATTTTGGCAGTTGGTACAGGGACAACATCACGGAATATAGGTATACCAAATAATATGCAGGCATTTTCAGCTAATGGAACCTGGGTAAAACCGGCAGGAGTATCGAAGGTATGGGTTAAAGTATGGGGTGGTGGTGGTGCTGGCAGAACATCGACTTGGAACAATTCTGGTGGTGGTGGTGGTGGTGGTGGATATAGTGAAGGGCTGGTCATTGTATCGGGGGATGTATCTGTTATTGTTGGTGCAGGAGGTTCTTCAAATGGAGCTGATGGTGGAGCAAGTAGTTTTGTTGGAGTTACAACTATTTCTGCTAATGGTGGCTTTGGTGCATCTAACGGTATTCCTTCAATCGGCGGTGTTGGAGGGGCTCCAGGTTCTGGCACAATTCAAATTGAAGGAGGATCAGGAGGTAATGGTATAAATGATGATGGAGCTGCTGGGGGTCTTGGAGGAGGAAGTCCATTTGGAGGCGCAGGAGGTTCTGGAGGAGCGGGTTCAAATGCTTCAAATCCAAATGTTGGTGGTGAGCCCGGAACATTTCCCGGTGGGGGTGGTGGTGGCGGCTCTGATGCAACTGGTGTATTCGGAGCTGGAGCTGGGGGATATGTAATTGTTTATTGGTAAAAAACGATTATGACAAAAACGAAAGTAAAAAGTTGAGAAACGAAATTGCGAAATACCGGCTTATCGAAAACAAAAGTTAAATCAGGTAATAAGACAAAGATTGCTTCTCCCGTTTTACGGGTTCGCACTGAAACTTAAAGTAAGAGAATTTGCAGATGATAACTAAACAATGGAAAACACGAAACGATAAGATGAGAAACTTTAAAACCACATTTCTGACATTTGCTTTATTGTTGCTAACTCTCACCCTTTCTGCCCAGCAACCAGGTTCCAAACCATCAAACCCGGTTCAGGCTCCGGTTAAATTAACCACCACCGCCGATACCGTCCAGTACACCCTCGGCGCATATATCGGCCAGTGGATGATTAAAAACGGTTTTGGCATCACAAACCAGGCTCTCTTTAAAAGAGGTATGGACGATGTATTGCAGAAAAAACCGCTTGCACTTCCTGATACCGTTATTGCTCCGCTGATTTCATCTTACCAGCTGACATTACAGAATCTCCGCAGCCGGCAGATGGAAGAACAGCTTTTCACTGCACTTAAAGGAAGGCCGGGTGTCGGAGTTTTACCTGACGGCGTAAGCTATATCCCTGTGAAAACCGGAACCGGCGTCAGGCCTCTGGCAACCGATACTGTCGTTATTAATGCGATAGGACTGTTCCCCGACGGAACAGTTTTCGAGGATACATTCCAGAAAAAACAGACAATTACTATAATGACCAGCAGCCTTATCCCGGGATTGAGCGAGGCTATCCAGCTGATGCCGGAAGGTTCGGTATGGAGAGTGTTTATACCCTCCGCCCTGGCTTATGGTCCCACAGGCAGACAGGGTATAATACCGCCGAATACTGCGCTCGTGTTCGATGTGACTTTGATGCAGGTGAAACCAGGGAAAAAATAGAGACCACAGATCAAAAGGAGAAAGGAGAAAGGAGAAAGGAGAAAGGAGAAAGGAAAAAGGGAAAAGATGAGATCATTAAGACCGCAGGATTACAAGATAGCACGATTGGACGATTTAAAAAGATATATTGAATAAACCAGGGATAGATATTATGCAGCTGTTTACCAGAAAGACAGACACTCGTATTAAAAGTGTCATCCTTCTGGTTACTGCATTTTTATTATTCCCTGGCAGTCCTGCGCTTTCACAGGTGATCACAAATGAGGGGGCGGCAATAAATGTAGTGACCGGAACAGTGGTCGTTTCATCAGATGCACTGAATAATTCGGGGGGTACAATATCCAACAATGGCGAATTAAACCTTTTCAGGGACTATATAAATTCAGCCAATACCAGCGGTAACGGATTCTTCTCAATCGGGAGGAACTGGACAAATACGGGTCTTTTTATCCCCGGAAGCAGTACGGTCATTTTTAATGGATCAGACAACCAGCTGATAACTCCGGGTGGGAATCCGTTCTTTAATCTCTCCCTGTTCAACACGGGGGCGCCATTATTAAAAACAGTAGGCATCACCAATAATGTGAATGTTATCGGTACGCTGACCATGTCGGTCGGGAATCTTGATGCCGGTACATTTGTTCTGTATCTGACCAATCCCCTGGCAGCTTCTCTCAATTATCTATCAACAACCGGAAGCAGGGTATTCGGACGTTTTGAAAGAGGAGTAGGCGAAACAGCCAGCTATCTGTTCCCTCTCGGAACAGCAACCAACTACAATCCCGCAAGGATCATAACAAATAATCTTGCTTCTACCGGATCACTTCTTTCACAGTTTCTCTCAGCTTCTCCCGGGAACGGAGGACTTCCCATGCCTGATCCTCCGGTTGAAATCTGGGAGGCTTATCCCGGAGGTTCCTGGAGCTTTACCTCGAACAGCTTTTCATCGGGTGATTTCAATGTAAAAATTGACGCTGCCGGATTCCAGGTCAGTCCAGGCGTTCCCGATACAATACGGGATATTACAAGAGTTATAAAACGGACAAGCGGCGGGAACTGGTCCGTTGATGGAACTCATGTGGATGCAACAGGAAGTGTTGTAAACAGAAATAACCTTTCCGGAGATATATCTCAGCTGGGAACTGAATTTGCCCTGGGTCGTCCGAGACCACTGATCTTAACCCATCCTGTAAGCCTCATACAGTGCGAACACACCGATGCTGTTTTTTCGGTTGTGGCTACAGGCGCCGGGCCCCTGACTTACAGATGGTATAAAGATGGTGTAATCATCACCAATGGTCCTGACTACAGCGGGGCAAGAACTGCAACCCTCACGGTTATTGATATAAATCTGGTTGACGCGGGGAATTATTATTGCGAAGTATCCGACAGATACAGGAACAAGACCAGAAGCAATACGGCAACTTTAATTGTCAATAAGATACCTGTTGCCTCGGTCACTCCTTCAATCCAGGGTCATGAATGCTCTAATATTACTTTTGATAATATTGTTCTGGGAGAAACTTATGGTGTTCCGTTTACCACCTACGTCTGGACTCGCGATAATCCGGCAGGAATAAGCACAGCCATACCTTTAAGCGGAACTTCTCCCAATATTGGTGATGTTCTGGCTGGTATGTTTGATAATACCACCGATGCTCCGCTTACTGTTACATTTACGGTTACTCCGATAGGACCTCCACCGACATTCTGCGTCGGACTTCCGGTCGAGGCAAAAGTAACGGTCAACCCGACACCACGTGTCATCCCTCTAAATGCGGCTCTTCATATTTGTTATGACGGATCAACTCAGATCACTCTGACCACTCCGACAACAATGACACAGGGGACCATTCAGTTCGATTATACTGTCACCAGATCATCAGCGGCAATCGTTGGTAATATTTTACCTGAGAATAACCGGGATATAAACTACAGGATATCAAGAACATATCAGAATACATCTGATACAATGCATTCGGTATTCTATCATATTACCCCTAAGAATACTATTTCGGGATGTAATTCCGGACCTGTTATGGTTCCGGAAGTTAAAGTACACCCGAAACCTTTACAATTGATGTGGATGTCGACTCCGTTCACTTGTGCCGGCGGAACAGCAGGTGTTCTTACATCAGTGCTTTCAAAAGTTTCCAAACCCAAGCAGATTCATTGGGAAAGATCATGGATGCCTGATACGGTTTATTATACCAGCTCAAATACCGATAACCTGAATATCCGGTATGCCGGTGTTCATAAAGTAACTGTTACAGACACTCTCGGTTGTTCAAATGGCAGCATCCCGTTGTTTGTTTCAGGAGCCGTATTCAATACATCCCTCTATGTGAAGCCGACAGATACCGGTTACGGGACATCCTGTCGCGATACAGCTGATGGTGAAATATGGATCTGGGAGGAATCTTCTTCAACAGGTGTTGCTCCGTTTGCGTTCTGGCTGGTTTATAATGGCACAGATACAGTCGCAACAGATACTTTGTGGGCAAAAGGCTATGCCAGCCATATTGAGCTTAAATCACTCAGATCAGGCCATTATCAGCTGTTTATTAAAGATACAAACGGATGCTATAACGGAGAATATCCCACTGCTGATATTATAGATCCTGATCCTATTGAGGTAACTTTCGATAAACGGCTCTATCCGAACGGGAAAGATGTATCATGCCTGAATTATGCTGACGGGTCAGCCTGGGTGAAAACAATCGCAGGCGGCAATGGAGGTTATGAATATAAGTGGACCACTCCTGACGGATTCATTTCAGGTCCTGATTCACTTAGTGTAATTGACAGCATTCCGGCAGCCACGTACTATCTCACAACTACTGACCTGCATAATTGCCCGGTCAGGGATACAGTGACTCTTTATGGACCGGAAGGAATAATTATGTCGAGGTATAATATATCAATGAGTCCTGATAATGCATTTAATTTAGCTTGTTCGGGCGATAAAACAGGGTTTGTGAAAATTAAGATCACGGGTGGATCAAACAATTATAATTACTTATGGTCAGGGCCGGGTACCTTTACAGCCACTACAGATTCTATTTTTAATCTGGCAGCCGGAACTTATACGGCGACAGTTACTGATAAAACCAATACAACATGTATCCTGACACCGTCGCCGGCATTTACTCTTGAGGAACCTGCTCCTTTAAGTATCTCTGCAATTCCTTCAAATTCAGCATTCGGAGCTTACAATATTAATTGTAATGGCGGAACCGGTTCGGTTGATGTTACTGTTTCCGGCGGGAGCGGAGCCGGCACATATATTTATACCTGGACCACTTCCAACGGATCAGGCATGGTACAGGGAGCGGAGGACCAGGATGCCCTTAAAGTTGGTACTTACCATCTTGCTGTAAGAGATGCAAATAACTGCACTGCAAGCGCTGATATAACTCTTACTGAACCACCGGCTCTTACCTCAGTTTTGAAACCGACACATATTACCTGCCAGTCAGCGCTGTTTAATAACGGATCCATCGATCTTGCTGTTAATGGCGGGGTTAAACCATACCTGTTCAGCTGGTCAGACGGTTCTTCTTCAGAAGATCTCACAGGGTTGACAGAAGGAAAATATGTAGTTACAATCACAGATGCAAATAATTGTCAGCTAAGAGATTCTGTTAATATTAACCTGCCTCCTGATGTTAAGTTTACAGCAATTCCTTCCGATTTTAATAGCTTCAATGTCAGCTGCAATGGTTCAGCAAATGGTTCAATTGATATGACCACAAGCTCCGGCCTGGCGCCATTCAGCTATAGCTGGCAAAGAGCCGGCGGGGGATTTACTGCTTCCACAGATGACATTTCAGGTCTCAGGGCAGGGAACTATATAATTCTGGTAACTGATGCAAACTTATGCACCGGGAGAGACACAATTGAAATCAGGGAGCCGGGTAAGCTTTCAATGACCCTTGATCCGTCAATGAGTATAGCGGGCGGATTCAATATTAATTGTGCGGGTGCAGGTACGGGTTCAATAAATGCAGTTCCTGTAAACAGCGTGGGAAACACAACTTACCTTTGGTCAGACGGCGCAACAGCTCAGACAAGAAATAATCTGCGGGCAGGTGTATATGGGTTAATCATAACTGATTCAAATGGTTGCCAGGCCGATTCAAGCATCACCCTGACTGAGCCTGATTCGCTGAAGCTTTTATTTGAAGTCACACAGCCATGGTGCCCTGACAAGCCTGATGGTGAAATAAGACTTACAGCTTCAGGCGGAGTTGTGGGAACCGATTACACCTACAAATGGTCAGATAACTCTACAGGTAGGGATATAACTAATATACTTAACGGTTTATTCTCAGTAACTGTTAAAGATATGAACGGATGTACGGTCAGGGATTCTGTTCTCGTGGAACCGCAAAAAGAGATCTGCCTTATAATACCAAATGCAATTTCGCCAAATGGCGACCTGATAAATGATGAATGGAACATAGGCCTTATTAACCTTTATCCGAATGTTGAAATCAAGATATTCAACAGATGGGGGGAAATTGTCTGGAGATCAGAAATGGGTTATCCGAAGCCATGGGACGGCAGGAGCAACGATTCGGAGCTTCCCATCGATTCATACCATTATATAATTGACCTGAATAACGGATCGAAGCCGATTTTAGGAAATGTGACTATAGTAAGATGATAATAAGCCAAATTAACCCGCTTTGAAACGACTGGTATATACAATAATGTTAATTATGACCGGCAGCTTTGCCTTCAGTCAGCAGCTTCCGATTTACAGCCAGTATCTTTATAACAAGTTCCTTTTAAATCCTGCTGTAGCCGGTAGTGACGGTTATACAAGCTTCAACCTTACAGCAAGGGAACAGTGGGTAGGCTATTATGGGGCTCCACGGACATTTTCATTCAGCGCTCAGACAAGGCTCCTTAAGAGAAGCTACGTTCTCAGGTCGAACAGTACAAGACGAAGTGTTTACAGACCGTCGACAGACGGAAAGGTAGGCATCGGGGGTTATGTTTTCAGTGATAAGAACGGACTGGTTAACAGGACAGGTTTTCAGGTTTCATATTCCTATCATATGTGGTTGCGTAACGAAACCCAGCTTTCAATGGGGCTGGCCTTCACAGGTTACTATTACAAGATCGACGAAAGAGAGATAAACTTTGAGAATCCCAATGAACCTCTGCTGAATAATGAGCTGCGGCGCGGGATGTTTATTCCGGATGCGACTTTTGGTATTTATCTTCTGAATGCGAAATATAGCGCCGGGTTCTCAGCCGATCAGCTTTTCGAGGCCTCTTTAAAGCTGGGAGATTATGCATTCAGGAACTTCAGGCTTGACAGGCATTATTATCTCTTTGGTTCTTATAATTTTGAGCTGAACTCACAGATCGGACTGGAACCTTCCTTTCTTTTTATGATGTCGGAACAGTTCAAACCCCAGGCTGATATAGGGCTGACCTATATATATGATCAGAGCTTCTGGGGTGGACTTTCATACAGAACTAGTGGTGCAATTATAGCAAATCTGGGTGTGAAATATCAGAATCTGTTTATCGGATACGCCTTCGATTTCACCCTTCAGGAAATACAGCGTATAACCTACGGGACCCACGAAATCACCCTGGCAGTGAAGTTCGGTGACAGTGCCAGAAGATATCGCTGGCTGGACAGATATTAGAACGGCGCAGGGTCACAAAAGTGCAGATTTAATTTCAGGAATTCCCTTTCCTTATGATGTAGATCATAGAGCTCGATCGTTCCTTTTTAAATGAGGATAAAAGGCAGAACCATGATCCCTTCAGGAAACCAATAATAAAGTGTAATTTTGACACTTTATATTTTTCGCTCAGAGCTGAAATATAGAAAACATCGAGAGGGAGTCTGCCGGTTGCAGTAATTGTAAATCCGGCTTTTTCAGCAAACCGTCTGAAGGTACCGGGAGAAAAATGCCATAGATGCCTTGGCACATCATACGCTGCCCAGAACTCCTTATAATAATGTGCATCAAATGAATCACAGTTAGGCATAGCAATGATGCATATTCCACCGGGCCTGAGAAGACGCTTTATTTCTGAAGCAATATAAACCGGATCCTGTAAGTGCTCGAAAACATGCCACATCGAAATACAGTCAAATTGCGCTGATTGAAATTTCGCGATCTGCTCCGGTGCTGCCACATCAGGTCCAAAACGGGAAACAGAATATTCCCGTGCCCCGGGGTCAGCTTCAATCCCGCTGACCTTCCATCCTGCTTCCTTCATACCAGCCAGGAAATATCCGGTTCCGCTTCCAATATCCAATAATTCTCCGGTTGCAATACCTGCAGATTTTATTACAAGCTCCCTTTTTTTTCTCAGCATAATGCTTCTCGAAATTCTGTAGAGCCCGCTTAAAAATCCTTTTGCCTGATCATTATGAGAGAGATAAGCTTCTGAATCATAATATTTTCCGATTTCTTCCTGTCCCGGATGATCCTGAGTGAAGACAAAGCCGCACGATGAACATTTAAAAAGGACAAATGTCTCCCTGCTCAGAAAATAATCACTGGTTGAAAGGTAAGGTCCGATAGACTCAGATCCGCAGAGCGGGCAGTTAATGTGGTGAACCATAAAATAAAATGCCTATTTTTTCTTCATGGAATAACCTAGATATCCTGCTATCAGGAGGATCAGCAATACCGAGCTTCCCAGGGATACTTTATTACCGGTAAAGTATGAAGCGGGCTCAAAAGAGAATCTGATCCTGTGATCACCCTCAGGGACAATCATTGCCCTCAGAACATAATCGGCCCGGAAATAACTGGCCGGCTTATTATCAATGAAGCATTTCCACCCTGCGGGATAATATATTTCAGAAAAGACAACAAGCTTTGGAGAAAGTGCCGAGGAGTTGTAAATCAGTTCATTTGGCTGATATGATTCCAGTTCAATTTTTTCACCTTCGCTTACCGGATAGGATGTTCCGGGTACCAGCTCCTTAAATTTCTTATCTATTACAGCCTCTTTTGAAGGGTCGATCTTTTTAAGCGTGCTTATTTCCAGGTTGGCGTTTTCAACCAGGAGAGGTTTTTCAACGAACCATGCATTCCCGAAAGCATTTGCATTAATCAGGGGAGGAGCGCCGGGATTTAAAATTACATATTTGGTGTTCAGCATGTTAATCACGGGAATCGGATCATTGTTTAATACATTCTGATAATCCTCGAGTGATTTTGCATTTTCAGCGGCTCTCTCAAAAGTTGCTATTCCCGGATATATGCATGAGTCTATGAGCTCCTGGTACCGCTCCATTTTTGCCCCGTGATATCCACCTACAGAATGAAAAAAATATGAAGTGGGAGAGTTGTCATTGAAAGTCGAAACTGAAAGATTAAGCACGCGGTAATATGATTTATCCTTAAGAATAATGGCATCAGCAGGCGATGGAGAGAGAGTTTTTTTGATGGCTGCAGGCTTTTCAAACCTGTCGGCATTAAGGTATCTCTTATCAACTGACCACAGGTCGGTAATTATCAGAACACCCAGGATCAGAATAGCATACTCCTTCTTTAATTTGCCATAAACAAATGCAATAATGGTCCCTGCGCCGAGGAGAATGAATACCAGGGACCTGAAGCTGTCGCCCTGGAGCAGTCCTCTCCTGTCAGCTATCAGAGGATCCTTCAACCATGCCGGATAATCGGTCTCACCCGGGCTAAGGAAAGATCCGGCGATGCCGGGAAATACGAGTGTAACCAGTAAGAAACCACCCGTAATTGCGCCTGCAATTTTAAGACCCCTGAACAGGTCCTTCCTTGAAATACTATTATTGAAAATATCCCGGAGAGCAATAACACTGAGGAGCGGAATACAAAATTGCGAAATTACCAGGATCATGGTTACGGACCTGAACTTATTATAACCCGGAAAATAATCAATGAACAGGTTTGTAAGAGGCATAAAGTTTTTACCCCACGACAGAACTATTGACAGGATAGTCGCAATAAGCAACCACCATTTCACCGGACCCTTGACAATTATCAGTCCAAGGATAAAGAAAAATAAAACAATTGCTCCTGCATAATGGGGTCCGTCTGTCCCGGGCTGGGTCCCCCAGTATTGAGATAACCTGTCTGCAGCAGCGGCATTATTATTCTGCCTTAGCGCCTTTACGGTCTCTGAATCGCGGGAGAATGGACCGCCACCTCCCTTATAATCAGGTATAAGAAGATTGAATGTTTCATCAATTCCATAGCTCCATGAAGTAATATAATCCCGGTTAAGTCCTGAAGAGATATTCTTATTTTCACTTTTAAGATCTGACTTGCCCCTTATGGAATATTTCCCGTATTCGTAAACTGTATAAAGGTTTGCGAAGTTTACGCCGACTGCAATTATGAAAGGGACTACAAGAAGAGCCGATGTCTTCAGAAACTTTGCAATTGCCTTTTCCCTTACAGCTACCGTAAATTCAATAATTACGAAAACAAGCAGACACATAAGGGAATAATAGGTGATCTGCGGGTGATTTGCCGCCAGCTCCAGTGACAATGCGAATGCAGTGAACAAGGCTCCTTTAATTGCATTATACCTGTAGGAATAATATACTCCGGCAATTACCGGCGCCATATACGCAAGAGCAATTGCCTGTGTATTATGGCCTGCCGCAATAACCTGGAAGGAAAAAGATGAAAAGCCGTATGCAACAGCTCCCACCATAGCCAGCCATGGATCGAGCTTGAAGATCAGCAGCAGAATATAAAATCCAAGCATGGACAGGAATAGTACGGATACAGGCATTCCATACTCCCGTAATATTCTATCGACAGATTTCATCAGGTTCCCCGGGATGCCTTACCTGTATAAGGTAGGCCGGCATGCCGCTGAATATTGAGTTTGTCCAGAGCGCTTCTTTATGATGCGCTTCACGGTAATCGTTTATTTCTTTGGAACTGTAAGTGGCAACTGCAGAATCGTTTGCTTTCAGAACTTCCCCTTCCAGAACCGGATAATAGTATATAAATGAGACTATTGTAAAGAAAACCACCGCAATTATGTGCGGGAGGTAGCTTTTTATCTTATTTTTAATTTCCATGGTTATGGATATATAATTTTTCAGATTGCAATAAATATAATTTTATTGGATTTTAGCATATCTTCATGAAACGAATTGGGTCAGATTTCATCTTTAATGTTTTTGAGAGATTTTAAGTTTTCACCCAGCCTGCTGAGATCTGACCACTTGACAAAGAATCCTTTAATTGATTGTAATTCAATGGGCTCATAAAATTTAAACAAATATAGTATGAAAGGAAATCCTAAGAACGCTGCACTCTTTAAAGCCAGTCTTGGAAGAAGAGTCATTTCATTAAACGCCAGGCTTAAGAATGACAATATCGTTCCAACCAAAAATAAAATACCAATTTTCCGCATTTCATAAGGGATGAAGAAATATTTCTGTGAATAAAAGTGGATGGCGATCCAGTAGATGATCTGTGATATTAATGTTGCTGCAGCGGCACCCATAATGTCCCAGACTGGTATTAAAGCTATATTTAGCGAGAGGTTCAGTATGGTGGTTATAACCACGATGGTACCGATCACTTTTGTCTTTTTTGCAAAGTGTAATCCATAGACGGTCACTTCTTTCATGTTAACAAAAAATATTGCGAGCGATAATACCGGAATTATACCGACAGCGCTCCGGAATTCGGCTGATCTTGCTATTACATCTACTATTTCAAGCGAAAACATTGAAACACCGACAACTGCAAACATTAATATATAGGATGTATAGAGAAGGACTTTGGAATAAAATCTTTTATTGTCAGGCGTTCCGAGCCTTTTAAACATCATTGGAGCGATTGTAAGCTTGATCGAATCGACAATTACAAATTTAAGAATGCTGGTTATTTTGAATGCCAGCGTATAGAGGGCAACATATTTCAACAGCGCAAGTGAATTAAGGGAATACCTGTCAATTACATTCAGAAGTACAGCAGCAACATTTGCGAGTAACAACGGGAATCCATATTTACTCATCGTTTTATACAGATTCCAGTCAAAGAATGGATGAGAATTTTTGATTATATATCCGGCAAGAATGATCAGGAACAAGGCATTGCCGATAACCTGAGCAAGGTAGATCCCTTCAATCCCCATATGGCCGGAAATAATGAAATAGAGGGTGAGGGCCAGGACTACAACCAGCTTCAGTAAATTTGTGAAAGTGTACAGAATTGATCGGGATTGTAGACGCATTAATGTATTTACAATATTGTTGACTGCCTGTAATGATGATGCAACTATTACCAGGGTAATGATATTTTCCCAGTCATCCTTTTTTAAAAGAATAATTGAAAATTTTCCTGAAAGGGGTATAAGCAGGACACAAAAGAGCAGGGAAACTAATACCTGGACAGCAAATGTCATAAAAAATATTCCCTTCTGATTTTTAGCATGATCCTTCTCCCAGAACCATCGCGTAAGGGTCTGTGGAAGTGCTGATGCAAGCAATGCAGTAAGGACAAGCCCGGAGATATCCAGCAACCCTATAATACCGAAATCATCAACGGAGAAAAATTCAGGGTCGGTATAAAGCGGGATCAGAATGAATCCTATCACCTTGACTGCTATATTTCCCAAACCATAAATCAGGGAATCCTTCAGCGATATTTTTATTGATTTCAGCATTTAAAGCTTCTCTGGTGGATAAGGTCAGTTTATTTTTCCGGTAACAATTATCGAGTTGAAATAATAAAATGGAAATACTGTGTGAAATCCGAGAAGAGCTCTTACTTTTCTGATTATCAATTCATAAGTATTAAGTTTCTGGAGATTTGCAAAGCTTATCTCTTCAGGTCTGAACCCGGCTGAGGTCAGGACTTTAAGGATAGTATATGGTGTAAACCAGAACCGGTGATCAGAGTTTATGATTTCTTTGAATTTCAGCATATTCCTGAACTGGTTTTTTGTGTAAACATTGGGAACGGTGATTATAAATTCCGAAACAGCTGCACCAAACCTTTGTTTAAAGGTTTTTAAGAAACTTCCCGGATTATCAAGATGTTCAATAATTTCTCCGAATACCGCGTAATCCCATTTCCTTTCATTTATTATAGTTAATGGATCACTGTTTATATCGCCGCTGTAAACATTCCGGTATCCGAGCTTATTCTTTATATAATCAATGCTTTCCTTATCAATATCGATCCCTATGCAAGTCCTGGCATTTTCCGTAATTATTTTGTGAAGCCAGGTATTGCTCTTTAGCTTTTCATCAATTATCTGAATATGATCAGAGCATCCAATGTGAATGACATCCTTCCCTTCTATTAGCTTTGTAATTAAAGAGGCCCTTGAAATACCGGGATAGCCGGATTTCTCAAACTCAAAGGAATAATTGTTCCTGAAGGAGCTGCCATTTAAAAATTCCAGAATCCGGGGATCAATTTTCATCTAAGATTTATTACCTGTTTTTCGGGAAGCTAAGATACTATTTACCTTTCTAACAAAATCCTCATAATTGGTTGCAGCATTGAAATCTGATTTCCAGTTTTTGATTGAATTCACCCTGTATTTATTTAATTCCGCCTCAGGCAATTCAATGAAATACCTGATTTTATCTGCCAGTTCGGCAGGCTTAAAATCGACAGGCAATAGTATTCCTGTCCCCTCCCTTACAACCTCTTTTACTCCACCGGTATCGGTAGCAATTACCGGTATTCCGAAACTCTGGGCTTCCATAATGCTGACAGGGATCCCTTCGGTTGAACTTGTATTTATCAGCAGATCTATCCTATAGGTGGAGTAATATTTCAACAGGTCCGGATTACTTAAATATCCCATGAAATGATAATTAATATTCTTTTGGCTTCCAAGTTCTTTCCCGGCAAAAGCTGCCAGTTCTTCTTTTAAAGGACCATCGCCAAAGTGAAGCCAGATGATCTGGCGATCCGTTTTTATCAGTCCTAAGGAAGAGATCAGCAAGTCAATCCTTTTGAGCGGAACCAGGTTTGAACAGGAGACAACCGTAAATGATTCACTTTTAAGGCTCACAGGTCCTGCAGGAAAAGAATTTTCAGTTCCGAGCCGTGATAAAATAAGCCTGCCTGATTCAGCTTTTGTCTTTTGTGCAAAATATTTCAGACCGTATTCAGAAATAAAAAAAATTGCATCAAGGGCGCAGGCAGAATATTTCAGGAGAGGCAAATAAGAGAGGCTGTTTTTTTCTTCATAGAGATCGCTCCCGTGTGCCCGGGCGATCTTTATGCTTTCCGGCATTTGCATCAAACCAATAGCATGGGCTCCCGAATTCAACCAGTATGAATAAAAAAGGATATCCTCTCTGATATTCTCTTTATCGAGGATTGCTTTAATATAATCCTTAAGCTGAACAGCCTTGATGATTTTCCTCAGAAGGAAACGTGCTTTTGCAAAGGTAAGCCTGTTGCCGGTATTTTTTCTGAATTCAGACTCCTGATTATAGAGCGTTTGTAATGTTCTGATGTTCCTGAAGAGGAGGACAGGGAGTTTAAAAAACCCTGATAATGAAGTGGATGTATTATATCTTTTTAGAATAATATTTTCAGAAATCTCTCCTGTTCTTTCCCCGGTAACATCCTGGGCAATTATTATAATCTTTTTGAAATTTTTCTGAAGCCAGGGGAATTCAGTCTGAATGAATGTTTCTCCTGTTCCGAAAGGAAAATGAGAGGTAATGAATACAAGGGTTTTCATCTGGTAATCTGAATATTCCTGTAGATATTAATTAAATTTCCTCTGATATTTTCAACATTATATTCCTGCAGGATGGCATTCCGTCCGTTTTCCCCCATTTTCTTTCGTAATTCTCTGTCGTTAAGAAGTTTCAGCAATGCTTCCCGGAACCCGGATTCATTTCTGAAAACAATTCCGCAATTATGGGTTTCTATCAAATGCATTTGTGGCAGGCAATCTGAAGCTACCAGAGGTTTTCCTCCGAGCATATAATCAAAAACCTTGTTTGCTATACCCGATTCATGCTGGGGATTCTTATGAAATGGAGCTATACAAATATCGCTTATTTTAAGCCAGGACCAGAACCGGGAAAAGTCGATCCAGGGAATATAGTGAACCCGGTCTGCAATTTCCGGGTCAGAAATCATCCGGAAAAACCGGGACCTGTCTTTTTTATCAACGGGTCCTATAAAGAGTAAGTTAGCAGGTATGGCTTCCTCTGCAAGATCTGTGAAAACTTTCAAAGCATCAAAAATCCCTCGTCTTTCGGCAATAACCCCATAATAGAAAATCACCGGGGCCTTATCAGTGAAAGGAACTGGAACGGAAGATGCCTCTATACGGTTAACCACAGAGAGGTCGGGCACATTGGGAAGAGTGGCAAAATTTTCAGGTTTTAATTCAGGATATCTTGCTGCAAGCAAATTCCTGAATTCGTTACTGAGAACGATGTACCGGTCGGCATAACCCAGGTACTCTTTTTCTTTTGCCAGCCATTTTTCAGGTTGCGAAATCAGATGCCTGAAAAACCCTTTGGTCCAGTTATATGTGGTAACAGTATACGGGAAATTCTCATGAAGGTCCAGTATGAGAGGGATCTTTCTCCCTGACCTCTTAATGCCGATATATGAGGCTTTCGACATATAAAGATCATGAACATGAAGTGCCTCTATTCCGTAACGTCTGATAAATTTTCCAATGGCATCCGACCACAATATTTCATAAGCATCCACAAAGTTCATGAAGAAGAAAAGGGTGTCTTTGATCCACCTGCTGACAGCAATTCTCCTGATTGTAATACCAGGAATTATTTCCCGCGATTTTTTATTAAACGCAAAACACAGAACATAAATCCCGTGTCCTTCCTGCTTCAGTATGTTTATCTCTCTGAGGACCCGGATATCGTTATTTAGTTCATTATCAACTATAACTCCTATCTTCATTTCAGCAAGATCTTAATTTTCAGGAACTCTGACCGGAGAATGTTTTGATTATGTCTGAATATTTTTGTGCAAGATTATCCCTGGAATAAATATTGATTCCGGCCGGAGCTGTTTCAAACTCTCCCTTTTTAAAATTTCTGTACAGTTTAATTATATGCTCTCCAAGAATCGCATCTTCAGATTTTTCAAATATTTCACCTGCGCCCGTCAGTCTCAGGATCTCTCCCGCATCACTGCCTGCAGGGCCGATTGCTATTACCGGCCTCTTTGATGCAAGATATTCAAATAATTTTCCTGGGATCATTTCATCCGATTTTCTGACCGAGGGAATAACAAGAAGCAGGGCTGCCGAATCAGCGAGGTATTCCATCGCCTTCTGATGATTTACATATGATATCATTTCAACGGATGATCCGGTTTTTTCTATCAG
The DNA here is from genome assembly GCA_963831855.1 of uncultured Bacteroidales bacterium. Classification (GTDB taxonomy): domain Bacteria; phylum Bacteroidota; class Bacteroidia; order Bacteroidales; family VadinHA17; genus LD21. The sequence goes on along the minus strand of CAWHSA010000001.1, from coordinate 96,448 downwards.
GTTTCTTATCACAGTCTCATCAGCCTTTCCAATGAACCTCAGAGTTATATCTGTCTGTTCAGATTTTTTAAAGTGATTCAGGGCTCTGGCAAGCACATCAATATCATAATTGCCTGCAATTGTTCCGAGATAAGTGATCACAAACTTTGCAGGGATTATTTGCCCTCTCTGGAAATCATCAGGATCAAAACCGTTAGTGATGGTGATGATTTTCTCCGGAGAAAGTCCGGGAGTCAGTTTTGATCTGAAAACATCACGGGTAGCATTGCAGGTTGCAACAACTAAATCGGCATTATTAAGAATCCGGGATTCCAGTTTCCGGTTGATCCACCTGGCAGGGAATGTCTGAAATATTTTTTCTGTGTAATATATATCCGTCCATGGATCGCGGAGATCGGCAATCCAGTTAATCTTCAGCTTTTTCTTCAGCTTTAGTCCTGTCAGCTGGGTCGAGTGCGGCGGGCTGGTAGTGATTACAGTATTTATTTTCTCTGATTTAATTATCTCCAGCGCGCCCTTATATGCAAACCGGTTCCAGCCTTTACGGGCATCCGGGAGGAAGAAGTTGCCCCTGATGAATCTGAAAAAGTTCTGGAGGAGCCCGGGATTGCTTTCATTCACGAAGCCGCCATAAGGGATCTCTTTTCGTCCGGTTAATTTCTTATATGCAGTGAAAATCCCTGTTGAAGATCCTGTATAAATGACCTTCAGATCATGTGAGATATCCTTAACAAGCTCCGGATCTCTTTGAGGAAATGCTGCATAACGGGGATCGACAGTCAGGATCACTGGTTCTATTCCATATTGAGGCAGGTACTTGGCAAACTTCAGCCACCTTTGAACTCCCGACCCTCCGCTCGGTGGCCAGTAGTATGTTATGACCAGGACTTTTTTCATTTTAAAGCTTCCTTAGAAGCGTCGCGATGCTGACTTTTTCAGCAATGATATTTTTCAAATCTGATATAACCACACGCTCCTGAAGCATGGAATCACGATACCTGATAGTAACAGTCTTATCCTCAATGCTCTGATGATCAATGGTTATACAATATGGGGTGCCAATGGCATCCTGTCTTCTGTATCTTCTTCCGATCGAATCCTTATCGTCATACTGGCAATTAAAATCAAACTTCAGGTCACTGACAATTTTTTCAGCTATTTCAGGCAATCCGTCTTTTTTAACAAGTGGCATTACAGCCAGCTTGACAGGTGCAAGGAAAGATGGAAGTCTCAGTACAACCCTTGTGTCGGTGGTTCCGTCTTCTTTTTTCAGCTCTTCCTCAAGGTAAGATGCAGAAATGACCTGCAGGAACATTCTGTCAACACCAATTGAAGTTTCGATAACATATGGGATGTAGGATTCTCCTTTTTCCGGATCAAAATACTGCATTTTCTTACCGCTGAATTCCTGATGCTGCTTAAGGTCGAAGTCTGTCCTCGAATGGACCCCCTCGACTTCTTTGAATCCGAACGGGAATTTATATTCAATATCGGTGGCAGCATTGGCGTAATGAGCGAGCTTTGTATGATCATGGAACCGGTAGTTTTCATCGCCAAAGCCAAGAGCTTTGTGCCACTTCATCCTGACCTCCTTCCAGTGCCTGAACCAGCTGAGCTCACTTCCGGGCTGGACAAAATACTGCATTTCCATCTGCTCGAACTCCCGCATCCTGAAGATGAACTGGCGGGCAACGATCTCGTTCCGGAATGCTTTTCCGATCTGGGCAATACCAAAGGGGATCTTCATCCTGCCTGTCTTTTGCACGTTGAGGAAATTGACAAAGATACCCTGGGCAGTTTCCGGACGGAGGTATATCCTGCTTGCACCTTCCGAAGTTGATCCGATTTCCGTGGCGAACATAAGGTTGAATTGTCTTACTTCGGTCCAGTTTCTTGTCCCGGAAATCGGACAAACTATCTCGTTATCAATTATAATCTGTCTTAATTCATTCAGGTCAGTTGCATTCATAGCTTTTGAGAACCTGGCATTTACCTCATCAAGCTTTTCCTTGTTAGCGAGAACTCTCGGATTTGTCTCCCTGAACTTTTTTTCATCAAAAGCGCTGCCGAACTTTTCCCTGGCTTTGTCAATCTCCTTTGTGATTTTATCCTCTATCTTTGCGATGTGTTCTTCGATGAGGACATCGGCACGATATCTTTTCTTTGAGTCCTTATTATCGATAAGCGGGTCATTGAATGCGTCGACATGACCTGAGGCCTTCCAGATTGTGGGATGCATAAATATGGCGGAATCAAGTCCAACAATATTTTCATTCAGCAGGACCATGCTCTCCCACCAGTATTTCTTGATATTATTCTTAAGCTCGACTCCATACTGACCGTAATCGTAAACTGCACTTAACCCGTCATAAATTTCACTTGAGGGAAATACATAACCATACTCCTTGCAGTGTGCAACCAGCTTTTTGAAAACATCTTCCTGTGCCATAATCTGTTTCTTAGCATTTGAGGAAAACAAAAGTAAATCAAAAAGTTCGCTTTAACAATTGACTTTCATAAGGCGCCATTTTTTTCCTGATCATCGGCCTCATCCCCTGGCCTCTTTTCCCGGAGATCCGACCTCATCCCCGGGCCTCTTTTCCCTGAGATCCGACCTCATCCCCGGGCCTCTTTTCCCTGAGATCCGACCTCATCCCCGGGCCTCTTTTCCCTGAGATCCGACCTCATCCCCGGGCCTCTTTTCCCTGAGATCCGACCTCATCCCCGGGCCTCTTTTCCCTGAGATCCGACCTCATCCCCGGGCCTCTTTTCCCTGAGATCCGACCTCATCCCCGGGCCTCTTTTCCCTGAGATCCGACCTCATCCCCGGGCCTCTTTTCCCTGAGATCCGACCTCATCCCCGGGCCTCTTTTCCCTGAGATCCGACCTCATCCCCGGGCCTCTTTTCCCTGAGATCCGACCTCATCCCCGGGCCTCTTTTCCCTGAGATCCGACCTCATCCCCGGGCCTCTTTTCCCTGAGATCCGACCTCATCCCCGGGCCTCTTTTCCCTGAGAGTCCGACCTCATCCCCGGGCCTCTTTTCCCTGAGAGGTTTGAGGTCGGTTCATCCCCGAGAGGGGTTGGGGTGAGGTCGGTTGAAAAACGAGAGGGGTTGGGGTGAGGTCGGTTGAAAAACGAGAGGGGTTGGGGTGAGGTCGGCTGAAAAACGAGAGGGGTTGGGGTGAGGTCGGTTGAAAAACGAGAGGGGTTGGGGTGAGGTCGGTTGAAAAACGAGAGGGGTTGGGGTGAGGTCGGTTGAAAAACGAGAGGGGTTGGGGTGAGGTCGGTTGAAAAACGAGAGGGGTTGGGGTGAGGTCGGTTGAAAAACGAGAGGGGTTGAGGTGAGGCCAAAAGTTAAAAAGAAGCGTTTTGGAGGCCGGCCTGTAAAGATTAAAACAATGGACCGTAGTATTAACCCTGGGATAAATAAAAAATTAGTAGTCAATAATATTTATCTTTGAATGTTTTATTTGAATCATGAAGAAAAGAACCGATTTTCTTGTGCTGGGCTCGGGAATTGCCGGGCTTACATTTGCCCTTAATGCTTCAAAATACGGTAAAGTATCTATCGTTACAAAAGCAAATCTTGGAGATACAAATACCCGTTATGCCCAGGGAGGCATTGCTGCAGTTTTTCAGGAACCTGACAATTTTGAAAAGCATGTTCAGGATACACTGATAGCCGGTGCAGGCTGTTGCAATGAAGAGGTCGTCCGGATGGTCGTAAGTGAAGCTCCTGAAAGGATCAAGGACCTCATTAATCTAGGGGTTCCATTCGATAAAAAAGAGGACGGGTCATATGATCTTGCCCGGGAGGGCGGTCATTCTGAATTCAGGATCCTGCATTATAAGGACAGAACGGGAGAAGCGCTGCAAAATACGTTAATGGCCCGGGTAAAGAATAATCCCAATATTGAGATTTATGAGAATCATTTTGCAATTGAGATTCTGACCCAGCATCATCTCGGAGAAAATGTGAAACGCGGTTACCCCGATCTTAAGTGTTATGGCGCCTACGTAGCGGATTTTAAAAATCAGAAAGTGATAACGTTCCTTTCCAGGCTTACAGTGGTTGCCACGGGAGGGATGGGTAATGTATATCTGACAACAACAAATCCGGAAGTTGCCACCGGTGACGGGATAGCTATGGTTTACAGGGCAAAGGGGACAATTGAGAATATGGAATTCGTCCAGTTCCATCCCACCTCGCTTTATGATCCGAACCACAGACCTTCTTTCCTGATCACTGAAGCGCTCAGGGGATATGGCGCCGTACTAAAGAACATGGCCGGTGAAAAATTCATGAACAGGTACGACAGTCGCGGATCACTGGCTCCGCGTGATATAGTTGCACGGGCTATTGATAACGAGCTAAAGATATGGGGCGATGATCATGTCTGGCTCGATTGCACCCATCTGGATCCTGAAGGCCTTAAGGACCATTTCCCGAATGTTTACGAACACTGCCTTGCAAAGGGTATAGATATTACAAAAGATATGATTCCTGTCGTGCCGTGCGCTCATTATTCATGCGGAGGGATCAAAGTTGATATGGACGGGCAAAGTAACATTGACAGGCTTTATGCTCTTGGGGAAGTTTCTTCGACGGGGCTTCATGGAGCAAACAGGCTAGCTTCAAATTCGCTGATTGAAGCAGTTGTTTATGCTTACAGAGCTGCTAATCACTCCGGCAAAAGACTTGATGAACTCAGTTTCGAGGAAAAAATGCCTGCATGGGATTACAAGGGAACAACCCATCTCGAGGAGATGGTGCTTATTACCCAGAGCATTAAGGAAGTGCAGATGATCATGAGCAATTATGTAGGGATAGTGCGTTCGGACCTCAGACTGGAAAGGGCCATGGTAAGGCTCGAAATTCTCTACCAGGAGACAGAAAGCCTTTATAAACGGTCCCTCATATCCCAAAAAATCTGCGAACTCAGGAATATTATAAATGTCGGGTACATTATTATAAAGCTGGCTAAAAACCGGCATGAAAGTATCGGGCTGCATTATTCCATCGATTATCCAAAAAGCGCTATATCTGAATTCTGATATCTGTTAATTCATGAACCACCTCGAATCATCGTTTACAGGAAAAAACTCTTTCTGGAGGTATTTTATAATGCTTCTGGCAATTCTGGCAGCATCAAATACCATCGGATCAATACCTTTATTTATTGCCATGGGCAGGCATCCGGAGGCTGCAGCTGCTCTTGCAGAAAATCCCAACGACCTGAGCCCGCTGGGTCTCGATCAGAATACCGCCCTTGTCTATATGCTTATCCCTTTCGTTGCCGGTTTGGCAGCATTTGTACTTCTTGTTAATCCACTGAATCACAGGCCACTTAAAATGATAGTCAATGGCACCGGTTCATTCAGATGGAACAGGCTTTTGGTTTCGGCGCTTGTATGGACCGTAGTTTCAGCTGTTTATCTGTTGATAAATATAAAATTTGATCCTTCCAATTTTTCGGTGAATAACAATACCAGGCTATTTATTCCGCTTATCGCAATTTCCGTTTGCCTGATTCCATTTCAGGCAGCCTTTGAAGAGATCATTTTCAGGGGCTATTTAATGCAGGGTTTCACACTCCTTATAAGAAACAGGCTTTTCCCGCTTGTAATGACCTCAGTATTGTTCGGGCTGATGCATAGCCTGAATCCTGAAATCAAGGAATTTGGATTCTGGTCAATGATCCCGCAATATATTCTTTTCGGCCTGATATTCGGTGTTATCACGATTATGGATGATGGAATTGAAGCAGCAATAGGGGCTCATGCCGCCAACAATGTCTTCGTGTGTATTATGGTCACCAATAAGGCTTCGGCTTTACAGACTCCTGCCCTTTACATACAGAATAATGTCTATCCCTGGATTGATTTTATGTCGATGCTTGTAACGGGGATAATCGTAATATTTATCATGAAGTTAATATTCCGCTGGGGGAACTTTTCACCTGTTCTGGAGGCAGTTAAAAAGATGCCTCCTGTTGATCAGGTACCATAAACAGAAGTTTTGTCATTTGTCCTGAAATCGCCCCATTTAAATTTGATTTCTTCAATTATGGATTTTACCTCATCAATTTCCAGGCTGGTGAGAAGTCTCAGCCGTGTTTCACTGAAATGAGGCAGCCCCTTAAAGTAATTTGAAAAATGACGCCGCATTTCATAAACAGCCCTTTTTCCCTCTTTGAATTCCAGTGATTTTCCCAGGTGGTACAGGGCGAGATCAGCTTTCTCATTTACCGTTGGCTCAGGTAAAAGGTTACCAGTCAGCAGATAATGCTTAATATCCCTGAAAATCCACGGACGACCTACAGTTGCGCGCCCGATCATAATCCCGTCTACACCGTAGCGGTCGAACATCTCCTTTGCTTTTGCCGGCCCGTCAATATCTCCGTTGCCAATTACGGGGATCTTCATTCTGGGATTGTTCCTGACTTCACCGATCAGGGTCCAGTCGGCAGTGCCTTTATAAAGCTGTGCCCTGGTCCGCCCGTGGATGGTAATTGCCCGGATGCCGGCATCCTGGAGCCTTTCGGCAATCTCCACTATGTTTTTGTTGTCTTCGTCCCAGCCTAACCTCGTTTTAACAGTAACTGGAAGTTTTACCGCTTTGACAATCTCCGAGGTCATTTCCAGCATCTGCGGAATGTTATGAAGCATACCTGCACCGGCACCTCTGTTTGCAATTTTCTTTACCGGACATCCGAAATTAATATCTATAAGCTCAGGTCCTGCTTCTTCAGCTATCTGAGCCGCCTCGACCATGGCACCGGTAAGATGTCCGTAAAGCTGAATTCCCATTGGCCTTTCGAAATCATAAATGTTGAGCTTCCTGACACTTTTTTCACCTTCCCGGATAAGCCCGTCCGACGAGATAAATTCAGTGAACATGAAGTCAGCGCCCTGGATCTTGCAGACATTACGGAAGGAAGGATCTGTAATATCCTCCATAGGTGCAAGAAACAATGGATGATCACCCAATGATATGTTGCCAATAGTCAAATTCCGGGAAGATAAATGTCAGACTAGATTATAGTAAGCTCAGGAGTAACAGTAGCATCGCGGATCTCAGGAGTAACAGAAGTGTCATGGATCTCAGGAGGTGCCTGGATAATATTTTCGTTCCTTCGGTAGAAATAAACCAGTCCGTAATCCTCGCTTTCCCTTTTCCTGGTATCCTCAGGCAGTGTACTGTGGGCTGCCTCGACCTCATTCCAGATCTGAAGTATTATTTCGTCGGCCTCTTTTCTCATATCACCTGTCCGCTCAGAATAATCAACTGTCTTTTTAACCAGGGTTTTATGAAAGTGATCTGCATCGAGGTATTTTTCATATCTCACCTTGACGACTGCAATCGTCGGATTGGTAATAGGACTTCCCCCTTTACGGATCCTGAATTCCTCACCTTCAATAATTCTCCTTCCCCAGCTGATAAGCTCATTCTCGGTATTTAGTGACGGGACGGTTGATTCGTTTGTAGCAAGACCATAATATGCCCGTGTTTCTGCTGGCAGCTCTCCGCGGTAGATGGCCATGTTCATTACCCTTATAAAATGAGTCAGATAAACCCTTGCTTTCCTCAATGCCTCATTATAATCCTTACTTTTTTTGCTTTGTGAGGCTATTGATTGCCGCTGGAGCTGGATAGTGTGCTCAAACAACGGAAGAAATCTCTGAAGCCTGACGACCATTTTGGATGAATAGGCCATTTTATATGGAGGAAGCTCTTTACCCTTATTCAGAGCGGTCTTCATGGCTCTGAGCCGGGCTGCGTCGGTGTTTGGTAATCTGCGGTATGGCATTTCAACAGGAGGTGTTAATAAGGTGTTGGTAACTCCTGCGAATATAATATTAATTTGTTAATAACAAAATCCATTCGCAATTTTATTATGCTGATTATTAAAAATATTGGATTTAGAAACCAGGGGAGACCGTTGTTAATAAAAATACATATTTGAAATGGCTGAAAACATTCACAGGCTATCTTCTGTTAAAAAGTAAAGGCCGGACATATCTGAAAGCTGATGCGATAACATTACCTGCTTATGTGTGTAGCTAATTTTTTTTCGCGCAAATCTCCCCGGGAAACTACAGTTTATTGGTCTGTTGCCATATACTTTTTACCTTAGTAGCTTAAAAACACTTTAATTATTGAGATATGTTTAAAAGTGAGGTATACATTAAAAGAAGAGAGGAGCTCTGCAAAAAAGTAAAATCAGGGCTGGTACTTTTTATCGGGAATAATGAATCACCGGTAAATTACCCGGCTAATCCCTACCATTTCAGGCAGGACAGCGATTTCCTTTATTTTTTCGGACTGGATTTTCCGGGATTTTCCGGACTCATTGATATTGATTCCGGTAAACAATGGATCTTCGGGACCGATTTTGATATTGATGATATCGTTTGGATGGGTCCCCAGCCAAAAGTAAAGGACCTGGCTTTGAAATGCGGCATAGAAAACACACAGCCATTGCAAAAGATGGAGGCCCTGATCTCTGATGCACTTTCCAAAAAGAGAAAAATACATTTTCTTCCTCCTTACAGGGGGGAGACCAGGATGACACTTGGCAGGCTTCTCAAAGAGGATCCGTGCCAGATGAAAACTTTTGCATCAGCTGACCTGATAAAGGCGGTTGTTTCAATGCGTTCGGTCAAGGAAAAAATTGAAATCGACGAGATTGAAAAAGCACTGGAAATTGCCTGGGAGATGCATGTAACCGCGATGAAGATGTGCAAGCCGGGGGCAAAAGAACAGGATATTTTCGGAGCGATTGAAGGCATTGCCCTTGCCAGGGGAAGCGGAACTTCATTCCCTATAATACTAAGTATTAACGGGCAAACACTTCATAATCACGCTCATGGGAACATTCTTAAGAAAGGAAAGATGATGGTAACTGATGCCGGGGCTGAATCGGACCTTCACTATGCCTCTGATATTACACGGACAACACCTGTTGGCGGGAAATTCAGCCAGCAGCAGAAAGATATTTACGAGATTGTCCTCAGGGCAAATGTTGAGGCAATAAGCAATACCCGTCCCGGTGTTTCAAACCGCGATGTACATTTTATTGCCTGCAGGATAATCGCATCCGGACTTATTAATCTGGGACTTATGAAAGGTAATGCTGAAGAAGCTGTGGCGGCAGGCGCTCATGCACTTTTCATGCCTCATGGCCTTGGACACATGATGGGTCTCGATGTTCATGATATGGAAGGTTTTGGAGAAGATTATATAGGATACAACGAGGAAGTAAAGCGCAGCGACCAGTTCGGACTGGCCTTCCTGAGGTTTGCGCTTCCCTATAAACCCGGGCATGTTTTTACTGTTGAACCGGGCTGCTACTTCATACCTGAACTTATCGCAAAATGGAAGGCAGAAGGTAAATTCAGTGAATTTATTAATTATGGTAAGATTGAGAGCTTTATGGTTGTCGGCGGTATAAGAATCGAGGATAATGTACTTATCACTGAAAAAGGACACAAAGTACTTGGCAAGCCAATCCCAAAAACCGTAAAGGAGATAGAAACTATCTGTATATAAATACTCTTCTCTGTATCCCTTTGTAGATGAGCCGATTATTTGTAATAAGCGATATCCACGGGTGCCTCAGTCCATTTTTTGAGCTGGTGGTTAAACGCATTGACCTGAAAAAATCAGATCAGCTCATACTTCTCGGAGATTACATTGACAGGGGCTATCATAGCAAAGAGGTGATCGATTTTATTATCGAGCTTGATAAAAAAGGATTTAACGTTATACCTCTTACAGGGAATCACGAGCAGCTGCTTTTGGAAGCCTACAGAAATGCTGAAATGCTGCCTCTCTGGATGATGAACAGCGGGGAGACCACCCTGAGGAGCTTTGGTATTCAGGATATCAGGGATATTAACTCCTCTTATATCAGCTTCTTTAAAGGTCTGAAATATTACACCTCGGCCGGCAATTATTTATTTGTCCACGCAGGATTCAATGATTATGCCGGAGATCCTTTCTCCGAAATGTATGAGATGATATGGGAAACGCGGGCGTCTTATGAAAATCCTGTTTTTTATGGTAAAACTATTATTCACGGACATAGACCGAAAACAATTCAGTATGTGAAAAACCAAATATCTGCAAAAGCGCAGGTTATCCCTATTGATACCGGTTGTGTCTATGATAAGGAGCTTGGCTATGGAAGCCTTTCAGCGCTGGATGTAAACAACATGACCCTTATTTCGGTACCAAACGTGTGAGATACTAATTGTTGCCTGTCTGTCTTCTTGCCTGTCCCGGAAATACAGCAATACTTTCATGACCAGCTGCATCAACTGCCTGTATACCAAAAAAGTAATTATCCTTCGAAAAAGGCAGAGTGACTTCATTGCCTCTGACAAATATTTTCTTTTCCCACAGCGGCTGCCAGGTTTCCCTGATCAGGATGTAAAAACCGTCAGGTTTTGAGCCTTTTGAAGGTGTTTCCCATCTGAGCGTGGTTTTATTTGTCAGTCCTGCCGTTACAATTCCACAATTTACCGGTTCATATGGTGCCAGAGCAAGATTGGCAAGTGTGGCAAGATTTACTCCGGTATTTTTCCTGACATATTCATAGTCGACATATTCCGGTAAGTCTCCTTCCTGAATGCCATTGACCACCGCAGGTATTTTATGTGTTCTGTCATAGTTCTCATTAAATTCACATATCCTTACTGCCGTAAATCCCTCCTGGCAGAATGGAGTATGGTCGCCGCCCCTTCCAAAGCGGTCGTTCCTTAAGATCAGGGTCACATTTATCTGATCAACATACCTTTCACCGGTTTCCTTGATATAACGTGCAAGCTGACGGGCTTTGCCATCATTTTCGCCTGAGGTGTATTTCCGTAATGCTGCCATCTGCTCAGTCTCATAAACAGGAACACCCTCGCTGAAAACACGGACTTTCATATTGTCATTAAGCAGTGTTTCGCTCGATCCGCTGTTTCCGATCATATCATTATTCATCATGGCAATTATATTCCACTTCTCCTGCCTGGCCCTGGAAGCCATATGTTTTGCACCGTACAGACCATGCTCTTCACCAGACAGTGCCATAAAAACAATTGTTGCAGGGAATTTCCGCAAAGACATTATCCTTACCATTTCAATGATAGCGGCCACACCCGATCCATCGTCATCGGCACCAGGTGCATATCCGGTATTATCGCTGTCGGCTGCCGCTCTTGAATCCAGGTGTGCACTTACAATAAGTATCCTGTCATCTGCAGGATCAGTGCCTTTAAGGGTGGCAATAACATTCTTAAGATTAATTTCTTTCGCGATCCTCTGGCCTTCACCTCCCACGGAATAATCGTCAAATTTAACCTCCAGTCTTCCGCCGGACGAGGCGATGTTCTTTTCAAGTTCAGATTTTATCCAGCTCCAGGCAGCGCCGATCCCTCTTGCAGGATCATTCTGTTCACTCATATTGTGACGTGTATGGAAGCTTACAAGCTTCCTGACATACTGTTCGATCTTGTCTTTTGAGATCTCATCCACCATCTTTTTAATCTCCGGATCGCGGTTGATTATTTCCTGGCTCCATAACTGGAAAGTACCTGCAATTAATATTAACAGGAATATTAATTTCTTCATAATATTCAGTATTATTTGAGAGGTGTAATATAATTAAATTTTTACATGAGATTCCCCCCATCCCCACTTCAGGGATGCTAAATCCTTACTATTATGATAAACATCTTATATTCAGTGAATTACGACCCCCTTTAGGGGGTGGTCCCGCCCTGGCGGGACCGGGGGTCGATTCGTTCAATGGGAGTCCTGCTCCAGTATTACCGGGGGTCGATTCGTTCAATGGGAGTCCTAATAAGCCTTATAATATTCTCTGAAGAGCCTTGCTATATTTACAATCTTGATCTCCTTGGGGCATTCAGCTTCACATGCTCCGGTATTGGAACAACTTCCAAAACCAAGCTCATCCATTTTTCCCACCATGGCCCTGACTCTTTCTTTGGCTTCAACCTGTCCCTGGGGCAGGAGTGCAAACTGAGATATCTTGGCTGAAACAAACAGCATTGCAGATGCATTCTTGCATGCAGCAACACATGCACCGCAGCCAATACATATTGCAACATCAAAAGATTTATCTGACTTTACCTTGTTTACAGGAATGGAATTTGCTTCCGGTGCAGCACCTGTGCTGGCTGATATGAAGCCGCCGGCAACCTGAATTTTATCAAAAGCGCTCCTGTCGACAATCAGATCTTTAATAACAGGAAAGGATTTTGCCCTCCAGGGTTCGACCCATATTGTATCACCGTCACTGAAATACCTCAGCGAAAGATGACAGGTTGTTATAGCAGGTACCGGGCCGTGCGGATGACCATTGATATACATACCACACGAGCCGCAAATGCCTTCACGGCAGTCATGGTCGAATGCCACCGGGTCCTTATCCTCCTCGACGAGTCTCTTGTTAAGTGCATCGAGCATTTCGAGGAATAACATCTCCTCAGAAACATTATCCATTTTGTAAGTCGCAAAAGTACCCTTGCTTTTTGCATCCTTTTGCCGCCATATCTTTAATGTCAATCTCATAATTGTCTCTGGTTATGATGGTTATTTATAGCTCCTGACCTTCACTTCGACAGCTTCGAATTTAAGCTCTTCCCTGTTAAGTATATGAGGCTTGCCTTCGCCTGCATATTCCCATGCCGCAACATATGCAAATAGCTCATCATTGCGAACTGCTTCCCCGTCAGGTGTCTGGTACTCTTCCCTGAAATGTGCCCCGCAGGACTCTTTCCTGTCAAGAGCATCAGTAATAAGAAGTTGCGTAAGCTCAAAAAAGTCAGCCACTCTGCCGGCTTTTTCAAGCTCCATATTCAGCTCATTTGCAGCCCCGGGTATTTTAACATCCGTCCAGAATTCCTGTTCCAGGTCTTTTATAAGCCCGAGAGCAGTTTTCAGTCCTGCCTCATTACGTGTCATACCTGCATAATCCCACATAATCTTTCCGAGCCTTTTATGAAATGATGCAGCATTATGTTTGCCTTTTACAGACAAAAGCTTGTTTAACCGTTCCTTTGCTGCCTTTTCAGCTTCCGCAAATTCAGGCATGTCAGTTGCGATTTTTGGAGTCCGGATATCATCTGCCAGGTAATTGTTGATTGTAACCGGAAGGATAAAATACCCGTCACCTGAAGCCTGCATAAGAGAGCTGGCGCCAAGGCGGTTAGCCCCGTGGTCGGAGAAATTGGATTCGCCAATGGCATATAAGCCGGGTATGGTAGTCATGAGCTCATAATCGACCCACAGACCTCCCATTGTATAATGTCCGGCCGGGTAAATTCTCATGGGCTCATCATATGAATCTATTCCTGTAATAGTTTTGTACATATCAAACAGGTTCCCGTATTTGCTTTCAATTGATTTCTTACCCTGCAGTTTTATTGCATCCCCGAAATCAAGATAAACAGCAAGCTTCGATTTAGTGACGCCATAGCCGGCATCGCATCGCTCTTTGGCTGCCCTTGATGCCACATCCCTTGGGACCAGGTTCCCGAATGTTGGGTATCGCCTCTCAAGAAAATAATCCCTTTCCTCTTCCGGGATGTTATTGGGCGGCCGGTCATCTCCCTTGGTTTTAGGTACCCACACCCTGCCGTCATTCCTCAGGGATTCGGACATCAGAGTAAGCTTCGACTGGAATTCATTCAGCTGGGGTACGCATGTGGGATGGATCTGTACGAAGCTTGGATTTGCGAAAAAGGCTCCTTTTTTGTGAGCTTTCCAGGCAGCCGATGCGTTGGAATTTACTGCAAGTGTAGACATATAATATATAGTACCATATCCGCCGGTAGCAAGAACAACTGCATGAGCACCATGGCGCTCAATTTCACCGGTTATAAGATTACGGGTTATTATACCCCGTGCTTTCCCGTCAATAACAACAAGGTCGAGCATTTCGCGGCGGGGAAACATTTTTACATTTCCCTTTTTTATCTGTCTGTTAAGTGAGGAATAGCTGCCAAGAAGGCACTGCTGTCCCGTCTGTCCCTTTGAATAGAAGGTCCTTGATACCTGTACTCCTCCAAAAGAGCGTGTGTCGAGAAGTCCTCCATAATCGCGGGCAAACGGAACCCCGAGTGCGGTATAATGGTCAATGACCTGATTGCTTACCTCTGCTGCTCTGTATACATTAGCTTCCCTGGCCCGGTAGTCGCCTCCTTTAATCATATCATAAAAGAGACGGTAAACGGAATCGCCGTCATTCTGATAGTTTTTTGCTGCATTTATACCGCCCTGGGCTGCAACAGAATGGGCTCTTCGAGGAGAATCCTGGTAACAATATACTTTAACGTTGTAACCAAGTTCACCGAGGGTTGCTGCAGCACTGGCTCCGGATATCCCTGTGCCTACTACAATTATTTCAAGTTTTTTCTTGTTGGCCGGATTGACCAGCTTCATTGAAGCTTTATAATTTGTCCATTTACGGTCGACAGGACCGGCTGGTATCTTTGAATTAAGTTTTCCCATAATATTATTTTTCTATCTGAATAGCCAGAGTGAAATTGAAATGAATGCAAAGCCGGCAGGTATTACAATTGCATAAACGAGAGCAAGGACATCTATTACCGGTTTCCAGATTCTGTGATTAAGCCCCAAGGTTTGAAAAGCCGAAGAAAAGGCATGGAAAAGATGCAGCCCGAGCAACGTAAAGCATACCAGGTAGATAATATCATAAGCCGGTATTTTAAAGAGACCATGGGCAATGGCATAAAAATTTTCCGGATCACCCGGAACAAATCCAAGCCTGATAAAAAAGAAATTGAAGAAATGAAGTACCAGGAATGTCAGAACAGATGCACCGGTCCAGATCATAAACCTTGAAAAGAAATTGGTCTCAGATTTATTGCCCCCGGCATATCCTACCGGCCTTGCCAGCCAGTTCTGAATCTGAAGGAAAAGTCCCCAGGAGATATGTACTAAAATTGTTACAGCAAGTACAACCTCAAAGATCCTTATAACCGGAAATGTTGCCATAAAATGTGCAGCCTTATTGAAAGGTTCCGGGTTGCTTTTGAGAAGCATCAGGTTGATTGTAAGATGGAGAGGCAGAAAAAGAATCAGGAATCCGCCTGCCAGTGCCATTACAAACTTTTTTGAAATAGATGAAAATAGAATCTTATTCATCGGAAATGAAATGATTACTGTTTAAGTTTGTGTTATCAGAAATGTAAAGATAAAGATACACTCCTTTGAAATATTTGCAAGTGATAAATATCAGATCGGGAAAGATAACTTTTTAAAAATTAAATAGGATTAACTTTGTGTAAAACGCACATTATGGGAACATTGTTTGAGTATAAGAACAGGAGGATTAGTTATTCAGACCAGGGCAGGGGTGAGGTGGTTATTCTTCTGCATGGTTACCTTGAGACATCAGAGTCATGGAACGGATTTGCCACGAGGCTTGCTGAAAAATTCAGAGTAATAGCAGTTGATTTGCCGGGCCATGGTGAATCTGATATTTTTTCTGAGACGCACACTGTGGAATTCATGGCGGGTATAGTCAATGATCTCACGCGTTACCTGGGTATCAGTAAATTTTTCCTTACCGGACATTCCCTTGGAGGCTATATAACCCTGGCTTTTCTTGAGCTTTTTCCTGAAAGCTTATCCGGATACTCGCTCTTCCATTCCCATCCTTTTGCAGATACACCGGAGATAATTAGAAAAAGAGAGCGGGAGATAAATCTTATCCGGGCGGGTAAGAAAGATCTGATCTGGCCCGAAAATATAAAAAGAATGTTTGCCCCGTCCGGTCTTGAAAAATTTACTAATGAGATTCAGCGCTCGGGATCCATCGCTTCCGCAATTCCGGGTGAGGCCATTATTGGGGTCCTTAAAGGAATGATTGCCAGACCATCCCGGTTACAGTTAATGGAAGCTGGCGAAATTCCATGCCTCTGGATACTGGGTTCCATGGATAATTACATTAATTGCGATGAGGTCAGGGCAAGGATTAAGTTACCACCGAATGCCAAAGTTGTTATTCTGAAAAATTCAGGACATCTTGGATTTATTGAAGAGGAAGAATTATCCCTTGAGATATTGACAGATTTTATTTTGCAAAATACCTGAACTCACCTCCCTGTGTTCACCTCTCCGCTAATTCTTTAGTTTCTCCAGGTAATTAATTGCTGCCTTGAGAGTCGGATCAATCTGTTCCCAGATAGGGTATGCTCCTTTATTATCGAGCAGGTTCCTTCCAATATATCCCTTAAGCTGAACGTGAATTATATATCCTGAAATTTTTAATCCTTCCTGATCAGGTTTAATCTTATTTTTAATCACAAAATCATTAAACTGTCGTAGAAGATTTTGCTTATCGAGATATGCTTCAAGTTCTTTTGCGGTTGTAAAATTCTTAAGCGTTTCCCTGTGACCTTCAGTGTATTTTAGTGCGAACTGGTATATTAATGGTCTTACCTTCAGAAAGTAAGGAGTAATTCCTGAAGTGTCGGCAGGCACAAATATGTCGGGCATTATACCCCCGCCTCCATAAACAATTTTTCCACCGGGAGTGGTGAATTTGAGTGAGTCGTTGAAATGAATGGAATCTGATACTTCAAATTCATGACGGTTATATCTCGTGTTCAGCTCACCAAAATATTCATCAAAGCCGTTATTGTAAGGTTTCTGGATCGATCTTCCCGTTGGAGTATAGTACCGGGCAATCGTAAGCCTTATTCCGGATCCGTCGGAAAACAGGAATGGTTCCTGAACAAGACCTTTTCCGAAAGAGCGTCGTCCGATAATAGTTCCGCGGTCATTATCCTGGACGGCACCGGCCAGTATCTCGCTTGCTGACGCGCTCCATTCGTCAATGAGCAGAACAAGATCACCCGTTTCAAACTCACCCTTGCCTGTTGCCCTTGCTTCGGTGCGGGGCTGAGTGCGCCCCTTCGTATATACAATGAGCTGTCCCTCCTTGAGGAACTGGTTTGCAATCTGTATGGCAGCGTCCATGATTCCTCCTGAATTGTTCCTCAGATCAACAATTAATCTGGTCATTCCCTGGCTTTTGAGATCTCTGAGCGCCTTCATGAAATCCTCATACGTGGTCACGGCAAAATTGTTTATGCTGATATAGCCGACATTCTTATCGATCATATAGGCGACATAAACGCTGTTAATCGGGATTTTATCCCGGGTAATATCAAAATTCAGCAGATCATCGTGTCCTTTCCGCAGTATCCGGATCTTAACCACCGTTCCCCTGGGACCTTTAAGCATTCCCATAACACGCTCATCGCTAATACCCTTTCCTGCAACAAGGGAATCATCGACATAAATTATCTTATCGCCGGGCAGCAGCCCAAGCTTTTCAGACGGGCCGCCCGGGATAGTGCTTATCACAAGGATTGTATCATTAAATACATTGAATGAGATGCCGATGCCATCAAAATTGCCCTGGAGAGGCTCATTGGCTCTCTTAAGATCTTTTGCCCGTATATAAACCGAGTGAGGATCAAGTTTTTTTAAAATGGCCGGTATGGCTGCCTCAGTCAGTTCCTGCCTGTTAACTGTATCGACGTAATTTGATTCAATTATATTGAGTATACTGTTTAACTTGTCATTCCTTGATTTAAGGCTTGAATGTTCGGGCAAATTATTTTTATCCGGCAGAAATACACCAATTAATATTCCGCAAACTAATGAGGTTGCAAGTAAAACAGGTAAAAGGATACTTCTCTTTGAATTATTGCTGTTCATAAACATCATTTTCAGGATCAATAAATACCAGCTCTATCCCGGCACGTTTCAAAAGGTCAAGGCCATCGGTAATCCGGTACCTGTTGCAATAAACAACTCTTCTGATGCCAGACTGGATGATTAGTTTTGCACATTCCATACATGGAGATGTGGTCACATACAGGGTGGCATCTTCACTTGAGTTATTGGATTTTGCTACCTTAGTTATTGCATTTGCCTCTGCATGAAGGACATATGGTTTGGTAACGTTATTTTCATCTTCACATACGTTTTCAAAACCCGAAGGTGTACCATTATAACCGTCGGAAATTATCATTTTGCCTTTAACAATAAGAGCACCTACCTGCCTGCGTATGCAATATGAATTCCTGGCCCAGATCAACGCCATTTCCAAGTAGCGTTTATCAAATGCAGCCTGTTTTTCGCCATAAGGCTTTTCTATCGTTTCATTACCTGCCATAATAATTCCATGGGATAAAGCGTGCAAAGTTAAGCAATTATAAAATGGGATTTCGGGTCAGATAAAATTTTTTAAATTCTGAATACGATAACAACAATATCGTCAACCTGGTGAGGACAATATTAACATTCATGTTTTTCAATGTTTGAAACATTTTTCGTTTTCAGGCGTTAAATCAAGTACCATAGCATAATTTTATAAAATTATTTTCTGCGGCCGGCACCCGTGTCTGATGCGGAATCTGTAAACACTCAGAAACATGAAAACCAGGATGATGAAAAGGATCGTATTTATTGTTTTAATTTCGGCGCCGCTGATGAGTCTTTCAGCTCAGGAGAAATTCAATGATCCCCGTGACGGCAATTCTTACAGGACAATAAAAATCGCGGGTGTAACCTGGATGGCAGAGAATCTCAAATATAATGGTTCGGGAAACGGAACACGCTGGTTCGACAATGATCAGAATAATAAGTCAAGGTACGGGGCTCTTTATGATTGGAAGACCGCAATGAAAGCATGTCCCGACGGATGGCATCTTCCTTCAGGATCGGAATATAGAACACTTTTAAATCATTTCGAGATTGAAGAAGCCTGGGAAAAGGAGGAATCAGGCCCGGCTTCTTTCCGAATTCAGCTTGCAGGTATGCAGGATTATGAAGGCACATTTACTGAAATGGATGAAAGCGGCTATTACTGGACTTC
The DNA here is from genome assembly GCA_963831855.1 of uncultured Bacteroidales bacterium. Classification (GTDB taxonomy): domain Bacteria; phylum Bacteroidota; class Bacteroidia; order Bacteroidales; family VadinHA17; genus LD21. The sequence continues at coordinate 77,514 of CAWHSA010000001.1, read as the reverse complement.
TACGGAGTATGATAAAGATGAAGCCGAGTATTTCAGCTATATGATGCTGAGCGGGAAGCCGGTAATCGATATTTCAAGGAAGTCAGATATGCCTGATATCCATGGTGCTGAAAAATCCAATAAATATTCCATTCGCTGTATAAAAAATTGAAATTAATTCGAAATTTGTTAAATTAATAGCCACCGTCAGTTTCACTTAATTACCTGGCGAATGTAAATTTGTTTTGCAGTCAAAACAGTTTCAGCTTCACGACTGTTATATAATTTATAACTGATTTTATTCTAAACCAATGATTAATACGTCCCATTTACACCCGATGATTGTGCATTTCCCTATTGCACTAATTATGATTGGCTTTCTTGCCGATGTCATTTACCTGTTTTTCAAAAAAGAAAAATCTCTTTCAAAAACCGGGTTTTATCTGATGGTTCTGGGTGCACTGAGCGCCCTGGCTGCCTGGGCTACAGGTCATTTATTTACTGCCGAACCTGCCTCGGGAGCTATCCTGGATGTTTTTGAAAAGCACGAGACCGGCGCTCTGGTAACCATGGTCCTTATGATTATCGGGGCATCGTTAAGAATCTATCTTGTAATAAAAAAGAAAGAAGAGACCAGTCTTAAATGGATAGTCTTTGGCTTTTACCTGCTGGCTTTCAGCTCTGTGACCTTTACCGGGTTAATGGGCGGGACAATGGTGTATAATTATATGATGGCGCTCTGAAATAATTTTGATCTACTTATATTTAATTGATATATTAATAATTAACCACTTTTAAATTTATGAAAACACAAATTAAACTTGTTCTGGTTCTGATTGCAATCAGTGTGATCCATGGTTGTTCCGGAAAACCGGCCAAGACCATTATTAACCTGAAGTACGCTTTTAACGGCGAGTCGACTGCAAGTGCCAAATATACTGCCTTTGCCGAAAAAGCCAGGGCAGAAGGATTTGACGAAATTTCTGTTATGTTCACTGCGATCTCAAAGGCAGAAGCAATACATGCACAAAATCACCGGAAAGTACTGGAAAAGCTGGGGGAGAAAATTGATAAGCCCGAAATTGGCGCTTTCCAGGTGCTGACAACTGCAGAGAATTTAGCTGATGCAGGAGCCGGAGAATCAGGGGAAATTGATGTAATGTATCCCGGATTTATTGCAGGTGCAAAAGAAGAAAAAAGTACTGATGCAGTTAAATCATTTACCTGGGCGCTTGACACTGAAAAGAAACACAGGGAATTTTTCAAGACAGCGCTTGGTGAACTTAATGCGGGCATGGCAAAAATGATTCCATCACAATGGCTCATATGTCCTGTCTGTGGAAATACATTCAATATATCAGCTGTAACTTCATCCTGTCCATTCTGCATGACAACTAAAGAAAAATTTATTTCTGCCTGATTATGGATTATAATCCCGGGAATAGTAACGCTCCCGGGTTTTTTCATTTTATTATTTGCGGAATGAAAACATTTGCTGAAAAGGTTATTTCTTTTGATAGTAAACTTAATATTAAGGGGACTCTTCCGGCAGGAATAGCTGTAATGAATCCCTATGTAGCAGAGTCAGCGACTTTTGAGACTGTTACAAAATTTTACCATAAGTACTATAATGATTGCAGGAAACGACATTTGATCCTGGGAATAAATCCAGGAAGGTATGGCGCCGGAGTCACTGGCATTCCATTTACAGATACTACAAGACTGAAAGAAAAATGCGGATTAACTATTCCGGGATTAAAAACCTATGAAACATCATCAGTATTTGTATATGAGATGATAGATCAATATGGAGGGCCGGGAAAATTTTACAGCGATTTTTACATAGGTGCCGTAAGTCCGCTCGGTTACACCATTCAAAAGCCGGGTGGAAAGGCGGTAAACTTCAATTATTATGACAGCAAAGCTCTCACAAAGGCAATTTTAAATTTTATCGTGGACTCATTAAAAAAGCAGATTAGCTTTGGTATTGAAACAAATATTTGTTATTGCCTCGGGACAGGCAAAAATTTCAGGTTCCTTTCGGAGCTGAATTCCAGGTATCATTTCTTTCATAAGATAGAGCCACTGGAGCATCCAAGATATATAATGCAGTATAAAGCAAAGCAAAAACATCTATATATTAAGAGCTATGTGGATAAGCTCCTGGTATCAAAATCAGGGTAAAATATTTAGTATTTCATTATATGGTTTTATTCTTAAACATTCGTATATTTACGAAATATGTGGTTATGTTTAATAATGAGCTTAAGAATATCCGGTCAATGGCTAACCCAAAGGGGAAAAAATTTACCGTTGAAGAAAAAAACCTTGCCAGATTTGCAAAGGCTCTGGCGCATCCGGCCCGGATCGCAATACTTCGTCACCTTGCCTCCGTCCAAACCTGCTGTTTTTATGAAATATCCGGGGAATTGCCGCTCGCAGATTCCACAGTTTCACAGCACCTGGCTGAATTGAGAAATGCAGGATTAATCGAGGGACACTATGAACCGCCCAGGATAAGATATTACATAAACCAGGAAAACTGGAAAGCAGCAAGGAAGAGTCTCAAGGAATTTACCGGGACAATTGTTGCAAAAAACGAAAAAAACAAATAACTTTCTCATCGTGAAGAGAATCTGGCGCAAAAAAGGTTTTGTTGCTCATAAGGTTTTTAATGTTTCCCCTTATGAGGCTTTTGACCTTTCCGGTGAAGGAGCAATTATCGTTGACGTGAGAGAGGATTACTTAAATTACTTTAAAATGTTCAGTGTTAAAAATGTACTTTACCTGCCCTATAGCAGGCTGGCCATGGAATATAAGGATCTTCCCCCGGATATACCTTTAATCTTTGCAGATACCGTAGGCCTTAAAAGCCTTGAAAGTGTACTCTTCATGAAAGCACACGGATATGAAAATGTTGCTAACATGGCAGGAGGTATTGTTGACTGGGAAAGAGACGGGCTGCCCCTGACAACCGACATCAATGTTCGTTTGTCCGGATCGTGCATGTGTCAGCTTAAGATGAGGGAAGTGATGAAACCAGGTGGGCGGGAGGGGGAGAACAGCGTAAAGGGAGAAGGAGAAAGACCTTAGAATTAAACCAAAATCTATAAATATTATGAAAACAAGATCAGTTGGTTTTATCGGTGGCGGAAGGGTTACCAAAATCCTTTTGCAGGGCTTTAGGAATAAAAACATTAAATTTGGTAAAGTAATTGTTACAGACACCAACCCGGATGTTCTTGCAAATCTTAAGAGGCAGTTTCCTGATATTGAGTCCGCAGATATAAAAAGTGCTGCCAGACAGGAAATTGTTTTCATTGCACTTCATCCTCCGGTGGTGGTGGCTGCGCTGGAAGCAGTAAAAGGAGAGATAAAAGCAGATTCTGTCGTTATTTCCCTGGCTCCGAAGATCAACCTTTCAGGGATTAATTCAAAACTTAGCCATGTTAAAAACATTGCGAGACTGATTCCGAATGCGACCTCCTGCATAAATAAAGGATATAATCCTGTTACTTTCTCAGCCGGTTTCGACCGGGCAAAAAAGAAGGAGACTTTGAACCTGCTGGAAGTTCTGGGGCAAACTTTTGAAGTATCAGAAGAGAAGCTTGAAGGCTATGCTATAATGTCGGCAATGCTGCCAACTTATTTCTGGTTCCAGTGGAGAGAACTGGCAGACATAGGAACAAAAATAGGACTAAGTGACAAAGAGGCCAAAGAGTCTATTAACCAGACAATCACCGCTTCACTGGATCTTATGTACAAATCCGGACTATCAGTGCAGGAAGTAATAGATTTAATACCTGTAAAGCCTATAGGAGAACATGAGCCCCAGATTACCGAGATTTACAGAACAAAACTGATTGGCTTGTTTGAAAAGATCAAGCCCTGAATATTAATCCGGAATCTGAGAATCTCAAATTAATTCTATAAGGTTCTATCTGACCCCTTTCTGACTGAGAACTTTCACTAGTTCCTCTTCAGGGAAGAATCCCACATGTCTGAAGTATTCCTTACCATTCCCGTCCAGGAATACCTGGGTTGGAATTGCTTCTATATTATATTGTTTGGCATAGGGGGCCCCTGCTTCAGTCCATACATCATGAAAAACTACCTTTACCTGGGTCGGATATTTCTCTCTTATAGAATTCATGACAGGTTGCATCTGCTGGCAAGGTATACATCTGACTGAACCCAGTTCTATGAAAGTTACTTTATACGCAATCTCAGGCTGACTATCGGATTTATTCTGTGAAGGTGGCTTCTGCTGCGAGTTACAACCCATAAACATATACATCAATCCGGCAGCCAGAATAAGACCTTTCAAATTTTTTAAAGAATTCATAATTAAGGAGATTTAATAAATATTGAATTTTAATTCTTCAGAACCCTGGAAGCTCCATTTTATAAAGCACCAAAAACAAGGCCGGCAATTGTTGAAAAAACAACAACCAGAGTTACATAAACCACAGTTTTCTGAGTTCCCATTACTTTCCGGATAACAAGCATACTTGGCAATGAAAGTGAAGGTCCGGCAAGAAGAAGGGCAAGTGCAGGTCCTTTCCCCATTCCTGCCGCAAGAAGTCCCTGAACAATCGGAACCTCCGTCAGGGTTGCGAAGTACATAAACGCTCCGACTATCGATGCAAAAAAGTTGGAAAAGAAAGAATTTCCTCCGACAATTGCGGATATCCATTCATTTGGAATTACCCCTGCAATAGTTTTGCCATCGTGGGTTGAGCCTAACATGAATCCTGCAATTATAACACCTATTGCAAGCAATGGGATAATTAGTTTTGCAAAGTCCCATGTTGCGACGATCCACGCCTTGTTTTCTTCATCATTTTTGTCCAGAAGAGTAATGACACTCAGCGAAATGATCCCGACAAGCATTGGAACAAGTGGTCTGAGTTTATCATTTTCAATCAGAATATTGGCCAAAATTACTGAAGCAACGGTGACTACGGCTGCACCAAGTACCCATTGCCATTTGATCTTTAATATTTTAATTAATGAATAGCCCAGAACCAAACTGAAAAATCCGGTTATATACCATTTATAATGCCAGAGATAGAACCATGCACTTGATGAATCTCCTTCAGCAGGTTTACCCCAGTTGGCAAAAACAAGTATCAGGACCAGGGTAAAGAAGTGGAACGCTGTTTGCCATATTGGTCGTTTCTCAGGCGGGGCAGTAATATTCATTTGTTCCTCTTTTTTGGCTTTTTCTTCTTTGCGATAGATAAAAGCCATTGAAAGTCCGATTAAGACACTGAATGAAATCGCACCTATTGTTCTTGCAACTCCCATCTCAAAGCCCAATATACGTGCTGTCAGTATAATGGCTAAAATGTTGATCGCAGGTCCGGAATAAAGGAATGCTATAGCCGGACCGAGTCCTGCACCACGTTTGTGAATGCTTGAAAACAAAGGGAGTACTGTGCATGAACATACTGCCAGAATTGTGCCTGAAACTGCAGCAACAGTATAGGCGACCCATTTTTTGGCCTGTGCACCAAAATATTTTAATACTGAAGCCTGGCTGACAAAAACTGAAATCACACCAGCGATCAAAAATGCAGGCAGAAGGCATAATATAAAATGTTCACGGGCATACCATTTTACAAGATCCAGTGTCGCTGCAATTGCTAAATTAAAGCGGGCACTTTCTATCGGAAGAAAGAAAGCAAATGCAAACCCCGCTGTGATCCAACCAAGTATTTTAAGTTCTTTTTTGAGTTCCATCTTTTAATTTGAAAGTTTAGTTCTTATACTTTGGGATTCCTCATTTCGTCCCGCCCTGCGGGACTTCATTTACAATTCCGAGCGTAAGCGAGGAATCTCCAACTATATTACTTATTATCACTTATATATACCGTACAATTACATATAAATCTTAATTATATAGTATATACCAACCGCTATGAACAGGACCGCAATAATGCGTCTGAACCAGAGCTCAAAGCTTTTCAGTTTGTTATATACACCGCCTATACCCGAGATTGTATAAGCTATTACCCAGGCAAAAATGATAACCGGGATACCGGTTGCTATAGCGAATACTACAGGAAGATAGAGTCCCGAAGCACTGGAGACAGTAAGCGGAACAAGCATCCCGAAATAAAGCACTCCGCTGTAGGGACAAAAAGCCAGGGCAAAAACCAGTCCGAGAAGCACAGCATCAACATATCTCCATTTCTTTTTATTTTCCATACCGGATGTCAGCCTGTTGAATCCCGGGAAATTTATTTTTATTATATCGAGCATAAATAACCCGATAATAATCAGCAGCGGACCAATGAATTTTTCACCATAGCGCTGAAAAAATCCTGAAAATTTGAGCTGGTCAGCTCCGAGGAAGATAATTAATGCCAGGGTGGTATATGTGATTGCCCTTCCAAGAGTATAGAATAATCCATTAAAGAATACTCTGTTACGATTCTCTATATCCTTGCTGATGAACCCGATAGCAGTGATATTTGTTGCCAGGGGGCAAGGACTTATGGCGGTCATCAATCCCAGCAAAAGAGCGGTCAGCCAGGGCATGGTGCTGTTATCCAGCAGGTTCGTAAGAAATTCCATCCCTTTACCTGGTCAGCAGAAAATCAACTTTTTCGTTGATTACTTCCCTGAACTTTTCAGGCTTGGCCACTGCATATAAGAATCCTTCGTTTGTAATGTTTATTTTCTGATCACCTTTCACAATTAGAAGGGTCTGACCCGCAACACCAAGTTTTTCAGCCAGAGGTTTGCTTGATTCTTCATCAAGATTTATAGCCTGGAATGTAATAAGGCCCTGTTTTACCTGGGCCGGATATATGAGCTCCAGGTTTTCCTTTGCTTTTGCCTCAATGGTTTTGCAGGTAACGCATCTGGCGGTGAAATGAAAATAATAAGCTTCTATTTTGTCGGAAGAAGAAGACATTTCCTTTGCCGCTTTTTTTGCAGGCTGTGAATTACAGGCTAAAAATGTAATACTTATGGCTAATACCGCTAACAATCTTATTGGTTTCATAAATTACCGGTTTATTGATTTGTTATCAGGATCTCTTTCATTTCAGAAGGCGATGGAATGCGTCCGCTTATTATGACTTTCCCATTTATTACCAGCCCAGGAGTATGTAAAATTCCGTATTCCATTATTTTTACAATATCCTCAACCTTGCTTACATCAGCGGAAATATTTAATTCAGCCAGAGTATTAATTACTTCTTTTTCCAGAGTTTTACACCGGACACATCCCGGTCCAAGGATTTTAATTTCCATGATTTTAATTTGAAAATTTGAAAATTTAAAAATTTGAATTTCGAATCGTCATGTTTTGAATATATGAAGGATACTTGATCATTTTTAATCATATGGCGGCTTCAATTTTTTCACACGAAACCTCAAATGAATGGTTATCATTCAGAAATTCATCAAGCAGCTTTTTAGCTTTTTCCCAGTTTTCCCTGTTAATACAGTATTTTATATAGGGAGGATTTATCTCTCCCTGGATTAATCCGGCATATTTCAATTCTTTTAAATGCTGTGACAGGGTTGACCGGCCGACAGGAATCTCTTCAACCAGATCACCGCTGTAGCAGCATGAATTCATTTTCGAAAGTTTCTGGAGAATAAAAACTCTTACCGGATGACTGAGCGCTTTTGATATCCGGGCAATCTTCTGTACATCCTCACTGAATTCAAGCTTATCTGACATTACTAACAGATTTTATTTTAATATTTCGCAAAATTACGAAATGTTTTTATATTTGCAACAGAAATTGATTTTATCATTTGTGTAAATAAATTTTAGCGATTTGCCATATGAAAAAGATATTCTTGGTAATTATCCTGCTGGTTCTGGTTTTGAGTTCGGAGGCTCAATATTCAATAACAGCAATGAAGCTTTCCGATTCTCAGCATGATTTCGGAGTCTTCAGGGAAGAAGACGGAAAGCAGACTTACGATTTTATAATTACAAATACCGGCAACCAGCCACTGGTAATCCAGAATGTAGTGGCCTCATGCGGATGCACTACACCTGAATGGACAAAAATGCCAGTTGCTCCGGGGGCAAAGGGCAAAGTAACCGCTATTTATGATCCAAAAGACAGACCGGGAGCTTTCAATAAGACATTGACAGTCTACACAAATACCAAACCCGCCACAACGGTCCTGACAATTAAAGGAGATGTTACTCCCCGTGAAAAAACGATCGAAGAATTATTCACATTCGCTGCAGGTAACATAAGATTTGAAAGTAATCATCTTGCATTTACCAGTGTTAAGAAGAATGAAATAAAAACTAAAGAAATGCAGCTTATAAACACAGGAAAAGCTCCGGTTAAGGTAGGATTTGACGGATTGCCGGAATACCTGAGAATTAAGGCAGATCCTGAAACACTGAAACCCGGGGAAAAGGGTCGTGTTACGGGAACATTTGATGCAACCAGGAATCCGGAATGGGGTAATGTCTCCACAATGGTAAAAATAAAGCTTAACGGGGTGCCGCAGGAGAAGGAGTTATATTATGTATCAGCAAACCTTGTTGAGGATTTCTCATCTCTGTCAAAAGAAGATCTGGCTGATGCGCCTGTTTTTAAACTCGCTTCAACAACATATGATCTGGGGAAAATAAAAGGTTCCTCACAATATAATGTGGATTTTAAGTTTACAAACGAAGGCAAGCGGGACCTGATGATCAGGTATGTAAAAGCAACATGCGGGTGTACAGCTGTTCAACAGGGCCAGCAGGGAATTGGTATAAAACCGGGTGAGTCAAGCTCTGTTAAAGCTGTATTTAATTCCGGTGGATATAAGGGTAAAGTCACCAAAGTAATTTATGTCTATACCAATGACCCCAAAAATTCAGAGGTTATTCTTATGCTGAATGCGGATGTCCAATAAATTAAAAATGCCGGAAAACATGTTGAAAATATTAATACTCTGCACCGGTAACAGCTCCCGAAGCCAGATGGCACAGGGGTTCCTTCAGTCATTTGACAGTCGCAATGAGGTCTCTTCTGCAGGAACGAATCCTGCTTCAGCGGTAAGCAGCAAAGCAATAAAAGTTATGTCGGAGGTTGGGATTGATATCAGTAAAAACGTGCCCAGGTCCGTAGAATTTATTCATTAATGATAAATGGGATTATGTAATTACCGTTTGTGACAATGCCAGGGAAACATGTCCTTTTTTTACAGGAGATGTTAAGCATCGGTTGCATATGGATTTTGAAGATCCTTCCACAATAAGGGGAACGGAAGAATTTGTCATTAATGAATACCGCAGGATCAGGGACCTTATCCGGAATGAGTTCTATAAATTCTACACAGAGAATATAAAAAACAATTATCATGATTAAGGAAGAAAAAGCTTTGGGATATTTCAGGAATAAATTTAACTGTTCCCAGGCTGTTCTGACAGTTTTTGGAAATGAATTCGGTTTGCAGGAAAGCCATTGCCTGAAAATAGCCTGTGCTTTCGGGGGAGGAATGGGACGCCAGCAGCATACCTGCGGCGCTGTAACCGGCGCCCTGATGGTTATAGGACTAAAATATGGCAAGGCTTTATCTGATCCTGAAGAGTATAAGGAAATTACATATACAAAAACCCGGGAATTTTTTACCGGATTCAGGAAGCAGAATGGCTCAGTAATCTGCAGGGAACTGCTTGACGGACTTGATATGAATGATTCGGAAGATCACAAAAAGATCATGGATCAGAAACTCTTTGATATCAAATGCGAAAAATATGTCAGGGATGCTGTGGCAATTGTAGAAAAGCTCATCAGATAATTTGAAAATTTGAAAATGTGAATATTGAACGATTTGGAATAATAACAAATTAATTTATTGTAAATTATGAAGGATGAACAAAATGCAGTTCTGAAGCCTGAAGATCTGAAAACGATAGTAAAGGATAAGTATGGTAAAATAGCCGAACTTGAAGAGAACACCTCATGCTGCAGCACGTCAGGCTGCGGTACAGGTGTTGATTATACGGTTTTCAGTGAAAAATATGATAAGCTCAAAGGGTATAACCCTGATGCTGATTTAAATCTTGGCTGCGGAATACCAACTGAATTTGCCAATATCAGGGAAGGAGATCATGTCCTTGACCTTGGCAGCGGTGCAGGCAACGATTGTTTTGTTGCAAGAGCGATTGTAGGCGAAAAGGGACATGTTACCGGCCTTGATATGACAGAACCTATGATCCGGAAAGCAAGAGAAAACTGTGAAAAGCTGAATTTCAGAAATGTTGAATTTGTCATGGGTGATATAGAAAAAATGCCTTTTAACGACAGGCATTTTGATGTCATTATCTCCAACTGTGTCCTGAATCTGGTGCCCGACAAATTAAAAGCATTTTCAGAGATCTTCAGGGTTTTAAAACCCGGAGGACACTTCTGCGTTTCAGACGTGGTTATCAAAGGGAAGTTGTCTGATAAGATGAAAAAGGATGCTGAGATGTATGCGGGATGCGTTTCGGGGGCGAGTGAAATAACAGATTACCTGAAAATCATTGAAAATTCCGGATTCAATAATATAATTGTCCATAAACAAAAAGAAATAAAGCTTCCGGAATCGTTACTGTCGGATTACAATGATCCAAAAGAATTAAAATCGTATCAAACCGGGGAGAAAGGAATTTTCAGCGTTACAGTTTCTGCTGTAAGACCAGGTGTAAAGTGCAGTTGCGGGGGAGTCTGCTAATTTTCAAATTTTCAAATTTTCAAATTATCTTATGAGTGCAAGACTTTCATTCTTTGACCGCTTTCTTACTTTATGGATTTTTCTGGTAATGTTTGCCGGTGTGATTACAGGTTATTTCGTTCCGGGGATTTCAGGTTTCTGGAACTCCTTAAGCTCAGGCACCACTAACATTCCGATTGCCGTTGGTCTGATACTTATGATGTTTCCGCCCCTGGCAAAAGTAAGGTATGAAAAGTTAACTCTCGTATTCAAAAATCTAAGGCTGTTAAGTCTCTCTCTTACCCAGAACTGGATTGTCGGACCTGTGGTCATGTTCCTGCTTGCCATTCTGTTCCTTCATAATCATCCGGGGCTTATGGTCGGTGTCATTCTTGTCGGTCTTGCACGCTGTATAGCAATGGTTCTGGTATGGAACGACCTTGCTAAGGGTGATACAGAGCTGGCAGCCGGACTTGTTGCTTTTAATGCTTTATTCCAGGTATTCCTTTATTCGGTTTATGCTTATATTTTTATTACTCTTCTGCCTCCTCTGTTCGGTCTCAGCGGATCTGTTGTCAGAGTTTCTATTTCTGAAATTGCCGTAACTGTTCTGATCTACCTGGGTATCCCCTTCCTTGCAGGGCTGATCACCAATACTATCCTGCGGAAGGTACTGGGTGACGGATGGTACTATGAGAAATTTATTCCGAAAATCTCCTGGCTGACTCCGGTTGCCTTATTGTTCACGATTTTCGTAATGTTCTCGCTTAAAGGGGAGAAGATCATTGAATTGCCACTTGATGTTTTAAGGGTAGCGCTTCCTTATACGATTTATTTTGCCATAATGTTCTTTTCAACCTTTTTCATTGCAGGATGGATGGGTCAGGGATATGAAAAATCGGCAACCATGGCATTTACTGCTGGAAGCAACGATTTTGAACTCGCTATCGCAGTTGCTGTAGCGGTATTCGGTATCAATTCACAGGCAGCTTTTGCTACGGTTATAGGACCGCTGGTTGAAGTGCCGGTGCTGATTTTACTGGTAAATGTTGCTTTATACTTTAAAAAAAGATATTTTGCGGAGAGACAGCAACCCCCGGGCATTTAATTAACTCTCAAATTTTTTGAATATGCTATCAAGATTGGTCCTTCTAGCTGTTTTTGGCCTTGCCATGGCTCATCTCGAAGGCGTGGTTGTGGTATACCTGAGAAAAGCTCTCGGGATGCTCGATTCAGAGTCAAATAAGGAATCTGTAGAAAAATTTCCGAAACGGTATCTTAAAATAGAGATGACCAGGGAGGCTGCGACAATTATTATGCTTGTTGCGATAGCCTGGCTTGCCGGCGGAACATGGCTGGAAAGAGGGATTTTTTTCCTGTGGACCTTCGCATTCTGGGATCTGTTTTATTATGTGTCGTTGTATATCCTTATCAAATGGCCCCCGACGCTCAGGACCATCGATGTCCTTTTCCTTATCCCGGTGCCATGGATCGCCCCGGTCTGGTTCCCTATAGGTATATCCTTATCAACGATATTAGTAATTGCAGCGCTGTTCCTGTTTCAGGTTTTATAATCAATAAAAAACATCATTAAGACTTTTTTAACACGGAGAAAACAAGTTTAGAACTGTGATTGCCCCGTGCAAATCCGTGTAATCCGTGGTAATTTTTTTTATTTTTCTGAATCAAAAAGTAATAATCTTCAAAAGCTGCTAATTTTGCTCCGTATTTTTTGATATGACCAGGAATATTATAGAAAAAGTTAATCTCTCCTCAAGAATAAAAATTGTATTCCGGTCGCTGAAATACAGGAACTATCGTTTGTTTTTCAGCGGACAAAGTCTTTCCCTGATTGGCACCTGGATGCAGCGTATAGCCATGCCCTGGCTAGTTTATCACATGACGGGTTCCGCTTTTCTCCTCGGGGTAGTGAGCTTTGCAGGCCAGATACCCACTTTCCTGCTTGCGCCATTGGCCGGAGTGATCACCGACCGGTTCAGCAGATATAAAGTTCTTATTATCACTCAGATAATTTCGCTAGTACAGGCACTGGCGCTGGCTGTGCTTACGCTGACCGGGTCAATTCATCTCTGGCATATCGTTGCACTGAGTATAGCCCTTGGCTGCATAAATGCATTTGACGTACCCTCGAGGCATTCATTTGTAATTGAGATGGTCGAGAAAAAGGAAGATCTCGGAAATGCTATTGCATTAAATTCCCTTATGTTTAACGGTGCCAGGCTTATTGGTCCGTCTGTGGCAGGGGTAATGCTTGCCACTACCGGAGAGGGGATATGTTTCCTTCTAAATGCCATCAGCTACGTTTTTGTGATTATTTCATTGCTGATGATGAAGATCGGGAAAAAGGAAATCGCCAGGAAAGGAAGCAATTTATTAAAGGAAATGAAGGAGGGGCTGGATTATACAATTGGGTTTGCTCCCATAAAATACCTTCTATTGCTGCTTGCCCTGGTGAGCCTCTTCGGTTCATCATACCAGGTACTGATGCCCGTATTTGCAAAAGAGATCCTCCATGGTGGTTCTGATACTTTCGGCTTTCTGATGGGCGCTGCCGGTTTCGGAGCGCTTCTGGGAGCGCTGTTCCTGGCTTCCAGGGAGACGGTTCTTAAACTGGGAAGGCTGGTACCGGCTTCGACAGCACTTTTCGGGGCAGGCCTGATTGTCTTGTCATTCGTAAAAGGATTTAATATTTCTATAATTCTGATGATTTTTATCGGGATCGGATTAATGCTCCAGACTGCATCAATCAATACAATTATTCAGACTATAACTGACGATGACAAGAGGGGCCGTGTACTCAGCTTCTATACAATTGCAGTCATGGGCACTGCTCCATTCGGCAGCCTTCTGGCAGGATTTCTTGCGAAGATTGCAGGAACACCATCAGCCATACTTATCGGTGGCATATCATGTTTTATCGGAGCCCTGCTGTTCCTGAGGAAGCTTCCTGAACTGAGAAAATTAGTCAGGCCGGTATATCTGAAAATGGGAATTATACCGGAAATGGCTGCCGGGATACAAACGGCTTCCGAACCTTCAGCCAGGGCCAATGATTTAATGTAATATCAGGATCCATTCCGGCGATCCGGGGGATTAATATGGGTGCAACCATCACGCCTTATTTCGGGTCTGTTGTTATAAGAACGTCCCGAAAAATTGAAGATATGACAGATATTTGATTAATTCTGAACCGGCATGAAAAAAATAAATCTACTCGCTCTGATACTTTTAATGGTTTCCCTTTTGGGATGTCAGAAAGAGTATCAAAATGATCCTGATGCCAAATCTGAAGCTGCTGACCTGATTATCGACCATCGGTGCACACGGCTGGATTTAATACCGGGAACCTGGATATCTGAAGCAAAGCAGAAATTGCATATTGCATATGGTCATACATCACATGGAAGTCAGATTACCGACGGAATGACAGGACTGGCAACTTTTAAGGGATCTGTTTATTCATGGAACAACGGAGGAACGGGCGGAGTTCTTGACCTTCATGATTATGCAATGCCCGGTGATCTCGGGAATCCTGACCGGAGTGCATGGGCGACGCAGACCCGTACATACCTTGCTTCAAATACCGATGTTAATGTTATAATTTGGTCCTGGTGCGGACAGGTATCAGCTGCCACAGAAGCCGATATCAATACATACCTGAACCTGATGACAGGTCTTGAAGCTGATTTTCCTGATATTAAATTTGTTTATATGACCGGACATCTGGACGGAACAGGATTGTCGGGCAATCTTCATTTAAGAAATGAGCAGATAAGAAATTATTGCAGGACAAACAAGAAGCTTCTTTTTGATTTCGCCGATATAGAGTGTTATAATCCGGATGGTGTTTATTTCGGCGATAAGAAACCAAATGATGCCTGTGATTATGATAGTGACGGTAATGGTTCTGCGGATAGCAACTGGGCTGTTCAATGGCAGAATTCCCATTCCCCGGGAGTCGATTGGTACAGCTGCTCTTCAGCTCACAGCCAGCCGCTGAACGCAAATCAGAAAGCGTATGCTGCCTGGTGGTTATGGGCCCGTATTGCCGGATGGAATGGCAACTGATTCCATGATCTTTTAACCATACCTGGATAATTCTGTAACTTAAACTATAATAAGAGCCGGAATACTTTTATTTTTAAATTTGTTTGTTTCCTTTTGAATAAGAAAGATGGATATAAAATTCCGGCAGATTGAGAAAAAAGATAATAAGGAGATCGCTGACCTTATCCGTGCAGTTTTCAGGGAATTTGGCATAGCAAGGCCGGGAACCGTTTATTTTGATCCTACAACCGATGATCTTTATTCACTTTTTCAAAAGGAGAGTTCCATCTACTGGATTTCTGAAGACGAAGGAAAAATAATCGGCGGATGCGGGATTTATCCTACCGGGAATCTCCCGGAAGGATGCGGAGAGCTCGTGAAGTTTTATCTCCATCCTGCATACCGGAGTAAGGGAATCGGCAGGCAGTTGATGGAAATCAGCATGGATTCTGCCAGGCAGCTTGGATTTAAACAGCTGTACCTTGAATCCCTTCCGGAGCTGGGAAGGGCCATCAGCCTGTATGAAAGGGCAGGATTCAGATTCATCAGTCACAAGATGGGCGATTCCGGCCATTTTGGGTGCAATATCTGGATGCTTAAGGATCTTTAGCAAAATCTGTCACATAACTTCACAACCTCCGGGTACTTCCGGGTGTTATATATAAGCTTATTCTTTCATTATGAAAGCAATGATTTTACCGGCCATAACAGATGTCAGTCAGAACAAAGCGCCCCTTGTTATGACCAGTGTGTCAGACCCTGTCCCTTTGGATAATGAGGTCCTTATCAAAGTATCAGCATGCGGTGTTTGTCATACCGAGCTGGATGAAATTGAAGGTCGGACTCCGCCACCGCTATTACCTGTAATTCCGGGTCACCAGGTAATCGGGAAAGTGGAAATGGCAGGGAAGAATGTAAAAAATTTAAAAATTGGAGAAAGAGCAGGAGTGGCATGGATCTTTTCTTCATGCGGAAAGTGCAGCTATTGTCTGGGCGGCAATGAAAACTTATGTCACGAGTTTAAAGCCACAGGCAGGGATGCCAACGGAGGCTATGCCGGATATATGACCGTTCCCGCGGATTATGCATACAAGATACCGGATATATTTACTGACGTCCAGGCAGCTCCACTATTATGCGCAGGAGCAGTAGGATTCAGATCCGTTAAACTGGCAGGGATCCAAAATGGTCAGAAAATAGGGCTGACAGGATTCGGAGCCGCGGGTCACCTGGTTCTGAAGGTCATTGAATACAAATATCCCGGTTCTGAAATATTCGTTTTTGCAAGGAGCGAATCTGAAAGAGCTTTTGCCCTGGAGCTGGGTGCATCGTGGGCAGGTGATGCAACCGATAAGGTCCCGGAACTGCTGGATTCCATTATAGATACCACACCCGTATGGACAACCATCGTTGAAGCGCTTAAGAACCTGAAGCCGGGGGGCCGGCTGGTGATAAATGCCATAAGGAAAGAAGAGATTGA
This sequence comes from uncultured Bacteroidales bacterium, assembly GCA_963831855.1. Classification (GTDB taxonomy): domain Bacteria; phylum Bacteroidota; class Bacteroidia; order Bacteroidales; family VadinHA17; genus LD21. Next base: position 61,310 of record CAWHSA010000001.1, on the reverse strand, counting down.
TAAGGAGTATTTGCTGAAAATTGATTACAGCACTCACCTCTGGATGGAAAAAGAAATAAAGAGCGTTGCGAATGTCACCAGGAATGATGTAAAAGAATTTCTTAAAATAGCTTCTGAAATCCCGATAATCCCTGAAATTCAGGAATATAAGCTTGAAGAGGCCAATTTAGCCCTGTCAGAGCTGAAGCAGAGAAAGATCAGGGGAGCCAAAGTGCTGGTCATTGAATGATTAAGTCAGAATTAATCCAAAATCTCATCCTCCAATACCAGGGTTATCATGAACAAATCTTTATTTAGGTGTCTTTCGCACAAAACAAGAATAGAGGAATATATTGAGGCCAATCATGAACCTCAGGGAGAAAAAATATTTCTTCATCCCGACCGTCCCGGCTACATGCGGGGAGATACAATATGGTTTAAAGCGTGCTCCTGGTACGGTTATGATCAACGGCCCGGCAATATGGGGAGGTTGTGCTACCCGACGCCGCATCCGGGCAGGGTCCTGGTACTTTAGCCAGAAAGCTGTCATGGTGCAAGAAGAGTATGGCACGTGTTTTTGCCGTCATGGTACAAATTTTATTGCGTGCTGGAGCGATCGCATTACAAGTTTTCTAAGTAGCTGAGAAATTGTCCCGGTGTAGAAAACCAGTAAATGGGCACCGGTGCAGTTTCGCGGTACAAATTGTCTCGGAGGCAGTAATTTATCTCGATGCAGGATTTTAATTGCGTGTAAATGCGCGCGTCCGGGTGCAACGGACATTACAAATTTGTCTTGGGTGCAGGAGCAAAAGCAAAAACCGTGACAAACAACTTACCCATATTGTCCGTGTTACCGTTAGTATTTTATTAGATTATCTTTCGGAGAGCAATTTAAAAAGGGGATCATTGATATAATAATTTGCTGTCCCCAGTTTCTTTTTTGTAAGGAGTTTGTCATCAGCAAGTTGGTTCAAATAATTGGCTGCAGTAATCCTTGATACATTTAGGTCCCGTTGAACAAACTCAATTTTTGTGTAAGGATGTTTAAAAAGGTTATTGAGTAAATCCTGACTGTAGAATTTATAATTGTCTCGTAATGTGCGTTTATAAATCATCATTAGCTCATGAATCTTGATGATCAAGTCAATAGTCTCTCTTGAAGTTTGATCCACTGCCTTAATCATAAAAAGGAGCCATTCTTCCCAGTTGTTTTTTGTTCTCACTTCCTGCAGAAGTCTGTAATAGTCAGATTTATTCTTAATTATGTAATTGCTTAAGTAAAGAATTGGAAGGTCTTGAAGTTTTTCCTGTATCAGGAAGAGAATATTAATTATCCTACCGGTTCTGCCATTGCCATCATAAAACGGATGAATGCTCTCAAATTGATAGTGAATAATTGCCATCTTTACAAGAGGGTCGAAGTCACAGGATTCCTTGTCATTGATGAATTTCTCAAGATTGGTCATCAAGTTTTTAATTTCCTCAGGATCTTGAGGAGGTGTGTATATTATCTCTCCAGTCGAGGTGTTTTTTAAGGTTGTCCCTGGTAGTTTACGAAATCCAGCTTTGTTACACTCGAGGACTTCCTGGATTTTTAATACAATCCGGTTAGTTAATAGTCCAGTTTTTGAAATAAGATCAAATCCTGTTTTTGTAGCAGCAATATAGTTTTGTACTTCCTTAGCATTAAGTGATTTATACGAATCTAGGTTTAGTTCTGATTTGTAAAGATCATCATGTGTAGTTATTATATTTTCAATTGCTGAACTGTCCTTGGCTTCCTGAAGTCCCAAAGTATTAATTAGTATACTTTGGTTTGGCATTGTCGAAGCAATGCCTTTTAGTTCAGCAAGAGCAGCATGAGCAGATGGAAGGCTTTTCAATACTGTTTTTGTTTCTACATCCCAATCCAGTGGAAGGGGAATTAGCTTTTTACTTGACTTTGTCATATGTATAGAAAAAGTGAATTATTATTCAAATCATTCTTCTTGTGTAAAGAAAACATGATTTATTATACAAAGGTAATATTCTTTTGTAAAGAAAATCAAATAATCTATACATATTATGTAATAAATAATAAGATTTATGGGATATCTTAATCATTTGTGGTCTGTCACGTATTAACGGTAACTGCCGGATACTGTCAGCAATGTACTTTATATTGACTTTTTAAGCTCTGATGGCAAAGTAAAATCGAAAAGAAAACTACTTATTCAGAATGGTGAATTGGCGGGTGTCTGGCAATCTCTGGTTTATATTGAGACCTATTCTAATTTCTTTTACCGCGGTGATACTCTCAGGGTAAAGACTTTTCTTCTTGACGGACTTGGTATGCCAAGACAATTCTATTCTCCCCGTTATGAAGGGGCCAGCCGGAATAATTCAGTCTATGACAGCAGGGCCACATTATACTGGAATCCTTCAGTACTGACCAATGAAAACGGTCAGGCAAAAATCGAATTCTTCACAAGCGACAGGAAGACGGAGTTTGAAATTGTTGTAAACGGAATGGATATTTGGAGCGGGGCAATGGGGATGACGAAAATACTGATTAATTATTAATACATTACATTTCTTTTTTTTAAACGGAATTGTTTCTCTCTTATGACAGCATGCTCGTAAATATATGTAAGCCATTATGATAAATATGAAATCCAATATCTCCTTCGCTTTAATTTTTATTTTAATTCTTACTTCCTGTAATTCAGGTCGTTCCAAAAAAGACCGTTCTGCCGGTCTTCCGTACCTGGTCGAAGTAGAGAAAAATCTTTCAAATCCAAGATCAATACCTCTGCGCAGCATCGGTGAAAGACTGGAATATATTCCTTTGGAGACGAATCCTGAAAGTATGCTGGCAAGGGCAATTAATATTGCAATGACTGATTCATATATTTTTGTAAGTGATGGAGAAAAAATAGTTGAATTTAATAAAGAGGGCAAATACATAAGAAATATCAGTTCGCAGGGAAGAGGTCCGGGCCAATATTTAAATCTTTGCGATTTTTGTGTCAGCGAATCAAAGCCTTTTATCTTTATTCTCGATGAAAAAGCCCTGCTGGTTTATGATTTCAACGGGAATTTTGTGGAATCTGCCAGGCTACCTTTCCTTTCACTTAGTTTTACTTTAAGAGATGAAAGTAACCTGATGTATTATTCGGCAAATCTGCCCGGGCTGACCAGCGACACTGTTTACAGCTGGTACGTTACGGATTTCCATGGAAAAAATCTGATCAGATTTAAGAATTATCATCAAAGAGCGAACAGGGGCACACCAATAGGTAATTCTCCATTATATTTGTTTGGGGATGCACCTCGTTTCATGGAGTTCGGATCTGACACTTTACTGATGTTAAGTGGATCAAAACCTGAACCTTATGCGATATTGAATTCCGGAGATTATAAAATGGATCCGGATCCGGATATTCAGAGTACAAACAGGGAAGAGGTTTTTAAACGCCTGAAATATAAGCTGTGGCCGATAATAATGGATGAAGATGACAGAAATCTTTATATAACATATGTATGGGGATTCTCAGGTACAATGAGTACCTCTGTTTTTAATAAAAAGACACTTGAAACGACATTCCTTGAAGGCAATGCTTTTATCAACGACCTGGATGGAGGACTTCCATTTTGGCCCAGATATATTTATGATGATAATATTCTGGTCGACCAGGCCGATGCTTTAAGCCTGATAAAGAAAATAAATGAGCTCCGGCAAACCGGTTCGCCTGAAAAAGGAGCCGGAATTCCTGAACAGCTAGAATTACTAAGTAATCAGCTCACTGAAAATTCCAATCCGGTTCTGATAGTTCTGAAACGATGATCTAATCCCGGCTACCGGCGACCGGTGTCCAACTTCGTTAATTATCTCCAGGTCAAAAATCCGCAATCCGCAATCCTCAATCCTCAACCCAAAATTAAATGATATGTCACTGGATTTTTTATAAACCATAACCAAAAATAAATGAGAAATTTACTCTTAATCCTGCTGGCCATTGCCATCTGCTCCTGCGGGAGAAAAAGCATCAGCAAAAATGATGTAATTGATTTACCCGACTCACCTTCAGGTCAGTTATCAAATCTGTCTGAAATCGCCGATGATGTCGAATACATTCCTTTTCAGACTTCTGAAGAATCTCTGATCCGTTACATTTCCGAAATGCGGATAACTGACAAGAATATCTACATCTATACACCCCCGCAGATCCTGTGCTTTGATAATAAAGGGAATTATAAGTATAATCTTAATAAGCCGGGAAATGGACCTGAGGAATATCCCTCGATTTACGACTGGGATATCAGTCCCGAAAATAACCAGCTGTTCATCCTTACCAGAGGCAAATTAATGATATACAATGAAACCGGCAATGGATTTGTTTATTCAAAGAATTTGAATTTAACAGCTCAGCCTTCAAATGTTGATTTGTGTCCTGATCAGAAAAGTATATTGTTTTCATTCGGTTCAACTTACGGGAATGAACCTTTCCGGTTTGTCCTTCTTAACATGAACGGAGACACGTTGAAAGTTATACCAAATCATTACGATTATGTTAAAAATACGAAAATGATGTTTATTTCAAAATCAGAAAATATACTTTTCAGTTTCGATAATTCACTGTATTTCAAGTATTGGTTATCCGATACCGTCTTTGCACTTGACCGGTCCAATAATATCAAACCCGCTCTGATATTTAATTCTCACGGGAAGCAGACCACTCCGGAAGCTCTGGCAGCTTTTTCCGAAGCTACATTTTCTGATTTTCTTAATGTCAGTTCAATTATGGAAACATCCAGGTATTTGCTTTACAGGTACTCATGGGAAAAATCCACCGGATCCAGGATACTCGATAAGAAGACCCGTGAACTGAAAGGGACAACAATTAGCTCAGGCAGCAAGACAAAGTGGTTCACTGATGATATTACAGGGGGAGTGGATTTTGAACCTAAATTCTGCATTGGCGGAAATCTCTATTCATGGGTTGAGGCATTGACTTTTAAAAGTTATATTTCCTCTGATGCTTTTAAAAATTCAACTGTAATATTCCCTGATAAGAAAGCGGCTCTTGAAAAGCTTGCCGGCTCTCTCAATGAAACTGATAATCCTGTACTTGTCATTGTGACACCGAAGGAGTAGGCAAGCTACAGGGCAAAGGACACCCTCCTTCGCAAGGGCTTCGGAGGGCAAAGCAGGGCGCAGAGCACAGAGCAGAGAGTGCAGAGTCCGGATTACAGGTGATTGAGTGAAATATATCAATGCATATCTGCGGGATCGGCGGGAAAATATTTTGTTCCCGGGATGATCAAAAATTCGTCTTTCAGAGTTTAAAAATTGTCTGAAATTGTTACCTGACCGGGTGTTTAAATAATTAAAATAATAGTTGTACGACTAGAATAATAGTCATAAATTTGATAGAATATTTCAAAATTGGATTAGTATTTTATGCAGGCAGAGTTATGAAAAATATCACCCTGATTCTTATAACAACGACCTTTTTTGCATTGTATTCATGCAGCAATCAAGCCGGGGATAGTGGCAAAAACAAAGTTTATCAGGTCAATATAGATAATCCTGAATCTTCGGTGGATCTTAAATTAAGCGATTTAGTCGATAGTGTCCGTTTAATCCCCCTGGAGACCACTCCTGAATCCTTATTAGGACCCTATTTATATTACGTTTATGCAGGCAATAAATATATACTTATCTATGATATAAATGGTATGTATAAATTTTCTTCTGACGGCAGATTCATAAGAAAGCTGTTTAATGCCGGCAGGGGCCCGGGGGAGATTGCACCGATGAGTACCTGCTATCTGTATGAGAAAAAAGATCTTCTGCTAATTGAAGATAGAGGGACTTCACGGGACTACCTTTATCAATATGATGTAGGGACTGAGAAATTCCTGGAACCGGTCAAAAAGTATAATTCAAAACGTTGGACCGATTTTATTGTTTTTCAGGATTCATTGATAATAGGTACTTTATATTTCCTCCTGGCTGATCCGGATCCTTACGCACTGTTCATCCAGAACTTTAAAGGCAAATTTGTTTCCGGAATATTAAGCACAAAAAAGATTTCATTAAGGCAGAACCAGGAAGAAACCGTCAGACGTATGAGAATCTCCGAAAGTGACAAAAGCTTCCACTTAAACTACCTTTATGACGACACCTTGTTTGCTTTCGATAACAATCAATTATCTTCATTCATGGAAGCAGCGTTCTCTGCTCCCAGGGAAATAGCTCCAGGAGTTATTCCTGAACCCGGAGAAAGAAAAGTAAGTTTCCCGAAGATTGAAAATTCCTGCTTTGCTATCCTGGGCGAAACAACTTTCAAGGAGATGAAGCCTAATGATAGAGGCACTACTGCTGTATATGTAAGAAATTATTTCCTTTTTGATTTAAATACCGGGAAATCCTCAAAGATCAAATCTTATACGGACAATTTCATTGACAAGGAACAGCTCTCCACCGGGGAGACTATGAATTTCCCGGTGATATTGCCGAATGGCAGGCTTTATATCTCTTATAGTCCTTTAGAGCTGCTTGGTAAAAATCCCGGGGAACAGGAGTGGCCAGAGTTCCCTGCCGGTCTTAGCGGCCAGTTTACCAGAATCAGGAAAGATCTTGATGAAATGGATAATCCGGTTCTGCTTGTTGGAATAATTAAAAAGAAATTATAATCAATTAAAATTTTTGTATTTGCTTATCAGGAAAAATTGGCTGCTGCCATAACGCCTTCAGAAACGCCCTGAGCCCTGTGCTCTGAGCAAATCAACCAGCACGACTTGTCCCGACCTACGGCCGGGATCTTCGCTTCGCTTCGACATGACCTGTACGACTTGCCTTAACAACCCCGGAGGAGGTTGAAATGGCTAATAAGCGGAATTTATCTGTTCGCAGCAGACGGCAAATTCGTTGATAAAATAATAAAAAGTGGACGGGGACCACAGTATTAACAACCTGTCACTTGTATAATTATTTATAAAACAGTAACTGTTAAAATATCTTAATTGCATTTGCTGCTCAGGAATAATTGAAAGTGGCTGATTGTCAATATATAAATCCTTAACCAACAATCCAGATTTAATTTTAATAAGGAATAAAACAATGAAACAGATGCATGAAACTAACAGGAGACCGGGCCTGATAAAGTTAATATCCGTTTTTATAATTGCCACATCCGGTTTATATCCACAGGCAGTTAATATGCAAAGGGCAGGTGTGTCGATCGACCTTGAAAAAGCCATAAAAAATACGCTTCCCTTAAACATTTCGCAGTTTGTCAATGAAATAGAGTACGTTCCATTGGATCTGACCCCGGAATCAACATTGTCGGAAAATATCAATGTCGAACTTACAGATGATTTTATATTAGTAGCCAATTCCATTTCTGGCAGTGACCGGCAATTAAAGGTTTTTGACCGGAAATCCGGAAAATTTATTTATGGAATAGGAAGTGTGGGAAGGGGACCGGAAGAGTACACTTCACCTTGTAATACTTTTTATAACAGGTATGATAATAAAATCTACGCAAATGGCGAATCAGGAATTAAAGTTTACGGTCTGGATGGTAAATTTCTGGAGTCTATTTCACTGCCATTAGTAAAAGAACCATCATCTGAAGATGGAAATATCCATACAGGGATTCAGGTATTCCTGGATGCTTCAACCTTTGTCGATTTCACAGATAACTCAGCCGGAAAATTGACTGATCGGATACTCATTCTCGACAGATCGAAAGTAATTAAAATGTTCCCGCCTCTGGTTTCCAGGCCGGCAGATTTTACTTCAGAACGTTATCAGGATTTTGCACCGAGGCCCGTATTTTTCTCATGCGATGGAAACCTCTTCGTCAAAGTCAGGTCGAATGATACAATTTTCAACATTACACGGGACCGCTTATCCCCGGGAATTGTTCTTAATTCCGGTAATCACCGGTGGCCATCATACATTTCCCGGACGACGACAGTCAATCGCTCCGATTTATTTCAGATCTATAATATTTATGAAAGTAAAGGCTACCTGTTTTTTGAATTCCGATATAAAATCCGACAGAATCCTTTCAAACCAAATCTTTACCTTGTCACCTATAATAAAAGGACCGGAGATATTAGGGCGGCTCTTAATGAGAAACGTGAACTTCCGGTAATTGATGATGATATAAACGGATTCCTCGGTATTTCGCCTCTTTATATTAACGGCCGGAACGAAATGATAGCAGTTCTTGAAGCCATTGATATCTTAAGCTGGAAAAATCAGAATCCGTCGAAAGCCTTAACAATGCAAAACAAGTTCCCATGGTTAAGGACCATCAATGAATCTGACAATCCGGTCATAGTGATTGGAAAGTGCAAATAATAATGAAAGTTACGCATGAAATAATTTTAAAACTCAAATTAAGTGGCTATGGGGATTTGACGCTTCCAGCGCCGGTTGAAAGTAAATAATCATTTGCCACAGATGTTATTTTGGCTATTGCAATTAAACGCTTCAGGTGTCGATTATAAGTTGAAATAATCATATTCATTTCCAATTAGTTGTGTCGTACAAGTCCCTTCAGACCTGCACGACCTGTCCCGACCTGCGGCCGGGATCTTCGCTTCGCTTCGACAAGACCTGCACGGCCTGAATGTCAGTTCCGGGCTCCTGGCTTGACAGGCTGAATTGATCTTTAGAGATCACTCCCTTCAACAAATTCTTCAAATCTAAGTATACGTTTGTTGTTTTCCCTGGTGAACAGCAGATGCTCAAAATCTTTGGCTTTGGTTTTCAGGTCAGTATACTTAAGAAGCTTTTTAATCTCAGCCTTTAACTCAACTGCATTCTTAATGCCCATCCTCTTTTTAAGGAAATCATAATCAGGCTTCGTTTGACCGAGAAGAAACATCAGGTCGTAAAAATCCCGGCCTTTTCCTCTTTCTAAAAGGGCTGTCGCTTTCATTGCACACAGAACAGAGTCAGGAGGAACAGCGAATGGAAAGTAAAAACCACAACCTTTGATATTCTTTATTTCCGGAGTATATGGTACTCCCTGGTCCTGGGCCTCTAATTTTATGAGGAACCTTTCATCCCTGTGTCCTGAAAGTCCGGAATTAAAAAGGAATCCGGGAAAATAAATATTTCTTCTGAATGCCGTTAGCTTCGGACTCTTTTTGTCCCTGGATTCCACTTCATAACCGTTTCTTTTAAGGAAATTAATGACATCATCACTCATTTGAAGGAACTCTGCATTGTTCAGCTCCTTACAGTCAAAGTCCAGATCTTCTGAGAATCTGTCTATTCCTTTTACCAGGCGAAGATTGGAACCGCCAATGAAAATGAGCTTACGGATGTGTTTTGTCGTTGACAGGTAGTCGAGAATTGACAACTGAATATATTCCTTCATCATTCTTTTACCAAGAAGTGCATTGTCGCGGATCTGTTCCGGGAAATAGTTCTTTATTTTGTTCAGGTCTACCATAGAGTTCTTACTGAAGGTTATATACTTTTCTCAGCATCCTGATGCGATTACTGAGTGCCTTGCTGCCAATATGGTCAGAGAATTCATTTAGTCTGTCTGCATTAAAGTCGTCCTCCATATAAGATTCATCGAGACGCAGCTCTTCAAGGTCGCGTTCCGTATTATAAAATGGATAAAGATAGAGCAGGTCTATTAATGCTTTTTCCGGTGTGGCGAACATTATTCTTCTATCACCCTCCATCTTCTTAAGATCGTATCCGAACATCATGTCTGGCTTTATGTTTTTATATGAATACTCACCTAAATCATTGCTGAATATTATCGTCTTCAAAGTTGTAACACTTGTTATCTGAGGTACAGCTTCGGGAATGATCCCATAATACGACAAAGCAGTGTGTAATGAAATGTAGGAAGGTTTGTAAATTATGTTGGCAAAATAGAGTACAAAATCTGCTGACTCCCTGTACTCAGGGAAAGCATAATAACCCTGCCGGAGCCTGACGAGGTACCCCTGCCTTACCCAGCGTCCAAGATTGTTCCTGTTAAACTCAGGATACGATGCATACACCTGGTTTGTGGTGAAGCAGGCCAGAGAAAAGAACCTGTTTCTGAATTCAATGAAATTCACTTTGTTTCTATTATGCATCAAATATAGTGCATTATAGAAATAAAAACAAATTATGTGTCTTTTTTTCTCATACTCAATTAGTTGTGTCCAGCAAATCGTGCAAGATCCTCCTGACCTGCGCAACCTGCCTTAACAACCCCGGAGAAGGTTGAATTGGTAAGCTTAATGCAAAAGCCGATCCTGGTGACCACATTTAGCCTTGAAGACTGGAATAATCATATTTACCAGAGCAAGATGGTATTTACCCCGGCTTCAGAGTGTCAAAATATCTGGGTCATACTTGGTCACCAGCAATGGCTTTTAGGCACAGAGCACCCACCTTCGTTACAACTTCGGTGGGCAAAGCAGGGCGCAGAGCACAGAGCAAAGAGTGCAGAGTCCGGATTACAGGTGATTGAGTGAAATATATGCATATCTGCGGGATCGGCGGGAAAATATTTTGTTCCCACGATGATCAAAAATTCGTCTTTCAGAGTTTAAAAATTGTCTGAAATTGTTACCTGACCGGGTGTTTAAATAATTAAAATAATAGTTGTACGACTAGAATAATAGTCATAAATTTGATTAAATATCTGATGATAACTCTGAAAACCATTCAAAAACCTGATAGCGATGAAAAACCCGTTAATTCTGCTTTTATTGACACTATTCATTTTTGCCTCATGCAAAAACAAGGGCAAAACTGTAAATGAAGCACCTGGTTTGCCTTACCAGGTTAACCTGGAACAGGGAATAAATAATATAAGACCGGTACCTGTGAGCAACCTGGGGAAAGGCCTGGAATATATTCCTCTGGAAACAGATCCCTCTATCATGCTAAGCAGGGTATCTGCTGTTTTCCTTGACGACTCACTGATCTATGTCACCGACGGCGGACGATTACTCCTGTTCGACAGGAGAGGTAAATATATAAAACAGATTGGCTCAGCCGGAAGAGGTCCGGGGGAATATTCAAGAGTAGCAGACTTTATTGTAGATAAGGATGCCGGGGAGATTTATATTCTTTCCTCACGCATTGTGCTTGTATACGACATGCAAGGTAATTTAAAGAGGAATTTTGCCTTTGACTTCCCCTCCTCTCAGTTTATTGTTAATGACCGGAACACCCTTTTGTATCACCAGTTCAACGTATCACGGCCATCGGAAGATACCGTGTTCAGCTGGTTTGTCACAGACAGGAACGGTATTATGCAGTCAAAGATTGTAAACGACCTCAAGCGGGTAAGTATGCCGGGACTTATCGTACCAACATCCCCGTTATATTCATTTAAGGGTTTACCTCATTTCCTGGAGTATGGAATAGATACTCTTTATTATTTTAACAATTCTGCAAAAGAACAATATGCTGTTTTCAATACCGGGAAGATCAAGATGGAACCTGACCTGCTATTGACAAATTACAAGGAAGAAACTGAAAGAATAAAAAACAAAATCTGGATCAGCGGCATAAATGAAAATGACAACCTTTTGTTTATAAAATTATCATGGGGACTCACGGACTCGGTAAGCTACTGCACATTTAATAAAAAATCTTCAGAACTCACAGTCCTGCAGGGGAATGGATTTGATAATGATCTGGATGGCGGCCTTATATTCTGGCCTGAAGAGATTATCAATAACAATATCCTTATCGATTATGCTGATGCATTTGATTTACTCAAATCCCTAAAGAAATTGCGTTCCGGGAATCCTAAAGTTACCGGAAAAGGTCTTTCAGATCAGCTTATTAAACTTGAAAATCAACTGACTGAGACATCAAATCCGGTATTAATTATCATTAAGCAACAGGCTTTAAATCAGCATTAATAGTCCAGATGATCAGATACTGTCAGGATTGATAAAATAAATCAAAAAACCCAGGGCACAGGGCAAAAATCTTTGGTGGTTCTATCATGAGTATCGCTTATTACGCTTATTATCTTTCAAAAGAGTTCTCCAGGGTCGAGCTTCAGGAATTCCTGCCAGGATAGGCCATTGCCTCCCACGAGGAGGACTTTAAAAATACTGAAAGCCTTTGAAAAAGCCTCAATGCCTCTATTATTATGTGATATTCCACTCTGAACTTCTATGCCGATTACCTTTTTATCCTTTTTGAGAACAAAATCGATTTCATCATTTCCCTGTCTCCAGTAATAAAGGTTATAGCGTCCACGGAATTCATTGTTGATCAGGTGTGCCCCTACAGAAGATTCAACAAGTCTTCCCCATTTTTCAGTGTTTTCAGTAATAGTGTTAAAATTCTCATCTGTTCCCGAACTTATCAACGCTGTATTCCTGACAATAAATTTTGGACTGGAAGAACGCTGCCTTATCATGCTGCCTGAATATTTCTCTACACCTGCCAGCAATCCGGCAGAGTCAAGCAGACCGAGATAATGTGATAAAGTGGTCGTATTGCCTGCATCCTGAAGCTGTCCAAGGATCTTTGTAAACGACAATATCTGTCCGGAATAGGCACAACCAAGAGCAAAAAGCCTTCTCATCAAAGCAGGTTTGTCCACCCTTGTGAGCATGAGAATATCTTTTGAAATACTTGTTTCTATGAGTGAATCAATTATATATCTTTTCCATCTCTGTTCATCAGCAATCAGATCTGATGAGCCAGGGTATCCGCCGAACCATACAAATTGTTCAGGAGTCCAGCCGAAAGCATTATGCATTTCAGTAAATGACCAGTGATTAATAAAGTTCATTTCAAATCTTCCGGCCAGTGATTCTGTCAGCCCTTTCTGAAGGAGTAGTCCTGATGATCCTGAAATTACCAGTTTTATTTTTGTTCCGTTAAACGAATCTTCATCCCATAATTTTTTGACAAAAGAACTCCAATTGGGTATTTTCTGGATCTCATCGATAGCGAGTATATGCTGGTTCCCTTTCCCCATCCTGCACTTAAGTCTGGCAGCTTCCCAGTGTTTCTCGATCCAGGAATGACCATCAGAATTAAAATTATCAGCAGAGATATATGTTGATCCTATGCTGATGTCTTTCAGGAGCTGGTTGATAAGGGTTGTTTTTCCAGTCTGCCTGGGGCCGGAAATAACCTGTATGAACTTTCTTTCCGACAAGAGTCGCTTTCTCAGATACTCATATTCAGGCCTTTTATACACTTTCATAATTTTACTCATTCCATTGAGTAAAATTACTCATTATAGTGAGTAAATGCAAGTTTTAACATCAATAAATAATTATAACCGCTCTGAGCAATTTGGCGCAGGGCACCCACCTTCGTTACAACTTCGGTGGGCAAAGCAGGGCACAGAGCACAGAGTAAAGAGGAGTTTGGATTCAATCAATGTGATCTGCTGAAATTCTATTTCCCTCTGATTTCACTGATAAGCGCAGACCGGTCCGGATCATAATTAATTTTGACTTGCTCAGGGAAGCCTGAAACCTTTATTTTTTCTCAGGGAACGAAATATATGAATATTTTTGACTATAAACGCAAATAAATGCATATATTTGCGTATAAGTACGACAAATATGATAAAGAGAACTTTGATTTCCGAGGTACGATCTGTGATGTTCGGTGGCAAAGTCATAATAATAACCGGTCCGAGACAAGTGGGGAAAACCACCCTTGCAAAAGAGATATCAGAGTCAGTGGGAGTTAAGTTTAAATGGTTTAATGCTGACGAACCTGATGTGCGAAGCTGGCTCACTAATCCGACATCAACTCAGTTGAGGCAGCTGTTCGGCGATGCAAAGCTCGTAATAATTGACGAAGCCCAACGGATTATAAATATAGGGGTCACTTTGAAGCTGGCAGTCGAGAATCTTCCGGAGGTACAGGTACTTGTCACCGGATCTTCCGCACTGGAGCTTGCCGGAGGCATTAATGAACCGCTTACCGGCCGGAAATGGGAATACTCTCTTTTCCCTTTCGCCTTCAGCGAGCTTGCCGGAGACAGATCTCTCACCGAGGAGAAAAGACTGCTTGAACACAGGATGATATATGGGTATTACCCTGAAATTGTAAATAATCCGGGCAGAGAAGCTGACCTGCTGAACAGCCTTATAAACAGTTATCTGTTCAAGGATATTCTGAGTCTCGAACAGGTGAGGAAGCCGGTTCTTGTTGAAAAAATTCTCCAGGCGCTTGCCTTCCAGGTTGGTTCCGAGGTGTCATTCAATGAGATCGGGAATACTATCGGTGCAGATAACCAGACAGTTGAAAGGTACATCGACCTGTTGCAGAAGGTTTTTGTAGTATATTCCATACGATCATTCAGCAGAAATCTGAGAAACGAACTGAAAAAAAGTCGTAAGATATATTTCTGGGATAACGGGATCCGAAACAGCCTGATAAGGAATTTCAATCCGTTGTCATTAAGAAATGATACCGGTCCATTGTGGGAGAATTTCCTGGTAACTGAAAGACTTAAGTGCCTTCATTATTCAAAACAATTTAAGAACAGCTATTTCTGGAGAACAACAGGTCAGCAGGAAATCGATTATATTGAAGTGAGCGGCGGCACGGTTCACGGATTTGAATTCAAATGGTCAGGAAAAGGGAAAATAAAAATCCCCGGAACCTTCATTACAGCTTATCCGGGCAGTAAAATAGATCTTATTAACAGAGAAAATTTCACTGACTTCATAGTCTGATCTTTAGCTATTCTCAGTAGTTCCTTTACCCTGAGAATCTCGACCTCCATGATACTGGTTTGCTTTGCTCCCCGGATTTCGTAGTCCCGCAAACCAGGACTCTACAACCTTCATGACTTGTATAACAAAGCTCAGAAATAGAACAGGAGATCTATTATATGACTATAATTTTAGTTAATTTTCTTTCTTTTCTTGAATAAGTATCATAAATTTATAATCGGTTATTTCAATTCTTATTATTATTTCAATATGAAAGCCAGCTATTTCATCCCATTATTGTTTTTTACAATAACCCTCTTTTCCTGCAAACCAAAGCAACCCGCGAATCTTGAAGAGATGGCCCGCCGGACATCAAGAGCCGAGGCGGTCCTGGTAAAGACCGTCCGGCTGGAACCTTCGACATTCTACCATGAGCTGATAAGCAACGGTAAAGCCAACTCGGCCGAAAAGGCGGTTGTTCCGTTCAAAGTCAGCGGTATCATTAAAGAGCTCTATATCCGTAACGGGCAGGAGGTCAAAGCCGGGGACCTTCTTGCAGTCATTGAGGACTTTGATTACCGTACCAGGCTTCAGCAGGCAAAGCAGGCACTCGAAAAAGCCGAAATAAACTTCAGGGATGATCTTCTGAGCAATTACGTTACTGCCGACACCTTGAACCTTGCACCTGCCAAGATAAAAGTTTCACGCATCAGAAGCGGACTTAACGATGCAATTACCGCTCTGGAAGTAGCACAATACAATTATAACAACACCCGTATCTATTCACCAATAAGAGGAGTCGTTGCCAACCTCGATGCATTGCAGTGGAACCCGAGCCAGAACTACCAGAGCCTCTGCACCATTCTGTTTGATGATATAATAGAGGTTACATTCCCTGTTATTGAATCGGAATATGGCTTTATAACCAAAGGAATGCCTGTGGGGATTATTCCTTTTATAAATGACAGCACTTTTATAACAGGAAAGATAACCCAGATCAATCCTCTTGTTGACGAGGGAGGAATGGTCGAGGTGAAAGCTGAATTTCAAAACAACAGACGATTAATTGACGGGATGAATGTAAAGGTGGTTATCCGCAAGCCTGTACCCGACAGGCTGGTTGTTCCGAAAGAAGCGCTTGTTATCCGCCAGGGAAAGGATGTTATATTTATCCGCCAGGACTCACTGGCTATATGGAAATATGTCACAGTTGAGTTTGAGAACAGCACCAGCATTTCGGTTAAGGATACACCGGATGGTATTCATCCGGGTGATCTTGTTATAGTAAGCGGTAATGTAAACCTTGCACACGAAACAGTGGTGAAAGAGCAATGAATAAAGAACCTCATTACAGTTCTTTCTTATCCACATTCACAGTCAACATTCTCTTTGTGATGCTGATCATTGTCGGTGCGGCAATGATCCCTTTGCTCTCGCTTCAGCTTAATCCTACCCGTTACCTGCCTTCCCTGACTATAACATGGAACTGGCCCGAAGCCCCGGTTCGTGTTGTGGAACAGGAAGTTACCACAACACTTGAAGGAGTTCTTGCAACCGTTACAGGTGTCAGCAGGATCTCATCATCGACATATGATGAATCAGGCAGAATAACAGTTGAATTTGATAAAAACGTCAACCTGCAGGCCAAACGTTTCGAGATAGCTTCACTTCTCAGGGAGTCTCGTAAAAGGCTTCCTGAGAGGGTCTCATACCCGGTGATCGGTTTGAATATGCCATCAACCCAGGATGCATCGCCTATCCTGAGCTTCAGACTGAACGGGAACGCGAGCTCCTCATATATATTCAATATAGCAGATGAAGTTATAAAGCCGGCCGTGGCTCAGGTAGATGGTGTTTACAGCGTGGGTATAACCGGAGCCACCCCTGTCGAATGGGAGCTTACCTACGACCAGGAAAAGCTTTCTTCACTCGGGATAAACTCCGGCGTTATAACCGGCGCAATAAATAATTTCCTTCTCGAAAGGGAGCTGGGAGGCGCTTCCGAAACAATGGCCGGAGGAATCGAAAAAAGGACTTACCTTACCCTTACCGGCAATAATGAGGAATCATTCGGGTGGGAGGATATACCCGTTGCAAAAGTAGAGGGCAGGATTATACATCTTACCGATGTGGCAAAGGTTGAGCTGAAAGACCAGAGGCCTCAGTCATATTACCGGATAAATGGTCTTAATACAATCAATATAAATGTAACTGCCGGGAAAAATGTCAACAATATCAAGGTTGCCGATGCAGTAAAGAGTGTAATTGAAAAGATAAAGTTGGAGCTTCCTCAGGGCTACAGCCTCATGATGTCGAATGATAGCACCACTTACCTGAAGGAAGAGATCTCAAAAAACATTTTCAGGGCAATACTCTCGGTGATATTGCTGCTGCTGTTCGTTCTGCTGATAAGCCGCGAACTCAAATATCTTCTGATAATTACAATAAGTCTTGTTGCCAATATATTCATTGCCTTTATTTTTTACTACCTGTTCAAATTAGAGATCCACCTCTACTCCCTTGCAGGGATAACCGTCTCATTCGGGATCATCATAAACAACACCATTGTGATGACCGACCATATCAGGTATCAGAGGAACAGGAAAGTGGGGATATCGCTGCTGGCTGCTACACTTACGACTATCGGAGCCCTCGCGGTAATATTTTTCCTCGATGAAGCATCAAGGATCACACTTTCCGATTTTGCAGCAGTCGTAATAATCAATTTATCGGTATCGCTGGCAGTAGCGCTCTTTTTCATCCCTTCACTGCTGACAAAAATACATCTGGCGCCAAAATATAATGCCCTGATAATAAGCAGAAAAAGAAGGATAGTCAGGTTCTCTGCGTTTTATCTTAAAAGTATAGGTTTCATTATCAGGTACCGTGCGGCTTTTATCGTTGCTGCCATCCTCATCTTCGGCCTGCCTGTATTCTATCTGCCTGATTCTCTTCCCAGAACAACCACGGGTAGTCAGCAGCCGGCAGGTATAAAGCTTACAAAGTTCCAGACGATCTATAATAAGACCCTCGGGAACCGTAAATATGTCCAGGATGTAAAACCCCTTGTCAACAAGCTTCTCGGAGGGACATTCAGACCCTTCAGCGACAAGACAAAGAACAGCAGGTTCTACGGTTACGGAAGTTCGGATGAGGTCCAGCGCACAAGGCTCAATATCAGCATAGGGCTCAGCGAGGAGGGACTCACCATTGAAGACCTCAACACAACCTGCATGGGACTGGAGAACATGCTGGCAGCATACAGTGAAATAGACATGTTCACCACCAGCATTTCAAGCTCAACTGATGCATCAGTATCAGTTACTTTCAAGCCGGAGCACGATTTCACCATATTCCCTTTTATCCTTAAGATCAGGATAGAGGATTACATGAACGGGATAGGGAGCTATCATGCCACTGTTTCAGGAGTGGGAAAGGCTTTCAGCAACCAGGTTTACAGCGACTATATCAATACTTCATATTCCGTTGTGATGAAAGGCTACAACTATGATGAGCTTTATGGCTATGCTGAAGCCTTGAGGGACCGGCTCATTGCAAGCGGAAAAGGAAGGATCAAAGAGGTATATCTCCTTGGGACTGTCAGAAGCGGGTATATTATTATGGGGGCCGGGAAGAAAGTATACAGGAACCGTCTGGCATTGGATAAATATTTCCTTGCAGAGAGCGGTACGGATGTCTCCTTTGCCTTTAATGAAGCAAGAAGGTATTCCCGGGGGACGTCATCGCTCCAGAGTGTATATATAGATGGTATTCTGGCTCCCGTGAATATTAAGTCGATGCAGGCGGACCAGTATGACTACTGGAGCTTTGTCAATGCACCTCTTGAAACCAGCTCCGGTCAGTTTGTGAAGATGAAGGATTTTTCATCGCTTACACGCGAGATCTCTGACAACACAATAAGTCGTGAAGATCAGCAGTATGTACTGACCGTCGGTTACAACTTTATCGGCAATTATGAGCTTGGCAGGCTTATCCTCGACCGTAATATTGATGAAACAAACTCGTTTCTGCCCCTTGGCTTTACGGCGCAGAGCAGTTCATATTCCTATAACTGGAACCAGAGACGGACCAATTATTACCTGATACTGCTTGTGATAGCAATAATCTATTTTATCTGTTCCATACTCCTTGAATCGTTCAAACAGCCGTTTGTTGTAATCAGCCTTATTCCTTTTTCGTTCATAGGAGTATTTCTCACATTTGGTATTTTCAGGATCACACCGATGAAGGGGTCTTTGCGGCCCTTATCCTCCTGTGCGGGATAGTTGTAAATGCAACACTTTATATATTAAACGATTTTAACACTCTCAGGCGTCACAAGCCGGGGCTTCCTGAGCGCAGAGCTTATGTAAAGGCTTTTAACAGCAAGATAATCCCGATATTCCTTACCAAGCTCTCTACAATTGTCGGTCTGATACCATTTTTGCTGACAGGCAGGGATGAACGTTTCTGGTTCGCACTGGCGGCTGGAACCATAGGAGGACTGGTGTTCAGTATGATAGGGCTGCTTGTGTATCAGCCGATAATGCTTGCAAAGACAAGTCATGCAGGTCGTGCAGGTCGTGCAGGTCATGCAGGTCAGCAGGTCGGGACAATATGAGAATTCCTAATAAATGATAAACTTAATAATCGTGCTAAAATGGGAACTGTAAAAAATTTTGAGGACCTGGCGATATGGAAGATGGCCAGGGAAACTGTAAATCAGGTTTATGTCGATTTCAGGAGTTGCAGGGATTTTGGATTCAGGGATCAGATTACCAGAGCAGGGATCTCAGTAATGAATAACATAAGTGAAGGATTTTGCCGGGGTTCTGATGCTGAATTCAGACAATTTCTTAACATTTCAAAAGGATCGACCGGTGAACTTAAAAACATGTATTATATAGGTGAGGACCAGAACTATATTTCAAATATCGATGCAATTGATAGAAGAAACAAGGCTCAGCAATTAATAAATAGTATAAGTCGCCTGATAAAATACCTCAAACCGATTAAAACTTAGGACTTGCAAAACTTGCATGACTTGCACAATTAGTTTTAAAATAAGACCTGCAAGACTTGCACGACCTGCATGACCTGCAAGACATAAAATATGGTAAGATTCATAATAACCCGTCCCGTAGCAGTGATCATGACCTTCCTTGCCCTGATCATGCTGGGAATAGTAGCTTCCGGCAGGCTGCCGGTATCGCTCATGCCAGACATTGACATACCCGAAATAACAGTTGCTGTCTCACGCGCCGATGTAAGCGCCAGGGAGCTTGAGAATACTGTGGTAAGCGTCCTCAGGAGGAACCTGCTCCAGGTACCGGGACGTGCGGGGATAGAATCGGAATCCCGTAACGGAAGCGCATTGATCAGGCTCTCATTCAAATTCGGGAACGACATCAACCTTGCTTTCATGGAGGTCAACGAGAAGGTCGATGGTGCAATGAACAACCTTCCCCGCGATCTTGAACGTCCCAGGATCATAAAGGCAAGCGCTACAGATATACCGGTATTCATGCTCAATATAAACCTGCGCGATCAGAATGCCGGAGATGAGAAATTCATTGAACTCAGCGAGTTTGCCGAAACGGTGATTAAGAAAAGGATCGAACAGCTTCCCGAAGTGGGGATGGCAGATATTACCGGACAGATAAAACGGGAGATATACATCACTCCCGATGAAGCAAAAATGAGAAGCCTGGGGATTACGGAAAGTGATATAACCGAAGCTGTAAACCGTAATAATATAAACATAGGGAGCATACTTGTCAAAGATGGTAAGTACCTGTACAACCTTGAGTTCAGCTCCTACCTTAAAGATATAAATGATGTCAGGGATATTTATGTGAAATCGGGCGAAAGGCTGCTGCAGCTTAAAGATTTTGCAGAAGTCGGCATGAGGCAGGAGAGAGCCCGCGGTCTTTATTATTCGAACGATAAGCGGGCTGTGACTCTTGCCATTATAAAGGAGTCGGATGCAAAGATGGCTTCGCTTGAAACGGAGATGTCGGAGATGATTGACATTTTCAGAGCCGATTATCCGCAGATGGAATTCGGGATATCGCAGGACCAGACACGGCTTCTTGACTACTCACTTTCAAACCTGAAGCAAAGCCTGCTTGCAGGAGGCATCCTGGCATTCTTCATCATGTTCTTTTTTCTGAAAGACGGGAAGTCACCGCTGATCATCGGATTCAGCATCCCGGCAACCCTGGTGATCAGTCTTCTTTTCTTCTACCTTGTCGGGCTGTCGGTTAACATAATATCCCTTGCAGGCCTTATCCTGGGGATAGGAATGATGATCGATAACTCGATCGTTGTTGTGGAGAACATCACGCAATGGATCGACAGGGGTCTTTCTCTCATCGATGCATGTGTAAAGGGAACTAATGAGGTCATCACACCGCTTATTTCCTCGGTGCTTGTTACCTGCGCCGTTTTTGTACCTCTGATCTTCCTGAGCGGCATCTCCGGTGCGCTCTTTTATGACCAGGCGATAGCAATTGTAATCGGACAGGGAGTGTCGCTTCTTGTAGGGATAACCCTTCTTCCGACTGCATATTACCTTCTTTATAAAAACGGGAAGGAAGGGTTGCTGACTAAGCTTGTAAAAAAGATAAGCCTGAAAAGGCTCGAGGAGAGATACGAGGGAGGAATGGACTTTTTCTTCCGCTTCCGCAAAGCAGTTGGTATAACCTTTCTGGCAATTATACTCCTGATGGTGTTTCTGTTCATTAATATGGAGAAAGAGAAGTTCCCGTCGGTCAGGCAGGATGAGCTTATTGTATCCGTCGACTGGAACGAGAACATTGATGTAAATGAGAATCTCCGCAGGATCAGGGATATGATTGAATATTGCGGCAGCCAGGTTGTCCAGACAAACTCTTTTATCGGTGAGCAGCAATTCCTTTTCAACCGCGATTATGACCAGTCGTACACCCAGGCACGGGTCTATATTAAAGCGGGCGATTACGCCATGAGGCAGGATGTCGAGAAAAGATCCTATGAGTTCATAAGTGGTAACTACCCGGGTGCACTGATAAATGTAACGGCGCAGCAGAATATTTTTGAGAAGATCTTCGCGGCATCCGAGACCCCGCTTGTTGTACAGGTGAGCCTGATGAAAGAGAAGGAGGTTCCTCCTGTCGATAAAATGATGAGTACCGTTGATGAGATGAAGGCAAAATGGCCGGATGCGGGCATTTCTTCACCGCAGCTCGAAGATAAGGTAACGCTGAGGCTCGATCCCGGAAGAATGTTGCTTTACGATGTGGAGCCATTAAGTGTATATAACACACTTAAAACCTCGCTAAATAAAAATAACATCGGCGACCTGAGGGCATCATACGAGATACTTCCTATTGTTTTATCTGACCGCGAGAAAAAGATAAGCGACATTGTAAGTTCGGAATTCGTGTTGAGTAAAACCGGCTCTTCGATACCTGTAAGCGAGATAGTCGATGTGCAGCGGGTTCATGACTACAAGACAATAAAAGGAGGGGCAAACGGGGAATTTGTTCCCGTGAACATGGATATAACAACCAACAGGCCGGCAGAGCTGACCGCCACGATAAGCGCTCTTATTAAGGCGGATCCTGAAATAGATGTTAGTTACAGCGGCGCACTTATTACCGGGCAGACATTATTCAGGGAGATGACAATAATCCTGGTAGTTGCCCTGCTGCTTCTTTATTTCATCCTGGCTGCACAGTTTGAGTCTCTGTCCCAGCCTCTTATTGTACTTCTTGAGATACCCATAGATATTGCCGGGGCGCTGCTCCTGGTAAAGCTCTGGGGAGGGACCATCAACATAATGACGATGATAGGCCTCATTGTGATGTCGGGGGTAATTATAAACGACTCGATACTTAAGGTCGACACCATAAACAACCTGCGTAAAGAGGGACTGGGACTAAAAGAGGCAATTTACAGAGGAGGTTCCCGCCGTCTGAAACCAATCATAATGGTGGCTATGGCATCACTTATTTCAACGGCACCGATACTTTTCAGCTCAGGGATAGGCTCGGAGCTTCAGAGGCCTATGGCGCTTGCACTGATAGGGGGGATGTCTCTTGGGACTGTAGTCAGCCTCTTTTTTATACCGCTGGCGTACTGGTTCATATACCGGAAGAATAATTTGGTCATGAAGGTCCATTAATATGGAATCTTGCCCCGCAATCGTAAATTTCAAATTTCACCTTATCCAGGTTAAGTTTTGCAGCAGATTTTTCAGATCAGGAATACTATCAGAAGCCGTTTTCCAGACAATATCTATATCAAAAAAAATATGAGAATAATCTATCTTCTCCTTTTCATGATGCCGTTTTTAACTACTTTCCCTCAAAGCAAAGTTGAAAAATGGCGTCTCTTTGAAATTGTTCTTAAAGCTGAATCCAAAGGAAATCCTTTCACCGGGGTACAGCTTAATGCCGATTTCACCAACGGGACAAATAAGAAAACTGTTACCGGATTTTATGACGGGAATGGAATTTATAAGATCCGTTTTATGCCACAGGAAACAGGCACCTGGACATATATCACTTCAAGTAATTTAAAATCACTTCAAAACAAAAAAGGAAAATTTGAATGTATCTCAAGCTCAGGCAATAATCACGGACCGGTGGTTGTGAAAGATACATTCAATTTTGCATATTCCGATGGCAGACCTTATTACCCGTTTGGTACAACCTGCTATGCATGGGTGCATCAGGGCGATAGTCTGGCCGGAATGACACTCAAAACCCTTTCAGAAGGATATTTTAATAAGATCCGCATGTGCATATTTCCAAAAGACTACGATTGGAACAAAAACGAACCTCTCTTTTATCCCTTTGAAGGAAAGCCTTTGACCGATTGGGATTATACCCGTTTTAACCCGGTGTATTTTCAAAATATTGAAAAAAGAATAGCCCAGCTGGATTCACTGGGAATTGAAGCCGATCTGATCGTTTTTCACCCTTACGACCGTTGGGGATTTGGAAAAATGGACAGAAAAACCGATGATTTTTACATTAATTACATCATCGCCAGGTTTTCAGCATATAAAAATGTGTGGTGGAGCATGGCAAATGAATATGATTTTATGAAGGAAAAGACAATGGATGACTGGGACCATTTTATACAATTATTCGCAGACAAAGACCCTTATAACCATCTCCGGGGAATTCACAATGGCAGCAGGATTTATGACCATACAAACCCGTTGATTACACATGCCAGCATCCAGAACGAGGAAACATTCAGGGCAAAAGAGTTAAGAAAAAAATACAAAAAGCCTGTGGTTTACGATGAATGCCGCTATGAAGGAAATATTAACTGGTCATGGGGAAATTTAACGGGTGAGGAAATGGTGAATAAATTTTGGCGCGGGGTCACAAATGGCGGTTTTGTAGGCCATGGAGAAACATATGTTACTGAGAATCCAGTTAAATGGGGCTACCAGTCGGCTGATATTTTGTGGTGGTCGAAAGGCGGAGTTCTCAGGGGACAAAGTCACGAAAGAATAAAATTCCTGAAAAATATAATCGAAACTGCACCTGGTTACCTGTCTCCAACTGTCAATTTTGAATGGTGGATGCCATATTCCTGTGTAGCCTACAAAGACGAATATTTTTTGAATTATTATAATATGGATCAGCCACGCAGTCAAATTGTGAATTTACCCCGGGATTCAAAATATAAGGTCGAAATTATTAATGCCTGGGACATGACCATAACGCCGGTAAAGGGTGAATTTAGCGGTAAAAGTCTGATCCAGCTTCCGCAAAAACCATTTACAGCGCTGCGAATAATAAAGACCGGTAAGTAATTTTAACAAAAATGTTTTTAGTTACCTGTAAATCTCAGAGAGAGCTATTTATTGTATTTGTACCCGGAGCCGGGATCGAACCGGCACAGCATTGCTGCCACTGGTGTTTGAGACCAGCGCGTCTACCAATTCCGCCATCCGGGCAGAAGAGCTGATCTGCGAAAATAAATAAATTAATTGATCTTTTGGCTAAAAGAAGAAATCCCCTGTCAGCGAGGTGGATTCCCATGGAACCTGCTGGCCCCCTGATTTGTCAGACACAATTTTCCTGACGTTTTGGAAGATTTGTAAAATATTGATTTTTGGGATCCTGATGCTTTCAAGTATAGCAGAGGTATAGAGGCCATTATTGCCGGAACCATCCGAAGCAGTGCTGCCCGGAGCTGTTGCATAAGCAATCAGCGATCCGCTTGGAGCATTCATAAAGGCCAGTCCTTTGCCTGCCGTCGAACGGGTCCAGCTTCTTTCAAAAGGATTGTTCCTGCAGGCATCCAGAATAATGATATTCACCTTGCTGCCTGATGCTTCCATGAGCGCCAGTATCCTGTCGGCCTGAACACAATCATATTCAACCTGGCCCTCAGTCTTCAGGTTTGCATCGACGGGTATCAGATAATTATAACCTTTTGACTGTATGCCATGCCCTGCATAAAAGAACAATCCGACGTCGTATCCTTTGAGCTTTGCACCAAACTCATCCATGGCCATTTTCATCCGGCTTTGATTAAGATCCTCATATTCAAGGACATCAAATCCATACTGAGTCAGAATATTCTTCATTTCCCGGGCATCATTACCCGGATTTGCCAGGATTGAATTCACATAATTCCCGTTTCCTATAATTAATGCAAGCCTTTTCTGAGCGGAGGGAGCTGGCTGAACAACCTGCTCCTGCACAACGGGTTGATTGCTGGTACCAATCTTTTCTTTAGCCGTATAAAATGCCGGCGGCCCGCCGGCAAATGCCCAGACTCTTGTATCGTTGCCTTTCCCGAAAGGATCATTAAGCGATCCCGAAGCAATACTGGTTCCGTCCGGAGAGAAAGCAACAGAAAATATTGCTTCCTTATGTGCCTCCCATTCATCTTTTTTTGTACAATCCGGAATATTCCAGGTGCGGATCATTTTATCTTTTCCGCCCGATACCAAGTACCTTCCGGAGGGGTGAAATGAAATTGCCGTATATCCTGCCGGGTGGGCCTGCCACGATCTGATCCTATCAAGAGAAGGATATTTTCCCAGCCATATCCTTCCATCGGCTGACGATGCGGCCACATAATCTCCGGTAACAGGAATATCAATCTGATAAATGTCTTTGTTGTCAATTGTTAACGGGCTCGCCTGTCTGGTATTGATATCATAAACGACTATGATATCCGACCTGGTGCCTATAAATAATTTCTTCCCGTCCTGAGACAAAATCAATGCTGAAGGTTTTTCGGCTGTAATTTTTTGTTTGTGTGACTCATTATAGGTCGAGGAGTTGACAAGTACAATTTCACCATTGCTCCGCATATAAATAATGTATTTGCCATCTTTCGAAAAGCATGCTGCCCTGACAGCCAGCCGGCTATCCCTTATGGTCCTCAGTCTGGTACGACTCTGCATGTCCCAGATTTCGATCTGATTCAGTTTGGTCAGAAGGAATGTCCTGTTGTCGGGGCTGAGGCTTACCGAAAATGCATAATCGCCCTGGGTTTCGGTATCCTGGGGGATTGTTCTTAAATATACTGACCCTGCGGCGATATCATATGATTTCGCATAGCCGGCAACAATCATATACCTGCCATCGGATGTAAATGATATTGAAGGTGTTGTAATATGGTTGTTGCCGAAGTCTTTGATCAGCTGCTGAGATTTGAGCGGACCGGGTATAAAGAAGACAATCATCAGGAATATCAAGAGCCTTTTCACATCCTGAAATTTAGGTGACAGTTTCAAATTTACATCTTAATTAATTGAAGCCCAAATCATTTTTTTGTCTTGTTTTACTGAAAATCGTAAATTAGCAAAAAAGAGTAACCTATGAAGAAATTGCTTGTAGTAACAGTTCTTGTTGTCTTTGCCTGTATGGATACAATTTACGGACAATCATTTGACTGGAATATCCGAGGTGGTCTTAATATGATGAGATCACAGACCACCGGTAAGACAGTTTCACTATTATATCATGCAGGTTTTCAGGCCGGTGTGAGGATCACGAGTTTCGGATTTTACGGAGAAGCAGTATATTCCCTTCACGAAAACCAGTATAAAGGAGGTGATCCGGTGGCCTATTTCATTCCATCGCTGGTTGTTAAAGGCTTCTGGCGCAAGCATCTGTTTGCTGAATTTGGTGGATCTTTCCTATACAAGGCAGGCGATTCAGGTTATGATCCCGACATTTATAACCCTGAAAACAAGCTCATGTTTATGGGTGGGCTTGGAGTCCAGTTTTCGAAGTTTCAGCTGTCATTAAGGTCCACTGCACAACCATCTTCATCCTACGCAGTTATCCAGCTGACCGGAGCAATAAAGTTTTAGGATTATCTGGTGAAAGCCTTACTGCCAGGCAGATAAGCGAAGCATATCCCTGATCGTCTTTTCAATTCCGACAGCATCAAAACCGCATTCTGCATATAGTTCTTCCTGCGTCCCCTGCTCGACAAAATAATCAGGAATTCCAAGCCTTCTGATATCAGCTGAATAGGAATAATCACACATAAATTCAACCACCGCGCTTCCAAAGCCACCTTTAAGGATGCCATCTTCCACAGTGATGATTTTCTTGAATTTCCGGAAGACGGAATGGAGAATCTCTTTATCCAGAGGTGAGACAAAACGCATATCCCAGTGAGCCACTGAAATATATTCCGCGGCTAATTTTTTCACAACCGAAGCAGCCTGATTGCCCGGATTCCCGATCGTAAGAAGAGCAATATCTTTGCCCTCATTAAGCAGCCGGCCTTTGCCGATCCCAATCTCTTCAAATGGTTTCTTCCAGTTAAGGATATTGCAGATCCCCTTGGGATAACGGATTGAAACAGGGCCCTTAATCTTTTCAAGCTGAGCTGTAAACATGATATTTCTGAGCTCTGTAGCATCCATGGGTGCGGCCACTGTCATATTGGGAATAGAACGCATGAAGGCGAGATCGAAAAATCCATGATGCGTGGCTCCATCGGCACCGACAAGCCCGCCGCGGTCGAGACAAAATACAACATGCAGATTCTGTAGCGCCACGTCGTGTATTATCTGGTCATAAGCCCTCTGAAGGAATGATGAATAGATATTACAGAAGGGAATCATCCCCTGCGTTGCAAGGCCTGCTGAGAATGTTACAGCATGCTGTTCAGCTATTCCAACATCAAATGTCCTTTCAGGCATCTCCTTCATCATAATGCATAATGAACTGCCCGTGGGCATTGCCGGAGTTACTCCTATGATCTTTTCATTCATCCTTGCAAGTTCAAGGATTGTCCTGCCAAAAACCTCCTGGTAAGCAGGAGGAGTATCTCCGTTTGAAGCGCCAAGCAACTCTCCGGTGGCTTTGTCAAACCTGCCCGGTGAATGAAATGTTGTCTGATTTTCTTCAGCCTGCCTGAATCCTTTTCCCTTAATTGTTATACAATGAAGCAGTTTAGGACCGGGAATTCTTTTCAGATCTTCAAGCACCTTTGTAAGGTGAAGCACATCGTGGCCATCGATTGGACCAAAATACCTGAAGTTCATCCCTTCGAAGAGGTTGCTTCTGTCAAGTATCGTGCTCTTGAAACCGGCTTCAATCTGTGATGACAGGGTACGAGTCTTTCGCCCGAATCTTCCGAAGATCCCCAGCATGTTCCAGATCTTATCCCTGAACCTGTTATATGTTTTGCTGGTTGTTATATCGAGAAGATATTCCTTAAGTGCCCCGACATTGGGATCAATAGCAATATTATTATCGTTTAAGATCACCAGGAGATCAGATTTTGCGATTCCGGCATTATTGAGCCCTTCGAAGGCTTCTCCTGCCGTCATTGCACCGTCACCGATTACGGCCACAACATGCCTGTTTTCCCCTTTACTTTTAGCAGCCACAGCCATACCCAGGGCGGCAGAAATAGAAGTGGAGGAATGGCCGGTCCCGAAAGCATCATACTCGCTTTCTGCCATTTTTGGGAATCCGCTTATCCCTTTGTACTTACGGTTTGTTGAAAATCTTTCCCTTCTGCCGGTAAGTATCTTGTGTCCGTAAGCCTGGTGACCCACATCCCAGATAATCTTATCATACGGGGTATTAAAAACATAATGCAATGCGACTGTCAGCTCAACAACGCCAAGACTGGCTCCAAAATGTCCCGGGTTGGCGCTGACCTCATCAATTATATATTGACGGAGCTCCGTACTGACTTTAATAAGATCAGCGGGAACGAGCTTCCTGAGATCTTCAGGATTTGATATCTTGAACAAGAGACTCTCTTCCGTATTCATCGGGGGGAAAATGACCTGCAAATATAACAATTATTATTCCCCCCTGTTTTAGGATGCTTCCCCGGGATTTTCTTATTTTTGTTCCGTCTGGACCTGCCAGCCAACAATATTTTAAAGGAAGAATCTGTTATATGGTAAAAATTGCAGTCATGAATAAAACAACACCCCTTATTGTTGCCTCCTTCTTTATGGCAATAACAATATCTTCGTGCGTTTCAGGTAAAAAATTCAAGAGCCTGCAGGATACAAGCAGGCAGTTCATGAATGAACGTGATGAGTTTAAAACCGAGAATATCGGACTTGAAATGGCCAACAGGGAGATGGAAGCAAAACTGGCCCTGCTCGAAAAGCAAATGAGCACCGTTAATGAGGATATTGCAAAAGCGCAGAGCGAACGCGATAAAGCTGTTGAGGAGTACAATAAGGTTTCTTCAAAATATAATGAACTACAGACCGCCCAGGAAGATCTGGTAAGGGGAAACGTAAAGGAAACCCAGAAGCTTCTTACCGAGCTTCAGGCTGCCCAGGAAAATCTGCAAAAGAAAGAGGACCTTTTAAGACAGCTGGAGGAAACCCTTGATACCAAGAAATCTTCGCTCGATGAACTGACCTTTGAGCTTGAAAAAAGAAATGCAAGGCTCGTGGAACTTCAAAATATTCTTGATGCCCAGAAGAAAATAGCCCAGGATCTCAAGAACAAGGTTTCGGAAGCCCTTCTTGGTTTTGAGAATAACGGACTTACGGTTACCATGAAGAACGGCAAGGTTTATGTGTCACTTGATGAAAAGCTTCTTTTCAAAACTGCAAGCTGGGATATTGATGCCAACGGGAAAAACGCTCTTAAGAAGCTTGCCGGGGTGCTTGAAAGAAATCCGGATATCCAGGTCACTATTGAAGGGCATACAGATAATGTACCATATAATCCCGGGAACAGCCAGCTTAAAGACAACTGGGATCTGAGCGTTAAGAGAGCCACTACGGTGGTTCGCACCCTTCTGGAAGGTTCTAAAATAGACCCAAAACGCCTGACAGCTGCCGGGCGCAGTGAATTTCTGCCTGTTGATGCCCGTAATGCTTCAGATGCCCGACAAAAGAACAGAAGAACAGAAGTTGTCCTCACACCTGACCTCTCTGAGCTTTATAAGCTTATCGACAAATATTAAAAATGATAGTTTCTGATTGCTACTTTTCTCCGTTAAACTCCTGCAGCTTCACCTTCATGTTCTTCAGGGCCTCAAGAAGGTTATCCTCCGGTTTAAGAAAATCCTGGTCTCCCCAAAAATCAGGATCATAGCTTGTAATAGTTTTTGAAAAGACAGAATGGACAGGTGCCAGCTCTTCCCTGTCAAACCTTTTTACATTCACGGTATTTATGCCGGTAACGGCCAGTTCAAAAAATACCCTGAACTGGCTGGAGAACCACCTTTTCTTTTGTTTTGATGTGAAAAGCAGATCGCCTCTTACATGACTCAGGAAATATCTGTTCCCGGATTTACGGTAGCTGACTGAATATTTAACTGTAATGGGCCAGGTCTCAAATCCGCGTGATGAGCTTGTTACAAAAGAATCCCTCATCTTATGAATATATTCTGGATTTAGCTCGAAATCAGCCTCGAGTATGGCAAAATCCTCGGTATTAATATAAACAGTTCCCCTGAATAAAGGGAGATCGATATTTTCTTTCTGCTCGAAATCAATTACATATGCTGTCTCTTCGCCGAATGTTACAATGTCCGTCATCCGGTAAACATATTGTGACATGCTTTCCTTTGACAGGAAATCGAAGGTATTTTTTGCACCATCAAGATCAAGGCAGGTGCTGAGGCCGGCTTTGAGTCTTACGGCAAGGGTATCTTCTGTAGCCAGGTTTTCTATTTTTCTGCTTTTAAAGACCTTTATCTGGTCATTCTGTAGTGTTCCGGAATAGGCGCTTTTATAAATCTCTAAAATTGCTTCGGAGTAAATCTGGAGCTCCTGTTTTTTCATAACGCCCTCGCGGTAAAATCCGGTCAGCATAACAGGAGTATTTCCGTAATTGCGGGGTATGGCTGCAAGGGTTTTATAAATGATCTCCTGGGGAATATGGGACCTGATCATTATTTCAGGAATTGAAATGAATTCCCGCTGCATCACAATTGTAAAATGGTTGCCGGGGGCTTGTCTGACTGGTATTTCACGCCTTTTAAACCCGAGGTATGATATTGAAAGCGTGTCGGAAAGATTATCAGGAGTTACCTTAAGGACGAATTCCCCATTGCTGTTGGCCACGGTTCCCTTTCCCCTGTTTTTCAATGCCACCGTCGCGAAAGGAAGCGGATTACCGGTCTCATCATCTGTGATTAATCCCGAAACAACAAGGAACGGTTCATTCTTAAGGGAATCAATTGACTGAACCGGAGCAGGCAGGGCTCTGGAAATAATTATGTATTTATCAATTACCGAGTAGACCAGAGAATCGTTCTTAAGTATCCTTTCAAGGATTATATTCAGCCTTTCATGGCTGAAGGTCATTTCAGTTTTGATATCAGGCCTGATAAGATGGCTGTCGTATGTGAAATTATAACCGGTTGTACGCGTGATAATATCGAGAGCATTACCTGTTTTTACTAATCCTTCCCTGAAAGTAAAAACTGAATCAAGGATTGAATTCTGGCACTCTCCATTCTGCCAGCCGATCAGTAAAAGAAACAATGCAATGGCGGAAATTTTGTTAGATCCGTTGCCATTGAATGACTTCATTTTTCAGAATTTGAGTCATTTCCTCGCAAGATGGAAGACGTTTCCATCTTTGGTATAACTGAGGTTAAAGCTAGTACAAATTAAACGAATTATTGTATCCTGCGGCTGGTTATCGATTTTTGATACCCAGGTTGAATTCAGAATACCGGGATCATCAGCCACAATATCCATATTGTATACTTTTTTAAGATCTCTGAATACAACTCTCAGTGTCTGGCCGGTAAATACTAAAAGGCCGCTGTTCCAGGACATATAATTGGGATCGACATTTAATTTCTTATCATTCTCTTTAGAGTCCATAGTACCAACATAATCCGGTCCGATCATCATTTCCCGTGTTCCTGAATTATCAGAAAGCATAACAGTTCCTGTTCTCACATAAACTTCAACAGCTGAATTGTTGTTCTTTGTTAAAACGTTAAAGGATGTTCCAATCACTTTCACCTTTGCTTTCCCGGCATCAATTATGAAAGGTTTTTTGGAATCAGCGGTAATTTTGAAGAAAGCTTCTCCGGCGAGTGACACCTTTCTCTCCTGATCACCAAAGTTTTTCCGGTACGAAAGCCTGGTATTCCTGTTCAGTGTTATTGTGCTCAGATCAGGCAGGGTGATTATCTGGTTCTTCTGATCAGCGCCGGTTGCAAAAACCATTTTTTCACTCAGATAGCCTTTTGTGATAAGATAAAACATCACGCCTCCGGCACTTAACAGGATAAGTGCAACAGCGGCAATTCTAAGGAAAGCGCTTCTGATGAAAACCGGCCGGGCAGGGACCCTGGCCCCAAACGATCCGGATTCACTTAACCTTGAAGAAAGCTTACCCCATGCTTTATCGACATCAATATGCTGTTCATAATTCGTCATTCTCAATCCTTTCCATTTATTTATTATATCCTGGCCATCTTCTGACCGGAGTATTCCAGGCAAATCAGGCAGACTCCCATTTTCTTGCGATAATGATGAAGCCAGTTCTTCCCAATCCCTGTCACTAAAATTTCCTGTGTCAAATTTATCTTTCATCTTTCAATCAATACTTTTCTGAATTCTTTGAGAGCTTTACCCATATCGGCTTCCACTGTTTTAACCGAAACTGATAATTTCTCAGCAATCTCCGAATATTTAAGTCCTTCAAATCGGTTCATACAGAAGATGCGCCCGCATCTTTCAGGAAGCCGTTCAAGTATCCGGGCGATCCTGGCCTGGAGCTCCTTAAGATGCAAAGCCTCTTCAGGAGTTTCAGAGTTTTCACCCTGTTTATACGACATTTCCGCAGCATGTTTTTCTACAATCCGGGCATGTTCAATCCAGTGCAGGCATCTGTTATGCACTGCTCTGAAAAGATATCCGTTCAAAGAACTATCTATTTTAATTTTATCCTTATCCTGCCAGATTTTGAAAAAAAGATCCTGAACAATTTCTTCCGATGTATCCGGATCTTTAACAATAGTTCTGGCGTATCGTACCAGGGAAACATAGGAGGATCTGAAAAGTGATTCGAATTCTTGTTTATCACCCTGTCTGATCCTCCTGATTATCTCAGCATCCCTGATCATGAATTATTTTATTATTGTCCTGTACGATCCTCGAATTTCAGCTTCCTGCTCAGCCTGCGAATTGCTGATTCGATGCTCTGATCCGGTTCGATGACGTTGTAGTCGCCCCAGAATTGAGGATCAGTAAATGAGCTTACTTTTTCAGAGAACACGTCTGTCGGTCTTAGCTTTTCCTTACCTGCAAATTTAACAACTTCTTCGGCAGTACGGTCAGTAACTGCTATTTCTGACATGGTTGTATAATAAGTGTTAAAGAGTCTTTTCTTCCAGTTGACCTTGAATTTGACCTCTGCCCTTGAATATTCAAAATACCATTTTCCGTTCTGCTCACGGTATTTGACCCGGTATGTGGCAATTTCAGGAGTTACATCCATTCCAAGGGGTTTTTTACGGATGAATATGGATGATACAGCAGCTTTATTTGAAAGGTTAAATCCAAATTCCCCTTCAGTCACTGCATATGAGTCCATATCTATGTAGAGATTCCCCATGAACAAAGGCAGATCAACGGATGGCTTTTGCCTGAATTCGACAACATAATGGGGTCTACCATCTATTTCGACGACGGAAGCAAGTGTATAATTATAATATTTCATTGCATCCGTAGTCAGTATATCCTCAGGATTTTTGGTAATGTCGAGCTGCAGTACACTTACCGGTCCCCCCTGGAGCTTAAATAATACTGTATCCATCTTTTCCACGTCAGTATTTTTCCTTCCCTTATAGATTCTTGTTCCGTCAAATCGCATATCATTTGCATAGGGAGCCTTGAATATTTCAACAACGGCTTCACCTATTGATACATAGGTTCTGTTCTTGCGAATGGTTTCCCTGTAGAATGCAGTCATAAGGTTTGGGACATTCTCATAGTTTTTGCTTATCAGGGAGATTGCTTTTTCTACAATTCCCACCGGGTCTATTGGCTTGACTATGATTTCTTTAATAGGTATCGGTGCAAGCTCCATTGATATGACATTCTTATAACCGTTATTTCGCATTGAGCTGATAGGTAATATCTTGTTTTTATAACCCAGGTACGAAATCTCAAGGTTCTTTGAAGCAAGGGCTTCAGCAATTTTAATAGTAAATTCACCGTCTATATTAGTAATTACGGCTACGTTACTTTCAGTTACAGCAACGGTTGCAAAAACCAGTGACGTGCCAGCTTCAGAATCAACCACCTTGCCTTTGATGGTCAGGTAGTCCTGCTGGGCTGCTCTTTTTGGTTCGGTCGAATTTCCTGCAACTGCAGCCTGAAATGACAGGGCCAGCAGTATTGCAACAGAATAAATAGAAAGATTTTTCATTGATTTCATGGCATTATTCTTTTAGTTATTAATTGGAATCTTCATTTTGTTTTATTGCAGATTCAAGGTTATGACCGTTAATGATATAACTTTCCCTAAAATTTGACCGCATATTATTTCTTATCTTACTTCAATATTATTTCAGATGTCAGGAACATTGGGAAAACTAACAAATGCCACAAAGGCCGGATACTCCTTTATGCAAAGCTCCTTTACCGGGAGGATTTTGCAGGGAGGTTTTCCGGTTGCACTTAGCATTGAGCTGACCAACTTCTGCAATCTTAAATGCCCTGAGTGCAACTCCGGTTCCGGTAAAATGACAAGAGAAAAGGGATTTATAGAGGTTGATCTGTTCGATAAAATAATTGTTGAGCTTAAGCCTTACTTATTTAATCTGAACCTTTACTTTCAGGGTGAGCCAATGCTTCATCCGCAATTTTTCTCGTTTATAGAAAAAGCCGGAAAGCTCAGGACTGTTGTTTCGACAAACGGACATCACCTTTCAGGCGAAAATGCTTTAAGGATTGTTTCCTCCGGCTTGCATGAACTGGTGGTTTCGCTTGATGGGATGAACCAGGAGACCTATTCTTCTTACAGGGTAAACGGTGATATTGAAAAGGTATTCGAAGGGATTCGAAATATCGCAGAGGCCAAAAGAAAAAAGTCCTCGAAAATCAAGCTTGTTATTCAGTTTCTCGTAAACAGGAATAATGAACATCAACTGCCGGAAATAAGAGAATATGCACATAAAATGAATGCATCATTGAAGCTTAAATCAATGCAGATACTTGATAGCCGCAATTACCTTTCCTGGCTGCCCTCAATAAAAAGATTCAGGAGATATGAAATGCGGAATAACGAGTATGTAATACGTAACCGTTTTGCTGACAAGTGTTCACGCCTGTGGTTCAATCCGGTGATCACCTGGGACGGGAAAGTTCTTCCATGCTGTTTCGATAAGGATGCTTTTCATATAATGGGCGATATGAAGGAGGAATCATTCAGGGAGATATGGAACGGGCCTAAATACAGGAGCTTCAGGAAAAGCCTTCTCTCAGGCAGACAGATGATTGAGATCTGCAGGAACTGCACATCAGGTATGAATGGGGTAATTTGTTGATTTAAGGATAATTACACCGTCATCACATCCTTTTCCTTAGCAGCCATCACCTTATCGACCTTGCTATTGTAGTCGTGTGTCATTTCCTGTACATTTTCGGTAGCATCTTTTTCAAGATCTTCGGGAAGGCCGTCCTTAAGAAGCTGTTTAAGTTCATCATTGGCCCATTTCCGTGCAATACGGATGCTTATTTTGGCTGTTTCACCTTCATTCCGGACCTGTTTTACAAGCTGATGCCTTCTTTCTTCGGTAAGAGGCGGGATGTTTATCCTGATAACCTCACCGTTGTTGACCGGTGTTAATCCGATA
This sequence comes from uncultured Bacteroidales bacterium, assembly GCA_963831855.1. Taxonomy (GTDB): domain Bacteria; phylum Bacteroidota; class Bacteroidia; order Bacteroidales; family VadinHA17; genus LD21. The sequence continues at coordinate 25,361 of CAWHSA010000001.1, read as the reverse complement.
TTGGCAGCCATAATGGCTTTTTCAATGGTCCCCAGCATCGTCTTTTCCCAGGGCTGGATGAGAATGGTTTTCGGATCAGGTGTATTTATGTTTGAGACCTGGGCAAGGGGAGAGTTGACACCATAGTAGTCAACAGTGATTCCGTCCAGAAGGGCAGGAGTGGCGCGTCCTGCACGAAGCCTGGCAAGCTCATGTTCAAGATGTTCAAGGGCTTTCTGCATTCTGTCCCTGGTTTCTTCTATAATAAGTTCAACATCTTCATTCATATGGCATTAATTCTGATTAAACTTTTCCCCGTTATAATAAATTATCACGAACCTGAAACAAAAATAATAAAATAGGCGGAATTACAATCGCTTATCAGTCAGAAATGAGGGTTCCGGTTCTGATACCTGTGACAACCTTTAAAAGGTTACCTTTTTTATTCATGTTGAAAACAATTACAGGCATTTTATTATCGCGGCACATTGTAAAAGCGGTGGAATCCATCACTTTAAGCCTTTGCATAATTACTTCATCAAAAGTTATGGTTTCAAATTTCCGGGCTTCAGGATCTTTTTCCGGATCAGCAGAGTAGACCCCGTCCACCCTTGTTCCCTTCAGAAGCACATCGGCGCCGATCTCAACGGCTCTGAGTGCCGAGGCGGTATCTGTTGTGAAGAAGGGGTTCCCGGTTCCACCCGCAAGGATGCAGACGGTTCCCTTGTTAAGCTCTGCAACAACCAAATCCCTGTTGTAAAACTCTCCTACCGGTTCCATTCTTATGGATGTGAATACCACAGCTTTACCTCCGAGCTTCCTTATTTCACTCTCCAGCGCAAGGCTGTTAATTACTGTGGCCAGCATACCCATCTGATCGCCTTTTACCCGGTCGAAGCCTGATCCCGTTCCGCTCAATCCACGGAAGATATTGCCGCCGCCAACAACCACAGCCACTTCGCAGTTTTCCCTGGCTATTCCCACAATCTGTTCAGCATAATCTTCGAGAACCGAGCTATCAATGCCATGATTCCCATCTCCTGACAGGGACTCACCGCTGAGCTTGAGTAATATTCTTGAGTATTTCATAATCAAGATTAGTTTATTGTAAATATAGGCAATAATACCAAAATAAATGATCCCATTAACACCGACCTCATCCCCCCGGCCCACTTCTCACGGTTTCTACCTCACCCCCTCATATCCCCCTCTCCCGGGGTGAGAAGGGGGTGTAAAACATTGTATATCAAGCAAAAAGTTCCTCTCCGGGATTCTACCTCATCCCCCCGACCCCCTTCTCCCGGGGTGAGAAGGGGGTGCAAAACATTGTATATCAAGCAAAAAGTTCCTCTCCGGGATTCTACCTCATCCCCCCGACCCCCTTCTCCCGGGGTGAGAAGGGGGTGCAATATATTGTGTATTAACTGGATAGCCCCTCTCCCCTGGGAGAGGGGTTTGGGGTGAGGTCGGGAAAAAACCAGAGAGGGGTTTGGGGTGAGGTCGGGAAAAAACCAGAGAGGGGTTTGGGGTGAGGCAGGTTGAAAAACAAGAGGAGTTGGGGTGAGGTCAGTACGGAACAAAGTGGGGTCGGGGTGAGGTCAGTTGAAACACAAGAGGGGTTGGGGTGAGGCCGGTTTAACCCAAAAAATAGTGGCGCCCCGGGGCGCCACTCTGATTATTGAATTATGAACTTGCGTTTTTAATTGTTAAGCGTGCACCTCCTGAAAGCTATCACAGTAAGGTCCTTATCAACAGAATTGAGATACTGACCTATTGTCTTTTTGTTGTCCTTTACAAATTCCTGGTTGAGCAATGTGCTCTCTTTATAGAATTTGCCAAGTTTCCCCTGTGCAATTTTTTCCAGCATTGCCTCAGCCTTGCCATCACGCCTGGCCTGTTCTTTTCCGATCTCAAGTTCCTGGGCAATTACTGTTGCAGGGACATCATCCTTATCAATGGCAACTGGATTCATTGCAGCCACCTGCATTGCGATATCCTTGTAAACCTGGTTATCATGTCCGGCTTTGTTAAAACCAACTAAGGTTGCCAGTTTGTTACCCGGATGGATATATGCATGCACATATGGAGCTTCAATTTTTTCATACAATGACAGGTCTAGTTTCTCACCGATAATTCCGACATATTCAGTAACCTTTTCACCAACCTTTACTCCGTCGATCGGAAGCGATTTAAGAGCTTCAAGATCAGCCGGATTCTTTTCAAGGGCCAGGTCAAGGATCCTTTTGGCGAAACCCTGGAAATCAGCATTTTTTGCAACGAAATCGGTCTCACTGTTAAGAACGATCAAAACTCCGAGCTTGCCGTCAGAAGTAACTCTGGAAAGGACAACGCCTTCGGTTGCCTCCCTGTCGGCACGCTTATTGGCAACAGCCTGTCCTTTTTTACGTATGATCTCAATTGCTTTATCGAAGTTGCCATCTGCCTCTTCAAGGGCTTTCTTACAGTCCATCATGCCGGCAAGAGTAACTCTTCTCAGTTTCGCAACATCTGCAGTTGTTATAACAGCCATCTTAATATTTCTCCTTTTAACTTATAATCAATCACTAAACACTAAACACTAAACACTAAACACCAATCACTTTTAAGCCTCCTCCTCAGTCTCTTCGACAGGATCAGCTGTATCCTCTTCTTTTACGGGTTCTTTTGCTACAACTTCATTTTCCTCCTCGGCTTCCTCTTCTTCCTCCTCGGCAATTACGTCAATAATGACATCCGGAATGTTTTCGGAATCAAGATCTTTACGTGATATTTTCTTATCTTTTGATCCGGGTTCCTTATCTTTTTCAAGTTTTCTTTCATTAAGTCCTTCTTCAATTGACTGGCACAATATTTCTATTATCAGAGCAATTGATTTTGACGCATCGTCATTTGCAGGAACCGGGAAATCAATTTCCGTGGGATCCGAATTGGTATCGACCATTGCAAAGACCGGAATACCAAGACGTTTGGCTTCCCTAACAGCGATATGTTCCTTTGTTACATCGACAATGAAAAGGGCAGACGGCAGTCGGGTAAGGTCGACGATACTTCCGAGGTTCTTTTCCAGCTTGGCCCTCTGGCGTGTTACCTGAAGCTTTTCACGTTTGGAAAGATTGGCAAATGTACCGTCAGTAGCCATTTTATCGATCGACCCCATTTTTTTGACAGCCTTACGGATTGTAGGAAAGTTGGTAAGCATACCTCCGGGCCAGCGTTCAGTCACATAAGGCATGTTGACTCTCCTGACTTTTTCAGCAACGATCTCCTTAGCCTGCTTCTTGGTGGCTACAAATAATATCTTCTTTCCTGATTTGGCAATATGCTTCATAGCTGATGCAGCTTCATCGAGCTTGACAATTGTCTTTTCAAGGTCTATAATGTGGATCCCGTTACGCTCCATGAAAATATAGGGAGCCATTGCCGGGTTCCATTTTCTTTTCAGATGTCCGAAATGAACGCCTGCATCGAGTAATTCTTTAAAATCTGTTCTTGGCATTTTAATATATTTAAGTTTACATTCTTTAAAATCAATTGCAGAGTAGCCCCGCCCTGCGGGAGTCTGAGCAATTTAGATACTAAACTTGCATCCCTGTTGACAGGTATGATAGTTCCTAACGTTTGCTGAACTGGAATCTCTTGCGGGCTTTTGGTCTGCCGGGTTTTTTCCTTTCAACTTCACGCGGGTCGCGCGTCATAAATCCGTTAGCTTTTAGTGCCTTTTTGTTTTCCTCATCAATAATGACAAGGGCCCTTGTTATTCCAAGGCGAAGCGCTTCTGCCTGACCTTTGACTCCTCCACCTTCAAGATTCACGACTATATCATATTTTTCCGCAGCATTCAAAACATGCAGGGGCTGGGTCACAACATATTGCAGGGTCTCTGCTCCAAAGTATTCTTTGTAATCCCTGCCGTTAACGGTAATTTTTCCTTTTCCGTCACTTAAATAAACCCTTGCAACGGCTGCTTTTCTTCTTCCTAGAGCATTGATAACTTCCATATCTGTGTCTTAATTTTTTTTGAGTTCTATCTTCCTGGGTTTCTGAGCCTCATGAGGATGTGATGTTCCCTGATAAACATGCATATTCTTAAATAGGGCTCTTCCAAGGCGGTTCTTTGGAAGCATGCCTCTTACTGCATTCTCTACCAGCCCTATAGGATTTTTCTTCAGCAATGCGGCAGCTGTGGTAAATCTCTGCCCCCCGGGGTAGCCCGAATACCTCACATATTCTTTTGAACCCATTTTATCACCGGTTAAGACAACCTTTTCAGCATTGATGACAACAACATTATCTCCACAATCAACATGCGGGGTAAAATTTGTCTTATGCTTTCCTCTGAGCATATCTGCAATAAGAGTTGCCAGACGGCCGAGAACTGCTCCTTCTGCATCAACGATAACCCACTCCTTGTTAACAGTGGCTTTGTTTGCGGATATTGTTTTGTAACTTAAAGTGTCCACCTGTACTTAATTTTTAATTGATACACGTATACTTAATGAAAAAACCCGCTGTTTTCGGGTTTGCAAAAATACAATATATTTATTTATAAAAAAGAATATTGACCAGAAATTTTCCTGATCTGCAAAACTAAGATTATTTTTACTCCCCCGGAAATTTAAAAGGACCAGGAATGATGAATGACAGAACTTTGCTGCAACACGCAATAAAAATTGCAACTGAAGGAATTGAAAAAGGTTGCGGGCCATTTGGAGCAGTGATTGCCAGAGACGGGATTATTATTGCTGAAGCGGTAAATATGGTTATACTTTCAGGCGACCCGACCGCTCATGCCGAGATCCTGGCAATACGGAAAGCTTCAGGAATCCTTAAAACGCATGATATGTCAGAATGCACTCTGTACACTTCGTGTGAACCATGCCCGATGTGTCTTGGCGCTGTTTACTGGGCAGGTATAAAAAAGGTAGTTTATGGTTCCAGCCGGAGTGAGGCTGCAGCGTCGGGATTCAACGACAGCCTGATTTATAATGAATTAACTCTCGATCCATCCGAAAGAAGGATTAAATTTATCCGATATGCTAATGCCGGCAGTAAAGAAGTTTTCAGAAGGTGGGATGAATTTGAAGAAAAGGTCCCATACTGAGATGGCCGTAGCTGAAAGATTGTCCCGTGATTTTTTTATCCGGGATGTTCTGTCTGTCGCACCCGGGCTCATCGGGAAAATGCTTGTTATTAAATCCCCGGATAGCAACCTGCACAGATACATGATAACAGAAACAGAAGCTTATCGCGGCCCCGGGGACAAAGCCTGCCATGCCAGCAGGGGGAGAACTTCAAGAACCGATATAATGTATCATGAAGGAGGCAGAATTTATGTCTATCTTGTTTATGGAATGTACTGGATGCTCAACTTTGTGGCAGGAGAGGAAAACAATCCTCAGGCAGCGCTCATCAGAGGAGTGGAAGGTATCTCCGGTCCCGGAAAGATCACCCGGGAGCTTGGCATTGAAAGATCGTTTTATGGTGAGGACCTGACAACCTCAGAAAGGATATGGGTCGAGGATACAGGCAAAATAATATCATATAATGCAGGTCCCAGGATCGGAATTAATTATGCCGGGGAACCATGGAAAAGCAAACCCTGGAGATACTATATTGAAATCTGAATAGCTTGCGAACTCTCGGGTGCTAACTGCTAGCGCGGATTTGCAATAGTGCTTCCTGCTCCTGAACTCACGGGTGCTAGCGCGGATTTGCAATCCGTGCTTCCTGCTCCCAAACTCACGGGTGCTAGCGCGGATTAGCAATCCGTGCTTCCTGCTCCGATTAGTTGGATTTCGTCCAACCGAAGCTTCAAATTCAACCAGTATTACATATTTGCACCGATTACAAATCGGCGCCAGCGAGGCTGAATTTCTTGTGAACTCTCGGGTGCTGGCGCGGATTTGCAATCCGTGCTTCCTGCATGAATGGGACGCAGATCCTTGTTAAAGTGTTGTTAAATAAATAACAGGATAAGATCATATTATAAATTTTTCCGTTCTTTGCTTTTTCACTAAATATCTTATCTATGAATTCAGTTTGGGGCAGTTACCGCCGCTGGAATAATATTACAGGCTGGCTGATTTTCGCCGTTGCGGCAGTTGTTTACCTTTTGACCGTCGAACCCACTGTCAGCTTCTGGGATTGCGGTGAATTCATCCTTTCAGCAAACGGTCTGCAGGTGGGCCATCCTCCGGGAGCCCCGCTGTTCCTGATGATGGGCAGGATAGCAACGTTGTTTGCCGGAAGCGACACTTCAAAAGTCGCCCTTATGATGAACAGGCTCTCTGCCCTGTGCAGCGCTTTTGCTATAATGTTCCTTTTCTGGACAATAACACACCTTATTCGAAGAATCTTTACCAGGGGCAATCCTCTGGAATCAAAACATATCCCTGCAATCATAGGAAGCGGGATCATAGGATCGCTGGCTTATACATTTTCTGATACATTCTGGTTTTCAGCTGTCGAAGGAGAGCTGTACGCATTGTCCTCACTCATCGTGGGACTTGTCTTCTGGGCGATGCTTAAATGGGAAGAAGAGGCAGATGAACCTTACTCCGGTCGCTGGATAATACTTGTAGCATATATCATGGGTCTCGGTCTCGGAGTTCACCGGTTGAACCTCCTGGTGATCCCTGTAATAGTTTTCGTATATTACTTCAGAAAATATGAAGTAAACAGGAAAGGGCTCATCCAGACACTCATTATTGCAGTAGTAATACTCTGGTTCATGGTCTTTGTTCTCCTTCCCGGTGTCCCGAAAATTGCCGGGTGGTTTGAACTTTTGTTTATCAATGGTCTCGGATTGCCATATAACTCAGGACTACTTATATTTGTGGCAGTTATGATTGCAGGTCTGGTTCTTGGAATCAGGTTTTCAGTCAGACGTAACAAGCATGTACTGAATTATGTACTGACCATTCTGACAGTCATCCTGATCGGATATTCTTCATATGCAATGATCATGATCAGATCATCAGCCAGACCTCCCATGAACCAGAATAATCCGTCAGATATCTTTTCACTATCATATTACATTAACATGGAGCAGTATGGCAGCTCTCCGAAAATATACGGAGACTACTATTCGGTTTCACAGACATACCCCTCCGAAGTAAGGAATAAAATTTCCGGTTATAATAAAATTAACGGAAAATATAAGCCATATTACCGCCCTGATTATGTATACCCCTCTCAGTTTAAAACAGTTTTCCCCAGGATGTACAGCACAGAGCCCGATCATGAAGCGCCTTACAAATATTGGGGTAATGTGAAAGGCAAACGATATTCTGTTGGTACTGGTTCGGAGAAGAGGGCGGTCGTGGTTCCTACATTCGGAGAGAACCTTCGTTTCTTTTTCAGGTATCAGACCGGCTTTATGTACCTGAGATATTTCATGTGGAATTTTGCGGGAAGGCAGAATGATATCCAGGGAAACGGCAATAAACTTTACGGGAACTGGATTAGTGGCATAAAGTTCATCGACAATGCCCGCCTGGGAGATCAGGACAATATACCTTCGGACCTTAAAAATAATGAAGGTACCAATAAGTACTTCCTTCTTCCCCTCATACTGGGACTGGCAGGTCTGTTCTGGCAATACAAGAAAGATCGGAACGGATGGATTCTTGTCCTGGCATTTTTCATTATGACCGGGCTGGCAATAATTCTTTACCTTAACCAGTATCCGAATCAGCCCAGGGAACGTGACTATGCGTATGCGGGATCATTTTATGCATTCGCAATATGGATAGGAATGGGATTTATGCTCATTTACGAGAAGCTTCTGAAGGTTATGAATTATAAGATATCAGCTGCAGTAACATTTTTAATTCTGCTCGCGGCATGTCCTCTTCTGATGGCCAGGCAGAACTGGGATGATCATGACAGATCAGGCCGGTATACGGCACGGGATATTGGTGCAAATTATCTTGAATCCTGCGCCCCGAACAGCATACTTTTTACTTATGGCGATAATGATTCATTTCCGGTCTGGTATGTACAGGACGTGGAAAAGATAAGATCGGATATAAGAGTGGCAAACCTCAGCTATATTCAGGCAGGCTGGTATATTGATATGATGAGGCAAAAAGCATATGACTCGGATCCGATGCCATTATCCCTGGGCTCTGAAAAATATATTGAAGGTGTAAGGAACCAGCTTCCGGTTGACAACCGGATCAACAAGCCGGTAAATCTGAGGGATATTGTTCAGTTTGCCGGTAATGATGACCGTAAATACATGATCGACCTCAGCGGAAGGGGCGACTATGTAAATTATATCCCGACTAATGAGTTTTTGATTGATGTTGACACTGCAAGGGTCCTTGCTAACGGAACTGTAAAAAACTATTACCGGAACAAGATCGTTTCACCATTGATATGGAAATACTCGGATGAGAATGTATTCAAAGGCGATCTGGCTATTATGGATCTTCTTTCAACAAACAAGTGGGAAAGACCAGTTTATATGTCTTCCACTGTTCCTTCCACCCAGTACAAAGGGCTTGAAAATTATTTCGTCCAGGAAGGAATGACCTACAGGATTGTTCCTGTTAAGACTGAAGAATCAGATCCCGGAGAATACGGGGTAATTGATCCCTATGTCATGTACGATAACATGATGAACAAGTTCAAATGGGGAAATGCCGGGGATCCTGAAGTTTACCTTGATGAAAATAACCGCAGGATGTTCGGCAATTTCAGAAGGCTTTTCGGGAATCTTGGCAAGGCCTTGCTGCAGGCAGGCGATACCACCAAAGCTTTGGAGGTAGTCAGAAGAGGATTTGAAATTGTACCAACCTCCAGGCTGCCGGACGATTATTTTTCCACAGGTCTCGCAGAAGTTCTTATCAGGGCAGGCAGAAAAGATGAAGGGGAAAAGATCATTGACAAAGTGCTCAGCTATTCAAAAGAATATATGGAGTATGCGGTCAGACTTAAGCCAGGCGACGGGTTTGGCCTCGATGTTCCGAATGGAATAAACATGCAGGCATTGATTGATATTTACAGGATGTCCGAATCTCTTAAGCTTGATTCCTTGTCATCTGTCACAGAAAATATGATAAACACTTATTACGGAAGGCTTTATCCGGGTAAATAAATTTATATGAGGTTTTTCAGGCCATTTTTCTTTTCGGCCATTCTATATCCTGAAGCTCTCTTCAGAATTAAGACCAGTGAAAAAATTCTTTGCCTCTCTTTTGATGATGGTCCCGATCCGGATTCCACTCCGGATCTGCTTGGCATACTTCATATCATGAACATCAGGGCTCTGTTTTTCTGCAATGGCAGCAAGGCAGAGAAGTATCCCGGACTTGTTGCCGCGATCATAGCTGAAGGACATATTATCGGGAATCATGGATTTAATCATCTGGACGGATGGAGGACACAATGCAAAGAGTATTGCAGTAATGTCAGCCGGGCATCTCAATTTACATCGGCCAGACTGTTCCGTCCGCCGTTCGGGAGATTAAGCCCTGAACAATACAGGGAGCTGAAAAAAACATTCAGGATATATTTCTGGGATATAATGCCTTATGATTTCGACAGGACATTTGATGCCGGAAGGTCACTGGCGGTTCTTAACAGAAAGATCAGACCGGGATCAATAGTGGTCCTGCACGATACTCCCGCATCAACGTGTCGGTATTTCCTTAAAGATTTTATTGAGTCCTCTGTAAACAAGGGCTACCGGTTTGAACAGGTTTAGTAAAATAAACAACACTTTCACTCTGGCATTGCCAGGGGTACTTCTCCTCTGAAGAGGATGAGGATCAAGCTCCGGCGGGGCCGGGGTGGTTAATTTCAATCACGCAGGATATATAATTACCTGGTTTTGTTTTTCACTCTGAAATGTTACTTTTGATATGATCAAATTGCCTGAAAAAATGAACATTCTGATCCTGGGTTCAGGAGGAAGAGAGCATGCTCTGGCATGGAAGCTTGCTCAGAGCAGAAAGATAAGCAGAATTTATATTGCCCCGGGCAATGCCGGCACTTCGCTGTCAGGCATAAATCTTCAGGTTGATCCTGAGAATTTTGATGAGGTAAAGAAAACTGTACTTGATAATGATATAAAAATCGTGGTGGTTGGACCTGAAGCCCCGCTTGTTGCCGGGATTCATGATTTTTTTGTCAAAGATAAATTACTGAAAAACATACCGGTGATCGGACCCGGTAAATCAGCCGCAAGGCTGGAAGGGAGCAAAGATTTTGCGAAAGCTTTTTTAACCCGGCACCATATTCCAACTGCAAAATATAAAAGCTTTGACAAAAGCACAATAAAAGAAGGATTTCAGTTTATGAAAAGCCTCAGACCACCATATGTGATTAAAGCTGATGGCCTGGCAGCAGGCAAAGGGGTGCTTATTATTAATGACATCAGGGAAGCCGAAAAAGAAGTGGTTGCAATTCTTGACGGTAAATTCGGGTCAGCCGGACAGAAAATAGTCATAGAACAATTCCTGGAAGGCATTGAATTATCGGTATTCATCATTACTGACGGAAAGTCATACAAATTACTGCCGGAGGCAAAAGATTATAAAAGGGCAGGAGCTGGCGATTCGGGGTTGAATACCGGGGGAATGGGAGCAGTCTCCCCGGTGCCATTTGCCGATAGCATGTTTATGAATAAGGTAATTACCAGGATCATTGACCCTACCATGAAAGGATTATCGGAGGAGGGAATAATATATAAGGGATTTATCTTTTTCGGGCTGATAAATGTCGGAGGCGAACCATTCGTCATTGAATATAACGCCCGTCTCGGCGATCCTGAATCAGAGGTTATAATACCCAGGATCAAATCGGATTTGTTCGACCTTATTGAAGGTGTCGCATATGGTAACCTGTCGGAGAAGAAGATCGAAACCGATGACCGGTTTGTAACCACTGTGATGCTGACTTCAGGTGGTTATCCGGAACATTATGAAAAGGGAAAGCTTATTAACGGCATAGACAATACCACTGACTGTGTGGTATTCCATGCCGGTACAAAGATCTCAGAAAACAGGCTGGTTACATCAGGAGGCCGGGTTCTTGCGGTCAGCGCCTGGGGCAGTAATATGATGGAAGCATTGACAGGGTCGTATCGTAATGCTGCTTTGATCTCGTTTGAGAAAATGTACTACAGGCCCGATATAGGATTTGATCTGAAAAAATAATGTTATCAGGGATTTTCAGGGGAACCAGCCCGGGAATTATTTTCCTTATCGGAGTTACCAGCGTGGCTTTGTGGTTAAGTGCATTTCTGGATCCTCAGATGCCGGGACCTGCTGTTTATGAAACAAGTCCGATGCCCCTTTACGGCTTATTGAAATCTGTGCTGGGAACGAATCCTCTTACCGGAGTGATATTCTCTTTTGTTGTTCTTTCTGTGATGCTTATCGTGCTGGTAAATTTTAATACTACAGTGTTCTTTATAAATGAAAGAACCTTTTTGCCTGCTGGCATATATCTGTTTTTCAGCGCACTGTTTCCTCAGAACCAGGTTTTAAATCCCGTTCTGCCTGCAGCGGTTTTTCTGCTTCTGGCAGTTATAAGGATCATGGATGCCTACAGGAAGCCAGAAATTGCCTATAACTTTTTTGATGCAGGAATACTTATAGGTACAGGGGCACTTTTTTATGCCAACATGATATGGTTCGGCCTGCTGGTATTTATTGGCATTTCCCTGCTCAGGACCGGGAACATCAGGGAGATAACAATTGCAGTTCTTGGTCTTGCCACCCCGTTTTTAATTACTACAGGTCTTTTCTATGTGACCAATAAAGATCTGCAGACATTTTTCGCAGATCTCCGTTCTAATCTGTTCGGCGATTCTACTCTATTTACATTTAGCATAGTAACTATAGCAGTTTTGATCTACCTCGGGCTTATGCTGGTCATAAGCCTTGGATTCCTGATTTCACAGATGAATTCCAAAAAGATAAAATCGCGGAAAACTTTTTCATTGCTTATATGGGGATTTCTGGTCTCACTGGCATTATACTTCATCCTGCCTTCCGTTTCAGTTGAGATCATATGGCTCACGGGCATTCCGGCCAGTTATTTTCTGGTCCACTATTTCGTATTTGCGAGGAAAAAGCTTATACCTGAACTGATCTTCTCCGGATTTTTTCTTTTAATAATCCTTATACAGGTTTTAAAAATCTTCTGAAAGGTTTACCTGACCATCGAAACTACACCGACCCCTGATCCCTGCTGCCTGTCGGTGAAGTCATAATTAAGCTGATATATACCGCTTTTATTGCATATGAAATCGATAAAAGGATATGTCTTTCCGGTTTTCTGGTCAAAGGAAGAGATAACTTCTTTATTGGTATTGTCCCTGATGCTGAGAATAAGTTTGCCCCTGGAATCTTCAGCATTACACATCGAAAACCTGTACTTGGTGTTCTTCCACAGCGACATCTGTGCTTTATATCTTAATTCACCAGCCGAGGGTGCTTTACCCAGCTGGACCCTGAAATCTTTCAGGTATTTTGCATTTGATCCCGCATTCATCACGCAGCTGCTCACAAGCGGATCGGCAGATTGGCCGTTTGCCAGGATACCGGCTGCAAGCGCAAACACCAGGGTGATTAAATATTTTTTCATTTAATTATTTAAAATTAGATGGTCTCTAATGTTTTTAGTTGATTCAATTATGCCCGCAAGCTGTTCATCCGTCATTTCCACTTTACTTGTTTCGGTTTGCTTTACAACAAGACCGCCGTCCTGTTCAACCGTTTCGGGCTCTCCAAGCGTATATGTGATCCTGATATCTCTGTATTTATCTTTAATTTCCTGAAGGTTTTTGCAAAGCGTTCCAAATTCCATATCCCTGCCGCAGTAAGGACTGGCAAGCATTATAAGATCATTAAGAATAATTTTTTGTTCGCCGATGCGGTCTCTTAATACGGGGTCAGGATATTCATCCATTACCTGGGTAGCCAGGTACTGTGCTTCGATCCAAACTCCTATTATCATCAGAGCTGAAAGCTGACCCCTGTCATTGTCGCGAAGATATTTATCAATCTTTGTATATGAGTCTATTGAGAGGAACAGAAGCGAGTCGAGGTTCGATTTATTAAGCGAAAGCCTTTTAATAGATTCGAAATCGAAGAACTGTCCGACTCTAATTCCTTCTGCCAGTTTCCTTATGGAAGAAAGGATATCGATGGAGGATCCTGTTTTTTCATACATGTTTAGATATCCAAGGTCGGCTCCGAGAACGCCAAGGGTAAATGCCTTGTCAAAAGCGGTAGTCTGCTTATTGGGATCTATTGAAGATGCCAGATAATCAGATGAAAATGGCACTGCCATTATCTGAAGCAGATTTGCAATTTCAACAGGAGAGGTGATGTTCCTGGAGATCTCCTCAATAGCTTCAGCGCTCAGTTTTTCAGCCTCGCCGGAAGGAACAGAATCAGCTTCAGGGAATACAAATGCAGTTCCTTTGTTTGGTGAGTTCCTGCATGAAAAACTAATTATCAGTAAAAATAGAAAAAGAATAAAAGCCCTTCCTTTCATCAGGATAATCCATTGGTTAATACAAAAATATAAAAATTCATAATCCTAACCTATTTAAAAGCCGTTTTCGGAATCTGAATTTTTCAACAAACCGTACGGCTCTGGCAAGAATTTCAAAATAGAGGGCCAGGAACAGCAGAACCGTGCTGAGCAGGACCAATATTATATTAAACTTAAACGTGTCGGTTTTTATTCCGAAAATATATTTAACAGGAGCATAAAAATGAGTCCTGAATCCCAGGAAACCTCTCTTTGGGGGATCATCGAAAATGGGGTCAGTATTCTGAACCAGGCTGTTTTTATAAAACAGGATCTTCTTCCTCTCATAATATTTTGTGACTATTTCCTCAAGCTTGTAATTATAATAATCATTTCTGAGCTGATTAAGGTTTGCTGCATTCAGATTATAAAACTGGTCCTTCCTGTGGCTCGCGTAGTTTGAACTACTGGTGAAAATCATGCCGGTCCTGTCGAGATAATTGCTGACAGAATCAGCTATTGCGGGATTAAATCCATCGGGTGTCAGGCTTCCAATAAGCCTGAAAGGCGGAACTTTATATATCCCCGGCAGCCTGGACAGCTCGTTCCTCACAAGCTGAAGCTTGCTGAATTCTCTTTTTTGTTTGTCAGGAACGATATTATTTGTATTGTCAGAGTTTATTGGATTTCGTCCTGTATTCAGAAAGGCATATTGCCAGGGCTTTTCTAAGTTCAGGAAGCCTGTAAACATTGTTAAAATCAGACTCACTGATTTTTTTCTGAAGCGAATAATATGTGTCTCCGGAATTATCGTATTCCTGCCTGCTGTACCTGTTATCTTTGAACTGAGAGACCATAAGCGCCTCGTATGTCCATCTTGTAGGTATCAGTTCAGCAATTAACGGTACCTTATCTACATTCCCGATCTTCCTGTTAAGCTTGTCAAACGGGAACATTGCACCGCTCAGTAGCATCATCGGAATAATAAGCAGCGGGATCACAATATATATTGTTATAGCCGAATTAAATGAAGCGGATATATTTAATCCAAGCATATTGGCGCAAAATGCTGTAGTGAAAAGGGCGAGCCAGTAATTAAGGAACATCCCCTTTATTCCAAGGATGGGATTTGCAATAGCAAGGAACAGTGCAGCCTGGATTGCAGAAATAATAATCAGGATGGTAATCTTTGCCAAAAGATAGCTTGTCCTGCTCAGGTTAAGGAACAACTCACGCCTGAGTATTTTCCTGTCACGGAAAATCTCCTCAGCGCTGATTGTAAGGCCAAGAAAAAGAGCCACAATTAAACTCATGAAAATATAGATGGGAATATTTTCATTTTCAGAGAAAATATAAATACTGGAATCCGGATCCGGGATATACCTTATAATAAATGATAATATGAAGCCAAGCAAAGGGGCTTCCAGAAGAGTAAGGCTCATATATTGCTTATTGGAAGCTTTGCTCTTTATATCTCTCCTTAAATAGATCAGAAATTGTTTCCAGATTCCCGGTCGCCTGAGGGTTCTTTGAGGCGGCTCCTTTACCTCCTGCATTTCTTCCGGAGGAAACTTTTGCCTGAAAATACCGGCCCATTCTTTGGGTCTTACTTTTCTCTTATCGGTATATTTCCCGAACTCATCAACAACATGGGTATCAATTATGTTAAATATTGTTTCGGTATTTACGTTTCCGCAGGAAGGACATTCTCCCTGGTCTGAATTGATCTGGGCATCAAGGGTCCTGAAATATATTACGGCATCCACCGGGTTCCCGAAATAAGCCATACAACCAGCCTGGTCGAGAATTATGATCTTGTCGAACATCTTAAAAATTTCTGATGACGGCTGATGGATGACTGTAAAAATAAGCTTCCCCTTAAGGGTCAGATCCCTGATGAGGTCCATAAGCGTTTCAGAATCGCGCGATGAAAGCCCGGAAGTCGGTTCGTCAAGGAACAGGACAGAGGGCTCCCTTATCAGTTCCAGTGCTATATTAAGTCTTTTTCTCTGCCCTCCGCTGATGACCCTGTTCAGTGGTGATCCTACCCTGAGATCTCTTTTTTCAAATAATCCAAGGTTTACCAGTGTTTGATCCACCAGTGAGGTTATCTCCTCCCTGGATTTCTCCTTAAAGCACTGGCAGGCAGCAAAAAAAAGATTATCAAATACTGTCAGGTCTTCAATCAGAAGATCGTCCTGGGGAACATATCCCACAACCCCTTCGAGCTCTTTATGATCTTTGTTTATATCAAGTCCGTTTATCCGTATCGATCCGTTTGTTGGCTTCTGAACTCCGCATAATAGATTCATAAGGGTTGTTTTCCCCGAGCCGCTGGCTCCGAGAATGCCCATAAGCTTGCCTTCTTCGATGGAAAAGCTTATATTATCTACTGCCGGATAACCTTCAATAAAAGTATATGAGACATTCTCCGCGACAAATGAAAGCTTATTGATTATAATCTTTGAAAGGAAGCTTGCGCTTATATCGCTGTAATAAATGGCATGGCCATGTTCGGACCGCAGACTCGCACCCCTGGCAAATGAGTAAACCTGACCTGAGCTGACCGGCAGACCATTCAGGTACAGCTGTTCACCGGAGTCATACTTCAGAAAATAAAGATCAACACTTTCAATTCTCAGAAAATAGATTTTTGTATCAGGATACCCGGTGATCAGTCTGTTGCATAATTCACATTCCTTATTTCCGGGAATAAGAACAAGGATAGCTGGATTCTTAAGTTTGCGGGGGTCATTGTTTTTTACAAACTGTCCGGTGGCCGCAAATTCATCGGGTGATATTTTAAATACCTCGGCAACAGTGTTTATTATATTCATTCTTTGCGGGGTGAACCGCCGGTCAGCATTAACCAGCTCATAAAGCCGCATCACGACAACCACCCTCTGTTCCTGGTTCAGCGTCCTGTTTATCTTTTTGCAAATTCCGAGGATCTTAACGGAGTCCTTTACCGAGGGTGCTGCAGGTTCCTTTTCTGCCGCGATTTCCATTGAAGGCCGGGCATGTTCATCGAAAAGCGCAATATATTCCCTGACGGCCTCACGGTTCAGCTGTTTCTTCAGAAATCCTGAAACATACTCCCGTTCATTTGTTATCATTCCGCCATCCTGCTTGACGATAAGCGCGAATAATTCCATCAGGGCCTTCAGGATCTCCTCACTCATAAAAGTGGTGTGGTATGTTCAGTTTCAGAAGGACCCAAATTACAAACAATTAATTTAAATCAAAAATGTCAGGAACAGCTGCATCTTGAAAATCTGTTGTATATTTAATGTATAAAATACACTAAAAATGAAAAGAAAAGGAACATTTACCGGAGTTATAATGTTAATTGCTTTAATAATAGCTTCTTACAGCACTATACTGCAGGCCCAGACAAGGGAGATTCAGAACTTCAATTTTAACTGGAAATTTCACAAAGGAGACATCACTGACGGTCAGAAAACAGGTATTGATGAAACTGACTGGCGTATTCTCGACCTGCCCCATGACTGGAGTATTGAAGGACCCTTCAGCAAGGATAATTTCAGTTGTACCGGGTATCTTCCGGGAGGTATCGGCTGGTACAGGAAAGAATTCACCGTTTCGAAAAATCAGAAGGACCGGCGGGTGTTTATTAATTTTGACGGGATCTATAATAACAGCGAGGTATGGATAAACGGGACATATCTCGGGAAACGGCCGAACGGGTATATTTCCTTCCAGTACGACCTGACCCCATATATCAGCTTCGGAGGAAAAAATCTTATTGCAGTAAAGGTTGATCATTCAAAATACGGCGACTCCCGCTGGTATACCGGTTCCGGCATTTATCGGAATGTAAATCTTGAATTTACATCTCCGGTACATATTAAACAGTGGGGCATTTATGCTTCACCAAAGGATGTTTCAGCAGCTGACGCTACCCTCGATATTGATGTTACAGTGCTAAACGAATCGGCTAAAACGACCAGTATTACGGTAACAAATTACCTGTACTTCCAATCCGGGATCATTGGAGAGAAAACAGAGGTGCTGAAGGTCGCAGCAAATTCTCCTGCCCTGGTAAAACAGCAGATGAAATTGAAGGATATTAAACTCTGGGATACCGAAGATCCTGCATTATACTCGCTTGTCACAGTAATAAAAGGTAAAAAGATCCTCGACAGTCAGACAACTGCAGTTGGTTTCCGTGATATCAGGTTTGACCCCGATAAAGGATTTTTCCTTAATGGCAAGAATCTGAAGCTCAAAGGCATTTGTATGCACCATGATGCCGGTTCCCTTGGCGCTGCTGTCCCAAGGGAGGAATTTGCGAGGCGTCTGGATATACTTAAGGATATGGGCTGCAATGCTATACGTACGAGCCATAATCCTTTTTCACCCGATTTCCTTGAACTTTGCGATCAGAAAGGATTCCTGGTGCTTGATGAGGCATTTGACGAATGGGAGCTCCCGAAGAAGAAGTGGCTTGCAGGATGGAATGCCGGAACCCCTGGAAAAGAAGGATATGCTGAATATTTTAAGGAATGGGCGAAAACGGATTTGCGTGATCTTATACTCCGCGACCGTAACCATCCTTCAGTTATAATGTGGAGCATTGGAAATGAGATCGATTATCCAAATGACCCGTATACACACCCGATCCTGAATTCAGAAGGCAATCCACAGACCTCCGCTAAATATAATCCTTCATTTCCTAATGCCGACAGGCTTGGTGTTGTGGCCAGGGAGCTTGTTGCTGTGGTAAAGGAGCTTGACAATACCCGACCGGTGACAGCAGGTCTTGCCTCGGCGGTCATGTCAAATGAAACAGGATATGCCGAAGCACTGGATGTTGCCGGTTATAATTACCAGGAATTTCGCTATGAACCGGATCATAAGAAATATCCGGAACGTCCGCTTTATGGATCAGAAAACGGCATGACCCTTGAGAACTGGAATTATGTGGCAGATAACGATTATGTAATGGGTCAGTTCCTCTGGACGGGATATGAATACATTGGTGAGGCAGGTCGTTTCCCGACGCGCTCAAATACTGCAGGATTGATCGACCTTGCCGGAAACAGGAAACCTGAATTTTATTTCAGGCAAAGCCTCTGGAGCAACAAGCCGATGGTTTTCCTTGGAACGACCGACCGGCTTACCGAAAGAGCATCGACCAGCCTTTGGGCGCATAAAAGAGTTGATCCTCTCTGGAACTGGGACGATGGCAAAATGATCAGCATCAATGCTTTCTCAAACTGCGAGGAAGTTGAGCTCTTGCTTAACGGAAGATCCTTAGGCTCGAAAAAGATGGCAGATTTTAAAAACAGGACTATTACCTGGGAGGTGCCATTTGAGAAAGGAACATTGAAGGCAATCGCCAGGAATAACGGCAGGGAAGCTTCATCTTACGAACTTAAAACAGCGGCACCCGCCGCTCAGATAATTGCTGTCTGCGAAAAGAAAACGATAAAGCCCGACAGGCAGGATCTTGCTCATGTATTTGTCAATCTTTGCGATGGAGAAGGAAATTTAGTTTATTCTGCCTCAAATGAAATTACATGTGAAATTTCCGGACCGGCAAGGCTTCTGGGAATGGAAGATTCCAATCCATCTAACACTGAGGATTATAAAGACAATAAGCAAAAGGCATTTCATGGAAAGTTGCTGATATACCTTCAGGCAACAGATAAACCGGGAGTGGTAACAATCAAATTATCCTCCCCCGGCCTGAAAGATTCCACTATACTGCTTGATGTAAAATAAAGGTTGAATTCTTTTTCACTATCAACCTCAAAATTCTACTTTTTATCGTAGGCGGCAGTAGTCTTTGTTTCAGCACCACCGTTAAACCCGGGCCTTGTTGTTTCGATCATCAGAACTTTTCCTCCTTCTGCAAGCTTCCAGGTCTGTGTTGATTTCATCTCCCTGCTTTCGCCATTCATATCAAAAATCATTGTTGTTGCGATAGCAGCAGATGCTTTGTCAGCTGACCAGGTAAGTGTCGATTTGCTTTTCATATCCATCATACCGGTATTTTCGCTTACAGTTCCGTCGAGATTGTATTTTGAACTCATCTTCATTTCACCATCAGGACCTGTCATGGCGCTCTCAACAGAAATTGTACCGGCATTCTGGGTAATGACCATATTTGTGGCCGCAAACCTGAACTGGCTGTCGCCAAAATTGCTTTTGGACTCATTTAATGCCCATGTTCCAGAAAAGTTAGTCTGCGCCATAAGGCTGGCAGATGCAAAAATAAATACTGAGAAAACTGTAAGTTTCCGGAGTAAAGAATAAGTAAACTTTTTCATACTGATTTGATTGATAGATTTTAACTATTTTGACAACACTAAGGTATAATTTATTCCCGGCAAATAACAACAGTAAAATTAACAATCTGTTTCATTCCCGGATTTAGATTAAAAAACTTTAACTTTGATTATGCCAGTAATAACTTTAATACTATGCTCAGAAATTAATCCTGAAATACAATGAAGATCCTGAAAAAAATCCTTAAAGCTGTCCTGATAGCTGTCGCAGTTCTGTTTACCGGTTTTACAGGACTTATAGTATATGCCGTCTTTTCCGATTACAAACCCGATGAGAAGGAAGTCATAACGGTTTCGGAAAAACCTTCGATCCTGAAAGACTCCATGAGTCTGACCCTCCTGACATGGAACATCGGTTATGCCGGACTCGATAAGGATATGGATTTTTTTTATGACGGAGGGACGAAGGTTATTACTCCGGAAAATAAGTGCCGTGAGAATGTTGAAGAGATAGGAAACTTCCTGAAAAGCAATGACACTGCTGATTTTATAATCCTTCAGGAAGTCGACAGGAATAGTAAAAGGAGCTACAAAATAGATGAGTTTGAAGACTTCTCCCGGAAGCTGACCGGCTTTAATCCCTTTTTTGCAAAGAACTATGATGTCTTTTTTGTTCCCAGCCCTCTTTCTGATCCGATGGGTAAGGTGGTTTCAGGCATTGCAACCTTTTCAAAATATGTACCTGAATCCTCGGCAAGGTATGCACTCCCGGGCAATATGGGTTTTCCCACACAGCTTTTTTATCTCGACAGATGCTTTATGGTCAACAGATACAGGCTTGCGGGCGGAAGGGAACTGGTCCTGATCAATACTCACAATGAAGCTTTTGACGCCGGCGAAATCCGGAAAGCACAGTTGGAAAAGCTGAGGGAGTTTGTAATGAATGAATATAAAGCCGGGAATTTTATAATTGCAGGCGGCGACTGGAACCAGTGCCCTCCTGATTTTAAGCCTGCTTTCTCAGGCAATGTTGTAAATACTTCGCAGATGTCTATGGAATCGGACTACTTTGGCGGAGACTGGAAATGGATCTTCGATCCCATGCAGCCGTCGAACCGTTCAGTTGTTACGGCATATGATCCTGCTTCAACACCAACAACGGTAATTGATTTCTTCCTGGTTTCCCCGAACATTGAGCCAGTTTCGGTAAAGTGTCAGAATCTCGGATTTGTTAATTCAGACCATAACCCTGTCAAAGTACAGGTAAAGCTTAATTGAATTCCCGGATCTGATCGGGCAGCCATCCAGACCACCCTATATCTTCGGTGACATGCTTAACAGGTTTTGTCATCTTTTTAACTCTGGATTCTGATGCTGGAATGCATCAGCAGCTCATTGGCAATGAATTCAGCATCATCCCGTATTCCCAGGATGATCCCTGATTTTCTTTTCCTGAGCCACGGAAAACCGAGAAAATATAAGCCTTCAATATTTGAAATTCCTCCCAGGTGGGTTACCATTCCTGAACTATTGAATACCGGGAGCTTAAGGTAGCTGAAATCACCGGTAAATCCGGTTGTCCAAATGACTGAAGTTATGTGGTTTTCAATAAGGTTAAGGGAAGTAATGGCTGATGCACAGGCGGCAGTCTCATCGGGGAAATCGGCAGGATCCTCTTCAGGAGGGGGAGCAGATAGTTGTGATTTTTCTATATATTCATTTATCATTGCTTTCACATTCATCGAAGAAACATCTGCAAATTTAACGTGAGTTGCAGCATCAGGCTGGAGAAAAAAGGTTACAGAATCAGCATTTTCTGTCTTTCCCAGGATGACAGCGCCATTTTGTGCAAGAGCCTGCAAACTTACAGTGTGCCCCCTGAACCCTACGCCGGAAATTTGTGGAAATTTTGTCAGAATCCGGGGATCATTATAGTTGCCTGCCGGCATATCATAAAATCCCGTAAGGATAAGCCAGTCCACAATGTCCTTGCCCCTGTATCTTCTTGGAACACGGCCCACATTGCTTGTGGAAATGAATACCTTTTTCCCGTTATTAATTAAATCTTCGGCAATCTGGACTCCTGATTGTGCACTGCCGACGACCAAAGCAGCTCCATCAGGCAGCATTGAAGCTCTTTTATAATCACCTGCATGCAGCTGGAAAATTTTCTGTGAGATATTGTTTGCAAATGAGGGTATGTTCTTTTTATTCTGAGCTCCGGATGCAACCACGACTTGTTTGCAACGGTAATATCTGAAAAGGCCATTTTCTGAGACACATACTGAAAAATCTTTTGTTTCCGGAACTCTTTCAACGGATAAGACCTTGCGGTTTTCAAGAACAGGTAATTTAAATGTCTCTGAATAATCTTCAAGCAGTGAAACAAATTCCTGTGCCGACCAGAATCCTTCAGATTCAGGCAAGGTATTTTCCTGCCCTGGTAACAAATTCACTTTTATCGGAGTGTTGAATCTAAATGAATCCCATCGCTGATTGTACCAGGTATCTCCGATTGTACCCTGCTCCAGAACAACATGGTTAATATTATATTTCTTCAGTTGGTGGCTGATGCTTAATCCTGCATGACCAGCGCCGATGACAATCACATCCGGGGAAGAAGAATTCATAGTTGGTAATTAAGTGTTTGTATTAATGGAGTAGTCGGAGAGCGGGTCACGGCTTTCCATTCAATATTCAACATTCAACATATGTATCCGGTTTTTGTTCGCACTGCTCAAATTAAAAATCCCGCAAGTGCAAAGCTTGCAGGACATTATTTTTATCCGATTTGTAAATAAAGGAGAATGACCCTGGTGTCAGTTCAACATACAGAAGTTATTTCTTGTCAGGTTCCCTTTTTTCAACTATGATTGTGCAATCCGTAGCCATTGCAGCAATAACGCCAACAGCAGCAAACACCGGGGCCAGGATAACGCCAATTGCCCCGATTGTTACCGGGAATTCCATTATGGTCTCCTCCTTTTCATTTTTAATAATGATCCTGCTGGCATTCCCTTCTTTAATTATCTCCTTGATCTTTGAAACGATCTCATTACCTGAGACTCTGAATGTTTCCCTGTTTGTTTGATTTTTTTCTGTCATATTATTATTTGAATTTTTAAACCGAATCTGTAACATGAAAGTCCGGTTGATGCCTTTAATATTTTCCGTGTGGGACGTACTGGATTCGAACCAGTGACTTCTTACCTGTGAAGCAAGCGCTCTGAACCAACTGAGCTAACGTCCCATATATAAGCAAAGATAAATAAAAAGCTTACGATCAGAAGTATGGAAATTAATATCGCCGCTTAAATTATTCTGTCAAAACATAAAATAAGTTGAAAATCAGGGTAACAATTCAATGCCTATTCGTATTAAGCAATAATACTGGTGATTTGCAATTTTGTATCAATCACAATGTGACTGACGTGGCGAAAGCATGTTCAGAGCTCTCTGTTTCTTAAAATTAAAAATAGAATGACATTTCACACCTTCCTAACGTCTTTATTGCTTAACTTGTTTATTAATAGTTCGGAGGAGGTCAGTTAAAAGTATTATAAATGTCATTATATCAAGTTATTGTATTAAATGGCATATGTGACTGATGTGGCGGAAGCGTGGAGAAGAATGAAGATAAAAGACCTGAATATTAATGAATTGAACTACCTGATTAATGAATCAAATGAACTTTTAAATATTCTTGGTTCAATCAGTTCAAAAATTCCGTTGACTTCCACTACCTCGTATATTATTTCTATCCAACTCTTTGATCTTTGATCTTTTATCATTTATCTTTGTATTCTCGTCTTGCTGCATAATATGAAAAGGAAAGTAATTCTCAAGAGGATATTCCATCGTGATGCCTGGCGCATTGCCATCATTTTTGATTACGATGAAATTCTGAAGGCAAAGGTCAGGCTGTTGTCCGGAGCTGCTTTCAGCGGAACCTACCGGTGTTTCTATGTCGATGACACTGAAGATAGCCTCAGAGCTATTTTGAGGACTTTGAAAGATCTTGCCGAAATTGATATCACCGGCATCTCGCTTAAAAACAGAGAACCGGATATAACGGAATATAAGCCAGTTTCAGATGAAGCTCCTCCCGATTCACCTGAGCCGAAGCTTGCTGATGATATTGAATCTGAAGAATTTTATCGTCCAGAAGCTATAAGGAAAATAGCGGAAAATAATAATGTGCCGGCTACTCCTGCGGATATAGAAAGCCGTTCAAAATTCAGTCCCGTTGAATTCCGGATAAATGAAAATGAGGGATTGCTGGTCATTAAGTTTACAGGCAGGTATGATCAGGATTGGATAAGTGAGTTAAGAAGCTATGGCAAATGCACTTTTGACGCGAAGCGAAGAGAATGGCTCCTGACCTGGACAAAGATGACCTGTGATTCCCTGGCCGATTACTTTGCTTCCATAGGGGTAAGGATTAAGATAACAAAGCAGGTGATCAATGATAAGCTGAAGTCGGAGAGGAAGGCAACCGGCGATGAAATCAGGGCCAGGGATCTTGGCGTCAGGGCCCGGGAGGGGCTTGAGCTGATGGGGTGGTTTCTTGATGAGAACCGTTACAGTCCGCGTACAAAAGAATCCTATATGGCGGTGCTCGGATTTTTCTTCAGGTATTTCAGTCCCAGGGAGCCCATGGAGATCACAGAAGAGGAAATATCGCTTTTCATCTATGATTTTATTATAAGGTTAGGATATTCTGCAGCCTATCAGAACCAGATGGTATCAGCAATTAAGTCTTATTACACTATTGCGGGCAAGGGGAAGGTGAATCCGGATTTTTTTGAACGACCGCGCAGGACCAGGTCGCTTCCAAAAGTTTTTTCCAAGGAAGAAGTAAGTCTCATTCTTAATTCCGCAAGGAATCTTAAGCACAAGCTGATACTCTGGATGATTTATTCGTGTGGGTTAAGGAGGTCGGAGGTTACGAATATAAAGCTTGCGGATCTTGACCGGGAGAGGAACATATTGCATATCAGGGAAGGGAAGGGAAAGGTTGACCGGATTGTTCCTGTTCCGGGAAAGGTATGGGATAAGCTTGACGAATATTTCAGCGGATACAGTCCGAGGATATATCTATTTGAAGGGCAGTTCAGGGGGAGATATTCTTCAGAGAGTGTTTACAGGGTATTTAAGAATGCCCTGCTGAATGCAGGGATAAAGAAAGATGTGGGAGTTCATTGTCTTCGTCATAGTTATGCGACGCATCTTCACGAGAACGGGCTGGATATAAGGTACATACAAGAGCTTTTAGGACATAAGAGCACCCGCACCACAGAGATTTACACACATGTAAGCAGGCGTAATCTTGTTGCAGTAAGGAGTCCTATTGAGGATTTGGATCTGAAATGATAAAAGTTTTATGTTTCGGATTTCAGGTTCCAGGTTTCATGTTTCAGGTTTCAGGTTTCAGGTTTCAGGTTTCATGTTTCAGGTTTAAGGTTTTTTCGGATAAATGGTTTTTAGGATTACTGATATTTTCCGGTCTCTTGTTTTCAATACAGCGAGGCACAAAAATCCAGGTAAAGGAAAGCGATTTCCAGAAACGACAAAACATAACACTATCGACCCCATTTCGACTATTTTAAGTAATTTTCCTACTGCTATAAACGA